>OZ245059.1:0-2632739 GCA_965224735.1 Robiginitomaculum sp. | reverse complement strand
AGAGACGGCGGCGCAAATCATGCAAATGGAAAAAGGCCTTGATATGGGGCCTATTTTGCTGTCAGAAACTATCTCTCTTGCAAGAAACGAGACGGCAGGGAGCTTGCATGATAAACTTGCGCGCATTGGCGCAATGCTTTGGCCGCGAGCCCTAGCAGCGTTGGAGCGCGGCGCTTTGACGCCTACCCCTCAAAGCGGGGAGCCAACATATGCGGCTAAAATTGACAAAACAGAAGCCCGGCTTGATTTCTTAAAACCTGCGGCAGAGCTTGAGCGGTGTATTCGCGGCCTGTCTCCGTTCCCAGGCGCGTGGTGCGAGCTACCAACGTCCAAAAAGACTGTGCGGGTAAAAGTGCACTTGGCGCAGCTTGAAGATAAACGCGGCGCAGCGGGCGCAGTCTTGGATGATAATTTGCTGATTGCCTGCGGGGAAAAATCTATTCGTCTTCTTCGGGTGCAACCATCTGGCAAAGGCCAAATGAGCGCCGAGGATTATGTGCGCGGCCATCCGTGCGAGGCGGGACAGATACTCTTGTGACACGCTACAAACTTATCGTTGAGTATGACGGCAGCCCTTATGTGGGTTGGCAGGTACAAAAGGATCAACCAAGCGTACAGGGCGCCATAGCGGATGCTTGCCAAGCGATAGACGGGAAACGGCCAACCGTATTTGGCGCAGGGCGCACCGATAGCGGCGTGCATGCACTGGGACAAGTGGCGCATATAGATTTACGCAAAGGCTTACGCGCAGACAAAGTCCGCGATGGCCTAAATTATCACCTAGCGGATCATCTCATTACAATACTGGACGCGCAAGTTGTTGATGCTGAATTTAATGCCCGTTTTGATGCTGTGCGCAGAGAATATCTTTACCGCATACTTGACCGCCGGCCAAAACTTGCTTTGGATAAAGGGCGCATTTGGCGTATTCCTGTTAACATGAACGCTGAGGCGATGCACCATGCTGCAGGCGTGCTTATTGGTGAGCATGATTTCACAACATTTCGCGATAAAAACTGTCAATCAAAATCCCCTGTGAAAACATTAGATGATTTACAGGTGGAGCGCGTAGGCGCTGAAATTCATATCCATGCTGTTGCGCGTTCATTTTTGCATCGGCAGATCCGCTCAATCACAGGCGCACTTGCTCAGGTTGGACAGGGCAAATTGTTGAGTGCACACGTTAAAGCAATGCTAGAGGCGCGCGATAGAAAAGCGTGCAGCCCTATAGCGCCACCTGAGGGGCTGTACTTAACAAAGGTTTCTTATAAATAATTCAGACTAAAGAGTAAGATCATAATATTGGTTGCACTGATGAGAACGCCAGAAAATACGGCGCCAATCCAATCAAAATTGGCAACATGGCGCGTTAAAAATACATCAATGGCGAGCGTCCCAATATAGCAACTCATACCAATGAAGAATGCGACACTAAAAGGAAGTAATCCAATTAGATAAAGGGAAAATCCTGCAGCTATTACGGCTAGCGCGAAAAGTATGGTCCAATGCCGAACGATTATCCAAGAACAAAGCGTGGCTTGTTTGTCGAAAATAGAAACAAGAATATAAGCAATGAGTGGAAAACTAAGGGCAATAAAAAGTAAAACCAAAGTAATTTTGCTATAAGGTATATGTTCAAGTACGTCATTATATTTAACGGCGGCACGGGCAATAATAAAACTAAGCGGTATATAAAGTATGACCGCTAAAAAAGAGTGCAAAAAGCCAGTTTTGGTGAGATCAAAATGATATTCCCAACCAGGTTCTCCTAAAAGAACTTTTTTTACACCTGTTATAATCATAGCTTTAAATACTCTATTAAAAAGGGTTTGTAAATTTGCGTTCGTAATAATAATAGGTTTGGCTTTGAAGGGAGTATTACCATGTGATCATTACTTCCAACTTTTTTTGATATTGCCTTTTTGATATTGCCAATGGCAATGCGCGAGAGATAGACTAAATAGCGAGTGGCCTACGGAGCAAGAGGGCAATTTGATATAAAGGCGAGTAAACAGCCTGGTAAGTCATCTGTGTGGATATCAACAAATGGCGGAATATTCCGACCGCTTACAGGACACGTTGCGGCGGGCTCATGGGACCAATCTTCATCAGAGGTTACCAATAATGTTACCATGCCCATCGCTTTGGGGATTTCTAGATTGCGGGCGCTGTCTTCTGCCATAAAAGCGAATTTTGGGTCTATATCATATTTTTTTATGAATTTTTCATAAGGTGATTTTTGCGGCTTGGGGGTATAGTCAGCATCTTCTATGGCAAAAATTCCATCAAACAAATCATAGACATTTAAGTGCTCACCAACATTCTTGGCATGGCCACGCGAGCCATTGGTAAAAATAAATTTACGGCCTGGCAGGGCAAGAAGGCCTTCTCTGAGGCGTGGGTCGGGTTTAAGAATACTTAAATCTACATCATGGACATAATCAAGAAAGTTTGTTGGATCCATACCGTGAACGGCCATGAGGCCCGAGAGCGAGGTTCCGTACTCCGTGAAATATTGTTTTTGCAAAATTCTGGCCTTCGTTGGCTGCAAGGCCAGATAGCGGCTAATATAAGTTGTAATTTTTTTATCCATCAGAGCCCAAAACGCAACATCGCCACGGTAGAGCGTATTGTCGAGATCAAATATCCAATCGGTTATATGTGAAAGCGGCATTAATCGCGCAGACTGCTTATGACGCCAGTGGTAAAGTCGGCATCATTGAAATTTATTTTAGCACCAACCTTGTCGTTTTCTAACTTTTTAAACCGTGCAGATATATAGCCTTGATCCGTACAAAACTTATGACGTGTGGAAGAAAATTTGGCTTCACCTATACAAAAATTTCTCCCCTCTTTAGTGGAGGCTTTCAAAATTCTATCTTGAGCGCTAAGCGCGCCCTCGCTTTGTTCCTTCCGTGCATAAATATAGGTCTCTTTGTTTTTCAAAGAACTGGTATATGGATGGATGCATTGCTGGGCTTCAAGAGGCCACCAACCTTTTGCGACAATCCACTCATCACCTTGATAGGCTATTGCGCTCCATATTTTTTCTTTAGTTTTATTGCAAAGTGTAATGCCAATCTTGTCAACTTTTTTGACCGCGTCTTTGGTCAAGGCAGCGTATTTTTCATCGGTACTTATTGTGGTGCTAAGATCATTATCTTTAAGGAATTTATTCAGGGTTTTAGACGTTTGTTTACCGTCAAAGCCATCAACACGCTTAATATTATAGCCATTATCCATAAGCAGCCTTTGCAAACCCGCGGTTTCGGCTTTACTGCCAAAGTTGGAAGGTTCTACGAAAACCGTTCTTTGTTCTGATGGGATAATGCGCAAAAACTTAGCTGATGACAATTTTTGCAGGGCGCAGGACATATCTGTCTTTGCCGTAAAATCAACATCACCAATGCAATATTCATGACGGCCTTTCCACTCACGTATGCCGCCTTGGTGAAGCTTGGAAGAGCGGGCATAAACGAAACGCGGTGTTCTTTTTTCAGCATTGATTTCTTTACATTGCGCAGGTCTTAAGCGGTGCCAACCTTGTACAGTGAGCGGCGCGCCGCTTTTGCCCTTGGGTACATTGGCCGTTGCGACACTAAGCAAGAAAGATGTCTCATTGCAGATCTTCCATACATGTTCTTCTGGAGTAGGGGGCTCTTCTGGAATAGGCGACTCTTCTGAAGTAAGAGGCTTTTGCGCGGGTATGCTCTGATCCGTTTGCGCACTTGCGAAAGGTGAAAATATGAGAGCCATAAAGGCAAGGATAAGAAGTTTTAAATGCATAATTTGATAAATTTTTGTTATGTAATCAGGGTGCCTGCACCTTGATCTGTAAAAAGTTCGACGAATAGTCCGTGCGAGCGGCGACCATCCAAAATAACAACGGCGTCAACACCGCCTTGGCAGGCATCTATAGCCGTTTTTAGTTTTGGAATCATGCCGCCTTTAGCCGTGCCATCAGCGATAAGACCTTCGACGTCGGCGGGGCTTAGGGTTGTGAGTAAATTGCCATTGCTGTCCATTACGCCTTCAATATCGGTTAAAAGCATAAGCCGCGTTGCGTTTAAAGCGCTCGCAAGTACCCCCGCAGCCGTATCCGCATTCACGTTAAAAATCTCGCCATCAGCCCCTGCGCTTATGGGCGAAATAACAGGAATAAATCCGTCGTTTGAACGGGCAAGTGTTTCTATTATTTTTGTATCAATTTTTTCTGGGTGCCCAGCAAAACCAAAATCATCATGCAATTTTTTTGCCGTAATTAAGCCTGCATCCCTGCCAGAGAGACCAACGCCGCGCCCACCCGCTTTGTTAATCGCATCAACAAGGTTTTTATTAATTGTGCCAGAGAGAACCATTTCCGCCACTTCTACGGTTTCCAAATCCGATACGCGTAGTCCGTCTTTAAATTCGCTTTTAATACCAAGTCGTTTGAGCATAGAACCGATTTGTGGGCCACCGCCATGCACCACAACGGGGCGCAGGCCAAATTGACTAAGCAGCACAACATCATTGGCAAAAGCGCGGGTTAGATTTGCATCGCCCATGGCATTGCCACCAAATTTTATGACAATCGTTTTACCCGTATAGCGCTGAATAAAAGGCAGAGCTTCGGACAAAGTTTTAGCGCTTGCCCATCTAGTATCATTTTTGCGGCGTTTTAACATACTGCGCTTTATACCCTATTATCTGGCAATGCTAAACCAACAATTTCAGCCTTTAATTGAGATAACCCATTTTTCTTAACAGATGATGTAGGGACGAGAGTGGGGAAGGCGGCGGGCCGTTTGCATATTTTGGTAAGTGTATCGGTTTCAACGCGCGCGCGCTCTCCTTTTTTTAATTTATCAATTTTGGTCAATATGATTTGATAGCTCGTTGCAGCGTCATCAAGCATATCCATGATTTCCAAATCTGGGTCTTTTATGCCGCGGCGCGAGTCGATTAGTAAAAAAACGCGGCGCAGGCAGGCGCGACCCTTCAAGTAACGCCGGGTTAGCTTTGTCCAGCTTTCTATGTGCACCTTAGAAGCGCGGGCATAGCCATAGCCTGGCAAATCCACCATGCGAATACGTCCACCCAGATCAAAATAGTTAAGCTCGCGCGTGCGCCCTGGTGTGTTGGAGGCGCGGGCCAGGTTTTTTTGATTGCTCAGCGCGTTGATAAGGCTAGATTTTCCAACATTTGAACGTCCTGCAAAACAAACTTCTGGTAAATCGGCGTTGGGTAAATGTTCAAGCCCAACGACACTGAGCATAAATTCGGTAGAGCGCGCGAAAAGTAGTCTGCCGCTTTCAATCAAAGCTTTATTTTTCTCATCATCCGTCATTGGCAGATTTAGTCTCTTTACTCTTTAACTTGGCAAAGAATTTATCAAGCGGTGTCTCGACCTTAAATTTACGGGTGATGTAATATTGCTGGATCAAAGTTAGCAAATTATTCCATACCCAGTACAATAAGAGACCAGCCGCAAATCTGCCCAAAATGAAGGTAAAGAATATAGGCATAAGTTGAAAAAGGCGTGCCTGTATTTTATCTGCTGGTGGTGTATTGAGCGTTTGCATAAGGCCCATTGTAATGCCGTACATGATTGCAAGCGGCCCTAGAGCTAAAATGCTTATCGCTGCAATTGGAACAGCGTCCCAAGGTAAAACACCAAATCCGTTTAGAATAGAAAGCGGGTCTTTGGCAGATAAATCTTTTAGATATCCAATGAACGGCGCGTGGCGCATTTCAAGGGTGATAAACAGGGATTTATAAAGGGCGAAGAAAATGAACGCTTGTGGTATCATAGGAAGACAACCCGCTACTGGACTTACTCCTTCTTTGCGATATAGCGCCATCATTTCTTGTTGCAATTTTCCGCGGTCATCTTCGTACCGAGCTTGCAGTTTTTTAAGTTTTGGCTGCACGAGTTTCATTTTAGCCATGGATGCGTAGGCTTTGTTGTTGAGCGGAAAGAGCAAAATTTTGACGACCAAAGTTAGCAGTAAAATGCCAAACCCAAAGTTTCCAGTTAGAGCGCCAAGCTTTGTCAGCGCCCAAGACATAGGCCGGGTCAAAATACGAAATATTCCCCAGTCAATGGCGCGTTCCATCTGTGCAATGCCATGTGTTGTTTCATAAGTTTTGAGCAAAATCCTTTCTTTGGCACCTGCGTAAATATAGCCAGTTGATTGCTTGGCTTCGCCAGGACTAAAGGTGATTGGCTTTGTGGCATAACTGGCTTCATATACGTTTTGGCCTTGTATAATTTCCATTTCAAAATCAGCGGTAATATTTTGGTCTTGCGGCGCAATGGCGGCGGCGAGCCAATATCTATCGGTTAGCCCAACCCATCCAGCTTTGCCTTGATGTTGGACTTTGGTTTTTTTTTCGAGTTTCTTATATTTAATTTTTTCAAGGTGATCATCAACAATTGCAATTGGGCCTTCTTGGATAATATAAAAATTCGTCAGATCATCTGGCAAACCATGCTGTTTGGCAGTGCCTTTACGCACCAAAGATATTTCTTTGCTAGATGTGTTTGTGACAACATCCTTGAGCGTAATAAGATAATGATCATCAATGCTTACCGTACGCTGCGCCGTATAATTGTCTGCTGTATATTTCAAAACGACAGGGGTTTCCATAGTTAGGACCGTGCCACTTATAACGGCCCACTGATGATCGCTTCCGCTCTCGCCAATGTTTGCTACCCAGTTATCAAATACATAGGATGCATGCTCAGCGCCTTCAGGTGTAAACATAATGACGTCAGGTGAATTGGGATCAAGTTCTTGCTTATACTCTTTAAGAGTGAGATCATCAAACCGCATACCCGTTGTGGAGAAAGAGCCGTGGAGTTTAGGGCTATCAATTTTAATGCGCGTACCTTCAGTAATGAGGGCAGAGCGTTCTTGGGGTGGTACGACTTGTTCGAATTTTTGTTGATTGAGAGCCTCAATTTCTTTTTTCTTTTCGATTGAAGTTCTTTCAGCTGCAGGCTTTAAATACAAGAAAAAATAAGCAGCTAAAATAAGCCCCGACAATGCCATTGCCAATGTAAATCGTTTTTGGTCGTCCATGACAGTCCTCTAATGCGGCTTATTGCTTTGCCGTTTAAATGTCTATGTGGGGCGTTATACCCATTTATGCCAGTCTTAAAAGCGCTTTTTCTACATCTTTTATCAAATCAGGCCAGTCTGCGCTTGGTGTTGTTTCGCGGGCGATAAATACATAATCATGTCCAGGCTTGCCATTTGCGGGTAGAAGCTCTTGCGCGCAGGCGCGCAGGCGCCGTTTTGCCCTGTTGCGAATAACCGCATTACCTATTCTTTTTGTGGCTGTAAACCCGACGTTAACACCGTCTTCGCGCAGTAAGTTTGGACGAATTTGCACAATAACAGTCGGCCGCGCTTGGTAGCGGCCATATTGCCGGTTAGCGACAAATAAAAACTCGGCCCGTTTTCTCAAACGACCGAGTTTTTGGTGTTTCTTCGTCATCACTGACTCTGTTTGCTATGCTGACAAGCGTTTACGCCCTTTAGCACGGCGACGCGCTAGAACCTGACGTCCAGATTTCGTTGCCATACGAGAGCGAAAACCGTGACGACGTGCGCGCACAAGCTTTGATGGTTGAAAAGTACGTTTCATAAGGGCCTCCAAAAGGGGTCATATGCGCAAAATACGCAAAATTGTTCAAGAAGCGGTCTTTAATCGCCCTCGTGCGTCAAGTCAAGCCCGGCTTACGGCCTTAGGTGGCTATTTTTCACATATACTCAGAGTCTGTCATAGAAGCAGGGCGCGCGAGCTGTCCCGTGCCCAAGGCGAGATAGAAACCTCCACGGCTCGTGCATGTGCTCAGCACCCGCATAGCCATGTCCGAAGTGCATCTTAGCTACGAGATCAATGCCGCACCAAAACACAGAGTTATGTTGAAGTTTAAGGGAATAAACTTAGAAACCGCGCCCTAACTTTTTTTTACTGTATTTATTGGGAAGCTGTGCTTAAATTCTTTTATGGGAATCGGTCACAAACATAATTATGGGCACGCGCACGGGTGTGGGCACAATCATTACCATTCTGGGGCACCAGATCCAAGAAACGAAAACCGTATGGGCTGGGCAGCGCTGCTGACAGGTCTGTTTATGGTTGTTGAGGCGATTGGCGGCGTGCTCTCTGGATCCCTCGCCCTTATTGCTGATGCTGGGCATATGCTCACCGATTGCGCGTCGTTGGGGCTGGCCTGGTTTGCGTTTCGCCTTGCGCGGAAACCTGCCGATTGGAAACGCACATTTGGGTTTGATCGGTTCTCTATTTTGGCTGCTTTTGTCAATGGCATGTCTTTATTTTTTATCGCAGGTTTTATCATCATCGAGGCCATTAAGCGCATATCCGAGCCTGTAGAGGTTATGGGGCTGCCTATGCTGGTCGTTGCTACGGCGGGGCTGTTTGTAAACATTGGCGTGTTTTTTATTATTAGTGGCGCCGATAAAGACAATCTGAATGTTAAAGCGGCCGCACTGCATGTGTTAGGTGATTTATTGGGATCTGCAGCTGCGATCATAGCCGCCATCGTCATTTATTATACGAAATGGATGCCTATAGATTTAATCGTCTCTGTATTGGTTGCCCTCATTATCTTGCGCTTTGCTTGGTATGTGGTGAAGCAGTCTGCGCATATATTGCTTGAGGGGGCGCCTGAAGGGTTGGATAGGCGCACCATTAGTGCTGATATGCACGAGCAATTTCCGCAAATTAAAACGGTAGATCATATCCATGCTTGGTCAATTTCACAAGAGCGGCCCATGATAACCCTGGAGGCTCTTATTGAAAGTAAAGGCAATGTGGAAGCGACAGCCAAGGCGATTAAGGCGCGTCTTCACGATCGGTTCGGGGTAGAGCACGCCACCATAGAAGTAACAAAAGCCCCTCAATAGCCCAATTATATTAAGGGGTTCTATATTGACAAGAGGTATTTTCGTGCCCTTTATTGGTGAAAACAGTATGATGCTTTATGACAGAATAACCACAAGCTTCATAAAGTGATACCCTGCTAGCAGTGCCATTATCTTTGCACGTGCATACCTATGACCTCAAACCTATGATCTCAAAAGAAGCGATGATTTGACGGTTTGGATGCAATGGTTTTCGCAAATTATTGATAAATATGTTCATTAAACCTTTAGTAAGGGTAAATTTTTTCGTAAAGCGTGCTTTATGTGGATAATATAAGGTCATATATGCCTGTGTTCGAAATGTCACAATTCGTGGAAAAATTATAACATATTCATTTTTGTACTTGTTGTCACGGCTTCCATGCTAGAGGCTTTGACGGGTTAGATTTACTCTAAAATCTAACTAAAGAAAAAACCTTGAAGGGGAAATTATACATGAAAATACTTTCGTTTAAAACACAACTTGCACTGAGCGTATCGACGCTTATGGTTACTGGATCACTCAGCATGGCGTCATTTGCTCAAGAAGATGGCGTAAATAAGGTTGATGAAGTTATCACAACGGGTACACGCCGTAAGGCTCGCTCCGCAGCAGACGCACCAGCGCCAGTTGACGTGATTAGCGCAGCAGAATTTTCAACCAATGCGTCAACAGATATTGGTGATATGCTTCGTACTGCAGTTCCTTCTTATAATGTAAACGCACAGCCTATTTCAGATGCAGCGACAATTATTCGCCCTGCGAACTTGCGCGGCCTTTCTCCAGATAACACATTGGTGCTTTTAAACGGTAAACGCCGTCATCGCGGCTCTGTTATCTCATTCTTGGGCGGCGGCATTTCTGATGGCTCGCAAGGTGTTGATGTTGGTGTTTTCCCAGCTCTTGGCCTTAAACAAATTGAGGTTTTGCGCGATGGAGCGTCTTCGCAATATGGCTCTGATGCGATTGCTGGCGTTATGAACTTTGTTCTTGATGATTCACGTGAAGGGGGCAGCGTTGAAGTGCGTTATGGCCAAACCTATAAAGGTGATGGCGATACATACCGCATTGCTGGTAATATAGGTCTTCCGCTCGGCGATACTGGTTTTGTCAATATTACGGGTGAGTATGGACAAAGTAATGGTACATTCCGCGCCGTACAGCGTGGTGATGCTGCTGATCTTATTGAGCACGGTTTCCCAACAAAAAATAAAAGTGTAAACACTATTACCCCTGATTATACACAGTATTGGGGACAACCAGATGTTAAAGACAATATCAAACTCTTTGTCAATACGGGCATTGAGCTTTCTGAAAATGTGGAAGCTTATGCATTTGGCAATTATGCCACACGTAATGTCGAAGGTGGTTTCTTCTACAGAAACCCAACTAATCGAGGCGGTGTGTTTAAGGGCCCAAAAGATAACGGCGTCGCAACCCTGAAAACTCTCGACCTTACTCAAAATGATGCAACACCTTGTCCCGTTGTCCATATTACAGATACGGACGGTGATGGCCATTTGGATACATTTAATGCGAGTGAGCTTGCGGCTTTGAATGCTGATCCAAATTGCACCTCTTTCCTCAAATTATTCCCGGGCGGCTTTGTACCGCGTTTTGGTGGTGATAATCGCGATATTGCCATTACAGGTGGCTTTCGTGGTGAATTGGATTTTGGTAATGGTCTTGGCTATGACATTAGTGGTTCGTATGGTAGCAATAAAACCGATTTCTTTATTCGTAATACCATTAACGCTTCTCTTGGTCTTAAAACACCGACAAGTTTTGTGCCTGGTGCATATGAACAAAAAGAAACAGCATTTAATTTAGATTTGATCTATGGTGTTCCTATAGAGGGCTGGGCTTCAGATCTTAGCATTGCAACTGGTTTTGAGTACCGCAAAGAGCAGTTTGATATCACGGCTGGTGATCCTGCTTCGTATGCGATTGGGCCATATGCTAAACCCTCTCCAGACTATCCGAATGGTCAAGGTTTCTCATCAAGCTCAAACGGGTTTGGCGGCTTTACTAGGAGTTCGTCTAATTCACAGTCTAATATTGCTGTTTATGGTGAATTGGAAGCGGATGTTACTGAATTTTTCACAGTACAAGCTGCTGTGCGCTATACGAACTATGATAACAAAGCAATTGGCTCGACAACGAACTGGAAAGTTGGCGGCCTTTATAAAGTGACTGACGATTTTCGTGTTCGCGGTACCTATAGTACTGGTTTCCATGCACCGACTGCGGGGCAAGCCAATGTCGTGAATGTGACAACAGCCTTTAATGCGCAAGGTGTACTTTCTGACCAAGGCACTGTCCCTCTATCAAGTGCTGCTGGTCAATTCATAAATAAGCAGCTTGGTGGTAAATTTTCATTAGGCCCAGAAAAAGCAAAAAATATGTCTGCTGGACTTGCTTTTAATTTTGGCGGCGCTGCTGTAACCATTGATGCGTTTAACATTGATGTTAAGGACCGCATTGCTCTTACGGATCCACAACCATTCCGTAACTTATTGGTGAAATTCGGTCTTGATGCTGGTGTTGCTGCAGGCGCAGGGGGTATCGGTTTGACTGATATTAATGGTGATGGTAAGCTTGATGTGGCTGACGCTGCCAGTGTTCAGACGAGTCAAGTTCTTAATGCTGTTAACGGCGCGTCATTTGAGGGCTTCACGCTAAATTCTGCTGACTTTGCTGGGTTTGAAGATTTGACTGCGGCTGGTTTTTTTGCCAATGATTTTGACACGAAAACACGCGGCATCGATGTAAATGTTAACATGCCTGTCGATCTAGGCGTTGGCAGTTCATCTGTATCTTTGGCTATGAACTATACGGATACGAAAGTTATCCGTGGGCCAAATTTAAGCACAAAACGTCGCCAGTCATTGCAAGACCAATTACCTAATTTTAAGGGGAATATTGCCTTCAAACATGCTCGGGGTATGTGGAGCGGGCTTGTTCGTGCAAACTATCACTCTGGCTGGACCGATACCAATAATGGTTCATACCCATCTAACGGTACGCCAAGTGTTACTAAAGTAGGCGGCGAAGTGACTATTGATGCTGAAATTGGTGCTGATGTCAGGGACAATGTAAACGTCACTGTTGGCGTTGCTAACCTGTTTAACAATTATCCAGATGAAAACCCAGGTCAACTTGATATTGGTCAACTTTACCCAGAGTCATCACCATTTGGCTTTAATGGTGGTCAGTACTATGCAAAAGCAACCTACAAATTCTAGGTCTCGCTTAGAAATTAAAATTAATAAACGCCTCTGGATTTTCTGGGGGCGTTTTTGCTCGCGGTATTGGTGATACCCATTAAGGTCTGTTTAATTATGCATGAGGTAGATTTGGGGGCAGCGGTCTTGGTCTTTGAAGGTGCAGGTGTCTGACAAAGTTTCGTCACAAAACGTGCAAAGCGCTTTGAAGGCAGGCTTCGTTATTTTGTCATTTTGTATGCTAAAGCCCTTATTCTTAAACCGCTTTAAGCTGCGGGAAAATGTTTCGGGCGTCATATCAAGAAAAGACGCGATCGTCGATTTATCATAGGGCAGCTTAATTGCATTGCCTCTGCCGCCATTTTGATCCATGCAGAGTTTGAGCAAAAACCAGCCAACCCGCTCTGTCGCAGTTTTTAGCCGTAAGTGTTCAATTTGACGGATGAACCCTTGGGATCGCATGGACAGCCCGCCAATCATATTGAGCGCAAGTTTTTTGTTATCCATCAGGCTTTGGCGAATAATTGGGGCGGGAATGGACAAGACTTTCGCGTTTTGAACGATTTGGGCGCTGACAAGGGAGGGGATATTGAGAAACACCGCTGCTTCCATAAGCGAGTCACCAGAGGATAGCATTTGCAAAATAGCTTCATCGCCAGATTCCGTGCTTTTATAAAGTTTCACCCATCCCTCTAGGATCAAATAATACCGCGAGAGAGTCTCCCCTTGCATAAACAAGAGTTTTCCCTTTTCAAAATTACGAATATCGGCGTGTTTTAAAATGTCTGTGAGGTCTTTGTCGCTCATCTTGAAAAACACGGGCAAGGTCTGAATGATAGGCATATGCCGCTCCAGACGCGGCGGCATTTCAGCAATATTGGCAATTGCAATTGGCTGCGGCGCTTTTGGATTTAGGCTCCGACCAAGATTGATCTCGGCTTGGCGCATCCGGTCGATTTTTCCCGTTAATAGCTCAAACCAAGTCACTGGAGATAAAGCTTCTAAATCTTGTGCGTGGTGGGTGTCTTTAAGCTGGGTATGCAGAGTGTCTAGAACCTCCATAACATAGCCGCCAAGGCTCTCTTCCACGTCTTTTTTTTGTCTTTCGGACGCAAGGGACATAAAAGCGCGTTTATAAGCGAGCTGCTCTTCTATCATCGTAAGCATGCGCTCGGTGAATTCTTTGTTTTTGAAAACCTGTGAGCAAAATCCATGCGCCACACAAGCCCGCTCGCGCCCTGTCCGTTCCTTCCATTGCAAGAAATTGGAATAGGCACTAACCTTAAGTGGATTGACATTCTCTACATTAAGCGCGGCTTCAATATTCACATCAATGATTGGATAAATGAATACATATGTATAGGCGTTTATTGCCGCAGAAAATTCAATGTTACCGCGCTGTATATTTTTTCGGTGCTTTAGAAGTTTAGTTTTGCTCTTGGAAATGGCGCCTAACTTTTTAGACCAAGGCGCGTTACGAATATCTTGAGAACGCAGTAGCGTTTCAAGATCGTTTATGGCTTTGTCGGTGATACAATAATGAGCGCGAAGCTCGTCACTGAATATCTCACCATCACTATCAACAACCAAAGCCGTATAACCGCGTTCATTTTGCAATTGGTGTGTAAGATCACCCAAAACCTCTAAGATCTGGATGGTGGTCTGATCTTGTTGCATGTTGATTCCCATACATAAGATATATTATTTATTGGTACATATTGCTACAACTATCCAAAAATCGTGACAATTTGACCTAGGTCAAATGCATGCATCCTTTGCTCTGGCATCACACTTAATGAAACATTTAGGTTGATATACTTGATTGCAGGGTGAAATTATGAATTTTTTAGAAAATGTAACACCAAGGCAGCAAACGACAGCACTAACAGCATCTACGTTAGCTTTTACGGTCTGCTTCGCGGTTTGGACAATTTTTTCAATCATTGGAATAAAAATAAAGGCAGAATTAGGCCTATCAGACACTCAATTTGGTTTACTAGTGGCAACACCTATCTTGACAGGATCACTTAGCCGTATTTTTCTAGGTATTTGGGCCGATCAATTTGGCGGCAAATATGTATATACCCTTACAATGTTAGCAACAGCTTTGGGCGTATTTTTACTCACGCTGGCCAATTCTTATGTGATGTGTTTGCTCGCAGCATTAGGATTGGGGCTGGCTGGCGGTACTTTCGCTGTCGGCGTAGCCTATGTCTCCAAATGGTATCCTGCACAAAAGCAAGGCACTGCACTTGGTATTTTTGGCATGGGAAATGTTGGCGCTGCTATCACTAATTTCGGCGCACCAGTTTTACTGGTGGCTCTAGGAGAGCAGTGGAAATCTGTTGCTCTTGTTTATGCGGGAATTTTGATTGTGACTGCCGTTTTGTTCTTTTTGTTCACCAAAGATGACCCTGTCCACCGCATACGCAAGGCACAGGGTATCAAGCATGAGAGTTTTATCGAGCAGCTTGCACCGCTAAAACATATGCAAGTCTGGCGGTTTGCCCTTTATTATTTCTTTGTATTTGGCGGCTATGTTGCATTGGCACTTTGGTTGCCACGGTTTTATATTGGCGCCTATGGATTGCCTCTTGCTACAGCGGGCCTTTTAGCTGCTGTTTACGCCCTTCCAGGTTCGATTTTTAGGGCGCTCGGTGGGTGGCTTTCTGATAAAATTGGTGCGCGATCTGTTATGTATTGGACGTTTAGTGTCTCGCTTGCCGCCCTATTCTTATTGTCATATCCGTCAACGAATTACATCGTCAAGGGCATTAATGGCCCCATAGCCTTTAACTTCACTATTCCGCTTTGGGTCTTCATAGGTTTAACAATTATACTCGGATTTATGATGAGTCTTGGTAAGGCCGCCGTTTATAAACACATTCCTGTTTATTACCCTGATCATGTGGGTTCAGTTGGCGGCATGGTCGGACTGATCGGCGGTCTTGGCGGTTTCTTTATGCCGATTGCTTTTGGGGTGATGAATGACATGATCGGGGTCTGGACGAGCTGCTTTATGCTCTTAGCCCTGCTTGTAGCAGTCAATCTAATCTGGATGCACTTTGCAATATTGCGCTCAGAAAAACGCAATAACCCGACCACGCACGGGCCGAAAGACTTACCAGAACTTCAAGATTTACACGCAACTTTGAGAGAGGACATTTAGAATGGCAAAAGACTTACAAATTTGGGACCCAGAGGACAAGGCTCAATGGGACGGCGGAGGTAAAAAAATTGCCAATCGTAATTTATGGATTTCAATCCCAGCCCTACTCTGTGGCTTCGCCGTTTGGCTGTATTGGGGTATTATTACAGTGCAAATGATCAATCTAGGCTATCCGTTTGAGAAACCCCAACTGTTTACTCTGGCAGCGATCGCAGGTTTAACTGGTGCGACATTGCGTATCCCTTCAACCTTTTTCATCCGAATGGCAGGCGGACGGAACACTATATTCCTGACAACAGCGCTTTTGATATTGCCTGCTCTGGGAACTGGTATCTTACTACAAGACCCCAACACACCGCTTTGGAAATTTCAAATCATGGCTCTTCTATCTGGTTTTGGTGGTGGTAACTTCGCATCATCAATGTCAAATATTTCGTTTTTCTTCCCCAAAAAAGTACAAGGGTATTCATTGGGCATGAATGCTGGCCTTGGTAATTTTGGCGTGACGACGATGCAAATTCTTATCCCGCTTGTGATGACTGTTGGTATGTTCGGCGGCACAGCTATGACCCTCAAGGCGACATCAGGGACTTTGATAGGAAAGATTCCAGCTGGAACAGATACTTATTTGCATAATGCAGGGTTTATCTGGGTGGCTATTTTAATTCCCATTGTTATTGCCACATGGTTTGGCATGAACAATATCAAGGCAGATCATGTTTCCCCGCATGTAAAAAGCCCGCTAGGTGCCTTTGCCAAGATTCTAGGCATGCTTGCGATCGGGCTTGTAACAGCAACCTTTGGTCTTTGGCTTATGCTTCCTGCTAATGTTGGCGGTTCTGGTATGATGGTCTCAAAATGGATAGTTCTGCCGATCGTTATTGTCCTGACCGTGGCGGCTCTTCGAGCGTTGCCTGGATCAATCGGGCAAAGTCTGAAACATCAGTATAAAATTTTCAATAACAAACATACATGGGCCATGACAATAATCTACACCATGACATTTGGTTCCTTCATTGGATATGCGGTTGCATTTGGCCTTTCAATAAAAGTTGTCTTTGGGTTCCAACATCTCATGGTTGATGGCGTGATGACCCATAACACACTGAACCAGGACGGCCCGTCCGCTTTAATGTTTGCTTGGACAGGCCCTTTCATCGGTGCGCTTATTCGCCCTGTTGGCGGTATGATTGCCGATAAAATGGGCGGCGCAAAAGTGACGCAAATCATCTCTATTGTAATGGTAGCCTCTGCAATAGGTGTAGCCTATTTCATGAAACAAGCTTACGGTTCGGCAACACCGCAGGAGTATTTTGTTCCGTTTTTGATTTTGTTCCTGATTTTGTTTGCGGCAACGGGCATCGGTAACGGATCGACTTTCCGCACCATTGCGCAAGTGTTTAACAAAGAACAGGCAGGCCCAGTTCTTGGCTGGACATCTGCGATTGCCGCTTATGGCGCTTTTATCATTCCTAAAGTATTTGGCGAGCAAATTAAAGCAACAACGCCAGAATACGCATTGTATGGTTTTGCAGCATTTTACGTGCTCTGCATTATCATAAACTGGTGGTTCTATTTGCGTCCGAACGCATATGTGAAAAACCCATAAAACTAACAATGATATGCCGTTACAGCTTTTGCTGGAGCGGTAAATATATTTGTAATCAAGGCTAATTTTTCAGGAGACCAATCATGGGTCATTTTATCGATAGATTAACGTATTTTTCCAAAATCGATGGAAAATTTGCTGATGGGCATGGCATTACTACCAAAGAACATCGTGGGTGGGAGCGCGCCTATCGTGGCCGCTGGGCGCATGATAAAATCGTCCGCTCAACCCACGGGGTGAATTGTACGGGTTCTTGCTCTTGGAAAATTTACGTCAAAAATGGCCTTGTGACCTGGGAAACCCAGCAAACAGATTATCCGCGTACGCGCGCTGATATGCCAAACCATGAACCGCGCGGCTGTTCACGCGGAGCCAGCTATTCTTGGTATTTGTACTCGGCTGCCCGCCTAAAATTCCCGCTTGTGCGTGCGCGTCTTCTCAAAGCTTACCGTGCAGCCAAAGTTATTCATCCAGACCCTGTTGATGCTTGGGCGAGCATTATGGACGATCCGATCAAAGCCAATGACTTTAAGAAAATGCGTGGTCTTGGCGGTTTTATTCGCGGCGAATGGGACGAAATGAACGAGCTTATCGTAGCGGCCAATATCTATACTGTCAAAACCTATGGTCCTGACCGCGTTGTCGGTTTTTCCCCTATTCCAGCCATGTCTATGGTTTCTTATGCTGCAGGTTCGCGTTACCTTTCTTTGATGGGCGGAACCTGTCTTTCGTTTTATGACTGGTATTGTGATTTACCTCCCTCCTCCCCTCAGGTGTGGGGCGAGCAAACGGACGTGCCAGAGTCTGCGGACTGGTTTAACTCTGGCTATATTATAGCCTGGGGTTCTAATGTGCCGCAAACCCGTACACCTGATGCTCATTTTTTTACGGAAGTACGCTATAAAGGCACTAAAACTGTCGCCGTCACACCGGATTACTCCGAAGTGGCCAAGTTATCTGATACCTGGCTTAACCCGCGCCAAGGTACAGATTCCGCTATGTGTATGGCAATGGGACATGTGGTGTTTAAAGAGTTTCACCTTGGTAAAAAATCTGAATATTTTGAAGATTATATCCGTACCTATTCCGACATGCCTATGCTTGTTATGCTAGAAGAGAAAGATGGGTATTACAAACCAGGGCGCATGCTCCGCGCCTCTGATTTTGCAGGTAACTTGAAAATTAAAAAGGCCGACAATCCTGAATGGTGCCCAGTTATTTATGACGAGCATTCAAAATCTGTTGTTTCGCCAAACGGAACTGTCGGTTCACGGTGGGGCAATAAAGGAAAATGGAACCTTGAAGCCAAAGACCGTGCCACAGGCAAAGATATTTGGGCCCAGCTCTCTTGTATTGACGAGAAGGATGCTGCACTCGATGTTGGTTTCCCGTATTTTGGCAATCAGCCTCATGACCAAAAGCTATTTAACCACACCGATCATGAAGATATTCAAGTCCGCAAAGTGCCCGTGCGGAAGGTTATCCTTAAAGGCAAGAAACCCGTCTATGTAGCCACTGTTTACGATCTTATGGCGGGTAATTACGCCATTGATCGCGGCCTTGGCGGCGATAATGTTGCGGCAGATTATGATGCGAATATACCTTACACACCTGCTTGGCAAGAAGCTATTACAGGTGTTGACCGTGCCAAAGTTATCCAAATTGCCCGTGAATTTGCGGAAAATGCAGACAAGACCCGCGGCCGCTCTATGGTAATTTTAGGCGCTGGTGTCAATCATTGGTACCATATGGATATGATCTATCGCGGCATTATTAATTTATTGATTATGTGCGGCTGTATCGGTAAATCTGGCGGCGGTTGGGCCCATTATGTGGGCCAGGAAAAATTACGCCCGCAAACGGGATGGATACCGCTCGCATTTGCGACCGACTGGGTGCGTCCGCCGCGCCAAATGAACTCAACCAGCTTTTTCTACGCTCATTCAAACCAATGGCGTTATGAAAAATTGAGTGTAGATGAAATACTCTCCCCACTTGCTGAAAAAGGAAAATGGGATAATTATTCTTTGATTGATTGCAACATTCGCTCCGAGCGCATGGGTTGGCTTCCCTCCTCCCCGCAGTTCAAAGAAAACCCACTTAGTTTTAAGAGCAAGGCAGGCAGTAAGGACATAAAAAAATATGTTGTTGAGCAGCTTGTCTCAGGCGATCTTGAGTTTTCTTGCGAGGATCCAGATCACGAGAAAAATTTTCCGCGCAACATGTTTATCTGGCGCTCAAATATTCTTGGCTCGTCTGGCAAGGGGCATGAATATATGCTTAAACATTTGCTTGGCGCTTCCAACTCTTTAATGAGTCCAGACATTGCTGATGCTGGCCATAACAAACCAAGCGAAGTTAAATGGCACGACAAGGCTCCTGAAGGCAAATTAGACCTTGTTGTGACATTGGATTTTCGTATGTCGACAACTGCCGTTTACTCAGACATCGTTCTACCAACAGCGACTTGGTATGAAAAAAACGATCTCAACACATCTGATATGCATCCCTTTATCCATCCATTATCCCGCGCGGTTGACCCTGCTTGGGAGAGCAAATCTGACTGGGAGATTTTCCGCAGGCTTGCCCAGAAATTTTCTGAAATTTGCGAGGGACATTTGGGCGTTGAGAGCGATTTGGTTAGTGTACCGATCATGCATGATACGCCAAATGAACTTGGGCAAGCGCTTGGCGTAAAAGATTGGAAAAAAGGCGAATGCAAAGCCGTTCCGGGTAAATCTATGCCAGGCCTTGTCGAGGTCACGCGCGATTATCCAAACCTGTATAAAATGTTCACATCCGTTGGGCCTTTGCTTGAGAAGCTTGGCAATGGTGGTAAGGGCATTGGCTGGAAAACTGGTGATGAAGTTGATCTTCTGCGCGGGCTTAACAAGGTTGTACGCGATGAAGGCATCTCCAAGGGACAGCCAAAAATTCAAAGCGCCATTGATGCCTGCGAAGTTATCCTAAGCCTTGCCCCTGAAACCAATGGTCAGGTGGCCGTGAAAGCTTGGGCTGCTTTGGGAGAATTTACTGGCCGTGAGCATACCCATCTTGCGCGGCCAAAACAGGACGAGAAAATTCGCTATTTGGACGTTCGCGCCCAGCCGCGCAAAATCATATCATCGCCAACATGGTCAGGGCTTGAGGACGAGCATGTCAGCTATAATGCGGGCTACACCAATGTACACGAGCTTATTCCTTGGCGCACTCTAACAGGACGGCAACAATTTTATATTGACCATGAATGGATGAACGATTTTGGTGAAACCCTATGCGTTTACAAACCGCCTATTTCGACTCGCACGATTACTGATGCCATTAAATCGCGCGGGGATAGCATGCCGCAAGTTGCCCTTAACTGGATTACGCCGCACCAAAAATGGGGTATCCACTCAACTTATTCCGATAATTTACTTATGCTCTCTATGAACAGAGGTGGCCCGATTATCTGGATTTCTGAAATCGATGCTAAGAAGATCGGCGTCCAGGACAATGACTGGATTGAAGCTTATAATGTTAATGGCGCTATTTCGGCTCGCGCTGTGGTTTCCCAGCGCGTTCCCGAAGGCATGAGTATGATGTATCATGCTCAAGAGAAAACAATAAACACGCCAGGCAATTCCATCACGGGTAAACGCGGCGGTATTCATAACTCTGTGACCAAAGCTGTCATCAAGCCAACCCATATGATTGGCGGCTACGCCCAGCTCTCTTACGGCTTTAACTATTACGGCACAGTTGGTTCAAACCGTGATGAGTTTGTGATTGTACGTAAAGTAAACAAAGACAACAAAGTCGATTGGATGGAGGAAGCTTATGAAGAAGGTCAACCTATCAATATTGATCTTAAATTAGGAGCGGAATAATGACTATTCGCGCGCAAATAGGGATGGTGCTTAA
This sequence comes from Robiginitomaculum sp., assembly GCA_965224735.1. Lineage (GTDB taxonomy): Bacteria > Pseudomonadota > Alphaproteobacteria > Caulobacterales > Maricaulaceae > Robiginitomaculum_A. The sequence continues at coordinate 2,611,915 of OZ245059.1, read as the reverse complement.
CCTTGATAAATGTATCGGGTGCCACACTTGTTCAATAACGTGTAAAAATGTTTGGACGTCCAGAGGCGGCATGGAATATGCTTGGTTTAACAATGTCGAGACCAAGCCAGGCCTTGGTTATCCCCGGAATTGGGAAGACCAAGAACAATGGAATGGTGGCTGGACACGCACTAAATCGGGTAAATTACAGCCTAAGGCTGGCGGTAAAATCGGGCTGCTTACCCAAATTTTTGCCAATCCAAACTTGCCAGAAATTGACGATTATTACGATCCTTATACCTTTGAATACGACCATATGAAGACCGCGAAAGAAAGCAAAACAATGCCAACAGCGCGGATGAAATCTGTCATCACTGGTGAGACCAAAGATGCTCCTGATTGGGGCGTGAATTGGGAAGAGATCTTGGGCGGTGAGTTTGAAAAACGCCGCGCTGATTATAATTTCCGCGAGATGCAAGAACAAATGTACGGCGAGTTTGAAAATACATTTATGATGTATTTACCGCGTTTGTGTGAGCATTGTCTTAACCCCTCTTGCGTGGCTTCTTGTCCATCAGGCGCGATTTATAAACGCGAAGAAGACGGCATTGTTCTCATTGATCAAGACAAATGCCGAGGCTGGCGCATGTGCGTATCGGGCTGTCCATACAAGAAAATTTATTTCAACTGGCAATCGGGCAAGTCAGAAAAATGCACCTTTTGTTATCCGCGCATCGAAGCAGGCGAGCCTACGGTTTGTTCGGAGACTTGCGTAGGCCGCATCCGTTATCTTGGCGTGCTTCTCTATGATAGCGACAAGATTAAAGAGGCTGCGGTTACGCCAGATGAACAAGATCTGTATCAGGCCCAGTGCGATCTGTTCCTTGATCCAAATGACCCTGCTGTTATCGCCCGCGCTCAAGCAGAGGGCATTCCTCAAAGTTGGCTGGAAGCGGCGAAAAAATCACCAGTTTACAAAATGGCAATGGAGTGGAAAATCGCATTTCCGCTACATCCAGAGTATCGCACATTGCCAATGGTTTGGTATGTACCCCCGCTATCCCCCATTCAGGCTGCCCATGAGAACGGTATGATGGAGAGCAAAGAAGGGAGTAAAGGCATGATCCCTGATGTTGAAAGCCTGCGCATCCCTGTTAAATATCTTGCTAATTTGCTAACGGCTGGCGATGAAAGACCTGTCACAGCCGCCTTAGAGCGCATGCTTGCCATGCGCGCCTATATGCGCGGAAAATCTGTTGATGGCACTACCAATCTTGATCTTTTGGAGCAAGTAGGCATGAGCGAGTTTGCAATGGACGACATGTACCAAATGATGGCGATTGCTAATTATGAAGACCGTTTCGTTATCCCAACCAATCACCGCGAATATGCGGGCGATGGGCCGTTTGATCATGAAATTGCCTTTGAAACCCGTTCTGAATGCGGATTTAGTTTTGGCAATGGCTGTCATGGCGGTGAAGAAAAACGTCCCAACCTATTTGGTTCGCAATCGCATTCCAACACAATGAGCGGGTCATTTCGCGGCGGGGTAATAACACCTGGCGATGGCGGCGTGAAAACTTTAGGAGACAAATAATGAGAAGCTTACGCGTATTATCTCGGCTTTTAGTATATCCAAATCGAGAAATGCTCTCCCATATGGACGCGCTTAAACAAGTGCTGGACGAAGACGGTTTTTTGAAAACCAAAACCCTGAAAAAGCTCACGGCTTTTATGGACGAACTTGCCAATATGGATATTATGGATGCTCAAGAAACCTATGTTGAACTCTTTGATAGAGGGCGAGCACATTGTCTGCATTTGTTTGAGCATGTGCATGGCGAGTCGCGGTTTCGCGGCCAAGCTATGATTGATCTTTCTGATCGGTATGCTGAAAAAGGTCTCATTGTTGGCACCCAAGAATTGCCCGATTATCTGCCTATTTTTCTTGAATTCATCTCTATTTGTGAACCCGAGATAGGCTTGGAAACCCTAGGGCAAGCTGCGCCCGTTATCGCAACTATCGGCGAGAAACTAAAGCGGCAAAAAAGTGGTTATGCGAGCGTCTTTAAGGCGATCACCGAATTATCTGGGGTAAAATTAAACAAAGCGGAGATTGCCAAAGCAACGGATGCGGCTTTGCCAGATATTCAAACTTTGGACGAACTCGATAAAGATTGGCAAGAACCAGATGCATTTGGCGGCGCGGCAGATTGTAGCACGTGCAGCCCAATGCCCTTACAGCCCGCGAGTAAAGCTGCAGGCCACCCCTCACCTATAAGAGCAAACTGATGAGTGAATATTTAAATAGTTTTTTCTTTGGTATTTATCCATACCTCGCTGTGGGGGTGATGGTCTTTGGATCAATTTTACGGTATGACCGTGACCCTTATTCATGGAAAGCAGACTCGTCACAGCTCATGAGCCGTAAAGGAGTGCGCTGGGGCAGCAATCTGTTTCATGTCGGGATATTACTTTTGTTTATGGGCCATCTTATTGGTCTTTTAACCCCCCATTGGCTGTATGAACCTTTCATTTCAGCGGGGCATAAACAGGTGTTGGCGATGATAGCAGGCGGAATTTTTGGCACATTTTGCTTTATCGGTCTCGTTATTCTCATCATTCGTCGATTTAGTAATCCGCGTGTGAGCGCAACGTCTAGTTTCTGGGACAAGGCTATTTTAATCTTATTGTTTGTGCAACTCTGTCTTGGGCTTTTGACGATCCCTCAATCAGGTAAACATCTGGATGGGTCTTCCATGATAGAGCTTGCCGAATGGGCGCAAAAAATTGTCACCTTTAGAGGCGGCGCAGCAGAGCATATCATGCATGAGAACATTATTTTCAAACTGCACATTGTTCTGGGTTTGACTATTTTCCTCGTCCTCCCGTTCACGCGGCTTGTGCATATCTTTAGCGCGCCGTTTAAATATTTGCTACGCTCTGGCTATCAAATCGTTCGTAAACGCTAATACAGCCAGTATGTGTGAAAAAAAATTCCTTTTTTAGAGAGGGTTTTTTTTGCGTGCCAGCAAGTGCGTCACTGTGTCCTTTCAAAACATAAAGCTTTTTGATCTAAGTCAAATATTCTACAATTTGCCAGCATATATTTGGTGTGTCTAATAAACACAAAAAAGGAAACAAATAATGCGTACCCTACTTTTAGCCTCTGTAGCTGCTCTTTCCATACTTAGTGCGGCCCCTGCCTATGCAGGTGATGAAGCCACATCAATTGCCAACGCTCTTACAAATGGTAAAGCCAGTATTAATTTTCGCCTTCGTAATGAGAATGTTAAGCAAGACGGATTTGCCGATAATGCGAATGCGTTAACAATGCGTACAAAACTAAAATACGGGACAAAAGTTTTCAAAGGTTTTTCTGTTGTCCTTGAAGTCGACAATGTGATTGCGTTTAATAATGATTATAACAGCACAATCAATGGCCGCACGAACCGCCCTGTCATTGTTGATCCAAAAATGACAGAAATCAACCAAGCTTATCTTGCTTATACAGGCATCAACAAAACAACGCTTATTGTTGGTCGCTTGGGGCTTAATATGGATAACCAACGTTTTGTTGGCACGGTTGGTTGGCGGCAAAACGATCAAACATATGATTTGGTTGCTGGCATTATTAAACCAACGAACGAGCTGACCATAACGAGTGGCTATGTTTGGAATGTAAACCGGATTTTTTCAGACAAACACGCTTTTGGCGACATTGATACGAGTAGTATGGTTATTAACGGAAAATATACTGGCTTTGGCTTTGGCAATATTACAGCCTACGGCTTGTTTATCGACCTCAATGAAGCGCCCATATACAGTTTATCAAGTCAAACTATCGGCGCTCGTTTTGATGGCAAATATAAGCTGGCAAATGGCAATATGACAGCCCTCTACGAAGCTGAAATTGCAACCCAAAGCGATTACAAAGACAGCCCGCTAGATTATAAAGCCACCTATTACCATGTATCGGGTGGCCTTAGCGCTAACGGCTTAACGGGTAAAGTCGGCTATGAAGTTTTAGGATCTGACAACGGCGTTGCAAGTTTTCAAACGCCGCTGGCAACGTTGCATAAATTCAACGGCTGGGCCGATAAATTCCTTAGCACGCCTGGTGGTGGCCTCAAAGATTTATACGGCTCTCTCTCTTACAAAACCAGTGCTGATGGCCTGATGAAAGGTTTGAAATTTGATGCGATCTACCATAAATTCAAAGCCGATATTGGTGAAAATTATGGTAGTGAGATTGACCTTCAAGTTTCAAAAAAAATCGGCAAACACTATTATGGTGGTCTGAAGTTTTCAGATTATAGTGCTGATGGCCATGCCACTGATACACAAAAAATCTGGGTTACAATTGGTGCGAATTATTAATCATTGCGCGTCCCTGGGGCAAAGGTTATACCAACGAGCCTTTGCCCCAGAGATGAACACGTAAGGTATACTCTCGTAAGATATACTAAGACCTAAACTTTTTTTGGTTTAGGCTTTGGCTTTGCTTTAGGTTTCACTTCATCCACTTTTTTTCTTGCACCTTTTTGCGCACCCTTTAGAGCCTCCTCTAGTTGTTCAGGGTGTTTTACATTGAGGTCACGTTGCGGGAATGGGATTTCTATGCCAGCGTCTTTTAGAGCATTATCGACAGCCATATGTAGCTCGTGACTAACGATAAAGCGCTGGGCAAAGTCTTTAAGGAATACGCGCAATTCAAAATCAAGCGAGCTATCACCAAAACCTAAAAACAAAGCTCTGGGTTCTGGATGTGTAAGTACATTAGGGTTTTCTTTGATTACTGCGAGCATTATATCATGTGCTTTATTGGTATCTGTCCCATAGGCTACCCCGACTTTTACGATAAGGCGCGTAATGGCATTACTAAGCGTCCAATTGGTGACATGTGCGCTAATGAGTTCTTGGTTAGGAATAAGAATTTCTTTATTATCTTGGTCGAGCAAAGTGGTAGCCCGGATTTGAATGCGCGTTACCGTGCCGCTTCTCTCGCCAATAGTAATAAAATCGCCAATACGTACGGGGCGCTCAAACAAAATAATGAGGCCTGAAATAAAGTTAGCGAAAATTGCCTGCAAACCAAAACCGATACCAACGCCAAGAGCTGCAATAATCCATTGAAGCTGTGACCATTGGGTGCCAAGCTTGTTAAAAGCAATCACAATGCCGATTGTGAGGATGATATAACCAAGCACAGTCGTAAATGCAAAACGGGTTGATTGGGCAATGCTGGTGCGCTTTAAAACAAACACATCAATAAAGCCAGGTAAGTTTCGTGAGGTCAGCCATGCAACTAAACCAATGGCCAAAGCCTGCATAACATTCCACAAGGTTATGGCAGCAGCCTTTTGCCCATCTTCGGACGTGTATTTATACAGTTCCACCTCGTTAAAAATAGAGAGCGCAGGGAGTAAATTACGCCACAAAGTCCAGAGTACAACCGCAACGCCAATAAAAACAGCAGCATTGACGAGCTGAATTGTTTGCCGGTTTACAGTCTCAAGGTCGATACGATCATAGTCCACTTTAGGAATAGAAATTTCGCCGCGCTCCTCCGCAGCAACTTTGGCGCGGCGTTCTTCAACAATCCTATCGCGGCGCGCATGCGCTTCTTCAAGTGCGAGTTTTCTTTGCGCAATCGTAACACTGCGCTGCAAAAGGCCATGAATAACATAAGCAATAATGAGCACGCAAAAGGATATAAAGAAGCGAGATAATAGCAAGCGGGCGGATTCGTAATACCCAAAAGCGGCCAGAAAAGATGTGCCAATTGGAAAGGCTATAGCGATAATAAAAAACCATTTTTCATACCGAAGATAGATGCCAACATTATCTTTGCTATATGTTTCAAAAACGCCAGTTCTTTGCCATGAAAGCTTTATCGCAAAGACGGCAATACCAATGGAACCAATTAAAAATCCAAGCACGCCCAGCGCCGAAACACCCGTATCATAATCTAGATTATTCCCCGTAATCCCAATCAAAATAACGCTGATAAACTGCGCAACCAAAAGCCAAGGAATGTGCTTAATAAGGCGGCGGCGCAATTCCCAATCCACACGGTAATGCAGATCAAATAAAGCCCCCTTTTCGCTCCATGCCCGCATTGTCGTCAGAATCAAAATAAGCGCGGATAAAACCATAAATGTGCGCACAATTGAGGGCAAACCAATAGATGTATGGGGCGCAATAGCAAATATGAATGCGATAAACATGAGCCCCAAGGCCCAAGGGGCAGCTTTTAGTAGTCCATATATAATGGCGACAGGCGTGAGCAGATATCCATCTTCTTGCACGCGCCCTACCTGTTTATTCATTTCCGCCATTACAGGCTTTAGGCGCCTACGAAGTATAATAAAACTAGCGCCAATAACTATTGTAAAAAGCACAAAAAACAAATTTTGGTTAATTTCATTACCAAATGTGCTAGTCGCTATTTTTATGCCTGCGCCGCTAAAAACGGTGCCAATTCCACTCACCACTTTGCGGGGCCATTTTAACCCGGTAGGCTCTGTGCTTGGCAGCCATAACAAACGGCCATCCAATATCTCGCACAATGATTTAACCTTCTCCAATAGCTTTGTTTGCTCGCTATTGACTTTTTCAAGGCGGCGAGATTTCAGATCTGTCGCAGAGGCCAGAACACTCAAAAGCTCGCGTCTGGCTTCATAAAGCGAGCGCAAAATTTGCACGTATTCCTCCGAAAGCGGCGGGCTAGGCACCTTGCCAGTATCAAAATTTGCTTTCTCATAGGCAACATTTAAAGTCGTGCCAGAAAAACTTTGCAAGGCCTCACGGTTGACGATGCGCTGAAACAAAGCATCTTCATAGGCTTGGCTACGGTCTTTAATTTGCGCTTTTATTTTGGAGATTTGTGGTTGTTTTTTACGGAGCTTGCGCAAATGCGCGCCAAAGTTTTTGCTAACTTTACCACTGGAAATAATTTGATCCGCAACTTTATTATCAACCTCCACTTGGTCAAGCTGATTACGGATTTGCGTCTCGTGCATTGGCAAATCCTCTGGCGAGAGATCAATGCTTTTAGACAGACTTAGCGCCAAATTCATATTTTCTTGCGCATATGTTGCTAGCAATGGATGCGTATTTTGAAGGCTTTCATATACACTTTTGGCCTCTTTAAACCGCTGCTCAGCTTCAATAGAGCGCACCATGCCAGATTTTATTTGCAACGCCGTTAGATTTTTTTCAGCTAATTGTATTTTTAAATCCGTCAATTCAATTTCTTTTATCAAAACAGAGCGGTTGACCGATAGGCTGATGATTTCTTGATCCAATAAAAGCTTTCCTTGCTGGCGCACGGCCAGAACAGAAAGCGCAAGAGCATTATTGGCTTGATCAAGAGGCGTCAAATTTTCCGTTTTTTGTACGCGGATTTTCTCGGTAATTTCGCCAATTTTCTTCTGAATACTGGCAAGCTCTATACGGGCTAGTCCAGGGCGCGTTAAATTAGCTTTGTCCGCTGCTTGTAGCTCCTCCATACGAGCACGCAGACTTACAATTTCGCCGCGCTTAGCCACCATTCGCTGCTGTATTTCATCTACTGATAAATCGGCGAACATTTGCGAGAGATTAGTTTGCGCATCTTCCAAAGCGCTCCTTGTCTCGAGTATCTGGACCTCTAGGCGCTTTATATCCGTTGGTGCTTCGAGTCTTTGTTTCTTATAGATATCCGCATTTGTGCGCGCATTTTGTGCATCGCTTAATCGGCCCAAAGCCTTATTGAAAATATCAAGTGAAGCCGCTTTCGTGTCTGCGTCCAACGCCTTATTTTGCTCCACTTCCTTTCGATCCGCTTGCAGGCTTTGCTCGGAAATTTGTGGTATAACCAACTCCGCACTGTCCTCTTGCGCCCATGCATATCCGCAATGAGCAGTGGCCAGAAAAACGGTAAAAATCAGAGAGATTATCCGTGTTATGATTTTAGCCCCATAGCTCATGAATGCACTTGCCTGTCGAAAATTATTATTATCCCTAGCCTTGTAGCGCAAAAGTTTAAAGGGTTTACTACTGATTATCTATATTTTTCTTAATTGTGACGTGATTGGGACTTGGTAAAACATCAAAGCGCCCCATACTTACTTACCATACTCACTTAATTGTATATAATTAGGAGAGTCCCATACGCGAAGCCATGGACGAATATGCAGCGCAAAGCAAAGACCGCACCCATGCGGCCCAAAAAGCAGGCAAGTTTGACGATGAGATTGTCAACGTAAACGGCGGCGATGGTTTTGGGTTAACCCAAAACTTCATTCACGTTGACGGTTTTTATTTTTAGCGCTTTGCCTACCGCTGCATATGTCAACTTACCTTCAGCTACATTAAGGCCATTTTTTAAATGTGCGTTATCCTTCAGTGCTTGTTTCCAACCCTTACGTGCGATGGCTTTGGCGTGGGTTAGGGTTACGGCGTTTAGGGCATAGGTGCTAGTTCTAGCCACAGCGCCAGGCATGTTGGCGACGCAATAGTGGACGACGTTGTCGACGATATAGGTTGGCTTGGCGTGGGTGGTGGCTTTAGAGGTGGAAAAACAGCCGCCTTGATCGATGGCCACATCCACAAGAACACTGCCCTTTTGCATGGTTTTGAGCATTTTGCGGGTGACGAGTTTTGGTGCTGCCGCGCCTGGTATTAGCACGGCGCCGACAACCATATCGGCGGTTTTAACAAGCTCGGCCAATACGGTTGGGGTCGAGCGCACGACTTTGGCGGACGCTTTGAAATAGTTTGATAGGTCTTCCATCACGTCTGGGTCGCGGTCTAAAATCGTTACATCGGCGTGCATACCTACGGCCATTTGTGCTGCGTTAAAACCAACCACTCCGCCGCCAATGACGACAACTTTGGCGGGAGCAACACCTGGCACTCCGCCAAGTAATACACCGCGCCCGCCATGAGATTTTTCAAGTGCCGTTGCCCCCGCTTGAATAGCCAGGCGCCCTGCCACTTGGCTCATGGGCTTGAGGAGCGGAAGCTCGCCGCTATCGCTGGTCACAGTTTCATAGGCAATGCCAATACAGCCAGATTTTAAAAGCGCTTTAGTTTGAGCCGGATCGGGCGCAAGATGCAGATATGTGTAAAGGATTTGGCCCTTGCGGAGCATTTTGCACTCACCTGCTTGCGGTTCTTTGACCTTAACGATCATATCGGCGTGCTTGAAAATATTGGTTGCAGTCGCGGAAATGCTTGCTCCTGCTGTGTGGTAATCCGCGTCGGTCGCACCAATGCCAGCGCCAGCATTTTTCTCAACGATAACTTTATTGCCATCATGGATGAGTTCCACCACGCTTTCAGGCGTGAGGCCTACGCGATATTCATGATTTTTAATCTCTTTTGGGACACCGATTAGCATAATTTTCTCCGCAGTTTGTAGTGACTGAATACCTATCATTTACGCAATTGTAAAAAACTTCATTTTTGCGTGAAAATTGAAATATATTTGTATATTTTCCTATTATTTTAGTAATTATCAGTATAAAATATCACTATGGATGCAATTGATAAAAAACTACTTCTTGCGTTACAGGAAGATTGCCGTCAATCCGTGGCTAATCTTGCAACTTATGTGGGGCTGTCTGCATCTGCCGCCCACCGCCGCATTGGGCTTTTGGAAAAGGATGGATATATCAAAGGCTATCAAGCCCGTTTGAACGGGGCAAAACTTGGCTATAATATCGAGTTTTATGTGGAGGTATCGCTTGAGAGCCAAAGCGAAAGTATTCTCGCCGCATTTGAGAAAGCGGCATTGTCTCGCCCGCAAATATTAGAGTGTTATCTGATGACGGGGAACGCGGATTATCTGCTCAAGGTTGCGGCTGAGAATACGCGCGAGTACGAACGCATTTACCGCCGCACCATCGCCGCCCTGCCTCATGTGACACGCATACAATCTTCCCTTGTCATGAAAGCCGTAAAGCGCTGGGCGGGATATCCCGCGCGCGGATAGAGCCTAAAATAAATATACCTTTCTAATGTAATTGTCAGGTGCACGTTTAAAGTATTGCACTGCTATCGAAGTGATCCGTTTTGGAAAACACTTAAAACGCGCAATATGGCGATACTAGGTGCAGTATTTTTCTTCTCTAATATTCCATACAAAAACCATACTTTTCACTGATTTTCCATAGACGCGCCCCATATGGCGCGCTATGCAAGTCATCATTTAAGATACATAAACAAACCTAATGGGTGAAGATGGCATTGATTAGCAAAATTTTTAAAGCGAGCCTATTGCTAAGCGCATCTTTATGTCTATTGCCCCAGTTCGCAAATGCACAGGTTAGCGTTAAGGTAAAGTCAGATGCGGAGCTAAAGCTGGCCAAAGACAGCCCTTTTCGTGACCCTGATATTATTTATTTAGAAGCAAATGAATTGATCAACGATCAAAAAAACGACGTTATCACTGCGATTGGGCAAGTAGATGGCCGCTATCAAGACAGAACGATCAGAGCCGATAAAGTCATATATTATCTAAAGACGGGGCAAGTCTATGCCGAAGGCAATGTTATCTTAATCAACGCTAATGGTTCGTCACAATATGCTGATAAATTAGAATTGTCCGATAGCCTAGAAGCGGGTACAGCGACCAATTTTCTAGCCCGTTTCCCCACAGGCGGGCAACTGGCTTCTGCATTTGCCGCGCGCCAAACAAAAGACGGCGTTGAACTTTATAATGCCTATTACACGGCTTGCAAAGCGTGTGTGAAAAACGGAAAAACAAAAAAGCCGAGCTGGCAACTTAAAGCTCGCAAAGTCACCCAAGACAAAAAAACGAAATCCATCCGTTATAAGGACGCTGTTTTCGAGTTTAAGGGTATTCCTTTATTTTATACGCCTTACCTTGCGCACCCCGATCCAAGTGTCAATAGGGCTAGCGGTTGGCTTGTCCCGTTTGGCGGTGTGTCTGGCAATAAAGGGGTTAACATTCGTACGCCTTATTATTTCGCGCTCTCGCCCTCGTCCGAACTTACACTAACGCCTCATATTTACGCTAAGGTTAACCCCTTGCTAGAAGCGCAATATCGCAAAAAATTCTTCTCGGGTGAAATTAACCTTGAGGGCAGTGCCACCTACTCCAATTTTTTTGACAATAAAGGTAAAAATTTTGACCCACTTGATTTCTTTAGCGATGAAGACGAGAGTTTGCGTTCAAATAAATGGCGCTCACATTTGTTTATTAATGGACAATTTGACATAAATAAAAACTGGAAATGGGGTTTTGAAGCTGGCTACGCTACGGACGATAATTATCTTGACCGCTACGACTTGGATGAAATTAGACCCGACTTTGGTCTTTACCAAGCCGATTCTCGCCGCCTCATGCAGCAAATTTTTGTTGTAGGACAAGGCAAGAATTATCGTTATTCAGCAAGTGCATTTGGCAATGTTAGTTTGCGCTCGTCACTCTTGCGCACCCCTGCAAACCCGCATCGCATTTATTCCTACCAGGAAAATGATAGTACTTTACCAGTTGTTGCGCCAAAAATTGAAATTACTAAATACTTCAAAGATCCTGTTGTTGGCGGGCGGTTAAAGTTTAATGCTGATACAACTGTTTTAAAACGTCAATTAGGAACGGATTACACACGCGGCACTGCGGCACTTGAATGGTATAAAAACTGGATAGCACCTGCAGGTATAGAAGTAAAACCATTCGCACAAGCCAGGATAGATTATTTTAATCTCAAAGCAGATGGTGCGCAAAGTAAAAATTTCTCGCGTGTTCTTGGTAAAGTGGGCGTTGATATACGTTGGCCATTTCTCAAGGTAGGAGAAAAGGTAAACTGGATATTAGAGCCGCGCGTCCAAATTACTCAAAATATAGGTGATGGTAAAAATGCTTCTTTTAATGGAATAACGGGTGATAATACAAATGTTGTATTGGCTCAAGACGGGCTTGATATTGATTTTGACCAAACTCTTTTATGGAGCACAAACAAATCTACTGGGTATGATATATGGCAAGAAGGGTTTCGTGCAGATGTTGGAGCATCGCTTATAGCTGATTGGGGTAGCGTTAACCGGGCTCAGATATTTTTGGGGCAAAGTTATTATAGCGGCACTGACAAGCATGCCTTTAAACCAAACTCAGGCATTGGCGAAGACAAATCTGATATCGTCGGTATGTTTGAGTTAACGCTTGGCAACCATTTTTCAACAAAAACGCGCGTGCGTTATGATGATGATAAGAACGCATTTCGTAGATTAGATACTGGATTTTCGATTTATAACAAATATATGAGCACGTATTGGCGTTATTATAGGCTCGATTCTGCAACGGCGCCAACCCTAGCCAATAGCGCAACGAAACGAGCTCCTACCGAAGAAGTCTCTGGCGGCATTACCTTAAATCTCATTGATAATTGGAGTACGCGTTACCAGATTTATCGGGATATTGATCAAGGTGTAACGCGCAGGCAAACGCTCTCATTAATCTACAATGATGACTGTACACGCATTGAGTTGATTTATAAGCGTGACAACAACAATTTGGGACTTCTGGAAAATTCTGATAGTTTTGGCATTCGTGTTTCCCTACTGTCTCTTGGCGGGTTTGGCAGTGACCCGCGCACACGGCAACAACGCCAAGGTTTGCGCTAGGGTCAACTTTAGCTAACCGACAAATGCTTTTTCAATGACGAAATCGGCAGGGTTTGAATTTGAGCCTTCTTTAAAGCCGCGCGCTTCGCACATATCTTTTAATTCTTGCGTCATTGCCATCGAACCACAAATCATGACACGATCGGTTTTTGGATCAAATTTACCGCCCGGAACATGGTCAAACAATTCTTCGCTTTCAATCAGATCAGTAACACGGCCTTTAAGCGGGTATTCTTCGCGGGTGATAGAGGTTATATGGTGGAGCTTATCACCAATCATTTCGCCAACAAGCGGATCCGTACATACCTGTTCCACAAACTCTATGCCATATTGTAGTTCGGCTACTTCGCGGCAGGTATGGGTGAGAATAACATGGTCGAAATTTTCATAAACTTCTGGCTCGCGGATAAGGCTGGCAAAAGGCGCGATGCCCGTTCCCGTCGAGAGCATAAACAGGCGTTTGCCTGGCAAGAGTGCATCTAAAACCAAGGTACCCACAGGTTTTCGTCCGAGCATAACTGTGTCGCCTTCCCTGATATGCTGGAGCATGGAGGTCAGAGGGCCGTCTTGCACTTTGATCGAGTAAAAATCGAGCTTGTCATCCCAGGCTGGGCTGGCGATAGAATAGGCGCGTAAAATCGGTTTGGCTTTGCCCTTCACCTCACCCATAAGGCCGATCATAATAAATTCGCCCGAACGGAAGCGAAAACTGGCAGGCCGCGTGATACTAAATGAAAACAAACGGTTCGTATAATGCTTGACGCACAAGACTGTTTCATGCGTCGGAGCGTTCGGATTATCTTTAGCCATCTTAGTCCTTAAATTAAATCACCTTAGTATGATTTTCATGTGGTTATATAGAGTTTTTTGGGTATTCTACAAGTATGCAAGACGGTATAGTGAAATTAGCCAGTGGGTTTGAATGTGGAGACTTGTCGCAATGGCAGAATATGGCCGAGAAAGCTTTGCGCGGCGCGGATTTTGATACGCTTGAGCGCACGAGTGAGGACGGCATAAAGCGCGGGCCTTTGTTTACCCAAGCGCCACAAACACACTTTGACAAAGCGCATACGCCGCACCTTGCGGGTAGGCCGTGGCATATTTGCGCCATGATTGACCACCCCGATATTGTAGGCGCAAACCACGATATTTTGAACGCCCTTAAAGGCGGGGCCAGCGCGCTCTCGCTTATCATTGACCCAAGCGGGCTATGCGGTATAGCCTTGCGCAGCATAGCCGACATAGAACGGCTCTTGTCTGGTGTTTATGAAACCCTCATTCCCATCCATATAACCCCCTCGCCAAATGATGCCGCAGCGGCTCTTTTTGCGGCATATTTCAAAGACAATACTGATGTGCAAAACATTCATCTAAGCCTTGGATATGTGCCAGGGCCGAAGGATAACGACACGCTGATGTCCATCGCCGCATGGACACATGATAATGCGCCCCACTGGAAAGCCGTTTGCATTAACGGCGCGGCTCTGCACGAAGACGGGGCGAGCGCGGCTCAAGAGCTTGCCTTTATGGCCGCTCAGCTTGTGTCTTATTTGCGGGTTTTGCTCGAAAAATACGATATAGACACGGCTCTTTCCATGATCGATGTGCGCCTTGCCGCGGATCAAGATGCGCATTTTAATATTGTTAAGTTTCGCGCCGCACAGCTTATCTGGGCCCAAATAGCGCGTGAGTTTGACGCAAAAAATACGGCCATGTCTTTGCATGTTATAAGCTCAATGCGCATGATGGCCAAAGAAGATCCGTGGGCCAATTTACTACGGCTCAACGCGGCTTGTTTTGGCGCAGTTTGCGGCAGGGCTGGCACAATTACCCTGCTCCCATTCACTCATATAGGCGGAGAAACTGTGCCTGATTTAGCAGCCCCATTTGCACACAGGCTTTCGCGTAATATCCAACTCCTGCAAATGGAAGAGAGCCACCTTGGCCATGTAGAAGACCCAGCCTGTGGTAGTTATACCCATGAAAGTCTCACCCATAATTTAGCCGCAAAATCGTGGAATATTTTCCAAAACATAGAGGCACGTGGCGGCTGGTTTAAAGCGTTTGATTGGTTTTTTAAAACCGTCAAGAAAATGGAAAAACAGCGAAATGCAAAAATTGAAAACGGCGAAATTTTACGAGTTGGCATCAACCAATTTGTCAAAGCGGATGTGCGCAAAACTAAAACCATTCCCCGCCCCAAAATTAAACCAAGAACAGGCAATATTATTGAGGCTCGTAATTTTGAGCAGGCGATAAAACAAGCCAAAAATGGGTGCTTATCTCCGTTGATAGGGGGTAGATAATGAGCTTACCTAATTTCTCAAAAATACCGTTTCGCTCTATTGCGGCAAATGCGGCAAATAATGAACATGCTAAAACCGAAGGCAATACTTCTATTTGGAACACCCCTGAAGGCATAGCCATAAAACCCACCTATAGCGCCGATGATAGTGCTGGTCTGGATTTTACTCATTGCTATCCTGGCATAGCGCCGTATGTGCGCGGCCCTTACCCGACAATGTATACCCAAAGACCTTGGACAATCCGCCAATATGCGGGTTTTTCAACGGCAGAAGATAGCAATGCGTTTTACCGCCGTAATCTTGCCGCTGGTCAAAAAGGTCTCTCGGTTGCCTTTGATTTAGCAACCCACCGAGGCTATGATAGCGATCATCCGCGCGTGTCTGGCGATGTGGGCATGGCTGGCGTTGCAATTGATAGCATTTATGATATGCGGATATTGTTCGATAAAATTCCGCTGGATAAAATGAGCGTCTCTATGACCATGAACGGGGCTGTTTTGCCCGTTCTCGCTATGTATATTGTTGCAGCCGAAGAACAAGGCGTTGCCCAAGACCAATTATCAGGCACTATCCAAAATGATATTCTTAAAGAGTTTATGGTACGCAACACCTATATCTACCCGCCCCTTCAAAGCATGCGTATCGTGGCGGATATCTTCGCCTATACGGCAAAGCATATGCCTAAGTTCAATTCTATTTCTATTTCAGGTTATCATATGCAAGAGGCAGGCGCGAGCGCAGACTTGGAGCTGGCCTACACGCTCGCGGACGGGGCGGAGTATGTCAAAACTGGCATTGCTAGCGGTTTGGGTATTGACAGTTTCGCGCCAAGGCTTTCATTTTTTTGGGCCATTGGTATGAACTATTTCATGGAAGTGGCCAAGTTACGCGCGGCGCGGCTTTTGTGGGCAGGCATGATGGCAGAATACACTCCAAAAAACCCAAAATCTTCTATGCTTAGAACCCATTGCCAAACTTCTGGCTGGTC
Organism: Robiginitomaculum sp.; assembly: GCA_965224735.1. Classification (GTDB taxonomy): domain Bacteria; phylum Pseudomonadota; class Alphaproteobacteria; order Caulobacterales; family Maricaulaceae; genus Robiginitomaculum_A. Next base: position 2,596,006 of record OZ245059.1, on the reverse strand, counting down.
ACTCACTGCCCAAGATGTGTTTAACAATGTTGGGCGTACAGCCATTCAAGCCATGGCGGCTGTGGACGGACATACCCAATCTTTGCACACCAATTCCCTTGATGAAGCTATCGCTTTGCCGACAGATTTTTCGGCCCGTATTGCCAGAAATACGCAAGTGTTTTTGGCGGGCGAAGGCGGGCATTGCTCCAGCATTGACCCTTGGGGCGGGTCACATTATGTAGAGCGTCTCACCCACGATTTGGCGCGGCGCGCGCGCGTGCATATGGACGAGATAGAAAGCCTTGGCGGCATGGCTCGGGCCCTCGCATCTGGCCTGCCAAAACTGCGCATTGAACAAGCCGCTGCGCGCACGCAAAGCCTCATCGATAGCGGCGCGCAAACCTTGGTCGGCGTTAACAAACACAAAAGTAAAGAAAAAGCTGATATTCCGCTGCTTAAGATCGACAATGACGCAGTGCGTAATGGCCAAATCGAGCGGCTAAAGCAGCTTAAAAAAGATAGAAACAACAAAGAAGTCCTGGCAAGTCTAAATGCTCTAACGAATGCTGCGAATTCGGGCAAAGGAAACCTTCTAGCCCTGAGTATTAAAGCCGCGCACGCTAGGGCAAGCGTAGGCGAGATTAGTGCAGCGCTCGCCAGTGCTTACACTCGGTTTGCCGCCAAGCCAAAGGGGGTGAGCGGCGTTTATAAAAATGCATGGGATGCCAATAATCCAGCGTTGAAAGACGCGCAAAAACGCTTGGCTGCGTTTAAAGAAATCGAAGGTAGAAAACCTAAAATTCTCATCGCAAAAATGGGTCAAGATGGTCACGATCGCGGCCAAAAAGTTGTTGCTACAGGTTTTAAAGATATTGGCTTTGACGTCGTTATTGGCCCGTTGTTTCAAACGCCAGAAGAAACAGCAAAGCTTGGTATTGAAAAGAATGTAGATGTCATCGCCGCCTCATCTTTGGCCGCTGGGCATTTGACGCTTGTGCCAGAACTGCGCGCATCTTTGGATAGGCAAAACCGCTCGGACATTACGATTATAGTTGGTGGTGTCATCCCGCCCGAAGATATAGAGCCCCTCGAAAGAATGGGTGCAAAAGCCGTTTTCCCGCCTGGGACTAATATAGTCGACGCTGTACTATCCGTACTCGACGTTGTAAGCGCAGGCATTTCACAAGGCGGGAGCACAAAGGAGGGCTAGATGTATGGTCTTTGTGTTAGATGGTTTGATTTTTGTTTAAATTTTTTTAAAAGCTAAAGAACGCGCGAGGAGCGAGAATTGTTCAGATGGTGAACCGTAAGTATGAAATGAGAATCACTGCGCAACGGGCTTTAGGCAAGTACTCTTTTGCTTCCATCACCTAGCCTGAACATTAATGAGCTTGTTTTCCCGCCCAGAGTCACATTCACCTGATTGGCTTGATCTGGATAAATGTCTTGCAAGAGTGTGTTTGTGATAATCAAACCACTGGGCATAGAGCTTAACGCTACTTCATTATAAATATAAACATAGCTGCTGTCGATTTCTGCGCCAATAATACTGATGTCGTAGTCATGGTTGTCTAAATCTCGTAATAAAAAATGTTTTTGCACATAAAGGGCAAGGCTAGCGCGCGCTCTAAGCGGTGTAAGGTCTGGTTTTTTTAACAGCCCAAGTCTTGATAAAGCTTGTTCAGCATCATGCATGTGCAGCGTATGCGTTATGGTCAAAGTTTTTGAAAGCGCGTTCCATTTTATCACACTAATAGACTGCATTTGCCGGTGTGCAAAAGCAGAGGTGCTAGCGAGGGCTAGCCCGCCAGCGGTCAATCCTGCTAATATAGCGCGCCGCTTTATCATTAGTTTTTTTGCATCAATTTTTTAAGGGCGCGCTTAAGGGCGCGCTTTTCTTCATCTGTTAGCCTGTCTGTCTCTTTTTGATGTGCATTGGGTTTTGATGATTTAAGAGGTACTGATTTACCGCTTTCACTTTCCGTTTTACTATCTTCATCACTCTTAAGCTCAACCAGCATATCTGCCATTAAACTTTTACTTTTCCGCTTGTTTTTATAAAGCTCAAACCGTGATTGACTGACTTTTTGCGGGTATGAATTATTGCTATAATCCGCATCTGCCGTTTGGTGTAAATTGTCCACGTCAATCGATTTGATCTGCTTGTTTCGGATAAGTAATTTCGTAATGTTTTCAGGGTTTCTGCGCCATATTTCAGCGGGGATCATCAGATCTTCAGTTTCACCATTTACATAATGAATAGTGAGAGGCAGAGATGTTACCAATCCGCCGACATTTTCAAAATCAACAAAATAGAAATATTGACCATCTTCAAGAGCGCGTTCATAGGCCGTGCGTTCCCAATCCTTCAAACTTTCCAGAAATTCTTTGTGCGCATTTTTATCCTTGTTGGTGACCGTGTATTTGTCTTTATCATTATACAGATCATTGATCGATTCAATACGCTCAACCCGTGTTTTCCGGCCCTCTTTGCGGTTACGAATTTGGGTGATACTTTCCGGGTGATCACGCCAATACTCGTCTCTGTTCTTGCCGAACTCAATGTCGGGGTCTTGACTAGAAATTGTATATTCACGAATGGTATTAATGGCGACATCCACATGGTCTGTTCCAAAGAACCAACCTCTGAAAAACCAATCTAGATCTGTGCCCGACGCATCTTCCATAGTGCGGAAAAAATCTGCGGGCGTAGGGCGCTTAAACTTCCAGCGCACAGCGTATTCTTTAAAGGCATGGTCAAACAGTTTACGGCCAAGCACAGTCTCCCGTAACACTGTCAGTGCGGCGGCAGGTTTTGAATAGGCATTGGGGCCAAATTTCAAAACCGAGTCTGATTGCGTCATGATGGGCACTTGATTGCTACTGGACATATAAGTGGAGATAGTGTCGAGAGGGTTAGCGGAGCCGCCTGAAATGTTAAACTCTTCTTCCCACTCATATTCTGCTAAATATTCAACAAAACTATTGAGGCCTTCGTCCATCCATGTCCATTGCCGTTCGTCGGAATTTACTATCATTGGGAAATAATTGTGACCAACTTCATGAATAATAACGCCAATCAAGGAGTTCTTGATCGCGCGGGAATACGTGATTTCCTCTGTTTTCTCGTCTTTTGACGGACGATAGCCATTGAAGGTAATCATCGGGTATTCCATACCGCCGCGGTCCCATGTGTTCACTGATTGGGAAACAGGATATGGGAAGTCAAATGTGAACCGTGAATATACACTCATTGTATGGGCGACTGCTTGCGATGAATATTTCGACCAAATTGGCTCTGCATCATTTGGGTAAAATGACATAACCGTCACAACTGGATTTTCTTCGCTCTCTTGCTCGTGCAGCATAGCATCCCAGATGAATTTACGAGATGAAGCAAATGAAAAATCGCGGACATGTTCGGCTTTAAAGCGCCAAGTCTTTGTGTCTTTTGCTTTATTTTTTTCGTTCTCTAAGGCTTCTTTTGGCGTAACCACAAATACTTGTTTTGTAGCTGTCGCTTGGTCAAGACGTTTGCGTTGTTTGGGGCTTAAGACTTGGCGCGGGTTTTGCAAAACGCCTGTCGCAGAGACAATATGATCCGAGGGGACAGTGATGTTTACTTCATAATCACCAAATTCGAGTGTAAATTCACCGCGCCCTAGAAATTGCTTATGCTGCCAACCCGTATAGTCCGTATAAGCGGCCATGCGTGGAAACCACTGAGCTAGAAAATATAGGTATGTATCTGTTTCAGGGAAATATTCATAGCCGCCGCGTCCTCCAACTGCTTCCTCATCAATAATATTAAATTTCCAATCAATGTTAAAGGCGATTTGTGATTTTGGTGCCAATGTTTCAGGCAAATCAATGCGCATCATTGTGTCATTGATTGTATAATCAAACTTTTTACCATTCGTATCGACTACGGAGAGAATTTGGTGCCCATATTTAGTATCGGAAAAAGCCTGCGCGCGGCGTAGAGCGTTATAGCTAAAACTATCCCCTGCACCAGATTTTGAACGGCGTGTGCCTGAAGTTGATGCAGTTTCGCTTAAGCGGGCGAGACTTGTATTTTTAAATCTGTTTTGATCAAGTTGCACCCAAAGGTAATTAAGGCTATCTGGGGAATTGTTGGTGTATGTGATGGTTTCAGAGGCAATAATTTGTCTTTTATCTTCATCAAGAACCACGTCGATTTTATAATCAGCTTGCTGTTGCCAATAGGAAGGTCCAGGGGCACCTGATGCGCTGCGATACACATTGGCCGTAGGCAAATCGGTGCCAAGTTGGCGAAATTTTGCCGCTTGGTCGCCCTTACTCCCCGCAGGGCCATCAGCATGGGCTAATAAGCTGCCAAGGCTTAAAACTAACGTTGCCGCTATTGTTGTATATGTTCCGTAGTGGATGGCTTTGAAAATTGTTCCCATGATATTTCCCTTTTCCGCAATCGGTTTTACTGCCAGCTTTACTGCGCTATAATGTTTCATGCTATACTACTTGTCAAAGATGATTTACTGTTTTCTCTTTTTAGGGGAATAAATTATGTATAGCCTCTATCTTCATGGCGCTCATGGGTTAAAAGCCCGAGACCGCAGGCAATTTTCCAGCCTGAATTGGTCCAAAATTTTGAACGATTTAACTCAATTTCAAGATTACGAAACCCATTGGCTCCGCGCTTAAACGGAACAGATTTACAATAGGGGATTATGGTCTGTAAAAAGAAACGTCTATTGATGATTATAGATTGATTTGTCCACGGCATTACGGTGGTGTCCACAAGGTAAAATCCATCGTCTGGTTTTGATATATAGTTTGGGAATTTAGCTGCAGGGGCATCTTCCCCATAGATAGACGTTCCAATAATACGGCGCGCTTTTTCGGGCCTCATCAAGCGCCGGGTCTTAGCTGTCAGTGTGTCTGGTTTTGGGTGATATCTATAATATTTATCAAGAGTGTCAAAGAGTTCTCCAAAATCTCTAGTGTGACGCATGCGCGCCATGCATGCCTTATTGCGGAGCAATAATTCTAGAGCCTTATTGATTTGTCTTAACGCTTCGTGCTGGGGCTCTACCAAAGGGCAATCATTTTCTGTAAAGAAAATATATTCGGTCTGTAGACGTTTCGCTATCTCTTCCATGCCATTTAAAATGCCTAAGTTTTGAGATGATGTTTCTACGCGAGTAGGGTATTTTCGCGCAACAGCTTTAACAGATACATCTGGATCAGGAAGAAAAATCATAGTATCGTCAAACAGACTAAAAAATTGTTCGCTGTTATAGCTTTGAAGGGCGTTATCTAGTGATCGGTAACCACGCCAACTTAAAATACCCAATCCTATTGTTGTATCAATCTTGTCGCTTACCTTTGGCATTACCAATGTTTTTCTATCCAAGGCGTGGGGCGAACATGCTTATAGGTTTTCTTGATCCAGTGTTTAACGGGCCAATCGCCGTGCGCGGCCTCGTCTTGGTCGGGTTTTCCTGTAAAAGCAACGATACGGGTGTCTTTAGGTAGTTTGGGCGCAATAAAGAAATTTAGCGGCCATTTGGGTAAAAGGCTGTGTTTGAAACTAACGCACCAAGCTTTTGGCCAAAAAACCATATCTTCTATTGTGCGCGATATATACAATTGCTCTATGCGGTATTTGCTCAGCACGCTTTGTGGGTCTTTTTGGATACGGTCAAAAATATGGGTGTATTTCCCCGCAGGAAACCTAAATGCGGATGTATTGCCATTGTTTTGCCCAAGCTGTGTCCAGTTTTCGATAACGCAATACTGGCCTGCTTCATAATCAAACATTGCGTCAAGATTGCCTGTTATTATCAAGTCTAAATCTAAAAACAGTACATCTCCAGATAAATCGGCCAGTGGGTATTTCCACATGGTTAGTTTACGCCACGGCGTATTGATAATATCTGGGGGAAGGTTGATGTCAGGAATAGGCTCGATTTGCACATTTTCATCAATGCCATTTGCGTCATCGGTAAAGCATACAAGCCGCGTTGGGCGTTTGGTATTGCGCAACACTGCCCCGTAGAGGCGGTTGACATACTCTGCTGCGTAGCGCTTGCCCCATTTCATGCAAATAATAGTCTGCAATTATTTTTCTTTTCCAGTTTTTTTGGACATCATATTATCACGGAGCATGCGAAACTCTGCCGTTTTATTCCAATTTGGCCATTCTTGGCTATTGGCCAAGCCATATCCAAGTTCGTATAAGATTTCGCACATTTGCTCAAGGCCCGTTAAATCCCAACTGTTGTCGTACTCATCCGTTGGTTTGTGATAGCGTTCTTTCGTATATTCGTCACCAAAATTTTTACCGTAAGTTTTACCCTGTATTTCATGGTCAACGCCGTTGTCAGCATAGAGCATGGGGACGCCTTTTTTTGCAAGGCTAATATGATCAGAACGATAATAATACCCTGCTTCAGGTTTTGGATCAGGGGTAATATACATGCCTTTTGGTGCGATAATGCTTTCAAGTGCATCATCAAGTTGGGATGCTCCATAGCCGACAACCACAATGTCTTTTGTACGGCCTAAGGGCATAATGGCGTCACTATTAATGCCTGCTACTGTTTTATTAAGCGGTACAATTGGGTCTTCCGAGTAATATGCGGAGCCTAAAAGGCCAGATTCTTCTGCCGTAACAGCGATGAATAAAGCTGATCGTTCAGCAGGTTTTGTTGCAAACGCTTGCCCGATCTCAAGTATAACCGCCGTACCCGTGGCATTATCAACGGCGCCATTAAAAATACCGTCTGATCCATCTTCCATAGGCTTATTGCCCAAATGGTCCCAATGCGCCATATAAAGAACATACTCATCAGGATATTTTGTGCCTTTAACTGCGCCAATAACATTGCGAGACTTTGTTGTTTCAATTGTATTGTTAATTTGCGCGTTCATTTGTAATGTACCCATAGGGACAGGTTTGAAGCCCTTGCGAGTGGCAGCGGTTTTTAAATCATCAAAAAATAACCCAGCGCGCTTAAATAGAGCTTTTGATGCATCAATACTCAGCCAACCTTCAAGTGCAACGCGGCCTGCGCCTTTGTCAAGGCGAACGAGGTCTATCTGCGCTCCGCTCCATGAGCTAGAAACCACATCCCAGCTATAACTAGCAGGCTTGGTTTCATGCACGATTAACGCGGCTGCTGCGCCTTGCCGTGCAGCTTCTTCATACTTGTACGTCCAGCGGCCATAATATGTCATAGCGCTACCATTAAATAGATTTACATCTTTTGTCGCATAGCCAGGATCATTGACGAGCATAACCACTGTTTTGCCTTTAACATCAATGCCTTCATAATCATTCCAGCCATATTCAGGCGCAACAATACCGTAACCGACAAAGATCAAATCAGCATCTTTTACGCTTACGCTTTCTTGGTAGCGCTTCGTCCAATAGATAGAGTTTTCCATGAAGTCATACCGAAGTGGCTTTGCGCCTGCTTCGTTGATTTCCATATAAGAATTTGGCAAAACGGTAGTTTTAGTCAGGGTGATAGGTTGGAAATATGTACCGTTCTTGCCCATTGGAACAAGTCCTGCGGATTTCATCTGATCGGCTACATATTGAGAGGCAAGACGACCGCCTTTGGTTCCTGGCTCGCGGCCTTCAAATTCATCACTGGCAAGGCGCTCTATGCGCTTACCAATATCTGTAGCCATTATAGTTGGCTGTTTTTGTATTTTTTGCTCTGCAAGTTCACCATCACATCCGCCAAGCACAAGAGCAAGCATCAGCAGCACGCTAAATTTTTGTAATGACATATTCTCCCCATTTGTCTTTTCTACCGTTTGTAAAATGCGTTGGTTTCCTCTGTTTTGCAAGTGGTTGTTGGGAAAAATATAATTTATCTTGAATCTGGGTATATGCGCACTATTGTAATGATAAAAAAGGGACATGTATGAAACTTCAAACACTTATATTTACAGTAGCAATTTCGGCTATTCTCGGAATGAACGGATGTGCGCCTAAACAAGGAACAAACACGCCAACACAAAAAAACATTAAAACAGAGAGGTTTAAAAGCACCGACGCTAATTTGCAAAAACTAACGGATATTGCTTTTGAAAAAAGCTATGGATACGAAATTACCCGTTCACTCACAACCGAAATAGGCTCACGGCTTGCAGGGAGTAAAAACGAAGCCCGCGCACGCGACTGGGCTATGGATAAATTTAAAGAATTGGGGTTTAAAGATGTTCAAATAAATTTATTCCATGTGGATGGCTGGGCGCGTGGCCGTGAACAGGCTTTTATTGTAATCCCGCATTTGGAAAAAGGGGATTATGAACCGCAAAAGTTATTTGTGACAGCGCTGGGCGGCTCTGTAGCAACCCCCGAAGGCGGTATCACGGCAGATTTAGCCTTTTTTGAAAACTTTGAAGCCCTTAAGAATGCTGCCAAAGGCGGGCTTGATGGTAAGATTGTTTATATCACTGGCAAGATGGAAAAAACCCGCGACGGGGCGGGATATGGCCCCGCAAATCAAAAACGGCGTAATGGCGCGACGGAAGCAGCTAAGCGCGGCGCAATAGCTGTCCTTATTCGTTCTGTTGGAACAGATAGCCATAGATTTCCACACACAGGGCAAATGGGATATGAGGACGGTGTGAAAAAAATTCCAATAGGGGCTTTGTCTGCGCCCGACGCGGATCAAATTGACCGTATGTTTGCAAATGCAAATGCTGAGGCTGAAAGTGGAAAAACTGTGCGTGTTCATTTAGAATTAGCCACTAAAAATTTGGGCAGATTACCTTCAGGCAATGTGTATGCAGATATTATCGGGTCTACACATCCTGAGGAAATTGTGATGATCGGCGCGCATTTAGATAGTTGGGACCTTGGCACAGGCGCTATCGATGATGGCGCAGGCGTTGGTATCGTTATGGGGGCTGCTAAGGTTCTTATGGAAAGTGGTTTTAAACCTGAGCGCACTGTGCGCGTGATTTTATTTGGTTCTGAAGAAATTGGCCTTAAAGGTGGGTTTGCATATGCCAAACAGCACAAGGACGAGCTTGGCGCGATTGTTGTGGCGACGGAGTCCGATTTTGGCGCCGCGCAAATATATGGCTTGCAAGCTGGAAAGGGTGCTACCAATAAAGCGAGCACTGATAGGCTTTACTCAAAGTTGAAATATTTGGGTTTGGAAATGGTTGCAGGGAAGGCAGACGGCGGGCCGGATATTATCCCGCTTAACCGCAAGGGCGTTCCCGTTATTGATTTGAAGCAAAATGGTTATGATTATTTTGATTTGCACCATACGCCAGACGATACATTTGATAAAATTGACCCAAAAGAAATGGCGCAAAACGTAGCGGTTTATGCCAATTTTATCTATTTGGCCTCCAAAGCAAACGTTGATTTTTCAGACAATAAGAATGGGGAATAGGTATATTATTGTTGACTCATATCTTAATCCCAATTCTAACTGTCCCCAGCCCCTAATTTGATTGTATTTTCCTATTTTCCTATGTTGTATATTGTTAGTTTAAACATATGAGCAAACTCTCTAACGCACTCTATAATGATGCGCGAATGGCAGCTTCGCATTTGCATGACGCGCAAAAGAGCTTGCGGGTACTCAAGGCGCTTAGTTGGGGTCCTGAAGTGGGGGCGGCGTTTTTGGCGGGCGGGGGGGCGGAAATGCCAAATGTTCATTACCCACAATTTGACGGTGCGCAAGCGCGCGCGCATATAAAAGCGGCACGGGGACTGGTGAACGGTGAACACCCAGTGCAAAAATGGTTACAGCGTACAGCGGATAAATTGGAACTTGCCGCCGCTATGTTAGGCAGTGTTGGGACGGCTGATTTTTATACGCACTCAAAAACACTTTATGGTACGCCCGAGCAATATTTGCTCGATAAAACTAATCAGACCATCGATCTAGCGCGACATTTGGACAAGGTGCTCGCAGGTCTAAGCTCGGATAATCTTATTTTAGGGGGCAGTCATGAAATATTCGGCGCGGGTGAATTTGCCAAAAGGTTAGGGGCAAAACTAAAGCCCGCTATGGGTGCGGATACGCCGCGCATAGAGATCACATCTCATCTCTCGTCCAAAGCACTTGCTGGGCGCACGTGCATCCGTATTCGCGAGAGCGCCCGTTTTTCGGCCATGGATGTGCGTCAACTTTTTCACCACGAAGCCATGGTGCATACGGCGACGGCAATTAACGGGAGAGAGCAAAAAAACTTTCCTATATTAGGCTCGGCCCATGCGGGCACGACAGAGATCCAAGAGGGGCTTGCGGTGTTTGCTGAAATCATCACGGGTGCTATGGATCCGTTCCGCTTCAAACGTTTGGTTGATAGGGTGATCGCCATTCAAATGTCTGTAGAGGGCGCCGATTTTATTCAAGTTTACCGCTATTTTATTGGACGAGGTAATGATGAGCGCGGCTCTTATGAAAGTACGCGCCGGGTGTTTCGGGGCGGTGTTTTAACGGGCGGCGCGCCCTTTACCAAGGATGGAGTATATCTGAACGGGCTTTTGCGGGTTCATAATTTTATGCGCACGGTGATTAAGCTCGGACGGGGGGATTTAATACGGTTGCTCTTTGTCGGCAAGCTTGATCTTGAAGATGTGCCTGCGCTTGCTGAAATGGCGTCTCATGGCCGCTTAAAGCCGCCAAGAATTCTACCGCCATGGGTTAAAGACATGCGATTCCTCGTCAGCTATCTGGCTTATTCCAGCTTCCTCAATAGGGTAAAGTTGCCAGGTTTTCAGGATTATTACGCAGACTTGCTTGTGGATGTTCCTGATATTTGGGATTTTGCAAAATGTTAACCGCCGCGCCGTGATAAAAAGGCGAGCCGTTCAAACAAATGCACATCTTGCTCGTTCTTTAGCAGAGCGCCATGCAAGGGCGGAATAAGCTTTGTATTGTCCGTTTCGCGTAGGGTTTCAGGGGCGATATCCTCGACCATAAGCAATTTAAGCCAGTCGAGCAGTTCTGATGTAGATGGTTTTTTCTTCAACCCTGGCACATCGCGCACAGCATAAAACCGTTTAAGCGCCGCGCTCACAAGCCTTTGTTTGATATCTGGGAAGTGCACATCAATGATTTTTTGCATGGTTTCTTGGTCAGGGAACTGAATGTAATGGAAAAAACAACGGCGCAAAAACGCGTCTGGTAGATCTTTCTCATTGTTAGAGGTAATGAGAATAATCGGGCGCTGCACGGCTTTTATAGTCTCGCCAGTCTCGTAAACATGAAACTGCATTTTATCAAGCTCGTGCAAAAGATCATTTGGAAATTCGATATCGGCTTTGTCTATTTCATCAATCAAGAGGATAGGGCGCTTTTCACTGGTGAACGCCGCCCACAATTTTCCCTTTTTGATGTAATTACCAATATCATGGACTTTGTCATTGCCAAGTTGGCTGTCCCGCAATCTGGCTACTGCGTCATATTCATACAGGCCTTGCTGGGCCCTGGTGGTGGATTTGATATTCCACTCAAGCAAAGGCGCGCCCAATGATGTTGCAATTTCCTCGGCGAGGACGGTTTTTCCCGTGCCTGGCTCGCCCTTGATCAGCAAAGGCCGCTCAAGAGTTATAGAAGCATTAACCGCTATGCGCAAATCTTTGGTGGCGACGTATTTATCGGTGCTGGAAAATTTCATCTGTGTTTTGCCTTTTTGGGGTAAATATAGTGTTCATTTGAATCATTACTGTACTAAATACAATACTAAATACAGTGATTTTACAATAGATTAGCTATGTAACGAAAATTTTAGTTGTGCGCAAAACTCCCCTCCTATATATGCCCTGTGAGTGAAAATGTGACTGAAAATGTGGTTGAAAACGTGGCTAGGATAAGCCCTTACTATTTTTTAGGGATGAAAACATGGCATTAACAAGAGCAAAGGCAAAAGCGGGCGCTGCAAAGAAACGCACGAAATTGCCGAAAAATTACAAACCTTCCAAGGATGAGAAATTCATGGGGGCAAAGCAAAAAGAGTATTTCCGCCAAAAACTAGAGGCGTGGAAACAAGACATTGTCGATCAAACCAAAAATACGATCGAATTTTTACAAAGCGAAAATGTTTCACATCCTGATTTGGTCGATAGCGCCGCCGCTAATGCTGACAGGCGCATGGAGCTTCGCTCCCGTGACCGGCTGCGTAAACTGATTAATAAAATTGATAAGGCTCTGGTGCGCCTAAAGAATGATGAATATGGCTATTGCGAGGAAACAGGCGATCCCATTCACCTAGGCCGCCTAGAAGCCCGCCCTATAGCCACCCTAGGTCTAGAAGCTCAAGAAATGCACGAAGCCGCCGAACGCGCCCGCAAAATGGGTTAAAAGGAAGTGTGCGGGCTCTTTATGCGCTTGGCGTAGTTTTTTATTCCTTTCCAGCCACCCAAGCATTTACCCGTTCTTCCATAATATTAAGCGGTACGGGGCCTGAGCTTATGATCACGTTGTGATATTCGCGCAGGTCAAATTTGTCGCCCAAGGTTTTTTTGGCTTCCTCGCGCAGTCCTAGGATTTTGAGCATTCCGATTTTATAGGCGGTGGCTTGGCCAGGCATAACGATATAGCGCTCAATAGATTTGACGCAGTCATTTTCTGAGTTGGGTGTGTTGGCCAATAGATAATCAATGGCTTGCTCGCGCGTCCATTTTTTGTCGTGAATACCCGTATCAACAACTAGCCTCGCGGCGCGCCAAAGTTCCATGGAAAGCCGGCCAAAATCAGAATAGGGGTCTTGGTAAAATCCCATTTCTTTGGGCAGGAACTCGCTATAAAGACCCCAGCCTTCAGAATAAGCCGTTATTTGGCTGAATTTGCGAAAATTTGGGATGTTTTTTAACTCTTGCTGAATAGCGATTTGCATATGGTGCCCTGGAATACCTTCATGATAAGCGAGGGCTTCCATTTGGTATTTGGGCATGTCGGCTGTTTTGTACAAATTCACATAATAGATGCCAGGCCTTGATCCATCAGCGGCGGGCCGGTTATAAAAGGCTTTGCCAGCAGATTTTTCGCGAAAGGCTTCGACCTGTTTGACAATAAGGTCTGTTTTTGGTTTGACGAGAAACACATCATCAAGGCGTGTTTTCATTGTGGCAATAATTTTTACCGCGTCTTTTAGATAAGCGGCGCGGCCTGCACTGCTGTCCTCATAATATTGTTTTGGATCGTTTTTCAGGTTTGTGAAAAATTCTTGCAAGCTGCCTTTATAGCCAACCTGTTTCATAATTTTGCGCATTTCCCCGTGGATACGCGCTACTTCTGATAGGCCAAGGTCGTGAATTTCAGACGGGGTCATATCAGTTGTCGTCATTTTCTTGAGGCGGTATTTGTAATAATCAGCGCCATCAGGAAGTTTCCAAGCGCCATCATCCGTGTTGGCATTGGCTTGTTGATCTTCCATTTCGGCTATCAGGTTTTCATAGGCTGGTTTCACTGAGGTGAGGAGCGCTTTGATAGCCGCTTCAAGCAAGGTTTTTTCTTTCGCTTCAGGCAGGTTTAATTTACGAATTTTACTTTGGAAGTCATCGAGGAGTGTTGAGAGATCGCCATCGGTAAATGGCTCGCCTGTAATGATGTTTTTGGCATCACGAATAACATGGGCATAGACAAATTTTGGCGGCATTATCCCTTTTTTCGCGCTTTTATGAGCATTGCTCACAAGCGTACCCATATACCCATCCAGGCTGTCCAGCCGGGCTATATAGGCTTTCGCATCGTCAATATCATCAACGCGGTGACGGTTTATAAGAAAGGCAGGAATATCTGATTGTGGACCAAACATTTGGTTGAACGTATATGTATAGTCCCACCAACGCTCGCCCTGTATGTCTTGCTTTGCGCTTGTTTCAAATAAGCGATAGGAGAGCGCATGGTTTTTGTCCAAAGTGTCCTTGTCAAAGGTTTTGCGCATATGGTCTAAGTCTTGCCGTTTGCGATCCAGCTTGTCCAAATACGCAATTTTACTTTCATCATCCCATTTATTATTGTCGGTTTTTATGCCCAAAGTTGTCATAAACATCGGAGATTTTTTAAGCTCCCGTTGGAAAATTTCTTCAAACCAAGCGTCAAGTTTTTCATTTTGGGTGAGGGTTTGTGTTTGCGCATTCGTTTTTGCAGGTGGCTCTATTTTGATGCTATTATCTTTTTGCTGTGAACAAGCGCCCAGCATAAGTAAAGGCGAAAGTAGCCCTGCAGTTATGAGGAGAATTTTTTTCATGGTTTTATCCTTTTTTTCTTTTTATCCAATCGTTTACAAGTTCCTCAAGCATGGAGAGCGGCACAGGGCCATCTGCGAGGATGATATCATGAAATTCTCTAATGTCGAATTTATCGCCAAGCGCAGTTTTTGCATTTTTCTTGAGTTCTATGATTTTTAGCATACCGATTTTATAAGCGGTTGCTTGTCCAGGCCACACGATATAGCGGTCAACTTCTGCGCGGATATCGCCTTCAGGATTAGCAATGTTTTCGAGCATATAGTGCACTGCTTGCTCGCGTGTCCATTTCTTTGAATGGATGCCCGTATCGACAACAAGGCGGGCTGCTCTGAATATCTCCATAGAAAGGCGGCCAAAATCACTATAGGGATCGGTATAAAGCCCAAGCTCTGCAGGCACACTTTCAGCATAAAGCGCCCAGCCTTCTATATAGGCAGTATAGCCGCCTTGCTTGCGAAACTCGGGGATGCCGTCCAGCTCTAGGGCGGTTGCGATTTGCATATGGTGCCCTGGTATGCCCTCATGATAGGCGAGAGCCTGCATTAAATATTTTGGCTGCTCGCGTGTATTTCTAAGGTTTATGAAATATGTGCCTGGGCGCGACCCATCTAGCGCAGGCTGTTCATAAAACGCGCCAAAGGCTGAGGCTTCGCGAAATGACTCAACCCGTTTGACAACCATATCTGCTTTGGGTTTGGTGATGAAAAGATCGTCCAAGCGGCCTTTCATTTCATCAACCACTTGCGTTGCCTTAGCCATATAAGCCGCGCGGCCTTCATCATTATTTGGGTAGGTGAATTTCGGATCCTTGCGCAGATATTTATAAAAGTCTTGCAAAGACCCTTTAAAGCCAACCTGTTTCATGATTTTTTTCATCTCGCCTTGAATACGTGCAACTTCCTTAAGGCCAATTTCGTGTATTTCATCCACGGTTAGATTGGTTGTAGTATAATAGGCCAAACGGGATTGGTAAAATTTGTCTCCGCGCGGGAGTTTCCAAACGCCATCATTGTTGTCAGCTTTTTCTTCTTGCAGCCGGAACATGTTAATCAAGTCCTCGTAAGCGGGTTTTACTGAACCAATTAGCAAAGAAGCGCCTTTGTCTATGTAGGCTTGGGTGTCCGCCTCGCTCAGGCCTAGTCCTTTGGCCTTGATTTTTATATCGACATAGAGCGGGCTGTCGGCGCCCTCTTCAAACGGCGCGCCTTTGATTATGTTTTGCGATGCGGTGATAAGTTTGGCGTAAACGAATTTTGGCAAGCTAACGCCATTTTCAAACTGCGCTTGCGCGCGGGTTTTGTATTGTCCAAGATAGTGCGGCGCCGCCTCAAGGCGGGCGAAATAATCTTGCAAGTTTTTTTCCGTTTTGACTTGATGGAAGTTGATCAGAAAGGCTGGGAACTCTGTATGGGCTCCGTCCATATGGGTGAAGACATAGCCTAGGTCTTCAAACGCATGATCGTTTTTTTCGGTCTTTGCTGTGTACTCGAATAATCGATAGGATAATTTGCCTTGCTGATTAAGGTTGGTAAAATTAAACCTGTGCTTCATATCTGCTAGCCATTGTTGCTCTAGCGCATATTTTTCATCGAGAGCTGCTTGTGACATATCATCAAGTTTGTCATTCGCCCCATTTATACCGAGATAGGTTTTCTGCATCGGCGAGCGTGCTAATCCGTCTTGGTAACGTGCTTCAAACCATTCATCAATGCTTTGGGTTTCTGATTGCATCTGGTTTTGTGTTGCTGCTTGTTTGTCAGTATCTGGCGTGTTCTTTGAGCATCCGCCCACGAGTGATGCATTAATCAATGTACCGAGCAGGAGCCCTGTACCAAGCAGGAGCCCTAGCGTTATTTTTTTCATAATACTTATTCCTGAGATTTGTTTTCACAACTATAATAATTTGCTTTCACAACTATAGTAAAAAGAAACACAAAAAGAAACACAAAAAGAAACACTCTCCCTATTGTTTACAGGCTCATTAACTTTTTATAGGCATAGAAGGTAATAAATAACATTATGATTGCTGACATGAATAAAGAAAGTCTTGAAAATACAAAAATGTCGAGGCGTACAATAGTCTTATTGTCGGGGCTGGCGGCTCTTGTAATTGTAACAACGATTGTTGCGAGTTTGCAAGGACGCTCTCTTGGCTGGTCAGCCTTTATTTTGCTCATTGGGGTTTTTGTTGTTTCTATGTTGTCGATTGTAACGATACTCTTTAGCAATGGTAAAACTGGGTATAGCCAAGAGAACAGTGCCGATGCGGAAAAGTTTTTGGAGGCAAGTTTTCAAAACCTCTCCATACCGAGCCTGATTGTGCAAAATACAAAACCCGTACTTGCCAATACGGCCTATTTAGATTTGGCGCGTACTTTAGGCGCCGAGTTGATGGGAGAGGAAGCGCCTTCTGTTGCTCGCCTGTTTAGCAAGAATGAAAAAAATGCGTCCGCCGCGCTGTTTCGCTTGCATCATACATCTATGGATAATGCACACGGAAGAGAAGACATCAGTATTTTGCTCCCAGATGGCAGTTATAAAGTTTTCACTGTTGATGTGCATGCCATACCGAACGGGCAACTTTGGCAAATTAGCATAGGTGATGAGAAAGTTGCATCTGAGAAGTCGAGCCTGAGCGAAGTTCCTCTTGGCCTGTTTTCTATGAGTTTAGGTGGAAGCGTTTTGGAAATGAATACCACTTTGAAAGGGTGGTTAGGGCACGATGATGCGGGTTTCCCTGAAAACATCATAAATTTTATCGAAAGCCCGGACATTCTTTTGAAAAGCAAGCAAGTACCAGGGCGCGTTATTCGCGCAAATACGCGCCTTATTACCCAAAAGGGTGTTGTCTCGCCAACGGCTCTAAGCGCGATTTGGCATCAGCTGGATTCAGGTGATATGTGCGCAAGCGTTGCTCTGCAAGGCCATGTTGGGATTGGCGCTTCGTCTCGACCAAGAGTTAGGAGTAGCGAGGATAAAACTGATTTTTACATGTTTAACGAAGCGCCCTTTGGCGTTGTTTTACTCGATAGTTGGGATTTGAAAACGGCTAAGGTTGTAAATGCGAATGCCGCGATTGTTGAAATGTTTGATGTGCGAAATATCATAGGCGGAAATTTTAAATCTTTGTTTAGTGAGAGTACAAGCGCCTCTAAATTTCTAGCGGCGCATGTTGAAAATAAAGATGAGCCTCATGAAGTGCGCCTTTCCGACACCAAAAAACGGCCTGTGAATGTATATTCTAATGCGCACGCAAATGGGAGCTGTACGGCATTTATTGTTGATATTACGGCCCGAAAATCTTTGGAAGACCAACTTGTACAGTCACAAAAAATGCAAGCTATTGGTCAACTTGCAGGCGGCGTTGCCCATGATTTCAACAACCTTCTTACGGCTATTCGCCTCAATACGGATGAGCTTTTAGGGCGCCACCCCGTTGGCGACCCATCTTATCCTGAGCTGCAAAAGATTAACCAAACAGTATCGCGCGCGGCGGGTCTTGTGCGTAAACTTTTAGCGTTTTCGCGCAAGCAAACTTTGCGTGCAGAAGTTCTGGATGTCACGGATACATTGTCAGATTTGAGTGTTCTTCTTAACCAAGTGCTTGTGGATAGGGTGAAACTTGATGTGGTGCATGGGCGCGGCTTGCCGCCAATTCGAGCCGATAAAACCCAACTTGAAACCGTTTTGATGAACCTTTGTGTGAATGCCCGTGATGCCAGCGTAGATGCGGGCGGTGGCACGATTACTTTGCGCTCTGTCAAAGTTAGCGATGATGATTTAGAGCGTGATAGTATCAAAGTGCCGAAGGGGGGCGGTTTTGTGTTGATCGAAGTTACCGATACGGGCACGGGTATGGACTTGGAAACCCAAGAGAAAATATTCGAGCCATTCTTTACCACCAAAAAGCTGGGGAAAGGCACAGGACTGGGCCTGGCGACGGTTTACGGTATTGTAGAGCAATCAGGTGGGCATTTGCGTTTGCAAAGTGAAATTGGGGTAGGGACTACGTTCCGTGTTTATATCCCAACGGCGAGCAAAGCGGACATTATCGAGTTTAAACCCAAACCCAAACCAATGGTTGTTAAGCCAAAAGATCTGGCTGGGCAGGGACATATACTCTTTGTTGAAGATGAAGACGCTGTGCGCACAATCGCGGCTAAAACCCTGCGCAAACGCGGCTACACGGTCACGGAGGCGTGCGATGGGGAGGAAGCTTATGAAATTCTCAAAGAGGCAAGTGAAAATTTTGATTTGATGATCTCTGATGTGGTGATGCCTGGCATGGACGGGCCGACATTGCTCAAGAAAGGACGCAAGCTTTTGGGCAAGGCGGAGGTTGTCTTTATTTCTGGTTATGCGGAAGAGGAATTTTCCGATCTTCTTGCTGAAGAGCCTGATGTGACCTTCTTGCCAAAACCGTTCACGCTCAAAGAACTAGCCGAGAAAGTGAAGTCTGTTATTGGCGAAGCCGCGTAAATGAGCGGGCAAAGTGGTTTTGATGAAAGTGGAGCGCGGGTTTTCATTTATCTGGCTAAAGGGCTTGCAAAGCGGGTATAACTGGGTTCAAATGGCTAAGAAATACAATATACTGTATTCAAATGCATATACAATTGTTCTTTAATTGTTCTTTTCTCTTGCGCAGCAAGAACAAAAAGAGTACGAAAGTTGCAGGCAGTCCAATTTGGGGTTTATAAAAACCAAAATGAAGCCGCAATTTTAGGCAACAACTGAGGGGCTCCAGTTGTTAAATAAAAGGAGCTAAACATGGCTAGAAAATCTAAACCAAATCTGAGTGTAGTTGAGAAGGCTACGGAAAAAAATAAAGCAGCAGCCTTAGATGCAGCGCTGAGCCAAATTGATCGCGTTTTTGGTAAAGGATCGGTGATGAAACTCGGGGATCGTAAGTGTATGGACGTAGAATCAATTTCTACAGGGTCACTCGGACTTGATATTGCGCTAGGAATAGGCGGCCTCCCTAAAGGGCGCGTAGTTGAAATTTATGGCCCAGAAAGTTCTGGTAAAACCACATTGGCTCTTCATGTGATAGCAGAGACACAAAAAGCAGGTGGCGTTGCGGCTTTCATTGATGCCGAGCATGCGCTTGATCCAGTTTATGCGGCTAATTTAGGCGTTGATGTAGACGAGCTTCTTATCTCACAGCCTGATACGGGGGAGCAGGCTTTGGAAATTACCGATACGCTTGTGCGCTCAGGCGCTATTGATGTTTTAGTGGTCGATTCTGTTGCTGCGCTCACGCCGCGTGCTGAACTTGAAGGCGATATGGGCGATAGTTTGCCAGGCTTGCACGCACGCCTGATGAGCCAAGCTTTGCGTAAGCTCACGGGTTCTATTTCCAAATCGGGTTGTATGGTGGTTTTCATCAATCAAATTCGTCATAAAATTGGCGTTATGTATGGCTCGCCCGAAGTGACAACGGGTGGCAATGCACTTAAATTTTACGCTTCTGTGCGCCTTGATATTCGCCGCATTGGCGCGATTAAACACCGCGACGATGTTATCGGAAACCAAACGCGGGTGAAAGTGGTCAAAAACAAAGTCGCCCCGCCTTTCCGCCAAGTTGAATTTGATATTATGTATGGTGAGGGTATTTCTAAAACTGGCGAGCTTATTGATTTTGGCGTTACGGCGGGCATTGTCGAAAAATCAGGCTCTTGGTATTCTTATCAAGACGAGCGCATCGGGCAAGGCCGCGAAAATGTACGTGCTTTCCTCCTAAAGTATCCTGAAGTGGCGGAGCGCATAGAGCGGCATATTCGTGCAGACGCTGGCCTTTTGGATGGTGATGAAGTTACTAAAGAGGCCGTTGGTGAGAATGCCCGTGATAATAATGGGGCTTTGGGAGCCTAATATAACTATGAAATAGCCAATAAAAGGCAGTTAACCCAAAAGAGCGCTTGGCAGTCCCGAGCGCTCTTTCTATATGTGGGGTAAATAAGTAACGAGATTCAGATGACAGCACTGCGCGATATACGAAAACAGTTTTTAGAATTCTTCGATAGCCATGATCACAAAGTGATGAAATCCAGCTCGCTTGTGCCTGATAATGATCCGACACTGCTGTTTACAAATGCGGGCATGGTACAGTTTAAAAACTATTTTACGGGCGCAAAAACTCCAAAAATTTCGCGCGCTGTCACGTCGCAAAAATGTGTACGGGCAGGGGGCAAGCATAACGATCTGGATAATGTTGGCTATACGGCACGCCATCACACATTTTTTGAAATGCTCGGTAATTTTTCCTTTGGCGATTATTTTAAAGACGATGCTATTGACTATGCGTGGAAACTTTTAACCAACGATTTTGGTCTGTCTAAAGACAAGCTGGTTATCACTGTTTATCATACAGATGAACAAGCCCGCAAAATCTGGAAAAAAGTAGCAGGGCTTAGTGATGATAAAATTATCTCTATTCCCACATCTGATAATTTTTGGGCCATGGGGGATACAGGGCCATGTGGGCCGTGCTCTGAAATATTTTATGATCACGGCGAAGACGTCCTAGGTGGCCCGCCTGGTAGTCCTGATGAAGATGGCGATCGGTTTATCGAAATTTGGAACCTGGTTTTCATGCAGAATGAAAAATTAGCAGATGGCTTGCTAATAGATTTGCCAAAGCCTTCCATCGACACGGGCATGGGGTTAGAGCGCATTGCGGCTATACTCCAAGGCAAGCACAATAATTATGACATTGATTTATTCCAAAACCTGATCGCCGCCAGCGTAGAAGAAACCAAAGTCAAAGCGCAGGGCGAAGCAATGTTCTCGCACCGGGTTATCGCCGATCATTTACGCTCGGCGAGCTTTCTGATTGTGGATGGGGTCAGCCCGTCCAAAGAAGGACGCGGCTATGTGTTGCGCCGTATCATGCGCCGCGCTATGCGCCACGCCCATATACTTGGCACGCCAGACCCGCTTATGCACCGCTTAGTCCCTGCGCTTGTCGAGGAAATGGGCGATGCGTTCCCAGAACTTGAGCGCGCCCAAGAAAACATTGAAACCACTATGCTGGAGGAAGAGGAACGTTTTCGCAAGACGCTTGGACGCGGCACGGCGCTTTTGGAGAGCGCGATCAAAGGCCTAGGGGATGGAGATACGCTTCCAGGTGATGTGGCGTTTAAACTCTATGACACATATGGTTTCCCGCTCGATTTGACCCAAGATGCTCTGCGCGCCAAAGGCATTGATGTGGATTTAGATGGGTATGACGCCGCTATGAAAGTGCAAAGAGACACGGCTCGCGCCCATTGGGCAGGCTCTGGCGATACTGGCAACGATGCTATTTGGCTTAAGCTGTGCGAAAAGCACGGCCCGACTAGGTTCACGGGCTATGAGCGGCTAACAGGTGAGAGCGCCGTGCTAGCGATTATCAAAGAAAGTGAGATCGCGGATAAAGCAGGTGAGGGCGATACGGTCTCCTTTATCACCAAAGCCACTCCGTTCTACGCCGAGAGCGGCGGGCAAGCTGGCGATAAAGGCAGCGCGGTTGTTGGCGCGGCAAGCGTAGCAATAATTGACGTTAAAAAAATGGCTGGCGATCTGCACGTTCATATAGGCACGGTTACGATGGGCAGTTTTACTGCTGGCGATGCGGCGCGCCTACAGGTAGACCCAGCCAATCGTCACACGACGATGAGCAACCACTCTGCCACCCACCTTGTTCACGAAGCCTTGCGTCGCGTGCTGGGCACTCATGTGACCCAAAAAGGGCAGATGGTGGACGGGGAGCGCATCCGTTTTGACTTTTCTCACGGCAAAGGCGTTACGCCCGAGGAGATCGCCGCAATTGAAACACAGGTCAATCAGATCATATTGGACAATAGCGAAGCCAGCACAAAATTAATGGCGCCAGATGCCGCGGTTAAGGCGGGGGCGATGGCTTTATTTGGCGAAAAATATGGTGAGGAAGTACGGGTTCTCTCGCTGGGCAATGTGCCGCAGGGGGAAGAGCATCCGTATTCAGTCGAGTTGTGCGGGGGCACACATGTCACGCGCACGGGCGATATTGGCTTGTTTAAAATTATATCCGAAGGGGCAATAGCGGCAGGTATACGCCGTATTGAGGCGGTCACAGGCGAAGGTGCGCGAAGTTTTCTAGAAACTCAGGCAGGTTATGCCAAAGCAGTGTCTGGTGCGCTTAAAATAAAACTCTCTGATGTGCCTGAGCGGGTCATTGCGCTTGCGGGTGAGAAACGCGCGCTAGAAAAAGAAGTTTCAAAGTTGAAAAAAGAAATCGCACTTTGCGGCTTTGGCGGGGGCATAGAGGCCGAAGACATAGGCGGCATAAAATTTATGGGCTGTGTCTTACAGGGTGTGAGCGGCAAAGACCTGCGCCCAATGATGGAAGAACAAAAACAGGTATTAGGGAGCGGCGTTGTTGCACTTATCGCAGTGGACGATGGTAAAGTTGCCATTGGGGTTGCCGTGAGCAAAGATTTGACGGACAAATACAACGCATCGGCGTTGGTCAATCTTGGCGCAGAAAAAGTCGGCGGGCGCGGCGGCGGCAGCCCAGCTATGGCGCAAGCAGGCGGTAGCAATGTGGATGGTGCAAATGACGCGCTTGCGGTGATCAAGGCGGGGATAGGCAAGACTTAGGAGGCGGTTATTACTGAGACAATAAAAATAAATTATATCGAACTTCCTGTTACGGATTTAGCGGGGAGCAAAGCGTTTTACGATGCAGCATTTGGTTGGAGTTTTGTTGATTATGGCCCAACATATGCGGCGTTTCAGGGCGCGGGCATTGACGGGGGAATGGACACTGCGTCCGAGCGTAAGCCTTCTAAAACTGGCGCGCTTGTGGTTTTGCGCGCGGACGATCTTGAAGCCGCGCAGGACAAAGTCGAAAAAGCAGGCGGGGTTATCACCGTTCCTGTTTTTTCTTTCCCTGGAGGTCACCGTTTCCACTTCACTGACCCCAGCGGCAATGAACTTGCGGTTTGGATGATTGCTGAGTAAGAATTTTTGATAAAAAATATTGAATTGACCATACTCATGCTTTTTAGATTTTCTCCCTGCTGACAAGTAACATGGCGTTGATCGACGTATCTTGGTGAAATTACCTGTACGATACCATTGTTTCGACACGGTTTATCCTTATTGATGACTGGTTTGGCGGGCAAGATATATAGATGAGTAAAACAACACCTCAAAATACGATCCATATTTGGCGCACGGCGCTGCATGATCGGTTTGTGCGCGGCGCTGTTTCTCAGTTTGGTTTTGAATTTGTTATTTTTGGAGTTATGCAGGCATGGGCGTGTTTATTTGGCGGGCTTATGCTAGCTTTGCTTGTGGGGACATATTTCTTTTATCCACAAGGGGCAATACTAGCGCGCTACGATTTTATTGTGATTATGGCCGTATTTATTCAAATCATGCTTTTGGTATTGCGGCTGGAAACATTGGAAGAAGCCAAGGTGATTTTAATATTTCATATTGTCGGCACGGTTATGGAAATATTTAAAACCCATATGGGATCGTGGAGTTACCCTGAGCCCAGTCTCCTTAGAATAGGGGGCGTGCCGCTTTTTACTGGTTTTATGTATGCGTGTATCGGTAGTTATATTGCGCGGGTCTGGCGTATATTTGATTTTCGGTTTGACCATTTTACGCCCTTAAAATGGCAGGGTTTATTGGCGGTATTGATATATATAAATTTCTTCGCCCATCACTATATGCCCGATATTCGCCTGGGTTTGTTTGTTGCATCTGTGCTTATTTACGGGCGCACAATAATTTGGTTTAAAGCAGACGAAGTGCACCGCCCTATGCCTTTAATTTTTGGGCTTTTTATTGTCGCGCTCTTTATTTGGCTGGCTGAAAACATAGGTACATTAACCAAAACTTGGGCTTACCCAAACCAAGAAACAGGATGGCATATGGTAAGCTTTGGAAAACTCGGCGCATGGTATCTGCTTATGCTGATTAGTTTCGTCTTGGTCGCTTGGGTGCATAACCCGATTAGGGGGGCAGGGTTAGGGATCCGCTGGCGCCGTGATTGATTGATGGGATTGGCATTAGTTTATAAGCCTGGCAAAAGGCATTTGAAGTCAAATCTTGACATGCTATTAAGATACATGTTTTCTTGGATTGAAGAACGATCATTGAAAACAACTTTAAACGTTTCATGTGCATGTTCCATCTATTAAGTTGCCCAAGTCATTTTTTACAGATACAAGTCATTTTTTACATATAAGAGCGCCCAATGAATACCGTTTTATATAATCCTGACATAAAGCCAAAATCTGGCCTTATACCGCTTGTAGGTATGGGGCGATCGGAGCTTAGTGATGCTTTGCTAGGTTTTGGTATTGAACCTAAAAAAGTACGTATGCGCACCAAGCAAATTTTTCACTGGATTTATAATTATGGCGTTACCGATTGGGAGGCTATGAGCAATATTGCTAAGGGCTTACGCGCGCAACTCTCTGAAAAATTTTCCCTTCATAGACCTGAAATCATTGAACGGCAAATTAGTCGTGACGGAACAAGGAAATATTTAATTCGCATGGCTCCTGGCATAGAAGTAGAAAGCGTATTTATCCCAAGCGTGTCAAAAACAGGTGCGTTATGTGTATCTTCGCAAGTAGGATGCACACTTAATTGTAAATTTTGCCATACAGGCATGCAGCCTTTAGTGCGTAATTTAACGGCTGCTGAAATTGTTTTGCAAATTATGGTCGCTCGTGATGATCTAGGGGAATGGCCAAGCTCCTCCGTCCAGCGCAAAATGTCCAATATTGTTTTTATGGGTATGGGCGAGCCATTATACAATACAGACAATGTCGCAGACGCCATTGATATTATTTGCGATGTAGAAGGCCTAAGTTTTGGTCGTAGACGCATCACACTTTCTACCTCTGGCGTTGCGCCTGAGATCGCTAAAGCGGGCGCGCGCACATCTGCTATGCTTGCCATCTCTTTACACGCAGCAAATGATAAACTTCGCAGCGAAATCATGCCGATTAATAAAAAATACCCACTGAGTGAGCTCATGGATGCTTGCCGCGCTTATCCTGGGCTTTCCAACTCACGCCGTATCACTTTTGAATATGTTATGCTTAAAGGTATGAATGATAGCCCAAAACACGCTAAACAGCTCGTTAATATACTAAAGGGCATTCCCGCAAAAGTGAATTTAATCCCCTTCAATCCTTGGCCTGGCAGCCCCTATGAATGTTCAGATTGGGAAGTCATTGAAAGTTTTGCAGACCGTATTAATGCCGCAGGATATGCCTCGCCCATAAGAACGCCAAGAGGCCGTGATATTTTAGCAGCTTGCGGGCAACTTAAATCTGAAAGCGAGAAAATGCGTGCAAGTCAGCGGCGAAAACAAAGCCAAAGCACTAACTCACTTGCCTGTTTCCAATAGTGGACTTGCCAGTTAGAATATCTTTTTATACCAAGGCTTGGTTTGTTTTACTTCTAGCGAATTTAGTTTTTTTATTTCAGTTTTTATTTTATCGGCGCGTTGTTTATCTGCTTTTGTAAGCAGCTCGTCCGTATATTCAGCCTGTTTTATGGCGCCGATTAAGATAGACTGGTCTTGCCTGCTTTGGGCTAAATCAGAGCCAAATATGATTGCGCGTTGGTCAAGGCTGGAGTAATCCGTTGCTGGCGGCGCGGGCGTTAAATCGCGCACCGCCAACAAGGACGGGTCAATCTTGGTCTTGCCGCGTGTATGGGGGACTAATTGCGCCTTCCAAGAGACGGTCAAGCTTTTGCTGGCGCAAGAGCACATCAGCAGGCAAACGCATACCAAAGCACCTGTTTTCACTGTTTTCACTGTTGTTTGCATTATCCAAATCCTCTCTTAATGCTTTGATTTGACCTTCAAGTATGCCCATTTTCCGTTGTGAGCGCGCGCTTAATTCCGCCCGCTGCTCCTCGCGTGTTTGAACAATGCCAGGCGCGCTATCGGCAATGGCAGCAATGGCATTTGCGCCATCAACAACACGGGTTTGCGCCTTATCCAGTCCCTTTTTCCACTGCTTTTCACAGGCGGATTTGCCGTCGTGGCGGCCTTTGAAATAGGCCAGTGCGCCACCAACCGTGCCTATCAGCACTGAAATAACGGTAAAGGCTAATGTCACGGTTCTTGCTGTTTGTGTAATACCCATATCAAGCCGCTCTTGTGCCCTGCAAACAATATTGGCGTTCTGCTACCCGCCGCCGAACCAAGCCGCGCACTACTCGGCCGCCAGCTCTGTTCCACCAGGTTAAAGCGTTGCATCCGCCGATAATATTACCAGAGTTAAGGCGCCCAGTAGCGGTTGACTTCCCCGCGCGGACAATGCCGACATTAAATGCCAAAGAGGTATAAGCCGCATCTCGCAAAGCTGGAAGCCGGGCGGCTTTTGTTTGCGAGGTAAAATAACCGCGAATACCGTGGCGATACTCGTCTATTTCCTCAATTAAAAGAACGCGGCATTGCTCGTCTGTCTTGTATTGATGCGCCCCCGCTGTGCGCGTGTGACCATAGCAAATCGTCCACACCCCGACAATATCCCGATAGCTGGTGTTTCTCTTCCCCTCCCACTTTGAAATCAGGGAAAAGGCGGCAGTATTAAACGCGCAATTATCAGCACCAAATTTTGTTTCAAGATTTGTTTTCGCCAAAGCAGGTAAAGACAACAGGCCTGCTATCGTAATTAAGACGGCAATAATCGCCCGCCGCCGCCACCGGTTTTTTTGTGGCTGCAAGATTAACCTGCCCAAAACTCCCGCAAAGCAAACGGCGATTTGAAGGCCAGCCCAAACAGCAGGGTTCGTATCTACTTCAAACAGAATATACACAATATCAGGCGCAAGTGTGATTGCTGCTAAAGCATAAAAAGCCCACATTGTGTAACTTATGAGAGTTATTTTTTTCCACTCTTTATCAAAACATTTTATCATCTGATTTCCTTATTTATGTGAAAACCCTGCCGAACATAACTCCTAGAAAATTTCTGGTTAATTTGGCCGCAAAATAGCAATCCAGTGCCCAGCATAAAGATGTCCGCGTGTTTAAATTCATATATGCACAATAGGCACAAAGGCAAACACGGGAAAAAAGTTTTCAAACTGGCGGCAACACACAGGATATAGAAGAAAAACCCGTGAATAAGTTTTTTAACCACCCATGATTTTGCCACCCTGCCATTCATTCCCCCGTAGAGGGGAGCTAGGGGATGAGCGGATCACAAAAGGCTCTGGCGCACTTTGGGACTTGCATGGCGCGCACAGTACTATAGAGAAGCGCAATGAGCAAACTCGCGAACATTCGTAATTTTTCTATCGTCGCCCATATTGATCATGGCAAGTCCACTTTGGCTGACCGTCTCATTCATTTCACGGGCGGGCTCACTGACCGCGAGATGAGCGAACAAGTCCTTGATAATATGGATATTGAGCGCGAGCGCGGCATTACTATCAAAGCCCAAACCGTGCGTCTTGACTATAAGGCGGATGACGGGGAAACATATGTTCTTAATTTGATGGACACACCTGGGCATGTGGATTTTGCCTATGAAGTTTCGCGGTCTCTCTCTGCATGTGAAGGCTCTCTTTTGGTTGTGGACGCCTCTCAGGGCGTGGAAGCGCAAACACTTGCCAATGTTTATCAAGCCATAGAACACGACCATGAAATTGTGCCAATTTTGAATAAAATTGATTTGCCAGCTGCTGATTGCCAACGGGTGAAAACACAGATTGAAGATGTTATAGGGCTAGACGCATCTGACGCCATAGAAACGTCCGCCAAATCAGGCATTGGCATTAAAGAGACATTAGAGGCCATTATCACGCGCCTGCCTGCGCCCAGCCACGGCGATAAAGACGCGCCCTTAAAAGCGCTTTTGGTTGATGCTTGGTATGATACCTATATGGGGGTTGTGGTGCTGTTTCGCGTTATTGACGGGGAGATTAAAAAAGGCAAGCGCATTCGTATGATGAATTTTGGCGCTACATACACAGTCGATAAAATTGGCGTATTTCGGCCTAAGCCTGAAGATATTGAAACTCTTGGCCCTGGCGAGGTTGGCTTTTTAACGGCGAGCATTAAAGAAGTCGCGGACGCTGCCGTTGGCGACACGATAACCGATGATAAACGCCCGTGCAAGGAGAGTCTGCCTGGATTTAAGCCCGTACAGCCCGTTGTGTTTTGTGGTATTTTCCCGGTTGACGCGGCAGATTTTGAGGACCTGCGCGCCGCTGTTGGCCGGCTTCGTCTTAATGATGCCAGCTTTAGTTTTGAGATGGAAACATCGGCAGCGCTTGGCTTTGGGTTTCGTTGCGGGTTTTTAGGGCTTTTGCATTTGGAAATTATCCAAGAGCGGCTTGAGCGAGAATTTGACCTCAATCTTATCACTACCGCGCCCAGTGTTGTTTATACGCTTAAGCTAAAAAATGGCAGTGAAGAGTTTCTCCATAACCCAGCTGATATGCCAGACGTTATGAAAATAGAAGAAATCCATGAGCCATGGATTACAGCGACAATTCTTAGCCCTGATGAGTATCTGGGCGGGATTATCAAGCTTTGCCAAGACAGGCGCGGGGTTCAGAAAGATTTGTCCTATGTCGGCAGCCGGGCGATGATTGTTTACGAATTGCCGCTCAACGAGGTGGTGTTTGATTTTTATGACCGGCTTAAATCCATCTCTAAAGGCTATGCCAGTTTTGATTATCAGCCTATTAGCGTGCGCGTGGGTGATCTTGTTAAAATGAGTATTTTAGTCAATGGCGACCCGGTTGATGCGCTCTCTATGCTGGTGCACAGAAGCCGGGCAGAGAGCCGCGGGCGGCAAATGTGTGAACGCCTAAAAGACCTTATCCCTCGGCATCTGTTTAAAATTCCTGTTCAGGCTGCAATAGGCGGCAAGGTGATTGCCCGCGAAACCATTGCTGCTATGCGCAAAGATGTGACGGCAAAATGTTATGGGGGCGATGCGTCCCGTAAGCGCAAATTGCTCGACAAACAAAAGAAGGGCAAAAAGAAAATGCGCCAATTTGGTCAAGTCACCATTCCGCAAGAGGCCTTCATTGCCGCCCTTAAAATGGATGACGGATAATCCTGTTTAAGAATTCATTTTCATTTTTGAACTTACGAGTCTATACAGGGCATGGACGAGGGGAAGTTCAGGGATGAAACTTCACCATGGTCGGCTCGCAGAGCGGCTATGTGTGTGTTCTCACGCTTACTTTTCATTGGTTTTCTGACCGCATGTATTGCCGCTTCTTTACTCTTACCCCATATAATTCAGCCTACTTTGTATAGTCTTCAATACGGTGTCAGTGTGTTTATACTGCTTATGGTAAGCCTGCGTTTAATCGTGGTCTGTCTGGCTGTCTTTTTAAAACCGCGTCATTCATTAGGCGAAAAATATCATAGGCCCAAGATATGGCCGCGCTACACAATCCTTGTTCCTATATATAAAGAAGCCCATATGGTGCGCGCGCTTATGGCGGCGCTGGATAATTTCGATTATCCCAAAGACAGGCTAGATATCATCATGATTACCGAGGCCGATGATATGGAAACCATACGCAACGTTCGGCGCTATTTGCACCCGCCCTTTCGTCTTTTTGAAACCGCGCCCAGTTTTCCGCGTACAAAACCAAAGGCGCTCAACAAAGCACTGGTTGCTGTTCCCCCGCACCTTATTGGCGAGATTGTCACCATCTATGACGCGGAAGACAGACCGCACCCCTATCAGCTTAAAGCTGCGGCTATCGCGTTTGAAAACGATAAGCACCTCGCGGGCGTGCAAGCACCGCTTAGTTTTCATAATGATGATACCAATTGGCTCACACATTTGTTTGGGCTTGAATATGCTGCTTTGTTTGAAGTGTGGAACCCAGGGCTTGCTAGGATAGGCCTGCCCTTTACCTTGGGCGGCACCAGCAACCATATTCGCCGCGATATATTGGACAGAGCGGGTGGATGGGATTGCTATAATGTCACAGAGGACGCTGATCTGAGTTTCAAAATTAATGCGCTGAGCATAAATGGCAAGCGCGCCAAGATAGGAACAATCGGATATGGGACACAAGAAGAAATCGTCAGCACAGTAAAAGATTGGACAGCCCAACGATCAAGATGGCTCAAAGGTTTTATCCAAACTGGAGCCGTGCATACCCGTCGCCATAAAACGGCGCCCGATAAAAGCGTTTATACATGGAAGAGCAGAATTTCCTGTTTTTTATCACTGCCTATAACCATCGGCGCTCCCTTGGTTTTATCGCTTTTACATGTACCAAGCTTGATAGTACACGCCGTGCTTATTTTGCATAATTTACGCGCCCCTACCGATAGTACCTTCTTGCTATTTTTCTTTATAGGATTAGGCTATAGCTCGGCGCTATTGATCGGGTTTGTTGGCGCCGTAAAAGCAGGGCGAAAGCACCTTATAAAATATGTTTTCCTGATGCCATTCTATTGGTTTTTATTTTTCCCATCCGTACTCATTGCTTGGCATGAATATATCACGGCGCCGACCAAATGGCGCAAAACACATCATGCAGGAAAAGAGGCTCTCGAAAACTTCGAAAAAGAAGAAGAAAAGAGCAAGCATCTTGCAGCAAAATAAAGCGCGCTTATATAAACATTCTAACTTTATATAAAGAGGAAAAATGAGCGGGTTCATAACACATGAAATTCTCTTTACCTTTATGGCGACCTTGTCTTTTCTTGTGGTAGGTGCCTATAGTTATGCCCGTCATACCAACGTGCATGAAAAGCTCGAACCGCGCATGGTGCCGTGGAGCCTTATTGCTATGGCCTGTCTTGCCACAACCTTCATGCTTATTGTCCATTTAGTTAATTTGTTTGGATTTAAAACCGGGCGATAAGAGCACCGCCATTTAAAACCAGGCTTCTGAAACAGAACCTAAACCCCATCATCAGTATTTATATATAATCACCAAAAATGGTTGGAGGTTGGTTCGTGCGCACCCATTTTCCGTCTATAAAATGTATGCCGCACTCGGTTTTATCGGAGCTACGCCAACGGCCAGCTCTTGGGTCTTCACCCTCTTCGACTTTTGTCGTGCACGGCGCGCAGCCAACAGATTTGAAACCAAATGTTAATAAAGGATGCGGCGGCAGGTCATGCTTATGCATATAGCCTGTAATATCTTTCGCGCTCCAATAGGCAAGCGGGTTAAGTTTTATTTGACTGCTGTCAGCTTCCAATATTTCAATATGGGCACGATCCGGTGTTTGAAACCGCTTTCGGCCCGTGATTCGCGTTTTAAACCTGCGAACATGCGTGTCCAGCGGGCGAACTTTTCGCAAAGCGCAACAGGCATTTTTGTCAACTTGATTTAGAAGTCCGTCTGGGTCTTCCTTGGCCAGTTCTATACTATCTGGTTTGATATTTTGAAAATTTGTTAGCCCCAAGGTTCTTATCAGCAGATCTCGATAAGCCAAGGTTTCTTCGAAATGCTTGCCTGTTTCCAAAAACAACACCGGTAAGTTCTTATCTATTCTTGATACCATATGTAAAAGTACCGCGCTATCAATACCCACCGAGGAGGCGAGCGTGATGGCGCCGCAAAAATCAACTTTTAAAGCCCTTTCTAAGGCAGCTTCAGCTGACAAACCGACATATTTTTGCGGCAGGGACTCGGCGCGCTTTGCAGCGCGTGCCGCAAATATATTCTGAGCCGGGCCATTGAGTGCCGAATAACCTTTTTGATAACTCAATTGAAAATCATCAAGCGCCGCGCGCCATTCTGATTGCGATTGCTGTTCAAATGTTAATGGGTCAACATTAACCGCATCGAAACCGCATTGTAGGGCAAAACTGTATTGATCGGGAATGAGTGGCCCAGAGGCGATGAGATCACCTTTATATTGAAATTGACGCCGCAATTGCCGCGCGATTGAAAATCCGCGCCCATCGGCGAAGCTTGGAAATTCAATCTCAATTGTCTTAAGCTGGGTAAGTTGAGGTGCCAGTTTATTTAAATCGACTTCAGGCGATAAGCGAACCGAACTAGCATCATTGCTGGCCAAAAAGGTCTCTAAATATGGGTGTTCAGTTTTTATCTGATCATGGACGCGGCCATTTCTAATGAGTGGCATAAAGTACCTCCTTAAACGGAGCCACGCCAATTCTGCGGTAAGTATCCACAAATCGTTCGTGTTTTTTGCGCTGCTTCAAATAAAGCGCCACCATATTATCGAGTGCGTCGATCAGCGCATCGTGTGAAAACCCAGGCCCCGTAATATCGCCAAGGCGGGATGTTTCGCTCGCATCACCGCCGAGTTTTAGTTGGTAAAATTCAACACCATTTTTTTCCAGTCCCAATATACCGATATGCCCAACATGATGATGACCACATGCATTGATACATCCAGATATTTTTATTTTCATCTCGCCAATAACTCGCTGTCTTTCAGGGTCAGAAAAACGCTGCCAAATCGCTTGTGATACGGGAATTGAACGGGCGGTTGCTAGCGCGCAATAATCCATGCCGGGGCAGCAAATAATGTCTGTGATAAGGCCAATATTGCTGTCCGTTAACTTCACCGTTTTAAGGCCATTATAGAGGGCATAAAGATCGGTTTTTTTGACATGGGCAAAAACAAGGTTTTGTTCATGTGTGGCGCGAATTTCCCCGAAAGAATATGTTTGCGCAAGATCAGCAACCGCCCGCATTTGCGCCGACGATATATCTCCAGGCGCGCCGTCTTTTGGTTTGAGAGAAATATTAACAATCGCATAGCCTTTGATTTTGTGGGTGGCGAGATTGATATTTGCCCAGCTTGCAAACCCTTTATCGCTGCGCCGCGCTTGCTCAAAGCCGCCATTTATATCAGGGTCAATAGTGCCAAGATTTTCAAAACCTGGCGCGGCAAAATAAGCGTTAATGCGGGCTATTTCTTCAGGAGACACAGCAATATCTGACGGTTTTAAATTAGTATATTCTTTGCTCACCTCAGATTTAAAATGATCGATACCCGTTTCCTGCACCAGTATTTTTATGCGGGCTTTGTATTTATTATCCCGGCGGCCATAGCGGTTATAGACGCGCATAATTGCTTCCAGATAAGGCAATAATTCAGCACGCGGCAGATAAGCACGCAGTTCTTGTCCCAATATCGGGGTACGGCCAAGGCCACCGCCGACAAAAACTTTATAGCCAATATTACCCGTTTTGTTTTTAACAATCTGCAATCCGATATCGTGGACTTTTATAGCGGCGCGGTCTTTTTTAGCGCCGATAACGGCAATTTTAAACTTTCGCGGCAAAAACGTAAATTCAGGGTGCAGACTAGACCATTGCCGAACCAGTTCGGCGGTGGGCCTGGGGTCTTCTATTTCATCATTACAAGCGCCCGCCCACGGATCCGAAGTGGTGTTGCGAATGCAATTGCCCGATGTTTGAATAGCGTGCATTTCAACCTCCGCCAAATCATCTAAAATATCTGCTACGGCTTCTAACTTTGGCCAGTTATATTGAATGTTTTGCCGCGTGGTAAAATGCCCATAGCCGCGATCATATTTATCGGCAATACCCGCGAGTTTATGCATTTGCCGCGCGGAAAATGTGCCGTAAGGAATAGCAATTCTAAGCATATAAGCGTGTAATTGAAGATAAAGCCCGTTCATAAGGCGCAAGGGTTTAAACTGATCTTCACTCAGAGAGCCGGCGAGTCGGCGTTTTATTTGCTTGCGAAACTGTTTGGTTCTTGCTTGCACAAATTCATGATCAAATTCATCATATCGGTACATATTACCCTCCAAACTTTTTCAAGTTTCCAGACTCTATCAATTTTCCAGGGTTATAGCTTGGCCCCTGCATACGAAACTTTTCGCGATATCTTGTCGGTAATTTTGAGGTTGTGTCTATATCAATCATATAAACACCTACAACTAGATTGTTTTTATCGTCACGATTGGCGACCTGCTGCATTTTCTTGATTAGGCTAGCCTCGTCGCTAACCAAAGCCTTGGAAAGATGATTGGTCCAAAGAAAGCGCGGGTTCAGGTACACGACTTTGCCGCTGCGTAAATCGTTGGCAGTTATGGCTTGCAGGCCTTTGCCCTTGTGTTTTTTGGGGAGTATGCGCTTTTTGGTATTCATGGTTTTTCTCTTGTATTTTTGCCAGTAGTGTTTCTGGTAGTCTTGATGGTCTGGGCGCGTAGCCAAGCATAAGAATGGCAGGGCCTGTAACCTGGCCATTCTTTATATCAAGGCTGAGCATTTCCAATGATGAGCTGATAATTTTTTGTGTGGGCAGAGACGCATTTTCCACTATGGTTATTGGCGTGTTGGGCTGCGCGCCGTGTGCGAGCAATTGTGCTCTTATGCTGCTTGACGCGCCCAGGCCCATATAAATGACGGCGCGCACCGCTGGCTGCGCTAGCTGGGCCCAGTCGTGATCAGCGTAACCTTTGGCATCATGACCACTGAGCAAGGTTAAGGCTGTGTTGACACCGCGCGTGGTTAATGAGCAGCCAATAGAGGCAGCCGAGGCCGAGGCAGATGTAATGCCCGGATAAATATCAAATGAGATATTTCCTTTTTCTAGCGCCTCTAATTCCTCGTCTGCGCGGCCAAAGACAAGCGGATCACCGCCTTTTAGACGCACCACATGATGGCCAGCTT
Source organism: Robiginitomaculum sp. (assembly GCA_965224735.1). Classification (GTDB taxonomy): domain Bacteria; phylum Pseudomonadota; class Alphaproteobacteria; order Caulobacterales; family Maricaulaceae; genus Robiginitomaculum_A. The sequence continues at coordinate 2,561,178 of OZ245059.1, read as the reverse complement.
GTGCGCGCTTTATGAGAACGGCATTAATGTCGTCTTGGGGCGTAGCAGGCCCGTTTGGCTCTTTGCCCACATAAATATATTCGGCTTCACGGCGGCCTAGGGCTAATACTGCCCGACTAATAAGACGGTCATAAACAATCACATCCGCCGTTTCCAAGGCGCGCGCCGCTTGCCGCGTTAGTAAATCGGCATTGCCAGGGCCGCCGCCGACCAGCGTGACCCGGCCCTGATGGCAGCTCTGGGGCAAAATGGCTGCATCGGTGCTTAAATGCTCTTCCGCCTTGGCCTCTATGCCAATTTGGTCAAGGGCGCATAAGGACGCAAGGCTTTGCCTCTTAAACATTGCCTTCCAAAAACGGAAGCGACTGGAAAATTGTGACCGCTTTTTTGGCAACGTCTTTCTAATGGCGCCCAAATACTTGGTTGTTTGACCCAAATTAGCAGGTAAAAGCGCCTCGATTTCTGATTTTATCAACCGAGCTATCCCAGGGGATTGCCCCTGCGTGCCAATAGAGACACTCACTGGGTTTCGGTCGATAATGGCAGGTGAGAAAAAATTAGACCCGGTTTTATCGTCTGCCACATTGACCAAAAGCCCGCGCTGTTTTGCAAGACTAGCGATCGCCTTGTTTTGTGTGTTCTCATTGCTGGCCACATAAACCAGTTGTTTGCCATCAAGGTCGGCAGGCGAGAAGGCACGCCTTTTCCAGACAAGCTGTCCTGCCTTGGCCCAGTCTTTTATATTTTGGCTTATACTGTCCGCTATAACAAACAGCCGTGCAGGCGTTGTGAGCAAAGTGCGCAGTTTTGCCTCCGCCATAGGCCCGCCGCCGACAATAAGTATGTCAACATCTTGTAAATCTATATGAATCGGTAAATAGCGCATATCAAGTTTCGTTTGTTAAAAAGTACGTATAACTATAAATATTTTTATTTACAAGTTAATTCGTTCTATATATAGAACGATAATATAAATAAAGAACACTGGCGCTCTCGGCAGGTTCATTCTTGTGAATTTTGCTATATCAATGGACGCAAAACGCGTATGTATATAACTATGTCACGACGAAAACGTATAAAAAATGCCAACTGTAACGCCATGAGCGCCCAGTTGGGCACGACAATTACGCGCTTGCGTAAAGCTGGAAAGCTTTCGCTTGGTGATTTATCAGAGCAATCTGGTGTGGCTAAATCAATGATCTCCCAGATTGAAAAAAACGAAAGCAATCCGACGTTGGCAACAATAACCCGCCTTAGTCAGGCTTTGAGCACATCAGTTGAAAATATATTGTCCTTGAGTCCAGACAGCAGCGCACTGGTACAAAAAGCATCACGGCAGGACATTCCTCTCATTCAAAGCGAAGACGGATTATGTACGCTGCACATTATTGGCTGGATAGCGACGGTTGAATACACCCAGTGGTATGATTTTACGGCCGAGGCGGGCGGTGTACTGGAAAGCTCTCCGCATCCAGACGGATCCGTAGAAAATTTAAGCGTATTTGAGGGCGAACTGGAAATTAGCATTGGCAATGAGGTTTGGCGATGTAAGGCTGGCGAAACTTTGCGTTACCGTGCAGACCGTCCGCATAAGATTACCAATACAGGCACCAGCACGGCCCGTGCCACTATGGTCAATATATTGGCTCATGCCATAACACGCTAACCGGTTTATACTGCCGCCGTGCCAAGAGCGTGAGCCGCAACGCAAAATGCTTGTCAGATACACAGGTACAAGCCAAGATCATATGCGTAAATTTAACGGTGTTCCCAAGACCTATTTTATCTAGGGTCAGGACCTATTAATTTTAGGGATTCCCATTTTGTCTAATTTGTGATTCATTGATGGTCAAAGGAGCTTTCACCATGAATGATTTGTTTTATCTATCGAAGTCCCAATTGGCTCGTATTGAGCCTTATTTTCCCTTGTCTCACGGTGTACCACGTGTCGATGATTTACGTGTGATCAGCGGCATTATCCATGTGCTTAAACGAGGCCTTCAATGGCGCGATGCTCCGCGAGAATATGGCCCCCACAAGACACTTTACAATCGGTTTATCCGTTGGAGTAAAATGGGTGTATTCAACAAAATCTTTATTGCGCTAAGCACATCTGAAGGTGTGCCAGAACAATTGCAAATCGACGCAACCCACCTAAAAGCTCACAGAACCGCAGCTAGTCTGCTTAAAAAGGGGATGTTCCCAGATGTATTGGCCGCACCAAAGGTGGGCTAAATTCAAAACTCCATGCGGTTTGTGATGGTGTGGGTCGTCCGGTGGTCATGTTGCTGAGTGAAGGACAAATGAGCGACCATAAAGGGGCGCGGTTATTGCTAGATCAACTTCCAAAAGCAAAATGCCTTCTGGGTGACAAAGGATATGATTCAAACTGGTTTCGAGAGGCATTACGTGCTCGCAATATTACCCCGTGTATTCCGCCGCGTCGAAACCGAAAAACACTGATCCCATACGATAAAACTTTATACAAACAGCGTCACAAGGCCCAAAACATGTTTGGGCGTCTCAAAGACTGGAGACGTGTCTCAACCCGTTATGATCGCTGCGCACACACCTTTTTCTCTACAATATGCATCGCTGCAATCGTTATATATTGGCTTTAATGAGTCCTGACCCTAGCTTTGACTTAAGAATATCGCTCACAGTTTTATCACAGCCCTTACCATCCCAGCCCTTAGCAATAGCACGGCGTAAGTCATCAATAGATTTTTGATTTAATTGCTTATGTAACCGTAGCGCATCACTAATTACAGAACTCGTGGATTTATATTCACCAGACTTGATTAGATTTACGATATACGTTTCATGCTCAGTGGAAAGACTAATGTTCACTCGAAGCTCCTAAATATAATCAGTTCTATAAACTTCAATAACTATAATCTAGGTGCAGCCTTTTTGATAGATGCAATAATATCAGTGAAGGCAGGTTGGTCTTTATAGTAGAGCGCCGCCGTATCGTTATATGCTTTTTCATAGAGCATGAAGGTGCTGGCATCACTAAGAACAAAGGCTTCATTAGAAGTGAGATCATATTCTTCTGCCGCTCTAAACTTCTTTTCCTTATGTTTGAGGTAAGGCGCAGTTCCTATAAATTCCTGAACGGCTAGATCTTTGAGCAAGCAATAAATGTCATAATAGTGGCGCATAAAATTTTGCGGTAATGAGCCTCTGTCTTGCTGCTGCCTGAACTTAGTCGAGATCGTTTGTAGCTTTTCGACAAATGTATATCCAGGGTCATAGCACTTTACAGCAAGCGCACGATTATCTTCAATCTCTTTTAGGTTTTGTGTGCATGCAAAATCATACGCCCAAGACGAAATATCGACAGGCCTATTCGGTGTTATTTGATCAAAGCCCGCTTCGAGCAATATGCCATCTTTCACGCCCGTTTCTATGGGGCTTTGCTTTTCATAATGCAGACGAATACCTGCGCTACGCATATATTTTTTATCATCAAAAGCGTTATCACGTTCCACACTTACTATGCCCGCAATTTCAATTCTCTTTGCAAGCGCATCATAGAACGCCCTTCTAGCGGCAACATCTTTGGGTTTGTTATGATTGCGCCCAGTTCTAAGTGTTTCTGGTTCTTGAATATGAATGTCGATGTCTTCTGAAAACCTATGGATTAGGCCGTATCCTTTAGACAGAGATGTACCGCCTTTAAGCTCAAAGCCAACACCCATTTTTTGCAGGCCGTAAAGGCAGTGCATAATCCAATAATCTTTCTCTATGAGAAATGGTGCAATCTTGTGTTGGCCGCTAACCACAGCTAACAAATCTGAAAAGTCGGGCAATTCATGCAGGTACATTAGGCCGCCTCCGCCAATAGGCTTTGAACTATCTTCTTGGTTCCTATCTTACCGTATTTGCTAGCAGCTTTTCGCAGGGCTTTGGCATCCATATCAACGGCGCGTTCTTTAGCGCGACGTAACACGCCCTCATGATTTTCTGCGAGATGCTTCACATTATTAAACAGATCGACCAATAAAAATTCAGGCGTTACCATTTTGGGGAAATCCATCTTTCTACGAAAATCGAATTTAAGGCCACCCAGTTCACAATGTTCATGGCGCTTGCGGTTATAGACAACCACTTCATTATAAAGCTGCGTCGTACCGACACCAAGGCTGTTATAGGTATTCGGATTGACCATCAAAAACCGATCATCATTTAAGAACTTAGCGACAAGTTTTGCAGGGCTAGCAGGCATATCGCCAAACCGGCTTTTGCTCGGAGTCATATAAAGCCCGCCCGAAGCTTTTACTAAAACGCCTTCTTCCATTAACTTGCTGACATGGCGATCAACTGCCTTTGACCAACGCGCAAGGTCAGACCGCCGATACACCCGACCCGGCCTCAACTTTTGTTTTAATTCACTCAGCGCAGACATGCGGTTCTCCATTCATATCAAGTATATAAGTTCAATAGCGTCATTATGCAAGATTGTTTATTAAAATATCATGCATTTTACTCAAAATAATACAGCCCACAAAGGGCTGCATTAAATACACTTTTCGTCTATTGCGCTTTGCTAGGCCGTAACCAAGGCAACAAGCATTCCGCACTAACTATCATATTTAACATCTAAATCGTTGTTAATCGTCATATGTGACAGTTAGTGGTAGAAAAATTTATTCCGAGCGTTTTGGCCGCGACCATACGAGGTCTGCGCCGTCGTCGTGGTTGAACAGAGCGGCGTTTACGGGTTTGTTTAGCATTGGGCCGTCGAGCAGCACTTTAACGTAATCAAGCGGTTCGTCGCCGTCTTTGGTTTCTTTCCACGCTACGCCAAAATCGCTGCGGCCTGACTTTATAAAATAGTCGGGACTATCCTCACTTTTCTTATTGTCGTTAGCGACAAATTTGACTTTGTGCGACATGCTAAGTGTGGCGATTGTGCCTTCATAGCCCGTCTTTGTTTGTTTAAATGTACCGATATTTGCCATTGTGAAATCTCCTAAATTGGCGTTGGTGAAACAGTCTCTAAGCCAGCTCGCGCTTTGCTTTTTTAAATCCGTGGTCACTGGCTAGAAAGCCGGCGAGCATGGACGGGATAAGCGCGCCTACGGCCTGTTTCTCGCCGTATGTTTGCTCATAAATGCTCGCATAAACTTCCAAGTCACCGAGTAAATCCGGCGGTAATGATACCGACAGTTTTGAGGGTTTGGTGTCCGTAAGTTTTGCGAGCTTTAGTTTGGGTTTAGACATAGTTATTCTCCTTAATTTTGATATGGTTTGAGGATAAGGTTTTTGGAAACGATAATTGAGAACCGCCAACCGGGCCGCACACTTAATGTCGGCTGAATATTAAGGCTACGTTCGATAATGCGTTGGCCTGCTATATTGGCCGTATCCTGCCCCGCATTTTGCAAGGCGCGGGCAAGCCGCCCCTCATCATCTGATGATAGTTCTGAACCAACACTAAGCAGTGACGACAACACCGCCCCTTTCATGAACTGCCAAGTATGGCGATCCACTTTATCTTTCAGCCCTGCAAAGCCTTGGCCGTCAACGGCGGGCAAATTATCAAGCTGAATAGAATTACCATTGGGGAATATAATCCGCGTCCAAGCAACTAAAGCGCGGCTTTGGCCGTAAGCAATAACGCTATCATAACGTCCAAGTAGTCTCGCCCCTTGGGGGATCAGTAAGTATTCACCCGTCACCGTATCAAAGACATTCTCGGTCACTTGCCCAATCACTTGCCCCGGCAGGTCAGAATTAAGCCCCGTCACTAAGCTCGCTGGTATCAATGTCCCCGCCATTATTTGGTATGGTGATTTGGGAGTTTGCAGAACATAGGGATTATATATTTCCCCCGCTGATTGCCCAAGAAATGCGGATTTACTGTTTTGATAGGCAGGCGCAGCATTAAACTCCGCATTGCCAAGCACTGGGTCACCATAACCTGGCCATGCCCTGAGCTTCTGCGGAAGCAGATGCGAGGAAATGCCCTCGGGGTGCATATTTACATTAGCTAGGTTTGAATACGCTTGCTCAAGCTGTGCATCCATTTGGGCGAATTGATCTGGCGCTTTTGTTCCGCTTTGATTTGAACCAACAGAGAAGAATAATCCTGATTCCCGCGCTTCATCACGCTTGTTTGGTACGGGCGCTCCTTGATAGGCCGCTGTTTGCCTATACTGTCTCGGCGGCGCCGCACCCTTTGGCACATATTGAAATGGATTATTAAGCTCTGCAACTGGCGTCCCGCCTTGCTTGGCTTCCAAGAACGCTGCCCCTAAATCTCCGGGCAATGGCGGGCCGAGTTTTGGGCGCATATCAGCATAGGTTTTTGGCAAAGCATCAAGTGCATCTATCATTGGTTTATGAGAAACATTGTAAAGCTCGTTTGACCGTTCGCTGTCACCATACTCCGGTGATTGCAATGCAAAGGCCAAGGCTGCAAATAACCCCACACTTAATGCCGTACCGTCAAGGATCAACGCCTTACGGCTAAACCGTTTAACGGGTTTTGGCTTGGCGCGAATAGCAAGCTCTGGATTGTCAGCTACCTCGCTCATGATTTCGTGTCACGGACTATGCGAACTACATCTTGGTCTTTCTCGCCAAGGCGTAGCTCTGCGGCCTTAAACAGACGGTCAACAATATAATACGCGCCTTTGACGCGGTAATTCACAAGCTGACTTTTACCTTTGCGTCCCATAACAAATAAAGGCGGCGCTTCGCCTTGGTCTAATCTTGCAGGGAATTGAATAAAGACCTTATGCCCATCATCAAAGGCGCGCAGTGGTCGCCAATGCGGATGATCGCCTTTAATCTCGTAGCGGAAATTTAGACTATCAATAGACAAGCTTGGCTTGCTAATGGTCGCTGACGTTTTGGATTTAACCCGCCGTGTCATTTTCTGCGCGCCGCGCAGTCCTAATGCTTCTCGTGGATAGCGCCACGACACCGCTGCCATGTAAGTATCTTTGTAAGAATGTAACTCCAGATAATAGGTGCGTTTGCTGGTGGTAATCACAAGATTGGTGGCAAGGCTCGGTTTAGTGGGTTTGACAAGAATGTGCACCTGCTCGCCGCCGATTGCCCCTGACACAGTATCGCCGACAATCCAGCGGATTGTATCGCCTGCGGAAACTGACGTAAGTTCTTCGCCGGGCTGCAAGGCAATATCAGTCACTTGCTGCGGCGCGCAATAAACTTGGTAAAGCGAACCGGGCGTATAGGGATAGACCTGAATGGCGTTGACGTAATTACTAGAATTTGGTTCAATAGAGGCAGAGGCGTTTGCCTGCTCTATGGCTTCAAAAGGTTTGAGAATTGGGCCGGACGTAACGTAAGACGCAGGCCGTAATTTCATCTGTCCTGGCATGATCACGGGCTTGATAAACTCAATTTCGATTGGGCGTTCTCCCATGATGGGTTCTTCGATATTGAGAATGGCGGCGCTCATCTCTACGGGCGCACTATCCTTGCGGGTCATATCAAATTTAAAATCCGCAAACTGTTTTTGCAGGCTGGCACAGCCGCTAAGGGATATTAAAAGGCAAGCTGCTGCTGTCGTTTTCAATAGGTGTGTATGTCTCATGGTTGTTCTCCTGAATTGAGGTCTTTTGACCAGTTAAGGCCGTGTACATAGAGGCCAAGGGGGTTGCGGTGCAGAGTTTGCGCATCGGTCGGTGGGTGGATGATGATGGATAAAACTGCCGTGAAATTCTCAACGCCAATAAGCGCCCCGCTGCGATATGAGGTCTCGCGCCATCGTATCTCAAAACTATCATTGGAAGAGCGCACAATGGACGCGACATCAACCGTGACGCTGCGCTGGCCAATATCCGCGAATGGATCGTTTTCGGTGGCGTAAGCGTTTAAAGTTATCGCCGCTTGGTCAGTGGCAAAGCTATACGCCTCTAGCCAGTTTTGCCTAAGCACTACGGGGTCAATAGAAACCGAACGGACATTGCTAATGAAGCCCGCAAGCTGATGGGCGATTTGTGCGTCCGACGGAACGAAGTTTTCCGTTGCTGGGCCGATGGCGCGTACCGAACCATTAGTGTCGACCTCCACAACATAAGGGGTAATCATACTTTGCGAGCTTTGCCAGATGAATACACCAGTCAGCAATGTTGATAATCCAATGGACAGCAATGTCGCTAATCGCCAGTTTTTAGCTTGAATACGAGCAGAACCAATACGGTCATCCCAGACTTGCGCGGCTCGCTGATAAGGCGTTTTGGGGACTGGCGTAGTTCCATATCTTGATTGACTGCGTTTCCACATTTTCATTTCTCCTATTCATCTTGTTCTAATTTGATGGCAAAGCCGCCGCCGCTCGTATCGCCAGAGCGAATTGCATCGCTAGCGCGGCGCGTAGCATTATGGGTTGTTTGCTGACGTTTGATCTTTTTGGCCCAATCAGGCTGATTTGTACCGCCGCCATCATTTGCGCTGACAGGTTTCAATCCTTTTTGCGACAGACCATTAAGCCCGCCGCGCATACCTGATTTATGTGCGGCGCTAACACTACCCGTTGCTTTTGATGCCGCCGCTTTACCAGCGTTCTTAACTGCGCCCATGCCCGCTTGCGCCATTGCGGATGCGCCGCCAAGCGCGCCTTTTACGCCGCCTGAACCTGATGCTGCTTTGCCAAGGGCAAAGGAGAGCTGCGTGCCGCCTGCGAGGGATGCACCCGCTTTGACTGCACCGCCTGCTGCTTTCCCTGCCATGCCTGCGCCCGCACCTGCGGCAGCGCCGCCCGCCATTGCTCCGGCGCCAACGGCAGCCATAGTGCCAACCGCTGCACCTGCGCCAAGTTGCGGCGCGCCAGATACAAGACCAGTGGCAATGCCAGGGCCGAATATACCAAGGGCGAATATAGCCAGTGAAGCAAGAATAACGGACGCAGCATCTTCGAGGGTGACTTCGCCCGGAACAAATGCCGCCGTCACTTGCCCGAATATGGTCGAGCCAATGCCGATGATAATCGTTAGCACCATAAGTTTAATGCCAGAGGCGATGATATTGCCGAGCACTTTCTCAGCGAGGAATGATGTCTTATTCCAGAGAGCAAATGGTATCAGCACAAACCCTGCAAGCGTAGTCAGCTTAAACTCAATAATGGTGACAAAAAGCTGGATAGATAAAAAGAAGAAAGCAAACAATGTAATCACCCAAGCTAGCAATAAAATGATGATGGTAACAATATTGGTGAAGAATTTAATCGGGCCGGTTAAGTCTTGAACTTCCGTCAGCAGCGGATGCGCCGCATCAAAACCGACACTGGCAACAAAGCCCGGACGCATAAGATCTGCCGCCGTAATGGTCTTACCCGTAGCGTTAAGGCCAAGCTGTCCAAAACTAGTGAAAATAATATCACTTAGAAAGGCGAAGTTATTGAGAATCAGCGCGAAGAAGCCAACATACATCACCTTCTTCAAAAACTTGGCGATAACATTGGTATCTGGCCCCATTGCCCAATACAGGCCTGCAAGCGTAATATCTATGCCAATCAAGAAGGCTGTTAGGAACATCACATCTGGGCCAAGCAAGCCAAAGCCCGAGTCTATGTAAGTGCTAAAGGTTTTGAGGAACTGATCTATGACGGATAGATTATCCATGACTAGCGCCCTCTCTTTTTACCGTAAGCATTTCTATTACCCACAAAGCGTTCGTGCTTTTGGCGGGACTCTTTCTCGATGGCGAGTTGACGTGAATGCTCCAAAGCTTGGGCGCGGTATTGCACGGCGTCCATTTGCTGCATTTGCATGATTTGTTTGATGAGTAATGCTAGGAGTTGATTACCAGCTTGTGCCACCGAGAGATTACCTGTGGAGCTTTGGCTTTCTGTCACCAGTTTATCGAGGGTTCTCGCGTCTACTTTAACGCTGCTAATCATTTTGGATTGCATGACGATGGCTTCTTCAAAAGCGACGCGGGAGTTCTCCCACTGCACTTCTGCATTCGCGAGCATTTCATCATCAGACATATCGGCATATTCTTGCGGATAATGCTCACGCATCAGGTCGCGGCTGCGCCCAACCTCATAACTAACATTTTCTGCTTCTTCGGTGAGCGTTGCTATTTCTTGCAATATCCGCAGCAGTTCATATTGAGCGTTATAATCCATCTTGGCCAAGTCTTTGGCCTGCCCAATTAACATACGGGCTTCATTACGAAGCTGGCTCACTTGTTGGCGTATCTGAATCAATGTCCGAGACGCGGTGTAGAGATTTTGCACAAAGTTCTTTGGGTCAAAGACGATACCGCCAAATTGGGCTTGCGCGGCCTGTGCAAATGACAGCAACATCAATAAGACAAGAACGATTGATTTTATTCGGCGGCGCATATGTCCTCGCTTTCTGTTGTAGTTTCTCTCCAAGGCAGTGCTTCATCTGTGAGATTAAATTCAACGCCCATAAGGTCGGCTGCCCAATCAAGGGACTTGGCGCGTAGCCACTCGCTGGCGAATTGTTCTACGCCGTGAGTTTCGAGGACAGCATCAATGCCTGCATGTTCACTTTCAGAACCTGCGCCGCAAAACGCCAAAGCCACTTCGCCAAGCCCAAGATCAAACAGGCGATTGCCCGCTCGTGATTGGAAATAATAATCCTGCTTGGGAATACTCGACGCTATGATTTCTATCTGGCGTTTATTCAGGCCAAAGCGTTCGTATATCTCTGCTTGCTGTGGCTCCATTGCTCTATCATTGGGCAGGAATATCCGGGACGGGCAGGACTCGATCAATGCAGGTGCAATCGTGCTACTGGCAATATCGGCCAAGGATTGGGTCGAGAATATTACCGATACGTTTTTCTTACGCAGGACTTTTAGCCATTCGCGGATACGCTCTGCGAAAAATGGGTCATCAAGAAACACCCAAGCTTCATCGAGTATCAAGAGACTTGGTTTCCCGTCAAACCGCGCTTCTAATCTATGAAATAGATATGTGAGCACGGGCAGAACAAGCGCCTTGGAGTGCATTAAGGTTTCCATCTCAAAACATTGCATATCACCGGCTTTGAGGGATTCAGAACTGCCGTCGAGTAAATGACCATATGCACCGTCCAAAGTATATGGCTGCATGGCTTGGCGTAGCTTGTTGGATTGTAGCAATGCCGATAAACCCGTCAGGGTTCTTTGCTCGGTGGGCGCACTGGCAAGGCTTTGTAGCGCAGACCATACCGCTTCTTTAATATCTGGATCGGTATCCAGTCCTTCATTACGCAGCAGACCTAATACCCAGTCTAGCGCCCATGTAATTTCGGCTTCATCATCAATATCTTTCAGCGGCTGGAAGATGATAGAATTCTCTGCACCGAGGTCATAATAATCACCGCCGAGGGCAAGTGTGGCTGCGCGGGCAGACCGTCCTTTATCAAAGAAAAATACTTGCGCGTCTTTGTAACGGCGGAACTGTAATGCCAGCAGTGACAGCAATACGGATTTACCTGCGCCCGTTGGCCCGACGATCAGCATATGCCCGACATCGCCTTGATGGGTGACAAGACGAAATGGAGTATGGCCTGCGGTTGTAGCGTACAGCAAAGGCACATCATCTAAATGCACATTGCGTTTTGGCCCTGCCCATATTGCCGATAGCGGCATAAGATGGGTGAGATTGAGGGTATGGATTATCGGCTGGCGGATATTGGCATATGGATTTCCGGGCAATGTGCCGAGCCAAGCATCAACGGCGTTGACACTTTCATGGATAGAGACAAAGCCTCGCCCATTGACGATGCGCTCTATAGAGCGAATTTGCTGCTCGGCAATGAGTGCGTCTTTATGGCTGACCACAATACAAGTTGTCAGATAGCCAAAGCTCACATGGTCTGCGCCAAGGTCTTGCAAAGCTTGGTCGGCGTCGAGAGCTTTGTTATCGGCGTCACTATCGACCAAGGCCGATGTTTCGTTAAACAGGCTTTCGCGCAATAATGACATTACGGATTTGCGTTTGGCAAACCATTGGCGACGGAATTTACCGATGACCTTTGTGGCCTCCGCTTTATCCATCGGCAGATAGCGTGTCATCCAGCGGTACGAGAACCCAAGTGAATTAAGCTCGTCCAATATCCCAGGCGTTGTCTCGCCCGGAAACCCGCGCACAGTAATCATGTGTAGGTTTTCACCGCCTAGCCTTGGGACAAGGCCGCCGACTAAATCAGCACCGCCGATGAGCGCGTCAATGTAGGCGGGCGTATCTGGGCAATCTATCTGATGCTTGTTTGGAGAAACGCACGAATGTAAATATGTGAGGGTTTGCTCATCATCTAAGAATGTTGCTAATGGAAATAAACTTCCCATCAAATCTAAGCAGCGTTCACTTTCGGTGATGAATGCAGTGAGATGATCGGACGTCGTTTCTGTTAATTCATCGTCTGGCTTTTCGATAAGCAGGCTTTCGGCGCGCTTGGCACTATCGGCTGGCGGTAAATAGGCGAATGTTAGATAATATTCACTTTCAAAATGATGTTCTGATTGCTCGAATTGCCCGCGTCTTTCTTGGTCAACAATCCAGGCCGCAGGGTCTTTAAAATTTGAGTGCGGGTAATCAGGCGCAGCATGGCGGCACGCTTCAAAATATAAAGCCCAACCTGAACCAAAGCGCCTAAGTGCATTATTGATACGCGCACATGTAGCAACCAATTCTTCCTCAGTCGCGCTGCCAAGGTCAGGCCCGCGAAACCGTGTCGTGCGCTGAAAGCTGCCGTCTTTGTTGAGAACAACACCGGGGGCAATAAGACAAGCCCAAGGCAGATAATCAGCAAGTCTTGCAGGCTGCTTTTGGTATTCGACGAGGTTCAACATGACAGATACCCTTTGTGTTTGATATGACGAGCCAGCACGTCCATAAATTTAGGGTCGCGCTTGGCGAAATAGACGGATAGCGAATGGGAAATGACCCAATAGACAATCCCGACCACCGCAAGCTGGAGACCTAGACCGAGGGCTGCGGCCAAAGTCCCGTTGAGGATGGCTGCCGTTCTAGACGCACCTCCAAGCAATATCGGCTCGGTCAGTGAGCGGTGCAGAGGTATGGAAAAGCCATCAATCATTAGATCAATGCTCCACCAGAGAACTTGAAGAACGACATGAAAAAGCTAGTCGCTGTGAACGCAATCGACAGGCCAAAGACGATTTGGATAAGCTTACGAATACCGCCGCCCGTATCGCCGAAGGCCAATGTTAGCCCTGTCATGATAATCACAATCGTGCCGAATATTTTGGTTACCGGGCCTTCAATGGATTTGAGAATTTTAGTCAGCGGCGCTTCCCACGGCATGGAGGATCCAGACGCAAATGCTGGTTCTGCGAACAAGAGTAAGGCGAGGATAATAAAGATCAGATAGGTAAGTTGACGGGTGGTCATAGTTTTCTCCTAAGGTTTAGTTTTTGGGATAAGTTTGAGGGGCGTAAAATTTGGCGCGAGTGGTTCAAAATCGTATTCATCACCGTGTACGCCAAGAACGCGAGCAATGGTTTCGACGCGGCGGGCTGAACCTCGGCCTGATATGAAAACAATAACATTGATGGCTTCGGCAATCAGGGTGCGCGGGACAGAGCTTGCGCCTTCCAATATAAGTTGCTCGATACGGTAAATGCCTGCTTCGGCGGAATTAGCATGGACAGTGGCAATGCCACCGGGGTGTCCCGTATTCCACGCTTTGAGCATATCAAGCGCTTCGGGGCCGCGCACCTCTCCGACGACTATTCGGTCAGGGCGGAGTCTAAGAGTGGAGCGAACAAGGTCGGCAAGCTTTACGTCCTGCCCATGTGTGCGTAGCGCCACCGTATCTTCCGCGCCGCATTGTAGTTCTCTCGTATCTTCGAGAATAAGTACGCGATCATTGCAGTTGGCGATTTCGGCAAGCAGCGCATTTGCAAGCGTGGTTTTACCGCTGCTAGTCCCGCCAACAATAAGAATATTGAGTTTGGCATTTACAGCGTAGGACAAAGCATCCGCCTGCGTTTTGGTCATAGTTTCCGCTTCTACATAATCATCCAGTGTAAATATCTTCGCCGCGCCTTTGCGGATAGAAAAACAGGGGGCAGAAACAACGGGCGGCAGCAAGCCTTCAAACCGTTCACCGCCGCCGGGAAGTTCTGCGCTAACGATGGGCCTATTAGCCGTCACCTCTTGGCGGATATGACTAGCGACCAATTTGACAATGCGTTCTGCATTCGGCGGCGTGATAATTTCGCCCGTGCAAACCCGCCCTTCGCCGTGATGGTCGAGCCATAACTTACCGTCAGGATTGACCATAATCTCAATGACGTTTTTATCATCTAGCGCCGCACCAATCACTGGCCCCATTGCGGAGCGGAGCATTTCCAAAGTGCGGCTTGCGGTGACAGGGTTAAGATTAGTTGACATTCCGCACCCCCGCTTTTGAGGCTTTGCTTTGCGCGAGTTTGGCTCTGGCGAACCGTTCGATTTCTTCTTTGGTGAAGAAATCTTCGTCGCCGACCATGATGTCTTCAAGGGCGCGGAATAATGTACGCCCGCCGCCTTTCATATAGCCGCCCAAACGGTTGACGAATAATTTGAATTTAAGCACGCCTTCATCGGCTAGGTCTTGCTTGTCATCGTCTTGCAATTCCGGTGTCATGGTCAAATAATACAAAACGAACAAAGAGAAAGTTTCGGTAGCGAGGTTAAGATCGCGGGTGTGCCGAGCGTCATGCCGCGCCAAAACGTCGAGCCGCGCTTATAATGCCTTCGTCGCGTTTGTCTTCAACCTCATAGCTAAAATATGCCGCCAAGGCTTTGTCGATAATTTTGGAGCGTGTTTCCTTGGGTTTGCGCGCCGCATCTGCGAGCTTGTGATAATTGGCGGGCGAAACTCTGACCCGTAATCTGTGCGTGAGTACATCCATAGTTAAATCTCCATGCCCTTATCGCCTGTGCGGGCGATTTGGTGGGCAGTTTGCATGATGCCACTGAGCCTACGGCTCGTAACTTCATTGCCTTCATCATCAAACATTTGTGCGTGGTCTTTGGCTTTGGGTGGCTTGGGGGCTTGCGGTTTATCATCCACTTTGGGCTGACGGTCTTTGCCCGCCGCGTCCGCTGGAATGTCTTTTATGTCTTCGCGCTTCACCACCAAACGATCATCCACGAGCCGTATTTGCTGACCCCAGAGGCAGTCTTGCGGGCGGGGAGCACCTGCATAGCCTTTATCCTCTGGGTCTACGGTTGGGGGAGCGCAAACACGGCCCGTGAAATTCTTATCGGTGTAATATGTGATTTTGTTTGCTTTAATCGGTGCTGTGCCAGAGAGCAGAATTATTTCTTCATCGGCAGGAAGCTGCATGACTTCGCCGGGCGTTAAGAGCTGACGCGCCGTTTCTTGTCTCGACACCATAACGTGGGACAACCAAGGCGCTAATCTATGACCTGCATAATTCCGCATAGCCCGCATTTCTGTAGTACTGCCAACTGCGTCCGATATACGCTTGGCGGTGCGCTCATCATTAGTGGCGAAGGCAATCCGCACATGGCAGTTATCGAGGATGGCATTATTAGGTCCGTAAGCTTTCTCAATCTGGTTAAGAGATTGCGCAATGAGGAAAGCCCGCACGCCATAGCCCGCCATGAACGCAAGTGCGCTTTCAAAGAAATCGAGCCGCCCGAGCGCGGGAAACTCATCAAGCATGAATAGAACTTTGCGGCGTTTAGGATTATTATTAGTCTCAAGGCTCTCGGTTAAGCGGTGACCTATTTGATTAAGTATCAACCGTATCAACGGCTTTGTTCTTGAAATATCAGATGGCGGTACGACTAGGGTCAGGACCTATTAATTTTAGGGATTCCCATTTTGTCTAATTTGTGATTCATTGATGGTCAAAGGAGCTTTCACCATGAATGATTTGTTTTATCTATCGAAGTCCCAATTGGCTCGTATTGAGCCTTATTTTCCCTTGTCTCACGGCGTACCACGTGTCGATGATTTACGTGTGATCAGCGGCATTATCCATGTGCTTAAACGAGGCCTTCAATGGCGCGATGCTCCGCGAGAATATGGCCCCCACAAGACACTTTACAATCGGTTTATCCGTTGGAGTAAAATGGGGAGTAAAATGGGTGTATTCAACAAAATCTTTATTGCGCTAAGCACATCTGAAGGTGTGCCAGAACAATTGCAAATCGACGCAACCCACCTAAAAGCTCACAGAACCGCAGCTAGTCTGCTTAAAAAGGGGATGTTCCCAGATGTATTGGCCGCACCAAAGGTGGGCTAAATTCAAAACTCCATGCGGTTTGTGATGGTGTGGGTCGTCCGGTGGTCATGTTGCTGAGTGAAGGACAAATGAGCGACCATAAAGGGGCGCGGTTATTGCTAGATCAACTTCCAAAAGCAAAATGCCTTCTGGGTGACAAAGGATATGATTCAAACTGGTTTCGAGAGGCATTACGTGCTCGCAATATTACCCCGTGTATTCCGCCGCGTCGAAACCGAAAAACACTGATCCCATACGATAAAACTTTATACAAACAGCGTCACAAGGCCCAAAACATGTTTGGGCGTCTCAAAGATTGGAGACGTGTCTCAACCCGTTATGATCGCTGTGCTCACACCTTTTTCTCTACAATATGCATCGCTGCAATCGTTATATATTGGCTTTAATGAGTCCTGACCCTAGATAAAGTGACACGGGTTTGTCCGCGTCCACTAAGTCGCTAATCCGCCATTCGCATTTGGAAGTCACCTCGGCAACAGTCGGGTCTCTATACAGAGACAGGAAACTCATCGCCGTTGACAATACACCTGAGCGTTCGTTTTCAGATTTATTGAGGAGTTCACGCGCTGCTTGTGCAACAACGGGATGGGCTTCGGCTTTATCAGCGTTGCCGAGATGATTGGTTTCCATCATCGCCCAAAGTGTTTTCTCGAAAGAGCGTTGGGGGTCAGATAGGAATGAGGCTACGCGGGCTAAGGTCTTTTCTTTCTCCGCGTAGAGAATATGGAGGATTGTTCCGACGAGTAGTGAATGGGCAGTTTTCTCCCAATGGTTACGGCGTTCTAATACGCCGTCTGGGTCAACCAAGATGTCGGCAATGTTTTGTACGTCTCGAACTTCGCACTCGCCTTTGCGCACTTCTAGCAAGGGATTGTATTTAGCGCTCGCTGCATTGGTGGGGTCAAATAACAGGCAGTGAGAGAAAGTTGAGCGCCATCCAGCGGTAAGCTGCCAGTTCTCGCCTTTAATATCGTGAATGACCGCGCTGCCTGTCCACGATAGAAGTGTCGGAATAACGAGGCCAACACCTTTGCCCGAACGTGTCGGCGCAATCGCCATCACATGTTCTGGCCCATTATGGCGCAGATAATGATCGTGGGCTTGGCCAAGGAATACGCCGTCTTCTGCAAACAGGCCCGCTTGTTTCATCATGGACTTGCTTGCCCACTGTGATGAACCAAAGGTGGTTAGCTTCTTGGCCTGCCGCCCGCGCCAGACAGAACCGGCAACGGCAAACAATGTTCCAAGGAAACCACCACCCGCCGCAATCTGCCCGCCTTTGGCAAATACGTTCGGCGCATAAGCGTCAAATGAATACCACCACTCAAATAATCTCCAAGGAAAGTAAATCTTGTGACTGGAAACCATGAACCAAGGCGCGCCCAAATAAGCATCATAATCAAACTGCAAAGCCACCCATTGGGTCGCATACCATGTGGTCAAAATAATGGTCGTAAAGACCAAAACAATTTGCCCGATAAGTATTGATTGCGGTGACATAAACCAAGTCCATTTCTAAGTTGGACTTTAGGCTGAGCAATATAATTGGAACGGTCTAGTGTGTTTACAGGGTAAAAGTTTCAAGGTCAGGTGATGTGGAGTGACCTCGGGGGAAAAGTTATTTCATTACGCTTGCAAGGATGGAAATGTTAGCGCTACTAATAATTGTTAGTGGAATGTCTAATTTACTACAAATATTTACTGCGGTTTCTATACTAAATCGTTGGTGTTGACGTAGTCTGTCGATAGTAAGCTGTGGGCGTGTACGTTTGGCATCTTGTTTTCTACGACAAGCTATAGTTTCAGGGCTCTCTCGTAAGTAAAACATATGCGTAATCATTAGGTCTGAAAAAACTTCTGTAGAGATAGGCACTAAACTATCACCTTTATCAATGACCGTATGAGCATCGATTATTATCGGCCCTTCGGTTTCGTTGCTAATTCGAAGAAAGCCTTTAATTAAAAATTTTTGATAGTCGTTTGTCTTCCCTAAACGCAAGTGTTCTGAATTTGGTTTATCGTCCGAATGTCGAATCATTTCAGCCTTGATTATGTCACTTGCCACTAGATGAGTAAATTTTATTGCTTGCCCTAAACTTTTTAGTGCTGTCGACTTCCCTGCACCAGACAAGCCAACAAGTGCGATAGTGGTGTCCATTATACAGAGAACCCTAAATTCGTTTTTTCCAAAATTTTCATTTGCTTATCGGTCGATATTGAAAATATTGACTGAGGAGGGTTAGCTTTCATTACTCCCATCGATTGAAGTTTTCTGAATGTAAGGGGAGTATCAAAATACCCATGTAATAAGAAATTTATGACCTTAATAGGCCTAGCTATAGTCGGAGCCCAAGTTTCGAGTTGTGCTTGACTATATACTGATCGACCGCCCGTCATGCGTGATAGTTCCTCAACGCTGTAAGCCGTTTGCAAATTTTCTAAAATGCCTATGGTTGTTATTGCTTGCGATGGATTCAAGTCAGACTTACCTTTGTAAAAAAGTAATATTGAGCCTGGGTCCCCTAAGTTACTGGGCGCGCGGCAGACGTACACTTTTCGAATTGTATTACCAGGACGCATCGATGCGGTGCCAAATCCCAAACTCTTAAATAGATCTTCTTGTCGTTGATCCTTCAGTTCGGGGAAGAGCGTATCATGATATTCTTCTCTGATAGGAATGCCAAAAGCAGATACTGTTTCCCCGCTAACAAACCTTGGATAATTAAGCCGTGCTTGGTCAAATATAGAGGTGTTGTCTGACGCTAGAACAGTTCGAGAGAGGGGTTTCTCATAAATTAATTCACCATCTTCTTTTTCGACAGTTTTCCGAAACCCGTAATACTCCATCAATCCTATTAGAACGGTTTGATCGGGGTAAGTGGTCACATACACAAGATCATGCCCATTTTTTTGGGCGAACCACAATGCCTGCTTCAGCAGATGTTCACCTAAACTACTACCGCGACTTTTTGTTCTGACTTTGAAGGTGCAAATTTTTAGAATCTTTGTGGCAGGTGTCGTCGCATCAGTGTCATCAGCTACTTCGTCTTTACGTACGATTATACCAGCGAGTTCGTCGCCATCATATACGACCCAACATGGCCGCTGTTGTTGAATGCACTTTACTTTCCACCAATCATCAAATTCGGGATAGCCTTGCCGTAAGCTATCAAAAATTGGGTCATTGAGAGGTATAGTGTGGGCGGCAACCTCATCGACATAACGCATTGGAACCTCAGTGGGCTCATAGGTTCCTTTAAGTTTTGTAACGGCGTCTGCTACATGTAATACACTATTGGCAATTTCTGGTGCATATCTCCGTGCACGCTTATGCAGGCCTTCATCTTCGGTTACCAATACTACTACCACGCCGAGCTTTAGTGCGTGCAGAAGCCGAGCATCAACCTCATCGTTTGGCTTACGGATATCTCCGTACATAGCCGCAAGCTGTTCTTTGTTCAGGCCTCTTACTTTGTCCACTTTTGGAAATTTTTTGAATTTACTACGGGTGATTTTCTGACGGGGCGTGTTTTTGTCACGGCTAATATCCTCTAACGCAGCTTCATGCACCGCGATTGATACGCCATGTTTGGAAGCCAAGAGCTTTAATGTCGAATAATCTGGGTGTATTTCTTTGTTATCTTCTAGCCCGATAAGTACATTTGTATCAATGAGGTAAATCGGAGCATTCATATTTTAGCGCCTTTCGCATGACAGGCCTTGCATAAAGAAAAGACTGTGGAGGTTCAAAATTAAACCGATCCCGCAATTCTGGAAGATCAATAGCCCTTCGCAATGGACGAGCCTCAGAGAAGACGATAGCAAACCCGTGATCTAGTCCTGAAAAATAGTTATCAAAATCTTGTTTCTTTATGCAAGCGACTTTTGAGTACATGCTCCAAATTTCATCGAGTGGTCGTTTCATAACACCCTTGATCGTCGCTACGCCAGTCAAAGCCCGTGTAGGGCTTGTCGAATATATATAAGCTAAAGTGCCGTTCGGAACATTTACAGGAAACCTGCGGCGTAGTTCTACGGTCTTATGACCACTTATGATTTGTTGTGAATATTGCGGTTTAATACTTAGAATTACATCTCGGTTAAGTCGAAATGCTTCGTCTTCAAATATAGGGAAAACTAACTGATGGTCAGTCGTAAACTCCATATCGAAAGCTTCCTCAAGAGAACCAACTAATGATGAGCTAGAGCCGAATGATGCATCAATTTGTAGCGAGGCCCCCAAGGCTTCAATATAGCCTTTCAAGGTCGAAACTAAAATATCTTCTCTTTGCTCAAGTTTAGAAAGGGCGGTCTGTCCGATGCCCATGCGTTGAGCTAGTTCGACTTGTGTCATGTCAGCTAGCCGTCTTAATTCACTGAGTCTTTGACCGATTTTTGGGATGCCTTGGGCCTTCTTACGGGGCTTTAACGCATAAACTTTTCCTGCTACTTCGCCCATCTCTACTCCCAATTATGATTCACCTTATGACTAAAACATCATAATATGACTTTCAAGTCATATTTATATAGTAATCTACAGGTTAACTAGAGGTTCACGCTCACCCAATCTCCCGCCCCTTATTCAGCGTCCACGAAATAGTATTCCCCCTCATAATGCCTGACACTGCCTTACCGCGATTTCTTTCTAGGGTATCGCGCCAAGGGACTAAGGTGAAATCTTTGGCGCGTTCTATGATGGCGTATTTTCCGCTTGGGCGGGTTATGGCGGCGCGGTAGTGGCCAGCGATCTTGCCTTGTCTTGTGCTTTCCAAATATGGCTTACCTAATTGCGCGGATAGTTTTTTTGCGAATTCTGTTAAATCTCGTTTTTCGAGCGCATCTAAATGTGTTTGCGTCAGCGCCGAGTTTTCATTTTCCAATATGCCTTGCTGCATTAAAAATTGCCGCCTTGCGACCAATGCAACGCGGGCTTCTGCGCCGCAACCTGTATCGGAGATGCTCGTTTCATTCGCGAGTTCTTCGTCCAGCCATGTGCGCCCTATGACGCTGGCTAAATCTTGCAATGGGCCTCTGGAAATAATTTTCAAATCTACGGGCTTTGCCCATGCTCTTTGCTTTTCATAATTACGGGCACGGTCAAGATAATCATGAGGGATTTTCCATGAGCCGTCTTTGGTTGCGCGTAGCATGTCCGGCGCGACGCATGGCTTCGAGCCTTCTGATGTGGGCTTGGATGTAATCTGGGCTGGCGCCTGGGTCTGTGGTTTGGTGTAGCGACGGGCTGTAATCCCCGTTTCTTTTGGCGGCGATTGTTTCGATGGTCAGGTCAGATGGTTTGGGATGAATATTTGCGGGCGTGATGGAGATGGCCATGCCGTGCTTTAGGTCTTCGATATTTTCCGCGTGACCTGCTTTAACATAATAGGCATGGCCGCGCGTGCTGTCGACCATGACATAGGCGCGGTCATTAATGTCGTCCGCAATGCCCATGCCGATTATTTTTCCGGTAAGGGGTTTGGCGCGGCTATGGAACGGATCGTAAATTGTGTCCGTGCGCGGTGCGCGCGATAGCCCCGCTTGCTTTAATATGCGGTGATAGGTTTTGAGAATATCTTTGCGCTCGCCAAGGCGGGTGAGGCGCTGCTCCATGTCCTCGGCCAAATGCCATTTGTCGTGGCCATTGGTATAGGCAAGTCCCATCTGGCTTAGATGTTTTAGGCGGGCAATATCGAGGCGCCGTGTCCACTCGCTACCACGCTCTGGTCGTTTGGAAATATCAACAACATTTGCATCGGCCGTACGCAGCAAGCTACGGTCTAATTGTGTGAGCCTTGCTTTGGTCACTTCGCTCGCAAGTTTCACGCCTGCTTCCATCTGGTTGATCGGGCCAAGCTCGGTATTGACCAAATGCTCCGCCGCGCCGCGTATACCGTAAGAAATATAATCACGCGGGATGACGAGGTTCTTGCCATTATCTTCCTTGCCGCTAATCACAATATGGGTGTGCGGCGTGGCCGTGTCATAGTGATTGGCCGCGACCCAATCGAGTTTCGTGCCGAGGTCATTTTCCATTTTCGACATCAGGTCACGAGTGAAACTGCGCAGGTCATTTATTTCGCGTGCGTCTTCGGCAGAAACAATGACGCGAAATTGGTGGCGGTCATCTTTGCCGCGCTTTCTAAATTCATCTGCGCCCGCAATGTCTATTTCTTTGTCGAACACCGAGCCTTTTTCGTTTTCATGGGCGGCGCTGTCGCGTTGGATATATTCCAAGTGTAAACGCTGTGCTTCGCCGCCGCGTGCTTCCATTTTTACGAGGTTTACTTTGACGATAACACGGCGCGAGAAAAACTGCTCTTTAACGTATGATTTTTGTGAACCGCCATAGCTGGAAGTTTTATTAGAAATTGACTTAGCCGCCCACTTAACTTGTGAAGCAAAGCTCATCATGCGGCGCGTACCATTAGGCGCATAAATCTTGCCAATTTTAATATCAAATGGATTTTCTCTTATCTTTTTCATAGCGTAATTTCCAAGGTAGTAGGGTGACCTGTAATTACCTGTCCCAGCAGCAAACCACACTGGCACTGTGTATAGCGCAAAATGCTCGTCCCACCCCAATTTAGCTTTGGCCCGAAAAAAAGATGTGCAGACAACGGTTTAGCCCATTTTGGGCCATGCCCTTTATCTTGCCCTGACTAACCCCGCCCCTTTTGTCAACCCAAATTGGTCTTTTTCCAAACATACCATTTTCCTTTCATGTCTGCACATCTTCATTTTGCGCGCAGTATTGCGCTGTAATTTTTTGGCTTCCCAGACGGTTCATGCACTACTTCGTGCTCGATCATTTGTGACCCGCACATGCTGTTTTCAGAGGGGATGGACGTCCAGAAGCACTGCAAACGCACTTAAATAATTCGTCATAATAATTACTCAGTGCCGGCAAGATAGCGGGATCATCCCTCCCGCGACCCCGTCTTGGAGCCATCCACTTTACGTGGAATTCGGAAGATTATTGATTGTATTTTACTTAGTTTTCTGTCTCCATTCTCGTGGTTATTTGTCGTATTTACGCCGCGTTTAGCTCGTCGCGGCTCGCCTTAAACTCTGTTCCGTCCACCCACATTCGGTGTAATATTGTCGCTAGTTTGCGGGCAACGGCAACAATGGCGCGGCGCTTTCCAGCCCGCTTTTGTATGCTCATCCCCCAGGCTTTGAGCACCGACCAGCTCTGCACACGCGTGAGCATTGACTGGGCAGCTTCATAGAGAAGCGCGCGCATTTCAGGGTCGCCGCACTTGGATATTCGCCCGTCATAGTCCACCGTCCCCGATTGGTATCGCTTCGGTGTTAGGCCCAAATGCGCCCCGACCGTCTTTGATTTTGCAAACCTAGACGGGTCATCAATGGTTGTTTTAAAGGCAAGTGAAGTCACCGGGCCGACGCCTGGCACCGTCATAAACCGGCGGCAAACTTCATCTTCGCGCACCGTTTGCACAAGCAGTTTGTGGAACTTATTATGTTGCTCCAAAAGCGTATGCCTGACCGATAACATACTGGCCGTCATATCGCGCAGCATGGGGTCTTCATTCTCCAACTTCATCAACAAATCGCGCTCGAAATTTCCTCTGGTCGAACGGTTCATCTTAATGCCAAACACCTTGAGCGTCCCGCGAATGGCGTTTTCAATATCGATAAATTTACGCTTTAACATGCGGCGATTGGTCAACAATATCCGCAAACGGTGGCTGTTATCGCTCTTGACATGCACCTGTCTGAACCATCCTGTGCGCATCATATGGGCAAGTCCTCGCGCATCATTGCGATCCGTCTTGTTGCGCATCGCCCCAAGCGCGCTTGCCATATGGCGCGTCTCGACAACAATCGCCGGGAAGCCTAGCTTGATAAGTTCATTGCTCAGCCAAGGCGACAGGCTGCTGGCCTCAAATCCAACCCGTTCAATACGGCCAGCAAATGGCTTCAGTACAGGCGCAATTGCTTCTGGCTCCGTCATAACCGACACTTGTTTTAGCACCTTGCCGTCCTTATCAACTACGCAAACAGCCGTCTCTTCAAGTGATATATCCAATCCTACAAATACGTTCATAATGGTCTCCTCAATAATTTATGTGTGAACACATTCACTATACCAACCCACACTCCAGTCTCCACAATACTTAGCGAATCACACACGGCGGGTTTACCCAAGCACTGCACATATACCCCAAAAACCAACCACAATTCTGCCTATTCTCCCAAATGTGTAATTTTAGGATTTCCAAGGTACTCGACACGCCCGAGGATGTTTTGCTCTTCTACTGCACCAAAATATCTGCTGTCAAAACCCGCCTGCACATCGGGCGAAACCAGAAAATACTCACCCGCTTTGAGTGTAAAACAGCCCGATAGTTGTGGCATATCGCGCCCCATACTATCCTGCGGCAAGCTGATGATAACAGGATAGTATGGGACGCTAGTCCGATTGTTATGGGTACATATTGTTGTCCCAGAACTCGCCCAAATGGTTTTAATCATGGGGTATTCATAGGGTAGATAGCGCCGTTCATCCGCAAGTTTTCTTGCCCAGTCTGGCGCGTAAGCGGCAACTTGGTCACCGACTTTTAGCGGGGATTTATCCTCTAATTTATACCATCCGATAGGCGCACTTGCGCTAGGATTATAAAGAAATTTTGGCTTTGGCGGGAAAGATATTCCCGTTCCAGTCGCCACGATCAGCAGCGTAACCGCTATGCCAATGAGTGCATTTCTGAGCATTTAGGCCTCCGTATGTGCGAGTAAATTTGAGGAAATCGTGTGGGCAGGCCTGCGAATGCTCTTGGCATTTTGCAGTTGCCGCCAATATGCGGGCGAGATTTTCTGTAAATTTCCCGCCCGTTTTTCGAGCATATCTAAGTGGCCGAGCATACGCTTCACGACTTCTGCTCCGTGTAAAGCGAGCAGGACATCCGCGCCGGGCGTTATGCCTGGCAAGCGGGTGACGTGGCCATCACTCACCGCTTGGCATACATAGATACGCCAATCTTGCGTGCCGTATTTATTGCGCCGCCAGCGGATATAGCCAAATACATCGCTCGGCTCGAAAGCGTTATATGAACTCGTTCGGTCTATGCGAACGCTCTGAACGGGCGTGCCAAATCGCAAACGGTGATTATAAACCTCATGCATGTATTGGCTAACAACCAAAGTTAGATTGGTCATGGCGATCAGTGGTTCGCCGTCATGCCGTAGTAATGGCTATCCGACCACGCCTTCAAATCTTTGATGTGATAGAATACGCGGCTGCCATGTTTATGATAATTTGGGCCTTCGCCTTTCCAGCGCATATTGTTCAAAGTGCGCGGCTCTAGCCGCAAAAACTTTGCTGCCTGTTTGGTATCTTTTAAAGGGCTTTTCTTGGAACTCGCCATATTTACCTCCTGCTTTAGCATGCAAGCCGACAAGAATTTGCAGACCTGCGAGGTAAGTAAGGCACGTTTAGGGACGCTTGGGGAGTGTCGGTTTTTCGATTTCGAGAAACCGATACACCAGCTACTCGCCTGAA
Source organism: Robiginitomaculum sp. (assembly GCA_965224735.1). Taxonomy (GTDB): domain Bacteria; phylum Pseudomonadota; class Alphaproteobacteria; order Caulobacterales; family Maricaulaceae; genus Robiginitomaculum_A. The sequence continues at coordinate 2,535,428 of OZ245059.1, read as the reverse complement.
AGGGGAAAAGCTATTCGAGCAGGGAAAGGTACTTTCCATTGCGATATTCTTCGGCGTTTTTATATATTCTGCGCACCTGTTGTTTAATCGGTGAGTGGCCATCTCCCCACTCAGAATTTACATATTCTTCGCCCATCAAGGCAATGGCTATATCGCGGTAATCGCCACCACCCCTTTTAGCGCGCAGTGCAATGAGGTATTTTTGTAACCGTTCCGTATTTCTGCGATAGCCAATTTGACTTATTTTGCCACCGCGTGAGCGGTACAAAGCGATAATCTGGCGCATGGATTTCATGCGTTTATTTGAATGCAAACCACCATCAACGCGAAACTCTACTAAGGCGTTATCGTCTATCGGATGTTTGGTGTCACAATACAGTTGGAACCAGTAACGCCCACTTTTAAGCACAATATGGCGACTACCATTTATGCTTTCAAATAAGGTGCGGCGGCAACAAAACTCTTGTAGCATAACCGTATCCGTAACCCTTCCAAAGTTACGGTCTTCCACGCCCGCATCAATTTGCGGATCGCCAAGGCGCACATGAACCGTTGCTAGGTAATGTGATGACTGCCAAAATACATTCGCTTCCATTGCGTTCAGGTCGGGATCTACAAAGAATAATAAGCCCCATTTACGCGCTTTTTCATACCGCCTATTACCAATAATCAAACGGCTTCCGCTTTCAAGTTCTCTCATTTTTGAGCTTTGTTTAAGGCCATCTATGCAGTCGTGGCGATAATCTAAATTTTCGCGCAACATATCCCATGCCCATGCCGCGCTTGGCATAAGAAGTCTCTCCGCAGGCGCGGCAATGTTTCTCCCATTTGGTGTAGTAATAACTCTATTCCCCAACCCATTTTCGCGTTTTATAACGTAAATTCCCTCTAAAATTGTTAAAATACACAAGGAAACCCCCATCGGTTGTTTGACCGATGGAGACTGTCGTTTGAACGGCGGGCTATCCTGCTGGGTTCCAGAGGATGGCGAAGTCGCCTTTTGGCTTGTCATTGGCTCTACCAAGATTGGCATAGACCTTACGCGGGCCAATCATCGGATGGGCGAGCGTGAGCGAGATATAAGGCTTGCCAGAGGTCTTACCGACCCGGTTCCAGCCGCCGCCAATCTCTGCGCCGTCATTGGTAAACACCCGAAAGTCTGGCTGTTTATCCGCCGTTTTGTTGTCGTTTGCGACGATGCTGATGCGGGATTTATTGCCCCCAGAGCTTATTAAGCCCAGAGTTCCTTCAAAATTACCGTCTTTGCTTTGGCTTACATATCCTAGTGCTTGTGCCATTTTTTAGTCTCCATTTAATGCCAGCTAATTTACGGGAGCCTGTCTCCCTGCTGACGGGGACCGAAGAAGTACATGCCAAAATCTGCATACCCCCTTCAAAATTTCTTGCTAAAATGTGGGCGTAACAAAGTGGAGCAGGTCAATTACAAACTATTTTGAGCGCCCCGCGCGCTTCGCGATGAATGGGCGCAGCCCAGAGGAAAATAGTTTGTAATTGTCCTTATGCAGGCTTTTGGCATGGGCTAGGTCACCATCCAGACAGCAGGGAGACGAGGCTTACGTCACTTCGTTTGATATTACTTGGGGGCTACAAAATTGCGCGAGCGATAGGTTGTGTATGACAATGTGAAGATGGTAATTTTTAAGAACTGGGTTCTTGGTTAGGAATTCCGTTTCAGTACTGGCTCGAATGATAGCGAAATGGATGATAAGCAGACAGGCTATCACAACGTTTACCAATGATGGCCGCTGATGTTGGTGGTGTTTTACAACCTGATTGATAAGATGTCTGATAAGCCTAAATATCTCGTCCATGCTCGGCTATCTGGTGAATGAACCGCAGTAAGGTGTATGGCAATCGTGGTTGAGCTAATGCAAACCAAAAGCACTTTTCCTTGCTCTGGAACTCAGTTGGGTAGTTTGCTGTTCCAAATGACAGTCCTCATTGGCCTAACAATCGATGAGGGTTTTCTTGTGTTGTGTTTAAGTATTGACTTTATATATAGCTGTTGCTATATATTAGAGATGAACTTAACGGTGGAATATAGCAAGGCGGCGGCAAGGTTTATTAGCCGTATGCCGCGCAAAACCGCGCTTACACTTGTCGGTAAAATCAATACTTACGCCGCTAACCCAACGGGTTCGCACGCTTGGGCAAAACCTTTAACAGGCGTAGAAGGCGTGCGTATTCGGCAGGGCGATTACAGGGCTGTTTGTTCCATAATCAATAATAAGGCTACTTTCATGGTTTACAAAGTCGGCAATAGAAAGGATGTGTACAAATGACCGCTACACTCGAAAAAAGAATAGACGCGCTTGAAAACAAAGTTGTTAATCAAGCCGCGCTCATACAAGAACTCCAAGAAAGCCTTGAAGAACGCTGGGCTATTGACGCTATCAATAATCACGACAGCGACGAAGAAACCGTCCCCGCCTCTGTCGTTGAAGCCCTGTTGCAAGACCAAAGCCCGATTAAAATATACCGAGAGCATAGAGGCCTTACCCAAGCGGCTCTTGCTAAGGCATGTGATACCAGTACCGCCTATATTTCTCAACTTGAAACAGGTAACCGCAAGGCTGGCGCGGATATATTGTTTGCACTCGCCAAAGCCTTAAACACTGATCCAGAGGATTTGGTTTGGGTAGCAAACCCCTACATCGCTTGATTAAAGTATAAGATTAACAATCGATGTGGGGTTACCCTAGTGCCACAATCTTATAAACGGTATATAATATGTCTCATCCATTATACGATAATGACCAATACCGCGCAGTATTTTCCGAACTTTTTAAAATCACTAAAACGGACCAAACAGCCCAACCTTTTATCCCAAGTGTGCCTGATAATTGGTTCTCATTGCCATTTCCAAAAATAATGTGGTGTGGTGCTGCTACCAATGGATGGGAAACAAAAAACAGCAAAACATGGTCATTTGAGCAAAACCTCCACGAAACCAGAGAATTTACAAACCCTAATAATGAACAAGGCTTGGTTAAATATAAATTTGGTTCGGCTTTTTGGAGAGTGCAAAAAAAATGCGCCGATGTATTAAATATAAAATGCGACACCTTTATATGGAATAATTTGTTTAAAATTGGTGGTGATACAGATAATCCAAAACCTTCATTAGCTCGCAAACAATTACCGTTGTGCTTAAAAGTATTTGAATTGGAAAAATTTATATTGAAGCCAGATCTGGTCGTTCTGCATACGGGGCAACTTGCAAATATTTTTTTTAAGACCGCACAAGGGAGATCAGAAATATTTCCCAATATATGGGAGAGCTGGGTGCAAGAAAAAGGCGGCTTATCAGCTTGCATTGTACATAATGGCCAATCATATATTTGGCTGTCTCGGTCTAGGGTAAGTTCTGATAGATTGCTTTCTGAATCTTTTTTCAAAAGCTACAATAGGTTACGAACCATTTGATTTTTCCAAATTATTTATTGCTACATTCACAAGTAATGAAGATACTTTATCCAACGGATGATCAAATTCAGAAAAATCATCAACTCCATTTTTAGCCATTAGTAAAACTTTATTTATACGTTCAAGCCCAGAATTAACGACCATCCCTCCAACTAAGATAGAGTTTGCTTCCTTTAATAAAACCTGTAACCGTTGTCTTTCTTGTGGTTTCATGTTTAATTTTGCATCATCCATCTGCATCAATAATTTCGGAATTCCTCCGACAACAAAATTAAAGTTGGCCACTTCTGTTTCAACAATGATGTTTTTGACAAGCCTACGGGAATTGTCATACATTGTAGTTATTGCGGGCAAGAATATACTAACGGAGCCTCTAACCCGATTTAAGAAATGGGAAATAAATACCAAACGGTAATTTGTTAAATATAGTTTTCCCCCAATGGCTTCTTTTCCCTCCATACCTACCGTCCACATTAACCCATCAGCAACAAAACGGCTTAAACCAAAATCGGTAATCGAAATAACAAAATTAGCGCGTTTGGTCACCAATATTTCTTCACCCGGAAGCAGTAGCGTCTTATCAAATTTCATCAATTTTCTCATGAACAATAAATTACGAACAAAGCACAAACTATAGGAATTACGTTTTATAACAAGGTGAAACCAATGTGAGGGAATTAAACTAATTGGACAAACAAATACGGCTCGCGCCCTTTTGGGACGCGAGCCGCTTTACAGGCGGTGTATCGGGGGAGACTAGGCCGCCTGTTTTCTTGGGGTTGGTTTGGCTTTTGGTTTGCGCTTGGCGAACAATTTCGCAATGCGTTTCCAGTTCTGTGCGGGTGGGCAACCGCTTGCTTCGCGGTAATGGATTGCAGGAAATGCCGCCCATTTTGGGAGCCAGTCTGGGCTTGCTTTGTCCACGCCGTGGCCTGCCATGCGGTTCTTGATGATTTCCTTTTGGTTCTTGGCTGTGTCGGTGACGCACCCTTGGGCAGTGGATTTCCCTGCTATGTCCGCGACCATTTGATTGACCACGCCTTTGTCTCGCAAGATGTCGAAGAAAGCTTCTTCTGGTGACCAGTAATCGCTAAAGTCTGCGCCCGTCAGAACGCCAACGGCTTCTACGGCTCCGCTATTGGTCGAGAGGGTTTCAGCCATGCAAAATGTCATTATCCGCAAGACCGATTTATCATCTAGGTCGAGCAATGTGGCAAATACAGTGTTCAAGCTGAACATGCTTGCATAGCGGTGATAGATTTGAATGTCGTCTTTTTTGAGTCCTAATAGCCCTGCAATGACTTTACGTTCTGCGGTAAGTTCTTGTTCGGCCTTGGAGTTTTCAACACTTAACTGCGTGGCTTCTTTACGGGTGCTTTGCTCATCCTTAGCAACTTTCCAATGCCGTGAACCCGTAATCATGTGCGCGACAGTAAGGCGCATAGCCATCTTGGGGTGCTTAATCAGTGCCGCTCTTGCAATGGAATGACGGTGTAAATTCATATACTCTGCCATCGGGCCTGACATTTCAGGGCGCGGTTTGGTGTCGGGCTTTTCAGTGCCGCCCTCTACACCTTTCTGGGCTTGGCGGTCTAGCCGCCGCGCTTCGGCTTCTGGCATAAAGCCCTCATGGAATATCACCTGTCCATCATTCTTAACCTCGATATAGACATTGCCGCCTTGCTCCTTACTACGCTCTACATGCTCCCATCCATAGAATGTTTGTCCGACATCACCGATAAACACGTTTTTCCAACCGTCTTTCTCGTAGGCTTCCGCTTCCATCGCAACAACCGTATTCTGGCATGACCAGAATAATTCAGGGTCGGCGAATTGCCCGTGCTCGCCAAATAGGTCTGCGATGATTGTGCCTTTGTATTCCTCCATAGGAAACAAAGCTTTATCGGTGGTGATAAGACCGCCGCCCGATAACCAAGCCTTTAACTGCTCGCCTTGGGGCGCATAGTCGTCAGACTTGAATATCTTTAGCCATGCCGTTTGTTGTTTCTTACTCGCCATTGTCAAGGCGCGGATTGTGGCAGGGTTGATTTCTTCGCCCGTGTATAATTTGCGGAGTTGCGGCAAGAGAGAACCAAGCGCAAGCCGCTGTTTTACGGCGCGTTCCGTAATGCCAAACACGGCGGCAATTTCGGCAATGCTTTCGCCTTTGCCTGCGAGTTTCTTAAACGCTTCGTATTGCTCCATTTCTGTCGGGGCAAGACGGGCGATGTTTTCTAAGATACTGGCTTCTAGGCCTTGGGCATCATCGTCCGCGTCCATAATACAGCACGGCACAGGCGCAATCTTGTCGCCATCATCGGCAATGGATTTCAGGCAAAAATACCTGCGCCGCCCTGCGATAATACCGTAAGCGTTTTTATTATCCTTGGTCGGCTCTGGCCGTACCAAGAGCGGCTGTCGAATACCGCGCTCTCTCACGCTCGGCAATATATCAGATATATCTGGCGGTTTATTGCCCTTGGCCTTATGGCGCATATTCAAAGTCGAGATATGCAAATCGTCAAATGCGATATGTTTCAAGTCGAGTGGTTTAGTCATGGCTTAGTCTCCTATTTTGCCGTTGGGGTTTGGGATGAATTGATAAAATCTATTAGGTCGATTTGGGCGCGTCCCACTTCATCAAACAAGCCAAGGTCGCACGGTCTTTGCTGTGCGTTCGGGTTCCGCTTGGGTGTCATCGGGTGCAAGGTTCGGGCGGTGAGTTTCTCGCCAAGGGTGACGGGGCGGATTCCGTTAATCAGGGTCTGTTCTCCGACTTCTGTTTGCTCGAATTTAAGTTTGGGCGCGGCCTTGCTCATGACCAATCTCGCCCAATTCCGTCTTCGGAATAACAGACAGGCACATCAACGGAACCATTACAAAGGTCATTAAGAGGATCGCCGCGAGGTTCTTGGACAATACCATCAACAAACACATTGCCAAAGGTTTCAAGGCTTTCCCATTCGCCCTCCGCGCTTTGCGCTTTGGCAAGTCCTTTTACACAAGCGTCTTCAACTGAACTTGCGTCAACAGTAACGACTTTCATCTCGTATCGTGGCACCATACATTGCACTGCATAACGGGTCATGCCGCGCTCTCGCAGACAATGGCGCAAAGTCGTTTCCGTTCGGCCTTTGCAGCGTCCAGTGCTTCGGATAGCAATTCATTTGCGACTTGGGATAAATAGGCATTATCACTATCGGGATAATTGGCTTCTATTCCCCAAAGGCTCGCGGCGTGGTCGGTGAGTTCGGTCTCGTCAATGGTGACTGACAGGATTATGCCGCAATAAAACCATTCATCATTAAGCCATACCGCCATGACGGACTCGGCCTTGGCTTGCTGTTCTTCAAACCGTTTGCGCCATCCATTTCCTGCGCGGATGAACCCTGCGGCCTTAGGGTCTAGGCTTGGCCAAAATCCGTCTTGGCGCTCGTCGGGTTTATCAACGGTATCATCATGGGCAATTCTTGCCGTGATTGTATAGTCGCCAACGTCCACGCTGATACTATCGCCAAGGCAGACATAAGGCAAAAACTGCTCTGCGAATTCTAGTTCTCGCGCTCCCATCTTAATTATCCCAGAAAACGTGAATTTCTTTATAGCCTGTCTCTATTGTGAACACATCGCCATTCATTTCCAAATCACGCGCCATAGATTTATAGTCGATATAGTATTTGAGGTTTTCGGGGATTTGGGTGGTGCTCGCGGTGAGTTCCTCGGCAAAATCCGCTAGGCTTTCATACTCGCCGTTGTATCGTTCGAGCGTGGATTCTGCGTCCTCAATATCACCGCCATAGTTTTCCAATAACTTGCCGCCAAAGCCTGAACAGTTCCCGATAAACTCGGCAATTTCAACCACACGGGCAAAGCTGTCATATTCGTTTATGGTTACCCCGTCGAAATTTTCATAGTCGTGAATCGCGTACTCCTCCGCATCGGTGATGGGGGATGACTTGAGGATTGCGCGAACCGCTTCGTGAATACCGTCCTCGTCCTCTACGTCTATCCAAGAGCCGTGCAAGTGGCCATTATTGTAAGCGGCAAGGCAAGCCACATAAATTCTAGGGGTGTCAGGGTTTAGCGCGAAAGGCGCGGCTAGGCTCCCTGTTGGTTGGGCTTGGCTCGGTGTATCAGTTCTAGGCTCGGTCATGGGTTAGTCTCCTCTTTTTTTCCCGCACCAGCCTCCGCCGGAAGGGCGGGGATGGGCGGCTAAGAGGCCCGCCTAGCCGGGCGCACAAGGGCGCGGGGCAAGGGTTTTGGTAGGAAGACTAAGAAGAATTATACGCACACAAAGCCAAAGCCCTTGCGCCGTGACCGCGCCCTGCTATCAGGGCCGCCCGCCCATCTCCGCACTTTCGAAGGAGGCGCTAATGATGTGGAGATGCAAACTCGTTTGAAACGAGTGATAAAAAAGTGTTTTTGATTTTTTCTTCATCAAGAATGTCAACCAACGCCAATATCATATTGGCAGTACTATTGGTATAGTCCCATGAAGAAACAATGCCGTTATTATGCTTAATTCCATTGATTTCGGGAAATATAAGCACTGTAGAAATGGCCTCATACACACGAGAATATCCGTGCATTTGATACGCATCCGCTTGAGAAATACCGTAATTAGGTTTTGATGTATCTAAGCGTTTCCATTTTGTATCAAGAACAAAAACAATCCCGTCATGCTCAATATGTAGGTCGGGTTTTGTAATAAAACTACGCATACCATCAGTATTGCTAGCAAGTGCCTTTTGCGGCTTTTGTGTAAGGACTACAAAACCTAAAGGGCGAAGAGTTTTTTGCGCAAGCCGCGCAATATATGCTTCAAACAATCGGTTCATATCAAACAGCAGGGCAATGCCTTGGTGCTTCCCTGAATGCGTTGTTTGGTAAAGAGCTTGTAGCAATAAACGCCCAAGTTTTTCCACTGTTGCCCATCGATTATTATTTCTGTTGATGGTTATTTTATCCGTAAGAACAGTCCGCACAGGTGTTGTTTCAACATCTTCAAAATGAGTTTCTATCTCGCTTAACAGGCGCTGCGTAGGCGCGTGTGTGGAGTGTCGCCTTAGTGTTTGGGTTGCGCATAACAGCAATCGATTTAATGGGTTGTTGGAAGAGAATTCATCAAAATGACAAGCCAGTTTTTGCGGACTTGCAGCGAGGTGAGTAAATTGGCGTGTTACGTTCAATTTTCCTCTTAGGCGAGAAAGGTCATCTGAATGTCGTTGATAGTTTCGCGTTAAACCTCGGCGTACTTCTTCAATGAGACGGTGGGCATATATGGAAATTAGAACTTCTAGTAAATCTTTATTTTGTGCTGCTAGCTTTGTAAGCTCTCCATCATAAACGGGTATATCAAGCGCGCCGCAAATCATCTTCATCATAATGGCGCGGGATTTTGCAAACTCGGCACTCTTAATCTTTGGCAACACCTCTAAGCGGATATTATTTCCTGCTACAATGCCGACAAATTGGGTGGCTTTTATTTTATTGCGGCCAACCCACTTAAAAGCATCCGCGCCCATCGCCTTTTGTGCGCAGTCAAGGGCCTCAATTTCCTGCACAAGAAAGCACTTGGGGCCAGCAATATCACCGACCTCCGCACTCTCATATTCACGCAGGCTTATTGTTCTCACTGCTCGCTAGCCGCATCATAAGCTTCTAATGGTATATCATCGTTGTTTACAGAATATCGTAATCTAGCCTCCTCTGCATCACCTAGAAGTTTAGGAGCTTTCAGCACTTCCTCCTTAATGAAATGATTGCCTGTATCATTAAGCGCGTATATTACTTTTTTCCAATCTTCATAAAAATACTCAACGAGCAATGGAATTATATTTTCGCGCATGGCTTTATCAAGGTCAGCGCGGGTTTTAACGCCCATTAAAAAACTATGACCAATTTGATGGTCACGGTCAAAAAGCCATTCAACACGTTTGTTTATGGCAGACAAAAATTTTCCTAAATGGACATCATCAATAATGCGGTCCATCCCATCTATATGATAAAGAGGTATCATTTCTTGGAAGCTAAACCTACGGCGAAGTGCCGTATTTAGCAGCGCTATGGAGCGATCTGCCGTGTTCATCGTGCCGATTAAATGTAAGTTATTTGGAACGCCAAACTTATCATTTGAGTATGGCAAGGTCACTTGCAGAGCATTATTGCCAGAGCCTAAACGCTTGTCAGGTTCAATTAAGGTGATTAACTCACCAAAGACCTTAGAAATATTGGCTCTATTGATTTCATCCATAATCAACACATAATTATCTGCTGCGCCCGCCTTTGCTTTGGGTGCTGAATCGCCAGCAACATATTCAGAAAGCGCTTCAAGTTTTATTTTACCGCGCTCAATATGATAACAACTTGCTTGGGAAAAACGGGTTGAAAGTATAACTTCGGCAGGTAAGGACTCGTCTAAAACTTTTAGCCATTTTACCGCCCGTCTGTGGCTGTAAAAATCTTTCCCTGATATGAACTCTCCATCATTTGCGCCAGGCGGGGAATATTCATAATCCCCTACGACTTCCCCGATAGCTCTAAATCGCAAATTTCCGTCTGATACAACGACAATATCGCCTTTTTTCATCCGTCCTCTAAATGTCCAAACTTGGCTGATGTTTCCATTGTTCCCTGATGCATCTGGTTCAATACTTTGCCACTTTTCTTTAACTGCATCATAGGATTCGTATTTAGGCTCCGACCAATCAACTTCTCCGCCATACCCTAAAACTATACAGTTTTGTTCAAGGCAGGCTTCGTAGATAAAACTTTCGGACTTTGCTCTTCCTAGGGTCAGGACCTATTAATTTTAGGGATTCCCATTTTGTCTAATTTGTGATTCATTGATGGTCAAAGGAGCTTTCACCATGAATGATTTGTTTTATCTATCGAAGTCCCAATTGGCTCGTATTGAGCCTTATTTTCCCTTGTCTCACGGCGTACCACGTGTCGATGATTTACGTGTGATCAGCGGCATTATCCATGTGCTTAAACGAGGCCTTCAATGGCGCGATGCTCCGCGAGAATATGGCCCCCACAAGACACTTTACAATCGGTTTATCCGTTGGAGTAAAATGGGTGTATTCAACAAAATCTTTATTGCGCTAAGCACATCTGAAGGTGTGCCAGAACAATTGCAAATCGACGCAACCCACCTAAAAGCTCACAGAACCGCAGCTAGTCTGCTTAAAAAGGGGATGTTCCCAGATGTATTGGCCGCACCAAAGGTGGGCTAAATTCAAAACTCCATGCGGTTTGTGATGGTGTGGGTCGTCCGGTGGTCATGTTGCTGAGTGAAGGACAAATGAGCGACCATAAAGGGGCGCGGTTATTGCTAGATCAACTTCCAAAAGCAAAATGCCTTCTGGGTGACAAAGGATATGATTCAAACTGGTTTCGAGAGGCATTACGTGCTCGCAATATTACCCCGTGTATTCCGCCGCGTCGAAACCGAAAAACACTGATCCCATACGATAAAACTTTATACAAACAGCGTCACAAGGTTGAGAACGTGTTTGGGCGCCTCAAAGACTGGAGACGTGTCTCAACCCGTTATGATCGCTGCGCACACACCTTTTTCTCTACAATATGCATCGCTGCAATCGTTATATATTGGCTTTAATGAGTCCTGACCCTAAAATCTCTCCAATATCCGCTGACCACCCCTTGGATTGCTTTGGGAAATTTTCGCGCAGACAATCCGCAGCAACAGAGAAGCCTAAAGCCTCTATCCAATCGGCAACCTCTTCATCAGCGGCGTAATGATCCCTACAAACTACCGCAAGCTCCTCCATGATTGCATCGCGTCCATCCGGCTTTTCCAGCATTTTTGTAAGAGTCTTTGACCCAACCTCTTTCGAAGATTTGTTTGTCCACTTCTCAAATAAAGTTGTCATCGTTTGTATTGTTTCACTAGTTTCGCGGATTGTGGATCGTACATAAATTCGCCAATCGTTTTGTCCTTTATTCGTTCAACCGCTTCATCAATCGCGTTTAGCGGGACAATGAACCATTCTCGCGGCTTTACGGGTTTTCCAAAACGGTCTTGGATTTCAATATCAAGCCGCGCCCCTTCAAAGAATGACTGGATCATCGTTTCTAGCTTGCCACGATTAATGTCATAGAGTTGATATTCTGCGACGATATCAACACTTGCTAATAGATAGGTTGCGTCATTCTCGGCATTTGCAATACGTGTTTCAACTTTGCCGCCTGTAACGCCTATCTTATGAATCAAATCTCTGTTCTCTTGGATAGTCGACAAGACGGAATGACTGCGAAGAACATAAATCGTCCCGCTCTCTGTACCTTTAGAATCGTCTTGTGCGAAAAGCGGCCCAGCTTGGGGGTCTGTAACCCGCCGCCCCATTTTATCTTTATAAAGCGCACTCCCAAGCGAGTGTAACAGCAAATTGCTTTCCGTGCCATTATCGTAAATTACGCGAAGCCGCGCGTTGTCTTTTCCATTTGGAGAAATAAAGGTTTCTCCGACTTTCTCAACGAAAGCCATTTGTCCACGTAGAATAAAAAACTGCCCTGCTTGAATGTCAGAGTTCTCACCCCAACGACGGCTCTCTCTAACGCCAACCTTCAAATCTGCTCTAGCCTGCTTGAACAAAGGTTCATATCGCTCGAAATCAGCACATGATTTCCGTTCTGCGACTTCATCAGGGCTGGCAATTTCGCCGCGCGGTTTAACGTGACGTAGTGTTGTGATGTCATCATCAATGCCGCCCAGCTCATTGAGTAATTCATCTGTGTCCACGTTGTCCGGATTGTCTTCGCCCATGTCTAATAAGCCGTGCTTATCTAAATCTTCCAATAAACTGTGGAAGCGTGGTTGGCGGCGTAGGGCATCAAGGTGAGCGGCATACATTCTCTCAAAAATATCACGGCCTTCACCATGTCGAGGAGCGCGGCCATGCTCGTTGTAGAATTTTAGAATGTCTTCAAAACTTGCCACAACGCGGGCTTGTTCTGCGCTTAACTTAGGTGCAGCTTTGACTTCAATCGGGCCGCCTAATTCTACTTCTAATTCATCTAGGTCTATATTACTCATATTTACCCTCAGCTTTAAATCGCTTAAACGCGACAACACCTTCGGCGATTTTTTGCTCCCATGGGTCTTGCGAGGTAATTTCTGGTAAACGGGCATGTTCGCGGTTGAAACGTCGTGCGCGAAGCGCAAAGTCCATTGCTTCTTCGGGCGTGAATTTAACGCGTTTCGCAGATATAGCTTCTTTTACGCGCAGCAGAGTATTTTGATCCATCGCTTTCGACATAATATTATAGGCGGTTTTGAAAGGGTTAATACTGTCAATAAGGTCAATATCTAGGTCTGTCACATTAAGTGCATATTTTCGAATGCCATCAATCAACGCAGTGTTCGCGCCAACACTCTCGCCACCATCTGATTTTGCTGCTTGCTCCTTGCCTTTCTGAATTAGGTTGATAGCTGCTACGGCCTGCATACGAATAGCTTCCTGATCGGCCTCAGGCACTTCAGGGTAACGCGTGCGGACGATATGTCCCATCGCGACTTGGGTAAGTTCTTCGGCAATCACTTCGTCATCAAAAAGTCCACGTTCCATTGTGCGCTTATCTTGTAAGAAACTCGCAACAAGATCATTGAGGTCTTCTTCAACAACGCGTTTACCTTCGGGTGATTTAGGTTCTGCCAAGCCTTTGATCTCAACGTGAATAGCACCTTTTCCGTCATACCCGACATTGCTTTCACCTTCTTTATACCCACCTTCATAATCAAAGCCCGGTTGCGGCCCAACATCTCGGGGCGTGAAATTAAAGCGCGGCGCAAGCACCTGCTCCATCAAAAGCGATGCTGCAATGGCTTTCAAAGTATCATTGACTGCATCAACCACAGTGTCTTCAGATGCATCAGGTTCTGCAATCAAGTTTGTAAATCGTGCATGGGTTTTATCCTTTGCGTCACGCGTGGCGCGACCAATAATTTGCACAACTTCGGTTAGGCTTGCGCGATAACCAATAGTAAGAGCATGTTCACACCACACCCAATCAAAGCCCTCTTTCGCCATGCCGAGCGCAATAATTACATCCACCCAATCACGGTTCATTTTCTGTGCTGGGTCTTTAAGAGAAGCAACCACTTGCGCCCGCAAATTTGGATCATCATCAACCAGATTAGCTACGCGGAGCAGCTTACCATCATGGCGTTCTACAAGTATGAAACCCGTTTCAGGGTCACGCCCTTTCCATTCACCTAAATGCTCCATAATCATTTCAGCGCTACGATATTTATCATAACGCCCCGCCTCACGCGCATTGACGTTCGGGATATGAATGATCGTTTTCATGTCCTCAATAAAGGCTTGCGGAACGGCCTCGATATAGTCGCCATGATAAAAACTGTATCCAATGTCGAGGGTTTTGAGATATTCATATCCATTGAGCTGTTCGTAATAAGTATAGGTAACTGTCTCGAATCTCGCTTCATCTTCGGGAGAAAGCACAGGTACGGAGTCGCCCCTAAAATAGCTGCCCGTCATCGCCACAACATGCGCTTGGTCGCGGTCGAGTAACGCGCCAAGTTGACGGCCTAATACGTTGTCTTCATCCGCGCTGACATGGTGAAATTCGTCAATGGCAATCAGGCAGTTATCAAAAGGCTCAATGCCAATCTCTTCTACCGCGTAACGGAAAGTCGCATGGGTTGTTACTAAGACTTCGGAGTCACTCTCTAAAAATGCAGCAACGGCTTTGACCGTCGATTTCGGCACTTTAACATCATCTGCTCCTGCCGCGTTGGTGAGGTTCCATTGCGGCTCAACTTCCCAATCGGTGAAAAAGCCAAATTTAGACAAAGGCTCATTCGCAAAGCTCGCGCCAATTGAGCGTTCTGGTACAACGATGATGGCTTTACGAACGCCTTGATTACGCAATTTATCAAGAGCCACAAACATAAGCGCGCGGGACTTACCCGACGCAGGCGGCGATTTAATCAGTAAGTATTGTTCACCGCGATATTGCCATGCCCGCGCTTGCATTGCGCGCATACCCATCGCGTTGGACGTTGTGGACGCCCCATTACCCGCAAAATTTGTGGTGAGGGCTGGAGGTTGGACAAATTTCTTTTCTGGCTCGCTCATGCACGTTTCGCTTTCTTTTGGGGTTTGGAGGTCATTTTAGTGTAAAGATCAAATAAAGTTTCAAGCCGTTCCGTATCGGTCTTAAACCGACGGCCAATATAAATTCGTTCCAGTGTTTCGTCGTTGCGGTCATGGGCAGCTCGAAGGTCGTCTGGCATGTCTTCGGGCTTGTAGAGATCAGCAATTGTTTTAGGGAAATGTGCCGCGCGCGCGAGTAAAATGTCCTCGGCGCATTTGGTGAGCGTAGCTTTGTCTTCGTCGGTGAAATCGGGGACAGGGAAAGTATTCCAGCCCATTGTGTTCGAGTAATTAAATCGTGTCTCTAGCTTTCCGCAGACAGTAAAAATCCAAACCCAATGAATGCGAGACACCAGCAATGATAAATGCCAAAGCTCCGCGTCATAAAGAGCAAAGTTTCGATTAGTTATTACTCCTTTATGACTCAATATACCACACGGTAGATACGCTCGCTCTTCCGAACTTACAGCAGGCACAACAATTAAAGAATTAGTTGCCGAATTCATTTCTCTAAATTGGTGAGATCGAGCGGCCATAGCGTTAGCACCCTTATCCTTACTACTAAGGCGCATTTTTCTTACACCTTCTATTCGTTTTGAAATAGAAGGAATAGCCAGAGCTTGCTCTAAATCAACATCCTCAATCCATAAGCAGTACCTATCTTTTCCATTGATAAATTCGGCAGAACCATAAATTCGCCTTATATACATATTCTTTTGTTCCGTTGTTAGTTCTAAAGAGTTTGTTTCATCATAAGTTAATAGTAAATTGCCTCCATCATATGGCATATTGCCACGTATCATTTCAGCAAGTTTATTTGCTGAGCTTGACTTGGTAACGATTATATCCTTAGCGGAAACAAGATAGGGGTTAATATTTTGTACAATTTTAAACGGGGATTTCTTGCCATCACCAACCTCAAAAAGCTTTGCTCGTTCATTGGATTTATCACGCAATCCGACGATCACTACGGTTACACCCGCGTTGTGGCTAGCAAGGTTTTTCCATTTGAATGACGTATGCGCAAAACCAATCTCGCGACCAGTATCAAAGATAAGAGGCCATAAAATAGGCACTTGTTGCCCTTGGCAAATGGAATTGGTCGTCACAAACGCGCTTACCGTATTGGTTTGCGTTCCATAGTCGGCACCCTTCATTAGCCAACCGGTGACATAATCTAGAGATTTCCATTTTTTGGTACGACCATCGAAGATAGTTTTCAAATCTTCTTTTTGGTCTTTCGATTGCCATGTGCTACCGAGGTAGGGAGGATTTCCACAAATATAGGTCTCACCCCCCAAGTTATCTTCATCCAGATCGATCTCAGTTTGCTCAAGCGGCGTTGAGAACAAATCATCATCCGTCTCCTCCTATGATGATTGTCCAGCCATTTCTTGGCTGGCTAGTTTGAATTTGGTGAAATCTTCGAACACCCAGTTGTTTTTGAGGGTGTCGTATATTATTTTGAGTAATTTACGTGCTGTAGCGATGATGGCTTTGCCAAAGCCGCGCCTGTCTTTAATGCGCCTGTAAAAACTGTTGAGATAACCGGAATACCGGATGGCAATCAGGCTACATTGCACCAAAGTTGTGCGGACAAGCTTGTTGCCGCGCTTGGTGATCCGCCCCATATTGGTGGTTTCGTTAGATTGGCTAACACGCGGAACAAGGCCGAAGTATGCCGCCAATTTATCAGAACTGGCAAAATCCTCAACATCGCCAATGCCAGATAAGAAGATAGCCGCCGACCGCGCGCCAATGCCTTTGATACTGGTAAGTCCTTCAAACCCGTCCAGAGTTTTTGCATAAGCTTCAATATGCCTGTCAATCGCTTTAACCGATTTTGTCAGCGACAAAGCTTGGTCACGGATAATGCCAACTTCGATTTTCTCCAAATCGGTGAACACAGCCATGTCCATATTTATCAATGATTTTTGAGAGCTGAACTTCTCTTTCTTCATCTTGATGCCGTGACGGTTATAAAGGGCATGAATTTTATTGAGCAGGCGCGTGCGCTGCTTAACCAGTAAATCCCGCGTCTGCGTAATCGAAGCAAGCTGTGCGTGCTCGGTGGATTTGAGACGTGTCTCGGGCAACATGTCTTTGGATAAAAACAAAGCTAAAGCACGCGCATCGTTCTTATCGGTTTTCTTGACCGATTTGCGGATAACCTGAAACTGACCAGGGTTCACTACAACAACGCGGCCAACACAGGCAATCACTTCATCGCGGAAATAGGCGGAATTGCCCGTGGCCTCCACCGCGATCTCATCATCCGCTGACAGGCTCATGCAAAACTGAGCCAGTTCAGCTTGGCATAATTGATAGGTTTTCAGAATTTCAGACCCATCCGCCTCACGGCGGCAAATGGTAAAAGAATTCGTATGTAGGTCGACACCAATAAAAGACATAGCTATACTCCTCTTGAGGCAAAACCGCCTCGTGTTAATGTTAAGAGGAAGCGGAGACCCAATTCCAAATGCAGGAAAGCGGGTGTGAACGGCCAAACCAAACTCCTATACGAGCTCACCAATCCGTGCGTAAACACGGGTCGGGCCTCAAGATGGTCGTTCGGTAATAGGTGTGAGTTAATCTCCTTTACAGGGTCAAAAGCCCTAGATGACATATCCAACCTAAA
This sequence comes from Robiginitomaculum sp., assembly GCA_965224735.1. Classification (GTDB taxonomy): domain Bacteria; phylum Pseudomonadota; class Alphaproteobacteria; order Caulobacterales; family Maricaulaceae; genus Robiginitomaculum_A. Next base: position 2,518,199 of record OZ245059.1, on the reverse strand, counting down.
ACCTATCCGCTTCTTCCAACGCCAACATAGCACCGAAAATATCAACCGCTCACAAGTCATTCATGCCATCTCCTTTACAATATCGACAGGTGCGGTTGGTGGGCAAACTTCGAGCCAATCTAGACGCAGCGCATTTCCTATGACAATATTGTTAGCCTTATCCAGTGGCAGCATATTTTTACAGGCTTGGACTTGGTTGATATATAAAACGTCGCATTGAAACTCGGCGATCAAGAGCGCGATTTGCGCGATTTGTGCAGCAAAGTCTTTGATCTCTATACCGTAAAAATTCTCAAGGCTGATGACCGTATTGCGGTTTTCATCGCCACGCCGGTCCAAAACTTCAGCTTCAATTTTTCGGAGTTCCTTATAAGCAATCACCAAGAAATTACCGATCCACAGGCGGGGTCAAAGACGCGAATATTCGCAATGCGTTTGCGTAGGTTTAAGAGCTTGCGCGCATTGTCACCCGCTGTTTCCAATTGCTCGCGTAAGCCATCCAAAAAGAGAGGGTTCAGAACTTTCAAGATATTTGGCACGGAGGTGTAGTGCATACCAAGAGAGCCGCGTTCATCATCATCTGCAACCGCTTGAATCATCGAGCCAAAAATGTCAGGGTTGATTTTCGACCAGTTTAGCTCGCCCGCAGCGATCAAATAGGAACGCGCAATACGGCTAAACTTTGGCACATCTTGATTGCCGCCAAAAAGCCCTCCATTCACATAGGGAAAGACATCTGCCCAAGGCCGTATAATTTCAGGGTCACGATCTTCAATCGCCGTATCCATCGCTTGAAACAATGCGGCAATTATTTCCGTTACATTGCCAGAGCGTGAATCGCTCATCTGCTTTAATGTTGTTGTGAAAAGATCAGCGCCGATAAAAATATCTGTATCTTCGGCAAAGAAACAAAAGATCAACCTCGCCATAAATTGATTGAGGTCATGACGGCGCTCTTTACTGGTCCAGTCTGGATTCTCTCTAAGCAGTTCCATATAAAGCTTGTTGAGCCGCGCGGTTGCTTTGACATCAATTTCTTGATTCTTAATTTCGGCGGTGAAATAGATACCTGCAAGCGGAAGGAAGAATGTAAACTCTTCACCGAGCTTGGCATAGTCGCATGCTAAATGATCGCCTGTTTTTAGGTTTTCGGCGGCGACATTTTCGCCGTCAGTTGTAAGAATGAAGTGAGCTTTGTTTTTCGTTGTGGCTTTGCTGTTACGCAAAGCAGATAATGCTTCGTCAAGCTCTCCCGCGCCTGCGACAACTATATGGATATTGTTGCGCTGCAATACGCCATCAATATCAGATTTATTCGATTTGCCCTTTTTAAGAGACTTAATCTCGCCCGCTTTGCGTCCGTAACATTCCAAAAATTCAAATGGAAATTCCACAACATCAAAAGGCTCTGTTGCAAGCTTGGAGAGTTGTTCCTCTATTTCAATTGGATTCATAGTTATTTATTCTAGCAGGGGTTCAGTAAAATATCGATTCCATTGTGTATAGGTTCATGTGTTTTGAGACTCATCCGCCATTTGGGTGTTTTTTTATATACTCCATTGGTGTTAGCCCTGCAAGGGCGTGATGTGGTCTGTATGTGTTGTATTTTTCAACCGCCTTTCGGAGTTCAAATCTCATGGCTCCGATGCTGTCAGCCAAGAGATCTCTTTTGTAATAGAATTCTTCCTTGAAGGTTCTGTTTCCGCGCTCGACGCCGCCGTTATAGGTTGGCCTGCTGGGCGGCAAGACGATGAGTGGAATGTTTACATCTTCACAGGCCTGTTCAAATTTTGCCATGAATTCGGAGCCGCCGTCAACCTGTATGGATTTTATGGTGAACGGTGTTTTGTCGATAAATTCTTTTAAGAACCGTTTTGCAGAGGAAGCCTTAGCATGTGAATAAACCTGCGCGTGAATGAATTTGGATTTTCTTTCCCAAGCTTGGAAGTGTTTTACGGTGATACCGTTTTTGCTCACCCTCATATGGTCGATCTGTACGCGTTCGCCCATTTTCATATGCTTGTAGGCTTTATAAACCCAGCGTCTGGCGTGGGTATTTCTGAAGCTTCTGTTTCTTTTTGCTCTTGGAGCAGAGCGTGATTTTGTGATGATGCCTTTAGTGAACAAAGTTTTTAATATGCGTCCAACTGTGCTGGCGCTTATAGTCTGGCCGTGATCACGGCGCAGGACAACGGCAATCTTGTCCTTACCCCATCTTGTCCTTACCTCATGTCTGATTTTCTCTGCGTATACGCAAGACAAGCTGCTTCTCGGCTTCGCTCCATTTGGGTTTGTTGAGGCTATGGGGCCGCTTTGAGAGCGGTGTAATTCCGTGTGCAAGCCTATCCAAAACCTTTTTGTAACGATAATATGTCGCCCGCGATATACCGACAAATTCGGCGCACTTACGCTCACTGACACCCTCTAATTTTAGGCTTCGCCATCGCCGTACCGCGTCTTCGTGCTTGCGCCTGTAGACATCCAGACATTCTTGTGTACGCGCCCAAGCGTACAGTCTATAGATATTCGGGTGTAGATATTTGATCTGCATAGCTGCTTCCTCCAGTTTGGTTCGTAACAAACCCAACATGACGGAAGCAGCTTAAATAAAGCAAACTTAAAGAATCTCACATCTATATGAACTTATACAGTCACCCCCCGTTAACGGGGATGAGAGCCCCGTTTTTAGTCCGCGCACAGGGTTACGGACCACAAAAAATGTGATTTATGGGAAAATGTTTGTTTTTTGGTGTGAAATGTGCTCTAAGATCTATACAGAGACGCTGGAGTCATTTTCGGTTAGCCTGGCATTACGTCCAGCGCGGGAGCACCGTCCCGCCCAGCGTCTCTTATCTAATCCATTTTGAGTTTTGCGGCGCACCTTTAATGCGGCGGTACCCTTGATTGTGAAATGTAGGCATATACATTTCGTCTTTGGCTTTGGTGGCTTTAATTGTAAACTCGTATAGCACTTCAAACTCGTCGTAAAATCTAACGATCAGATTGTCGCCCTGCAGATAGACGACTGGCTGAAAAGCATCTGCTGGTTTAGGTAATGCTGATTTGGGGGCATGTTTTTGAGTGGTGGCCTTGATCAGCATCTCCTGAATTTTTATGAAATACTCAGGCAAGGGATACTTGGTATATACTCCCACTACTCCATAACCCGAAATTTTTCATCTGAAATTATTCGGAAATTGTCAGTTACGGTGTCTCGGAAATTTCTCCATTGTTTGGGTATGGTTTCTCGTAAAAATTTGAGTATTGCATGACCAAATTTTGTAAATATCGGGTAGAATTTATTATGTGTGACATGCCTGTGCATGACGCCCCAAAGCCTCTCAATAGCATTTAGATGAGGGCAATATGTTGGCAACCAGATTGGTTTGATCTTGCAATCTTTACACTCTAAATGTATAGTCCCTGTGTTAGGTGGTTTGGGTTTTGGTTAAACTTTTGTGGCTCATTTTACCATATTTTGCAAATATATTCGTAAGGGGTCCGGCCTTTGAGAGTTTTTAGTCTCTTGGCGAAATTATATGCACTCATAAACCCCTCAAGGTGAGTTTCAAGCTGGTCTTTGTTGTCATAATAATACCGTTTGACCGTCGCCTCCTTGATGGTGCGGTTCATGCGTTCTACCTGACCATTGGTCCAGGCCATTGATCCAGGCCATTAATCCAGGCCATTAATCCAGGCCATTAATCCAGGCCATTAATCCAGGGATGATTGATTTTGGTCAGGCGGTGCTGGATGTCATGTTTACGGCAAACACGATCAAAGATGTGTTCTCCTGCCAAAGATGTGTTCTCCTGCATGTGTATCCTTGGAGCGGTTGGTAAACTGGATGCCATTATCAGTCAAAATAGTATGAATATGGTAGGGCAGAAGCTTGATGGTATTGCGCAAAAACTGAGCCGCTATCATCTTGGTCATACGAGGGTGTAGCTCTACATAGGTGAACTTTGATGTGCGGTCTATAGCCACAAACAGGTATAATTTACCCACCTCTGTGCGCATTTCGGCGATGTCGATGTGGACATACCCAATCGGGTAGGTCTTAAACTTTTGTTTCTTGCGTGTGCCTTCATCAAGCTTTGGCAAGCGGGATATACCGTGGCGCTGCAAGCAGCGGTGCAACACAGAACGACTGAGTTTGGGGATGGTGTCTGCAGGGCATAGAGGCAATCATCTAGGGGCAGTAATGTGTGCCGCCTAAACGCGACAATGATGGCTTCTTCCTCACAGGACAGGACTGTGGACTTCGGTTCTGGTACGCTCTTGCGGTCTTCCACGCTGTCGCGGTTCTTCCATTTACCACCGTCTTGGGGTTGATCCCGTAACGCTTGGCTAGTATCGCGATCGAAGCGTCAGATCGGAATATTTCTGCTCTAATGGCGTGCGTCGTCTTGGCGCTGCCGTGTAATACTTGTCCCATAATACTTCCTTCTCTTGAGATGATAATTTAATACCACCTAACACAGGGACTGTACAGGACAGCCCCAAAAACAATTCCATTTGCGAGTGCTGGGCACGTTTAATCCGTAGAGAGTTTTGCAAAAATAACATGGTCGCGCCAACGGCCATCTATTTTCAAATAGTCTCGTGCCAGACCTTCTTGGGCAAATCCTAAATTTTCCAAAAGTTTGATAGAGGCTTCATTATCAGCCTGCACAGCAGCGCTTATACGGCGAAGACGTAAATCCGTAAAGGCAAATTTAAGCGCGGCACGCACAGCGGCGCGGGCAAACCCTTGTCGCGAAAAACCCTCCCCAACCCAATAACCAATATGGCCGCTTTGAGATGAACCGCGCTGGATTTGTGTAAGGTTACAAGCGCCCACCAAAGCATTAGTGTCGACACGAAAAATATAAAATGGGTAGGCCTTATCTTCGGCCGTCAATTTCTTAAATCGACTAAGCCGGGTTTTATAAGTAGCATGCTTTAGATGGCCTTGCGTAAATGTTGGTTCCCACGGCTGCAAATAGGTTTGATTACTGGCGCGCAAACTTACCCAGCTTTCAAAGTCAGCCCAGCTCGGTGCGCGTAGCTCCACACCGCCGCTGGCGCACGTTTCGTATAAAAATTTTGGTGCCTGGCCCCGTTTGCGCATAACGACTTTCTGATACTTAGTTTTTTTTGCGGTACAATCGCCCTTGCTTGTTGTGCAATATAAAATAGATAATAAGCAAAATTATAGCAAAACTATACCAAGTGAGCATATAATCTAGATGATTATTTGGCATGTCTGGTTTTTTTGCGGGCAGAGCACTGGCATTCTTTGCGCCTAAAACCACATCAATATAATAGCTGGTTTCTATGTTTTGCCCCGCTTGTTTCCCAGACCAATCCAGTATATCTGGCTCGCCATTAAACACAGTCCAGCGGTTTTTACTCGGCGTGCTTTTTAAAGAAAACCAGTGCTTTTTATGGGTACGCCGAATATAACCAATAGCCTTGCCCGTGCCATAAAACGAAGCGGGGCGCGCCGCTTTATCCCCTCTAAAAAAACGCTGCGTCGCCGCATAGACTTGCCGCCCTTCTTGGCTGAAAGGTTGATATATACGCCATGACATGTTTTTACCTTCAGGCCGTAGAAAATAAAATGGCTGCCCCTTATTAATGCGTGATTTCTCATACACACCTTCCAATGACACGCGGCGAAAATCAAATGGTGTCTTTGCCTCTATAAGTGCGTCAATATCCCTTATATTGGTGAGTGGCTTTGCTAAAGAGGCTGTCTCTATATCTTTTAAAAGCGCGGTTTTCCATTGAAAGCGCTGATATTGCCATGTGCCCAGCCATAGCAAAATACCAAGGCAAATTAAGGTGGCTATGGTTAAGCCGCGCATGGGTTTAAATACAATCATAGTCTCAGACTAAAACACTCGCCTTTGAATTAAAAGGCCAGTGTTTTGTTAAGTGTCTCTTTTATATGTTCCCGCTTCTAAAGCGCGAAGGCAACATAAACAAAGGTGAAGAGGAACAACCAAACCACATCAACAAAATGCCAATACCAAGCAGCGGCTTCAAAACCAAAATGCTGTTTCGAACTCATTTGCCCCCTCATGAGGCGTATCCAGATCACAAACAGGAAGATAGCACCGATTAAAACGTGCAAGCCGTGAAAGCCTGTCGCGAAGAAGAAGGTTGAACCATAAATATTACTATCAAGCCAAAACCCGTGTGTCATGCGGTTAACAAAGGCCTCTCTATATTCTACAGCCTGCACAGCAATAAAGAAAAAGCCAAGCAAAACCGTAAGGCCAAGACCTGTACTGGCCGATTTGCGGTCGTCCTTGAGCAATGCGTGATGAGCCCATGTGACCGTCGTGCCAGAGAGCAGTAAGATAAGTGTATTGATAAAGGGCAGGTTCCACGCACCAATAGAATGGATTGTATTCCCCCCTGCATTTGTTCCCAAACTGTCTAAATACGCTTGCGGGTTTTCAGTAACGTCCCCGTTCCATGCCGCCCTCACCTTACGGAACAGGCCAAATTCAAAGAACATCCAAAACCAGCCAACAAAAAACATCACTTCTTGCATGATAAACATAATCATACCGTAGCGCAGGCCGATTTGCACAACGGGGGTATGATCGCCAACTTCAGCTTCGCGCGCTACATCACGCCACCAGCCAAACATAACATAAGCGCCAAACAAAACGCCAAGCAATAAAATTAGCCATCCGCCGCTTGAAACTTTAGCATCGCCCCACATATCCATGCCACGAGAGAAGAAAAACTCTTTCATTGGGCTCGCGCCATCGCGCGCATGTAGGCCTGCGAAGAAGATAACCATACCTGTGCCCCATACGGCCGCGGCAAGGCCTGCTAAAAAAGGCCACGGGCTTGGCGGCAAAATGTGATAATCGTGTTCTACTACATGGTCAGACATAATATTCCCCCTCATCAAAGATCAAGCTAAGCGCTGTGAGTCTTTTCGTTGAATGCTTGTATAGCTTGGCAACTGCATTGCGACAATATGTCCAAGTGATTTTTTTGGTTAATTTTGTAATTTTCTGCGCCATATCTCATTGCATAAGCTCTAGCTCTTGTTCTTTTTTTAACTCTTGCACTTCTTTTAGGCGCTCTACTCTGTCCGCCGTAATCATGACATCCTCACTAGGATTTTTGGCCACATGAAATGTATAAGACAATGTTATGGTTTTGATATCATCAAGGCGCTCATCATTCGCCAAATCTGGATCTACAAAAAACAGCACGGGCATTTTTACCAATTCGCCAGGCTCTAACAATTGCTCCGTGAAACAAAAACACTCAACCTTGTCAAAAAACGGCGCCGCTTTTACAGGACTGACGCTATAGCTGGCCGTGCCGACAATAGGGTGATCAGACAAATTTTTCGCGCCAAAAAATACCAAAACATTTTGCCCAAGCTTTACATTAACGGATGTATCGAGTGGATAAAATTCCCATGGCAAAGCGTCGCTGACATTGGTGTCAAATCGAATGCGAATATCGCGATCAATGATAGTTTGGCTCTGGTTATCTGCAACCCGCGTTGTACCGCCATAGCCCGTGACACGGCAAAAGGTGTTGTAGAGTGGCTTGGCCGACATCCCAAGACCAAGCATGGCGAGTGTGAGCAGGGTGAGCAAAAACACAGTCTTTTTGTTTGCCCCCTCATTTTGATCAGGCACACTCATTTATCAAAATATCCGTATTTACTTAGCATTAAAAGCATGACGAAAATAACGAAAGCGAAAAGCCCTGCCGCAATTGCATAATTTCTTTTTTTACGCGCCGCAATTTCCTGCTCGCTAGGCGCCGCATAGCCAATGATATTCGGATTATGAGGATCAGACATAGCTAAAAACCTTTCAAGATTTGCGCCGCAGCCAAAATGCCAAACAAAGAAAATAAGTAAAAAATGGAATAAGCAAATAAATTTCGAGCTGCCTTGTCACCTTTTTTAACGGCGTAAAGAGACGCTTGATCACCCTTTGGCGGCGTATCGCCAGCGCACGAGCGCCAAACTTTAAAGGTAAGTGCCAAGAAACCAATATTGAGGAGACTAGCAGGCACCGTATAGAGCGGCGAGCTAAGACTTGTTGTGCCCAGATAGGCGCAAGCAAGTGCGAGCATAAGCGCATAGACCATCATTTGATTGCGGGTAGACTTTGCGCCTTTTACATTGGGCATCATTGGGATATTGGCTTTGCCGTAATCTATTTGTTTGTAAAGCGCGAGCGCCCAAAAATGTGGCGGTGTCCACAAAAAGATAACCATAAACAGCGCAAGGGACTCGGGCGTAATGGCCTGCATCAACATAGCAAGAGAAACAGGATCTCCAGTCGTGCCGCCCGCTGCAGCTGCCCAGCCAACCATTGGCGGGAAAGCCCCCGCTACGCCGCCAATAACTATGTTTTGCGGCGTATTACGCTTAAGCCACATAGAATAAAAAAACACATAATATAAAATAGTAAACGCTAGCAACAGCCCAGCATAATAATTTGCCGTTATAGAGAGTCCAAACACGGAAAATCCACTCATAAAAATACCGAAGGAAAGCGCGCTAGAGCGGGTTATCTTGCCTGCAGGAATCGGCCGCTTGCGTGTGCGGGTCATCATGGCATCTATATCACTATCATACCACATATTAAGAGCGCCCGCCGCGCCGCCGCCAACAGCAATCCAAAACACGGACGCAAGCGCCAAGAGCGGGTTCATAGACCCTGGCGCGCAAATAAGACCCGCCAATGCTGTAAAGACAACAAGGGACATAACACGCGGTTTCATTAAAGTATAATAATCCTGCGGCCCCGCAAGGCTTAGCCTTACTGGGGATATATCAAGAACCATACCCTTAACAGATACGGATCTTGCATTAGCCGAAAGTGTGCTTGTTTCGCGCATCAATTAATCAACGTGCGGCAATTTACTAAATTGGTGATAAGGTGGCGGTGATGACAATGTCCACTCCAAAGTATTTGCGCCTTCGCCCCAATAATTATCGCCAGCTGGACGTTTCACGATGAACGCTTCGATAACCCATGCAAAGAAAAAGGCAACGCCAACCAATGTGACAATTGCACCATATGAAGAGATTTGGTTCCATTGCGCAAACTCATCTGGATAATCCGCAATACGACGCGGCATGCCGTTTATGCCGAGCATATGTTGCGGAAAGAACACCATGTTCACACCAATAAAGAAGAACCAAAAATGGGCTGCAGCCAAATACTTATTATAAAGATAGCCAGACATTTTCCCGAACCAATACGTAAAACCCGCAAAAATACCAAACACGGCGCCCATGGACAGAACGTAATGGAAATGCGCCACAACGAAATATGTATCGTGCACGGCCGTATCAAACAAAGGCGCAGCAAGCGCAACACCTGTCACTCCGCCAATAACAAACAAGAAGATAAAGGCAAGCGCCCATTGCATCGGAATCGCAAAGCGAATAGATCCACCCCACATTGTCGCAAGCCATGAGAAAACCTTCACGCCTGTCGGTACAGCAATAATAAGGGTCGCCGCCATGAAATAGGCTTTCAGGTCAACATCCATGCCAACGGTGTACATGTGATGGGCCCAAACAATAAAACCAACAACGCCAATAGCAACCATAGCATAAGCCATACCCAAATATCCAAAGATAGGTTTGCGGCTAAAGGTCGAAATAATGTGTGAAACAATTCCGAACGGTATCAAGATCATAATGTAAACTTCAGGATGCCCAAAGAACCAGAATAAATGCTGGAACATTTCAGGATCGCCGCCCCCCGCTGGGTCAAAGAAAGCTGTTCCCGCATTACGGTCCGTAAAGAGCATAAACAAAGCCGCCGCCAAAACTGGCAAAGAAAGCAAAAGCAAAAATGATGTCACCATAGCGCTCCAAGCAAGGAGCGGCATTTTGTGCATAGTCATGCCAGGCGCACGCATATTAAAGATGGTTGTTATAAAATTAATCGCGCCAAAAATAGACGAAAAACCCGCTGCCAAAAGCCCAATAATCACGAAGTCGAAAGCTGGTCCTGGATGGCCAGAGGTTGAAAGCGGCGGATACATAACCCAGCCACCTGCAAACCCATTGCCTGATGGCGCACCTGGCAAGAACATAGAAATAATAAGGCATATAAGCGCTGTTGGCAAAAGCCAAAACGAGAGATTGTTCATACGCGGGAACGCCATATCTGGCGCGCCGATCATGAGCGGCACAAACCAGTTCCCAAACCCACCAATAACGGCTGGCATAACTAAAAAGAAGATCATCAATAGTCCGTGCATAGTGGCATACATTGAAAACACATGCGGGTTTTCAAACACTTGCATGCCTGGCTCCATAAGCTCCATGCGCATCATGAAAGAAAGGTAACCGCCAATAAGTCCGGATACAATTGCAAAGATTAAATAGAGCGTACCGATATCTTTATGGTTGGTTGAGAAAAACCAACGCGCAAAAAATTTAGGCTTGCCATCGTAATTGTGAATATCTGTATCACTGTAACCTGCTACCATGATGTGCTCCTATTTAAGCGCGGCGGTTTTTGTACCGCCTAAATTTAACTGTGAATACTTTGCTGGAAACACACCGCCATTATCAACCCAAGCCTTAAAGGCTTCTTTGCTAACAACTTTAACTTCGATCGGCATAAAGCTATGGTTCACACCGCAAATCTCGGAGCATTGCCCGTTAAAAGTGCCCTCTTCTTTGACCTTAAACCAAGTTTCGTTAATTCGGCCTGGCACAGCATCGATTTTGACACCAAATTGCGGCACCGAAAATGCGTGCGTATTTGTATTAGAAGTCACAAGCACTTTTATAGTTGTATCTACTGGCACAACCAAGGGCGCGTCTGTTGACAATAAATATGGGCGTCCGTTGAGGCGCGGCTCACCCGCTGGGCGCGCTTCAATAATTTTAACAATTTGTGCGTGGGTGAGGCCCTTGCCATTTGCCCCGTGTTTTTCTTCCATTGGAATATCAACAATGGTGGATGTAATTGTATCGACTTTATCTAAAAGATCAGGATAAGAATATTCCCAATACCAAGTATTACCAGTCACTTTGATAGTCATTTCTTCATCTTGGACAACGTCCATAAAATAAAGACCTTTCAGACCTGGAATAGCGAGACAGAAAAGAATAACCACGGGAATAAGCGTCCAAGCAAGCTCAAGGCCCACATGGTGCGTTGTCTTGGAAGGTATTGGATTAGCTTTTTCTCTAAAGCGAATCATAATAAAGAGCAAAAGAAGCGTCACCGTTGCTACAATGCCAACCATTAAGGGCAACAAACCCCAGTGATAAAATTTCCCAATAAAGTCCATAACGGGGGTCACAGACCGTTGTAGCCCGAAGCTCCCATCTGTTGGCCCGTTACGATTTTCAGCAAACGCGTGCGCAGTAACCGACAGGTTCAAAGCGCCAAGCCCCCCTGCTGTCAATACTCTTGTCATTACCCGTGAAAACTGCATATTTCCCTCATTTATTTTCCTGCTTAAAAGAATACAGACATAACGTCACACACGCTAGGACATATCGTCGCAATAATTATGGCTTTAAGCCTTGCATGACAAGGGCTTATTAGGGCAAATACACAAATCTTTTGTATTTTTTCTATTCTTGAGGATATTTGTATTTATGAACGACTTTGTTTTTGGTGATTGTGATTTAAATGCGCAGGCTGCCCGCAAAATTTTAGAGGAAACCATCAAAAATGCAGATGATGGGGAGCTTTTTGTCGAGCGCGGAGCAAGTGAGGTGTTCAGCTTTGATGACGGGCGGCTTAAAAAGGCCAATTTTGACACATCACGCGGGTTTGGCCTGCGGTGCGTGGCGGGAGAAACCACTGGGTTTGCCCAAGGCACAGATATGACAAAAGCAGCCCTGTTGCGCGCAGCCAATGCTGTTTCCCTTGCCAAGGACGGATATTTTGGATCTTTATCCGCGCACCCACAAAAAACCAATGCCATGCTTTATCCCGACATAGACCCAATATCTGACCCTGCCTTTGGCCCCAAAGTTGAGCTTTTAAAAGAAATAGATGCCTATATGCGCGCCAAAGACAATCGTGTGGTGCAGGTGAGCGTTACCTTGGCAGCCAGTCGCCGCGCTCTTTCTATCTTGCGCGCTGGCGGAGCGCGTTATGATGATATTCGCCCTTTAGTGCGCATGGCCGTATCGGTCACGGTCGAACATGATGGCCGCCGCGAGAACGGTTATGCGGGTGCAGGTGGGCGCGCGGCATATGCCGAATTTATTACACCACAAAGCTGGAAGTCTATTGCGGATGAAGCTTTGCGTGGCGCGCTTGTTAACCTTAGATCCGTCCCCGCGCCTGCTGGCTCTATGGACGTTGTGCTTGGCCCAGGCTGGCCGGGCGTGCTACTCCATGAAGCCATTGGACACGGGCTAGAAGGTGATTTTAACCGCAAGGGAACCTCCGCATTTACGGGCATGATCGGGCAGCGGGTTGCGGCCAAGGGCGTAACCATAATTGATGACGGGTCTCTGCCAGGCCTGCGCGGTTCTATCAGCATTGACGATGAAGGTACACCAAGCGAGCGCACGACATTAATCGAGGACGGCATTTTAAAAGGTTATTTGCAAGACCGCATGAATGCCCGCCTTATGGGCGTAGCGTCCACAGGCAATGGGCGGCGCGAGAACTTCGCTCATGTGCCAATGCCACGCATGACCAATACATTTATGCTCGGCGGTAAAACCAGCCACGAAGAAATTATCGCCGACCTTAAAGACGGGGTTTACGCAGCCAATTTTGGCGGAGGGCAGGTCGATATTACGTCGGGTAAATTCGTCTTCCAATGCACAGAAGCCTATAGAGTACGAAATGGCAAAATCGAAGAACCCATCAAAGGCGCAACTCTCATTGGAGATGGCCCAACCGTGCTCACCCAGATCAAACATATAGGCAATAACAGCAAGCTCGACTCTGGCATTGGCGTGTGCGGTAAAGCAGGCCAAAGCCTGCCCGTCGGCGTCGGACAGCCCACGGTCTATATAGAAAACCTAACCATCGGCGGCGCGGGAGGTTAGGTGTACAGTCTCTATATTAGATGGCTTGGGTTTTGTTTAAACTTTTTTAGGGCTTTGATCCATATTTTACAGATATATTCATACGGGATTAGGCGGTTTAGAGTTTTCAGCCTTTTAGCATAATTGTAAGCCTTCATAAAGCCCTCAGCTAATCATGCCCTTGAAAATGTAGGCCTTTAAAAATTTTAAAGTTCGGTAAGAAAGTTATAATAAACGATTCATCATCCGCGACATCAGATGCTACTGAAACGTATGCCCAGTTTTTTTGGGGATGGCACACAAAGAGCAGAGTTTGCATACCAGAACTAGGCTTCCAGTGTGTTTTAAATTCATTGACTATATCTCGCTGTTGTTTTGTTTTTATATTTGAAACCAAAACACTTTCCAATGTGGAGTCTCCTGTGTCTATTCGTTTGTGTCCTGACATCACAACCTTAAGGCTGCCACACGTTGCTGTGTGAGTAATGTATTGTTTCACATACTTAAGCCTAAACCTGTCCGTCGCTGCTTCTGCGGAGCAGCCTATCAAAAATAGCAATATAAAAAATGGGGCTGTCCTAGATAACTAGCTGTTTAGTCCGACAGTGTGCTGGTGTTGTGTATAGTGATCTGTCAACCAAGGAGGTTTTATGGGACAAGTATTACACGAAAGCGCCAAGACGACGTACATTACGAGAGCAGAGCTACAGCGATCGCAAGCTTCAACCCAAGCATTAGCCTTGCAATACGGGTTGAATCTTTTTTAGGGTTTCATTCCTCGCCGCTTGCGGCGTAGAATATTCGCGTGAGCGAATATATCCATAAACGACATAACGTAACGATACTTCTTTACCATTTTGTGTTTCCCGCAAAATATAGGCGTGCTGTTTTTGACCCCCAAGTTGATGAAGTTTTACGTGATGTTTGTTTGGAGATTGAAGATCGTTACCAGTTAAAGTTTTTGGAGGTTGGAACGGATAAAGACCATGTTCATTTTTTGGTACAATCGGTTCCGACCTATACAGTGACCAAGTTGGTCACTGTAATAAAAAGTATCACCGCACGCGAGATATTTAAGTTGTGTCCTCATGTTAAAAAGTCACTTTGGGGTGGAGAATTTTGGAGTGATGGTTATCTTGCATCCACAGTTGGGCGTCACGGAGATGAGAGCACAATAACAAGCTACGTCCAAAATCAAGGCAAAGAATATACAAAACTACACAGTGATAAACAACTTACACTCTTTTGATACCTCGCCCCTTGGGGCGGGGTTATTCATTGTTAACTGACGTGAACGGCTATTCGAGGGCAGTACTCTCGGGCAATGGACGTTTCTGAGCGGCAGTCATTCTCGACATCACATGTCTTAACTGAATTATGGTTCCAACTGTAAATGACCTGGGATCAAGCTGCTGCGGTTTTCCAAAATGAAATTGTAGAAACTTCGTGTAGCCCCAGATGTTTCGACATTTGCCGGTCTGACCAAAATCCATTTTCGAATTATCGGGAGCCCTTTGATTTCGAGTGCAACCAATCGCTTCGACTGGAGCTCAGCCATTACAGTGTGTTCCGATATCATCGCTATCCCGAGACCCGCCATTACCGATTGTTTTATCGATTCATTAGAATTCATTTGCATTGTTGGGTAACCAATCCCTTCTCCTATTTGCTCCATGAAACGACGCGCCAACATACGTGTGCCTGATCCAGGTTCGCGCAATAGCAGCGTCTCGGATAGAAGTAATTTCGGGTCTATTCGCTTATATTGTGCCAAGGGATGATCTGGCGCTGCAATCAATATATTTGGGTGGTCTCCAAGTTCATGCCGAACAACATCTAACTTGGCAGGTGGGCGACCCATTATTGCAACATCGACAGATCTGTCTTGCAAAGCTTTTAGTACAATTTGACGGTTCCCGATGATGGGATTGAGGTCAATATTGGGAAAAGCGTTCATAAAAGACTTGATGATGGTCGGGGCAAAATATTTACCGGTACTCACGACGGCAAGACTAACTGATCCTGCCTTGCCAGCTTTTAAAGCCTCAATTCTTTGCGCTGCGATATGAACACACGCATCTATTTGATCATAAAGTGCCAATAATTCCAATCCTATTTGCGTGGGTTTTAATCCATTTTGTTCGCGAGTCAGGATATCAAACCCCACCGATGATTTTAATAATTTTATCTGTGATGAAATTGCGGGTGGGGTAACAAATAGTTCTTCTGACGCCTTTGTAATTGATCCAGTTCTGGCAACCGCGGCATAGGCGCGAATTTGTTTCATCGTAAGATCGCGAGAAAGAGACATAAGATTACCTTAATCCAAATTAGATTTTATTCAATTTAATTTTAGTAAAAATTAGTTTAAGCCTAACTCATCAGATAATCCAGTTTAAGTTTTTTAAGGTATTCACCTTTCTGAATATTGGGAATACGAACGTAATTTGTGGAGGAAATTGGACGCCAATGGCAATTATATTTTCAAATGGTTTTGCCGACAATATCGGCTCTAAATGGTACAATGATCCGTTGAGAATAACGATTGCGCGTTTGTCTGATGCAGCCACAGAAATTTCAAAAATATGTGCCAGAGGAGCACTTGAAGAAAATTTTGGCGATGATGTTGGGGAGTTGAATTCGGATGGTGATGTACAAAAGTCCCTCGACATAAGATCGGACGATTTAATTACAAAGGCACTTTTTGATTCCCCAGTAGCTTTTTACGCGTCGGAAGAACAAGAAGATATATTGACGCTTGACATTGAGGCTAAGCTCGCCGTGGCTTGCGATCCACTTGATGGCTCGTCGAACATCAATACAAATGTTTCAATTGGGACAATTTTTTCCATTTATCCCTCTACAGAAAACCCGGAGACATCTTTTTTAAGATGTGGGGTCGAGCAAATTGCAGCCGGATTTTTTGTATATGGCCCGCAAACGACACTGGTTGTTACCACTGGTGATGGAACAGAACTTTACACACTAGATCCAGAAGATTGTGTTTTTAAACTATCGATTGCAGAAATGAGCATTGCTAAGTCCAGTACGGAATTCGCAATAAACGCTTCCAACCATCGTCATTGGCCGGCGCCTATTTCCTCGTTCATTGACGATTGTTTGCGGGGAGGAGAGGGTCCTTTAGCCTGTGACCATAATATGCGTTGGATTGGATCGTTGGTAGCTGATGCCAATCGAATTCTGATACGCGGCGGTATATTTTTATATCCAGATGACGAACGTCACGGTTATGGGGAAGGGCGGCTACGATTATTGTATGAAGCTAATCCGGTGGCATTTGTAGTTGAACAAGCGGGTGGTATTGCCACAGACGGCGGTATTCGAATTCTTGGTAAAACAGTTCGAACTTTACACCAACGAGTCCCCCTTGTTTTTGGTTCGCAAGAACCTGTTCACCTCGTCGCCAAATATCATCATCAGAAAGCTGTCCGGAACGATGCAGCGCCCCTTTTCAATAAACGCGGATTGTTTCGCTAACTCGCTAATCAGAAAGGAACCTTAAAGATGTCAAAGAAACACCCAATTATCTCGGTCACCGGGTCCTCTGGCGCAGGAACGACCACTGTAAAACATACATTTGATCAAATCTTTCGCCGAGAAAAAATCAAAATTGTGTCAATCGAAGGTGATGCTTTTCATCGTTACGACCGAGCTGAAATGAAAAAACAGCTAACGCAAAGAACGGCTGACGGAGATCATACTTTTTCTCATTTTTCCACTGAGGCAAATGTTCTTGATGAATTGGAACGTGTATTTCGGGTGTATGGGGAAACAGGAAACGGTAAAACCAGACACTATGTGCACAATGAAAAAGAGGCCGAGACCCATGGCGAACCGCCCGGTCATTTCACGGATTGGAAAGATTTTGAATCAGGCTCCGATTTGCTGTTTTATGAAGGTCTTCATGGCGCCGTAGGTGACGGTAAAATAAAAATTGCTGAACATGCAGATTTAAAAATTGGCGTTGTGCCTGTCATTAATTTGGAATGGATGCAGAAAATTCATCGCGACAAAAATGACCGCGGGTATTCAACTGAAGCCGTAACAGACGTAATCTTACGCCGCATGCACGATTACGTTCATGTGATCTGCCCGCAATTCGTGAAGACGGATATTAATTTTCAAAGGGTTCCAATTGTTGATACCTCTGACCCTTTCATTGCCCGTTGGATTCCGACTGCTGGCGAGTCATTGGTTGTTATCAGGTTTGCGAACCCGCGTGGAATAGATTTCCCATATTTAGTTTCGATGATTCAAAATAGCTGGATGAGCCGTGCAAATTCCATCGTTATCCCAGGTGATAAAATGGATTTGGCCATGCAGCTTATCCTTACTCCATTAATTCACAGACTTGTTGATAAGAGTAGGAAAGCACTTTGAGCGCCGCGTTAAAAATATCACATGACGAAATGGCAAATGCTATCCGTTTCCTGACGATGGACGCTGTTCAAGCGGCAAATTCAGGACATCCGGGCGCGCCGATGGGGCTCGCGGATGCGGCTACTGTTTTGTTTGCCAAGCATCTAAAAATCGACACTTCTAAACCAGATTGGCCGGATAGAGATAGATTTGTTCTATCAGCGGGGCATGCATCAATGCTGCAATACGCTGTGCATTACTTGCTCGGATATGAGGACATGACACTAGAGCAAATAAAGAACTTCCGCCAATTCGGCGCAATAACTGCAGGACATCCAGAATACGGTCATGCAGAGGGAATTGAAACAACAACTGGGCCTCTAGGGCAAGGTATTACTAATGCGGTCGGCATGGCCTTAGCGGAACGTATGCAAAATGCTCGTTTCGGAGAGCATATTGTTGATCACTATACCTATGCGATGGTTGGCGATGGGTGTCTGATGGAGGGCATTAGCCATGAAGCCATAGATTTTGCTGGACATTCAAAACTCGGGCGGCTTATCGTCTTATGGGACAACAATTCGATCACGATCGATGGTGGAACCGATCTGTCGACGTCTACAAACCAGGCGAAACGGTTTGAAGCGTCTGGGTGGCATGTTCAAGAAATAGACGGACATAACGAAACCGAAATAGATGTGGCGCTCACAAAAGCGAAACAGGAAAAATCAAAGCCTTCTTTGATTTCATTGAAAACGGTAATTGGACAAGGCGCGCCCAATAAATCGGGTACCCATAAAGTACATGGTGCTCCACTGGGTAATGATGAAATCGAAGCGGCAAGAAAAACCGCCAATTGGAATTCGCCTGCATTTGAAATCCCAACCCCAATTCTTACCGCATGGCGGGAAGCTGGAACGATGTCGGTTCTAAAAAGGCAGGCTTGGGAAGAACGTTTGAGTTTTTGCCACAATGCGAGCGAATTCAATATAGCTCAAACGTCGAATCTCCCGAGCGAATTAAGGGTGCAGATCAATAATTTGAAAGAAAAAATCAATATTCTTGCCCCAAATTTGGCTACGCGAAAATCATCTCAAAATGCGCTTGAAGTTATCAATCAAGTTTGCGGACATACTGTCGGTGGCTCAGCGGATCTAACAGGGTCAAATAACACCCTCACAGACGGTATGGGGATTGTGACGCCAACCGACTATTCAGGTCGCTATATTTATTATGGCGTTCGCGAACATGCGATGGGCGCGATTATGAATGGGATCGCACTGCACGGCGGGTTTATCCCATACGGGGGAACGTTCTTCGTATTTGCTGGTTACATGATGGGTGCAATGCGTTTGTCAGCTCTTATGGGGCTGCGCGTTATATACGTGCTAACACATGATTCCATTGGTGTTGGTGAAGATGGGCCGACCCACCAACCCGTTGAAACATTGGCGAGTTTAAGAGCCTTACCGAATATGAATGTTATCCGGCCTGCAGACGCCGTAGAAACAGCTGAGGCATGGGAATGCGCGTTAGCGGCTTCGAAAACGCCAACGGTTCTGTCACTAACACGTCAAGGATTGCCCACTGTTCGCATCGAACGCAACGATGAAAACTTGGTGGCAAAAGGAGCCTATATATTGAGAGATACGGAAGGGGCTCGCGATATTACATTGTTAGCGACAGGATCAGAGGTCCATCTTGCTGTTGAAGCTTCGGAAATATTGGCAAAAGACGGCATAAAAACTGCCGTCGTTTCAATGCCGTGTTGGGAATTGTTTGAACGCCAAGAGCCATCATATCAAAAAACAGTATTGGGCAATAAACCGCGCCTTGCCATTGAGGCGGCGGTTTCGATGGGGTGGGAAAGATACACCCTAAATCCCGACAATTTTGTTGGAATGCGCGGGTTTGGCGGGTCAGCGCCAGCACCGGAGTTGTTTGAACATTTTGGCATTACAACGGGCGCGCTCGTCGCCAAAGTCAAAGAAATTTTAAAGTAGGAGACGGAGATATGGCGCGCATCACCCTTAGACAATTGCTCGATCACGCTGCTGAATACCAATACGGAGTTCCCGCGTTTAACATTAACAATATGGAACAAGTATTGGGCATTATGGACGCTGCAGACGAAGTCGATGCTCCTGTCATTTTGCAAGCTAGCCGAGGAGCTCGTTCTTACGCCGGCGATATTATGTTGGTCAAATTGGTAGAAGCCGCCGAGGAAATGTATCCGCACATTCCAATTTGTTTGCATCAGGATCACGGGAACAACGGCGCGACTTGTTTCTCGGCGCTGCAAGCAGGCTTTACGTCGGTGATGATGGACGGTTCACTGGAAGCTGACGCTAAAACGCCAGCGAGCTATGAATACAATGAAAATATAACGAAGCATGTTACGGAAGTCGCACACGATGTCGGCGCATCCGTCGAAGGTGAACTCGGCTGTTTGGGATCATTGGAAACAGGTGAGGGAGAAGCAGAAGACGGTCACGGTTTCGAGGGGAAACTCGGCTTAGATATGTTGCTCACAGATCCAAATGAAGCCGCTAAATTTGTTACTAATACTCAGGTTGACGCACTGGCGATCGCTATGGGCACGTCTCATGGCGCCTACAAATTTTCCCGTAAACCAGATGGCGACATTCTTGATATGGCGCGTGTTGAAGCTATTCACAAAAGACTCCCGGGTACGCACCTCGTCATGCACGGCTCGTCGTCTGTTCCGCAAGAATTGCAAGATATATTCAATGAATTTGGTGGTGGCTTACCCCAAACTTACGGAGTCCCCGTGGAGGAGATTACAAAGGGAATTAAATTCGGTGTTCGCAAAGTCAATATCGATACGGATTGCCGCCTCGCGATTTCAGGTCAGTTTCGAAAAGTGGCCCAAGAGAACGCCTTAGAATTTGATCCCCGCAAATTTCTAACACCGTCGACGCAGGCTATGAAAGAGCTTTGCATCGATAGGTATGAACGTTTCAATACGGCGGGCAAAGCTTCAAAAATTAAAACAATTCCGATAGCCGAAATGGCCAAACGATACGCAACGGGCGCGCTCGCGCCTCAAATAACCTGACAAAAAGGAGTACACTATGGACCAGTCATCACGTTACGCAGACCTTTCCTTAAAGGAAGAAGAATTGATCGCCGATGGCAACCATGTATTGGTGGCATATATTATGAAACCCAAAAAGGGTTTTAGTGGCTATTTAGCCACGGCGGCTCATTTTGCTGCGGAAAGCTCTACGGGGACTAATGTTTCCGTTTCGACTACTGACAATTTCACCCGCGGCGTTGACGCTATGGTGTATGAAATAGACGAGAAAAAAGAACTGATGAAAATTGCTTACCCCATTGATCTATTTGACCGCAATATCACCGACGGTCGGGCGATGATTTGCTCCTTCCTCACATTGGTGATTGGCAACAACCAAGGTATGGGTGATGTGGAATATGCTAAAATTCATGACTTTTGGTTTCCCCCAAAATATCTGCGATTATTTGATGGCCCGAGCACAACGATTTCTGATTTATGGCGAGTGCTGGAACGTCCCGTTGTTGATGGTGGATTTATTGTCGGCACAATCGTCAAGCCAAAACTTGGTCTGCGTCCAGGACCCTTTGCCCGAGCCTGTTATGACTTTTGGATGGGGGGCGATTTCATCAAAAATGATGAACCGCAAGGCAATCAGGTCTTTGCACCTATGAAGGAAACAATCCCGCTCGTACGGGACGCTATGGCAAAAGCAATGGATGAGACTGGCGAAGCCAAATTGTTCTCCGCCAATATTACTGCGGACGATCATTATGAAATGCTGGCGCGGGGCGAATTTATTCTCGAAACTTTTGGGCCGCTCGCTGATCATGTGGCCTTCCTCGTGGATGGTTATGTGACGGGCCCAGCCGCCATTACGACGGCGCATCGTCGCTTTCCTAATCAATATCTCCATTATCACCGCGCTGGACATGGCGCTGTGACTTCACCCCAAACCCAGCGTGGATATACGGCCTTTGTGCTAGCAAAAATGGCCCGTGTTCAGGGCGCATCGGGCATTCATACTGGTACTATGGGCTATGGAAAAATGGAAGGTGAAAAGTCCGACACCGACATGGCGTATATGATTATGCAAGATAAAGCTCAGGGGCCATATTACGAGCAAGAATGGCAAGGTATGAACCCGACCACACCGATTATTTCAGGTGGTATGAACGCTCTAAGGATTCCGGGTTTCTTTGAAAATATAGGTACGTCCAACATGATCATGACTGCAGGCGGTGGCTGCTATGGCCATCTGGATGGCGCGGCTGCGGGAGCACGTTCTATGCGTCAGGCCGAAGAGTGCTGGCGCAAAGGTATCGACCCGGTTGATTATGCCAAAGACCACAACGAACTCGCCAGAGCATTTGAGACATTCCAATCTGATGCGGACAGTATTTATCCCGGATGGCGAGCAAAATTGGGGATGAAAACATGAGCGGTATCAAGATTTCACCATCAACATTATCCGCGGATGTTATTGTTGCAGGTTTTGCGGTCTTCGGGCGAGGCGATCAAACTACGGCCTATTATGCGAAAAATATTGCCGCGATCCGCGGCGCCGCGCCGCTGCGACGAGGGCGCTTAAGAAAGCGGTATAGGGCAATAAATGGGCAATTTCGTTTTTGATCTTGATGGAACGCTGGTGGATAGTGCGCTGGATCTACACGCATGCTCGAATCGTTTTCTCAAACAAATAGACTTACCACCTCTAGGTTTGGAAACCGTAACTGGGTTTATTGGGAACGGCGTAGGTAAATTGGTTGAGAGAGTTTTGCGAGAGAGCGGCGTTTATCAACAAGGCACTGAACTGGACGCATCAATTGGCCAATATATCGAAATTTATGCCGCAGCACCTGCCAAATTTTGTAAAGCGTATCCTGGTGTTATGACTACACTTGCAAGCTTAAAAGCAGATGGTCACCAGCTTGGTATATGCACAAATAAAACGGAAAGTCTGGCGAGATTAGTCGTGAAGGCCGTCGGGTTAGATAAATACTGTACCGCACTTATCGGAGGGGATACGCTTCCAGTAAGAAAGCCAAACCCCAAACCGATTTTCGAGTGCGCGCGACAACTTGGAGATATAGGGTTTATTTACGTAGGTGACAGCGAGACAGATGCTTTTGCAGCTGAACATGGTCGAATTCCATTTTTATTACATACTCAAGGATATCGGAAACGGCCTGCGGAACATTTGTATCATTCGGCTTTATTCTCAAATTGGCATGAATTTAGATCAACCGTAGAGGGATTGTAACATGGCATTGAAAGCCTTGATTTTTGATGTTGATGGGACTCTGGCAGAAACGGAAAAAGTTCATTTACAAGCGTTCAACGCGGGTTTCAAAACTGCTGGATTATTGTGGAAATGGGACGAAAAACTTTATCGGGAACTATTGAAAACCACTGGTGGCAAAGAGCGTCTCCGAACTTATCTTGGTAAATATCTTGGAGAAAATTTAGAAGCTTGGCCGGGGAAAATTACCAGAATTCACGGGTTAAAAACCAGGTATTATGTGAATATTGTTCAAAGCGGAGCTCTTGAATTGCGCCCTGGAATTCAGTCCTTAATTGATGAAGCGAGAGATGCCGGATTGGCCTTGGCGCTCGCGACAACAACGACACTTGCAAATGTCCAAGCCCTTTGTCAGTCGGTTTGGGGTAAAGATATGGAGGATCTGTTTAGCGTTATAGCTGCTGGTGATGAAGTAGGACGTAAGAAGCCAACACCTGATGTGTTTAAGCTGGCTTTAGAGAGGCTTGGTCTCCAACCTGAAGAATGTATTGGATTTGAAGATTCCTATAACGGAATGTTGTCGTCATTGGCCGCCGACCTTACAACGGTAGTCGTTCCTAGTTATTTCATGGACGATGCCGATTTTTCAGCGGCTCATCTTTATTCGGATTGTTATACAAAAATACGCTTAGCGCATCTGCATGCTCTATGCCCTTTAGATTTTTAACAAGCGACAGGTGGGTAAATTATGGCGCTAAATGTTGCAATCAATGGTTTTGGGCGAATTGGTAGATGTGGCCCTGTCTGGCAATGTGTGAGTTTGTGTTTTATTGCCTGATCTGTAGGTTTTGCAGTCTGGCTTTAGGTATATTTGTCAGGACTGCCAGTTTTTTTCAGGTATTGGGGTGTTGTTGTCCTTTTGACGAAATTTTAGGCGCAGTTATATTGAATCTTTTTTAGGGTTTCATTAACGAGCAGGCACAGGCTGAATCTTTTTTAGGGTTTCATTCCTCGCCGCTTGCGGCGTAGAATATTCGCGTGAGCGAATATATCCATAAACGACATAACGTAACGATACTTCTTTACCATTTTGTGTTTCCCGCAAAATATAGGCGTGCTGTTTTTGACCCCCAAGTTGATGAAGTTTTACGTGATGTTTGTTTGGAGATTGAAGATCGTTACCAGTTAAAGTTTTTGGAGATTGGAACGGATAAAGACCATGTTCATTTTTTGGTACAGTCGGTTCCGACCTATACAGTGACCAAGTTGGTCACTGTAATAAAAAGCATCACCGCACGCGAGATATTTAGGTTGTGTTCTCATGTTAAAAAGTCACTTTGGGGTGGAGAATTTTGGAGTGATGGTTATTTTGCATCCACAGTTGGGCGTCACGGAGATGAGAGCACAATAACAAGCTACGTCCAAAATCAAGGCAAAGAATATACAAAACTACACAGTGATAAACCACTTACACTCTTTTGATACCTCGCCCCTTGGGGCGGGGTTATTCATTTTATAGAGGATTATCAGCGGCTCTTGAACGGCTTAACGCTTGATGAGACGGTATATTTCTGTGATGCTGTGCACCCTGAACATCAATCAAGACCAAGCCGTGGCTGGATGCGCAAAGGCAGCAATACGGCCATCAAACGGAGCTCGGGGCGCAGGCGGGTCAATATTCACGCAGCGGTTAATCTGGAGAATTTTGACACACCCTTTATGGATGTGGATCGGGTTGATAGTGACAACGCCATTCAGTTATTTGAGAAACTGGAGGCACGCAATCTGGATAAAAAGCGTATTTATCTGATACTTGATAATGCGCCTTATCACCGCTCCGCCAAGGTAAGACAGTGGTTAGAGCGCAAAGATTGCAAAATAAAACCAATCTGGCTGCCAACATATTGCCCGCATCTAAATGCTATTGAGAGGCTTTGGGGCGTCATGCACAGGCATGTCACACATAATAAATTCTACCCGACATTTACAAAATTTGGTCATGCTATACTCAAATTTTTACGAGAAACCATACCCAAACAATGGAGAAATTTCCGAGACACCGTAACCGACAACTTCCGAATAATTTCAGATGAAAAATTTCGGGTTATGGGGTAGTGGGAGTATACG
Organism: Robiginitomaculum sp.; assembly: GCA_965224735.1. Taxonomy (GTDB): domain Bacteria; phylum Pseudomonadota; class Alphaproteobacteria; order Caulobacterales; family Maricaulaceae; genus Robiginitomaculum_A. The sequence goes on along the minus strand of OZ245059.1, from coordinate 2,493,401 downwards.
TGATTTTCCAGATGCCTACCAATATGAACGCGCTGAACGTTTCGGGGTTGTCATCAATGCTATTCACATGGCGCTTAAAAGGCTTAGCCCCTAAACTACCAAAACACGCTGTTCTTGTAATGGATAATGCGGCTTTCCATAAGAGGAAAGACACACAACAAGCTATCATTCACGCTGGACATATCCTTGAATACCTGCCCCCATATTCCCCAGACTTAAACCCCATAGAGCAGAAGTGGGCGCAAGCAAAAAGCATATATAGAAAATACCGATGCTCAATCGAACAACTCTTCTCAAAACACACAATTTGAACCATAAATAAAAGTGGATTAGCTATAAAGAATAACTATGTCAAATCCGTGCCGTTTTAATCGTTTTTCCCAATTTTGCGGTCACGAGCTTTGAGCAAGCGCAGGCGCAGGGCGTTAATTTTGATAAAGCCACCAGCATCTGCTTGGTTATACACATCATCTTCTTCAAACGTCACGTGTTCTTGCGAGTACAGCGAGTAAGGCGATGTGCGGCCAACAATGGTGACAGAGCCTTTATATAGTTTGAGGCGAACTGTCCCATCAACCAATTCTTGTGATTTATCGATAGCCGCTTGCAGCATTTCGCGTTCAGGGCTGTACCAATATCCATTATAAACAAGTTCTGCATATTTTGGCATTAGCTCGTCCTTAAGGTGCATCGCTCCCTTATCCATAGTAATTTGTTCTATGCCTCGATGTGCCATAAGCAAAATAGTGCCACCGGGCGTTTCGTAAATGCCGCGTGATTTCATGCCTACATACCGGTTTTCTAAAAGGTCAAGACGGCCAATACCGTTGGCCCCGCCAAGTTGGTTGAGCTTAGTTAAAATGGTTGCGGGTGACATGTCTTTGTCGTCGATAGAAACCGCGTCACCGCGTTTAAACCCGACCTTGATATAGGTGGCTTTATCGGGCGCGGCCTCGGGGGATACGGTACGCTGGTAAACAAATTCTGGCGCTTCTTTTGACGGATCCTCAAGGGCTTTGCCTTCTGATGAAGTGTGCAGCAAATTAGCGTCGACAGAAAACGGCGCTTCGCCGCGTTTATCCGTAGCGATTTCAATGCCATGCTTTTCAGCATATTCGATTAATTTTGTGCGTGAATTTAAATCCCACTCGCGCCAAGGGGCGATGACTTTGATGTCTGGATCAAGAGCATAATAGGCAAGCTCAAACCGCACCTGATCATTGCCTTTGCCTGTTGCGCCGTGGCAAACTGCGTCTGCGTTCACCATGTGCGCGATTTCAATCTGGCGCTTAGAAATAAGCGGTCTAGCAATGGAGGTGCCGAGTAAATAAAGCCCCTCATAAAGAGCATTAGCGCGAAACATAGGGAAGACAAAGTCGCGGACAAATTCTTCGCGCAAATCATCAATAAAAATTTCTTTAACGCCGCAAGCCCTAGCTTTGCGCCGCGCTGGCTCTAGTTCTTCGCCTTGGCCAAGATCAGCGGTAAAGGTAACAACTTCACAGCCTTTTTCTTCTTGTAGCCATTTTAAAATTATCGATGTATCTAGGCCGCCAGAATATGCGAGCACTATTTTTTTAGGCGTTTTCATAAATTCCTCTTAATTTAGAGAGCCTCTATACTGCAAAAGTATTACTAGTTTCTAGTCATATTCGGTTTTTTAAAAGGAAACAATACACCCATAAACGTTTACCCTCCATGTGCGTTTGTGATGTGCGTTTGTGGGGATCAGACGTTCAGACAAGAAAGGAATAAATGAGGGATAGAAGAATAATGTTAAAGCGAGCCTCTATTATAAGAGAAAGTGCAAATTTGAGCTTTAGTATGAATGTTGAAATCATGCTGATAAGCTCGCGTATCGTAACAATTACCTTTACCGCTCATGGAGACTTTAAATCCATGTTTTTTGAGCAGTCTTTGGTAATCATTTGAGCAGTATTGGGAGCCACGATCGCTATGATGGATACAGCCTTTTTCTGGCCTGCGCAAGGCAATCGCCATATCCAGAGCACGGATGGCTAAATCTTTTTTCATGCGGTTACTGACAGCCCAACCAACAATGCGTTTGGAATATAAATCCATGACGACGGCCAGATACAGCCAAGCTTCTCTTGTCCAAATATAGGATATATCTACGAACCATTTCTGGTTGGCCTGCTTGGTAGTGAAGTTCTTGTCCAGCAAGTTAGGAGCTATAGCGTAGCTGTGCTTGCTGTTCGTTGTTGCCTTGTATTTATGGGTTCTGACGACCTTTATCCCTTTATCCCGTTATCACGCATCAAACGACCAACACGGCAATGTCCAACAGCAAAGCCTAATTCCTTTAACTCCTCCGTCATGCGCGGACGACCATAGGAGCCAAGGCTAAGCCTATGTTCTTCCCTGATGGGCGCCAAAAGCACCATATCATCACGTTGCCGCCTGCTCATCGGACGATTACGCCAAGCCCTAAACCCGCGTGATGTGACACGCAGCATATGGCATAATCGTTCAATTGGAACATCGCCGCCATGCTGCTCAATAAAGGCAAACCGTTTCATTTTTGCCTCGCGAAGAATTGTCTGGCCTTTTTCACCCTAAAGGGCACTTCGTAGCACACCCCTCTCCTCCTTGAGGGGCCGGTTCTCTTTGCGGAGGTGCGCAACCTCTTGTTCCAAGTCTATGTCAGTGGGGGGCGACACATCATCCCGGTGACGGTGTATTTGGATCCAGCGGCCAAGGGTTGAAAACCCGACACCTAAATCAGCTGCAACCTGCTTGCGCGATAAATTACTCGACAATGCGATGCGCACGGCTTCTTGTTGAAACTCTTTTGTATGTTTCTTGGCCATAATAGTTCTCCTTGATGGCTGTTACCCAGTGCCCCTTGTGGGTATACTCATAACAACCCGGAACTAAACAGGGACAAGTCCAGTCCAAATAATGGGGAACATTTCATCTTTTTACTTCACAAATCAAGAGATGCGGACTACATTAAAAACATGAGCAAAAATTCGCAACACCTCGTTGATTTCAAAGAACAGGTACAGTCTATACTCAACGGGAAAACAAAACCTGTTGGCTCTCTAGGGCGTATTGAAAGCCTCGCTTTGCAAATTAGCATTTTACAAAACTCCATAACACCCCGTATGCACACATGTCATCTCATCATATTTGCAGGGGATCATGGCATGGCACAGGCAGGGGTAAGTGCCTTTCCTCAAGAGGTAACACGGCAAATGGTTTTGAATTTTCTCTCTGGAGGAGCCGCTGCGAATGTGTTTGCAAAAACAGTGGGGGTCTCGCTACAAGTTGTTGACAGCGGCATTGTTGGAAAGCCTATATCGCACCAAAATCTAACCTCCAAGTCTATCGCCTTTGGTACGAATAATGCGATAACCACTCCCGCCATGAGCAGTGTGGAGCGTGACCAAGCACTCACTATTGGAGAGGCTATGGGAACTAAAAGTGATACAGACGCTATATGTTTTGGCGAAATGGGTATCGGCAATACTTCAAGCGCGACTTTACTTGCGCACAAAATTCTAGGCCTTCCTCTGGATCGCCTTATAGGACGTGGTACGGGATTGGATACGGAGGGTCTTGCTCGCAAATACAAACTTTTACAATCAGCGTCTACTCGTACCACACAAAAACTATCTGCCCTTGAGGCCGCATGTGAATATGGTGGGTTCGAAATTGTCATGATGGCAGGTGCAATGATCGGGGCGGCAAAAGCCAACAAGATCGTCATCGTTGATGGATTTATTGCAACATCGGCGGCGCTTATTGCGCTAACTATTCACCCTAGTATTCAAGGCGCGTTCGTTTACGCGCATATGTCCGAAGAACATGGGCATCACGCCCTGCTTAATGCTTTACACGCCAAGCCTTTGCTAAACTTAGGTATGCGTCTGGGCGAGGGGACGGGCGCACTGCTCGCGTGGCCGCTTATCAAAGCCGCAGCGGATATGTTAAATAATATGGCGAGCTTTGATAGTGCGAACGTAAGTGGAAAATTATGATACGCGCTGAAATCAATTTGTTTTTACTCGCATTGCAGTTTTTAACCCGCTTTCCCATTTCTGTCAAAACGACATATTCAACTGAAAATCAAGCGGCATCTGTGCGTTATTACCCTGCTATCGGTCTTTGCATTGGTGTATTTGCGGCGAGCATTTACTGGCTAGCACATATGCTATTTGCCACCCTCCCTGCACTTATACTTTCCACAATGGCGACACTGTTACTAACAGGTGCATTCCATGAAGACGGGTTGGTAGATACATTTGACGGTATTGGCGGAGGCGTCATTACCAAAGACCGCACACTTGATATTATGAAAGATAGCCGTATTGGCACATATGGAGCGAGCGCACTTGTTCTTGTGCTTATGCTCAAAATCTCCGCTCTTGCTAGTTTAACGCCTCCGCTTATCGTTTTAGCATTGATTACTGGACATGGGCTTTCACGACTTTCATGTGTGATTGTCATCTTAACAAGCACATATGTACGCGATCAAGGCACAGGAAAGTCGGTATCAAATGGCATGAGCCGCACAGGGTATAGCATTGCCTTGGCAACGGGATTATTATGTTTCATCATACTTGCTTATTTTGCCACTCCAATAGTTGCTCTGTTTACGTTTGCAGGTTTAGCCATAGGCCATATTGCCATACGCATGCTCTTTGAACACAAGCTCGGTGGGTATACGGGCGATACTTTGGGCGCGGTTCAACAAGTGAGTGAGGTCGGTGTCTATCTGGGGCTATGCGCATGGGTTTAAGTTTTGTGCGGCATACACGCCCATTGGTCGAAGAAGGCCTGTGCTATGGCCGTACGGATCTGGATGTATGTGCAAGCTTTGAAGTTGAGGCTCAAGCCGTCATATCAAAGCTCTCTCAACCACACATTCTTATTTCAAGCCCGCTCTTGCGATGTAGAAAACTTGCAAAGCGAATTGGAAACGTATTTTCTCTGCCTGTCAATATAGACCCTCGCCTTATAGAAATTGACTTTGGAAAATGGGAGGGGAAATTATGGAATAATATTCCTCACAGCGATCTTGATATTTGGGCAAATGACTTCATGCACGCCCGCCCACACGGCGGTGAAAGCGTCGCCATGTTACGCGATCGGGTTCAAGAGGTCATAGCAGAATATCAATCGATAAACCGCACTCACATTATTGTAACACATGCAGGCGTTATGAAGGCTGCACTTTCGACTGGTGACAGACCAGATGATTTTTCTACATCAATTGATTTTGGTGGTGTTATTTCTATACCTTATACACACAATTTTGGAAAACATGATGATCGATAACAAAACACACAAAGAAAAAATGCAGGCTCTGCAAACAAAGCAACGTAGAAAAACAGGCAAAGCCTCTGACCCTGGCCGTGGTCTTGTTCTCGTGCATACAGGTAATGGCAAGGGGAAATCCAGTTCAGCTTTTGGCATCGCCGCACGCTCTCTAGGTTGGGGGCATAAAGTCGGCATTGTTCAATATATCAAAGGCACATGGATAACTGGCGAAAAACAGTTTTTTGCAAAATTTCCAAATCAGGTTGACTGGCACACAATGGGCGAAGGCTTTACATGGAATACGCAAGACCGTGCGCGCGATATCAAAGCTGCGGAGGCTGCGTGGACACGAAGTTGCGAAATGATGAAAAGCGGAGATTATGATTTGGTTGTTCTTGATGAAATCAACATTGCCATGCGCTATGATTATTTGTCAACTGAAGCTGTTTTATCAGGATTAAAACTACGCTCACCCAGAACGAGTGTCATACTTACGGGTCGCGACGCCAAAGATGATATATGTGAATATGCTGATTTGGTGAGTGAAATGCTTGAAATTAAACACCCGTTTCAATCAGGCATTAAGAGCCAACGTGGGCTAGACTTTTAACGTTCCAACTTTTTAGGTTTTAAGCCACCGGTTTTAATCGGTTAAAGGACTTCTAGTTCGTTTATGTTATCATCCTTAGTCTCCTCCTATGATTACTTTCAAGTTTTAATTTCAAATTTTGGGAAGTTTTCGAACACTCATTTGTTTTTTTAAAGTGTAGTAAATTGTGTTGAGTCGTTTGCGAGCAGTGGCGATGATGGCTTTGCCCGCGCCGCGCGTTGTTCTTATATGTTCATAGAAATTATGAAGATACGGACTGTAGCGCTTGGCAATCAATGTGCCTTGCACCAAGGTAGTTCGGGCGATTTTATTACTGCGTTTGCTAATCTGGCCAACACGCTGGCTATCATTGGATTGCGATACACGCGGTGTTATCCCAAAGCATGCAGCCAATTTGCTGGTTTTAGCAAAGTCTTTGATGTCCCCGATCGTGCAAATAATGACCACAGCAGAAAGTGGCTCGATACCCTTGATACTGATCAGATTGTCATAACCATTTAGCGTTTTTCAAGAGGGAGGCTCCACCTTAGATGTATGGTCCCTGTATTAGATGGCTTAGGTTTTGTTTAAACTTTTTTGTGGCTGTCCTGCCATCAATCATAACAACGTCCCCGCCATTGGCATCAATAACAGCATCCATAATCCTGTCCCATATCCCGGCCTTGGCCCAGCGGTTAAATCGGTTGTACACCGTTGTATAAGACCCATAACGCTGGGGTAAGTCGCGCCACGCGCATCCCGAACGAAGGATATAAAAGATACCGTTAATCACCCGTCTATCGTCCACGCGGGGAACGCCGCGAACCTTGGTTGGTAAAGACGACTGAATATACCGCCATTTAGTTTCAGTCATATCGTATCGCGCTATAGTTAATCTCCATCATAAATTAATGGAGCCATGGAATCACAAATTAACTGATTTGGGAATCCTTTTTATGAGTACACTACCCAGTTGTTTAGTCCCACAGTGTGCTGGTATGAGTTTACGTTAACCCATTGCTTTAGTTGGATTAATTGTGTCAGTGGGTCTGGGTTATTAAAACGCCGCTCACATTCCTTTAAAAATAGGCCAAAATAGGCCTTTGCTACACCATTAAATTTGCGCATATGACGCTTAGCTTGGTGGAATTTATGCCCTTTGGGTAGAAGTTCTCAATGCCATTAATATGATTATGCCCATTAGCAAACAGTTTTGAATGATTGATACGGTAGTGTTTGAACTCAGAGATATCCAGTACATTATCGCCACGCCAACAATCACTATAAACGATACTATCGGGCACCACTTTACGCTGGATGATCGGATATAAAGTCTTGGAAGAGACATTCGGAATAATCTTGGTGTAGACCTTGCCACCGCGCTTTAACAGCCCAAATACGGGGGCTTTACCGCCCGCGCCACGCCCACGCTTACCTTTGCGTTTGCCGCCAAAATAGCTTTCATCAACTTCGATCTCGCCGCCGAAAGCCTCTTGTTCCATCAGCTCCAACTCGAAGGCAATAATCTCGCGCAAGCGGTGGAAATAATAAGCCCCCGTACTCTTCCAGTGCTCTTGTTCACACCGACCAAACGAGACGCACATTTGGCCGTGCTGCCAGATACAAAATGTTCAATCAAACGAACCTGCTTAGCCCAACTGATTCTACTCTTCCTCATACGTCCCATATACAACACCTAATCGGTGTTATCTAGGGTCAGGACCTATTAATTTTAGGGATTCCCATTTTGTCTAATTTGTGATTCATTGATGGTCAAAGGAGCTTTCACCATGAATGATTTGTTTTATCTATCGAAGTCCCAATTGGCTCGTATTGAGCCTTATTTTCCCTTGTCTCACGGTGTACCACGTGTCGATGATTTACGTGTGATCAGCGGCATTATCCATGTGCTTAAACGAGGCCTTCAATGGCGCGATGCTCCGCGAGAATATGGCCCCCACAAGACACTTTACAATCGGTTTATCCGTTGGAGTAAAATGGGTGTATTCAACAAAATCTTTATTGCGCTAAGCACATCTGAAGGTGTGCCAGAACAATTGCAAATCGACGCAACCCACCTAAAAGCTCACAGAACCGCAGCTAGTCTGCTTAAAAAGGGGATGTTCCCAGATGTATTGGCCGCACCAAAGGTGGGCTAAATTCAAAACTCCATGCGGTTTGTGATGGTGTGGGTCGTCCGGTGGTCATGTTGCTGAGTGAAGGACAAATGAGCGACCATAAAGGGGCGCGGTTATTGCTAGATCAACTTCCAAAAGCAAAATGCCTTCTGGGTGACAAAGGATATGATTCAAACTGGTTTCGAGAGGCATTACGTGCTCGCAATATTACCCCGTGTATTCCGCCGCGTCGAAACCGAAAAACACTGATCCCATACGATAAAACTTTATACAAACAGCGTCACAAGGCCCAAAACATGTTTGGGCGTCTCAAAGACTGGAGACGTGTCTCAACCCGTTATGATCGCTGCGCACACACCTTTTTCTCTACAATATGCATCGCTGCAATCGTTATATATTGGCTTTAATGAGTCCTGACCCTAGGACAGCTCCTAGAATAATTATTCGGGCGCTTTCGCTTCTAGCCGCAAAGCATGGACTTTTTCTTTCATCAAATCACTAAGCACGTCCATGACAGAGCGGTGCTTTGCTAGGGTATTCATACCGCTAAATTTTTCAGACACTATAATTACGTGAAAGTGGCTCTCTGCAGCTTTGCGGCCTGCCATTCCAGCGTGGCCAGCGTGTTTATGGCTCTCGTCGATAACATCAAGTTGCGTTGGAGTGAATTTTTTTTCAAGTTTATCCTTGATTAGTGTGGCGATTGGCTCCATTTTAATATGCCTTTTTTAAGAGTGAAAATAAAGAGTTCCATTTTGAGTGAAAAATCTAAATTCAGTTTCAAGAAATTTGATATAAGGGTTAAACCACCTGGAGGCAAGCCCGACCCAAGCGAGTTGAGATGTGAGTGGGCTGGTTGCGTAGAAAAAGGTGGTTGCAAAGCCCCCAAAAGCCCAGACACTATTCGTGAATATTATTCTTTTTGCACCAAACATGCACGAGAGTATAATAAAAACTGGAATTTCTTCTCTGGCATGAGTGATGAAGACGTTTCCCAATGGCAAGTTGGTGCGCGCCATGGCCACCGCCCCACATGGGATGTGCGCAAGAATACGGGCGAGCGAGCCAAAACCCGCAAAGGCGCTCGCGTTGGCGATGCTGCATTTTCTGATAGTTATAGCATTTTTGGCCAAGGAGATGATGTCCCTACCGAAGCCCCACGCCGTCGCCTCTCTAAATTACAAATTAAAGCGCTCAATGATTTGGGCCTTGATGAATTTAGCGGGCCTAATATGGTGCGAGAGCGCTATACCATGCTCGTCAAGCAGCTCCACCCTGATGCCAATGGGGGCGATCGCTCTACAGAAGTGTCATTCCAGCGGGTGGTCAAAGCCTATAAAGTTTTAAAAACCACAAATCTAGCGTAACAAAATTTGGCGTGAGTTTACTGATAATCATCCCCAAACAAGTGAAAACAAAAAAGAAAATTTAGGAAGGCAGTATGGACAATATTTTTCCAATTTCAAAGCCAAATATAACTGTCAATGCCCGTGATATTTTTGGCGTTGATTTTGATATGCAAGTGCCAGCTTTTTCCAAAACGTCCGAGTATGTACCGCTAATGGACGGCGGTTATATTTTTGACCCTGAAACCACACAAGCTATTCTCGCAGGCTTTGCTTTTAATCGCCGCGTTATGGTGCAGGGTTATCATGGCACGGGTAAATCTACCCATATAGAGCAAGTCGCCGCCCGCCTAAATTGGCCCCTCGTGCGGATAAATCTTGATAGCCATGTGTCCAGAATTGATCTGGTGGGGAAAGACGCGATTGTTCTTAAAGAGGGAAAACAAATTACGGAATTTCGCGAAGGGCTCCTGCCATGGGCTTTGCAAAACCCAGTTGCGCTTGTGTTTGATGAATATGATGCGGGGCGCCCTGATGTCATGTTTGTTATCCAGCGCATCTTGGAGGCAGAAGGCCGCCTCACCTTACTTGACCAAAACAGGGTTATTACGCCGCATAGTGCGTTTAGACTTTTTTCAACCACCAACACGGTTGGCCTTGGCGATACAACGGGACTTTACCATGGCACTCAGCAAATTAATCAAGGGCAGATGGATAGATGGTCTATTGTCACCACGCTAAACTATCTGGGCCATGACGAAGAAACCGCTATCGTGCTGGCTAAATCACCTAGGTATGACAGCGCGGAAGGAAAAGAGATCCTTGCCAAAATGGTACGCGTTGCGGACATGACAAGAAATGCGTTTATGGCAGGCGATATCTCAACGCTCATGTCCCCGCGCACAGTGATGAACTGGGCCGAGAACGCCAAAATATTTGGCGGCGATATCGCAACTGCCTTCCGCATGACATTCCTAAATAAATGCGACGAGTTAGAGCGGCCGGTTATAGCCGAGTTCTACCAACGCGCCTTCGGCAAAGACCTACCAGAAAGCGCCAGCACGGTGTTGGTGGCTTAGGGAGACCCGCCCGATAAATGACAAAACCATCCCCCATACACACTTTTAAACGCGCGCTTGCGGCGAGTACGAAAGCGCTGTCTGGGGATAAAAACCTGGATATCGCGTATGGCGCAGAAATTGGCGGGATTGTCGCGCGCGTTAATGATAAGGGCGAAAGTGAAACCCAAATTGTCCTGCCATTGCCGTCTTGGAAACTCAGCGCAGGAGAACTTGCGAAAGCGCGCGGGGAGGCGGATGCTTTGGCGCTTAGGTTGGCGCTACATGATTCGGATATTTTTACAAAAACCTTGCCAAAACCGGGCTCAGCGCGGGCCATTTATGAGGCACTAGAGCAGGCTCGTATTGAAGCATTGGGCGCACTTTATATGGACGGGGTTAGCGATAATATTTATGCCAGTATTGATGCGCGAGCAAAAAAACGCGGCTTTGACCAAGACGGCCTCACCCAAGATAATGTGCCTTTGTCTGAAGCCGTTGGCATATTGGCGCGCGAAGTCTTCACAGGCCGCAAAGCTCCCGATGGCACCAAAGGCCTTATGGCGGCATGGCGCGATTATATTGAAGGGGCAACGGGAGGGAGTATGAATGCTCTATTGCAAAACCTCGGCAATCAAAAAAAATTCTCAAAACTCGCAGAAGCGGTTTTACGCGACCTTGATTTGGGGGATGAACTTGCAGATATAGAGTCAAGCGAGGAAACGGACGAGGAGGCTCGCCAAGACGAAAACGAAAGCCCTCAAAACTCCCAATATGAGCAAGAACAAACGGAGCAAGGCGCCTCACAAGTAGCGGAGGCGGATAGCCTTGATGACCAATCTGCGAATGATTTAGTCGATGCCCAGGATATTAACGCAGATGGTACGGAGGGTGAGCAAACCCCTGATCCATCATCCGAGCGCGAGCAAACCCTTAGCAATGCCCCTGCGCCTTACGGCGTGTTCACCAAAGCTCATGACGAAATAATTAAGGCAGAAGAGCTTTGCGAGCCAGATGAGTTGGAGCGTCTTCGCACGTATCTCGACGGGCATATGAAAGGCCTCGCCGCCGTGACCGCGCGCCTTGCCAATCGCTTGCAGCGTAGATTAATGGCGCAACAACAGCGGAGTTGGCGCTTTGATCTCGAAGAAGGTCTCTTGGATACGGCTCGCCTCACCCGCGTGGTTACCGACCCTATGCAGGCTTTGTCGTTTAAGGAAGAAAAAGAAACCGAGTTTCGCGATACGGTTGTCTCTATCCTCATTGACAATTCAGGATCAATGCGCGGCCGACCAATTATGATGGCGTCTGTATGCGCAGATATTCTCGCGCGAACGCTTGAGCGCTGTGCGGTGAAATCGGAAATTCTTGGCTTTACCACCCGAACATGGAAAGGCGGTTCGTCCTTTCAAGACTGGCTAACCACAAATAAGCCAGCCAGTCCCGGGCGGCTGAATGATTTGCGCCACATTATTTATAAATCTGCTGACATGCCCTGGCGACGAGCGAAAAACAATCTTGGCCTTATGATGCGCGAAGGCCTTTTGAAGGAGAACATTGACGGCGAAGCCCTTGAATGGGCGCATGCGCGCCTGATGGCACGGCCAGAACAGCGCCGCATATTAATGGTAATATCAGATGGCGCTCCCGTGGATGACGCGACCCAATCGCGCAACCGTTCTGGCATGCTTGAACACCATTTGCATCAGGTTATCGACAAAATAGAAAACCACTCAGATGTTGAATTAATAGCAATCGGCATCAACCATGATGTCACAAGATGGTACTCCCGCGCTGTCACAATCACAGACGTAGAAGAATTGGGCGGCGCCATGACAGAAAAGCTAGCCGAACTTTTTGCAGAGCAGCAAATAGGACGGCGGCGGCGTTAAAGTTTTGAACATGTAATATTGGCACCAATCTAATATGTTTTTTACGGGCGGTGCCCTTAGGGAGCTTGCCCTTTTACCAGCGCATCTGGCGTTAAGCTTCTGTCTGGAGCGGCGGATTTTATTTGTGCGTATTATCACAACGAAGTATCCGCCTCGCCACACATAATTATGGAATACATCGTTATCATCATTCAGCAATGCCTAAATTTATTATTGGTTAGGGCGTGTCACGGTTTAATTCTAGTGTGTTATTGCATGTTACTTGACAATTTCAGTCCCTTATTTTCTCTTTCTAAAATTTTGAGCAAATACTGACCATACTCACTTTTTTTAAGTGGTTCAATTACATTTCGTAATTGTTCAACATTTATCCAGCCGTTACAAAAAGCAATCTCTTCTGGGCAACAAATTCGCACCCCCTGTTGTTCCTCTAAAATACTTACAAAATTCGCAGCGCGTAATAATGCTCTATGAGTTCCCGTGTCTAACCAAGTTGTAGACCTACCTAGTAACTCAACATTTAAATCTCCACAGTCCATATATGTTCGGTTCAAATCGGTTATTTCAAGTTCACCTCTAGCAGATGGGCAGATTTTTCGAGCAAACATACTGGCACGATTATCATAAAAATACAAACCAGTGATCGCATAATTAGAAGCAGGAAAATTAGGCTTTTCTTTGAGAGAAATTACATTCCTATTTTTGTCAAAACCTACAACTCCATAATCTTCCGGATTATGCACGGGGTACCCAAAAATAGTTGCACCATCTTTACAACTATTTGTTTTCATAGCGATTGAATCAAATCCCTCTCCAAAGAATAAGTTATCTCCGAGTATCAGAACACTTGGGTGGTCACCTAAGAATTCTTCCGCAAGAATAAGAGCTTGCGCTAACCCATCAGGGTTAGCTTGAACCATATATGACAATGACATGTTCCATTTGCTCCCGTCTTCAAGTAATTTTTGGAAAGCAGCGCTATCATGTGGAGTCGTTATGACTAATATTTCATCAATACCCATCTTCATCAGAACCGACAATGGATAGTAAATCATTGGTTTATCATAAACAGGCATAAGTTGCTTGGAAACCGATATCGTTATAGGATGCAACCGCGTGCCATTACCGCCGGCTAGAATAATACCTTTTCGTTTCATACAACACCACTCTTTTTAGATTCTAAATATTCTTGTTTCGCCGCTTTTAAACCATCTTGCCAATTGGGTAAGTTATAATTAAATTTATCCTCAAATTTTGAAACATCCAATACACTATATGCAGGCCGAGACACTTTACTTGGATACTCGCTCGTAGTGACCGGCAACACACGCGCCCCTATTTCTTGTATTTCTTGGCACTCATTGATTTTTGCTAAAATAGTCTTTGCAAATTCTGCCCAAGTCGTAACTTTTCCTGTGCCAGTGACGTGAAAAATGCCACTATCCACACCATTTGTACCCAATATATTCTCTGCCATTACAAGAACGGCTTGTGCCAAATGACCTGCATATGTTGGTCTGCCATATTGGTCTGAAACTACATTTATTTGTGACTTTTTGTCCGCAAGCGAGAGCATGGTTGTGAAGAAGTTTTTACTTATCCCATCAAAAACCCATGATGTTCTAATAACAACTGCATTGCACCTTGATTCAAAAACAGAGTTCTCTCCTGCCAATTTTGACACCCCATATTCATTAATAGGATTGGTTATATCTTGTGGTGCATAAGGCACAGATGACGTCCCATCAAATACGTAATCCGTTGAAATATAAATAAGCGGAATACCCTTTTGCGCACATATTTTCCCAATAATACCAGGCGCAATACTATTGACACGATAAGCCGTTTCTTGGTTTGTTTCAGCGCACTCAACATTTGTGTATGCGGCAGCTATAATAACAAGATTTGAATCAATCAACTTTTGGATCGTCGCTGTAATTTTGTCAGGTTCCTGATCAAAGTCACATTGCTCACGATTAATAAAAATCGCTTGATGCCCTTGAGAAACTATATGACGTTTAAGAGCGCGGGCCAACTGACCAGTCTCCCCAAATACTGTGTATCTAAATACCATTTACAAAATAGTAGAAATTAAACCACGGCGGTTCGTAATTTCTTCTTTTTGTATGAGAGGAGCCCACCAGTCTTTATTATTTAAATACCAATTAATCGTTTTTTCCAAACCTTTGTCAAATTGCGTACAAGCACGCCACCCTAAATCGTCATAAATTTTATTGACATTCAAAGCATATCTCACATCGTGCCCAGGCCTATCCTCCACAAATGTTATCAATTTTTTATGAGATTTTTTTGACGGTTGACAAAGTTCATCCATAATCACACAAACCTTTTCAACAATTTTCAAATTTGTACATTCATTCTCTGCGCCAATGTTGTACGTTTCATTCAACTTCCCTTTTTGTAAAACAGTTAAAAGTGCATCAGCGTGATCGTCAACGTAGAGCCAATCTCTTATATTTTCTCCCGTCCCATAAACAGGAATTTCTTCTTTATATAATGCCTTTAGAATAACAACTGGAATCAACTTTTCAGGAAACTGAAATGGCCCATAATTGTTAGAGCAATTAGAGAGCACAACAGGCAATCCATAGGTGCGCCCCCATGCTCTAACTAAGTGGTCTGACGCGGCTTTCGATGCAGAGTAAGGTGAGCTCGGATCATATGGCGTCGTTTCACAAAAAGCTGACTCATCCTGACTAAGATCACCGAAAACTTCATCCGTAGAAACGTGATGAAAACGAAAATTTTGCCGATTTTCTCCTTTTAAACTGTCCCAATAGGCACGAGCATAATGAAGCATATTATAAGTGCCAATTACATTGGTTTGAATAAAGGCACCTGGTGCTTCAATTGATCTGTCCACATGAGATTCTGCTGCCAAGTGCATTACAGCATTAGGCCTATATTTCGAAAATACACTTTTTACGGCATTTTCATCGCAAATATCAGCCTTGATGAATTCATAATATTGGTTATTTTCTAAGGAAGCTAAAGTTTTTGGGTTTGCAGCATATGTTAATCCATCTAAATTAACGATACTATGTCCCTGCCTAAGTGCGTACCGAATAACTGCAGATCCGATAAAACCCATACCTCCAGTAACTAATATTTTCATAATACGCCTATAGCATTAGTTTTTTCTACAATAAAGTTATATTGTATAAGTTTATGTGTTTTGAGACTCATCCGCCTTTTGGGTGTTTTGGATATAGGCCATTGGTGTTAGCCCTGCAAGGGCGTGATGTGGTCTGTATGTGCCGTATTTTTATACGGCCTTTTTTAGCTCATATCTCATAGCTCTGATACTGTCTGGACTTGTCGCGGTTTAGTTCCGAGTTGACTACTCATTTAGGCTGCCTTGCTTTCGAAGGCAATGGGTGACATTCCGCCCAAGGTGGAATGTCGTCGTTTCGGATTATACCCCAAGGGTAGCCCCTAGAACCCGTTGATGTATTTGAACAGTGCTATATGTGCCTGTTTTCTGGTGTGCCAGATGTTTCTCCAAATCATCTCGGCCTTAATGGTCTTAAAGAATGTTTCGACAACAGCATTGTCGTAGCAATTACCCTTGCCGCTCATCGAGACTTTGAACCCATGTTTTTTGAGCAATTTCTGGTAATCGTGTGAACAATATTGGGAGCCGCGATCGCTGTGATGAATGCAGCCCTTTGGTGGGCGTCGCAGAGCAACCGCCATGTCCAAAGCTCGAATGGCTAAATCTTTCTTCATGCGGTTGCTGACAGCCCAGTCAACAATCCGCCTGGAATATAAATCCATGACGACAGCCAAATACAGCCAACCCTCCCGTGTCCAGATATAGGATATATCAATGGCCCACTTCTGGTTAGCTTGCTTGGCAGTAAAGTCCCTGCCCAGCAGGTTAGAGGCTATAGCGTAGCCGTGCTTGCTGTTGGTTGTTGCCTTATATTTACGGGCTCTGTGACCTTTATAGCATTGTCTCTCATCAAGCGCCCAACACGGCGATGTCCAACCGCAAAGCCCAGTTCCTTCAGCTCCTCCGTCATGCGCGGACGGCCATATGAGCCAAGGCTCAACCTGTGTTCTTCCCTGATGTGCGCCAAAAGCACCATATCATCACGTTGTCGCCTGCTCATCGGACGATTACGCCAAGCCCTAAACCCACGTGATGTCACGCCAAGCATCTGGCACAATCGTTTAGTCGGAACATCCACACCGTGCTGCTCAATAAATGCAAACCGTTTCATTTTTGCCTCGCGAAGAATTGGCTGGTCTTTTTCACCCTAAAGGGCACTTCGTAGCACATCCCTCTCCTCCTTGAGGGGCCGGTTCTCTTTGCGGAGCCGTATCACTTCCTGCTCCAAATTTATATCTGTGGGTGCCGATACATCATCCGTATGTCGGTGTATTTGGATCCAGCGGCTGAGTGTAGAAAACCCAATCCCTAAATCTGCGGCAGTTTGTTTGCGTGACAAATCACTAGACAACGCGATACGTACCGCTTCTTGTTGAAATTCTTTGGTATGTTGCTTGGCCATAATAGTTCTCCTATGATGATTGTCCAGCCATTTGTTGGCTGGCTAGTTTGAATTTGGTGAAATCTTCGAACACCCAGTTGTTTTTGAGAGTGTCGTATATTATTTTGAGTAGTTTGCGTGCGGTGGCGATGATGGCTTTGCCAAAGCCGCGCCTGTCTTTAATGCGCCTGTAAAAACTGTTGAGATAACCGGAATACCGGATGGCAATCAGGGCGCACTGCACCAAAGTTGTGCGGACAAGTTTGTTGCCGCGCTTGGTGATTCCCCCCATATTGGTGGTCTGGTTTGACTGGCTTACGCGCGGTACAATACCGAAATATGCTGCCAGCTTGTCCGAAGTTTCAAAGTCGCTCACATCACCAATCCCGGATAGAAATATGGCGGCCGCCCGTGCGCCAATACCCTTGATGCTGGTCAGGTCTTCAAATCCATCAAGCGGTGTGGCATATGTTTCAATATGCTTGTCGAGTTCTTTGATGGCTTGCGTCAGGCTTATGACCTGGCCGGAAACGATCCCGGCCTCAATCTGCTCCAGTTTGGAGAACGGAGCCATATCCAAAGCGCGTAAAGCCCGCATGGAGGCAAATTTGGATTTTTTCGTCTTGATGCCATGGCGGTTATAAAGCGCATGCAGTTTATTGAGCAAACGAGTGCGCCGTTTTACCAGTAAATCACGGGTGTGGGTGACAGATGCCAACTGCGCATGTTCGGTCGACTTGATCCGGGTTTCGGGAAGCATATCCTTGGACAAGAACAAAGCCAAAGCACGGGCATCGTTCTTGTCGGTTTTTTTGACCGATTTGCGGATAACCTGAAACTGACCAGGGTTCACCACAACAACGCGGCCAACACAGGCAATCACTTCATCGCGGAAATAGGCGGAATTGCCCGTGGCCTCCACCGCGATCTCATCATCTGCTGACAGGCTCATGCAAAACTGAGCCAGTTCAGCTTGGCATAATTGATAGGTTTTCAGAATTTCAGACCCATCCGCCTCACGGCGGCAAATGGTAAAAGAATTCGTATGTAGGTCGACACCAATAAAAGACATAGCTATACTCCTCTTGAGGCAAAACCGCCTCGTGTTAATGTTAAGAGGAAGCGGAGACCCAATTCCAAATGCAGGAAAGCGGGTGTGAACGGCCAAACCAAACTCCTATACGAGGTCACCAATCCGTGCGTAAACACGGGCCGAGCCTCAAGATGGTCGTTCGGTAAAAGGTGCGAGTTAATCTCCTTTACAGGGTCAAAAGCCCTAGATGACATATCCAACCTAAAACCTATCCGCTTCTTCCAACGCCAACATAGCACCGAAAATATCAACCGCTCACAAGTCATTCATGCCATCTCCTTGATGGCTGTTATACTCATAACAACCCGGAACTAAACCGTGACAAGTCCAAAATCCGGTCGCCCCCATTCAGTGCCTTTATCCGAGCGAGCAATCGGAGTTTTCAATGAAATGCGGACTTACCCGCAATCGAAGTTTGTCTTTCCCAGCGTTAGGGGCCGTCCACTTTCAAATATGGCTATGGCAAACCTTCTGAAACGAATGAAAATAGAGAACGCGATCGTTCACGGTTTTCGAAGTTCATTTAGAGATTGGGCTGGCGATTGTACATCATATACGCGAGAAGTTGCCGAAGCGGCATTGGCGCATTCGGTCGGCGACATTGTTGAACGATCTTATCGACGCAGTGATGCATTGGAGAAACGTCGGGGCTTAATGCAGCTATGGGCAGACTATTGCGAAGATAAATCCGGCGAGAAAGTGGTGCAGCTTCATGGATGATTCTCCGGCTAATGTTGATTCACTTATTTGGGATTTCGCCAAAGCGGTAGCCGCCGAACGAAACTGGGACGTTCGTGAAGTTTACAATGACGTAATCACTGCAAAAATGGATTTAATGGCGCGATTGGGGCTTGAAAGCACCGGACACCCCATCGGTGATTGGGCTTATTTGGGTTTTGAATTGGCTCTCAACCAGAAAGAATTTAAGTCATCTAAAGACAAGAAACGAGCGCATTTTCTAGAAACAATATTCCAACACGGCGGTCATACATCGGACTTAGACCTAATCCGTGCGATCAAAAAACACGGAACGGGCCGAAAAAATGTGGATTCTCTTTTTAACAATATGACAACGCCCGAGGGTTTTAAGAACTCGATCTCGAGAGGTCGGCGCGAACTGGGTATCGATAAGAAAATTAAGCCAGAGTCCTAATTGTCGTCACGATAATTTATCGTGACTGATTTTACCCAAAATATGTGAATGTTAGGCGTTACCCCATGGATGACCATGGATTGCGAAAGGGCCGCATAAGCCCGCAAAGGTAACGTAAATGCCCGAGGAAATCACTCACACCGCCCCGATCACAGTAACTGTCGCCCAAGTTTGCGAACTAACTGGATTGTCAAAATCATCTATTTATCGCCTTTTCTACAACGGCAAACTCACTCGCAGAAAGCTGGGTGGAAAGACACTAATCTTGATGTCCGAATTGCGTGAATTGCTCGAAACGCTTCCCGAAGCCGCATGATTTTAAATAGAAAACCCGCCATTGTAACAAACCACGCGGGCTTTGATCTCTCTTCTAACAGCAAATTCGGAATTTAAGATGACTTCAATAGAACATAAAACCACCCAAAATCCAACCACGGGCTACGATTACGCCGGTGATCGAGGCTCGGCAGAGGCATACTGGAACTTCGGTATTCCGGCGCAAGGCACGTTGGTCGAATATCACCTTCGCGCTTATGGCTCTACCGACCCAATTCCAAACGAAACCATACGTTTTATCCCAGATTGCCCCAGCCCTCGAACCGGCATTCGACGCCCGGCTATGGTGGCAAAAATTGAGAATATACACCGCGTATTTGCAGGGGTGTATATACAATACTTGAACTCAGATCGAATTGTTCGGTGCATAGATGACGACCCGGATGGTGCGCTGCTCGATCACGATATAATCGATTGGAAATTCACTAATACCGGTGTCATTATCGGCGATCCTCTAGTCAAACAAAAACCGCTGCTTCGTATCGTCCGCACCTTGGAAGACGCGCTTGTCGCCCAACAAAATAAAGGCGGGGGATGGGTGTACGATATTTCGTGTGACTGGAACGAAAAGGAACTGCCGCCAAGCATAGCCGGTTTCTCGAAGTATCGTGGTCTCGAAATCGACACCAAAATTCCGAGTGAGTTAGCTGAAAACCATCATTTCGAGATTTCCAAATATCGTAAGTTGGTATTCTCTGAACGGAAAATTGTTAAATGACGGGCTTTCTATCAAAGTTTGGGCATGACTTGTTACAAAACGGTTATCCGATTGTACCTATTAAACCTGGTCTGAAACATCCAGGCGAACCTAACTGGCAAACAATGCAGGTCGATAAGAATCGACTGGATCGGATGCTTGCCAACGGACACGCCAAAAGCGGCGCTGGCATACTGACAGGCGACATTATCGCGGTTGATCTTGATATTCGAGATGTGGCGGTACGCGATACGGTTTTAGTCTGGTGCCAAACACATTTTGGAAATGCCTCACAGCGAACGGGGGAAGCACCAAAAACGCTCCTAGTATTCAGGTCTGAAACACCTTTAACAAAACGCACGACGCCTCGTTTCGAAGACTTCCTCGGTAACATCCACCAGATCGAAATTCTCGGCAAAGGGCAACAATTCGTCGCCTATGCCGTTCATCCAGATACGAAAGAACCGTATATTTGGGATCATCGTCCCCTTGCCGAAATGCCCGTCGAAGACTTACCGACGATCACATCTAATCGAATAGATGCGCTATTTCGTTTCTTCGAACAAGTCGTGCCAGAAGATTGGGCGATGGTCTCACAAGGTAGCGCCGAAACTGTTAAACCAGCATCGGGCAATATGTTAGAAAATGCCGAACCGCCGCTTTCGCTCTCTCAAGACGAAATCGAGGCCGCGCTTAAAATTACCGGCGGGCGGTGCGAGAATTACGAAGACTGGATTAAAGTCGGTATGGCTTTGCACCACCAATTCGGCGGATCAAGTGAAGGTTTCGCTCTTTGGGATAACTGGTCGCAAAATAGTACGAAATATCGATCAGCGGAAATGCTAGCGAAGTGGCGTTCGTTAAAACCTGACTATCAATCTCGACCAGTAACATTCGCTACCGTCCTACATATGGCGAAACAAGATGCCCCCACCGACAACACTGCGGGCGAAGAACAACATTCCAAATTATCGCCAACGCGATGGGACTGGGTTGACCCGGCGGCCATTCCCCCGCGCGATTGGCTATATGGCTATCACTTGATCCGTAAATATGTGAGCGTTACTATTGCCCCTGGTGGCGTTGGTAAATCTCGTTTACTCGCCGCCGAAGCTTTGGCGATGGTTACGGGACATAATTTACTGGGCCGCAATACCAAAAAACTCCGGGTATGGCTTTGGAACCTCGAAGACGGTCTCGACGAATTGAACCGCTGTATAGCCGCCGCCTGTAAGCATTACGGTATTTCCGCAACAGACATCGGAGATCGGCTTTGCGTTGACAGTGGGCGGCAACAGGAGCTTTGTACAGCCAAGACCGGGCGCAATGGTGTCGAAATACTGGAACCTGTCTATCAGGGCGTCACAGATGCGCTACGGACTAATAAAATTGATGTATTGATTGTCGACCCGTTTGTCAGTTCCCACGGAGTTCCTGAAAATGATAATGGTATGATCGACGCCGTTATTAAGCGATGGGCTCGTGTCGCAGATGACGCGAATTGCGCAATAGAGCTTGTCCACCATACCCGCAAGGAAAACGGGGGTGAAATCACCGCCGACAGTTCTCGGGGCGGTAGCGCTATTGCCTCGGCAGCGCGGGACGTTCGCGTCCTTAACCGCATGACTTCAATTGAAGCCGAGAAGTTTGGGGTCGACAATCATCGGCAGTATTTCCGACTACAATCTGATAAAGCTAACCTTGCCCCTATCGAAGATGCTGACTGGTTCCATATTGAGAGTGTCGATCTTCTGAACGCGCCCGAAGAACTTGGTGGGGATAGTGTCGGCGTTATTTCCAAATGGGAACCACCCGACGCTTTCGCAGATATTACGGACGACATGACACAAGCGGCCTTGGAGCGCATAGCGAAGGGGGACTGTCGGTCACACGATCAGGCATCCGAATGGGCGGGTCACGCTATCGGCACCGTCTTGGGCATTGATTCGTACAGCAAGGCCGGGAAACGCAAACTCAAAAACATTTTATCATGATGGGTCGCGGACGGGTTGTTGGAAACCGTAATCAAGCGCACGGCCAAGCGGGAAGATAAGCCCTTTTTCAAAGTCACCAAAGAAGGAAAATTATTGTGCCGCACCACCTAAAAAACATGGTTCGGCAAGTGCGGCAAAACAAAGGGATACAAACCTGCCGCACCACCCCCTGTACTATACAGGGGGTGGTGGTGGGGCATACAGCAGGGCACCTCTAGTGAGGTACGGCAAAATACCCAATGTAGGCCCCGTTAAATGCGTTAGTAAAACGGTATTAGAATGCCTCTAAAGTAGACGAAAGTAGATATGGTAAGAAAAACAAAAACAGGAGGCCGTAAGGCTGGAACCCCAAACAAGGCGAACGCGCTGGTACGGGATCGCATTGACCAAGTCGATCCGATTGGCTGGTTATTGACGTTGCACAAGAAAGGCACATATCCCGAAATCAAAGACGGGAAGAAAACTCGCCGAAACCGCCCGTTGTCGTTTCAAGAACGCACGAGTATTGCTCAATATCTCGACCGCAAAATTACACCGAATGCGAAAGAACGGACGATCACGTTCGACGTTGGCAAAATCGACAGTCCCGAAGATGCCCTGAAAACTATGGCAAAAGTTATTGAAGCTCTTGGCGCTGGCAAGCTGTCTCCCAGCGAAGCCAATGCCGTGTGCGGCGTTATCGGCAACTATATCAAAGCGTTTGAAGTGAACGAAATTCTAGCACGAATTGAAGCGCTAGAAGAAACGGTCGTTCCATGACTCGTAGACTAATAACACGTCTAAAAAATCTCGAACGCACTAAATGCTCAAAACCAAAGATAACGCAACCTTTGCCCTGGGAGCCGCAAGACACGGCGACACCTGCCGTACCGGGTGGTGCGTCACCTTGGGCGGACATGTACGCTCCGGCGAGCCAAACAAGTAAAAGGGTTGGTCTATGACACGCAATCTCAAGACTCGCATTCGTAAACTCGAAAACAGGGAAGACCAGAAGCGCTTCACTGTACCCGAAGACGGACTGTCCGAGAAAGAGCAAATTATCTCGGCGGCTTTGGTCGAGATTGTAGAGACCCGTTTTGCTCAGAATGCAGACCACCGCTTTGCAGTTGTGCTTTCTGTCGAAGTTTTGGAGCGAGCCCAAAAGCTGGCTCCTGACTTGGCCGAACAATTTACCGAAGAAACCGTCCGAACCTTATGCCGCGAACTGATCGCAGAAAGTACCGGAGGCACGGTTGTCTTTATCGGGTATCCAGAATCGGAGTTTTAAAATGGAGTACACACCCATGCTAGAAAACCTACGAGAACATTTGGCGGATCACGCGCGAACCAAAATGGATGTTGACTTGATTCATATCGCGGCATTTGGCGGCACGGTGAGGAAGGAAGGCAGATTTTACACAATCGCCAATTTAGTGGAATTTTACGCGGAAGCTGTTTTCTGTGACGACATATTTGAACCGGTCAACATGGCTCGTCAAACGCCAGTCGCTCTTGCGAGAGGCCTAGGCCAAGACTTTAGCGAATACCAAACTGATAGCGCACAGACTCAGCTTATGGAAAATTTTAGAGGATAGACCTATGATAAAAGCTTTTAAAGCCGGTGCTGCTTACATTGAATTGTACGCGTCCAATAAACGGCTCAAATCGGATTTAAAGAAAACAGAACGAGAAATTCCTGCCTACCTGAAACGGGCAGGGAAAAAATCAGGTGATGAATTCGAAAAATCCTTTGATATGTCCAAGCGCGGTAAACGTATGGGCAAGGCCCTGACCCGTGGCGTTAAAATCGGTACCAAAGGATTGAAAACGGCTTTACTCGGCGGTGCAGCGATTGCCGGTGCGGGAGTTGCTGCCGGTGGGGCATTTGCCGTGATGGCTAAAAAAGCCCTCGGTGCCGCACGAGAAATTCAACAGCTTGCTGACGTGTCGGGTATTTCAGCCGAGCGCTTCCAAGAAATCGCCTTTGGCGCGAAACAATTCGGGATTGACGGGCAGGAAGTTGCCGACGTTTTGAAAGATATGAATGACCGCCTAGGCGATTTCGCGCAAACAGATGCGGGGCCTCTTGCGGACTTCTTCGAAAATATTGCACCGAAAGTCGGTCTTACGATTGATTCATTCCGTGAACTTTCAAGCGACCAAGCTTTGGGTCTTTATATCAAGACTCTTGAAGATGCGGGTGTTAATCAACAGGATATGATGTTCTACATGGAAGCCCTCGCGGGTAATCCCACGAAACTTCTGCCATTGTTGAAAAACAACGGCGCGGCTATGAACGACCTATCCAAAGAGGCTCGCGACCTCGGCCTTGTTCTCGAAAACGGTGCAGTCCGCCAAGCTGCCGAAGCGGACAGAAAACTGGAAAAACTGGGCGCGACAATCAGAGCTGGTTTGACGGGCGCGATCATTGACCTTGCGCCTCAAATTGAAGATATTACCGACGATCTAATCGCGTTGACCCCAGAATTGGTCGGATGGGCCGAAGCGAGATTAACAGGAATAGCCAACCTTATCGGCAACCTAGAGCGGCTTGGCAACGCTTGGGAGCGCAGTCCGTTCGGAAAGTGCCTTGGTGCGGCACTGCCTGCAACAAAAGGCGGGGTAGAAAAACAGATGAATGAGGCGATACGCCTGAACCAGTTGTTAGAACAGGTCAGCCGAAAGCGCAAAAAAGGAGATTCGATTTTAGGGGACAGAGCGGGGCCTTATGATGGTTTTAATGGCTCCAAACGGAATGCCAAGTCTTTGTTTAAAAGTGAGTTTAAAGATTTGTTCGGGAAGGAGATATACAGCCAGAATAAAAAGGATGCAGACGCTCTTAAAGCTCTCATACACGATTGCTATAATCAGCTTGCAGATGTGCTTAAGGACATAGAAATTGCGTCCCCTACACCGACGGGTCTCAAAGATGGGGAAAGAACGAAAGGCCGACGAGCACCACTGCCCGCAAAAGAACGAAAAGCTGCCGAAGAAAGATTAACCAAGCAAAACGACGCTTTAAGAGAAGCAAGAGCGCTATTTGAGGCTACGCGCACCCCCGCCGAAGAATACAAAATGATCCTTGAAGCAATCGCGACCATCGGAGCGAATTGCCTCTTGCTTGACGCCTCGGGCGGGTTTGAAACACTAATACGGGCCCGTGCCGACGCTATTGTGGAACTTGCCAATGCGACCGATGATGCGGAAGTAGCGACGCGGGCCTTGGGCGAACAAGTCGCCCTTGGTAATATCGATTTTGATACTTCGGCGAAAGTGATGGCTCGTATTAACGACGAGCTCGGTATCAACGAGAAACGACTACAAAAGGCCAAGGACGCGCAGGAGGAAGCAACACGGCTGTCAGACATCGAGAAGGACAAACTTCTCGACAAAGTGGACGCACTAGCCCTAGAAGCCGAGGAAAAACTACTCTTGGCCCGCTTGAATGGCGACACAACCGAGATAGAGAAGCTTGAACGCGAATTGGAGTTGATCCGCGAGAAGTCTAATGCAATTCGTAACGGTGCGATAGAAGCCGAAGCGGAAACTGTTGCCAAATCCCTAGTCGATGATCGCGACTTCGCGGATATGAAGGGGAAGATGCGAGACGCATTCAAAGGGGGCATTCGTGCCGCTATCGACGGCGATCTGGGCAACTATTTGGCCGACAAATTAGGCAGTGCTGCCGACAGCATGTTCGACAAAGCATTGGACGACCTCTTCGATGCAATCTTTAGTGGCCTTAGCGGTTCGGGAGGGTTAGGCGGCCTATTCGGTGGTGGAGGTTCTGGTGGGGCGGGTCTTGGCGGCATCATTACGAGTTTATTCGGTTTCGCCGACGGAGGGCTTGTTAGCGGGTCTGGTGGCCCACGATCAGACAGTTTGTTAGCAAAATTGTCTAGTGGAGAATTTGTTGTAAACGCTACCGCTACAAAAGCGAACCTACCCGTCTTATCCGCCATGAATAGCGGGCGGGATTTGAGTACGGCATTCCAACCTACAAATGCGGGGCCTACGCAAATGGTGGTGAATAAATATTACACGATTTCAGGCGTCGCAGATGTGGCGGAATTGAAACAAATTATTCGGGACGGGGATGCCGCGACGCTGAACGAAGTTCCTGGTGTTGTGTCGAAAGCCAATCAAAGACAAAGACGGGCATCCCCGCGATAATTTTGATCTAGGCGGGCTTCGAATGCATCTTTGCCGCCATTAAAGTTACGTGTTCCGAAAATGCCTTCTCAACAGTGGCGACTTCGGTTGCATCTCGCAAACCAAATTCGGCGCAATAAGAGCGTTTGTTCGCGATCAATGCGTCGTTTAGATGGTCAGGGGTTAAAATGTTTTGCGTTTCCATCCAGCGCAAAATGTTCACGAGAATAGCTTCATTCGCCAAGAGCCTTCCCTCTAATTTCAAGTTTTTTTCTGTAGTCATAAATCCATCTCCTGAAACTGAACTGTTTTGATCTTGCGGAACAACGTATACTACATTGCTTGTGTACCTACTTTGCACTAACGTTTTGGGAGTCACAATAGATGGGTATCACCGCGATAACATTTTCATTTGTGCGCATTGTTCCACAAAGGGTGGTGTGCCCCTTCATAACCCGGTAATTATGCGGCGCGAGGCGTGATTTTTTCAATCTGGGAACCAAGGCGTTCTTTGGCACATTCAAGGTCGTAAAAACTTTGTGCATTGATCCAAAACTGGGCAGAGTTCCCGAAATAGCGCGATAAGCGTAATGCGAATTCAGCAGATAGGGAGCGCTGACCCCGCACAACAGATTCAATATTTGATCGCGGCATATCGAGGTTTTTGGCAAGCGTGTAGGCTTTCAGCCCTAACGGCTCCATGAATTCGAAGTTAAGGATTTCACCGGGGTGTACTGGCGGTATAAAAGTATCGGTCATAAAATGTCCTTCCTAGTGATAGTCCACAATTTCAACATTATGGGCGTGGTTAGACGGCGGCACTCGTAAATCGTTTAAATCGATTGAGGCATGAAGAACGCGCAGTTTGATAACGGCACGGATTTGGATGTCCGATGGGAAACGGTGTCCGCCACGGCGGTTAAACAGCTTTTCGGTTCTTTTGCATTCAAACGATTTTATCATAATTAAACGTATCTGATATGTGTGCGTTTGTCAACTAAAAAGTACACAAAATAGGAACGAATTACTCCAGAGGAATAAAGGAGCACACTGAACGGTATAAGGACATCATCAATTACGACCCTAAAGTCACGAAGGCGGTAATTTGTGATACTGGCGGTGGCCTAAACTCCCGCCAATCTATTTAAATCCGAGTCAAAGGACTGAAATTCCGGCACTGCATAATCATCTATATCGTCCGTACGGTATTCAAGTATCACGGCGAACTTATCTCGAACTTGCTCCGCATACTGTGCCGGTGCACAGACAATAGCCTTGTAGGTTTCAAAGTTCTGATCGCCGGCCAATTCCCATTTAGCTTCAAGTTTTGCATATCCCAATTCTTCCATATACTTCTTTCTGCGTTGAGCCCATTCATAGGCCGTTTTGATTTTTGGTATATGACAATGCCCGTCGCCTTCGTTTCTTACATGGTTAAGCCACACATCGTACACGCCGTCTCCAGTGTCCCATGCCTCATAGGCCATAGTGATCTCGGCGGGAACCGCCTGTTGACGACTGGGCATGATTCTAATGATTTCACCATGCTTGGGGTCAACTTCTCTTGTCACGTTGACGTACACCTCGGTGCGCTCCCCGATTTCGGCGTTCATTGCATCTAAGAATTGATCCACATCGTCCATAGCGGCTCTGTATGTAGCTTGGCGCATCTTTTTGAAGGAAATACATCTTAGCGAGGTCTAAAACATCGTCAGCGTCGAAATACAGGGCTGCTTGTTCTTCCTGGACGCGTTCTTGGTCTGCCGCATACTCTTCCCAACCTTCGGCGTCCGTTTTCCATGTAACAGCTTTTCGGTTGCCTTGACGGTCATAAGAAAACCGGAGGGTTGGAACATCGTTTGCTGTAATCCATTCAATATCTGATTCCCACATGTGACCATCTCCCTGCTATGGTGACGTAATATTCGCGGTTACCGTGTTTACCCCATTCAGGGAAACGTGATTTACGGTAAGGGTTCAGTGGTGAACGACTATTCCGGTCGCCCGTATATGCCGTCTTAAGTTTGGTAACCCGTACGGTCTCTTGTCGTTCGCGATCAATTTGGCAGCGAAATGAGCGCCATGCGCTACGAAGCGCTTCGGCGAAGTTCTTAGGTGCAGAAAACCCCCGATAGTGTTTAAAGCTAAACCAAGCCCGCCCCATTATGAAACGGCGGCCAAAGCGCCGTATTACATCGGCATTGCTTGCGGGGATAAAATCAGTATTAGTCATAAATCGCACTCCTTGTGTTTGCGTGTGAACGGCTCGCTTTCTTCTTGGTCGGAGGAGCGAGCCGTTCGTTTATTAGAATCAAGAACAATCTCTTAACTGGTATAAAAAATACCACTATATTTATTATTTGTCAACTAATTTGGTATAATTTATACCAATAAATATTGATGGAGAATCAACTATGACTATAGTAACAAGTAAAACAGTGACAGCGCGGCACGTAAAAGCGGCTCGTGCTCTTCTTGATTGGACTGCGGCGGATTTAGCTAGCGAATGTCGGGTAGCTGTAACAACGATCCGCCGGTTTGAAAGTGGGGTAAACATTCGCGCCAGTTCGCGACAAGCTATCTTCGATGCTGTGATCGAGGCGGGCATTGAGTTTCAGAATGGTGGTAAGCCCGGGGCCCGGCTAATGGGAGAAAAATAAATATGTCCCGGATCGCCCTTGCAGCGTACCAAATATAAAATGTCTGGCCGCACCCCGCATGATCCTCCGCCCCAGTGGGTCGAGAAATATCGAACCATCCCAGATACCGAGGCGGCAGTACTGTTAGGTCAGAGCTTAAGAAAAATCCGACGGTTGATTGAAGAAAACGGTTTGTGCCTTCGACTGGGTAAAAGTTCGCGAAGGTTGACAGCAACACATATGCAGAAACTTGAAAGATTGCTCACCACTGAACCCTTGCCAAAAATTGGCTTCAATCATCTCCGAACGCGCTCTGGTGCTTCTACACCGAATCCGTCAGTGACGCGGGCACAGGAACTTGTCGCCAAGCAAAGAGCCCAAGAACAGGAAAAGCGGCTGCAAGCAAAGGGGAAGCGAACCAAAAAATGACGAGGAAGAACCGAGTGAATGGGATTTAGCGTTGATGAACTAGGACTAATTACGCGTCTGATTGAACACTGAATTGACCTTTGTCAAAATCAGTCTAGGACTTGGTAAAGCCCTTGGCGGTATTGATGACATTACAAAGCGCTGTCACAACCGCACATATGAGTATGGCATATTCCATATCCTTATTTATGCTTTTGAGAATTCTAAGCCGCGCGACTATTGAGATCAAAAACGGAGACACTATGCAACTACCTGAAAAGTTAAAGGAAGCGATGACTTTTGTTCTCGCTGGCTTCGAAAAATTAGACGGCATGTGTCTTGGCGGGTCGGTAGCGCTGTCAACGCGATTGGATGAATTAGGTGCTTCAAACTATGTTGCATTAGGGACGCTTCGTTGCACTGGCGTGACTGCATTCGAGTATAGCCCGCCAAATATACCGAATCAGAAAGACGGTAAGTTCGATTGGGACGGTCACGTTTGGTGTGTTGTGGAAGATAAATGGATTGCAGATATTACGTTGATTAGAACTGCCAGAGCCTTGCCGGAGGGTTCGAACCTAAAACACCACTTTCTAACTGTTTTAAACAGAGGGGCGGTAATTGTTCGACGTAAGGGCGACATATCGTCGTCCGACGGACTGGAATACCGAGAATGCGCGAGATTGCCAAAGTCTGCACATGACGGCCTATTGGCAGGTGTGATGCACCACAACGGCATTTATTGATGTTGGGTTCGGAGACGGCACTGCTTCGACCCATCGCACTATCAGTGCCAGACGCGGCTAAGGCTTGCGGGATTTCCACGCGCCAGATATGGCGCATCATATCAACTGGTAAAATAAGCACTCGCAAGATAGGCCGACGGACGCTGGTCCTATATGCTGAACTCGAAACCTACATTCTGACACTACCAAAGAAGTGAGATTAAAACATGGATAAAAATGATCTCAAAAAGAACCGACAAGACTGGGTTGCGAGTGTTGCTAAAAGCGTTGCGGGCATAGTCCCCTTCGCTGGCGGCGCACTGGGTGAGATTGTCGGTAGCGCTATCCCGAACCAACGCTTCGATAGAACGGTGGCATATATCGAAAAGCTAGGGCAACGCATAGACGCTTTAGAAAGCAACATTCAAAAACGGCTGCAAACCGACCCGATTGCTATTGACCTTATTGAGCGCGGCGGACAATCGGCGGTAAAAGCCCTAACCGACGAACGGATAGACAAGATCACAGAGATTGTCGCTAACGGTCTTTCGAAAGATGAAACTAGAGCTATTCTCCAAAAACGTTTATTGGCACTTCTCGATGATCTAGACGATCTCCAAATTCAATCTCTCCCACTCTATATCGAGAATTTACCGTCGGCTAAAGTTTGGGAGATGCGTAAACAACGAGGCCTGATACCCCCCTCGGTGGAAATCGGTACTTCGGAGGAAATTGTTAGCCCCAGACTTTTGCGCGATCTTGGAATGAGACATCTTGAGCGCATCGGCTTAATAGACAAACACATAAAACAGGACAGTGATGGCAACACACGAATGTTTCTAAGAACAGGCGAAACTGATTATACGCCTGTTCTTTCAAAATTAGGACATATGCTACTGGGTGAAATTGGGTACTGGGACACAGACCCAGACTGCTTAATAAAAGAAAAGTATGTCATGGTCGCAACGGCCAAATTTCCGACCTAGGAAAGTCTTGGCTAGGCACATAGCTAGGCACGACATACCATTGATGCAAAATAATTCAATTATTACAGCGAGTTGGCGGAAATTAATGGCGCACTGGGGAGAAATTCGCTCTCCCAATGAAAACAACGATGTAGATTGGCAAACCCCTCAAAACGGCGTTAAACAAAATCAAGGGCTTACAGACGAAATGGCTAACCTTGATAGGCCGCCTGATCCTGAAAATGAAAACGCCGCGTCTACGGAAATAGACAACGGCGCAAATCATTTGAAAGCGGTTACTTTCGAGGCTCCCATTATACCTATGGGGCTTAAAAATGCAATAGTTTATGATGAAAAAACATTGCTAAATGCGCTTGAAGAATCACACCCTATATTGATCACAGAGACTAAAGAGCAGGCAGATGGTTTTAATAATTCTGATATTCCTGCCATTTGCTCGCTTAATGAAAACTGGGGAAATAAACAATCCGAAGCGGTCGAGGGATTTGATCTTGTCTTTATGTCAGACAATATGGAATTTGTAGATAAGGTTGCAAGGGCGCTGGATGGGTACATAAAAACCCCTTGCTTAGTTAACCCGAAAGGCAAAACAGACCTCGACGCTCTCTATGATGAAGCCTTTAGCGCGCCATATTATGAGTTTAGGGATGTCGAGGAAGCGAGAGCCGATATAATTACGGCAACAGCCTACGAATGGCGCGATCCAAGCAGCATACCGCGCCGCAAATGGCTATACGGCAATCATTTAATCAGAAATTTTGTATCATGTACGATTGCCCCAGGCGGAATTGGTAAATCCTCACTGATTATTGCTGAGGCGTTGGCGATGGTTACAGGCAAGGACTTACTTGGTGAATGGGCTGGCAAGCCAAAACGGGTGTGGCTTTGGAACTTGGAAGACCCAAGGGAAGAAATGGAACGCCGTATTCAAGCCGCCTGTCTTTATCACAATATAAGCATGGATGATTTAGGCGATGGGTTATTCCTAGATACGGGCAGAGAAAGAGAACTTTGCATTGCGGAAACTCTTAGAGGGCATACCAAAATAGCAGAGCCATGCTTTGAGCAAATCGTATCAGAGATTAAAACCCGCGAAATTGATGTTCTTATTATTGACCCATTCGTATCCTCTCACCGGGTAGAGGAAAACGACAATAACGCTATAGACCTTGTGGTCAAAGCTTGGGGGAAAATTGCCGATGCAACAGGGTGTGCCATTGAACTTGTACACCACACACGCAAGCAAAACGGCAATGAGGTCAATGCAGAAAGTGCGAGGGGCGCTGGCTCTCTCATTGCAGGGGTAAGGGATGCTAGAACACTAAACCCTATGTCTGAGGATGAGGGTGCTAAGGCTGGGGTGGACAACCACCGCCTATATTTTCGTGTTCAATCCGATAAGGCCAATATGGCTCCGCCTAGCGATCGAGCAACATGGTATAAGAAGAACAGTGTTGACCTTGGCAATGGTGAACAGGTGGCAGCTATATCGGAATGGCAATGGCCTGATCCATTCAAGGCGCTTTCTGATATTGATATGAAACAGGTAATGGCCGCCCTTAGAGAAACGCCATATAGGGCAAGTAATCAGGCTAAGAACTGGGTAGGAAAACCTATCGCAGACACCTTGGATTATGACCTCGACAAGCCCTATGACAAGGCACAGGTAAGCAGCCTAATCAGGACATGGGTTAAAAACGGTGTGCTCAATACGGTTAGTAAGCGCTGCCCTAAGGCTAAGCGTGATGTTCCATTTATTGAAGTTGTGGAGGCTGGACTATGATACCGCGCACTACCTTAAAACATAGGTGCGCAAGGTGCGCAATACAGTACCCATCTACACACTGCGCACCACCACCCTCCCCCTTAGGGGGTGGGTGTGGTGTGGCAGACAGCGCACTAGGCAGGTTCGGAGGTGCGCGAAATGCTACATAAGAAATTCCCGTATAACACCTCGCATTGGCAAAAGTTAAGACGTGCAAAGCTTAGCCGTGACCCGTTGTGTGCTCACTGCCAAGGCTTAGGCCGTGTGGTCATGGGTAAGGTTGTTGATCATGTGAAAGCTATACGTAACGGTGGCAACCCATACCCTGCTCTTGATGGATTACAAACCCTTTGCCAGACCTGTCATAACCGTAAGACACAATCAGACTTGCAAGACACTGAGCATGTAGTACATGGCTTTAATGTGAACGGCGACCCTATTGACCAGACACACGAATGGCATAACGGGGGGGCTTGCAATCATGAGAAACAGGGCAACCTCAGACCGATGCCCCCCACAAACGCATACTTAGTTTCAGATAATGACGATGATGAGGATGGTGTGTCATGGGTTTAAGGGGACCAGGTGCGAAGCCTTTGAACAGCAGGGGCAAGCCTGATAAGCCATTGCGAAAGACACTGCCATGGGAGCGCAAAGGGCTTTCACGGCCTGAGCGAGTTATCGCGTTTTGTGAGGATTTCAAAATTACCTCAGGCAAGTTTGCAGGGACTAAGGTGAAACTTAGGGATTGGCAAAAAGATGATATTCACGCCATTTATTCAGAGGATAACGATGGAAACCGACCTGTTAGAACGGCGGTGCTATCCGTTGGGCGTAAGAACGGCAAAACACAATTAGCAGCCTTGCTTGCCCTTTGCCACCTATGCGGCTCAGAAGCAGAGCCGCGCGGGGAAGCGTATTCTTGTGCTAATGACCGTTTTCAGGCTGGTAAAATATTCCAAGAAATGTGCGCTCTTATTCAAGGCCATGCAGAGCTTACAGAACGCCTAAACATAATCCGCTTTCGCAAAGAGATTGAAGATTTAACCACTGGCAGTATATTTGCGGCGCTAAGTTCAGATGCAGTTACAAAACATGGCCTAAGCCCCTCATTCATAATTTACGACGAATTAGGCCAAGCGAAGAAACGTGATTTGTACGAGGCGATGGATACGGCCATGGGGGCAAGAGAAAACCCTTTAATGCTAGTGATTAGCACACAGGCCGCAGACGATCATGCCGTTATGAGCGAACTCATAGATTATGGGTTAAAAGTGCAAGATGGCATAATTGAGGATAAAAGCTTTTTCTTATCGCTATACACCGCGCCAGATGATGCAGACCCGTGGGATATAGAAACTTGGAAACTGGCAAACCCTGCACTTGGTGATTTTCGCTCACTGCCAGATGTGGAGCGCCAAGCCCTGCAAGCCCAAAGAGTGCCAAGCAAAGAATCCTCATTTAGAAACCTAATCCTTAACCAGCGCGTATCTGCACACACACGGTTTATAAACAAAGCTGAATGGGATGCTTGCAATACGGTGGTGGACATAGAGAGCATGAAAGGCCGTGAATGTTATGCGGCGCTGGATTTGGGCGCCACACGGGATTTAACGGCGTTGGTGTTGGTATTTCCCAATACTGATAAGACAGTAGACATATTCCCCATTTTTTTCATGCCTGAATATAATTTAAGCGACCGCTCAGAGGAGGATCGAGTACCCTATGATCTTTGGGCAAAGACTGGGCATATCCTTGCCATACCAGGCGCAACCATAGACCCGTCTTATGTGGCGGCTACGATTGCCGATATGGCGGCAACATTCAATTTAAAAGCCCTTGCCTATGACCGTTGGCGTATCGAGGATTTAAAACGGGAACTGGACGCTATCGGCTGCCCTCTCGAACTTTTGCCACACGGCCAAGGGTTTAAGGATATGTCGCCAGCGGTGGATTTACTAGAGCGCCATGTTGCAGAGCGCTTGTTAAAGCATGGGGCGCATCCTGTCTTGCAAATGTGCTCAGTCAATGCCGTGATTACACGCGATGCAGCAGGGAATAGGAAACTGGATAAGGATAAGGCCAAGGCCATAGGGCGTATTGACGGGCTTGTGGCGCTCGCTATGGCGCTCAGTCTGTATGCACGATATGAGGATAAGAACGAATTGCCCGCTTGTTTGGTGGGTTAGTGGCGGCGTTTTTCCGTCAGCAGGTTGCCCAACACCAACAAAGACACTACCCCTAAAACGCAAATCGCAATAACAATAATAGAAAACGCCAATGTGCCACTCATTTTTCAGGCTCCTTTACCCAAGCATAGATAAGCATTGATACGCCAAGAGTCAAGAATGACCCTATGGTAGCAATACCAGTTGCAATCACATTGAAATTAGCCGGATTACGTAAAGGTTCAACTAACGCTACCGCCATAAGACCGAGAGATATGGTACGAAACCAACCCGCCAAGGCTTTAACCGCCTCATTACGAGCTGTGAGCGTGTATTTTAACGACTTCTTTGGCTCAGATTTTTTCATTTAGAGCTTTCTCAATCAATTCTCGTATTGCCTTTGGTCGGGACATATCACCACGATAAGCGTCCAAGCGGTCGAGTAATTTAGGGTGAAGGCGCACATTGATTTGTTTGCCTATGCCAGTTGCAGGACGACCGGTTTTCTTTTTGGTATCATTTTGTGTTGACTTGCTCATACCTATTTGATACCAAATATAATCAAGCCCCGCAAGTGCTGAAACACTTGCAAGGCTCTAACCAAGTGAACCTTAACACAGGAGGCTCAAAATGGCTACTCAACAACATAATGCGAATCCATCTACAAACAATGATATAATTGTTGAAATTACGCACCACCCGTTCCGCTACACCCCAGCAACGCCGCCAGATTATAAATATGTTCATAGCCTGTATTACTCTCTTAAAGATAAAGTTATGGCGGCAGAAGATCCGCTCGCATCAATAGAATATGCCGCTCAAGCTTTATTACTGATTGGTATTTGTGACGATGTAGAAGATACGGCACGCCAAGCCGTTTATGAATTGTGCCAAACGCTCAAACAAAATTGCCTGTCAATAAAAACCAAACTTTACGGTAAAAGGTCAATGCCTATTGTCGATATGGACGCTAGAACTGACGAAATATTAGAGACGGCTGAATTGTCGAAAATACCGCTAGATTGGCTGGTGCCCTACTTGAAAGGTAAACCAGATAGTCTAGTTACGGAATTATTGGACAGCATAACCACCTATATTGATAAAATTCCACTAGATAGTACTCTTGGTGTACAGCTCAATAAAACGAAGAATGGCATAAATTGCCAATAGTGAACCGCGCTAAGGCGATAATGGAGGTGGTGGGGGTTTAGGTTACCGTGGGGGTTGACACGTTCAATAAAATGTGGGATATACCACGTATGGAAAATATTTTTAACACATTCACCCCCTCCGAACTTGCAGAAATAACTGGACTCTCAACAACAATGCAAAGAGATTGGCGCCGTCGTGGTATTCTTGCTACCTCTGATGGTCATGCAAAATTTGACATTTATGATTTAACCGAAGTTTATTTTATGGCTCGGATGTCCGAATCAGGAATAGGCCCGTTAAAATCTGGCCCTCATGCGTTTTTCGCAGGCTTAAACATGCTCTCAGGTGTTGCAAAGTTTGTAGCTAATGAATTTGGTCAACCGGATATTGCCTGCAAGATATTCGAAGCATTTGTTTCTAGTATTACAAATCGAATAAACTCGCCGCCTTATATGGAAAATGTTGCTCGTGAGACCCCTCAAGCGTTTGATGGCGTTTTTATTGTGTGGGCGAACGGCCAAACGGGGCTTTACAAAAGTTTTGATAAGGAGTCCGCACGACTTGGAGAGAATGCGACCGAACTAAATGGCCCAGTGATTGTTGCGAATATGGAGGCTCTTGCGGCTCAGTTTTCAACCCGCTTACGTCCTTTTATTCAGATTGGTGAGTAATGAAGCCTCCCAGTCTCATTTTTACCCCGCGTAGAGAGACGCCATAGCCCTTAGATGGAGATTTTATTATGGCTAGACTAAACCAACTCAAAGAGGAACGCGCGGCCAAGGTGGCCGAAATGCGAGCCTTGAATGAAAAAGCGCTTAACGACAATCGAGACTTAAACGATGTTGAGCAGAAAGAGTGGAACGCCTTGAACGGTGAATATCGCAACATAAACGGACAGCTAGAACGCGCCGAAAAGCTTGCGGTTATGGAGCGTATGGCAGATGCCGAAAGCGTGTCTAATCCAATGGATGCCGAATTACGCTCTTACAGCGTATCCAAAGCCCTACGTGAAAGCATGAACGGTAATTTATCTGGCTTAGAAGCTGAATATCATACTGAAATGTCAAAAGGGCGCGAAGTCCGAGGCGTTATGGTTCCCTCAAATGAACTCTTGGAAACCCGTGCTCTTAAAACCACAACACCGGGCGCAGGCCCAGGCGGCAATTTAATCGCAACCAATCTTGCCCCAGTGCAAGACAGGTTCCGCTCTATGCTGAAACTGGAAGGCATGGGCGCAACCGTATTACGCGGGCTAACAGGAAACTTGGATTTGCCCAATGTATTGGATAGTGGATCGGCTCACTGGATTTCAGAACATACCGACACAACCCGCTCAGATATGAAGTTTGAGAAAACCTCTATGGGGCCAAAAACCGTATCAGGTGAATATGAAGTTTCACGGCGTATGCTCTTGCAAAGCGATACGGCGCTGGAAAGTTTGTTACGAAGTGACCTTGGTTATATCCTCGCACAAGCCCTTGATAGCGCTGGTATTAAAGGCGGTGGCACAAATGAACCAACGGGCATACTTGCCCATGCAGGTGTTGCCAAGGTAACGACAGCAACCGATTTAACCGACACGGCAGCGGATCTTATTTCCGCCCTTGAACTGGACGATGTATCAGGAACGGCGGCGTTTTTAACAAATCCGAATGTTGGCAATATTGCTAGAAAAATTAAAGATGCAGACGGGCGCAATATCCCTCTTGCTGAGATTTTCCACAGTGAACGGCTAGAAATGACCACGCAGGTGCCAACGGATATTGGAGCGGGCAGCGATAAAAACGCTCTGATTTATGGCCATTGGTCAAGCCTGATCGTCGGCTATTGGAGCGCGGTGGATATTTTGGTTAACCCATACCATGCAGACGTTGCCAGTAAGGGCGGCGCTTTAATCCATGCATTCCTAGATGCTGATGTGGCCGTAAGACAGCCGCAAGCATTCAGATACGCGGAGATTTAAGGTTATGGTGACGTTAGATGATGCAAAATTACATTGCAGGGTAGAACACCCTGATGATGATGTTTCTATCGTCACCTATATTGGCGCAGCAACAGAATGGCTTGGTAAGATAGGGGTGGACGTGGCTACAGACCCGCTGCCATTACCGATTAAACAGGCCATTCTTTTGATTGTTGCGCTTTATTATGACAACAGGGAGGCCATACCAGAGATAAGGCGCACAACGCCTTTACCTTTTGGCGTGGAAGCCTTGATTGCCCCATATAGGGAGCATTGCGTATGACCGAACGCAGAAACACATTAGAACTACGCGCAGATGGTAAGCGCCTGATAGGATATGCGGCGGTGTTTAATACGCCTAGCCTTGATCTTGGCGGATTTGTCGAAACCATAGCGCCCGGTGCATTTGCCCGCTCACTATCAGAAACGCCAGATGTGATTGCCTTATGGGATCATGATAGCCGTTCCGTGCTTGGCCGCACCAAGTCAGGCACTCTTAGGCTTAGTGAAGACACACGGGGCTTACGCTTTGAAATTGACGCACCCAATACCACAATAGGCAATGACGTGCTCGAAATGGTAGGGCGCGGCGATGTTACAGGTGCATCATTTGCCTTTAACGTCAAAGAACACAGATGGCAAGAACGCGATGGTGATTTGCCTATGCGTGAATTGATCGATGTAGATTTAACCGATGTGACCATTACTCCAAATCCAGCTTACCCTGATACTGAGGTGGCAAGGCGTTCACTGGATGGCTTACACAAGCCTGTATTTAGGCTCTATACAGCCCGCGCTCTTGAATTGATGGAGGTGGGGCTATGAGACTAAACCCATTTACACGCACTGAAAAGCGAGCCGAAACCGTAACGACCTCAGACCCTTATTTGAGTGAATTTCTAGGGCACAAGAACGGTATAGGCGGGCCAGTGGACACTGAGAAAGCAAGCGGCCATGCCGTAGCTATTGCTGCCATGAACACCATTGCCAGCGGATTATCACACCCGCCATTAAAGCTTTATCGTAGGCTTGAGAATGGAGGCCGTGCGCCTGCCAAAGAACACCCGCTTTACAAAGTGCTGCAACACAATTTCAATGCACAACTTGAGGCTTTCCATGGCCGCGAATGGCTTACAATGTCGGCGCTGCAATACGGCAACGCATTCGCCAAAATTGAGACAAATGGCCGAGGCCAAGTAACGGCTTTGCATCCGATTGATCCAAGGCTAGTGACAGTAGAAAAACTAACCACGGGACGTCTTAGGTACAAAGTACAGCCGCCTAGCGGTGGTGTTCAAATCCTCTTGCAAGAGGAAATGTTGCACATTCGGTATAGAACCCGCGATGGTATAGTGGGGATTTCGCCCATACAACATGCACGGCAATCGTTTGGTTTAGCCCTATCGCAAAATGATGAAGCGGCGGCACAATCTGAAAATGCTTTTAGACCGTCCATGATCCTATCATTCCCGCAAATCCTTAATGGTGACAACAAAACGGCTATACTCGATAAATTTAAAGCACGGTTCATAGGAGCAACCAAGGCGGGCGAACCAGTTATTTTAGACGGCGGCGCAGAGGCTAAGCCCATATCACAATCCAGCAAAGACGCTGAGTTTCTTGAAAGCCGAAAACTCTCTAATCTCGATATTTGCCGCATATTCAGCGTACCGCCTAGCGCCGTTGGTATTACCGACAATGCGACATATTCAAATATTGGTGAAGAATCACGGGCGCTGGTAGTCCGTTGCCTAGCACCATGGGCAAAGCGTATTGAACAAGCCATGAATAGCGCCCTGCTAACACCTGAGAGCCGTAAGGTTTATTTCATAGAGCATGACCTTGCCGGCCTTTTACGAGGCGATATGGAAGCTAGATATAATGCTTACCGCGTTGGTAAAGAATGGGGCTGGTTATCTGCTAATGAAATACGGGCTTACGAAAACATGCCTAAAATTAAAGGCGGTGATGAATACCTAAGCCCGCTAAATATGCGCCCAGTTGGCGAGACTGAGGAGGCAGCATAATGACTAATGTCCACCTCACAAAAAAACGTGCTCAGGACTTAATACAGATGGCAAAAAAAGAGGGTGTAAAATCTGGCGCTATCGAGTTTGGGAATACACGGTTTGAATTTGATTTCACCAACCAAACCGCAAAAGAAAAACTTAATCCATGGGATGAAAAACTTGGCTTCAATACGACTAAATAATGTATCCAGCTTTAAGGATCGGCACGGCAAGACGCGCTGGCGGTTTCGCAAGAAAGGATACAAGCAAGTTAGTTTGCCAGGGCAACCAGGCGAGGCGGGCTTTATGGAAGCTTACAAGCTAGCTCTCGCAGGGAAACCAATAAAACTAACGATAGGCAAAGATCGCGTTATACTCGACAGCATTGGCGCTCTCATTGTACGTTATTTGCGCTCAGTTGAATACCAGCGCCTAGCACCATCCACACAAAAAACTTACAGACGTATATTCGGTAACTTTAGACAAAAATATGGTCACATGCCCCTTAAAGGATTTGAGCGTAAACATGTCAAAAAAATTATGGACGATATGGGTAAAACACCTGGGGCAGCTGATAGTCTTTTAAGGCGGCTTAAAATGCTTATGGGCTTTGCGCTGGATGTAGGTATGATTACAGTTGATCCTACGCTTAGGCTCAAAGGGTATAATAAAAGAACGGATGGTTTTCGAGTATGGAGTGAAAGCGAAATTGCTCAATTCAAGGAAACTTATGCAAGCGGATCGAGAGAGCGCCTAGCGTTGGCATTGTTGTTATGTACGGCGGCAAGAGGCTCAGATGTAGCGAGATTAGGGCGCCAACATATCAAAGCTGGCAAGATTCGCATTACAGCACAAAAAACAAAAACAACAGTTACTTTGCCCGTATTACCAGAGCTTCAAAAAGAGATAGCTGCAGCACCCGCAAACCATCTTACATTTCTGGTCACTGCATATGGCAAGCCATTCTCAATTAAAGGCTTCCAACAATGGTTTGCTAAGCTAACGCGGCAAGCGGGCATAAAACCTAAATTGCAAGAGGATGGCCGTATAAGAGGATGCACAGCGCACGGGCTTAGGAAGTCAGCAGCAACGCGCCTAGCCAATGCTGGGTGTGACAATAAGTTGATTATGGCTGTTACAGGGCACCAAACAGTGAAAGCCTTGAGCATATATACAGCAAGTCGAGATCAAGAATTAGAAGCTGAACGAGCCTTTGAATTACTAAAAAAACACAAACCCAATGGCTAACCTTATAACACGGTTAGCCAAATAACGATTTAACTAATTGAAAATAAAGGATAATAAAATGGTAATGGCGCACTGGGGAGGATTCGAACCCCCGACCCCTTGATTCGTAGTCAAGTGCTCTATCCAACTGAGCTACCAGTGCGTATCTGAATCGAGAAGCGGTTTAAAGCCTATCTTCTCGCTAATTGCAAGTCTCTTTTACGTATAGACTAAAATTCTTTGTAAGCCGTTAAAACTATGCCTTAAATACACGCTTCATAGACGCCGCGAGATATGGCTTGGGCGACGCAGCGCCGCCGCCTAGATGAGTCAAAAAAACAGGGCGTAAATTTAGAAGCGGTTTATCCCCTGTTGTTAGCGCAAATATCGTGTCACCGTCCAATGGTGTGTGGGCGGGCTGTACGGCCATGGCAATACCGTCTTGGGCCATAACCGCAAGGCGGCGCAATTCCTTTTGAGACAAGGCCGCATCGACAGCCACCACACCGATAATTCTTGAAGCCCCAGTAGCCTTCAAGAATTCAAGTTTTGTGTCTCTAGGAGCGCTATATTGATAGTCTTTTGGCGGACGCACGCCGCCTAATTCGCCCTCATT
Organism: Robiginitomaculum sp.; assembly: GCA_965224735.1. Classification (GTDB taxonomy): domain Bacteria; phylum Pseudomonadota; class Alphaproteobacteria; order Caulobacterales; family Maricaulaceae; genus Robiginitomaculum_A. The sequence continues at coordinate 2,451,513 of OZ245059.1, read as the reverse complement.
TTCATACATCCATGCCCAAAAACAATCCGTATTTGGCATATAGGGCGAACCAACCGGATTGGCCGCAATAATTGCGCCAACCGTAATACCGTCCACAGTTTCACAGGCACTACCAAGCCCGCCCGAATAAAGTCCCGCCGTCGCTCCATAGCCTGCGCCAGCAGCACCTACATCGAATTTCACGCCTGCGTTTTCTAACGCCTCCATCCCTAAATTTTGAAAGGGCGGAGTTTCGCCCCAATCCTTGTCGCCGCCATTGGCGTTATCGAATAAAATCGCGCTCGGAACGATAGGCGAGACAGGGATTGGCGCAGGCCCAACTTCATAACCAATGCCTTTTGCTCCTAAAACCGCCGTGACCGCATCCGCTGCCGCCAGGCCATAAACACTGCCGCCAGAGAGCACAATCGCATGCACTTTTTCAACCGTCCCATCGCTTCCCAAAAGGTCAGTTTCACGGGTGCCCGGCCCGCCGCCGCGCACATCTACCGCGCACAAAGCGGGTATATTTGGCAAAATAACCGTAACACCCGTTTTGACATCCGCGTCATGGGCTTGCCCGATTTTCAGGCCACCCACATCTGTGATTAAATTATCCATGAGGTCAACTTAGCCGCTTGGATCTGTTGTACAAAATTTAAATTGTAACAAGCCTTAACTCTTTTCAGTTAGCGTCTTTTCAGAGCCTTCACCAGATCATTAGCCTGTTTTGCTTTGAAAGCCGCGCACAGATTTATGCCCTCCAAAGTTTGCGCGAGTGCGCGCTCATAGCCAGGAATTAAATTTGCTTTAGACTTGAAAAAAGTCTCAACTTCTTTGGCTTTCTCAGCGCTACAAAATCCGCTAGCTGCGCGCAACGGGCCGTTTTTGCCAGCATCGGAAACCCGTTTTTGAACAAATTCATCAAAGTTACCTTTTACCCAAGCCCATGTTTGTTTTTGAGTTGCAAGATTGCCCATAAGCGAGAAAACCAAAGTCGAAGCTTGCCGGTCAGTAAATGTGTCTTCATTATGCAAAGCCTCCTCAAGTAGGCGCGCGGTTAGTGCTTCATCACCCTTCGTGAAGGACAAAACATAACTTGCATCAGCCTTCTCGGCGGGCGTTCCTGACTTTACCATATCAAGTAATAAATCGACCGTGGTTTCAGGGGTGGCTTTAAAGGCTTGAGACAAGCCAAGGCCAAGCATGTTGGGCGCTAAAGCTTTTTTATCGACCAAACCGTCCACGCCTAGATATTTTACACCTTTAGCAGCAAATTTTGCAGCCAAAGCCGTATCGCCGCCATAATTGACCAAACGGCTCGCCAAGGTAGGCGCAAGCAGGCGCGCTTCCATCGTCTTGGCGTTTTTGATTTTTGCATATCGTTTTGCATATAAATCGCGCGTATAGCGCTCTAAATCTGGATGCGCAGATTTGTCGAGAAAATGATAAAGCCCCGCAATACCGTCCCCCGCCTTAGCAGCCACATCGTATTCTTTGTGATGAGCAAGCGCCTCCATACCATTGAGATAGGTTTTTGCGTCCAGATCACCCGCGTGAAAACTTGCGTTCAAACTATCCAAAACCGTAAGCACTTCTTTTGTATCAAGCTTATCCGTATTGGAGAGCAAACCTGCCCATGCCTTTTTATCCATGGTGTAGCGATAATACCCCGCCCCGTCTGCGTTTAGAGTAAGCCATGCCGGGCAGTTTTGCGATTCCAAATCCAAAGCTGCTGTTTTTGTGCTGAGCAGTGTACACGTTTTATAGGTTTTTCCATCAGCACCATATTTAGCACAAACGGGAATTTTCCAGGTCTGACCTTGTTTTATCGTGGAGCCCAAAGGCGCATACCGAGATTGTGTGAGGGTCACTTTATGGACATCAGATTTGCAAGACAAAGTCCCGCTCACCAAAGGCACTCCAGGTTGATCTACGAAACTTTTTAGCGCGGGGACAACTTTATCATTACCAGAACCATCGCCCAGAGATTGGAAAAAATCATCAGAGGTTGCCACTTTATCTTCGAAGCGTTTCATGTGTAACCGCACGCCTTTTTGAAAACTTTCCTCGCCCAGATAGCCTTCAAACATAGCCAAAACGCCCGCGCCTTTTTTGTAAGTAATACCGTCAAATTGATCCATCACATTTTCGGTTTTTAGAAGCGGTTCGCGAATACTGCGCGTACTCGCTAGGCTATCCGTATCCATAGCGCGCAAAGCGCCCTTTAGAGTCTGGCGGTCAAATTTATAACCAGGGTTCCATGCATCAACGGTTTTATTACCCATCCATGTTGCGAAGGCTTCATTAAGCCAAATGTCTTCCCACCATACGGGCGTCACCAAATCGCCAAACCATTGGTGAGCTAGCTCATGGGAATTAACGGACGCATAGGCGCGCTTTTGGCCTAATGATGCATTTTTATCCATCATGAGGAGATATTCAGTGAACACAATCGCGCCAGGATTTTCCATGGCGCCAAATGCGTAATCGGGCGCTGCAATTAAATCCAGCTTTTCATAAGGGAAAGGACTACCAAAATATTCTTCATGAGTTTCAACAATCCCTTGCGTATTTTTCAAAGCATATTGCATGTCTTTTCCGTGACCACGCACGGCAATCCCGCGCAAGGGAACGGCCCGTTTTCTAATCTTTGTCTCAGGCAGTTCACCATAATCCACAACATCCCAAGGCCCAATACCAAAAGCAATGAGGTAAGTTGGAAGTGGACGCGTTGTCGCATAGGTATGTTTTGCCCAACCATCCTCATTCTCATTGCGAATAATCTCAGGCGTATTGGCGTAAACGATATCCTCCTTTGGTGCTGTGATTGAAACGTCAAAAGGCACTTTAAAACGCGGTTCATCAAAGCTTGGAAAGGCTTCACGCGCCCCAATCGCCTCCATCTGCGTAATGATGTAATTGTCGGTACGCGCATTTGATTTTTTTATAACTTTATAGGCCGCATTTAAGTTTTTATTGTAAGGCGCTTGATAGGGAATATAGAGCGTTACAGCGCCAGAAATCGGTGTATCAAAGCTTAATGAAACAACTCCAGAGGGAGCCTCTTCAGGCGGCACTTCCGCATAATTAGCAACAATATCAGTTCCATCTGCGAGCTTTACCTTAGCACCTGTAACTGTCAAATGTTTGCCATGCATCCAAATTTTAGTGGTTGGTTTTTTAATGTCGACTTCAATCTGTGTCAAACCAGAAAACCCGTCTTCTCTTGGGTTCATTTTGAAATCAAGACTGTAATGTGTCGGCACAACATTATCGCCTAAAGGACCTTGAGGAATTTCACTCTCGACATAAATATTTGCGCTCGTTATTGCATCTTGTTTCGCATCGTCTTTGCTTTTGGTATCTCCGCATGCACTTATTCCAACGCCTAAAACCAAAGCGGTTAAAGTCGTTTTTATCAATGAAGGTTTGAAAATAGCCATAGTAGCATCCTATAACACCCGCGTTTTAAGGTGGAATTGTAGTTAGTTTTATTTCTATTTATATGCGATAAGTTAATCTTGCGGCTTTGTCACTAAAAAAGATATATACATAGAGAAGGTTATGCTATAACAAAACTTATTGGTTATAAAACAAGGTGTGAATTGCTGCAAAAAAACAAACTATCAAAACGTAAATCGCCGTACGAGCTTCCAAAACGTGAAGGCCGTCCTGGACGGCTCAAACCTCATGCCAGTTCGCGAATAACCCGCCGTATAACAGTCCTTTCAGTGGGCATTAGTATTGTTTTGATTGCGATGAAGCTTATTGTATATCATGAATCTGGTAGTGCGGGAATCCTTTCTTCCCTTGTCCATTCAAGCCTTGATTTAATTGCCGCATTTTCCAGTTTTCTCGCCGTTCGCTATGCGGCCAGAGCGCCCGATAGTCTGTACAGATTTGGCCGCGGGAAAGCAGAAGGGTTTTCCGCCATATTACAAGTTTGCCTGATTGTTTTAGCGGCTGTGCATTTATTAGAAACCACAGTGCATAAATTTGAACACCCGCAAATGCTTGAACATGGAGGCTATGCCATTGCTGTTATGGTGCTGGCAACCATTTTAACCACAGGGCTTTTAATCGCGCAAACTTGGGCGATTAAAGCGACAGGATCGCTGGCTGTACGCGGGGATAGAGCCCACTATATCGCTGACATGTCCGCAAATATCGCCGTGATTATCGGACTTTCCTTAACTACATACACCTCCTTTTTGCGCGCAGATGCCTTGGTGAGTATCGGCATCTCGCTTTGGCTGCTTTATACAGCGTTTAAAGTCGCACGGTTTGCTTGGGCTCAACTTATGGACCGAGAATTGCCGCAAAAAGAGCGCGAGCTTATCCGCAGCCTCGCCCTATCGGATAAGCGTATTAACGGCGTTCACGATTTGCGAACCCGTGCTGCTGGCCCTCATGTTCATATCCAAATGCAACTTGATCTCGACGATCATCTATCCTTATCGGAAGCCCATAGCATCGTTGTTACGGCTGAAAACCGCATGATGCAAAGTTATCCAGCAGCCGATATCCTTATCCACCCGCATCCAAATTCTTGTCATCATAAACATGGGAATGCAATATTTAGACAAGATTATACAGATAAAACCAAAGGCGGGGAAAAGTATTAAAGCCCCCTTAAGGAATTGGGTTTTATCTTGCTATTATGAGAACACTTTACCATTGGCCACTCGACCCAGGATCGCGGCAAGTACGGCTGGCTTTAGCCGAGAAAAAATTAAAATTCAAACTGGAAACTGTGATCCCATGGGCGCCAGGTGATGCTTTTTTGAATTTATGCACTGAAGGTATTCCACCCTGCCTTGTTGAAGAAACAAGCACGGAGAAATTTGTGATGGGTACCGCGCGCGCCATAACCGAATATGTGGCGGATAATAACAGTGGGCGCTACCCGCTTCTCCCAACAAACCCGCAGGACAAAGCCAAAGTGAGACGTCTTGCCCAATGGTTTGACGTAAAATTTTCTGGCGATGTTGATGCCTATATTCTCTCGGAGAAGCTGGAAAAAAGCCTGTCGGGCAGTGGAGCACCTGACCCATCGGTTTTGCGAACGGGCCGTGCGCACCTAAATTTTCATCTCGAATATCTCACTTGGCTACTGGAAAATAGAGATTGGCTGGCAGGGCGGACAATAAGCCTTGCCGATCTTGCGGGCGGGGCTCATATTTCTTGCCTTGATTTTTTGGGCGAGATTAATTGGGACAAATGGGACACACTCAAAGAATGGTACCAAAAATTAAAATCAAGACCATCCTTTCAGCCATTGCTAAAAGATACACTCCCGGGCTTGCGCGCGCCGCAGCATTATGCTGATTTAGATTTTTAAAATCAGAGATACACATTACCAAGCAGCCAGCCTTATTAAAACCTATTTACAAGCGCGCACAAAGCCTTGGGTTTTCTGCCATTGGCATTGTCGACTTGGAAAGCGTGGGCAGGCAAAACGGGCAATGGCTTGGCGAATTTATTGACCGCCAATACCATGGCACTATGGAGTGGATGGAAAAAACAAAATTTCGGCGCTCTCACCCGCATAACCTTTGGCCAGAAGCAAAATCTGCCATCGTGCTCGGATTTAATTACGGACCTGAAATAGACCCAATGTCCACAGTGCTGAAAAAAACCAAAGCAACAATTTCTGTCTATGCCCGCAACAAAGATTACCATGCTTTGATGAAAGGAAAACTAAAAGAACTGGCGGGTCTTTTGGCGCGTGATACCCATATGGACGTGAAAATTTTTGTCGATACAGCCCCTTTGATGGAGAAACCTTTGGCTGCTTTGGGTGGCCTTGGCTGGCAAGGGAAACACACTAATTTAGTCAACCGAAATTTCGGCTCTTGGCTGTTTTTGGGCGTTATTTTAAGCGCCGCGAAACTGCCAGCTTCCCCCCACGAAAAAAATAATTGCGGCACATGCCGTGCCTGCCTTGATATATGCCCAACCGACGCTTTTCCTGCCGCTTATAAACTCGACGCGCGAAAATGTATTTCCTATCTAACAATAGAACTGCATGGCCCTATCGATGAGTATTTGCGGCCAAAGCTTGGCAATAGAATTTATGGTTGCGATGATTGCCTCGCCATTTGCCCGTGGAACAAATATGCCAAAGTGGCTAGCGAGGCGAAATTGATTGCGCGCGCTGATTTAATTACGCCAGACTTAGCGTTTCTAGCAAGCCTTAATGATGCAGATTTTCGCAAACATTTTTCTGGCTCTCCCATAAAACGAATTGGCAGAGATAGATTTTTGCGCAATGTTCTCTACGCCATTGGCAATTCTGCTGATTTAGCACTCCTGCCCTGCGCGCAACGGCATGAAAACGCAATCGATAAGACCGTGAAAGACGCAGCCCTTTGGGCAATTAAGCGGCTTACTTCTGCCCCTTCTTGTGCGCCGTCTTGTGCATCTTAGATATACGAATGGCTTCATTTATCTGCCCGCGCACAAGCAAGCTATCTATATCTTTGATATTCAAACGCACAGAGCGGTCAATATCTGCTTTGGCAAGCGCAAGCTTTTTAAGCCTAAGTCGCACATCGGCTCTATAGCGCAAGGCTCGTGCTTCATTGGGACTAAAAGCGAGTACAGAACTTAGATCCGTTTCCGCATATTCAGGCTTCCCCAATGCCACATAGACGCGGGCGCGCTCTATGCGTAAGTTTACATCGGTTTTATCAAGCTTAAGGCCAGCGCTTGCCGCGTCATAAGCCTTGCGCGGCAAGCCTGCTTTGAGCCACATACCCGCAGATTCTGCATAATACCCAACCCGCAAAGCCGTATTGCCGCCATCTGGTGATCGGGCAAGTTTTTCAAGGCGAAATGCGGCCTCGTCTTCATGGCCAAGGGCAAACAGAGCCATAGCAACGCAGTGGCGCGCCCGCCGTCCGCCGCCTTTACTTTGCCAAATCATCGCTTCTTCATAAGCAAGGTCACTATCTTTCGAAATACGTTCAAGGCAGGTTTTGTGCTTGGCATCCATATCATCCATGGCGGTAGTGATCTGTTCATTACCCGCATGAGCCAAACCAGAGGCCAATAAACACACGCTTATGGTAAAAATAGTTTTCTTCATATCCACTCTTTACCCTTAGCGCTCTGGCTCGGCAAGCAGCCCTTACGTTAAATTACAGTTAGCCAATTTGTGCTCAAAGCACACCCAATCCGTCGTCCACTCGTCAAGTGTGAACGCCCTGCTGAACATAATTCCTAGATGTATGGCCCCTATGTATGACCCCTGTGTTAGATGGTGTATAGAAATTAAGGGTTGGTTATTGATAATATTCGAGTCTGTGCATAGGAGGGTTTTTCATGTCAGAATCAGAAAATAAAGTTAACAAATTATGTAATTAATCCATACCATCTAACGCACACCCAAATATTTATGGGTTTGCAAGCTCAATCTCCATTGAGGGTTGGCGATACAATACTGAAAAGTAACCGCCTCGTGCGCGCCGCTTTTGTTGTCTAATGGTTGCAAAGAAAACACTTTGAACTCCAGACGCTTAAAATCTTCTGGGCTATTTTCTGCCTGCGGATAAACAAGTTTAAGTTCATCACCCTGCGCTTGTACCAATGCCGCATCTGCTTTCGGGCTAACACAAAGCCAATCAATATGTGCAGGCGCAGCCAATGTTCCATTGGTTTCCACCGCAATTTTGAAGCCTTCATTGTGCAGCGCCTTAACCAGCGTGTCATCAAGCTGCAATAAAGGCTCCCCGCCCGTACAAGTGACCCATTTCTCGCCGCCATTGTTAGGCCAATATGTGGAAACTTCCTTGGCCAAAACTTCAGCCGTGTTATACTGTCCACCCCCAAGACCATCCACACCAACGAATTTGGTATCGCAAAATTTGCACACGGCCCCCGCCCTGTCTTTCTCTCGCCCTGACCAAAGATTACAGCCCGCAAAGCGTAAAAACACACAGGGACGGCCCGTATGGGCACCTTCGCCCTGCACGGATAGAAACATTTCTTTTACCGAATATATGCTCATGACATATACTCCGCCCAACCCTTAGCCCGCAAATCGCATGCTGGGCAATCCTCACAGCCATACCCCCAGTTATGACGCTCCCCACGCTCGCCCCGGTAGCATGTATGCGAGTATTCATTAATAAGCGCCACAAGCGCATCGCCGCCCAATTCACTTGCAAGCTGCCAAGCCCCTGCCTTAGAAAGATGCATAAGCGGTGTCTCTAAAACGAATTCTCTATCCATGCCTAGTGATAATGCGTGCATAGTCGCGTCCAATGTATCCTTGCGGCAATCTGGATATCCTGAGAAATCAGCCTCGCACATGCCTGCAATAATCGTGTAAATATTGTGTTTAAACCCAAGGGCAGCAGCGAAATTAAGAAATATCAAATTGCGTCCAGGTACAAATGTATTGGGTAGTTCTCCGTTTCTGCTGATAATATCGATATCACGGGTCAAGGATGTTTCGCTGATTTGCCCCAAAACCGACAGATCAAGCACGCAGTCTTTACCAAGGCGATGCGCCCAATGCGGGAATGTCTTGCGAAATTGTGCCAGCACATCCAGCCTACATTTCATTTCAATCGTATGGCGCTGTCCGTAATCAAAACCAATGGTTTCCACACGCTCATACCGTTCTAGCGTCCACGCCAGGCATGTTGCACTATCTTGCCCGCCAGAAAACAGAACCAATGCCGTATTTTTTTCGTTGTTATTTTTCTTCATGGGCGCTCCTATATCTGCCCCAAATGCCTTTGCCTAGCCCCGCATGAAAATATTGGCTTCAAAATTGAATAGAAAAACCATATGTCCAAACATGAGAATCACCTTATGTGAATTTTGGAAAGCATGATGGGTTTGAAAAAATATTACTAAGCTGGCCCGCAGTAGAATACGCCCTCGCGCTGCACCCAAAATTTCGCCTTGAGGCTTTAGGCACTCCTACCGCTAAAATAGCTAGGATAGCCCCGCCTGTGCAGCACAAAACTCCTAGTAATTACCAGTATTCACGTTCATAATAGGCCTATGAAAAAACTCATCATTGGTATAAGCGGGGCGAGCGGCAGTCTGTACGGCATACGCATGCTTGAAATGTTGCGCGAAATTGACGGCGTGGAAACCCATTTAATTATCTCCTCAGCTGGCGCTATGAATATTGACCATGAAACGGATATGGATGTAAAATCCGTGCGCGCCTTAGCTGATTATACCTACAAGGATAACGAAATTTGGGAAAAAATTGCCAGCGGGTCTTTTAAAACCATTGGCATGGCCATTGCGCCGTGCTCTGTCAAAACCTTGTCGGCTATCGCCACTGGATACGGCGCAACTTTGATGGCGCGCTCCGCCGATGTGTGCCTAAAAGAGCGCAGGCGCTTGTCATTACTTGTGCGCGAGACCCCACTCCATCTTGGTCATATTCGTAATATGGCAGCGGTCACAGAAATCGGCGGCATTATCGAGCTACCAGTACCCGCTTTTTATCATGGGCCTCAAACAATATCAGATATTATTGACGAAACGGCTGCAAAAGTTTTGGACGGGTTTGGGATAAATGTGGGAAAATACCAAAAAGAATGGAAGGGCTTGTAATGGCTGGATTATATTTTGAAGAGTTCGACATTGGACATGTTTTCGAGCACGAATTACGGCGCACGATTACCGAGGGTGATAATATGCTATTCTCCAACATGACTTTAAATTCACAGCCTTTGCATATCGATCATGAATTTGCCAAAAGCACTGAATTTGGCAAACCTTTGGTCAATTCAATTTTTACCCTTGGCCTGATGATTGGTATTTCTGTTGGCGATACAACACTGGGGACAACCGTGGGCAATCTTGGCATGAGTGATACTAAGTTTCCTAATCCCGTTTTCCACGGTGATACGATACATGTCACTACGGAAATTGCAGATAAGCGGGAGAGCAAATCACGACCCACTCAAGGCATTTTAACCTTTATTCACCGCGCCTATAATCAAAACGACAAATTGGTCGCCATTACGCGCCGCGCTGCCCTGATGAAGAAAAAACCATAATTACATGCTCACCATAGTCGTTTTGTGCTTTTCAAAGCAAGTAAACACACATAGAGACATTCTATGAGTACGGATAAAAACAGTTCTGATATATCAAGAAGCGCGGGCTTTGCCTATAGCGCCAAAATCGAGCAAGACAAGACCAAACGCAGCAAAGCGCGTTCATTTCGCCCGCTTAGGAAATTATGGCCCTTCGTTGCCCGCTATCCCGTGCAGCTTATTTTGTTTTTGGTGTTTTTAGCGTTCTCAAGCCTTATGACTCTGGCTTTATCTTTCATTGGCCGCCTTGTCACGGATTGTGGCTCTGCCAAAGAAAATGCGCCGCAATATTGTGAAAATGTTGCTTCTATTCAATCTGGAAACTTTAGCGGGCTTTTCTTGGTGATTATAGCTTTTGCCATTGCCTTCTCAGTGGTGTCTAGTCTACGAGCCTATCTAATAAATGTGCTAGGCCAGCGGGTTGTCGCGGATATTCGCAGCGCCGTTTACAGCTCATTGATGCATTTAAGCCCTGCCTATTTTGAGCGCGTGCGCACGGGCGAAGTCCTCTCGCGCCTAACCACAGATACGACTTTGGTCGAGACAGTTGTCACGGGCTCCATCTCATTTGCGCTGCGCTCTATAGCAACAACTACTGGCGCACTTATCTGGATGTTTTTTATCAGCTGGAAGCTAACCACGATGGTTTTGCTCATTGGACCTTTAATCATTATTCCTGTGATTATCACGGGCAAGCGCATTAAGCGCCTGTCTCGTGATGGTCAGGATACACTCGCCAACGCATCTGCCCGCGCGGGAGAGAGCCTCTCCGCCATCCAAACTGTGCAAGCCTTTACCCGTGAACAATTTGAGATAGATAATTTTAACAACGACGTTGAAATGACATTCCAAAAAAACAAACGCCGTTTGATTGTACGCGGTTTTCTTATGGCTTTTATTATGGCTGCTAGCATGATTTCTCTGGCCATCATCATTCGCTACGGCGCACACAGTGTTCAATCTGGCGAAATTAACGAAGGAGCGATCACCCAATTTATTATCCTCTCGTTTCTCGCCCTAAGCTCAACATCTATGTTATCGGAAACGTGGACTAATCTTCTGCGCGCAGCAGGGGCATCTGAGCGCCTTACGGAAATTTTGGATGAGACACCAGACATTCAATCGCCTGACAACCCACAAAACCTAGGCCGCGCTAGGGGCGAGATTCGCTTTGAAAACCTTGATTTTTTTTACCCAACACGTCTTAATGAAAAAGCACTTAGCGGCATATCTTTCGCCATAACGCCTGGAGATACAGTGGCGCTCGTTGGACCATCTGGCGCTGGTAAGTCTACATTATTCCAACTTCTTATGCGCTTTTATGACCCGCAGTCAGGGAGAATTACGCTTGACAATATTCCAATCCAAAAATTAACTCCCGAAACTTTGCGTAAACAATTCGCATTTGTACAGCAAGCAACGCCGCTGTTCTCTGGCTCTGCCATGGACAATATCCGCTATGGCCGCGAAGGCGCGAGCGACGCCGAGGTCATCCTTGCTGCCAAAGCTGCTTTCGCACACGAATTTATTGAAAAATTACCCAATGGCTATCAAACAGACTTAGGCGAGAAGGCTCTGACTTTATCGGGCGGGCAACAACAACGCATTGCTATTGCCCGCGCTATTTTGCGCAACGCGCCAATCCTGCTACTGGACGAAGCCACGTCCGCGCTTGATGCTCAGAGCGAGCGCACCGTGCAAAACGCATTTATGGCTCTTGCTAAAGATCGCACAACTCTCGTCATAGCGCATCGCCTTGCCACAGTGAAAAAGGCCGACCGCATCATCGTGATGGAATACGGAAAAATCATAGACCAAGGCACCCATAGCCAACTCGTGCAGCGCGGCGGTCTTTACGCAAAATTAGCAAAACTACAATTTAGTTCAGGTAGCTAACTCGCCAAACTAAACCATCTTAGGTGCTCGGGCGTTGCGTCTAAAATGCAACAATTTTCAGAGACGCAACATTGCGGCCGGTTTTTTAAGTACTCATTCGCATTGGCAATGAGTTTATCATTACTGTTTGGACTGTCTGGAACTAAACTTTTTGGGAGGTCATGATCTGGCAGAGTTAGATCGCTTAAGAATATCTGGTCCGCATCCCTATGTGCCCACACACCTGTTGCGCTATCAAAGCTATAATAGGGGAGCATCTGCACCCCGTGATCGGCAACCCATTCAACGGCGCGCAAAAGCAAATCCGCCTCTTCTGCCGAATAAAAATAATTAAACCCAACTCGCACCCAACCAGGCTTTAAAATTTCAACGCCTGTTGCGATAACTTTTTCATACTCTTCAGAGGTTGCTATATCTATCTTCAAAAGACGATGCCCATAAGGCCCAGCACACGAGCACCCCCCCCGCGCCTGAATACCGAATAGATCATTAAGCAGTGCTACAGCAAAATTATAGTGCAGATATTTATCTTTTCCGCTTTTAATCAAGAAAGAAAAAATTGGTAATCTATCAGCAATCTCTGAACCCAAAATTTGAATATCTTTATGGTTACCCCAGCGTTTCATTGCACGCGTTGCAAAGACACGTTCTTGTTTTGAAATCGCGGCCGCTCCCGTTTTCTCGCGTAAATCAAACGCAAGTCCTGCCCGAATAGCCCCAACGATATCAGGTGTACCGCCTTCCTCGCGGTGCTGTATGTCCACAAGATAAGCCTGTGCGCACGGAGAAACATATGACACCGTGCCGCCGCCCGGCACAACAGGGGTTTTGTTTTGCGCATATGATTTCTTAACCACCAATAGCCCAGGCGTACCTGGCCCGCCCAAAAATTTATGGGGTGATATAAACACTGCATCCAAAGGTATGCCGCCCTTAGGGTTCATATCAATAGGTTCATACGGAGCGCTTGCGGCAAAATCAAAACAAGCCATCGCCCCGTGCGCTTTTAGAATTTTTGCAACAGGTTGAACATCTGTAATGATACCCGTCACATTGCTGGCAGCGGAAAAGCTACCAATTTTCACAGGGCGGCTTTCGTATTTTTTAAGCTGAATTTCCAGATCGCTTAAATCAAGTAAACCATCATCCGTTTCCGCTATTGTTATGACATCGGCAATGGTTTCACGCCATTGTACGTCGTTGGAATGGTGCTCATAGGGGCCAATAAACACAACGGGGCGTTTGCCATCTTCGATATGTGTATCAATACCAAACTTTTCAAGGCCATGTGGGAGCTTTAACCGTAGCATGCGGATGAGCTTATCCACTGCGCCCGTACAGCCAGAACCACAAAACACCAAAGCGTCTTCATCATTTGCATGAATAGCTTTGGCAATAATATCGCGTGCTTGTTCCCTATATGCAGTGCTCTGCCTTCCTGTGGTAGAGCTTTCTGTGTGGGTGTTCGCATAGAGCGGTAATACATGTTTGCGAATTGTATCCTCAATCAGGCCGTATGAACGCCCTGATGCAACATAATCAGCATACATCAAGCGGCGCGGGCCAAAGGGGCCATTAATAACTGCATCATTACCGATAATGTTTTCCCGAATTTTGGCAAACAAATCATCTTCTAACTTGGCAAACTCAACTGGTTCTTTTTTATTTTTCTTAAAATTAAACACTTTGTTCTCCACTTTATAAACCACATTATAGATTTTTTTATTTTGGTAAATAGGTTAAGAACTTTTCATGAAAAATATTTTACGTCCCACTGCCCTACTGCCCTCACGAAAACCGTCTTTGCACCCTTTGACGATGTCATAGAAATTGGTGAGGGTTACAAATCCATCCCAAAAGGCGTCTTATCATATCCGATATAAAGCGGGTGTGCAGGGTTGCCTGAGGCGTTTATTTTTAGGGCGTTTAAGCGGCCATTTTTTGCTTTGAAAATATCGCGGATGGCGGCTCCGCGCTCTAAGTGTTTGCCGTGCTCGCCCCAACCGCCAATGACGGTGACCTTATTACTCATGGCGGCAAGCTCTTCTATCCATTTATCATTATCAGGGCCGATAGGGTCAAGTGCGGCGCGCATGTCTTTGGGGGCAGTGGCGCGGTAGGCGAAAATATTTAACACCACCGAACCACCATAGCCCCACACGCGGGCACGGCGCTCACACCGCTCCACCGTTGGGTCGTTTTGCATTTCATCCGCCGTGCTCGGGTTGAGCATAAGCCAATAGAGCGGGTCTTTGCTCTCGTCCCATATCTGTGCAAGCCTATAGCGCCATGTGCGGCAGGGTGAAAATTTTGCCGTGCGCTTTTCATTTGGTTTGAATAAATCGTTCATAGTCTTTATCAAATCTCTCATTATTAGATCCCCACACTTGTTGCGAAAACCTAGTTATTATTTGCTTGCATAAATTCATCAATTGCATTTGCCCCCGTCGTGTCAACGGGCGTAACCTTGAAAGCAAAAATGTTTTCTTTTTCCAAATGAGCGCGAGCTTTTTTACCAAAATCATCATTACCCAAAATCATCATTACCAATGCAGCTTAGCATGCTGACAACGCTGCCGCTACGGCTTGGTTTAATCTCTTATCGCCTATCACAGTTTTATAACCATGCGCTATTATAGTCTCGCCTGGATTTGGAAAAAATTTAACATAGATAGTCATATCGAGACCTTTGCATAAGTTAGGGTTCATTTTTTTGGTAATTTTGTTATGTTTGGCGATGCAAAAACCATTCACGGGCCAAGCCGAGCTTTTTATCACTAATGCCGAGCTTGAACATCTCGCCCTGCGCGGATTGGACGCCGCTTAAGCGGTTTTGGACTGGCGCGAAGGCGCTGTAGCGCTTTTACAGTAGGCTTTTTACAGGGCGGTGCCCGTTTTTTTCCAAGGTTTCATAAAGTGAAAATTTCACAGTTTCTATGGAGGGAAAACAAAACGAGGGCACAATTGTATATTCAAGAGACATTGGTGTTTTATCTGCGAAACAACGGCGGTTAAATCGATAGATATTTGTGCATTGTTTAAAGGTAGCTCGTGCGGAGCGCTCAAGAGAATACTAGGCTAGGAAACTGAAAAACTGGTTTCGTCAGATTTCAATCATGATTCACATTCCTCTACATTTGTAGAAAATCAAGTTTTTGTACAAGATGGGAAACTTGCCTGCGTATTTGCATGGTACGATAATGAGTGGGTTTTTTCTAATAGTATGCTGGATACGGCGCGCATTATGGGGTATACACTCAAGGTATAATGAGAAAGTAGCCGTGCCCCAAAAAATGACAAAGACAATAACAAAACTATTGGTCGCTAATCGCGGCGAGATCGCGATCCGTATTTTGCGTGCTGCCAACGAATTGCAGCTAAAAACCGTAGCTATATATGCGCAGGAAGATAAATTTTCTTTGCATCGATTTAAGTCCGACGAAGCTTACAGAGTCGGCGAGGGGCTGTCGCCAATCGACGCCTATCTTTATATTGACGGCATTATCCAGATCGCTAAAAAAGTGGGCGTTGATGCAATTCACCCAGGCTATGGATTTTTATCAGAAAACCCAGATTTTGCAGATGCTTGCGCGAAGGCAGGCATTATATTTGTCGGGCCTACTGCCGATATCATGCGCGCGCTAGGCGATAAAGTGTCAGCGCGTAAACTGGCTGTGGAAGCTGGCGTTAGTGTTGTGCCTGCATCTGGAGAACTCCCCGAAGACATAGACAGCATTTGCAAAATTGCCAATGATGTTGGTTACCCGCTCATGCTTAAGGCGAGTTGGGGCGGCGGCGGGCGCGGCATGCGCATTATCCACACTGAGGACGAGCTAGAGAAGCAAGTGCTATCGGGTAAGCGCGAAGCTAAATCGGCTTTTGGCCGTGACGAAGTTTATCTGGAAAAGCTCGTCACCAAAGCCCGTCATGTGGAAGTACAAATCATCGCCGATTTGCATGGTACAATTGTGCATTTGTTTGAGCGGGATTGTTCGGTGCAGCGCCGCCACCAAAAAATTGTCGAGCGCGCGCCCGCGCCCTATCTGGACGCAACGCAGCAAACCGACATTTGCAATCAAGCATTAAACCTGATGAATCATGTAGGCTATCAAAATGCGGGCACAGTTGAGTTTTTGATGGATGTCGATACGGGCGCATTTTATTTTATCGAGGTCAATCCGCGCCTACAAGTCGAGCATACGGTCACCGAAGAAATCACGGGTATTGATATTGTCAAAGCGCAAATCCGTGTTGCGGAAGGTGCAAAAATTGGTGATGTAGACGCTTGCGGCGTGCCAGATCAAAAAGATATCAACATTAATGGCTGCGCTATTCAGTGCCGCATCACGTCCGAAGACCCCGACAGCAATTTTGTGCCAGATTATGGCCGCATCACAACATACCGTAGCGCTATGGGGTTTGGTATTAGGCTCGACGGCGGCCCAGCCTATTCAGGCGCAGTGATCACCCGCTTTTATGATAGTTTGTTGGAAAAAGTGACGGCGTGGGCACCCAGCCAACCCGAAGCCTTGTCCCGTATGGACAGAGCATTGCGCGAGTTTCGTATACGCGGCATTGCTACCAATATTCCGTTTTTGGAAAACGTCATAAATCACCCCACGTTCAAAGCCGCTACATATACTACGCGGTTTATTGATAACACACCTGACCTGTTCGTGTTTCCGCTGCGTAGAAACCGCGCCACGCGCTTGTTGCGATATATCGCCGATGTATCTGTCAACGGCCATCCGCAAACCAAAGACCGGGCTTTGCCGCGCGCAGATTTAAAGTCGCCTATTGCTCCTATTGCAAAACCAGGCACTTTATTGGCGGGTAGCAAAGACAGGCTCGACGCCCACGGACCAGATGCATTTTCAAAATGGATGCTGGCGCAAAAGCAAGTCCTGATCACGGACACAACCATGCGTGATGCCCATCAATCCTTGCTGGCTACGCGTATGCGCAGCTATGATATTCTTGGCGCTGCGCCCGCCTATGCGGCGAACTTTTCCAACCTGCTGAGCCTAGAGTGTTGGGGCGGGGCGACATTTGATGTGGCCATGCGGTTTTTGCAAGAGGATCCGTGGGAGCGCCTGCGCAAAATCCGCAAGGCCGCGCCGAATGTTTTGCTGCAAATGCTTCTGCGTGGCTCAAACGCGGTTGGTTATAAGAACTATCCCGATAATGTGGTGCGAACATTTGTTACCCAAGCGGCCAGTAATGGCGTGGATTTATTCCGTGTATTTGATAGCCTGAATTGGGTGGAGAATATGTGGGTAGCCATTGATACGGTTTTGGAAACTGGAAAATTGTGCGAGGGAGCGATTTGTTATACGGGCGATATTCTAGACCCCAAACGCACTAAATTTGACCTAGATTATTTCATAGGCATGGGTCGTGATCTTAAATCTGCGGGCGTTCATATTCTTGCGATCAAAGATATGGCGGGCCTGCTAAAGCCCGCTGCGGCAACAATTTTGGTCAAAACCCTAAAAGAAGAAACTGGCTTGCCTGTTCACTTTCACACTCATGACAGTACGGGCATTGCGTCCAGCACGGTTATGGCCGCTATTGACGCAGGCGTTGACGCCGTTGATTTGGCGATGGATAGTTTCTCGGGACTAACGTCCCAGCCTAATCTGGGCTCTGTTGTTAATGCCCTCAAAGGACAAGAGCGCGATACGGGCCTAGACACTGCGGCGATCTTGGAGATGTCGAATTACTGGGGACAGGTACGTGAGCAATATGTGGCCTTTGAACCAAATCTTAAATCAGGGGCTTCCGAGGTTTATCTGCATGAAATGCCAGGCGGCCAGTTTACTAATTTGCAAGAGCAGGCTCGTTCGCTTGGCCTGTATGCAAAATGGCCTCAAATTGCAAAAACATATTCGGATGTTAACGCCATGTTTGGCGACATTCCCAAAGTAACGCCGTCATCAAAAGTGGTTGGCGATCTGGCTTTGGCTATGGTCAGCGCAGATTTGAACCGGGCAGATATTGAGGACCCTGGCAAAGAATTTTCCTTTCCAAATTCTGTGGTGTCATTCTTTAAGGGGGATCTTGGTCAGCCGCCAGGCGGGTTTCCAAAGGCATTACAAAAGAAAGTTCTGCGCGGCGTAAAATCCCTAACCGAGCGTCCCGGGAAATTGTTAAAAGATGTGAATTTTGACCAAGCAGGAGCAGAGCTGAAAGAGCTATATGGCCGTGATTTTAACCCCGAGCAAATCACCAGTTACTTGCTATATCCAGCTGTTTTTAAAGCGTTTTACGGGGCCATGAAAGATTATGGCCCTGTGTCTAAATTGCCAACATCGACGTTTTTCTACGGTATGAAACTGCAAGAGGAGATCAATGTTGAGCTAGAGCCAGGTAAGGTTTTAACCATTCGCCTTATGGCATTCTCAGCCGTTGATCCGCAGGGTAATGTCAAAGTGTTTTTCGAGCTTAACGGTCAGCCGCGCTCTATCAAAGTGCCAAACAGATCGGCAACGCCGAGCATTAAACGCGCCGAAAAAGCTGACGATACCAACCCCGCGCATATTGGCGCGCCTTTGCCGAGCGTGATCATGTCGATCGCTGTGCAAGAAGGGCAAATGGTCAAGAAAGGTGATTTGGTTCTCACCCTAGAGGCCATGAAAATGGAAACGGCAATATATGCAAACCGTGATGGCAAGGTGAGCCGGCTTTGCGTGTCTATTGGCGATGGCGTTGATGCAAAAGATTTGCTTTTGGAAATAGACAATACTTAATTATATAGTCCCTGTATTAAGCGGTGTTAGCGGTATTAACTTATCATTTCAAGAGAAGGGATTGCCATGTAATATAGAGAATTTTTACAAAATGTAATAGAATAACTGTAATTCTACCATGTTCTTGCCTTCATTTTTATGGTATGGGAGATTATGGACACTCTTCAGGCGCAGGCATTTCATCAAAAAGTTCGAAAGCTTTGGGCTTTCTTTGTGCTAGATCCTCGGCATTATCAAATTGGTATTTTATCTTCGCTCATCTTTATCGGGATTTTTAAATTTGGCTTCGTTATTCCGTGGTGGCATGCACTGGCCTGCATCGGCGCGGCTATCGGGACGCAGATTTTTTGTGATAAAAGTATCGGTAAAAAATTTGATATTCGCAGCCCGCTTATTTCGTCACTCTCGCTAACATTATTATTACGTACAAGTTCTATCTGGCTCTCGCTTGCGGCAGGGATATTGGCCATTGGATCAAAATATCTAATCCGATCTAAGGGAAAACATATTTTTAACCCAGCAAATTTTGGCATCGTTATTGTGGCACTATTGTTTGCAGGGGCTTGGGTATCGCCTGGGCAGTGGGGTAGCGCGCCTATGCTCATACTCTGGATAACAGGGCTTGGCATATTGGTTACGGGTAAAGCGCGGTCATGGGATTTAACCGTATTTTTCCTCATTATTTATGCAAGCCTAACATTTATCCGCGCGCTCTGGCTGGGCGATCCGCTCTCTATACCCGTGCATCAATTACAAAGCGGGGCTATGCTGCTATTTGCCTTTTTTATGATCTCTGATCCAATGACTACGCCAAATGCACGGCTGGGGCGGTTTTTCTATGCGGCGTTTGTGGCGAGTATTGGCTTTACAATACAAACATTTTTCTACAATTCGGCGGGTATTATTTATGCACTGATATTTACCGCGCCGCTTGTTCCTGTGTTCGACCATCTGTTTCTGGCCAAGGCTTATCAATGGCCAAAATTCATTCAAAACCAAAACCCCAAGGGAGTTTCTCATGACAAAACCATTCAAACTTATTCGTAGCACTTTAGGCTCTACAGCGCTTATGAGCGTGCTAGCATTTGGCGTTCCAGCGGCAGCATTTTGCGGTTTCTATGTAGCCAAAGGCGGCACGGATCTGTTTAACGAAAGTTCCAAAGTTGTGCTTGTGCGCGATGGCGATCGTACTGTCATCACTATGGCCAATGATTATCAAGGCGAGCCAACAGAATTTGCTATGGTCATTCCAGTGCCAACTGTAATCACCAAAGAGCAAGTTCATATCTCTAAAGCCTCTATCCTTGATCATCTGGACGCTTACACAGCGCCGCGCTTGGTGGAATATTTTGATCCAGATCCATGTGTGCCGCCGCAATCTGAGCTCCGCATGATGTCAAGAATGACGGTGAATCCACCCGTTACAATGGACGTTACCCGAGTAGAAGCGGAAAGTCTTGGCGTAACGATTGAAGAGAGTTTTTCTGTGGGTGAGTATGATATTCTCATACTATCGGCCAAAGAAAGCGATGGCCTTCAGACATGGTTGACAGATAATGGCTATCAACTGCCAAAGGGCGCGGGGAACATTTTGCGCAGTTATATTCGCCAGGACATGAAGTTTTTTGTTGCCAAAGTTAACCTTGAAGAAAAAGCTAAAATTGGCGGCGAAATGCTGCGCCCTATAGCTGTGGCTTTTGAGAGTCCAAAATTTATGCTCCCCATCCGTCTTGGCACACTAAATTCTAAAGGGACGCAGGATTTGTTTGTCTATGCGTTAACAAAAAATGGACGCGTAGAAACAACCAATTACCGCACTCAAAAAATTCCATCCGATAAGGAAATTCCAGTTTTTGTTAAAGACGATTTTGGCACCTTTTACAAAGATATGTACGGCGAGACTGTACGAAAACAGGGCGGCAATGGTGTGTTTATGGAATATGCTTGGGATATGGGATGGTGTGATCCGTGCGCGGCTGACCCGCTCTCTAATGAAGAGTTAAGAGAACTTGGCGTGTTTTGGCTTGGTGACGTTGATAAGCCTACGCCGGTGCAAAAACGTCGTGTGATGCCGCGCCGTTCGCAAGCAAATAATGTTTATGTGACGCGCCTGCATGTGCGTTATGACGCACAGAGTTTTCCAGAAGATTTGAAGTTTCATGAAACAGGCAATCGCAAAAATTTTCAAGGGCGATATATTATGCGCCACCCTTATCAAGGTGAAATGACATGTGAAGCCGCGCTTGATTACAAAAAACAGGTTAACAAACGCCTTGATAAAGAAATAAATACGCTGGCTAATCTTACTGGGTGGGAGCGTACATATATTAATGGCAAGATAGATAAAAATGGAAAAGGCAAGAAATTTAACTTAGAAAATAACCCGAAAAAGAACGATTGGTGGAACCGTATTTGGCCTGATGATTAGGTCTAATTTAACCTTTTTTTAGGTTTTATTCCCCGCCGCTTGCGGCTTAGAAGATTCGCGTGAGCGAATATATTCATTTACACTCTTTTGATACTTCGTTCCTTGGGATGGGGTTGTTCATTTACAAATTATACAGCATAAATTTTTATTTATTAGCAAAATTTTAGGGTATTGTCTCTATAACTCATTCTGTCATATTATTGGGTGGAATTTGTGGATATAAAGCAACGTAAGACGCAAGAAAATGCGCAAAAATTTATCTCAAAAAATGTACACGTAGAAGATTCTTTACCCAAGTTATTGGTTATTGCTGTTTTGTGGTCTGGAGCAATCTTTATGTCCGTTGGTTTGGAAATGGCCGCTATATGGGCTGTTCTTATTACCATTGTCATTCTGGTGCCACGTATACGTGTTTTTAAGGGTGCACTTACTGATAACCCTGATAGTAAATCTAGCCTCGCAATTGCTGCCTTTACGGCCATGGTTTGGGGGATCGCGCCGTTTATGGTCTGGCAGGCTGGCCAGGGCCAAGATGATGTTATTGCAATAATGATGCTTGGCATGGGGTTTTTATTAGTCATCAATAAATACCGTACATCAGTACGCATGGCTCTGCTCGTCGCAACGCCCTATTTGATGCTCATTGCTTGGTTTTTATATGAAACTCGCACGGAGAGAATATTCTCAATGGCTGTGCTTGCAACCGTTGCCTATTTAACGATACTCGGTGGTTTCTTGTTTTCTGCTCACAAGAGGAAACAGAAGATTGTCGCCTTCAAGTTGGAACAGGACGAAATCCGCATGAAGTTAGAAAAAGCACACGCGGATGCCGAGAAAACCAATCAAGAAAAATTGATTTTTTTTGCTAATATAAACCATGAACTAAGAACGCCGCTTAACGGCATATTGGGGCTGTCTGATGTCTTATTGACCGAGTCTATGACAACGGGGCAAATTAGGAACGTTAGCCTGATACAAGATAGTGGAAAAATGCTTTTGGCACTGCTTAATGATATTTTGGATCTTTCAAAAATTGAAGCAGAAGGTATTACGATAGAATATATGGACGTCGACTTGGACGAGCTTTTGCATGATTTGTATTCTTTTTGGAAACCGCTTGCTGATAAAAAGCAAATTAGTTTAGTGTTTGAAAAACAAAAGGGATTGCCAGAGGTTGTACAGCTTGATCCAATGCGCTTTCGCCAATGTGTGAATAACTTAATCAACAATGCGATTAAGTTTACGCCGTGCAAAGGTCAAATAATTGTGACAACAACAGGTAGTAAATATGAAGATGTGTATAATTTGACACTTGCAGTGCAAGATACAGGTATTGGTATTAGAAAAGAGAGTATTACAAAATTATTTAAACCGTTTTCTCAGGCAGAAATAGGAACGGCACGCAAATTTGGTGGTACTGGCCTAGGGCTAGCAATTACCCGAAAATTATGCCGTCTAATGGATGGAGACATTAGTGTCACCAGTGAGTTTGGAGAGGGTGCGACATTTGCAATGTCTATTATTGCGAGAATATCAGGCCGTAAGGCACTGCCTAAAGAAGAACACTATAAAGAAACTCCAAAGAGTAGTTTTTCTGGACTTCGTTGCCTTGTTGTTGAAGACAATGAAAATAACACGCAAATGTTATTGCTTCTTATGCAGTCATTTGGCCTTGATGTTGTCTCGACAAGCAATGGGTTTGAGGCGATCGATGCGCTTGAGAAACAGTATTTTGACTTCGTGTTGATGAACTTACAAATGGTAAATCTTGGCGGCATAGAGGCGACGCGTCTTATTCGTGCAAGCGAGAAGTCTTATGCCAGTGTTCCTATTATCGCTATGACGGCGAGTGCCATGAATAGTGATTGCAAGAAATGTTTGGCAATTGGTGTGGATGAGTATGTTGGTGTGGATGAGTATATTTCCAAACCGCTAAGTTGGTCGCAACTGGAGAAAGCTATCGCGAATGTTATGCGGTCCAAAGTGAAGACAGCTAAAATACTGCCAGAGACACCATTAAAACAATCTAAGATAGCGGCTTGATAAACAGAAAACACGCCTCTTTATTTAGTGTTATTTCTGTTTTGTTCTTTCCATGTTTTTTGATGGCAAACATTTGCTGAAACGTTAAAACAATGTTATGATTTTCCCGTATTTTCATGCGATTCGGAATGTGAATTTAAAGCGGCATTGTTTGACCATTTGAGTTTATTTTCGAATTAATCAGCACAGTTAATCAGCACAGTAGGATAAGAATTTGAGTGACGATATTGACGATAATAATTCTGACGATAATCGTGGCGGTGGAAATGAACCGCCAATAGACGAGAACGCGGTTGGCGAAGCGCCGCGCGATCTTGGTGTAACGCCAATTACAATCGAAGAAGAAATGAGCCGCTCATACCTTGATTACGCTATGAGCGTTATCGTAAGCCGGGCTATTCCTGATGTGCGCGATGGTCTTAAGCCTGTGCATCGCCGTATTCTTTACTCCATGCACGAGAACGGGTTTGTTCGCGAAAAGCCCTATAAGAAATCGGCTCGGGTTGTTGGCGATGTTATTGGTAAATATCATCCCCACGGTGATAGTGCTGTTTACGATGCGCTTGTGCGCCTTGCTCAAGATTTTTCAATGCGTTTGCCGCTTTTGGACGGGCAAGGGAACTTTGGCTCTGTCGATGGGGATCGGCCGGCTGCAATGCGCTATACAGAAGTGCGTATGGATAGCCCCGCTGCGTTCTTGCTGGCAGATATAGAAAAAGACACGGTTAGTTTCCAGGATAATTATGATGCGTCCGAGAGTGAACCTACGGTTTTGCCTGCGCGTTACCCGAATTTACTAGTCAATGGGGCTGGAGGCATTGCTGTTGGTATGGCAACCAATATTGCGCCGCACAATCTTGGCGAAATTATCGATGCGAGTATTGCGCTCCTTGAAAATGGCGAGATTACAGATAACCAGCTTTTGGACATTGTTCCAGGGCCTGATTTTCCCACTGGTGGTTTGATTTTAGGCCAATCTGGCGCTCGCCAAGGGCTTTTAACCGGGCGCGGATCGGTCACAATGCGGGCGCGTACATATATCGAGCCCTTTAAGAAAGACCGCGAAGCCATCATTGTTACGGAAATTCCGTATCAAGTTAACAAATCCAACCTTATCAAAAAAATAGCCCAGCTCGTGCGTGAGAAACGGGTTGAGGGTATTACTGATTTGCGCGATGAGTCCGATAGAGACGGCATGCGCATCGTTATCGAGCTTAGGCGTGATGTTGTCGCCGATGTTGTGCTCAACCAACTTTTCCGTTTTTCACAGCTCCAGAGCAATTTCTCGTCAAATATGCTGGCGCTCAGCGGTGGCCGCCCAGAGCAAATGAATTTGCGCCAGATGATCTCAGAATTTTTGATCTTCCGCGAAGAAGTGATAGCGCGGCGCTCTAAATTTGATCTGGCAAAAGCGCGCAGGCGGGCTCATGTTTTGGTTGGTCTTGCGATTGCCGTTGCCAATATTGACGAGATAATCAAAATTATTCGCCATAGCGCTAACCCTAAGCAAGCCAAAGAAAAACTGATTGCAAAAGTTTGGTCTGCAAAAGGTATGCGTGCGCTTATTGAATTAATTGCTGACCCGCGCTCACAGCTATTAGATGATGGCATGATCAGGCTGACCGATGAGCAAGCCAAAGCTATTTTGGAATTACGCCTACAAAAATTAACCGCTATGGGCATGGAAGAAATTACGGCTGAAGCTGAAAAACTGGCCGCAAAAATCACGGACTTACTAGATATCTTGCGCTCGCGTGTTCGCGTTCAAACGATTATCAGAGAAGAACTTGGTGAAGTAAGAGAGAAGTTTGCAACGCCGCGACGGTCTGAATTTGTTGAAGGCGGTCTTGAGTTTGAAGACGAAGATCTAATCGCAGTTGAAGACATGGTCGTGACTGTGACTGCTGGCGGTTATATCAAACGCACTGCGCTTGATACTTACCGTACCCAAAGGCGAGGCGGAAAAGGACGCTCTGGTATGTCCATGAAGGATGAGGATTATGTAACAACCGTATTTGTTGCTTCTACTCATACGCCTGTGCTGTTTTTCTCCTCAACGGGGATTGTGTATAGGCTCAAAGTCTGGAAATTGCCCATAGGCGGCGCCAATACGCGCGGAAAGGCATTGGTCAATATTTTGCCTCTTGACAAGGGTGAACAAATAAACTCAATCATGGCACTTCCTGTGGACGAGGAAAATTGGAAAAACATGGATATCATGTTTGTAGCGCGCTCTGGCGGTGTGCGGCGAAATTCCTTGGCTGATTTTACGCGGGTGAACCGTGGCGGTAAAATTGCCATGAAACCAAATGAGGGCGATGGTATTGTTGCGGTGCGTTTGTGTACCGAAGACGACGATGTCTTGCTCACAACTGCGAACGGTAAAGCTATTCGCTTTAAAGTGACGGATATTCGCCGTTTTGTCGGGCGGACTTCTAGCGGTGTGCGCGGGATAAAGTTGAAAGATGGTGATGAGGTCATTTCCATGGCAGTTCTGCATCATATGGACGTGGAAACCGATGAGGCGCGTGCCTATATGAAATTTGCTAATGCTAAACGCCGGGCATTGGGGGATGATGCGGTGCCTAATACTACGGATAAAGGGGATGAAAATATTCTCTCTATGGCGCGCAAAATTGAGCTTGAAGCGGCGGAGCAGTTTATGCTCACGCTTGCAGATGATGGGTATGGCAAGCGCTCGTCTAGCTATGATTATCGCTGTATGAACCGTGGCGGGCAGGGCGTAAGTGCTCAGGATTTAGGCCGCAAGGGCGGGAGAGAAGCAAAACTTGTACGCTCGTTCACGATATCTGATGATGATCAGCTTATGATTGTTACGGACGGCGGCCAACTTATTCGATGCCCTGTCAAAAACATCAGCATTATTAGCCGCTCATCCAAAGGGGTTATGGTTATCCGGGTTAAAGACGATGAGCGGGTGGTTTCCAGCGAGCGTATTGAGGAGTCTGATGATGAAAAAGAAACTGATGAAAACACGCCGACGAAACCTGATGACAGCGACGCTTAATTAACGTTATAAGCCTTTTATGAAAAGAACAGCGCTATACCCTGGGACATTTGATCCTATGACCAACGGGCATTTGGACATTATCCAGCGTGCTTGCAAATTATGTGATAAATTAGTTATAGGTGTTGCCATTAACTGTGAGAAGAATCCACTGTTTTCATTAAGCGAGCGCACGGAAATGGTGCGCGACGCAATCGGGGACATTCAAGGTGATTGCGACGTAGAAGTCGTTCCATTTGAAGGTTTACTGATACATTTTGTTGAAACCATTGGTGCTTCCATGATAGTGCGTGGCCTAAGAGCTGTTTCTGACTTTGAGTACGAGTTTCAGATGGTTGGTATGAACCAGAAACTCAACCCGAATATTGAGACTGTTTTTTTAATGGCTGATGCACAAAATCAGGCTATCGCTTCTCGGCTTGTCAAGGAAATTGCCAGGCTTGGCGGCGATATTAGCCCCTTTGTAAGTGAGGCCGTAAAACGGCGACTAATGGAAAAATTTAAGTAGGAAAAATTGATGATGACACGACTATCTCTAGCCATTCTTGGGGCTGGTTTTTTGGTTGCAACGGCTTGTGCAGAAGAACAAAAAACATCAAAAACGCAGCAAGTACCAATGGTTGAAACGGCACAAAACACTGCACAAAACACTGGGCAAAAACCCGTACAAAAAAATGGGCAAAACATTGGGCAAAAAAATGAACAAACGCATATGTTCGCAAATTCAAACCCTGCGGATTGGCGCGAACCCGATCTTGAAAACACGCTCTATATTACAACGGAATACGGCACTATTGTTGTTGAAATGGTACCAGAATTTGCGCCAAAACACGTGGAGCAAATTAAAAAACTCACGCGGCAAAAATTTTATGACGACCTCACCTTTCATAGGGTAATCGAAGGTTTTATGAACCAAACTGGGGATCCGCGCGGAGATGGTACTGGCAATAGCGATTTGCCAAATATTCCAGCAGAATTTAGCTTTCGCCGCGATCCAAGGGTGATTAAAATGTCAATCGTGGGCAAAGATATGTTTACTAATGGCGAAGCCGAGGTAGGCTTTTACAAAGCGCAACCTTTGGCAAGTCAGCCATCAGGCATGGCGATATTAACAAAGGATGGTAATGTGGATGCATGGGGCATTCATTGTCCGAACGTTGCCTCAATGGCGCGCGGGAAAGATGTAAATTCCGCGAATAGCCAATTCTTTTTAATGCGTGGCACGACGTCAAGCCTCAATCAAAAATACACGGTTTGGGGGACAACGATTATGGGCCGTGATATTTTAACTAAAATAAAGGTTGGTACAAAGGGCGAAACCAAGAACTTTGCGCCAGACCATATGCTAAAAGTGCGTGTTGCTGCTGATGTACCAGAGAATGAACGTATTTCTGTTGAAATCATGAAAACTTCATCAAGAAGCTTTGAAAATTATCTTGACGGTATGAAAACGTCTAAGGGTACATACCCCGCAGTATGCGATATTGAAGTGCCTTCACGTTTTAAAAATAAAAATTCACAATAAATACTGATTAAAACACAAAAGGAAAAATTATGGCTGATAAGCTTATTATGACCGTTGATAACGGCGATATTGTTATTAAACTTCGCCCGGACCTTGCGCCCAAGCATGTGGCACAAATCACAAAACTTGCCGAAGAAGGTTTTTACGACGGACTTACATTTCACCGCATTATTGACGGATTTATGGCACAGGGTGGTTGTCCAGACGGCACAGGTATGGGGGGGTATAAAGACAATATTGATGCCGAGTTTTCTGGGAAAAACCATGCGCGCGGCGTATGTTCTATGGCACGCTCACAAAACGAAAACTCTGCTAGCTCGCAGTTTTTCATCTGCCTTGACGATGCTTCATTTTTGGATGGACAATACACTGTTTGGGGTGAGGTTGAGAGCGGTATGGAGCATGTAGACGCTTTGCCAAAAGGCGAGCCGCCAGTTGTTCCTGGCACAATAGTTAAAGTTGTTACCGCTTGATTTGCCGCTTGTTTTTTTGAAAAAAGGAGGGCGCATAGCCCTTTTTTTTATGTTTATTTTGCTTAATGCTAATCTTTGAAGTGCATTCCTATGGACGTGAAACTTTTTAACTTTGTTCTGCCAGAAGAGCGCATTGCTTTGCGCCCAGCTAGTCCGCGTGATAACTCGAAATTATTGCAGGTTTCGGGTGAAAAATTAAGAAATTATAAAGCCCTTGATTTGCCCAAATTATTACGTGCAGGGGATGTGCTTGTTCTCAATGAAACACAAGTTCTGCGGGCTTCTTTGACGGGGATAAGACCAGCTCGTGAACATGGCGGCGGGAGCAAAGTAACTGTAGACTTTAATCTTCATAAACGGGTGCAAGACAATCAATGGCGTGCGTTCTCTCGCCCAGCTAAACGATTGAAAGTAAATGATATAGTCTCTTTTTCTAATACATTGTCTGCACGCGTGATTGATAAAAAGGGCGGCGGTGATGTTGGTCTGAAATTTAATCTGTCGGGCCAAGAATTGACGGCTGAAATTGAGGCTGTCGGGGCGATGCCTTTGCCACCTTATATTGCGCGTAAGCGTCCTGTTGACGATAAAGACAACGCTGATTATCAAACGATTTTTGGTGTTGATAAAGGCTCTGTTGCGGCGCCCACAGCGGGTCTACATTTCACGCAAAAGCTATTCAAAAAACTCAAGGCGGCTGGCGTAGAAATTGTTCGCCTGACTTTGCACGTAGGAGCAGGAACTTTCTTGCCTGTATCTAGCGATGATACGGATGAACATATTATGCATGCTGAGTGGTATTCTATTAGCGAGGATGCCGCGCATACGATTAACATTGCAAAGCGGGAAGGCCGCAGAATTATTGCTGTTGGCACAACCACGCTTCGGGCACTAGAGAGTAGCGCCATTAACAAAAGCGTTGTTGCGGGGGCTAAGGATACAAATATTTTCATCACACCTGGTTATAAATTTCAAATTGTTGATGGTCTTCTTACAAATTTTCATTTACCAAAATCGACCTTGTTTATGCTTGTTAGTGCGTTTGCAGGGCTGGACAATATGCAAGCAGCTTATAAATATGCCATTGAAAATAATTACCGCTTTTATTCCTATGGAGATACAAGCTTGCTGTGGAAATCTGGAACGGAAATATGCTTCTATGACTGAATTTGCTTTTGATATTAGTGCTACAGATGGGG
Source organism: Robiginitomaculum sp. (assembly GCA_965224735.1). Taxonomy (GTDB): domain Bacteria; phylum Pseudomonadota; class Alphaproteobacteria; order Caulobacterales; family Maricaulaceae; genus Robiginitomaculum_A. Next base: position 2,422,117 of record OZ245059.1, on the reverse strand, counting down.
TTGCCAGAACTGGAGTTTTGAAAACGGCGCGCGGCGATATCCGCACGCCCGCTTTTATGCCAGTTGGTACGGCAGGCACAGTAAAGGGCCTTTACATGGACCAAGTTCAATCCGTTGGCTCTGATATTATCCTGGGCAATACATATCATTTAATGTTGCGGCCTGGTGCAGAGCGGATAAACCGTCTTGGTGGTCTCCATAAATTTGGCGGTTGGAGCGGGCCAATTCTAACAGATAGTGGCGGCTTCCAAGTCTGGTCGTTGTCAAAACTGCGTAAAATGAGCGAAAAGGGTGTTGAATTCCAAAGTCATCTAGATGGTTCTAAGCATCTGCTTAGCCCCGAGCGCTCTATTGAGGTACAGGCTGATTTGTTAGGATCTGATATTTGCATGCAGCTTGATGAGTGTACGAACTTCCCTGCGACACGGGATGAAGCGGCGGCTTCTATGGAATTGTCACTGCGATGGGGAGAGCGATCGCTCGCCGCCTTTGGTGAACGGGATGCCCAAACTCTCTTTGCTATTGTTCAAGGATCTACTTTTTCAAATTTGCGCCAAAAAAGCGCGCAGGCAAGTGCAAATTTGCAGGTAAATGGCCGCGGGTATGGCGGTTTTGCGGTTGGCGGCCTTGCCGTAGGGGAAGGGCATGAGGTAATGAAAGAGGTCTTGCAAAATGTCATGCCGTTTTTACCTGCTGGGCGCCCGCGTTATTTGATGGGAGTTGGTAAGCCGATTGATTTGGTCGAATCAGTGTATAGAGGCGTGGATATGTTTGATTGCGTTATTCCTACGCGCTCTGGTCGGCACGGGCAAGTTTGGGCTGATAGTGGTCCTTATAACATCAAAGCAGCAAGATATGCGGAAGATTTATCTCCATTGGATGCTCGTTTACCATGTGCCGCCAGCAGTAATTATTCAAAAGCCTACATCCACCATCTTATTCGTAGTGGTGAGCTTTTGGGGGCTATGTTGTTGAGCTGGCATAATATTGCGTATTTCCAAGGGCTAATGTCCCGAATACGTGGCGCAATATCGAACGGAGAGTTTGAAGATTTTGCGCAAAATTTTAGGAAAAACCTACAGGTGCAAGCTATGCAGGGTAAGTAAAAGCACGATTTGTAAAAAAATTGATAAATATGCAAGTAAGTATAAGATTTTTGCTTGACCTATGGGAAAAGCGGACATAGTTTTCGCCCTCTTTTGGGAGCTGTTAGCTCAGTTGGTAGAGCAACTGACTTTTAATCAGTAGGTCCAGGGTTCGAATCCCTGACAGCTCACCATTATCTCACTGATTATATTACGTAATATAGACTAAAAACAACCGTAGGCGATGCGAGTGTTGTATTTTTGCATCTCTAAGGTACTTATCTATTGAATTTATATATAATTTTTACACCTAGGCTCTAGCCAAGGTGTTAATTATCGTGTAGCTGAAGTTCAAGAGTGTGCATTTGTACACTTAATTGTGGTGCGTATTTGCGCAGTTTAACTTATGGTCTTCTTTGAAAGAGAGGCCAGTGTCGGAGGAAAATAAAATGAAACTACAGCTTCTTGCAGCAGTTGCAACGACTGTACTAATGGCGGTACCATTATTAGCATCAGCAAATGATCAGGGATGGTATGTTCGCGGTAATGTTGGCTATGGTTCCCATACAAATATTAATTTAACTGGTAATGTTGTTGGTGACGCCGAGTCCGAAGGCGGTGTTGCAGGTTCATTGGGAATTGGTTATGGCTTTGGCAATAACTGGCGTGTTGAGCTTGATGGCGCACAAATGTTTAGCCGTCTTGGCGCTTTGAGCCAATTACCTGAATCGCCAACCAAACTTCGTACAACGACAGCAATGGTCAATGCGATTTATGATTTTGATGATTTTGGCAAGTTTAAGCCATATGTTGGTGCGGGTGTAGGCTATGGCCGTGTTGCCCTTGGTGCCGATGTTCATGATTTTGTTAACGACGAAGGTGCCCTGGTTAAAAATACTGGCTGTATTGACGCTGCAGGTGCCTGTTTCGTCAATGGTTCGGATTCTGGTTTCGGCTGGCAACTTCTTGCAGGTGTAGGCTATGATATCACTGAAAATTTGGTTTGGGATACACATTATCGCTACCAAGCTTTAGGCGGTAAGGACTTTACTGGTAAAAGCGGCGATAACTCAATAAAAACACATATTGACTCATCTGGCGCTCATATGCTTATGACGGGTTTTCGTTATAAATTTGGTGCCCCTGCTCCAAAAATAATGCATACTTGTTGGGATGGCGCTAGTGTTGAGAACATGGCTTCTTGTCCCGTTCAGCCTCCTGTTGTGGAATATACTACATGTTGGGATGGTTCCCAAGTTGAAGTTGGCGTAGGTACTTGCCTTGCAGAGCCTGTAAGAGTCACATGTTGGGATAACTCAGTCGTTTCTGACGCTACGCAGTGTCCTGTACAGCCAACATTTACATGTTGGGATAACTCAATTGTTTCTGATGCAGCTTTCTGTCCAGCTCAACCTACATATGAGCAGCAGCTTTGTGCAAATGAATATCGTCAGGAAATTATTTATTACAAATTTAACAAGCCGCAATCAGTTGAGACACAGGAAAAAATCCGTAATATTGTAGACACTGGTGCAAATTGTGCTGTTGTAAATATTCATGTTGTTGGTCATACTGATAGTACTGGTGCTGCAGCATACAATCTTGGCCTTTCAAAACGCCGCGCATCGGATGTTCGTAAAGAACTTATTCGTCAGGGCGTTTCTGAAAATCTCATCACATCTGAAGGTAAAGGTGAGACAGAGTTGTTCATTGATACTGGTGACGGTGTTAAAGAGCAGCTTAACCGGAGAACAGAAGTTCTTATTCGCTTGAGCAGCGTTGGTGTTGTTAATTAAATAACACTGAATTTGATTCTAGAAGCCTGACCTTTTGGTCGGGCTTTTTTTTGCTTTGATTGGCAAGTGTTTACTATCCACGCTATCTAAGCATAGTGCCATGCTATCTAAGCATAGTGCCGCACTCTCTAAGCATAGTGAATGTGATGAAATTTGCTAAAGGCGAAACAGCTTTGGCTGTTGTTACGGGCAATGGGTGCGCTATTCACTTAACCGCCGTACGGAAGTAATAATTCGCCTTATTCCAGGCAATAGTGTCTTTATTCAGCAATCGAATAATTGGGATATAAAATATGACGCCCCGAGACGTGATTTTCAAGGCGTTTTTTTATATCTGCCACTATGATTAGTGTTTAAATTTGTTAGATTGAATACTTGTTTTAATTCGAATCCATATTGGGGCTTTATGAGCAACATACAGAATAATACGGCAGGCTTGTCTGTATCAAAAGATGAACAAAAGTGTTTGGATGCCCTCTCTAGTCTTGGGCCGAAAATGCTTGAAACACTGCGTACTTGGTCACATATTAATTCAGGAAGCCGCAATTCTGAGGGCCTTAGTGAAATGCGTGGTATTTTAGTAAAATCCTTTTCATATCTTCCAGGCATTCTAACCCAACCTGACCTTAAAACAGGCGAGTATGTCGCGAATAGTGGCATTAAAGAATCTGTACAATATGAACCAGCCGTTTTGTTAAGTGTGCGTCCAAAAGCGCCAATACAAGTGGTTTTTACGGGGCATTATGATACGGTTTTCCCCAAGGATAGCCATTTCCAAAAAACGGCGATGATCGACAGTGAAACACTTGGCGGACCTGGCGTTGCTGATATGAAGGGCGGTATATTGGTCATGCTGAGCGCGCTAGAAGCTTTCGAAGCCAGTGAAAACGCTAAAAACATTGGTTATAGTGTGCTTCTAAGTCCAGATGAGGAAATAGGATCACCAGGATCAGCGCCTTTATTAGCTAAACTCGGTCATAAATCTCATATCGGCCTGACTTATGAACCGTCTTTATCGGATGGATCTATGGCAGGTGCGCGCAAGGGTAGTGGCAATTTCGCACTGATTATAAAAGGCCGTGCTGCCCATGCGGGGCGCGAACATCATTTAGGGCGTAATGCTATCGTCGCTATGGCTCATTTTGCGACAGCGCTTGATGATCTTAATGGCCAGCGAGAGGGCGTGACTTTTAACGTGGGAAAGATTGATGGCGGCGGCGCGGTCAATATTGTTCCCGAACTTGCCGTAGGGCGCTTTAATATTCGCTTACAAAAAATTGAAGATCAGAAATGGATACTTGGAAAAATCGAATCTCTCATAGCGGATATTAATTGCATGGAGGGCTATAACGCCGAGCTTACGGGTGCTTTCACAAGGCCGCCCAAACCGATGGCTCCCGCAAATGCAATGGTCTTTGATTGGGTTAAGCAGGCTGGGGATGCACTTGGGATTAGTATTAAGTGGAAACCCAGCGGCGGTGTTTGCGAAGGCAATAATTTATGGGCTAGTGGCTGTCCAAATGTGGATACATTAGGTGTTCGCGGCGGCGATATCCATTCTGACCGTGAGTTTATGAAAATTAATAGCCTGGTAGAACGCGCGCAGCTTTCGGCCTTGATACTCATGAAAATTGCTAGTGGAGAATTTAATGCCGTAAAAGCTAAAGACCTTGCTCTAAATTTTATTAAGGATACCACATGCTCATAGTTCGCCCCGCACGCCTGGATGATTTGGATGCTTTTATAGGTTTAGCGAAACTCGCTGGCCCAGGGTTTACATCTTTGGCTGTTTCAAATGCTGATTTGGAAGCTCGTTTGAAAAAATCAGTAAAAAGTTTTAAGGCCAAAGTGACAAAGCCCGAAGACCTGATCCATTTGCTTATGCTTGAGGATAGTAAAACGGGCGAAGTTGTTGGTATTAGCGCGGTTAAATCGCAGGTTGGGGCCAATAAACCGTTCTTTAGCTTCAAATCTCTCAATATAGTGCAAAGCTCCAGAGCTGCTGAGCGTCATTTTGATATGGGCGTTCTAATTTTGGTCAATGAGTATTCGGGAACAAGCGAGGTTGGTACTTTATTTGTGAAGTCTAAAATGCGCGGCACTGGGGCAGGGCGACTTATTTCGCAAGCCCGCTATATGTTTATTGCGGCGCAGCCAGAACGATTCTCGGAGACTATAATATCAGAGCTACGCGGGCAGGTTGATGCAAGTGGGTATTCACCATTTTGGGAAGCTTTGGGCCGTAAATTTTTCAAAATGGATTTTGCTAAAGCTGATAAAATTGCGGCGGAAACAGACAACCAGTTTATAACGGACCTCATGCCGAAATACCCGATTTATACAGAACTTTTATCAGATGAAGCGCAAGTTGTTATTGGCAAAGCGCACCCTGATGGGATTGGTGCGCGGCGGTTTTTGGAAAATGAAGGGTTTCGGTTCGAGCATTGTATCGATATATTCGACGCGGGTCCAACGATGGTTGTTCCGCGTGACCAAATAAGAACGGTAAAGGAAAGCCAGGTTTTAGAAATCAGAATAGTGGATGCGTTGACGCGGCCCCATAATGGGTTGATTAGTAATAATCGTATCGAAGATTTCCGCGCCGTTTATTCAAAATTGGAATTTGATGGCAAGACCATCATGCTAAAACCAAAAACAGTCGAAGCCCTTGGTGTTTCAAATGGTCAAAATGTGCGCGTTTTTTTGCAGTGAAATAGAACAAAATAGAGGCGGATATGAAAAATTATATCAATGGAAAATGGGTGCAGGGTCATGGCACTGAATTTACAAGCACCGATCCCGCAAGCGGAGAAATAATCTGGCAAGGTATTGGCGCGAGTTCAAACGATGTTGATGCGGCTTACAGGGCTGCGCGCAAAGCTTTTGCGCCGTGGGCTGATATGTCTTTGGAAGGGCGCATGGAAATTGTGCAAAAATTCAAACAACTCACCCTTGAAGCCAAGGGGATACTTGGAAAATTAATCGCGCGCGAGACGGGAAAAATATTATGGGACGCATCTGGAGAAGCGGGCGCTGTGGCGGGAAAGGTGGACGTTTCTCTGAAAGCTTATAATGAACGCACGGGGGTATCAAGCACACAAACGGGGTTTGGCCGTGCTGATTTGCGGCACCGTCCCCATGGTATTATGGCAGTGCTTGGGCCGTATAACTTTCCTGCCCATCTGCCAAATGGGCAGATCATTCCAGCTCTTATTGCTGGGAATACGGTTGTGTATAAACCGTCTGAGCAATGCCCAGCAGTTGGTGAATTTATGATGAACTTATATGCGGCGGCTGGTTTTCCAGAAGGCGTTATTAATATGGTTCAGGGCGCGCGCGAAACTGGCGTAGCTGTTTTGGATCATAACGAGCTTAACGGTGTTCTCTTTACTGGCTCGGCAAGTACAGGTGCGTTTATTCACAAAAAATTTGGCGGACGGCCAGAGATTATGCTTGCCCTTGAAATGGGCGGCAATAATCCACTTTTGGTTTGGGATATTGCTAATGCCGAAGCTGCGGCCAGTATTATTGCGCAATCTGCTTTCATCACATCTGGGCAAAGATGCACATGTGCACGCCGTATATTGTTGCCCGAAGGCGCGGCTGGAGATAAAGTTTTGGACGCGGTTCTTGGCATGGTTGATAGCATTAAAGTTGGCGCGTGGAACGATACAGATACGGCCTTTATGGGCCCAGTGATTAGTGCTGGCATTGCTGCTCATGTGATAAAACGCGGCGTAGAATTAGGCGGGAAAACTATCCGTAAGGCTGAAGTAATGGAGAGAGGCCAAGCCTTTATCAAGCCAGGAATTGTCGATGTGACGGACGTGTCCGTTCCTGATGAGGAGATTTTCGGCCCAGTTATGCAAATTGTACGGATTGCTTCCTTAGAGGCTGGCATTGCAGAAGCCAACAATACGCGCTTTGGTCTCTCGGCGGGACTCATTAGTGATAATGTCCAAAATTGGGATATCTTTACCCGTAAAATTCGCGCGGGCGTGGTTAATTTCAACCGGGCTACGACAGGCGCGGCAGGATTTTTGCCATTTGGCGGGCCTGGTGCGTCTGGCAATCATAATCCAGGTGCTTTTTACGCAGCTGATTTTTGTGCTTGGCCTATGGCGAGCCAAATCTCTGATACTGTCGAGTTTATAGAGTCGCAAGGTATGTCCACATGTTAAAAACTAGCGAAGCAAATTATGATGGCCTTATTGGCCCAACTCATAATTATGGCGGATTGTCAGAAGGAAATCTCGCTAGCGCAAAGAATAAAGGCCTGATTGCCATGCCGCGCGAGGCGGCGCTGCAAGGACTTGCAAAAATGAAACGAATGCACGGCGCGGGCCTTGTACAAGGTGTCTTGCCGCCGCAAGCACGGCCAGATGTTACCCAGCTTCGCCTTATGGGGTTTAGCGGTAGTGATGAGCAGGTTTTAAAAACCGCATGGATGGCCAACCCGCTACTTGTTCGCAATATGTCATCAGCTTCGTCCATGTGGTCTGCCAATGCTGCAACCGTTAGTCCATCAGCAGATTGCGAGGATGGGCGGTTGCATTTCACGCCTGCTAATCTCTCTACCATGCTGCACAGATCAATCGAAAGTGAGCAGACGGGCAAGGCGCTAAAGGCCGCATTTCCTGATACAAATAAATTTATGGTGCATGATGCTTTGCCTTTGCAATCGACGTATTCAGATGAAGGCGCGGCTAATCATGTGCGTCTTTGTGATGATGAAGGTAAGCAGGGCGTCGAGTTATTTGTTTATGGGCGCGATGCGTTTAAACATTTGAGCACTAAATTTCCATCTCGCCAAACTCTACAAGCTAGCCATATAATCGCGACGCATCACGGGCTAGATGGCACGCGAACCGTATTTGCGAAACAAGCGGCCAAAGTTATTGATGCAGGTGCATTTCATAATGATGTGGTGTGCGTGGGTGCGCGTCAATGTCTCTTCTATCACGAATACGCGTTTGAAGATAGGTTAGGGACATTAAGCGCGATAGAGAAAGCAGCTAAAGGTTTGTTTGAGCCGCAATTTGTTGAAGTTTCCAATGAAGAAGTGCCTATTAATGACGCGATTACGGCGTATCTATTTAACTCCATGCTTGTGCAATTGCCAGGTAAGGAAAGGCTTACCTTAATAGCGCCAACTGAAACCGAAGATAATCCATATACCAAAGCGTATTGTGACCGTTTGATATCGGGCAACGGCCCCATCGGTGAGATTATTTATGTGGATGTGCGCCAGTCTATGCGCAATGGCGGAGGGCCTGCGTGCCTTCGTTTGCGCGTTGTGCTGACACCCGATGAGCGCGTAGCGGCTAACCAAAAAATGCTTATTGATGAAGCTATGTTTGAAACACTAAGCACATGGGTGAAAAAACACTACCGCGAACAGTTAGCGCCGGACGCTGTCGGCGATCCAGCGCTTATGCGCGAAAGCTATGCGGCGCTTGATGAACTTACAAAAATACTGGGTCTTGGCGCGGGTTTTTATTCGTTCCAAAGATAACTATTTGGCCAAAGATAACTATTTCCAGAGATAACTACTTGGGGAAGATTATTTGAACAAATCATCAAATGCTTTTTCCAAAGGGTCCTCTTTTTTCTTGGGCGTTTCTTCTTTTTTAGGGGCAGTCTGATTTGGCTGGGGTGTTTTTGTTTCCTTCGGCTGGGCTTCTTTTTTCTTACTGCCAAGCAAACCACCTAGAATATGTTCAACAGGGGCATCAGTTTTGGGTTGAGGTGTTTGAGAACCCTGATTTTGACCATCTTTTTTAGCTTGCGCAGGCGAATTGCCCAATAAACCGCCGATAATACCGCCTACATCACCTCCGACTTGTTTCGTTATTTGGTTCTTAAGCTTAGATTTTACACGAGCCGCCACGATTTTGCCCATAAAACCTGTATCGAGTCCCGCATGGACAGAGCCAAACCCACCTTTGAATCTTATGGGAATACCAAAGGTGGCAAGGCCGCTACCTTTGGAAAGGCGCGGGCGGAAGCTAAAATCAACAAATTGCTTGCCAATGTCCAAAGACCCGCCGCCTTCAACCAATACAGTGTTGGCCTTAATGTTAAAATCATCCATGATAGCCACGCCATCCTTGACTTTAAACAGGCCCTTGAGAGTGTTAAAGGGTGTTGTGTATTGTTTGCCAATGCCGCCTGGCAAAGCTCGGTTTGTAAACGCGCTTTCAATGCCGTTTACAAATTGACCAATATCCACGCCAGAGATAACACCTTTTGACAGTTCAAAATTACCTTTACCGCTGAGCGAGCGCATAATTTCTGCTTGGCTATGACCACTTCCCCTAAAACTCATAGTCGTACCCGTATTGCCAGAAAGTTTCGTGAAGCCAGCAGCAGCGCCCAGAAAGCTTTTCCCGTCTACATTATTGAGGGTGAAGTTAATGTCGACTTGCGGAACAGTGCCGCTCGCATTGAGGACAAGGTTCAAATTGCCTTGCCCACCATAAAGAGTGAAGTTGGGAATGTCTGTTGTCAGTACGCCGTTTTTGATGGTCGACTTAATTGCGCTTTGGCCCATCTCCAATGTGGTCAATATCATATTGGGAGAGTTGAGTGTGAATTTTCCGTCGAACATATTTAGGAATGACAGATTAAGCGGTTTTTCACTCCAGGGCTGAATACCTTTGGGACGCTGGGCATACATAGCGGCTTGGTAGGGGCGGATATCTAAACCCTTCATATCCAAAACCCCTTCAATGAAAGGTTTACCAACGAAATTGGCGCTAAAATTACCACTGCCCTCTAAGGCGTCGAGCTTGATAGCCGCCTTTGTGAACTTCGCACTTGTTGCAGATCCTGTGGCTTGGCCCGAAAGGGAGAACGGGCCATAAATTGATCCAGCGTCTGTGGCAGGGGCAAGTTTTGTGCCAGTGCTCTCGGCCAGTTTGCGTACGGAAGGAATGTCAACATTAAGCAATCCATCATAAGTGAGATCTTTAGCTTTTGTAGCATTGCCTTGGAAAGTCAGATTGAGAAGGCCATCCGTAAGGGTTGCGTTTATGTCGTTAAAACTAAGGGCATTGGGCGTGCCGCTTATGTCGCCGTTCGCACTAAAAGCACCAAGAGTATTTACGCCAGAAATAGCCTCCATACCAAGGGTTGAGAGTAAGGCACTGACGGAAGGGCTCTCGGCGCTGAAATTACCGTCAAGACTAAGGGCTTCCTTAAACGTAGTTTTGCCTTTAAATGTAGCTTTGCCTTTAAATGTAGCTTTGCCCTTATATCCTGCCTTGATTTGATCGCCATTGACATTAAGCACAATATCGTTGCCGTGGGTTATTGTGCCGTCCGAGTCTAGTGTGCCGCTCATATCGATTGTATTGATGGCTGCTAGTTGTGGGATATCAAGGTTAAGGCTAGTTTTTATCGCGTTCATATCCAAAACACTCATTTTGAATTTACCCGATGCTGACGGGTTGGGCATAGCCACGAAATCACCCTGAAAATCATTAGTAAGCATGTCGCTCTTTAATGATACAACCGCATCTTTTGCTGCAAACCGTGTGCCGTCAAAATTTAGGTTACCTTTAAGTGAGACCGTTTCAGTCAGGGCACTATAAGGGTTGACAATGCCAAAGGTTTTACTGAGTTTTGTAATGGAAGGTATATCGGCAGAAAAACCTGCTTCGAATGTGATGTTTTGCGAGGGGGTGAATTTGCCATTAGCATCAATATTGATAAGGCTGGATTTTATGTTGGCTTTAAAAGGGGCAGCCTGTCCATTTAAAAATGATTTCGGAGTGTCCAATAAAATAACCACATCCATAGGCACTGCATTGAGAACAAGATCACCTTTGGCTTCAATGGGCTTATCCATACCAGGCATAGTCATTTTCATGTTCACATTGGTAAAACTTTGATTTTTACCTGTTGCTGTGTCCGTGTAATCGATAGATCCATTTTTTAGGGAAAATGTGCCAAGGACAATTTGCAAATCCGTATACCGTCCATCTCGGGCAAATGCTTTTTGGGCTTCAGGCTTTGGCGTCACACTCTCGCTGCCAAAGGCCCAATTCACATTGCCATTTTTATTTTTCTCCAGCGAAATTTTGGGGTCAATTAAGGTGAAAGATGTGATTTCTACTTGCTTGGAAAAAAGCGGGATAAGCTTTACTTTCGCTTCTAAGCTTTCCATGCTGGCCATGGGCTTGCCACTAAAGCCATTAGCATTTGCAATGGTTACTTTGCCTGCTTTGGCTCGAATTGAAGGTAGAACTGATAATTTTACATCACCATTGATAACGACTTCACGCCCCAAACTATTGCTTATTTGGGTTTCGATCTTTTCTTTATAGACGGAGGAAGGAATAAGTCCTGGGAGAATAAAAAGAGCCGCAAGAAGTAAAACCACGATTACACCAAGACCAATAAGAATTTTTTTCATCTCTAACTCCATATACCGCCCGCGCGATCATGTACCACAATAGGTTCCTGATAGGAAGTAATATATTCATTATGAATCGAAAATGTCGAAAATGTATGAGTGGAAAATAGAATGATTTTTACCCTGTATTTCTGCTCATTAGCCATATATGTTGAGTTTGAGTGAGTAACTGCAATAGCGAGGTAATATTATGTGTATGTATCATGACCATGAAGCCCACGAATGTAAGGATCAAGAAACGAAGGATATGCTTACTAAGCGCCGCATGATCCAAATGTTGGCAGCGGGCGGCGTTGTTACTGCTACTGCACCAAGTCTATCAAGTTGCGTGACAAACCCTGAAACAGGATCAAAACAGTTTTTGGGCCTTGTTAGCGAAGGACAACTTAATCTGATGGCGGCGCAAAGTTGGGCGCAAACCAAGCAAAAACAAAGAATTACAACCGACCCACGTTACACCAAGCGCCTTGAAAATATTGGTGCACGTATTGCGCGCGGTTCTGGCCGTGAGAAGCAAAAATGGGATTACGCAGTTTTTGATAACGACATGAAAAATGCTTTCGTTTTGCCAGGTAATCATGTTGGCTTTTACACAGGTATGATGGACTTTGCTGATAATGATGATCAAATCGCAGCCGTTATGGGCCATGAGGTTGGCCATGTTGCAGGGAACCACGCGCAAGAGCGGGTCAACACCCAAATGGCAGGTAAACTTGGCCTCGGCATTGTTGGCATGGTTGGCGCAAGGCAGTTTGGCAAACAGTGTAAAACACTGCTAGATCGCCGTTCGCAACAGCTTTGTTCCCGCAAAACGCAGCGCAGTTCACAGCGCCTTAATGCAGCGCTTGGAATGGGTTTGACTTTGGGCGTTATTTTACCGTTCTCACGTAAACACGAAAGCCAATCTGATCTATTAGGCGCAAAGTATATGCATAAAGCTGGATATGATTCTTATCAGTCCGTGAAGTTATGGGAAAAAATGGCGGAAAATAATGCCAATCGCCGCCCTGAATTTTTGGCAACACATCCAGACCCATCACGCCGAGCCAGAGACTTGTTTAATTATATCAAGTATCAAGAAAAGCTTGGTTCACAGGGTTGGCAAAATATCAAAATGCCAAAAGCCTAACAAAGTTTTTTAAAACCATATCTTTTGGTGAAAAGCCAAAACTAGTACTTGCAGGTGCAGAGCCTTACGGTTAGGTTTCTCGCCGCACTAAGATGCCGCCTTAGCTCAGTTGGTTAGAGCGCTGGTTTGTGGAACCAGAGGTCCTCAGTTCAAACCTGAGAGGCGGTACCATTTTTTACTTATATATCCCAGATTCCTCTATAACCCGAGTTTCACCTTGACATTTCCCTCCTGATAGATTCGGCTCATGTTTATGATTAAGTCTGGTTTTTTATCAAAGAGGGAACGTCGTGAGTTGGAGAGTATCGTGCGTTGTCCGAGCGAGGATCACGGGATCGCGCGGCGGTGTAATGCGCTGCTTTTGCTGGATGAGGGCAAGAGCTGTCAACAAATAGCGCAATATTTGTATCTTGATGATGACACGATTCGTACCTGGTACAAAAAATATGCCGAGGGTGGTTTTGACCTGATGGCGAGTTTTGATTACAAGGGTGATTTCTCCAAATTGCGTGTGGACGCAAAAACGGCTCTTGTGTCTTGGTTGGAGGCTCGTGTCTGTCAGAATGTACACGAGGTTCGCGCCTTTATCTGGCACAACTGGCAAGTCGATTATTCCAAGTCTGGCTGCATCAAATTGCTGCATCGTTTGGGTTTTGAATACAAAAAACCTACGCCTTTACCAGCTCATACTAACGAGCAGGCACAGGCTGAATTTATAGAGAATTATCAGCGGATCTTGAACGGCTTAACGCTTGATGAGACGGTATATTTCTGTGATGCTGTGCACCCTGAACATCAATCAAGACCAAGCCGTGGCTGGATGCGCAAGGGTGCTAACATGGCCATAAAACGCAGTACGCGGCGCAAGCGAGTGAATATTCACGCAGCGGTTAATCTGGAGAATTTTGACACACCCTTTATGGATGTGGCCCAGATGGATGTGAACCGGGTTGATAGTGACAACGCCATTCAGTTATTTGAGAAACTGGAGGCACGTAATCTGGATAAAAAGCGTATTTATCTGATACTTGATAATGCGCCTTATCACCGCTCCGCCAAGGTAAGACAGTGGTTAGAGCGCAAAGATTGCAAAATAAAACCAATCTGGCTGCCAACATATTGCCCTCATCTAAATGCTATTGAGCGGCTTTGGGGCGTCATGCACAGGCATGTCACACATAATAAATTCTACCCGACATTTACGAAATTTGGCTATGCAATACTAAAATTCTTACGAGAAACCATACCCAAACAATGGAGAAATTTTCGAGACACCGTAACCGACAATTTCCGAATAATTTCAGATGAAAAATTTCGGGTTATGGAGTAGTGGGAGTATATAAAATAAAAATTGACATAATACCATTATGGTTATATCTATTTTGATAATATGATAAATGTATTGAACCCTTCTAATCATGCTAACCCAATCTTGGCGGTCGACCTTGGGCTAATTTGTATTGATGAGGGCGTGTTGAAGGTTCTTCTCATGGCTCGTGACGATTATGCGGAAGTTGGCGGCGCGTGGGCCTTACCAGGTGGAATTGTTCATATCGATGAAACTTTAAACCAGACGGCCACGCGTGTACTTAAGACGAAAGCAAAACTCGATCAGTTCCACTTAGAGCAACTCGAAACCTTTGGAGAATTGAATAGGGATCCGCGTGGTCGGGTGGTCAGTGTCGCATATTTTGCTCTAACGCCACATGTTCAGCGTCTCAAAGAAGCAACTGAACATGATGATTTGACTTTGGCAGTAATAAATCTATCAGCCAAGGTCGGGGATCAAACAGTAAGTGTTTTAAGTGAAAACGGTCAAAACCTTGGTCTCGCCTTTGATCATGATATCATCATCAATCGTATCATTACGCGCTTGAAGGGCAAATTAGATTATACCCCGATTGCGTTGTCACTGCTGCCCGAGCATTTCACTTTGCGCGAAGTGCAGCAGGTCTTTGAAACGATTCAGGCAACTTCTTTTGCTAAACCTGCCTTTCGTCGAAAAGTACTCGATCGCAATATCTTTCATCCGACAGGCCTTTTGGAAACAGCCTCCAATTTCAGACCTGCCGAACTCTACAAACGCTTATAGTAAAGGAACACCATAATGGCACAAATTACAACATACCCTTTTGTCCGCAGGCTTCGCTCAGACGTATCCTCACATATTCAATATTTTTCTGGTGGTAAAAGAAAAAAATCGGGACGTGGCTTATCATTTCTGTTCGTGCCAAGTGGCGCTTCCATCAGTCAAGTACCAATGGATGATCGCGAATTACCATTTTTGTTCAATGGGCAATGTGCTGATTACCAAGATGTTGCTGTACAAGGCACTGTCCTATGGCGAGCCTCAAACCCTGAAAAACTCGGTGAACGTATAGATCTTACCATTGATCTAAAAACTGGGTTTTTCGTAGGTCAACCGATTGAGTAAATCAATAATGTTTTGGTTTCGCTCACGCGGCAATTCGCGACGAGTCACTTAAAAGAACATGATATAAAAACTTTGTTAGAAGGCGGCCCAGCGCCATTGCAAGCGAGGGTAATTCAAGCTTTAGAAACCGATCATACGCTTACAAATATGGGGCTTGAATTGATCAATATTACAATTGCAAATTTGACCCCATCGAGTGAACTTGCGCGCGCCTTACAGGCCCCAACCTTTGAAGCCCTACAACAAAAAGCTGACGAAGCAACCTTTACACGCAGAGCCATGGCTGTTGAAAAAGAACGGGCCATTGCTGAAAATGAGCTGAATAATCAAATCGAGTTGGCTGCCCAAAAGAAAAACCTTATTGAGCGAGAAGATGAAAATGCGCGCATGCAAACTATTGCAAAAGCTGCCAATAGTAAAATTACGGCGGATGCACAGGCCGATAACACCCGGGTTCTCGATCAGGCAAAGGTGGATATGGAGAAAGCTAGGATGAACATCTTTGCTAATCTGGAACCTTCCGTTGTTTTAGCGTTGGCCGCACAAGAATTCGCAGGTAAATTGACCAAGGTAGATAATCTAACGATCTCCCCTGATATGCTCAGCAGTTTTGTAGAGCACATGAAAGGGACTTTTTCCGCTCCTTCATTCAAGCCGGTGACCTCCAAACCGCAAACGAAGATAAAAAAGTAGATTTCCAAATGAGCAGTCTTGCCCCTCGTATTGTTTTGGTTACCCGACAGACTGAGTTAGAGCATCTATTGGCGGAGCATGCTACGCGTGGGCAAGTTGAGTTCTTCTTAAAGACTCGAGAACAATCCATAGACCAACTGCAAATTCGGCACGACCTGCAATTCCTTGCTGTGCAAAAGACACGGCAATTTATTCCCGATGATTGGTCGATTGCGAAAGTTGATCGGAGGAATTTGGATAGATTTATGTTCGGGAAAAATGATATTATTATCGCTATCGGGCAGGACGGTCTAGTAGCTAATCTGGCCAAATATTTAACGGGACAACCAGTAATAGGTATAACACCCGACCCAGAGAAAAGCGAAGGTGTGTTAACGCCCCTCTCTGTGGATGTATTGCCAATAGTCCTTCTTGCGCTTCGTCATGGGAAAGTGGGTTTTCAGAAACGAACAATGGTCAAGGCTCACCTCGATGATGGACAAACACTGCTTGCCTTGAATGAAGTGTTTTTGGGTCATAAATCTCATCAATCAGCAAAATATATAATCTCGATAAACCAGAAAAAAGAATATCAATCTTCATCTGGGATTATCGTCTCGACAGGGACAGGACTTACAGGATGGGCGAAATCGATATTGACCGCCACTCATAGAGAGGCGGTAGTTAAACCGCATGATAGAAAAGCTGTTTTCTTCGCACGAGAACCTTGGCCTAGCCGCGTTAGTGGTACGAATCTAAGTTATGGGGCAATAAAAGAAAAAACAAATCTCTCGGTAATCTCTCGCATGAATAATGGCGGCGTAATTTTCGCGGACGGGATTGAGCAAGATTTTTTGCATTTTAACTGGGGTAGCAGAGTGGAAATTGGTCTAGCCGAAAACACCTTAAACCTAGTTGTATAATCCCTGTGTTAGGTGGTGTGGGTTTTGGTTAAACTTTTGTGGCTCATTTTGCCATATTTTGCAAATATATTCGTAAGGGGTCAGGCCTTTGAGAGTTTTTAGCCTCTTGGCGAAATTATATGCACTCATAAACCCCTCAAGGTGAGTTTCAAGCTGGTCTTTGTTGTCATAATAATACCGTTTGACCGTCGCCTCCTTGATGGTGCGGTTCATGCGTTCTACCTGACCATTGGTCCAAGTCATTGATCCAGGCCATTAATCCAGGGATGATTGATTTTGGTCAGGCGGTGCTGGATGTCATGTTTACGGCAAACACTATCAAAGATGTGTTCTCCTGCCAAAGATGTGTTCTCCTGCCAAAGATGTGTTCTCCTGCATGTGTATCCTTGGAGCGGTTGGTAAACGGATCGGTTGGTAAACTGGATGCCATTATCTGTCAAAATAGTATGAATATGGTAGGGCAGAAGCTTGATGGTATTGCGCAAAAACTGGGCCGCAATCATCTTGGTCATACGAGGGTGTAGCTCTACATAGGTGAACTTTGATGTGCGGTCTATGGCCACAAACAGGTATAATTTACCCACCTCTGTGCGCATTTCGGCGATGTCGATGTGGACATACCCAATCGGGTAGGTCTTAAACTTTTGTTTCTTGCGTGTGCCTTCATCAAGCTTTGGCAAGCGGGATATACCGTGGCGCTGTAAACACCGGTGCAGCACGGAACGACTGAGCTTTGAGATGGTGTCTTGAAGAGCATATAGACAGTCATCCAACGGCAACAATGATGGCTTCCTCTTCTGTAGACAGAACAGTGGACTTTGGCTCTGGTCCGGTTTTACGGTCTTCGACGCTGTCGCGTTTCTTCCATTTGACCACCGTTTTGGGGTTGATCCCGTAGCGCATAGCTAGCTTCGCGATCGAAGCATCCGATCGCTGTATTTCTGCTCTGATAACGTGCCTCATCTTGGCGCTGCCATGTAAAACTTGTCCCATAAGGCTTCCTTCTCTTGAAATGATAATTTAACACCACCTAACACAGGGACTATACAGGTAGAGCGTGAACCCAATTCATTCGTTGTTTTACTTAGAGGTTTCATGATTTACTCCTAAGATGATGGTGAACAAAAACTCTCTCTTAGCACAGATTTAAATCTGGGCCATAGGTGTTGACGTCAGACAGTAAACCACATTGCCGTATTAGGCCCAATGGAAAGTATATGGGGGTTTTGTGAGTAATCTCTTTCGAAAAGAGGTGGCGGAAGCTGCGCCGTTTGTCTTCGCACCACTTTGGATGAGTTGGGCTTTTTTTATATGTCACACCCATACGGCGCAGAGCTTCGAAAATCCCGCTACAGCTTTAGAACTACGATGAAATACAACCAAAGCAAACAAGATTCGTTATACATTCGCTATACGAACCATATCAGTACACAATAAGTGTTGAATTTAAGTGGTTTAAGACGCAAAAGGGGGAGGAGAATTGGCAAAAAAAGGCAAAAAATTGAGCACAGAAGTCACAATTATTTCGGTTAGTAATAAAGCAGATATTAAGCAGTTTTTAGATTTCCCTTATGAGCTTTATAAAGCCGATCCGCAATGGCGAGCCCCTTTGCGGTTTGAGCGTGCCGCGCAAATAGATCCGAATAAAAACCCGGCCCTTAAGGGTCTTGAAACTCAGCTTTTCTTAGCAGAAAAAAATGGCGAGATCGTTGGCCGTATGGCCGCCATAAAAAACCCGCACCACCTTGAAATATATAAGGATGATACAGGACATTTTGGCTTTTGGGATACGCAAAAAGACGCCGCGATTTCTATCGCTTTGATGGACGCTGTGCAAAGCTGGCTAAAAGAGCGCGGATTAAAGCGTATTGTTGGGCCGCTTAGTTTTACCATTAACGAAGAGGTTGGATTGTTGATTGACGGGTTCACAATGCCGCCCGTGTTGATGATGCCTTACGGGCGTCCAGATTACCAAGAAACGATTGAAGCTATGGGGTTTGCTAAAGCTATGGATATGTTTGCCTATTGGGCCAATATGCATGAAGGTTATCCACGGCCAAAAATCGTAACAACTATGACGGATTATATTGCCAAAGACCCGAACATTACTATGCGCCGGTTGCGCAAAAAAAACTTTCTGAACGAAGTTCAACTTATTATGAGCATTTTTAATGATGCTTGGTTAAACAATTGGAATTATGTGCCTTTCACTGATGTGCAAATTAAGCACATGGCCAACGAATTAAAGCCTATTATCCAAAAAGATTTTGTATGGATTTGTGAATACAAAGGCGAACCTGCGGCGTTCATCCTAATGGTTCCAAATATTAATGAAGCCATTGATGGGCTGAATGGTAAATTATTGCCATTTGGCTGGGCGAAACTTTTATATCGTCTCAAGATGAAAGGTGTGAAGTCGGCACGTATTCCCCTGATGGGTGTTCGTAAGAAATATCAAAGAAAACGCGCAGGGCTTTCTATGGCTGCTGCCCTTAGCGAAACCGTGTTTGAGATGGGGCGAAAACATGGCTACACTCATGTGGAAATGGGCTGGATATTAGAAACCAATAAAAGTATGATTCGAATTATCGAACAGGCGCAAGGTATTCCTTATAAGACGTATCGTATGTATGAGAAGGCACTGTAATGGCAGGAAACGTCAATGCTTTAATCCTAGCAGGGCAGCGCGAAGGCGCCGTTGATCCATTGTGCGAGGAAGCAGGTATAAAATGGAAAGCACTCCTGCCAATACAGGGGAAACCAATGATTGACTATGTACTTGGCGCTCTGGATGCCAGCCCGTCAATAAAAGCCCCTTATTGGATTAGCGGCCTAGATAAGTCCTTAATTGATGCGCCATTAAACCAAAGCCCGTCCAAAGCTGGCCCCGCATCCAGCATTGTCGCTGCAGCGGATGCAGGCTTTCCATACCCATTTTTGGTTACGACTTGTGATCATGCACTATTAACGCCTGAGATGGTCGAAGTTTTTTTGTGCGGTGCACAAGCGAGCTGCGCAGATTTTGCATTGGGGCTTGCTGAAAAAACAGTGATTGCCAAAGCTTACCCAGACACTAAACGGACATATTTCAAGTTTAGTGATATACATATTTCGGGCTGTAACTTGTTTTATATCCGCAATGAAAAAGGTATTAAGGCGGTAGAGTTTTGGCGTAATGCGCAACAATATCGTAAAAAGCCAATAAGGCTGGCTCACCGCCTTGGTGTGCGCACCTTGTTAAAATATATCAGTGGGGGGTTAAGTCTTGCAGGCGCATTTGAGCATGCTTCTAAAATACTCAATATTGATGCAAAGCCTATCCTAATCCCTATCGCAGAAGCTGCTATTGATGTGGATAAGCCATCAGATCTTACGCTGGTAGAAACTATATTGCAGGCACGCAATGGATAAACAGCGCATCGCTATTTTCGATCTTGATCAAACTTTAACGGTTAAAGGGACATGGGGTCGTTTTGTGTCTACTAGCATACATGATCGTCCATTTAAGTGGCTTGCTTTTGTTATGGCGAGTGTTTTTTCCCAAATAAAATACATGATCGGGTTTGGCCCGCGCGAGCGTGTAAAAGAGACGATGATGCGGTGGACTTTATCGGGGCGTTCGCGCAGAGAATTAGAACTGCGCGCTCAAAATTTTGCTCAAAACGAAGTTGATAATGGGCTGCGCGCCCGCTCGTTACAAATGCTTAAATTTCACAAAGAACAAGGGGATAGAATCGTTATTGCGAGCGCGGCGGTAGACCTTGTGGTTGCCCCGATAGCAGACCGCCTTGGCATAACGGAAATTGTTTGCACGAAGGTGACCTATGATGAAAATGAAAAATTAAAGCCAAAACTTGGATCGCAAAACTGTTATGGCCGGGGCAAGCTTGAGATGGTCAAAGCATATCTTGAAAAGGATATTGGGTATTCTCGCGATCAAGCCCACATAACAATGTATTCAGATTCGAGTTCTGATCTTGATATACTGCGTTGGGCTGATGTAGGAATAGGTGTGAATCCTAGCCCAAAATTGGCAAATCTAGCGACCAAATATGGTTTTAAAATACAGGACTGGGATAAAGGATAGGCGCGTGAGGCTATTATCAAAAATGATGCAAAGATTTGTTAAAACTGGAAAGCTAACCATTATTGACGTTAGCGGAAAAGCCCATGTTTTTGGCCAAGATGATGGGGGGCCAATCGCAGCGATTAAACTTCATGATAAAAAATTATACACAAGCCTGTTTTTAAATCCTGAACTTAAGGCAGGTGAAGCTTATATGGACGGCACGTTGGCTATGGAGGCGGGGACGAGTATTCGTGATTTCCTTTTGGTGTTTGCTAAAAACGCCAAAAATTTACGGGGACAAGGCCACCAAAAACGGATCCGTAAATATTATAAACACATAAAACGGTTCCACCAAAAGAACCTAAGGTCCAAAGCCAAAGAAAATGTAGAGCATCATTACGATCTCTCAAATGATTTTTATAAACTGTTCTTGGGTGAGGATATGCAATATTCTTGCGCTTATTATGAAAAATCAGACATGAGCCTTGAGGAGGCTCAAATAGCTAAAAAACGCCATATAGCTGCGAAAATGAACATTCAGCCAGGGCAAAAAGTACTTGATATTGGTTGTGGTTGGGGCGGTATGGCTATTTATTTGGCTGAAAATTTTGATGTGCATGTCACGGGAGTAACGCTGTCTACTCAGCAACATGCTTTGGCAACCGAGCGCGTGAAAGAACATGGCTTAGAGGGTAAAGTTGACATTTTACTAGAAGATTATCGTGACCAGAAAGAGCCATTCGACCGGATTGTTTCTGTTGGCATGTTTGAACATGTGGGGGTGCCACACTATGCCGAATTTTTTAGCAAAATTTCAGATCTGCTTACAGATGATGGTTCGATGCTACTCCACTCAATAGGCCGCAGAGGCGGCCCTGGCTCTACTGCACGCTGGATTCGTAAATATATTTTCCCGGGCGGTTACTCGCCCGCGCTTTCTGAAACGTTGGCTGTGATCGAGCAATCAGGGCTTTGGGTGACGGATATAGAGATATTACGCCTGCATTATGCGGAAACTTGTCTTGAGTGGGAAAAGCGCTTTCAACAAAGCCGCGACAAAATGGCCACTATGATGGATGAGCGGTTTTGTCGTATGTGGGAATTCTATTTAATTATCAGCGAGTTTTCGTTTAGGTATAGCAAGAATATGAATTTTCAAATTCAGCTCTCTAAACAAGTGGGGGCACTACCTATTACAAGAGACTATATGTTTGATACAGAAGCACGTTTGATACAAAAGCAAAGTTAAAATAATGGCTAATATACAAGACATACCAGCGCCTGAGCGTCCAAAATCAATTTCAGGCGGACGCCGTAAATTTATCAAAAAAACAGGGAAGAAATTATTACGTTGGGTGGATCGTGTGCAAACGAAATCCTCGAAGGTTCCGACAACTCCATTTGTTGATAAGGATATTTTCCCGTTCCTGCAACAATTTGAAGACCGTTGGGAGGAAATAGAAAAAGAGGCGCAAGCCGTGCTTAAATTCCGTGATGCTATTCCAGGGTTCGAAGATATATCTCCAGACCAGTACCGAATTGCCAAAAAAAACCAATGGAAGACCTATGTTTTGTACGGCTTTGGCACGCGGCTTGAGAAGAACACGGCTATAACGCCTGTGTCAGCCGAGCTTTTAGAGTCAATCCCAAATTTGCAAACGGCTTGGTTCTCAATCCTTGCGCCTGGTTATCATATTCCTGCGCACAACGGCGTAACCAAAGGGATATTGCGAGCGCATTTAGGACTTATCATCCCACAAGATTATAAAAAATGCCGTATCCGCGTAGGCAATGAAATTAAACCTTGGAAAAAAGGTAAAGTGTTTGTTCTTGACGATACTTATAATCACGAAGTTTGGAACGAAACGGATGAAGAGCGCGTTATTCTACTGTTTGATTTTGATAGACCTATGGGGGTTTTGGGCCGCCTACTCAATAAAATCATGATGGGGCTTATGAAGAAAACTGCTTATTATAAAGACCCCAAGAAAAACCTTGAAGACGCTGAAACGCGTATGGAAACCGCCGTTAAACAAGCCAGTGCTGATTTGGAAGCTATGAGCGACTAGAGTATCCTGCTTTTGGTTAGAGTCGTTTTTTTGCATCCTTTTTTGATTTCATGACGCGCCGTATCTGGAGCTGTCTTATGGTTAAAATTGGAGCTGTCCCAGATAACTAGGCCAAGCTTATATGCGCAAATTCAACGGTGTACCCAAGGTTGATTTCGGCCTATTTTTGAAAGAATGCGAGTGGCGTTTTAATAAACCAGACACACTGTCACAAAACTAACTGGGCACGCACTATTCTCCTTTCAGCCTCATCATCTCGTCGCGAATCTTTGCGGCTTCTTCAAACTCAAGGTTTTCGGCAGCGGTAAACATTTGTTTTTCAAGTTCTGCTACAATGGCTGTTAGGTTACCGCCTGCACTGACGCCGCTGTCATAAATAAACTCTGCGCCAGCTTCTGCAACCTCTTGATACTTTTTCTTAAGCTGGCCGGTGGGGGTGAGGCGGGCAGCATCGCTTTTTATTTTATCAGCGGCCTGAGTGTCGCCAACAATATCATTAACGGATTTAGACACGCTCATTGGCGTTATGCCGTGTTTTTTATTATGCTCGTCTTGGATTTTACGGCGACGGTCTGTTTCGTCCATAGCACGCTGCATGGAGCCAGTGATTTTGTCTGCGTAGAGTACAACTTTGGCTTCTTTGTTTCGTGCGGCGCGGCCAATAGTTTGAATCATAGAGGTCTCGCTGCGTAAAAAGCCTTCTTTGTCTGCGTCTAATATACCAACAAAGGCACATTCTGGAATATCTAAACCTTCGCGTAAAAGGTTAATCCCGATAAGCACATCAAACACGCCAAGCCGCAAATCTCGGATGATTTCTATGCGCTCTAACGTGTCTACATCCGAGTGCATATAGCGCACTTTAATGCCTTGGTCGTGCATATATTCGGTCAGGTCCTCGGCCATTTTTTTTGTCAATGTTGTGACAAGGGACCGAAATCCTTTGGCCGTGGTTTTTTGAACTTCGTCGATAATATCATCGACTTGTGATGCGCCGTCCTTGGAAACAGGGCGCACTTCGACGGGCGGATCAATCAAGCCAGTTGGGCGTATGATTTGCTCGACAAAAACACCTTCCGTTCGGTTAATTTCCCATTTTCCGGGCGTGGCTGAAACATAAACGGATTGCGGACGCATAGCGTCCCATTCGGCAAATTGTAGGGGGCGATTATCAATACAGCTCGGCAGGCGAAACCCATGAGCGGCGAGGGTAGACTTACGGTTCATATCACCCTTGGACATTGCGCCAATTTGCGGAATGCTCACATGGCTCTCGTCCATAAAAAGAAGACAATTATCGGGTAAATATTCAAACAAAGTTGGCGGTGGCTCACCTGTGTTTCGGCCTGTCAGATAACGTGAGTAATTTTCAATACCTGTGCAAAATCCTGCCGCCGCTATCATCTCAAGATCAAACTCTGTGCGCTGGGCAAGCCGTTGAGATTCCAGAAGTTTGTGTTCTTTGTCAAATTCAGTGAGTTGAACTTTAAGGTCGCGCTTTATTTGTTTGGCCGCAGTATCCATAGTCGGTCGCGGTGTCACATAATGAGAATTGGCATAGACCCGCACATGCTCCAACGCTTTTATGCGTTTTCCCGTGAGCGGATCAAAGGCCGAAATACTATCAATTTCGTCACCAAAAAAATCAACGCGCCAAGCTTGATCATCATAATGGGCTGGGAAAATTTCTATGCAGTCTCCGCGCACACGAAATGTGCCGCGGGTGAAAGCCATTTCATTGCGTTGATATTGCATAGCTACCAACTCGGTCATCAGTTTGCGAGGATCCAAAGCTTGTCTAATCGATAAATCCGTTGTCATTTCTGTATAAGTTTCCACGGATCCTATACCGTAAATGCACGACACCGAAGCGACGATAATCACATCGTCACGCTCAAGAATTGCCCGCGTAGCCGCATGGCGCATACGGTCGATTTGTTCATTGACCTGGCTGTCTTTTTCTATGAACGTGTCTGTACGCGGTACATAAGCTTCGGGTTGGTAATAATCATAGTAAGAGACGAAATATTCAACCGCATTGTCTGGGAAGAAGGCTTTAAATTCTCCGTAAAGCTGAGCGGCCAAGGTCTTGTTTGGAGCCATAATTAGAGCAGGGCGCTGGGTTTGCTCTATGATTTTCGCCATTGTGAATGTTTTCCCCGACCCCGTAACGCCGAGTAATATCTGGTCGCGCTCACCCGTGTCGATATTCGCGCACAATTCTTTTATTGCGGCAGGCTGGTCACCTTTTGGCGTGAAAGGTGAGACAAGGCGAAAGGCTCTCCCGCCATCCATTTTTTCGGGGCGGGCAGGTCTGTGCGGCACCCATTTTTTTTGTAACGCTTCGAACTGACTTATAATTTTTTGCGGGACTTCGCGAACTTCAGATGATTTTGACATGAGTATTAAGATAATGCTTTTCGCAAGTTTTACAACAAAAAGAGAACATAATTTTGTCGCAATAAAAGGTTATACCCAGAATCCTTGATACTCCGAATTTCACCTTGACATCTATATGAACTTATACAGCCATTGGTGTTAGCCCTGCAAGGGCGTGATGTGGTCTATATGTATTGTATTTTTCAACTGCTTTTCTTAGCTCATATCTCATGGCTCCGAAAAGCGGTTGAAAAATACAACACATACAGACCACATCTGTATAAGTTCATGTGTTTTGAGACTCATTCACCTATGTGGAGCTACACCCACGCATGAGCAAGATGATAGCGGCTCAGTTCTTGCGCAACACTATCAAGCTTATACCCTATCATATCCATACCATTTTGACCGATAATGGCATCCAATTTACCAACTGCTCCAAGGATACACATGCTGGTGAGCATATCTTTGAGCGCGTGTGCCGCGAACATAATATTGAGCACCGCTTAACCAAGATCAATCAGTGATTAAAGTCAAATTCGTCTGTATCGGAGCGCTTCATCATTTTGGTATATTTGTAAGTCGGGAACGGCCAAATTGTCGGGATGGATCCATCTTCGCGCTTATACCATGACGCGCAAGATGTGGCCCATATAGTGTTTGAGAACTGGCCGTGTAGCCAGTTATTATAGTCTTTGACCGCTTTGGGTTTGGGGCTGGCATATTGGCCTTCGCCTATTTGTCCCATAAGCTGCAGCATATATTTGTTCTGCGCTTCAATCATTAAAATCATGGAGGAGTGCCCAAGGTATGTATTGGGGCCAAGCATAAAAAAGGCATTGGGCATGTTTTCTATGGTCAGGCCTTTGTGTGCGTAAGATGTCTTGCGCCACTCTTTTAGGGTTGCGCCATGTATACCTGTCAAGTTTAAACCTGGCATAAAATCGGTGGCGTTAAACCCTGTGGCAAAGACAAGGATATCTGTCTGTATTTCGCGTCCTGATGCCATTAATATGCCTTTGGGTGTAATGTGCTCAATCGCGTCTGTTACCAGTTCTACATTATTTTTTTGTAAGGCGGTATAATAATTATCGCTCAGTAAAACCCGTTTGCAACCCATAGGATAATCAGGGGTTAGTTTGGCGCGCAAGGTATCATCTTTTATTTGTTTCTTACGAAATTTTCGCGCGAGAGAAGTCATGTATTTATTGAAAAAACTGCCCTGCTTGAACCCGCGAATAAACATCAAATCAAGATAAAGATAAATCAAGATACGTGGCACTTTCACATAGAAAGGTAGGCGATTGAACAAAAATTTCTCAAGGTTTGTGTAAGCCCGGTCGCCGCGCGGGATAACATAATTAGGAGTGCGCTGGAGCACATATAATTTGTCTGCCATATTGGACACTGGCGGAGTGATTTGCACGGCGCTGGCGGCAGAGCCGATTATGGCGACGCGCTTACCTTTTAAATTGGCATCATGGTTCCAGCGGGCAGAGTGAAAGGCGGAGCCTTTGAAACTATCAATGCCCTTAATATTTGGAAATTGCGGCGTGCCGAGTATAGCGACGCTGACAACGAGGAACCTAGCCTGAAAACTGTCTTCGGCTTTCGTATTGATATGCCAAAGAGCGGATTTTGTATCAAAACGCGCGCTCGTGATTTTCGTGTGGGCACGAATGTGTTTTTTCAAATCATATTGCTCTACAACGTCCTGCGCGTATTTTTCAATCTCGGCGGAAGGAGCAAATCTACGGCTCCAATTTGGATTGGGCGCATAGGAAAAACTATAAAGATGCGAGGGCACATCACACGTCGCTCCTGGGTAAGTATTGTCATGCCATGTGCCGCTAATGCCGCCAGTCTTCTCAGCGATAATAAAATTATCAATACCCTCAGCGCGCAGTTTTACTGCCGCGTCTATGCCCGCAAAGCCTGCGCCAATAATGAGGGTATGAAGCGGTTTTGGCATAGCAGGTTTCTGAATTCATGGCTTACCATACGGAGTGCAGCTCAATGAATCACAGCTTTCATCTGGGCACGGTCATTGTGATGAGCGGGGGCGGGGCGTAATAGATCTACGCTTATTGTAAGAATGCTTGCGCACGATACCTGCTTCGTCGATCGGAGATTTGGCAGGGCTTGATGGAGAAGAGGACGTAGGATGGCGGTGAGCAGAGTTTTTCTACGTTTTCTAAATAAAAATGGAAAGAGCGGTATGGGCATAATTTGTTTTCGTCTTGTCTAAGAGACGTATGTCTAGCCTAGGTTAGCCTTGGGTAAAAGGGAATAATGTAAATTTTTGTGTATGGCCATTTTGTGTATGACCCATAGGTGTAAGTTTCATGAGTGGACGTGCGCTGAGCAAACGGCGGACGGAAGCACCGAAAAGCGCAAAGGGTCAGAAGCATCACTGGCTCGCTCAGATGCGCTCCCCTATGAGCGGTTTTCCAAATGCTTTAAACGTGTGCGTTATCGCGGCGTTGCCCAGGTATAGTTCCAGGTTGCGATTACCGCTCAAAACACAAGCGAAAAAACCATGCCTAATCAGACAAAAACGTAG
Source organism: Robiginitomaculum sp. (assembly GCA_965224735.1). Lineage (GTDB taxonomy): Bacteria > Pseudomonadota > Alphaproteobacteria > Caulobacterales > Maricaulaceae > Robiginitomaculum_A. The sequence continues at coordinate 2,394,579 of OZ245059.1, read as the reverse complement.
CTTAAGTCACACCAAAAACTGCCCAATTATTGGGGAGCCCTCAATAGTTTAGTGCTATGTTCTTGAAGAAATGTCTTGAAATAGTCTTGGTTTTCCTGTCTTTTATGTTCAAATTTAATTTGGCATTTAATCTGGACAAAAAAACCATGAAACAGACATATAAAATATCAACGCTAGCCCTAAGCGCGGCAGTGGCAGCAGCATTAGCGCTTGGCGGTTGCGGTAAAAAAGAAGCTGGCGAGGCGCCTAAACAAGCACTCACAGCGATGTCACTCAACGAATCTGGAAGCGGCATCATTAGTTGGGGCGATAAAAAAGGCAGCGCAGGCACGTACACATTTACAGACGTGAGCGTTAAAAGCAATGAACAGGGCGATATCACCTTTGGAAAACTAAAACTTGTCGGTGTCCACATGGAAGGCGACCAAGCCAACTTTGACAAAATTACATTTATAGATATGCATGCCAAAAGCGTAGAAAATGGCTCTAACTCCGACGTGACTATTAAAAATATTAGCCTGATTAAACCTTCCCCTGCTTTGGCCAATGCGATCGCAGCCAGCTTTGGCGGTGATAAAGACGCATTTGATAATATCTCGGGTGACATTAAATTTGGCGGGTTTTCACTCGCGGGCATGAAGGTCACAGATGATAACGCAGAAATGAAACTCGATGCCCTAAATTTTGGCAGAGAGTCAGACAAAACGGGTGTCATTAGCCTTAGCAATTTTAATATGCACGTTACTGACAAAGAAAATGTCACTTTTCATCTTGGTTCCATGAATGCGACGGGCATTAATCTTGAAAAATATGATGGCCTTATTAGCGCTGCTATTGCCAATGGAAGCATAGGCGATAAGGTTAACAAGGAAGGGGTGAACAAAAAAGTACTAAAAGCCATCACGTCTTCTTTAAATCCCTATAGTCCCGATTTCAAAAAAATCTCATTGAAGGATTTCAGCTTTGATGTGGACGGCATTGTCGGTAACTTGCAATCAATGACTAGTAAATCCGTGAAAAAAGGTGACACCATTATCCTCACGTCTAAAATGTCACCGCTAACCATTCGCGCACCAAAAGAAGCGACAGAAAAAACAAAAGAGTTTACTGATGCCTTGACCACACTTGGTTATGAAGAACTGTCTTTCTCAATGGCAACAACAAGCGAGCTAAACGAGACAAATGACAGTATGAAAGTCTATGATAGCTATATTGAATTGAAAGATGGGTTTCGCCTCTCTTATGATTTGGATATGACTAACTATAGAGACTATATGCAAAAAGTGAACAGTGCACAGTTTGGTGGCAATAAAGACGACTTTATGAAAGCCTTAAGCATTGTGAAGCTTAACAAGTTCAAAATCGCATTCCGTGATGATAGCATCCTTGACCGCTCTTTCAAACTTGCTGCAATGAAACAAGGCACCTCTGTGAAAGATTTGCGCCAGAAAGCTACAATGGGTCTCGCTTTCTTGCCAATGATGGCACAAGACGAAGGCCAACAAAAAATTGCAGGTCAACTTAGTAAAGCGCTTGGTTCGCTTCTCAGTGATGGCGGCACAGTAACTGTCAATATGAACCCTAATGGCGTTGTCGATATGTCTGAAGTGATCGGCGCTATGTCTGGCGAATTTGATATTAGCAAATTGAGCCTTGAAATATTGCACCATAAGTAAACCTACCTGCTTATAATCCAAATAAAACGGGGCCTAGAAAAATCTAATGCCCCGTTTTTGTATGCGAAATAAGCCTGTCTGCAATTTTTTGTGGGCTGTCTTTGTGGGTGAAAATATCCAAAAATACGCCCTGCTCATCCATCATATAAATCAGGCTGGAATGATCGAAAGTAACGCCGCCTGTACTTGCGTCGTCAATAACTTTTTTTCCATATACTGAAAATGCACTCTTGGCCGCTTCGATTTGCTCCATTGTGCCGCTCAGGCCAATCAGGCCTTTGGGGAAACCGTTCGCGGTTACATAGCGCGCCAGAGACGCTGGCGTATCGCGTTCAGGATCTATTGTGATGAAAATTGGCTGATAGTCATTTGCAGCATCGCCTGCAAGCGCAAGCGCCGCGCCCATTTGCTGCAAAGCTGTTGGGCATACGTCAGGGCAATATGTATAGCCGAAATAAATAAGCTGTGCCTTACCTAAAAAATCCTTATCAGTAACAGAGTGGCTCGTTTGATCAATAAGTGAAAATGGTCCGCCAAGCGCTGCTGTGCCAGAATGCACGGTCACTGGCCCGCTTTGAAATGTCTTTTCTTTTTGGCAAGCGCCAAACCCTATTGTTGCAAAAAGTGCGATCGCACAAACACTGGTTTTAAAAATATAACGTGACATTTTATCTCCATAATTTACCAAAAACATAATAAAGTAAAAACAGAATTAGAAAAGAGAAAAGCATGGCAAGCGCCACCGAATTTCAAGATAAACTGAAAGATGATATTTATAGAACAGGCCGCCTGCGCCGCTCGACACTCGTTTCTCTGCGCTGGCTCGCTGTTTGCGGGCAATGTCTTTCTATATTCATCATTTGGGCGGGTTTTAAATTTTCTATGCCGTATGGGCCTATTTTTGTGATTATCGGGTTTAGCGCGCTTATGAATATACTCATTCACTGGCGCGCGCCGCTAGATAGGCGTATCACAAATATGGAGGCTGGATTTCAACTATTCTTTGATCTTCTCCAGCTAAGCGCCCTCTTATATCTAACGGGGGGGATAAAAAATCCATTTGCACTTTTATTGCTTGCTCCTGTGGTTGTTGCAGCCAAAACCCTTAGCAAAACGGTCTTTGCCGTGCTTGCTATATCGGCAGCTCTCCTATCCCTTGCCCTTTTGTTTTTTCACATGCCTTTGCCATGGTACAAAGAGCAAAATTTGGAACTGCCTATGGTTTATCTATATGGTAGCTGGCTAGCCCTGCTTGTCGGTATGCTCTTTACCTCAAGCTATACGTGGCGAGCAACAGCACAGACCCGGCGCATGACCGAAGCTTTGGCTGCAACAGATTTAATTTTGGCCCAAGAGCAAAAACTTTCGGCTCTTGGCGGGCTTGCCGCCGCCGCCGCCCATAAGCTGGGCACGCCCCTTGGTACTATTCAGATAGTTGCCAAAGAAATTCTCAATAGCGCCAAAGATGGCTCCGAGCTTAAGGAAGATGCTGATTTGCTACTCTCTCAGGCTAGACGTTGCCGCAATATTTTACAAGAATTATCAAGCCGTGGCGACCACGGGGATGCCGTTTACAATACGCTAGACCTGCCAACACTTTTAGAAGAAATTACGAAGCCTTTCACAGACGATACTCTTTCGATGCAAACAAATGTAATTGATGACAAGGGAGATGGCAATGTTCCTAGTTTTAAAAGACTGCCTGAACTTGTTTATGGCCTGACAAATATAGTAGAAAATGCTACAAATTTCGCACAGTCCGAAGTCATCATCAATGCACGCTGGATAAACGGGTCTATCTCTATTGAGGTTTTAGATGACGGGCCAGGCTTTAGCCCCTTTGTGCTAGCCCATATTGGCGAGCCTTATATTTCACAAAGGCCAAAGGGACCACAAAAGGCTGGCGGCATGGGCCTTGGTGTTTTTATCGCAAAAACTTTGCTTGAGCGCATGGGTGGACGCGTAGTTTTTGAAAACCGCAAAGACAAGCGGGGAGCTTGCGTCCATCTGTGTTGGTCCTATAAAGATAAGAAGAACGCATAAGATAAAGTAGTGAATTTGATTGCATTTTTAGTAAAACAATACTTTAGGATTTAGAATGTTACTGGGGTCTAGCGCCAATTTTATCTGTCGCATCATTTGTAATTTTGGGCTTTCAGCACGTTTTTGTAACTGCTCTTTTTTTAGTATTCCGATCCCGTGTTCTGCGGAAATGGAACCACCAAGCCTGCTAACTATATCATACACAATATTATTAATGGCTTCCTCTTGCGCCATGAAAGCCTCCGCATTCATCGCTTTTGGTTGTCCAATATTATAATGAATATTGCCATCACCCATATGACCAAAAGGCAAAGGGCGGCAATTAGTAATATGATTGGTAACGGCCTTATTGGCTTGCTGGATAAAGGTAGGCACTTTATAAATTGGAACAGAAATATCATGTTTTATTGTCGCCCCAATAGGTTTTTGTGCCGCAGACATATTCTCACGTAGTGCGAGTAAGGCGTTTGCTTGGGCCTTACTTTTGGCAATAATGACATCTTCAACGCTATCGCTCTCGATTGCCTTGCTCAAGATTTGTTCTAGGGAATTTTGCCCCTCTTCCCATTCCAGTAAAATATACCATGGATAAACCTCGCTCAACGGATCACGTCCACCCATATGCGCGCACACATAATCAATACCAAGGCGCGGAATAAGTTCAAACATAGAAAGCGCGCTCTGGTTACGCAATAAAGTAAGCAGAGTAAGTGCCGCCTGCGGACTTTGAACCCCCACAAATACATAGGCCGTTTCGACTGGCTGCGGAAATAACTTTAAACAGGCCGCCGTTATGATACCAAGTGTACCTTCAGCACCGAGTAAAAGCTGCGAGAGATCGTACCCAGTATTGTCTTTGCGAAGGCTTGTAAGCCCATCATAAATACTACCATCTGCAAGGACTGCCTCAACACCATAACAAAGCTGCCGCGTAGTGCCATATTTTAAGACATGTGCCCCACCTGCATTGGTCGAAAGATTACCGCCAATCGTACAAGAGCCTTCAGATGCTAAAGAAAGTGGAAACAAAAGCCCTGCATTCTTGGCAGCCTCTCGCACAGCATGCAGTGTCACACCCGCCTCGCAGCTCATACTCATATCATCTTTATCTACGGATATTATTTGGTTAAGACCCGTGGTCAAAAGCAAAATTTCGCCTTGCGGCACTTGCCCGCCAACAAGCCCTGTATTACCGCCCTGTACCGTAATTGGTGTTTTATGGCGCGCGCAAATTGAAACGGCAGTGGCAAGCTCTTTGGTCGTGCGGGGCCGCAAAGTAAGCGGGGTTTTCCCTATCCAACGTCCGCGCCATTCTTCTAAAAACGGCTTTATATCCCGTGCATCTTTTAAGAGCACATCGCCTGGTAAGACAGACTGCAATTCCTCTATACACATTTGCAAATTCATTCTTAAAACCCTGATCTATATATCTACAAAACCATAACCGTAATTTCTTTGCTGGGTAAGCTTAAAATATAGACTGTCTCTTGAGATGATAACTTAATACCATCTAACACAGAAGACTGTATATCTAGGTTCTCATAGAGGGTTTTGAATGAACTGATGCCGCTCAACGAAGCGATGTGGAACCCTGTTTGGGGAGCAAATGGCATCGTCATTATTTTATTGAAAACCACATCCTCACGCCCATTGCTTCTTAAGCATATCAAGAATTTTCATGACTGCCACTGTATCTGCCATTGGCATTATATCAGTTTCAGTCTTGCCAGATAAAAGTGCATGGCCAACAGCTTGCGCTTGAAACTGATATCCGTGCCCAGGGTAGTTATCAGTAATATGTGCATTACCATTTTTACCACTTGCACGGATTATTTTTTTCACCCTCTTGGCAACCGAAAAAAAGTGTGTTTTCTTTAAAGTCCCTTCAACAAAGTTTTCTTGTGCAGGATTTTGCCGCATGCCAAAATCTGGATCTTCACGTATATAGGAAAAATGTTGCGCCGTTTTACCTTGAATAAAGGGCGCCCCTATTTCAATCCGTCCCTTATCCCCAGCAATAATCAAAGTATTTTGAAGCTCACTCGCATGGCTCGCGACAATCACGGCCAGCGCACCATCATAGCTTAATATACTAGTGCTATGCTCGTCTGCTCCGCCTTCTTGTACTAAAACGGCGCTCGCTTGCACAGTTTTAGGCTCGCCCAATAGAAAGTGTGCCAGAGATACGCCGTATACGCCCAAATCCATAAGCGCTCCACCGCCTTGAGAGGCATCTCTCAAACGACTATTATCACTATAGGTAAAGGCGAAACCAAGCTCTGCTTTCACTAAGTTTATTGTGCCCAAATCACCGTTCTCAACGATAGCTTTAACATCTTGCAATAACGGAAGAAACCGTGGCCACATAGCTTCCATGCAGAATAAATTTTTTGCATCTGCTATTTTTTTTATGTGCAAAGCTTCCTTTGCTGTAAGCGCAAATGGTTTATCGCAAAGCACGGCCTTACCAGCCAGAAGAACTTGCTCGCAATGCTTGGCATGGAGCGCATTTGGGCTGGCAATATACACAGCATCTATATCTGGATTGGCGAGCATAGCGTCTACACTTTCATAAGCTCTCCCGCCGCTCACACGCGTTAAAGCTTTAGCGCTTTGTACCTGGCGGGAGACTACGCCGCATAAATATCCATTATCACAATGGCGCAAATCCTCCGCAAAATCATGCGATACTTTGCCCGCTCCAATAATGCCCCACCTTATTCCGTTCGCCGTTTCATTGCTTTTCTTAAAATTACGCCCTGTTTTCTCTGTTTTCCTTGTTTTAGCAATTTTCTTAAGTTGCGTTCTCTCTTGTTTCTGAAGTCCCTCATCACCCTGCGCCCATGGCATTGGCTCCATAGGCGTAAAATTTGTTGTAACATTATAAACGTGGCCAAAAATTTCTGGATGTTGAATAGCCAGCGTAACTTCTGTAATGTGTAATCCAAATTCTGCATTCATACGCGGGCTACGGCCCTCTTTTATTGCCTCCGCCATATCTATAATACCTGCAGAAAAATCGAGGGTATAGCCGAACTTAGCTTTTGGTACTTGTAACGAACGCACAGCAGGAATAATTTTTCTATGCCTTATGCCGAGCTTACTTTTAAGCTTATAATGCCTATCCGAAGAAGGGTTTGGGGTAGCAAATACAGGGTCGTCAAAATTCCAAACTTCATTAGTTGACAAAACACCATCATCACAAAAAATACGAAGCCGATGATCATGGGAGGCAATAATACTCATCGTTAGCCGTGCTTTTAAACCATTTTCAAAGGTTAAAACTGAAGCCGCAAAATCTGGCGTCTTGTAGTTTTTCGGTGTGTCTTTCCCTTTATCAGAAATGCAAAGCGTAGCTTCACTAACCATCTTGCGCACAGGGCCAAACATTGTAGTAAGCCATGTAAGCATATAGCCAGCGTGCTCTAATGTGCAGCCCGATTCAAATTCGTCTTCTGCTGGCCAAACCGCGCCCCAAGGCGTAACCCAATTATTATAATCCATTTTGTGAACAAGCCCGTCATCAATTTCAGCATAGATAAGACGGGGCGTGCCCATAACTTCCTCTCGCACACTTTTCCATAGGGTTTGCGCACTTTCCCCCAGCACGGTTGACGGCGCACACCCAAGTTCCAGCCCTTTAGCTTTGGCAAGGGCAACTAGTTTTTTTGCCTGTGCAAAATCCATGGCTAAAGGTTTCTCCACATAGACATGGCGTCCAGCCTCAAGGCAGGCTTTCGTCGTTACATAATGAGCATAAGGGTTAGTGAGATTCACAACAATATCCACACTTGGATCAGACAATAATTTTTCGAATGAGCCATAAGCTTGAAATGAACTATACGCTTGAAGTGTTTCGTAATAAGCACAAAACTTTTTCAGACGGGTTTTATTTTTATCCCAAACGCCTCGAATGACCAAAGTCTCGGATACTAAAGCAAACATATCCATATACGCTTCAGAGACATAACCGCAGCCTAATATTGCTATTCCAGTTACCATTCAACGAACCTCTAAAAAACATTTTCTTACTAGAGACAATAGGTTAATATAAACTTTTGAACATCGTTATTTTCGTTAAACAACACTGTAACTATCACGGTCTGTACACCTTCGTTACCTATTATAAGGCCCTCAACAACAAGAGTTACTCTGGCTTGGGTCTGTTGTTAATTTTGGCGCGCCTTGTTTGGTTTCTTGCGGGTCGCGTTTGCGTACCCCACAATCTGCGGCTGGCCAGTTAATCCGCTCACTCACTTTAATCCTTGGTTCAATATAAGCAAAATGCCCTGCATAAGGCTCTTTTTGTAATAGCTTGAACGTCTTCTCACACACTGCCGCGCGCTCCCCGCGCGTAAACACATGCCCGTCATCATCTTTGACTTGGCTATAAGGGCCCAAATAGATAACGGCTTGGTTCTTCTCAAGGCACTCGCCTTGCTTACCTTTATAAGCGAGATATGTAGCCGAGCGGTACTCAATCCCTTGTACTATTTGCCATGGCTTTAGTTCAAACTTATCCACGGTAATGCCGTGAAATCCTGCCACGTCTAAAGCCTCCACGAAGCCTTCTTCGGTCAGCGCACCTGATATACAGCCAGACCAAAGCCGCGCGTCTTGTTTTAGACACGCGGGGCTGTCCTCATCTGAGATAATATCCGAAACCGCAACACGGCCTCCAATTTTTAAAACCCGAAACATTTCGGAAAAAAGTTGTTTCTTTTTGCTATCAGACACCAAATTTAGCACACAGTTTGATACGATCACATCGACGCTATTGTCGGGTATCATTGGCAGTTCTGTTTGCAATCGCAAAATTTCTTCTTCCATGGCTTCCATGCCGCCCGCATCTTTGACAGGGTTTTTGGCGAGCCATTTGTTCAGCTCATCCAGATTGGTTTTCAGATCTTCAATATGGCCGCGCACAAATTCTACATTGGCATACCCTACCCGCTCCGCGATAATGGGCGCGCCTGTGCGGGCAAGCTCCAGCATATCATCGGTCATATCAACGCCGATCACTTTGCCAGAAGGTCCAACAATTTGTGACGCGATAAAGCATATCTTGCCCCCGCCCGAACCAAGGTCAAGTACAACATCCCCCTTCTTTACATAACGGGACGGATCACCACAGCCATAATCTTTGTCCAAAATATCTTGCGGGATAATTTCCAAATATTGCGGATCATAATCAATAGGGCAGCACAGCGTAGTCTCAACCGCATTTGCGCCATCAGCGTAGCGATCTTGCACTTCGGCGCGTACATCAGCATTGGTAGTATGGGTATTGTTTATTCCAGCCATTTGAGTCTCCGTGTTTTATGTTAATACATTGAAACCTTAGCATAAATTTGTGATTGCCAATGGCAAGGATATTTTCTGGCTTATTTCCCATAAATAGGGAAAGGTAAGTATTATAAAAATCCAATAGATTTACAGATTTGTTTTCCCTATGTTCGCACCTATGAACAACCCTGATTCTATGTCTATATCTGAGCGAGCGCGGGCGTCTTTAATGGCACAACAGGCGAGGCCGTATTTGGACGGGCTGAACCCAGAGCAAAATGAAGCCGTGTTGCATTTGGACGGGCCTATATTGGTGCTGGCTGGCGCAGGGACAGGTAAGACGCGGGTGCTGACTTGCCGTCTCGCTCATATTCTTAGTCTTGGTAAAGCCTATCCATCGCAAATTCTGTCGGTGACTTTTACCAACAAAGCGGCGCGGGAAATGCGCGAGCGAGTTGGCTCTCTTATTGGCGGAACTGTCGAAGGTCTACCATGGCTGGGTACATTTCATTCTATTGCCAATAAAATTTTGCGCAACCATGCAGAGCTTGTTGGCCTCAAATCTGGGTACACAATTTTAGATACAGATGATCAAATCCGCCTGCTAAAGCAAATCCTCAAAGCCGAGCAAATCGATGAAAAACGCTGGGCGCCGCGGCATTTAGCGCACCTGATTGACGGGTGGAAAAACAAAGGCCAAACACCTGATAAACTCGCGGACGGTGAAGGCTATAGTTTCGCAGGTGGTCACGGCAAAAAACTGTATCAAATTTATCAAGATAGATTACGCCAACTCAACGCCTGTGATTTTGGTGATCTGCTACTACACAATCTCACTATATTTCAAAAATACCCGGATATTTTAAAATCTTATCACAATAAATTCAAGTATCTTTTGGTGGACGAGTATCAAGATACCAATGTGTGTCAGTATTTATGGCTACGCTTGCTGGCGCAGGGTTCCAAGAATTTGTGCGTTGTTGGAGATGATGATCAATCTATTTATGGCTGGCGTGGGGCGGAAGTAGATAATATTTTACGCTTTGAAAAAGATTTTCTGGGCGCAAAAGTTGTTAAACTGGAGCGTAATTACCGCTCGACCGAACATATTCTCGCTGCTGCATCGGGCCTTATTACCGCCAATGAAGGCCGGCTTGGCAAGACATTATGGACGGACGAGGAAGGCGGGGATAAAGTCGTGGTGTCTGGCGTATGGGACGGCACAGCAGAGGCGCGGGTTATCTCTGAAGAAATAGAAAACTGGGTAGGCGGCGCTCGCTCCTATGAAGGCGTAGCCGTGCTGGTGCGCGCATCGCGGCAAATGCGGGCCTTTGAAGAACGCTTTATTATGCTCGGTCTTCCCTACCGGGTTATAGGCGGGCCACGGTTTTTCGAACGAGCAGAAATCCGTGATGCCCACGCTTATTTGCGCACGGTGAAATCAGACACAGATGATTTAGCATTTGAGCGCATTGTCAACACGCCCAAGCGAGGCATTGGGGCTAAGTCTGTGCAAAAACTGCAAATGGCAGCGCGGGCGATGGGTGTCTCGCTAGAAATGGCCACGCGGCAGCTTGTTAAAACCGATGAAATTCGCGGCAAAGCCCGCACATCCTTGCGGGCATTTTTGCTTGATATCGACCGTTGGCGCAAAGCTATGCGAGATATCAAGCACACGGAACTGGCCGAGATGATTTTAGACGAGAGTGGATATACGCAGATGTGGCGCAACAATAAAGACCCAAAATCCGATGGCCGCCTTGAGAACCTCAAAGAGTTGATCGGCGCTATGGGAGAATTTGATACGCTGGAAGCCTATATGGAGCATGTGAGCCTCGTCATGGATATGGAGCAAGGCAATGAAACGGACGAGAAGGTTTCTCTCATGACGCTGCATGCCGCCAAGGGGCTTGAGTTTCCGTTGGTGTTTTTACCTGGTTGGGAAGACGGTACATTCCCCTCGCAAAAATCTTTGGACGAGAACGGGCTTGCTGGCCTAGAAGAAGAGCGCCGCCTCGCTTATGTGGGCATAACGCGCGCAAGAGAGCGCGCCGAAATTTATTTCACCGCCAACCGCCAAATTTACGGCCAGTGGCAATCGTCTATCCCGTCCAGATTTATCGACGAGCTACCTGCCAAACATGTGGAGGTTAAATCCGACACAGGGTATTTCGGGCAAAACTCGGGCGTGAGCAAGCGTTTCACCGAAAGCTTTGACCACAATCAAAGCTATTCGCCCCGCTCGCACAACCACCGCTCGCAAAGCGCTGGCTGGAAACGCTACCAACGAAACAAAACCATTGAAGCTAGCGCAGTACGCAAACCCATAAAAGACACAGGTGAGAAGTTCGCAATCGGTTCCCGCATCTTCCACCAAAAATTTGGTTACGGCAAAATTACCAACGCCGATGGCAATAAACTCGACGTATATTTTGAGAAAGCGGGCCGCAAAAAAGTACTTGATGGATTTGTAGAGAAAGCTTAACTGGCTTCGCAAGCGAGGTTAAAATGCAAGCGAGGTTAAAATAATGTGTCTCTCTGTCATTGTCTGACGTTAATTGCATTTAGTAACACTTTCTAAGTGCCTGTTCGTGCATAAGTTCATATAGATGTGAGATTCTTTAGGTTTGCTTTATTTAAGCTGCTTCCGCCATGTTGGGTTTGTTACGAACCAAACTGGAGGAAGCGGCTATGCAGATCAAATATCTACACCCGAATATCTATAGACTGTACGCTTGGGCGCGTACACAAGAATGTCTGGATGTCTACAGGCGCAAGCACGAAGACGCGGTACGGCGATGGCGAAGCCTAAAATTAGAGGGTGTCAGTGAGCGTAAGTGCGCCGAATTTGTCGGTATATCGCGGGCGACATATTATCGTTACAAAAAGGTTTTGGATAGGCTTGCACACGGAATTACACCGCTCTCAAAGCGGCCCCATAGCCTCAACAAACCCAAATGGAGCGAAGCCGAGAAGCAGCTTGTCTTGCGTATACGCAGAGAAAATCAGACATGAGGTAAGGACAAGATGGGGTAAGGACAAGATTGCCGTTGTCCTGCGCCGTGATCACGGCCAGACTATAAGCGCCAGCACAGTTGGACGCATATTAAAAACTTTGTTCACTAAAGGCATCATCACAAAATCACGCTCTGCTCCAAGAGCAAAAAGAAACAGAAGCTTCAGAAATACCCACGCCAGACGCTGGGTTTATAAAGCCTACAAGCATATGAAAATGGGCGAACGCGTACAGATCGACCATATGAGGGTGAGCAAAAACGGTATCACCGTAAAACACTTCCAAGCTTGGGAAAGAAAATCCAAATTCATTCACGCGCAGGTTTATTCACATGCTAAGGCTTCCTCTGCAAAACGGTTCTTAAAAGAATTTATCGACAAAACACCGTTCACCATAAAATCCATACAGGTTGACGGCGGCTCCGAATTCATGGCAAAATTTGAACAGGCCTGTGAAGATGTAAACATTCCACTCATCGTCTTGCCGCCCAGCAGGCCAACCTATAACGGCGGCGTCGAGCGCGGAAACAGAACCTTCAAGGAAGAATTCTATTACAAAAGAGATCTCTTGGCTGACAGCATCGGAGCCATGAGATTTGAACTCCGAAAGGCGGTTGAAAAATACAACACATACAGACCACATCACGCCCTTGCAGGGCTAACACCAATGGCCTATATCCAAAACACCCAAAAAGGTGAATGAGTCTCAAAACACATGAACCTATACAAAAAATATCTTGCTTAACGGGGCCACACATAGTACAGTTAGGCCATAAAGGCTGTATGGAGGCGTTCTATAACTTGAGATGGGATTGTTTCATGTATGATGCGTTGGAGTCGAATGTTCGAAGTTATTGCAGAAGTTTTCCGACAACATTCAGGAATGCGTTTGGAGCTATACTTACAGATACCGAAAATCAAAACTATTTGAATTTTCTCGCAGGGTGCGGGTCGCTAAATTATGGCCACAATCACCCTGTTTTGAAAGACAAACTGCTTTCTTATATTGAGGCCAATGGTATTGCGATGTCTATGGATATGTTCACTGATTCCAAAGCTGATTTTGTAAATGTATTCTCCAAGATAATTTTATCACCAAAATCGCTGGACTATAAGCTACAATTCACTGGCCCAACAGGTGCCAACGCAGTTGAGGCGGCTATCAAACTGGCGAGAAAAGTTACCGGCCGCACCAATATAGTTGCGTTCACAAACGGGTTCCATGGTTGCACGTTAGGGGCACTGGCACTGACCGGTAACAAGCACCATCGTTTTAGCTCAACTTCTTTGTTAACAAACGTTAGTCGGTTTCCATACGATGGGTATCTGGAAAATGGGCAGGATACATCTTCATATCTGGACAAAATGTTGAGCGACCCATCCAGTGGATGTGATGCGCCTGCAGCGATCATTTTGGAAGCAATTCAGGGGGAGGGTGGATTGAATGTTGCGTCTCCCATTTGGGCACAAGAAATAGCACGCATTGCCAAAAAGCACGGTGCAATTCTCATCCTTGATGACATTCAAGCTGGTTGTGGTCGATCTGGTGAATTTTTCTCATTTGAAAAATTGGGAATAACCCCGGATATCGTTGTTTTGGCCAAGGCGATTTCTGGCTTTGGGCTACCAATGTCGTTGGTATTGATCATACCCGAATTAGATCAGTGGACTCCAGGAGAACACAACGGCACCTTCAGAGGTCGTAACTATGCTTTTGTAACTGCAACCGCTGCAATCGAGCATTTCTGGGCGGGGGGGTGAATTCAGAACCAATTTACATGCAAAGATTGAACAGCTTGAGGTTGGGTTGAATAGATTGTCCGATCGTTTCGGTTTTGAAACGAAAGGTCGGGGACTGATGCGCGGTCTCAACTTTAGCTGCAAGACATTTTGCTCCATCGTAAGGAAATTTTGTTTTGATCGGAATCTAATCATTGAAGCGTGTAGGCCACACAACGAAATTATCAAATTTCTCCCACCTTTGACGATCTCTGAAGGTGAGTTGGAGCAAGGCCTAAATATAGTCGCTCAATCTATCGAGCGCACCCACAAAAGTAACTGGAATTGGAAAGAATAGTTTTATGCAAACATCTGATACCAGCATTCTAGATATAATTGGCGTGGGCTTTGGGCCTGCTAACATTGCTTTAGCGGTAGCGCTAGAAGAACTGTACCCTGAAAAATCATTTCTATTTGTGGATGGAAAAAAGAAAATTATTTGGCAGGATGAAATGCTGTTTGAAAATGCTTTGGATATTTATTCTAACATCCAGAACTCACCGTACCGAGATTTGGCAACGCCTCGCAATCCGAGAAGTCGCTATACTTTCCTAAACTATCTTCATGAGAACGACTTGTTTTGGCAGCAGCTAAATCTCAATATGAGTATGCCTCTACGCCCAGATTTCGCAAACTACATTGCTTGGGTTGCATCCCAATTTGAAAACAATTTCAGGGGTGGAACTATCATTAAATCCATCAAAGTTGAGCAAAATCACTACATACTTCACACGCAAAACGGTGACATGTTACGCGCTAAACATATTTCTTTGGGCACGGGGCGCCCGCCAAATATACCAGAGGAATTCCGAGGGGTAAAAAACCTCAATTGCATTCATTTTACCTCCTACAATACATCGATGGCCAGGATGGCAAGCAACGGGATCAAACGTTTAGCAATTATCGGGAGCAGCCAGACAGCTGCAGAAATCGTTCTTCAAGTAACAAAGACGTATCCCGATATTGAGGTTGATGTGATCATGCGCCGATTTGGTTTTCCATTGAAAGACACAACACCATTTGTGAGCGAGATCTATTTTCCCGAATTTACCGATCTCTACTATAAAGCGGATGAAGAACTAAAACGCCGCATTGACCGGGACGTATATGGCACAAACTACGGCACTGCTGACGAAGATGTTATTACTGAGATCTATCAACAAATCTACTATGACAAACTCGCAAATCGAAATAAGTTGACTTTGCACAGACTAGCCCAAATCAACAGCGTCAGAGACGTTAAAGATGGGGAAAATGGGGAAGACGGGATTGAATTATCTATCACAGAAGAGTTGAATAGCACCTCATTCAAAAAGAAATATGACGGGGTGATCCTGGCTACAGGTTTCGTAAATTATGGCCCGCATCCGCAAAATCAAAAAATCCCCGAGATTCTGTCAGGTGTCAAACACCTTTTGGTTTTGAAAAATCGTGCAATTTCTGTTGGTCGTCAATATGATTTGGCACTCACCCAGGATGCTCCAGGCTGTCTACTGATGAATGGCCTGTGTGAAGTGACACACGGCATGGGGGATGCTGGATCTATCAGTTTGATGGCACTACGCGCACAGGATATTTCTGATCGCGCATTCTCGTATAAAACAAAAAAAGAATACCTTCCTAATGAAGCAGAAACATAATGATGGGTATTGAACGTTGGGTTGAATATACAACCTATGTTTTCCTGTTCATGGTCACGCCAGGACCCAGCCACTTGTTAATGATTTCAAATAGTATCGGATCTGGCTTTAACAGGGCATATGCTTGCGCTGTTGGAGATTTGTCGGCAAACACAATCCAAATTTTAATAGCCGGATTTGGCATTGGTATTATTTCACAGTATAGCTCAATCTTACTCACCCTGAAGGTTGCAGGGCTTACATACCTTTTTTATTCTGGTGCAATGATGCTCTACCGAGGAACCCAAACCAAACCAGGGATAGAAACAACGAAAGGTGTTAAAGCACTCTATCTCCAAGGGTTCATCACATCAATTATTAATCCCAAAGCGGTTATCTTTTTCACAGCCTTGTTTCCGCAGTTTATAGTTCCCGAAAACCCAATAGCAAGCCAACTATTTATTTTGGGTTCAACTTACATCATTGTTGATGGATCCTTCCTAATCTTTTATGGTTTATCTGCGAGTGCAATCGCCATCAAACTGGGTGAACATTCAAAGATCGTCAAATATGTTCCGGGTACGATCATGATTGTAACGGTTTTGATCCTAACAATCCGTATAATTTTCGAAGGAACGGGCTAGTGATGATCAGAAAAGCTACCCACGATTTGTCGATAGGTATTATCAACCCGAGGTTTCAGCCATATTGGACTTGTCCCGGTTTAGTTCTGGATTGTTATGAGTAATAACAGTCATTCAGGAGAACTATTTATGGGCAAGAAGCATACAAAAGAATTTCAACAAGAAGCTGTGCGCATCGCATTGTCGAGTGATTTATCGCGCAAGCAAGTTGCATCAGGGCACTCCTGTATAAGTTCATATAAATGTGAGGCTTTTTAGGTTTGCTTTATTTAAGCTGCTTCCGCCATGTTGGGTTTGTTACGAACCAAACTGGAGGAAACAGCTATGCAGATCAAATATCTACACCCGAATATCTATAAACTGTACGCTTGGGCGCGTACCCAAGAATGTCTGGATGTCTACAGGCGCAAGCACGAAGACGCGGTACGGCAGTACTGCTCATGCGGCAAAGCCTAAAATTAGAGGGTGTCAGTGAGCGTAAATGTGCTGAGTTTGTCGGTATATCGCGGGCGACATATTATCGTTACAAAAAGGTTTTGGATAGGCTTGCACACGGAATTACACCGCTGTCAAAGCGGCCCCATAGCCTCAACAAACCCAAATGGGGCGAAGCCGAGAAGCAGCTTGTCTTGCGTATACGCAGAGAAAATCAGACCTGGGGTAAAGACAAGATGGGGTAAGGACAAGATTGCCGTTGTCCTGCGCCGTGACCACGGCCAGACTATAAGCGCCAGCACAGTTGCCAGCACAGTTGGACGTATATTAAAAACTTTGTTCACTAAAGGCATCATCACAAAATCACGCTCTGCCCCGCGCGCTAGAAAGAAAAGGAACTTCAGAAATACCCACGCCAGACGCTGGGTTTATAAAGCCTACAAGCTCATGAAAATGGGCGAACGGGTGCAGATCTACCACATGACGGTGACCAAAAACGGTATCACCGTGAAGCACTTCCAAGCTTGGGAGAGAAAGTCCAAATTCATTCATGCTCAAGTGTACTCACACGCCAAAGCGTCTTCTGCCAAGCGGTTCTTGGGGGAATTGATTGATAAAACACCCTTTACCATAAAATCCATACAGGTAGACGCAGGCTCGGAATTCATGGCAGAATTTGAACAGGCCTGTGAAGATGTAAACATTCCACTCATCGTCTTGCCGCCCAGCAGGCCAACATATAACGGCGGCGTCGAGCGCGGAAACAGAACCTTTAAGGAAGAATTCTATTACAAAAGAGACCTCTTGGCTGACGGTATCGGAGTCATGAGATTTGAACTCCGAAAGGCGGTTGAAAAATACAGCACATACAGACCACATCACGCCCTTGCAGGGCTAACACCAATGGCCTATATCCAAAATACCCAAAAAGGTGAATGAGTCTCAAAACACATGAACTTATACACCTAAGTCTTTTGGAGTATCCCAACCACGTCTGTTGCAAGCTGCAATTACGGTGTTTCGTAGCAAGCACGCTATAGTCATCGGGCCAACGCCGCCAGGAACGGGGGTGATGGCGGATGCACAGCCTAGGGCGGCGGCGTAATCGACATCACCTACCAATTTAGTATCCCGTTTCGTATTTGCATCCGTATTGGGCACGCGGTTGATGCCGACATCTATGACAATAGTGCCTTTCTTGATCCAGTCTCCCTTGATCATTAAAGGCCTGCCAACAGCGGCCACAAGAATGTCGGCAGAACGGCACACCTCCTCTAAGTCTTTTGTACGGGAATGAGCGATGGTCACCGTACAGTTTTGCTCAAGAAACAAAAATGCAGCAGGTTTTCCTACCAATATAGACCGCCCCACAATGACACAGTGTTTTCCAGACAGGCTATCCGATTGAGCACCCAGTGCATTACGGGCTAGTATGACACAACCTTCTGGCGTGCAGGGTCGCAGGCCTTTGCGCCCAAGAGATAATTTTCCAGCACTTATCTCCGTTAGCCCGTCCACATCTTTGATGGGGTCTATTGTGCCGATAACTCTATTTGTGTTAATTTCTTTTGGCAGGGGAAGTTGTACCAATATACCATCAACACTGTCGTCCTTGTTCAAAGTGTCAATAATCTCCACCAAAGTATCTTCTTCAACATTTTCAGGCAGTTTATGTTCTAGCGAACGCATGCCCGCTTTTCGTGTGAACTTGTGTTTGCTCCTGACATAAACTTGCGACGCTGGGTCAGAGCCCACAAGTACAACGGCAAGGGTTGGAGCGTAACCATATGCGGCTACTAATGTCGTTACGGCTTTGCCCACATCGATGCGGAGCGATGCTGCGATTGATTTTCCGTCTATTATTGAAGATTGTTGCATAAGAGATTCCGTTTCATTGAGAACAACATTGGCGCAAAATAATGTATTATACCCAGTTCACTGAATAAGCATATGCTTTTCTCTGGTTATTATTCTGAAATTATCGGTTATGGTATCGCGGAATTTGAGCCACTTATCTGGCAGGGTTTTGTGGAAGAAAGCCAAAATTGCGGCGACAAAATCATTGAATTTAGCGTAGTGTTTATTGTGGGTGACGTGCTTGTGCATGAGCCCCACAGCCGTTCAATCGGGTTTAAGTGCGGTGCATAGGCGGGCAGAAAGTGCAACTTTATGCGTTTGTTTTTATCTGCAAGCCACGGCTTCAAGGCTCTAGCATGGTGATAGCGGGCGTTGCCGAGGAATACATGGACACACTGTTTGTTAGGGACACACTGTTTGTTAGGGTAAGCTGTTTCGATTTTCTTGAGCAAGCGCAATGTACTGTCTGCGTTGATTTTTAGGGCTTCGACATGTTGGAACTGAAAGGTTTCAAGATTAAGGGCGGCATGAATATTTATCCGTTTGCGGCCTGAATTTGCGGTCAGAACGGGTTGGCGGTTCTTGGGAAACCAGCCGTAAGCCGTTTGTCTAGGTTGGCGGCTTTGATGTTCAGGATGCACCGCATCAACGAAGACAATCGCCTCATCATTGGGTAATTCTGTGCATAAATTCTCATAATCTGCGATGAATTTCTCTTGTGCCTCTGGGCTGGCTTGCAGAGGTAAAAGCTTGGGTTTTTTCCAAATAAAACCAAGGCGAGCCATCAGCTTTATTGCGCCCGGACGGGAATATTTCTGTCCGTATGTTTGCTCAACATATACCCGAATTTCGTCCGAAGTCCGCATCGGATGAGCGGTCAAATGTATCCGCAACTCTGCTTCTTGTTCAAAGCCCAGATGCCCTGTGCGCTTTGAATAGTCTGAGATTGCTAGGCTGGACAAGCCTTCAGCTTCATATGTGCGCCGCCACGCACGCGCCGTTCCCGTGTCCAAAAATAGCGCATCAGCAACCCGCACCGCTGGCCAACCCTTGTCTAAAAGCAAAAGCCCGTTGGCACGAGCACAACCAAACCGTCTTCTTTATGGCCGCGTAAAACAAGCCTAAGCTCTCGGCGCTCGCTTGATGATAAAGAAAAAGATAAGCTCATACAAAGCTTTAGAATCTATCTCCATAAAAACAGCAAGCAAAAAATGGATTGTTTAGGATTCAGAGTATACTTTGGTACTATACATCTACGCCCCCAATGTAAGGCGAAGGAAAACGTGGCCAAAGCTGAAAACACCAGCAAAAACCAAACCACCACTCCTTAAAGTGTACAAAGCCTACAAAATTAATCCCTGTGTTGCTGAAATACCGTGTTATGCTGTGGTATAAATAGGTAATAAACAATATAATTTGGCGATTTTGCCTTAAGGTTACGGCTTCATTTAACCCAAAGCACGTAAAGAGTACACTATGATTATTAAGCTATCTTCGGAATTTGCCCGCAATATAAAACCTAAATCGTTGCAAGACGCAGTGCGAAAAACGGTTAAAGCTCTGGCGCAATCGGCCGCTGAAATTTCACACATATGTGCCCGCGGACCGCTAGAAGGTGCGCTCGGCGCTACAACGGGCGAAGAGAACTCTGACGGTGATCAGCAAAAAACACTGGATGTGCGTAGTGATGAAATTGTAACGGCCGCTCTTAAAACGGCTCCTGTTGCTTATTATGCGTCAGAAGAGCAAGACGACATTATTACGCTGGACAAGGATATGCCATTGGCAGTTGCGTCCGACCCATTGGATGGTTCTTCCAATATCGATACCAATGTTTCAATAGGCACTATTTTTTCTATATTCCCAGTGGCTGAAAGTGCTCAGGCCTCTTTCTTTCGTTCTGGCGCAGAGCAAATTTGCGGTGGTTTTTTTGTATATGGGCCGCAAACCAGCCTTGTGATCACCACGGGCGCAGGCGTTGATACCTATGTGCTCAATCCAGACACTGGAGTTTTTGAACTTGCCATTACCAAAATGGACATTGCAAAAGACAGCACCGAGTTTGCGATTAACGCATCAAACTTACGGCATTGGGATGGTCCAATCTGCACTTATATAGAGGACTGCCTTGCGGGCGTAGACGGGCCTTTGGGGCGTAAACATAATATGCGTTGGGTCGGTTCATTGGTGGCGGACGCAGGCCGCATCCTCACGCGCGGTGGTGTGTTTTTATATCCAAGTGATGATCGCCCTGGTTATGAGCATGGCCGTTTACGATTGCTTTATGAGGCCAATCCCATAGCCTTTGTTATTGAGCAAGCAGGCGGCGTTGCCACGGATGGCGGGGTAAGAATACTTGACCTGACACTAGAAGAACTGCATCAACGCGTACCCTTAATTTTTGGGTCAGAAAAATCTGTGCAGATGGTGGCACGTTATCATCATCAACGTTCGCAAAAAACAGCCAAACCAACTTTGTTTAACAATCGCGGTTTGCCGCGGTAATTCGCTTGCTCAAGAGAAGAAAACCCAAGAACAAATAATTTTAATGCCGCTCATCCACCGCCTTGTTGATAATAGCCGTAAATCCAGATAGACAAAGCCAAGCAAAGGGAATCACTTATGATCATATCACATGACAAAATGGCTAATGCCATCAGATTTCTTGCAATGGACGCTATTCAAGCGGCAAACTCTGGCCACCCTGGTGCGCCCATGGGACTCGCGGACGCAGCGAGCGTGCTTTACACAAAGCATTTGAAGATTGACCCAAGTAACCCCGCTTGGCCTGACCGTGACCGCTTTGTGCTCTCGGCGGGGCATGCATCTATGCTTCAATATGCGCTGCATTATTTGGCTGGCTTCAAAGACATGACCATAGAGCAAATAAAAAACTTTCGCCAATTTGGCGCGATTACGGCGGGTCATCCTGAATATGGCCATGTGGACGGAGTTGAGGCGACGACAGGGCCGCTGGGTCAAGGCATTACAATGGCGGTTGGTATGGCGGTTGCAGAGCGTATGCAAAATGCGCGCTTTGGTGATGATTTAGTCTCTCATTATACCTATGCGATGGTTGGTGATGGTTGCCTTATGGAGGGGATTAGCCATGAGGCGATTGATTTTGCAGGCAATGCAAAACTTGGCAACTTGATTGTAATGTGGGATAATAATTCCATTACGATTGATGGAGCGACAGACCTTTCAACTTCTACTGATCAGCTTGTTCGCTTTGAAGCATCTGGCTGGCATGTGCAAACGGTGGATGGCCATGACGCGGGCGCAATCGATGCGGCGATTATCGCAGCAAAGGCGTCCAAGTTACCATCTTTCATTGCGCTTAAAACCGTGATCGGGCAGGGCGCACCAAACAAAGCGGGCACCAATAAAGTGCACGGCGCACCGCTTGGCGCAGAAGAAATTGCGGCAACGCGCAAGGCTTTAAATTGGGCTGCTCCTGCTTTTGAAATCCCTAGCGATATTCTTTCTGCTTGGCGAGAGGTTTGCGCGCGCAATGAAGGCGAGCGTAAAGCGTGGGAGAAGCGTCTGAAAAAATCCAAAAAACGCTCTATGTTTGAAAACGGACTTGCAGGCGCTTTGCCTAAAAACTTCAGCAAAAAAATTAACCAGCTAAAAGAAAAACTCAGCGATGAGGCGCCCAGCATGGCGACGCGTAAATCTTCGCAAGTAGCGCTTGAGCTTATCAACGAAATGTGTGACATCACCGTTGGTGGCTCTGCGGATTTAACAGGATCTAACAATACGATCACCACGGGGATGAGGGCTATAAGCGCGGATGATTTTTCTGGCAGCTATATTTATTATGGCGTGCGTGAGCATGCGATGGCTGCAATCATGAACGGCATAGCTTTGCACGGTGGTTTCATTCCTTATGGCGGTACGTTTTTTGTTTTCACAGGCTATATGCTCGGTGCAATGCGGCTCTCATCGCTCATGGAACAGCGGGTGATTTATGTGCTTACCCATGACAGTATCGGCCTTGGTGAAGACGGACCAACCCACCAAGCGGTAGAGACGCTTGCAACTTTGCGCGCTCTGCCCAACCATAATGTGATCCGCCCTGCGGATGCCGTGGAAATGGCAGAAGCTTGGCAATGCGCGCTTGAGACGAGGGATGCGCCGACATCTTTGGTGCTTACCCGCCAAAATTTACCAACCTTGCGCACGGAACATGAAAATGACAATTTGCTGGCACGCGGCGGTTATGTTTTGCATGAGCCAGAGGGCACGCGCGATATTACCTTGCTTGCCAGTGGCTCCGAAGTGCATTTGGCTATGGAGAGTGCCAAAGGCTTGGCCAGAACGGGTATAAAGGCCGCCGTTGTTTCTATGCCGTGCTGGGAATTTTTCGACCATCAGTCAAAGTCCTACCGCGATAAAATATTGGGCAGCGCACCGCGCCTTGCCATTGAAGCGGCGGTGGAACAAGGTTGGTCTAAATACACGCTTGATAGTGAAAACTTCATTGGTATGAGCAGTTTTGGGGCTTCTGCGCCTGCGCCGCAGCTGTTTAAACACTTTGGCATTACTTCTGGTGCATTAAGCGCCAAAGCAAAACGTATATTGACTCAATAAAGGAATAAAATGGCTCGCATAACGCTTAGACAACTTCTCGATCACGCTGCTGAATATGGTTATGGTGTGCCTGCATTTAACATCAATAATATGGAGCAAGTGCTCGCCATTATGAAAGCGGCCAAGAAAACTGACGCCCCCGTTATTTTGCAAGCCTCGCGCGGAGCACGCGCCTATGCAGGCGATATTATGCTGGTCAAAATGGTTGAGGCTGCCGAAGAAATGTACCCGAACATTCCCGTATGTCTACACCAAGACCACGGCAATAATGGCGCGACATGTTTCTCCGCTCTGCAAGCAGGCTTTACCTCCGTGATGATGGACGGCTCGCTTGAGGCGGATGCTAAAACCCCCGCAAGTTATGCATATAACGAAAACATCACCAACTATGTCACTGACGTTGCCCACGACGTAGGCGCGTCTGTTGAAGGCGAGCTTGGCTGTCTTGGTTCGCTCGAAACAGGCATGGGGGAGGCGGAAGACGGGCACGGGTTTGAGGGCGCTCTATCTATGGATATGCTCTTGACCGACCCTGATGAGGCCGCGAAATTTGTCAAAGCAACTCAGTGCGACGCACTCGCCATTGCGATGGGCACATCACACGGTGCGTATAAATTTTCCAAAAAACCAACGGGTGATATTTTGGCTATGGACCGCGTCGAAGCTATTCACAAACGTATCCCAGACACACACCTCGTTATGCATGGTAGCTCGTCCGTACCGCAAGAACTGCAAGACTTGTTCAACAAATATGGCGGCGGCATTCCGCAAACTTACGGCGTTCCGGTGGATGAAATTGTCAAAGGCATTAAATACGGCGTGCGCAAAGTCAATATTGACACTGACTGCCGCATCGCTATAACGGGCCAGTTCCGCAAAGTCGCTCAAGAAGACATTAAACAATTCGACCCAAGAAAATTTCTAACTCCAAGCATTGATGCCATGAAAGATATTTGCATAGACAGATATGAACGTTTCGGCACAGCTGGAAACGCCTCTAGAATCAAAGAAATCCCAATGGCAGATATGGCAAAACGATATGCGGATGGGAGTTTAGCGCCCAAGATTAGTTAGTTTGCACCGATTACAAAAATCACGGTTCGCTGGCTCATACCAATGCAGGTCGGTATCCATTGTGAAGAGTCGATGTGAAGGGCCGATAAATGGATATCATTTTACAACTAGTCATGACCCTTATTAATTAGCCCTCTATAGGGGCGATTTATTTTTCAAGCAATTCTTATGTTTGTCCACATCCAAAAAGCTATAAGCTTTCTCTTGCTCCTGTGTTTTATCGCGTTAATATGCACCAAGTTTAATTGGAAAGCTTTATGAGCACAATGCGGACATATCTGGACTTTGAACGGCCTATGGCTGAGCTGGATAGTAAGATTGATGATTTGCGGGCCTTGAATAACCCCGATAGTTTGGACGTGAGTGCAGAGGTGGCCAAACTTGAGGAAAAATCAAAAGCCCAACTTAAATCCATTTATAGCAAGCTGGACGCGTGGCAAAAGACCCAAATTGCGCGCCATCCAAGCCGCCCGCATTTTAGTCATTATGTCAAATCCCTCGTCCATGAATTTACCCCGTTGTCTGGTGATAGAAAATTTGGCGATGATGACGCGCTTATAGGTGGGCTTGGCAAATTACGTGAGCAGAGCGTGGTGATTATGGGTCATGAAAAAGGCCATGATACGGACAGCCGCCTTAAGCATAATTTTGGTATGGCAATGCCCGAAGGCTACCGCAAGGCGGTGCGCCTGATGGATTTGGCCGAGCGGTTCTCACTGCCAGTAATTTCCATCATTGATACGGCAGGCGCTTACCCAGGGCGCGGTGCAGAGGAACGTGGTCAAGCGGAAGCCATTGCCCGCTCTATTGATAAAGGGCTATCCTTAAAAGTACCTTTTGTATCTGTTATTACTGGTGAAGGCGGCTCGGGCGGGGCAGTAGCTATAGCTGCGGCTGATCACGTTATGATGCTGGAGCACTCTATATATTCCGTTATTTCGCCAGAAGGCTGTGCCTCTATTTTGTGGCGCGATGCGGCCAAAATCCAAGATGCTGCTAAAGCTATGAAAATCACCGCGCAGGATTTAAAAAAACTGAGCATTATTGACAAGATTATCAAAGAGCCTTTAGGCGGCGCACACAGGGATAGCGAAAAAACAATTATGGCCGTTGGCAAAGCTATAACTGCAGCGATTAAAAATTTATCAGAACTTGACGCGCGCGCGCGCATCGAAAAACGTCGTGAAAAATTCCTTGCAATTGGTAGCGCACTTTAACCCATTTTCAAACAATAAAAAACTAAGCCGCTTCGACGTCTGCTTCTTTTTGTTTTTTCAAAATAGCGCGTTTAATCTTCCGGGCTTTTTCTGAAAGTTTTTTGTTTTTTGTGCCGAGCAAAAACTCGTCAAATCCGCCTTTGAAATCAACAGTGCGCAACGTTGCCGCTGTGATACGGAGTTTGTATTTTTGACCCATAATGGTAGAATCCATGGTGACATTGCACAAATTTGGCTCAAAACGGCGTTTCGTCTTCACATTAGAGTGAGACACATTGTGGCCGCTCATTGGGCCGATATCAGTAAGATCGCAACGACGTGACATTATATTATCCTCATGAAGGGGGCGCTTTTAGCAATGCCCATAAATTAAGTTCGCCGACATACCCTAATAATACGCCCTGCGTCAAGCGTCCAATTGGACAATTGGCTAATTACAGACATATGCATATATTTTCATTTCTAACCAAGAATTCATACAAAAACCCTTTTTGTTAAGCTTATATGCACGGTGATTTCTCTATATAGAGGAGGGAATGGAGATAGGTATGACGACAAAAACGATTAAAAACATTTTTACAGGGTTTTTCCTTGGTGGCGTGCTTGCAGCGACACAAACGAATGCACTTGCGCAAGAAGTGGGCGTTATTTCGCAAAAAACCAAGATTCATTTAAAAATTAAAGGCTATGTTTTTGGCATTAAGATCATGAATACGGATTTTCAAAGCGCCATAAAAGGAAACATATATTCCGTACGCGCGGATATGAGGACATCTGGCCTTGCTGCTCTTTTGAAAAAAATTCAAATTTGGTCGACAACAACAGGCTATATTGTTGGCAATGATCTGCAACCCTTTTCTCATATTCAGCAAAACCTCAATAAAAAACACCGCCGCGTTGAAATGAATTACAAAAAAGATGGCGTTGATATATCAATAAATCCCCCGCTTGGGTCCTTGGGCACACCCAAGCCAACGAAAGCAGAAAAATTTAACAGTGATGATACCCTGTCAGCTCTGATGAATATTATGATGCAAGGGCGCGTTACCAGTAAAACACCGTGCGAGGGCATAATCCCTGTTTTCGATTCAAAACAGCATTATAATTTACGACTTGAGCGCGCGGGAAATAAACACGTTAAGCAAAAAGGTTTTAATGGGGAGGCAATTATCTGTAAGGCCTATTATATTCCAGTCTCTGGTTACGACCCCGAAGATTTACCAAGCCAAGAAGAGCAAGAAACGCCCTTGGTCATATATCTCGCTAATTTTAAAGAAGACGGGCTGTATATCCCCGTGAAAATCACCTATAAAATCAGCGGCTTTAAAGCTGTGCTAAAAACAAGGTCGATTAAGATTACGCATTAACGTTAGGTGTATGGTTCCTGTGTTAGATAGCTTGGTTAGATAGCTTGGGTTTTGTTTAAACTTTTTTGGGGCTTTGGTCCATATTTTACAGATATATTCATACGGGATTAGGCCATGCCGACAAATGTATCCCCGCTTGTCTTTTTTGACTTCATCAGCTCTGTAACTTGAATTATGCCCGTCATGATGTGAACAAGCGTGTCTTCTAACTCCGTTTTCGTTGTGCCTAACTGATTAAGCACGGCGCCTGGATCGTCAGGCGATTCTTCAAATTCCATAATCAGATCCTCAGCCATACCTCGCTTAAATCCAGGATGGCCAGTAAACCCAAGAATGTTTTTCCCGATTTGAAAAGTGGCCGGCCGGCCTTGTGCGTCTATAGCCAGTATTTTTGCATACTCTGGCGGCACAGGATAATCACGCATATATACGGGGTTATAGTACTCTTTTGGCATAAACCCACTTAGTGCATTTTCATCAATACGTTTGACCTTTTCGCAGCTAAATTCCAACGGTGCCTCTTCCACGCTCCCATCGGTGGCAAGACACAATATTTGTGCGCCAAGACCAACCGCCAATATTGGCAAACCTTCCATAAAACAGGCCCGAGTGTATTTAATCTCTTCAGCAAGCGTTGGCACATCGCGCCCGCCCGCGCTCCCCCAAGGCCCGCCTCCAAGCAAAACAAGCCCGTCCCCTATTTCAGAAAACGGCGGCACTTTGCCGCTGCCTGTAAATGGGCGATGATAGCGAAACCCAATATTACGGCCTTCAAAATGGTCTTCCATATGCCCAAGATAATCAGCCGAGGTATGCTGAAGGATAGTTAGATTTTTTTTCATTTAAAACACCAAAAAACACCAAAAATAATTCCTCCACCTCTGATTCAAAGGAGGAGTAATTTTAGTCCTTACCCTCCCCTTACTGCGTCCAATAAAGCAGCGCTAAACTCACTAGGTTTAAGGCTTAACAAACCCACTTCAGCGCGCTCAAAAAACCTTTGGATTTGCGCGGTTAAATCATCAATATGTGTGCCGCGCAAATAGGCCTCCAAGTCCATTAATGTTCTGGGCGGTGTGACAAAAATATCACCAGTAAAAACAACCTCGCGCAAGCGATTTGAACGTGGCCCCTCAAGCCTGACATAGGCCGATAAATTGCCTTTTTCATTGCGCCCAACTAAGACATCATGCCTGCGCGCGGGGTCATCAATTTCGGCAACAAATTCGTCCGTGCCAATCTCCTCATCATGATAGTGTTTCGCTAATTCTTCAACCGTTTTTGATGGCTTACCCTCCAGCATTTTAAAGCCTAAATGTTGTTCAAACCCAGTCACTAAAGCCCGTTTTACTTCCGCCATAGACGGCACTGTACCAAGCAAAGCCTTCAAGCATGTCACTCGCTGGGTTGCGCTTTCCAGGTCACGTTTTTCAAGTTTGTGTTGCGGAACATTAAGTACAGACATCATGGTTTCAGGATTTAAATCTATCAATACAGTTCCTTGAAACATAAGTGTATTGCCATCAAAAAAACCACCTGTTCCAGAAATTTTTTGTCCGTTCACTTCTATGTCATTACGGGGCCTGAACTGTGCGTTTACGCCAAGCTTGGAAAGTCCAACCGCGGCCGCCGTGCATATTGCTTTCGTGATTTGGGTTAAATTTCCGCCCACGGTTTTTCTATCGCACACAAGCGCCCAGCCAAGCTGTCCTTCGTCAAAATAAATAGCCCCCCCACCTGTCACGCGGCGCACGGTTTGCACGCCGGCTTTAGCGCACGCTTCGAGTTTGAGTTCTTGAGATAAATCTTGGTGCCGCCCGACCAAAGCGCACGGTTTAAAATGAATGAATTTAAAGCTATCACCGATCAATCCATCCACATGAGCGTCGATCATTGCTTGGTCATGTGATATATTTTCGCGACCCGTTCTAAGCCCCGTATCAATGACTGAAATTGGGGAGCGCATTATATATCCTCAAATTCCTCGCCAACCTGATAGTTCTGGCCTGGCTTTTCCATGTCTATCTGCTTGCGAATTTTACGCATATGTGCGCCCTCTGGCTTAAATGGATAGCTGGCAATATCGGAAACGGGACTATCGCCATAGGGGCGGTCGCACGCTGAAATATCTTCTGCGAATTTACCTGGGCAACCAGAGGTCCTAAAAGCAAGGCCTGTATCGATAAGCATATCAAGTTCGGCCTTTGGCATACCAAAATCAGACACGCGGCCCAAATTATCAAACTTCATTTGATCAACCCGAACTCCCGTATAATCGATGAGGTAACGGCCAAGTTGTACTCGCCGCCATTGGTCACGCGGCGTGCTTGGGAGATGCTCCATGAGTGAGCCTTCTTCGGGGTAAAAGGCAAAGAGGTGCGAGTGCCCGCCCAAATCAACAAGCTTTTGAATAAGATTGAGCATTTCAAATTCGGTCTCGCCCATGCCAACAATAATATGCGCGCCAAATTTCTCTTTGCCATAAATATCTTTGGCCTCTAGAATTGTTTCCCAATACTTTTTAAAAGTGTGTGGAGACTGCACACCTTTGCCACGCGTACGGTCGAAAATTTCTGGCGTAGCGGCATCTATAGCCACTGTGAATATATCCGTTCCCATATCCCGAAGGCGCACAAGATCATCGCGTACCATTGTTGTCGGGTTAGAAAGAATTGAGATAGCAACATCGTCAGGGCTCACATGATTAGTCCAGTTTTTTAGAACCATGAATGTATCTATGTCAGATTTTGGATGGGTAATCATAGAAATACACATACGGTGGAAAGGCGTTTCGCCGTCATGCTTTATTTGCTTTGCAACGATCTTGGAAACCTGATCCATTGGCACAGATGGCCAATCAACGCGGATGAAATTACGGTCTGCATAATCACGGTCAGCTTCGCGGTGACGCGCTAAGCCGCAATAGGCGCAATTAGCGCGGCAGCCTTCTGGGTATGTGAGCAAAATATTAAGACACCTCGTGCATGAGCAATTATACATACTGCCAGGCATTAGCCCAAGCGTCAGTGCCGCGGCAGTGGAGAGTTGCACATATTCTGGCGAGGTCATATTGGGCGTTTGAATGTTGTTATTGGGCAAATAAACACCCTTTGGCGTAACGTCATTGGTTTTCACCCGTCCGCCATTTCGCATTTTCTTGGAAGGCTTAAGCGGCTTGCGTGGCTGCATGACTTCAGGTGTGTTGATATCCAGTCCTTGCGGATCTTTATTCGTTTGAACAGCTTCAGTTTGAACACAGCTCATTGCTCTCTCCTTCTACGCGTTTAAGGCTTCGCTTTTGCCAGTAACTCTCATAGGCTATCCAAGCGCCGCGCATGGCGTCTTTGGAAAGCTTGCCTTGGGCTGTGCCCAAATCCATTAATTCTTTTCGCCTAAGCACGGCACGGTGCAGACTTGCGCCAAATAAATCTTCAAGGTCTTCTTCGTATATTTCCACGGCCTCAGTGATCCCTGCCAAATACGCCGCAGCCGCGTCACCCGCAAGCCGTCCAGACATTACCCCAGCCGCTATGCCAGCGCCTGTAACAGGATTGGTGAGCCCTGCGGCATCGCCAGCAAGTAAAACAAGGCTCTCACCAATTTGTCCGCTTGATTTCAACATACCGCCGACAGGGATCGCCCCGCCCGTATAGCCAATAATGTCCGTGCCCACTTGGCCAGTTTGCGCGATGCGTTTATGCAGGCCTTCAAGGGCTGATTTTAAAAGTTCTTTTTGGTTTGCATAAACACCAAGTCCAATATTAGCCACATCACCCTTAGGAAACATCCAGCCATATCCGCCTGGAATTTTATTGGATAGATAAATATCCGTCGCAATATGCGGTTTTAAAAGCGGCACGCTAATTTGCCGGGTTTCAACAATATCTGTATTGATACTACCAATAGCCTTGCCGATCATAGAGAGCGGCCCGTCCGCTCCGATAATAACTTTTGCGCGAACCACATCGCCATTGGAGAAAGTGAGCGCGCCATCATTGTCAATAGTTTTCAATTTTATGCCAAATGTGCATTTCGCGCCCACAGTAATGGCTTTATCCACCAATGATGCGTCAAAAGCGCGGCGGTCTATCATATGGCCTGAGAAGTTTTTGGTTAGGTCCAAGTCTTCTTCGACAAATGTAATCATTTCAAAAATTTTTTGCACGCTGGTTTTAGAAATAACCAACTCGCCCGCATCTAGCATAGCTGGAATAAACTCAGCGCACTGCACAGGATGTCCAGCTACGGCTTTCATCTCATAGCCCGCGACAGAGAACCCTGCGCGCGCGGCTTTAATCGCCGCACTTGCGCCCGCTGGCCCAAGGCCGATTATGACGAGATCAAAACCCACTAAGCCGCGCAAGTTGCAGAGGTTGTTGCCGCTTTGTCTGCGCCTAATTTGATAGAGCAACATGCATGTTCTTGGTGATGTTTACGGCCAATCATTTGGCAAGCGGCAAGCGCGCCCTCTGCAGGAAAAGCAATGCCGTCAAGCCCTGCCATAACGGCATAAGCATCCGTCACCCGTTTGTGCATGCCTGCAGGCCGTGCACAGCCAAGCAAGACTTTCTTATCGCCCATACGTTTTCTGGATTCGAGAAAAATACGGCCAACATCCGTAGTATTTGGCGTTTTAAACGTGCCTGGCTTCGAGTAAAACGGCATGATAACCACAAGTATAAGCGCCTGAATATCATAACGCGCACATATATCGAGCGCCCGCTTCTCGCCTAATATCTCCCCGTAATGCAGCCCTATCACCACATGCGGGCTAATTTGCATTTTTGTTGACGTGAGCGCCGCAAGTGTTTTTTCAAAATCTTCAACAGGCCGATTAAGTTTGTAAACTTCTTTGATGGTTTCATCAGACCCGATAACATCCATCATCGCCGTATCAACGCCCGCGCTCTCCATACTTTTCGCAGCAACTTCATCCAAAAGCGC
Source organism: Robiginitomaculum sp. (assembly GCA_965224735.1). Lineage (GTDB taxonomy): Bacteria > Pseudomonadota > Alphaproteobacteria > Caulobacterales > Maricaulaceae > Robiginitomaculum_A. The sequence goes on along the minus strand of OZ245059.1, from coordinate 2,363,027 downwards.
CGTATGAATAGCGACTTTTAAGTGAGGAAAATCATGTTTTAATTTCTCTATGACTGGCAAGAAACGCGCATATTGAATTTCGTTTTTGGCGTTTGATCCCCCCGAGAGCAAAAAACCTTGTAGGTTTTGCAACAGTATAAGATCACGTACTTTTTGATCCAAAATCTCAGGTTTAATCGCTGGAATCATTGGCTCTAGAATTTTCTTCTGGCAATGATCACAGTTTAGCGCGCAGGCTGCGCCTGTTATTGAAAAGGCAGGAAAAGAATTTTTAGTGCAGCCAGAGAATTCAGATGTTTCAAATTCTTTGAAACTTGGCGTAGAAAACCGAATTTCGCGGCTCAGTATATTATGAGCATTTGCCTTCATATCGGCCACCAACGCTACATCAAATGGGGCATCTTCAAGCGCTTCTATTTGGCCGAGGCTTTCTATCCAACCCACTGAACACCCCCTCTACCTTAACTTTGTCTTATATTATCTATTCCTAATGTTAGTATGACAGTCCCAGCCTGTGTTGGCAACATCAAACCGTCAACATAATCAGGTGGTTCATAGCGGTAAGTTAAAATAGCTAAATCAGATGGTAATAGACAAGACTATATACTTGATGTATATTCGCTTTCATTAATAAAGCAATGTCTAATAAAGGCGGCTTTTGGGAAATAACAGGAATGGAGACCAACTATGGCTGATATGGATCTTGGCGATGCAAAAAAAATGACAATAATTTGCACGAAAGGCACGCTTGATTGGGCCTATCCACCTTTCATTCTTGCAACAACAGCAGCTGCTATGGACGTAGACGTAACAATGTTTTTCACATTTTACGGTCTTGGGCTTCTTGATAAAAAACTAAATCTTGGCGTAACAACACTTGGCAATGCATCTATGCGTATGCCAATAGGCGGCATGCAAATGGCAATGCCAAACATGGTTGCATCCATACCATTTGTAACTGCGGGCACGACAGTGATGATGAAAAACTTAATCAAGAAAAAGGGTGTTGCTTCTATTGAAGAGTTGCGCGAAGCAGCTGTTCTTTCTGACATTCGCATGATCGGTTGCCAGATGACAATAGATCTGTTTGAGAAAAATGCGGACGACTTTATTGACGGCGTAGAGCTTGGCGGCGCAGCCACTTGGATGGAGAGCGCTTTGCAATCCGATATTAATCTTTATATGTAAACAACGACAGACCAACACAGGAGTATATATGTCTGAAGAAATTAAAGCTGATGTGGTTCTTGATACCACAGGCCTAAACTGCCCACTACCAATTCTAAAAGCAAAAAAAGCGCTTAAAGCTATGGACGATGGACAAATTTTAGAACTCGCCTCAACTGATCCAGGCGCGGTGAAAGACTTTGAAGCTTTTTGCAAAGCAACGGGGAATAATCTTATCAAACATTGGATGGACAGCAATGTCTTTATGTTTGCTATCAAGCGCGTTGTATAATCTGTGAGGATCCGCATCTGGTATTTTTGCAACGCTAAGAAACCAAAGCTATACATACAAGAAAGCGGCTTTGCTTGCAGGTCGCTTCTGCATACGTTAGCAAATCTATAATATATAAACCACACAATTCACAACCACGAGACTAACAACCACAAGATTAACAACAAAGGGGAAACTTTATTATGTCTGGACAGCCCCTGAACTTTCCATTGGGACACCTAAAGAAATATTAGCAGTCATCATTTGACTTTACCGTCCCTATTTTATAGGGCGGCACCACATTTTAACAGCCATACCCATCTGCACTTTTATCTGCACCTAAGGGCAATAATCCTTAAGAGACCATCATGGCCATATTGAACCTTCGTCGCCCTAATTTACGGTTTTCCCGTTCGCGAAATCTGCGTGGAATAGCCTATTACTTTCGAGAAAAACGATGGCTGTTTATAGCACTGATGATTGGCGCTGTTCTTTTCATGTTACCAACGCCTGAGGGCTTAAGCGTTGAAGGTAAAAACGTAATGATTATGGTTTTTATTGCCGTTATTCTTTTCGTGACGGAGCCAGTTCCTCTTCCTGCCGTTGCTTTGATGATTATTGTTGCTGAAGTTGTTGTTCTAAAGAAAGAATCCTCGGAAGTGGCGCAAAGCCTCATGGGAGATAGTGTCCTGTTTATCATGGGTTCTCTCATGCTTGCTGTTGCGATTGTCAAACAGAAACTGGATACGCGCATTGCCTATCTAATCGTTCGTATGACGGGTACAGGGATTTTTAGTATCTGCGTGGGCGTGACTTTTGTTTGTGGGGTTCTAGCCTCTGTTATAGGCGAACACACCGTGGCCGCCATGATGCTCCCCGTCGCGGTTATGCTGATAACACTCACGTCCGATAATCCAAAAGAAGTCAAAGGCCTTGCGGCGGTTCTCTTATTCTCTATCTCTTATGGGTGCGCTATTGGCGGAATAGGGACACCATCAGGCGGCGCGCGAAATGCAATCATGATCGGGTATTGGAATGATTTATATAATTCGTCAACGCCAGAAACAATTGCTGCAACCCAACAATATCTGGTTAGTTATGTTGATTGGATAAAATACGCCTATCCTGTATTTTTACTGCAAATACCTTTTGTAACAGCTATTTTGTTTCTCACCTTTAAACCCGAGCGTAACAATCTTAAACGCTCTGTTGCAAAGCTGCGTAAACGGATTGAAGAACAGGGCAAGATGCGGAGCTCTGACTGGATGGCTATTGTGCTTTTCACCATGACGCTCATAGCCTGGGTTGTCTTCTCTGATAAACTTGGCCTTGGCATTATTGCTATCATGGGCGCAACTGCGTTTTTACTATTGGGTCTTGTGCGATGGGATGATTTAAACTCAGGGGTAAACTGGGGCGTGGTTTGGCTGTATGCTGCTACTATTTCTTTAGGTGTGCAAATGGAAAGTTCAGGGGCTGCCGAATGGATATCTCACTCTTTCGTAGAAATATTAGGGCCACTACATATGGGAAGCGGTGTTGCGCTCTCTGGTGCAACAGCGGCATTGACAACTCTTGTCACCAATACCATGTCAGCAGGAGCAGCCGTTGCTGTGCTTGGGCCGATTACTTTGGAAACCGCAAAAATTGCTGGTGAAGACCCGCTAATTCTTGGTTATATTACGGCAATCGCCTCCTCATTCGCTTATTTCACAGCTGCCGCTCACCCAGCCTTTTTAATCGTTTATGCTTCGGGCTATCTTAAAGCAAAAGATTTCTTTAAAGTTGGTTGGAGAATGGCTATAATGTCCATGACTATTTTATTGCTCATTTCTGCTGTTTATTGGCCGCTGCTAGCAAAATAAGAGAGAGAGAGATGAGCCATATACTTTATGATGAAGATGAAACCGCCCAAGATGAAAGGCCTAAACGTTTCAAAATACTTGTCTGTATTGATGGTTCTAATGAGGCATGCCGAGGCCTGAAATATGCTGTGAAAATCGGACAAGGTAATGATGCGGATCTAACCTTGCTCTATGTTCGCCCCATTGACAAAGGTATGAAATCTGGCGTTCATATGGCGCGCCAAAACATGCTGGATTGGGGGTTTGAACTGCCTGGTATGCGCGCTTTGAAAAAAGCTCGTGGACATCTTATCGAATTTGGTTTTTTAGATGGCGATTGGAAAGAAGAGACCATACGCAAACGTGTCTATGGCGATCCGATTGGCGATACTATGAAAAGCTACACAGCTCCAAACGGTACACATATTGCCCTGAAGTTAATGGTCGCCCCCACGGTCGCTTCTGGCATATTAGATGAGTGCGAACTTAACCCTTATGATCTAACAATTATTGCTATGACTGGTCGTGGCGCTCGCGGCGTGGAGGGAAAAATCAACTGGAAAGTGACCAATACGGTTGTTACCGAACATCATGGCACCGTTATGCTGGCTCGTGATATCGAAGAAAACAATGGTCATTTGATTTGTGTGAATGATGAAAAATCTATTGAAGCTGCTCGAAAAGATGCCATTCTTGCCAGCCGTTGTAATTGCCCTATTCACCTGATTTCTGTTGCTGATGATGAAGGCGATCTTGAAAATGCCACCTTGGCCATTACCAAAGCCAAAGCTGCTATTGAGGCAGAAGGCGTTGATGTGGTCTCAACTCACACAGCTATTGGCAATCCTGCTGATACGATTATTGAATACGGCAAGGAGTATTCCGTAATTGTTATGGCGGATAGCTCCGTAAAAGGTTTTCGCCGTTTCTTCCAATCTAGCGTCTCCTACGACGTGCTCCGACACGCCCAAAACTCAGTCATGATTATTCGGTAAATTCGCCCAAATACAGGATTTTGTTTTTACATTTTAGCGGCCATTTCTATGACTTTATTGCGGCGGCGACGGATACCCAGATGCTGACTTGCCAGATGATTATTTGCCAGATGCTTATTTGCATGAATAACACATCAGAACTAAATCGCGACACGTCTAAGATCCAACGCCACTAAATAATTCCGCTCCGCCACTTAAAATGCACTTTATGGCGTACCGCGGCAGAATTCAACTTCATCGACTATAGCTTAATATTAGAGCTTAATTTTACACATATGACGGCGTAAATAGGCTTGCGCATCCATCTGCAATACACTATAGAACGCGCTTGAAATTCAAAGCACCGCTTGAGAATGACTAATGCGCTCCGTTAACATAAATATGGGAACATAAATATGGGGTGGGGATTTCCTTGATAGTGCATAGATTAGGAAAATAAAATGTCAGACGTAATTTTAGACGTGATGGTTCGTGAAAGCACTGGAACAGGCGCTGCTCGCGCCACGCGGCGCGCAGGTTTTGTGCCAGGCGTGCTTTATGGCGGCGACGAAGGTTCTGTTGCAATTAGCCTTAAAATGAACGAAGTTCTTAAAGCTCTCAATACTGGCAACTTGCTCGGCTCTATGGTGAAAATTTCTCATAAAGGCGAAAAGCAATCCGCGATTACCAAAAACGTACAATTTCACCCCGTTAAAGATATGCCGCAGCACATTGATTTTTACCGCGTGAGCGCAAAAACAATTATTACGATTAGCGTGTCTATACACCTTATCAACGAAGAACTCAGCGAAGGTCTTTCTGCGGGCGGACGTATGAATATGGTTCGCCACGAAATTGAAGTGTCTTGCCCAGCTGGTTCTATTCCTGATCATATTGATCTTGATATTGCCGACCTGCAAATCGGCGACACAATCAATGTATCAGACTTGAAAATGCCGAAAGACGTTGTGTCAGCGATCACAGATCGTGATCCAACCATTCTTACCCTCCTCGCCGCGCGTGCCGAGGTTGAAGAAGAGGAAGAAACAGAAGTAATTGAAGGCGAAGAAGCGGTTGAAGGCGGAGGCGGTGCAGAAGTTGCGGGCGACGAAGGCAAAGATTAATCAAGTTTCTTTCTTGGCTCTTATCGCCCTTTAGCGCAAAAGACCAAATTAAAGAGGCACAAGTGTATCTTATCGTAGGCTTAGGCAATCCAGGCACAAAATACGCTGGCAATCGTCACAATATCGGTTTTATGGCCGTAGATTCTATTGCGAATAGGTGTGGGTTTTCTGCGCCTAAGTCCAAGTTTTCTGGCCTTGTCCGAGAAGGCCTTATTGATATAGGTGGACAGCGCGTTAAAACCATTATCCTCAAACCGGCTACATTTATGAATGAAAGCGGGCGCTCTGTTGCTGCGTGCGCCCAGTTTTATAAAATACCTCTGGATCATATCATTGTCTTTCATGACGAACTTGATCTGGAACCTGGTAAGTTTCGTATGAAATTTGGCGGCGGTATTGCTGGTCATAACGGGCTACGATCTATCAAAGCCCATATGGGCGCAAATTTTCACCGTGCCCGCATCGGTATTGGTCACCCAGGCCATAAAGATCGCGTTGCGTCCTATGTTCTCTCAGATTTTGCCAAATCTAATAGTAATTGGGTTTGTGAATTTACGGATGCGTGCGCACGCGCTGCCGGCCTCTTAGCCGCAGGTGAGTTTGATAAATACCAAAGCCGGGTTAGCTATCTCGCGCCTGCGCCCACGGCCAAAAAATGCAAATCCAAAAACCGCAGATAAAGAAACAAAGGAAATAATCATGGGATTTAAGTGCGCTATTGTTGGCTTGCCAAATGTTGGGAAATCAACACTCTTTAATGCCCTCACCCAAACCGCATCTGCACAAGCAGAAAACTATCCGTTTTGCACCATAGAGCCAAATGTGGGCGAAGTGGCTGTGCCAGAAGAACGCCTACCAGAAATCGCCCGCATTGGCGGCTCGAAAGAACAAATTCCAGCCCGGATGAACTTTGTTGATATTGCTGGCCTTGTGCGCGGCGCATCCAAAGGCGAAGGCCTTGGCAATCAATTTCTCTCTAACATCCGAGAAACAGACGCGATTGCCTATGTGCTCCGCTGTTTTGATGATGATGACGTAACGCATGTCGACGGAAAAATTGACCCGCTCGCTGATCTTGATACGGTTCAGACCGAGCTTATGCTCGCGGACATGGAGAGCCTTGAAAAACGCAGGCCCGCGCTTGAGAAGAAATTTAAAAGCGGCGATAAAGAAGCAGCTTTGACCCTTAAAATGATCGACCTGGCCATGGAGCAGCTGAATGAAGGCAATCCTGCGCGGCTCACAAATATCGATAAAGACGACCGCGTGGCATGGCGCATGCTCCAGCTTTTAACGGCCAAACCTATTCTCTATGTAGCCAATGTGGATGAAGACAGTGCGGCCACGGGGAATGATTATTCCAAAACGGTGTTCGCCCATGCCAAAGCGGAAGGCGCACAAGCCGTGGTTATTTCTGCGCAAATTGAAAGCGAGATTGCCTTGCTCGATAATAAAGAGCGAGCAGAATATTTAGGCGCTTTAGGGCTGGCCGAACCCGGGCTAAACCGTATGATTAGAACAGGTTATAAGCTTTTAGGCCTAGAAACCTATTTCACCGTTGGCCCCAAAGAAGCCCGCGCTTGGACATTCAAAGAAGGCTGGAGCGCGCCGCGCTGCGCAGGCGTTATCCACACAGATTTTGAGCGTGGTTTCATCCGCGCCGAAACCACGGCTTACGCTGACTTCATAGAATTTGGCGGCGAACAAGGTGCCAAAGAAGCTGGAAAAACTCGCCAGGAGGGAAAGACATACATCGTCCAAGACGGGGACATCATGCATTTTAAATTTAATGTTTAGTCGCTAAGGCCTAAACTTCCCATCGTGTTTCTCTTGCGCTAAGTCCCTTAAACCTGTATGTAAATAGGCCAGACCGCAAGACATAAAAGAAATTGGGCAAATAATCTCCAGTATTTTCTGGTATTTTCCAGTACTTTAAATGTCCAGTACTTTCCAGTACTTGGGTTAGCCGATGAGCGGTTGATCTGATAAGCGAGAGGCTCTGCGTCAGTGCTTAATGCTTAGCGACTTCGCGTCAATGCTTAAGCAACGAAAGCTCAGCCCGTCTTTAACCGCAAGCGGTGAGCTATCTCTATAGAGCTAACAAACCGTTTGCAAACATATATAGGAGAAAAACATGTTGAGAGAACTCAATGAAAACGAAATGATGAACCGCCCCGTGTTTACCGGAGGCTGTTTAGTTTAAGTTATGCTGCTTTTGGGACTTTGTCTAGGTTTGCGTAATAATTCTCCTCTGCTTCGGCGGGCGGGATGTTACCGATAGGCTCTAATATTCGTTTATGATTGAACCAATCTACCCATTTGAAGGTTTCAAATGATTTCCACGGGCCTTTCCGGTGGATGAGCTCGGCCTTGTAAAGACCGTTGATGGTTTCGGCCAAGGCGTTGTCGTAGCTATCACCAACACTTCCAACCGATGGCTCAATACCTGCTTCCGCCAAACGCTCTGTATATTTAATCGACACATATTGACTGCCGCGATCACTGTGATGGACGAGGCCAGATTTATGGATTGGCTGGCGCTCATGCAGAGCCTGTTCCAGTGCATCCAGAACGAACTTCGTATGTGGCGTTCGGCTGACACGCCAACCAACTATCCTGCGGGCAAAGGTATCGATAATAAAGGCGACATAAACAAAGCCTGCCCATGTGGAGACATAGGTAAAGTCCGACACCCACAACACATTTGGTGCAGGAGCTTTAAACTGTCGATTGACCAGATCCCGTGGGCACACATCCGCCTTGTTGCTAAAGGTGGTTTGCTGACTTTTACCCCGTATAATGCCGCGTATACCCAGTTCACGCATCAACCTTGCGACAGTGCATCGTGCCACGGTATGACTCTCTCTGCGCAGCTGATGCCAGATTTTGCGCACACCATAGACCTTGCGATTGTCCTTAAATACGCGATCTATCTCTGGCTTCAAAATAACATCACGCTTTGCCCGAGCAGCCAGTTTATTCGGATCATGCCGCTCTGCCAAGCGAGCGTAATATGTCGACGGGGCAATCGGTAAGGTTTTACAGATTGGCTCGCTCCCGTAACCACCACGGTGGTCATCAATAAATTGCATCATCGTTTGAACGGGCGGTCGAGCTCCTGCCAAAAACATAAAATAGGGCAAAATACGCAGATGCCTTGCGTAGTATCTCATTGGCTTGGCGAAGCTCACGAACTTCACGTTCTAATGCTTTCATCTTGTCAGCGACATCGGTCAGGACACCAGCCTGTGAACCGTTGTCAACTTCGCGGCGCTTGACCCAGCTACTTAATGTTTGTGGCACGCATCCAATCTTGGTTGATATAGATGTGATCGCCGCCCAACGGGACGAATAACCACTCTCGTTCTCTAGCACCATCCGCACGGCTCGCGCACGCACCTCAAGTGAAAATCTGTTTCTCGTATTGCTCATAATGACTCCTTCTACTATAGATTAGAAGCCTCCGGCAAACACGGGGCGGTTCATGATGATGGTTAGCGGGGGTAACAACATCAGGCTTTGGCACAAAGATTCAAATTTAGCGGGTACTGCATTGGTAGGAGACCACCCTGGAGGCGTTGAAACTATATTTAGCAATCCGACAAACTCATTATGGCTTGCTATGAGTGCTATGATAGGACCTATTGATAGCGATAATACATCTACAGGAGACGGTGTTGATGCTACATTTACAGGAGATGTTGGTGGAAGTAGCAAAAGCAGTTGCAATGCTGTTGATGCGGCCAAAGCTATAGGTTCAGATGCTGCTAAAGGCGTGATTGCTGGTGCTGCTGGTGGGTGCTCCTCGGAGCTATAGTTGGCGGCGCTGGGGCGGCCCCAGGAGCTGCGACAGGTGCTGTTGGTGGTGGTGCTTTTGGCGCTTTTGCCGGTGGTCTGGATTACGCTACAACGTGCTAATTTCTGACGGTTGATTTCAACCTTTCAGGCCTTGAAACTTCGAGGCCTGAAATCAATAGTTTGGATACCAGAGAGCTAAATTGGAGTCGATGTTATGAGTAAAACACGAGAAATTCTTATCTTGGGCACAATATTTGCCCTAGTGCATGGAACATTACAGATGATATTCTTGCAATATGATATACGTCAGGCCATTGTATCCACAAGTATAGGTACGCCTGTGTTTGTTGTTCTTTATTATGCTCTGTTGAATAGGTATTATGCTTGGTTGAATAAGCGCAAAAAACCTGAATGAGCAGATTTAACAATGGCAATACAACTTGTAACAAAAAATAAATTATCCCGACATTGCCAACATTTAATACCGCCACTTTGTTTGATTATTTTAGGCTGCACGCAAGAAACTGTTATTCACATTAAACAACGCTACATTGGCTTATTATTTGTCGCCGAAATCCACAAGAAATTAAACCCCTGGGCTCTTTTTTCACATAAATTCAGCAGGCGGAAAAACACGAGCGGCTTTAGATATTGCTGAAATCCAAATGCCTAAACACCAATTGTTTTGCTTCGTCTTTCCATCAGAGTGATATCACGCCATTTTCCGTGCATTTGGCCAAGTTTTTCTCTTGTGCCGAGTATCTTAAACCCGTGTTTTTTGTGCAGGGCAATACTGCCAATATTTTCTGGAAACATACCTGCTTGCAGTGTCCAAATTCCTTCGTTTTCCGAGCACGCGATAAGCCCACCTAAAAGTTGGCTGCCAACGCCCTGTCTTTGCACGATTTGCCCTACATAAACACTTACTTCTGCAACCCCTGCATGAACACATCTGTTCGATACGGCGGACAGCGCGGCCCAACCTAAAACCTCGCTATCGTGTCTCGCTACCAAGCGGCATTTTGTCATCATTGAAGCATCCCACTGCTCCCATTCTTTAGCCCTCGTTTGAAAAGTTGCCTGCCCCGTATCTATGCCTTGTTGGTATATGTCTTTGACACGAGGATAATCAGTATCATGAAATTTTACAATTTTCATATCAGGCTTTCATTCATATCAAGTTTTCATTCATGCCAAAATTTTTATTTCAGCGCCCATATCAATTTTTCCCATTTTTCGCACCACTGCATTCATTCCAAACATCACACCTGGGTTATCGGGGTTATCAGATGGGTTTAGGTGTTTGAGCGCGCTTAATGCCGCTTTGGGACGTTTTTTGCCACTGGTTTGGTCGATACTTGTGATGATGCAGCGGGCGCAGGGTTTGACAAGGTCAAGAATGACATCTCCTATTTCAATTTGCTTCCAATCGTTTTCTGCCCAAGCCCTGGCACCATCAATAACGATATTAGAGCGAAAGCGATTCATGGGGATAGGGTAACCTTCATTGCCTAGAATATAGGTGTTTAGCGCGCTTAGCGAGGCCATATTAGTCACGAGCACAGGATAACCATCAGCGAAGCTAACAGGGCTGCTGGGTACGCCCGTCCACTTAATACTGGCCTCGCGCTGCGCCGCATCGTCCATATAAACAAGCGCCGCCTGTTGGCCAAGCCAGTCTGAGAGCGCGGCATTAACATCGTCCATAACGAAGGCAGCATTAACGGTGCTGCGCCACACGGTGACATCTATACGGCGCTCCGCACTTGCCGCATCTGGAAAATTGATCTGCTTTTCCGCGCTGCCTGGCCACTGTAAAATTAAGCCAGTATTTGTAAAACGCACACTTAGCTGGGCAAGCTGAGGGCATTGCCGCTGAGTTATAAATTGTCCGCCTTTGCCAACAATCATAAAACGGCGATCACCAGCAAGGCCTCTGGGGCGCAGCTGTGCGGTGTCCAGATCAATGCCCTGTCCGCTTTTTACGGGATAAATGCGGAGAGATTTAACAGTAAGCATTTCGCTTTATCACCGCCCGCCGGACACTAAATCCGTATTGGGAAGTTTCCATACTTCCGTTAAGCCATCAGCTTCCCAGTCTAGATAATCTTTATCTGACATCAACTCACTAATATAGGTATCTACCTTGGCAGAGCGCGGCAAACCATAGGATGCAAACCGCGTCGCATAGGGGGTGGAAAACGCATCTGCAATGCTCCAATCGCCGAACAGGAAATGCCCGCTGGTTTCTGAAATAGCGTGCCTGGATAATAAGTCTTCCCATATACTAGCCAGTTTCGCGGCATCCTTCAGGCAATCATCTGGCATTTGTGTCAATGTACGGCGGCGTAAATTCATGGGCGCACCTGCGCGCAGCGCACCAAAATCATCTTGCATTTGCTGGCAAAAATCTTGTGCTTGCTTTTTTAGTGCGGCATCTTTGGGCCACAAATTTGGCACAGCTTGCGCCAGCCAATTTGATATGGCAAGGCTATCCGGCAGCATGTCATCGCCGATCTGCAAAACAGGAACTGTGCCAGCATCTGTGAGTGCCAAGAGTTTGTCTTTATATCCTGGCACATCGAGCTGTATCAGCTCTTCTTCAAAAGGCAGTTCAGATTTGCGTAAAACAAGCCAAGGCCGCAAAGACCATGATGAGTAGTTTTTATTACCAATATACAGTTTTAGAGTTTTCATATCCAGCAGCATAAAAAAACCACCGACAAATGCCAGCGGTTTTTTGTTTTTTATCAAAAATAAGTTTAGTGCTTCACATTTCTCCAAACATGTTTGTATGTCATGAAGAGCAGTAAAGCCAAAATAAAGAGATACAAGAACGTGGCAAAACCGACTTTCTTGCGCACTTCCATTTTAGGATCGCCCGCCCACGCAAGGAACTCGGTCACATCGCGAGCCATTTGTTCAAGCGTGGCTTCGGGAGCTGCAATGGTTTCAATGATTTTTCCGTGCTCATCCGTTATATTGATCGGCGCATATTCTACAGAGCCATCGTATAAAGGCTGGGCCATTTTTATTTGGTTGTTAGCAAAGGCATCATTGTAATGCATGCCTTCGCTGAGTTGGAAATCGTGTGGCGGTTCTTCATGATAACCTGTGAGAATTGAATACACATAATCCGCGCCGCCCGAACGGGCCATCGTAATAAGCGATAAATCGGGCGGTATTGCGCCGCCATTCGATGCTGATGCCGCTATGGGATTCTCATATATACGCGGAAATTTGTCCGATGGAATGCCAAGACGCGTAATTGCATCACCGCTATCCCCATCAATGTCAGGTACTTCCCAGTCTTTTGCAAAGGCCTTGATATCTGGGTTGTCATTTGGATTTGGGAAGCGCTCGCTATAAAATGGGCCGCCTTTTTCACCCAGATGACGAAATGAGAGATGCTCAAGCGCGTGACAACTAGAACAGACTTCTTTGTAAACCTGATAGCCGCGCTGCATAGCAGGGCGGTCATAAGTGCCAAACATGCCGTTAAACTTCCACTTAACGTGCTCTAGGCGAAGCTCGCCGCCTTCATTAGCAAATGCACTCACCCCCATACCTGTGAAGAGCATAGTCGCCAATAAGGATTTTGCTATTATCTTAAACATCAGGCCACTCCCTCATGAATAGCATGGGTAATTGATTTCGGTAATTTCTTGGTTTTCTCAAACCAACCCAAGAGTGGCAAAATAGGAATAAAAAATGCAAAATAATAAAGAGTCGCTATGCGCGATATAGTACTAAATGTTATGCCTTTTTCCCCCATATGGATAGCAATTTGGCTTGGCGAATTAGCACCACACCAGCCAAGAACGAAACACATAAACAAGAAAATAATGAAACACCAACGCGCAATAGGCCTAAAGCGCATAGAACGCACCTTTGCAGTATCAATCCATGGTAAAATAAACATGACTGCTATGGCTGCAAACATCAAAATAATGCCAAATAGCTTGCTCGGCACGGCTCGCAAAATCGCATAAAAGGGTAAAAAATACCATTCAGGCACAATATGCGGCGGGGTTACCATTGGATTGGCGCGCTGATAGTTATCGGCATGGCCAAGCGCATCTGGTAAATAGAACACAAACATGGCAAAAATCATCAGGAAGACAACAATAGCAAATGCATCTTTCATTGTATAAAAGGGATGAAATGGAAGCGTGTCTTGTTTTTTCTTCACATCAATACCGATAGGATTGTTCTGCCCTACGTGGTGAACCGCCCAAACATGCAGACCAACAAGGGCACAGATGATAAATGGTAATAAATAATGCAAAGAGAAGAAGCGCTGCAAAGTCGGATTACCAACGGAGAAACCACCCAATAGCCATTGTTGCAAGCTCTCACCAACAATCGGGATGGCTCCAAAGAAGCCCGTAATCACGGTTGCGCCCCAGAAACTCATTTGCCCCCATGGAAGCGTATAGCCAAGAAAGCCTGTCGCCATCATAGCGAGATAGATAAGACAGCCAATCACCCAAAGAAGCTCACGCGGAGCTTTGTAGGAGCCGTAAAACACGCCTCTAAGCATATGTATATAAACCGCGAGGAAAAACATGGCCGCGCCAACGGCGTGCATGGGCTGCAAAAGCCAACCAAAAGGAACATCACGTTTAATGCGCTGCACACTATCAAATGCCATATCCACATGCGGCGTATAATGCATAGCAAGGATAATGCCCGTAATAATTTGGCTGATGAGACAAAGTGTTAAAATACCGCCAAATGCATACCAATAATTGAGGTTACGCGGGCTTGGAAAGCCCATAAAATCCACGCCCATACGCACGATAGGAAGCCGTTTATCCAGCCATTTTTCAGCAGCATATTTCGGCTCATATGTTGAATGTCCACTCATATTTAACCTACCTTAATCACTGTTTCGGAAATATATTTATACTCTGGAATTAACAAATTGAGTGGCGCTGGGCCTTTGCGAATACGGCCAGATGTATCATATTCAGATCCATGACATGGGCAATACCAACCACCAAAACTACTTTGTGGATCAACCTTGCCCTGTTCGCCATAAGGGATACAGCCAAAATGCGTGCAAACCCCAACCATAACCAAAAGTTTTTTATTAATTTTACCAGAAAAATTTGGAACAAAACGTTCATCATCCGTTTGCGGATCGCGCAATGTGGAAACATCAACCGCATCAGCTTCCTCTATTTCTTTTTGCGTCCTATAACGGATAAAAACGGGCTTGCCACGCCAAAGCACTTTTATTTGCTGGCCTTCTTCGACTTGAGAAATATCAATTTCAACAAAGCCAGCCGCGCGCGTATCCGCCGCCGCGCTCATTTGTGTTACTAGGGGCCAGGCAAGCGCACCTGCGCCTACGGCTGCCGCCGCGCCCGTTGCTATATAAATAAAGTCACGGCGCGTATGCTCATCATCTCCATGCCCTTCATGAGCATAACCAGAATTATCTGCAAATTTATCAGACATATTGGTCTTCCTTTTTTTGAAATTTTGCACAAGTTTAGATTAGAACTGTTATACAATATTTCCCTTTTCCCGTATGTGGCAATTCACCGCAATCGATTGCCTCTGAATAGGGGAAATTACTAGGCATTGACAAGTGAATATATTTGAATAAGTGGATAAATTTATGAAAATCGTGCTCTATCAACCTGACATCGCCCAAAACCTGGGGGCAGCTATGCGTTTGGCCGCATGTTTTGGGGTGCCACTCGAAATTATCGAGCCGTGCGGTTTCCCGCTCACGAGCAAAGCCTTGCGCCGCACAGCCATGGATTATGCTGCGCCCGAGCAACTCATTCGCCATAAATCGTGGGGTGCGTTTGTAAAAAGCGAAGCGAAGACAGGAAACGAAGCGAAAACAGGAAGCGAAGCGAAGACGGGCGCGCGCCTTGTGCTGCTTACAACAAAAGCCGCAAAACCAATTTCAGATTTTTCATTTGAAGCAAATGACACACTCCTATTTGGCCGCGAAAGCGCTGGGGTGCCAGAGGAAGTGCACGTAGCAAGCCAAGCCCGCATCTACATTCCTCTCGCTGGCAATGCCCGCTCATTTAACCTTGTGAGTAGTGCAAGCATCGCCTTGTTCGAAGGGCTTAGACAAACTGGTGGATTGCCCTAAGCAAACGCCTTTTTATCCACTATCCACTATCCACTATCCACTATCCACGCGCGCGCGATATAATCCATAAGGGTTTTAGCCGCTCAACCTGTTTATGCAACCCAATTTGTTTATGCCGCCCAACTTGTTTATGCCGCAACGCCTTCACTCATTTGCGCGACAAAGGCTTGCGATATTTTATCACCGCTCATGCGCCCGTCTGACTCGTACCAAACATTGAGCCAATTAAGCGCGCCCATAAGAAAGAACACGGTCACTTTTGGATCGGACTTTTTAATAGAGCCATCGTGCATCCCTATTTTAACAAACCTGGTTACGGCTCGTTCTATTTTGCCTCGGCGCGCCAGAACCGTCTTTTGAAACTCACCTTTTAAACTATCCACATCAGCGAGCAAAGCTAGCCCGTCGCGCGTGAGAAGCCGTGCAAATTCGCCGTAGAGCCGCGAAAGTTTTTCAAGCCCCGTTTGCCCTTTGGCCGCTTTGACACACACATCCATGGCGCTATACACCATAATATGGCACTCATACAAAATCTCTTCTTTGCTCTTCACATAATAATAAAGCGCAGCTTTGGACAGGCCGAGCGATTTGGCGATTTCCACCATAGATGTGTTGTGATAGCCGCGCCTGCGAAACGCTGCGCCTGCCGCAAAGATAACGGCGCGCCGTTTGGCATTATATTGCGCCTCTCGGTCAAACGGGGATTTGTCTTGTCTATCCTTCATAGGCGTAGGGTAATTCTATTGACCCAAAAGTCAATTAAATCTGTCTCTTAAATCTGTTTCATAAATCTGTTTCATGGGCGTTGGCGTCCGACATTTAATTCAGACATTTAATTCAGACATTTAATAAAGGGGCTGTCTCATAATAAAGGGAGGGGCTGTCTCACAATAAAGGGGCTGTCTCAAAAAGAAAACAAATAATAAATAGACATTTAGAATTTTTTTTGTAAATTTGAGACTCTACCTCAGAATCATTTTATATTGCCTCCATCAAACCTCAATAAATATAAATTAAGTGTGAAAGTACTAAAAAACTGGCATGTGATTCAGTATTTTTTCAGGGGAATGTTATACTTACAGGGGGATATTATGCTTAAGAGGAATATAGGTAAGGGGAAATTGCGCAAAGCAATTTTATTATCAAGTGCTGTCTTGTTTGTCGGGGCGCAAATGGCAAGTGCGGATCAGTTTAATGTGCCGTCTCAGTCACTGAACGCGGCGCTCTCAACATTGGCGGCGCAGGCAGGGGCTCCAATAAGTTATGACCCGCGCATCGTTAAAGGGCTTTCTTCTGTCGCTGTTAATGGAGATATGTCAGTCGGTGAAGCATTACGTCTGATGTTGTCAAGTGGCACTCTTGAGGTTGTTCAAACGGATTCTGGGGAATTTTTTGTTGTACGCAAAGGGGATAACCCAGAGAATTACGATGAATTTTTGACGGCAAAACCACTGGATGAAGTTGTCGTGACAGCAACAGGGCTTCGTACTGGTACAACGTCGCAGGTGATGACGATTGATACGCTTGAAATTAAGCGGCTTGGCTTGGGCTCGGTTGATGATTTGATGCGGATTTTGCCGCAAAACTTCTCTAATATTAATTCAGCAACAAATAACGGTATTTTAATCAATTCTGGTGATGGTTCTGGTAGTACGCGTCATAATGAGTACGGGCGCCGTCCAGGCGCGAGTGCGGGCACGGGAGCGAACCTTCGCGGGCTTGGTAATAACGCTACGCTGACCTTGATTAATGGTCGCCGCATTACACAAGATAGTGGTAGCACGGCGTCGTTTTCCGATATTTCAATTATTCCAATTGCGGCAATTGAGCGGGTAGAGGTGCTTACAGACGGCGCATCCACCGTTTATGGCTCTGGCGCGATTGCGGGTGTGATAAACTTTATTTTGAAAAAAGATTACAAGGGCGCTGAAACATCTGTGCGGTATGAAAATAGCCAGACGGGCGGGGATAGCATAACCATAAGTCAGGTCGCAGGTTTTGGTAATGAGCGTGCGCGGATTATGGGCGGGGTTACATATAGTAAAACTGACCCTGTATTAACTGACAAACTCGTTGATAGTCTTGATTTGCGTTCTGCTGGCGGTTATAATTTCGAAGACTTTTCAACAATTTCTGGCGGTGTATTTTATAAATATAGTAAGGGTGTTCGTGTTGATAATCATTCTGATATTTTTGGGGTTGTGCCTAAGGGCAATACGGCTCCTTCAAAGGCCGATTTGGTGACTGCTGGTGTGAAGGGACGTAAAAGGATGCCATTGTACCTAACGCCCGAGCAAAAGCGAACAAGTGGGTTTTTAAACTTTGGCTTTGATTTGACGGATTCTATAGAATTGTTCGCCGAGGGTATTTATTCACACAGAAATGTGTCGTCCCAAGGGGACTATATTTTTGCCAAAGGTACGTTCATGCAGGCGGGGTTCTTCAAGGCATTGGTTGATACAAGGGCACCGAACGGTAAAGCGCCAATTGTGCATATGCCAGGGGCAGATTTGGCAGATATTACGGATTTATTTAGCGGTAATGGTGTTTCCTATGGTTATGTTTTTGACCGGGAAACAGATGCGGGCTTGATGCCGCGTGTAGGTTCGCGCAATAAGCAAGAAAATTACAATTTTAACCTGGGGGCAAATTATAAGCTGCCAATGAAAGAATGGAAAGGTGTGTCTGCGGTTTATCATTCAAGTGATGCTTCGGTTACGAATCTTATTGCGTCAAGAGTGTCTGGCAGCCATTCTCGTTTTGATAATTCTGTTCTGATGTTGATGAAGGGGTATTCGCTAGACGGAAAAACGGCTGTTGACCCCCTCAATTTATTTGGCGATGGCACGCAAAATTCGCAAGCAACGCTTGATCGTCTGTATTTTGACCTCACTAACACATCTTCCTCTAGTGTATTGGGGTTTCAAACGATTGTAGACGGGCCAATTTTTAAGATTGCAGGCGGTGATGTGAAGTTGGCGTTTGGTGTGGATTATTACATCGAAAAACTTGAGGCAGACCATCTTGAATTTCATGGGAAAGTTGTAAGAAAAGATGCTATGCAATCCTTGCCAGGCAGTAAACAGACAGCATTTGCAGTGTTTGGTGAGTTAAACTTTCCTTTAATTGGTGAAGGTAATCGTCGCCGTGGGCTGTATGCTTTTGATATTGGCGTAGCTGCACGCTATGATAAATTTGAAGGTGAGGGTTTTGTCCGAAACTCATTTTATTTGAACTCGACCAAGAATGTTGAGCTTTACCCCGATTTTTTCCCTGGGGTGTTTGGGATGCAATTGACGGAAATAGCAAATGCACGTGATTTAAATGCTGTCAAAAGTAGTAGTAGTGCCTTTAGTCCAAAAGTTGGGATTAAATGGCGGCCAGTAGAAAGCACGCAAGTGTACCTTAATTGGTCTGAAAGTTTCCGTATGCCAACATTGCATGATCGGTTTTATATTCCAGCCATTGAAATCGCTCAACTGATAACTTTAGTCCAAGACCCAAAGTTAGATGCCGATGGTAATGCACTTGACGAGAATGTCGAGCGAGGTAGTGGTACGGTACTAACGGGTGGTAATGCAAAATTAAAACCTGTAACGGCTAATAATTACTCACTTGGTATAGACTTTGCCCCGCAGTTTTTTGATGGTCTTAATCTATCGTTTAAATATGCTTATATTGACCTACGTAATGAGATTACTACCTTGTCCAATGATGAACTTCTTGATAAGATAACTGATTTGGCTAATGCAGATCTGTATAAAAATATTGTTTCACGCGATAGCTTTGGATTTATTAATTCGCTTGATTTGCGCCCGATTAATATTGCAAAAACCATAAGCAAGACAATGGATTTTGCGGTGGATTATAGATTTGATCAAGGTGAATATGATTTTAATGTTGGCGCGAACCTAACGCGTACCTTGAGTCATATGCGTCAAGTTGCAGAAGGCGCGCCAGAGGAAGAGCTTTCTGGTACAGAGAGCGGGCCGCTGAAATGGCAAGGCTTTGGATATATTGGTGTTCGCAAGGGTAATTGGCATGGACGTGTGAATTTACGCCACCAAGGCGCTTATGAAAATACGCGTAGAGTACGTGGTTTGCCAACGCCGACCCTTACTGATGTAAAGGCGTATAATACGGTTGACGTTAATGTAAGTTATAACTTTGATGATGAGTCTGGCTTTATGAACGGGACGCGTATTACTGTTGGGGTGAATAATTTATTAAGCCCGGATTTCCCACTTTTTAATGAATCGCCAACTTTTGATACAAGCCGTGTCGATGCTCGCAGAAGAGTGATGTATGTGGACATAAAGAAAGAATTTTAATTTTCCCTTTTAAAGTTCTTTCTTTTAAAGTTAATTGAAATTTAAAAAAACGGGTGACTATGTCGCCCGTTTTTTTGTGCTATGGGATGAAAATGTCACCATTGTTTTCAATCATATTCTCTATGATTGTTCCTGATGATTGTTTCTGGTGGTTGTTTCTGCACACTATCTCCATATAACTCGCGTAAAGGCATCTGTATTGGGCAATTAAAATATTGTGATTTAGGGGAATATAGGATGCAAAAATTATTTAGGGTGAACTGTAAGCTAGGTTTGCGAACATTGCTTTTGGTTTCTGGCGCGCAATTTGTTTTGGCCGCGCCGATAGCTTTTTCTCAGGAAGCTGATGAGAAAAGTAAAGCATCCCAGGTTACTAAGGCCAGCCAAAGCAGTGAGAAGAGCCAAAGCAGTAGCTCATCAATTGATGAGCCAGTTGATGAGCCAGTTGATGAAGTTGTTGTGACGGCAACGGGTATGCGTACTGTGACAACCTCGCAAATTATGAATGTGGATCAAATAGAGATTGGAAGGTTGGGCTTGAATAATGTAGACGATTTGATGCGGATAATCCCGCAAAATTTTTCTAATATTAATTCATCAACAAATAATGGTGTTTTTTCGGATTCCTTTGTCAACCCTATTCAAGATCCAAAATATGGACTGCGTGTAAATGGTGCAGCTGGTACGGGGGCAAATTTCAGGGGGCTTGGAAATCAAGCTACACTGACATTAGTTAATGGCCGTAGATTGACGCAAGATAGTTCAAGTGCTGGCGCCTTCTCTGATATCTCTATTATACCGCTTGCCGCTATAGATCATGTGGAGGTGCTAACAGATGGTGCTTCAACGGCTTATGGGTCTGGAGCGATCGCGGGTGTGGTTAATTTTATTTTGAAGAAAGACTTTAATGGAACCGAAACGTCAGTGCGTTATGAGAATAGCGAAACGGGCGGTGATAGATTGTCTATTAGCCAAGTAGCTGGCTATAGTAATGATATCGCTCGGATTATTGGCGGAATTACCTATACTAAGTCCGACCCTGTCTTATCAAGCAAGGCCGTTGGCAGTCTTGATTTGACGTCTAAGGGTGGACGGGATCATCGTAGTTTTGAATTTGGTTCACCAGGCGTATTTATTAAGCGGTTTGAGAGTGATTTTAGTGCTGGGACTTTGCTTGGTTCGGCGCCAGCTGGCAATGCATCGCCAGCGTTGGCTGACTTAAAAGCGGATGGTGTTAAGGGGCGGAATTTATTACCGCTTTACCTAACGCCAAAACAAAATCGGAAAAATGGTTTTTTAAGTCTTGAGCTGGACATCAATGATACATTGGAATTTTTTGTGGAGGGTTTGTATTCGCAAAGGAATATTGAGTCCATAGGGGGGTATATTAAAACAAGTGGTAATTTCCATCCCAAGGATACTGAGGTTGGTGGCGCTGTTCGCCAATCTTTTGTGCGCCATGGTGAAGATGATATTGTTCATCCTCCGGCGGACGATTTGCGCGCCCCACAATATAAATTTGGGTATATATTTGACCGTGAAACTGATGCGGGGCTTATGCCGCGCCTCGGTTCTAAGGTTAAGCAGGAAAACTTTAACTTAAATTTAGGTCTAAATTTTGAACTCCCTGTTCGAGACTGGAAAGGCACAGCGGCATTTTACATGTCCAGAGATGATGCCAACACTTCCACCGTATCGGCCCCTCGGGGGCAAAGTCGTTTGTCAAAAAGCAAACGATTGGAAATTCTAGATAGTGAACGTACGAGGCGCTTCCCTGATACAATTTTGATGTTGATGAAGGGGTACTCACTTGATGGATCTGTCAAGTATAAGCCACTTAATTTGTTTGGGGACGGCACGCAAAATAGTAAAGAGACTTTAAATCAACTTTACCGCAAAGGACAAGGGAAGTCATCTAGTGGCATTACAGGGCTGCAATCAATATTTGAGGGTACGTTAGGGACTTTGCCTGGCGGTGATGTGAAAATGGCCTTTGGCGCTGAGGTTTATCGTGAAAAACTGAGCGCTGATTACATAAACTTTGATGGTGAAGATAAAAGCCGAGATCCATCATCGCGGCAAAACCTACCAGATAGCGAGCGGGACGCTATTGGTTTATTTGGGGAAGTTTCCTTGCCTTTGGTGGGTGAAACAAATGCAAGAGCGGGTATTCATGGGCTGCAAATTGGCCTGGCTCTGCGTTATGACAAATTCACGGACAGGGGCGTGAAGTACGCTGGGACACGCGCCTTTGATGATAACTTGAAACTTGATACTGAGGCCACGAAATTGGTGGATGCAGGAGGGAGTTATGGAGCCTTTAGTCCTAAAATTGGTGTTGCATGGCAGCCATCAGAGAATACAAGTGTTTTCTTTAACTGGTCAAAGTCCTTTAGGGCGCCAACTTTGTATGATCGGTTTTTCTTAGTTGATTTACCTGATTTTGATTTATTTCACGTGGACCCGCATGCGAAGACAAAGACTATTCCTAATCCTGATTATGATGGAGTTTATGACACCCGTGAATTCATCAATGTCGTAAGTTTTGGTGGTACGCTTAATGATCCTGATGTGGTGTTTAAAGGGGATCCTGATGCCTATGAAATGACGGCTTTGTTTGGGGGTAATTCGGATACTTTAAAACCAGTTACAGCTAATAATTTCTCTGTTGGTTTTGATCATGATTTTGTTAGTGTTCCTGGGCTGAAGTTAGGGTTTAAATATGCCTATATTGATATTAGGAATGAAATTGCGAGTGGATCTAATGAGCGTATTTTTAAAATTATTAGCGACCCAGTTAATGCCGAAGCATTTTCTCATTTAATTAAGCGTCGCGGGCCGACAGTGTTGCCTGCTGACTGGTTCTCAGGTGAGTTGAAAACAGATGGCCGGATCACCTTTATGGATCGGCGAACCCTTAATATAGCAAAGAAAATTAGTGAAACTATTGATTTTTCAGCGGATTACTCATCCTCTGTAGGTAAATTTGAATACAATCTTGGCGCCGTAGTAACCCATACATTACAGCTTACGGAAACTATTGCAGAAGGCGTGGCGTCTACAGACCTTTCAGGAACAAGTGAAGGGCCACAAAAATGGCAAGGTTATGGATATATAGGTGTTGGGTTTGGCAATTGGTATGGGCGCACGAATATACGCTATCAAAGCTCTTATCGTGATCTTGATTTTGACATTGTGAATCCGTCCTATAAATCGCTAATTGAAACTGTCAGCGCTTATACAACAGTTGATGCTAATATTAGTTATGCATTTGATGATAGCCAAAATTTTCTAAGTGGTACGCGAGTGTCTGTTGGCGTGAATAATATCTTTAGTGCTGATTTCCCAGTTTTAGACAAAAGTCCTGGCTTTGATTTAAATAGGGTGGATGCACGCAAAAGAGTTATGTATATTGATGTTAAAAAGTCCTTTTGATAGGGACAAGGAGGGATATTGTTTATTTTAAAGAATAAAATTTTAGCAGCTGTCGGCGCTTTGCTGGTGTTGAATTCGTTCTCGATGAGTGCAAGTGGGAAAGAGAAGGAAAATTTGCATATTTCAGCGCAACCCCTTCCGCAAGCCATTGAGCGCTTGGCGAGTTTGACCCATGCGGACATTCAATATGAAGATGCAGAGATTAATACTTTGCGCTCTGCCGCTGTGGAGGGCGTGATGAGTGTTGAAGATGCGTTAAAGCAAATGGTTGGCACAACAGGTGTACGAGTTGTGAAAACGCAGAGTAATGTTTATTTTGTTCTTGCTAACACGCAAGATAATCAACCATTCTTTGAAGTTATGGATTTAAGTGAAGAGCTAGGAATAAAACAAAGTTCTGAAGCCGAGGGTACTACAAAACGATAGTGCATTAGTTTTATTGATTAAAGAGCTTATGAACAGTACAGGGTGTTAGGTATGGCGATGGGGAAATTTTTTCAAAACACACTGATTTTGATGTGCTTGTTTGTTGTAATGGCTTGTAGCCCTAAACAGGACAATTCGCAAAACAATACTCAATCTGTTTCCGAAATTACTAGATTGGCTCAGGATGCAGGTAAAGCGCAGGGTATTTTTTGGCGTGATATGCAGTCACAAACAGATGGTATGAGCGATGAAAAACGGATGGCTTGGGGTTCTGAGGGGTTTGGGGTTTGGTATGAGCAAAATGTTGGACGTAGCTCTCTGGCTTATTTTAATGACTTCTATAACTATGGGAAAGCTAACCTAAGTAATTCCACGGGTTTTGATGCTTTGCTTCTGGCTTTAGAGGTGTCAGCAGGTACCGATACCGACTACAAAATAATTCAAAATATTCATGAGTTATTGTATGAGAATTATCTGAATACTCCCGAATATGCCAATATTTTACAATCTATAAGTAGCAACCAATTGGTTGGCCATAAACCACCAGAGGGTGAGGGTGCGGAAGCTTGGGTTCAAGCTAGGCCTGCACGATACAAACGCGTGGTAAAATTGCTTGACCGTGTTGTCAATACTGCAACGGATCCAACCGTAAAAAACCATGCAATGCTTGGCTTGGGAGATTACTTAGGCCGTAGCGTAAGTTACATGGATATTAACGACACTCAGGCGATCAATAAGCGCCGCAAAAGGGCTGAAAGCCTTCTAAATGAAGTTATAGAAAATGGTAAGAAGAGCAAAATACCATTGCTTCTTAATCGGGATATACCCATTCTTGCAGTTTATAATAAATACTCGGAGGCTGAATCGGGGGCTGAAACTACGGCTAAAAATCAGCCAAAAGAACGGCCAGAAATTCAGACACCTACATTGGATGAATTAGCGAAAAAAATGTTATATAATTTTAAAAACTTATCTGTTGGGAAAAGTGTACCTGTCACTATTGGTGTTGACTTAGACGGAAATAAGCAAGATTTTTCCCAATATAAAGGGCGGGTTGTTTTGGTTGATTTTTGGGCAACTTGGTGTGGGCCTTGTATTATAAAATTTCCTCATATGCGGGAGTTGAAAGAGAAATATAAAAACCGGCCCTTTGAAATCCTTGGTATAAGTGCGGATAATGCAATTGCCGATGTTACAGAATTCTTGGAAGATGAAAATTTACCTTGGGATTTATGGTATTCAGGTAAAGAAAAAGGGGTTGTGAAGCAATGGAATATTAACGGGTTCCCAACTGTTTTTTTGGTCAATCATAATGGAGTTATAGTATCTAAAAATCCATCTGATGAACAACTTGAGGCCATGTTAACAGGATTGGTATATGAGGCTGAACAAGCGAAGAAGTAAATTGTAAATTGTGAATGGTTATATGGATAAGGATCAAACAAAAAACTACCTTATACTGGTTATTGAAGATGAACCTTCTATACAGGAAATTTTGCGAAAATATCTAGAAAACGCGGGATTTCGCACAGCTGGCTGTGTTGATGGGCAATTGGCTTTGGTTGAAAACCAAAAGCTAAAACCTGATTTGATCTTACTTGATATTAAATTGCCGCGATTGAGTGGTAAAGAAATTCTCTTGAAAATCAGAGAAAAATCTACGACGCCAATAATTATGGTGACTGCTGTTGTTGAAGATGGGGAAAAATTATTAACTTTAAAAAATGGCGCTGATGACTATATCATCAAACCATTTAATCCAAATGAAGTGGTTGAGCGGGTTAAAGCTGTGTTGCGCAGGACGTCTTCATTTGGAACTACGCGGCGGATCGTGCGAATCGATGAATTAGAAATTGATACGGATACCCACATAGTCTCTATCAATACAAATGATGAAAAACGGCATGTCATTGCTTTGACGCCAACTGAGTATTGCTTGTTAGAAAAAATGTCAAATTTTCCGTTCAAGGCTTTTAGCCGCAATGAATTGATTGAAACTTGCTTAAGTGGTAGTGATGCTTTTGACCGTGTTGTTGATTCACACTTATCTAATTTGCGCCGTAAAATCAAAAATGTAGGAGGGGTGAATTTTGTTGAAAGTGTCCGAGGCGTTGGCTATCGGCTTTGTCATGTATCTTAAATTTAAAGTTATCTAGTGTGAGTTCAAATGCCTGTTGTAATCAAGAGTATTTTTTCAAAACTATGGGTACAAATGAGTGTGCTTGTTGTCTCTATTGTTTTAATCAGCTTATTATTTTCTGGCACGATAAAGATAATGTTTTATAAATATTTTCATAAATATTGGTATGATAATCTGCCGCTAGAAGTGCGGATGCAATTAGATACGACACAAAAACAATGTGTTGCCATATCTGAGTCAATTCCAGATATATACCAAACCTATTGGGGGAGCGGTTACGAATCTTTTCAAAACGGTATTTTGCTTTTGATTAATTTCACGGTAATTCTTATCGGGTTACTTGCTGCAGTTTTCTTTTCAAAGAAACTGTCACGTCCAATATCACAAGTGGCGAAAGCGGCTCGGGGCGTCACGCGGGGTAATTTGGGAGCGCGGGCAGACACAATTCCAAAAATATCGGGCAATGAAATTGGTTTACTTGTTTCAAATTTTAATTCAATGGCTGAATCTTTAGAGCGCCGAGAACGCGAACGGCAAAAAAGCATGGCGGCAATTGCCCATGAACTTAGGACGCCGTTAACGATTTTAAAGGGGCGTTTACAGGGCATAACCGATGGTGTGTACAGTTCTGACATTGGAGAAATTCAACAGCTTATTGGGCAAACGGATTTATTGAGTCGCATTGTTGATGATGTGCGTATTCTCTCCTTAGCTGAAGTGGGAAAATTGAGTCTCAAGGTAAGAGATGTTGCCTTGAGCGAAATTGTTGCTTCTGTAGTCGAAAGTATGGAGCCAAAATGCAAGGCGGCGGGCATAAAATTAGTGCTGGATATTCAAACTGCGCCCATGAAAGGGGATATGGCCAGATTAACACAAATCTTTTATAATCTGCTGGAAAATGCAATTCGTTACGGAGCAAGTGGGAAATGGATCAAGGTGCAAGTAGGAAGCAATCAAGAGAGTGTGTTTGTTATCATTCAAGATAGGGGGCAGGGTCTGCCAGAGGATGTTGATAGCTTGTTTAATTACTTTGAACGAGGTGAAGTTTCACGGTCTCGTGGAACAGGCGGGTCGGGTTTGGGGCTTGCAGTGGTTAAATCCTTAGTTGAGGCTCACAATGGTAGTGTAAGAGCGCGCAACTGGAGTTCAGGTGGGGCAGAGTTTATGGTCATATTTCCCAAATAACTGTTCGAAAAGTAACAATTTTGTCAGCGGCATTGTGGCTGTTCTTGATAATACCTACACAAATAGTTGTTAGGTAAGCCTAGTATTTTCCACGGCTAGGGTAAGCGATGTTTCAGTATTGTATTTTTAAGGTTATGAGCCATTTTGCAAAAGTAAAAGCTACGCTGCTTGCAAGCATGGTGTTTTCTCTTGCTGTTTTCGCCCAATTGAGTGGTAATGCATATGCCCAAGTGGCGCATGCAGGGTATAGCTCCGTTGAAATGGTGGCCGAAAAATCTAGCGTTTCACCAGGGCAAGTAATTAGCTTTGGTTTGCGCCTTAAACCACAAAAAACATGGCATACTTATTGGGTTAACCCAGGGGATGCAGGTAAAAGCATTCGGGTTAATTGGGGTGACAAGGGCGACCTAGTCATAGGTCCGATGCAGCTCCCTGCGCCGCATTTGATTCCGTTTATGGGGATGGTGTCCTATGGGTATGATGAAGATATTTTGGTTATTTTTGATGTTGAAATTCCCAAAAGAGCAAAAATTGGAAGTGTAATACATTTATCTGGCGCTGCTAATTGGTTGGTTTGTGACGATAAATCGTGTGTGCCGCAAGATGCAGAAATTTCGTATGATTTGCTAGTGGGTAAGGCCAATGAGGATAATAAAGATGTTGGCTTAACTCAAGAATTTGCAATTGCGCGTTCAAAATTCCCAATCCCTGTTGATTGGAAGGCTGTGTATTCGCCTTATGGGGATGGCCAAGTTCTTTTTCATATTGATATGGAGGCTATAGAAAGTGGATATGATAATATATTGTTATACCCTGTAGCAAAAAAAATCATTGATCATGCGACCACGCGCCAAGTGCAGCTTAAACGTGGCGGGTTGGCGTTCGTGGCAAAGGCTGGTAAGCGTGTACAAAAAACCGCCCAAAGTGACCTTGTTATTGTTGTGCAAAAAACTGGTGGGGTGCAACAAGCATATATTGTTAAGGCCGATACGGGGGATTTGGCCGAGTCCATAATTACTAAAAAATTCCCGCTCGCAAGCGAAAATCCCTCACATTTTGTAAGTGGTGGTGAAAATAATGTTGGTATGCAAGAGGGCGATCTTCAGGGCGGCGGCTTGGCCAAGCTTTTGGGGGCTGTAGTCTTTGCTATATTGGGAGGATTGCTACTTAATCTCATGCCGTGTGTAATGCCAATTTTAAGTTTGAAGGCGCTAGGGTTGGCGAAGCTTTCAGGTGAAAATCTTCGGACTGCACAGGTAAATGGTTTGGTTTACACAGCTGGTATATTGGCAAGTTTTTTGCTCTTTGCTATCATTCTTGTTGCCCTGCGCAGTGCCGGCGGTATGACAGGTTGGGGATTTCAAATGCAACAACCTGTTGTATTGGTGGTCTTGGCTTTGTTGCTGGGGGCAATTGGAGCAAATTTAGCAGGGATGTTTGAATTTTCTTCAAGACTTTCTGGTGTTGGGCAAGGCTTAACGCATGGTAACGGCTATAAATCAGAGTTTTTTACAGGCGTGCTGGCTGTTGTTGTTGCGTCACCTTGCACGGCGCCGTTCATGGGCGGGGCATTGGGATATGCTTTAACCCAGCCTCTCATCATTACTATTCTTGTTTTTCTCGCTCTTGGTTTTGGCCTAGCCCTTCCGTATTTGCTGCTCTGCTTCTTCCCAGTGTTAAGAAAGTGGATGCCTAAGCCTGGGGCGTGGATGAATAGTTTTAAACAGTTTCTTGCTTTCCCGATGTTCGTGACGGCACTATGGATTTTGTGGATTTTAGGCAATCAGGTTGGTTTAGGGTATGTTTTGGGTGTGTTGTTACTTGCCTTATTTTTATCTATGGCGCTGTGGGCTTGGGGAAAAAGAAATCAGTCCTCAAAGAAAATGCTTTGGTTGGTTTTTTGCCTTGTGGCACTTGGCGGCTCGGGATGGGTCGCGAGTGTTTTGCCAGGGTTGAAAGAAAGCCCAACTGCTAGTTTGACCCCCGATGGGCTACATGCAGAGCCTTATAGCCTTGCGGGCTTGGAGGCACTCTTGGCGAGTGATGAAAAGGTTTTCGTCTACTTTACTGCAGATTGGTGTATCACCTGTAAGGTGAATGAGAAGGCAGCTTTACATAAGCCTGAAGT
The DNA here is from genome assembly GCA_965224735.1 of Robiginitomaculum sp. Taxonomy (GTDB): domain Bacteria; phylum Pseudomonadota; class Alphaproteobacteria; order Caulobacterales; family Maricaulaceae; genus Robiginitomaculum_A. The sequence goes on along the minus strand of OZ245059.1, from coordinate 2,334,083 downwards.
TATAGCGGCATTCAAAGAAAAAAACATCAAGGTAATGGTCGGTGATTGGACAAATTCGGATGATGAAATAGCAAAAATACTTCAACGATTTGGCCGCGTAGGTGTGCCGCTTTATTTGTATTATACTCCAGGGATGGATGTTGATGATGCGAAGGTCTTACCCCAAATTCTAACGCCAAAAAATGTTATCAATGCGCTGTAGCGTGCAACCTCGGCTTTCAAAGCCCTTTTTAAATTGTAGGAAAAACCATGAAAAAAACTTTGTTTTTATTGCTAACAGCATCAACTCTCGTAATAAGTGCTTGCACAAAAAAAAATAATGACACTGTGATCAAGCCGAATGTAGTCGCGGTTCAATCGGAGTCTCTATCGGCGCAAATTGATGTCCCATATACGAAGACGGTTCTTGATAATGGTCTTACGGTTATCGTTCATGAAGACGATAAGGCACCGCTCGTTTCTGTAAATATTTGGTATAATGTTGGTTCTCGTGATGAGAAAAAAGGGAAAACTGGCTACGCACATTTATTTGAGCATTTAATGTTTAACGGTTCCGAACATGCAGATTATGATTATTTTGAGCAATTAAACACTATGGGAGCAACAGGATTTAACGGAACCACAGACCCTGATAAAACAAACTATTTTGAGACCGTCCCTAAATCCTCATTAGAGCGCTTGTTATGGCTTGAGGCGGATCGTATGGGCTATTTGCTTGGAGCTTTGACGCAAAAGAAACTTGATGAGCAGCGCGGTGTTGTTAAAAATGAAAAACGTCAAGGCGATAATAAGCCCTATGCAAAAGGGGAGTACCGACGACTGGCCGCGCTATTACCTGAAGGGCACCCTTATCGTTGGTCTACTATCGGATCTATGGAAGATTTAAATAATGCCAGCATTGGTGATTTGACGAAGTGGTTTAATGAATATTATGGCGCAACGAATGCAGTTCTCGTTTTAGCGGGTGATGTAACAGCCGACGAAGGGTTGGCGCTTGCTAAAAAATACTTTGGCCATATCCGTCCAGGACCACCTGTATCCCGTTTAAACGAATGGGTGCCAAAACGTACGGAAAATATTTTTGATCATACCATTGACGAAGTTTCACTTCCCTTGCTTGAACGTACATGGGCGGTGCCAGGCATGCTTAATGAAAAATTTGGCTCTCTTTACGTTATGGCCGGCATCCTAGGCGATGGTAAGACATCTCGTATGTACGAAGAATTAGTAGAGAAGCGTGATATTGCATCTGAGGTTTATGTTCAGTACCAACCGCTTGGTCTTATGGGCTTTTTTAATGTTACCGTTATGATGAAGCCAGATACGGATCCGCAGGAAGTCAATGCGGCCATTGAAGATGTGATGGAAGATTTTTTTAGAGACGGGCCAAGCGCAAAAGAAATTGAGCGCGTAAGTAAATCAATAATTGTCGGGTTCATGAAATCGCAAGAGGTAATAGGTGGGTTTAGCGGAAAAGGTCCAACATTGGCAGAAGGAGAAATATTTTATGGTGATCCTGCTGCCTATAAAAAGACAATGGCGTTGATTGAAAACACCTCTGCAAAAGATATTCAAGCGCTGAAAGGTGAAGTGTTTAATACAGGTTTTTATCAGTTGCTGACAATGCCGAATGGAAAGTATAAACAGGCAGAACCAAGTGTTGATTTAAATAAAATACCAAATTTAGGTTCGTTCCCGCAATCACGTTTTCCAGATATTCAGACGGCAAATTTGAGCAACGGGATGAAAGTTGCTCTAGTCGAGCGTGATACTATCCCAATGGTGCGAATGACCATGCAATTTGACGCTGGTGCTGCGACGGATATGCTGGGGAAATCTGGCCTTGCGAGTTTAACAATCGGCATGATGAAAGAGGGTACGAAAACTAGTAGCGGCAAAGATATTATTTTTAAAATGGATGATTTAGGTAGCAACTTGAATGCATTTTCTGGCCAAGATAGTTCTTCCATCATGATTTCTACCCTGAAAGAAAACCTAGGGGCAAGCTTAGATGTGTTTAGCGATATTTTAAAAAACCCTTCCTTTAAAGAAGACGCCCTTATCAAATTAAAAGATGAGCGCCTTAGCCAATTGACCCAAACTCTTGGTAATGCCAATGCTAAACTTAGTTATTTTATGTCAGAAGTTTTGTTTGGAAAAGAGCATCCTTATGGACGTTATTACCTTGGGATTGGTACAAAAGAGAGCATAGAATCCATAGGTGTGGATGATTTAAAATCCCATTATAAAAAGTGGATTCGCCCTGATAATGCAACGTTCTTGGTTGTTGGTGATATTACACTTGATCAGCTTATGCCTATATTAGAAAAGAAAATAGGCAGCTGGCACCATGCGGATACTGCATTAGAAAAAAAGAATATTCCAGTTCAAACGGTGCGTGTATCTACTCCTAAAATATACCTTATGAACAAACCTGGGGCCGCACAAACCCTTATATCCGCCGCGATTATTGTTCCAAAAAACGTTGCTGCGCATGAGGCTGATTTGAACGTTATGAATAGAATCCTCGGTGGTAGTTTCCTCTCTCGCATCAATATGAAATTACGAGAAGAAAAAGGTTGGTCATATGGAGCATCTACTAGCCTAGATACAAAAAAAGAAGCTGTGGTTTGGGAGCTGTCTGCACCTGTGCAAACAGATAAAACAAAAGAAGCTTTAATTGAGATACGAAAAATATTCAAAGATTATTTAGGTTCACAACCCGCTAGCGCTGTTGAAATTCAAACTGCATTGGATGGGTTGGTAAATTCTGTACCTGGTACGCTTGAGCGGAGCAGTAGTATTCTTGGCATTATGGGCCAAAATCAATCTAACGGAAAACCATTAAGTTATTTTTCAAAACTTCAAGATGATTATGGACAAATTGAAGCAAATAATGTGCGTAATATAGCTAAGGAAACGATTATTCTTGATAATCTAACATGGTTTATAGCTGGAGATCTTGAAAAAATTAAGGTAGGGATAGAGGAGCTTTATATGGGCGAGATCATTTATATCGAGGATTGATTTCGTTTGATTACTCAAGGGTATAATTGCTAGTGCAGTTCATATTTGGAGTTTTCCAAGGCTAGAAAACAAACGGGAATATTATATGGTGTTAAATATTAAAACACGAATTTTGCAGTGTAAAAAACTTATGAATGTGGGGGCAGTTCTTACCATTTGCCTTATTGGCGTTGTGGGTTGTCAGCAAAAAAACCCAGAATCGGTGATTGCGAGTTATCGTAGCGTGGATAAAACATGGCATGAAATTGAAGATAAGGTTTCAGAAAAATCCAATAATAAGGACGAATATGATTCCATGATGAAAGCACAAGCTGGTGAACATCCAGATGTTGGTCCTGCTGTTGATGCAAGTTTTAAAATTGCGAGTACGAGTGCTGATAATAAGAAAGTATTTGAAGCATTGAAGTTTATTATAGAAGAAACGCCTGGGACAAGCGAGGCTCCGCAGTGGATGTCCCGCACCCTTCCGTATTTGCAAGAAAAACATTTGCAAAAACCTGAAATGATGAAACTCGCTTACAATATTTACCGATCATATGAAAATGATATTGATGGCTATGAAGATTTCATGCAAGCGCTGGCACAACAAAACCCGGACGTTAGCGTACAAGCTAATGTCTGGTATTTACTGGCTCGAACACATTATTACTTCCAAAATGTCCCTGATGTGACACAACAAGAGCGTGAAGTTCGTAAGGTGAACGCACTGAACTATCTTGTAAAAATAAGTGACAACCCAGACTACGCCGATGTGATTTTGTATAGCCGTCGCAATAAGAAGGGAAAACCCCCAACACCGCTTCTTGAGCGTGTGAAAAGCCTAACATTTGCAATACACAACCTATCGATCGGTAGTGCTATCCCGGATGCAAAACAAAATGATTTAACTGGCAAGCCTGATAAAATATCTAACTATAAGGGTAAGGTTTTATTGGTGGATTTTTGGGCGACTTGGTGTGGCCCGTGTGTTGCTTCTATTCCTGAATTGGTTGAAATGAAAAAGGAATATGGTGAGGGTTTTGAAATTCTTTCTTTAAGTGTTGATGATGCACTTTCTGATCTCACTGATTTCCAAGAAGATACTGATATGCCTTGGCAACATTGGTATGTGAGTAGGAAAGGAAAAATTGTAAAAGATTGGAATATTTCGGCATTCCCAACTTACATACTGGTTGACCAAACAGGCCATATTAAACTTATAACGAGTGAGATGACAGAGAGCTTCAAAGAAACAATCAAAGAAACAATCAAGAATTCCATAAACCAGTAAGTTTTTACTTTACACGGTTGATGGAAAAATATAGCGCGGCGGCAATTCCAATGAAAAGGATGATGAGAATATATTTTATATCAAGTATATTGTTCCTTATAGAACTTCCAAAACCTGCGTAACTGGCGCGTGGTCGCTTGGACGTTCCCATAGCCTGCAATCTCTGTGGATGCGGTGACTGTCTTTGCGCGGGCTTAGAGACGGGGTGAGGGCGGGGCTTAACCAGATATGGTCGAGCCTTCTGCCTCTGTCGGATTCGTTGATATCGCGCGAGCGGTATGACCACCACGAGAACAGGTTTTCTTTGGGGCCACCACCCAAAACCTCACGGGCGCAATCCATAAAATCGCCGCTTTGCTGAACTTTTGCCAAAGCTTCCACCTCAATGGGTGTGTGGCTAATCACATTTAGAAGTTGTTTGTGTGACCAGACATCATTTTCAGCAGGCGCAATGTTAAAATCTCCGACCAGTACTTGCCGCGCGTTTTCGCTTTTACGTGCAGCAAAATAATCAACCATGCGGCTTAAAAATTCTAGCTTATGAGCGAACTTAGGATTGGCCTTTACATCAGGATTATCACCGCCAGCAGGGATATAAAAATTGTGAAATTCAAAATCATTGGCTCCGCCCACTATATTGGCCCCGCCCACTATATTAACCCCGCCCGTTATACTGCTTAGCTCAACCATTGTGCTGACATGACGCGCATGACCCTGCGGGCAAAAATCAGTGTCCATACGGGTAAGTGGGAATTTGGAAACCGTGGCCGCACCATGCATGCCCTTTTGGCCAGATATCTCTATATGCCCATATCCCATAGCCTTAAATTCCTCGAACGGAAATTGCTCTTTAAGGCATTTAATCTCTTGCAAACCAATAATATCAGGAGTTTCAAGCGCAGCGAACTTTGCGATTTGCGGCGCGCGCAGGCGCACGGAATTAATATTCCAGCTACATAGTTTAATTTGAGTCATGAGCGGATATTAAACAATGCCCACCCGTTTTAGCAAGATTTCATTTGCCTATTTGTTTTGGCCGCGTTTATTGTCGCGCATTATAAACAGGCGCGGGTTGAGACGTTCGTTATATTTTAGGTTTGACAATATCACCCGCGTTTGCTGACCAAACCCGTCATGCACGTTCCACTCTCTGAGCGCCAAAGTTTGCGGATTAAACACCATGGTAATAGTTCCGTCCATTTCGCCTGTGCCATCTTTGGCAGTCACAGAAATACTGGTCGATGTTTTTTGCAACGCTATAACCTCAACATCATTTTCCAGATCAACATTTTCAGCAAGGAAAAATGCGAGCGGCGTCGATTTAAGCGGCACGCGGTCTTTGGTATCAAGAGCTTTATCCACTTGCGTTAGAGTAACTCCATCAGAGACGAGCAAAAGCGATTCTGGAGCGTCATATTCAAACCGAATTTTACCTGGGCGTTTGAGATAAATTCTCCCTTGGGAGAACGACCCATCAGATGCGTATTGAGAAAAACGGCCCGCAAAACTTGCTGTGCTGTTAAGAGCCGTGCTAATGCGGGCCAAATCGGCGGGCACTTGCTGTGGATGTGTGAAGGCAGACAGGCGCACAGCTTGCGTGTTTGGCGCAGGCGCGTTCTGGGCGAGCGCGCCAACACTAGTGAGGTTAAGCGCGAGCACGGCGGCGAATTTTAAGTAAACATTTTTCATACTGTTTTCCTATTTGGTTCTTCCCATCATATAGAAATGCAAACCTGTATAAACCCTGAATTTCGCATATAGAGTGCAGTTATCTTAATTAAATTTTTGTAAGTTAATCGGGGGGCGGTGTTTTGTTTTTATATTTGCAAATATCTTTAATCGCGCAATTTTGGCACATGGGTGTGCGCGCTTTGCAGGTATAGCGTCCGTGTAAGATAAGCCAATTATGTGCGTGTATCATATACTGATCTGGGGTCACCCTTAACAAATTAAGCTCTACTTCAAGCGGGCTTCCCCCGGGCGCCATGCCCGTTCGGTTCGCAATCCGAAAAATATGCGTATCCACAGCCATGGTTGGCTGGCCAAACGCAACATTAAGAACCACATTGGCAGTCTTGCGCCCAACGCCAGCTAAACTCTCTAAATCGGTCCGGTTTTTTGGGACCTCCCCACCAAAAACCTCAACCAATCGCTGCGCCATTTTGATAATATTTTTGGCTTTTGTTTTATAAAGCCCGATGGTTTTTATATAGCCGATAAGCTTTTCCTCGCCCAGCTTTAGCATTTTCTCTGGCGTATCAACGCTTGCAAACAAGGCCTTGGTTGCTTTATTAACACTAACATCCGTTGCCTGCGCAGAGAGTGCCACCGCAACCACAAGTGTGTAAGAATTATGAAATTCCAGCTCGGTTTTTGGGTGCGGGTCAAGGGTTTGCAAATGCTTATATATATAGGCAATTTGCGCGCGGGTTAATTTAGGCCGCGTAAGTTTTCGTTTCTTTTGCGTCGCCGCCATTTTATTTGCGCCGTTTAATTTCAGCCAGCATTTGTTCTGCCATTTTATAAGAAAAATCGCGCGCGCGGCCTTCATTAAGCTGTCCTTGTTCATCAAAAATCTGCCCCGCAAAGGGAAGGCCCACCTGGGTTGGGACAACAACCGCGCCAAGACGGGCGAGAATAAAATTTAACTGTCTAAGCGCCATAATCCCAGAGAGCCCGCCTGGTACACAGGCGCCAATCCCATAAACGGGCTCTGTGAATTGTGACAGCCCTGTGCGTGTTGTCCAGTCAATCGCATTTTTTAAAAGCGCAGGTAAGCAGCCATTATACTCAGGCGTTGCTATAAATATTCCATCACAGAATTTTATCCGCTGCACGAGGTTTTTTGTCGCTTTGGGCACGCCATGCTCGTCCTCATAATCACCATTATAAATAGGCATATCATATTTCCCAAGATCAATAATGACAGGTTTTGCGCCAAGGTCTTTGAACACATGGGCAATGGCTTTGGTCATTTTTTGGTTAATTGATGCCTTGCGCGTTGAGCCAGAAATCAGGCCAATTTTTATCGGGTAAGATTTTTTCATGGCCGCACTATAGGCAAAAAATGATTGAGCGCAAGAAATGGGTGGTGTTTCTTGGCGCGCGCGTTAAATTACAAATATGGATGATAAGAATACCAATAGAAATTTGTTTTCAGACGCTGCCAAGGACTACAAAATGATGGCTGATGCCCTTCATTTTCTAGGTGATCGCTGGCAGGACAATCCCAATTATAAAGATTTGGCAAAGCGGGCAAATATATCTCCGCATCATTTTCACAAAGTGTTTACGCGCTGGACTGGGATTTCACCCAAACGCTATATTGGCGCTCTGACCCATAATGCGGCGCGTAAGGCCATGGATACGGGCGCGAGCGTCGAGGAAGCCAGTCTTGACGTAGGACTCTCATCTACGTCAAGATTGCACGATCTGTTTATACGCCATGAGAAGCTCTCCCCTGGCGAAGCTAAATCCAAAGCACGCGGGGTTGAAATGATATGGGGTGTATCCGATTGCCCATTTGGGCGCGCCGTAAGCTTATCCTCGCCGCGCGGGCTCTCTGCCTATGGATTTTGCCAACCTGGCGGGGAAGAAAAGGTGTTTGAAGATTTTCGCGCACGTTATCCAGGCGCTGCCTATAAACGTGATGATGAGGTCGCTCATGATATTAGCGAGCGTATTTTTGCTGGCGGCGTTGTCCCCATTGCGCTTTACGGCACTGATTTTCAGCTGCAAGTTTGGAAAGCTTTATTGTGCGTACCTTACGGGCAAACGGTACGTTATATGGATATTGCAAAAACCATTAACAACCCCAAAGCCGTGCGCGCTGTGGGTGCTGCTATTAGTGCAAACCCCATAAGTTGGGTTATTCCGTGCCACCGTATTTTAGGGTCTGACAAGCGCTTAACAGGATATCATTGGGGAGTAGAACGCAAGCGAGCAATGCTTGCATTTGAGCACGCAAGCAGAGATAATGCGGCCTAATCATTATAGGCTATATTTATGCTAGATTTTTTAAGCGACACCCCGATGTTGTGGGGGCTTTATATTGGTATGGTGTTCACTGCCCTTTTTGGTATCCGCGCATGGCTCGACTACCGCGTCCTTGAGAAGGACGCAGCAGGGGATTGGGATTACCGTGTCACAGAAAATATGCAAAATTTACGCCTCACCAAAGACGCTTATATTAATATCTACAAAAAGGTGAACGCGCCGCGCACGGCTCTTTATCTTTTTATTGGCGGACTTGCCGTAATTGTACTCTCCCCCATAGTGCTTGCTGCGGGCAATGCGTTTCTTTATTTGGTTTGGCAGGTTTCAGGTAAAAGCAAGGTCTATCAACCTGGTTATCTGGTTTGGATGTTTTTTCTTTTCTTTGCGCTTATCGGGCTTTGGGTTTTTATCGGCGCGCGTGTTTCTCGGCATTTTCACAAACATGCCCCATCGACTATGCGCGACGAGATTTTAAGAGCTCAGCTTGATTTTCATCCCGAGCGCCCACTTACCATAGGTGCTAACCCTGTGCATATTGAGGCAGGGGAAATAAGCACCGCAAATTACAAAACTGTGTTTGAAACTGTTTTAGGTCTTAGTTCGTCCCGCGATGATGATTGGAACAGTACAGGGCATATATGTGATATTTATTCTGATGGGTCAGAAATGAAAATTTGTGTTCATAGCGCAAAAGGCACTAAAGGTTTCACCGCTGGCACGCACCCATTTTTCTTTGCTGGTAATTTCGCCCGCGAAGACGATAAAGAGAAGCGCTATACATTAATCTTTCTCATTAAAAATGCTTACGACGCCCTTAAACGCTTAGAAAAATTCGTACCTATTTATGATAAGTCACGCCTCAATGAGAGTACAATTTTTTATAAATTTAGCCATAAGAATTTGGACTTCTTTCTCTATGAAACCAAGGAAGAAAACGGGAAATAACACGGAAAATAACATGGAGTTTTTACACGCAATGGCGCGCGTGCGATCTATCGATGATAGTCTGCGCTTTTACTGCGATGGCCTTGGCCTGAAGTTGGTTCGTCGCAATGATTATGAAAAGGGACGCTTTAGTCTTTTGTTTTTAGATAGGAGCGAGGGTTTAGGCGAGGAAATTTATGGCGAAGGTCGTTAGTTTTGGCCATATTTCTTTTTATACGCATGATATTTATGCGCGCTGTCAACGTTTAATGGATATCGGGTATACAAAACTCGCCCGCTAGGCGGTGATCACATGGCATTGCGCGCCGTTATTCAAGAGGGACAGATGTCACAATTTCATAACTTATCAGACATTGCCAACGCTTTAAATGCTCTATCTGAGAAAGGGTCGAAATCTATCAACCGGCATTTTTTAACTCAGACGGACAAAATGACAGCTCAAGTTGTTCAATTTAGCGAAACAAAAAACTCTCTCCATGTGCAGAACAATCATGATGAATTACTTGTCATCATAAGCGGAGAGATAGATTTTAAGGTTGGTGGAGAAATAAGAAAAACGCGAGCAAATGACACGATATTTGTTCCTGCAGGTATAATGCATGGCCCAGTTTTGAAAAAAGGAGAAACTTTTACCGCGTTATCTATTTTTGCTCCTAGATTCGAGTTTAACAACAAAAACATCCAGTGGGAACGCGATAAGGGCTGAATTGCTTAAAAGACGACATTTGTGCTCGCTATGAACTGCTAACAATGGTCGCCTTTGAAGATTCTTATGCGTAAGCGCGGTTTGCCTCTGTAAATGAAATGAGACACCGCTTATTCTCGTCCCATAATTGGAGTTTGACGCATTTTATGCTTTGCCAAAATGTGATGCGGTTTAAACCTGTTAGGGCAGGATGATTGCGCAAAACTTCGGTGAGACGGTAAAACGGAATACGAGAATTAAGGTGGTGCACATGATGAATACCGATATTGCCCGTCAGCCAGCGCAGGGGCGCGGGCAAATCATAATGGGAAGAACCAAACAAGGCTGCGTCTTCGAGGGTCCAATTTTCCGCTTTGTCCCAATAGGTGTCTTCAAATTGGTGCTGCACATAAAACATCCACACCCCAATGGCTGCGCCTATAATTTGAATAGGAAAATAAACCATCAAGAAAGGAATAAATCCTATGAAATAAATGAGCAATCCTGCCAAAATTATAATCGCTAAATTGGTGCCCATAGAGCTTACCCAATAGCGTTTACCGGCGTTCATAAACCCGATGGGCAGGCGGTAGTGAAAAATAAATACAAATATTGGCCCAATGACAAAAAGAGCAAATGGGTGACGATAAGCGCGATACATAAATTTTTTGAATTTTGATAGGGCTTGATATTCTGTCACGGTTAATGTGTAGATATCCCCTATGCCTCGATTGTCAAGATTGCCAGAATTAGCATGGTGCGTATTGTGAGCCCGCCGCCAAACATCATAGGGTGCCATTGTGAACAGGCCAATAAAACGACCCATCCAGTTGTTGAGGTTTTTTGTTTGGAAATATGATCCATGCCCGCAATCATGCTGTATAATAAACAGGCGCACCAGAAAAACTGCCGACAAAGCACTCAGTCCAAGTGTGAGGAAATAAGAAATCGAAAGGGCAAAATATGCACCCGTCCAAAGGGCAAGAAAAGGAATGAATGTTACGAAAAACTCAAACAGACTTCGGGAAAATTTTGGTGTTCTGTAAGGAATGAGTATTCTCATCCACTCGCGTGCAGTCAGCTGTGTTTCCCCGGGCATATATGCCTTTCTCGCTTATTTTGCGATTTGCAAGTGAAAAATTCGTTGTGAAACCAGTATAGAAGTTGGAGGGTTAAGCAAGGGTGAACTGCACAAATATGTGTGATTTCTACGGTAAAAAATTAAGGGACTGTCCCAGATAACGCATAGCCAGATAACGCATAGAATGTGCTATAGAGGACCGTATGAGGAAGAGCTGGGCGCAGGCTTTATTTTCGCAGACTTTATTTTGACATGTCAGTCTCCACCGAAAACAAAAAAACTCGTCTTGAGTTTTGATGATTAGGCTCTTAGAAAAGCTTATGAAAAAAACATGTTTGATAATTGGCGCTTCTCATGCAGGCGGGCAAGCTGCAATTAGCTTGCGCCAAGCGGGCTATGAAGATGACATACTTCTTATTGGAGATGAAGGCTATTTGCCCTATCACCGTCCGCCTTTGTCTAAGGATTTTCTCTTTGGCGGTAAGGATCTTGGTGATATTTTGATACGGCCTCAAGACACTTATGACGTTGGCAATATCGAAACGGTTTTGGGGCAGAAGGTTCATAGTATTGAGCGCAAAGACAAGTTGATTTTTATGGGAGAAGGACATGTCATTGCCTATGATAAAGTCATTATTGCAACTGGTGCGAGTGCACGGAAACTGCCTATCAAGGGCGTTAATTTACCTGGTGTATTTTATTTGCGAAGTGCAAATGATGTTTTGGCGATTAAGCAGCAGGCCGCAGCAGGGAAACGGGCTGTGATTATTGGCGGTGGTTATATTGGTCTTGAGACGGCAGCAAGCCTAACAAAGCAGGGAATGAAGGTCACTGTTTTAGAGATGGAAGAGCGAATATTGCAGCGTGTCACTGCGCCCGTTATGTCGAGTTTCTATAAACGTATTCACGAAGAAGAGGGCGTTCAGATTATCGAGAACTGCACGGCAAGTGAAATTAAAGAAGGTCTTATGGTGTACACAAAAGACGGGCAAAAATTTGATGCTGATATAGTCATTATCGGAATTGGCGTTATTCCCAATCAACAGCTTGCTAGAAAATGCGGACTTGAAGTTGGTAATGGTATAATTGTCGATGCGTTTTGCCGCACGTCTGATCCTGATATTTACGCAATCGGTGATGTGGCTTGGCACTATAACTCGATCTATGACACCCGTTTGCGGATCGAGTCTGTCCCTAATGCAACCGATATGGCCAAAACGGTTGCGGCGCATTTATGCGGCATTGAGAAACCTTATAATCAACTGCCTTGGTTCTGGTCGGATCAATTTGATCTAAAACTGCAAATCGCAGGTTTGTCTTCTGGCTATGAAGAAGTTGTCTTGCGCGGCGATCCAGACAATGGCCGTAGTTTTGCTGCCTTTTATTTCAAGGAGGACAGGCTATTGGCAGTTGACGCCGTTAATCGTCCGCAAGAATATATGATCGGGAAACGGTTTATTCCAGTAGGGAAAAGTATCGATAAGAAAGCTCTTACTGATGAGAATGTACCGCTGAAATCATTTTTGAAATAACTAGTTTTTTGGCGGTGGTTGTTTGCGGGAGAAAACGAGTAAATTATCGCTGCTCTTATTTTTAGAAAATTTATAACTATCAAGATTAAAACCCTGCAAATTTGCAGCCTTGTTAATTTGCTTTTCCATCACCCAGCGCGCCATAAGCCCGCGTGCGCGCTTGGCATAATACATCAGGTTCCTTGCATTGCCGTCTTTGACATTTAAGAATTTAACTTCCAGAACAGGTGCACACAATGCCTTTTTATCTACGGATTTAAAATACTCATTGGAGGCTAAATTAAGGATCGCTTTTTCTTTATGGGATTTCATATTTTCCATAAGTGCTTCCGCGATTGTGTTCCCCCAAAATTGATACAGATTTGAACCGCGCGCCGTTTTCAGCTTACGTCCCATTTCCAGGCGGTAAGGTTGAATGCTATCCATAGGCCGCAAAACGCCGTAAAGTCCCGAGAGTATTCGCAAGTGGCTTTGCGCATACTGCATTGTGGGTTTTGACCATGCACCCGCATCCAGCCCCTCGTAAACATTGCCATTAAAACTAAGTGCCGCTGGTTTGGCTGAATTGGAACGGCCATTTAAAACAAAACCCTTAAATCTATCCGCATTAAGCTGGGCTAAATTATCAGACAGTTTCATCAGGTCTTGCAAATCCTGAACACTTAGTTTTTTCGCTTCTTTCGCCAAAATTTCCGTGTGCTTTAGGAACTGTGGCTCGGTTGGCGGGATGATGGTTGGTACAATTTCCGTATCGAGTTTTTTTGCGGGTGAAAGAAGTGTTAGCATTTAGAATCCTTATAAATTACAAATTTACTAGCGTATTTTATTCTTGGAATGCAACGGAAAAACCAGCTAGTTTTTCTGGTGATAATGCACCTGCGCGCAAGAGAGTAATTTTTGTGCCCTCTATTTTTAAAATCGTTGAAGCCGTGCCGTGTACTGTGCCGCCGTCTATAATCAGCGATATTTTATTGCCAATATCTTGATTGACTTGCGCGGCAGTTATTGGCGCGCTTAGCCCAGATGTATTGGCACTGGGCAAAACCAGAGGAGTGTCAAACCCCATGCTCGCAAACGCTTTCGCCCAACCTGTAGCAGGGTGTCTAAGGGCAATGGTTTCGCCATTTTTGCCGTTTTTAGGCAAGACTAATGTTAATGGACCAGGCCAATACCTATCCATTAAAGAATGGGCCAGCGGAGAGATAATAGCCAGCTTTTGCGCTACCTTTTTGCTAAGAGCAATATGGGGGAGTAATTTATTTTTTGGCCGAGATTTCACCGTATAGATTTTTTTTACGGCGGCCTGATTATCTGCGAGAGCCGCAAGCCCGTAAACGGTCTCTGTAGGTAGGGCAACCAAATCACCAGCCATTAACTGCGCAGCGGCCATTTTATAATGCTTAAGGCTAGGATATAAAATTTGTGCCATTTTGTTACTTTAACCAAATAGTTTTCCACACATGCAATACAATAAATATAATTGATTGTATTGCTTAAAGTTTTAATAGATAACGTCAAATTAAATACGGCCACAACCAAGAGAGTCTTATGTTAGGTAAATCAACGCAAAACAATGACGATAAAAATAGCAAAAAAGTGCCTAAAATCAGTAAGCAAGCCGTTATGGAAGAACTTAAATTTATTATCGGCTTACTGGCATTTTTGCTTGTCTTTTTCAATTTGATATTTGGGCATTTTAAAATTCCGTCTGAAAGTATGCAGCCTACTTTGGAAGTGGGCGATCATTTGTATGTGAGCAAATACGCCTATGGCTGGAGCAAGCATTCCCTTATTGGGCCTTTGCGGAAAATACCATTTCTAAAAGATGGGCGTATTTTTGGAAAAATGCCAAAGCATGGCGACGTTATTGTCTTTCGTAACCCACATTCGGGTATTGTGATGATTAAACGCCTCATTGGTCTCCAGGGTGATAAAATCCAAACTATTCATGGGCGTCTTTATGTTAATGATCAATTGATTGATCGTACCGAGCTTGAACGTTTTGACTATAGAGAACACAAAGGTAGCGTCACTGAAGTTACGCGCTATGAAGAAAAATTTGCTGATGAGAAACGGGTGCACCAAATCTATGAGCGTAGCGATTACGATAACCTTGATAACCGTGGTCCCTTTATCATACCTCAAAACAAACTTTTTTTTATGGGCGATAATCGGGATAATTCAACGGATAGTCGCGCGCCTAGAGGGCCAGGCTTTGTGCCTTTTGACCATGTGATTGGCAAAGCGCAAATTATGGTTTATTCTTTGCACAAGTGCAAAAAAGAAGAAGGGCTACAATGCCCTGGAAAACGCAAGTTTTTAAAGCTCTAAATGCAAAATGATGTTATTATTCTCGTTCGTCACGGCGAACCTGATCTATCAAAACGGGTGCGTCTTAACTGGCGCGGCTATAAATATTGGTGGCGGCTTTATGATGAAGCTGGATTAAAATGGGGACAAAAAGCGCCAAGTATAATTAAAGACCTTGCTAAAAAGGCAGACGCAGTAATGTCCAGCACTTTGCCCAGAGCGCTGGAAACGGCAGAAATGGCGCGCGGGATGGCGGTCGACAAAACGTCGGCGTTACTCGTAGAGGCACCTTTGCCGCCACTCAATCTTGGTTATATTAGATTACGGCCACGAACTTGGGGTGTGCTTGCGCGTATAAGCTGGATACTCGGGTTCTCGGGTGAGGGGGAAAGCAGAGCCCAAGCGACAAAGAGAGCCATCCAAGCCGCGCAAATGTTGTCAGAGGAAGCAAAGGGTGGAAAGATGGTTTTTGTCGCCGCTCATGGTTGGTTTAACCGTATGATAAGAAGGCCACTAAAAGCCAAAGGATTTGTTTGCACGGAAGACCATGGCGATTTACACTGGAGCTATCGTCGGTTCGAACGTCCAAATAGCCAAGACTAACAAAGAATAAGCAGGAATAAATATGGAACATGAAGATATTGAAAAAATGAGTTTTGAAGATGCGCTCTTGGAGCTTGAAACTATTGTCGCGCGTCTTGAGCAAGGGGATGCTGCTTTGGAAGAAAGCATTGATGTGTATGAGCGGGGCGCTAAACTAAAAAAATATTGCGAAGGTAAGCTTAAAGCAGCACAGTTAAAAGTTGATAAAATAGTGCTTGGCAATGATGGCAGTGTTCATATAGAACCTTTAGATAGAGAAAATTAATTGGCAAAAAATACGCAATTCCAATCGCGATTAAGGGCTATTTCTGCCAAAATGGAGCAGGTGCTTGGCGAGCTTCTTCCAAAGCCAGCGGGGCCACAATCGGAGGCTATGGAGGCTATGCGGTATGCTGTTTTAGGGGGCGGTAAACGCTTGCGCCCATTTTTGCTTGTGGAATGTGCGCGCTTGTTTGGAAGTGACAATGAAGGCGTTTACCTAGCTGCTGGCGCGCTTGAGTGCTTGCATGTGTACTCGCTTATTCACGATGACCTCCCTTGTATGGATGATGATGATTTGCGGCGCGGCAAACTGGCAGTGCACAAACAATATGATGAAGCTATGGCTGTGCTTGCTGGGGATGCACTTTTGACTTTGGCCTTTGAAGTGTTGTCAGATGCACGCGTGCACCAAGATGCTAATATCAGGCTAAAGCTTATGGCAGGCCTTGCGCATGCGGGCGGTATTCACGGCATGATTGGCGGGCAGGTTATTGACATATATGCCAAGAATTTGAACCATGATGAAGAACTAATTCGGCAGTTGCAGGCTTTGAAAACTAGCGCTTTGATAAAATATGCAGCGGTTTCAGGTGGGCAGCTTGCAGGCGCAAGTGAAACGGATATAAAAAATATGGCCACTTACTCAGAGGCATTAGGTCTTGCGTTTCAAATTCGCGATGACACTTTGGATTTTGAAGGTGACGCGGCCACAATGGGCAAGGCGGTTAAAAAAGATGCAGGCCTTGGAAAGGTTACATTCGTTTCTATACACGGGCTGGAAAATGCAAAAATGCAAGCAGAAGCATTAGGCGTGCAAGCAAAGGAAGCGTTATCTACTTATGGCGAGAAAGCGGATGTATTAAGAGGCACTGTAGATTTTGTTCTGCATCGACAGAAATAAATGTAATACCTGCGCGAATAGGTTAGATTGTATACGATAGAAGGTATGACCAATGAGCATGAAAATGAGCACTGATAAGAAAAAAATGCTTTTGGATAGTGTGAATATTCCAACAGATATTCGCGGCTTTTCTAGGGACGAGCTAAAAACACTCGCCAGTGAACTACGGACAAAAGTTATTGATAATGTATCGGTAACAGGCGGGCATTTGGGCGCTGGGCTGGGCGTTGTAGAGCTTACTATTGCCCTTCATCATGTATTTGATACGCCTAAAGACAAGCTCATATGGGATGTTGGGCATCAATGTTATCCGCACAAGGTTTTGACAGGCCGCAAAGACAAAATGCGCACGATACGCCAAGGTGGTGGACTTTCAGGGTTTACCAAACGCACGGAGAGTGAATATGATCCTTTTGGCGCGGGTCATGCTTCTACGTCAATATCGGCAGGGCTTGGCTTTGCTAAATCTCGTGATTTGCAAAATGATGATTTTAATGTGATTTCTGTAATTGGTGATGGCGCTATGTCAGCGGGCATGGCCTATGAAGCAATGAATAATGCGGGTGGTATGGACGCACGTATGATTGTCATTTTGAACGATAACGATATGTCTATTGCGCCGCCTGTTGGCGGCATGTCGGCCTATCTGGCGCGCATGGTTTCCTCGCGTGGTTATAGAAAATTTCGCGGTTTTGCCAAAGGCGTTGTTGAGAATATGCCGCGTCCCATTAAAGCAACGGCTCGCAAGGCGGAAGAGTACACGCGCGGGATGGTGACGGGGGGAACGCTGTTTGAAGAGCTTGGGTTTTACTATGTTGGCCCAGTTGATGGCCATGATCTTGATCATCTTTTGCCAGTGCTTGAAAATGCCAAAGCTATGAAAGAAGGCCCGGTTCTTGTGCATGTGGTCACACAAAAAGGGAAGGGGTATGAGCCTGCCGAGAAGTCTTCGGATAAATATCACGGGGTTTCAAAATTTAATGTCGTCACGGGCGAGCAAGCGAAATCTGTTGCCAAAGCGCCAAGTTATACCAAAGTGTTTTCTGATGCTTTGATAGCAGAGGCAAGCAAGGACACTAAAATTGTTGGTATTACGGCGGCTATGCCTGGCGGTACGGGTCTGAAAGATTTTGGCGATAAATTCCCAGATAGAATGTTTGATGTCGGTATAGCGGAGCAGCACGCCGTTACCTTTGCAGCGGGAATGGCGGCGGATGGTATGAAACCGTATTGCGCAATTTATTCTACGTTTTTGCAAAGAGGGTATGATCAGGTTGTTCATGATGTCGCCATTCAAAGACTGCCTGTACGTTTTGCCATTGACAGGGCTGGCCTTGTGGGGGCAGACGGGCCAACTCACGGCGGGGCTTTTGATATCGGTTATTTAGGCGCGCTTCCAGGGCTTGTGTTTATGGCAGCAGCGGATGAGGTGGAGCTTACGCGCATGGTTGCGACCAGCGCCCAGATTAATGATCGCCCCAGCGCGTTTAGGTTCCCGCGCGGCGCGGCGACAGGGATTGAAATCCCTGTCAATGCTAAACCATTGGAAATTGGAAAAGGGCGCATACTTAAAGAAGGCAATACGGTCGCTATTTTGTCTCTTGGGACGCGTCTGGGAGAGGCGCTTATGGCGGCAAATGAGCTTGATGCACTGGGGCTTACGACCACGGTTGCAGACGCACGATTTATTAAACCGCTTGACACAGAGCTCGTGCGAGCACTTGCCGATGAACATGAAGTTCTTATTACCATTGAAGAAGGTGCAATGGGCGGATTTGGTTCCTTTGTACTGCAAGATCTTGCCGAGAGCGGACGTCTTGATGGCATCATAAAAGCGCGCTCTATGACCTTGCCTGATAGGTTTATTGACCATGATAGTCCCGAGAAAATGTATATACAAGCTGGGCTCGACAGCCACGCGATTGTAAAGAAAGTGTTCTCTGTTATTGGCCACGATATAGCTATGCGGGCTTCGCTCGCCTAAGCTATAGTTGAAAGCGCCTCACTCTTATACCCCTCGAAGAAAATGAATTAATGCCGTTGCCATCGCCATCAACGACAAATTTTACCTGAAACTTTAAAAGTTATTCGTAAATAAGTGAGGGATGCGTTTTGCGGGCAATAGCAGGATTATGCCGCCTAACATGATTGTGATACCAAACATGATTTTCCCGATTGCCATAGTGAGCGTTAAATCTATAACTAGAAATATAACGGTATGGCAGGTAATATTGAAGACGATAACGCCTTACAGGCTGTCTGGTTTGAATTGTGGCAAGTTTTCGGCCTTCTGTAAACCCACGTTCAAATGCTGCTTGGTTATTTTCTTTGATTTTAGCCAAAGCAATCGCTTTTTGCGTCTCTAATCTCTCAAAAGAGAGCTGTGTCTTTAGCGCGAATTGTAATTGTTGCTGCGAGGCTCGCTCTGCTTTTGGGCCTGCGCCCCTATAAACTTTGACGCGATTCTCTATTGTATATTTTTGTGCCGTGTCATTTGCTTGTGCGCTCATGCTCGTACCAAGTATGGCCAAAATCACGAGACCATATTTTTTAAAACCCATAATAATCACCATATCCAGCTTATGGTCTATGTTAAGCTCTTGTTAACGTTTTGGCAATTTTCTACAAGGGCTAGGTTAGGCGAGAGTAGTATGCACCCGTAATAGGGGAGAAAAAAAGCCCCAGAAGTTATTCTGAGGCTTGGAATTTTTTAAATTTGCCAGTTCATGACTGCAACAAGTTAATGACTGCAATATATAGTATGGGTGTGGCGATGTGAATTGCCAGAATAGGATCTACCAGGATATTTATTGTCAATTGTGATGGTTATGTCTGGGTTGCTCTGGTTGTATCCATACCCGTTATTATAGCTGCCATAATTAGAGCGTGTGTTTCTGTAATATGTTTGGTTGTAAACTGGGCGTGTGTATCCAGAATATGTTTGGCTATAAACTGGGTGTGTGCTTCTGTAATATGTTTGGCTATAAACTGGGCGCGTGCTTCTGTAATATGTTTGACTATAAACTGGACGCGTGCTTTCGGAGTATGTTTGTGTATAAACTGGGGACGTGTATACAGTATTGTTATATCCGTTATAAGAGCCACTGTTTCTGTAATAGCCGCTATTTCTGTAATAACCACTATTACTGCCCGAACTTGCAATTGCAGCGCCTGCGAGGCCGCCAAGCACTGCGCCTATGGCAGAGCCTTCGGTACGTGCGCCATTGCCCGAGACTTGTGATCCGATGACGCCGCCGACGACTGCGCCGAGTAATCCACCAGCAAGTTTGTTATTTGATTGATGGCGATGCTGATAGCCAGAGTTGTGAGCGTAGGCCAACGTGGGCAGAGCAAGTGCAGGCAGAGCAAGTGTTAATGCCGCTGCGGCAACAAGTTTATAAGCAATTTTTATGGTTTTCAAGATAATTCTCCAACTTAACGAAGGGTTAATTTGACATATTCAATATGAACCTTGGATGAAGAAAATAAATTATATAAAAATAAAAAGATGTGCAGGAGCAGGCATAGGAGCCGTTTCATATACTGTATTGTTTGTATGTGTTGTAATGAATTAGTAGGGAAAAGAAAAAAGCCCCAGAAGTTATTCTGGGGCTTGGAATTTTTTAAATTTGCAAATTAATGGCTGCAATATATAGTATGGGTGTGGGTGTGGCGATGCCTATTGCGGCGTATATGTTTATTTCTATATCCACTTCTCTTATATTTATTGTCAATTGTGATGGTTATGTCTGGGTTGCTCTGGTTATACCCATACCCGTTATTATTGCTGCCATAGTTTGAGCGTGTATTTTTGTAATATGCTTGGTTATAAACTGGGTGTGTGCTTTCAGAATATGTTTGGCTATAAACTGGGCGTGTGTATCCAGAATATGTTTGGCTATAAACTGGGCGTGTGCTTCTAGAATATGTTTGGCTATAAACTGGGCGTGTGCTTCTAGAATATGTTTGGCTATAAACTGGGCGTGTGCTTCTAGAATATGTTTGGCTATAAACTGGGCGTGTGCTTTCAGAATATGTTTGGCTATAAACTGGGTGCGTGCTTTCGGAATATGTTTGACTATAAACTGGGCGCACGTATCCATTATTTTTATACCTGCTATAAGAGCGATTATTACTGCGCGAACCTGCAATCTTAGCGCCTGCGAGGCCACCAAGCACTGCGCCTATGGCAGAGCCTTCGGTGCGTGCGCCACTGCCCGAGATTTGTGATCCGAGGACGCCGCCGACGACTGCGCCGAGTAATCCACCAATAAGTTTGTCATCTGATGTTGATTGATGGCGATGCTGATAGCCAGAGTTGTGAGCATAGGCCAATGTGGGCAGAGCAAGTGTTGATGTCGCTACTGCAAACGTTGCTAGTGTGGTGTTGTAAAGGGTTTTGAGCGTTTTCATTTTGAACTCCTATTTAAAGACCCCAGTTCGGCACGATCGCTTTGCGGGTTTCTTCGATGATTCCCTTATAGCAAGACCGCTCTGAACCATTTGTGAAGCCAGAGTTTATATTGGGTTCATGTTGGGGGAAGGTGAACCCTGCATAGGTATTGCTAACTTTATGCATATGATTAGGAGCGTTGTGTGAGTAAACGATATTTAATATTGATTGTATTTTGAAACACGAGAAGCGGGTTTGTATCGTCGAACTGGGGAACTTTTTGATTCTCTTTATATGAATAGAGTTTCACAATTTTATCCGATTTGCCCTCTATGGCGCAGCATTTGGTCTGCTAGAACACAGGCGAGCATGGCTTCGGCCACGGGCACAGCGCGGATACCAACACAAGGGTCGTGGCGGCCTTTGGTGCGGATGTTTATTTCTTCGCCTGATTTGGTGATGGATTGCACAGGCGTTAGAATTGAAGACGTTGGCTTAATAGCCATGCGCGCCACAATCGTATCGCCATTACTTATCCCGCCCAAAATACCGCCCGCGTTATTGGAGAGGAAATGCGGTTTGCCATTTTGCATGCGAATTTCGTCGGCATTATCCGTGCCCGTAAAAGCGGCAGCGGCAAAACCTGAGCCAATTTCAACCCCCTTAGCCGCGTTGATAGACATGAGCGCGGCGGCGATTTCTGTATCCATTTTGCCATAAACAGGGGCGCCCCAGCCCGCAGGCACGCCGCTGGCTTGTACTTCAACGATTGCGCCAACGGAATTGCCGTCTTTGCGGAGCGCAGTTAAATACTCTGCCCACTCAGAGACCATGTATTTGTCAGGGCAAAAAAACGGATTACGAGAAACTTCGTTCCAATCCCAGTTTTCGCCGTCGATAATCTTATCGCCTATTTGAATAAGCACGCCGCGAATTTTGATTTTATCACCCAAGACTTTCCGTGCAATAGCGCCTGCCGCAACGCGCATAGCGGTCTCGCGCGCGCTGGAACGTCCGCCGCCCCGGTAATCACGAAAGCCATATTTGGCATCATAGGTAAAGTCTGCATGGCCAGGGCGGTATCTTTCTTTAATTTCCGAATAGTCTTTGGAACGCTGATCCGTGTTTTCAATCAGCAGAGATATAGGCGTACCCGTTGTGCGTGGCCCGTTCGTGTTCTCGTCTTCAAAAACACCCGATAGGATTTTTACTGTATCGGCTTCTTGCCTTTGGGTGACAAATTTTGACCTGCCAGGCCTGCGTTGGTCCAGATAAATTTGAATGTCTGCTTCGGTTAAAGATATCCCTGGTGGACATCCATCAACGATGCAGCCAATAGCAGGGCCATGGCTTTCGCCCCAACTGGTAAATCTAAACATATGTCCAAATGTATTATATGACATTATATTTCCCTGTATATTTTTCTGTCGCTCGCCTGCGCTCCCTCCACCCTCTTGGCATGCCGTAAACTAAACGAGCTTAATTAAATCACAAGTGCTTATTGCTCTGAAACGAAACAAGCTTAAAATGTGCGGGATCCTGCGCGTACCCTCATGGTTTGCGGGGCAGGGGGAACCAGAGTTTCAAAAGCTTGTTTGCATTTCAAAAACGCGGCCATATTGCCATAGGGGCTATCGGGGTGGTAAAATTTGGCTTTTTTACGCCACGCCCTGCATATGGTTGGTTCATTTGCGCTCATGCTAAGGCCGAGTGCCATAATGGCTTCGTGACGTGTCATAATTTTCCTTACCCAATTATAAACTCCTTTTAGAAAACCTATGGTAAACACTGTCCTAACAAAGATAGTTAATTGTTCAATAATGTGATAAAAACAGCTTTTCTTTGCTTGCATTAAGGAGCAAATATAAGTCTATGAAGAAAACTGATATCCCGCATAGCCCAAGCGCAAAAGATTATAGTGAGAATGCAGATTACGCTAGGCGTGTTAAAGCCACTGCCAAACCAATTTTCGACGCGCGCAACCCTTATGAATTGTTTAGCTCTTGGCTATCCGAAGCGCGAGTGAAAGAACTTAATGACGCTAATGCCATGGCACTAGCGAGTGTGGATGAAACTGGCCTGCCCGATGTGCGCATGGTTTTGCTAAAAGGCGTGGATGGGCGCGGGTTCGTTTTCTACTCCCACGCCAAAAGCGCCAAGGGGGTGCAGCTTGCAAGCAATGCAAAGGCAGCGCTTAATTTTCATTGGAAATCTTTGCGAAGACAAGTCCGTATTCGCGGAGAAGTAGAGAGGGTAACCAAGGCAGAGGTCAGCGCATATTTTAAAACCCGCGCCCGTGCTTCGCGCATAGGCGCTTGGGCTTCTAAGCAATCAAGCCCTATGGAAAACCGTGCAGAGTTTGAGCGTGCGCTTGATAAGATAAAAGCTAAATTTAAAGGGGCGGGTGTGCCATTGCCTCCTGGATGGTGTGGTTGGCGCGTGCAGCCTTTGCAAATAGAGTTTTGGCGTGAGCGTCCTTTTCGCTTGCATGAGCGTTTATTGTTTAGCAAAAATGATGTAACTGATGATTGGACGAAAAGCAGATTATACCCGTAGATTTAGCCGCTGTTATTATCTGTAAAGGTAGGGAATTTCTGAACATATTTTTGCGTTTTGTGTTATAGTTTGAGGTGGTAATTGGGAGGGTTAGTGCCTTAAAAATATAAAGGAAACTATAAGGAAAACTATAAGGGCGTATAGTTTCCGCTTAGTGTCAATTTTCCTTTGCACTTTATTTTGTCTCGTTCCACCAAATGAATGAGGTGGGAGAGGACTGATAGAGCTGCGGCTGGATAAAGGCGTTTGTCGATATCTGTATAGATATGATGCACCATGTCCATAACATTTGAGTGCCCAGCTTGCACCGCTGCTAAAATTTGTAATTCGCGGGCTAATCTATGGTCTATATAAGCTTTTATGAACGGTACAACGTCTTGTATTGCCGCGCCGTGCGTGGGGCGTATTGTGCTAAAGTTTAATTTTTGAATATCGCGCAATGAGCGTAAATACTGTCTCATATTTCCATCTGGCGGAATGACGACACTGGTCGCCCAACCCATAATATGGTCTCCCGAAAACAGGGTGTTTTCTTGATGCAGGGCAAAGCAGACATGATTGGATGTATGTCCAGGGGTGTGCAAGGCTTCGAGTGTCCACTCTGGGCCGTGGAACATTTGACCGTGATTGATTTGTATGTCTGGCGCAAAATTTTTGTCAATGCCAGCCTCTAGCTCCACAGCATCAGGATCACTACCCGTATCTTTAGGGCTAAGACCATAAATGCGACAGCCATGTTTTTTTGCAAGCACAGTTGCCATGGGTGAATGATCTGCATGATGGTGGGTCAGGAAAATATGGGTTAGGGATTTGCCTTTTAAAGCCGCGTTTAAAGCTTTCTTATGCGCTGGCGTTATGGGGCCAGGGTCTATGATAGCCAGTTCTTTTGTGCCGATAATAAAAACGCCAGTGCCCGTATATGTAAATGGCCCAGAATTATCTGCCATAACGCGCGAAACGAGAGGGCTTAGGGAGTGTCGTTTGCCAACCTCGAACTTAATATTTCGTACGAAAGGAATATGGATCATTTTCCGTCTCCCTTCACCCAATGCACAAATGCTTCAGAAACAATTTGTGCCGCCTTTGCTGTAACGGCTTTATGATACCAAGAGCGTGGTATGGCGGGAATATAAGCAATCTGTAGCGGGTAACCGGGGCTTGGGGTAACAAGTCTTCTTAGAGACTCACGCAGATAAAATGGTAGCCAGTGCAAAGCATCACCGATTAGGTTTTTGTCTAGTGTTAATTGAGCACCCGTATCTTTTACGAGAACGGTGCCGTTCTTAATCTCAAACTTAATCTCAAAGCCCCGCCACCATACGCTCATATCATTGGCCCCGTTCATTGGTTCCGTGGTTCCGTGTGTTTTGCCTATTCTATAGTTGGCAAAGCCGCTTTTAAAGACTCCTGACTTTGCGGCTCAAGCGCAGTGCGCGCCTTTAAGAGTGCCACAAACTCTGGCGAAGATGTGAAGACACGCAGAGCTTTTAGATCTTGAGCGCTTTGCGCGGACACATTTAGCATTTTCTGTAATTGCTCTATATCGGTCAATGGGCGCGGGAATTTTTTAATCTGTACTTTTGTATCTTCGTCAATTTTCGCCAATTTTTTGGCAATTTCGACGGCCTTCATAAAGCCGCCAAGCTCGTCAACTAGGCCGACTTCTTTGGCCTGCGTGCCTGTCCACACACGACCTTTCGCGATTTTTAATACATCATCAAGGGGTATGTTTCGCCCTGTGGCAACGCGGGACGTAAAGTCTGCATAAATATCCTCCAGCGCACCATACATGGCCGCGCGGTTTGCTTGACTCCAGGGCTCAAACGGGGAGTATGCTGCGCTAAATTCGCCGCCCACCGTTATGGACTCAGTATTATAACCAAAATTTGCCGCCGCGTCGCCTATGGCGACCTTGCCGCCATAAACGCCGATTGAACCTGTTATCGTTGTTGGCATAGCAACGATTTTATCTGCGTTTGCCGCAACGTAATAGCCGCCTGAAGCTGCGTATTGCCCCATGCTTATGACAACGGGCTTGCCCGCTTTTTTCGCGCGGTTAACGCTGTCCCAAATTTGATCAGATGCGGCAGGTGAGCCGCCAGGTGAATTGATGCGAAAAACAATAGCCTTAACCTTGTCGTTTTTGGACGCTTTGACAAATGCTTCTGATACTGTGTCGCCGCCCATTGTGATTTTATTACTAAATGGCCCGCCTTGAGATGATTTCCCAGGTAAAATGATGCCTTGTCCGCCGATAAAAGCAATTACGGGGCCTTTCTGGGGGCTAATTTCATAGCGTGCAATATCAAGCAGGTTTGTGTTTTTCCCTGCTTTTTTCTTTACATAGTCTTTCACATCGACCCAATAACCAAATTTATCCACATAAGAGGCCTCTTTGGCTTGCTCGGCTGAATGTGGGGCATTTTGTAAAAAAAACCGTATAGATTTTTCTGAAATGCCGCGATCATTGGCAATATTGGCAACCGTATCATCCATCAAAGATGTTAGTAATTCACTCATAGCCTCGCGGTGCGGCTTTGTGAGACCCTTTTGGGTATAGGTGTTGACGGCATTTTTATACTCTTTGAATTGGATAAAATTTGCTTTAAGATCATATTTTTCAAATACTCCGCCCAAGAATTCTACTTCTGCGCGGTAACCTGCGGGCGAAAATCCAGTAGTATCTTGCATCCATATCTCGTCGGCGCTTGAAACTGCTGCATAGGCAGATAGAGATGGGCCTTCAAAACCTTGAGCGTGAGCAATGACGAATTTTCCGCTAGACTGGAAGTCTTTTATAGCGAGCCTAATTTCTTCAGATTGGGCTGGTGACATTGCCCAACCATTGGCTCGAATGAGGAGGCCTTTAATTTTAGTATTTGTTTTTGCATCATGAAGGCTGCGCACTATATGAACCAAGAAAGCGGTATTGTTGCGAAATAAAGAGTTTCCATTGCCGTGATCAAGCATGGGGTTACGCAGATCCATGCTAAGAACGGTTGTAGCGCTTACAGTAGTCTTTTTGGGTTTGGCAGAATTTACTGCAAAAACCGCCAGAGTAAAAACAAAGAAGAGGATTAAAACCATGGCTATGAAAAACCCGATGACAGATCCAAGTATAGAAATGAAAAATTGACGCATGGAAACCCTTGTTGATGAGTGAAGTGTTCTGTAACTTTATACATGTTTTTTGACAAAAACAATGAACATTATTTGTGGAACATTCTTTGTGTTTATCTCAAGGTTATGCACGTTTGGAGTTGAAATGTAGGAAACCTATGGATTGTTGAGAGAATTACCCTTTCTCTCAAAAATCCCGTTTTCTCTCAAAAATCCCGTTTTCCTTCAAAAATTCCGTTGCAATCCTAGAAAAGAAAAGATAAGAAGCGCTCCGTATTAGGTCTTGCAATATTTATTAAGGCCTAGCTCTATTGGGGCGTAGCCAAGTGGTAAGGCATCGGGTTTTGATCCCGTGACCGTTGGTTCGAATCCAGCCGCCCCAACCAAAATTTTAAAATAAGTTTATATGTAATTTTAAAATGAGTTTATATGTAATGTCATGAAAACGTTATGTTTTTTTGTGCGTTTTAAAGGCTCTAAGCGGTTTTTTACCGTTTTGTCAACAATTTTATTAACAAAAAAAATAAAAAAATGACATTGTAGCGATTGCTTAACTTTTCTTAGCCGTGTAAGCGTTAAGTAAGAATTATAAAAAAAGAACCAGAAAGTTGGTTTGAGATTTGGGAGTAATGTGTGGTGAATTTTCCTTCGCGTGTACGTGTTGCACTGGTGAGCGGTGTGGCTTGCGCCGTTTTGTCTCCAATGGCTCATGTGCAAATGGCCTATGCGCAATCTTCAAGTTCTAATGAGACACAATATCATTCGCTTCTTACGCAAATTTCGAACGCAAAGCTCAACATTGCTCACCAAGAATTATATGTTTTTAAGCAAGATGAGACCCTAAAGGGGTTGAAAAAACAAATGGTTGGGCTTGATGCCGTCAAGGCTAGTGTTGACCCTATGCTGAGTAAGATGACTGTTGGGCTTGATACGCAGATTAATGGTGACTATCCCTTTAAACTTGAAGAACGTATGAGCAGATTGCAATCCCTGAAGGACACTGTTGGGGATAAGGACGGCTCTATTGCAAATAAATATCGCAAGGTTTTAAGCGCCTATACGATTGAAGTAAATTACGGCAATAGCGTAGAGGTCTATGCTGCAGATCATCCAGTGCACCCAACAAACCGTGTCGGGGATGATCGGTTCTTGAAGACTGAAACTGGCGAGCTTATAATGACGAAATCTGGCGACCGTATAATGCTTTTTGATGGGTATTATCTTCGGTTCGGGCGCATGTCGTTCATTTATCAAAACCAAGATGGTACTGATGCTTTGCAATATGACTTGAAAAAGAAAGAATGGGTGAAACTCCCAAGCGGTAAGTCCCTTGTTGTTCGTCAGGCAATACAGGCAGCTCGGGGCGAAATCGCGCCGCGTGTTGTGTTTGCGCCTGTTTCGCCAATGCCTTAGACCATTGGAAGAATTAGGGCTGTTGTAGCCTGACTGACAGGGAACTGTCAAAATAACTGCGCTGCGGGTTGTCTGTAGGGCTCAAAAGTTGGAAGTAAATCGGAAGGAAGACATGTCGAATATTTCAATAGCCAAATACTGTTTACTGGTTGGCACTGCTGTGGCAGTGTTTGCTAGTCCTGCGCATGCGCAGCTTGACAGTGTTATGAGAGTGGCGAAGGGCTCAACAGCAGCAAGTGCTGCATCGCAGCAACGTATAGAAAAGGCGGATGATGAAGCTGAGAGCATGCTTCGTAAGTATCATGCGGTGTTGCAGCAAATTGATAGCACACGTTTATTTGTGGATAAACAAGATGTTTATCTAAAGTCCCAACAGCAAATTTTGAAATCTGTTAAAACACAACTTTCTAATGTTGAGCAAACAAAACGGGATATGATTCCAATGATGTTGCGTATGACGATTGCGATTGAGGATTCGATTAAGGCTGATATGCCATTCCAGCTTGAGCGGCGTTTGGCTCGAATAGAGCGCCTAAAAGCCGCATTGGCCAATCCAGATGTTTCGCCAGCGGAGCAATATCGTCAGGTACTTAGTGCTTATAAAAACGAAGTTACATATGGTCTAAATTTGGACACGTATGAAGGCGCACATCCAACCAAAAGCGGTATGAAGGTTCGGTATTTGCAATATGGCCGGCTTGCCTTGGTTTATATGACTATGGATAGTTCTGAAATCGCATTTTATGACATGAGAGACGGTAGTTGGAAGCCCATCGACAAAAGTCATGCGCTTTCTATTCGTCAAGCGATGCGAATTGCAGGTGAAAAAGCAGCGCCAGATGTTGTTATGGTGCCTGTTTATGGCTCGAAATAAGGGTAGGGAATTTTAAAAATGAGTATTGAAATGAAAAAAATGATTAAAACTGCTGGTATCACCCTAACGGGTGTTATGGGTGCTGCGTTGATTGTGTCTGCCTCGGCGAATGCTCAATCAATCACATCTGTAAATGATCTTTTGCAAAAAGTGCGTGCAAATTCTGCAAAAACAGCGTCTGAAAATGCCGCGCGTGAGGCTGAGTTCAGGAAGCGCCGTGATACACAAGGAGCCAAATTGGCTCAAGCACAAGCAGAGCTTGATAAGCTTGAGCGTCAAGCGCGTAAAATTCAAAGCACATTTGACGCCAATAAGAGCCAAATTCAAAGTATGAAAGATGATCTAAAATCTCGCCAAGGCGAATTTAGTGAAGTGTTTGGTTTAGCGCGTAAAAAAGCAGGTGAATTTAAGGCGACTTTGGAGAGTTCTATTATCAATTCGCAATATCCTGGACGTACAGAGGTTTTGGCTAAGATTTCAGAGTCAGATGCCCTGCCAAGTACAGACCAGCTTAATTCGATTTGGAAAACAATGCTTTCGGAGATTAAATATCAGCGCCAAGTTGCGACATTTGATGCGCCTGTTGCCAATACAGGAACTGACTCGGCGGCGACATCTGTTACTCGCGTTGGCCCGTTTTCAATTTTCACAAAGGCAGAAGGCAAATATCTTGAATACAAAGCGCCAACTAAAGAAGGCGATATTGCGTTGACATATCTTGCTAAGCAACCGCCAAAAGCGATTGCTTCTGCTGCTAAGAAGGTCATAAACGCAGGTCCTGACCAGGTCGTATTTGGCCCGGTTGACCCTACAAAAGGCAGCCTCTTAAAAGCACTTGAAGATGTGCCTGGGCCATGGGAGCGTTTCTTGCAAGGTGGTATTATTGGTTGGATTATTATGGCTGGTGTGTTCGCTATTGGCGCCTTAATCGGCATCTTTAAAATATTCCAGCTTTTGGGTATTTCTGCGGCTGTGAAAAGTCAGAAAAAACGGGCGCAAGCCTCTGGTAAAAACCCACTTGGCCGCATTATGCAAACCTATGAGGGGGTTAAGGATCGCGACGAAGAGCTTATTGAGCTTAAACTTGACGAAACTATCTTGCGCGAGTCGCCAAAACTCGAATGGGGGCTTAACTTTATCAAACTTGGCGCTGGTATCGCGCCGTTGCTGGGTCTTCTTGGTACGGTTGTTGGTATGATCCAAACCTTCCAGGCAATGATGGTGTTTGGTGTTGGTGATCCACAATTAATGGCTGGCGGTATTTCAAAAGCGCTTGTAACGACTATGCTTGGTTTGATTGCTGCTATTCCGCTTCTCATCTTGCATAGTTTTTGTTCTTCGCTTGCGCGTGGTATTCAAAGTACGCTGGAAGAACAATCGGCTGGCATCGTAGCGCGTCACGTAGAGAACCGCCGCGGTTAAATTTACTGGCGGGTCTCTATTGTCAGGCCCGCACATAAATTTGGTTGGTAATTGCTCTCTGCCAAGAGAGCTTTAGAAAAAAAGGTTTGGTTATGCCGAGTTGGTTGAACCCCAAAATCGCCTTTGAAGGGCTTATAGAGCTCTTGGGCTGGGGCGGTTGGGTGCTCTTGGTCATCATGTTTGCGACTTTCATTATGTGGTGCTTTATTACGGAACGTTATTCTTATTATAGCATGGCGCATGGCGCCCTTAAGAAGCGTTTGCAAAATGAATGGAGAGAGCGTCCAGATAAACGTTCCTGGCGTTCTCGGGCTATTCGTGATGAATTGATTTCTGAGTTAAAAGGGCGGACGTCGCAAAACGTATCCATCATTAAAACGCTTGTTTCTGTCGCGCCTTTGCTGGGACTTTTGGGTACCGTTGTCGGGATGATCAATGTGTTTGATGTTATGGCTTTAACTGGATCGTCCAATGCGCGCCTTATGGCTGGCGGAATTTTCCAAGCGACGATTCCAACCATGGCTGGTATGGTTGCGGCTTTGTCAGGTTTATATTTCTCGGCTCAACTAGAACGCCGGGCCAATCATGAGACAGCACGCTTTGCCGACTCGCTTGAATTGGGAGAAAGACAATGAGAAGACGGGCACGCCGCGTAAGTGATGATTCGGAAGTTGATATGACGCCAATGCTTGATATTGTTTTTATCATGCTAATTTTCTTTATTGTGACTGCTAAATTCATTACGGAGCAGGGCATTGATATGACTCAGCCTCCACCCAATGATAATCCACCTGATGACAATGCGAAAAGGGCAATCGCTGTTTATGTTGATAATAATGATCGGTGTAGCGTTGATGGCGGGCCTGTGTTTTGTGACGCCGTGCCGCTTCGCGTTGAAAAACTGCTAACGGATAAGCCTGGTGCGAGTATTATTTTGAAGATTAATGAAGCCGCTAGTCACGGTCTTATGGTCGAACTTAAGGATACATTTGATGAAGGTGGGTATACGTCAAAAATAGAAATAATTCCCAACGGCGTGTAATTTGCAAAAAGTATTTGCATTTTTAAAGTAATTGTGATAAGGTAACGAAATGGCAAGACGAACAAGAACAGAAGCAACTTCGGAAGACACCGAATTGAATATGACGCCCATGCTTGATGTGGTGTTTATTTTGCTCATTTTCTTCATTGTGACATCGAAATTTATTAAAACACCTGGCGTTGATATTTCAAAGCCTATTGCCGTCACGGCGAAAAGTGACGAACCAGGATTGATGGTTGCTGTTACGGGTGATGACGAGATTTGGATTGATAATGTTCCCTATACATTAGAAGAAGTTCGCCCAGTAATTTCCGCTTTGCATGATGAAAACCCAAAGGCAACTGCAATCATTTTAGGTGACAAAAAGGCGCGAGCTGGAACCGTAATGGCTGTGCAAGATCTACTACAAGAATTGCGGGTCGTTACAAAAATTTCGACAAATTAGGAGTGAAAAATGAAATCATTAGTGCGCTGGATTATAGGGATTGTTGTTGCATCTGCAATTACATTTTGCCTGTTCGTGCTCATGCACACCTTGATTAATTCTAAATTTAAGCTTGAAGAGAAAAAAGAGAAACTTAGTTTTGAAATCAATACAAAAATTGAAGACGTAAAGATTGTCACGCGCGAAACTAAGATTGTGAGCGTGCGTCAGGTAGTAACGCCGCCTGCTCCGCCAACCATCGCGCATCAGGCCGCGACACAGCCGAGTGTTGCAATTGTGTCTTTGGAAGGCGCTTTACCAGTTTTTAAAGTACCGGAGCTTGACCGTTCTAGCTTTGAAATTAAAGTGAGTGACCGTGATGCGCAACCTTTGGTGCGTATCCCGCCGCAAATGCCGCAAAAGGCTGAAAAAAGCGGACATTGTAACATGCGTTTTGATGTCAGCCCAGAAGGAGCGCCATTTAACATTAATGCGGTTATGTGCACCTCATCTGTCTTTAAGCGCGCTTCTGTTCGGAATGTTGGACGGTGGAAATATAACCCGAAAATAATAGATGGGCGGGCTGTGTCTATGCACGGGGTGGAAACCACAATTAGATTTAAGTTAATGGATGAGCGTAATCGTATCATACCAGAATAGTACGATTTTTTTGGGCCAGTATTGCAGGCTTACAAAATGAGACTGCTCAAAATGGAGATTAATGTGAGCACACAGAGTAAAATTAAGGGCACACTGAAAGCATGGCTAACGTATTTGCTTATGCAAGGCGTGGTTGCTGTGTTTATTAGCGGCGTGGTTATCAATTTGACCGCGGTAACATCTGCCGCTCAAGATGCGGAAAGCCGGCAATTTGGTGCAAAAGCAGGGCAAATTGTTAATAATGCACTTAAGTTGGTTAAAGACGAGCAGCATGTGGCAGCAATCGCAGAATTGTCAAAAGCTTTGGCCATGCCTGATCTAAATGCATATGAGCGCTCTACGATTTATCAGATGCGCGGTATGGAATATTACGAAACCAAGCAAATGGCTGCTTCTATTGCTGATTTGGAATCAGCTATAAGTGCGGGTGGTTTTTTGCCAAAAGATATTTCTGCTCTGCGTGTCAATATTGCGCAGCTTTACATTTCCGAGGGACAATTCGCGCGCGGCGCACAAATGCTTGAAAATTGGGCTAATTCTGGTGGTCAGCTAAAGCCAGCGCATATTGAACTTCTATATCAAGCGTGGGTTGAAGCAGAGAATTTTAACCGTGCTCTTCCTTGGGCAGAGAAATGGTTTAGTGCTGCAAACCCGAAAGAACGTAAACATTTCGATGTCATGAATTACTTGTTTAATTCTTTAGGTATGAAGGGGCGTCAATCTGATATTGTAAAACAGATGATTGTGCGTTGGCCTGAAGATGAAACCTTGTGGAATACTTGGCTGTCAATGCTAGCAAATGGCGATCGCGAAGCGGAAGCGTTTGAGGTTAGTAAAATGCTTTATCTCGGCGGTGCCTATACCAAAGAGCAAGATATTTTGCGGGTTGTACAATATTATGGTGTTTACGAAATGCCATATCAAGCAGCGCAAATCCTTGAGCGGGAAATGAACGCTGGACGTATTCAAAAGAACCAAATTAACCTTGAATCGCTTTCCAATATGTGGCGACAAGCCCGTGAATATGAACGGGCTATCCCAGTGCTTGCTGAAGCTGCGAGGCTAACAGGCAAGGCTAAGATATATGGTGAATGGGGCGAAGCTCTTTTCCGTCAGCAAGAATGCGTCAAAGCAGAAGACGTTTTACAAGAGGCTATGAAAAAGGGATTTAGCAAAGGCAAAGCTTGGGGCTTTATTGCTAACTGTCGCTATAACCGTGCCTCTGCCGCGCCGCGCCTAAGTTGCAAATGGAGTAATGAGAAAATTAACGGTTCAGCGCGGGTTAAATATTGGA
Source organism: Robiginitomaculum sp. (assembly GCA_965224735.1). GTDB lineage: Bacteria > Pseudomonadota > Alphaproteobacteria > Caulobacterales > Maricaulaceae > Robiginitomaculum_A. The sequence continues at coordinate 2,300,274 of OZ245059.1, read as the reverse complement.
ATAACGCGATTGCGGCCTTTGATAATGTGCCAAATGGAGCGCATAAGAAAGACGCTAACAATTGGACTAAATTTATTCGTGGTGAGCGCAAGGGTTTTGATGCGCGGTGCGAGTTCGAACGCGGTGTCAGAGAAGACGTTTGTATGGCTTCTATAGAACTTGAGTATAACGAAATGTTTATGACTGGTGAGTTTGAACTTGACGATAAAACTTGTATGAAATTCAAACCAAAATACGACAAGCTTTACAGAAAAGGATCTACAACCAAGGGTGATGGATAGAAAATTTGACCTACAAACATTCCAGAAGTGAAAAAATAGCACGCTAGATTACAGGGAGTGTTATTGCATATGCAATAACACTCAAAGCACTCAAAGCAATGAACAAATCGCAAACCGTAAGGCTGAGTAAAAGCACTTAAAATTGGATGATATTTTTTAAAAAAGCACGATACAGCTATTCACTAGACAACTATTATAGCAACTGCTTTTCATACGAAATATCAAGATTTGATGTGTGTATAACTTCTATAAAACTTGAATCTTTTTTCGGTTTCATTTGTAATGAACTGCTTATGACGGGTGAATTTAAATTCTATGCTCAAAATTGTATGAAATTCATGTCAAAGTATACCACCGCGCGGCCTCTAAAGAGCAAGCATTCTTGTAAACGCAATTCTTCCAAACTCGTGTTTGCAAATGCTGGAGTGTGTGGCTCTGGGTATTTTAATGTGCTTTATACTTTGCCTGCCGCTTTAAGGGCGAATGCATATTCGAACGCGACTTGCTTAAGGCTGTCATAGCGGCCTGCTTCACCTTGATGGCCAGCATCCATATTAATTTTTAATAAAATTGGCGCTTGACCCTTTTGGTGATCACGCAGTTTGGCGGTCCATTTTGCAGGTTCCCAGTAGGTAACGCGCGGGTCTGTCAGGCCAGCGGTGATGAGCACTGGCGGATAATTTCTGCCTGTTACATTATCATAGGGGGAATAAGCCGCAATGGTATCATAAGCGCCTTTGTCTTTGAGAGGGTTACCCCATTCGGGCCATTCTGGCGGGGTGAGGGGGAGGCTTTCATCGCTCATTGTGTTGAGTACATCAACGAATGGCACGGCGGCAATCACGCCACCAAAAAGCGAGGGCGCTTGATTAAGGGCTACCCCGACAAGCAAGCCGCCCGCAGAGCCTCCGTGGGCAATAATTTTGCCTTCTTTGGTATAGTTTTGCGCGCATAATGCCGTGCCGACATCTATAAAATCATCAAATGTGGCTTGTTTTTTTTCTAATTTTCCCTTAGTGTACCAATTATATCCTTTGGCCATGCCGCCCCTGATATGGGCAATTGCATAGATGAAACCACGGTCGATTAGGGAGAGTATAGAGCTGCGAAAGGAAGCGGATATTGTAATGCCGTAAGAGCCATAACCGTAGAGCAGGCAGGGGGCTTTGCCGTTCTTATTAAAACCCGCCTGCATAATAAGTGTGACGGGTACCATTTCGCCATCCTTAGCTTTTATGGTGATGCGCTCTACTTTGTAATCACTTGGCTCATGACCAGACGGGATTTCCGAGCTCTTGCGCAAAATTTTCTCACCCGTTGCCATGTGGTAATCAAAAACCTGCTGGGGCGTTGTTGGTGAGGAGTAAGAAAACCGTAGCCAAGGTGTATCATATTCATACCCACTCATAAGGCCAAGCGCATAGGCTGCTTCATCAAATTCAATAGTGTGCTCTTTACCAGTTTGCATATTTCTTATAATAATACGGGGCAGGGCATTTTTTCGCTCTAGGCGCACCAGAAAGTTTTTATAAGTTTCCATACCAATAATAAGCACACCTGGTTTGTGGGGAATAAAGTCCTGCCACGGGTCTGGGTCGGTTTGGGCCGCTTGCATGATTTTGAAATCTGTCGCTCCGTTTTCATTGGTCAAAATGTAGAATTTTTTTCCATGATCATGGAGACTGTATTCCACGTTTTTCGCGCGTGGTTTGAAACACAAAGGATCGTTTGTTGGCTTATCTGCCGCAATTAATCTAGTTTCAGACGAGGTGTGATCATTACAATTTATTTCAATATAATCGCCGCTATCACTACGGCCAATGTCAACAAAAAAACCAGGGTTTTCTTCTTCGTAAATTAGCAGAGGATCCTCTGTTTTTTGCATGATATTCTGGCGGTACACTTTGGAGGGGCGGTTATTTTCATCCCGCGCCACCCAAAAAAGTGTTGCGCTGTCTTTGGCCCAAACAAAACTGCCTGCAGTGTCTTTTATTGGCGGGCAAATTTCTTTGCCCGTTTGGATATGGATTACGTGTATTTCAAAGCGCTCCGATCCTTTTAGATCAACTGCATAGGCAATGAATTTATGGTCATCGGAGTGCCCTATATTATGGATGTCAAAAAAGGGATGGTTATCCTTTTTAGCGTGTTTGGCAAGTGCGTCAGCATCTAATAAAATTTTCTCACTTGCGGCAGGGTCATCACGTAATTTTCTGTAGTAAAGGCCGTGTTGGTCACCAGAACGGTAACGGTTAGCGTATACATAAGGGCCATCGGGGGTGGGAACAGAGCCATCATTATCTTTGATGCGCCCTTTAAGTTCTGACAATATTGTGTCTTGAAGCTGTTTTGTTTCGGCCATTATAGTTTGGCAATATGCGTTTTCTGCCTTTAAGTGGATGCGGATTTTTGGATTGAGAATGGATGGATCTTGCATGACCATTTGCCAGTTTTCATCCTTCATCCAAGCATAGAAATCTGTGCGTGTGTGGCCAACTTGCTCTATTGTTGTTTTTATTTTTTGCGCTCTAGGCGCTTTAGCCAATGTGGTATCAAAAATCATAAAAGAGCGTTCTCGGTTTATAGTTGTCGATTGTTTGGCTTATTTCATACACTCTTGGTTAACGCAATGCCACTAGGGTTTAAGGTTAATCAATACATAAGGCAAAGCTATGTCTACAGCGCACCCACTAGAACTTACCGAAGAAACTACGAAACAACTGCCGCCCAGTCGTGTGCGCCGTGCTTTGGCGAAGAGGCTCTCTGACGTTATTTGTATCCCGCAAAGCCAGTTACCGCTTCAAGAGCGCCATATGGCAGGGGATGTGTTGGTGGAGCTACTTCGTGATGCGGATTTAGAGCTTAGAGAGAGTGTTGCTAAACGCTTTATTATGCTAAATCAAGCACCGCGTACAATATTGGTTATGTTAGCCAATGATGATATTGAAGTGGCTAAACACGTCCTTGAAAATAGTAAAAGTTTTACGGATTCTGACCTCATACGAATCGCTCAAGCAGTATCGATGGCGCATAGAAAAATAATTGCACAGCGGAGGCATATCTCTGATGCAGTTGTTGATAAATTGGTTGAATTTTTAGAAGAAGAAGTTGTTGAAATACTGCTTAAGAATAAAGGGGCGAATTTTTCTGAAACTGCCTTGCAACGTATTTTGACAGTTTCGCGCCAACATCAACCCTATGTCGATTTGTTGATTAAGCGCGATGAATTACGGCCATCACATGGCTTGACCATGTTTTGGTGGGCAAATGTAAAAACCCGCAAGATTATTCTTAAACGATTTGGTGTTACCCGCGCTGTATTGCAGCAATCGTGCGCAGATTTGTATCCGCAGGCGAGCGCTGAGGGGTGGAATGATGCAGCGGTTAAAAAAACATTGCAATTTATTGAACGCCGCCAGCGCAATAGGGCTGCTATTGCGCGTTCAGACTTTGAAGGGCTTGAGGCGGCAATTGAAACGGCGGAGGAAAATGGCTTAACGCGTCATTTGGCAGATGAAATTTCTTATATGAGCGGCATTAAACCTACCACAGGCGCGCAAATACTGGCGGACGAAGGCGGAGAAGCCATCGCTATTTTATGTAAAGCTGCAGGGCTGCCTAGCACTTTTATTCGAAAATTTTGGCGAGCGCTTAAACGTCCAGATATTCTTGAAAATGGAGAACCATGCCCAAGGTTGGAAGCTGCACTTGCGATTTACGATGTAATATCCACTGATAGTACTCAAACTGTATTGCGGTATTGGAACTGGTCATTAACCTCCTCCTTAACACTGGATGTGTTGGCGTGTATCAAGAAAGGCGTCATCCCTAAAGAAGAACATGGGGTGGCCGCTATCACTGCTGCGTTGGTGTTTGGGCGCCGTACCTAAATTTACCAGCCAACGTAAAGTCAAGCCATTTATTTGTAAAATATTAATATTGAAGCATTGCGTCGCTTTTGATTGCCGCTATGTTTATTTTTAACAATTGATGGGGGAGTAATATGGCACGATCAGCATTTGTTTTGTTGGTCATTTTGGTTTCGTACTGGCTGACCTTATCTGGCTATTTTGACAATACCGTATTGTTCGTAACAGGCGGGCTATCTGCACTCACCGTTGTTGCGCTCACTGCCCGTATGAAAATTTTAGATTCCGAAACGGTCCCCTATGTGCATGGTAAAGCTTTTGGGTATTTTTTTTGGCTTTTCAACGAAATAGCCAAAGCGAATATGGTCGTTGTCAAAGCTGTTCTAAGTCCTGATATGAAAATTTCACCGTCTTTAATTGAAGTGGATATGAAGCAGGAAACAGATCTTGGACGTTCAGTGTTCGCGAATTCTATTACATTGACGCCTGGCACCGTTTCAGTTCAACTTGAGGAGGGAAAAATACTTGTCCATGCACTTTTAGAGGAATTGGCTGACCCTGAAGGGTTCGTAGAAATGGGGGAACGCTCTGGCTGGGCCGTTAGCGACCCTATGTCTGAGGCAAGGCTTGGAGAGAGTGAGTAATGGTGCATACGCTTTACATGATTAATTTGGGCGCTGCATTTTTTATGCTTATTGGTATGGCACTTTTACTTGGCCGCCTTTTGGCTGGGCCAACTTTGTATGACCGGATTTTGGCTGTAAACTCCTTTGGGACAAAGACCGTTCTATTCTTGTGTATATTTTCACTTATTATTGGGCGAGGGGACGGTATCGATATTGCTTTGCTTTATGCACTTATGAATTTTATTGCCACTATCGCAGTGCTAAAATTTTTTAGATATCGTGCACTAGATGTTTCCTTAGAGAACGCACATATCGACAAAGAAACCACAAAAGCAGGAGAGAAGGCATGAGTCCTGAACTTCTAGGATATATACAGGTAGGTGTAAGCGGTTTCTTTATTGTCGTTGGTGTATTTTTTGTGATTGCCGGCGCTATTGGTGTGTTGCGCTTGTTTGATTTTTACACACGTATGCATGCTGCTGGTATGACGGATACTTTAGGAGCTGAATTTATCATTCTGGGACTAATGGTACAGGCTGGTTTTTCTCAAACGAGTTTGAAATTGTTATTGGTTGCAATCTTTCTCTTCATGACGAGCCCAACGGCCTCCCATGCTGTTGCTAATGCGGCATATCAGGCAGGTTTAAAACCTCTGCTAGGAAAATTAAGGGCTCGTGACCCTGGTCAAATTGGTAAAAGTAGAGAGGACGCGCGCTAATGTTTACGCCTATTTTTGCATTAGAGGTGGGGTTGATGGCAATGCTTGTTGTTGTCGCTATTGCTGTTGTGCGTATGCGTTCACTCTTTGCCATTGTTATGTTGCAAGGTGTCTATTCGCTTTTGTCTGCAATATGGTTTGTAGTGTTAGATGCGGTTGATGTTGCCTTTACGGAAGCTGCCGTTGGCGCAGGTGTTTCAACCGTTTTTATGCTCGGCGCAATGTTGCTAACGGATAGGGATTCAAAGCCAATCTCCACCCAACAAAAAATTGTCCCGCTCCTAATTGTTGTTTTAGCTGGAGCAGCAATGTTTTATGCAATTGGCTATATGCCAGCATTTGGAGACGCTACTGCCATAGTGAATTCATCTGTTGGTGCGGCGTATGTGGAGGCAACGAAACGTGAAATGTTTTTGCCTAATGTGGTGACGGCGGTGCTAGCGAGTTATCGGGGCTTTGATACATTTGGAGAAACCACGGTTGTTTTTATGGCTGGTTTGGGTATATTGCTTTTATTGGGTTTGAATGGCCATGCGGGGCAATGGCGGGCAAAGCCCAATGGACATAATATTGGTAACACTGCGCCAAATGCAAAGCGAGATGATACGCAAGAAAATAGTGAGGGGGGGAGCGCATGAACCCGCACTTGATACTGCGCGTTGTCGCAAAATTTCTTATTCCGTTTATTGCGTTGTTTGCTTTTTATGTGCAATTTCATGGTGATTTTGGGCCAGGTGGTGGATTTCAGGCTGGTGTTATTTTTGCTGCAGCCATTATTTTATATGCGTTAATTTTTGGCATTGATGCAGCAAAAAGAGTTATCCCGCCTTCGTGGGTGCGTATTGGTATGACATTAGGTGTTCTGCTCTATGGCGGCACTGGCGTAGCGACGTGGTTCTTAGGCGGTGAGTTTTTAAATTACACTATGTTTGCGCCCGAAAGTCACCATGCTGCAGGGCAACACTGGGGAATATTTACGGTTGAGCTTGGTGTTTTGTGCACTGTTGCGTCAGCAATGCTCGCGATTTTTTATGCCTTTGCGTCCCGTCTTCCCGATTTGTCAGATGAGGATTGGTAGATGAGCACGATCTTTGAACACTACAATTACGCTATCATTATTATTTTAATGATGACAGGGCTATACGTTGTTTTTGCATCTGGTAATATGATTAAAAAATTGGTTGGGCTGAGTGTTTTTCAAACATCGGTTTTTTTGCTGTATATCAGCATGGGGAAAATAACGGGCGGGCAGCCACCAATTTTGACTAAGGCAGACATGGAAGCAGGGGCAAAAGCTGCGGCTTCGCACGCTAGCGATATTTCTCATGGTGCGGCGGGCGTCTCTGAGCACGCTTTGCAAAGCGCTTCTGAAACGATATATTCCAACCCGCTCCCTCATGTCCTTATTTTGACGGCTATTGTGGTTGGGGTCGCGACATTGGCTATTGGATTGGCATTAGTTGTGCGCACACGCGAAGCCTATGGCACGATTGAAGAAGCCGAAATTGACCAACTTGATTATCAACGTAATCAAGAAGGAGAGGGTGCCTAATGGGGTTGCTTTCTTATTTCCCCGAGTGGGTGCTTACCCACGGCCCAGCCTTGATTGTTGTTTTGCCGCTTTTGCTTGCTGTTATCACAGCGCTTAATCCGAGTGAAAAATTGGCTTGGTTAACGGCATGGCTTACTGCGCTTTTTTGCGGGGTTGTGGCGCTTGGTTTGCTTCTCCAAGTGATAAGTCACGGAGCCATCGATTATGCTATGGGCGGCTGGCAACCACCGATAGGGATTGCTTATCATGTGGACGCGCTTAACGCGCCTATTTTACTTCTTGTTTGTGTAATTGCGATTTTAGTCACTCTATATGCGCTCCCCAGTGTTGTAGCAGAAGTTGAGCCTAAAAAACGCGCGCCGTTTTATGCGGCTTTTATGCTTGCTTTTACGGGGCTACTTGGCATGGTGGTTACGGGGGATGCGTTTAATGTTTTTGTCTTTCTAGAGGTATCTTCGATTTCGACCTATGTGCTTGTTGCTATGGGGGCTAGCCGTGATCGGCGGGCTCTTACATCTGCGTATAATTATCTAATACTTGGTTCCATTGGGGCGACATTTTTTGTTATCGGATTGGGCTTTCTCTATATGCAAACTGGAACGCTCAATATGATGGATATAGCGCGGGTGCTACAAGAGGGCGGCGTTGATAGCCGCGTTACCCAGCTTGCCTTTGCTTTTATTGTTATCGGTCTTGGTCTTAAACTGGCTATGTTCCCACTGCATATGTGGTTGCCTGGGGCCTATGCTTATGCACCGAGTTTTGTGACAGCATTTTTGGCGGCAACAGCGACAAAAGCGGCGCTTTACTTGTTGTTGCGTTTTGTCTTTACCATCTTTGACCCAAGTTGGTCATTTGTTACGAGTGCATTAATGTATCTTGTCGCTGGGTTGGGAATTCTTGGGATGATTGCTGCTAGCCTTCAGGCAATCTTTCAAAATGATATCCGCCGGGTTCTTGCTTTCTCGTCTGTGGCGCAAGTGGGCTATATGCTTTTAGGGATCGGTATGGCAACAACGCTGGGTCTCACTGCAGGCTACTTACATATGATCAATCATGCTGTTATGAAGGGTGCGCTTTTTCTTGCGGTAGGGGCTATGTGGTACCGGTTTGGAATTACGCAAGTGCGTGATATGCGCGGGCTCTTTAAGACTATGCCTTGGACAATGAGTGCTTTTACCATAGCAGGGTTATCTCTTATCGGAGTTCCAGGCACGGCTGGCTTTGTATCCAAATTAGCACTTGTACGCGCTGCGGCTGAAAATGGTTGGTGGTGGGCTGTCGGGGTTATTGTTGTCACTTCGGTTTTAGCAATAATTTATATTGGCCGTATGATAGAACAAGCCTTCTTTTATGACCCTCCTTTAAAAGACGGGGTACCGCTTGCCAAAAACGAAGCGCCGTTCATGATGCTTATCCCTATGTGGATATTGGCTATTGCTGGGCTTTGGTTTGGGATTGATGCGGAGTGGACAACATCGCTTGCGCGCTCTGCAGCGAATGTATTGAGCCATGGGCCGATACTACCGACAACAATGGGAGGGCATTAGTATGAGTGCTGAATTTGCGCTTATTCTCCTTTTAGTTATTCCTGCACTGGCTGCGATAATTATTCCTATGTTTGGCCGTTGGCCAAATGTACGCGAAGCCGTAACAATTATTGCAGGAGTGGTCTTGCTTGCCAATGTTATCTGGCTTGTGCGCTATGTTGGTCAAAGTGTTGACAATCGTCCTGAAATTTTTCTGATAGAATTTGCGGGAAATTTTGAACTTAAATTAAAACTTGAGCCTTTGGGGGCTATGTTCGCCGCTATTGCCAGCTCGCTTTGGCTGGTCAACACGGTGTTTACCATTGGGTATATGCGCGATAATAAAGAAAAGAAACAAACCCGGTTTTATACATGCGTAGCCATTGCTATGTTCGCCGTGATGGGCATTGCTAGTGCAGCGAACCTTATAACTTTATTTGTATTTTATGAAGTGTTGACATTATCCACTTTCCCTCTTGTGACCCACAAAGGGGATGCGAAAGCCAAAAAAGGTGGACGGATATATCTCCTTATTTTAATGGCGACATCATTGGGGTTATTATTGCCAGCTATTATGGGGACATATGTTCTGGCTGGGACGACGGACTTTACTGTTGGCGGTGTCTTCCCCAAAGGGTTTAGCATAACTGCGGCAAGTATTCTTCTCGTACTCTTTGCATTTGGCATTGGCAAAGCGGCTCTTATGCCAGTTCATTCTTGGCTCCCCAATGCTATGGTCGCGCCAACGCCCGTGAGCGCGCTGTTACATGCTGTGGCAGTTGTAAAGGCTGGGGTATTTACTATGCTAAAAGTGGTGGTATATATTTTTGGGCCAGAACTAGTTTCCCAAACTCCAGCCTCTACGATTCTGACATGGGTTGCCGCCATTACGATAGTCCTGTCTTCAATCATTGCTCTTCGTAAGGATAATTTGAAAGCACGTCTTGCTTATTCTACGATTAGTCAGCTTGCCTATATCACATTTGGCGCAATGCTCGCTGCGCCTTTCGCTATTATGGGCGGGGCATTGCAAATCGTTATGCATGCATGGGGGAAAATTACGCTCTTTATGTGCGCTGGCGCAATTTACACAGTAGCACATAGGACGGAAATTAGTTCACTTAACGGGCTAGGCCGCACAATGCCTTGGGTTTTTGGTGCATTTTTAGTCGGTTCTTTTTCGATTATTGGCCTCCCGCCAATGGGCGGGTCTTGGCCGAAATATTTCCTTATGGTTGGTGCGTTTGATGCAGGTAAACAAGTTCTGTTTGGCGCCCTAATATTGTCGTCCATATTAAATATTGCTTACCTTGTCCCCGTCGCTATACGCGGCTTTATGTTACCGCCAGATGACGTAAAGACCGACGTTAAAATTGCAGCACATTTAAAAGAACATCGCCTCGTAAGGTTTGCACCTGTTTTTTCCGCAATGGGAGCGTTTACATTGTTTTTCGCAATAGGGCCATTGGTTGAATATTTGAAACCGATTATGCCCCCCTCTATGACAGGAGGCTTCTAAATGGTTAAAAAGATCAAACCTGTTTTATCCAAAAAAGAAATAAAAGCGCGCACGGAAGTTCATCCTGCGGCAGTACCATTTTTGTGGCTTGCGAATGAAAAAGTGGTTAAGCGGTTTTTCTTAGTACCGCTTTTGGGCGTAATTGTTTTTACGATTTGGGGTATTTTTAAACCTCTGCATCATCCTGCGCCTTGGGATGTGATACCAGGCTCTTATGCGATTGTCGGGTTCGTCGCATATAGCTTTGTAGTGCTTGCATCTTGGCCGTTGTTTAAGTTGCTTTCTCGACCTGAAAACTATTATGGGGAGGGCGATGATGATTGAGTTCCTAACATCTTTTAGTCCTGCCTTTATCTTAATTGCGGCTGGCGTATTGGCTGCTTTTGTTCCCAGCTATTATGGGCGCAAGGCCTTGATGATTAGCGCCCCTATTTTGGCGCTCATTGCTGTCATCAACCTTTATTTTGGTAGTGATGCAAATGGATTTGTTGGCGGTAAAATATCCTTTGCAGGTATGGAATTAACAACCATGCGGCTTGATCATCTAAGCTTACTTTGGGCCATAATTTTCTCGGTTGCGGGCTTAGTTAACGGGATATTTGGCTTGCATGAAAAATGTAAAATAACGGACACGAGCGCGCTCATTTATACGGGTGCTGGTCTAGGGGCCGTATTTGCGGGTGATTTAATTACTCTTTTCATGTTCTGGGAATTACTTGCGCTCTCCTCGGTGTTTATCGTTTGGCGGGGCGGAGAAAAATCTTACCCAGCGGGCATGCGCTATTTGGCCATGCATGTACTGTCGGGTGTTTTGTTGCTGGCGGGTCTTGTTATTTATGGCCGCGCAACAGGGTCTTATGCCTTTAACCATATCGGTATTGATGCGCCTGGCGGTAAACTCATGTTACTTGCTATGGGTATTAAGGCAGGCTTTCCGCTGTTGCATAATTGGATACAAGACAGTTATCCTAAATCGTCAGTTACGGGCACTGTCATTTTGTCAATATTTACGACGAAAGTCGCAATCTATGCACTCGCGCGTGGTTTTGCTGGGACAGAGCTTTTAATTTATATTGGCGGTATTATGACTGTGTTTCCAGTATTCTTTGCGGTTATGGAAAATGATTTACGTAAGGTGCTTTCTTACAGTCTCAACAACCAGCTTGGTTTTATGGTGGCGGGCATTGGTATTGGTTCGCATTTGGCCCTTAATGGGGTAGCGGCTCACGTTGTTGTTGATATTATGTTTAAAAGCCTTTTGTTCATGAGTATGGGGGCTGTATTGCATAGGGTTGGCACAGCGAAAGCATCAGAGCTTGGCGGGCTATTTCGCACTATGCCGTTTACAACGCTGTTTTGTCTTATCGGTGCGGGGTCAATTTCCGCTTTCCCGTTAATGGGTGGGTTTATTTCAAAATCAATGATAATTGCGGCTGTATTTGAAGAACATCATTATGTGGTGTTTGCGCTGTTGCTCTTTGCATCGGCGGGGGTGCTTGAACATTCGGGTATTAAAGTCCCGTATTTCACTTTCTTTTCTCATGATAGTGGAAAGCGGCCAAAAGAAGCCCCATGGAATATGCTTGTTGCTATGGGGTTTGCCGCTTTTCTTTGTATATATCTTGCAATGCCTATTCCAGGGGGGGGCATGCATTTTCTTTATAATCTTTTGCCGTTTGAAGCGGACTTCCACCCATATACCGCAGATCATGTAGTTTTCCAGATGCAGCTCTTAATGGGGGCAATGCTTGCCTTTACCTTGCTGAAAAAATATGGGCTATATCCGCCTGAACGCCGGGCGCAAATTCTTGATTTTGACTGGACGTATAGACGGCTCGGTCTGTCATTGGCGCGATGGATCAATGCCATATGGTCGCGGCTTGGGGCAGTAATGATTTATGGACTGAAAAATATGTTTGGGTTTGCTTGGAAGCGATTATATAATGTGTTCAGTCCAGCTGGAGCTTTGAGTCAAGACGCACCGAGTGGTATTGCAGGGCTTTTAACGGGCCTTCTGCTGGCGGCAGCTTTATTTACAGTTTATTTTCTCTAAGCAGTTTGATCTTTGATTGTGTTTATTTTCACGTTCATGTGAATTGGCGTGACTTGTTAAGCCTTATATTATCGTGTATTATAGTTCACAAAGTTGTTAAAGGTAATCATGCGCGATAATCAGGATGTTTTGGAATTAGTTGCTGATGTTGTTTGCGCATATGTGGGCAATAATCAGGTGGAAACTGATGCGCTGCCTGAACTAATTCGTTCTGTGTATAGAGCTATGCTTGAAGAACTAACGGGAGAGACAGGGATTAACGCGCCAAAACCTGTACCAGCGATTGCTATTGAGGATTCGATTTTGAACGATTATTTAATTTGCCTGGAGGATGGACAGAAATATAAATCGCTTAAGCGTCATCTTAGAACTAAATATGCAATGACTCCGAAAATGTACCGAGAAAAATGGGGATTGCCTGCGGATTACCCGATGGTTGCACCTAGTTATTCTATCGAACGCTCACGCCTTGCCAAGCGTACGGGTCTTGGAAAATCTTAAGCGCAACGTTTGAATCGGTTCCGATATATAAAAGTTCACTTTTCTTTATAAATATTCAAAAATTACAGCACGGGACTCTAGCTTAATGCTGGGCGTTACTGAATAATAACGATTCATTTTTAGACTTTTCTTAACGGGGGAACCATGCTCAGTGCGAGGGCTTTACGCCATCAGATGATATTGCCGCAACAGCAATACCTTTATGATTATTGGCGTTCGAAATGCAAGCATGATCGTTTGCCAAGCCGCAATGATATAGATCCTGCGGAAATATGCGAACAATTACCGATGATAAGCTTGATCGATGTCTACTCAAAACAACAGAGCTTTCGTTATAAATATAGGTTGGCAGGAACTGGCTTTTGGAGTTTGTATGAGGCAGAGATTACTGGGAAATATATAGACGAGCTCCCCATTGGTGACCGTATTGAATATTGGCATAGAGTTTTAGGCCGTGTTAATACACGTGGGCGCCCTTCGGCGGGCGTAACGCGCCCAGGAACACCTGTGCGCTCCCACCTAGCTCAGTTTTGGATTCGACTTCCATTGTCAGATAACGGGCGAACAGTGACGACTATTTTAGGGTTTGATCATATGGTCAATCTATCCGATATCCCACAAATGAACTCTGCCCAAGAGAGAATTTCAGCTTAATATTATTACTTTGTCCATTTTTTATAAAATAAAAATTTGACTTTAGGTCAATTACAATATAGGAATATATTCCTTATATAGTTATTTAGTCCTAATTAAGTTGAGTATGGCCCACATGGTAAAAAGAAAAATAAGTCGCAAATCACAGCAAAGCAACGTTCAGCAAACGGAGATGCATCAAGTTGCTATTTTGCAGTTTATTTCTGCACTTGTTGCTATCGAGTTTGGTGTACGTGCGCCCTTAATTTTATCCTCAAGCCGAGGAACAACGAGTTTATGTCTAGCGCGGCACGTAACAGCCTATTTGGCGCACATAGTTTACCAAATTCCTATTATTGGGATTGCTAGAATATTAAAGCGGGACCGAACAAGTGTTACATATGCATTGCACGTGATTGAAGATAATCGTGATGACCCATTTTTTGAGCAGAAACTCTCAAATATTGAACGTCTCTTGGTTATGGTTCCGTTAACGTTGCAAAAGCTTACTACTACATAAGAGGAAAGTATGAATATAGACGAAAAAGCATTGCGCTACTTAGCCGATAGAGAAGCTGTAATTATTCGCGAGAGTACTGGACCTAATAGCTATATTGTGGTTCCCAATGGAGACCGCCGAAAACGGCCTATAGCTTGGATCGACACGAAAACGCTTAAGCGGTTTATTCAAAGCGGCTCTGTGCAGAAATACATGGAAAAACGCCAAGAAAGGTATCAGATCGTTAAGCCAAGCCCCAAAAAACTATAAACTCGTACTTGCGTTCTTTTTTATACGGTCAATCATAGCATTGAGACCATTGGCACGTTGTGCAGATAAATGCTCGGCTAGGCCGATCTCACCTATGATAGAGTTTGCATCTATGTTCTGTATTTCATTTGCCGTTAGGCCTGAAAAAATTGTTAAAACGATAGCAATTAAACCTTTTACAATATGAGCGTCACTATCACCGCGATAATTGATGATATGCGGGTTTGAGTTTGCAGTTTCAGCAATCAACCAAACTTGTGAAACGCATCCGTTGACTTTGTTTTGTGTTGTTTTTTCTGCGTCTGTAAAATCAGGCAGAGCTTTTCCCAGTTCTATAACATGTATATAGCGATCTTCCCAATCTTCCAGGAACGAAAAATCGTCAATTAAGTCTTGTATATTTTGCCGTATGTTCATGGCCTACACATAGGTGTGAGGCTACAAAAACGCAAGTCTCTAAACCTAAGATTGCGGCTTATAGTATCACTGTGTTGATTAGAAAAAGTTTGGCTTGTTGGTTCAGTGTTAACAGGAATGCTCGCGCAAGAACTGCGTATAAACCCTAATAATGTTGAGAGAAGAAGTGTTTTAGGGTTAGCATATATATGTCATTTTATCCCTTAATCTTCCAACCTTCATTGTTTTAGCATACAAATATTTGCCTTTTACGGATACATCTTTATGCTCAGTGAATATGATTCTAACTCGGGCGAATATTAATTGTCTTTTCACCTGTAACACGAAAAAGCTTACACTTAGGTGAAAAATCACATTATTTAGTAAAGAAAGCATTTAGTAAAGAAAGCATTATTTTGGTGAGAGATTTATTTTAAATTTTAGTGAAAACCGCGGTCTACCGATTACCAGCTTTATCTGGGTTGTTGCAGTATTTGCTGCACTCGCCGCTGCTGTGCTAAAAGGCGGTACCTTGATGGCTCTTTTGCCCTATGCAGGTATTGCCGTTGTTCCAGCTATATTTGGATTGATTTTGTGGCCATTTGCAAACCGTGAATGGGTGCAGGTGATGGTAATACTTCTGTGGATTGCTCTGGCAATCGTGGCTTGTTTTGCCATTGCCTTTATCCCGATGGCTGTTTTGTTCTTATGTGCGCCCGCCGCCGCCGCTTTGTTTGAAAGAGAGAAAGTGCTTGAGGCCTTGACGCTTAGCGCAATTTTTGCCGCTGTAGTGTTTTATGCTAGTAGTTTGGGGTATGCGCCTGACAACATTGCCAACGCCGAGCAAATTAATTGGGGGCAAATGGTTGGTTTTGTTGCGACTATAGCTTTTGTCTTGGGAGCATTATTTGCGGCTGCGGGGCGTAAAGCCCGTAATGCTTTGGGAGATATTTCCAAACATTATGATATTTTGGAAAATTATCCTGGAGTTGCATTAAGGTTTTCGAAAGATGGGGTTTTGCAAAAAGCTTCCCGGCAAGCGCGATGCATGTTTGGGCTTGAAGAAATACATATTGATAACTTGGATTTGGTATCGCTTATTGTTGAAGATGCAAATTCCGAAGTTGTCCTGAAAACTGCTTTTGACAAAGTTCGCAACAACAAGCAATCTGAGAGAATTACTTTAAGTGCTCCAACGAATATTGCTCGCGGAGAAGGGGATGTCGCGCAACTCGATATTAATATGGCTCCGCAAGATGATGGCTCCGTATTGCTCTTTGCGCAAGATAGTTCTGAAATAGCGCAAAAGCTGCAGGCGCTTGAGGCCGCTAATGCACAAGCTGATAAACAAGCGGCTGAGAAAACTTTATTTTTTGCTGGTGTTAGCCATGAGCTTAGAACGCCGCTCAATGCAATTATTGGGTTTTCCGACATGATGCGCTCGCGTCTTTTTGGCCCGCTGCCTGGGAAATACGCGGAGTATGCTGATCTAATTCATGATAGCGGTCAACATATGCTCGATCTTATTGGCGATGTTTTAGATTTGTCAAAAGTGGAAGCGGGTAAATATGAATTGCAATATGGGCAATTCGACATGGCAGATGTCGTGCGTAGTTCTATAAAAATGATAAGGCCTGCAGCAGATGCTGCCGAGCTATCAATCCAAGTTGATATTGATAATGCACAGGATTTAGTCATGGAGGCAGATAGACGTGCCATTCGGCAGATACTACTCAACCTTCTAAGCAATGCAGTAAAATTTACGCCAAAAGGCGGCAAAATTATGGTTAGTGCAAAAGAAAAAAGTGGCTTGGTAAGCCTAAGTGTCGAAGACAATGGTATGGGCATAAGCACCAAAGATATTGAAACTATCGGTATGCCTTATCAGCAAACGAGTACAGCACGGCTTGTAAAAGCAAGAGGCAGTGGCCTAGGTCTCTCCTTAGTGAAGGAACTTGTTTATCTTCACAAAGGCCGTTTTTCTATGAATTCACGCCCAGGCGCTGGTACACGTATTAATATCAGCCTGCCTACGCAAAACCCTTCAGAAACATAAATTAATTATCTATATTTTGGTGCTGCGAAACCAAGCAGGAAGAGTGCTGAAAAAGCTAAGAGCATAAACATGAGCGCCTTACTTTTCCCTAAGGAACGTACCCAAGTTTTTACTTTGGCTTTGCTAATGTGGCCATATTTATACTTTGCAAATTTAGAATTCGCCCAGATTTTTAAAGCGCTCCATTTAGTGGTTGTGTTCATTTTGATACGGGCAAAGTTCGGGAACTCTATTGTGCGTTTCTGTGATGCGAGTTGATAGTGCCGCGAAATTTTAGATGGACCGCGTAGCTTTAGTATTGCTTGTTTTGTAGTTTCTAACTTTGGTAGTTTTAGCCGTAGTTTTTGCCAAGGCTGATTAATTTTTTCCTTGTAAGCTATTTTAATATTAGGCACTGGAATTGTAGGTGCCTTTGTCTTTGCTATTTGCTCATTAGTAGTTTTTTTCGTCATTGGTAATTGTTTATTTTTCGCCCATTTTGAGCGGAGCGCACTTGCCCAGCGTTCTGGCGCTGATTTTACATTTGCCCATTTATTCTCTCCGCTAGCATGTGAGGGGGAGGGAGTGAAACTAATCGGTAAATCTACTGCAGTTTGTGCCATGAGGATTGTTTGTGAATTCCAGCGCACGACACCGCCTTCAAGAGCGTTCCAATGTTCTGGCGTTGATAGGGTAATGGCGGCCCGAGCAAAGTTGCTTGGCTTATCAGAGGAAATTATGCCTATGAGTCTTCCCTTTGCATAGGGTGATTTAAAAATAGCGGCTATACCGCCGCTTGTAATGCGAGAAGACTTCACTCTAGCGGCGGCCATTTGGAAACTTGCCGTGGCATCGGGCGAGGCGTGACGTTCGTTTATTGCGATACGGTTCGGGCCGTCAATAGCCTTGCCGTCAAGAACCAATTTTAATGCCGTTGGAGCCGCCGCGATTAACTGGCTGTCGGCCATTGCGTTTGGCCCAATAATAAGAATATTTTTGCCGCTATTTTTTACATCTGATAAAGATGAAAAGTAATCTGCACCTGTCCAAGTTGGGCCAAACTGCTTGGCGCTAAAGGCCAGGAATTTTAATGTTGCCGCTCTGTCTTTATTGGTCTTAGCCGTCAGAACAATAGCTGCACTTTGGTTGAAAGGCGCACCAGAAGCTACAAAGCGGTTAAGGTCGCTAGCGGGCGAAGGATGGTTGTTCTTTAAAAGCAGATGTGAGCGATTGGAAATGAGGAGCGTAGGTACATTTTTTTGTGCAACGCAAATATTTGCACCCTTTGGTTCTATGAGGGATACCTCTATACGAATTTGGTTTCCAGATGCTTTGAGTTGCCCAGGCTTGATATTAAAGGCAATAGTTTTTTTGGTTTTATTGAGTTGCGTATACCCTAGAGACTGTTCGTTAAGCAGAACTTTGACCCGCGAATTGGGGTTGATGTCTTTGGCGGAAAGAATACCTAATATAACGACGCCGCTTGCGTTTTTTGAATCTGTTACATTGAAATTTATATTTACTGGTTTTGGGTGCCATGATGGTGTCAATACGATATTGCCAAGATCCGTAAGACTATATTTGTTTTTATTCATCAAAGTTTGGGATTTAAAGTGTGTCCCCGAATAAAACTCGTTAATAAAGGCTTTGTTACGCCGTGCGTTTGGAAGCTCATATGTTGCAAAGGCGCGGGCAAGTTCAAGGACTTGAACATATGTGTTAGCAACAAGCAGTAAGCGCGGGCGGGCGGCATTATCGGCCAAGACTTTGGCGCCATGCCCTGAAACTAAGGATTTATCCGTGGCAATGTTGCGCACATCATCATATGTGCCAATCACAACAGAATAATCTGCATGGGCGCTGGAAAACCCAAAATCTGGTACCGTGCTTATTTGTTGGGCAACACCTTGAGCAATGAGCGCTTCTAAGGCTTTTTTATTGGGGCCAAAGGCGGTGATTGCGATCCGTTTTGGCGCAGTCATTGGGTTATTAAGCCGCTGTTTTAAATCAATGATTTGTAGGTTGTGATAATTTTCTTTTATTTTGCTGACAAGTTTAGAATGCGACAAATCTATAGTCCACTTGCCGCTATTATCCGTAAGGCATTGTTCGCCATCCGCAGGGTTATAGCTAATTTTTATCGTATTACTCCGCGTGCGAATACGAGAAGGATCAAGGCGAATATGGGCGTCAAAACGTGAACCCTTGCCATGTAGTGCAATCGGTTTCGCGCCATTATAGCTAATCATCAAAGGGGTGCTGCGATTAACATTGCCATCAGGATATGCACTGATAAATAGATCTAAATTTTCATACCGATTATGGGCTGGCAAATCAAAAGATATTTCATAACTAGGTGTGCGCCAATCTAGCTGTGCCTGCCGAGTATTATCAAATTTATCGAGAGTTGTTTTAAGAATATAGGACTGGGTTTTGCTAATTTTAGTTTGCGGCGCCACTGCAGCCATGCTTGGGAGCGCGATAAGCCCTATAAAAGTAACTGCAAACAATGCTAGGCTTTTGTAAAAGTACGTGAAACTGCGGTTTTGACTTACTATTTTGTGACTATTATGGGACATATTATCGCTTTCTTGGAAAACATGTCTTTAACCAAGCAAGATGGGTGCCAATTTTAGAGTGTTCAGTCGGGCATTGATTAAGAGAGATAAAAAATTTATGTTTTCATCTTTAAAACCGTCAATTTGGGCTTATGCTTTGCTACGCCGCGCAGAGATCGGTGGTGCCTATGCTTTGCTTGCTAGAAAAGGTGATGGGGATGCGGGAATCGTTTTAGTGAAAGTGTGTTCTTTGGACGGAAATGCTGTTCTCTATAGCCCAATTCGTAATATGGACGGCGCGCGAATTTGGCTCCCCAAAGGGCCATTACCAGACAGAAAAATAGATCAATTAATAGGCAAGCGTGTCAATATGGATCCCGATATATGGGTTGTTGAAATAGAAGATAAGAAAGGTAGGCACTTCCTCACTGAACCTGTTGAGGATTAAAGCGAAATAAGCTTGCCCACAGGCCATCCCCACGATAAGGATGAGCGCAATTCTTAGAGGTTTTTATGTCTGCTCACGAGTCGGTTCGTCGCCGTGTTTTTGCTATTATTTCTCATCCTGATGCGGGTAAAACCACGCTAACGGAAAATATGCTTTTGGCTGCGGGCGCCATCCATCAGGCTGGGCAGGTGGCTGCGCGGGGCGAGCGCCGCCGTACCCAATCAGATTGGATGAAGATTGAGCAAGAGCGCGGTATTTCTGTGTCTTCATCTGTAATGACGTTTGAGCACACAGATTTAGTCTTTAATTTACTCGATACGCCTGGGCATGAAGATTTTAGTGAAGATACTTACCGTACGCTGACTGCGGCTGATTGTGCCGTTATGGTGCTAGATGCCGCTAAAGGTATAGAGCCGCAAACTTTGAAATTATTTGAGGTTTGCCGCCTTCGCGATATTCCTATCTTAACATTTATCAACAAATTTGACCGCGAGGCGCAAGATGTTTTTGATATTATTTCAGAGATAGAAGAGAAACTGGCACTTGATGTTATTCCAATGCAATGGCCATGCGCGAGCGGGCGACGGTTTCGCGGTATCACGGATTTGCGTACTGATAAATTTTTACCCTTCAGCGCGAACGGTGAACATGGCGATGCACTAGAATTTGGTAGCAATGCTATGAAAGCTTTCATCAATGATGATGATTTGTTTGATGAATTTGTGGGCGAGGCGGAGCTTGCTAAAGAATACGGCATGTTCAAAGAACAATCTTTTCGTGAAGGCCATATGACACCCGTTTACTTTGGTTCGGCGCTTAAGAAGATTGGTGTTCTGGAACTTATCGATGCGCTGGCCGAATTTGCGCCAGGCCCACAAGCAGTGAAAGCAAGAAAAGCGGGCAAAGACATAGAAGTCTTGCCTTCGAATAAAGAAGCGGCTGGATTTGTCTTTAAAGTTCAAGCTAATATGGATCCCAATCACCGTGATCGCGTTGCATTTTTACGGATGGTTTCTGGCGTGTTTAAACGCGGCATGAAGTTAAAAACAGCGGAAAATAAAACTATATCTATTCATAACCCGATTTTGTTTTTCGCTCAGGATAGAGAACTAGCAGATAAAGCTTATGCGGGCGATGTGATAGGTGTCCCCAATCACGGCGCGCTTAGGGTTGGGGATAGTTTGTCCGAGAGCGGCAAGCTTGTTTTCGCAGGGTTACCAAACTTTGCCCCTGAGATTTTGCGCAGGGCGCGGCTTGCTGATCCTCTTAAAGCAAAGCATTTGCGCAAAGCCTTGGAAAACCTTGCCGAAGAAGGGGGCACTCAGCTTTTTAAACCAGCTATGGGTTCTGATATGATTGTGGGCGCCGTTGGGGCTTTACAAATTGAAGTTATGGTAGAGCGTATAAAGACAGAATATGGACTTGATGTCACATTCGAAACAGGCATGTACCAAACGGCGCGCTGGCTTGCTGGTGACGCCGATAAAGTGAAAGCCTTTATTGATAAAAACCAAGGTGCCATGGCCGAGGATTTAAATGGATCGCCAGTTTTGCTTGCTAAATCCGCTTGGGATATTTCCTATGCTCAAGAAAAAAATCCAGACATTAGGTTCATGAAGGTAAAAGAGCGAGCTTAAGCTACGTAATATTTCCGCCTTATTATTAAAAATAGCAACTGATGTAATTTAGTTGTTGACCTTTGGCCGTACCAATGTATTAGCGTGTTAGCACAATAATAATTGCAAAAAACTGAGGGCTTATGCAAAAACAAAACATCCTTAGGCGCAAGCAATTGGCTAAAGCCTTGCACTGCGCAAAAACCGAGGAGGAGGTAGACCGCTTCTTGGTTGACTTATGTACGCCAGCAGAAATTAGGGCTCTTACAGAGCGTTGGCATGTGGCCAAGCTGCTTGATAAAGGTGATTTATCCTACCGGGATATTAATGCAAAAACTGGGGTAAGTACGACAACGATTGGCAGGGTTGCACGGTTTTTGAATGAAGAGCCGCACCAAGGGTATAGAACGATCTTGGACAGAGTTAGGAGTGCACAGCATGCCAGATAGACTCCGAATTGCAGTACAGAAAAAGGGTCGCTTAGCAGATGAAAGCTTTGTAATGCTCAAAAAATGTGGGTTGAAATTCTCTGTCCGAGGGGACGGGCTTCTCGCTCGGGTGAAAAATATGCCAGTAGATTTACTGCTCGTTCGTGATGATGATATTCCCAATTTTGTTTCTACGGGCGCTGCTGATATAGGCCTTGTAGGCGAGAATGTATTTGCCGAAGAAAAACTAGGAAGCAAAAAAAATGGTGCGCAAATCATTCGGCGCCTTGGGTTTTCAAAATGTAAACTTTGCCTTGCTGCCGATGCAGATGGCCCCTTGCAAATGCCGCAAGATTTAAAAGGCAAGACCATTGCCACTTCTTACCCTGGTATTTTGAGAAAATATCTAAAAACAAATAATATAGAAGCGCGCTGTGTTGAGATGAAGGGGGCAGTGGAGCTTGCGCCGCGTATAGATATAGCAGATGCAATTTGCGATCTTGTTTCATCAGGGGCAACGTTGGAAGCGAATGGATTGCAGGCCTTTGAAACAATTTTGGCAAGTGAGGCTGTATTAATTCAATCAGGGCGAGCTTTAAGCAAACAAAAGCAAGCGGTTCTTGAAAAACTCCTCAGCCGTATTGATGGCGTCGTACGCTCGGCTGGCTCAAAATATATTATGCTCAACGCACCGCGTAGACAGATACAAGCTATTTCTGAAATATTGCCTGGTTCAGATGCACCGACAATAATCCCACTTGGGACAGAAAATGATTTGGTTGCACTGCAAGCCGTGTGTACGGAAAATGTTTTTTGGGAAACTTTAGAAGCTTTAAAAGCTAAAGGTGCGCGTTCTATATTAGTACTACCCATTGAAAAAATGTTGAGCTAATCATGCAAATTTTGGCGTGGAGAGATTTGGATGAAGCGGGAAGGAACAAAGCGCTTTCTCGCCCAAAAGCACTTTTAGACAAAAACGTAAGGCAAAGTGTATCGCGTATTTTAAAGGCTGTGCGCGATGATGGTGATGAAGCTTTGCGATTATTCACAAAAAAATTTGATGGTGTGGATATTGTTGATCTGAAAGTACCACAATCAAATATGCGCAGCGCTTGGCGTAATTTATCTCATGAAGATAAAGCTGCTATGGAAATGGCGAAGGGGAATATAGAGATTTTTCATCGCGCACAAATACCAGGCCTTATTGAGGTCGAAACCATGCCAGGGGTTTTGTGCCGCAGGGAAGTTCGTGCTTTGGAAAGTGTTGGTCTATATGTGCCAGGCGGCAGTGCGCCTTTGGTGTCCACAGTAATGATGCTAGCAATTCCTGCTAAAATAGCGGGTGTGGAAAATTGTGTTCTTGTAACCCCACCCAGTAATACTGGAACGATTGATGCAAATATTCTTGCCGCAGCTCATCTGTGCGGCATTAAAGATATTTATATACTTGGTGGGGCACAGGCTATTGCCGCGCTTGGCTATGGCACAAAGAGCATTCCAAAATGCGATAAAATATTTGGCCCAGGCAATGCGTATGTAGCAGAGGCAAAATCACAAATATCTTCGCAAATGGGTGGACCTGCGATCGACCTTCCTGCTGGGCCAAGCGAAGCTATGGTTCTTGCCGATGATTTAGCCAACCCAATTTTTGTGGCCTCGGATTTACTTAGTCAGGCGGAACATGACCCGATGGCACAGGTTGTTTGCGTGTGCATGTCACAAAAATTTGCAGACAAACTTAGTGGTGAAATTAAGCTACAAATCTCTTCGCTACCCCGCAAAGAAATAGCCATACAGTCTTTGGAAAATGGCCGCATACTTATTGTCCCCAATGTTGATGCGATGGTAGAAATAGCTAATACATATGCGCCAGAGCATTTAATCATCCAGCTAAAAGAACCTGAAACCATTGTTTCAAATATTCGTAATGCGGGATCTATTTTTTTAGGGCCGTGGACGCCAGAATCAGTGGGTGACTATGCGAGCGGAACCAATCACACACTACCAACATTTGGTGCAGCGCGCAGCTATAGCGGTGTATGCGTTGAAAGTTTTATGAAATTTATTAGTGTGCAGTCCTTAACCCGAGAAGGATTGGAGGCACTGGGGCCTTGCGTTGAGCGCTTAGCGCTTATGGAGGGGCTTGAGGCGCATAGGCGTGCAATTAGTCTTCGTCTTAGTAATGGAGTACAGATATGAACAATGACTGGCCTGCATGTATAGCCCGTAAAGCAATATTGGAGTTTAGCGCATATAGCGCGCGCGGCGGAGCAACCAATGCATTGCATTTAGATGCAAATGAAAGCCCATGGACACCGCCGCCAATTGTATCTGCAAGCGGATTTAACCGATACCCAGAGCAACAGCCAGTAGAATTGCGAGCACGGCTAGCAAGTTTATATGGCGTGCAACCCGAGCAAATCATGGCTGGACGCGGCGCGGATGAAGCAATCGAGGTTTTGCTACGCACTTTTTGCGAAGCGCGGGAGGATAGCATTTTAATTTGCCCGCCTACATTTGGCTATTACGAAACTTGTGCTGCAATTCAGGGAGCAAAAATAATTGAAGCTTCATTGCGAGACGATTATTCTTTCGATGGTGATTTGATACAGGAAAAAATGCGCGAAGAGAATACGGCTTTGAAGATGGTTTTTTTGTGCTCGCCAAATAACCCTACTGGCACTGTAATTGACCCAAAAATTGTTACTGAAATTTGTAAAAATTATCCGCAAACGCTTGTTGTAATTGATGAAGCCTATGAAGAATTTTCGAGCCAAGGGAGTTTTATAAGCAAAATAACCACATATCCTAACGTTGTTGTGTTGAGAACGCTTTCCAAGGCCTATTCCCTGGCTGGGGTGCGGATGGGAGCGGTAATTGCGGATCCACGCATTATTAATTTAATGCTAAAAGTGCTGCCGCCTTATCCCATTGCAAGGCCCGTAGAAAAGGCCGTTATGGACGCTCTTACGCCTGCTTCTATGTCCGTACACACGGCGCGGTTAAATGTCTGGAAATCAGAAAGAACGCGGGTGCAAAAAGCGCTAAAAAAGTCGCCTTACGTTCAGAAAATATATCCTTCAGAAGCAAATTTTTTATTATTAGATGTTGTAGATGATACCTCTCTTTTACAGGCGCTGGCAAAGTTCCAAGTCAGGATTAGAGACTACAGAAAAATTCTACCCGGTAAAATGCGGATCAGTATTGGCAGCCCCGAAGAAAACGATATTGCGTTATCTGCTTTTGGCGTAGATGTAAAACCTGTACGCTTGGAACGTATTGGCGAAGTATTTCGCAAGACGAAAGAGACGGATATTGCCATACGTGTTAATCTAGAGGATGCGTCCACTATCGATGTGCAAACAGGTATTGGGTTTTATGATCATATGCTAAGCGCACTTGCCAAGCACGGAGGTTTTGGTTTGGTGCTCTCGTGTGAGGGTGATTTAGAAATAGACGCGCACCATACAATAGAAGACTGTGCTTTGGCGCTGGGGACAGCGCTTAAAATGGCTCTTGGAGATAAAGCTGGGGCGGGGCGATATGGCTTTACGATGCCAATGGATGAAACGCAGGCGCAAATAGCCATTGATTTATCAGGCCGCGCCGCCATGACGTTTAAGGGAAAATTTCCAACGGATCGGGCTGGAGAATTTCCATCTGAAATGTGCCCTCACTTTTTTGAAAGCCTTGCGCAAACAATGGAGGCTGCAATTCAAATCGCCGTGGAAGGTGACAATACGCACCACATGATTGAGGCTTGTTTTAAAGGCGTAGGGCGGGCGCTAAAACCAGCGTTTCGGCGCGAGGGAACAGATATAGCTTCTACCAAAGGTGTTTTGTAATGCTTGCGATTGTTGATACGGGCTGCGCTAATCTTGCCTCGGTAGCTTTTGCATTTGACCGTCTTGGAGCCGATAAGATTATCACCAAAGATAGGCGTAAAATTCAAGGTGCTGATCATGTTATATTGCCAGGTGTAGGCGCTATGCCCTTTGCTATGGCTGCGTTAAAAGAGCGCGGTCTTATCGAAGTTTTGCAAAACTTGAAGCAGCCCGTCATGGGTATTTGTCTTGGGCTGCAGCTTTTGTATGAAACTTCAGAAGAGGGAAGCTCCAACGGGATAGGGCTTTTGGCAGGTGGGGCGCAAAAAATGAAAACGGGAGAACTGCCTTTGCCGCATATGGGATGGAATACTCTTGAGGGCTTTAAAGATGATAATCTTTTGCAAGGTATTGAAGAAGATGCTTATGTATATTTTGTCCACTCATATGCGGTGCCGTGCGGAACAGAAACATTGGCGCGCTGCACATATGCAAATCCGTTTAGCGCCATTATTAGGCGCGGCAATATTTATGGATGCCAGTTCCATCCAGAGCGTTCTGGCAAGACAGGCGCGAAAATTCTTGAAAATTTTCTAAAGGTAAAATTATGATTTTTCCAGCAATTGATTTGATGGATGGCGGTTGTGTGCGTTTGCTGAAGGGTGATTTTTCCCAAAGGACAGACTATAGCGCAGACCCAATAACAATGGCACAAAGCTTTGAGGAGGAAGGGGCAGAATGGCTTCATGTTGTAGATTTAGATGGGGCGAAAAACCAAAAAGTAACCCAGTCAGAATTAATTATTAATATTGCTAATTTTACAAATATGAAAGTGCAAACAGGAGGTGGTTTGCGAAACACGGCCCAGATAAAAAACTTGTTAGATAATGGTTTAGAGCGCGTTGTTATTGGTTCTTTGGCTATAGAAAACCCAAAGCTTGTCAAGGAATGGATGGCTATTTTTGGCTCTGATAAAGTTGTTCTTGCTATTGATATTTTTCAAGATATTGATGGCATACCTCGCCCAGCAACGCATGGCTGGACACAGACATCTAAGCTTTCTCTTTGGCAAGTGGTTGATGATTTCTTGGAAGCGGATCTTAAAACTATATTGGTTACTGACATAGCAAAAGATGGTGGTTTGCAAGGCACTAACACCCGCCTTTATCAAGAAATTATGAAGCATTACCCTGACCTTGACCTTATCACATCTGGCGGCGTTGGTAGCCTTGATGATGTGCAAAAGATCAAGGAAATGAAACCAGCTGGTATTATTATTGGCAAAGCATTATATGAGCAAAATTTTTCTTTAGCCGAGGCCATAAAATGTTAACCCGCCGAATTATTCCATGTCTTGATGTGAGAGATGGTAAGGTGGTCAAGGGCGTGCAATTTCGCAATCACGAAGTGGTAGGGGATATTCTTGATTTGGCTCTTCGTTACCGCGATGCAGGTGCTGATGAGTTGGTTTTTTATGATATTACGGCGAGCGTAGATGATCGTACCATTAGTCCCGATTGGGTGCGTGAAGTGTCAAAACTAATAGATATCCCGTTTTGCGTTGCTGGCGGCATCAAAACGGTAGAGGAAGCGAGAGCGCGGCTTGAAGAAGGTGCGGATAAAATTTCTATT
The DNA here is from genome assembly GCA_965224735.1 of Robiginitomaculum sp. Classification (GTDB taxonomy): domain Bacteria; phylum Pseudomonadota; class Alphaproteobacteria; order Caulobacterales; family Maricaulaceae; genus Robiginitomaculum_A. The sequence goes on along the minus strand of OZ245059.1, from coordinate 2,273,287 downwards.
AATTCCCCGGCGCTTATGCGCCCCGATCTTATTAACGAGCTTAGCACGGCTTTTGGCGCGCAATGTATTGTTGCTGGAATTGATAGTTTTTCTAGCGATGGAGCATATCAGGTAAAATCTCATACGGGGGCAGCAGATAAAACCCGTAATACCGGGCGCGGCACTCTAAAATGGGTAGAAGAGGTGATAGCGCGCGGAGCAGGGGAGGTTGTTTTGAACTGTATGAATAAGGATGGCGTTCGGGATGGGTATGATATTAAGCAGCTCAAGGCTGTACGCAGGGTCTGCACTGTGCCTTTGATTGCATCAGGCGGGGCGGGTAAGGTCAAGCATTTCGCTGACGTGTTTAAACAGGCAAATGTTGATGGCGCCTTGGCGGCAAGTGTGTTTCATAAAAACATTTTGCCTATCCCTGATTTGAAATTACAGCTACGTGACCAAGAAATAGAGATACGCATATGAAAGTAGATTTTGAAAAAAGTGGTGGTCTTGTTCCAGCGATCGTTCAAAATATCGATACGGGCCAGGTGCTCATGCTTGGTTATATGAACAAGGAAGCCTTGTTGGCAACACAAGAGAGCAAGCTTGTGACTTTTTATAGTCGCTCTCGTCAATGCTTGTGGCAAAAAGGCGAAACTTCGGGTAATCAGCTAGCACTCGTAAATATAGAAGTCGATTGTGACCATGACACTTTGCTCGTGAATGCGCGTCCTTTGGGGCCGACTTGCCATCTTGGCACTATATCATGTTTTGGTAACAAATCTGCGCAAGGGTATGGCTGGCTTGCTGAATTGTCTGCCCTTATTGAAAGGCGTAAAACCGCCGATGCCGATCAGTCATACACGGCGAAGCTCCTGCAAGGCCCGCTCACAAAATGTGCGCAAAAAGTTGGCGAAGAGGGGGTAGAAACGGTTATCGCGGCACTTTCTGAAACCGATGATGCGCTTAAAGGCGAGGCTGCAGATTTACTTTACCATCTTATGGTTTTGCTCCGCGCTAGAAACTTATCGTTAGCTGAAGTGATAAAGACCTTGCAAGCGCGCTAATATAAATAAAGTTATTTTTTCACGGCATTAATTATGCGCGCATTGTTCGCTCATGACAGATTTAATACCTCTACAAAACCCTGAAATAAATTGGGATGACATAGCGCGTGATGACCAAAAACCGCCACAAGGGGATTGGCATATTTGGCTTTTACTCGGCGGGCGTGGCGCCGGTAAAACTAGAGCTGGCGCAGAATGGATACGAAAACAAGTAAAGGCTGGAGCAAGACGTATCGCTTTGATAGGTCCTTCTTACAATGAAGTGCGTGAAGTGATGATTTTAGGCGAAAGTGGCTTGCTTAATATTGGCCAAGAAAATGAGAGGCCTGTATATTTTTCCTCCAGAAAACGCCTTGAATGGGAAAATGGAGCAGTTGGGCAAATTTACAGCGCAGAAGATCCAGACGGATTACGCGGGCCGCAATTTGAATGTGCTTGGGCCGATGAGTTTTGTGCATGGAGTTATCCCGAAAATACACTGGCAAATTTACGGTTTTGCCTCAGGCTTGGAGAAAAACCGCGTATTGTTATGACAACAACGCCAAAACCAATACCTGCTCTTAAAAAACTTATTGATGAAAAGGGCGTAATTTTAAGTCGTGCTAGCACAATGGATAATAGAAAAAATCTATCGCCCGCATTTATGAGTGCAATACTTGATACCTATGCAGGGACTTCTTTAGGGCGGCAAGAACTAAATGGAGAGATTATAGAAGATGTTGGAGGTCGTTTGTGGTCGCGTGCAATACTCGACACCGCGCTTGTAAATGAGTATCCTAAACTTGATAAAATCATTGTTGCTATTGATCCGCCGATTACCAGCGGACCGAAAGCGGATGCTTGCGGTATTATTGTTGCGGGCTGCGTTGGTCATGGCCCGAAAAAGCGTGTCTATATTTTGCAAGACGGCACTGCGCAAGGTTTAAAACCTACCCAATGGGCTAAACGTTCCCATGATTTATTAGAAGAATGGGGCGCAGAATATATCTTAGCAGAAGGCAATCAGGGTGGGGAAATGATCAAAAGTATTTTTTTGGCAATAGACCAAAATGTAAGAGTCGAGACCGTATTTGCCAGCAAAAGTAAGGTAGCGAGAGCGAGCCCTGTCTTTAGTCTTTATGAGAAGGAGAAAGTAAAACATGTAGGCGGTTTCCCAGATTTAGAAGATGAACTATGTCTAATGGGCGCAGAGATACCAGGTAAGAAAAGCCCTGATAGGGCAGATGCATTAGTTTGGGCCGTTACACAACTTGCGTTGCAAAAACACGCAGAACCGCGCATACGCAGATCATAAAGCCTTGAACTTTGGCACTGTTTCGCGCACAGTTTGCCTATGAATGAAATTTTATTTATCGCGGTTCTCACAGCGGTTTTGGCATTGGTGCTTTGGAAACCATGGCGAGCGCCCAAATCTACGCCTGCAAATAAGAAAACTTTGCAGGCTTATGAAATGCGGAGAAGTGTCTTTGTTAATGGTGCGGAAGTAGCATTTTTCAAAGCGCTTTTGGCAAGCAAACCAGATAACGCACATGTGTTCACGAAAGTTAGGTTAGAAGATATTTTACGAGTTCGTAAATTTATCAAAGATCAAAAACAGGTCTGGAAATATAGAGGACGTATAAAATCACGGCATGTAGATTTTGCGCTTTGCGATAATGATGGACAGTTCATTTGCGTGGTTGAACTTGATGGACAGGCTCATACAAAACCTGAAAACATACTGGTTGATAGGTTTAAAGATACTATTTTCCAAAATGCTGGACTTGATCTTTACCGCGTAAAAGTTGGAGATGATTTTTACCAAGCGGCCCGCGAAATTTGGAACCGCGTTTAATAATCTTTATTTTTTATTTACCTTAATATTTAAGGTGCTCTTAACCATAAAACATTATGGAATATGTATTATATACATATGTGGAGGTTATAATGGTTAAAAAAAGGATGTTTCAGTTGAAGCGAAAGCATAAAGAAGTAACTATTTCTCTCGCAAACCTTAATCGTGAACTGGCTTTAGAATTACTTGTGAAGGCGAATCATACAGGTGGTATAGAACATCTAATTGAGGCCGTACACGCACTTAATAAATCTCATGAATATTATCGTCTTGAGACGACGCAAATCGAAACGGCGGAGATTCAAAAGAAAATTGGTGACTTGCTTCTGTCTGTTGGTAAGAGTGAACAAAATATGCGCGCACTTGACTATGCGATTATTGCATACAAAAGTGCGATTACAATTTCGTCGTTGTTAGACGTTCAGCCCTTGCGTAATGAAGCCCGTACTAATTACGGGCTTGCACGAAATTATCGTGGACTTGAAGTTAGAAAACCAGGTTTTTCCCTCATGGGCGCTGCATAAATACTTAACAAAAACAATAAAGTAACAAGAAAATAAAGAGATAAATCCCCACTTGCCAGTGTTGGCGTAGGTTTCATTCATGGCTTCGGCCTTTGAAATCAACCCTGTAATTGGACCTCTTTATGAAAACCTGGTTTGGCGCAGCTTTCACGCGCGCACCCCAACAAAAATCTGGCAATACGAATACACCACTCATAGCGCTACAACTAAGAGGTCGTTGTCAATGGACCCCGCGTACCTATAGTACATTAGCGCGTGAAGGCTTCCAGAAAAATGCTATAGCCAATCGTTGTATCCGCATGATTAGCGAAGCAGCAGCCTCTGTTGAGCTTTGTGCTGAGCGTAGCGGCATTTGCCATGATGATGATCCTGCAAGAAAATTGCTACAAACACCAAGCCTAAAAATGTCTCGTGCAGAGATTTTTGAAGCTCATTATGGATATCTACAATTAAGTGGTAACGCCTTTTTACAAATCGCCTTAGTGGATGGAACTCCGAGCGCCCTTTTTGCTTTGCGACCTGACAGACTGCGCGCTATTGTTGGTAGTGATGGTTGGCCACGGATTTGGGAATATGATGCAGGTTCGAAAAAACACAAATTTTCAATAGAGCCAAGTAGTGGGCAATCTCTCATCCACCATATGCGTCTTTTTCACCCTTGTGATGATATCTATGGTCTATCGCCTTTAGAATCAGCAGCGCAAGCTGTTGATATTCACAACGCTGGAGGACTCTGGTGCAAATCCTTATTGGATAACTCGGCACGGCCTAGCGGAGCGATTGTTTATACAGGAAAAAATAGCGCGGATAGATTAACCGATGAGCAGTTTGAACAGCTGCGCTCAGAGATGGATTATCACCACTCTGGTCCAGCAGCGGCAGGACGGCCTTTGATTTTAGAAGGCGGGCTGGACTGGAAGCCTATGAGCATGAGTCCTGCGGACATGGACTTCATTAATGCACGCCGAGAAGCGGCGCGCGAAATTGCATTAGCTTTTGGTGTGCCGCCAATGTTGCTTGGTATTCCAGGCGATAATACTTACGCCAATTACAAAGAAGCTAATTTGGCTTTTTGGCGGCAAACCATATTGCCGCTTGTGCGCAAGACCGCAGATAGCCTTGGCGTATGGCTACGTCCATGGTTTGGTGATGATCTTCGCGTTCATGCAAAACTTGATGACATTCCTGCACTTGCATTCGATCGATCCCAACTTTGGGCCAACTTGAAAGATGCAAGTTTCATGACAGATGATGAAAAAAGAGCGCTTGCTGGTTTGCCCAATGGTGGAGATCCATCATGAGCGCTTTGAAACTTGAAAGCACGATAAGTCTTGGCATTATTATGACTTTGGCCGTGCAAACTGCGGGCGCGCTTTTGTGGAGCGGCGCTGCGGAAGCGCGCCTGAAAGCCCTCGAAAAATCAGATCAGAGTTACCCAGCCGTTATCGAACGTATGGCGAGAATTGAAGAACAAATGCGAATGGCACACCAGTCCTTAAGCCGGATAGAACACCGCCTTGACGAGAGTGAATGATGAAAGAGTATTTAGAAAACCAAAAAAATACATTGCGTATTTCAGGCTATGCTAGCCTGTTTGGCAGACAAGATCTTAGCGGTGATATTGTAAAACGCGGCGCTTTTTCTGCCAGTCTCTTGAAAATGCCAAAGAGTGCTTTGCCAATGCTGTTTGGCCACGAAACACAAAACCCTATCGGAGTTTGGCACCGTTTATCCGAAGATGCTAGCGGGTTGTTCGTATCAGGTGACATGTATCTTGGTGAAGCCCGGGTAGACAGAATTGCGCGCTTGGTAAGCGCTGGGGCCGTAAGCGGTTTATCAATTGGCTATCGACCACTACGTGTTCAGACACATAAGCAAGGCCGCACACTTTTAGAACTTGATCTTTGGGAGGTTTCGATCGTTGCCTTCCCGATGCTTCGCAATGCGCGCATCACCCAAATTGACGATGATATTATTATTTCAAAACCTTCACTAAGGAGTCAGATGTGAACACACCTAAACCCAAATCTATTAAGGAAACCAAAATGGCAAATTCTGCTGATATGCGTATTGCGCAAGCGGACTTTGCTTCTACATTTACAGCATTTAAAGATGCTAATGATGAACGCTTCTTAGCACTAGAAGGCAAGCAATCAGCAGATATTTTGTTGTCTGAAAAAGTTAACCGTTTAAACACGGCTCTTGATCAGCAAAGCGCTAAAATTGACAGGCTTTCTATTCACCATGCTCAGCCACAACTTGGCGGCGCGGCACAAAATACAGAGGCAAAATCTGCGTGGTCATCCTATATTCGTTCTGGTGATGCGAGCGCGCTTGCAACATTAGAAAGCAAAGGTCTTAGCACAGGCGTAGACGCCGAAGGCGGCTATGTAGCCCCTGCGCAAACAGAAAGCCGCATTGACACGGCGCTCGCTGAAACCTCGCCGTTTCGCCGTATAGCTACCATTCGCAGCGTTGGCGCGACGAGTTTCAAAAAGCCTGTCAGTGCTGGCGGCATTGTCGCGGGCTGGGCTGGAGAGACGCAGGCACGGCCTGAAACGACGGCGCCAACTCTTGATCTTATGGATTTCCCGGTTGGCGAGCTTTATGCTATGCCAGCCGCTACGCAAACCTTGCTTGATGATGGCGTTGCCGATGTTGATCAATGGCTAGCTGATGAAGTACGCGATGTGTTTTCTACACAAGAAACCAACGCGTTTACGTTAGGGGATGGTACGAACAAACCTAAAGGCTTTTTAAGTTATTCTTCTGTTGCAGAAGGCACACATACTTGGGGCAATGTGGGTTATGTAGCAACGGGAACTGATGGGGATTTCGATAGCAGTGCTCCGATAGACGCGCTTATTGATCTTATCTATGCACCAAAGCCGCGTTACCGCGCGAATGCAAGCTTTGCTATGAATCGCCGCACATTGGGCGCGCTTCGCAAGTTTAAAGATGCAAATGGTCATTATATCTGGCAGCCAGCAAGCGCTGCAGGCCAGCCTTCATCTTTGCTTGGTTATCCGGTTGTTGAAGTTGAAGACATGCCTGATATTGCACCAGATAGTACGCCGATTGCCTTTGGTGATTTTAGGCGCGGTTATCTTATTGTCGATCGCCAAGGTGTGCGCGTATTGCGTGATCCATATTCTGCCAAACCATATGTGTTGTTCTACACAACCAAACGAGTCGGCGGTGGCATTCAAGACTTTAATGCCATCAAACTTCTAAAATTTGCTGCGAGTTAATCAAAATTCATACTCCAGCAACGGCTGCTCCTTGTCTTTCTCCCCTCCCACAAGGGGCAGCCAACTTTATTCAAAAAGAGAACCCTATGGCCCTAATAGATTTAACGCCTCCGCATGTTGAACCCATTGACCTTGCATACGCAAAAACTTTTTTGCGTGTGGACGGGACAGAAGAAGATAATTTAATCACTACGTTAATAAAAACTGCGCGCCATAGCGTCGAAAATATAATTGGCCGTAGCTTGATCCGCCGTACATATATTTACAGAGGCTCCCTACCTTGTGCGCATATCATTAGCTTGCCAAGACCGCCTTTACTCAGCGTTACGCGTCTTAGCCTTATTGGTGAGGGTGATACAGCGATTGACATACCAAGTGTAGATTATTCCGTGACCACAAAATGTGAACCAGGGCAAATTAAACTTAAAGCTAGCAAGAACTGGACCGATTATTTACTCGGATTTTATACGCTTGAAATAGAGTATGACGCTGGGTATGGCGATGTGCCAGATGATGTTCCTCTGCCAATTCGCCAAGCTATATTGCTTTTACTTGCGCAAAGTTTTGAGCACCGTGAAGGCCTTGAGCAGCCTAGTGTACCTCTGATGGTTGACGCGCTTTTGATGCCCTATCGATGGGTAAGACTATGATAGGGGATTTACGCACGCGCATTGGGATATATGTGCCGCAAAGTGTGCCCGATGATTTGGGCGGCGCGAAAACAAACTGGGTTCTTTATGGCCAGGCTTGGGCTCATGTTAAACCGAGTACCACGGCAGAACGTTCGGAGTTTGGACGCGCTGTTATTACTAAAACTTACCGTATTACCATTCGCTGGCAGCGGGATTTCCCAGAGCGTGTTCGGCTTTTGTGGGACGATAATATTTTGCGGGTTCTTGCTAGTTCTGACCCTGATAATCGGCGTGAGAGATTACATCTTGTTTGTGAGGAAGAGGAACAATGAGCGATTATAATCAAGCGCGCGCTGTTGCCAAAGCTATTCACAATCATTTGTCAAACAGTCAGGAAGTCCAAAGTCTTTTAGGCAATCCACCTCGCCTTTATGATAACCCGCCTGAGGATCCGATCTATCCGTATCTAAGTTACGGGCGAATGCAAAGCAGTGATATTAGCGGTGATGCAGCGCCTCTCTCTCAGCATATTATCAGCCTGCATATTTGGTCGCGATATGGCGGGCGCGGGGAAATATTTGATTGTAATGCGGCTATAGCGGCTGCGTTATTTGGCGCAAGTCTTCCTTTAGGTGAAGGCATTGCGGTGCATAGCAATATTACCTTTACAGATAATTTTCGTGCCCCTGATGGGCGTACAATGCACGGACTGATACGGCTTAGTTTAACAACACAACCAAGCCAAATATAACATACTTAGTAAGGAGGCTTCCATCATGGCAGCACAAAGCGGGCGTGATATGCTCATAAAAATTAAAGATAACCAAGGCAATTTTATTACCGTTGCTGGTTTGCGCACAAAAACTGTAAAGTTTAACGCCAAGACAATCGACATTACCCATTCTGAAAGCGATGAGGCGTGGCGAGAGCTTTTGCCTGGCGGGGGTGTGAAATCTGTAGAAATAAGCGGTGAAGGCATATTTCGCGATAGTGCATCGGACGCCCTTATGCGGGCTGGGTTTTTTGCTCAAAGTGCAGATACATACCAAATTATACTCCCGGATTTTGGTCGTATTGGAGGTGATTTTTTGATTGCAAGCCTTAATTATGTTGGCACTTACAAAGGGGAATCTAGTTATGAAATTGTGCTTGTTTCTGCTGGTAAACCCATATTTGCGGTGATCTAAGTGAGTGGGTTTCAAGCAGCTGACGTATCAGTCCACATTGAAGGAAAGGCGTATACATTGCGCTTAACGCTTGGGGCGCTTTTGGAAATAAGTGAGAAGCTAAAAGTGCTCGGTCCGCGCAGTCTTGCTCAAAAATTAAAAGAGATGGGGCATGACCAAAGCAGTGCAAAAACTGTGGCGGTTTTGTTGGAAGCCTTGCTTCGGCCTGCTCTTAAGTGCGTGCCTTATGTAGATGTTTCGACCCTCGCAAATAAAGCAATTCCCGTAAATTATCTGCCTGCAATCACGCAAGTTTTTGAACGAAGTTTTACGGAGAGTAACGGTGGATGAATGGCCATTTGATCTCTGGCTAAGATATGGTGTGAAGGCCTTACGTCTTAGTCCCTCCGAGTTTTGGGCCATGAGTGTTCGTGATTGGTTTGTGCTGATCATGGATGCCCAAACTCTTGGGATCGAGCGTAGTGAATTAATTAAGTTGATGAAAAATTATCCTGATGAGGTTGAACATGAATGACACACAAAAAGCGGCTAAGGCATTAATAAATTTTGCTGATGGCCCTGCGCGCACGGCCGCCGATAGCCTAGCAGGCATATTTGAGCAAGCGGGTGAGCGTATCGCCAAAGCACTTGAAAAAGCGGCTGTATCTGGCGAGTTTAGCTTGCGCAATCTGGCGCAAAGTATCGCCCAAGATTTTGCTAAAAACGCGATTGAGGACCTTTTAATCGCGCCCTTACAATCTGCACTTGGTGGGACTGTGGGCGGGGCTATGGGCGGAAGCGCTCATGGGGGGAAATTCTCTAGTGCGTTAAACAGCCAACCTATCAATATTGTTATGAATGTGAGCGGTGCCACGGATGCGAAAAGTTTCCAGAAAAGCCAAGGGCAAATTTCGGCGTCACTCGCGCGCGCAGTCTCTCAGGGACAAAAATTACTTTAAAATATATGGAAAATATTATGACTTCATTTCATGAAATAAGTTTCCCGCTGCCACTTTCCTTTGGAGCAAGCGGGGGACCGCAAAGGCACACGGAAATCATTACACTGGCGAGTGGCCATGAACAGCGCAATGCGAGCACTGCCCAATCACGCCGAAGGTATGATGCGGGTGTTGGCGTAAAAACCCTGCTTGATATGCACACACTCATTGCTTTTTTTGAAGCCCGTATGGGGCAATTATACGGATTTCGGTTTCATGATCCAATTGATTATAAATCCTGTGCCCCCAACTGTGACATTCAAATAGTGGATCAAAAAATTGGTATTGGCAATGGCCAAAGGGCGGAGTTTGAACTCGTAAAAACATATCAAGATGACGCCAGTCGTTATAAACGATTTATAACAAAACCTAAGCAAGGGCGCGTCTTGGTTGCCATCAATGGGAAAGCGACCACCGCCTTCACACTCGACGCATCAATTGGGATCATTACATTTGATACGCCGCCGCAATTGGGCCTTGTTGTGAGTGCTGGATTTGAATTTGATGTTCCTGTTCGGTTTAATACCGATCAGATTAGCACATCATTAGAAAGCTTTGGTGCAGGGAGCGCCATTAATGTTCCGCTCATAGAAATCTTGCCTCATGCGTAATTTTTCTCAAGATTTTAGTGCTCATATTAAGGGTGAGACAACAACTTTATGTTGGGCTTGGAAGTTAAAGCGCAAGGATGGTCTTGTGCTTGGTTTTTCTGACCATGATAGAGCGCTTACTATTGAGGGCCTAAACTACCAGGCCGCCAGTGGTTTTGCGCCAACTGATATTGAAAACCGCCTTGGATTTTCTTTAGACAATAGCGCGGTGCTTGGCGCACTGAGCGCTGATGCGATTACAAAATCTGATATTGAAGCAGGGTTGTATGATGGCGCTGATGTGGAAATATGGCGCGTGAATTGGCAAGATACTACGCAGCTCGGCCTTATATGGCGCGGACGCATTGGCGAAATATCATTAATTGATGGGCGCTTTGAAGCGGAATTGGTTGGGCAATCTGCAGCGCTAGAGCAATCCACGGGGCGCGTGTTTTCACGCCAGTGCCAAGCTGACTTTGGTAGCGAAATTTGCGGTGTTCGTTTGGAAGATTATCCAGAAGGCACAAAATGCCCCCATAGCTTTGAAGCGTGTAAAACTCAGTTTCAAAACACAGATAATTTTCTCGGATTTCCGTATCTTATAGGTGATGACGCTGTTTTAGGTGCGCCGCAAGAGGGCGATGTTAAAGACGGGAGTTCGCGTTATGGATAAGAAAATAAGCCGCGTTGATATCTTGGAGGAGGCTCAAAGCTGGATTGGTACACCTTATCAGCATCAAGCCAGTGCCAAAGGAGCTGGCTGTGATTGCCTTGGCCTTGTGCGAGGTATTTGGCGCAAGTTTTATGGAGAAGAGCCTATAGCTTTGCCGTCCTACACACCTGATTGGGCTGAGAAGCGCAAGCAGGAAGCTTTGAAAACTGCTGCGGATGCTTGCCTCGTTCCCATGGACATATCTGCTGTGCAAATGGGTGATATATATTTGTTTCGCATGATTAGCGGTGTGCCCGCTAAACATATGGCGATAGCAGCAGAAGAGGGCATGATTGTTCATGCGTATTGGGGGCGCTCTGTCACGCGGTCTTTTTTCTCGCCTTATTGGGAACGCCGCATTGCTTTTGCCTATAGTTTCCCGAATTTAGAGGACTGATCATGACCACATTAGTATTAAATTCTGTAATGGCGGTGGGTAAAAATATTGGCCAAAACTTAGTAAAAACGACTGGGCGATTCGCAGTTTCTTATGCAAAGCAAGCAATCGGCCGCGCTTTTGACAACCGCGTTTTCGAAGGGCCGCGGCTTGATATTTTGCACATACAATCCTCGCGCGATGGCGCGCCTATGCCGCGTATATTTGGTAAAGCGCGTATAGCAGGACAAGTTATCTGGGCAGCAAAGGTCAAGGAAATAGCCAAGGAAGAAAGCGTTGGCGGGAAAGGTGGTGGCCCGCGCTCAAGACAATATAGCTATACACTTAGTTTTGCCATTGGGCTTTGCGAGGGTGAAGTTTTAAGTGTCGAGCGTATTTGGGCCAATGGCAAAATTCTCAAACTTAAAGACTTGAATATGCGCCTATATAAAGGCACGCAAACGCAAATGCCCGATCCACTTATTGCCGAAATTGAAGGTGGGGATATACCCGCTTTTAGGCGCACAGCTTATATGGTGTTTGAGGATATGCCGATTGATGATTTTGGCGGGCGTATGCCGCAGTTTAATTTTGAAGTTATCCGAATGCCACCGCGTACGAATGACGAATTACGGCTTGAAGAATTGATTGCTGGTGTTGACCTTATTCCAGGGTCAGGAGAGTTTGCTTATAGCACGAATACAATTGAAGAACGACGTGGTCCAGGCGCAAGCAAACCGCTTAATATTAATAATTTTAGCGGTAAAGCCGATATGGACGCTGCTCTTGATCAACTCGGGCAGCAGTTGCCAAATTGTAAATCTGTGACTTTGGTTGTCAGCTGGTTCGGGGATGACTTGCGGGCAGGGCATTGCCAATTGCGCCCAGGCATAGAGAGCACGGCGCGGCAAATTTATGAAAATGACTGGCAAGTTGGCGGTGTCTCTCGCGCGCAAGGTTACCCAATATCGAAAATTAAAGGCCGCCCTGTTTATGGCGGTAGCCCTTCGGACAAATCGGTTATTGAAGCTGTGCAAGGTCTAAAAGCGCGCGGATATAAAGTGTCCCTTTATCCCTTTATTTTGATGGATGTGCCAGAGGATAATAATTTGCCCAACCCTTATGGCGGGATAGGACAAGCTGTCTTTCCGTGGCGCGGACGTATTACGTGTTACCCAGCGCCTGGTGTCTCGGGGAGCGCGGATAAAACAGCGCAAGCCGTTAGCCAAATTGAAAACTTCTTCGGTACATGTAACCCTTCTGACTTCACGTCAAGTGGTGCGAGCATTTCCTATTCTGGGCCATCAGAGAATTCATTTCGGCGGATGATTTTGCATTATGCTAAATTGACGCAAGCAGCTGGTGGCGTTGATACTTTTATTATCGGCTCAGAAATGCGCGGCCTAACTACAGTAAGGGGGGTAGGAAATACGTTCCCTGCCGTGAATGCGTTTAAAAACTTGGCGGCTGATGTGCGTTCTATTTTAGGGGTAAATACAAAGCTTACATATGCCGCAGATTGGTCGGAGTATTTTGGCTATCATCCTGCGGATGGGAGCGGCGATGTATTTTTCCATCTTGATCCGCTATGGGCCGATAGCAACATTGATGCGGTGGGTATTGATGCCTATTTTCCACTTTCAGATTGGCGTGAGGGGGCGGAGCATCTAGATGCTGTTATTGCGGATAACATTTATAATCTTGATTATCTGTCAGGCAATATGGAAGCGGGCGAGGGATATGATTGGTATTATGCCAATGCATTTGATCGTGACACCCAAACCCGAAGCCCGATTACAGATGGCCTTGCGTCTAAGCCATGGGTGTTTCGTTATAAGGATGTGAAATCTTGGTGGGCTAATCCACATTACAACCGTAGCAATGGCAAAGAAGTTCCGCAAGCCACAGAGTGGCAAGTCCAATCTAAACCGATCTGGTTTACGGAAATTGGCTGCCCTGCGATTGATAAAGGTGCCAATCAACCCAATGTTTTTTGGGATCCCAAATCTTCGGAAAGCTATGCGCCTTATTATTCAAGAGGAGGGCGGGACGATCTTATTCAGCGTCGATATTTAGAAGCGTTTATTTCCTATTGGGATGAAGGAGCAAATCACAATCCTATCTCGACAATATATGGTGCGCCTATGGTGGATATGAGCAATGCCCATGTTTGGTGTTGGGACGCGCGCCCATTTCCAGATTTTCCAGCGCGTAAAGATATTTGGTCCGACGGCGATAATTGGCGCACGGGTCATTGGGTTTCGGGGCGCACTGGTTTGGTCAGCCTTGCCGATATTGTTAGCGATATTACTGTCTCTAGCGGGAGTGCTGCGCCTGATGTGAACAGCTTGTTTGGCATGGTTAGCGGCTATGTGATCGATCACCCTATGAGTGCCCGCACTGCATTAACACCGCTAAGCCTTGCTTACGGCTTTGATATGAGCGAGCAAGGGGAAAACCTTAGTTTCATAACGCGCGGTGCACTCGCTCCTTTGTTACTCGATACGCAATCCCTTGCACTAGAAGATGATGAAGCCCTGCTTAGCATTCGGCGTAAGGACAGCCAAGAGCGCCTCAAAGATGTGCGCCTGAGCTATATCGACCAAGGTCATGATTATCAAAGCGGATCTATTTATGCACGTGATAAGCTCGCTGAAACCGTTCATATTCTCGATATTTCTGCGCCTCTTGTTCTTGACGCGGGACAAGCGAAGTTGATGGCTGAAACCATATTACAGCGGTCTTTGGATGAAAGTGCACGCTTGCAATTCAACCTCCCGCCTAGCCATTTATACTTGCAAGCAGGAGATAGTATAAAATTGCCTGGGCAAGACGGGGTTTGGCAAATTACAGACTTGGATGGCCTTGGACACCGTGGAGCCAGCGCGCGCCGCATAGGTGCAGATTTTAATTTTTTTCAAAATGGGCCTGATACGGATCGTGCAGGTGAAATAAGTTGGCCCGCAAGGCCAGATGGTTTTGTACTCGATATTGCAGATTTTAGCGGCAGTGGTGCGCGGCAAGGCCCGCTCGTAGGTGCCGTGCAAAACCCGTTCATCAATGTTTTGGCACAAGGGCCAAATGGGCAGGAAACTGATTTGGAAAACCCTGTATTTATTGGTGCTCTCATGGAAAGTTTGCGGCCTGGGCGTTGCGGAATTTACACGCAGGCACGTTGTCAAATATATATGCCTGGAGCCAAATTATCATCTCTTACAGACAAAGATTTCCTTGCAGGTGGTAATCTACTTGCCATTGAAAGGGGCATAGAATGGGAAATATTACAGTTTCGGGATGCGGTTCTTATCGGGCTTGATACCTATAAAATAAGCATGTTCTTACGCGGGCAATATGGCACAGGGCATGAGGATAGCATTCAGGCTGGCGCGCGGATAGCACTCTTGCGTTCTGGTTGGCAAGATTTGCCTGTAGCGGCCGATTTACGCAGTAGTGACATTACAGTTTCTCTCGTGGCAAGTGGCCGTTCGGATACGCAAACTACTAATTCTTTTTATGAAGCTAAACATTTACGGCCTCTAAGCCCCGTACACATTAAAACCAAAAAGACTGATACATCGCTAGAAATCAGTTGGATACGCCGCACGCGAATAGGCGGTGATGATTGGGCATCTTTGGAGGTGCCTTTGGGAGAAGCGATAGAACTTTATGAAGTTGATATTTTCTTAGGGGATACCTTGATTTCACCGCATCAAATCAACACGGCAAGTCTATCTGTTGCGCTTTCGAAACTACCCAATGGCGCACTTTCACTCGCTGTCTATCAGATTTCCCAAATTTATGGCCGTGGGCGCGCGGGGAAACACGCTTTTACCCTTTAACTGCCCCTTGAGTTTTACCGCTTTTCCCCTACATAGTGTGGGAAGGAGAATTTATGGCGAAAGATCCCTATAAGTTGCTTGGCGTGAAGAAAAACGCTACGGACAAAGAGATATCACAAGCTTATCGTAAGCTTGCCAAAAAATGGCACCCTGATGTTAATCAAGGTGATAATGTTGCTGCAGAGAAGTTTAAAGAAATTTCCGCCGCGCATACATTGCTGTCTGATAAGAAATTACGAGCCCAATATGATAATGGCGGCATAAATGCGCCGGGTAATCAACAAAACCAATTTGCAGGCGGATTTGGCGGTGCGCAGCGCGGTGCGCAAATGGGCGGCCATGAAATGGGCGATATATTATCGCAGCTTTTTGGCATGCAAATGGGCGGACAACGTACTGGGCACCCTTTTACTCGCCCGCCTGTTCGCATGCAAAAAGGTGCGGATATTCGGTTTAACCTTTCCATTGGCCTTCCTGAATCTATAAAAGGGGGACCAAAACATGTACGCATGAGCGATGGTAAAACCCTCAAGCTAACTATCCCTGCTGGCGTGAAAGACAAAACGACCTTGCGCTTACGCGGTAAGGGCGGCGTTGGCGCAAATGGCGGGCCAAATGGTGATGCCAAAGTGAGTATAAAGGTTTTAAAACACAAATACCTACGCCGTGATGGTAATAAACTCCGCCTTGATCTGCCAATTACTCTCAAAGAAGCAGTGCTTGGTGCAAAAATTAATGTTCCTACGCCGCACGGCGCGGTCAGTATGAAAATTGCGCCCAATAGTAGTTCAGGAAAAATACTGCGCCTGAAAGGTAAAGGTATTAAGGGCGGTGATCTTTTGGTGCGTCTTATGATAAAATTACCAGAAAAAGCGGCGAAAGATTTTAAATCATACGTTAAATCATGGCCTGATACTCCTGATCCAAGGACGCGTATAAAACTATAAATACAGTAATAATTAAGATTGAACACTTTATTCAGATTATATTCAGACCAGAAAAGCTATAGAAAGCATATGATGAAACATATCAGACATATCAGTTTAGGCCTTTTTGCCGCGATGGTAGCTTTTCCAGCCAGTAACGCGCTCGCAACTAGTGAGCGAGGCAAAGCGTTGGATGAGGGTGTACAGGTTGTTTTGGAACAAATGCCCGCTATGGATAAAGCTTTTGATACAAAAATTGAACTTTTAGCTCAACGTGATGGTCACATAATTTCTGCAAGCCAAGCAAAATCTATTGCTATGCGGCATGTTAGCGGCGCTAAATTTATCAATATTCAGATGGTTGGCAGTGGAACATATCGTGTTCGTCTTCAAAAAAATGGACGAATTATTGATGTTTATGTTGACGCGCGCACTGGGGCAGTCAAGTAATTACTCTGCACAGTACAGAGGAGCACCATGCGTATATTAGTAGTAGAAGACAATTCTGATCTAGCTAGGCAACTTGGCACGGCCTTAAAAGATGCTGGTTATGCGGTTGATGTGGCGAATGATGGCGAAGAAGGACACTTTCTTGGCGATACGGAACCTTATGATGCGGTCGTTC
This sequence comes from Robiginitomaculum sp., assembly GCA_965224735.1. Lineage (GTDB taxonomy): Bacteria > Pseudomonadota > Alphaproteobacteria > Caulobacterales > Maricaulaceae > Robiginitomaculum_A. The sequence continues at coordinate 2,256,768 of OZ245059.1, read as the reverse complement.
TAGATTTAGGACTACCCATTATAGACGGCATTAGTATCTTGCAAAAATGGCGTACGGATGGAAAGGATTTTCCAGTTATTATCCTGACCGCTCGTGACCAATGGAGCGAGAAAGTGGCGGGGTTTGATGCGGGCGCTGATGATTATCTCACCAAGCCATTTCATACGGAAGAACTTCTTGCTCGTTTGCGCGCATTGGTGCGGCGCGCTGCTGGGCATACAACGGATAGTATCGATATTGGCGGACTTATGGTCGATAATCGATCAGCGCGTGCTTATGTTGATGGTATGCCGATTAAACTAACCTCTCATGAGTTTCGATTGCTCTCCTATATGGCCATGCATGTGAGCAAAGTAATATCGCGGACAGAATTGGTTGAGCATATTTATGATCAGGATTTTGATCGTGATTCCAATACGATTGAAGTGTTTGTTGGGCGCCTTCGCCGAAAAATCGGTACGGATCGTATAGAAACCGCTAGAGGGCTTGGGTACCGCCTAGTGGATCCAAATGATTTAACAAAGCCAGATAAGAAGAGCTAGGTTTGGGCAATTCGCCAGCACCGCAGGTAAATGATGCACCGCAACAAGGGGGTTCCCTCGTTTGGCGGCTTGTCCGTATTGCGGCGCTTTGGGTTATTCCTGCGCTCTTAATTACGGCGGCAGCGCTTATCTGGTTTTACCGTGTTTCGACCTATAAATATTTTGATGACCCATTGGTTAGCACTATTCAAGCTCTTGTCGCTCATGTGGAAACGGATGTTATTAGCGGTGATATTGTGCTAACAAGCGAACCGATAGATCCACGTTATCAATTAGCGCTTTCAGGACGCTACTGGCTTATCGGCAGGCTTGGTAAAGATGGAATGATAAAGGCGATTGAAAGTTCGCCATCATTTTACGGTGCAAGCCTTCGTTTAAAGCCTGGCGATATTCAGGCAATAAATTCACGAAAAGGAGATGTAATACGGGCTGTATCCGTGGGACCAGATAAAGAACCTTTACGCCTTGCTGCACAGTCCGTTATCTTCCCAGGTACAAATGATAAAGCGGTTGTCATCATTGCAGCGGCGGATAGGCGCCCAGCTATGGCTACTATACGCAAGTTTTCCTTTACGGCTTTAGGACTTATGAGTGTTCTGGCTTTGGGACTTGTGTTCGCTATGTTTATGCAAGTTCAGTTTGGCCTTCGGCCTTTGTTCGAGCTACAAGGTAGGGTGGCTGATATTCGCGAGGGGCGTGCAAAATCTGTTGTGGGGCGTTATCCCAAGGAGATTAAACCATTAGCGGACGAGCTTAATGTTTTAATAGCGCACAATAAGGAAGTTGTCGAATATGCACGTACCCATGTTAGTAATTTAGCACACGCACTTAAAACTCCGCTCGCAGTATTAGTTAACGAATCCCAGAGTTATGATGGAAAACTATCTGACATCGTTGAGCGTCAATCTGAGATAATGTCCAAACAAGTAAGCCACCATTTGCGCAGAGCACGCGCTGCTGTTCGCGGGCAGTCTATTGGTATACAAACACCAGTTTTTGAAACATTGAACAATTTGTCCCGTACATTAGAACGGATATATCGGGATAAAGATCTTGATATTGATTTGGATATTGACGATGGATTGGTCTTTAATGGTGAGAGGCGCGACCTTGAAGAAATGGTTGGAAATTTGCTTGATAATGCTTGTAAGTGGACACAGGTAAAAATTCATGTTTGGGCTTGTATAAGCGAAGGAATGATCGAAATAATTGTTGATGATGATGGGCCTGGTCTTGCTAGTGATGAGTATGAAACCGTGCTAAAACGCGGAGAAAGACTTGATGAAACTACGCCTGGCAGTGGATTTGGGCTTTCTATCGTAAATGATCTCGCGCGGGCATATAAAGGCAAGCTAAAACTGGATAAATCACCTTTGGGCGGTTTACGCACGCGTCTTCTAGTCCCGTCTATAAAAGTTGTATAGTTAATCCAATTTTCTGTCCAAATACTCGACCGTGAAGCACTCGATCATGTCGCCTTTTTTGAGGTCGTGGTATTTTTCAAAACCCATGCCGCATTCCATGCCTGCGGTGACGGTTTTGACCTCTTCTTTGAAGCGTTTAAGCGTAGAGAGCGTGCCTTCGTGAATAACCACATCATCACGCAAGAGACGCACACCAGCGCCGCGCTCAACCTTACCTTCGGTAACTTTACACCCGCCAATATTGCCAAGTTTGGAAATATCGAAGACTTGTAAAATTTCGGCATAGCCAATGAATGTTTCTTTTTTCTCAGGCGAAAGCATGCCTTCAAGTACGCCTTTGGCATCATCAAGCAATTCATAAATTATAGAATAATAACGAATTTCAACGCTTTCTTTTTCGGCTAAAGCTTTGGCTTGACGACTAGCACGTACATTAAAGGCGATAATCGGCGCTTTGGAAGAAGCCGCGAGCAGTACATCGCTTTCATTAATGCCGCCAACCGCTCCGTGTATAACGCGCGCGGTAACATCTTCATTGCCAATGGCTTCAACAGAACTGCGAATAGCTTCGACCGAGCCATGCACATCTGCTTTCACAAGCAGAGGCATTTCGTCAATTTTTTTCTCTTTAAGAGAAGTAAGTATTTGCTCCATCGTGCGTGCGCCGCTGCCTGCTTGAGTTTTTTTGCGTTTGCGAATCCTGTACTGGGTGATTTCGCGCGCTTCGGTTTCCTTTTTCACAATCGCGAAAGGTTCACCTGATGCGGGTGTGCCGTCTAGACCCATAACTTCGACAGGTTCGGATGGCCCCGAAAATTTAAGGGTTTTACCGCGCTCATCCGTGAGGGCTTTAACCTTGCCCCAATGATCGCCTGCAACAATAATATCGCCGCGTTTTATGGTGCCGCGTTTAATGAGCACTGTCGCAACAGGGCCGCGGCCCTTAACGATTTTACTTTCGATAACAACGCCGTCCGCCACACGGTTAGGATTGGCTTTGAGCTCTAAAAGCTCGGCTTGTAGAGTGATGGCTTCAGCAAGGGCATCAAGGCCAGTTTTCTTTTTGGCAGAGACTTCGACAACCTGAACATCGCCCGACATGCTTTCTGTAATGATCTCGTAGCGCAACAAGTCTTCTTCAATGCGTTTTGGATTGGCTTCGTGCGTATCCATTTTATTAATAGCAACGATTATCGGCGTGCCTGCTTTTTTGGCATATTTAATCGATTCGATTGTTTGTGGTTTCACGCCATCATCTGCAGCAACAACCAAGATAACGATATCTACGGCTTCCGCGCCGCGCGTGCGCATAGCGCTAAAGGCGGCATGCCCAGGCGTGTCTAAAACAGTGATTTTATTGCCAGATTTAAGCAGTAACTGATAAGCACCAATGTGTTGGGTAATGCCGCCAGCTTCGCCTGCCGCAATATCTGTTTCGCGCAAAGCATCAAGCAATGATGTTTTGCCGTGATCGACATGGCCCATAATCGCAATCACGGGATGACGCGGTTTCATATCTTTTTCCGCATCGGGTGCCTGCTCAAAGAAGTCATCTTCAAGATCAGACTCGGCGACCCGTTTAACTGTGTGACCGAAATCTTCAACAATCAATTGCGCTGTATCCGCGTCCAGTACTTCATTGGCGTTGGCCATGGTGCCTTGTTGCATAAGATATTTTACAATATCAGCCGTTCGCTCTGACATACGGTTGGCCAGATCAGCAATTGTTATTGCTTCAGGAATTGTCACTTCGCGGTAAACTTTATCCTTGCTGTTTGAACCGCCAATACGGCGTTCTTTTTCTCTCTCGCGAGCACGGCGCATAGAGGCTAAAGAACGCTGGCGCTCATTATCACCAGCAAGTGCACTTACGATCGTGAGTTTACGGCGACGATTGCCCTGTTGTGGTTTTCCGCGTGTGTGGGCTGTTACATGTGCGCGCTTTTTCTTAACCCGGCCCCCCATAGTCTCAAGTGCGTTCGGCGCAGTACTTGTAGCCGCTTTCACAGGGTCTGCGCCGCGATGTTGCTCTTGTCTTACTTGTTGTTCTTGTGCAGCTTGCGCTTCGTGCGCTTCGTGTTTGGCTTCGGCGGCAGCGGCTTGTGCTTCTTTTTTTTCGGCTTCTTTTTTTTCGGCTAAAGCTTCGCGGTCTGCGCGCGCGCGTTCTTCGCGGGCTTCTTTTTCAGCGAGCTGCTTGGTTTCGCGCTCTTTTCTTTGCGCTTGTGCTTTGCCAATGGCTTCTTGACGTTTGATATATTCTGACTTTGATAAACCAAGGCGGCGTGCAGCTTCTGCTATCTCGTCCATTTTTGGTTTAGGCGCTGCACTTGGCGCTACGCTAGCGGCCGCAGGTTTTGCTCCTGGCGCGCCGACAAGATGGCGTTTTTTCTTTTGCACAACCACAGTTCCAGACATACCTGCCCGTCCAGACCCTCGGCCATGGCTTAGCGGTTTACGCGTTGGTTTTTTTTCATCACTCATATCGTCTCACTATACATCAAATTTTCCGTTTCATAAAGACGGATTTTTCGAGTTTTTCTCAAGAGGCCGCACCCTAACGAGGTTTGGCGCGCTTGCAACTATTTTCCGTGCCCTTTTGTATCTTGTCCAAAAGGGATAAATTCAACTTCATGGCTTTTATCGGGCCATTCGCTCGGTATCAAGGCTCTAAAGCCATAAAGTCTAGATAATTCGTAGTATATGGTTTTTGCCAAATGGCCTTTGCGTACACCAACATGGACGACATGGTCTCGCCCGATAATTTTACCAAGCTCTTGGCTGGTAAAACAACCAATTACAGGCGCTGAATCTTCGCTGTATTCTTTGGCCAAAGCTTTTGTAATAACGCGAATTTTTGCGCGCCCGTCAGGTGCACCGTCCCGCGCTTCAAAACGAAAGGCAAGTTTACCGCCGCTGGCTGCGCTGCGTACTTTGTCAAACCCAGTTTCAAGCTCGCCTGCACGGTTTGTCATTCCCAAGAGGGCAATAACCCGCATGGAAAGTTGCTTTTCAATCAAATCAGAAAAGCCATCTGGCACGTCTACTTTGGCTTTGGCCGCGCGGGCAATCGCGTCCGTTTTTATAGCGCGTTCTACGGCCTGGCGGTTTGCCACTACCCAAGCCCCGCGCCCTGGAACTTTACAGGATAGATCTGCTACCACCATTTTCTCATTGGGCCCGACAGACGCAAAGGCGAGTCTAACCATTGTTTTTGGATCACGGTTTTGCCCTGACGCAATATCCTTGCGCTCTTTAGGTTTATGACCGTGAGAATCAATTTGTTCTGGATTCTCGTCCGTGTTTATGGTCGTTTCAGATTTCATATTGCGGGGTAGCTCTCCTTATGAACCGAAAACGTCAGCGGCGGTAGGCGCGGCGTTTTCATCAACTTCTTCTTCTTCAGTCTCTTCGGTTTTTTCAGGCTCAAGGGCAGAAGCGTTGATCCAACCAGCTTTCACGCGGGCCTGCATAATTATCATTTGCGCTTCATCTGCAGAAAGATTAAAACTTTCCAAAATACCATCTTCATGAACGCGTTCACCGTCTTTCATTTCCGTATAGCCACGCAGATCATCAGGGATCATGCCCGCAACGTCTTCAACGGTTTTTACCTCGTGCGTACCAAAGGCTACAGCGATTGGCAATGTTACGCCTTCAACCTCAAGAACAGCATCTTCAACGCCAGCGGCTTTGCGAACTTTATCCTGCTCGGCTGCAAGTTTTTCTAGATGTTCGCGTGCACGGGCTTGAAGCTCGGCTGCGGTTTCTTGGTCAAAACCTTCGATAGATGTTAATTCTTCAGGAGCCACATAGGCTACTTCTTCGAGGGTTTCAAAACTTTCGGCAATAAGGAGTTGTGCAATCATTTCGTCTACATCAAGCGCGCCCATAAACAGCTCGGAACGTTCTTTGTACTCGGCCTGACGGCGTTCGCTTTCTTGCTCTTCATTCATAATGTCGATAGCCCAGCCCGAGAGTTGGGAGGCAAGGCGAACATTTTGCCCGCGCCTGCCAATAGCAAGCGATAGATTGTCATCAGGGACGACAACTTCAATACGGTTTTCTTCTTCGTCCATAACGACTTTAGTAACGCTAGCAGGCTGGAGCGCAGCGACGATAAAAGTCGCAGCATCTTCGCTATAGAGAATGATATCAATGCGCTCGCCCTGTAGTTCGTTGACAACGGCTTGCACGCGCGATCCGCGCATACCAACGCAAGCCCCGACTGGATCAATGGATCCATCAGATGTTCGCACTGCGATTTTTGCGCGGCTACCAGGGTCACGGGCAACGGCAACGATTTCAATAATGCCATCATAAACTTCAGGCACTTCTTGAGAGAAAAGCGCTGCCATAAACTGCGGATGAGAACGGGAGAGAAAAATTTGCGAGCCACGCTGCTCTTCGCGTACTTCCATAATATAAGCGCGGATACGGTCGCCGTTTTTGACATTTTCGCGCGGCAAGGTTTGGTCGCGGCGGATAACGCCTTCGGCGCGACCCAAATCTACTATGATATGGCCATATTCAACCCGCTTGACGATACCAGACATAATTTCGCCAACTCGGCCTTTATATTCTTCATACTGACGAGCACGCTCAGCTTCGCGGACTTTTTGAATGATAACCTGTTTGGCCATTTGGCTTTGTACGCGGCCAAATTCGATTGGCGGTAAAGGTGTTTCAAATGTTGTACCAATTTCAGCGTCAGGATTATCAAGCTTAGCACTTGCAAGGTCAACCTGGGCACTTTCATTCTCAACTTCTTCTACAACAGTGATAACGCGCTTAAGGCTCATTTCGCCTGTAATTGGGTCAAGTTTGGCACGAATATCATTTTCAGCGCCATAGCGTTGACCAGCCGCTTTTTGAATAGCTTCTTCAATCGCGCCAAGTACGATAGTTTTATCAATATTTTTCTCTTGCGCGACTGCATTTGCCACTTGCAAAAGTTCCAATTTGTTTGCACTAATTCCAGCTGTTGACATTATGTGTCTCCTTTTGTGGGTTGTCTTTTTTTAAGTTTCTTATTTTCTTTTTTTTGCCCTTTTTTAATCATTGAATTCGTAATGAGGAGTTTTGCGTTGCTTATCCAGTCAAATGGGATGAACGCCGTTTCTTTCTCATTATCAAGGTCAATGGCAATATTGTCCCCATCAAGCCCCGCGAGTTTGCCGCGAAAGCGCTTTTGACCTTCAACCAACCGATCAAGCTCTATACGGGCGAGCATGCCTTTATAACGCTCGAAATGCTCTATATCCGTGAGCGGGCGATTAAGGCCAGGGGAGGAGACTTCTAGAACATAAGCACCATCAATTGGGTCTTCGACTTCGAATGTAGAAGACAGCTCGCGCGAGAGCGTAGCGCAATCTGAAACATTCATAGTCCCGTTAGTTCGCTCCGCCATAATCTGCACCGCAGGACGATTACCGCCTTGCACGCGCACACGTACCAGAACATAGCCAAGGTCTTTGGCTACGGGCTCGGCAATCCCCCAAATGCGTTCATCCATGCTTGTTTTGGTTTTCAAAACTTTTCTCCTTTGACCGCGCTGTTTTTAGGACTGGGCTGTTTTTAGATTTCAAGCAATAAAAAACGGCCCCCCGAGGAGAACCGCCACTCGTAATCCTGTCACGCGGCATCATGTATTGTTGGCTTTATAGAGAGATTAATTCAGCTTGTCACGCTTTTATTTCATAAATTATTTCTTGCCGCTTCCCCTTTTCTGTTCTAATCACACTAAAGAAGGGATAATTATGAATAAGCAATCTAAAAGCCGCGTTCTTTACCCATTTGCGGATCATGCCTATACGGAAATCCCGCAAAAAGCACGGCTCTTGCGCCGTTTTCCAGGATGGGTTTGGGCGATTTTGAGCATTGTGATTATTGTGGCGCTTATAATTATTACGCAAGGTGCATCCTTAATTATTGCTTTAATTCCTATCTTAGCTATCGGGGAGAAACTATCTGGCGACTGGCTTCTGTATTTTTCACTTTATGGTCTTATTGCCACTTTCCCTATCGTCGTAATTTGGGTGAAATTCGTTGAAAATAGACCGCTCTCGACTATGGGCGTGACCAAGACTCGATTTGTGCCGCGTTATGCTCGGGGGTTTTTGTTTGGTATTTTGTCTGTCGCCGTTTCCGTTGGCATCGCCACGCTTTTAGGCGGGTATGAAATAGAATCTATCGCGCCCGCGTTTAAATCTGCATCTGCGTTGGGTTTTGCCGCATTCTTTCTGTTTGGCTTTATCATTCAAGGGGCATCTGAAGAGTTTGTCTCGCGCGGTTGGCATCTCTCTGCAGTAACGGCGCGTAGCGGCGTAGTTGTTGCTATCTTGATCAATGCTTTGTTTTTTGGGGTTATGCATTTGGGCAATATTGAGCAGATTAACTGGCTTGCTATTTTCAACCTGGTTCTGTTTGGCGTGTTCATTAGTTTTTACGCTTTAACTGAGCAAAGCCTAGCAGGTGTGTGCGGGCTTCATTCCTCGTGGAATTGGTTTTTAGGGACAGGGATTGGCCTTGAAGTTAGCGGTTTTAAACTTCCAGGCGAACCATGGCTTGTTGATCTAAACCCCATTGGTTCTGATCTTCTAACAGGCGGCGCTTTTGGCCCTGAAGGTTCCATCATAGAAACCGTGATATTAAGTGTACTCAGTGTTTATACCTATACTTTGTACCGCAAAAGAAAGCGCCAATATAGGGCTTAAGACAGTCATGATTCAAACTTAATCTATCTTAAGGCTATCCTTCAATGCCCGCTCTTGGGGCATGGCGATGGCGTGGAAACCGCCGTCTACATGGTGAGTTTCCCCTGTGCAGGAGCGGCCAAGATTCGAGAGCAGATATAATGCTGCGCCCGCAACGCCTTCTAAGTCCGTGTGTTCTTGCATAGCGGCAGTCGCTTTGTTGAAACGGAACATATGGCGGCCAGAACCAATTCCCGCAGCCGCGAGCGTTTTAATAGGGCCAGCAGATATAGCATTAACGCGAATCCCGCGCGGGCCAAGGTCTGCTGCCATATAGCGAGTGCATGCTTCTAGCGCAGCTTTGGCAACGCCCATCACATTGTAATTGGGCACAACCCGCTCGGAGCCCAAATAGGTCATCGTGACCATAGATCCGCCTGCGCTCATCATTTGGCTGGCGCGGCGACCCGCATCGACAAAACTATAAGCGGAAATATCTAGCGCCATTTTAAAACCCTCGCGCGTGGTGTTATCAATAAAGCTGTCTGCAAGTTGGTCGCGGCCAGCAAAGGCAATGGAGTGCACGAGAAAATTCATCTCACCCCATTTGTCTTTCAGGGTAGCAAACAATGCATCCATGCTCGCATCATCGGTCACGTCACATGGCTCGACAATGCTTGCCCCAACGCTTTCAGCGAGTGGGCGCACGCGGCGCTCTAGCTTTTCGCCTTGGTACGTAAAAGCAAGCTCTGCGCCTTGTGCGGCGAGCTGCTCGGCTATGGCCCATGCAATAGAGTTCTTATTAGCTACGCCCATAATCAGGCCCTTGCGGCCTTTCATTAATTCACCCTTGGGGAAGTTTCTTCCTGCCATTTTGTGCTCCTATAAGCCAAATCCATTTTCCATAATCTAAGCACGCCACATACAAATGGCTAGTGTAGAGTTAAAAATAATTACTTTTTGAACCGCCCTGGGTTCATGACCATCTATAAGACGAAAGATATTCCGCTAACCACAAATTTTTCTACATTGTTCTTTTACAAAGCCTGAGGTTTTCTCTCCAAACTTTAACATATTATTTGCCATATTTTTGCCTTTCATTAACCATAAGCTTGCACCATGGGGGTAGTGTTTTTATGCGGAGGATTTTATGATGGAAATTTTTAGACAAAATCGGCACTTGCCTAAAATATGTGTTACGGCATTTATAGTTGCTGGCCTTGGGCTTTCTGGCTGTTCAACAACCCAATCAAATCCCACAGGCCATTCAGATGCCCGCACCGCACAGCAAGTCAATGCGAATGCAACCTATAATGAAACAGATCTGGTCAATGCGGTTTCGACCCATTTGGGTGTAACTTCGGAGAGCGCCGCCTCTATGATTGAGCGCCTGTTTCACAAACAAGGCCGCCCCGTTGGCTATATTACGGGGCAAGAAGGCAGCGGCGCTTTCATTGCTGGACTGCGGTACGGCAATGGTACACTTTGGATGAAAGACGGCCGCAAGCAAGCGGTTTATTGGCGCGGGCCAAGTATAGGCTGGGATTGGGGCGGCAATGCTTCCAAAGTCTTTACCCTTGTTTATAATTTGAAAAATCCCGATTATATTTATCGCCGCTTCCCAGGCGTTGATGGCTCGGCCTATGTCGTTGCGGGCATGGGCGTTAATTATCAGCGCGCAAATGGCATCACCCTCGCACCGATCCGCACTGGCGTCGGCGCGCGGTTGGGCGCTAATATCGGGTATTTGTCCTACAAGCGTAAAAAAGGTATTTGGCCATTTTAGATTTTCCTGAAACGGTTAAAACACAGCCTCAAGCATATTGCTGATCTGGAATGGCGCGTAGTTCACCTCGATGAAGTTGAACATGTGGCGCAATGTGGGAAACGGCTAATGGCAGCATTTAGAAACGATGCATAAAGGAGCAAAAAATGACTACAGCGGTAAAAACCACTGTATACTAAGTATCAGCAAGATTTTGGTTGAGCGTTAGCCCCTTAATTCCCCGCCCACTTTTTTAGCCTGAGCAACAATTTTGCCGCTCAGCGCTTCTATGTCCTTATCGGTAAGAGTTTCGGTTTTTGGCGAAATGGTCACGTCAAGCGCCAAAGATTTATAACCATCTTCAATCCCCTTGCCCTGATACACATCAAATAAAGCCACATCCGTTATGAGAGCTTTGTCGGCACTTTTAACCGCGCGTAACAATGTATCTGCGGGCGTATTTTCAGGTACGATAAAAGCAAAGTCACGGTGCAAAGGCATGAGGTCTGAGAGCACAAGGGCGCCTTTAGATTTGGTTTTCTTTTTTCGCGCCGCAGGCAGAGCCTCAGGCCAAATTTCAAACGCGGCCACACGGCATTCAATCCCTAGCGTCTTTAGTGTGCCAGGATGCAATTCGCCAAAATCTGCAAGGATTTTCTTGGAACCCATTTGAATACGGCCGCTACGGCCTGGGTGCCAATAGCTTCCTGTTGACACTGTGATTTGTAAATTATTTACCTTTGCACCCATGGCTTTAAGAGCCGCTATGGCATCCGCTTTTGCTGTAAATGCATCTATCGTTTTCTCGCCTTGCCAATCACGGGCGTTTTCAATGCGGCGCATACCAGCAATGCTTGGCGCTTGGCCGTCAGGCTTGATGCTCTGATATGTCGGCCCTGCCTCAAACATTGCCGCGCGTGTATACCCTTTGTTTGCCGCTTTTTGCCCTGCAAGTAAAAGATGGATGAGCGCAGAAGGGCGCATCGTAGAAAGTTCGGGCGAAATTGGATTATCAAGATCAAGCGCATCATCGCCTCCATCAAAAGCTTGGGCTTGCGCTTTTGAGACAAAAGACCAAGATACAGTTTCCGAAAGACCATTATTTGCTAACGCTCGCCGCGCATGGCGAAGTTTATTTTGCAAATCCGTAGCAGGAGCACCGCTTCGCGGTAGTGCTGGCAAGCTTTGCGCCTGCATTTTGTGCAGGCCGTGAATACGGATTATTTCTTCAACCAAATCTGCGCCCATAGTACAATCACGGCGGTGGCTTGGCACAGTAACCGTCCAAATTTCCCCTGTCTTAACACCAAAACCCAGCACACCAAAACCCAGCGTCTCTAAAATCTTCACCATTTCTTTCTCGGGCACATCAACCCCTGTGAGACGTTTGTTTTGCGCAGGTTCAAACTCTATGGGTGCAGGCACCGCAGGCACTTCACCAGCAACACACACATCCGACACTTCGCCGCCGCAAACATCAAGGATAAGCTGGGTTGCCATTTCAATGCCGCCCAGCACAAAGCCCGTATCCACGCCCCGCTCAAATCTGTATTTTGCGTCTGAATTAATGCCAAGTTTCTTGGCTGTTTTGCGGGTAATAAGCGGGTCGAAATAGGCGCATTCAAGCAATATATCCGCTGTGTCTTCTGAGCAACCAGAGTAAGTCCCGCCCATAATACCGCCAAGGCCAAGCACGCGTGCATCATCTGCAATCACGCACATATCCTTTGTGCAGGAATATTTCTTATCATCCAGAGCGTCGAAAATTTCGCCCTTGCCAAAGCGCGCGCGCACCGTGCCTGTTAATTTACTAAGGTCATAAACATGCAATGGCCGAGCGCGGTCATAAGTGACGAAATTTGTTATGTCGACAAGGGCGGAAACTGGACGCAGGCCAATGGCTTTTAATTTGTCTTGTAGCCATTTTGGTGAGGGGCCATTTTTCACGCCTTTAATGACGCGGCCTGCAAAAACGGGGCAGGCATCTGGCGCATTTATTTCTATCTTAAGAGAGCAGGGAAAGCTGCCTTTAACGGATTTCACATCGGGCGTAATCCATTTTCCAAGACCTGCTGTAGCCAAGTCGCGCGCAATATTATCAACGCCCAGCCAATCGGGACGGTTCGGCGTGACTTCAAAATCTATCACAGGGTCATTAAGTCCAAGCGCGTCCGCAAGCGGCATACCCATTTCTAGGGTGTTATCCAAATCCATAATACTGTCCTGATCATCGCCTATTTCCAATTCTTTAGTCGAGCACATCATGCCAAAGCTTTCGATTCCGCGAATTTTGCGCGGCTTTTTATCGAGGCTAAAATCAAGACCTGGTATAAACGCACCCAAAGGCGCAAACGCTACAGTCATGCCTGCGCGTGCATTGGGCGCGCCGCACACGATTTGAAGCACGCCTTCGCGCGTTTCAACTTGGCAAATTTTCAGGCGATCAGCATCAGGGTGCTTCTCCGCGCTGATAACTTTGGCAATAGAAAAAACGGCAAGTTTCTCGGCGGGGTTCTCCACCCCCTCAACCTCAAGCCCTGCAAGCGTCATGGCTTGGACCACTTCGTCAATGCCCGCGTTTGTTTCTAAATGCTCTTTGAGCCAGCTTAATGTGAATTTCATGGCCTAGTCTTTCTTTAATTTTTCTGCTGCTTTTTGCACGATTACATCAGAGCCGCCGAGACAATTTCTGGCGAAAAACTTGTCCAAATATTTACCACTATTTCCACTATTTTAACTAAGCCCCGTCGCCAAATTCGCTTGCAGGAGCGGGCTGAACCCATAATGGGCTAGCCATCTTGGGTCGCCTGCGAACATATCGCGTAGATCTGGCATACCGTATTTAAGCATTGCCAGACGATCAACCCCCATGCCGAACGCGAAGCCTTGATACTCATTAGGGTCGAGGCCGCAAGAGGTCAATACATTAGGGTGTACCATGCCGCAGCCCAAAATCTCCATCCAATTATCCCCTTGGCCTATACGGATTTCATCACCCACGCGTTCATAGCGCACATCCATTTCTGCTGATGGCTCTGTGAACGGGAAATGGTGCGGGCGAAAGCGCGTTTCTACGTCGGTTTCAAAAAATGCGGATACAAAATCCATAAGGCAGCCTTTCAGGTGTGCCATAGTCGTGGTTTTATCAATCACGAGACCTTCAACTTGATGGAACATAGGCGTGTGGGTTTGGTCGCTATCGCATCTATAAGTGCGCCCAGGCGCAATAATGCGAATAGGCGGTTCTTGGCTCATCATGGTGCGGATTTGCACGGGCGAGGTGTGCGTACGCAACACCATCTTCTCACTCTTATGTTTCTCTGTTGGGCTATCGTCATCCACGTCTTTTGTGAAACTTGGTTTGAGAAAAAATGTGTCGTGCATGTCGTGCGCAGGGTGCCCGGGCGGAAAATTCAGCGCGGTAAAGTTATGAAAATCGTCTTCAATATCTGGACCTTCGGCGAGGGAAAAGCCTTGGCCTGCGAAAATAACTGCCATTTCTTCCATGACCTGCATGACGGGATGCAATGTGCCTGTTTCCGTTTTTATAGGCAATGACATATCTAGGGTTTCGCTAGCAAGCGCGGCGTTTAAAGCTTCGCCCTCAAGCACGCTTTTGCGTACTTTTACCATTGCAGCAAGTTCGCTTTTAAGGCTATTTAGCGCAGGGCCCATCACTTTTTTCTCATCCACGCTCATCTGACCAAGCGTGCGCATTTGCATACTAACCTCACCCTTTTTGCCAAGTGCTGCCACGCGGACATCATCAAGCGCGGCCAAAGTTTCAACCGTTTTTATTTGCGCTGCGTATTTATCTTTTAGTGCACTTAAGTCGCTCATGGATATATCCGTATTCTCTTAGTCTTTGTTTAGCCGTCTTTGTTGTGGCAATTTGCAAGGTTAGCGTCAATAAAAAACGGCCTCTTGGTGACAAGAAGCCGTTTTTAAATCATTAAGATACGTGGGTTTATTTAAGCGCAGTTTTGGCCATGTCAACAATGGCTTTAAAGGCTACAGGTTCAGACACTGCAAGGTCAGAAAGCATTTTGCGATCAATTTTGATGCCCGCTTTATGAACACCACCGATGAAAGTAGCATAGTTCAAGCCGTGCTCGCGCACAGCCGCGTTAATACGCTGAATCCAGAGCGCGCGGTATTGGCGCTTCTTAAGTTTGCGGCCAATATACGCGTATTGACCCGCTTTTTCCACAGCCTGATTAGCAATGCGAAATGTGTTCTTACGGCGGCCTCTATAACCTTTTGCCGCGTCAGTAATTTTTTTATGACGTGCATGTTTAGTAACACCTCTTGATACTCGTGCCATTTTCTACTCCAATATTTTAATGACTAGCCGTTTGGCATGAATATTTTGCGAATAACGCGCCCATCGCACTCATTAAGCACGTGTGTACCGCGTTTGTTGCGGATTTGCTTATTTGTACGTTTGATCATACCGTGTTGTTTTCCGGCAGATGCGGCTTTCACTTTGCCTGACTTGGTCAGCTTGAAGCGCTTTTTAGCACTGCTTTTAGTCTTCATTTTTGGCATTTCGTTCTCCATTATTTATGGCGATATTAAAGCAAATATCGCCGAACATTTGAACCAGCTGGCATGCCATTAGCCAACATGGTTGCGCCTCAAATATTTGAGGAATTGGGCTTATAGCCCTTAGGCAAAATAAATCAAGCGGTAATGCCTATTATGTATCAGTTCTTAATACCCTTAGGAAGGCCAAACTCATTGAACGGGTTTGGCTCTATGTTGTTACTGCTATAGTGGAAGGCGAGGCCCATTTGCAAGGACTGGCCTATACGTTTGGCGGTAGCGTTGAAATGCGCGGCTTTGGTAGGGGGGAGTGTTTTCGCGCCAGCTTTTTCGAACAATTCCAGCCAGCGCGTAAAATGCGCAGGCGTAAGGCCTTCAAGAAAAGCATGTTTTGTCATGGGGTTGCCGTTAAAACGGTTTGATTTTAAAAATATTCCCGACCAAAAATCATTGATATGAGCAATATGTGGTTTCCATTTATCGTTGCTCGTACCAATTTTTTCATTAAATATAGGACCAAGTAAATTGTCCCTGCGCACCCACGCATAAAACACCTTGGTGATCGCCGTGATGTCTTCTTCAGTAATGGGCTGCGCGCTTATATGTTCGCTCATAAGAACCCCCTATCTCGCATCACCTTTAAAGGTTTTTACGATGGTGAATATACGGCAAATTGTCACTGCGTTAGTCTTCTGTTTCTTAGAACAAACCGCCTATGGTTAAAAGCGGGGCGATTACGAGGCTTACGATTGCCATCACGTTAATCAAAATGTTCATAGATGGGCCTGATGTGTCTTTGAACGGGTCTCCAACAGTATCACCAACAACAACAGCGGTGTGCGTATCTGTGCCTTTGCCGCCATAATTGCCTTTCTCGACGTATTTTTTAGCATTGTCCCAAGCGCCGCCAGCGTTCGCCATAAACAAAGCCATAAGCACACAAGCAAGTAAAGCCCCTGCTAAGAACCCGCCAAGGCTTTCCGCACCTAAAACGAAGCCAACAAGCGGCGGCATCGCCACAGCAATAATGCCAGGCAGTAGCATTTTCTTAAGCGCTGCCGTAGTGGCGATGTCTATGCATTTGGCGGTATCTGGATCTGCCTTGCCTTCCAGAAGGCCAGGAATTTCTTTGAACTGACGACGGATTTCATTGATCATTTCAAAAGCCGCATCTCCTACTGCTGTCATAGTGATCGCAGAAATAAGGAACGGAATCGTGCCGCCAATAAATAAGCCGACCAAAACCTTTGGCTCGGAAAGCTCAAGGGTAAACTCAGGGAAATTATGCTTCACTGTTGCGCCAAAAGCAGCGATAATCGCAAGCGCTGCGAGCGCTGCCGCGCCAATCGCAAATCCCTTACCAATGGCCGCTGTAGTATTGCCAAGCTCGTCAAGACCGTCTGTGATCTCACGCACTTCCTCCCCCATGCCAGCCATTTCTGCAATGCCGCCTGCATTATCGGCAACAGGGCCATAAGCATCAATAGCCATCGTAATGCCAACAGTTGACAGCATACCCACCGCCGCAATACCAACGCCATAAAGCCCGGCGAGTTGGGTAGAAACAAAAATTATTGCGGCAATCACTAAAACCGGTATCACTACGGATTGCATACCAACAGAGAGGCCTGTAATCATCACAGTCGCTGGGCCCGTCTCGCCAGATTTGGCAATTTTACGAATAGGCGCACCAGCTGTGTAATATTCTGTAATCAGTCCAATGGCCACGCCGCCTGCAGCGCCGCAAACAACGGCGAACCAAACATTGAGGCTTTTATCAACATCAGCCAAATTTTCCACATCAATACCAAGTTTTTGCACAACGAAATAAGCTGCTGCTAAAAAGAGGACTGGCGCGCCGAGTGTACCCGTGCGAAGCGCCGTTGCAGGCGCAGCGCCAGACGCCATTTTCACAACGCCAATCATCAAAATAGACGCTAAAAGGCCAACTGTTGCAAGTGCCAATGGCAAGAACATCAAAGTTGAGCTTCCCATGGTAAAGGCAATAGCTATCGAGGCAATCATCGCGCCGCAATAACTTTCAAAAATATCAGAACCCATACCTGCAACGTCGCCAACATTATCACCAACATTATCAGCAATTACGCCTGGGTTACGGGGGTCATCTTCTGGAATACCTGCTTCAATCTTACCAACAAGGTCAGCACCAACATCAGCAGACTTGGTAAAAATGCCACCGCCCACGCGCGAGAACAGCGCCACACAAGACGCGCCCATGCCAAAGCCTTCTAGCGCGTGCACACTATGGCTAAGCGTTTCGCCCTCGGCGTCGCCAATGCCGAATATCATGAACAACCCGCCAAGACCAATGAGGCCCAGTGATGCCACACATAACCCCATGATAGAGCCGCCAAAAAACGCTACGGTCAAAGCCTTGGCCGATCCATGTTGCTGCGCGGCTGTTGCCGTGCGCACATTGGCTTTCGTGGCCGCATACATGCCAAGCCAACCGGCAATGGATGAGGACACAGCCCCCGCAACTACGGCAATGCCTGTATCTTTTCCCAACTTCCACCAGACAAGGGCGGTAAGGATAGCCAGAAACACGACCAGCATTTTATACTCGCGTTTCATAAACACCATAGCGCCCAAATGAATTTGGTCACCAATTTTTTTGACAGCGCCATCGCCTTCTGGATAACGCTTAACTACAACATATAAAATAAAGGCGATTAACAAGCCAACGGCGCCAACAATCGGTGGTAATTTGGTTAGTTCTGATATGGACATGAATCCCCCTAATACTTATATAAAGCCCAAAATAAAAGTTAGAGCCGTTTTAGTAGTAAATGCGCACTTGTCCAGTGTTTAGTTTATCTGGGCACAGATTGCTCACCTTAACCAGTCAAACTCGCGCTATATTCATTAAAACTTTTACCTTGTGTTAGCGTGCTTTAAATAGTTTTGTAATATTATATTACAAACAAAGAGGCGATTACAACATCGTCTATCTAAAATAGGCAGGGCAGGGGGCATCATATAAAAAACAGTCATATAAAATTCTCTTACTCAATGCAAAAAATATCCACTCTTTTGCATGAAAAAGCGGTGAATAGTTTATTCAATTCTTCATCTTCTCTTCATCTTCTCTTCATTTTCATAAATTTATCTCTTTATACAACCCGCCTCTCCGTGCTAGTTTCTTGCTAGGCGCGGAGACAATTATGAAAATTAAAAACACAATCATCCATATATTGCTGATAAGCGCATTATTCGGGTTTGGGACTTCATTCCTTGCCTACGCAGATAGTGATAAAGCGGATGCCACAGGCGCACAAGCTTTTGCAGGCTATGATCAAGCTGCCTTTCACCCAGTCGTAGGTAAAAACGGTATGGTCGCCGCGCAAGAGAAAGTTGCGGCGCAGGTGGGGCGCGACATTCTTGCAAAAGGCGGTAATGCGGTGGACGCAGCCATAGCCACGGGTTTCGCTCTTTCTGTTACCTTCCCACAAGCGGGTAATCTTGGCGGCGGCGGGTTTATGCTCATCTCTCTTGCGGGGCAAGACGACGTTATTGCCATCGATTATAGGGAAATGGCGCCAAGCGGGGCAAGCCGTGATATGTTTTTGGGCGATGACGGAAATGTGGACAATCAAAAAGCGCAGTTTTCCCATCTCTCTGCTGGCGTGCCTGGCACGGTGATGGGTTATTTGGATGCGCTGGATAAATACGGAACCATGAGCCGCAAAGAGGTTATGGCTCCCGCTATCAAACTGGCGAATAAAGGCGCGCTTGTTTCTTACGGGCTTGCACAAACTCTGGCTGCGAAAAAAGATTATATGAGTAAGGATAAATCCTCTCTTGAGTATTTTTATAAAAAGGGTGGGGCGCTTTACCGCCAAGGTGATGTATTGCGCCAAAAAGATCTGGCCATGACATTACGCCGTATTTCGCACAAAGGCCGTGCGGGGTTTTACGAGGGGCGCACGGCAGAACTTTTGACTGCCGAGATGAAGCGCGGCGGCGGCCTGATAACAATGGCAGACTTGAAAAACTACCATACGGTTACGCGCGAGGCCGTGAGCGGAACGTACCGCGGTTATAAAATATTTTCTATGCCTCCACCGAGCTCTGGCGGCGTGCACGTTGTGCAAATGCTCAATATTTTGGAGGGGTATGATTTACGCGCTATGGAGCACAATAGCGCAGAATATTTACATGTATTAATCGAGTCTATGCGCCGCGCCTACGCTGACCGTTCTAAATATCTGGGAGATCCAGATTATTTTGAAGTGCCTATTAAAGAGTTAACTGACAAAGCTTATGCTGATCGTCTGCGCCGTTCTATAGACCCAAACAAAGCCAGTAAGTCCACGGATATACTGCCAGGCCGCGAGCTGCCTAAAGAAAGCCCCGCCACTACCCATTTTTCGGTTATGGATAAATGGGGCAATGCGGTGAGCAATACTACAACGCTTAATTTTTCTTATGGCTCTGGCTATAGCGTTGATGGAGCCGGGTTTATCCTTAACAATGAGATGGATGATTTTTCTTCCAAACCTGGTAGCCCAAATGGCTATGGACTCATTGGCGGTGAAGCCAATAAAATAGAGCCTGGCAAACGCCCGCTCTCTTCTATGACGCCCGTGATTGTTAAAAAAAATGGTGAAGCTTATTTTATCTCAGGCAGCCCAGGCGGTTCAACCATTATCACCGTTGTTTTGCAAAACATTCTCAATGCTATCGACTTTGATATGAACGCTATGGAGGCCGTAACCGCGCCGCGTATCCACCATCAGTGGCTCCCTGACGTGGTTATAACCGAGCCTGGCATTTCCGCTGATACGATCGCGATTTTGGAAAAGCGCGGTTTTATCTTTGAAAAGGATAAGGGTGGAAAATACAGGCACACAACATTAGGGCGCGCCAATGCCATCATGCATGAAGGCGGGTTTTTCTTTGGCGCAGCTGATTTACGCTCGCCCACATCTGGAGCCGCAGCCGTTCAATAGGGTGTACAATAGGGTGTGTAACGCCGGCACACGAAACGTGTGTGGTTCCTGTGTTAGATAATGTGGATCTAAGTTACGGCAGTGTTGTATATTTGCAACCCTTCTTAAAAAAAATTACACAGTTGGTTTTAATGGTTGCAACTTAAGCTTTTCGTGTTAATTTACGGTAATATATCTGTAATAAAGATATAAATGCAGAGGTCTCTTATGCAGAGGTCTCTTATGCAGAGGTCTCTTATGCAGAGGTCTCTTATGCAGAGGTCTCTTATGCAGAGGTCTCTTATGCAGAGGTCTCTTATGCAGAGGTCTCTTATGCAGAGGTCTCTTATGCAGAGGTCTCTTATGCAGAGGTCTCTTATGCAGAGGTCTCTTATGCAGAGGTCTCTTATGCAGAGGTCTCTTATGCAGAGGTCTCTTATGCAGAGGTCTCTTATGCAGAGGTCTCTCTTTAGTAAAAAAGGGACACTTCATGAAAATAACATTTAAAAGTAATCTTCTAAGATCATCAATGATAGCAGGGGCAATGGCGTTGGGTGGTGTTGCGCCAATGTTAATCGGGATAACAGCAAGCGCACAAGTTACGACAGGTATTGTGACTGGCACAGTTTACGATAGTGCGGGCAATCGAGTTTCTGGGGCTAGTGTTCAAGCGCGCTCTAGTCGTGGTACAACAACAACAGTAATAACTGGCTCAAATGGCGTGTACCGTATGGCGCGTTTACAGATCGGCGTATACGAAATGACGGTAAGCGCTTCTGGTCTTGATACTGTTTCGGATGAAACAGTTAAGGTGCGCTTGGGCGGTATTGTCAATAAAGGTTTTGTTCTTAAAGGTGCTGATATCGATGAGGTTATTACGACTGCCAGAAAGCAAAAAACTTTTGATTTTGGTGTCGCGAGTACGGGTCTTACCGTAGATGTTGCTGAAGTATTTGAAAGAACACCCTTACCACGGAGCTTGCAAGGTATTACGCTGTTGACGCCTGGCGCTGTTGCTGGCGATGATGCGTTTTCTAAAAATGGTCAATCTTTCTCTTCATTGGGTGGCTCGTCTATTGCTGAAAATACTTATTATGTGAACGGTATGGCGATTACTGACTTCCGTAATTTTATTGGCTCTTCCACAGTTCCTTTTGAATTTTACGGTTCTATTGATACGAAAACAGGCGGCTTTCCTGCTGAATTTGGCCGCGCGACGGGCGGCGTATCTAATGCTGTGACGAAATCAGGCAATAATGAATGGCACTTTGGCGCTAATGCATTTGCATCTTTAGATGCTCTTCGTAATGATGTCCCTGACCGTATCGGTGCAATTAATCATCTTGACCAAAGAGAGAAGCTCGAATCTAACTTTTACGCAAGTGGCCCCATTATCAAGGACCGTTTATTTTTCTATGCTATGGTTAGCCCGCGTAAATATACGTCCTCAGGTACATTTCGCAATTTTACCCGTACGCCAATTACAGATGGTAATGGAGACAAAATTCGGGATGATCGGAAATATTTAGTTGGTTCAACAATTACTCTTGATAATACTGGTTCTCGAAGTGAACTTCTACGGGACGATCCGTTCTATGGCGCGAAAATTGATTTCAATATTACTGACAATCATACCCTAGAAGGAACGTGGTTCAGGGATAAATCTACTGCTGTGACGCGTAACTTTAACCTAACTTTTGCTGACGCCACAAGTGATGTATTTACAGAAGAAGAGATTGCAAGCTTATCAGCGACATCAGGTGGTGATGTGCTTATTGCTAAATATACGGGCCGTTTCACAGATTGGTTGACAGTCTCTGCTATGTATGGTGACCAAACATTTGATCAAACACTTATGCAAACAGGTAAGGATTGCCCAATTATTTCTGATAAACGTACTGTCGGAGATGACACACTGAAAAATGGTGCAAACCGAATTAACTCTTGTGAGGCAACGGGTAGTCCGTTGCGTCTAAATGATAGTGATGCGCGCCAAGAAATTCGTATCGATGCCGATATGTATTTTGATTTTATTGGCGAACACCATTTGCGTATTGGTTATGACCAAGAGAAATTAAGTTCTAGCACTTTACAAGCTTATTCGGGTAATGGTGCATATAGGCTCTTCTCATCAACTAATGCAAGATATCAGGGTGTTATCGATGTTGCACGGGTACGTGTTCGCACACTTGATGGTGCTTACCGGGTTGATGAAAAAGCTTATTATGCTCAGGATGCCTGGGACGTAACAGATCGTCTGACGCTTAACTTGGGTATCAGGAACGATTCCTTTGATAACCAAAACCCTAATGGCGAATCATTCTTGAAATTGAGTAACCAATGGGCACCCCGTTTGAGTTTTGCTTATGATGCATTTGGTGATAGCCGTACAACGTTGAAAGGCGGTTGGGGACGTTATTTCCTAGGTGTCCCAAGTAATACAAATATGCGTCTTGCTGGTAATGAGCGTGATGGTTATAAGTATTATGAGCTTATTTCTACCAATGGTAATGCTGTTCCGACACTTGGTAAAACAGTTCTTTATCAGAGGCTGCTTTCTGATGGGACTGTGAAAGACCCATCATCTTTGATTGATGCAAATATTAAGCCTATGTATGTTGACGAGTTGCTCGTTGGTGCCGACCATGACTTTGATAATGGTTGGGTTGTCGGTGTTAACTTCACGCATAGATCACTAAAAAGTATGCTAGAAGATTCAGCTATTGATGCTGGCGTTATACGGTATTGTCAGCAAAATGGTATTACTGGTTGTGAAGACGTTTGGACTGGCTTTGATCAGTATGTTCTTACTAACCCTGGTAATGATATGCGTATTAATTTAAACTTAAATGCTGCCACTGCAAAAGTCCTTGGTGTTGCTGTTGGCGAAGAATTTTTTGCAAACATCAGTGCTGAAACGCTTGGGTATCCAAAAGGTTCGCGAGTTTATGATGCAATAGAGTTTAAGTTTGATCGTGATTTTTCCGATAACTTTGATCTTCATGGCTCCTATACGTTCTCAAATCTTGAAGGTAATTATGAAGGCTCTGTTAAGTCCGATAATGGTCAAACTGATGCTGGTTTAACACAAGACTTTGACCAGCCTGGGTTGGTTGATGGGCAATATGGTAAATCACCAAACCATCGTGCGCATAAATTCAAGGCTTGGGGTTCATATCAGCTAACGGATGAAATAGTTATTGGGGGGCTCTATACTTTGACTTCGCCTCGTCAATTCGGTTGTATTGGGGAACATCCTACAGATGGATTTGCGGCTGCTTATGGTACAGCAGCTAATTATTGTAAGGGCAAACTTGTACAACGAGGCACAGCTTTTCAAGGTGACTGGATTAGCCGTTTGGATATGACTTTGACATACGATGCCTCTGAATTGTTTAATTCAGCGGGTGGTTTGCCAGGGAAATTGAAATTCCGTGTTGATGTTTTCAATCTCTTTAATGCACAAGGCGCTACAGATTTTGATGAGACTGGAGAGTCTGGAGCTGGTGATGGTAGTCCATTATCATTAATTCCAGATGCTCGTTATGGTAAACCATTAAGTTATCAATCACCACGTACTATTCGCTTTGGTGTGAAATACGATTATTAGGGTGTGAACCCAATTCATTCGTTGTTTTTCCCCTTCATATTGGCTTTTGTGAATATTGGTTTTTTTGATGTTGGCCTTGTGGTAGCCTTTGCCTTTTAAACCACATTCTGGTTTATAGGTTTACACCCTAGGACTGAATTTTAAACTAACTCATTACCTAACGGTTCTGTATCGGTTTGTATAAGTTCATATAGATGTGAGACTTTTTAGGTTTGCTTTATTTAAGCTGCTTCCGCCATGTTGGGTTTGTTACGAACCAAACTGGAGGAAGCAGCTATACACATAATTTATCCTTAGCTTGCAAATTTTCGTTGAAGTACTATAGTCACCATGCGAGGTGCTTACTTTAATCTTAAGGGGACTAATAATGAAAAAATATATTGCAGAACTTATAGGCACAGCGGCACTTGTGCTATTTGGGTGCGGTACGGCTGTGTTAGCGGGAGCCGAAGTGGGACATGCAGGAATTGCCACGGCATTTGGTCTCGCGATTGTCGCTATGGCCTATGGAATCGGCCCAATATCGGGCTGCCATGTTAACCCAGCTGTATCCTTGGGCGCATTTGTGTCTGGACGTATGGGCGCAGGAGAAATGGTCAAATACTGGATTGCGCAATTTGTCGGCGCAGCTGTAGGCGCGGGTATCTTGTACGTTATTGCTACGGGCAAGACGGGGTATTCTTTAAGTGAAAACGGCCTTGGGCAAAATGGCTGGGGCGCGGGATATTTAGGCGAGTATAGCTTACAAGCCGCGCTTTTGTTTGAAGTGGTTGCCACATTTTTGTTTGTGACGGTTATTCTTGGCTCGACCCAGCGCAGCGCGCCTCCAGCCATGGCCGGCCTTGCCATTGGCCTAACATTGTGGGTTATCCATTTGCTTGGCATACAGGTTACAGGCGTCTCGGTTAACCCTGCACGCAGTTTTGGCCCCGCTTTGTTTACGGGCATGGGACAGCTCTGGCTCTTCTTTGTTGCGCCAGCACTTGGCGCAGTCTTTGCGGGATTATTTTTCCGTTCTGGCCTGCTCGAAGAACGCTCGGCCGATAATTGAGATTCTTCCCAATAATCAAACAGTAACTTAATAAGCTCCTATTTTTGATTTCAACAAAATGGTTTCAAACCTCCGTTTTCCAAACGGGCATAAAATTCAAAAGTGCGCCAGAGGCGCTCAATTAAGAAAAAGCAACTTCAGTTGCTACTAACAAACCCACCGACGATAGTCGGTGGTGGTTTAGTTTAAACGGGGCCTTGTCGATCAGCTCGCCCAAAAACCGCTTGGCAGAGGATGCTTTAGCGTGTGAATACACTTTTTGGCGTGTGAATACACTTGGGCGTGAATGAATTTAGATTTTCTCTCCCAAGCTTGGAAGTGCTTTACGGTGATGCCGTTTTTGGTCACTGTATTTGCTCACTGTATAAGTGAGCATAGATATGAGACTTTTATCTACGCTCTAAAGGATAGATTGCCCTGTTTTTTTCCAGTCATTCATGAAAGCAGCAAGGCCTTTGTCCGTTAGGCTGTGTTTGACCATATCACGGATGACATTAGGCGGTGCAGTTGCAACGTCAGCGCCAATGAGCGCGCACTCACGCATATGGTCGAGGTTGCGAATTGACGCCGCCAGAATTTCAGTTTCAAAGCTGTAATTGTCATATATAACCCGGATTTCTTTAATAAGGTCACAACCGTTTTGGCCAATATCATCAAGTCTGCCAATAAATGGCGAGATAAATGCCGCGCCAGCCTTTGCTGCCATCAGCGCTTGATTGGCGGAGAAACACAAGGTCACATTGACGGGAATGCCCTTAGAGGAGAGCGCGTGCGTGGCTTCAATACCTTCCCATGTCAGGGGGACTTTCACGCAAATATTATCGGCAAGGCCGTATAAAAACTCGCCCTCAGTTATCATGCCTTTGCTATCCATAGCTGTAACTTCGGCACTAACAGAGCCGTTTGTGATAGAACAGATTTCTTTGATGACTTCCAAAATATCGCGCCCAGACTTTGCGATAAGGGATGGATTGGTTGTTACACCGTCCACCATCCCGCTTGGGATTAGAGCTTTAATTTGGTCAACTTCGGCTGTATCAATAAAAAACTTCATATCTGTATCTTCTCATTATTATATAGATGCGAATCACTATTCTTGGTCAGTGTGAAACTTTTGTGAAGATGAACGGGAAAACCCTAATGAATGCCTAAAAAAATTGCAAAAATACTCTTTCCAGTCAATGTGCCAAACGCCTTTGATTATGCTGTGCCCGCAGGCATGGACATAAAGCTTGGCGCATTCGTATTTGCACCGATCGGTAAACAGGTAAAGCTGGGCGTAGTTTGGGAATTTGCCGATGAAAGCAACGTTAAAAAGCTTAAAGAAGTTGCTGAGGTGAAAAACTGCCGCCCTTTAAGTCCTGAAATACTTAAATTCGTGAACTGGACGGCGAAATATAATTGTGCCTCATTGGGTATGGTTTTGCGTATGGTCATGCGCTCTTACAAAGCGCTTGATCCCAGCTCTATTGTTGTTTTTTATGACAAGAAAAAAGAATGTCCTGCGGGCCTTACACCAGCGCGCAAAAGGGTTTTGGATATTGAGGGCATTTGGCCCGCGCGTGCATCAGATTTAGCAAAAGCCGCCAAAGTTTCTCCTTCTGTCATTGGCGGTATGGCCAAGGCAGGGCTTTTAACCAAAAAAGAAGCACCGCTCGACCCGCCTTTTGGTGTGCCTAACCCCGACCATGATGAGCGCACATTTGACCTTACGCGCAAGCAAATTGAAGCTGGCGAGACATTAAAAGAACTCGTGCGAGAAGAGCGGTTTAATATTGCCCTTATTGACGGGGTGACGGGGTCAGGGAAAACGGAAGTATATTTGGAAGCTGCAGCCGAAGCGATAAGTAATTGTGGGCAAGTTTTGATATTGGTGCCAGAAATCGCGCTCACCCAAGCTGGGTTAAAGCGCTTCACCCAGCGTTTTGGAGAAGAGCCAGCCCAGTGGCACTCGGCCATGGGGGAGGCAGCGCGGCGCAGAGTTTGGCGCGAAGTTTCCAAGGGCGAGTGTAAGTTGGTTGTCGGTGCGCGCTCGGCGCTGTATCTGCCCTTTACCGATTTGCGGGTAATTGTTGTCGATGAAGAACATGACACATCTTATAAACAACAAGAAGGGGTGTTCTATAATGCCCGTGATATGGCGGTCGTGCGTGCGAAAATATCAGGCAGTTCAGTGGTTTTGGCGTCTGCCACCCCGTCTTTGGAAAGTTTAACCAATGCAAGAACGGGCCGTTATCATCATATCATTTTGCCAGATCGGCCAGGCGCTGCCATTATGCCTGAAGTGGCGCTAGTCGATTTGAAACAACATAAGTTGGAAACAGGGCGGTTCTTAGCTCAGCCGCTGATTGACGGGGTGAGCAAAGCCTTGGAAGCGGGCGACCAGGCCATGCTGTACCTTAATCGGCGCGGCTATGCGCCCTTAATTATCTGCCGTGCGTGCGGCGAGCGGCTAAAATCGCCAGATACGGATAGCTGGCTGGTTGAGCATAAACGTACGGGGCGAGCCATGTGTCACCTAACTGGGTTTTCCATGCCCATGCCCAAAGCCTGCCCCGAGTGTGAGACTGAAGACAGCTTGCACCCTGTTGGCCCAGGCGTTGAGCGGGTTGCCGAAGAAGCCAAGGATTTATTCCCAGACGCGAAAATCGAGATATTATCATCGGATACGGCTGGAAACCCTGAGAGAATAAGGCAACGCATGGAAAAAATGGCAGCAGGAGAGATTGATATTCTCATCGGCACACAAATGGTTGTGAAAGGTCATAATTTCCCGCACCTGACCTTTGTGGGTGTTGTTGATGGCGATCTTGGTCTTGCTGGCGGAGATTTACGGGCAGGGGAGCGTACGTATCAAACCTTGGTGCAAGTGGCGGGGCGTGCTGGACGGGCCGAGAAGCCTGGGCGAGCGCTAATTCAAACCCACATGCCAGAGCATGAGGCTCTCGCTGCGCTGGCTGATGGGGACCGAGAAGCGTTTATTTGCGCCGAACTTGATATGCGCGAGCTTTTAGAATTACCGCCTTATGGGAAACTCGCTGCTATTATTATTACTGCCCCCGATGCGCGTCAGGCAGATAGCTTTGCCAAATTGGTTCTTAAATCCGCCCCGAGAGCGGACGGCGTCGAAATACTGGGCCCAAGCGAAGCACCGATAGCTATTTTGCGCGGACGTCACCGTAGGCGGCTTTTGGTAAAGGCAAACCCAAATGTAAACTTATCGGCCTATATGAGCGCCTGGAAGGCTCGCATGCGCGTCCCGATAAAAACCAAATTCACCATAGATATCGACCCACAAGGGTTTATGTGAGCGGCGTTTTAATAACCCAGACTCACTGACACAAAAAAGACTGTTAAGTTAAATGGTATTTGAACTAGGTGTATAGTTCCTTTTTTTGGTAATTTTGTTATGTTTGGGGATGCAAAAATCATTCACGGCTCAAGCCGAGTTTTTTATCACCAACACAAACCTTGAACATCTCACCCTGCGCAGACTGGTGCGCACGCAGCTGTTGGGGGTTGACTAAAAACCTGACCTTCTACGGCCTCGCCGCTATGGCTGACAACATCCAAAAGGGAGCGAAGTTTCTAACGCTCTTCGGCTTATCAAAACCCACAAAATTAATCCCTGTATTGCTGAAATACTGTGTTATGCTGTGGTCTCCTTGTGTTATTGATTTAACGAATTGCTTTGAAAATTTGCTATGGTTTTGCGGAGTTTTGACTGTGTTTACTCTAGGTTTGCTCTAGCGCTCTTTCTTTGGGAGCGCTTTCGCATTTTTATCATAGTCTTTCGTTAGCTTAACAACCACGCCAGAGAGGGCAAGGAGCGCAATAAGGTTAGGTGCAGTCATGGCTGCAGTTGCCACATCACCAAGCCTCCAGATAAAATCGATTTGCATAAGCGCGCCGACGAATGCTGCGAAGCACCATAAGACACGATAAATCATAAAATTAGTTGTACCTGTTAAATACCCAAGAGCGCGTTCGCCATAATATGACCATCCCAATATAGTCGTAAATGAAAACACGATCATAGCGATTGCAATCATCCAGCTACCACCTGGCAAGGCCTGTGCAAATGCAATAGATGTTAGTTGCGTTACATCGTCTTTAGACATCGGCGTGCCTTGATATATTGCTACCGATAATGGCTGTGCACTATTCGAGAACTGCTCATAGCTGCCATCGCCAAGCGCACTAATTGTTGTAAAGTCAAGGCCAGGCAAAGTCAAAATAACTAAGGCAGTCATTGTACAAATAATCAACGTGTCAATAACGGTGCCAAGCATAGCAATGCGCGCTTGTGTAACTGGGTCTTTAATAGTTGCCGCAGCATGAGCCATGGGTGCAGAGCCTTGACCCGCTTCGTTTGAGAACAGACCGCGGGCAACGCCTGCGCGAATTGCCGCAATGACCATAGCGCCGACAAAACCACCTGTCGCTGCTTTGCCATTAAAAGCGTAACTAAAGATATCATGGAATGCACCCGGAACCGCTTTGTAATTTGCTATGATTATGAAGAGGGCAAGCAAGATGTAAATGACGGCCATCGTTGGGATGAGTTTGGCAGCAACGCGGCCAATCCCTGTAATACCGCCTATAATCACTGTGAATGTAGCAAGTGCAAGAACTGCGCCCGTAATCGATGTTGGCATACCTTTGCCGCCAAACATGTCAAGTGTTGCGTTGTTGACCGCAGAAGCCACAGCATTTGCTTGGATCATATTGCCCGTCACAAAAGCCGCAAAGAGCGCGCCGCATGCAAACATGATGGCAAGCCATTTCCATTTTTTTCCCATGCCTTTTTCGATATAATACATAGGGCCGCCCGCCATAGCGCCTGCTTTGTCCTTAATGCGGAACTCAACAGCTAATAGGCTTTCCGAATATTTTGTGGTAATGCCTAAAATTGCAACAACCCACATCCAAAACACAGCGCCAGGGCCGCCTATACCAATTGCAGTCGCAACGCCGACAATATTGCCTGTGCCAACCGTTGCTGCTAGAGCCGTGGAGAGTGCTTGAAATGGCGTAATATCGCCATCATTATTATGTTCGTGTTTGGAGAACATCATTTTAAACGATGATGGAATACGGCGCAGGCAAATACCCATTGTGATAACCGTAAGGAAAAGTCCCGTTCCAAGCAATAAAAGCGTGAGCGGGCCATTCCAAAGCATATTACTGAAAGACGTAATGGCAGCTTTAAATGCCTCCCAAGCTGGAAATTTCGGCGTAGCCGTACTCGCTGCAAGCATCATAAAGTTTTGCATTGCTGATATGTCCCCATTCTATTTAGTTTTTTCAAACTATAGGGGCTTGGCGCGCGTTTGCATAGGGAAAATTGAGATATTGTATATTTGATTTTAATGTGCGGCGTTTTTATGGGTTTTCATGAAGGATAAATTAGGCTAGCGAAATAATGTGAAATTATTCGGAGTACCACCATGTTTGAAACCCTAGAGCAAACCCCGCCTGACGCGATTATACAAATGATGAAATTTGCGGCGGCTGATACCAATCCCAAAAAAATAGACCTGGGTGTTGGAATTTACCAAGATGCGACTGGTGCTACCCCCGTTATGGCTGCCGTGAAAAAAGCGGAAAATCTTTGGGCGCTTGAGGAAGACAGTAAGAAATATATAGGTATTCATGGTAATCCTGAATTTGGCCGCCTTTTCTCTGAGCTTATGTTTGGCAAAGAGAGCAAAGCCATTACATCGGGACGGTTAAGCATCACGCAGTCTGCAGGTGGGAGCGGCGCTTTGCGGCTCGCGGCAGAGCTGATTAAGCAGGCAAACCCAAATGCGAATGTGTGGGTGTCGACCCCCACATGGGCCAATCATACACCGCTTATTGGCGCGGCGAGCCTAAGGCTAAAGCCCTATCCATATTATAACAAAGAAACCCAGATCATAGATTTTGACGATATGTGCGCAGCCTTGCGCGCGGGTACAAAACCGGGTGATGTGCTGCTTTTGCATGGCTGTTGTCACAACCCAACGGGCACAGATCTATCGCACGCGCAGTGGGACATTGTCGCGGATTTAATTTTAGAACTCGGGCTTCTGCCTTTCGTAGATTTGGCATATGCGGGTCTTGGCCATGGGCTTGAAGAAGATATGTATGGCCTGCGGCTCTTGGCAGATAAATGCGATGAGCTAATTTTGGCGGCAAGCTGTTCTAAAAACTTTGGTCTGTACCGCGAGCGCACGGGTCTTGTGGCAGCGCTTGCTAAAACCCCAAAAGATGCGGCGCTGTGCGCGGGGCAAGTGGGGTTAACAATGCGCCGAATGATTTCTATGCCGCCAGATCACGGCGCGGCAATCGTAGCTAAAATTTTGGGTGACGATACTTTGCGCGCTGAATGGACGACTGAGCTTGAAGTCATGCGCCAACGCATGGTCGGGCTTCGCAGGCAATTATCAGACGCGTTGCATGTCCAAGGAGCCGAGCAAATGGCCCATGCCATCAAAGTCCAAAACGGTATGTTCTCGCTTCTATCGCTTACCCCCGAACAAGTGGTGCGGCTCCGCGAAGAGCATTCAGTATTTCTTCTAAATTCTGGTCGCATAAACATAGCAGGCGCCAAAGAAAAAACCATAGACAGGCTAGCAGATTGCATCTTGGCGGTGCTTTAGGCTCAAAAATATAAGGGGCGGCTAACCGAACTCCTCTCAAATTTTGCACCTCACTCATCCTCATGTGCACAGGCATAGTCTCTAAAATAGTTTGTTTCTTATGAAGGTAAATATACCGTGATTTAGTGTTTTATTTAATCTCGAAATCTCCAAGCCTATATCCGTTGTCTGGGTATTTTGGGGCCATTTTTTCCAGACGCTTGCGCACGATGCTGGTGATGATGGCGTTGCGTGTTTTTCTATCGTCTGATGGGATGACGTGCCAAGGGGCGTGTTTGGTGGAGGTGCGTTTGATCATAATCTCATAAGCCTTCATATATTGCTTCCACATGAGCCTGTCTTCAAGATCCCCTGGGTTGAATTTCCAATATTTGCTTGGGTTCGTTAGGCGTTCCTCAAGTCGTGTTTTTTGCGTGTTCGCCGACATATTGAGCATAAACTTTAAAATCACTGTGCCGTTTTGTGTAAGGTGATCTTCAAATTCATTGATTTGTTGATAGCGTTTATTGACGAATTTTGTTGAAATAAGTTTATGCACTTTGACCACCAAAACATCTTCATAATGGGAGCGATTAAAGACAGCAATGTTGCCGCGTGTCGGGCACACATTATGTACGCGCCATAAATAATCATGGGAAAGTTCGCGGGCGTTGGGTTTTTTAAAATTCTCAACCCGCAGATTAAGCGGCGGTGTGCGCGAGAACAGGGCGCGAGTTGCGCTGTCTTTCCCAGACGTATCCATGCCTTGTAGTACAATAAGTAGAGATTTTTTTTGTTCGGCATAAAGACGGTGCGTGAGCGTCGATATGGTTTTGGCTTCGATTTTAATGTGAGTCTTTGCGTGGCTTTTAGATGCAAATAAATTGACTTGGCTTGGCCGCAAATTCAACTGGAACTGCGCTTTACATTCCGTGCGCACCACATAATCTTTAGCCCGAATATTAAGCAGCGGCGCACCCATTAAGTCTCGTCCAATACCGTTTGTGATAAAAACCAAAATAGACTCAAGGTAAACATCGTGCCCATTATACTCGCGAGCGCGAGCAACCAAAATTTTATTCGGCAGTGATTTGGGACAGACGCTAGGGTTTTTTTTCTCCTTTGGCGATTAAGAACGTGTTCGCTAAACCCATTATTCTCTAAAGCAATAGCGTAATCCCCAAGTAGGTTTTTGAGTAGGTCTTTGAACTGTTTATTTTTAAACTCATTGTGCATCATTGTATTATGCCTTCTCGTAAGCATGAAGAAAACCCCTAAGTACGGTTTTCCCGTGCTATGTGTGGTTTTATGGTGCCGATAAGAACACCATGACGGCGTTTGGGACGGCGTTTGGGTTCGAAGCCTACAGTCTAAATCATTTTTGGCGTTACATTTTTCCCTTCATCTATCATATATTTTATGACGTCAGACACTTCAGCATTTTGTGCGCGCATTTTGCGTTACGATGCATGGCGATATTTATAAATAAGTGACCCCAAGAACGAATGCAATTGGTACAATTATATCTTCTATTTATTTATCTTTCTAAGACGATACAGACTTGTACTTTTCCTCTTGACGACGTATGGTGAGGAGAAAATAAGATGAACATATGAACGCACAAAATGAATATAGCCGCACGGCGATTCGCTTGCACTGGCTGATAGCTGCGTTAATCCTTGGCATGTTAACTATCGGGTTTTTAATGGGCTACCTGCCCAATAGTTTCAAGGGCAAGGGTAGCGTTTACATGATGCACAAATCCATAGGGATTTTAATCTTGGTGCTGTCTTTATACCGCCTTTTCTGGAGGGTCACCCACAAACCGCCTGCGCTTTCCTCTGATATTACGGGCTGGGCAAAACTTATTTCAAAAATAACGCATTGGTTTTTTTACTTTTTTATGATTGTAATGCCTTTGGTTGGCTGGGCTTTAGTATCCACGTCAAAATGGGCTGATGGTGCAACCGAAATTTTTGGCGTTATTCCGCTTCCTGATATGCCGTTTTGGAACGGTTTGGCCAAAGATCCAAAGCATGAAATTCACGAGTTTTTTGAAAAGAGCCATGAAATGCTTGCTTATATCGCTATCGCGCTTATTGCGCTACATGTTTTTGCGGCGATTAAGCACCATAAAGACGGCGGCGATATTTTGAAGCGGATGATGCCTTCACTACGAAAGAAGTGAAAATAATAAAACTTATCCGCCGTCTTTCAACATTTCAAGTTCAAGCCATTCTTCTTCACAGGCTCCAAGTTCGTTTTTGGCACGCTCTAAATGCCTGATGGCTTGATTAAAACCGTCAGGGTCTTTGCCGTAAAAATCAGGATCTTTTAATGTGTTATTGAGCGTAGTTATTTTCTCTTCCAAATTTACCATTTCTTTAGGGAGTTTCTCAAGGCGAAACTTGTGCTTATAGCTAAGTTTACTTTGCGGAACTTTGGGCGCGGGCGCTTTAGTTTCGGGTTTTGACTGTGCGTTTTGTGGTTTTGTTATTGGCCTTTTCTCAATGCTTTTTTTGCTCTGTTTTCTTTGAACCAACATATCGGAATATCCGCCTGCATATTCTTGCCAACGTGCATTGCCTTCATAGGCGATTGTAGAATTTACGGTACGGTCTAAAAAATCCCGATCATGACTGACAAGAATAACTGTGCCCGTATAATTTGCGATAAGTTCTTGCAAAAGATCGAGAGTTTCAAGATCAAGATCATTTGTAGGCTCGTCTAAAATCAGCAGGTTTGATGGCAGGCGTAGCCCGCGCGCTAGCTCTAGGCGCGCGCGCTCCCCGCCCGATAATTTTCGGATAGGGGTGCGCTGCTGCTCGGGTAAAAACAAAAAGTCTTTCATATATCCGATGACATGTTTTTGCACATCGCCAACCATAACGCTATCCCCGCCGCCGCCTGTAAGCGCATCTTTCAAAGTCGTTTCAGGGTCTAGCCCTTCGCGCTTTTGATCGAGAATAAGAGGTTGCAAATTTGTACCGAGTTTTATGACGCCGCTATCAGGCTGTAATTGACCCATAATAAGCTTTAGCAAAGTGGTCTTGCCTGACCCATTTGGCCCCAATATCCCAATGCGATCACCCCGCGCTATGCGGGTTGAAAAATTATCAATGATAATCTGCTCGCCAAAAGATTTTTTGACATGCTCAAGCTTGGCAACAAGCTTTCCAGATGTTTGCCCTGCCGTTACCGATATTTTGGCCTTGCCAAGGGACTGTTTCTCATTGCGTTTTGTGTCGTGCAGGCCTGCCAGTTCTTTGACGCGGCGCACATTGCGTTTACGGCGCGCTGATACGCCATGGACAATCCAGTGCTGTTCGCGCTCAATTTTGCGCGAAAGTTTATGGCGCTCCAATTCTTCTTGTTCCAAAAATTCATCGCGCCAATTTTCAAAACCTTTAAACCCACGATTAAAAGTTCGCGTCTCGCCCCGATCAATCCAAACCGTTTCGCGGGTAAGTTTTGAAAGAAACCGCCTATCATGGGAAATAAGAATAAGCGCGCCTGTATAAAACCCGAGCTCCGCTTCCAGCCATTCTATGATTTGTAAATCAAGATGGTTGGTCGGTTCGTCGAGCATTAAAAGGTCGGGCTCCGAAACCAGCGCGCGGGCAAGAGCCGCGCGCCTCGCTTCACCGCCTGACAAATGCGCTGGACTGGCAGCTCCCTCAATGGCGAGGGCATTAAGTAAATAAGGAATACGGTATGATGTGTCTGCGCCCGATAGGCCGTCTTTCACATAGCTTTCTATATCGTCATAACCGGACAAATCTGGTTCTTGCTCAAGGTAGCGAACGGTCGTACCAGGTTTTAAAAACCGCTCCCCGCTATCAGGTTCTAATATTCCAGCGGCTATTTTGAAAAGTGTCGATTTTCCAGAGCCATTACGGCCAACAAGACAAATACGCGCGCCAGGCAATACCGACATGTCAGCATTTTCCAAAAGCGGCGTCGAGCCAAATGTAAGTTCAATATTTTTAAGTGTCAAAATCGGCGGAGCCATGGCACGCTTTATAGGCAAGCCTAGAATTATTGCTATAGAAAAAATTCTTTTGTTTTTAAAACACGCCTTCAATATGGAAATTTTTTTTATACCAGAGCTTTGTAAACGGCTTTAGTGGTTGTGCGGGCGCGCATTTTTAAGACGCAATTCTAGTGTGCGTTGGTTCATTTTAAGAACTAAGGAGCGTCGCCCGCTGTTTTGCCTTCCGCCATAAGCGCAAGCGTTAGCATTTCTTTATCTATCAACTAAAAGCGTTTGGCCATCTGCCCGTGCTCACACATAACGCAGTTTTTAAATTTTATCTGGATAAATTGGCGCGATGTCTGTCGGTAAGTGTGACGTGGCTGCTATGACACTTTTCGCATGATCATCAAGCCGCGAGTATTTGTCTAAAAATGCTTTAGCATCGCTATAATTACCATTGTATTGGAGGATAATTATTTTTGCGGTGAGATCCGAAATTGCTTGTTCTAATTTGTCAAAATCCAGTTTAAATTTCTTTTGGTTTGGATCCCAACGAAATGCGCCCGCCTCTTTGAAAAAACTATATTGATATGCCGCACCGCCTCCATGCGCCTCATCAATGCCCCAGCGCATAGCGCGAAACAGGCCTGTAAAATAGGTGGCTAAGAAGGCCTCTTTTTCTGCAATCGGAAGTTCGCCTTTATCCATCATATAAAGGATATTATAAGCGCCCATAACGTCTGCCTTGCCTTCTTCTACTTTGGAGTAAAGTTCTTTTAGCTGCTTGCTCACTTCGGTTTTTTGCCCATTGACGGTAATTTTTCCAGGCCCAAGTGAGTGTGAAAGTTCATGAAATAAAGTCTCAAAAGACATATATTTTTTCACGAGCATTTTTGATTGTTCTGGCACCAAAACGCTATTGGCCATCGGTGCAAGAATGATATCAAACTTGGCGCCCAAAACATTGTTAAGCAGGACTTTTTTAGCGCCTTTTTTCTCGCGAACCTCTTCGTCATTGGGGAGATTAAATGCGATGGTTTGCACCCCTGGTACATTGTCACCGCCGCCATGAATTTGGTAGGTTACAGCAATCGGGCTTTCAAAACCACGGGTGAAATTTTTATACTTATCATCGACAGGCAAATTGCCTTCCATATCGCGCAGATAATGTTTGTATTTATCAAGAGCGGCGCTCTCTTCAGGGTTCTTAATGGTGATGAAGGCTTCAAACGCTGTTTTGTAACCATATAATTTATCCGTATAAACCTCATAAGGACCAATGACGACTTCAATAGGAGTGTCTTTAAGGTCCATCCATGCTATCTCGCTCTCGCGGTAATCATTGGTAAAAAATGCATCCGCGCGCAAATTCAAGAATTTTTTCAAAGATGAGTTCTTGGTGATTGCCGCCGCTTGGCGCAGTTTTACAGCTGCTGGCTCCAGCCACTCTTTATATTCTTCAGAGTAATAAACTGGAACCAATTTGTCCCCGTCTCTATGGATGACCGTGTAGAGAGAACGCATCCCGCTTTCGGATTTTGGATGATCTTTTATCCATTTCTCAAATTCGTCTTTACTTATATCCGTTGGGTAAAACCCACCACCAAGAGGCTTTTTAGCTGTGCCCCAAAATGGGTGATCTTGATCGATCGTATCCCAAGGGCCAAAATGCCGATCAAACATTTTCAAAAGAAGGTCGCGCTGTCCGTGTTTTGAATTTGCAATTGCCTTGCGCGTTAGCGGGTTGTTTTGCGCGACTTGCCGTAAATATATTTTGTCCATATAGCCTGCCGCCTCGATGAGCAGATTAACGACTTTTTTTTCTTCATTTGTGAGAAAAGAAGTGTCGGTGTCTGTAAGGTCTATTTTTGCTATTTTGTCATATTGGGCTTGCAAATCATAGCCTGTATGCACTTTTTCACTTACGGTTACGCTCGGCGTTTTTGTTTCGCTACAGCCTAGAAGTAAAGCCGCACTGGCAACAGAGATTAAAAATAAACGCATAATATATATCCTTGTTCATATGGTTTCAACCACCATAAAGACTTGTACTGGCTTTGACTAGGTGAAATTTAATGGCCGTGTATGATGGTTGCCATAATTTGCAAAAAGAGGTTGTAAGAACATATGCAAACCAAAACTAAATTTATTGTTTTTTTCAGTGTATACTGCGGGGTTATAGGCGGTTGTGCCTTTAATGGTTTATACTTGTACTCCCCTCTCTCCCTCTAAAAGTCGATGGCTTAAAACCTGAAAAATTGGAACGTCAAAAAAATCAAATAAAAATCATAATTTTTCCTTGAAATACCTGCTGCCAATCGGCATTATCCTTAGGGGTAAAACAACAATAAGAAGGTTCGCATGCATCCCTCAATAGAAAGTCTCGCTAACGGTTTTCCAGATTTAATTTTTTATCTCTTGCTTGTGACTGCAATTTATATTGCAGGGTTAACAATCTATGTGAAACTTACGCCCCACAAAGAAATAACCCTTATTAATGAAGGAAATATGGCTGCAGCAATTTCCTTTAGCGCCGTTGTCATGGGTCTGGCTTTGCCCCTTGCTGCTTGTCTCGTTGCGAAAGTGAGCTTGTTTGATGTGCTTGTTTGGGGCGTTGTTAGCCTGCTTTTACAGCTTTTTTTATTCCGCCTTACAGATTTAATTTTTGCAGGTATGCCAGAGCGAATTACTAATGGCGAGGTACCCCCAGCAACCGTTATGGCAACGTTTAAACTCGCTGGCTCTCTTATTTTAGCCATCGCTATCGCAGGCTAAAGACCCAGCATGAAGTTTCTAAAAAAAATTCCTGATTGGCTAGTTTACGGTATATTGCTATTCGTTATTTTTGCGGGCGCTAAGCTAAATACGAGCACAATATACGGACCATCACCCCCGCCCGATCTTGGATCAGTTCTCCAAAATGCACGACCAGAAGACCCTACAGTTATTGTCGAAATTAATAAACCTATGTTGGGTATTGGTACGGCCTTTTCTGTTGATAACAACGGGACATGGCTAACGGCGCGGCATGTGGTTGACTCATGCGATCAAGTTGGGTTGCGGCTAGATGGTTCCAATTATGTATCTGTAAAAGTGCATTATATTTCTGGGACGTCCGATACGGCTTTACTTGTGAGTAAATGGAAACGCCCTGCCTTTGCACGCGATTTTCATGGCGTTCGGCGCACGGGGGAGCATGGGTTTTTCATGGGGTTTGCGCAAGGACGACCTGGCGAAGCAGCAGGGCAATTACTAGGCCGGCAGCGCATGTTTGTTAAAGGCCGTTACCGCAGCTCAGAAACCGTTCTTGCTTGGTCAGAGATTGGCCGCTCACGCAATATTAAAGGGACCCTTAGCGGCATTTCTGGCGGGCCAGTCTTTGATAGTAACGGCGAGGTCATCGGCCTAATCACTGCAGAAAGCCCGCGCAAAGGCCGAATCTATACCGTTGCTCCAAAATCACTAAACACGATGCTTAAAGACCTAACGGTTAACGCAAAGGCAGATATATTGACGTTGAAAAATTACGGTACACGCGCGGATAAATACCGCAGAAATAGACGCATCGCGCAAGTGGTTTGTCTTGTAGAATAAAATCGTGTTTAAATCTGTTTTTTGCAAAATTTTATGGAGCTGTCCTATATAACGCCAACTAGGTGTTTAGGGTCAGGACCTATTAATTTTAAAGATTTCCATTTAGCTAAGTTTGTGATTCATTGATGGCTAAAGGAGATGGCATGAATGACTTGTGAGCGGTTGATATTTTCGGTGCTATGTTGGCGTTGGAAGAAGCGGATAGGTTTTAGGTTGGATATGTCATCTAGGGCTTTTGACCCTGTAAAGGAGATTAACTCACACCTATTACCGAACGACCATCTTGAGGCCCGACCCGTGTTTACGCACGGATTGGTGAGCTCGTATAGGAGTTTGGTTTGGCCGTTCACACCCGCTTTCCTGCATTTGGAATTGGGTCTCCGCTTCCTCTTAACATTAACACGAGGCGGTTTTGCCTCAAGAGGAGTATAGCTATGTCTTTTATTGGTGTCGACCTACATACGAATTCTTTTACCATTTGCCGCCGTGAGGCGGATGGGTCTGAAATTCTGAAAACCTATCAATTATGCCAAGCTGAACTGGCTCAGTTTTGCATGAGCCTGTCAGCGGATGATGAGATCGCGGTGGAGGCCACGGGCAATTCCGCCTATTTCCGCGATGAAGTGATTGCCTGTGTTGGCCGCGTTGTTGTAGTGAACCCTGGTCAGTTTCAGGTTATCCGCAAATCGGTCAAGAAAACCGATAAGAACGATGCGCGTGCTTTAGCTTTGTTTTTATCCAAAGACATGTTGCCCGAGACACGTCTCAAATCCACCGAGCACGCACAGCTTGCTTCGATTACGCAGACGCGGGATTTACTGGTTAAGCAGCGCACGCGCCTGCTCAATAAAATTCATGCCCTTTATAACCGTCACGGCATCAAGATGAAGAAAGAGAAGTTCAGCTCTCAAAAATCATTGATAAATATGGACATGGCTGTGTTCACCGATTTGGAGAAAATCGAAGTTGGCATTATCCGTGACCAAGCTTTGTCGCTGACAAAATCGGTTAAAGCGATTGACAGGCATATTGAAGCTTATGCAAAAACTCTGGACGGGTTTGAAGGACTTACCAGTATCAAAGGCATTGGCGCGCGGTCGGCGGCTATCTTCTTATCTGGCATTGGCGATGTTGAGGATTTTGCCAGTTCTGATAAATTGGCGGCATACTTCGGCCTTGTTCCGCGTGTTAGCCAATCTAACGAAACCACCAATATGGGGCGGATCACCAAGCGCGGCAACAAGCTTGTCCGCACAACTTTGGTGCAATGTAGCCTGATTGCCATCCGGTATTCCGGTTATCTCAACAGTTTTTACAGGCGCATTAAAGACAGGCGCGGCTTTGGCAAAGCCATCATCGCTACAGCACGTAAATTACTCAAAATAATATACGACACCCTCAAAAACAACTGGGTGTTCGAAGATTTCACCAAATTCAAACTAGCCAGCCAAGAAATGGCTGGACAATCATCATAGGAGTTTTCATCATGAATGATTTGTTTTATCTCTCACCGTACCAGTTGGCACGCATTAAACCTTATTTTCCGCTGTCCCACGGCGTGCCCCGTGTCGATGATTTACGTGTAATTAGGGTATTATCCACGTGCTCAAACGCGGCTTACAATGGCGCGATGCCCCCCGTGAATATGGTCCACACAAAACACTGTATAATCGGTTTGTACGTTGGAGTAAAATGGGGAGTAAAATGGGGATATTCAACAAAATATTTGTAGCGCCCAGCTCATTCGATGGCGTGCCAGAACAATTGCAAATCGACGCAACCCATTTAAAAGCCCATAGAACCGCAGTTAGAGCGTTCCCTGTTTAGTCGTACGCATATCCAGCTGTCTTGAAGTATATTCCCACTACTCCATAACCCGAAATTTTTCATCTGAAATTATTCGGAAGTTGTCGGTTACGGTGTCTCGGAAATTTCTCCATTGTTTGGGTATGGTTTCTCGTAAAAATTTGAGTATAGCATGACCAAATTTTGTAAATGTCGGGTAGAATTTATTATGTGTGACATGCCTGTGCATGACGCCCCAAAGCCTCTCAATAGCGTTAAGATGCGGGCAATATGTTGGCAGCCAGATTGGTTTTATTTTGCAATCTTTGCGCTCTAACCACTGTCTTACCTTGGCGGAGCGGTGATAAGGCGCATTACCAAGTATCAGATAAATACATTTTTTGTCGGGATTGCGTGCCTCCAGTTTCTCAAATAACTGAATGGCGTTGTCACTATCAACCCGGTCCACATCCATAAAGGGTGTGTCAAAATTCTCCAGATTAACCGCTGCGTGAATATTCACTCGCTTGCGCCGCGTACTGCGTTTTATGGCCATGTTCGCACCCTTGCGCATCCAGCCACGGCTTGGTCTTGATTGATGTTCAGGGTGCACAGCATCACAGAAATATACCGTCTCATCAAGCGTTAAGCCGTTCAAGAGCCGCTGATAATTCTCTATAAATTCAGCCTGTGCCTGCTCGTTAATATGAGCTGGTAAAGGCGTAGGCTTTTTGTATTCAAAACCCAAACGATGCAGTAATTTGATGCAGCCAGACTTGGAATAATCGACTTGCCAGTTGCGCCAGATAAAGGCGCGAACCTCGTGTACATTCTGACAGACACGAGCCTTTAGCCAAGACACAAGAGCCGCTTCTATGTCCACACTCAATTTGGAGAAACCACCCTTATAGTCAAAACTCGCCATCAGGTCAAAACCACCCTCGGCATATTTTTTGTACCAAGTGCGGATCGTGTCATCATCAAGGTAAAGGACTTGACTAGCCCGCTCACAACTCCAACCGTCATCCAACAAAAGCAAAGCATTGCACCGCCGCGCGATCCCGTGATCCTCGCTCGGACAACGCACGACACTCTCCAACTCACGGCGTTCCCTCTTTGATAAAAAACCAGGCTTAATCATAAACATGAGCCGAATCTATCAGGAGGGAAATGTCAAGGTGAAACTCGGGTTATAGAGGAATCTGAGTAAACATAGCAAAACAATCATCAATCTAATGTGGAAACGCTATAAACAAGATTCTCTATACTCGTTTGCTTATTGAATATAATTAGATGCTGCCATAGATTGAACTAAGGGGGGAAATAAAATGCCAGAGAGCCTATAAGCCGGGTTTTGTACTCTAAGAGTGGCGACCATTCATCTAGGGCATTGATTACTCAATACCTCGCGCGACCTACCCAGATAGCGGCGTTAAAGCACGCCATACGCCATCCCTATTTGGTCTTGCTCCGGATGGGGTTTACCCTGCCCGTTTTATTGCTAAAACAGCGGTGCGCTCTTACCGCACCCTTTCACCCTTACCTTTTAAAAAGGCGGTTTGCTTTCTGTGGCACTTTCCCTTGACACATATGTGCGCCCGCCGGACGTTATCCAGCATCCTGCTTCAATGGAGCCCGGACTTTCCTCGAAAAAATTTTCGCGGCCGCCCGACCCTCTGACAACGGTCTTAAAGCCGAGTTTTAGCGCACCGTCAAGAGCCAAAAGTAGGGCTGCTTACCACCTGACACAATTTTTAAATTTTCATAGTTCTGGTATTTGAGTGTTGTTTGCGATTGCTCTTGCCTTTGTTATGCGTCTTAATCCCTTTTTGAACAGGGATATCAGGCTGCGATAGGTTTTTTTTGGTGTATTTTGGCGTGTTTTCATCTGGTTGCATGGCCGTAGAGACAGCAAAGAATATTGCGATTGTTAAAACGAGGATAAGCCGTTCAATACGCTCGGCATGCTGCAGGCGGGTGGTTGTGATGCCAAACCCTGTGGATTTGAAGTCGGAGAACAGGGCTTCAATGCCCCACCGCATGCCATAGTCCAGTACTCGTGCAGATGTTGTATCGTTCATGGCAATAATCCGCAATAATCCATGGGGCTTTGTGACCTTTTCATGAAGGGTTCTGATATGTGTAAGTACGCCTGAACTATTGAGTTCAGCGTCCTTAATCCCCTGGGGCGCAAAGCGGGGAATATCACCGCTGATGATCTCACCGCCTGCATGTTGCAAGATCAGATTACCTTTCAAGCGAATTCTGTAGCACCAACCGATCATGGCTGCAGTGCCGTAAAAACGGTCAGCCGTCAGCAGAATGTCGTAATACTCAATCAAATTCTGGAGACATCATGGCTAAAACCGCCTCCAACAAGGGTTTTTGCCCCTTAAAGCCAATATTACCACGGGTTTTTTCTACACACCATGCCAGCAGAATAGCCCGTTCACCCAGACGCAGTGATATCATCAGACATTCATATCCATCGCAAATCTTGCTCTGATCCAGCATCAAAACCGCTGTTTTATTCCCGCTGCACGCTTGGGCTATCAGCTCGGGGACAAATCTCGCCATAACCTGCAAAGGGTCAATCATCGGGTTCTTGAGCCAGCGATTGAGTACACGGTAACGACTGTCGTCATTTTTGAGCGCACGGGGCAAAACCGCTGCAATCTCCGACGTATTAACAGACCGGCACTGCAAAACAGAAGCCGTAAAGTCAGATAAACCCTAATTTCTTTAATGTCTTGTGATATGGGGGAGCTGTAAGCCCGTCTTGCCAACCCGCAAATCCCGTTTAATCGTTCCAGAAAGTCGAGCCACACCGCCCCGTAACATACGTTCCATAAAATCACCTCAAACCACTAAAATGAAAATTAATAAAACAACATACTTAATCAAATGTTATTCCGTCAGGTGATAAGCTGTTTAATTTAAAATATAGTGTTATTTCAGTCACTTACGAGGTAGCCATTTATAAATAATGGCGCGAGTGACGGGACTCGAACCCGCGGCCTCTGGCGTGACAGGCCAGCGCTCTAACCAACTGAGCTACACCCGCTTAGACACAATGCACAAACAAAGTAATCACTTGCAAGGCGCGTTTACTAGCGCGCGGAACTGCTAGCGTCAACGAGTTTTATGGCTACGGCAACACTTTTTTCATGTAAAGATAGATAAAAACTCAGACTAATATTTTAAGCAACACCAGTCGTTATAAAACCTAAGCCTGGTGTTTGGAAATCAACCAAGTTTGGCAGGGCTGTGGCTATTTCCGCACCCAACAATCCATACCATTTCTCCAAAGTGGCGACATATTGCTCTCACTCGTCAAATATGCAAATGTCTTGGTGTCCGTATTATTAAAAGACCTCTGCATAATTGCGTATTTTTTAGTTAGAGGCTGTCCTAGATAACACTGATTAGGTGTTGTATATGGGACGTATGAGGAAGAGTAGAATCAGTTGGGCTAAGCAGGTTCGTTTGATTGAACATTTTGTATCTGGCAGCACGGCGAGATGCACCTCGCGTCTGATCGGTGTGAACAAGAGCACTGGTGCTTATTATTTCCACCGCCTGCGCGAGATTATTGCTTTTGAGTTGGAGCTAACTGAACAGGAAGTTTTCGGCGGCGAGATTGAGGTGGACGAAAGTTACTTTGGCGGCAGACGCAAAGGCAAGCGTGGACGCGGCGCGGGTGGTAAAGTCCCCGTTTTTGGGCTGTTAAAGCGCGGCGACAAGGTCTACACCA
This sequence comes from Robiginitomaculum sp., assembly GCA_965224735.1. Taxonomy (GTDB): domain Bacteria; phylum Pseudomonadota; class Alphaproteobacteria; order Caulobacterales; family Maricaulaceae; genus Robiginitomaculum_A. Next base: position 2,212,455 of record OZ245059.1, on the reverse strand, counting down.
AGATTATTCCGAATTCCTCTTCCAAGGTTTTATACCCGATCATCGAGCGTAAAGTGGTGCCTGATAGCGCCCGATAGCATTGTTTATAGTGATTGCTGGCGCGGCTATAATGTGCTCGATACGTCCGAGTTCAAACACCATAGGACCAACCACTCAAAACTGTTTGTGAGCGGACACAATCATATCAATGGCATTGAGAATTTTTACCCAAAGGGCATAAATTCCACCAGACAAGCGCCATATGAGGAAATTTAACGGTGTACCAAAAGCCCAGTTTAGCCTATTTTTAAAAGAATGTGAGTGGCGTCCAGACCCACGGACACACTTAAATCCGCTCAAACAATGGGTTAAGAGATATTTGAACCAGTTATCCAGTTATACAGGACAGACTCTAAATTTTTAATGCTCTCAACCCGGGTTGTTTTTGGCAAGTTTACGCATCAACCCTGGCCAAACGAGATTATCGCCCATGCCTTTGGTAAATGCGCTTGCGCCTTGCGTGTGTACTCGCGCGGATAATTCATCATTGCACTCGTTCAGATTTTTATCACCTGCCGCTTGCGCGAGTATCTGTGTTTTGCAGGCTTGCTCTAGGGTCAGGACTCATTAAAGCCAATATGTATCGCTGCAATCGTTATATATTGGCTTTAATGAGTCCTGACACTAAACACTTTAGGCTCTGGTCCAGTTTTGCGCTCTTCCGCGCTGTTACGACTTTTCCATTTAACCACCGTCTTAACCACTGTCTTGGGGTTAATGCCATAGGGTTTGGCTAACTTTGCGATCTAACACAGAGACTGTACACTTAGAGAGACTTTAGGTAATTAAGCATTGTATCTGCATCTGAAACTTCAAACGGGTCAGTCGGACAGTTATCACAAAACCCAGATTCGCTGAACATTTTAGTGATTTTAGTATCTTCGACGAGCATAGAATAGCGCCATGAACGCATGCCAAATCCAAGATTGTCTTTATCAACAAGTGCGCCCATTTGACGGGTAAAAGTTCCGCTACCATCAGGCAATAAAAATACATTTTTACGGTCTTGCGAAAGCCCCCATTGATACATAACGAATGCATCATTTACAGACAAACACACAACTTCATCAATTCCTTGTGCTTTAAAGTCATCATAGAGTGCTTCGTAACGGGGGAGGTGTGATGTTGAACATGTTGGCGTAAAGGCACCAGGCAGTGCAAAAAATACAACCTTTTTACCTTTGAAAATTTCGTCTGTGCTTAGATCATACCATTTAAACGGATTGTCATCGCCAATAGCTTCATCGCGCACACGCGTTTTAAATGTAATATTAGGAACATGAGTAGGCATTATTATTCTCCAGATAAATTGATTCTATTCTCTGTTTCTATAATAATTAGAATTATTCTAATTAGCAAGTAACTTTATAAGTTTTTGTTAGCAAGCAGGTACATTAACGGCAAGTCCGCCTTGCGAAGTTTCCTTATATTTCTCTGCCATATCAAGACCTGTTTGCCGCATAGTTTCGATAACATTATCAAGGGAGACATGGGTAAGGCCATCGCCGCGCAATGCTAGGCGGGCTGCGTTAATTGCCTTGGCAGCACCCATAGCATTACGTTCTATACAAGGGATTTGAACCAACCCACCGACCGGGTCACATGTAAGCCCCAAATTATGTTCCATGCCAATTTCGGCAGCATCTTCTACCTGGTCAGGCGTGCCGCCCATTGCTGCAGTAAGTCCTGCCGCCGCCATAGAGCAAGCAACCCCAACCTCGCCTTGGCAGCCAGCTTCCGCGCCAGAAATAGACGCGTTTTTCTTGTACAAAGATCCTATTGCTGCGGCGGTTAAGAAAAATGTATCTAATGAAGTTTTATTCTCTGATCCGCGTACATGTCGATCAAAAAAACGGGCGACGGATGGAATTATTCCCGCAGCGCCGTTCGTAGGAGCCGTGACAACGCGTCCGCCCGCCGCATTTTCTTCATTGACCGCTATCGCCCAGATATTGACAAAATCCATTACTTTTAGTGGGTCATATTTTGACAGGTCTTCTGAAGTCGTCATTTTTTCAGCGATTAAACTTGCTCTTCTTTTGACCTTCATAGGGCCTGGTAAAGTACCTGTTTGCGATATACCGCGTTTGATGCAAGCCTTCATAGCGCACCAGATTTCATCTATGCCAGCGAGCACATCTTCTTTGTTCTTAAAGGCGCATTCATTTGCCATCATGATTTCTGCAATAGACATATTATGAGTGTTACAAAGCGTGATTAACTCTGCACCAGTGTCAAATGGGTAGGGCGGTTCAGTCATGTCTTCTAAGGGTTCATTTTGATGCGTTTCCGCATCACTAATAACGAATCCCCCGCCAATTGAATAATAGATTTGCTCTTCAAGAACTCTACCTCTCTCGCTAAAGGCTGTAATTACCAAAGCGTTGGAATGATAGGCTAGTCTTTTTTGTTTATTGAAAATTATATCAACTTTAGGGTCGAAATCTATTTGTGCAATGCTACCAAGGTTTAATTTCTTATTGGTGTAGATGGTTTCTAGTATGCCAGGCACTTGATCAGGGTCTATTTCATCAGGAACATGTCCTGATAACCCAAGCATAAGTGCTGTATCCGTACCATGCCCTTTGCCAGTAAAAGCGAGGGAACCATAGGCGGTAACCTGAATACGTGTTGGCGGTATTGCAAAAGTATGCTCAGCCAAAAAGCGATTGGCCGCAACCATGGGACCAACAGTGTGCGAACTTGATGGACCAATGCCGATTTTAAAGAGATCAAAAACGCCAAAATGCATGCGCGTATATTTCGTATTGGGAACCATAGCTAAAACCCTAAAAACGGTCTCTCTAAAATAAAAAAACCGTGTCTTGATAGATTAAAAAGAAGGTCTTACCAACCGCATTTCCGGTCTTTGTTTTGTTCTTTTAAATAAACCATTAACGGCTCGAAATATTCGATAATAGCGGAGCCGTCCATATTGCGTGTTCCAGTAAACGCCTCCAAGGCATCAGGCCATGGTTTTGATGCGCCCATTTGCATCATGGTTCTAAATTTAACGCCAACTTCCTTATTGCCATAAATGGAACACCTGTGAAGCGGGCCTTCATTACCAGACATCTTGCAAGCAGCTTTGTGGAACTGAAACTGTAGTATATGGGCGAGGAAATACCGCATATAAGGCGTATTACCTGGAATATGGTATTTAGCACCTGGGTCAAATGCTCTGGCAGGACGATTACTTGGCGCACGAAGGCCTTGATATTGCTGCCGAAGCGCCCACCATCCTTTATTATACTCAGAGGGGTTATACTCGCCATTAAACACATTCCAGCGCCATTTATCGATCATGATGCCAAAAGGTAGGAACGCAACTTTATCAAGTGCTTGTTGCATTAACAGATTTAAATCAGCATCCGCGCCTGGGACGTCGGATTTATCTAGAAGGCCAATTTTCACTAAGTATTCAGGTGTTATAGATAGAGCGATCATATCGCCAATAGCTTCGTGGAAACCATCATTGGCGCCCGTTTTATAAAAAACTGGCTGATTTTTATAAGAAAGATAATAAAAATTATGCCCAAGTTCATGATGAATGGTTTTGAAATCCTCTCCATCTATGTTGATACACATTTTTATGCGCACATCTTCTTGATCATCCAAATCCCATGCGGAGGCATGACAAACAACTTCCCTATCATTAGGTTTCTTAAAAAGAGAACGTTTCCAAAAAGTTTCTGGTAATTTTTGGAAACCCAAACTGTTAAAAAAAGCTTCTCCTGTTTTGACCATTTTAATCTCATCATAGTTTTCTTTTTTTAGCAAGGCGGTTAAGTCAATACTTTTGGCATTGCTTTCTGGTTTGACGATATCATAGATATTCCCCCAGCTTTGCCCCCACATATTTCCAAGAAGGTCTGCACGAATAGGAACGCCCAAAGGTACAACGTCGTCTCCATATTTTTCATTAAGCTTGGCTCGTACATGGCAATGAAGTTCATTGTAAAGTGGCTTGACTTGCTCCCATATGCGGTCTGCTTCTTTGGTAAAATCATCTGCAGGCATATCATAGTTCGCGCGCCAAAGCGCGCCCGCATCTTTATAGCCAAGCTCTTTGGAACCTTGATTGATAATCTCAACCATGCGCGCATAATCACCTTTCATGGATGGTGATATTGTTCGCCATCCTTCCCAAACTGTACGCAGTTCTTTCGGGTTTCGAGATTTAGCAATGATTTCTGATAATTGCCCTAAGTTTAAGACGCCTTCATTATTATCCTTATAAAATTTGGCAAATTGCGGATCCTTACTTTTATATATAAAAGTCCCGGTGCCATAGCTTGCATTTAAGTCTGTCATTATTTTTGCAAGTTTGCCCGCCGCTCCAGGTTTATCTGGTGCAGGAAAGTTAGACCCACGTTTCAAACCATCAAGTTTTCTTTTCATGTCTGCTGGTAAACTCAGACCGTTAAACCGTTTTGCTTCATTTGCTAGGCGTGTCGATAATAATCCATACTCCTCACCAGCTTTGGCAGAAAGAAAGTTTGTATCGTAAGTGATAAAATTATTATTCACCCAATCGGTTGTTGCGGATCGTAAGTTAATGTCTTCTATATCAGAGGCGGCCTTTTCCAAAAATTCTTTTGCTTCTTGAAGTGTGGGTTTTGAATCTTGTTTTGTAATATTGGCTTCATGGGGAGTAGGCGTTGTAGGGACTTTCGTATCTGTTGAATTGCCCTTACAAGCGCTTATCATTAAAACAGAACTAGCTGCGGCAAGTAGCAATATATTTGTCATGTGGACATCTCCTTGGGTTAAAATGATAGGATTCGTTACCCATATCTCTAAGGATAAGCGCCTAAAGGTCAAGGGAGCGTACTTATTACGAAGGAAGCTTGCTTTGAATAAGAGATAGAATTTGTTTATCCCTTAGGGTAGGGGCTCTTAATTGTTCTGATGTTAGGCTAATATCTGCCATATCTTTGTAAAGTTTTTCTCGGTTCTCCAATAGTCCGCGATAACTATGCAGTAGGGATTGTTTTTCACTTTTCCCGAGAATTTTCTTATAAGCCCCACCATGCCATATAGTAGGCTTCGGTGTTTTGTAATATTGTTTTCTTAGGAGGTCTAAATTTTGCTCATTTGCTGCAATATATATAACTAAACTATTGTTTATAATAGTTTTTAATGATTTATTATCAATATGAATAACGCTACCTGTTGTATCAATAACAACATTGCCACTATGTTTTGTAGCTTGTAGCGTATGCTTTTTCTCAAGGTCTAAATATCTGGACGCATTAAAAGCATGATTGGGTTCATATGGAAATCCCATCCATTCAGCCATTTCTGACAGTGAGCTTTTACCAATTTCTTTTGCTATTAAAGTATCAATTTCATGTAGCTTAAAGTCAAATGCGCGCGCAATGCGCATTGCCGTATAGCTTTTACCAATGTTAGACATACCGATGAGGGTAAGGCGTAAGCATTTATCCTCAATGGCTTGAGAAAACTCTGCTTGGCTCATGATCATTTTAAGATGTCTCTTCGATATATGTTGAAAGAGCCTGTAAATTTGGCTCCATAATGTGCTTTGAAGAGGGCGCATCAATATATTTTTGCAAAAGTTTTGGCATAGGAATATCTTCGCGCACAATCCTCTCAACATCGCCCATGAATTTAGCTGGATGGGCTGTCGAAATAGTAATTTTTGTGTATTTTTTCACAGCTTGCTTGGTAAATTCACGCATTGCCATATGGCCTATAGCAGTATGCGGGCACATAAGGTAACCAGTTTCCATATAAAGGCGGCGTATATGACGCTCTGTATCTTCATCACTGAAGCTCGCGCCAAAACAGATATCAGATATTGCACTATGGTCATTATCAAACAGCGCTAAAATACGTAAAAAATTATTTGGCTTGCCTATATCCATAGCGTTTGAGAGCGTTGCCACACTCTCTCTTGGTGTATATTTCCCCGATTTTATATAATCGACAAACGGATCATTGGCATTATTACCAACAACAAATTTATCAATCGGCGCACCCATTTTTTTGGCGATAAGCCCGCCCGTTAGATTGCCTAAATTGCCAGAAGGAATACTATAGACCAAAGGCCTTTTAGGGTGAGCGGCTTTAGCTTGTAAGCTTGTCCAAAAATAGTAAAAACTTTGCGGAATAACCCGCCCAACATTAATGGAGTTTGCGGACATAAGAGAAAATTTCTCACTCATCTCTTTATCTGCAAAGGCCTGTTTAACAAGCGCTTGGCAATTATCAAAGCTGCCATCAATGCCGATGGCTTTGACATTTGAACTGCCGCCCATTGCCGTGAGTTGATGCTCTTGAACGGCGCTTACGCCCCCATTTGGAAACAGGATATAAACATTAATGCCTTCTTGGCCCAGGAAGGCATGGCCAATGGCTCCGCCCGTATCGCCAGACGTTGCCACCAATATAGTGCGGCTTTGCCCAGAACTACTCAGCAGATGCGACGCTGTTCGGCCCATAAAGCGCGCCGCGAAATCTTTAAACGCTAAGGTTGGGCCGTGGAAAAGTTCTAGAATATACTCATCATTAGGTTCGGGCGTCGCCGCGTCGAGTACCGTTCCGCCGAGTGTGCGAATAGGCAGTGCAAAATCATAAGCATTTTCGCAAATATCAGTGATGGTTTCTTCGCTAAAGCGATCATCAACGAAATAACGGGCAAGTTTGGCAGCGCACGCGTGAAAAGGCAGCGCGCCTAATTGCGCAAGCCTGGCTTCACTAAACCACGGCAGATTATCAGGCATATAAAGACCGCCATCTGGCGCAAGGCTTGAAAGTAACGCCGTGCTGAAGCTCGCTTTTTGCTCAGAGTTTTTCAAAGAATGATAAATCATGGCAGGCTCACTTTACTTCCTTGATAGCATTAGGCCGCACGGCCAAGTATTTCAATCTATTTTCTATTGATTTTTAGCCAAATGTTGCTTGTAAAACTATAGGAGTTTTTCTAACAAATACTATACAAAGGAATAGGACATTTATGAAAACGGTTAAACTTGCATTTTTAGGCTTTGGCGGCGTTGCGCGGGCTTTTGTGCAAATGCTTGAAGATAAGCGTGAGACTCTGCAAAAAACGCATGGGTTTGACACAAAAATTGTAGCTATTTCTACAAATAGCCAAGGCGCGGCCTTTGCTCCTGATGGTCTAAATACAAAAGCCCTCTTGTCAACGGTTCGCGGCAAGGCCTGTCTAAAAGACATTCCAGGCGGTCAGGCGCTCTCAGACAATGACAAGTTGATTGATGAAAGCGGTGCAGATATTTTCATAGAGCTTAGTTATACCAATCCAACAGACGGAGAGCCAGCTCGTTCCTATTGTAATAGGGCTGCTGGCAATGGCATGAAAATTATCACAGCCAATAAAGGCCCAACCGCTTTTGGCATGGAAGAGATCCTAAAAGCCAGCCCCCACAAAGAACACGCCTTTGGCTATGAAGCATCTGTGATGGCAGGAACGCCCGTTATCAGTCTTATCAAACGTACACTGCCAGGCGCTGATTTTATAAAATTTCGCGGCATCTTGAACGGCACATCTAATTATATTTTGGGCCAAATGGAGCAAGGTACGGAGTATGCGATCGCTCTTAAAGACGCACAGGAAAAAGGGTTCGCCGAAGCGGATCCAACGGCGGATGTTGAAGGCTTTGACGTGATGATGAAAGTTATCATCCTCTCAAGCGCTCTGTTTGAACAGCGCATTGGTCCAAACAACATTGCTCGCTCTGGGATATCACGCATTACTAAAAATATGGTCGAAAACGCTACTAAAGAAGGCAAACGTTGGAAGTTAATTGGCAGCGGTATACTATGCGATGATGGGCAGTATGAAGCCAAAGTAGAGGCAGAGTTACTGTCAAATACTGACCCGCTATACGGTATTAGCGGTGCGTCTAACGCTCTATGCGTAACTACGGCAGAGCTTGGCGATGTTACGGTGTCAGGCAACGGCGCGGGCCTGTCTGAAACCGCTTATGGCTTGTTGGCGGATTTAATTTTTGCTTGCCAGTAAGTCGTTTTATCAAAACTTTGCTTGTGCCTTAGCGTACAACAAAATAGGGTGAATAGTCTGGCGAAACAAAGGGAAGTATGAAACCCAAAATCACGGACGATCTTTAAGACAGCACTATAATAAGAGAGTTCTGTATAAGACAGCACTGTATAAGAGAGTTTTGGGCGCTAAGAACAACTCATATGCCCCATATTAGAACGTCCCAATTGGCGTTGCACTCCTTCTTAATAAGGGCAATATTTATGCGGGTTAGTAATGTAGAAAACGCGTTTTACCCCAAAGCGGCGTGGTATTGGGTAGTTTTATGATCGTTATGACTTTATAAATGGTTATTCTCGGGGGATAATGATTCCATCGTTTTTAGTAAAGGTTTTACGCTATGGCACGCAAGGTATCAAACTATGTTCCGTTGCGGTGCCGCTCGCCTTATTCTATTTTGGAGGGGGCGACAAAAATTGACGAGCTTGCAAAGCGTCTAAGAGAATGGCGTATGCCTGCAGTTGGCCTTACGGATACTACGAATTTATGCGCCGCGCTCGAATTTTCGGAGAAAATGTGCGCAGTAGGCGTGCAACCGATTGTAGGCTGTACGCTAATGGTTGATTTAGAAACGGGTGATGATCGCTTTAGCGCGCACGGAAGCCGTGAATTTGCAGGCACTATAGTTTTGCTGGCACAATCGGAGCTTGGTTATAAAAACCTGATGAAATTATCGAGTTTGGCGTTTTTAGACGTAGAGCCTACCGATCTACCCCATATTAAGGTCTCGACACTGAAGAAATATAGCGAAGACCTAATTGCGCTAACGGGCGGCGGAGCAGGCTTTACCAACCGCCTCATTTGTGCGGGGCAGGTTGTACAAGCCAAAGATACCATAGAATTATTAGCAGAATGGTTTGAAGACAAATTATATATAGAAATACAGCGCCATGACCTTCCGCACGAAACCTTAGCAGAACCTATTTTACTTGACTTTGCTTATGATTTAAAATTGCCAATCGTGGCGACGAATGAGCCATATTTTCTCGATAAGGATATGCATACGGCGCACGACGCTTTGCTCGCGATTGCAGAAGGCTCTTATGTCTTAGAAACAGACCGCCGCCATGTTTCCAAAGAACAATATTTAAAAACACCAGAAGAGATGACACTGTTGTTCAGTGATTTACCTGAAGCTATTGAAAATACTGTTGATATTGCGAAACGTTGTTCTTTTAGAAGCCCAAAACGGGCACCTATATTGCCAAATTTTGGTGATGGCAGTCAGTCTGAAGCGGATATACTCGCGGATCAAGCAAAGGCTGGGCTTGTTGAACTCCTCTCCAAGATTGAACTTGTAGCACCGCGCGAAGCATATTTTGAACGGCTTGACTTTGAGCTAGGCGTTATTAAGCAAATGGGTTTTCCAGGATATTTTCTTATCGTTGCAGATTTTATCAAATGGGCCAATGCGCAGGGTATTCCTGTTGGGCCAGGGCGAGGTTCTGGCGCGGGCTCTGTCGTAGCGTGGGCCTTAACGATTACGGGTCTGGATCCATTGCGGTATGGCTTACTGTTTGAGCGTTTTTTAAACCCAGAACGGGTATCTATGCCCGATTTTGATATTGACTTTTGCCAAGAGCGGCGCGGCGAAGTTATTCGGTATGTGCAAGAAAAATATGGAGAAGATCAGGTTGCGCATATCATCACCTTTGGGACGCTTCAGGCTCGCGCTGTTGTCCGCGATGTGGGCCGTGTTTTGCAAATGCCGCTCGGGCAAGTCGACAGGTTAGCGAAATTGGTGCCCTCTAACCCTGCCAACCCTGTAACCTTGTCTGAAGCCATAAAAATAGAGCCAGCCCTGCAAAGAGAACGCGACCAAGAACCTGCAGTTGCCGAACTATTAAACAAGGCGTTACAACTTGAAGGGCTTTACCGAAACGCGTCAACCCATGCAGCGGGTGTTGTTATCGGGGATAGACCATTAACTGAGCTTGTGCCGCTTTACCTTGACCCGCGCTCTGATGTGCCCGCGACGCAGTTCACTATGAAATGGGTGGAAAAAGCAGGCTTAGTAAAGTTTGACTTTTTGGGTTTAAAGACATTAACCGTTATTGACCGGGTGCTTAAATATCTAAAAAAGAGCGGCATTGATCTGGATATGGAGGCTGTACCAGTCACAGATAAACAATCCTATATTGATATCGGGAAGGGGTTTTCTCAAGGCGTGTTCCAACTGGAGAGTACAGGCATGCGCGATACATTGCGCAAAATGGCTCCCGATTCTATTGAAGAATTGACCGCGCTTATCTCTCTTTATCGTCCAGGGCCGATGAAAAATATTGATAGTTACATTGACCGTAAATATGGCCGCGAGGAAATTACCTATCCTCACCCCAGCCTTGAAGAGATATTAAAGGAAACATATGGCATCATTATCTATCAAGAACAGGTGATGCAAATTGCGCAAGTTCTGTCGGGCTATTCCCTAGGTGATGCGGATATCCTCCGCCGAGCAATGGGTAAAAAAGATAAAGATGAAATGGCGCATCAGAAGTTTATCTTTATTGATGGGGCGGCTAAAAACGGCGTTAAAGAAATCCTTGCGAGTCAAATATTTGAGCTTGTAAACAAATTTGCTGGATACGGATTTAACAAATCTCACGCTGCAGCATACGCTACGATTTCCTTCCGCACGGCTTATTTGAAGGCCCATCATCCTGTAGAATTCATGGCAGCATGTATGAGCCTTGATATCAACAATGTTGAAAAACTTTCGGTGTTTCACCAAGAAGCTAAACGGATGAACATCAAAGTGGTAACGCCGTGCGTAAACCAAAGTAGCGCCGATTTTGAAGTGGCAGATGGCAAGGTTTTTTATGCCCTTGGCGCGATTAAAAATGTTGGTCTTGAAGCGATGCGCCATTTGACCAATGTGCGAGAGCAGGGCGGAGCGTTCAAAGATATGTTTGATTTTGCCCGCCGCGTTGATGCGCGCATTATCAATAAACGCGCCTATGAAAACCTGGCTCGGTGCGGGGGCTTTGATTGTCTTGAACCCAATAGAGCGATAGCATTTGCTTCAGCGGGTGTTTTGCAATCCATCGGTGTACGCGCTGCGCAAGAACGAAATTCAACGCAGGTCAATTTGTTTGGCGAGGAGACAAGTGCAATGACAGAACCTGAACTACCGATGGTAAAAGATTGGGTTCTCATTAAGAAACTGGATAATGAGCTAAAGGCAGCGGGTTTTTACCTGAGTGGACACCCGCTTCAAGAATATGTAGAAAGTTTTGCTAAGCGCAATATAACTATGTTTGATGCAGCGCAAACCGTCTATAATCGCGGCACGCGGGTTGTGCGTATGGCAGGCGTTCTCCATAAACGGCAAGAGCGTATTTCTCAACGCACGAGCAAACGTTTTGCCTATGTAAGCTTATCCGACCCGACGGGTGAATTTGAAACTTTTGTTGGCGAGGATATATTGGTCGCGAGCCGCGAACTCCTGCAGGCAGGGACATTGCTTGAGTTACAGATCAAACTTGACAGTCGGGACGGTGAATTGCGTATGACGGTAAATTCTATAAAACCGTTATCTGTAAGCGGACGTTGTGAGCTTGGCGATGAACCAATACAGCGCGGCGCCACTGGCTTAAACATTTATTTGCGTAATGCACGGTGCCTAGAAGCATTGAAAAAATGCATAGCAGGTTTGGAAACTGCTCCGGCTAAAACCAAGGGCAAGGTGAACATATTTGTACCTGTAGAGCAAAATAAAGAAATCGTGCTCAAACTCTCAGGGCGCTATTCTCTCGAAGATACTTTTCAGGCAGCCTTAAAGGCCGTGCCAGGTGTGGAAAAAATTAACGAATATTAGCAGTAAAGAGTATAATTTTTGGCTTGCAATATTCAGCCTATCTGGTATAGAGCGCCAAATTCGCAAGCGGGTTACGGTTGTCATGTGTTATGTCGATTCGATTCCGGTGGAGGAAATCCTTCGCAACCCCGCTTTTGGTCAACCGGGAAAAGGAGAAAAACCAATGGCATTACCTGAATTTTCTATGCGTCAATTATTAGAGGCTGGCGTTCACTTTGGGCATCAAACACATGCGTGGAACCCGCTCATGTCGCCATATATCTTTGGCGCACGTTCAAACATCCACATCATGGATCTATCACAAACTGTTCCGCTATTGCATCAAGCATTGGTTAAGGCACGCGATACTGCTTCTAAAGGTGGCCGTATTTTGTTTGTTGGCACGAAACGTCAAGCTTCTGACGTTGTTAAAGAATCAGCATCACGCTGTGCTCAGTATTATGTAAACCATCGCTGGCTTGGCGGTATGCTTACAAACTGGAAAACCATCTCAAATTCTATCAAACGCTTGCGCGAGCTTGATGGTATTCTCGAAAATACAGAAGAAACGGGTCTTACCAAGAAAGAACTTCTTCAAATGACTCGCGAGCGCGATAGACTCGACCGCGCTCTTGGCGGTATCAAAGATATGGGCAAAACTCCTGATTTAATGTTTGTTATCGATACAAACAAAGAAGCGATTGCCATTAAAGAAGCCAGAAAACTTGGCATTCCTGTTATTGCGATTTTGGATACAAATTGTAATTTAAATGATGCTGATTTGCCAATTCCAGGCAATGATGATGCAGTGCGGGCAATATCGCTTTATTGCGATCTTATGGCTGATGCCATTCTCGACGGTATGACTGAAAGTGCTGTTGCATCTGGCGTTGACATTGGCGCTGCTGCTCATCCTGTAGAGACAACGATAGTGCCTGAGGCTCCAAAAGTTGCAAAGCCTGAAGCTAAAGAAGAAAAAATCGTTGTTGAGAAAAAACCTGCAAAAAAAGTTGCCACTCCAAAAGTTGAAACAAAAAAAGAAGAAACGCCAAAAACACCTGACGATATCTCTTTGATCGACGGTATTGGCCCAACATATCAAAAGAAACTTGAGGCCGTAGGCATCAACACGTTCAAGCAAATCGCGGACCTTGATGAGAAGGCTGCTGAAGGACTGAATGAAAAGCTAGACCTTAAAGGTAAAATCGCTAGTGGCGAGTGGGTTGAACAAGCAAAAGAATTGCTTGCAGGCAAGCCGCCTCGTGCAAAAATCGATCAAGATAAAGCGGCCACAGCTGCAAAATAATTATGAAACAAGGCGTTTTGGCCTTAACTTTAAAAATGGAGACGAGAATGGCTACGATTACAGCTGCGCTTGTAAAAGAACTACGTGACATGACATCAGCAGGCATGATGGACTGTAAAAAGGCCCTCAATGAAACGGATGGGGATTTGCAAGCTGCTGCAGATTGGCTTCGCACTAAAGGTATTGCAAAAGCGACTAAAAAGGCTGGCAGAATTGCTTCCGAAGGTCTTATTGGCCTTGCGGTTGATGGAACCAAAGCGGCGCTTATTGAGCTTAATTCAGAAACTGACTTTGTTGCTCGTAATGAAGAATTTCAATCTGCTGTACGCGAAATAGCGGCTCTTTCTATCGGCGTAAATGGCGATATTGATGTGCTTAATACTACGCCAACCGCATCAGGTAAGACGGTTACCGAATTTATTACGGGGCTTATTGCTACAATTGGCGAAAATATGTCATTGCGCCGCACCGCCATGCTCAGTGTATATGATGGCGTTGTCGCAGGGTATATGCACAATGCCACTACTGAAGGCCTTGGTAAAATTGGTGTTTTGGTGGCGCTCGAATCAAGCGGCGATAAAGCTGTGCTAGAGTCGCTTGGCAAAAAAATCGCTATGCATGTTGCAGCGACTGCACCATTGTCATTGACTGTTGAGGATATGGATCCTGCAGCTGTTGAACGTGAGCGTACGCTCTTGTCTGATGAAGCGCGCGTTTCTGGTAAGCCTGAAGCGATTATTGAAAAAATGGTTGAAGGCCGTATTACTAAATTTTTCAAAGAATCTGTCCTTATGAATCAAATCTTTGTTATGGATGGTGAGCGTAGCATTGCAAAAGTTATTGAAGACGAAGCTAAAACGCTTGGCTGTGATGTTAAAATGACGGGTTTCTTGCGTATGGCACTTGGCGAAGGCATCGAGAAAAAAGAAGAAAATTTTGCTGCTGAAGTTGCGGCGACTCTAGGCAATGGTTAGGTTTTTCTTATAAACTAAGACTAGTTTTGCTTGTAATTTCAAGTCCCAACATGGGATAGTCTTAGACGCGGAAGCAAAGCCCTGTTATATTCCGCCAAATGAGTCGCTTTTGTTTTGATCTGAGTGGCGTTAATTTCTGGGGTTTTATGGCGGGTACACTAAAATACAAACGCGTTTTGCTTAAAATCTCAGGCGAAGCCCTCATGGGAGATCAAGACTTCGGGATTGACGTTTCTATGACGGAACGTATAGCCAAAGAAGTTGCGAGCGCCAAGGCTAAAGGGCTTGAAATTGGTTTGGTGATTGGCGGCGGTAATATCTTTAGGGGTTTATCTGCTTCTGCCGCAGGGATTGAACGCACTACAGCTGATTATATGGGCATGCTTGCCACAGTAATGAACGCGCTTGCTATGCAAAGCGCTCTTGAGAGAATTGGCCTTGAGACGCGGGTTTTGTCTGCGATCCCTATGACAACGGTATGTGAGCCTTATATCCGTCGTCGCGCTAGTCGGCATATGGAAAAAGGCCGCATTGTTATTTTTGCTGCTGGAACAGGCAATCCTTTTTTTACTACGGATACAGCTGCTGCGCTCCGCGCTGCTGAAATGGGGTGCGATGCTCTTTTGAAGGGGACAAAAGTAGACGGGGTGTATGATGCAGATCCAGTAGCATTTCCAGATGCAGTGCGTTATGATAAGCTTTCATATTTGGATGTAATCAATAAAGATTTACGGGTAATGGACGCATCGGCTGTTACTTTAATGCGGGAAAACGGTATTCCGATTATTGTGTTTGCTATAACGGAAAAGGGTAGATTTGAAGAAGTTGTGATTGGAAATGCAATCTCTACCATAATTGAGTCATAACCCCTATATTAAAGGCGTGATTTGAAGAAAGGAACATTATGTCCGAATTAGAATTTGATTTTGCTGATATAAAACGCAGGATGGATGGTGCTATCACAGCACTAAAATCTGAGTTTTCCAGCTTGCGTACAGGACGCGCGCATACTGCGATATTGGATAATATTACCGTTGACGCGTATGGCGCTAAAACTCCACTTAATCAAGTGGGAGCTGTAAATGTGCCTGAGCCGCGTATGCTAACGGTTAATATATGGGATAAATCGCTAGTGGCTACTGTTGAGAGAGCATTGCGCGAGTCGAGCCTTGGTATTAATCCAGTTGTTGATGGCCAGACTATTCGCATTCCGATGCCGCCATTAACAGAAGAACGCCGCACAGAGCTTTCAAAAGTTGCGGGGCAATATGCCGAGCAAGCCAAAATCGCAGTGCGAAATGTTCGCCGTGATGGTATGGAAATTTTGAAAAAACAAGAAAAAGCGTCTGACATTAGTGAGGACGATCAAAAGCGTTTGTCTGAAAATGTTCAAAAAGAAACTGATGAGCATATTAATCTCATTGATGAAACCCTGAATACGAAGACCGAAGAAATAATGCAGGTTTAGATCTGTGAGTGTGACTGTTTCATCCTCTTTCCCGCAGCATATAGCCATTATCATGGATGGGAATGGTCGTTGGGCCAAAGCTCGCCATAGGCCGCGGATCTTTGGTCACCAACAAGGTGTGAAAACAGTACGGAAAATTGTGGAATCTGCCGCAGATATGGGTGTGCAATATTTAACACTTTATAGCTTTTCTACAGAGAACTGGAGCCGCCCAAAGGCAGAAATTACAGCTTTATTTACGCTTTTAAAAAAGTATGTAGCTGATGATTTGCATACACTAAATGCACGCGGGGTAAGGGTGCGAATACTAGGTTCCAGAGATGGCCTTAGTGATGATATACTTACCTTATTAGCTAAGGTAGAGGACACAACAAAAGATAACAATAAATTTTTTCTCAATATTGCTTTCAATTATGGCGGGCGTGACGAGATAGTTAGAGCTGCAAAAGCTATGGCTAAAGCGGTAAAAACAGGGGCTTTGGCTGTTGATAATGTGGATGAACAAAGCTTTGCTCGGTTTTTGGATACAGATGGTCTTCCTGATCCTGATTTGGTTATCCGTACCAGCGGCGAGAAACGGATCAGTAATTTCCTTGTCTGGCAAACGGCCTATGCAGAGTTTGTTTTTAGCGACGTTTTGTGGCCGGATTTCTCAGAAGAAGACTTAGCTGCTGCTATCTATATTTTTAAAACACGTAACCGCCGGTTTGGTAATTTAGAAATCGAGGTTGCGTAGTATCTTATGCCAAGCACTCCGAGCATATCAAAATTGAAAACCAAGATGAGTTCTTTTCGTCTTCGATCTCTTTCTGGAATCGCGCTTGTTTTAATTTGTTTGTTACCGATTTATTTTGGCGGCACTTGGTTTTTAGTGCTGCTCTATTTAATGGGTGTGCGAATGATCTATGAATGGGTTCGCATGACTGACGAAAGTCGAGATCTTTTTGCCTTTGCAATTCCTGTTGCGGCTTTGACAGTTAGTTTATATTTTGGCTACAAGGATCAGTGGGCTTTAGCTTTAAGCGTGGTAATCGTTGCAAGTTTGTTGGCATTATTGGAGAAAATACGACGCGGTAGTTCATTGTGGGCTGGTGGCGGCGTCCTTTATATAGTTTTTCCTTGTTTGGCTCTTTACTGGTTGCGTGGAAATATACCTGGATTTACATCAGTTGGTTTTGCAAAACTGATGTTTGTTCTGTCGGTTGTCATTGCAACCGATTCGTTTGCTTACCTTGGAGGGTCTACAATAGGCGGGCCCAAACTTGCGCCAAAAATAAGCCCTAATAAAACATGGGCAGGTTTTATTAGTGGATTGATATTCGGTGCTATTACGGGCGGTATATTTGCTTATATTATGGGGTTTAGTATTTGGTTTGGCGTTGTTTTAGCCGTTCCTATTGTGATTTTTTCTGTTATTGGTGATTTTTTTGAATCTGGAATAAAAAGACATCTTGGCGTAAAGGATACAGGCCGTATTATGCCTGGGCATGGCGGCCTGCTCGACCGTACAGATGCGCTAATGTTCGCCAGTGTTATCGCCGTTATAGTGTTAGTTCTTTGGCCTAATCTATGGCCTCTAGTAATTGTTGTTGGATAATTGATGGCGAAAACGATTAGCATTTTGGGTGCAACTGGTTCTATTGGCGATAGCACACTTAGCTTTATCCGTAATGCAAAGCGGGGTGTGTTTGACGTTGTTTGTTTAACCGCTAATTCCAGTGCCGATAAGCTGGCAGATTTAGCATTAGAGTTTAAGCCTAAATTTGTCGTTCTGGCTAAGGAAGAAAATGAAACCATACTGCGTGAACGGTTAGCAGGGGCCGATATAGAAATTGGTATTGGGGGAGCGGCTTTAATAGAGGCGGGGGCTTATCCCGCTGATTTCATTATGGCTTCTATTATAGGCGCGGCAGGACTTGAACCCACTTTGGCAGCTGTGAAGCAAGGCACGCATATTGGCCTGGCGAATAAGGAATGTCTCGTATGTGCGGGTGACTTATTCATGGAGTCTGTTGAAAGGTCAAAAGCAAAACTGCTGCCCGTTGATTCAGAACATAATGCGATTTTTCAAGTCTTAAATCAAAAGCGCCGCGAAGACGTAAAACGGTTAATTCTAACAGCGTCAGGCGGGCCATTTCGAACCCTGAGCGCACAAGAGCTTGGCAGAGTGAAGCGCGCGCAAGCTTTGGCGCACCCCGTATGGAAAATGGGCGCAAAAATCACAATAGACAGCGCTAGCTTGATGAATAAAGGGCTTGAACTTATAGAAGCAAGCTACCTGTTTGACAGGGCTTCTTCAGAAATTGATATTATTATCCATCCCCAATCCATCATTCATGGCCTTGTGGAATATGTTGATGGGTCGGTTCTTGCACAAATGGGATCGCCCGATATGTGCACACCGATCGCCTATAGTCTCGCTTGGCCACAGCGGATGCAGACAAATGTCAAACCGTTTAATTTGGCAGACCTTGGCAAGTTTGAATTTTTTGCCCCTGATGCTGAACGTTTCCCTGCATTGCGCCTTGCCCGCGCAGCCTTAGAAGCTGGCGGCGGTGCGCCTACGGTTCTTAACGCGGCCAATGAAATCGCTGTTGCAGCTTTCCTAGATGACAAGATAACATTTTTGCAAATTCCAGAGTGTGTAGAAACTGTACTTGCTAGCTTTAAAGGCGAACAAAGTTTCGCTAGGCCTGCCAATACTATAGAGGAAGTTTTGGATACTGATAATAGAGCGCGCATAAAGGCAAGAGCCTTTGTAGAGGGAAAATAAAAAATGCTTAATGGCTTGTTACATTCGCTCATATTTTTATTGAGTTTTCTAACCGTTTTAGGGGCACTCGTTTTTATTCATGAAATGGGACATTATTCCGTAGCACGCTTGTTTAAAGTGTCTGTGGAGCGGTTTTCTGTTGGTTTTGGTAAACCCTTTGTTCGCTGGAAAGCCAAAAACGGTACAGAATGGGTAATAAGCCGTATTCCTTTGGGGGGGTATGTAAAGTTTCTTGGGGATGCGGGGGCAGCGAGTAACCCAGACACCGAGCATTTGGAAAAAATTCGTAAAAACATGGATAGCAAGCATGGCAAGGATGTGTGGCAATCATGCTTGCATTTCAAACCGCTATGGCAAAGGGCTCTCGTTTCTTTAGCGGGGCCAGCCGCCAATTTTATTTTGGCAATTGTTATTTATGCGATGATTGTTATGAAATTTGGGACTTATAGTTTTCCTGCGAAAATAGAGGCTGTCTTCCCTGGAGGCGCCGCAGAACAAGCAGGGTTTTATTCTGGTGATGAACTTGTTTCCATTAATGGTGAAAAAATATCAAGTAGAAGAGATGTGATGCGCATTGTCACACTAAGTACAGGCAATGAATTGGCAGTGTCCATATTGCGGGCAGGAAAACCTATAGAGCTTTCTGTAACGCCCGTTCGGAAAGTAAAAACGGATCATATAGGCGGCAAATTTAAAGTGGGGCAAATTGGTATACAATTTGTTGAACCAGACAAACCAAACCATAAAAGTTATAATATCGTGCAGGCTTCAAAATTTGGAACGCATGCTGTTGTGGATTCTGTGGTAAGTACAGGTAAATATATTGGCCGTATTTTTACTGGCAAAGAGAACGGTAAAGCCCTTGGGGGAATTATCAAAATTGCTGCTATCACTGGTAAAACCGGGATAGATGCCTCTAAATTTGAAGGCACAATCGGGCAAAAAATTTCAAGAACTTTCTGGAGTCTTCTTGAGTTAGCGGCAGCACTTTCTGTAGGCTTAGGTTTCGCAAATTTAATGCCAATTCCTGTCTTGGATGGTGGACATTTGCTATTCTATGGTTATGAAGCTGTAATGCGTAAGCCTTTAAGCGAAAAAGCGCAGGAAGTAGGGTTCAGAGTCGGTTTTGCCGTACTCATTACACTGTTTTTAGTTTTAACTTGGAACGATATCGGTTACGTCTCTGGTTTGTTCAATAAAGCGGGATAAAATGTAGGGTTAATATGAAAACTTTTACACCATATATAAATTTGCGTGCTCTCATTATGCTCGTAATGGCTGTTGCTATTTTGATGCTGGGCGTGTTGAATACACAAGAAGCTCTCGCGCAAGAGCAAGCCGCACTGCCGAAGGTTATTAAATCAATTAAAGTTGTTGGCAATCAAAGGGTTGAAGCCAATACAGTGGCATCATATTTATTGATCGCACCTGGCGATCCATATAGCGATGAGCGGATTGATTTATCTATCAAAACTCTGTTTAAAACAGGACTATTCGCTGATGTATTGATCGAGCCCAATGATGGGCATTTGGTTATTCGGGTCGTTGAAAACCCAATTATCAACCGTGTTATTCTCGAAGGCAACAAAGCACTCAAAGATGATAAAATAACGGACGAGTTAGAAGCTGCCCCGCGTTCTGTCTTTACACGGGCGCGTGTTCAAGCCGATGTACAGCGTATTATTGACTTATATTCACAATCTGGCCGTTTTGCTGCAACGATTGTTCCCAAAGTTGTTCAGCAACCGCAAAACCGCGTTGATCTTATTTTTGAAATTACCGAGGGGCCTGTTACAGGCGTGAAACGCATTAATTTTATCGGTAATAATGAATATTCTGATAAACGGCTTCGTAAGGAACTAGCTACCAAAGAATCAGCTTGGTATAAGATACTATCTTCAAATGACAATTATGATCCAAGTCGCCTAGAATATGACCGTGAGCAAATTCGTACTTTCTATACGGACAGAGGGTTTGCAGATTTTAGGGTAGTTTCTGCCGTTGCGCAGCTAACGCCAAACCAAAAAAACTTCTATATCACTTTCACCTTGGATGAAGGTGAGGAATACACTTGGGGTGATGTATCTGTTGAAACGAACTTAAATGATCTTGATGAAAATTTACTCTCGAAAATTATCCCTATTAAAAAGGGAAATATATACAGATCAAGCGCTTTAGAAAATGCCGTTGATACACTAACATTTGCAGCGGGTACGGCTGGATATGCATTCGTTAATATTAATCCAAAAATTAAACGTAATAGAAAAACCAAAACTGTTGACCTTGTGTTTGATATTAAAGAAGGCCCAAGAGTTTATATTGAGCGCATTGATATTGTTGGCAATACAACTACTCTTGATTATGTAATTCGCCGAGAAATGGAATTGGTTGAAGGGGATGCATTTAACCGTATTTTGATGGATCGTTCGCGTAATAGAATTCGTGTTTTGCGGTTTTTTGAAGATGTAGAAATCACTGAGACACAGGGCGCAACCCCTGATCGCGCTATAGTGCAGGTCAAAGTGACCGAAAAGCCAACAGGGGAATTATCCTTTTCTGCTGGTTTTTCCTCCTCTGACCGCTTCTTAGTCGACTTATCCATTACGCAAAGAAATCTGCGCGGGCGCGGACAATTATTACGCTTTGTTATTCGAGCCAGTTCTAACAGGAAAGAAATTGATCTTCGGTTTACGGAGCCAAGGTTTTTGAATCGAAATTTGGCTGCTGGAATACAACTTTTTAATATCGGCAATGACTATACTGATGCTGGCGAGGCGGGCTTTCGCTCAACCCGGGTTGGTGGCCAAGGTACATTGGCTTTTCGCGTAACAGAACATACAACTTTGCAAGCGCGGTATGCCCTGCGGAGTGAGACTATCCATTGTACGGCAGCGTTGTCAAAGGTGAGCACGCGACTTTGTTCACGCGATAATAAACGGCTCGCTTCTGTCTTTGGTTATACATTTGGATGGGACCGTAGAAATGACCCTATTAAACCCACCCGTGGTTTTGATATGTTCTTTAGTCAGGACCTTGCCGGTATTGGCGGTGATGTAAAATATTTGCGTACGGAAATGAATGCAAACGTTTATCACGGTCTTTATAAAGATATTATTGCATCTGCTAAAATATCTGCTGGTTATATTACTGGGTGGGGTGGTGAAAATGTTCAAATCAACGATAGGTTTTTTAAAGGGCCATCAACTTTCCGTGGTTATGAAAATGCTGGTATTGGCCCAAGGACTTTGTATACAAATGCTAAAGGGGTCGTAACAAGGCGTGGCAATTCTCTGGGTGGCAACGTATATGGTATAGCTACGGCTGAGGTGAGTTTCCCGCTTGTAAGCACCTTGCTTGGTAGTTTATTTGTCGAAGCAGGGACAGTTGGTCTCTTAGATGATGAGTTTAAAGTGGAACGAGCAGGTACAGTAATTGAAGACGCGCTGGATATCCGAGCAACAGCTGGGATTAGTATCTTCTGGAATTCGCCTTTTGGCCCACTACGCTTTGACTTTACACAGCCTCTAATTAAGAAAGATTATGACAGACGAAAATCATTCCAATTTAACACGACAACAAGGTTCTAAAATGAAATTTATTAAAGCAATTACGTTAGCAATAGCAACAATGTTTATACTTGCGAATACGGCAACGGCACAATCAAAAATTCTAGTGCTGGATTATAACAAAGTGATCAACGATTCACAAGCAGGTAAAAGCGTGAGAAGTCAGCTCAAAACAATCGTTAAATCTATGGAAAACGAAGTAAAAAACAAGGTCAAACGTTTAGAAACTGAAGGAAAAGGTATTCAGGCTAGTACTAAAGGTTTGACAATGGCAGATCTGAAATCGCGTCCTGATCTCACACAAAAAATTAAATCTTTTGGTGCAAAGCAGCAAAAAACCCAACTTGATGTCAAATATAAAGATGCTGAGTTGCAAAAAACAGAAGGCAAAGCTCTTGCTCAAATAAATAAAAAAATTAAAACAATCATAGATGCTGTTGCACGTGAGCGCGGTGCTGATATTGTTGTAGAAAAAAGAGGTTCTACATATTATTCAAGTGCCTCTATAGATATTACTGCAACGATCATTAGCCGCCTTAACAGTCAGCTACCAAAAGTAACGGTTGTTCGTGAGCGTATTGCACGCAAAACTCAGTAAGAGAACAATACCCAATTAAAAGGGCGAGGTGGGAGACCATGGTAAATTCACGGTTTTATAATCACCTTGGCCCTTTTTCTTTGCTAGAACTTCTTGATAGTCTTGATGTTACTATACCAGAAGGCCAGTTTTCCGACATAACCGTAAAACATGCTACGCCAGTGAACTCTGCAGGCAGAGCCGATATTTGCTATATTGAAACGGAGAAACAGGCAAAAAAACTTAAAAATTTCATGGCGGGCTTGTGCTTTGTTAAGGCAGAAAATGCGCATTATGTTGGCGCGCAGAACTGTTTAGCTATACATTCAAAGTTTCCACGTGCCGATTTTGCCAAAATTCTTACCAAACTTTATAAACCAAAAGGATATGATACAATATCCTCCCATAGTGACTTCAAAGGCGTGACATGTGCAAGTGGTGTTGTTATCGGAGCAGGAGCTATTATTGGGCAAGGCACAAGCATCGGCCCTAATACTGTTATTGGGCCAGGCGTTAAAATCGGAAAAAATTGTACCATTGGCGCTAATAATGTTATTGAGTTTGTGGATATTGGTGACAATTGCAAAATTCTCAATACTGTTGTCATTGGCGCAAGCGGTTTTGGTATTGCTCTGAGTGAAAATGGCGGTGTGGACGTACTGCATATTGGACAGGTTATCATAGAAAACAACGTCACTATTGGCTCACTTAGTGCTATAGACAAAGCAATGTTTGGTGCAACACATATTGGCGAGGGCTGTAAGTTCGATAACTATGTTCATATTGCCCATAACGTAAAAGTTGGCGCACATTCAATGCTGGCGGCGCAAGTTGGTATTGCTGGTAGCACTGTCATAGGAAAAGGCGTGATTATGGGCGGTAAAGCAGGCGTTGCTGACCATTTGCATCTTGGAGATGGGTGCACACTTGCTGCCAATAGCTCTACTATGCATGATATTCCCGCTGGAGAAGTTTGGAGCGGGTATCCCGCGCAGCCAATTCGCCAACATATGCGGCAAGTTGCAAAACTACGTAAACTTGGGCAATCGAAGAAGAAATGATGAAGTATAAATTTCCAATGGATGTAGGTGCGATAATGGAGTATTTGCCGCATCGTGCGCCTATGCTCATGCTTGATAGAGTTATTGGGGTCTATGACGGCGAAATAGAAGCCGAAAAACTGGTTCTGGAAAATGCATTTTATTTCCAAGGACATTTTCCAAACAAGCCAATAATGCCAGGTGTAATGATCGTTGAAGCGATAGCACAAGTTGGGGCGTTGCTTGCCTCACTGGAAGAAGGCTTCGATTCAGATACTAATCTATTGGCATTTGCTAGTATTGAAAAAGTAAAGTTTCGCCAGTTAGTGTATCCAAATGAAACCCTTCGTGTTTTTGCAAAAATTGTAAAAAAACGCAGGAACCTGTATAAGTTTGAAGGCCGTGCTCTTATGGGCGATTCTTTAGTCACACAGATATCTTTTGCAGCCACACTTGTTCCACGCAAATAAAGCCAAACTTTTGGAGAATATATGAGTGTTTCAATTCATCCGTCCGCACATGTAGACAAACATGCTAGGCTCGGTAAAAATGTAACAATAGGCCCACTTTGCGTTATTGGGCCCAATGTGCAGCTTGGCGATAATGTAAAACTTGTATCGCAAGTCAATATATCTGGTGACACGGAGATAGGGGCGGACTGCGAATTATACCCATTTGTGTCCCTAGGGCATCCACCGCAAGATTTTAAGCATAAGGGCGGGCCAGTAAGTTTGCGCATTGGAAAACGAACGTTTTTACGTGAACTCGTCAATATTCATCCAGGGACGGATGCTGGGAACCCGGAAACTATTATTGGTGATGATTGTTATTTTATGGTTGGGTCACATTTGGCCCATGAAGGGAAATGCGGCAACCATGTTGTGTTTTCTAATGGCGCTCAAGTGGGCGGGTGCGTAACGATTGGTGATCATGTTATTCTTGGCGGACTGTGCGCAGTGCATCAGTATACACGCATTGGCAGCCATGCTTTTATTGGCGGTATGGCCACAGTGATACACGATGTTATTCCGTATGGCTCTGTTACGGGCAATTCTGCTAAGCTTGCGGGGTTAAATGTTGTTGGCCTGAAACGGCGCGGGTTTGATAAATCTGAAATTCGGCAAATTCGTTCCGCCTATAGGCTTTTATTTGCGCCAGAAGGTACATTTAATGAACGCATTGAAGATACGGCGAAACTTTATAAAGACAATGAACTTGTAATGGAAATTGTAGAGTTTATTCAATCGCAAGAAAAGCGGCCCATTTGTATGCCGCCATCAGGGCCTAGGTAATGATACTGGAGGGTGGATTATTAGAAGGTGTTGAAAAAATTGCTGTACTCGCAGGCGGCGGTGCCCTTCCACATGCCGTTATTCAAGGGGCTAAGCATCAAGACATCCCTGTTTTTGTCGCAGCTTTATCAGGATTTTCTAACCCTGAAGATTTCTCTGTTTCTGGACGTAGTTTTGGCCTCGCAGAATTTGGCGGTTTGATAAAGGTGCTAAAGAAAGAAAAATGCTCGCATATTGTAATGGCTGGCAATGTGAGTAGGCCAAACTTCAAATCAATGAAACCTGATCTGCAAGGTTTGAAAATATTGCCTGGCGCTATTAAAGCAGCTAAACAAGGCGATGATGCTTTGCTGAAATATTTGGTGGGCGCAATTGAGTCTGAAGGATTTTTCGTATTAGCCCCGCAAGATATTTGCGTTGCATCTCTTATTGGTGAAGGATATTTAGGGCAGGTTAAAGCAAAAACAGCCCATCAAGATGACATAGATAAAGCTATGGACATTGCGCGCCTTATTGGTGGCGTTGATATTGGGCAGGGCGCTGTTGTATGCAGCGGGCTTGTATTGGCAGTTGAGGCGCAAGAGGGTACCGACAAGATGCTTGAACGTGTAGCGCGATTGGATGCATCCATTCGCGGCAATCAGGACACACGGTGCGGGGTGCTGGCGAAATGTCTAAAACCAGAGCAAGAAGCAAGAGTTGATTTACCAACTGTCGGCCCTAAAACCATAGAACTGGTATCACGTGCGGGTCTTGCTGGTATTGTTCTTAGAGCAGGGCAAGCTTTTATTATGGAAAAAGAGACGTGCGTAAGTCTTGTTGATAAACACGGCGTTTTTCTTTTAGGCCTCAAAGATGATGAAGAGTAAACCGCATATTTATATTGTTGCTACCGAAAAATCTGGTGATGAACTTGGGGCAAAATTAGCCAGCGCTCTTAAGGCCGAAACGCATAGCGATATAAAGCTTTCTGGCATTGGCGGTATCGCCATGCAAAGGCAAGGGCTTACTAGTCCCGTAGATATTGCGCCGCTCTCTATTCTCGGTTTTGTTGAAGCGCTTAAATCTTACCCGATTATTTTAGACCGCGTATGGCAGAGCGTAAATTTCATTATGGAATCGGGTGCAGATGCGGTAGTTTTAATCGACTCTTGGGGTTTTATGGTGCGGGTAGCAAAACGTCTTCGCAAAAAGGGATATCACGGGAAAATTATTAAATATGTTGCGCCGCAAGTTTGGGCCATGCGGGAAGGGCGTGCAAAAATTTTGGCAAACTCTGTCGACCACCTTTTGACCATTCATTTATTTGATGCTCCTTTTTTCACAAAATACGGGCTTGAAACAACTTATGTAGGCAATTCTGTTCTTGATGAGGAATATGACACAGGGGATGCTTTGGCTCTTCGGAAAACTTATGACATAGATAAGGGACAGCCTGTTCTGTGTGTGTTATTTGGCAGCCGTCTCTCAGAAATACAAAAATTGGCGGAGCCATTTGCAAATACCATAGCCATACTCAAACAAAACATGCCAAATCTGGCCATTATTTCGCCTGTTTCAGACTCTATTTTAGAAGATGTTTTGGCAGCTGCGGCTGAACATTCAGATTTGCAAGATGTGATTATGCTCGGTGAAGAGCGAAAATTGGATTGTTTCGCTACTGCTAATGCTGCACTTGCGTGTTCAGGTACTGTTACAACGCAGCTCGCGAGCGCAGGCGTGCCATCAATCGTAACATATAAATTAAACGCATTGACTTACTATGTTGCTAAAAAACTTTATAAACCTGACCATATGTCTATTGTTAACATTGCTGCGGGGCAAAGACTTATGCCTGAATTTTTACAATCGGAGTGCACTGGCGACAAAATGGCTAAAGCGTTACTTCACATTTTGCAATCACCAGAACTGCAACAGGAAACATCCAAGAAACTGAGGCAAGCCGTTCAGAAAATGCGGGATGGTAAAGTAACTAAGGACGGCGTGCAGTCAAACATATGCGCCGCAAGAGCTGTTCTAAATTTGATTTCTTAACGGTTTTTATCCATAGATACATAGTCACGCTCGGCAGCACCTGTATAAAGCTGTCTCGGGCGACCAATACGCTGAGATTTATCTTCGAGCATTTCGTTCCACTGTGAAATCCAACCAACTGTTCTAGCAAGCGCAAAGAGCACTGTGAACATGGATGTCGGGAATCCTAGAGCTGAGAGAACAATACCAGAGTAGAAATCAACATTCGGGTATAGCTTCTTCTCAATAAAATATGGGTCATTAAGGGCAATTTTTTCAAGCTCCATAGCCACATCAAGAACAGGGTTATCTTTAATACCAAGCTCGTCAAGGACAGCATGGGCAGTTTTGGCCATAATTTTGGCGCGTGGGTCATAGTTTTTGTAAACGCGGTGACCAAAACCCATAAGGCGAAATGGATCATTACGGTCTTTCGCGCGGGCAACGGTAGCGGGAATATTATCAACTGTGCCTATGTCGTTAAGCATATTCAGGCATGCTTCATTTGCGCCGCCATGCGCAGGCCCCCACAGACAAGCTACGCCAGAGGCGACACAGGCAAATGGGTTGGCCCCGGACGATCCTGCAAGGCGAACCGTTGAAGTCGATGCATTTTGCTCATGATCCGCATGGAGAATAAAAATTTTATCCATAGCATCCGCAATAATCGGGTTAACGACATATTTTTCGGTTGGCACGGCAAAACACATTTTTAAGAAATTCTCGGCATAGCCCAATGAATTATCTGGATAAATTGTTGGTTGCCCGATAGAATATTTATAGGAACGCGCTGCGATTGTAGGCATTTTTGCGATTAAACGGTGCATTGCAAGATCGCGTTGCACGTTATCATTTATGTCTGTCGAGTCATGATAAAATGCGGATAGTGCGCCAACTGTTGCGCAAACTATCGCCATCGGGTGAGCATCGCGGCGAAACCCGTAGAAAAACCGTTCCACTTGCTCATGGAGCATAGTATGATTGGTTATGGTGTTTGTGAATTTTTCGTATTGTTGTTTATTGGGAAGCTCGCCAGTGACCAACAAATATGCGGTCTCTAGAAAAGTCGAGTGCTCCGCTAATTGTTCAATTGGATAGCCGCGATATAAAAGCTGTCCTTTTTTACCATCAATAAAAGTGATTTGCGATTCTGTGCTACATGTCGACGTATAGCCTGGGTCAAATGTGAAATGTCCAGTTTGCTTTAGGAGGGTTCGAATGTCGATCGCATGAGGGCCCACTGTTCCTGCGTAAATAGGAAGGTCATAGCTTTTCCCGTCAATTGTAAGCGTTGCAGTGCCTGCATTTTTAATTTTGTTTTCCATATCAACCTCGTTTTCTTGTTATTAAAATTCTTTTAGACAATCCTCTATACGGCCTAAAGTCTCATTCTTACCCAGCAGTGCAAGAACAATTGCTAGATCTGGGGACGGAGCGCCGCCAGTAAGACATGCACGGAGCGGCGCGCCAATACTGCCAAAGCCTATATCGTTATCGGCTATATATGCGTTTAATGTGACTAATATATCTTCTGCCGTCCATTCGTCTTCTTTTAACTCGTTTAGAAGGAAATGCAAATCACTTAATCGTTGTTTTGCATCAGGTTTTTTAAGTGGCTTTGCTTTTTTCCCATTTAGGATAATAGGGCGTTTTCGAGTTAAAAAATAGGCTTGCTCGGCAAAATCTATTAGAGTTTTAGAACGCGGCAAAAGAGTTGGGAGTGCTTTGCGAACCCGTACAAGCTCTGCGCCATCAAGCGGTCCTTCATTTTTGATGTCCAAAAACTTTTGACCATACTGCAAGATTATTTCAGGACTTGCTACCTGCATATGCTGGCCATTGATAAACGCCATTTTTTCAAAATCTAGGCGAGCAGGGGCTTTGCTAATATCTGATAAGTCAAACACTTTGATGACTTCTTGGTCATTAAAAACTTCCATATCTTTGTGTGACCAGCCAAGGCGGGTGAGATAATTACGAAGCCCTGCTGGCAAATACCCCATATCCGTATAGACATCGACGCCTAGCGCGCCATGACGCTTTGATAGTTTCTTACCATCTGGGCCAAAAATTAGGGGTATATGGGCGAAAACGGGAATGTCCCAACCCAGGGCTTGATAGATAAGTTTTTGCCGCCCTGCATTGACTAAATGGTCGTCCCCCCGAATAATATGGGTTACGCCCATATCATGGTCATCAACGACAACTGCGAGCATATAAACGGGCGTGCCATCAGCGCGTAGAAGAATAAGATCGTCAAAATCTTTATTGTTCCATTTAATCTGGCCTTGCACAGCATCATCAACAATGGTTTCCCCATTGGGAACTTTGAAGCGCACCACAAAAGGTGTGTTTGCGTCTGGTGTCCCTATATCCATATTGCGGTAAATGGAGCGAAAGGCACGGCCTTCTTTTCGGGATTTTAGGCGTTCAGCTTCTTGCTCATCAGGCGTTAGGTAGCATAAATAAGCATGTCCTGAGGCCAGCAAAGCTGCAGCAGTCTTTTTGTGGGCATCAATGTTCTTACTTTGGTAAATAATATCGCCGTCATGACCAAGGCCAAGCCAGTCCATACCATCTAAAATCGCTTGGGTGGCGGCTTCGGTTGAGCGTTTTTTATCCGTGTCTTCAATGCGAAGCCGAAATGTACCGCCATGTTTTTTTGCAAAATAATAGCTAAAGAGAGCTGTGCGCGCACCGCCAATATGAAGAAATCCTGTCGGAGAAGGGGCAAACCGTGTTACAATTTTAATTTGGGGCATTAACGCGGCCTCGAAAGAGAAAATACAGAACTAAAACAAAGCGGCATGTTAGCCAGCAAGTATGGGGGTCTTACCACAGATAGGGATTAAAATAACAGGTATAATCCGTATCTCTTGGAAAATAGTTTACGCATGGATAAGCTTAAAGATTATAAAATGCAGTTTGCAAATATAATGGCATTTGCAGGTTTTGAGTGGGCACTTGTTAGTTTTTCAATTGGAATTGCTGTTTACTTTGTCTGGCCGAAAGAACCGCTATTGTTTTCCTGCGCTGTGTTGGGCGCCGTTTGTTTTACTTGTCTTGTTCTTTCAAGAAAACATGCAATCATATATGATGTGATTTTACTCTTGACATTGCTCGTGATGGGATTTGGCCGCGCAGCATATCACACGAAAGCTGTTGCCGGGCAAATCCTTCGGCAAGAACGGACTTTCTATACGGTTACAGGCTGGATAGAACGCGCGGATCAAAGCAAAACTATGGAAACTTGGTATATACGGGTCTTTGATATGAAAGGACGCAAGCTGAGCGCGCCGCCAAAACGAATACGCCTTCGCACAAAACCGCACGGGTTTATACCTGGTGATGCGCTTTCAATAAACGCAATGCTAACCGCGCCTCCTGGCCCCGCTATTGTTGGCGGGTATGATTCCGCCCGCAGAGCGTATTATAGGGGTATTGGGGGCTATGGGTTTGCTGTGTCTATTCCAAAAGCAATAGATATTGGTACATTGCCATTAGGGCAAAGACTAGCACGCAAACTCGTGAAAGCGCGCTATGCACTCTCGCGCCGTATACAGGCAAGAGCACCGCCCAAGACGGCTGGGCTGCAAGCTGCGCTCTTAACAGGAGATCGCTCTGGTATCTTCAAAGCGCAAGAGGAAAGCCTACGCGATGCTGGCCTCGCACATATGCTGGCAATATCAGGGCTGCATATGGGGCTGCTCGCGGGCGGGGCCTATTTTTTTGCAAGTTTTGGGTTTTCTATGATTGGGCCACTGGCTCGCCGCTATGATATGCGTAAAGGCGCAGCGATTATAAGCATAGTATTTGCAAGCGTATATTTGTTAATGTCAGGAGCGAGTGTCTCAACGGGACGGGCCTATATTATGGCTGTTATTATGTTTGCGGCGGTACTATTGGGGCGCCGAGCCATTTCGTTAAGATCCGTGGCTGTGGCAGCGGGGATAACTTTGATGCTACATCCAGAGAGTCTGCTGTCATCTGGGTTTCAAATGAGCTTTGCAGCAACAACGGCATTGGTTGTTGTGTATAGATGGTGGTCGGCCAGACGAGAGTTTACACCGCAATATGGATTTGCAAACCGTTTATGGTCTGGATTTAAAGGATTGTTTGTTACCAGCTTTGTTGCGGGGTTTGCAACGGGGGGATTTGCGGCTTTGCATTTTCATCGCTTTGCCCGATATGGGCTTTTAACAAATCTATTAGCCATGCCAGTCTTTACATTTGTCGTTATGCCAATGGGATTTATCGCCATATTACTCATGCCATTTGGACTTGACGGTTTTGCTCTTAAAATTATGGGGCTTGGCCTTGAATATATTCTCAAAATTTCTGATTGGGTTGGGAGTCTTAAAGGGGCAGTTCTTTATATTAAAGGCGCAAATGGCTTGATTATTAGCATTTTTGGCCTGGGTTTTACGCTTCTTTGTCTTGGGCCAGCAAAATTACGGTGGAGTGGCCTTGTTGGAATAACTATCTCCTTGGTCTTATGGAAAAGCGTTCAGCATCCCGATATGCGAATTTCTCAAGACGCGCGGATTGCCTTTTGGGATCCTGAAGATGTGCGGATCCTTAGAGTGGATACAGTAAGAGCTGACAAATTTGGACGTGCTAGATTTGTGGAGCAGTCGGGGATTAAGAAAGCAGATATACAAAGTTACTTTGATACTCTAGCTTTGTGCGATGTTCAGGCCTGCCGTCTGTCACTAAAGGGGCAGAGTATTACCATTGTACATGAACCTGAAGGGGTTATGGAAGCGTGTCTTGATTCTGATGTTGTCATCTTAACTTTACGCAGTGCGGGGCCATTAGCGCGCCGTGAATGTGTTGCGGTTTTACTAGACACGCTGGACTTAGAACAAAGTGGGGCAGTTGATATTAATTTTTCAAATGGAAAAATAGATGTGCGCCGAGCAAATTCAGTAAAGCGTAAAAACCGCCCATGGGGGCGAAAATAAATGGGGCGAAAATAAATGAGACGATAATAAGCGATTTATTTGCTCTGGGTTCCGAGCCTAATTATAAGTGCGTATTATACCAACGAGAACACCTTGAATTTCGATTTGATTAGGGCTGAATGTTTGGGTTGGAAAATCTGGGTTTTCTGCAATCAATTCAACGCCATTAGAAGATTTATAGAGACGTTTTAAGGTAGCTTCTTGATCCTTGACCACATAAGCAACAACAATTTGATTGTTACGTGCAGTGTTGGCTTTGCGAATAACGGCAATGTCGCTGTCTAAAATACCTGCATTAATCATGGACTCGCCCTCTACCTTAAGAGCAAAATGCTCGCCGTGACCAATCATAGCGTTAGGAACGCTCATGTGCGGGCCAGATTGTTCGAGGGCTGCAATTGGCATGCCCGCAGAAATCTTGCCAGAAAGAGGAATAGAAACGGTGTCATTATCAGGCTCGGAGTTTGGCGTAGTTTGTTTTAGTTTTTCTTCGCCTGGGAGTTTAATAATTTCTAAAGCGCGGGCTCTATGGGGAAGGCGACGAATAAAACCGCGCTCTTCAAGGGACGTAATGAGTCGGTGAATACCTGATTTGGAAGCAAGCCCCAATTCATCCTTCATTTCGTCGTACGAAGGTGAAATGCTGTTTTTTTTCAAACACTTATTTATAAATATTAAAAGATCGTGCTGTTTTTGCGTTAGCATTATTAGACTCCATTTTAAAAGAACAAATTATCAACAGTAAATGTTCTACTGATGTTCTGTTAATTAGTCAAGTGTAAAAATATTGGCAAAGCAATTGCATAATTATAATTGTTACGTATAAAGAATAAGTAGTCGGGCGTTGATCGCATCCCACATATGCGCTAGGGGTAGGCCTATTTTCAACGTCCGACTAACTTCATTATGAAAGTAAAATATGGAATATCAAGTGCGACATTTTCACTCGTGATTTTTTTGTTCATCCTGCGTTCATGTTGAGCATCTATTTGCTGATCATATAACTTAAATCAAAATAAATAGGATTAGTTATAAGAGCGATAATTATGCCTTTGAGCGCACTTTTCAGTGAAGCTCTGCTCAGTGAAGCTCTGCCGCAATAATTACAAGAGAACTCGCCAAAAAACTTGATAAAATAAGCCACTTATTCTCTCTTTCCCAAGAGCTTGAGTGTTGCTTCTTTTATGTCTTTTTCGCGCATTAAGGATTCACCCACGAGGAAGCCGTTTGCGCCCGCGCTGGATAGGCGCACTATATCATCGACCGTGTTGATACCGCTTTCTGCAATAAGAAAAACATCTTTGTGTACAAGTGGCGCAAGGTCTTCAAATATCGTCAGGCTTGTTTTGAACGTCCTAAGGTCGCGGTTATTGATACCAATTAATGAGGCACCTAGCTTTAGAGCGCGGATCATTTCCTTTTTATCGTGCACTTCTACCAATGCATCCATGTCAAAGTCTGCCGCCGTGTCATAAAGAGCTTTTGCCATATCATCGTCAACCATGGCCATGATAATAAGAATGGCG
Organism: Robiginitomaculum sp.; assembly: GCA_965224735.1. GTDB lineage: Bacteria > Pseudomonadota > Alphaproteobacteria > Caulobacterales > Maricaulaceae > Robiginitomaculum_A. The sequence goes on along the minus strand of OZ245059.1, from coordinate 2,179,071 downwards.
TCAGCCCCGAACATTCTGGACTGCAGTATTTGAATGGGATCAATCATGAAGTCCTTACGCAGTACTGGTAATTGCGTTATAGCGCGCGCTTGTTTCAAATATAAATCAGATCCCTGAAAACTTGGCCCGTCTGTCAAAACGGACAGGCAAGCTGCGCCGCCTTTTTGGTAAGCCTGTGCGACAGCGGTTGGCAGCATAAATTCACGTATAATGCCCTTGGAAGGGCTTGCTTGTTTTATTTCAGCAATCAGGGCAGGGCTGGTTTGGGATATTTCCTGCAGCCGTTTTAGAAAACCACGTGGCTTGGACTGAACGGAAATAGCCATTTCCAATGTTTCCCAGTCGCTCTCTTCTTTAAGCTGTTTGACTTCATTGCGCTTGTAAGCCGCAATTTTTTCCAGGATATCAATTTTGTGTTTAGGCATTGGAAATCTCGATTAGTTTTTCCAAACAATTTTGCGCCGCGCCTGTTTGAATAGCGGTACGTGCTTGCTCAATTCCGTCCTCTATAGAGGATACTTTGCCTGATACATAAAGGGCCGCGCCTGAATTAAGCAATACGATATCCGTATAAGCGCTTGGGTTATCGCACAGAACAGCTAATAGAGCTGTTGCATTTTCCACACTATCACCACCTTCAATATCGGATAGGCTTGCTTGTGTGAGGCCGTATTGTTGGGGTGTTATTTCATACTGTGTGATTGTACCATTTTTTATCTCGCTTACCATAGTGGGGGCTGTGATAGTTATCTCGTCCATGCCGTCTTTGCCGTGAACAATGAGCGCGTGCTTCGTACCGAGTTTCATAAGGGCTTGCGCATAAATATCACGAAGCTCGGCGCTATAAACGCCCACAAGTAAATGCCAAACCTTAGCTGGGTTACAAAGCGGGCCTAAGCGATTAAAAATTGTACGCACGCCGAGCGTTGCGCGGGCCTTTGCGACATTGCCCATCGCTTTGTGGTGATTTGGTGCAAACAAGAAACCTATGCCAGCCTCTTTGATGCATATTTCGGCTTGGTTTGGCGTAATATCTAACTTAACGCCAAGCGTACTCAATACATCAGAGGCACCTGATTTGCTGCTCACAGCACGGTTACCGTGCTTGGCAACATAGGCACCAGCACCAGCAACAACAAAGCAGCATGCTGTTGAAATATTATAAGTTGATAACCCGTCTCCGCCAGTGCCGACTATGTCAATCGCGCCTTTTGGCGCTGTAACGAGGCTCATATGTGCGCGCAGAATGTCTGCAGCCGTATAGAGCTGTTCACTGGTTATGCCATTGTCTTCCCAAGCTAAAAGTTGGGCAGTAATTTCCGTATCGGGCATTGCGCCGCTAATCATTGTTTCAAATATAGATTTGAAGTTCATTTCAAGCCTGCAATTTGTAAGAAATTATCGATAATTTCGTGGCCATATTCGGATGCGATTGATTCAGGGTGAAATTGAACGCCATGAATAGGTCGGGTTTTATGATAAACGCTCATAATTTCCCTGTCTTTTGTGCGCGCATTTACTATGAGTTCATCAGGAACACAGGTCTTATCAAGCGCGAGACTATGATAACGGGTGGCATTAAACAGGTTCGGGAGGCCTTTGAAGACGCCGCTCCCGTCATGGTCAATAGGGGAAACTTTGCCATGCATAATCTTTTCTGCCCTAATAACACTGCCGCCAAAGGCTTCGCCAATGGCTTGAAGACCAAGACAAACGCCAAAAATTGGAAGAGTGTCTAATGACGTTTTTATAAATTCGACTAACATGCCCGCATCATTTGGTGTCTTGGGGCCAGGGGACAAAATGACGGCATCAGCGCCAAGGCTATGCGCTTCTTGAGCGCTCATATCATCATTACGAATGACATGGGTATTCGCGCCTAGCTCTTGCGCATAGTGCACAAGATTATAAGTGAAGCTGTCATAGTTATCGATGATAAGTAACATCTTAGTTCTCGTCAAAATATGGGGCTTGCTCTGCTGCAGCAAAAAGAGCGCGCGCTTTGTTTTGGCATTCTTCATATTCGGATTTTGGCTTGCTATCCATGACAATCCCCGCGCCAGCGCGCACATGCATTTTGCCGTTTTTGATTACCGCTGTTCGCAGGGCTATGGCCGTGTCCATATCGCCATTGGCAGAAATATAGCCAACTGCACCCGCATATATGCCACGTTTTTCAGTCTCAAGCTCGTCAATAATTTCCATAGCCCGAACTTTTGGCGCTCCTGATACTGTGCCCGCAGGAAAACCAGCAAAGAGCGCGTCCAAGGCATCCAAATCTTGTTTTATCTCGCCTTCGACATTAGAAACGATATGCATAACATGACTATAGCGCTCTATGATTGAGCGCTGGGTTACTTTGATAGTGCCAGGTTTTGCCACGCGTCCAACATCGTTGCGACCGAGGTCTAAGAGCATTAAGTGCTCGGCATTTTCCTTCTCGTCGGCTAGCAATTCATTTGCGAGTTCTCTATCTCGCTCAGGCGTTTCTCCGCGCGGGCGAGTGCCTGCAATCGGGCGAATGGTTACCGTATCATTACGAAGGCGCACCAGAATTTCTGGGCTAGAGCCAACAACTGCATGATCTTCAAAATTTAAATAGTATAAAAATGGCGACGGGTTTAATCTACGCAGTGAACGATAAAGCGCAAAGGGAGATGCGCTTAAGGGCGCTTCCATTCGGTGTCCCAAAACAACTTGAAAAATATCGCCATTTTTTATGTATTTTTGGGCTTTCTTTACAGAGGCACAATAGGTGGTTTGCGGCGTAAGGCTGGTTTGCGTGATGAGAGTTTTTGTGTTTGATTTGTTACGAAAATTGGCTGCGCTAAGCTCCAAATTAAAGCAAGTGTTGAATACGCGTGACTGAGCAGCTTCATACGCTTGATTAGGTGACATTTTTTTATCGAAACGAACCGTTGTTGTGATGATAATTTCTTGCGAAATTTGATCAAAAATAGCGATAATTGTTGGCCGCGTCATCAGAGCATCAGGCGTTCCGATTGGATCAGGATTTTGATTGGGTAAATGCTCGACTTGCCGTATCATATCATAACCAAGATAACCAAACAGCCCTGCGGCCATTGGCGGTACTCCCTCTGGAATATCGACACTGCTGTCCAAAATTAATTGCCTAAGGCTTTCAATCGGTTTGTCGCCCAGGGTTCTATAGGTGTTGGCTTTTATTTCTTCTGCGCCGATTGCACTCTCGCACACATCTCCATTAGCACGCCAAATTAAATCAGGCGCAAACCCTAAAACAGAATAACGTCCACGCTGCTCACCGCCTTGAACAGATTCAAACAAAAATGCATAGGGTTCATCTTTTGCAAGCTTTAGAAAAGCAGATACAGGGGTGTCGAGATCATTAACCAGCCGTGTCCAAAAAAGTTGTGTTTTTTTTGAACGATAGAGCGTGGAAAATTTATTATATGTTGGCTTAAATGCTGGCTGCATTACTAATTGCCAATACCTAAAGATTTTTGGATATTTTGCGTTAAAATTTTTGCTGGGTGCTCTTGTAAAAGCGCCGCTTGATAGGCCGCGTATATATCATTTTCTAAAGACTGTTTGGCTTGCTTTTTAAGTTGATCTGAAATCTCGCCCATCAATTTATCTTCAGTGGGAACGATTTCGGTCACTTGGGCAACAATACGGTTAAGCCCATTTGCACCAATACCGCGCACGATACGATCAACAGGCGCACCAAAAAGACGCTCTGCAAGCGCCCCGCTAAGTTCTGGATTTTTAAAAGTGCGCATCATAAACGTTTTTTTGACCTCAGCGCCTTTACCAAGGCTAGCAGCGATACTTTCTAAGCTCTCGCCTGCAATGGCTTTATCGCCCAGTTCGGACGTAAGCTCGCCTAAAGCTTCATTGGTTTGCTTAAGGCGCCATGCTGCGAGGACTTTTTCGCGCACAGTCTCAAATGGTCTTTCTACGCTGTCTTTGATTTTATCTACGCGAACGGCAGCTATACCCTTCTTTGAAGTTTCAAATACGTCGCCGTCAAAGTCAATATCGCTTGTAAATATTTCTTGTAGAATTTTATCGTCCGTGCTGATGCCACCAACATCCGTGTTACCTGCTAATTTTATGCCCTCTTCATTCTCGCCAAGGCGAGAAACATAATCGAAACTGGCAACAGATACACCATTTTCTTTTCCTGCTTCTTCCAATGTGAAACCAGCATCAAGGTTGTCTTGAATAGCGGACAGAGCATCCCCTAGAAAGACTTGAGCATCATCGTTTTTAAGTTCCTCGATAATACTATCGCGTTGCGATATTAGGCTTGGCACAATTGCAGGCGTTACAGCTGTAACAAAAACAGTATACCAAGTATCAAAACTACTCTTTACAGTTTTGGCTTCTCCACCTTTAGTAGAAAAACCAATTTCACTTGTAACAGGATCTGTTGTAGCGCCTTTAAGGATATTGTTATAACGGGTTGGAGTATCCAAGTTCATTTTTTTAATAACATCATTTAAAGCTTGGCCGTCGTTAAGCGCGCTCGTAATTTTATCTGCTTCGTTTTTTGTCGGCGCGACCAAACGCACGAGGGAACGGGTTTCAGATGTGCCAAGTTGTTTGGTTTCAACTTTATAATCATACTGTTCTTTTATGTCTTCGTCCGTTATTTCCATGTCTGGAAGAACATCGCTCATTTCCATGCGCAACAGGGTAAAGCGCCTGTATTCTGGCGCAGTATAAGGCGCAGAATTATCGGTAATAAATAATTTTAAAACTTCATCACCAGGGTCAGCAGGTGTTTCTATGGCATCTTTTGTTAGCACTAAAAGCTTAACTTTACGCTGCTCACTCGCGTAATGAAAAAGTTGATTGGAAAAATCGCGTGGGGTTATAACGCCTGCAATCGCGCTTTGCAATGATTGAGAACGGCGTATTTCGTACCGAATTTCCTGCTCAAACTCTTTGGGACTGAGGTTTGAATCAATTTGTCTAAGGCGTTGGTATAAAACTTGGAAGTCAAGCTCGCCTGTAATTTCATTGTTAAAGGATCCAATGTCCTCAACAAATTGGCGCGCATCGCGCCGATTAACTTCAAGGCCAAGACTGTCAGAATCTAAATCAATCAAAGTACGCGTAACCATTTGGTTGATCACTTGGCGATCGAGGCCAGACGTAACGGCTTGCTTTGTTGTCCATCTATTGCTCGGGTTTTCTTTGTTTCTATCTCTAAGGGATTTGTTAAAGAGCGTGAAGAAATCTTGTAGCTTTATTTGCTCTTTTCCAACTAAAGCTGCCGCGTTTTTACTGCTGGGCGTAAAAGCGTCAGATACACCCCAGACAGCAAGCGATGCCAAAAGCAATCCAATAAGAACCGTAAAGAGTATTTTCTTGATAATTCCAAAGAGTGAGTTTGACATATGGATTTTCCAGTGTTTTTGTACTATCTTGCTATTTGTTCTTTTTAGTGCAGAACTTTACCTATATAGCCATTGTGAGACAAGACGAGTATACTGTCATTTGCAAAGAAATCGAGAAAAAAATGAAAACATTGATAGCTGCGAATTGGAAAATGCACAGTAAGTTAAGCTGGTGCGATAAGCCTGCTGAGTTTCATCAATTGTTTTCGGGAAATTCCATGGTTGAGAGCTTGATATGCCCGTCAGCGTTTTTGATTCCTTTGATGAAAACGAAGGGCACAAATGTCTATATTGGCGCGCAAGATTGCCACGAGCAAGAGCAGGGTGCGTTTACGGGCGAAATGAGTGCTGCTATGCTGAAAGAAGCGGGGGCCAGCTTTGTAATTCTCGGCCATTCAGAGCGGCGTTCCATATATGGCGAGAGTGACAGCTTGGTTGCGGCAAAGGCCAATGCTGCATTGTCGGCAGGTCTTATACCTATTATTTGCGTTGGGGAGAGCAAAAAACAGCGTGAAACCAGCGAAGCAGAAGAGGTTGTTGGGGCGCAGCTCTTAGCTTCTATTCCAAAAAGTGCAAAGGGCACTGATTTAGTGATAGCTTATGAACCTGTCTGGGCAATCGGCACTGGGTATGTTCCCAGCCTAGAGGATATAGCTATGATGCATGACCATATTCGCGGCATATTGGAAACGCGGTTTGGGCAAAGCACAGCCAAAAAGATTCAAATTATTTATGGTGGATCTGTGAAGCCTGATAATGCCAAACATATTTTGGCACTTGCTGATGTTAATGGCGTGCTCATTGGCGGAGCAGGGCTAGAAATGGCAAGCTTGGCGGCTATTGCGAATAGTGCAGTTTAGATAGAGAAACTCGTGCCGCACCCACAATTCGCTTTGGCATTGGGGTTATGGATTTTAAACGCCGCGCCGATAAGCTCGTGCACATAATCAATTTCAGAATCTTTTAGAAATTCTTGCGACATTTCGTCGATGACAATTTTGGCACCGTCAAGCTCAAGAACAAGGTCATCATCATTGGGCGCATCGGCAAAATCAAATTCATATTGGAAACCAGAACAGCCGCCGCCATTAACCGCAACGCGCAAATATTTGGCCTGGCCTTGCTTTTCCATAATGATATTGATCTGTTTCGCAGCGGAAGCGCTCATGGTTATATTTGTCATGGATATATTTGTATTGGGCATAATTATTGCTTTTGTTTGTGTTCTCACGTCTATATAGGCTGTGTTAACACAAATTCAAAGGGTATTTCGTGGAAGTAACGTATTCTTGTAAACTAGGCCGTGCGCCTTATGCTAGTGATCCTGATACGTCGCGAGGCCGTAAAATCTATCAGGGGAGCCGTTCCGAGCGAACCGCGTTTCAGCGCGATAAAGACCGAATTATTCACGCCAGTGCTTTTCGTCGCCTAAAGGGGAAAACACAGGTTTTTGTCGCCCATGGAGGGGATTATTACCGCACGCGCCTAACCCATTCATTAGAGGTCGCGCAAATAGCCCGCTCTATTGCGCGGGTACTGGGCCTAGATGAAGATTTAGCAGAGTGCTTAGCTCTTGCCCATGATTTAGGCCATCCGCCCTTTGGGCATAGCGGCGAGGAAGCCTTGCAAGCGGTTATGAAACCTTACGGAGGCTTTGATCATAATGCTCAGACTTTGCGTATTGTTGAGAATCTAGAGCAACGGTACGCTGGCTTTGATGGTCTTAACTTAACATGGGAAACCCTTGAAGGTATTGCGAAACATAATGGGCCACTGATAACAAAAGGCACGAAAGAGAACGATTTACCGTGGGCATTACGAGCGCTTGAAAATTATAAAAATTTAGAACTTAATACATTTGCGGGGCCAGAAGCTCAAGTGGCAGCGCTTGCGGATGATATTGCCTATAACAACCATGATATGGATGATGGCCTGACAACAGGCCTGTTTTCTATCAATGATATAGCAGGTGTGCCTTTGGTTGGACGTATGTTTGAAAATGTACGCGCAAAACACCCAAAATTAGAGAAAAACCGTCTCGCTCACGAGGCCGTAAGAGACCTCATTGGTTATATGGTTACTGACGTTCTTAAGGAAAGCCGCGCGCGTCTTTTGAAACACAAACCCAAAAGTGTTGATGAAATTCGCGGATTACCCGAACCCGTAATTGCTTTTTCTGATAAAATGCGCGCAGAAGAAGCGCCTATGCGGGAATTTTTGCTTGCGAATATGTACCGCCATTACAAGGTCAACCAAATGATGGGGCAAGCCGCGCGCGTTGTTACAGAGCTGTTTGAGTTGTTTATCCAAGACCCAAATCTTTTGCCCGATGAATTACAAAACCAAACGGATGGCAGGGCTAATGCCAAGACAGCGCGGGTGATTTGTGATTATATTGCTGGCATGACCGATAAATTTGCTATTGACGAGCATCGAAAACTGTTCTCGGTAACAAGATATTTGTAAGCTCTTATTAACCATGAGATTGCCATAATAGCTGTATAATTTGCTGGTACGCCTTTATAGTCTGTCTATATATGATTCGGCGTGCCTAAGTGCCTGATCGTAAGGAAATACTATGGAAAACGAACCTCAAGATGCTTATTTACCAGATAGAGAAACAGAAGCTTTAGAACCGTTTGATGTACGCGCGCAGTCCTCACATAGAGGCATGTGGATGCTTGTAGGTGGGTTTTTGTTTTTGCTACTTTTGGCAGCGATTATTATGGGCTTGTTTTCTGGTGGAGTTCGCGACAAGGATCAAACACCGCGAATTCTGGCAGATAATGAACCTTACAAAGAAGCGCCTGCTAATCATGTAACTACGGCTGAACCCGAGCAGGAACTTGAAATTTATGATGTTCAAGCGGGTAATGTGTATGAAAAAGCAGTTACTGTCGCACCAACGAGCGAAAAGCCCATAGAATTCCCAAAGCCTAAACCCGTTAAGCCAAAAGCAAATATTGTGATTAAAGCGCCGAAAGTAGACGTTAAACCAACGGCACAACCAATGGCACAACCTACGCCTAGCACACCCGTAACGACGCACAGAACACCTGGGAATTATGTGGTTCAAATTGCTGCTTTGCGTTCAAACGCTGATGCGCAGGCCTTATGGGGCAAAATAAAGATCAAACATAGCGCAATCATTAGAGGCTCTTATTTCGCAGATATTAAGCGTGTTAACAGGGGCGAGAAGGGGATATATTATCGCCTTCGTATTGGCGGCCTTGCGGATAAAATGGCGGCAAAATCCCTTTGCACACAACTGAAAACAAATAAACAAGACTGTCTTGTTACAAAAAAATGAGTTTGAAGTAGTATGACGATTAGTGCTGCCATCTTTGGCCTAAGCGGTCCGCAATTAACGTCTGGAGAGGCAGCGTTTTTCCGCGATGCAAACCCTTGGGCTTTTATTCTTTTTGCACGCAATATAGAAACGCCAAAGCAAGTCCGAAAATTATGTGAAGATTTGCGTGCGAGTGTTGGCAGAAATACTCTGATTTTTGTTGACCAAGAGGGCGGGCGTGTCCAAAGGCTAAAGCCGCCCCATTGGCGCAAACTTCCAAGCGCGGCTACATTTAATGAACTTTGTGATACCAATTGTGAAAATGCACGCCGCGCTATTTGGCTAAATTTCCGCCTTATCGCTGAAGAACTTCGGGCCGTGGGTATTACGGCTGATTGCGTGCCAGTATTAGATTTGCCAGTATCTGGCGCTGATCAGATAATTTCTGACCGCGCTTTCTCACCAAATGCAAAAATTATGGTGAAACTAGCCCATGCTTGCATTGCTGGCCTTACAGCAGGCGGTGTTGCGCCTGTTATCAAACATTTGCCAGGCCACGGGCGGGCGAGTGTTGATAGCCATAAAGCTTTGCCTATTATAGATACACCTATTGATGTGTTGGAACGCACGGATTTTTTTCCCTTTATTGCCTTAAAAGATGCCCCAATGGCGATGACGGCTCATGTTGTCTTGAGTGCCGTAGATAGGGATAATCCTATCACCATATCCAAGACGGGTATGAAGGAGATCATTCGCGGCACGCTTGGTTATGACGGATTGGTCATGAGTGATGATTTGGACATGAGAGCGCTTAAAGGTGATTTGACCACACTAACCGAGCGAACTTTGGATGCAGGCTGTGATGTTGTCTTGCAGTGCTCTGGTAAACTCCCAGCTATGGTCCATGTTGCTAAAGGCTTAAAGCCCCTTAGCGGGAAAGCAGCCATGCGCGCTGTTATTGCAGAAAACACTGCAGGCCATGCGGAAGAATTTGACGTAAAATCTGGCCTTGCTGAATATGAAAAACTCATGGGAAAAACTGGCTTGATATCATGAGCGACGATTTTCAAGACGCTTTAGATTTTGAAGCTGTAGACGATGCTGCCGAGGAAGGAAAAGCGCTTATCCTTGATATTGATGGCTATGAAGGGCCATTACATCTTTTGCTTGAACTTGCCCGCATGCAAAAGGTTGATTTGGCTCGCATTTCTATTTTGGAACTTGCCGATCAGTATATTGATTTTATCAAATCGGCGCAGGATATGCGTATAGAACTTAAGGCCGATTATCTGGTCATGGCCTCATGGTTAGCCTATTTGAAATCACGTTTAATTTTGCCTAAACCTGACGGCGAAGAACAAATACCCAAAGCGGAAGAGCTTGCAGCTCATCTTGCCTTTCGCTTGCAACGGCTTGAAGCCATGCGGCGGGCTGCAAACGGGTTTTTCAAGCTTAAGGTGACAGGGCAGCAGATTTTTACACGCGGCGCGCCTGAAGGGCTTCGTTCGCGAACAACGCCGCTCTATCAGGCCGAAATATTTGGCTTGATCAAAGCGTATGGAGAAATCCGTTCGCAAGTAGCTATGCGGCATCATACTCCGCCAAAACCGCTCGTCTTAGCGCTCGATGAGGCGCGCAGACGGCTTGAGCGAGCTGTGGGCCTGAGTTTTAGCGCGGATGCAAAATGGCTTAAGCTAGAAGATTTGCTGCCAAAGCCAGATGATTTTGTCAAACCGTTACCAAGCAGAACAATACGGGCAAGCTCTCTATTAGCAGGACTTGAACTTGCAAAAGAGGGTAAATTAGAAATTCGTCAATCAGGCGCATTTGCACCGATATATCTGCGTGGGCGCAGAGTTAAAATGAGCCAAGACGATAAACAAGCTGAGGAAAATGGGCATGAGTAATGATAAACAAGGCCGGGTAGAAAAAGCGGCGGCTGGCATTGAAGATGATATCATTAATTTAAACGAGCGCTTGAACACGCGCGGCGAGGAAAAAGCGATGGGGCAAGATATGCGCCATCTTGAAGCTTTGCTCTTTGCCGCAGTAGAGCCAATCGATATTGAAACATTGCGCGAGCGCATGGGGGAAAATTGCGATGTGGGTGCTTTACTGGCGCGGCTCTCACGGGATTACGCGGGGCGCGGGGTAAATCTGGTGCGCGTTGCGCAGCGCTGGCGCTTTCAAACCGCGCCTGACCTTGAGCCATATTTGGTTGATATTAAAGAAACCCCGCGTAAACTCTCTAAGGCAGCCCTAGAAACTTTGGCTATCATTGCTTATCACCAACCCGTCACGCGGCCAGAAATCGAAGACGTGAGAGGGGTTTCCGTCTCTGCGGGCACTATTGATGTTTTAATGGAACTGGGCTGGGTGCGTATTCGCGGACGTAGGCGCACGCCAGGCAAACCTGTTACATATGGCACATCTGAAAATTTTCTCGCGCATTTTAATTTGGAAAGTATTGGTGATTTACCTGGCAAAGAAGACTTGAAAGCTGCTGGACTACTCGACTCGCGCTTGCCTAAAGATTTTGAAGTGCCGATGCCAATGATCTCTATGGATGTAGATGAAGATCCTATTGAGGATGAAGATGGCGGCGAGTTTGTTCTGGACTTTCTCTTTGATGATGAAAAGACGGATTTAGATGCATAAATCGTTTTCAGTATACAAAGCTTGAAATATATAAGATTTGGCTTTAAAGTAGAGGCCTATTAGGAGAATGCTATGTTTGGCCCAAAAGAGATTATTATTATTGTTGGTCTGTTTCTTGTTTTGTTTGGTGGGCGCGGGAAAATTTCTTCTATTATGGGTGACCTCGCTAACGGCATTAAGAGCTTTAAAAAGGGTATTAAAGACGATCCAAAAGTTGAAACTGATAGTGATATGCAGATTGACGTAACGCCGCCAAAAAAAGAAAAAACCAAATCCTAATTTTCCTAAAACCAGCCCTTCATAAGTTATTAAGTTATGTAGAGAAGGCACGCGCATCATGATACCCCATGTAGGCATAGCAGAGATGCTTGTTCTTGCCATCATCGCGCTTGTGGTTGTTGGCCCCAAAGATCTGCCTGTAATGATGCGAAAGGCAGGACAATTCGTTGGTAAAATCAAGAAAATGGGGCAAGAATTTAAAGATTCTTTCACGGAAATGGGTGAAGATGCGGAGTTGGCCGATTTGAAGCGTGAAATTGAAGAGCTAAAGTCTATGAGGCAAATGTCCAATTTATCCGACGAAGCTTTTGAAGAAGATATGCGAGCACTCGACCGTGATATTAATGCAGGGTTTGATATGAGCGAACGTATGCCGCCCCAACCTAAATCCAAATCGAAATCAAAACTCAAGAAAATAGCTACAAAGCCTGCAAAAAAGCCAACAAAGAAAACTGACAAGAAAGCTAATAATGACGGCTAATCTTGAAACAATACACTCTTCTGATGAAATAGAAGACAGAAAAGCGCCATTATTAGAGCACCTAAAAGAGCTCCGTAAGCGCATAATTATCTGTTTGATCGCATTAATTATTGGCTTTTGCATATGTCTGTTTTTCGTTCGCCCAATTTTTGATTTCTTGGTCGAACCATTCCAAGTTGCAATTGGCAATGTGAATAAGGATTTGATCAAGGAAGGCAAACCAATTTTGGAAGGCGATCTTATCTATACGCAAGTTTTGGAGTTTTTCTTTGTAAAATTAAGAATCGCACTTTTTGGCGGACTCGTTTTTTCTTTTCCTGTAATTGCTTATCAGGTTTATCGGTTTGTAGCACCAGGGCTTTATAAGAATGAGCGCGGCGCCTTTTTGCCTTACCTCATTCTTTCACCAATTTTATTTCTAGCAGGAACCGCCATGGTGTTTAGTTATGTATTGCCCTATGTGCTCGAATTTGGCCTGCGCCAACAACAAGACTTTAGCGGAGGGGCGAGCATTTCCCTGCTGCCAAAGGTTAGTGAATATCTCAGTTTATCTATGACACTTTTCGTGGCTTTTGGCCTGTCTTTTCAGCTTCCTGTTGTTTTGAGCCTTTTGGGGCGCGTTGGTATCGTTAGCGCGGCAGGGCTAAAAAGATCGCGCCGCTATGCAATCTTTGGAATTTTTGTTTTTGCCGCTTTCGTAACCCCGCCAGATCCAATCACGCAAAGTGCGCTGGGCATTGCTATCTATTTGCTGTATGAAATTTCTATTTTAAGCGTCAGTATGATTGAGAAGAAAGATAAAACACAGGAAAACGAAACCTAGTTGTTATCATCTTTTTTATTATCTTTATTTTGCTTGTCGCTAGGGCTAGAGCTAGGCACTTTTTGCAAAACTTGCTTGTCTTTATCACCCCATAATGGCGGTGGTGTTTTAAGTTCGCCCCGAATACCACACGCGCTAAGTACGAGAGTGCCAAGCAAAGTGACTAGAATTGTTTTTTTGAGCATATGTGTTTTCATGTGTATTTTATACGAAAGATAACCGCATTCGCCAAGAGGGAATATGCTGCAATAGAATAAATAAAAACCCTCCCCCTTAATTAAGGGATGGGCTAATAGTTCTGAGAATCTTTTACAAGCGCCACATATATGTGAACTTTATAGCTAATCCACTGCTAATACAGGGGTGAAGATCTTTTGTAAATTGTGCATCCGTACTCTAATCAAATTTTGAGAATGAGTATAAACAGTGAGTCTATTCAAACGGTATTTGAGCTTTTCATAAAGCTAAGTGTTCGCTCTAAGCCTTGACTGCAATGTCAAACCGTTTTCTGTGCCAGTTTTTATTTCTGGCAAGATCGTCGTTGCCAGTGATTTCCCAGATTCTACGCCCTATTGATCCAAAGCGTTGTTAATGAACCACATGCACTTGGTTCCAGCCTGAGGCTTGCAGCGCCATATCCAGAGTTTCCCTCACGTCACTGGTCTTCATGGTTGTGCACAACTTTCACGCAATAATGTAGCGCGAGTAACCCTGCCACCATCCGCGCCCTGACGATGGCGAGTAAGAAACAACAAACCAGCATGACTAAAGATATTCAAATTTGACGGCTACGCGCCCCAAGGCGAGCAGTTAAAGGCTTGGCTATCGGGCGGTGGTCTTATCCTACGGATAAAACTTTGTTTCCCCTAGAAACATATATGGAGGGATAAAAGGCACAATCATTACAGGCCTATTTGGCGGGCACGGCTAATTCGCTGACCCTGAACTGTTCTGGTCATGCCAGAATACCGTTGTCGCACTGGAAGCGGAGCAATACGAGAAAGACGGTTGGAAAATGTGTTCATCAGTGATGTGGGGCAAACCTTTTATGGGTGGGAGCATGTTTCGCGCAACAAGGAACAAGGCGGTAATGTCTATATAGAAGTTAAAATCGAAGCCCTTGTTGTGGTTGGTAATTTGCTCATAATACTCATTCCTGTTTTTAAAAGCAAAGCCTGCCCTTGGGTATAAATTTACTGGAATGACACAGAATTTTAAACACTATCCCAAGTTCAGTATTCATGTGAGGCAATTTTCATTAAGAATTTTGTTAAACATATTTTTAACGAAATAAAAAAGGGATGATAAAGCCCCTTGCTCCTTTGAAATATGTGTGTATAAGCGGCTTTGAGTTTTGATATGAATAATCGTGAGACTAATTATTATTTAAATACCTACTAAAGCTGCTGCGTATGCGGCGTAGATCTCACGATCTTCAGCTTCTATAGCCATTAAATTGTTTTCAAGTTCCAACGTATTTTAGCTCTTTTGTTCTCCTCTGGGTCTTTGCCTAGATCTGGGGAGGTTTTTTTAAACGCTCAAATTAAAGAGGGTATTATGGCAACTGGTACAGTAAAATGGTTTAACTCCGCAAAAGGTTTTGGCTTTATCGAGCCTGATGATGGCTCTAAGGACGTGTTCGTACACGTTACTGCCGTTGAAAAAGCTGGTATTGCTGGTTTGGACGAAGGTCAAAAACTAAACTATGAACTTGAAGAAAACAGAGGTAAAGAAGCCGCTGGTTCTCTTGAAATCATAGGCGGCTAAGCTTAGCTTACATTTTAATTTTAAAAGGCGGGGTTTCCTCGCCTTTTTTATTGCTGTTTATTTTGGCCTTATTTTTTGCTTTTGGCTTTGTCAAACTTATCTTTACGGCGCACGCCAAACAAAAGTTCCATTTCTAATTTGCCGCGCAGGGCCGCATAATAGGCACTCAAAAATTTACGCTGTATTTTATGGACATCTATATAGTTGCTCGGCTCGTCCCATTTTATTTTTTTGATAATGCGCTTGGTAACTTTGTTGATAATTTTTGGATCGTCTGTGCGCAGAATGTTTTCCAAAACATGCAATTCTTTAACCCCATAAGCATCGATTTGTTCATTGCTAAAGGTAAAAGGTTCGTGGTTCGTTTTGGCGGCTGAGAGATCTTTGGAAAGTCTATTGCGCGGTGCTTGTATAACCCATGTACCAGCTATTAAATCGCCAACTCTAAGCCTGTCTTTGTTAAAGAGAGGAAAGAGCAGGAATATCATTGACCACACAAAAGCCAGCAGCGCCATCCACCCGCCAACATCGTTTCCACTAGAAAACACCATGCCAAGGGGTAGGAAAAACTCTATTTCGCGCATAGCATTTCTGGCAAATATAGCCCCTGCAGTCAAATGTCCGCCGCGCCGATCTGCGACGCGAATTTTCATAAGCCGTTTCCCAAGGGTTGCTGCTTTTGGCTGCATTTCAAAGAACATGAAATAAAAATTTCTCAAGAAAAATAAAACAAGAATAGCAATTGAAATAATGATTTCTTTCGCCGCGCCGACGCTTGCAGGAAGTAGCCAAAATAAGAAGAAAATAAGAGTGAGTATAACGGCAACAATAATTATAAAATCAACTATAAAGGCCCAAAACCGCGTACCTACCTTTGCAAGGCGCAAGCGTAAGTCAAACCCTTCAGGTGTCACCATAGAGCGGATATTTTTATCAAAATTATATGCCTTTTTCAGGTATGTTGGCGGTTTTGGCTGCTTGCGGGTTTGGCTCATGAGCGCACCTCTTTATGTGCTTCTTGCTCCCAGTCCTCACTATTCAAATCGTGCGCGGCGCGGGGCATATAAAAATAAGTAAGCCAAAGAGCGAGGCTGGAAAGGCCGATGGAATACCTGACCCAATCCGTGGTGATAAGTTGCCGCCCAACCCCTTCCAAAAGCCCTGCGATAAACAGCATAACAACAACCCCGCCCAGCACGGTTGCGGTTTCTTTGCCCGCCTTGGCTGCAGCGTCCATGCGGTTGTGCTTGCCAGGAAAAGCAACAGTCCAACCAATTTTTATTCCAGATGCACCAGCCAGAATAATCGCATATATTTCTGTAGTCCCATGAATAATGAGCCAACCGCCAACTTCAAATCCGAGACCTTTGCTCGCAAACAGGGCGATAAAAGCGCCGAGTATACAGCCATTATATAAAATAAGCGCAACAGAGGGGATAGCAAAGGCAAATCCGAGTGCAAAGGCAAAGATAGCAATGCGAGAATTATGAGAAAACAAAAAGGTTGCGAATGTCATAAGGCCGTTATGCTCACCTTGGTGATACAGAGTCTCTTTGAGCTGCTCTGCCGTGGCGACTGGGTTTCTATCACCTGCTAATCCTTCTGGAACAAATGAAAAATACCAATCTGGGTTATTGTGAACTAAACCATAGGCAATAAGCACGCCAAGGACTGTGATTATAAGTGAAGCGAGGGTTTCGCGTTTTAAGCTTTGTACAGCAAGCGGCCATCCAGTTTTAAAAAAAATATTGATGCGCTCAAAAATAGAGGATTGATTGCCGTAAATAACAAAATAAGCACGTGCCGTGAGACTCTCAAGATAAGCAACAACGTCTTGATCAAGGGAGGTTGCGCGCGCAACACTTAGAGCCGATAGAGTGGCACGATAAAGCCCTGGGAGCGCTATCATGTCCTCGTCCGATAATGATTTTAAAGACCGGTTTTCTATGCGTAATAAAAGCAGTTCAAGCCGCTTCCAGCCCGCTTCGCGCTCTGTGCGAAACTTATGGCTTTTCAAAGATGCTGTGGCCATATTAAATCATTTCTTTGCGTTTAAGTTCCAAAAACCGGTTGAGAACAGCTGTGCTCATGTTCTCGATATCCGTGCGTACAATTTGCACACCCATGCGCTCTAATCTTGCGAGGACAATATCGCGGTCTTTGTTAAAGGCGCCCGCTATAACTGATTTGGTAATGTCTGCGGGCGTATTGGGAGCGGCCTTGATCAGTTTGTCTATTTCCACATCCTTGAAGGTTACAAAGAGAACGATATGATTTTTGATGAGCCGTGAAATATTTTCAAGCATAAGCTCTGCGTTGGTTGTGTCCACGAAATCTGTAAACACAATAATAAGGGAACGCCGCATAAGCGATTTAGATAAAGAAGAAAGGCTGAGTGTAAAATTAGTCTCATTGGTTGAGTATTCAAGCTGGGCAGTTAGGCTTTGCAGATGTGGGAAAGAACTTGTGCCTGAGACGGGTTTTGTGAACAAGTAAGGCCGTTCGTCAAATCCAAAATAACCAACGCGGTCACCATATTTTAAGCTAACATATGAAATTAAAAGCGAAGCGTTAATCGCCCAGTCAAGCCGCGTGAGCCCGCTTAACGGCTCGCACATAAGATATCCCGTATCAATTGCAAAAATGATATTATGATTGCGCTCTGTGCGAAATTCTTTGGCGTGGAGTTTGCGGTGGCGGGCCGAGTGTTTCCAGTCTATTGCCCGTTTGTCCATGCCTGGCATGAACTCGCGCAAGCTGTCAAACTCTGTGCCTTCGCCGCGTTCCATTTGCCGCTTTTGCCCATATGCAGCATCGCGCGAGAAAATCTCTATGGCTTTTTGTTTCACAAGTCTTGTGTCGGGCACGATAGCAATATTTCTGCCCAAAGGGTGTTTTAATTGTCGCCACATAATTCCCAGCGGCCCCGTCCAGCGGGTCCATAGGGTTTCTATTTTGCCTTCGCCGCGCCGCTCAGCCTTCAGAGTGAATGCGCCAAGCAGTGCATCTTCTTTGAACGGAGCATACCATGTATTGGGGCTTGCAGACATGCGCGCGCCAAGCGAGAGTTTCATTTCAGTGTTATGAGGTGTGCGCCTATCATTGATTTTATAAATAAGCGCGCAGTCTTGCTCTGTGCCGACATACATGGTCACCAGAATGTCGTCCTCAAGTGTAAGCCTAGAGGGCGCTGGCGCCATGATCATATCATAAAGCATTAGGCCAAGAACAAGCGCGATCCACGCAGCGCCGATGGGCCACAGGCCTGGGCTTATAATCACCAAGATAAGAGTGAGCGGCAGGCCTGCCGCCATCAAAAGAACAGCGCGTTGGGTTGGATAAAGCAAGTTAGCGCGGTGCAACTGTTTGTTCGATAATGTCTTTTAATAGATCGTCAGCACTACGGCCTTCTATTTCTGCCACTGGCGAGAGAATGACCCTATGGTGCAAAGCTGGCAGAGCAATGGATTTCACATCATCTGGGATGACAAAATCGCGCCCGTCTAAAGCAGCATTTGCGCGCGCAGCAGCTGCGAGCATAGCGGCAGCGCGTGGGCTGGCACCTGTCTCAAACAATGGATTTTCGCGGGTGGCGCGAATGAGGTCAACCACATATAAAATGACATCATTGGTTAGCTTTACCCCCGCCACGCACTCGACCGCCGCGTTTAAATCTTTGCGCGAAACAACTGGCGCGATGCCCATTTGTTTGGCGGACGGCGACCCTGTGCGCGCCCCATGACGAGTAACGATTTCAATTTCCTCATCTCGGTTAGGATATTCCAGATTGTGCTTGAATAAAAACCGGTCAAGCTGAGCTTCGGGCAAGGGATATGTACCTTGCTGCTCGATAGGGTTTTGCGTCGCGATAACCATGAAACGCTCACCGAGTTTATGGGCTTTCCCATCAATAGAAATTGTTCGCTCTTGCATGGCTTCTAAAAGCGCCGCTTGGGTTTTTGGCGGGGTTCTGTTGATCTCATCAGCCAAAAGTAAATCGCAAAAAATTGGCCCTTTAACGAGTGAGAACTCGTTGGTTTGAAAGTTGAAAAGGTTAGTGCCGAGTAAATCTCCAGGCATTAAATCTGGCGTGAATTGGATGCGGCCAAAATCCAAATTTATAGTTTTTGCAAAACACTGGGCCAAGAGAGTTTTCGCTGTTCCTGGCGGGCCTTCTAGCAAAATATGACCAGCAGCAAAGAGAGAAATAAGCATGAGGTCGACCGTGTCATTTTGGCCGATAATGGCTTTCTCTATTTGCCCTTTGATGGCTTCAGATAAGCCTTTGACTTCAGTAACATTCATGATTTTTCTCCGCTTTTGCCTGTATTTTTGCCTGTGCTTAAATTACTTTTTTTGATAATCTGTGTGCGCCAGTTAAATAGAGAATTTGCCATTTGTATCAGGCCCATACTATCGCTTTGCACCGTGCTTTGCGCCTCAAGTTGACTCCAGTTTTTATCAGAGCCCGCATGGCGGCTATAGGCGTCCAACCTTTCGGTTTGTTCTTTATCCGATAAGGACGATGAAATGTGTAATTGGTCTGAGACAATTTTTTTGGTTATTTTAGCATAATCAGGTACCATTTTGTACTCGCGGCCAGCCAGTCGAATGAAATTAGCAGCGTTAAAAACCAAACTTAATTTTCCTAAGGCAAATTCGCGTACTGGACGTAGTGCATTGCCAAACCGCATGAAGGCCTGCCACCCCATCAATAGCCCCATTGCGAGCAAACACAATGTTGCCCCCAAAAAGGGTGGAGTGAGCGCAAGCTTAATCAAGTTTTGCGAATTACTAAACCCATGCAGTGTTAAATCGAACAAATAACCCGATGTTTTGGCGTCAAGTTCAATCATCTCCATTAGTGCGAGCGCAAATTCGGCCATGTCGGTATGCGCTATAGCATGGGTATTTAAAAAGTCAGGGTCTGAAAGAATGTAGATAAATTCATCTCCATCTGTCACGCGCGCTAAAATGGTTTTGCCATTGCTGGTAATAAGGGGCGTAAGACCATCACCATGAATGGTTTGTAAGTGCTCAAAATTATAAAAATTTATTGGATCATTGTTTCCAAGGGCACCATTGGGCGCAATGGTGATTTTCATGTTTTCCTTATCTTCGCGGTGGATTTCAATGTTTTCAACAATAGGGTGTAGGGTTGTTGCAAGATTGTCTTTGCTTATAAGGGGATTGAAGGGCGCGTTGACTTTGCGCACCCACCCTTTATGTTTTGGCAATTTGCGTGTGTTCCATTTTGGCAAAATGATTAGGGTTGGCATATTGATATTCATCTCGTTTAAATCAGAACTATAAGGAAGCGCCTGCGGGGAGAGAATGTGAAGCTTGTCTTGATCGGATATGGACAATTCTTCGTTTCGGGAAATATCCACATCTGCAGCGTTTTTACCCAGTAAATACATCAGTCCGCCAAAGCCCGTGGCTGAGCGTGACAGAGCATGATTGCCGCCATTATTGCCGCTTTTTAGATCGCCTGAAAAACCTGCTAAAACAAAATAGGCGCCAAAGGAAAATACGCCTAGCAATATCATCAAGATTATAGCTTGCGGGTTAAAAACGGCGCTCATAGGACTTTGTTTTTTTCGGCCCTCTAATGTGTTTTTAACTGTGCTCATTTGGCTATTTTCTCATAAGCAAAATTTTCATAAGCAGCCTTAGAGCGGGTATAATCCTGAGCGCCAAGCCTACGTCCGCCAAAGAAACTACTCTCGACCATGCGGCCAATAAACGTGAATCCATCTTTAGCTTTTGGCGTTAAAATAGACAGTTCGGATATTTCTCGGCTGGTTAATGAACGCTTGATTGCGTGAGGGCGCTTACGCTCTATATCGCCAATGGAGCGAAACAAGAGCATATGAACGGCTTCTTCAAACCTGCCTGCTGCAGCCAATTTGTCAGCATCTTTAATCAAGGTTTTTGCTGTTTCAAGATCGGGGTGATAGGTGGGAATTTCTGGCGTGGTTTTGCTCTTTTGTTTGAGGGCGTGACTGCGCTTAAGGTGGATGGCTTCGCTTATGATGCTATAGAGAATGTAAAGCGCAAAGGCGGCAATAATGCCCCAAAATGCCACCTTAAATAAAGGGGCAAGAAAACTTAAATTAATTGATGCACTGCGGTTTTTTTTAATAGGTTTTATTTTTCGCGCAGGTTCTTGCGGAAAGTCTTGTTGAAACTCGGGCGGCAGTTCTGTGACGAACTCACGACTTGTTTGCTGCGTGTCATGATTGCCCGCATCTTGAGAATTTGCGAGGGGTACACAAAGACAACTCAGCAAAAATCCGAGCATTATCATGAACCAAGAGTAGCAAATCACATTAGGCATTGTGAACACTTTAAGTCCATGCTGTGTAAATGCAATGTCAAAATTTGGGTATTAAAGTGCCAATTTTATAAAGGGCAGGGATATTGTCCCGAATTTCCTCACGCTTTAGCCCTGCTAGTTCATAAGGAAAATTCAGCCATTTATCCGTCGTATGTAGATAATAGTCTGACTCTCTATCTGTTAGATTGGCTTGTTATGCCGTACGAACTTAATGGCCTAACGGCAGATGAGATAAAAAACACCGCCAGGCGTGCGCGAGCTTGTCACTCAGGCTATGCGCTCTAAAGTTTAGGGCTTTTAACCAAGCGGGCTCATGCCCATAAGCGCAGCTATCCAAAGCACAATCCCTACCAATGCGGCGCTCATGAAGTTCGAGAGCGATCCCGCGAGTAATGATTTTATGCCAAGGCTAGAGATTTCTTTTTTGCGTTCTGGTACAATCGCGCCAAGCCCTGCCATTAAAATGCCAACGCCAACGAAATTTGCGAACCCGCAAAGGGCTACCGTGATAGCGACTTGGCCTTGCAAAGAGAAACTGCTCATATTTTTGGTGAAGTTTAGATAAGCAAGGAATTCGTTGGCTACAAGTTTTTGCCCTAAAAATGATCCCGCGCGCAGCACTTCATCACTAGGCACTCCAATAAGCCAAGCAATAGGCGCGAACACATAGCCAAATAACAATTCAAGTGATAATTCATTGTTTAGCAAATTATTAATAGTCCAGCTTTTTTGCCAAAACCAATGAATACCGCCAATTCCATTAAAAATACCATTGAGCAAGGCGATCATCGCTACAAATGCAATGATAACTGCAATGACATTGAGCATAATTCTCAGCCCTGTCAGTGCGCCTGTCGTTGCGGCTTCAATAAGGTTTGTCGCGCGTGTGTCATCGTTTTTATTTTCTTTAAATTTGGTAATATCAAATGGCGTATGCGTTTCTGGGATAAGAAGTTTCCCCATCAAAAGCCCGCCAGGAGCAGCCATAAAGGATGCGATGATAAGAAGCTTCCCATCAATTCCAAGCGACATATACACAACCAAGACCGTACCTGCGATAGAAGCCATGCCACATGACATAACGGTGAAAAGCTGCGAGCGGGTCATTCTTTTAAGGTATGGCAATATAGCGAGCGGCGCTTCGACCATACCAACGAAAATACTAGCAACAGAAACCGTACTCTCCAGCCGCGATGCGCCCGTGATAAAGCGCACGACACTGCCTAAACTCTTAATCACCAAATCCATAATTTTCAGGTGAAAAAGAACCGCAAACAATGTTGCGAGGAAAATAATAATCGGAAACACCTGAAAAGCAAGAATAGTGCCAACGCCCTTATGACCTACTGCGGGGGACAATGTGGCCTCCATTGTGCCCCAATTTGAGAGCTCACCAAACACGAAATACATGCCTTCATTAGCAAATTTTATCACATGAATAATGGCACCCGTAACCTTATTAAGCGCCGCCACGCCAAAGGGGAACGCGAGGGCCAGCAGCGCAATTGAAAACTGAAGTCCGAGCGTGCGCCCAGCATTTTGATAATTAATTGCCCTACGGTTTTCCGAAAAAAACACCGCCGCAGCGATAAAAATTATAACCCCAAGAATATTAGCAATTGGCATTAAAATCCCCATTTTATTTTTTATGACTGTAGGCGGTTGGTTTTATGTTTGTAAAGGGTAGGTTTTGTTGGTCGACATTTCGTACTAAAAACCGTAGGTTTCTTCTATGACTGTATTAAAATCCACATTAAAAGCCAAAGACGCACGCGCAAAACTATCAAAGTGGGGCTAGATGTATGGAGACATTTTTTTGGTATAAATTTGGTATAGATAAAGGCTTTATCTTATGTGCTAATGCTTTTGCGCTTGCACGATCTGCCCTTCGATTGTTTTCTCGCCCAGGAGTTTCATGGCTTCGACGCGGTGCAAGCCTTCGATTAGAACATAACGGTCTTTGCCTTTGCGCACATAGATCGGTTTTTGTTGGCCGTTGTCTAATATGTCTTCGGCCAGGGGTAGGATTTTTTCATCGTCCAAAGTTTTGCGCTTGGCAGTCGTGACATAAATTTTACCAATGGGGACATCTATAATTCTCATAGGGTTTATCTAATGTATTTCTTGCCCTGCGCCAAGAGGAGTATTAGGGTTTGTTATGATAAAATATTCCGTAATACCGCCAACCATTATTAGCCTGCCTATTGTTAATAGCGAAGAGCGTTTTCCTGTTCGCCGTATATATTGCGTTGGGCAAAATTATATCGAACATGTGGCCGAGATGGGGGGGGATCCAAAGAAATCTACACCAATTTTTTTCACCAAAAGCCGTGAAACTATTGTGCAAACTGGCGCAGTTATACCCATACCGCCCCTAACGAATGATTTACAATACGAAGTAGAGCTAGTGGTGGCCATGGAATCCGAATGTACAATTTTTAGCTATGGCGTTGGCATAGATATGACCCGCCGTGACCAACAGCGCATGGCCAAGCAGGGCGGTAAGCCTTGGGACATGGCAAAAAACTTTGATAACAGTGCGCCTTGCTCCGCGCTTATGCGCAACATACATACACCACATTTAAACAATGCAGACATTGCCCTAACCAAAAATGGCGAAGTGATGCAAAGCTCGAACCTGAACAAAATGATATGGTCTGTGAATGATATACTTAAAGTCTTGCGCCAGAGTGTGACATTGGCAGCAGGCGATCTTATTTATACGGGCACGCCGCACGGGGTTGGCTCCGTTGTATCTGGCGATACAATTATTGGCACTATTGACGGGTTGCCTAGTATAGAAGTGAGTTTTATCCATGGCTAAGCCGTATTATATCTTGCATAATTATTTTCGCTCGACAACGTCCGTGCGCGTACGCATTGCGCTGGCTATGAAGGGCATTGATTATGAATATAAAGGCTATTCCCTGCTAGAGGGGGCACAGCGAAGCGAAGCGTATTTGCAGCTTAATCCGCAAGGCCTAATGCCATCTTTGGAAATTGACGGCAAGCATGTGCTTACCCAGTCCATGGCGATTTTAGAATATTTAGAGGAAGTCCACCCCGCGCCCCCGTTGCTGCCCAAGGACGCGCTGGGCTGCGCCCGCGTGCGCTCTTTGTGCCAAATCATTGCCGTTGATATTCACCCCATCAACAATCTACGCATTTTGCAATATTTGGAAAACGAATTTGGCGCCGACAGCGAGGCTAAAAAGGACTGGTTTTGTGAATGGGCTGTGGCGGGCATGGAAGCTTTGGAAGCACGCCTTGAAAGTGAGACACAAACGGGAAAGTTTTGCCACGGGGACAATCCAACGCTGGCCGATATTTGCCTCTACGCCCAGATGTTTAACAATACACGGTTTGGCGTAGATATGCGTCCTTTTAAAACCATAATGCGCATACAACAAACATGCGAAACTCTAAGCGCTTTCAAAGCAGGTGCGCCCTTAAACCAACCTGATGCACCAAGTTAGGAGTTAATAATGATATACTGCTGTCAACTTTGAGGAAGTCCCCAAATCCTATCTTAGGAGCAGTAGGTGTATTTTCAGATTGGATAATATGCATAAGGCGGCTTTTACGCCGCCCTATTTATGGTTTTAGTTTATTGGTTTTTTGTTGATTAGAAACGAGCTTTAAAGCCTACATTGACGGCATGAGCCGTTACGTCATCGTTTGAGACAAGCTGCGGGCCTACAAAAGGAATGAAGCCTTTATTGTAGACATATTCTACGCCCAAATCCAGATAGTCATTCACTGGATACTCAACGCTCAACGAATGTTGCTGATTGTTTTTCCATGTTGTTGGCTGTCTGCCAATGCCAACGCCAACGAAATCATCGCCAATCTTTCCCCAAGAACCAACGGCTGCAATAGCCATGCGCCGTCCATTTGGAAGCATTGGTTTAATGCGGGCTTGCGCCACAAACACTTCAAGGTTTTGCTTAAAATTGATATTGTCAATATCGTTTGGCGAGCCAGCAGGGTCTATGAGATAGCCAGGTGCGACAAAGCCAGCAGCGGTTTGCGGGATAGCGGCTGCCCAAGGTTTAAGTGTTGTTGTGTACTCAAACATTGCGTCGAAAAACGGGCTATTATATTCAGCAAATGCATCTACAGCGCCATTACGATACTTAATTAAATTTGTGGGCGGGGTGAGGTTTTGAATAAGTTGGAAGGTATGGGCCGTGAAGTTGTTGCGGTAGGCGGTATCGTGGATATAGCTCGTACCAACCGTAAACGCACTCCCATTGCCAAGTAAAAACTCTTTTTCAATGCTTGCAGCAAAGTTGGCGATTTTGTTTTTGTTCTCTGCGCCTGCATAGGCAACGCGAAGTTGTCTCCCGCCGCTAAAGGCCGTAGCCGTTAGCTTTAAACCGTTATTATAATAGCCAAGTTCTAAAACTGGCTGGTCACTAACCGCGTGGAAATAATGTTGAGCTTCGGTTTGCGTAAAGGCATTATAGCCGTCAAAATTACCAAAATCTATGGTTTTGCGGCCAAAGGCAGCGTAGAATGGCATTTTCTCTAAATTGCCAAAAACAACAAAAGCTTTTCTAAGTTGAAAATCGCTTTGTCCAGGATATTCGGTTTCTGAATATTCGGGTTGCAAGTAAAAGCTTGTCCAATCGCCAAATGAACCTGTAAAAGCTAAGGCTGCATTGTTTATGGCGAAGATACCAGATGATGTTTCTGTACGCGCCGTAAAATCAGGGAAGCGCGAGAGGATAGGGAACAAACCAGCGTTTGACGTGGTTTGCCACATAAGGCCGCCTTTTATGCCGCCGCCAATCGTGAGTGAATTTGGCGCAAGCGTACCATTGGCACGATTGGCGAGAAGCGTTAGCGTTTTTCCCGTTGTATTTTCTTGCCAATCGAGCATTTTATTTGTGTGGGCTACATTTGTACGCACAAAACCACCAGCAAAGTTTCGGTTTGGTAATTGGCTCGCCCCACGCAATCCCATATTGCCAAGTTGGTAATGTCCAACAGGCACGCCTACAGTATTGATATAATTTGATGTCGAGCCATTATTTAAAGGACGGGGAGCAGGTGCAAGTCTTGGCGCGAGGCAAGGTTGCTGATCGTAGCATGGCTGGGCTTGCATTTGTGCTTGCGGAGCATAATATGTACCGCCCGCATATTGTACGCCGTAAGTTTGCGGCAATACTTGCGCGCCGCGAAGCCCAAGGGTTTGGCGCGCTAAAATCGGTGTTGATACAAGTATTGTCGCTGCACTTGCCAGCAAAATAAGTTTTGTTTTTTTCGTTAAAAATCCCATAATTTTGTCCCCTGCAAGATTATTTGAGTACGAAATTCGCGGTTTCGTTATATTTATATGCTTAATTATACAATAAAGGTTTCAATCTGTTTAACACTGTCCGCTAATTTGTTTGCCTTAGCCTGCCGCTTTTTTATCGACGTCAAGATCATGCTCGCGCACTTTGCGGTACAATGTTGATCTACCAATGCCGAGTCTTCTGGCAACTTCGGACATATGCCCGCTATAAGTTTCAATGGCAAATTGGATGAGATCGCGCTCAATGTCTTCTAGTGAACGCAAATGCCCTTCCACATCGAGGAAGTTTAAGCTATTGTCATCCGCATCTTCGTTATCTTCGTTGGTAATCTCTAGCATCGCTGTGGCTTCCTGCACTGGAATAACGGGAGATAGGCCCGAGATTTGCGGGAAATCTTGCAATTTTAAAGTGTGTCCATCAGAAAGAATGACGGCGCGGAAAATTGCATTTTCAAGCTGGCGCACATTGCCAGGCCAATCATGGTTTTCCAGAATTTTAAGGGTTGCATTGTCTGCGCCGCGAACACTCATTTTTTCTTGCGCGTTAAAACGCTTGATAAAATGGTTCAAGAGAGCCGCAATATCTTCTTTGCGGTTTCGTAGAGCTGGGATTTCAAGAGGAAAAACATTGAGGCGATAGTAAAGGTCTTTACGGAATGTTTTCTCCTCAACGGCTTCACTAAGATCGCAGTTTGTTGCGGATATAATACGTACATCGACTTTCACAGGCCGTTTTGAGCCAATAGGGTCAACTTCACCTTCTTGCAGAACCCGTAAGAGCTTTACTTGCATTTCCAAGGGCAGTTCACCCACTTCATCTAAGAAAAGCGTGCCGCTATTCGCTTCCTGGAATTTACCGAAATGTTTCGTATTTGCACCAGTAAAGCTGCCTTTCTCATGGCCAAATAGAATGCTTTCAACTAGATTTTCAGGAATCGCGCCGCAATTTACCGTGATAAATGGTTTACCGTTACGGTTTGATACGCCTTGTATAGCGCGGGCGACAACTTCCTTGCCAACGCCGCTTTCACCCGTAATCAAAATTGGAATATTGACTTTAGCGCCGCGTTCCCCCATAGCAACAACACTACGCATAGAAGATGCGCTACCGATAAGGTCATCAAAAGTTAGTTGTCCTTTGCTTGTTTTGTTAAGGCGGGTTACTTCGTGCTTAAGATTATTAATTTCTAGCGCATTGCGCAAGGATACAATAATGCGCTCGGGGCTTGCAGGTTTAACTAAAAAATCGCGGGCACCCGCTTGCATCGCGGTCACAACAGCATCAATGCTGCCTGTACCCGTTAAAACGATCACTGGAATATCAGAGCGTTTTGCATTCAGTTCTTTAAGTGTGTCCATACCGCTACGGCCTGGCATAACCAGGTCAAGCAAAAGAAGGTCGATTTTTTTACCGTCCGCCGAGAGCGCAATTTCAAGAGCTGTGTCCCCATCTGCTGCTTGCAGCGTCGAAAATCCGCCTTTTTCAATAACTGCTTGTAGAATACGACGTTGAGTCGGATCGTCATCGACGATCAGTACCGTTTTACCCATTGTTTCACCTATCTGTCCGAATGTTTTCGGATCTTTATTGATATCTTGAGTGCGAATATGGGACAAAGACGTAAAAATGCTCTTAAAGTTGTGACATTTTTTTTAAGAAAGTTTTTTAAGTCTTGTCGCAGGCTTGCACGTGCAAAACTACCGTGCTAGTTGGAAGTAAGGGATACTTTATAAACGGGATAAACGGGAAAAATATATGTCTTCTTCGCACTCAAATTATGTTCGCGGTTCTATGCCAATTGATGGTCAAAATAAAACATTTATGGGGTTTGCGAAAACGTCTGCGTTTTTGACCGCGTTTTTTATCGTCACATTGCTTATGCCAATTTTGGTTTTTGCCGTGCATCTAAACTGGAAACCTGCTTTGCTCATATGCTTTGTTATTGGTTTGTTGGTCGCAAAACCGTTCAAACTTAAAGCTGGATGGTATATGACTCTTATTGGCCTTGCTGGTGTTGCCGCATTGGCTAGCATCGTGTTTACTGCGACTATGGGCTAATGACTATGGGCTAATGGCTATGGGCTTAACCCAATTCTAATCGTCCACAGACACTAAGGCATTTTATCACAAAGGATCATATCTTGAAAATTGCAGTTGTTAATGAGAGCGCCGCAGGTTTTACCAAAGGGGAAGCCCGCGTAGCCGCTACGCCAGATGCCGTTAAATTTTATGTTGGCAAGGGTCACAAAGTTACGGTCGCCAAAGGAGCAGGCGTAAAAGCAAATTTTTTTGACGCGGAATATAAGGACGTGGGTGCAAGCATTGCGGCAACGAATGATGCGTGCGTGAAAACTGCAGATCTGGTTATGTCTATCACGGGCGGGCCAAAAACATTGCCAGCCAAGCTTAAAAAGGGCGCTGGCCTCACGGGACTGCTCAACCCAACCGATCACCCTAATTTTGTCAAAGCGTGTACCAAAGCAGGCATTACGGCGTATGCGCTTGAATATATTCCGCGTATATCGCGCGCGCAGGCTATGGATGTTCTCTCGTCCCAGTCCAATCTTTCGGGTTACCGCTGCGTTGTCGAAGCAGCTTCTATCTATGGCCGTGCTTTTCCAATGATGATGACTGCTGCGGGTACAATTGCGCCTGCTAAAGTATTCGTTATGGGCGCGGGTGTCGCAGGGCTTCAAGCTATTGCTACTGCGCGCCGCTTGGGCGCTGTGACTACGGCGACAGATGTGCGCCCAGCGGCGAAAGAACAAGTGGCCTCGCTTGGCGCAAAGTTTATCGCGGTTGAAAACGAAGAATTTAAAGAAGCGGAAACGGCGGCTGGCTATGCTAAGTCCATGAGTAAAGAGTACCAAAAATTGCAAGCAAAACTCACGGCAAAACATATTTCCAAACAAGATATTGTTATTACAACGGCGCTGATTCCAGGACGGCCTGCGCCAAAGCTTATCGATAAAGCTATGCTAAAATCCATGAAGCCAGGCAGCGTCCTTATCGACCTTGCGGTTGAGCGCGGCGGCAATGTTGCAGGCGCAAAACCTGGAGAAATTGTCACCACGGCAAATGGTGTCCATATCGTTGGTTATCTAAATTGGCCATCACGCATGGCAGCGGATAGCTCCAATATGTTCGCGCGCAATCTGCGTAATCTTCTCCCGCTTATGAGCGCGGAAGATGGTAGCTATGCGCCCGATTGGGACGATGAAATTATTCAAGGTTGCGCGCTGACCAAAGACGGCGCGATTGTGCATGAGAGATTAAAGTAGAGGATTGATGATGGAAATTATACTTATGCTTTCTGGAGGCGGTGATGTCTCCCCAGTTATTTTTCAGTTCGCCGTTTTTGTTATGGCAATTTTTGTAGGTTATTATGTAGTTTGGTCTGTTACGCCTGCGCTACACACGCCGCTTATGGCCGTAACCAATGCTATTTCTTCTGTGATTATTGTTGGCGCACTCGTTGCAGTCTCCTCTGCTATGAGTGGCGGGTTTAACCTGCCAAGCGGCTTTGGTTTTCTCGCAACTACGCTTTGTGCGGTCAATATTTTCGGCGGTTTCCTCGTCACCCAGCGCATGCTTAGTATGTATAAGAAGAAGGGGTAGGCCATGACAATGACCCCAAATCTAGCCGCTATACTTTATGTGATTGCAGGTGTGTTGTTTATATTGGCTCTGCGCGGTCTTAGCTCTCCCGCCACATCGCGGCGCGGCAATGTGTTTGGTATGACCGGGATTGCTATTGCGATCGTTACGACGCTTTTCTCTATTGGTGTGTCAGGTATGGCGCTGGGCATGATCCTTGCAGCGCTGGCAATGGGCGGGGTGATCGGCGCCTTTATCGCCAAAAAAATCCCGATGACGGATATGCCGCAACTCATTGCAGGTTTTCACTCTCTCGTTGGGTTGGCTGCCGTTTTTGTAGCTGTCGCAGCGTTTTTTGCGCCTCATAATTTTGGTATTGGTGAGGCGGGTTCTATTCACATGATCAGCCTCTTAGAACTATCCTTGGGTGCAGCCATTGGCGCGATTACGTTCTCTGGTTCTGTGATTGCGTTTTTGAAACTTAATGGCAATATGTCAGGTTCACCGATTACGTTTAAAGGGCAGCACCTCGTCAATCTTTTACTCGGTCTTGGTATAGCGCTGCTTATTGGCATGCTTATGCGCACAGGCGGCAGTGCACCGATGATGTTTTGGGCTATTGTTGGTATCGCCTTCTTGCTGGGTTTTTTGCTCATTATTCCGATTGGCGGCGCGGATATGCCTGTGGTTATTTCTATGCTTAACTCATATTCAGGCTGGGCAGCGGCTGCGCTTGGCTTCACGCTTGGCAATATGGCGCTGATTATAACGGGCGCACTGGTTGGATCTTCGGGTGCTATTTTGTCTTATATCATGTGCAAAGCCATGAACCGGAGTTTCTTTAGCGTGATTTTGGGTGGTTTTGGCGCGGACGCAACAAGCACAGATAAAGGCGATAAGGAACAACGTCCTGTCAAGCTTGGCAGCGCAGAAGACGCGGCCTTTATTATGAAAAATGCCAGTAAAGTTATCATCGTTCCAGGCTATGGCCTTGCGGTGGCGCAAGCCCAGCATGCAACGCGGGAAATGGCAGATAAGCTTAAAGAAGAAGGCGTCGATGTTGTCTATGCTATCCATCCTGTTGCGGGCCGTATGCCAGGCCATATGAATGTGCTGCTGGCTGAAGCCAATGTGCCTTATGATGAAGTGTTTGAACTTGAAGATATTAACTCTGAATTTGCCAATGCAGATGTGGCTTTCGTGATTGGGGCGAATGATGTGACCAATCCTGCTGCTAAAACTGATCCTGAAAGTCCGATTTACGGCATGCCTATTTTGGATGTGGATAAGGCGAAGACGACGCTGTTCGTCAAACGATCCCTATCGCCAGGCTATGCAGGTATCGACAATGATCTGTTCTACGCAGATGGCACCATGATGCTGCTGGCTGATGCTAAAAAGATGGTTGAGAATATTATCAAGGCGCTATAATGAAATAGCTAAACGCCTTCTCATTATTATTGCAGGGTTTGTGCATTGAAAGGGCGAAAGGGCGAAAGGGCGTGCTCTGTGTGGCCTAACTTGCTTCAATCAGGCCAGAGTTTTGCGCGGCAACGACCATGGCGGCTTGCAGTTTTTCGAAGGCGCGTTTTTCTATTTGCCGGACGCGCTCGCGCGAAATATTATAAACTTTGGCCAGTTCTTCCAAAGTTTTTGGTTTGTCCGCAAGACGGCGTTTTGTCAGGATATCTTGCTCTCGCTTGTTTAAATCTTCCATAGCGTCTTTGAGCAAGCCCATGCGTGCGTCATGTTCTTGGCTGTTACCAAGGGCTTCGTCCTGAGCCTGATAGTTTTCATCTTCAAGCCAATCTTGCCATTCGCCGCCGCCGTCTTCGCCGCCAATAGTGACGTTGAGTGATGCATCGCCGCCGCCGCTCATCCTGCGGTTCATAGAGACAACTTCGTCTTCTTTTACGTTAAGCCGTGTTGCGATTTTTTTAACCTGATCAGGGTGTAGATCCCCGTCATCAATGGCTTTCATTTCGCCTTTCATGCGGCGTAGATTAAAGAACAGTTTTTTCTGCGCAGCGGTTGTGCCCATCTTTACCAAGGACCAAGAGCGCAAAACATATTCATGAATGGCGGCACGTATCCACCACATAGCATAGGTGGAAAGGCGAAACCCTTTATCAGGGTCGAACTTTTTAACCGCTTGCATCAGGCCAACATTGCCTTCAGAAATGACCTCGCCAACGGGTAGGCCATAGCCGCGATACCCCATGGCGATTTTGGCAACAAGGCGCAGATGCGATGTCACCATCCGCTCGGCAGCCTTGGGATCTTGGTGCTCGACCCAGCGTTTAGCCAGCATAAATTCCTCGTCTCTTTCCAACATAGGAAATTTACGAATTTCAGTCAGATAGCGCGATAGACCTTGCTCGGGCGACATGGTAATAGACAGGCTCATATTGCCCGTGCTTTTCTTTGCCGTTAGCGCGGTTTTTTTGGTTTTAATCACTGTATCTTTTGGTGCGAATTTCTTACTCAAAAGTTCCTCCAAACTATCTTGAAGCTTTTATATAGGGCTTTTAAATCGCGGTTTAAAGAGCTTAATCATAAATTTTAGTTCAGGTTAAGACGAGCCCCAAATTACAACTCAAGCAGGGCGTTTTCTAGTTTTTGCATATCAGGAGCGAAATTGTTCTCAAAGAACACGTCTTTTTTGGTGATCGGGTGGCGAAAACCCAAGGATTGCGCATGCAGGGCTTGGCGGTTAAAATTCTTTAGGGCTTCTCTTAACTTGATCTCAGAGGCCGAGTTTGCAGTTTTAAAGGCGCCTGTCTTGCCATAAGTGCAATCGCCCAATAGCGGGCAAAATAGATGCGCTAGGTGCACACGAATTTGATGGGTGCGCCCGGTCTCTAAATTACACTGAACTTTTGAGACCAAAGGGGCGCCAATAGAGCCGCCTTTGTGCTGGCCATAGCCGCGAATAAATTTGTAATTGGTGATGGCGATTTTTCCAGGCAGTGCCTGGCCCCGTTCGGCCATACGCAACAGAGTATACTCGTCAGGGTCTTTAAGAACGGCCATTTTTTTCCTGTCCCCTGGATGACGTCCAAGACGGGTCTCAATGCGGCCTTCGCGCGGGTTAGGCGCGCTTCGTGCAAAGCTGATATAAGTGCGCTCGACCGTGTGCTTGGCAAATTGTTTGGACAGGCATTGGTGGGTTTTGTCATCTTTGGCAACGACTAAAATGCCAGACGTGTTTTTATCAATGCGGTGGACAATACCTGGGCGCAAAACCCCGCCAATGCCCGATAAACTATCGCCGCAATGGTGGAGCAGTGCGTTGACGAGGGTTCCATCCCAATTACCAACGGCTGGATGTACGGTCATGCCTGCGGGTTTGTTAACGAGGACAAGATGCGCGTCTTCAAAAACGATATCGAGCGGGATATTTTCGGCCTTTGGCTTAGCTGCTATGGGCGGAGGGACTTCGATCATATACTCCGTGCCTGCCGTTACTTTTATATTGGGTTTTGCGAGCGCTTTGCCATTGCCAGTCACGCGCCCGTCTAAAATAAGGGTTTTGATACGCGCGCGTGATAAATCTGCCCACTCGGACAGCCATTTATCCAGCCGCTTACCCGTGTCATCCTCACCAGCCATCATTTCCATAAAATCGCTCATGGTGTCTCATAACGATAAATGCTTTCACGGCAAATACAATTATGACAACTTTTGGGAAAATCAGACAGTCTTATATTCTCACCCAATATAGTTATGGTATAGTTATGGTTTTAACGACTGGAATTTTTGTGCTAGGTTTATCTGTTGCATTAATGATAAGCGGGGCTATGAACGGGCGAGTAGTGCAAAATTTTGATACACCACTGTTCTTCGCGATACGGGAAAAGAAGAAATCGGAATATTGCACACACTGCCTAGAACACTTCAACCACGCGGGCACCGTATTTTGCGGCATTAGCTTTGAACAGCGAGGAGGCTTTGCCTAGGACATGGATTTCAGTTTTTCCATTTGGAGCAAGAGACACTAAATCTTCGACTACGGGCTTAATTGCGGGTGTCCATTTTAGGTAATCAGCGGCAAAAGGCATGATCAGTTTATCATTATTGGTAATTGCAATGGCAGAAGGGCTCTTCGCGACAAAGCCTTTAATCATGCCTGATTGGTCAAGTTTTGCGATATATTCATAAACGGAAAGGCGACTTTCGGCTATGGCTGTTGTTTTAGAACTTGCTGCCTGGGTTATAAGATACCCTCTATATTGGGCATTGCCAATTTTACTCATGGTTTGGATAAGGCGGGTGCGCGTTGTTGGCGTATAGGCGTGGTTCGCGTATATTTCATCGCTAGTTTTTTTGTCCACGCCCCAGTCTTTTAGATCTGCTTCTTCGCGAATGCGGTACTCGCTAGCATCTTCATATTGCTCAAGAAATTCGCCATTGTTGTAATACCCCACACCCTTCATAAGGGGGCTTAAGATATAAATGTTAGCCCAGCCAACGCCTAGCTTAAGCCCTGCCGAGCTATAACTATTGGCATAAGCAAGACGGTCAACCTCGCGCTGGTAAACTTTGTTGTCCGAGTAAGCGTCGGTACTAAAGCTTTGATGCAGGCGGCGCGCCTGGGTATGTTTTCCAAGGACAGAATTAACGCCCGAGAAAATATCCGTTCCAGCCTGCTTTGCGCACTCTAGCCCAGAGCATTGTGCCGAAGCAGTACTGGATATTATTCGCAGCCCCGTTTTACCAAGCTCTTTAAGGCCGTTACCGAGATTGCTGATAATTTGTCCAAGCCCCGAAGGGATAACCATGAATTTATCACCAACCGTTTTGGCTTTTCTAAACCGTTCTTTTGTTCCGCTGACGGCGCGCACTGGGGTTTCAACCAAATTAATCATTTTATTGCCCACAGATTTCGCAGCTGTGATGGCCGTGCTGCGCTGTTTCAAAAGCTCTGTGACTTCAATTTCGTGAATGCGTGTTTTTGCTTTATTCGTGCCTTGGACAAAATAAGTATGATCAGCTGTTTCGATGCGGTAGGTATTGGCAACCCCGTCATTGAAGGCTTGCGGGTCAACATAATGTAACTTGCTCTTAAGCCATTTCTTTGGCAGGAAGTTGGCAGTGCTGACAAACCCGCTTGCTTCCATATCAGGCTGTGCGTGCTCCACTCTGGCCGTTATAGGCCGCTCGCCTTGAACTTCTGGCAGGCTAGCGCAGGCCGTGATTGTCAATGCGGCTAGTAAAGGTACAAAAATTTTTAGTGCATTTTTTTTCATGAACATTATGTAGTATTATAATTGGACAATTCCAATCATAATATGAAAATACCATGCCAATAAAGGCAAAATTTATGTAGAGATAGAAATGAAACTCAAATTATACAATTCACTAAAGCGTGAGAAGCAGGATTTTATCCCGCAAAACCCAAAACGTGTGACCATGTATAATTGTGGCCCCACCGTCTATTCCTACGCCCATATAGGTAATGCCCGCGCTGCAGTGGCCGCAGATGTTCTGTTTCGAGTGCTCCAGCATATTTACGGGGAAAAACATGTGGTTTATGCGCGTAATATCACGGACGTAGATGATAAAATAAACGCTGTCGCCATAAAGCAAGGCGTGGATATATCCGTTATCACAGAAAAATTCACCAAAATTTATAATGATGATCTCGCGGCGCTCGGCTGTCTTATGCCTACAATGCAGCCTCGCGCTACGGCTCATATGGACGAGATGATTGCGATGATTGTAACATTGTTATCGGATGGGTTTGCCTACCAAGCTGACGGGCATGTGTTTTTCGATATCAGCAAATATGATGATTACGGTAAATTGTCTGGCAATACGCTGGTTCAGCTACGCAAAGGCGATCGAGTTGACAAGGACGAATACGCCCGCAAGAAAAACGCGGTTGATTTCGTACTATGGAAACCAAGCAAAAAAGGCGAACCCGAATGGCAAGCAAGCTTTGGCAATGGTCGTCCTGGCTGGCACCTGGAATGTTCAGCTATGATAGAAAAAAACTTAGGCGAAACAATCGACATTCATTGCGGTGGGCAGGATTTGAAGTTTCCGCACCATGAAAATGAAAGAGCACAATCTGAATGCGTACATGGCGGTAAGCCGTTAGCCAATTACTGGGTTCATAACGGATTTTTGCAAATGGATGCCACCAAGATGAGTAAGTCTTTGGGAAATGTGAAACTTATCCATGAATTGCTTGAGACTTGGGACGGGGAAGTCTTACGATTTGCGTTGCTGTCTGGAAAATATCGTGAACAACTCGATTGGACAGATAGTTTGCTAAAGCAATCAAAGGCTACTTTAGATGGTTGGTATAGGCTGTTAAAAGAGTGTGAAATATCAGAACATCAAGAACAAGAAAGTAAAGTGGATGACTTTGCTTTAAGGGCGGGGCTGGGTGAGGATTTAAATACGCCTCTGTTTTTATCGCGTCTTTCTGGTATAGCGGAACCAAATCAACAAGGGGAAATATATACAGGGTTAGAAGCCGCAAA
Organism: Robiginitomaculum sp.; assembly: GCA_965224735.1. Lineage (GTDB taxonomy): Bacteria > Pseudomonadota > Alphaproteobacteria > Caulobacterales > Maricaulaceae > Robiginitomaculum_A. The sequence goes on along the minus strand of OZ245059.1, from coordinate 2,142,656 downwards.
CATGATCAAAACGGCAAACTTCCTAGGTCTCCTTACCCAAGACCCTGAAGAATGGTTTCGGGGCAAGGGTAAAAATGGCGGGTTGACGGACGCAGAAATCGGTGCGCTCATCGAAGAACGGGCCCAGGTTCGCGCCGCCAAAAATTGGGTCCGCGCGGATGAAATTCGTGACATTTTTACGGCGGAAAACATTGTGCTTGAGGATGGCGCAGACAAAACAAGCTGGCGACGGGGATCGTAATTCTTTATGAGCTATAATCGCCTTATTTGCATAGCGGCCTGCGCGGGTGCCTTTGGCGTTCGGGGCGAGGTGAAGATTAAATCGTTCACGCAAGACCCTGAAAACTGTTTTTCTTATGGGAACTTGCGGGGCGCGGACGGGGCGGTTTTGCTTTCGGTCACATCTTATCGAGTCATAAAAAACGGATTTGCGGCTACATGCCCGCAAATTGACACGCGCGAGCAAGCCAAGGCGCTGGGGGGCACACAGCTCTATGTTTACCGCAAGGATATGCCAGAACCTGAGGAGGACGAGTTTTACTTTGAAGACCTCATAGACTGCGAGGTGAAAACCACGGACGGGAAACGCATGGGCAAAGTGCTAACCGTGCATAATTACGGAGCAGGGGATCTTTTGGAAATTAGTGGAGGCAAAGACAAAAAGGGCAATAAGTTGGGTATGTTCTTTCATCCCTTCAACGTAAAAACCACCCCTGTTGTGGATATAGGGAGCCGCAAAATAGTCATTTTGATCGAAGAAGCTATTATTGCGAAGGAAGATTGATGAGACAGCGTACATAATTATTATCTCTTGATTATTATCTCTTGGGGTATATGACAATGAAGAGGGAACACACCCAAGTAATGACGATTTGGGTTTCATAATAATTTGTATTCCCTCTAAAACCGTGTAAAAGCCCTCCATGAATATGAAAACCCCTATAGAGCCGTGGAAAGCGACGGTTTTGACCTTGTTTCCGGAGGCCTTTCCAGGGGTTTTGGGGTGCTCCTTGCTGGGAAGTGCCTTAAAAGATGAAAAATGGTGCTTAGAAGCTATAGACATACGCGATTTTTCCTATAATAAGCACCGTTCTGTTGATACGACTCCTGTGGGGGGCGGGTCTGGTATGGTTCTTCGGCCCGATGTGAGTGCAGCAGCGATAGACAGCGCGGCGCGAATCCATGGCGGAAAAACGCGGCCCCTGATTTATCTAACTCCGCGCGGGAAGCCATTGACCCAAAAAAGGGTCAGGGAATTGGCGAGCGGCACGGGGGTCACTGTGTTTTGCGGACGCTTTGAGGGCCTTGATGAACGGGTCATACAGGCGCGTGAAATGGAAGAAATATCCATCGGGGATTATGTCCTCGCTGGCGGAGAGGTCGCAGCGCAAGTGCTTATAGAAAGTTGCGTTCGTTTGCTTCCAGGGGTACTCGGGGACATAGCCTCGACCGTGGATGAGAGTTTTGCAGACGGGCTTTTAGAATATCCGCTCTACGCGAAGCCGCGAGAGTGGGAAGGACGGAAAATACCAGACGTATTATTGTCAGGTGACCACGGTAAAAAAGAGCAGTGGCGCAGGGCGCAGAATGAAGAGGTAACAAAAAAACGCAGACCTGATTTGTGGAAAGCGTATCAAAAGTACAAACACGAAAGCAACAAGGAGTAAGATGATGAACGTAATTGAAAAACTAAATAAAGCTGAAGAAGCAAGATTGCTCTCAGGCGGTAAAACCATCCCTGACTTTAGCGCAGGCGATACTTTAATCGTACAAGTAAAAATTAAAGAAGGTACACGCGAGCGTTTGCAAGCGTTTGAAGGCGTTTGTATTTCTCGCTCTGGCGCTGGCCTTAATGAGAGCTTCACGGTTCGCAAAATTTCATATGGTGAAGGCGTTGAGCGCGTATTCCCCGTTTATTCTCCGCTTGTCGAAGAAATTATCATCAAGCGCAAAGGTCGTGTGCGCCGCGCGAAACTTTATTACCTTCGTGAACTTCGCGGTAAATCTGCGCGGATTAAAGAACGCGTCACAGGGCACGGCATTGACCAATCACGCAGTAAAAAGAAATAGAACTTTCTTTGTAATGCTTAATAATAAAAACCTGGCTCTTATGGCTGGGTTTTTTATTGAGCTTGGTTTGTTTTAGAGGAAGTTTGCAACGAGCGCGCAAGCCAAATTAACGAGGATTAGATATTTAACTAAGAGAGGGCGCGCATGAGCCGCCATCGCCTTTGATAATCCAGCGCGCCCCCCAATTGCTGAAATTGCGCGGGCCGCGCAGTGTCATTGCGCCCAAATTATAGCCATAATAGCATTTATCTGCCTTATAAACCCAAAAGCATGACGTGCCAGCAAACATCTCAGAATCATTTGGGTATTTATAGCAAATTTTATGCTCTCCCAATATAAACCAAAGGCCTTTTGAGCGTATGGAGCCTTCTTTATAGTCTGTTGTGCCGTCTGTATTATGGTGCTCTTCAAAGCGAAAGGTTTTCGATCGCTCGCGCATAAAGCGGTACTCGCCTTTGATTGTTTTTCCAGACAAAAACTTTTCATAATCTTGCCTGCCCAGTTGGCGATAGGCATCATTGCTTTCTTTGTTTTGGCTATTGTTTTGTGCAAGCGCAGACGTAAAACTACCAAGGCTCAAAGTTACTATAAAACTGCCATATATTGTTGTACGCATAGTCATTAGCTTAGGGGCGTGGCGCAAGAGCCGCCATCGCCTTTGCGCACGGCTCGCGAAGACCAGTCGTCCCAATTTCTTGGCCCGCGCAGCGTCATTTGACCCAGTGAATATTTATAATAGCACTTATCAAATTTATAGACAAAGAAACAATAGGTTTTGGTATTGCGCTTTGATTTTGGGTATTTATAGCAAACCTTATCATCGCCAATGAGCTTCCAAACGCCAGGCTCATTGGCAGATTTGCCTTCTTTATAATCGGTTGTGCCGTTTTTATTGTGAAACTCGGTATAGCTAAATGTTTGGGTGTCTTTGCGGTAGCGTTTATACTCGCCCAGCATTTTGGTGTTCTTAAACACGTCTTGTAGTGCCTTACCTTTCATTTGCGAATACTCAGACGTGTCGTCTGTAGCGTGAGCATTGATGCTTAACATAAGTGCAAACAAAGGAGCAATTATCGTGTAGCGTTTCATAGAAAAATCCTATCCATTTCTTATCCGTTACTCGCCTACCATGGTTGCATTCATATAAAGAGTGGTTAAAGCGCCCTCTTTAATCTGCACAATTCTCGCGTCTTTTGGCTCTTTTTTATCGCCTGCACGTGCATTTTCTTGCAGGCATAAAACCAGGAAAAGGCATGGCAGTATGTATTTCATCTTATGCATAAATCCTGTATAGCAAGATGGTAGAGTATCGGCAATTGCCGATTACAAATATGGATAGTTTGCAATGAGTACAATGGATAACAAACCCAAACCCAAATCCAAGACTGCAGGGCGAACGGCAAAACGTGCCATAGAGCGCCGTTTTCGCCATTCCTACAAAGCTCAAATGCGCCGCAATAAAGCCAAGCGAGAAGATAACCGTTTTATGCACACCGTGTTTGGTATCGCCGCCTTTGGGACTTTGGTTGTGTTTATAATCGTGTATGGTCTTGTGCAATCAGCGTTCGCAGCAGAGCTTGGTATCGCCCTGCAAGCTGCGCAAAACACAGGGGAAGCAGCAGCTTCAGAAGCGCAGCGCCCGCAAAGCGGGTTTCTGATACAGCCGCTTGTGGGAAAATATACGCCGCTCGATATTATGGGCATTGCCTTTGTCATGGTGGCGGGATATGCGGTTTGGCTACGGTATAAGAACCGCGAATAGAAATAGAGGAAGACTATGGCCCATAATATTGCAATCGTTGGCGCGACAGGAAATGTCGGCACTGAAATGCTCGAAATATTGTCCCAATCAGACATTGAGGTTGGCACGGTTTATGCCATTGCCTCGCGCCGCTCTATTGGGCGGGTGGTAAGCTTTGGCGAGAAAGAACTAAAATGCCATGATATAGAGCAGTTTGATTTTTCTAAAGTTGATATAGCGCTCATGAGCGCGGGCGGGGATGTGTCTAAAAAATGGGCACCTATTATCGCTAAAACTGGGGCGATTGTCATTGATAACTCATCTACTTGGCGCATGGACGAGGGCGTGCCTTTGGTGGTGCCAGAGGTGAACGCGAACGCGGTGATCCAGATGAAGAAGAACATTATTGCTAACCCAAATTGTTCGACCATTCAAATGGTGGTGGCGCTGAAACCGCTTCATGACGCGGCCACAATAAAGCGCGTTGTTGTCTCGACCTATCAATCGACATCAGGCGGGGGCAAGGCGGCCATGGACGAGCTGTGGATACAGACCAAAGGCATTTATGTAAACGATAGCCCGACCCCAGAAAAATTTCCCAAGCAAATCGCCTTTAACGTCATTCCGCAAATCGACGTATTTATGGATAGTGGCGACACGAAAGAAGAGTGGAAAATGAAGGCCGAGACTATGAAAATCTTGGACCCAAAAATAAAAGTTACGGCGACGTGTGTGCGTGTGCCAACTTTCATAGGCCACGCTGAGGCGTTGAATATTGAGTGCGAAAAAACTATGGACGCAGGCCGCGCCCGCAAAATTTTGCGCGAAGCCCCTGGCATTATGATTTATGATAAACGCGAGGATGGTGGCTATATGACCCCTGTTGAGAGCGCAGGCGAATATGCAACCTATATCTCCCGCATCCGCGATGACAGCACCCAAGACAACACCATCAATATGTGGGTCGTTGCCGATAATCTACGCAAAGGCGCAGCGCTTAACACAGTGCAAATCGCAGAGGTATTGATTAATAAAGGGCTTGTGTAAGCCAAAACACAGATATTTGTTTTTCTAGAGCGTTCCCTGTATAGTCGTACGCATATCCAGCTGCCTTGAATCTTTTTTAGGGTTTCATCTCCGAAAGGCGGTTGAAAAATACAACACATACAGACCACATCACGCCCTTGCAGGGTTAACACCAATGGCCTATATCCAAAACACCCAAAAAGGTGAATGAGTCTCAAAACACATGAACCTATACAACCGTAAATTATAAGTTAACTTATGTGAGTATATAGTTGTATAGTCTCTTTTGAACGCACTTAATTTTAGGATTGAAAAAGGAAAAATTGGGAGAAATATTATGGATAATGTTAGCAATGAAATTATTGAATTGGAAGAAATGATTATGTTTTCCACTACAATTTCTGGTTCTGTTACATGTGATGAGGAAGGTCGGTGTACACAAACAGCGTCTGCTTAGAGGTGGTCCAAATCATAGGATCACCTCTCCAACTTTTGAAAATTACAGGCGTGGAGGATTATATTTTTTAGTAATATGTTTATTGTTATTCTGGCATGAAATTGGTCACTGTGCTACAGCAAAAAAATTAAAGATTAGAGTCGATAATCTTGGTGTTGGTATTTATTTGATTATGCCCGCCCTCTTTTCCAGAATAAGCCTCATATCTTTACTTTCCAACTTTTTCGGTTTTAAGCCACCGACTTTCAGTCGGTTAAGGGACTTTTAGTCCGTTTATGTTACCATTCTTAGACTCCTTAAATTTCACAATCGCTATCATATAGTTTGGATTACCAAATACAGGTATAAAGTTCTGACACGAGAGATGCGATTGCGCATTCGTGCCCTGATCCGTCAAATTTGCAAAAACCTTGGTGTTCGCATTCTCAAAGGTGTTTTGTCCAATAATCATGTCCATATGTTTATGGAGATACCGCCAAAACATTCCGTCAGTGATGTTATGCGCCGGATCAAAGGTGCTACATCGCGCAAAATACAAATGGAGTTTCCAGAGCTTAAGAAACGCTATTGGGGACGTAGGTTTTGGGCGCGTGGATATTTTTGCACCACATCAGGTAACGTCACAAATGCTATCATACTTCAGTATATAGAAAACCACTCAGAAAAACCTACCGACGACAGTCGGTAGTGGTTAAGTAACATCTAGAGAACGTATTATGGTGTTTTTGGCTGGGGTTTTATTTCAATTGTATGCGTCAATTATTATGGGCATTGCTTATGTCTTGACTGGTTCAGAATTTATAAGGTTTATGATACCAATAAATTTTATTATTATCGGTTTAAATATTGTGCCTGTACTCCACTTGGATGGATATCGAGTTTTAGCAGAATACATCAAACATATAAAAACTGAAAAAAAGAAAAAAAATATTTATATTGTATCTATGATAATGAATGTATGTATTGCCATATATTTTGTTTTTATGTTGGGGAAAGGTTTGTTACAAACAGCACCCAGTATCTATAATTCACCTACGGTTGGTAAGTTTTTAAAATTTGGGTTTTTATCGATATTGCTTATGTTTGTCATGACCAGCATTCCTAAATGGTTGAAAAATCCATATGGTTAAAAATACAATTTTTTATTACGATATTCTTCCTGATGTTAGTCCTAACAGTATGACCGTAACGGATATGAGCATAACTCTAGAATTAAAACGACAAGTGATGTGCCCCTAGATTTGTAGACACCTTGTTTGTTACAATTGGAAGCAAGGAGATATGAAGATGGGTAAGGGAATACGGTATACGGACGAGTTCAAACGGGAGGCTGTGGCGCAGGTAAAAGAGCGCGGTTATTCGGTCAAAGATGTGTCGGAGCGACTGGGGGTTTGTACCAAGTCCATGTATGATTGGATTGGCAAGTTTCATGAACCAGAGCGACCACCCGCTGATATGAACGAGCATGTGCAAGAGAACCGCCGCTTAAAGGCCGAGCTTAGGCGCGTTACTGAAGAGCGTGATATCTTACGAAGTGCCCTTTAGGGTGAAAAAGGCCACGGTGTACTTTGCAAAGCAGGCCAAGTGAAGTACGCCTTTATCAAAGCACACCGCATGGAGTTTTCCGTGCGGGCCATGTGCCGCGTGCTGCGCGTTCACCCGAGCGGGTTTTATGCGTGGCTTAAATCGGGCCTGAGTAAAATGGCTAAGCGGCAACGCCGCCTTACAGGACTTATCAAGCAATCATGGCTAGAGAGCGGCTGCGTTTATGGCTACCGTAAAATTCATCATGACCTGCTCGATATGGGCGAGACTTGTGCGCCTAATACGGTGGCCAAGCTTATGCAAAAGTGTGGCCTTAGGGCACAAGTCGGCTATAAACGCCGCCCTGGCAAGTATGGCATTAAGCCGTCGATTGTGGCGGCTAATCAGTTGAAGCAGAACTTTGATATAGCGCATCCCAATACGGTTTGGGTGACGGACATTACTTACATTAAGACTCATGAGGGATGGTTGTTTTTATCCGTCGTTATCGACCTATACTCACGCCGTGTTGTTGGGTGGTCAATGGGTGTGCGGATGCAAACAAGTCTGGCTTTAAATGCTTTATTGATGGCCGTTTGGCGGCGCAGACCGAAGGCTAAAGTGATAGTCCATTCCGATCAAGGCAGCCAGTTTACCAGCCAAGAGTGGCAATCTTTTTTAGTCGCTCACAATCTGGAAGCTAGCATGAGCCGGCGTGGAAACTGTTATGATAATGCGGTAGCTGAAAGTTTCTTCCATCTGCTCAAAACCGAACGGATCAGACGCAAGACTTACAAAACGCGCCAGCTCGCACGCCAAGACGTGTTCGATTATATTGAAATGTTCTATAATTCTAAGAGAAAGCATGGTAAGTGCGGGATGTTGTCACCCGCACAGTTTGAGATGGCAACAAAATGAAGTGACAAGGTGTCTACAAATCTAGGGGCACATCAAAGAGTGTAACACGACGGTATATCGAAATTTAATTGATACAGCAGAAGTATCAAGCCCAATATACAAATTTCAATTATTTGAAGGGTGTATATATACAAATAATATAGAAGCTATTCTTTATAGTATATCCGATAAAGCATTTTTCTTTAAAGATGGTTTGATACCTGTCGAATGTTATTCCACTTCATTATTGAGTATTCAACGAGAAATCTTTGAACAAGCCTTAGTCATATACGAAAAAGATTTTTTTTACAACTTAAAGAAAGTTTCAAAGTGTGCTCAAATACTAAAAACAAGACGGCTACAAATTTTGCGTTGCCTTACATATTACCTCAAAAAAAATGACAACTTTATAGGTATCGCAACTAGTGTTGATACCGCTATTGAACACCTAGGTTTAGATGCCACAAAAGGAACTGGAACATTATAATCAATGGAAATGAATGAATACCATGAAACAATGCAAGATGAAATTGATGCACGACGAGCAGAAAGTGAAAAGAGGTTTGTTGATATCACCACTGGAAAATGTTCGCTTCCTGATTTTAAATTTTTAAGCCAAAATTTTGAAGAAACATTAGAAGACATTGAAAATTTAACCTCTGGAACAATAGTAATCTCTTTTCACACAAAAGCTTATTTTATTCTTTTTGCTTTACTGTCCGATCAACATATACCTTTTATTGTCATTACTACAGAGGAATTAGCTCAACGCTTAAAAAGTTATGGTGAGGATTTTCAACAAGGCTTTGAGTCTTCTCATACGCTTACACACACTCATATAAAAAAATGCGTAAAAAAAGAATGTTACTTATTTATTATGGCTGATGTTCTTGTTGAATATGCCTCCAACTCATGGGTACCATTGTTAAACCGTTGCGTAAACTACACTATTTCGTGGGCAGAATTAGCACACCAATTTAAACTGAATATTGTAGTGGCTCTATTAAAAGATGGCCAAGATGTCGTTGAAGTATATTTTAAGTTGCTTGAGAAAAACCATTCATCGCCATTTGCATTGTGTTGTTCCGTTTTCAATGTTTTTGGCGAATTTATAAAGAATGATTTGCACTTATGGGAAAATTTTCCACAATGGCAAGTGACAGGATTAAAATTACCTTCTATCGAAAAAGGATTACAAGGTGATTTATCGGCAACCCTCTATAATCTAGCTATCTGCGATAAAGATATTTATAGTATTGTACAACAAGAATTGAGTAAAGGAGGTGAAAAGTAAATTTCAATATGGTTCAAATCATAGGATCACCTCTGTCTTCTTATGGGCATCATCCAAAGACGCAAAGGAATTCGTTAAATCAATAACACAAAATTAGTCGGTTGTTCAGAGGTTCTCTAATTAGCAGTGCCGTAAAACTTCGGTAAAATTCATAAAAAGTATTCATATTAAGGCGTTTCTAACTAAATTTTGATAAAAAATGAAAAACAAAAACAGGTTTAGAGTTTGAGCACACTGAGTATTGACATAAAACCTCCTAAAAGTACCATAAACGCACGATTACACGGTAATACCCCCAATATTTAAGGGTACTTATAAGTAGAATTTTCTCGTACTTTAACGAAGGAGATTTTATTATGAAGAAATCGAGATATTCAGACGGCCAAATCATTGGCATATTAAAGCAAGCGGAAGCTGGTACACCAGTTTCTGAGCTTTGCCGCGAGCACGGTATGAGCAGCGCATCGTTTTATAAATGGCGCACCAAATATGGCGGCATGGACGCCTCTTTGATGGGGCACATGAAGCAGCTGGAAGCAGAGAATGCCCGGCTCAAAAAGATGTATGCGGACGTGCAATTACAGAATGACATTATCAAGGATGCTATGGCCTGTGCCCTGTGGGTGAAAAAAAGTGGTGAGGCCGTCCCGCCGGCGCGAGATCGCCAAAACTTATGTATCCGAGCAACGCATAAGCATCCGGGCGGCCTGTCACATATTTACGATCAGCGAGACTTGTTATCGTTACGTTCCCAAGCTTAGCGATGAGAACGCTGTGATAGCCGATTGGCTCTTGCGGTTAACCAAGACCAAACGCAGTTGGGGTTTTAAGCTGTGCTTTTTATATCTACGCAATATCAAAGGCTATGGCTGGAACCACAAGCGCGTGTACCGCATTTATTGCGAATTAGAGCTCAATTTACGCATAAAGCCCAAGAAACGTCTTTACCGTGAAACACCAGAGCCATTGGCCGTGCCAGAGACGATTAACGACACATAGTCGATGGACTTTATGCACGATCAGCTCTCGGACGGGCGCTGCTTTAGAACATTTAATGTGATTGATGACTTTAACCGCGAAGGCTTAGCGATTGAAGTAGACTTCTCATTGCCAGCGGGTCGTGTCATTCGTGCGCTTGAACAAATCATAGAATGGCGCGGCAAACCCAAGGCCATCAGGTGCGACAACGGCCCGGAGTATATCAGTCATTTACTGGCCGCATGGGCAGAGAAGCATAACATCATCTTGATGTTTATCCAGCCAGGGAACCCTCAGCAAAACGCCTATGTGGAACGCTACAACCGCACGGTCAGATATGAGTGGCTCGCCCAATACATATTTACAACAATAGAGGAGGTGCAAAACTCAGCCACCAAGTGGCTTGCGCCCGTAGGAAGTCCTTCTTGGGGACTTACAATAATGACAGGCCTAACATGGCCATAGGCGGAATAACGCCCAAACAAAAGCTGGCCATGACAGCCGCTTAAATCGCTCTACTTATAAGTACCCCTAAATATGGGGGTATTACCAATTGAAATGGCCTTCTCAAAACTAAAAGCGCATCTGAGAAAAGCAAAAGCCCGCACTTATGACGCCCTCTGGAAAGTCATAGGACATATCACAAATCAATATTCAAAAAAAGAATGTTGGGACTACTTCAAGGCAGCTGGATATGCGTACGACTAAACAGGGAACGCTCTAGACGAAGCTTACCACCTGGCACAATTTTTGAACTGCCATAGTTTTGGGCTTGGGATGTTGTTTGCGATTGCCCTTGCCCTTGTTATGCGTCTTAATCCCTTTTTGAACAGGAATATCAGACTGCGATAGGTTTTTTTTGGGTGTATTTTGGCGTGTTTTCATCTGGTTGCATGGCCGTAGAGACAGCAAAGAATATTGCGATTGTTAAAACGAGGATAAGCCGTTCAATCTTATAGCCACTATAATGGTGGTTTAGGCTCTAATTTTCCACGTTGGATATATCCTACTATAATGCCTATTATAGCCAATGATAAGGGGTAATATAACGCTAAACCTTGTAAATAAAGAAGAGACACTACTATTATTATAGAAATAATTGAAACTAATTTATCAATTATAGAACTTGATATTTTTAATAACGACAAAGAAGCAACGCCGTATAGGATAAGAAAATTTTGTCCTGCGATGGAAAGCATATACTCAAAATTGAAAAAACCTAACCATTGTAGCATTAATACCAATAATAGCGTTGCGGAAGTTAAACATACTGATGAAATTGGACTACCATTTTTATGTACTTTTAATGAAATAGGTATGATGTTTTCTCTACTGAGTGAATATACCATGCGTGATATAGCCCATATTGCAGCCATTAGGTTAGCAAGAATGATAATTCCGGCTACTACAGATGTAATTAACTCACCGTTTACACCTAATTTTATAGATGTGATTGTTGCAAATGAGGACTCATAAGAGTCAGAAATAGATATTGATTGAACAACTACAGCCATTAAAAAATATAAAGTGCAGGCCGCAAAAAATGACAGAAACATTGCTCTTGGAAAATCTCTCTTTGGGTTTTTAAATTCCTCAGAAATACCAGCTGCAACTTCCCAGCCAGTAAAAGCAAAAAACAGCATCATAAAAGGAGCCATTGCTATATTAATATTTAAATTTTTTGGAGGTATGAAGTTACTCGAAGCTACATCCCAGTCTATTGAAAATAGACCTAAAAGAGCTAAAGCTGTAAGTACTATCAATACGGCTGATGCTACAATGGTAGAAAATTTACTGGCTGTTTTTGTTGCTAAAAGGTTTATAAAAGCAGAAAGTATAATTAACATGCCAGCAATTAATGTTGGAGAGATTGGAATTATTCTTGATAAGTAATGCCCCCCAGTTAACGCAATGGATGGTAAGCCAAAGATAATAGCACCGAGAAAAATAAATGATGTTGCGGAGTAAATATTATTTCCAAAGGCCATTCTCGAGAAATGAGAAACTCCTCCAGCATTAGGATATCGTCTTCCCATAAAAACAAAAACTAAAAGTAATGGTATGGAAGCCAACGCGCATATTATCCATGAAAATATTGCATGATCTCCTACCATCTTAACAGCTAAACCAGGTAAAGATAAAAGCCCCGCCCCGATAACAATGTTTAGCATGAGGCCCGCACCAGTCAAAGTGGTAAGAGACTTCTTTAATTCTCCCATATTAAATTTCTCCCTTTTCAAATGTGATTATATATTTAGCACCGTTTTCTAACCTTAGCTATAGATCGTTCTGCCGCTTCACGTGTTCCTAAAATGTCGTCAAATACCCATCGCGGCTGAAAAGTTATCATATAGGTAGAAGCTCTTCTGCTTTGCCTGTTGATATGTGCGGGAGTATTACAAACAACAAACACTGGCTCACCTGCAAAACAAAATTCCCATTTTGAATTATCCAATTCAGGAGGTAAGCTAGAAGAAGTTGACATGGTTGACACCAGTACACTTTGCGGCTTGCGGCAAAATGAGTAATAATAATGTAATTCTTATGGTTTTAATGAACGCCTTAATTAAGGCAAAAATAAGGCAGTTTCGTTCAGGAAACATTCAAATGAATTTTCTATAAAGGTCTTGCGTGCGTCCCAGGTGTCTGACCTTTTCTCAAGGTCGGTCGTTAAAACGGCCAGACAGCACACGTAGCAGGGCGGTTGAAGTTAGTTTATTCTCTCTCTCTCGCTAACTTCGCTGTCCTGTCTTTTTTAGTTTTTTCACCACAACGAATAAAATATGCAAATAAAAAAAACTTATCTAAACAAAGCTTGGCGTTTGCGCGCCTTCCCTGTATAGCATTCAAAGAATTTATAATTTTTATCTTTGAGGGTTAGTATGACAATTGTTACTGATATTATTCTTGCTGGCGGCGTAACTGTTTTTGGCTTATTTAAGCTAGACCCAGCGCTTTTGGCTTTTGGCCTTGCAGCCCTTCTTTTTGGCGGGCTTAATTTGCTCGAATTTAAAAAATTCTGGTAGGCACTTCTCTTGGACATTTTTATTAATTTTTTATGGCTCTTTGGGGGCGTTATTTTGCTGCTTTGGGCGGGCGATTGGCTCGTGCGCGGCGCGGCGGCACTGGCTAACAAATGGGGCGTTCCCCCCTTAATTGTCGGCCTAACAATTGTTGCGTTTGGCACATCCGCGCCCGAACTTGTTGTTAGCATTCAAGCCGTACTTGGCAATGTCAGCGAACTTGCTATGGGTAATGTCATTGGCTCTAATATTGCTAATATACTTATGGTTCTTGGCATTCCAGCAATTTTAATGGCCATCCCGACCAATATATCAGGCGTTGCACGCAATTCTGCCGTGGCAGTTTTTGCTACGCTTATCCTTATTGCTTTGATGTTCGTTCCTGGGCCGCTTCGTATGTGGCAAGGCGGTATACTTTTTGGAGGTATTATTATTTATTTACTCTGGATGTTTGGCCTTGCCAAAGCGGGTGCAGATGATCCAGCTTTGCATGATTTAACTAATATTAACGAAATGGATGGCCTCCCGAAAGCTATGTGGAAAACCCTAAGTTTTATCGCTTTTGGTATTGTCGGGCTTGCTGTTGGTGGCAACCTTATTGTGGATAATGCGACGCAAATTGCGGAAAATTTTGGGGTGAGTGAAGCTATGATCGGTCTGACGATTGTAGCCATAGGCACATCACTGCCCGAACTAGCCACTGTTTTAGTAGCGGCTTGGCGCGGGCAAACAGATATGGCTATCGGCAATGTTCTAGGCTCTAACGTTTTTAACATTTTTGCAGTCCTTGGCGCAGCAGCCCTAGTCGGCCCTATTGAATTTCCTAAAGGTTTTTTATTCTTTGATGTGTGGGTGATGCTCGCTACGATTATATCGCTTACCGTGTTTATATTGCGGCGCGCACCGATTAGCCGCAAAACGGGCATTGTCTTTTTGCTTGGCTATGCCCTTTATCTCGGTGCAACTATTAAAGCCACTCTTGGTGCCTAGTAAAAGTTATGCTAAGCAGAATATATGACCAAAGCAATTTTAATCACAGGCGGCGCAGCGCGCATTGGCGCATATTTATCCAAAGGACTGGCTGCTGATGGCTACCAAGTCGCCATTCACTATAATAGCTCAAAAAAAACTCCCCAAAACCTTGTCCAAGACATTCAAAGCGAAGGTCGCAAAGCCGTCTGTGTACAAGCCGATTTGACCAATGCATCTGATGTTGAAACACTCATATCGCGCGCCGCAAAAGCTATTGGCTGCCCCTTAACCGCGCTTATTAACAACGCCTCGACTTACGCGCCTGATAAGGCGGACAAATTTAGTGCATCTGATTTTGACAACCATATGGATGTGAACTTAAAAGCCCCCATAGTGTTAGCAAAAACTTTCACCGCTGCCTTGCCAGAACACGAAAGCGGCACAATCATAAATATGATAGACCAGCGCGTGCTCAGGCCTCGCCCTGATTTCTTTACATATAGCCTGTCCAAAGCAGCACTTCTCACAGCAACAAAAACCATGGCGCAAAGTTTTGCGCCGCGCGTACGGGTTTGCGGCATTGGCCCTGGGCCAACAATACAAAGCGTGCACCAGTCTGATGAAGAGTTTAACGCGGAGGTTCAAAACACCTTGCTGGGTAACGGCTCCCCGCCTGAAACCATTTTGCACGCGGCGCGCTATCTTCTCTCCGCCAAGGCCGTTACAGGGCAAATGATCGCCGTGGATGGCGGCCAACATTTAGGATTTAGATGACACATACTGCGACAAAAATTTTCGTATCAGGCCTTGAAGTGCAAGCTTCCATTGGCGTGTACCCGCACGAGCGTGAAAGTACGCAGGCTATTATTATTGACATAGAGGTGGACATGGGTGCTGTGCCAACGCCAAAGAACGATTTGCTTGCTGAGACATTTGACTACTCCTTGATCGCGGATAAAGCCCAAAAAATTGCCCACGAGACCCATGTACAGCTCGTCGAAACGCTCGCATCACGAATTGCCAAATGGGCCATTGCCGAGGATAAGCGCGTTCAGTCCTGCACGGTGCGCATTGCCAAGCCTCATGCGCTCCTCAAAACCGATACAGCTGGATGCCAAATCACTCTTTATAGACATGGCTAAGGCGCAAGACAAGCCTAGCTATGGATTGGGTCTTATTGCCGCCTATGTCAAAACTCTCAGCCATAAACCTGGCGTTTACCGCATGCTTGATCGCGATGAACAGCTTCTTTATGTTGGCAAAGCTAAGGATTTAAAAAAACGCGTTACGAGCTATACCAAATATGATCCTCACCCCATAAGAATCCAGCGCATGATCCGCGCAACTACATCTATGGAATTTGTGATAACTGGCAGTGAAACCGAGGCGCTTCTTTTAGAGGCGAGCCTGATTAAAAAGTTAAAACCGCGTTATAATATCCTCCTGCGTGATGATAAAAGCTTTCCGTATATTTTGATGCGTAAAGACCACCCTGCAGCGCAGCTTATGAAACACCGTGGCAAGCGCTCTAAAAAAGGGGATTATTATGGACCGTTCGCTTCAGCCAGCGCCGTTAACCGTACCCTTGATACTTTGCAGCGTGCTTTTCGCCTTCGCACTTGTTCGGACAGCGTTTATGAAGCTCGCTCGCGCCCGTGTATGCTACACCAGATAAAGCGCTGCGCAGCACCTTGCACAGGCGAGATAGCTCTTAAAGACTATGCCGAGCTTAACCAAGAGGCCTCTGACTTTCTTTCAGGTAAATCCGAAGCTCTGCGCAAAAAGCTTCAAGCCCGTATGAGCGCTGCTGCCGAAGATTTGAATTTTGAAGAAGCGGCAGAAATTCGCGACCGCCTCAAGGCAATGGCTTTCGTTTCTATGGGCGGTTCAAACTTCAGCCCGACCACATTTATGGAAGCAGATATAGCCGCTATTCATATGGATGCGGGCAAAGCGTGCATACAAGTATTTTTCTTTCGCGCAGGGCAAAATTGGGGCAGTAATGCCTATTTTCCGTTTCATAATAAAGACCAAAGTAAAGAGGATATTTTAGATGCGTTTTTAGCACAGTTTTATTTAGGCAAACCCATTCCCAAGCAAGTATTCGTCAATGCCGAATTACCAAACAAAAACCTATTGGAAACTGCACTGTCCGAACGGCGGGAAAAAACCTTCAAAATCCTCAAACCACAGCGCGGTGAAAAATTGGAAATTGTTGAAGGTGCTTACAAAAATGCGGCCGAAGCTCTCGCGCGCAAGCTGGCCGAAACTGCGTCTCAAGTAAAATTATTAACAAGATTAACAGATGCACTTGGCTTACCCGAACCGCTCGAACGCATTGAAGTTTATGATAACAGCCATATCCAAGGCACGAATGCAATCGGCGCTTTTATTGTCGCAGGGCCTGACGGATTTATGCGCAAGGAATATCGCGTTTTTAATATTAAAGATAAATCCACAGAGCCTGGTGATGATTTTGCTATGATGGCCGAAGTGATGCGCCGCAGGTTCTCGCGCTTGCTTAAAGAAGACAATTTAACATGGCCTGATCTCGTTTTGATTGATGGCGGCAAGGGGCAACTTTCTGCGGTGACAAAAACCCTCGAAAATTTGGGTGTTCTCCAGCGCACAACATTGCTCGCTATTGCCAAAGGACCAGATAGGAATGCGGGATTGGAAAGTTTTCATATGAACGGAAGACCAGAATTTACTTTGCCCCGGCGAACCCCCGTTTTATATTATTTGCAGCGCTTGCGAGATGAAGCCCATAGATTTGCTATTGGCACCCACCGCGCAAGGCGTAAAAAACAGATGCATAAAAACCCGCTTGATGGTATTAGTGGAATCGGTGCAAGTCGCAAACGGTCATTATTGGCGTATTTTGGTTCTGCCAAACAGGTTAGTAGTGCAACGATAGAGAATCTATCCAAGGTAGAGGGCGTAAGCAAAAAGCTTGCGAAAACCATATATGAACACTTCAACGAATAAGACAGCCAATGAGCCAGTCAATGAGCCAGCCAATGAAACTGAAAATGGTGATCTCCCTGTTAATACAGGGGGTGCGCTCGCGGATGGCCTGACATTGATACGCCTTATTTTAACGCCAGTTATAATGTTTGTTATTTACAAGGCTTGGTCAGGAAAGCCTGATGATCCGCTTGGGTTTGTTGCGCTAGATTTACAATTAGTTTTACTTGCGTCCATATTGTTCATCATTGCCGCCATTACTGATGTTTTGGACGACTTTATCGGCGGAAGCGCTGATAGTGTTCACCGTACATTTGGTTGGTTTGATGATATTGCTGATTCTGTCCTCGTGAGCGGCACTTTGATTACCCTGATGTGGGTTACGCACAAAGCAGGGCTCCTGCATTGGACATTTGCGCTCCCTGCAATACTTCTTATTGGCCGTGACATTATTGTCGCGCTTGTCAAAGGGGCTGAGCTCTCAAAATTTGGGTTTATGGAAACCAAACTTGGTGATTTAAAAAGTCTATTGGCTATGTTTGCAGCCTGTACATTGGTAGCCGCCCCATGGCTATCAAACCTGATAGACGGGCTGCGCGTGAGCGAAACAGCCAAGAACGCGATGGAAGTTTTTAATAATCCTTCACCATGGGTTTGGAATTTTGGCAATGGGCTTCTTTGGGCTGCGGCGCTTCTATCTCTTATCACTGGTTACAAAATATTGATGACAAAACCCAATGCCAAAGAAGACATCTCAACATCATGAGCGGCAATAGTATGACACCAGCACGGCATAAATTTTTCTGGGTGCCCAATGCAATGACATTTGGGCGCATTGCGGTGATCCCTGTGCTTATGTGGTCAATACTGGCCATCGGTCATACGATGGATAGCGTTTTTAACGCTCCAGTTTTGCTACTTTTTTTATTCATAGCAAGCGCGATAACTGATGCATTGGATGGCTTTTTCGCGCGCCGCTGGGATCTGGTTTCTGATTTTGGGCGTATGATAGATCCGATTGCAGACAAACTTTTGGTAGCAGGCTGTTTTATCGCATTAATGATGGTTTACGGACCATCATGGTTTATTCTTATCCCTGCAACTGCGATTATTTTTCGTGATATTTTTATTAGCGGCACGCGCGAGCATGCTGCCAACGCTAACATTGTTTTATCACCCACAACTTTGGCCAAATGGAAAACATCCATAGAAATGGTCGCCATTGGCACCCTTATTGTCAATATCAGTATGCGCACCTCGCACCCATTTTTAGATGGCATCCCAAATCTTTTATCCATTTCCACATATCTAGGCATAGGCAGCCTATGGCTTGCGGCCATACTCTCAATCTATACAGGTCTACATTATGTAAAAGATGCATTTAGGCGTTAACAAAGAAACAGCGTTTGCTAAACTTTTAATTTCCCTCGCACCAAACGGTCATAATCTTCAACCATGTTTTCGGTTAAATCTGCGGGTTTGTATTTAATATCTTCGATAGAACGTACGGGGGTGATCTCTGCGGCCGTGCCGACGATAAAACATTCACTAAATGTGGCAAGTTCATCTGGCCATATGTCGCGTTTATGGATTTTTATTTGCCGGTTTTTTGCTAGCATCAAAACAGTTTTATGGGTGATGCCATCAAGTAAAACATCGTTGGTGGGCGTATGCAGCTCTCCCTCCTTTACAAAGAAAATATGTGCCCCCGTGCACTCCGCAATGCGGCCTTTATAATCAAGCATAAGCGCATCATTAAATCCCTTCGCCGTCGCCGCGTGTTTGGAAAGCGTGCAAATCATATAAAGGCCTGCTCCTTTGGCTTTGCACGGAATTGTGTCTGGTGCTGGACGTTTCCAGTCAGCCATGCAAAGCGTAATACCCTTCATTTTATCTGAAAAATAATCCCCCCACGACCAGACGGCTATGGATAAATGGATTTTATTGGACTCGGCTGCAACGCCCATTTGCTCTGAACCACGCCATGCAACAGGGCGCACATAAGCTGCCCCCAGACTAGATTTGGACAGTGTATCAACACAAGCTTTATCAATTTCTTCCGCAGTAAAAGGGATATCAAATCCTAAATACTTGCCAGAATTAATCAAACGCTTGGAATGGTCATTTAGGGCGAATATTGTACCCTCATACGCACGGTCTCCTTCAAACACGCTAGAACCATAATGTAGGGCATGCGTAAGCACATGAACTTTGGCATCGCGCCAAGGGACAAACTCCCCGTCAAACCAAATATATCCGTCTCGGTCATGAAATGGTTGCTCCGCCATGATTTTATCCTTTTACACGTTAAGACATATTGTGCGTATTTTTGTCCTTTGCGGCACTTGTGTCAATGAAAATTCAGTCTAAGTTATAGATTATGCCTAGTAACGCCAATGTAGCCATCCATAATAACACCCATTTATTGGTGGTTGACGATGATGACCGCATACGTGATTTGTTAAAACGGTATTTGGGGCAACGAGGATTTATGGTAACCGCTGCAGCCAATGCACATGAAGCGCGCAAATTAATGGCTGGCCTGACATTTGATTTAATAATTTTGGATGTTATGATGCCAGGTGAGGATGGGCTGTCTTTAACTAAATCTTTGCGTACTGTGGATGATATCCCAATAATTTTGTTAACAGCCAAAGATAGCACAGAAAACAAGATAGAAGGCCTTACTCTTGGTGCAGACGATTACCTCTCCAAGCCATTTGACCCGCAAGAACTTGTTTTGCGTATTGAATCAATTTTACGCCGCCAATCTAAAACACCGCGTGCGCATAAAGTAAAATTTGGGGATTGGATGTTTGATTTGGGCCGTTTTACTCTAACCAAAAATGGAAAGCATGTACATTTGACTACGGGTGAACTTGCCATGCTCACAACACTTGCAAACCGCATTGGCACGCCTGTTAGCCGAGATGCATTAGCACAGCAGATAAGTGCCAAGAGTGAGCGCGCCGTTGATGTCCAAATCACGCGCCTCCGCCGTAAATTAGAACAAAACCCTTCTACGCCCCATTATCTTATTACCATACGCAACAAGGGCTACAGCTTACAAGCAGAGCCAGTTGATGTTTAACCCTCCAGCTAACCCTCCTGCCCAAACTTTATCAAAACAACCGTGGTTGAAACGCCATTTGCCTAAAAGCCTGTTTGGGCGCGCCCTCTTAATTATCATGCTGCCTATCGCGCTTATGCAAATCATAGTCGCCTATATTTTCTTTGATGCCCATTGGAAAACAGTCACAGAAAGCCTCTCTAATAGTGTTGCCGCCGATATTTCCGTCGCAATCGATCTTTATAATCAAGCCCCAGGAGCGGAGCGAACCAAACGGCTTGATTTGATGATGCGCCCCCGCATGCAACTTTCTGTCGTATTTGAACACGATGAAAACCTACCAATTGCAAGGCGAAATGCATTTTTCTCAAACCTTGATAAAACGCTCCGCCGTGCCCTTGCCAATAATCTAAAAAATTATTTCTGGTTTGACACTACGCGTTACCCCAACCACATTGATATTAGAGTCAAGGTCGATGAAGGGGTCTTACGGTTTATTGTGCCGCGCGAGCGCGTATTTGCTCCGACAGGGTTTATCTTTTTGTTTTGGCTAATAATGGCGACTATTTTGCTAAGCCTAGTCAGTATCTTGTTCATTCTCAATCAAGCCCGTCCTATTGTAAGGCTTGCACAAGCAGCAGAGAATTTTGGTAAGGGGCGCTCGATCGGGAAGTACAAACCAACGGGCGCTACAGAAGTCCGCCAAGCGGGACATGCTTTTTTAGAAATGCGTGAGCGTATCACCCGCCATATTCAACAAAGAACAGCCCTGCTTGCGAGTGTTAGTCATGATTTGCGTACGCCCCTCACTCGCTTAAAACTTCATCTGGCTCTAGAAGACCCAAGCGAAGAAGCAAAAGCTGCAGGTAAAGATATAGAAGACATGGAGCAAATGCTCGATGGTTATCTGAATTTTGCTCGCGGTATTAGTGAAGAAGATATGCGTGCCATTAATTTTATAACCTTGCTGCAATCCATCGCCGATACCTTCCCCGCCCCCAAGCCCCAACTTACAACCACAGAAGACATTACCATCAATGTACGCGAAATAGCTATGAAACGGGCAGTGACGAACCTAATTCAAAATGGCACCCATTATGCAAAAACAGTGGCAATCAGTGTTGAGCGCGTGGCCAGCCAGTTAAAACTTTATATTGATGATGATGGTCCAGGCATTGGTAAGTCCAACCGAGAACAAGTTATTATGCCTTTTATTCGCCTTGATGCGGCGCGTAATCAAAATACCAAAGGCGTTGGACTTGGCCTCTCCATCGCCAGCGACATCATCCAATCTCACGGCGGCACATTGGAACTTAATGATAGCCCTAAGGGCGGCCTGCGCTGCATAGTAACTTTACCGCTTTAAAACCGCCTACCCCTTGCCAAGAGCCTTAGAGCGCTCATAAGCTACGGTTACCGCGCGGCACATGAGCGGCGGTAGGCCATTACTATCCATAAGGATTTCCAAAGCAGCTTCTGTTGTACCATTAGGCGACGTTACGGCTTTACGAAGGTTTGCGGCAGAACTACCCGTTTTACCTAACATATATCCAGCGCCGATTACCGTTTGGCGAGCCAACTTTCTTGAAAGCTCCATAGATAGGCCGATTTGTTCGCCCGCAGCTTGCAAGGTTTCAGTCAGTAAAAACACATAAGCAGGCCCTGAACCTGATACAGCCGTAACCATATCAATTTGCTTATCGCTTTCGACCTCTACAACTTTTCCACCCGCTTTTAAACGTAGCTCTGCAAGACTTTGTTGAGCCTTGCTAACGCCAGAATTACAAACATAAGCCGTAATTCCTTGGCCATACGCCGCAGGCGTGTTGGGCATTGCGCGGATAATCGGACGTGTTCCCAAAACCTTGCTTAATTTTTCCAAGCTAATGCCGGCTATTATTGAAATTACCAAGGTATCTTTGGGCAGTGTCTGCGCAATTTGCGGGCCAACTTGTGAAAATATTTGTGGTTTAATAGCGAGCAGACAAACTTTCAAACCACTCGCAGCGCCTTTGGTAAGGCGGGTGGAAAACTTTGCGCCAAGCTCTAAAGCTTTACGAGCCGCCTCGCCAGGCGATGGATCAATAACTAATATTTCCTGTGCGTTTAATTTGCCCGCGCCCTGTCCTGAGAGCCAGCCGCTCAGTAGTGCGCCGCCCATATGTCCTGCCCCGATCAACACATGTGTGTTTGAAGATAGTTTCCCAGTTTTTACTTCGCGTCCCATATTTTATCCATGAGCCGCGATATCTATAAGGGCCGAGTTGAGCGCATCTTCTGGAGACTTACCAGCCCAAACAACATATTGACAGGCAGGGTAACCACGCTCTGCCCCATCAAAAGCTGCCGCCAAAAGTGCCATTGCCTGCTCTATTTTAAGCCGAGCACCGCCTGCAAGATTAAGAGAGTTACGGTATACCAAAGCACTATCTTTATCCCAGAAATCAAAGTGACCACTCATGAGCCGCTCATTAAGCAATGACAACAAGCGGCAAATATCATCCGAGCGTCCGCAAGGTGTGCGCCCTGCGAAGAGAAGATATAAATCAAGTTGTTCATCTTCTGGTTTCCAGACCAAAGATACCTCGTGCTCACACCACATACCTGGCAGAGCAAGATGCAGCTCGTTATCACCCACCCGTTCGCAATCATAACTCTCTGCAGTGCATAGACGCTCACAAACATCAAGAGGATGCCCGCGTAGTGCACGCATGGACGCAAGTGAAGGGCTTGGGCGAGCGCATATGTGTTCAGAATACTTCATGAAACCTCTGTTCGTTAATCGATTCTTAAGAACAACACTATCAAGCACACCAAAATAGGCAACATATAGTAGGTAAAATATTGTTGATAACTATATTTAGAGCGTAGACCTATAAACTAGAATGTGTACTAAGCAATCTCTGAACAACGGGTTTTGGCGTGTTTGTTTTTTAAGTTTGCATGTTTTTCCTAATTCAAACATTTGGAGTGCTTTCTTATACACCAGAGAACCCG
The DNA here is from genome assembly GCA_965224735.1 of Robiginitomaculum sp. Taxonomy (GTDB): domain Bacteria; phylum Pseudomonadota; class Alphaproteobacteria; order Caulobacterales; family Maricaulaceae; genus Robiginitomaculum_A. Next base: position 2,119,640 of record OZ245059.1, on the reverse strand, counting down.
AGTATCAGGTACATAACCACCGTTCCCGCGCCTGCAATCAGCGCATAGGGAATTTGCGTTCGTACATGGTCTATATGGTCGTTTGCTGTGGCCATGGACGCGATAATGGTTGTGTCGGACGTAGGCGAGCAGTGATCGCCAAACACGCCCCCGCCCAGCGCTGCAGCAACCGCCATATAAAGGTTCACACCTTCGACATCAGCCGCCAACGGCACAGCAATTGCAATCATGATTGAGAATGTCCCCCAACTTGTACCTGTGGCAAACCCGATAAAGCCCGCAATGATAAAGATAAGCGCTGGTATAAAGCCCGCCGGGATGGTATCATTTACTAGTCCAGCTACAAAATTCCCCGTGCCGATTTCTTTGCACATGGCGTTAAGAGCGAAGGCCAGCACGGCTAAAATAGCCACATTGACCATACCTGCCATGGCTTTTAGGGACAGATCAACCATTTCGGTGATTTTCATAATGCCCTGCACGCGGTAAAGTGCCATGGCGATAAAGATGGAAAACGTGACGGCATACAAAACGGCGGCAGAGCCAGAGCCTGCCTTGAGTGCCTCCCAAAGCCCGTATTGGCCCGCCTCGCCAAAACCCGTATAAATCAAAAATGTAGGCACTAACGCCACCATAGACAAGATAGGGATTAGCATATTAAAAGCGCGGTGCGGTGCGCCCTCTTTGGCTTCTAGCATAGAGACGCTATTATCCATCATCGGCACGGCTCCGTCGCGTAATATTTTACCCGTTTCGCGGGCGCGGGTTTCTGCCTTTTTCATGTCCCCTACATCTTTCCCTGTCCAAATGACCACAAAGATCAAGGCCACAGTCAGCATGGGGTAAAAATTAAAGGCAATAGATTTCACCAATACCTCAAATGTATTATCAAACACCTTGTTTGGCTCCGTAGTGTAGACAAGCAGCAAGCCCATGATAAACGCTCCCCACGCATTAAACGGCATGAGAATATTAGACGGCGCGGATGTGCTGTCCGTGATATAAGCTAGTTTTTCACGCGGGATTTTCAACTTGTCAAACACTGGGCGGTACAGCGTACCCACGGTGAACAGCGAAATATTACTCTCGATAAAAATGAGCATACCCGTCAGCGCCGCGAGGCTCTCAACGATTTTACGGTTTCCTTCGTCGCTATGCTTTTTGCTCACCCTGTCGATAAACTTAAGGATATGACCAACAAAGCCTTCCACCCCGCCCGAACGTTGCACAAGAGCAATGAGTGGCCCAATGATAAGCGAAAATATCACTATACGCGCATTGCTCGTATCGGTCAGCACGGTGACGAAAGAATTGACGGTATCAAGTGTTCCCGTTAGCGGATGCCAATGCGCCATAATCATATAGCCAACCCATATCCCCACGGCCAGCGCCATAAACACTTGCCGCGTCCATAGTGCCAAAACAATAGCGATAATTGGCGGCAGTATTGACCATATTCCCATTGTCTGAACGGCAACATCCATGTTTTTCCCCTTTTTAAAGACTGTGCCGAGAAATGAAGCCGCTGGCAATTAAAATCCACAATAAGAATCCCACATCTTGAGAAGATAACTTAATACTATCTAACACAAAGACTGTACAACTAGACGGGTTTGATAAGTGCGTGTTTTTTCTTGCCAATAGAAACTTTAATCACGCCATCTGGATTGACATCATCCAGTGATAGTTTTGCAAAAATTTCTGTGATTTTTTCATCATTTATCTTTAAGGCTCCTACTTTGATATGGCGTTTTGCTTCGCCTTTGGAAGCGCACAATCCTGTGAGAACACCTGCGTTTTGCACTGTTAACTCAGAAAGGTTTTCTTTTGGTGTTTCAAAAGTCGGCAGTCCTTCGGCAGCCCCGCCGCCAATAAATGTTTTTTGCGCTGTTGTTTCCGCTAACTTAGCAGCACTCACCCCGTGCAATAATGTTGTCGCTTCATTGGCAAGTTTGATTTTTGCTTGGTTGATATTTGCCCCTTTAAGGGCTTCTAGTTTAGAGACTTCATTTAGCGGTAAGTCTGTGAATAATTTAAGGAAACGGCCTACATCGGCATCTTCCGTATTTCGCCAAAATTGCCAGTAATCATAAGGACTTAGGGTGAAATCTTTGCCAAAACTATCATCTGCATTAAGCCAGCGCGCCCCTTCTGCGGTTTTGCCCATCTTGCCGCCAGATGCTGTTGTGATGAGCGGTGTTGTGAACCCATAAACTTCGGCCCGCCCAAGCCGGCGCGTTAGGTCAGCCCCGCCAACAATATTGCCCCATTGATCCGACCCGCCAAGCTGCAGATTACAGCCGTGCCTGCGGTTAAGCTCAAGATAGTCGTAGGACTGTAAGAGTGTGTAATTGAACTCTAAAAACGTCATAGGCTGTTTGTTATCAAGGCGGCGTTTTACGCTCTCAAGGGCTATCATTTTGTTGACTGTGAACAACTTGCCGATATCGCGCAAAAACTCAATATAACCAAGTTTGTCGAGCCAGTCGGCATTGTCGACCATAATCGCAGCATTGGGGCCATCAAAATCTAAAAATTTAGCGAAAACTTGTTTTATGCCATTTTTATTTTCTTCAATTTTTTCAGATGTTAGGATAGGGCGAGATTTGTCTTTGTCAGACGGATCGCCTATTTTGGTGGTGCCGCCGCCCAAAAGGACAATCGGACGGTTACCTGATTTTTGCAAAATACGTAGCATCATAATTTGGACGAGCGAACCTACATGCAGGCTCGGTGCTGTGCAATCGAATCCTATATAACCAACAACATTTTGGTTTGCCGCTTTTGCGTCCAAAGCCGATTCGTCAGTGCATTGATATAAAAAACCACGTCCAACCAAGGTTTTCATTAATTCGGATTTGTAATGTGCCATAGTTTTACTCTAGTGTGTTCTCTATTGCGTTCTTTATAGGGAATGTGCTGAGTTGAGCAAGAACAGATATGAGCAAAATCTACAAAGCAATCGGCCTAATGAGCGGCACGTCATTAGATGGTGTCGACGCGGCAGTTTTGGAAACGGATGGTAGATATATTCATACTTTTGGTAAGACCTGCTTTCGGCCGTACAATAAACAAGAGAAGAAAATTCTTGGCGCAGCCACGCAAGATGCTTTGAAGTGGGGGTGTCGGGGGGCGAAACCCAATAGTCTCAAACAGGCCGAAGCTATTGTTGATAATGCCCATATAGACGCCATTGAAAAATTAGGCGTGCGAGATATTGATCTGATTGGCTATCATGGCCAAACGGTTTTACACAAAGCGCCAAACGGGGAAATCAAGGGCAACACTTTGCAGTTAGGCAATGGGCAAGTTTTAGCGGATTACTTTGGCATAGACGTGGTTTATGATTTTCGCAGTGCCGATGTAAATGCTGGCGGGCAGGGGGCGCCGTTTGCCCCGATTTATCATAAGGCCTTGCTTATGGGGGGGGGCGCAAAACTGCCTGCCGCAATTCTCAATATCGGCGGCGTATCAAATATTACTATTTTAACAAAGCAAGGTGAGTTGCTCGCAAGTGATTGCGGGCCAGGCAATGGGCCACTCGATACCTGGGTACAAAAATGCGGTATTGGAGAGTATGATGATGGCGGCAGGTTGGCCATGCAAGGCAAGGCTGACTTTGTGCTTATAGATAAGTGGTTAGAGCGCGGTTTTTTCACAAAACCAGTGCCAAAATCTGCCGATAGATGGGATTTTGATGTGCTTGAGGATTTGCGAGAATTTTCTCCGCAAGATGGCGCTATGAGCCTTGCTAGTTTCACTGTGCTTGCTATTAAACGAACGTTAGGGCAGTACGACATTCCTTTGGAAAAAGTCATTGTCGGTGGCGGCGGGCGTCATAATGAAGTCCTGCTTTGGCTCCTTAGAGTGCATACAGGCATAGAAGTACGAACGGCTGAAGATGTTGGCTGGAAAGGTGATGACCTTGAAAGCCAAGCTTTTGCCTATCTGGCTGTGCGAAGCTTTAGGAGCTTACCTTTATCTTTTCCAACGACAACAGGCGTAGCAAAGCCGCAAAAAGGAGGTTCTTTGGCCAGTCCTTTTGGCCAATCCTATGGGTAAGTCCTATAAAAACTACGAATAGAGGCCGCAGCATAACACGGTATTTCAGTAACACCCAAAAAAATCGGGTTTGTAAACCCTTCGTTCACCACATTTCTCTAAAAGCAGATAAAGAAGAGGAATGAATTATGTATAATCGTGTAATTAAGCTCGCAATGTTATTGGCTGTAACGCCGCTTGGCACACTGCTTGTGAGCAATGCTAGCGCAGAAGAGTACAGACTTAATTTAAACAAAACGGAAGTTTTGCACGTACCTTATGCTGTTGGAGCTGTTATTATTGGTAATCCAAAGATTGCAGATATTTCCGTGCATTCACAAGATACATTTTTCATTATGGGTAGGGGGTATGGAGAAACTAATCTCATCATTTTGGACACTGAAGGGCGCATGATGATGAATGCTAATATAAAAGTCGGACAAGACATGGCTAACACTGATGTCAGAGTGATCAAAATTGGCAAAGGTAGTGAGCATTATAGTTGTCTACCAGATTGTCAGCCCGCGCCTAGTCTAAGTGATAGTTCGAAATTCAAAGGTCTTTATCAAGGTCAAGCACCAAAAATATTCAACGCTACAGCAAACCCTGTTTCGGGTGCTTCAGCATCAAGTTCAGGATATATGGCTGGCTCTAATCCTGCTCCTCATGTTCCGGGCACTCCCGCCCGTGATTGGCGTCCTTAATCTCTGATATGTCGGCCAAATTTTTGTTGATAGCCTCAAGAAATCTATGCACTTTAAATAGGTGTTAACTCTGTTCGTATAAGGAAGAACGAACAGTAATTGTGCGAAACCTACATAATCCGCAAATACATCAAGAATATTAAAGAGACATATTATGATAGCTTCCTTGTTGATTTTAGTTGTTTTTGCTGGGTGCCAATTTGCAGCGAGCTGGAGTGATGTTAGTAGTATGAAAATTCCAAACTGGATCAGTTTAGTTCTGGTTGCTGGATTTTTGTTGATAACGCCGCTCGTATGGCAGGGATGGGCAATTTTTGGAGAGCATGTGCTTATCGGCGTTGTCATTTTCTTCATCGGGGTTTTTGGATTTGCAATGGGTGGTTTTGGCGGCGGTGATGCAAAATTATTAGCGGCAACATCGCTATGGTGGGTTATGCCAGATCTATGGATGTATTTAATTTATACAGCGCTTGCTGGCGGTGTGCTCGCAATCTTTCTATTGATTGGCAAAAAATTCATTCCGGTAAAAGTGTTAACAACACCTTGGGTTTATCGTCTTTTGAAGGATGAAAAGAAAATGCCATATGGCCTCGCATTGGCGTTTGGCGCGCTTATGACCCTGCCTAGTAGTGACATTTTCCAGTATGTGATCAATTTAACGTAATTTTTAAAAAAAAATATACTTATTAACGATGCTTTATCAAATGGGGCGTTAACTATAACACGAGGCTCTATTGGGGGCATGTTTGAAGACTTGTGAGGCGATATGGACACCAAAAAAACAATATTACTAGGTAGCCTTGGACTGCTTGCAGTCGTTGCTTTTCTACAACTACAAAAAATGGGCAAAACTGTGCCTACAAAAACTGCGGCAGCACCTATAATTAAAACTGTTGATAAGGTTTCTTATGTGGATGTACTGGTTGCTGGCATTGATATTCCAATGGGGACACGCCTTACATCCGAACACATGATTTGGAAAAAATGGCCCAGCGAAGCCCTTGATGCTAATTTACTGGATATTGAGACGCATCCACAAATTATAGAAGAACTGACTGGCGCTGTTGCGCGCAGTGCGCTTTATTCTGGTGAGCCGATCATGATAAAAAAAGTAGTACAGCCTGGTGACCGTGGGCAAATGGCCGCACTCTTAGGGCCAGGCATGCGTGCCGTGGCAACCCATATCACCGAGGATTCAGCCGCGAGTGGTTTTATACTACCTGGCGATCGCGTAGATATTGTTTTAACCGTCAAGTTAAAGTTAAGCCTATTGCAGCAGAAAAACAATGGATCTTCTAATGCAACGTCCTATGCCTCTTCGACTATTTTTGAGAATGTTAAAGTTTTGGCGATTAACCAGGCATTTAATGATGCCGAAGAAAATGGAGCCGCAATTGTTGGTTCAACCGTACTTTTAGAATTATCACAAGCAGACGCTACGGCGCTTGTAGAAGCCCAATCATTAGGCGAAATTTCTTTATCACTGCGTGGTCTTGATAACCGCAAGGTTGGTTTTGTACCAAGCGCGGCAACTTTTAAGCGTAAAGAGACGGAAACTGTATCATCAATAACACTTTATAGAGATGGCCAACCACAACGCGTTGCAATTCAAGGGCAATAGGTAAGACCGTTAATAAGTAGGAAAACAAAATGTTGGTAAAACATGCATTAACATACACTTTTATGGCCAGTCTTGCACTAGGTCTTGGCAGCACTTTCGCAATGAACGCGAGCGCTGGTCCGCGCTCATATGCTGATATTCAAACTGCCAGTATTTTGAGCCCAGGACAAAGCACCATGTCGCGCTCTATTGTAATTCCATACAATAAGTCGACAACAGTGGATCTGCCTGGTGGTATGAAAGATGTAATCGTTTCAAACCCCGATATTGTTGATGCAATTGTGCATACGGCAGAACGGGTTTTGCTTGTTGGTAAGACGCCAGGGCAAACGAATGTATTTTTCTATGGGCACAATGGCCAAGAAATCCTTAGCTTGGAAATTCGCGTTGAGCGTGACATTACAGGTCTTAAGGATTTAATTTTTAGGCATGCACCTAATAGTAATGTTAATGTGGAAGCTTATAATAACAATATATTGCTATCGGGCAGTGTTCCAGATGCAAGTACAGCAAAACGGGTTGTTGAATTGGCGAAATTGTGGTTTGGAGAAAGCGCTGGTGGTTCTGCTGGTACGGTTACCAACCTTATGAGTGTTGAGGGAAATGATCAGGTTCAGCTTAAGGTTCGGATCGTAGAAATGCAGCGCTCCGTTACCAAGCAAATGGGCATTAATTTCAATACTCGTGGGCAAATCGGCGATGCTAATCTTGGCATTCTATCAAAACCAGGCGTGAGTGCAGTAAGTGGGTTATCGAGTACGCTTAAGTGGACAAATGTTGCTGGCGGGGCATTAAAATCACTGACGGCAAAACTGACCGCACTTGAAAGTGTCGGGCTTGTTCGTATTCTTGCAGAGCCAGTATTGGTAGCGGTTTCTGGAGCAACGGCTACTTTCTTATCTGGTGGTGAATTCCCATTATTGACAAATGCTCAACTTGATAAAAATGGGAATGTAAGTAACCAGTTTGAATTTAAACCCTATGGTATTTCTCTTGGGTTTACGCCTGTTGTACTCAGTGAAGGCCGTATATCCTTGAATGTTTCTACGGAAGTTTCTAAGCCAAGCACTAAAGGTGCTATTAGTTCACCAGGCGGTAATATTCTTGGTCTTAGTGTTAGTAGGGCTAATACTACTGTCGAAATGGCTGCAGGGAGTTCCATGGTAATTGCGGGCCTTATTAGTGAAGAAAGCCGTCAATCCAGTAATGGGACGCCAGGACTTAAAGATATTCCAGGTATTGGCGGGCTGTTTAGATCAAGAGATGATAAAACAACAGAAACGGAGCTTGTTATTATTGTGACGCCTTATTTGGTTAATGCGACGCACCCTGACAAATTACAAACACCGCTTGATGGTTATATTTCAGCTAATGACAGAGATAGGGCTTTGCTTGGGCGTCTTAACAAAGTCTATGGGAAAAATAAAAATCCAAAAAATTCTACGTATAAATTAAACGGGCCATTTGGTCATGTGGTTGATTAGGGAGATTGGGATGCAATTAAAAGTAAAACGCCTGATGGGGCTTACTGGACTTGTAGTGAGCGCTGGGTTTTTCTTGAGCGGGTGTACAATGTCTCAACCATCTTTTTCTCCGACGAGCTTGCGTAACAAAATTACGGTTGCGGAAACAGTAGAAAGGTTAGAGCTTTTCACTGAGGCAAATGGTTTGAATTTATCTGCTCGCGACCAAGATGCAGTGAGCAATTTTATTTATCAATACAGCCGTGCTGGGCAAGGGCCGCTCTATGTAAATATTCCTAGAAATACTGCTAATTCTGCAGGCATTGCGCAGGCTAAGTCTGCAATAGGCGCGCGCATGAAAAGCATGGGTATTCCAGCATCAGCACTGCAAAGTGGTCAATATATGTCCCGTCCTGGTATTGCTGCACCGATCGTAGTTTCTTATCGGCGACTTACGACGCAGCCGATTGATTGTCAGGCGGGAGCTGACCTGACAAATACATCAACTAATCAACCTTATGGCGGATATGGCTGTTCGCAAACGGCTAACCTTGCAGCGATGATAGATAATCCACGGCAGTTGTTAGCGCCCTATGAGCAAGGAAGCAGGCCAGCAGATAGGCGTGTTGTCATTATGGACAAATATAAAGCTGGCGAGGCGACAGGCGCTGCGGTGCTTCCACAGCAAAGCGTTAATGTTGGAAGTGGCGGTTAAATAAATTTAGCGAAAAGTAATTAGAATAATTTGGATTTAAGACATGACACAACCAAAACAAAATCAAGTAAGTGCGACAACGGCTTATCCTTCCGTTGCACCGAGCGTTATGCCTGCACTACCTAGATCTGCTGGGACGGTTGCTCACCCTGTGCTGCAACAAGTCACTAATAAGGTACAGCAGCAACCGTCTCCATATTTTGCACCCCCGCCAGTAGGCGGGTCTATACCAGCGCCCGCGCAAGTGTCTACTCCAAATGCAGTGCCAAGATCTCCTTTGGCTCCAAACCCTGGTGGCAGCATGCCGCCAACCGCATACCAGCCCGGTAATCGAGCAACCACTATGGTGCAGCAGCCTAGTCCAGCCATGCCTGTGCAAACTATGCCCGTGCAAACCATGCCACAAGCAATGCCATTGCAGGCACCAATGCCTATGGATACCAAAGAAGGTGGAGAAAAAGCACTTCCAGGAATATCCATCCATTCTTTTTGTGAACGTCCGGAGACAGCCCGTGTTGTACAGTCAATAAATGATGACTGGCGTATGGCGCGTACAAATTTGAAAGTTTATATGGGCGGGCTTCCAGCGGCGATTGAGCACTATAATAATGAAAATACGCCTGGCCTCGTTATGTTTGAATCTGGTTTGCGTGGCCCAGAGCTTTTCGCGCAACTCGCAAGGCTCGCGGCCGTTTGTGATAGCGGCACAAAAGTTGTAATGATCGGTGCCGTTAATGACATCAAGCTTTATAGAGAACTTATGGATCAAGGCATTAGTGATTATATTGTTCCGCCATTTCATCCTTTAACGCTTATTAGGGCTTTGTCGGATTTATATGCTGACCCTGATAAGCCGTTTGTTGGGAAGATCATTTCTTTCTTTGGCGCAAAGGGCGGCGTTGGTTCATCAACGATTGCCCATAATATTGCATGGGCGCTTGCGGGAAAAATCGGCCAAGAAACTGCACTGGTTGACTTAGATTCAAGCTGGGGCACTACGGCTCTGGACTTCATGTATGACTGCTCGGAGGGCTTAGAAGAAGCTTTATCGGACCCAGAACGTCTTGATGCAACGCTCCTTGATAGGATAATGGTTAGGCATTCTGAAAAATTGACAATATTGCCAGCGGCAGCAACTTTGGGGACTACGCCGACTACGCTGCCTGAAGCGTATGAAGCTTTAGTTGCTGGTGTGCGTTCTTTATCCCCTCTTGCCATTTTGGATATACCGCATATTTGGACGGATTGGTCATCACAAATTCTAAAAAGTTCTGATGAAATTGTTATTACTGCAACGCCTGATTTGGCGAATTTAAGAAATACGAAAAACCTTGTTGACTACTTAAAAACCGCACGACCAAATGATGTCGAGCCCCTCCTCATTCTCAATAAAATGGGTGTTCCGAAAGTCGCGGAAATTCCTGAGAAAGATTTTGTAGCCGCTGTTGGTCTCAAACCTGCTGTTGTTATCGGTTACGATCCTGCTGTATTTACAAAAGCATCCAATGACGGGAAAATGCTCAGTGATGTTAGTGGCGCGCAAGCCGCATTTGAAGGTATTATGTATTTGGCGCATCGTTTGCGTACTGGCGATTTTCCATCCATGGTCACAACGAAGAAAAAGGGTAAAGGGCTCGGAAAGTTCGTTCAGTCAAAAGATAAGTCCTCTAAAAAAATAAGGGGAAACAATCAATCAATCTCTTTGTTTGCAAAATTAAAGAAGCGGAAATAAAATAGATGTTCGGAAAACGGGATAGTGGTAACGCGGTTACAAAGCCTAAGGTTGTGGTTGAGGCACCAGTAGAAAAGGACAACGTCCCTGAGCGAGAAAAAGTGTCTGTGTCAAACCCAAATCCTGGTTCCACGCGCCATGCAGAGCAAACAGATGCCTATTATGAAACTAAGGCCACAATTTTTAATGCTTTGTTTGAAACGATTGACATTTCTGCTCTTGCAGGCATGGATCCTGATAGTGCGCGCGAGGAAATTCGCACGATTGTTGATGAAATTATCGCCATCAGAAATGTTCGTCTTTCTATTGCGGAGCAAAACAAACTCATCAGAGAAATTTGTGATGATATTTTAGGTTATGGGCCGCTTGAGCCTCTTCTTATGCGAGATGATATTGCTGATATTATGGTCAATGGCGCTAAGCACGTGTTTATTGAAGCCAATGGTAAGATGGAAAAAACCAATATCCGGTTCCGAGACAATCAACAATTAATGAATATTTGCCAACGTATTGTGAGTCAAGTTGGTCGCCGTGTTGACGAAAGTTCGCCAATTTGTGATGCGCGCTTGCTTGACGGTTCGCGGGTCAATGTGATCGCGCCGCCCCTCGCGATTGATGGACCTACGCTAACAATTCGAAAATTTAAAAAAGACAAACTTACTTTAGACGATCTTGTTGATTTCAAATCCATTTCGCCAGCGGGGGCAAAGGTTTTAGCAATCGTCGGAGCCTGCCAGTGTAATGTGGTTATTTCTGGCGGTACAGGTTCAGGTAAGACAACTTTGCTTAACTGCTTAACTGCTTATATCCATCCTGATGAGCGTATTATTACGTGTGAAGATGCTGCGGAGCTTCAGTTACAACAGCCCCATGTGGTGCGCCTTGAAACGCGCCCGCCTAACCTTGAGGGTAAAGGCAAAATCACCATGTCTGATTTGGTGCGAAACTGTCTACGGATGCGTCCTGAGCGGATTATCGTTGGTGAGGTGCGGGGGCCTGAAGCTTTTGACTTATTGCAAGCTATGAACACAGGCCATGACGGATCAATGGGAACTCTGCATGCCAACTCACCCCGTGAGGCGCTCTCTCGTCTTGAAAGTATGATCACAATGGGCGGGTTTAGTTTACCTGCTAAGACTATTCGCGAGATGATTTCAGGATCTATTGATGTTATCGTTCAGGCAGCCCGCCTCCGCGATGGTTCGCGCCGCATCACCCATATCAGCGAAGTGCTTGGCATGGAGGGTGATGTGATTGTTACGCAAGATCTCATGCTTTATGAAATGGATGGTGAAGATGCTGATGGCAATATTATTGGCAAACATGAAGCAACTGGTATTGCTCGTCCTGCCTTTTGGGATCGGGCGCGTTATTTTAACCTTGAAAAAGATTTGGCTCAGGCCTTGGATGAGGCAGGAGCCTAGATATGGAACCCAGCATAATTATTACAATAGCAGGTGTCGCCGCTTTAATGATTATTGGTTACTTGATTTTGGATACGGATAAAAAGCCTACCTCAAAGCGGTTAAATGTGGTGGCTGGTGGCACTAAAGCCAAGAGGTCTATCTTTTCTTTTATGAAAGTTGAGGACGGGGGTGGTCGCCGGAAATTCATTGAGGATTCTCTAGATGATTTAGAGAAAAATAAAAAAACACGTAGCAAGAAAGTTAAGTCACTTTCCTCAAAATTAATTCAAGCTAATTGGAAAGCGAGTTCTCAACAGTTTATAATAATTTCTTGCGTTATCGGGTTGCTTGTTGGCGGCGTGCCACTTATTCTTGGGCTTAAACCTCTTATTGCTCTAGGTATAGGGTTCGCGGTGGGTTTTGGATTGCCACGCTTTATTCTCAATTTTTCTATTGCTCGTCGGCAAAAAAAATTTACAGCTCACTTTGCGGATTCTATGGATATTATTGTCCGCGGTGTACGAACGGGTTTGCCACTTGGTGATTGCTTGAAAATTATTGCTCATGAATCTCCTGAACCGATTAAAGGGGAGTTCCAAAGACTTATCGAAACGGAAAGCGTTGGCGTTCCGCTTGAGACCTGTATCGAACGTATGTATGGTCGTATGCCGTTGTCAGAAGTAAACTTCTTTGGAACGGTGCTGAGTATTCAACGAACAACAGGTGGTAATTTAGGTGAGAGCTTGGATAATTTATCCAAAGTTCTGCGCGGGCGTAAGCTTTTGCGTGAAAAAATAAAAGCTCTTGCGCAAGAGGCTAAAATGTCGGCCATGATTATCGGTGCACTGCCTATTATTGTTATGGGTCTTGTGACCATGACAACACCAGATTATATGATGCCTTTGTACACCGAACCTATGGGGCAAAGAAATTTAATAATTGGCGCAGTGATGATGATATTAGGGATCATAATTATGCGTAAAATGATAAATTTCAAGTTCTAGGAGTGGCAATATGAGCCCAGAATCCGTAAATCTTTTTAGAAATGCCCTGACAATTGTCGTTATTTTAGCATGTGTTACAACGCTGTATATGTTGATAGAGCCAATGCTTAAGGGTGATAAGTTAAAAAAACGCATGAGCGCCGTTTCAAATGAGCGTGAGTCTATGCGTAAGTCACGCATGAATAAACTTGAGAGCGATACAGCGCTACGGACTGAGTCTAAAGGATTTGTTAAACAAATTGTTGATAATTTGTCTTTGGAAAAACTTCTTTTAGCTTCCGATTTGAAAGAAAAATTGGCGCAAGCAGGCTTGCGCGGGCAAAACCCAATTTATACATTCTATTTTTTCCGTCTGGCAATGCCGATCATTTTATTCTTCTTCGGTATCTTATACTTTGTTCTTTTGAACCCATTGGGATGGGCTTTCTTATGGTGTTGGGTCGCAACGCTAGCGCTGACTTTACTTGGTTATTATGCACCTAATCTTTATTTAAAGAATAGAACGTCTAAACGTGTGCAATCTATTGCGCCTATGTTTCCCGATGCTTTGGATTTGCTCCTTATTTGCGTGGAATCTGGGATGTCCATAGAACTCGCTTTTGGTAAAGTGGCTAAGGAAATGGCGGAAAGTTCAATAGAACTCGCGGAAGAACTTTCTATTACAACAGCAGAGCTTTCCTATTTGCAAAGTCGCCGGCAAGCATATGAAAATTTGGGGTGGCGCAATAATAGCCATGCTGGAATACGGGCGGTATCGACTGCGCTTATTCAATCCGAACGATATGGTACACCGCTTGGAGACACCTTGCGGACAATGGCCAATGAAAATCGGCAAATGCGGGTTCTGGCGGCTGAAAAAAAAGCGGCGGGCCTACCAGCAAAATTAACTGTTCCTATGATCGTATTTTTCCTGCCAGTGTTGTTTATCGTAATCATAACGCCTGCGATTATTACTGTGAAAGCAAATTGGAAACTGTGAAAGAAAATTGGAAAACGTAGGGGCAATCCAGCAAGGATAAAATTTTTTCATCACCTTAAAATAAAACCCTCTTTTTTAAAAAGAGGGTTTTATAATCATTCAAAAATTATAGAACGAAAGTAACGTTGCTTGGCCTTTATCTTTAGTGCCACCTTGTGCGCGCTGGCGCTCGAAAAGTTGGCTGCGGTGCTTGCCCATATACGGGTCTTTGGTAAACAGGTACCTGACGATATTGTCCTTGCCTTTGTCCTTGCCTTTGTCCTTGCCTTTGTCTTTGCGTTTGTGGTTGCTGCTGAGTTTGCGGCCCTCCATATGGCATTCGCCGCGCATAAGGATATGGTTGCGCCTTATATTGTTGCGTGCGCATGTTTTGCTGTTGTGCGAATAGTGCTTGTCGTTGTCGTTGTCGCTGTTGTTGTCGTTGTATCTGCTGTGCTTGTTGTTGCTCAGCTATGAACCGTTTTGATTGGTTGGATCGTGCAATTTTGCTAAGTACGGACTTTTGTGAGATGGCTTGAGTTTGTGTCCACGCTTGCGCTTGATTAGGCCATTGTTTTTGTCTGTAATTTGTTTGCACGCGTTTTTGCGGATTTACCGCGCGAGCTCGCGCGACAGCCAGAGCCGCTTCGCGTGCAGTTTTAGGGCCAGTTTTTGTCGCATTTGGGTTGCCCGCCATTATTAAGCGTGTTCCATATTGTGGTTGGCGTGCAAAATGTGGCGCAGTTTTTATTGGTTGTGCGGTGCGTGGTTTTGTCGCTTGCGGGGCTTGGCCATAAAAGCGCGGGGTTTGAGGGCTTTTCGCTATTTGGTTTGGAACAGATTGTGTTGGTAATGTTGGAGACGTTCCGCGCAAAGAGCGCATGTAATTCATATTTTCGGCGGCTTGTTCGGGGCTTAAGTATTGAGTATTAATCCGTTGGGCTTCCTCTATTTTACCTTGAAGACCAAGCACAAGGGCAAGGTTCTGATGTACGCTATCAGATGCCCCAGGCGTGTTGGCAGCTTGCCTTAGCCAAATTTCGGCAGTCTTAGGATCGCCTTCAAGGGCATAACTTAGCCCTACATTAGCAAGAATACCCGGATCATTGGGCGCGATTTTAAGTGCGCGCGTATACTGTTCGCGGGCTTTTTTATACTGTTCAACCTGGTCAAGACTTGCGCCTTTCAAAGACCAAAGGCGTGCATTTTGAGGTTGTTTCCCAAGAGCTTGGTCAATAATTTTTAACGCTTCACGCGAACGGTTTTCGGAGAGAAGCGAGGCGCTAAGTTCAGTCATAAGCGTAACATTGCGCGGATAAAGTGCGCGGGTATGCTGTGCCACTTCTATAGACTTTCCTGCATTGCCCATACGACGCAGCGCACTGGATAAATTAATAGCAGCTTCTAAATCGGCTGGGTTTAAGTCGTACTCACGTGACCAAAATGCCGTTTGGGCAAAGAGACTTTGCGTTAAAACAGCCTCGCGCTCTTTTGCACTTCGCGGCATATATTTTGAGCTCGATAATTCCTCAGCAGTTTGTTTCTCCAAAGGGGTATAGTTCGGCAAGCTCGCGAGTCCGCAACCAGTAAGGGTTATAAGGGCGGTACTAAGTGAAAGCATCTTTATAATGTGCGTTTTTGCCATAATGGCCTCCAAACCAAAGCGATTCATGAATTTAGTTAAGTTTTGTTGCGTCGCGTCAAGATTTCGTTAACAAAGTTAAAAGAACACAGTTAAGATAGGTTAAACTTTGTTAAGAAGGATAGTATGAGCGAATATTTTATAAATTTGGCAGATGTGCCTCAAGAAGAGACGGTTATTCCCGTTTATATTTGCCGTCCAGACATACTTGAAGCAACTTTATCACGTTTTAGCGTGGTGCAAAAAACTTATATTTCTGCACAAGGGTTTCGCGGTAAAGCTGGACAACTTGTTTCGGTGCCAGATGAAAACGGTGCAATCGGGTTAATCTTATTTGGCGCTGGCCACGACAATGGATTTGACAATTCTGCCATGAGGGCAGGGAGTCTTGGCTCTAAACTCACGCAAGGGTTTTATACCATAGCAGAAAAACCAGATGACTGGCCCGCTGCAGTGCTTGCGATTGCTTGGGGTATGGGCGCTTATAAGTTTACTAAATACTTAAAAAGAGATGCGTTACCTCCAAAGCTTGTACTTGGAGAGGATGTGAGCGGGGCGGAAATAAAGGCGATTGTTAAAGCCCTGCATCGTGGCCGCGATATGATCAATACAGGCGCGGGCGATATGGGGCCAAAGGCCATGCAAAGCATAGCACAAGGCGTTGCAGATGCACATGGTGCGAAACTCACAGCGGTCATTGGCGATGATTTGCTGGCGCAAAACTATCCTATGATTTATGCGGTAGGCCGCGCCGCGCATGAAGCGCCGCGCCTTATTGAAATTAATTGGGGTGATGATACCCATCCGCGCCTATCGCTCGTTGGTAAGGGCATCACATTTGATACGGGTGGCCTTAACCTTAAATCAGCTGTAGGTATGCGTATCATGAAAAAAGATATGGGCGGGGCGGCGCATGCGCTTGCTCTTGCAGATATGATAATGGCGGCAAAATTACCCGTGCGCTTGCATGTTCTTTTGGCTGTTGCAGAAAACGCCGTGTCTGGAAATGCGTTCAGGCCTGGTGATGTGCTAAGTTCGCGCAAGGGCCTAAGCGTCGAAATTGATAATACGGACGCGGAAGGCCGCCTAGTGCTTGGCGATGCGATCACCAAAGCTTGTGAGGATAAACCAAAATTGGTTATCGATTTTGCCACACTTACAGGGGCTGCGCGCGTGGCGTTAGGGCCTACGCTGGCGCCGTTTTTCTCAAACAGAGACAAGCCTGTTCAAGGTTTGTTGGCGCAGGGCAATGCACAATCTGATCCATTTTGGCATATGCCCCTTTGGCAACCTTATAATAGCCTGTTCAAATCTTCTATTGCAGATATGCAAAATGCGGGCAGTAGTTTTGCTGGTTCAATCACGGCGGCTTTGTTTTTGCAAAAATTTGTCAGTAAGAACCAAGCTTGGATGCATTTTGATGTTTATGGTTGGAACCCTACGTCGAGCCCTGCACGGCCAAAGGGCGGCGAAATTATGTGTGTCCGAGCAGTATATGAATGGCTCAAAGCGGGCGGGTTAGAACGTATCGACTAGCGAGCACTAAAGCCCAAAAGAAGTTCTGCAAACCAGCGCCCTGCAATCAGGGCCGTGATATCATTAACGTCAAGCCCTGGGTCAAATTCCGTGAGATCAACGGCGCGCACTTTAGGGTGTGCTCCAATTATGCGCGCCGCTTCAAAAAATGTACGCGGCGTAAACCCGCCCGCGCGGCCACCTGGCGCGCCTGGACTAAGGGCACGCTCGATCACATCAATATCAAAATCCACATAAATAACAGTGCATTTAGCGCTGAGTTTTTTCAAGGCTTGTGTAATAATATTAGCGCTACCGCGCGCGTGGCAATCGGCTAGTGTATAAACACTAATGCCTTCTTTGATGGCTGTGCGGTGCATGTCCATTGTATTGGCAAAGGGCGCAATGCCAATTTGAGCAATATGCGCGCCTGGTAGGCCGTCCTCTAAAAGACACCGCACGGGATTGCCATTGGCAGGTCCATCATTGGTGCTACGCAAATCAAAATGTGCATCAAGCGTAAGCAGGCCAATATTTTTCAAAGAAGGGTCAAGCGCATGAACACCCGCCCGTGTTACCCCGTTATGGCCGCCAATAAGCGCGGATAGTTTATGGGCTTTTATTATAGTTCCAAAGGCCTTTACTATAGGCGTGAACCCGTCAGTGGGGCTAAGCGCGGCGCACTCTATATTGCCATAATCGCGCACATTTGTGCTATCCAAATTAACACCCGTTTCCAAATCATATGTGCTGATGCGTTTTAGGCTGTTGCGAAAAACATCGGGCGCTTTGTGATAATCGCTTGGGGTTACACATCCCAATGTCATGGGCGCGCCTATGAAGGCTATATCGGCTGGCGCCTCCCCAATAAGACCTGCAATATTAGGCCAATCTTTGTTTTGCATAAGCGCTTGTTTCACCTTATAAGTTTTCCATGAAATTTTATTTTGACACTCTATTCATAAACGCAAATTTAGCAACAATGGACACAAAAATAGACGCACCTTATGGAGCGATTGAAAACGGGGCACTTGGGGTAAAAGATGGACTGATCGCATGGGTGGGTAAAGTGGATAATTTACCAGACTATGAGGCAAATGATATTGTTGAAATTGATCCTGACGAGGAATGGATAACGCCTGGGCTTGTAGATTGTCACACACATCTTGTTTTTGGCGGCAATCGCGCCCGTGAGTTCGAGCGAAGGCTCAAGGGTGAGAGTTATGCCGATATTGCAAAAAGTGGCGGCGGTATTTTATCAACAGTTGCGGCGACCCGCGAGGAAAAAAAAAGCAAACTTTATCATTCAAGTTCGGCGCGTCTTTTAGCCATGGTTTCATCGGGCATTACTACAATAGAGATAAAATCAGGCTATGGCTTAAACCTCAAAACAGAAAAAAAAATGCTGAAAGCGGCAGCTAAAATTGGCCGCAAAGATGATGTTCGCGTTTTGAAAACTTTTCTTGGCGCTCATGCTTTACCACCTGAATTTAAAAATAATCCTGATGGTTATATTGATCTCGTCTGCACTGAAATGATACCTGAAATCGCGCGGCTTGGCCTTGCTGATGCGGTGGATGGGTTTTGTGAAAACATCGCTTTTAGCCCGGCGCAAATCAGGCGTGTTTTTGAGGCAGCTCAAAAACACGAACTCCCTGTAAAACTTCATGCTGAGCAGCTTTCCTATCAAGGCGGGGCAAAGCTTGCGGCGGAATTTGGCGCACTCTCTGCTGACCATTTAGAGTATATCGATGAGGATGGTGTACGGGCAATGGCACAGGCAGGCACTGTTGCAGTCTTACTGCCAGGCGCATTTTACACACTTAAAGAAACGCAAAAACCACCAATAGATTTGTTTAGAAAATATGAAGTGCCTATGGCTTTGGCGAGCGATTGCAATCCTGGTAGCTCGCCTATCATGTCCCCGCTCATGACCCTCAATATGGCTTGTACATTATTTGGTATGGCGCCCGAAGAAGCTTTGGCGGGGATGACGAGAGAAGGGGCAAAAGCACTTGGCATCGGCGCACATATTGGCACCTTAGAAATTGGAAAATCAGCAGATCTTGTGGTCTGGTCAATACTGCACCCAAGCGAACTTAGCTATTGGATTGGCAATAATTTTGCGTGTGATAGATATTTGAGGGGGCGCTCCGTATGAGTACAATAATAAAAGCAGGCCATTGTGGCCTTGATATTTGGGAAGCTGTTTATCGTGACGGGGCGAGTATACAGCTCGAAGACGTAGCTCAAGATATTTGCAGAAAATCAGCTGAAATTGTGAAAACTGCTGCGGCGGGTGTAAACCCTGTGTATGGGGTAAATACTGGATTTGGTAAGCTCGCGCGCATGCAAATTAGTGCCAAAGATACGGCCACACTGCAGCGCAATCTTATCCTGTCGCATTGTTGCGGCGTGGGGGAAGCTATGCCTGAAAATATTGTGCGTTTGATGATGGCGCTGAAAATAAATTCGCTTGGGCGCGGCGCGTCTGGGGTGAGTTGGCGGCTCATATCGATGCTCCAAAATATGTTGAGTTTGGGTGTCACGCCGCTAGTGCCAGGGCAAGGATCTGTAGGAGCATCGGGCGATCTTGCGCCGCTTGCTCATATGGCCGCCGTGATGACCGGTGAGGGGGAGGCTTATTATAAGAGCGTGCGCATGAGCGGCGGCGCGGCGCTAAGAGCGGCAGGTTTAACGCCATTCGTGCTACGCGCCAAAGAAGGACTTGGCCTTATTAATGGGACACAGTTTTCAACGGCTTATGCGCTGGCTGGATACTTTGAAGCCAAACGCCTTGTGCGCTCAGCTCTTATTACTGGCGTAATGAGCGTCGATGCGGCCATGGGATCCTCCGCGCCTTTCAAAGCTTTCATTCATGAATTACGAGGGCAAAAGGGGCAAATTCGCGCAGGCAGTATTTTGCGAAAATTGATGGATGGATCGCCCTTGCGCAATAGCCATATGGATGATGATGAGCGCGTGCAAGATCCATATTGTTTGCGCTGCCAGCCGCAAGTTATGGGTGCGTGCATAGATATTCTCGATCAAGTCAAAGAGGTTTTGCACATTGAAGCCAATGCGGTAACAGACAATCCTTTGGTCAATATAGAGACGGGAGAAATTTTATCAGGCGGGAATTTTCACGCAGAACCTGTGGCCTTTGCCGCAGATCAACTCGCGCTTGCAATTGCAGAAACGGGCGCAATTACACAGCGCCGTATTGCGCTTTTGGTTGACCCAGCGCTTAGCTTTGGCTTGCCGCCCTTTCTCTCGCCAAACCCGGGTGTGAACTCAGGTTTTATGATTGCCGAGGTGACAAGCGCTGCTTTAATGAGCGAAAACAAACAGCGGGCAAATCCGTGCTCTGTCGATAGCACACCAACCTCCGCCAATCAAGAAGACCATGTGAGCATGGCGGCGTATGCGGCGCGGCGCCTTATGGATATGACAGATAATCTTCGCAATATAATTGCTATTGAGTGGATGTGTGCAGCGCAGGGGATTGAACTGCGCGCCCCCATAAAAACCAGCGCTGTATTGAATTCTGCCATCAGTGCCTTGCGCAAAGAGGTTGCGAGTTTAGGCGATGATCGTTATATGGCGGGGGATATAGAAAAGGCTGCTAATTTGCTAAAGCAAGGCGTAATTTTGCAGGCTGTTGGTGGGGAGATATTTGATTATGGATAACCGTTTTAAAAATGCGCGTGATGTGAAAGCGCCAACGGGCACAAAGCTTAACTGTAAGTCATGGCAGACCGAAGCGCCCTTGCGCATGCTGATGAATAATCTTGACCGCAATATCGCAGAACATCCAGACGAGCTTGTGGTTTATGGGGGTATTGGCCGTGCGGCTCGTTCTTGGGAAGCATTTGATCAGATCATCCAATCCCTCAAAAATCTCGAAGGAAATGAAACACTCCTCGTGCAAAGTGGCAAGCCTGTTGGTGTGTTTAAAACTCACGCGGATGCCCCGCGCGTGTTGATCGCCAATTCAAATCTTGTGCCCCATTGGGCCACTTGGGAACATTTTAACGAACTGGATAAAAAAGGCCTGATGATGTACGGGCAAATGACGGCGGGAAGCTGGATTTATATCGGCACGCAAGGCATTGTGCAAGGTACATATGAAACCTTTGTCGAAGCTGGGCGGCAGCATTATGGCGGCGATTTGACAGGAAGATGGATACTCACCGCAGGGCTTGGCGGTATGGGCGGCGCGCAGCCTTTGGCCGCTACTATGGCGGGGGCGTCTTGTCTTGCGGTGGAGTGCGATGAGACTCGTATTGATTTTCGCTTGCGCACAGGGTATGTGGACGCAAAAGCCAAAACGCTGGACGAAGCACTTGGCTTTATTAAAAAAGCTACGACAGAAGGGAAAGTGCTCTCTGTGGGGCTTCTCGGCAATGCCGCAGATATTTTTTCTGAAATTTACGAATGCGGTATAAGGCCTGATATGGTGACAGATCAAACCTCTGCCCATGACCCAGTGAATGGATATTTGCCCCAAGGGTGGAGCATGGGACAGTGGTTGGATAAACGGCAGAACGACAAGAAAGCGGTTGAGGCAGCCGCGCGCGCGTCTATGAAAGTTCATGTTAGAGCCATGTTAAATTTTGAAAAAGCAGGCGTGCCGACCTTTGATTATGGTAATAATATAAGACAAGTCGCTTATGATGAAGGCCTTGAAAACGCCTTTGATTTCCCAGGGTTTGTACCTGCCTATATTCGTCCACTTTTTTGCAAAGGTATTGGCCCGTTTCGCTGGGTAGCGCTCTCGGGTGATCCTGAAGATATTTATAAAACGGACGCGAAAGTTAAACAGCTTATCCCAAATAACCCGCATTTGCACAATTGGCTCGACATGGCGCGTGAGCGTATTCAGTTCCAAGGCTTGCCTGCGCGCATTTGTTGGGTAGGGCTTGGCGAGCGGCATAAACTTGGGCTTGCCTTTAACGAAATGGTGCGCACGGGAGAGCTCTCCGCCCCCGTTGTTATTGGTCGTGACCATTTGGATAGCGGCTCTGTTGCCTCCCCGAACCGCGAAACGGAGTCTATGAAAGATGGCAGTGATGCGGTATCGGACTGGCCATTACTCAACGCGCTCCTTAATACTGCGAGTGGGGCCACATGGGTGTCGCTCCATCATGGCGGAGGTGTTGGCATGGGCTTTTCCCAGCATAGCGGCATTGTCATCTGTGCGGATGGTACAGAAGCGGCAGACAGAAAACTAGCCCGCGTCCTATGGAATGACCCCGCCACAGGCGTCATGCGCCACGCCGACGCTGGTTACGAGATTGCAAAAAAATGCGCGAAAGAGCATGAGCTGAATTTGCCAGGGATATCGTAAATGGCACACTTAAAAAATCACAACCAGATAAACATAAAATAAATTCAATAAATTTTTTTCACGTTATTCCTACATAGCATATTCTCTAAATAACAACATTGGAGATTATTTATTATGCTAGAAAAAACTTTACGCTCATCATTGCCGCTCATTATGCACAATCAGGCTCAAAAACACGTTACTCACAACGAATCATTATGTCTTTTGGATACATTGACGAGTTTGCATATACTAAAAATGAATGTATTGGTTCCGCCTGAGAGTCCAGTAGCATCAGATACATATACTGTTGGTGATAATCCAACGGGTGAATGGCAAGGCCATACAGGAGAAATAGCAATATTTTCAGGTGATATTTGGAAGTTTACGCATCCCTTTATTGGTTTACGGGCTTACAATGTGGAAGATGAAGCGTTTTTGTACTTTGACGGCAATGAATGGCTGAATATTATGCGTGAGGCAGGGGCGTTTGATTCTGTGAACGTTAGTATGGCGGGGTTAGGCATTAACGCAAATTCTGATGATAATAATAAACTCGTAGTGAAAAGTGAGTTCATTTTGTTTAGTGCGAATGATGCTGATCAAAATGTGGATGGTGACGTACATCTTATAATCAACAAGACATCTATTAATGATACCGCTAGCCTGATTTTCCAAAATAATTACGCAGGCAAGGTTGAACTTGGTTTGAATGGAGATGATAATTTTTCAATAAAAACAAGCAATAATGGCGCAAATTTTTCTACATCATTTGAGATTAACAATCAAACTGGGTATGTTGGAATTGGGACGCGGCCAACAAATATTTTAGATGTTAAAGAAACGCATGAAGGAGGGCTTGCACAGGTACAGGTGTTTAATCCTTCTGTGTCGGCTGGCTCTGGATCGGTTTTCTCCGTTGTAGGGGGGAATGGTCATAAAACCCAACTTTTGCAATATGCATCAGGGGCCAGTTATTTGGTGTCGAATAGTTCAACTTTGTATGTGCAAATAACTGGTGCAGCCCCGCAAATCCTATTCTTGGTAGGGGATACTGAGGGGATACGGCTGGATTCAAATAAGGTGACGGCAAGTCTACCTCTTAAGTTACCCGTATACTTGAAGAAAAATTTACCTTCTGCTAGAACAATTGGTAAAGGTGGGCAAGTTTATGTAGATAATGCTATTGGTGGTTCTATCATTGCATTTAGTGATGGCAAAAATTGGCGTCGGTGTACGGACAGAACTGTCATTAGTTGAAGAACAGTTAAGGGTTAAAGTAATTCTTTTTTGCTAAAATAGCGATAATATTTTCTGCAGCACTATCCGCGCTTGTCGTTATAGTATCTATTGTAATATCGGGATTAGTTGGTGGCTGGTATTCGCTATCTATACCAGTAAAATTCTTAATTTCACCTTTTCTCGCTTTTGCATATAAGCCTTTCGTGTCTCTTTTCTCTACGACTTCCAATGGTGTGTTAATATAAATCTCTACAAATTCGTTGTCGTTCATTATGCGGCGGGCGTTATTTCTCTCAGCTCTGAACGGTGATATGAACGAAGTAATTACAATTAAGCCTGCATCTGCCATAAGTTTAGCTGTTTCGCTTACGCGGCGAATATTTTCTATACGGTCGACATCCGTAAAGCCCAAATCTTTGCATAAGCCGTGCCTAAGGTTGTCGCCATCAAGTATGTAAGTGTGGTGCCCTCTGTCATAGAGCTTTTGCTCAACTAAATTGGCAATTGTTGATTTTCCAGATCCGCTAAGCCCTGTGAACCATAGAATGGCTGGCCTTTGATTTTTTTGCTCTGATCGTTCTGCTTTCCCTATTTCCAGTTTTTGCCAAACAATGTTTGATGCACGGTGCAAAGAAAAATTAATAACACCCATTCCAACTGTTGCATTTGTTTGCCGATCAATAAGAACAAAACAACCTGTTTGGCGTTGGTCAGAATAAGGGTCAATGGCTATTGGTTCATTTAAAGAGAGATTACAAACCCCTATTTCATTGAGAGCAAGAGTCTTCCCCGCCGTTTTAGACAGATCGTTTACGTTCACTATGTGCTTCAACTCTGTAATGCTGGCAGGAACAGTTTTGTTTATTGTTTTTAATAAATAACTCCGCCCTGGGAACATTTTCTTATCGGACATCCATAAAATATGTGCTTGGAATTGATCCGTTTTTTGCGCGGGGTTGTTAAAATTACAAATTACTTCACCACGTGATATATCTATTTCGTTCTGAAAGGTAACTGTTACGGCTTGGTCTTGGCAGGCCGTATTCATGTTCCCATCCATAGTAACAATGTTTTTTATACGTGTACGTTGCCCTGAAGGAATAGCGATTATTTCATCATCAACAGAAAGCTGCCCTGAAGCTATTGTACCTGCAAATCCGCGAAAATCCAAATTAGGGCGACTCACCAATTGTATGGGTAATCGTAAGCACTTATTATTATTGTTCTGCACCGTATTTACGTTCTCTAGGTGGGATATAAGGGTTGGACCTTTATACCAAGACATGTGAGCCCTTCTCTCTTTGATATTGTCACCTTTGAGGGCCGATATGGGTATAAAACAAGTTTCTTCAAACCCAAGTTTTTGCGAAAAACTGGAAAACTTCTCCTTTATGGAAATATACGCGTTTTCGGAATAATTTACTAAGTCCATTTTATTAATTGCGACTACAATCGACTTTACACCAAGTAGAGAGGTTATATAACTATGCCTTCGTGTTTGTTTTTGTATACCATGCCTTGCATCTACCAATAATATTGCAAGATCGGCAGTTGAAGCGGCTGTAGCCATATTACGTGTATATTGCTCATGACCTGGTGAATCTGCAACTATGAACTTGCGTTTGTTCGTAGAAAAAAAGCGATATGCAACATCAATTGTTATGCCTTGTTCGCGCTCAGCGGATAACCCGTCGACAAGCAATGCAAAGTCTATTTTATCTTCAGTCGTTCCAGATTTTTTACTTGCGGTTTCAAGGTTTCTTAACTGGTCTTCATATATCAATTTGCTATCATAAAGCATTCTGCCAATGAGTGTTGATTTACCATCGTCGACACTGCCGCAAGTGATAAATCTTAATAAGCTTTTTTTTTCCTGCGCTTTTAAGTAACTAATGACATCTTGTTTTATAAGTGGATCACGATGCGGCATCAAAAATAACCTTCCCTTTTTTTATCTTCCATGCTCGCAGATTTATCTTGATCTATTATGCGTCCTTGTCGTTCCGAAGTATTTGCAAGTAACATTTCCCGGATAACTTCTGGTAGGGTTGTTGCGCTACTTTTAATAGCGCCTGTTAAAGGGTAACAACCTAAAGTACGAAAACGAACCATTCTTTCTATGGTTTTTTCTTCTGGATTTAACGGCAATCTATCATCGTCAACCATTATTAATACCCCATCACGTTCCACTATTTTACGTTTGGCTGCAAAGTATAGGTTTGGCAGCTTAATTTGCTCTTTATATATGTACTGCCATATATCCAATTCTGTCCAATTAGATAATGGAAATACGCGTATAGATTCTCCCTTAGAGACACGCGTGTTGTAAATATTCCAAAGTTCGGGCCTTTGGTTTTTAGGCTCCCAGCTATGATTTGGTCGTCTAAATGAAAAAATTCTTTCCTTGGCGCGGGATTGTTCTTCGTCGCGGCGCGCGCCGCCAAATGCAGCATCGAATTTATACTTGTCTAAAGCTTGTTTCAATGCCTGCGTTTTCATGATGTTTGTGTGTATATCTGAACCATGAGTGAAGGGGTTGATGTTTTTCTTTATGCCGTCCAGATTTAAATGTACAAGTAACTTTAGCCCTAATTCTTGCATACGTTGATCACGAAACTTTATCATTTCCTTGAATTTCCACCCCGTATCAACGTGTAGGAAAGGGAAAGGTGGTTTTGAAGGAAAAAATGCTTTTAGCGCTAAATGTAACATTACGGAGCTATCTTTTCCGACACTATAAAGCATAACAGGGTTTTCACATTGTGAAACCACTTCTCGCATTATATGTATGCTTTCTGATTCTAACCGTTCAAGGTGGGTGAGGGGTTTGCAAAATGTGGGAGGCATTTGTTATTGTTCCACTAATGATCTTGTAATTTAAGATTTTAGAGTATGTCCCTAGCGTTTTTATTTGGCCGTGACTACCGTTTTTTACGTTGGAATTGTATTTACATGAGCCCTGTTTCCAAATGGAACACCTGCTTTATTTTAAAACACAATGTTGCAAATATTTCCTTATTTAGTGTGTATATCGCTTTTTAAAACTGGCACAGGCGTTGCAACACTCTTTTCAACTGAACTGCTCCCACAGATCATACCCAAACTGGCTCACCTTAACAGGAGAGCTTTTTTTTTATTTTTCTTTCAAAACTTTGGCTAAGGTTCTAAAGTTGTTTTATGAAGCTATTTTCAAAAATTCGCAGAGAATTAAAATTTATAAAGACCTCCAAACGGATGTTAAAAGCAGTTGATAATGTTAACGTAGATTCAACGAACCTTGTTACTGATGATATTGAGCGTGTCATTGACAAATATCCAAATAATACGGCTTTCATATCAGATGATCGGCAATGGAGTTTTTTGGAGTTTGATGCATATGCCAATAAAGTTGCGCATTGGGCTTTATCGGAAGGCTTTAAAAAAGGTGACACAATTGCGGTTTTTATCATTAACCGATTTGAATATGTCGCGATTTGGTTTGGGCTCTCAAAAATTGGAGTTATTCCTGCCTTAATAAATTATCAGCTGAGAGCTAAAGCATTGGCCCATTGCGTTAGTATTGCCAATGCTAAAGGCGCATTAGTTGATAAACAGCTTGAGAATGCCTGGAAAAGCGCCAAAGCTGACCTTCGTAAAAACCTCGTAGCCTATAGCGCATTTGGGGTCGTGGCTGGCCTAGAAGGTTTTACGGACAATTTAGGTGCGCACAGTAGCATACGCCCTAGCAGAGAACATCGGGTTGAAATTAAGGCTGGGAACTTATTCATGAAAATGTTTACCTCTGGTACAACGGGCATGCCCAAGGCCGCTAAAGTCACTCATGTGCGCGCACAGTATTATATGCGAGGATTCGTTGTTCCCTCCGCTAGCACGCAAACAGATAAAATGATGATGGTTTTACCGCTTTACCATGCAACGGGCGGGCTTTGCGGCGTTGGAATGGCGATCATGCAGGGTGGGGCTGTTATTATTCGAGAACAGTTTTCCGTATCTAGTTTTTGGTCGGATGCGGTTCGTTTTGAAGCCACTATGTTTATGTATGTGGGGGAGCTATGCCGTTTCTTGCTTAATGCTCCAAAGGATGCGCACGAGCGTGCCCATAAAATCCGCTGCATAGTTGGCAATGGTCTTCGTCCTGAAGTGTGGGATAAATTTGTCACGCGGTTTAACATTCCACATGTGGTCGAGTTTTATGGCGCTACCGAGGGCAATATTAACTTGATAAACTTTGAAGGAAAAATGGGTTCTGTTGGGCGTATTCCTGAATATCTTCGCAAGGAATATAATGGTGATCTTATTCGCTATGACGTTGAAAACAGGCAGCATAACAAAGATAAAAACGGGTTTTGTGAGCGCACAAGTCCTGGCGAAATTGGTGAGCTTATTGGCGAGATCAAACAAGGTGCTGCCCGTTTTCACTATGAGGGCTATGAGAGCAAAGAAGCGAGTGAGAAAAAAATCCTTCATGATGTGTTTAAAAAAGGGGATCGTTGGTTTAGCACGGGTGACCTTTTGTGGCGCGATAAGGAGGGATATTATTATTTTGCCGATCGTATGGGCGACACATTTCGCTGGAAAGCGGAAAATGTTTCCACGAATGAAGTCGCGGCGGCAATCACTGAGTTTTCTGGTGTTGAACAGGCTAATGTTTATGGCGTGGCAATACCTGGCTATGATGGCAAGGCAGGCATGGCATCTTTGGTTAACCATGAGAGTTTGGATCTTGGCGCACTTTACAAACATATTGAAGAAGTCTTGCCCTCCTACGCACAGCCTGTTTTCTTACGCCTGTGTCAAGAAACAGATACCACGGGTACATTTAAGTATAAAAAAACGAATTTGGTTAAAGATGGATTTGATCCAAACAAAGTCAAAGACGATTTATATATTGCACATCCGGTGACAAAATCCTTTGAAAAACTCACACCAAAAATTTTCAAAGAAATACAAAACCAAAAACTAAGGCTTTAATATGCAAGCGAATGCGGTTTTGGAGTTTTGGTTCAGCGAAGCAGGGTTTGATAAATGGTATAATGGGGCGGATGCATTTGATGCTGAAATCCGAACCCGTTTTGCAGAGCTTACAACGAAAATTGCGGCAGAAATAAAGCAAGGAAAAACATATGGCTGGCCAAGCGAACCTTTGCCTATGCCAGGTATGATGGGTTTAGGTCCGGCGAATATGGGGGCAGGTTTGCAGAAGGTATTGCAGTGTGTACTCCGCTCGTAATGGCTGTTGTCTGGGCATTCTTACGCTTGTGGAATGTGGCATTATCCAGCATGATGACATATAATCGAAATAAACAAGATTTACTATAATACCCTTAGTAACAATAATAAAACTACGAAAGAGAACAATATATGTATTGCAAGAATTCCTTTTCTTTACCTTAATACTACCTAAACGATAATAATAACCCAGATCCGCGTGGGAGTTCTTTATTTCTGTGCAAATGAGCAGAGAGAATAATTCCAAATCCCGCCAGAACCGTCATCATTACGGTACCGCCATAGGATATGAGCGGCAAGGGTACGCCAACAACAGGTACAAGCCCCATAACCATGGCCATATTAATAAACACATATAGGGCAAATGTCATGGAAAGCCCCATAATAAGCATTCGCGAAAATATATGCCTGCATTGGTTTGCAAGCCAAATGCACACACCTAAAATGAGAATATAAAGCACCATCGTGCCTAACCCGCCTACAAGGCCAAACTCTTCGCCAATGACCGTAAAAATAAAGTCAGTTCTATTTTCAGGTACATAGTTTAAGGACGATTGTGTGCCTTGCATGAAGCCTTTGCCGCTAATACCGCCGCTCCCTAAGGCAATTTTTGACTGGATAATGTGATAACTCGCGCCAGATGGATCTCGACTTGGATCAAGGAATGTGTGAATTCTGGCCCGTTGATAATCTTTTAGTCCAAATTGAACAAAGAGCGGAAGCGCGATGGCGGCACTCACTGCCGCGCCCGTAATAACCCGCCAATTAATGCCAGAAAGGAAGGCAAAAACGATGCCCGTTGCCGCAAGTAATAAAGCAGTGCCAAGATCAGGTTGAAGTAATATCAAACCAACAGGCGCTAGTATAATAATAAGAACCCCAATAACACCAACAGGTTTTGAAACGCGCCATTGCGGCAGATCATGGTAAAAACGCGCAAGGGCGAGCACCATAGCCATTTTCATCATTTCAGATGGCTGTATGCGGACAACAAATAAATCCAGCCAACGCTGGGAGCCATTGACTGAAACACCGAAAAACTCGACGCATATAAGAAAAATAAGAGCAAAAACGTAACCAGGGTAAGCGAGCTGAAACCAAATGCGTACATCTATGCTGGCAATGATAAGCATTAAAATAAGGCCAGCGCACAAACGAATAAAATGTTGTTTTGCACCTAATCCCCAAACGCCTCCCGTTGCAGAATAAATCATAGCAACACCAATACAGCCAACGATAAAGGCTAGAACAGGTAAAAACCAGTTTAATTCATTCAACTTATTGATTAATTTCCTCATACCTAACCTTCATTTTTGATGGGCATACCCATATTGGCCATTCCATCATCCTTGAGGGCTTTCGATAATATTTTTCGGCAATATTGCGCGGCGAGTCCTGCCCCTGAACCTCCATGTTCAACAAGAACACATGCTGCAAAACGCGGGTTATCGTAAGGGGCATACCCGACAAAGATAGAGTGATCCCTATGCTTCCACAACAAATATTTATTCTTGATAACGCCTTTAGCGCGTTCGGCAGTCGTAATACCGCGCACTTGCCCCGTGCCCGTTTTTCCTGCCATTTTGACGCCTGGGATACCCAATGCCCCTGGCCTGTAAGCCGTACCACCTGCCCGTTCCGTCACAGACAGCATCGCATTTTGAACAAATTTAATATGGTCGGGGTTAATATCAAGCGTATTTGCAGAACGCATATTATCATTGATAATAAGGGAAGGCTCTATTGCGTTTTTTCCATTGGCTATCCGTGCGACCATGACGGAAAGCTGCAAAGGCGTGGCCAATACATAGCCCTGTCCTACAACCGCATTGAGTGCATCACCAGTGCGCCATGTTCCATGGTTATTAGCTTTCTTCCATACTGCGTTAGGTATAATACCTTTGATCTGTCCGTTAATGCCTAAATCATAGCTCTGCCCAAGTCCTAATTTTTCCGCCATAGATTTTATCCTGTCTATACCAAGACGTTGTACAATTTCGTAGAAATAAACATCGCACGAGTGCTGCAAAGCGTCATGCATATTCATCCATCCATGACCGTGGCGTTTCCAGCAATGAAAAATGCGGTCGCCAAGCTCTATTTTTCCGCTGCAAAACACAGGGTGTTGCGGATTAATCAAGCCGCTTTTAAGAGCAGCCAACATAGCAACCATTTTAAAAGTAGAGGCAGGCGGATACCCCCCGCCAAGAACTTTATTAAACTGTGGCCGACTGGGATCAGCATTTAAGGCTTTCATTTTTGAACTTGATAGACCCGATACAAATAAATTCCCATCAAATGTCGGCATAGAGAGCAAAACACGCAATTCACCAGTCTTTGCATCAATAACACTAACGCCGCCACTTTCTTCTCCAAACAAAGAGGCAGAATATCGCTGCAAGCCAGCATCCAAAGTCAGCCAGACATCTTGCCCAGGTGTGGCTTCTTTTTTGTCAGATTCCCATTCGTGTACAATGCGTCCAATTGCATTTACTTCAACTTTTTGCCGTCCAGCCTTTCCGCGCAGAACTTTATCAAAGCTTTGCTCTATACCCGTTTTCCCAATTCTAAAGCTTGGTTGCCTGAGGAGCGAATCTTCATCACTTTCTAAGGGTTTTTGCCCTACTTTTCCTACATATCCTAATGTATGTGCAAAGACACCGTCATTTGGATATGAGCGGCGTTTTCCTTCTACAGGCACAAGCCCAGGAATATTTGGCAAATTAATATTAAGCGCAGAAAAGACTGACCATTCTACATGTTCATCAATAAGAACTGGGATAAATTTTGCATTATGCCTGATGTCATTTTTTATTCGCTTTCGAGATAGTTGGCTAAGCGGTAATATTTTTCCGATTTTATTCAGAGTTTTGTCAATGTCTTGTACTCTTTCAGGAACCAAGACAAACCTAAAATCCTGCTTATTCATAGCAAGGGCTTCTCCATATCGATCTAAAATACGGCCACGTTCTGGCAGAAGTATATTAAAGTTAAACTGGTTTTTGTCCGACAACACACGGTAATCCTCAGCACGAACAACTTGCAAATAATAAAGACGAGAAGCCAGAACATTAAATATGCAAAGACCACCAAGCCCGATAAGGACCGATCTGCGGTTCATCATTTGGATATGATCGTCTTTATTGCTCACTGCAATCCTCTGTTTTCTTGGGGTTCACCACCTATGAAACTAAGGAGGTTACGGATCCAATAAATGAGGGGAAAGGCAATCAGTGTCACGACAACAGTGTTAACAATTATAATCCGGCTTGGCCAAATCCCCAATGATACGCGGTTTAAAACAGCCGCTATAGCACCAAGGAATATCAAGGTAACAAAAAACAACCCAAGTGCCTGTAGCCAGCCGAGCTTGTCCTTAATACCCCTAATACCCTCATTTACTGCGATAAAATATATTAGAAAGCTAAGAGCCCAAATCCCCATCGGGCCGCCACTGAAAATATCGTACAAAACACCTAATATGAAAACGAATACCAATGACCACCTTTTGGAAGCTTGTAATGGCCAAAGAAATAACCCTGCAAAAGGTAAAAAAGCTAATCTAAAATATTGCCCAAATATTTCAACGCTGCTTAGTGAAAAAAATATCAGGACTAAACAAAATATAAAACCTTGTATTGCACGCGATAATGTTTGCAAAGCGTTTGTTTGTTCAGGCTTACTCATTTGGCGCACCTGTTACTAGGTCAGGAACAAGACCTTCTTGCGTAAGCTTATCCGCCAAAGGGTTTATAGAGACGTCTGCCTTCGAGCCATTTTCAATAGGAGCTGGAATAGGTTTATATGGATAGACCCACACCCAATCTACAGGTTTGCCACGCGTATACAATTGTACACCCGTTTTTTTTGCTCCATATTTAGTGTAAGTGCCTATGGCAAGCCCCTGTGGTAGAACACCACCGTCACCAGAGGTAACAATACGGTCACCAATTTTCCAGTCAGATTTTGGAGAAATATACTCAAGCTTAGGGCGCTTATCGTTTGCACCAACCATTAACGCTCGACTTTTAGAGCGCTGAGACATTACTGCGATGCGGCTATTCATATCATTGAGCAACAATACCCGTGCAGAATTAGCGCCGCTACGAACTACATGGCCATAAAGCCCGTCTACAGTCATAACAGGGTGATTAGAAAGCACACCTTGATTGTAACCAACATTAATCAAAGATGTGTACGCAAAGAGGCCGTGAATTTCGCTAACCGCGCGTGCTATAATTTTCTCCGTTGGGATATCCGAAGAAGTTTCCATGTGCAGAATTTTCTCGAGACTTTGTATGCGCATCTCTAGATCTAAAGCTTTCGTCTCATATGGACGTATACGGGCAAGTTCAGCTTTCATGCTTGCATTTTTCTGGATAATATTTGTTCTGTTTTTTAGGTTCGTAAACATGGCCTGAATTCCGCGCACAGGCGTTGCTAAAAACTCCATAACTTTGGCGCTCGCACCATCGGCTTGGATACGTCCTGAAGCAAGGAGTATCTTTTGTTGTCCATCTGAAACAAGCGCTATAAACGATACGAAGATTAAACCCGCCGCTATGCCGCGCCAGATATTCCTTCGTTTATGATATTGGTTTCCACTTCTATCGCTCATTGAGTGACCTTAAATTTTGGCCCCAGCACTGTAGGCTTATATTATTGTTTATAAGCCCCAACCGAGAGTACGCTTTTCCACTTGTTGAGGTTTTCAACAACAGTGCCAGCCCCTTTCACAACACATGTTAGCGGATTATCCGCTATAGATACAGGTAACCCCGTTCTGTTGCGCAGTACTGTGTCCAAATCTCTTAGTAATGCCCCACCGCCCGTAAGCATAATGCCTTTATCCACAATATCGGCAGCCAGTTCTGGTGGCGTTGCTTCTAGGGCGTTTTTAACGGCTTCCACTATGTATTCAACAGGTTCGGACAGTGCTTCTGCTATCATAGATTCGGTGACGCGAATTTCGCGGGGCACGCCGTTCATCAAGTCGCGGCCTTTAATTTGCACCGTCATACCTTCATTGTCTTCTGGCATTTGCGCAGAACCGATTTCTTTTTTCACTTGCTCAGCTGACATTTCTCCCAAAAGAAGGTTTGTCGTGCGGCGCACATATTGCACAATAGCGTCATCCATTCTATCGCCGCCAACTCGTACAGAGCGTGAATACACGATTCCGTCTAAGGAGAGCACAGCAACTTCAGTTGTGCCGCCGCCAATATCAACAACCATCGATCCTGATGGTTCATGGATTGGCAGGCCTGCGCCAAGCGCAGCCGCCATAGGCTCTTCGATCAAATAAACTTTACGCGCGCCCGCTCTCGCAGCACTGTCATGGATAGCGCGACGCTCAACGGCCGTTGCGCCTGATGGTACGCAAATAACGACTTGCGGATGCACAAGATTGCGGCGGTTATGAACTTTTTTGATAAAGTGCTCTATCATTACCTCAGCAACTTCAAAATCGGCAATCACGCCATCTTTCATCGGGCGCACGGCTTCGATATGAGCAGGTGTTCTACCAAGCATCATACGAGCATCATTACCGATTGCATGAACTTCTTTGCGCCCATTACGGATGGAATACGCGACTACGGATGGCTCGCTTAGAACAAGATCCCGCCCCTTAACATAAACAAGCGTATTTGCCGTGCCCAAATCAATAGCAATATCGGCTGATAAAAACCCCAAAATACTGGATAGCATAATAATCTAACTTTCGTGTTTGAATATTTTGATACGGCTCGATATGTGCCCACATAAAAAGACTCAAAATTGCGCCTAAAAACTAATGATAGTTAATGTATGCACCCGCGTCAAATTGCAAGTTGACAAAGGTGAAAAAAAGGCTGAGCAAAAAACACCTCAAAACCTATTATTCAGAGGTTCCTTAGCTTTCAAATATGAGCCAGTAAAGTAAATAACAGCCATCCAAATTAGGGCTATGCCAACAACAATTGCTATATACAACGGCTCTTTTCCTGTGACGGCGCTTTTGATTCCATCGCCAAATAATACAAAACCAATAATTTTTGGAATTGAGCCCAAAGCTGTCCCGTAGAAAAAATGTTTGAACTTTACGCCAGCAACACCTGCCGCCATATTAACGAGAAGAAACGGCCCTGTCGGAACAATTCGCACGACAAGGCTTGCAAAAAAACCGTGCTGTTTAATATAGGACATAAATTTTCCAGTAAGGCGCCCCTTGCTGATTTTTCGTATACGCTCTGCCCCTAGGCGCATTCCGAGCCAAAAATCAAAACTTGCTGAAACCAACGTTGCAGCCCATGCTAAAACACTACCAAGGAAAGGCCCAAAGGCAAGCCCGACGCCGCCATGCATCGTCCATTGCGGTACATTGACAAATGCACCCAGCACATAAACAACAAAAGTACCAGGAATTGCGAGTGGTGATTGCGCGAAACTTTCAAACCATTTTGCAATAGACTCTGGCTTAAAATCTAAAGACATTGTGATAAGGGCAAATGCAAGAAGCTGCACCACGGCGATCCAGAAGAACCATGAGCGTTTTTGTAAAAAAATTGGTAATATTTTCAATCTAGTCTCTTTGCGTATAATCGTTCGCAGGCCTATAGGAAAAACTTCTAAATCAAAAGCGTTTTATCCATAACGTGCAGTTAAATAGCGATATGCTCCCAAGCGTCCATGTTACCGCGAAGCCATGTGTATTGCCGTTTAGCAAAACGGCGAGTTTGCCGCATTGCAAGCTCTATAGCTTCGTCCAAACTTGTTTCTCCGCCCAAATACGCACCAAGTTCCCGCAGGCCAATGGCTTTCATCGCTGGCACATTCTCATCCAAATTAAGCGCCAAGACCGTACGCGCTTCTGCAAGCCCGCCCTCTCTTATCATATCGCCGAAACGAGCATTGACTTTATCATAAAGCCTCTCGCGTTGCGGCAGTAAAACCATGCCCTTCCATACGTCTTTGGGTAAAATGGGTCTGGTGTCCTGCTGCCAGCGGCTTATGGGTTTTCCCGTGCCGATAGCGACGCTAACAATGCGTAAAAGGCGCTGCGGGTCATCGCCAAGTATGCGCCCACTTGCAAGTGGGTCAAGGCGCTCCGCCTCTTGGCGCAGCGTAGCTATGCCATCATTATCGAGTATAGACTGCGCTTTATCCATTGCGCCTTCGCTAAGAGCGGGAATTTGCGCCAGTCCTTCTGTGAGCGCTTTGAAATACAGCCCCGTGCCACCAACCAATATCGGTTTTTTGCCGCGCGCAAGAATATCAATAATGAGAGTGTCTGCATCTTTAAGCCATTTGCCCGTGGAATAGCGCTCCTTTGGGTGGATATGGCCAAATAAATGATGCGGTATCCCGTCCATCTCTACCGTGTTTGGCCGCGCAGATAAAACCCGTAAATGCGAATAAACCTGTAAAGCATCCGTATTTATAATTTCACCATCTTGCTTTTTAGCAAGATTTACGGCAAATGCGCTCTTGCCGCTCGCCGTTGGTCCTGTAATACAAATAATCTGTTTCATCATAAGGTTTCTTAGTCATGAGCAATGAAAATAGCCAGAAAAACCTCTCTTGCCTTACATTCGTTTTAAAAAACAAGGACGCAGATAATTTTCGGACGATCGCAGATTTTTGCGTGCAAACCCCTGATGTCAATATTGCCCATGTAGAAGTACTCTCGCCCGACAAAGCTGTTGATGTTTTTATCGTGGACGCGCCGCACAACCTTAGAGAACGCATTGGCAAAGCACTTACGCGCAAGAAAATAGAGGCTGACTTTTGTTTGCAAACCCCAAATGCCCGCAGGAAAAGCCTGCTCATTTGCGATATGGATTCTACGCTTATTGAACAGGAATGTATTGATGAGTTAGCAGATTTTGCGGGCGTGGGCGCGCATGTAGCGAGGATTACCGAGCGGGCTATGCGCGGGGAGACAGACTTTGAAAGCGCGTTAATAGAGCGCGTTAGTTTGTTAAAAAATCTACCTCTTTCTAATTTGCAACAATGTTTTGATGAACGGATTCATTTGAATGCTGGCGCACGAACTCTTTGCCAAACAATGAAAGCCAATGGAGCGCAGACAGTTATTGTTTCGGGCGGTTTCACATTTTTCACATTGCGGATAGCCGAGCTGGTGGGTTTTGAACATCATTTCGCAAATACGCTCCATGATGACGGCAAAGCTCTATTGGGCACAGTTGGTATGCCCATATTAGGCCGTGATGCCAAGAAACAAACACTATTGGATTTCACCGCAGGCACTAACTCAAACACAGCTCTAGCCATCGGCGATGGTGCCAATGATCTTGCCATGATAACCGCGGCAGGCCTTGGCATAGCCTATAACGCCAAACCCATAGTCGCAGCAGCCGCCCACTGCGCCATCAACCATACAGACCTTATCACAGCTCTTTATTTTCAAGGCTATAAGGATGATGAACTTGTGGGGTAAAACCAGGGTTTCTTACCCAACAGGGTTGACCGTGTAAAACACGGGCCTGCCGCGTCTGTTGATAAGCAGGATTATTGGCTCTTCGCTCTTCGCGGCTGCTTTCATTTTTTCTTGAAAATCTTCGGGACCTTCAACGAGTTCTTGGTTAACTGTGATAATAATATCGCCTTTGGAAATTTTGTCAGCGGCATCGGATTTTTTATCTACCTTCGTCACCAGTACGCCAGTAACATCATCTTCCAATTTGTATTGCGTATGTAGTTTTTCCGTGACCTTTTCAACTGTAATACCAAATACATTTGCAGTGCCGCCGCCCTGAAATTTGTCTTTTTTGTCTTTATCTACGGCCTTTTTGACTTTTTCTTTCAAGCGCTCGATTTTTACCTTGAGGGATTTCTTTTTCCGCTTACGGATAAAGTCCACTTTCAAGTCCGCATCTATTTCGGCCTCGGCTATCAGGCGTGCTAATTTTGAACTATCCTCTAGCTTAACCCCGCCAAGGTGCGTAATCAAATCACCGCGCTTAAGGCCAACTTTTTGTGCTGGGCTATCATCCGTCACTGCACTAATCAGCGCGCCGTATGGCTGCTTTAGTTTATAGGCTTTGGCCATATCTTTGGTTACTTTTTGCACACGCACGCCCAGAAAGCCGCGCCGCGTTTCGCCGTGCTCTTTAAGCTGTTTTACCACGCTCTCTGCAAGGCCCGAAGGCACGGAGAAACTAAGGCCAACGCTATACCCTGTTGGGGAGACTATGGCCGTGTTCACGCCAATTACTTTGCCGTCCATATCAAAGAGCGGGCCGCCTGAATTGCCTTTGTTGATAGCAACATCGGTTTGGATGAAATCATCATAATTAGTCATAGACATTTGGCGATGCCGCGCAGAGACAATGCCAGCAGCTACGGATGAACTATAACCAAGCGGATTACCAATAGCGATAACCCACTCGCCAACTTCTACGCTTTCGTCCTTGGCAAAAGAAACGAATGGTATATCTTTACCAGCTTTGATTTTAAGAAGCGCTATATCGGTGGAGGGGTCACGGCCAATTAATTTAGCGTCATAGCTCTCGCCGTTTGGGAAAGCGACTTCAATCTCGTCTGCGCCTTCAACCACATGGTTGTTGGTGACGATATAACCTTCTTTGTCGATAACAAAGCCAGAGCCAAGCGAGCGCGCAACACGGTTTTGCTCCCCGTCACCAAAGAAGTCATTGAACTTTTCGAGTGGTGATCCTTTTTTAAAGGACAAATCTTTATCAATCTCTATGGTTTGCGAAGTTGAAATATTTACCACAGCAGGCGCGAGGCGCTTGGTAAGCTCTGAAAACCCTGTTGGTACTGAATGAAGACTGTCTTGTGCTGCGGCAGGAAATATAGCGGCAGGAAATACAATTGTGCTTACGCCAAGAGCCAATGCAAAACCGATATTTCGTCTAAAACCGCGTAAGGCCATAATCATCTCCATCTTATTTGGCTCCATCTTATTTAGGCATTACCAAGAATACCAATACAACGCCCATGACTGCAAGCCCTAGCCCCATACCGCGAAGCACATTTTCAGGAGCAGCCAGCATCGCGGCCATAGCTCGTTTCATGAGCCCTGGAAACAAGGCATACATGGCTCCTTCAAGTAACATGGCTCCGCCAAAGGCGATGACATACATGGTGAGCCATGAAGGCATGAGTTTTACCGACGACCTTTTTGGTTATCCATATAACTAAGAAAATCACTATTTGGCGAGAGTACATAAGTCGTGCCTGTTGTAAGAGCTTTCTTATACGCTTCCATAGAGCGATAAAACGCAAAAAACTCAGGGTCAAGATTAAACGCCTCCGCAAAAATTTTGTTCCGCTCCGCATCCGCAAGACCTTTTATTTTCAAAGACTTTTCCTTCGCTTCGGCCCGCGTAATCGCAGCCGTTTTTTCCGCTGTCGCGCGAATTTCACGAGATTTCTTTTCCCCTTCCGCACGAATTTGCGCGGCGCGTTGGTTTCGTTCTGTCACCATACGGGCGAAAACACGCTCTGCATTAGCTTTTGGTAAGTCTGCACGTTTTATGCGCACATCAATAATTTCAACGCCAAAGTCATTTTCAGGTGCATTTGCTGTTGCATTGGTCACCAGTTGAATTTCATTCATAAGTTCCGCACGGCGTCCAGAAATGATTTCCTTCGTATTAACCCGCCCTAAAACATCGCGCAAGGTTGAATCCATAATGGATTGAAGTTTGTGTTGCGCGCCGACTTCATCTCTTAAGGCTTCATAAAACTTAGTCGCATCAACAATCCTGTATCGAACAAATGCATCGACAAGCATTGGTTCTTGATCTGAAGCTAATAGCTCAACGGGTTTCAAATCAATTTCTAAATTACGGCGATCAAGTGTAACAATTTTTTCCCAAGGCTTCTTAAATTTTAGGCCTGCATCAGCCTCTTTACCCCAAGGGTTGGCGACACGTTTCGCTTCGCCAAATTCCAGAACAAGAGCCTGCTTTCGTTGATCAACTGTGAATGTGCAAAAGATAAATATAATGACTGTAATAGCCGCTAAAATAATTACTGATGTTAAGGCTTTCATTACTTTGCTCCTTTGCGTTTCAACTCATCCAGA
Source organism: Robiginitomaculum sp. (assembly GCA_965224735.1). Lineage (GTDB taxonomy): Bacteria > Pseudomonadota > Alphaproteobacteria > Caulobacterales > Maricaulaceae > Robiginitomaculum_A. The sequence continues at coordinate 2,079,983 of OZ245059.1, read as the reverse complement.
GATAAGTATGGAACCACGCCTGAACTTTTTCCGTCCAAAACCATTTTATCCGCATGTTCGTAAACCTGCTCCATAGTCTCTAAATACATACGCTGGCGGGTTACACGCGGCGCGGCTTTGTATTCTTTGTAAACCAGCTTAAATCGTTCAGCTTGCCCTCTTGCTTCTGCAACTTCCTTACCGCGGTAACCTTCTGCTTCTTGAATGAGCTTTAAGGCCGTACCTTCTGCTTCTGGAATAATTTTGTTCGCATGCTCAGTCGCTTTGTTGACAGCTGTTTCCGCATCCTGAGCTGCATTAACAACATCGCGAAAAGAAGCAATAACAGAAGGTGGCACATAAGCTTTTTGCAATTGCACTTCGACAACTTGCACACCCGTTTTATATTCATTTAATGTTTCTTGCATGAGTTTTTTTACGTCAGTTGTCACGCTAAGGCGCTCTTTTGTAATAATACCTTCAAGCGCATGATTACCAATAACTTCGCGCATAGCACTCTCCGCAACGGCACGCACCGCAGTATCAGGATCTTTGACATCAAATAGATATTCCTGAAGATTATTAATCCGCCAAAGAACTGAAAAATCAATTTCAACGATATTTTCATCGCCAGTGAGCATTTCACTTTCTTTGACGTTGCCGCCTATATCAATTTTTTTGATTTCGCGGGTTTTTTCAATTATGATTTGCTCGATAGGATAAGGGAGTTTGAAATTTAGACCTGCGCCCACAGTGCGTTGGTATTCCCCAAAACGTAAAACTACGGCTTCCTCTTGTTGGTCAACCGTGAAAATACTTGACATAATAAGCGCCAGAATTATCGCTGCACCTATTATTAGAGGCAATCTTCCGCCGCCTAAACCGCCATCGCCCTTTTTAGGACTGCCAAATTTGCCTTTGAAATCTCTTATAACATTATCAAGATCATTTGTTGGGCGGTTACGATTGGGCTTTTTACCACCTTTACCGCTACCAGAACTTCCCCAAGGACTATTTCCACGTCCTCCTGTTCCACGTCCTCCTGAGTCCTTACCGCCTTTACCGCCACCTGTGTCCCATGGACTATTATTGTTAGGCATATTCTCTCCGTTTAATTCGTTAGGGTATATGTGGCGCTTAATCGCCACTTTTTCAAGACTTATTGGCCATAAAGGCGCAGTTTATCGACGCTCATAAACTTTCACGAGGAAAGGATAATCGTCTTTATCGGTTTTGGGGAAAGGCATTTCTGATTTTAAGGTCCAATCATTTGCGTTTATGGCTGGGAAATGCGCATCGCCTTCAATCATCACATCGACTTCGGTGATATAAAGACGTGTTACGTATTTCATGGTTTTCGCATAAAACTTAGCCCCACCTATGAGCATGATTTCATTTACATTTGAAGTACCCGCAAGTTCAAAACCGCGCCCTATTATATCGTGCATATTTGTAAAAGTTTCAGCTTTTTTTGCTCTATAGTTTTTATTGCGGGTCAGCACCAGGTTAGGCCGCCCTGGCAGCGGAAATGGCAGGCATTCCCAGGTTACACGCCCCATTAGAACGGGCTTCCCCAAAGTCACTTTTTTAAAGTGCTGTAAATCCGAAGACAAGTGCCATGGTAATTTTCCGTTTACACCAATTACCCCATTACGGGATTTAGCAACAATAAGGCTTAGGTGCGGATTTGTGGACATTAAAGGAATTTCTTTCTAAGAGTAAGTCCATGAGCACCTATAGCAAAAAAGAACAACCTGCAACCAATCTTCGGCTCCCAACAAACCTTAAATTTCTTACCGTGCAAATTCATTGCATCTTCATGCACGATAACATTTTCCAAAACTCATAACTAGTGCGTAAATTAAAAAAACTTGACTTACCAAATAATTTTTCCAAAAAAACAACCCTTTAAACTGCGACCTTACCCTTAATATGCGGGTGCGGGTTATAGTCCGTATTTTTTATGTCTGAAAACTTATAATCGAACAATGACTTAACACCTTTAGTCAATGTCAATTTTGGCAACGCGCGTGGTTCTCGGCTTAGCTGTAGTTTAACTTGTTCAAAATGGTTTGAATAAATGTGGGCATCGCCAAAACTGTGGACGAAATCCCCCAGTTTTAACCCGCAAGCATCGGCCATCATATGGGTCAGGAGCGCATAGGAGGCGATATTAAATGGCACGCCTAGGAAAATATCTGCACTGCGCTGATAGAGATGACAGGAAAGTTTTCCTTCCGCGACATGAAATTGGAACAAGCAGTGGCATGGCGGCAAAGCCATATCATCAACCTCGGCGGGGTTCCATGCACTAACAATATGCCTGCGCGAATATGGATTGGTTTTTATCGCTTCCACGAGATTACTAATTTGGTCAATCATGCGCCCATCTGCCGTTTCCCAGCGCCGCCATTGTTTGCCATAGACAGGGCCAAGTTCCCCATCTTCATCGGCCCAAGCATCCCATATCCTAACGCCATTTTCTTGCAAATATTTGACATTGGTATCACCTGCAAGGAACCAAATAAGCTCATGCACAATAGATTTTAGATGCAGTTTTTTTGTTGTCAGCATGGGAAAGCCATGGCTCAGATCAAAGCGCATTTGATGCCCAAATACACCGCGCGTGCCCGTGCCCGTTCTGTCGGAGCGATTAACGCCCTCATCCATAACGCGCGATAGAAGTTCAAGATATTGTTTCATGAAACCTTAGTGCCGCGATTCTCTTCGCGCGTGAAGTCTATAAATCGTCAACAACCGCAAGCATTGCACCCAATACATCTGCACCTAGCCTAGAAGCGCGCTCTGGCGACCAACCATATTCAAGGTCGGGCAGATCGGCATTATCCTTGAACGGCATCTCCAATGTCATAGCGAGGCAATTATGAGTTTCAGCGACATAGTTTGTGCAAAGGGTCAGGTTTGCGCTGCCTGGAGCGTCTTCATTATAGCCAAATTTTATCTGAAAATCGGGGCTAAATTGTTTGTAAGCGTTTTTAAAATCTGCCAACCACTTAGCACCTTGTTTGGTATAGCCTGGCACGCCTTCAGCGCCCGCAATAAAATTATAAGGCAGAGTTTCATCGCCGTGCACATCGAGGCAAAAGTCAACGTCCGTCGCTTCCATAGCCTGCATTACCATGAGTACTTCAGGGCTACGCTCCATCGTTGCAACGCCCCATTCGCGGTTTAAGTTAGCCCCGCACGCATTGGTGCGTAAATGTCCGCGCTTTGAACCATCGGGATTCATATTAGGCACAATATAAAACACACATTTTGTGCGCAAGACTCGCGCTGTCGGGTCATCATCATCTAAAAGACGCGAAAGAAAGCCTTCCATCCACCACTCAGCCATTATCTCGCCTGGATGTTGTCGCCCGATTACCCACATAACTTTCTTGCCTTTCCCTGGATCGCCAATGGTAAGCAAATCCATGTCCTGGCCATCAAGGGTTTCCCCTAGCACTGATGCGTATACGTCTGGAAGCATTTGCGTCGACGCGATTAAATTTGCATGCATTTCCATAGAATACGGAGCAAAATAGCTATAATAAACAGAGCCGTGCATGGGCGTGTGCTCTATAATTAATTTTTCGTCTTCAAAGCGCGTCGGTACGCGAAACCAATCTTTTTTGTCATAGGAGGCACAAGCATTATACCCATCCCAGCCGCCTGTAAAAGCTGCACCATTTGCATTGTCTATGGTGAGCTTGCACTCTTCCCCTGCCGCCCCGCTAAGGCGAAAATAGAACCATTGGTAAAAATCAGACTTGTTATCTTTTCTAATATCTAGGTGAATATCCGAAGATGTTTCGCACGATTTACAAATGATATTACCCCCGTCAAAATTTGATGAGATTTTTAATGCAGAGTGTTGAGTTAATTTCATAATGAACCTAATTTTTGTTTTTATTCTTCAAAATCAATGGGGGCATTAACGGCAGCGCGAATAGCTCCAGAAATTTCTGGAGCTTCAAGCCCCTTCCAAAATACTCGCCATTCTCCATTAATTTGCATACCATCGCACATCTTCATGTACCAATTATTAAAAGGGTTTGACATTCTTGAGCGCCAAAAAAATGCAGGTGTATTGCTTATGAGGGTGTGCCAAATATCTTGGGCAATACCTTCACCTTGTGCTTCAGGGACAACCCAAAACTTGTTCAAATATGGGAGGCCAGCAAGGTTTGAAACAATCGCTCCGCCGCGCAAATCTTGCTCTAAATACACACCTGATACTGGGCGTTTGAAATAATTTGAAGCCAACTTTCTCTCAAAAGTCCCTTCAATCGAGGCGCGCAAAGCTATTTTGCTTTGAAGGTTAAAAGATTTCAAGCACTTAACATGCGCGCTTTTGCGCAAAAGTGTTCCAGACCCTTTTGTTGTAAAGAGTTCTGTGAGCAAATTTAAGGGTGATGCCATTACAAAGGTACAACGAAATTGTATTTGCTTGGATATAGATTTCACAGTTTTGATGAATTTTACTTGTCCTACACCCAGTTGATCACTTTCAAGTAAAGCATCGCAGCGCCCAAGGTCAACAACGGGCAAACGCTGTCCGTCTAGCCAAAATCCGCCAGAGGGTTGCAAAAATATAAGTTTGCTTGGCTGTATGGCAAAAACCAAATCTTCCAACCCCATACCATACTTTTCAGTTATCTCCAAAATTGGAAAGCGCCCGTTCTTAGCAATTTTTGCGATATCAGGAATAAATTGATAGGAAGCACAATTACGCTTAGCAAACATAATATTAACGCCATCAAGCGCCGAGCAAAGCCTCTCTACTTGAAACCGAACTGTTGTTTTGTCCTCATCAAGCGCCCCAACAAGTAGTACAGGTGTTAGCCCTAGATTTGATAAAATTTTAAGATCGCTAATAAAAGCTTCTAAAAGCGGGTTTTTCAAGCAGCATGCATCAATAGCAATGAGCGCAAATTTCTCCGCAGATATATTTCGAAAGAGGTTAGCATAGAATTTCGCTTCCTTGGCGGAGCCAACAGCAACCAAGCTTTTGATCACTGTCTCTTTAACCGTGTTTTGATCAACCATGTTCTCCTGCTGCTTGTATGTTTCCAAGCCCAGTTTCTTATAACGGATTTGTTTTAAAATTACAGCACCCAATATAAAGTTTTTTCATTTTCGTTAAGATTGGGTCAGAAGAGGCAATTTGCACCGCTAATAGATGAAGAATATGGGCTTGCATGTAATGTGCTAGCTATATATATATGCACATATTAACGAAACTTTAATGGAGAACTTCAATGGCAAAAGCTGCAAAATATATGGATAATGTAAAGAAATATGATGGGGGCGCAAGTGAAGCTGTTATACAAAAAATTTGTAACTATCTTGGTATTGCTTTAACAAACAAAGATAGCTCTTTAGTCTCTTGTTCAGACAAAACAGAAATTGATCGCGTTGTGAACGGATATTGCGCTAAGAAAATGGACATGAAAGCTGACGAGGCACAATCGGCATGCGAAACCGTTTGCGCAACAATGAAAGAAGACCGCATGAAATCACGCGTGACTTTCTATTACCTTCTTGCAAAAAACGCTGGAAAACTAGACGTATTTGGCGGTTAAATAGAGTTTCTATCGGGACTGCTCAACATTCTGTGTCATCGCAAACATTTTAGTCCAGTATTTCACCCAAGCTTCCAACAAAGTATATGGCACGTTGCGAGAGGGGCAAGTTCTGGATTGGCATTGCCTATTTTTTGGTCATGTTCTTTATGACCGAATATAAAAGCCAGAACAAGCTACTTGCGTTGGCAAACGTTGATAGCATTCACCGTGTAAATAAATGACTCTGTAAATAATGACTTTTCGGATTGGTGCTAGGTTGACGCAAGGTGATGACCATCTGTAAAGCTTATGGCTATAACCCGTGTTTCAGATGTATGGACACGGGCCGCCTAGCGATATCTGGCGTGAATGTTAATCTATTATGATAGCCAGATACAGCCGACCTTCACGTTTCCTGACCTTCACGTTTCTATGCTGATGCACATCACTCACCAACACACCAGAAATAAACCGCGACAAGCCCAGATTTAGAACGGGCTTTGATCGCGCCGTAATTGCGCCCCATAGGTATTTATCTACGCTCGCAGTTTGTTCGCCAAAAAAGCGATTTACAGATATGAACTTCTACTAAAATCCCTTAAAATCTCTGTTGATTATTGAGCCATATGGCTTAACTTAGAGCAAGTAAAGGAGTCGAATTTTGAGCCAAGATTTAATGAATTATGATAAAATGACCCAACTTGCGCTTCGCGGGCTGGTGCGCGATGCTATCAGGCGGGTTATTCGCGATGATGGTTTGCCAGGTGCACACCATTTCTACATTACCTATATGACCCGTTATCCAGGCGTAGAAATGGACGAAGGACTTGCCAAAAAATATCCAGATGAAATCACCGTTGTGCTTGAGCATCAATTTTGGGATTTGCAAGCACATGATACGAATTTTGAAGTGACATTGAAATTTGGTGGCGCGCCTAAATATCTATCAGTGCCCTATACAGCCATAACTCGTTTTCATGACCCCAGCGTTGGGTTCTCTATCCAGTTTGATCCACCCGAAGAAATGCAAGACACTGGTATTAACCCGCCAACCTTGGTCCGCCTAAAACCTGCTAAACCCTCTAAGCCAAAAGCCGTTAAAACCAAGCCAGATAGGAAAACACCACCAAAAAAACCTGCGACAAAAAACCCTGCGACAAAGAAAACTACGACAAAGAAAACTGCTAGCAAAGCAAAACCCAAAAAAGATAACACCAATAAGGTTGTCAGTCTTGATTCTTTTCGCAAAAAATAGTTTAGGTTGAGATTGTTCACACGACAGATAGAAGTTATCATTGCTCCGTGCCCGAGAAAAGTTTTACCCGAGAAAAGTTTTGAGGGCAAAACTTTGATAACTTCGTAAAGCGAAGCACAAAACTGCCAACCCGTGAACGGACGGTTGGCAAAAACAAGTGAAAAACCAAGCGAAAAGAAATAAAATGGCTAAGATGCGCACTGAATCCGATAGCTTCGGAAAATTAAAAGTCCCAACCGATAAATATTACGGCGCGCAAACCGCGCGCTCGCTTATGAATTTTCCTATTGGCACTGAAATCATGCCGCCCAGTGTCATACGTGGCCTTGGCATTATCAAGCGCTCGGCGGCACTTGCGAACCGTTGCATGAAAAATTTAGACACACAGCGCACCAAAGCAATTGTACGGGCTGCTTCTGAAGTAGCGGAAGGCAAATTTGACGATAATTTTCCCCTCTCCATCTGGCAAACGGGAAGCGGCACTCAGTCAAATATGAATGCCAATGAAGTTATTTCCAACCGTGCCATTGAAATTATGGGCGGTATTATTGGATCCAAAGATCCAGTACACCCCAATGATCATGTAAATAGATCACAAAGTTCCAACGATACATTCCCAACCGCTATGCATATTGCGGCAGCAGAGGAAATTCATCATCGCCTCCTGCCGGCTATGACTGTGCTGCGCAACGCGCTAAACGACAAATCAGGCGAGTTTAAGAAGATTATCAAAATTGGCCGTACCCATACCCAAGACGCAACGCCTGTCACCCTTGGCCAAGAGTTTTCTGGTTATACCGCGCAAATGGACAATGGTATTAAGCGGGTAAAGAACGGCCTTAAGGAACTAATGCCGCTGGCTCAAGGCGGCACAGCAGTTGGCACGGGCCTTAACGCCAAACCAGGGTTTGACAAAGCCTTCGCAGCAGAAGTTGCCGCCTATACCAAGCTCCCGTTTAAAACGGCACCCAATAAATTTGAAGCCCTCGCCGCTCATGATGCCTTTGTATCCTGCCACGGTGCGCTTAACACGGTTGCGGCTAGCCTGTATAAAATTGCTAATGATATTCGTTTTCTTGCCAGCGGTCCGCGCTCTGGCCTTGGCGAGATCTCTCTGCCCGCCAATGAGCCTGGTTCCTCCATCATGCCAGGCAAAGTCAACCCAACACAGGTAGAAGCCCTCACTATGGTGTGTACCCAAGTTATGGGTAATAACACAACGATGAGCATAGCTGGCTCTCAAGGCCATTTCGAGTTGAACGTCTACAAACCTGTCATGGTTCATAATATGATACAATCGATACGCCTGTTATCAGACGTATGCCTTAGTTTCACAGAGCGCTGCGTTGTTGGAATCACCGCCAATGAAAACCAGATTAAAGAGCTCTTGGGGAGATCCCTAATGCTCGTCACGGCGCTTGTGCCTACAATTGGATATGACGCCGCCACCAAAGTCGCCAAAATTGCTCATAAAAACGGCACAACACTACGGGTAGAAGCCGTGCGCCTTGGCTATGTCACAGAAAAAGACTTTGATAAAATAGTACGCCCAAAATTGATGATACGGCCGCGCTAGCGAGCGGCAATTATCGCTCTGTGTCAGAGATTTTTTTTGGGTTAGCTGCAAAGCAGGTAAATTAAAATTGCCAACTCGTGAGCGCACGATTGGCACAGCCAATCGAAAAGAAAACTATGACTGATAATATCATCAATTTTAAAACCACAAAAAAGAAAGCAGGTTACGCCAAGAAAGAAGCCCAGGCTACAAAGAACCGCACAAAATTTGGTCGTACTAAGGCCGAAAAATGCAAAGCTAGTTTTGAGGAATCAAAAGCCAATACGCACCTAAACAACCACAAGCTAACTGATGAGTAAAAGCCGCACCAAACGCTCCCTCTCCATCCACGCCCATAGAACATCTATATCCCTAGAGCCAGAGTTTTGGAGCGTGATAGACGATATCGCCAAAGCAAAAAACAAAAGCCTCGCCGCCCTCATCACCACTGTCGATGATGAGCGCACAGAAACAAGTAGCCAATACGGGCTTGCGGCATATTTACGGCTTTATGCGCTTAAATCGGTTCAAGCTAGGATAGCTAATGCCAATTCACAATGTTAACGCACTGTATGATCCCTGTGTTGCTGAAATACCGTGTTATGCTGTGGTCTCGATGAGTTAAAGGTTGAATATAAAGCGACAATTCGTAAGTTAAGATGGTTTGAATCGCGCAAAATTACCCAATTCTTTTTTAATCGAGAATATACCACAAGAAATTGCTTAATATTACAGTTAGTTTGCTCTAGAGCCGTTATTGATAGTTGCGCTCGCGCTTGAGTTAGTGTTATTAATATTTTGAAATTTTAATCAATGACCCTAGAGGGAGGACATCATGGAGACTTTTGGTAGGTGGCTATGGGGAATAATTATCCTCGGCATAGTTGCTGCTGTTTTTCACTTCTTTACGCCGTGGGGCGCTAAAGCACATTCAGCACAACTTGGTTTGACGATTGAAAACTCGTTGCATGAGGGTGGCTATAAATGGGCTGGTGTTGATATGGCAGGTAATGTTGCAAAGGTAACAGGTGTAGCGCCGAGTCAATCTGCAAAAAATGGCGCAATTTCTATGGTAGCAAGTACGAAATGTGAAAAATGTAGCAATGCAAAAAAGACATGGCATGAAGTTGATGGCAGTGCGATCACAATAGAAAAAGTGATTCCAGCCGTTTCTCCATATACGCTAAGTGGTGTTCGCACCGAACATGGCGGCATTGTTTTGAACGGTTATGTTCACGATGAAGATGAAAAAGCAAAAATTCTTGCAGATGCTAATCGTCTGTTCTCGTCAGTGAGTGATAAAAAAATCAAAATTGCCCGTGGGGCGCCAAATGCAAGTTGGTATAGGGTTGCAAGGACAAACCTTGAGAGTCTTGCCAAGCTTGAAAGTGGTGACTTCGCGATAGAAGATTTAAATTCTGTCCTTCGCGGCAAAGCGTCTTCTGCTGATATTCGTTCTGGCATTAACAAAATGATTAGTGCGCTGCCTACAGGCTATAACGGCGCTGCTAATATTGCAGTTCCGAATGTTGCTGCGGAAAATACTGGCGAGATCAGGTCTGAACGCATTTGCCAAGAATTGTTTGAGAGCCTTAAAGGTAACAACAAAATCAACTTTGCTTATAACCGCGCCGCAATTCGCGGTGCACAAAGTTTAGCATTGCTTGGGTCTTTGGCATCGGCAGCAAACCAATGTTCATCTTTCCGAATTTCGGTCGAAGGACATACGGATGCAGATGGTAAGGAGGCTTACAATCGGGAACTCAGCCAGCGCAGAGCTGATGCGGTTGTTGAATATCTCATTGGCAATGGTGTAAATGTAGAAAATATATCAGCGATCGGATATGGAGAAACCAATCCAATTGCGAGTAATGATACACCGCAAGGTATGGCTAAAAATCGCCGTATTGAATTTAAAGTAACACGGTCTAAATAAGGAGACTACGAAAATGGAAAATATTATATCATATATAACGTGCTTTGGGTGGGTACCCTTGATGTTGTTTGGGGTTTTAGGACTTGGACTAGGTTTTCTCTTATTTAGAGGCAAAAAACAAGCTGGCGATCTTAGTCTTGAAGACGAAGGTCAATTGCGGGCAGAGTCTGATAGACTTAGAGAACGTATTAACGAACTTGAAAGCCATGTGGGTTCGCGTGATAGCGAAATTGGCGATTTGAAGGCTAAACTAGCGGCTAGTGCTGCTACTCTTGCCGCAGGGGCAGCCGTTGCTAAAGTGGCTGACAAAGATGATGATGATGACACATATGCACTAGAATGGCGTAATCGTTATCTTGCTGCTCGGGTTAAATACTTGGAAGGCCGGATCACGGAAGCGCCAAAAGAGAAACCTAAAGCCAAGAAAAAAACAGCGCCTAAGAAGAAGGTTGTTAAAAAAGTCGTGAAAAAAGCGGCACCTAAAGTGAATATGTCAATCATTGCGCGTGGTAGAGACCAAGAGGCTGTCGATGCTTATTGGGCAAATGCACGTAAATATGACAAAACGGTCAGCCGGAAGCGTATTGAAGAGCTTGTGAAATATTGTGGTATTTCTCTTAGCTCAAGGGACGGATCACTTGTAGCTTGTTCGCAAGCGCATGAGCGTAACACGATCGTCAAAGGATATTGTGCTAAAAAACTTTCTATGAACAACGAGACAGCTAAAGTAGCCGTTGAAAGCGTTTGTGAGAAAATGAAAGGTGAGCGTAACAAAAGCCGCGTAACTTTCTATCACTTGCTTGATAAGGCTGCTGGTAAGAAAATTGTTGCCAAGAAAATAGTGACGAAGAAAAAGAAAGTTACTCCTAAAAGCCCTAACGCAAAATACTATGATATGGTTCATAAGTATGATGCTCGTGCCAGTAAATCTGTAATCGACAATATTGTCAAATATTGCGGTATTTCACTTCGCACGCGTGATGGTTCATTGGTTGCTTGTTCAGATGAAAAAGAACGGCAAACTATTGTCAATGGCTTTGCAACGAAAAAACTTGGTATGAAAAACGGTCGAACTGAATTGGTAGAGACTATTTGTAAGGATATGAAGGCAACACGCATGAAAAACCGTGTTACTTTTTATTACCTAATGTCTAAAAAGCAGGGCAAGTTAGGGCTCTTTAAGTAATAAACCTCTACACAAATGTGTACTTGATAGGCTCGTCATTTCGGCGGGCTTATTTTTTTGTGAAAAACTTATTTACGCTGTTTCATATGCCCTTAATCTTTGCAGCATGAAAACACAATTATACAGCTTACCCCTTGATAAAACCCTGTTTTGCGCTGGCTTGACTTTACGTCAACAGCAGCGACCCTGTGGTGGTTTGGCGGTAGGGCGCCGCCTAAGCACGCTAAATATGTCGGTTTGCCTTAAATATGCAATAAGTTGCATGTAAATATTGTAAAACTTCCTAAGAGTATATATTAATGCAGATTGGGAGAGTAAATGGCGAAAGAAACCATAGCAATTACAGGCGCGGCAGGCGGCATTGGCCGTGCCATTGCAAAGAAGTATATTCAGACTGGAGCGCGGGTGGCCATTAGCGATCTTAATGAAGAGCTCGTGATACAAACCGCTAAGGAAATTGGCGCGCAAGGGTATTATTGTAATGTCGCCAAAGAGGACTCGGTAGAGAAATTCATTCATGCCGTACAGGCAGATATCGGATCTATTGATGTGTTTGTATCCAATGCTGGTGTCGGTTTTCCCGACCAACCAGGCGGACATGCAGCAGGGGGTTCTGATGAATCATGGGAATTAAGTTGGCAAGTCAACCTTATGTCGAATGTATATGCAGGGCGGCACTTAATACCCGATTGGATAGAAAATAAAACAGGCCGTTTCGTTGTTGTGGCTTCCGCAGCGGGTCTCCTCTCTCAAGTTGGCACTGCGTCTTATACGGTAACAAAACACGCCGCTGTTGGTTATGCGGAGTATATGGCGATTATGCACAAAGATGATGGTATAAAAGTCAATTGTGTGTGCCCGCAATATGTCAAAACTAATATGACTAAGGGTATGACTGTGGTGCAAGAGGGGCCGAATAAACATATAGAAGCATCGGATGTAGCTGATAGTCTTTTTGCGGCTATTGCCGCAGATGAATTTTTGGTCTTGCCTCATCCTATAATAGGAGACTATTTTCAGGCGAAAGCCGTAAGTCATGATCGTTATATTCGCGGCATGGCAATGCTAAAAACGGGTATGGAGAGTGGCCATATTCATAAGATGGGGGGGAATAATGGTAAAAGGAAAAACTAGATTTGATTTAACGGGGAAAGTAGCTTTAGTCGCAGGGGCAAGCCGAGGTATTGGCGAGGCGATAGCGCATGCTTTTGCAGAGCACGGCGCTACAGTCATTTGCGCAAGCCGCAGAGTTACTGATTGCCAAATGGTTGCGGAGGCAATTATCGCAAATGGCGGCCAAGCCAGCGCAATGACATTGCACCTTGGTGTTATGGAAAACTTGGAAAACGCGATTAATGCTATTGAAAAAGAACATGGTCGATTGGATATCCTCGTCAATAATGGTGCGACGAATGTGTTTTATGGCCCCGCACATGAGTGCCCAGAAAGCGCTTATGACAAGACTATGGAAGTGAATGTGAAAGGGCCATATTACTTGTCGGCCAAAGCTATACCCTTAATGATAAAAAATGGCGGTGGCTCTATTGTTAATGTCGCTTCGATTGATGGGCTGCAGCCAGGGTTATTACGAACAGTTTATGGCATGACGAAAGCAGCGCTCATAAGTATGACCAAAGGGTATGCTAAAGAATATGGGCGCAAGGGTATTCGCGTGAATGCGCTCTTGCCAGGGTTTACAGATACAAAACTTGCATCGGCGTTGAAAAATATGCCTGGTATAGAGCAATATCTGGATGCAAATCTTGCCATCCCACGTATGGCTCAACCCGAAGAAATGGTCGGGGCTGTATTGTTGATGGTTTCTGGTGAAGCTTCTTATATTACGGGCGAGTGCATTGTCGTTGACGGCGGTATGACACTCTAATGCCTTCTTCGCAATCTGCCAATCCCACCATAGATATTCGTGAGGGCGAAGAGCTTGATATTGTTGCTGTTGACAAAGTTCTTAAAGAGGGTGTCCCGAATTTATCTGGCACGCCAAAACTAAAGCAATATGCGAGCGGGGCGTCTAATTTAACATACGCCCTAGATTACCCTGAACGGCGCTTGGTGCTACGGCGTCCTCCCTTTGGCACATTGCCAAAATCTGGCCATGATATGCACCGCGAATATAAGGTTATGGACGCGCTAAAGCCCGTCTTTGGAACCGTGCCACAAACGCTTTATTATACGGATGACAAATCCGTCATTGGCGCAGAATTTTATGTGATGGACAGGGTGGAAGGGCATTTAATTCACAAACACATTCCAGTGGAATGGGCTCAAAACTATAGCTGGGACGAGGCGCAAACGCGCAAACTTTGCTATGCGTTTTTTGATAAGCTGATTGAACTACACCAAGTGGATTATAAGGCCATTGGTCTCGGTGATTTTGGCAAGCCTGATGGCTATGTGAAGCGCCAAATACTTGGTTGGAATAAACGGTACGAAAAAGTAATAACGCCCGATGTTGATGTATTTGAAGACGTGCGCGATTGGCTAGATGCAAATCGCCCGAGACAAGAAAAAGGCGCGGCTATTTTGCATGGGGATTACCGTATTGATAATCTTATTCTTGATTTGGTTGATCCAGCTAAAATTAATGCAATTTTAGATTGGGAAATTTCGGCGTTGGGCGACCCGCTTATGGATTTAGGCAATACTTTGGCCTATTGGATCGAGAAAGATGATATAGCGCCCATCCACGCACTCTCGCGCCAGCCAAGTCATGCGCCTGGGATGTTAACGCGTAAAGAAATTTTAGTTTATTATGCGGAAAAAACTGGGGCGGATGTTAGTAATTTTCACTTTTATTATGTCTATGGCATATTCCGCCTTGCTGTAATTTTACAGCAAATTTATTATCGATATTACAATGGCCAAACTAAAGACAAGCGGTTTAAATATTATGGCCCCATGGTCAATATGCTTGGTAATATTGCAAGAGGGTATATAGAAAGCGGGGATATATAGTGGCTACATTTTGGCCAAGTATGAGAGAATGGCTAGAAGAAAACTGCCCGTCAAAAATGCGTGAACCAATGAATAGGGACACGAACCTAGACATTAACCTATATTTAAAACGTATTCGTGTGGCGCAAGAGTTATTTAGTGATGGTCATTATCACGGCAATAAAGTGCTGGAAATGAGAGGAATTTAGAGATGAATTTAGGCGCAACAGACAAAGTTAGACCGCTTATCGCAAAAGTACGCAAAATGATGCGCGGTGAAATTATTGAACTCGACGCAGAATACCATGCCCAAGTTGGCAAGGCGGGTGACCGTTTTCAGTTCACTGACCGCCAAACTGAAATCCGGGAGAGTCTGAAAAAGAAAGCGCGCGAAGCAGGGTTATGGAATTTTTGGTTAACGGATTCTAAAAATGGCTATGGTTTACTCACGGTCGAGTATGCCTACCTTGCCGAAGAAATGGGCTGGTGTATACTAGGGCCAGAGGTTTTCAATTGCTCTGCGCCTGATACGGGTAATATGGAAGTGCTAGAGCGCTACGGCAATGCAAAGCAAAAGCAGAAATATCTAAAGCCATTACTAAACGGCGAAATCCGCTCTGCTTACCTGATGACAGAACCAGATGTAGCTTCTAGTGATGCAACCAATATGAAATTTAACGCTGTAAAAGATGGTAATGAATGGGTTTTAAACGGCGAGAAATACTGGGCCTCAGGCGCAGGAGATCCGCGCTGTAAGGTCTATATTTTGATGGCCAAAACAGCAAATGAAGGCCCGCGCCATGGCCGTCATTCTATGTTTGTTGTAGACTCTGGACTTAAGGGGATAGAAATTCTACGCCCTATGCATGTGTTTGGCCATGATGATGCGCCGCACGGGCATATGCATATCCGCTTTACCAATGTGCGTATTCCAGCCAATGCACTTTTGATCGGCGAGGGGCGAGGATTTGAAGTTTCTCAAGGGCGGCTTGGCCCGGGCCGTATCCATCATTGCATGCGTGCTGTGGGGCAAGCAGAACGTGCGCTTGAACTTCTTTGTCAACGCTCACTCGCACGCAAAGCTTTTGGGAAAGTGCTAGCGAAACTCGGTGCAAATTATGACATTATCGCCGAAGCTCGCATAGAGATTGAGCAAACGCGGCTTTTATGTCTTAAAGCGGCGTGGATGATGGATCAAGGCGATCTCAAAGCCGCCCAACCCTATATTTCTATGATCAAAGTTGCTGCGCCTAGAATAGCCTTGAAAATAGTTGACGAAGCCATTCAAATGTATGGCGGTACAGGTGTTTCCCAAGATACACCGTTAGCATCTATGTGGACAGGCTTAAGGAGCCTTCGCTTGGCTGATGGCCCCGATGCAGTGCACCGGATGCAAGTGGCACGGCAGGAATTGAAGCCTTATATGAATCGGTAAGTGGTAAAGCTTTCGCCTAGTGAAAATCTAAAATACTATTGCGCTACGCGTTTAATCAAACAGGCTTGAAACACTTTCAGCATTAGCAATTCTGCGTATGGCTTCTCCGATAAGATTTGCAACACTAACTTCGCGAATTTTTTTGCAGTTTTTAACTTTTTTGGGCTGCATGATAGTGTTGGTTATTACAACTTCCACTAAGCTAGAATTTCCAATGTTTTCTATCGCAGGGTCGGAAAGCACGCCATGGGTGATATAGGCTCTTACATCCTTGGCGCCTTGCTCTAAAAGGGCATCTGCCGCGTTGCACAGTGTGCCGCCACTATCGACAATATCGTCTAGCAAGATGCAAGAGCGGCCTTTAACATCACCGATAATATTCATGACTTCTGACACGCCAGCTTTGGGGCGGCGTTTATCGACGATAGCAATATCGGCTTCAAATTTCTTGGCGAGGGCTCTTGTGCGCACAACCCCGCCTGTATCAGGAGAGACAAACATAATATTGCTACGTTCTTTGCGCGTAAACTCTTCTTTAATATCGGCTTCGAATACAGGCTGTCCGAAAAGATTGTCTGTTGGAATATCGAAGAAACCTTGAATTTGTCCAGCATGTAAATCAAGAGTTAAAACCCTGTCAGCACCTGCCGTTGTGATGAGATTGGCTACGAGCTTGGCTGAGATGGGGGTGCGGCCACCAGATTTTCTGTCTTGGCGTGCATAGCCAAAATAGGGAATAACTGCGGTGATACGTGCAGCAGAAGCGCGACGCAGTGCGTCCATAATGATGAGCAGTTCCATTATGTGATCATTGGCAGGGGCGGACGTGGAGAGAATGACGAAAATATCTTCACCGCGCACATTTTCATTAATGCGAACGAAAATTTCCTGATCCCTAAAGCGTTCGATATTAACACGAGTGAGGGGCGCGTCGAGCACATCTGCTATGGCTGTTGAAAGTTCCTGGCTTGCGGTTCCGCTTAGTAGTTTCATAAAACACCTGCAATAGAATCTGCTAATAAGTATAGACTTGCGTCCCTATAACAGAGAGCCTGCTTTGCGCAAACTATTCATTGAGCATTATGACCGAAATATTACGTCCATAATCGGTTATGTCATTGTGACAGTTGTAACGATAGCTAAAATAATTTTGGTGCTGGGCATATGTGCATTGCGGTAGCGCGCTGGCTGATTTTATACCTGCGCGCTCTAACTTTTGCACCAAATAAGATTTGATATTGAACAAAGAACGGTCTTTTTTTCCTTTTTGAAAAAAAATGGCGTGGCCTGGGTTTTCCATAATAAACGCGGTGACAAATTCTGGCCCGACTTCCAAGTTTTTTTGCCCTATACAAGGACCTATACAGGCGCGGATATTTTTGCGGTGCGCGCCTAGGCTTTCCATTTTATCGATCGTGTTATCCGTAATACCTGATAGTGCGCCGCGCCACCCTGCATGGGCCGCCCCAATGACTTTTGCCATAGGGTCAATAAAAAGTACGGGCGCACAGTCTGCGGAGAGGGTAGAGAGCGCTAGCTTTGGTACATTGGTGACCATGCCATCCGCTTTGGGCGGCGCTTGTTTGAAAGGGCTTGTGATGGTGACAACGACATTGGTATGGCATTGATGATTGGAGATAAGTTTTTTTGGGCTTGTTCCAACAGCATAAGCGATACGGTTTCTGTTTTCTGTTATGTGTTTTTGATCATCATTGGAGCCATGGCCAGCATTTAGAGATGCATATTTTCCTTTTGATACGCCGCCTGCACGCCCGAAATATCCGTGGCTTATCATGTCCAGCCCATCGAAATTAAATGCGTATTTCAGGTTAAAATTTGTCATGCCTTAAATCCAAGCGGTACAGGGAGGTTATTGGATTGTAAAGTAATAGCTTTGAATAATTCCCCCATCTGTTCGCTATCCGTCAGGCGTAGAAGTTGCCTTGCGATTTTTTCTTTAGATTTTGGCACTGCTTTGGATAGAGCCACAGCGCGTACTTCTATGCCAAGGCGAGAGAGGAATGTCCCTTGAGGGCAGGGGCCATAAACAGACAAACCTGCGGCTTTGGCCATTTGTTTCAGATAAGAAAAGTCCACACGCGCTGTGAGATCCGCTTCGCCTGGATCATCCAGTGGATAAACTTTTGTGTGTTTGTGAATGGCTTGAAAAGTATCGCCATACTCTGTTTGCTCATGGCCATAATCAATAAACAAAGCAGCGCCAGGCGCATCGTTAAACCGTGCGTTTATACTATCAACAATTTGCGCAAGGCCTAGGCTAACCTCTAATATATCGTCGTCTTTAAAATCTGCTAAATCCTGTGGAAGCAATTTTATATCTGGTGCAGATATAGGTTTTTTTGCGTAGGAATAGCACAGCTTCCACGTTTTGCTTGCGGGGATATCGACAAAACGTTCATGAAAACCTCCAACGCCCTTAAACCGATCAATCATGACAAATTGGCGTATTGGAAGGCAGTCCAGATATTCATTGCCGATTATCAAAGTCGGGCCTTTGGGGACATCTTCGAGCCTGTCGGCCCAGTTTATTGGCACAGAAGTGCTGGCAAGATTTTCCCCTTGCTTGGCTTCTAGCGCGGCAGAAGGCTCTATCAGGGTAACATTTAAAGCGCTAATAAAATCTTTATCAAGCATTGCCGCGCGCAAAATATCCGCCATCATCACGCCGCGCCCTGGTCCATATTCTACAAGCTGAATTTTCTTTGGGCTCCCCATACTCCGCCATGCTCCAATGAGCCATAGACCCAGAACTTCGCCAAACATTTGGCTGATTTCTGGCGCAGTGATAAAATCTCCATCAACGCCAAGCGGGTCACGGGTGGGGTAATAACCTTGTTTTGGGTCAAGCAGGCACCACGCCATGTAGCGACCAATGCTCATAGGGCCGTTGGCGGCAATGTGCTCGATGATGCGCTCTTTAAGAGGTTTACTTTGCGGCATTTTTTTATTCGGACGGGCGAGCAGGGGAATTAGGCGGGCGTTTCATAGCCCACCAAATGACGAATATGCCGATGATAACCATAGGCAGGGAATAGGCCATGCCGCGAGTAATGTGCAGGCTAATTTGTGGAATTTTGTCTGGTTCGCGAAAGTTTTCGATAAAGATACGAAAACTACCATACATCAGTAAAAACAAACCCGTGCTAAGCCCTGGCTTTGTAAGGGATTTAAATTTGCGGCTAGCTATCCAAAGCACTGTAAAAATGACGATGCCTTCTAGGAAGGCTTCGTAAAGCTGGCTTGGATGACGCGGCCTACCAGTGGGGTCAGTGTTAAACCTAAACGCCCAAGCAACATTTGTTACACGGCCATAAAGTTCTTGATTAGCAAAATTGGCGAGGCGAACAAGAAATAGCCCAAAAGGCGCAGAAATAGCTGCTAGGTCGGCCATGCGCATGAGTCTGAGTTTTCGGCTTTTCGCCATATAAATGGCGGCGACGCATACCCCTAAAAACCCACCGTGAAAGGCCATGCCTCCTTCCCAAACCTTGAAAACAGCAAGAGGATCTTTGATATATTTATCTAGGTCGTATAGAAGGACGGAGCCAAGACGTCCGCCAACCATGATGCCTATTAGAGAGAAGAACATAAAATCTTCGAGCATGCGTTTATTAGGAATAAGGGCGCTTTGCGTGGCGGGAATATTTGGAACCCAGATGTCGTCTTTGCGGCATGTACGTATCGTATAAAACAGCGCTAAAAATAACCCAGCAATATAACCAAGTCCGTACCACTTTATCGAAAATGGGCCTGGAAGCGGGATTGCGGTGTCACTAATCCAGCTTGGAAACGGGATAGTTAAGAAGAATTCTGGTAACATATGTACTTCTGCGTTGTGAGGTCTTTAAAATGTGATATACACTCCCTAACTATAAGCCAAGTATAAACCAACCCTAAGGAGGCCTTCATGCAAACTAAATCACCAGTATTTGATGATCTTGCCAATCTAATGACCAATGCATTTGGCGCTGCTAAAGGTGTTGGCGATGAAGTGCGCGTTGCTGCGCGTGCTCGTGCTGATCGGGTTATTGCTGATATGGATCTTGTAAGCCGCGATGAGTTTGAAGCCGTGAAAATGATGGCCGCAAGTTCGGCTGAGGAAGTGGAAATATTAAAAGCACAAGTGAAGAAGTTGAAAACAGCAGTTGGTGGCCTTAAGAAGAAAAAGTAATCCTAATTTAGCCAAATTGCAAATAGCCCTGACCGCCCGCCTGTCAGGCGGGCAAAACTTTGTATCGCGTCCATTTTTGTTACTGTGCCTTTCTCAATAAAAGGCGCTAGAGCAGTGCCTTGAACGAGTAAAATCGCATCAAAACTTGTTGGATGTTTCAAAAACTTGTTAAGATTAACCCCTGTAGTGTTCGCTGTGGTTTTGGCCGTGTTTTGGCGTTCAATCCGCCAATAGGGTATGAGCGTCTTTCCATCCAATATATCAGATATTTCGCTGAGTATATTTTGCCAGCCTTCAGCGATTTCCGCGCTAACACTACCGCCAAAAGCGGATGTTTGGGTTGAATTTGGTAGCCATTCACGATCATTATCGGTTTCGAGTGCAACTTTACTCCAAAAGGCCTGGTTATGTTTTATCATGGCTTGGAAATGGGCGAGCGCTAGGCGTGTGCGTTTTGCGTCGACATCGCCTTCCAGCATATACAAAACTGTGGCAATGGTATCAAGTTGGCGCGCGTTCTCAGATTGGTCAACATAAGGAGCGCGTTTAACATTACCCTTTTCGTCAAGCATTTTGCGTCCATCGGTTATTGTTTTTATCGCAGGTGTTGGGTCTATGGAGAGGATAAGCTCGGCGCTTCCTGCTAAAACATGGGTGTAAGCCGCTAGCCAATTTGCATCAGCTGTATCGAAACGCACATTGCTGTCTTTACCATTTTTATCGTCAATCCCATTATCGTCAACCCAAGGCATGTCTCCAAGCATCGACATAAGGTCTTCGCCCTTATCACGTTTTCTATTTGCATTTATATCAAGCCATAACTCTGCAAGATTAACAGTAACGGCAAAATCTTTATCCACCGCTCGTTCTAGCGATTTTTGCGCGCGTTGCAAATGCACAAGCGCACCCTTAAGTGCGATTTCTATAAAAGCCGGGTCAAATTTTGCGTTTGGATTAAAAGGTATTTTACTCCCGCCGCCTGGTAGCATGGGAAGCTCGCCCGCGTAATTATTATAACGAGTTTGCAATATGTACTCAGCTGCGGCCATGGCTTCATACCCGCCAACCAAGAAATGATAAGCAGGGGAGTTCAGCTTTACCTCTTGCCATTTTACTGCGCTTGATAAAATTTTAGGTGCAGTTTTAAAATTTGGTGATTTTATTGTCGGTGCATGACTCTGATGATTATTGGTCTTGGGGGCATTTTTCCCCCTGCTACAATTTTCCCCGCTACAATTTCCCCCACTACAGGCCGTTAGAGTCAAAAGTGCAAAAATTACGCCAGCTCTTATCCAGTCTCGCATAAGTATTTCCCTTCATATTCGGCTATAGGATAGGCGTTAGCTTTGAAAGCTTCAAGGACAGAAATGAGAATCAAAACTTTTTCAATCACTTCTTTGGCTGTAAGGTCAAAAACCATATGGGTTCCATATGGGTTATTGTATTTGTGGCATGGTCAAAAAATGATTTGTTTCTTGCTTGTGCAACTTTGACATATATGCACTTTTGATGAATGATAATCATTTGTTAATTAAGGAGATGCTCTTGGCAGAGTTTCTAACCCGAAATGAAACGGCCTTAAAGCTCGGCATATTTGGCGGGGTTATGGTCTTAATGATGATATTTGAGGCTTTATGGCCGCGTAAAAAACGCACACAGCCGCGCGGAACCCGCTGGGTGACCAATCTAGGTATTATCGTCATCGATAGTCTCTTCATACGTCTGCTCTTTCCAATTGTTGCTATGGGCGTTGCCGCCTATGCAGCGGGGAAGGGGTATGGGCTACTTAATCTTATTTCCCTCCCTGTTTGGGGACATATTGTTTTTTCCATGATTGTTTTGGATATGGCGATTTACTGGCAGCATGTAGCAGCTCACAAGATCCCAATGATTTGGATGTTTCATAAAATGCACCATGCGGATAGAGACCTAGATGCGACATCTGGTACACGTTTTCACCCCGTAGAAATTGCTGCATCTATGTTGTACAAAATGGCTATAGCGCTGATTTTAGGTCCGCATGTGATTGGCGTGCTTATGTTTGAAATTGTACTCAATGTTTCTGCGATTTTCAATCATGCCAATGTAAAATTGCCGCTCTGGCTCGATAGGATCGTTCGCACGGTTTTTGTGACGCCAGATATGCACCGTGTACATCACTCGATAATTGGTAAAGAGTTCACTACAAATTACGGGTTTAATATGTCCATTTGGGACAAAATATTTGGCACTTATACCGACCAACCAAGTAAAGGCCATGATGGTATGACGCTTGGTTTAAAAGAATATCAGAGCGACAATCCATCGCACTTGATATGGTGTTTGCTTTTACCGTTTAAGAAAAAATAGAGTAAGTAATCTTAATAGTCCACAGATACTGTACACTTACACCCCTGTACACCTAAGTCAGTATAAGCAAAAACGGAAGAAGAGATCGTAGAGGTTTTTCAAAAATTTTAAACCTGGTATGGGTTAAACTTCTGCTAACCTCTCACTCTTCTGCCATCGTCTCCATCAAACCCTTAGCGATATCCATATATAATTTTGTGTGTTCGCTTTCGGGTTTAGCGATAACAATCGGGGTACCATCATCTGCGTGGGTACGAATATCTAGATGCAGAGGGACTTCTCCTAAGAATGAAATACCTTTTTCCTTCGCCATTTCTTTTGCCCCGCCGTGGCCGAAAATGTCGGAGTGAGCACCGCAGCTTGGGCAAATAAATGTGCTCATATTTTCGATCATGCCCAAGATTGGCGTTTTGGTTTTTGTGAACATGTCATAAGCTTTTTTAGCATCAATCAAAGCGAGGTCTTGTGGGGTAGAGACAATGAGGGTGCCTGTGAGCGGCACGGTTTGCACGAGGGTAAGCTGTGCATCGCCTGTGCCAGGCGGCAAATCGACGATTAAAATATCAAGATCACCGTCTTGTGTCCATGCAACGCCGTTCAAGAGCTGCTGAACCGCGCCGATAACCATAGGCCCGCGCCAAACGGTTGCGCGCCCTTCAGGCACCAGATAGCCCATAGACATCGCTTTCATGCCGTGGCGTGTGACAGGGACGATCATATCGTCTTCGTTAAAGTCTGCTTTGGCTCCATCGCCCAGCATGCGCTGAATGGATGGCCCGAAAATATCGCAATCAAATACGCCGACTTTCCAGCCTTGGGCTGCAAAAGCGGCAGCCAAATTGATGGAGGTTGTGGACTTTCCAACTCCGCCTTTGCCAGAGGCCACGGCGAGAATGCGTTTGATGCCTTTGATTGGTTTGGGGGTTGGGGGTGGTTTAGATCCATGCCTAAAACCCTTTTTCTCAGGCGTTTTTTGGGGCGCTTGGTTTTGCCCACCATGAGAATGCCCACCATAAGAATGATTACCTGCCTTTTGTGGCTGCTTGCCATCCGCTATTCCAGAGTGCGCTGTCATCACGGTCTGCACGGTTTTCAAGCCATTAAGTTTGGCAACGGCTTCATCGCATTTTTTGCGTACACCTTCCATAATTTCAGCTGTGCCCTGGTCTATTTTCATGGTTATGTGGACGTTGCCGTCATCAATGGTTACATCCGTAATCGCGCCTGCAGTGACAATAGAGCTGCCAGTTTTAGGATGGATAACTGTTTCCAGTGCATCCATCACTTTTTTCTTAGAGAGTTTTTTGAACATTTTATACTTTCTGTTCGCCGTAAAAGAGCATGACTGCGTGTTTGGCTTCGGCAAAAAACAACCAACGCTCAAACACAAGGCCAATCATGCAGATTAAGGCGGTAGCGATCAGACCAAACGTTCTACCTGTGCCGCCTAGAGAGTGCATGCAGACAAAGATTAAAACCAGTGGCACAAGGAAAGCAAGCACGGCAACGATGACACGTATTTTTGTAGCATGCTTGCGGGCGATTTGGTAGCCCATTTCTTTGAGTAAATAATTATCTTCGCTATGGGGCGAAGCGGCGAGGGAAACTTCCCCAAATTTGCCAAGGCCTGTTGCGCTCTCCGCCGTAGAAACGAGTTTGCTTGTAAGAATGTGCATCCAGTAAAGGATTTTAACAATCAGGCCAAGTACTATAAAAACAGCAGTAGGGTGCATCAAGTGATAGGCTTGGGGGTAACCGAAGGCTGCAACAATGGCCATAGCGAGTATGGAACCGCTCATGAGGGACAGCACAAGGTAAGAAAGCTTGGTCCAGATATTGTGCCATGCGGGAATGGCTTTGATGGATGCATATATCATCGACGTGGTGAAGACTGTGATAAGTGCCATTACCGCGCCTATGAGTCCAATTATTCTTATGACCCCCGTATCTTTACCCATCAACACCCAAGCGATTGCAAACAGGCTCATAGGGATAAAGGTTAAAATTGCCATAACGCCTTCGCGTGAGAGCCAGCTAGAGCGCCATTGGGAAAATGCGCGCCATGCCCGTTTTGGGTGCCCCAAATGTAGCGTAGAAGAGAGTAGCCCTGTAATGATAAGGCCAAAAGAAATCGCCAAAGCAGTGAAAGCAAATATTTTATTTGCAGGCAGCAGCCCGTGAAAAGCGAGTAGGGCGAGCCAGAAAAACAGGCCATACCCTGCGCCTGTTGCGATGGTGAAATAAATAACGGATTTGGCTGGATGCATTGGAAACTCCTAGGATAAAATTTTATCAACCCAGCGCGCGAGTAAAGCCGCGCCGTCTGTTGATGTATCCTCGTGTGTAAGTTGGCGTGGGGATTGGTCTACTGCTGTGCGGTCTTTCTTCGGACGGGGTAAAAGATAGCGATTAACAGGGTTTGTGCCTTGCTCTGGCATCAGAGCATATCCTTCTCGTGCTGCCACTAATTTGGACACGTCCGAGCTTGGATCCTTTAGGTCGCCAAAACTCCGCGCTCCTGTTGGGCAGGTGGATACACAAGCAGGAGCGCGAGACATTTGCGGCAGATTTTCATTGTAAATTTTATCCACGCAAAGTGTACATTTTTTCATCACGCCTTCGGTTTCATCGTACTCGCGCGCACCATATGGGCAGGCCCATGAGCATAATTTACAGCCAATACAAATATCTTCATTGACGAGGACGATGCCGTCTTCTTCGCGTTTATAGCTTGCCCCTGTTGGACAAACCGTTACGCAAGGCGCATCGTCACAATGCAGGCAAGATCGTGGGAAATGCACAGTTCTTGATAGGCCTTCATTGCTCTGGGTTTCGAAGGTATGAATACGGTTAAACCACACGCCATCTTGCCCTGCACCGTGCGGATTGATATCGGTGAGAGGTGCAGATTTAGCGCCCGTATTCCATTCTTTGCAAATGGTTGCACAAGCATGACAGCCCACGCAAATATCCAAATCAATGACGAGGCCAAGTTTCTTTTTGGGTGCTGTTTTTGGGAGGGAAGTCATCTATTTATCCCCTTTAATCTTATTGCCATGCCCGTCTTTAATACCAGGTATCAATGTAGAATTGAAGTGACGTTGGCCTATCCATTCTGCTGGTTCTACGCGGCCTTTCGTTGGTGTACCTTGCAGGCCCTTACCGTATTCAGAGATATTTTTGTCCGATATAGGGCCTTTGGGCGCGTCATAAATAGGAGAAGTTATGCCGAACTCTTCAGGCATACATTTTTCGATTTTGACGCGTAGATCATACCAAGCCGCTTGGCCTGTTACTGGATCAGAATTTGAATACTCGTGCCCGCTTTGGTCGGGCATTAGCACGTCCGAAATAATGTGGTTAAGGAGGAAGCCTTTGTTAAATTCAGGGCTATCGTGTTTTAAGCCCCAAGCGCCTTTGCGTTTGCCAATCGCGTTCCATGTCCAGACCGTGTTTTTATTAACGCCCGTGATACACTTAACTTGGCCCTTGACCTGGCCATGACGGCTTTTAATCCAAACCCAATCATCATCATCAATACCAAGGCTTTCCGCCATATCTTTATGAATATGTAGCTTGTTAGAGCCCGTAATTTGCCGTAACCATGTGTTTTGAGACCCCCAGCTATGGTACATATGCATTGGGCGTTGGGAGAGGGCATGAATTGGGAACTCGTTCACATCCACATCGCGCTCTTCAAAGGGCAGATACCACATGGGCAATGGGTCGAAATATTTTTCTATACGCGCGCGGTGCTGTTCAGGGGGCTGTTTTTTGCCATGACCTTTAGCGGCGAGGCGAAACTTTTGTAAATCTTCATTATATAGCTGGAAGACAACGGGGGAGGCTTCGTCAATCCAACCCATTTTTTTGGAATATTCAAGATATTTTTGATTGGCATGTTTGAAAAACTGAATATTCATAGGCATTTCGTCGATCCAAAAACATCCGTTTTCAATATACTTATCAAGCTGGTTTGGGTTCGGTTCGCCAACGCCTTTTTTAGTGCCCTCCTTGCCGCGCCAACCCGCGAGAGGCCCGATGCCAGGCATGCGCTCGTGATTAACAAGATAATCAGGATATCCGCCCGGGAATTTAGCGCTACCATCTTTATTGACCATTCCAGGCAGGCCAAGCCTTACACCCAACTCGATCAATACGGTTTGGAAAGCCCGCACATCACGGTCAAGCTCAACCACGGGATGGCGAATACCATCCGCCATCCCGTGGGCGGAAGAGAACGGCCTATCCAGAACTGAGAGGCAATCATAGCGCTCAAGATAGGTGGTGTCTGGTAAGATGAGGTCACAATAGGGTACGGTCTCTGAATAAAACGCATCCGAGTAAATTATCTTTGGAATCTTATAGCTGCCATCTTCATTTTTGGCGGTGAAGAAATCCAAGGTTTCGCCAATGTTCATGGATGAATTCCACGCCATATTGGCCATAAACATAAACAGGACATCGATATCATAAGGGTCGTGTTTGGCTGCATTGCGCAAAACCATATGCATCATGCCGTGCAGGGAGAGCGGATGCTCCCATGAAAAAGCTTTATCAATGCGCAAAGGCTCACCAGCATCATCGACTATGAGATGCTCGGGCGAAGTTGGAAATCCTGCGGGGCCGCCGCCAAGGACGGTGTTTGGTTTGTAATGCGGAGGCGTTGGTTTTGGCGCTGGCGGAATAGGCTTGGGGAAGGGCGGCTTATAGCGCCAGCCCCCAGGCGTATCGATAGAGCCTAAAAGTACTTGCAGTATATGAATAGCGCGGCAGGTATGAAAGCCGTTCGAGTGCGCAGAGATGCCGCGCATGGCGTGAATAGCTACAGGGCGGCCAATCATTTTATCATGTTTGCGACCCCAGGTATCAACCCAAGGCTCGTTGATAACAACTTCTTCTTCAAAGGCGGCATGGGCGAGCTCTGCCGCTATGCGCCGAATGTCTGCAGCAGGGACACCGCATTTATCAGCTACATTATCAGGAGAATATTCATCAGCCATATAGCGCTGTGCTAACAGTTCAAAACTTGGACGGGTTTTCTTTGTGCCGACTTTGCGTGTACCCGCAAAAGCGGGCGTAATGGTTCTAGAATAGGCATTGACGGCTTTTTTCTTTTTTAAATCCCAAACAAGCGGATTGCCCTTTTTGTCACGCAAAAATAGGCCGTCATCTTTTTTTCCTGGGTTATCAATGACCAGCCAAGGCGCATTAGAATAGCGAGCGAGGGAGGGGAAGTCGACTTTCTCAGAGCGCAGTAATTCATAAATAAGTGCAAAGACAAATAGTCCATCCGTGCCAGGGCGAATACCCACCCATTCATCTGCAATTGCGCCATAACCATTGCGCGATGGGTTTACTTGGACGAATTTGCAATCTCCCCGTGTTTTCATTTTACCAAGGCCGATTTTAATTGGATTGCTGTCATGATCATCGGCCACGCCAAACATCATGTAATATTTGGTGCGGTCAAAATCTGGGTCGCCAAATTCCCAAAACGCACCTCCGATTGTATAAAGACCGCCAGCGGCCATATTGACGGAGCAAAACCCGCCATGGGCGGCGAAATTATGCGTGCCGTAATTAGATGCCCACCACCCTGTTAAAGACTGACTTTGATCTCGGCCCGTAAAGAATGCCAGTTTGCCTGGGTCTTTGGCTCTCGTATCGCCTAGCCATTTTGTGGCAAGGTCCATAGCTTCATCCCACTCGATTTCTTTAAATTCTCCACTGCCGCGCTCACCTGTACGCAAGAGGGGTTTGGTGAGTTTCCCAGGCGCATTTAGATGCATAATGCCAGAGGAGCCTTTGGCGCACAAAACGCCTTTGTTGACAGGATGGTCAGGATTGCCTTCAATATAGCGTACTTTGCCCTTCTTAAGATGCACTTTAATGCCGCAGCGGCACGCGCACATATAACAGGTGGAGAACTTGACCGTTTCGCCAACTTGCGGCGAGTATTCAACTTCTTCTTTCACCGTTGCAAACGGATTCCGGCCAAAGGATTTTCCCATTTGTATAGTCCCCCTCAATACTGTTAGTTGTATTAGTATATGCTAATATGAGTGTGCCAAAAAATGGAGAGCGTTACAACAAAAATCCAAAAGTATATAGAAAATTTATAAGTTAGGTGCGGAGGAGTTCTCTCCTTTACTTTAGCAAGGGGGCAATAGCCTATTTCTTATAAATTCACTACCCGTCCACTATGGCCCTGTCTGGCCCTGTCTGGCCCTGTCTGGCCCTGTCTGGCCCTGTCTGGCCCTGTCTGGCCCTGTCTGGCCCTGTCTGGCCCTGTCTGGCCCTGTCTGGCAATGTGTGAGTTTGTGTTTTATTGCCTGAATCTGTAGGTTTTGCAATCTGACTTTAGGTATATTTGTCAAGACTGCCAGTTTTTTTCAGGTATTGTGGTGTTGTTGTCCTTTTGACGAAATTTTGGGCACAGTTATATTGAATATATCCACCATTAACTGTTGTGTACCAAAGCGTTTGCGCAAATCGCCGAAAAGCCTATGATCAGGCGTTTTCTGGCAAAGACGAAACTAACAAAACCATTTGGCGGCTTTGTTTTAACCAATAAAACGTTCCATTTCACGGTCTGAAACATCCTCGGCAAATTGCAAAACCAATAAACCAAAGGCCCGCTGGGCACCAAATTCACCACTTTTCAGGCAAAGCCAGAGAGGGCAGGGGAATTGAAAACTATTGGTTTATAAGCCCCCTGCAAATGGTACTAAACTTCAATACACACTTGCTTTTCTAGCGCTTTTATAAGCGACTGCCCCATATAATAGCCAAGGTTTACAGGTACAGCATTTCCAATTTGTTTATACTGTTGTGATGTACCTCCAGAAAACTCCCAATTGTCGGGGAATGTTTGAATGCGCGCATATTCTCGCACTTTAAATGGACGTGTATCATCAGGATGACAACGTTCAGTTTGCTTTTGAGCAGGGGCGCAGGTCAATGTAAGAGAAGGTTCATCCCATGACATACGACGTGCCATTCCCGTTTTTCCACCGCCAAGATAATAACTTTTGAGCATATATTCTTTTTGAATATGTTTTGGTAAATCGCGCCAATATCCGCCTTGCGGTACCATTGCAAGGATTTCTGCTTTACGCTCGGAGTATTTTTGACCCAGGCTATCTGGAACGTCTGTATCAAAAAGAACTCCAGCTTGGAGTGTGTCTTTGATTGTGTAAAGAGTATCAAATGGCTGTGGAAACTCAAACTTTAGGTTCAGGTCTTTTCTAATAGCAATGATAAAAAGCCGTTCACGTTTTTGAGGTACGCGGTAATGAATGGCTTTCATTATTTTAGGTTCGATCACTTTATAGCCAAGATCATCGAGAACTTTTTTCATAAGAGATAGTGTTTTACCACCATCATGATTTAATAACCCGCGCACATTTTCACCCAGAACAATTTTTGGGTTCACTTCTTTGACGCATCGTGAAAACTCGTAAAACATTGTACCACGTGTGTCTTCGAGACCCATTTTTTTACCTGCATAACTGAAAGTTTGGCAGGGAAAACCACCTGAAACAATATCAATTTTATCCCGGTATTTTTTAAAATTAACTTTCGTAACGTCACCTTCAACAACATTCCAATTTGGCCGATTTTTACGCAAGGTTGCACAAGCATATTTGTCAATTTCATTCAATAATACGGAGTTAATACCCGCCCTTTCAAAGCCAAGAGCTAAACCGCCCGCACCAGCGAAAAGTTCAATACATGTGGGTGTTTTTTTGGGCTTCGTGTGTTTAAACTCGTCTTCTTTGATAAATGCACGTGGGATCAAGCTAATATTTTCAAGATTTTCTCTACGATAAACGCGATAATTGTTTATTGGATGACGTTCAGCCTTAAGCTTCCCTTGTTTATCCCATGTACGAACTGTTTGTTTTGAAACTGAAAGCATATCTGCAACTTGTGCAACTGACAGAAGGCTTTTCATGATAACCACCTTATTAAAGTTTATTATGGTTATTAATAATTAATGTATCCAGTAAAGTAAACATCCGATTGTAAAAAAATACTTATTTAGGTAATATAATCCTAAATATTTGAACTTTTAGGATTATATGGCACATTTACCTTTCATTTCTGACGATAATTTTTTTAAGCATGTCCATGCTGTTTTAGAGGTTGGCATTACAAAGAAACAAAAGGCAGATAGGACATTTTATAAAAATGTTATTGACCCTTTTGGACCTATTTTTGAAGCAACCGTTAATTCAATATCTGTTGATGACTGGAAAAAATTCGAGAAAGTAAGGCAAGGGCAAAAGACCCTGCAAAATGCTGTAGGTGATTTTCACAATGATGTATTGGGATCAGTGAATGGTTGGGAAAAACTTGAAAAAGGAAATGAAATTGATTTAATCAAGAATGATTTAAGTATCATCGCTGAAGTTAAAAATAAGTATAATACCGTTACAGGCAGTAAACTTGTCGATCACTACGTAGAATTTGACAACCTTGTGAACAATAAAGCTAGCAAATACTCTGGAGCCACAGCATATTTTGTTCAAATTATTCCAAAAAAACCAAAACCATACAACAAATGTTTCAGGCCTTCAGATAAAGCAAAAGGAATGAAAAAATATGCCGATGAAAACATTCGTTCAATCGACGGGCGATCCTTTTATGCGATGGTAACTGGGATTGAGGATGCCTTAGATCAATTGCACAAACAAATTCCAATAGTGATTCAAGAACTTGGTCATAAAGAGTATGGGTTTAGTGATGGTGACATTTCTGAATTTACAGACTTTTTTACCCGAGCGTATCTGGAGTCCTGAGCGTATCTGGAGTAATGGCGCTGTTAATTTTTTTTAGGATATGTGAGTAAATTGTAGATGAACCGCCTCATGTTTGCCGGAAGCTCAAGGCTATTATATTTACAATATTATTGATACTTATAAACGAACGTTTGTTTGTGAGCTTACAGTATATCAGTTTTTTTAACTCAAGTTCTGAAATCAAGTGTTTGAAATTGGATCCCGCCAATATATCCCACAACCATTCCCACTATTAAAATCGCAAACTTAAAGATACCTAATATTCCAAATAGCCCTAAGACCCACCCGTTATTATTGGGTAAATTATGGGGATTAAATGGTTGACCATCAAAATAGTCTCCTTTTGTTGATTAAGAAGTAAAAAAACGACGCCGCTTTAGATGGTACAGTGAGTTTAGGCAGAAGCTGTGTCCCCTCCTATAGGTGTGCCAGCATCTAGCTCATAGAGAAGAAATTGCATTTATTGCCATCGACGTCACGAAAATACCCTGCGTAAAACCCACCCTCGCCGCGTGGGCCTGCAGAGCCCTCATCCGTAGCGCCAAGGTCTATAGCTTTTGCGTACATTTTATCTACTTGTGCTGGGGTTTTGCATGCAAAGGCCGTCATGCCGCCATTGCCAACACTCGCTTCTTCTCCGTCATGGGGTTTGCAGATACAAAAAGCCGCAGCGCTCGGCCCAGTTGTCCAAGCAATAAAGCGCCCTTCATCTTCCATCATTCGTCCAGCGCCAATTTAGCCTAGAAGCGCGTCGTAAAACTTGGCAGACTTTTCAAAATTATTAGTCCCTACCATTTGATAACCAATCATAACCATCCCCATTTTTGTGTTTATTCTAACACTATAGCTTGCTTTTTCCTTCTTGCCTAATTTATATATGAATGCAAGCTATTTAGGAATTATAGGCTTTCATGCAAACACGCTTTACCATTGATGAAATTTTAGCGCCACTTGCTCTCGCAGTTATTATCGATAACAAAGTGCGGGCCCCCGAACTTTCAGAATTTATTGTTCAAGCTGAAGGCTTGCTCGAAGCACTTGAAGATATGGAATCAATGTCACCACCAGATATTCTCGCATGGTTTCGTGCGAACGAACCTATTTTTATGGTGAAGATGAACAGCCCTGGTAAAAATACATTTGTTTTAAAATGTCTCAC
The DNA here is from genome assembly GCA_965224735.1 of Robiginitomaculum sp. Taxonomy (GTDB): domain Bacteria; phylum Pseudomonadota; class Alphaproteobacteria; order Caulobacterales; family Maricaulaceae; genus Robiginitomaculum_A. Next base: position 2,047,611 of record OZ245059.1, on the reverse strand, counting down.
ACGGTTTAAGAACCATAACGCGACAATCGAAGCCCTTTATGATGCTATGCTCGCCATCTCTATTTCCGATAAAGAATACCATAAAAAAGAATCTGATCTTATCCGATCAGCCGCAAACCTTTGGGGCTATGTCAGGCCGCCCTTTAAAGTCGTAAACTATTAAAGGCTCTATGATTAACACTGCTATTTTTGGATCCTTAATCCTATTTTCCTTTAGCACAGCCTTTACGCCAGAGCTAAATAATTTCATATTCATGTCATTTGGCACCCTATTTGGGTTCAAACGCACAATCCCCCATATCACAGTCGTCGTCCTTGGATTTAACCTAGACGTATGGTTCCTGTGTTAGATGGTGTGTAGGAATTACTTTAGCCATAGCATCTTAGCTGGGATTTGGCATTCTGCGATGAAAATTTTCGTTGTTTTCCTCTTCATATTGGCTTTTTTGATATTTTCTGTATTTTTACGTTTGAGTATTTGCATACAAATACGTGTTGGGTTATGAGCATGTCATGAAAAATATATTTTTAGCATTAAGTTTTGTTCTCAGTATTTCGTGTGCGAGTATCACAAAAGCTACAGAAGTGCCAGCGGCGTTAGACTTAGGCCCGCGTGAGCAGTTAACAATCACCTCTGGCGATAAAGTTCACAATTTTTCTGTGGAAATCGCCGATACATTTGAAGAGCAACAGCGCGGTCTTATGTTCCGTGATGTTATTGCACCTAATGAAGGTATGCTCTTTGAATATGACGACGATCTTGTTCTAAGCATATGGATGAAAAATACCGTTGTGTTTCTCGATGTGGTTTTTGTACGCAGAGATGGCAGTATTATGAAAATTGAACATTCAGCCAAGCCCTATTCATTACGAAGCATAACTTCGGAAGCGCCTGTTGCTGCCGTATTAGAGCTTGCAGGCGGGCAGACCAATTTGCTCAGAATAAAACCAGGTGACACGATTAATCATGAATTTTTCGACGGTAAATAAACCGTAAATACTGCTTTGAGCAAAATAATACGCAGGAAATACAATCAGAGGCTTGCGTATTTGAATTTGTTCGTTAGAAAACATACTCCATTGTCGGGGAGTAGCGCAGTCTGGTAGCGCATCTGTTTTGGGAACAGAGGGTCGCAGGTTCGAATCCTGTCTCCCCGACCACTTTTTGCTTTGTTTTACTCAGGCTTTAATTGCCTGCTAGAGCGTTCCCTGTTTAGTCGTACGCATATCCAGCTGCCTTGAAGTAGTGAGGTACTCCCCAATAATTGGACAGTGACTTAAGTTACTATTTTCCCTAAAGGAGGCTTCGCACTGATTTAATTGGTCTTCGACTATAGAGGAAATCAGAATGTCGAAACGTAAGAACCAGTGCGCAGCCTACCCTTGCGGTATAAACCTGCTTTCAAAGCCCGTGTTGCGCTTGAAGCCATCAAAGGCGAGCAGACAGTATCGGAATTGGCAAGCCGTTACGGCGTCCATCCAACCCAAATCCATCAATGGAAGAAAGCGCTGTTGGATGGTGCCCCTGAAGTCTTTACACGGGGCAAAGCAAGTATACCGAGCGTGGATCCGAACAAGATTAGAGACTTGCACGCCAAGATTGGTGAGTTAACGGTGGAGCGTGATTTTTTGTCAAAAAAGCTTGCGCCCTGGGACAACCATGTTTGGTGCGCTGATATTACTTATATCCCGATGCACAAAGGCTTCCTATATCTGGTAGTAATCATGGGCTGGGCGACCCGCAAAGTTCTGTCGTGGCGACTGTCCAACACCATGGATGCAGAGTTTTGTGTTGATGCACTTAATGAGGCCATTGCCCGCTTTGGCCCACCCAAAATATTTAACACCGACCAAGGCAGCCAGTTCACATCATGGCAATGAATTGAAACGCTTAAGTCTGCTGGCATCAAAATATCCATGGATGGCAAAGGTCGTTTCCTCGAGAGCCTGCCCTTTGGGTATAATATCTTTATTGAACGGTTATGGCGCTCTCTAAAATATGAGTGTGTATATCTACATGCTTGGAGCGGCGGACGTGAAGCCAAAGCCGGGATTGGAAAATGGATAAACTTCTACAATACCCAAAGACCCCACAAAGCCCATTGCGGACAAACGCCATATGTGGCTTACTGGGAAAACAGAAACGAAAACAACCATGACTGGTCAGACAAAAGTGTAGCTTAAATCACAACAAAAACTGTCCGATTATTGGGGAGTACCTCAGTAAGGTTTAATACGTGCCAACTGGGACGGTGAGAGATAAAACAAATCATTCATGATGAAGACTCCTTTAGCCATCAATGAATCACAAACTTAGCTAAATGGAAATCTTTAAAATTAATAGATCCTGACCCTAGCATGAGCCGGCGCGGGAATTGTTATGATAATGCCGTTGCAGAAAGTTTTTTCCACTTGCTAAAAACCGAGCGGATCAGGCGCAAAACCTACAAAATGCGCCAGCACGCACGGCAAGACGTGTTCGATTATATCGAAATGTTTTACAACTCGCGGCGAAAACATGGTAACAACGGGATGTTGTCACCCGCTCAGTTTGAGATGGCAGCAAAATGAAGTACAAGGTGTTTACAAAGCTAGGGGCACATCATTGATGCACCGCAAAGGTACTTCGAACAGGCACTCACCACAGATTTACCAAGAAATGTCACTTGCAGCCCCTGGTAAGAGCCAGTGGGTCTTATCTACATTCCAATTACATTCAGCATCCTGACAGCCTATTAACTTCTTCTTTTTCCCTAACATCAATTATATTTCCAACAGTCAGGAGTAGGGCTTTTGTTTTTTCGTGGGCTTTTTCCGCATCACCCATTTTAATGGCATCGAGAATGTCTCGATGCGACTTTAAATGGACATCGACATTTTTGTGCTTATTGGTAATCCGAATGCTAAATCTTAAAGCGGTTTCGGTGAGGCTCGAAAGTTTCATGTAAAATCGATTGCCACTGGCTTCCAACAAAGCGATATGAAACGCAATATCCGCATCTAGCGCATTGCTATCGCCTACTTCAGCCGCCGCCATACACTCCATAGCCTTACTAATTTTCTCAATCTCATCCGGACCAGAAACAGAAGCCGCTAGTGCAGCTGCCGCAGGCTCAATCTGCATACGGACCTGGAAAAACTCTCTCAATAGTGGCAGAGACATTTTACGCTCTAAGAACCAGTTTAAAATATCTGTATCAAGTATGTTCCAGTCTTTTTCCAACCTGATACTTGTGCCTCTTTTAGGACGTGACAATAGCAATCCTTTTTCTGACAAAATTTTTACAGCTTCCCTTATGATATTACGGCTGGCAGAATATTTAACTACCAGCGCCGCCTCTGTCGGAAAATTCAGGCCATCATATTCGCCCTTGACTATGGAAAGGCCAAGATTATCCACTATAGATTGGGTTAGGTTTTTACCGTTCTTAATTGTCATTTTTCTTCTTTCTAAATCATTATCTTATCTATATACTAGTAAATATAATAGTAAATATAACAGTATTTCCCTCTTATCCAATTACCTTTCATATTGACAATATTTATTAATACTATTAATAGTATTAATCTTATGAAGTCAATATATGGATATTTGCGATGATGAAATATGACCCCGCCTTACTAGAGAAATATGTCATTGATATTTTTAAGGCGGCCGGTTCTTCTAAAGCGGAAGCTCACATCGTTGCGGAACATTTGCTTGATGCCAACTTGGTCGGCCATGATTCTCATGGCGTGATCCGAGTAACGCATTATATTAGCTGGCTTAGAAAAGGTTGGATAACCCCTAACCGAGTTCCAAAAGTCATCAAGGACAATGGGACAATTTTGGTCATTGACGGCGGCCTTGGTTATGGGCAAGTAACAGCAAAAGACGCTATGATATTAGGGGCGGATCGTGCAAAGGAGAGCGGTTCTTGTATTGTTGCAATCCGCAACACCACTCATTTGGGACGACTGGGCGCCTGGGCAGAAATGTTGGCTAAACAGGGTCTCTTATCTCTTCATTTTGCAAATTCATCGGGCTTTGGCATACGGGTAGCTCCATATGGCGGCAATCAAGCGCGGTTTTCCACCAACCCCATCTGTATCGGGTCCCCTGTTAAATCGGGTGAGCCTGTCATTTTGGATATGTCGACAGCCAAAATTCCAGATGGCAAAATTCTTGTGGCTGCCAACAAAGGGGAGGATTTACCAGAGGGTTATATTCTCGATGGAGAAGGTAAATCCACCTGTGATCCCCAAGGTTTCTTTGAGGAACCGCAGGGCGCCGTTCTGCCCATTGCTGGACCGAAAGGATCTGGCTTGGCCTTTATGATTGAAATATTGGCTGGAGCATTCAGTGGCGGGAATATTGGTCATCCTGATAACCCAACCGCCCCTCAGGTTGAGAACAACATGCTGTCCATCATTATCAATCCTGATAAGGGTTCTGGCCGTGATGTGTTTGGTATGGATGTCACTCGCCTGATCGATTGGACCAAATCATGTCGCCCTGTGACAAAAGGTGAGGACGTTCTACTTCCTGGTGAAAGAGGTCAAAAAACACGGAAAATCAGACTTAAACAAGGTGTTCCGTTAGACGATTTGACCATCGCAGAATTAGGAAAGGTCGCGACAAGCCTTGATGTTACAATTTCAAAATATTTCAGAAAAATCAATAAATAACAAAAATAAATTGAACGGTTCGAGAGTAAAATGCCCAAATTATCAGAATTGAATTATGCCCATAAATGGCAGGAAGTAAAAGCCACTGCACAAGATTGGAAAAACATAGATGCCAGAAAACTGGAATCTATGCTGGTTAACATGCATTTGATCCGAGCATTTGAAGAGACAGTGCTACAACTATCTGGAAAAGGTCTTATCCATGGCCCTGCCCATTGCAGCAATGGGCAGGAGGGCGGTGCGGTTGGTGCCATGGCGCTTTTGGATGGTCGCGATAAAGTAAATGGCACCCACAGGGCACATCATCAATTTTTAGCCAAAACCCTAAACTTTCATGCCCCGAACGGCCTTCTAGTCAGTGAATATTTTCCCGATAATATCCATACCCTTTTGCAAAAAACTATGGCAGAAATCATGGGGTTGAAACAGGGTTTTTGCGGTGGTCGCGGGGGCTCTATGCACCTGTTTCACCATGATGCAGGCATGATCGGCACCAACGCTATTGTCGGCGGTGGCGTGCCACTGGCATCTGGAGCTGCATGGGCAGAAAAGCAATCCGGTGGGGACGGGGTTGTGGTCACATTCTTCAGTGACGGAGCGTCAAATATCGGAGCCACGCTGGAAACCATGAATTTGGCTGCAGCATGGAAACTACCGCTATGTTTCTTCATTGAAAACAACCACTATGCTGTTTCTACCAATGTTACAGAATCTACGGGCGAGCCGCGCCTATCCGCCCGGGGAGCGGGGTTTGGTATGCCAGCATATCGCGTGGATGGCATGGATCCTCTGGCCGTCATGCTGGCCATGGATAAGGCTCTCAGATATATGCGAAAAGGGCAAGGCCCAGTTTTAATTGAGGCCGACACCTACCGCTTTACCCATCAGGCGGGGGCACTGCCTGGTAGCGCCTTTGGCTACCGCAGTAAAGAGGAAGAGGCCAAATGGAATGCCCGTGATCCTTTGGAGCTTGTGGCACGTAAAATGTTTGAGCTGGGACTAGTCACCCAAAAAGATGTGACAACTCTTCGCGCCCGCGCTCAAGCAGCGATGAAAAAAGCCGTGAATGTTCTTACAGAAACATCTGGCAAAAATACCCAACAGATTATTCCCACCCTATGGCCAGATCCAGAAACGCGCATGGATGGTATTCGCGGTGACTTAAGTGAATTGGAGGATGTCCGTACCGAAGAAGTGGAAAGCTATAATGGAAAACTTGAAACACATAAATTAATCACAGTTATTGCCAAGGTTATGGACGCGCGCATGACGGAAGATGACCGCATTTTTACCCTTGGCGAAGATGTTCATAACATGAAAGGCGGCACAAATGGCGCGACTAAAGGCCTTGTAGAAAAATTCCCGGATCGTATCTTGGGAACACCCATTGCCGAAGAAGCCTTTTGCGGCCTTGCGGGCGGCGTGGCGATGGACGGGCGTTACCGTCCTGTTATTGAGATAATGTATGCCGACTTTATGTGGGTCGCAGCGGATCAAATATTCAATCAAATCGCCAAGGCGCGCTTTATGTATGGCGGCAAAATGCCTATGCCAGTGGTCTTGCGCTCAAAAACAGCCACGGGTACTGGCTATGGTACTCAGCATTCTATGGATCCAGCTGGAATTTATGCTACCTCTGCGGGATGGCGTATTGTTGCGCCCAGCACACCGTTCGATTATATAGGTCTGATGAACACAGCCCTAAGATGCAATGACCCCGTTTTGGTTCTGGAGCATGTGGGATTATATAATCAGAGCGGTTTGGTGCCCACCGACGATTATGATTATTTCATTCCATTTGGCAAAGCCCGTATTGTCAGGCCTGGAAATTCTTTCACCGTTCTAACCTATTTGACCATGGTTCACAAGTCTGTCGACGTGGCAGAAAGCCTGGGCGTTGATGCCGAAATTATTGATCTGCGCACCCTTGACCGAGCCTCCCTTGACTGGGACACAATCGGGGAAAGTATTCGTAAAACCAATAATGTACTTATTGTTGAACAGGGTCCTATTGGCACATCTTATGGCACCCTGCTGGTGGATGAAATCCAGAAACGCTTCTTTGATTACCTGGATCAACCCATCAAGCGTGTGGTCGGCGGTGAAGAATCTAATAGCGTCTCCAAGGTTTTAGAGCAGGCTTCTATTCCGGGAAGAAAAAACATTGAAACGAAATTCATTGAAATGCTGCAGGACGTTGGCATCAAACCCATTATTTAAAAACTAGGAAAACATCATGAAACTTAATGATCCCCTTTTATTCAGACAACAGTGCTACATCAATGGTGAATGGTGTCATGCGGAAAATGGTGAAGTTTTCACAGTTACCAACCCCGCCACACAAACTAAAATCGGCAGTGTTCCTAAAATGGGCGCTTTGGAAACTCATCGTGCCATTGAATGCGCTGAAGACGCATGGGTCGACTGGCGCGATAGAACCGCCAAGGAACGCTCACAAATTGTACGTAACTGGTATGATTTGATTGTTCAGCACCATGAAGATTTGGCAGTCATCATGACCACAGAACAAGGCAAGCCATTAGAGGAATCCCGTGGAGAGATAACTTATGGAGCCGGCTTTGTAGAATGGTTCGCTGAAGAAGCAAAACGTGCCTATGGTGATGTTATTCCGTCCAACAATAATGACCGACGGGTTGTGATTATCAAACAGCCTATCGGCGTCGTCGCTGCCATAACACCGTGGAATTTTCCTTCATCCATGATTACTCGCAAATGCGCCCCAGCCTTAGCCGCTGGTTGCCCCGTAGTTGTCAAGCCCGCCAGTGAGACACCCTATTCGGCATTAGCGCTTGCAGTCCTTGCAGAACGGGCTGGTGTTCCTAAGGGTATTTTTAATGTAGTCACAGGGGATGCACGGAATATTGGCGGTGAATTAACTTCTAATCCCATTGTCCGTAAACTCTCCTTTACAGGCTCAACCCCCGTGGGCAAAATTCTTCTGTCTCAATGTGCAGCAACTGTGAAAAAAGTCTCCATGGAATTAGGAGGCAATGCGCCTTTCATTGTCTTTAATGACGCAAATATAGATGAAGCTGTTTCCGGCGCCATGGCATCAAAATTTCGCAATACAGGGCAAACTTGTGTCTGCGCCAATCGACTTTTTGTAGAAGATGATATTTATGATGTCTTTGCGGCCAAACTGAAAGCCGCTGTTGAGGCCATGGCCATCGGTAATGGACTGGAAGGTGAAGTACAACAAGGCCCGTTGATTAATGAAGATGCCGTGTTGAAAGTGGAAGAACATATTGCCGATGCGGTCTCCAAAGGCGCGGAATTGATTACTGGCGGCAGACGTCATGCTCTGGGCGGAACCTTTTTCGAACCAGCAGTCCTCACAGGTGTCACCACAGATATGATGGTCGCCAAAGAAGAAACATTTGGCCCCATGGCTCCCCTGTTCCGTTTTAAAGGAGAGAGAGAAGTTATCCGTATGGCCAATGATACGGAATACGGCCTCGCAGCCTATGTCTATACCCGTGACATCGGCCGTATCTGGCGGGTATCAGAACAGCTTGAATATGGTATGATCGGCATTAATGAAGGTATTATATCAAGCGAGTTGGCACCCTTTGGCGGCATCAAAGAATCAGGCATTGGCCGCGAAGGGTCAAAATATGGTCTAGATGAATATCTCGAAGTAAAATATCTTTGCATGGGTGGACTGGACAAATAATAAAAAAGTTGGAATACATTCATGTCTATTGAAATTTTTATGCCCGCTCTGTCCCCGACCATGGAGATAGGAACACTCGCCAAGTGGCTGGTCAAAGAAGGCGACAAAATATCCCGTGGCGACATCATTGCTGAAATTGAAACCGACAAGGCAACAATGGAACTTGAAAGCAATGATGAAGGTACCCTAGCCAGAATATTAATTGATCCAGGAACGGAAGACATCCCAGTTGGCCAAATCATTGCCCTGCTGTCTGAAGAGGGTGAAAATATTGTTGATATGGACGTTGTGGTAAAAGAACCTCCACAGGTTGGAAATCCTGCTTCCACCAAAACTACAATAACCACACCCAGCACAAGAACATCGCCAGTCACAAATACGGTCAACCGCTTAAAGGCATCCCCCCTCGCAAAACGTTTTGCCAAGCAGGCGGGAGTAAATATTGCTGATATATCGGGAACTGGGCCTCAGGGGCGTATAATTAAACGTGATGTAGAGGCAATCATAACGGCTCCAGTAAACACGCCCCTCCCTGCACCCCAACAAATAGCCCCCACTGAACAGATACCGCAAACCGATATTCCTTTTACGCAAGAAAAACTCAGTAGCATGCGCAAAATAATTGCAAGCCGTCTGACATTATCCAAAACAACCGTGCCCCATTTTTACCTGACCATTAACTGCGAGATTGATATTTTGTTGGAACAACGGAAACTCTTGAATAAAACGCTGGCTGGCCAAGGCGGTAAATTATCAGTAAATGATTTCGTCATCCGTGCTGCTGGCCTTGCTCTGCGGCAAGTACCTGCTGCCAATGTGCAATATGCGGGAGATGAAATATACTATTTTGAACGTGCCGATATAGCTGTCGCCGTTGCCATTGATGGCGGTTTGATTACACCTGTAATCCGCAGTGCTTGTGCAAAAGGGCTGGGGCAGATTTCCAATGATATGAAAGATTTGGCAAGCCGCGCCCGCGCTGGAACTCTCATGCCAGAAGATTATACTGGCGGGACATTTTCAATTTCCAACTTGGGCATGTTTGGTATAAACGAATTTTCAGCAATCATTAATCCGCCACAAGCAGCTATTCTGGCTATCGGAGCTGGAGAAAAACGCCCAGTTGTTAATCAAAAGGGCAGCATAGTAACCGCAACAGTTATGAATTGCACCCTCTCCTGCGACCACCGAGCTATTGACGGAGCGGTGGCTGCTGAATTCCTGGCTGCTTTCAAAGTCTATCTTGAAAATCCCATGGCAATGCTACTCTAACGCATCAGTTGCCCTCCATTAACATCAAAAGTATGACCTGTAATGTAAGATGCACTGTCACTGGCAACAAATGCACAAACTCCGGCGATTTCCTTTGCTGTTGCCAAACGGCCCAACGGGATATCTGCAATGAAAGACTTCATATCTTCTTCTGTCATTTGTCCCCGTAACATGGGCGTATCAACTCCCCCAGGGGCAATGGAATTGACACATACACCATACGGCGCCAGATCTTTAGCTAATGATTTCATCAAAGATATCACGGCTGCCTTAGTCATCGCATAAACCGTGCTGCCATTAACGCCCCCACGATGGGCTGCTATGCTGGTAAAGAGAATTATTTTTCCAGAAGCTTGCTTTTTCATTTGTTCGGAACAGGCCTGAAGCAAAAAGAAAGGTCCCGCCATATTAACGTCAGTCACCCGATCAAAATAAGCCTTATCCACCTCTTCATTTAAGATTTTTTTATAAAGCGCGGCAGCGTTCACCAAAATATCCAGATGCCCTTTCCAAATGGCCGCCTCCTGAACCAATTCTCTACATTGTTCATATCGCCCAAGGTCACATTTAACTATTTTACAATTGACATCACAACCTAACTGTTTTTTGACTTTTTTTAAGCCTTCAAAATTCATATCAGATAACACCAAATCTGCTCCAAGTTCAGCAAATAATTTGGCAATTTCTTTACCAATGCCACTGGCAGCCCCTGTGATAAGAGCGACTTTATGCTGAAGAGAGTAACCTTTCATATCTTTCCTTAATTGTATTTATTCAGGTATAAACCCTTACCTTTGAAAGGCTTTTTATTGACATAATTCTTAATATCATTAATAGTATTAATCAACATAAAACCCTGATAATGAAGGATATATTGTGGACCTAATTGATGCTCTTGGCGGCGCTCTGCCCCTCAAAACAGAAGAATTCGCCCGGCGCGCTCATGCTTTTACTTTGAACCCTAATCGAAACCCGCTTAAGGAAATATTGGACCGGGCAAAATCCCATAAAGAAACGCCCCCCCTCCTTGGTATTTTCAACGATATCCCTTGGCATAAATTTCGAGAGACTGAGGCTCATGCCTGGGCCAAAGCTGGGTTTTCATGGATAGTAAATGATGGTGAACATTCCCAATGGGAAGGCACCTACGGCAGAGAACATAATGCCGCATTGGCAAGGCTTGGGTTGCTCCCTGTACAAAGACTGGCTCGAGAAGCCATCAGCCACCATGGCGATGCCTTTCAACTGGGTGCACGGGCCACTATGCGGCCTTACAGCACGACTTATAAAGAGGCCGAACAATATTTTAAAGCGATCAACTTTCCTGACCTCGGTGTAGCAACACCAGATGACCGGGGGGGATATCCTGTACGTGGCGGAGATAGGGGAATGATGTTCACTCCTGATGAACTCCGGAATGCAGAAACGGAAACACAGGGCTGGATACAATTTGAAACGGCTGAATATATTCTTGATAAAAACCTTCGTGACAGAGTCCTTGACCTGATGGTGGCGCAAGGCCCCAATAAGGCCTGTGGTTTTGTTGGCCCTTTTGATGCCATTTTGCGCGAGGGAGAAATTCCCGAAATGGAAGAGGCTGTAAACGCCCTATTCAGGGCGGCTGCCAACCGTGGTATTCATATGGGAAGGGTCATAGGATCAGGTGCCATGGAAAACCCAAAAGACATTGAGGATGCCATGGTTAAAGCCATTGAGAATGGGGCTCGCCTAATTTGCGTTCACCCACTAACCAGCGACATGACTTATAGGGGCGCTGCGAGCATGGCCAAGCCTTTCATGAATGCTGTGGAAAGGTGTGGGTTTTAGGAATCCTATGCATAGATTCATTTTAGCCCACCTTTGGTGCGGCCAATACATCTGGGAACATCCCCTTTTTAAGCAGACTAGCTGCGGTTCTGTGAGCTTTTAGGTGGGTTGCGTCGATTTGCAATTGTTCTGGCACACCTTCAGATGTGCTTAGCGCAATAAAGATTTTGTTGAATACACCCATTTTACTCCAACGGATAAACCGATTGTAAAGTGTCTTGTGGGGGCCATATTCTCGCGGAGCATCGCGCCATTGAAGGCCTCGTTTAAGCACATGGATAATGCCGCTGATCACACGTAAATCATCGACACGTGGTACACCGTGAGACAAGGGAAAATAAGGCTCAATACGAGCCAATTGGGACTTCGATAGATAAAACAAATCATTCATGGTGAAAGCTCCTTTGACCATCAATGAATCACAAATTAGACAAAATGGGAATCCCTAAAATTAATAGGTCCTGACCCTAGGTTTATTAACGATTTTTTTGATTTTTTTGCTCGATTTTATGCTCCGCATAAATAGGGAAAACCATTATTTGCAACATCAAAATAGCATATAAGCTTACTATTTTCACAAAATTCATACTTGATTACCCTTAACTTAAAAGACAATTTATATTATAAAATATATTATATACACCTATTAATTGATTGTTTATATTTTATCGTGTATAGAGTTTTTGTAGTCATGAGTTCCCCAATAACTTAGGCTGCATAATAAGAACGGTAGCACACTCCCATATTGCTACCATTACCCTGTAGGCTGGTCTTTATTCTCTCAACTTCATCCTGATGAGTATAATGACCAGCCACTTTTTTCTCCAAAATCATACCTTTCTAAAACATGACCATATCGTCATGAAATTACATATTTTGAACAGTTTTTTGCCACATTCTCCGTTAACCATGAAGCTCTGGGAGGGCGTTTTTAGGAGATGACTATGTCAAAATTATTTATATTTAAACGCGAAAAGACGTTTAAACTACTACTAACAACGATTGGTATAACGACTATGATAGCGCTACTAAGCGTGAGTAGTGCCGAGGCCGATCCAAGAAAAACCATAGACGAAACCGTACAGAAGACACAAGAAGTTACTAATTCAGCAAAAAACATTGGGCAATTACCAACCGAGGTAAAGTCTCTTGAAAAAACTGATGAGACACTAAACATGGAACATGCTGTGCCAAAAGCTATTATTACGCAAGTTCCAAGCGCTGGCGACACTGTGGACACTCAAGATACAAATACCCCCGCTATAAAAGCACTTGTTGTTACTACGCCTACAGTCGGTACTTCTGTAACCGAGGATCAAAAATGCTATGCCCAAAGTGATGGTACAACTGAATGCATTTGCGAAAACGAAACAGAGTGTGAGGCTTTAAAAAGTTCTGATACTTGTAAGCCTGGTTCGGAATGGGGTAAAGACAACGGGTTTGGGGGTTGTACAAAAAAAGAAGATTAAGCAGCCTCCCCCATTAAACGGGCTTTGGCCCGTTTTGCCCCGAGCATAGAGAGAAGCTTGTCCATTCCTGGCCCGCGTGCACAGCCCGTAAGGGCTAACCGTAAGGGCAAAAAGAGGTTTCTCCCTTTGCGCCCGGTGCGCTCTTTGAGCGCGCCGGTCCAATCGTTCCAGCTTTGCTCATCGATTTTGTCAGGTAAGTTTTCGGCTGCTATTTTGCAAAAATCGGAATCCTCATCCGCTATTTGCCCTAGCATTGGCGCATAAATAATCGTAGACCATCCAGCCGCATCATCAAACTTGGAAAGGTTTGCACGCACGAGATGCCAAAACTCTTCACTAGCAGGAATGCCAAGTTTTTCCAATCTGTCCTTAGCAGCACTAAAGGGCATATCATTGAGAAGCCGCACATTCACAAGTGCAAGTTCATCTTCATCAAACCGCGCTGGTGCACGGCCTATTTTAGAAAATGCAAATTCATCCTTTAAAAGTTCAAGACTTTGCCGTGCTTCCACAGGGTCAGATGTACCGATTTTCCCTAAAAGAGAAGTGATAGCCAATGGCTCTATACCCTGTTCTCGAAGTTGATCCATAGACAAAGACCCAAGACGCTTAGATAAACTCTTCCCGTCTTTACCAACAAGCAAAGGCGGGTGGCCAAACAAAGGTACGTTCCCTTTGCCTTCAAGCGTTATAAGAGCTTCAAAAATTTCTTTTTGGGCAGCGGAATTTGTAACATGATCTTCACCGCGAATAATATGGGTGATATTTCCGTCTAAATCATCGACAACACTTGGCAACGTATAAAGATAAGTACCATCTGCGCGAATAAGAACGGGATCTGAAAATGACGAAGTATCAATGCTTTGCGGCCCGCGTACCATATCATCCCAAATCGCGGGTTTATGGTTCAATTTAAACCGCCAATGCGGCTTGCAGCCACTTGCCTCAAGCTTGGATTTTTGCTCATCTGTAAGGGTCATGCCCGTACGGTCATAAAGAGGCGGTTTGCCTTGCGCGCGTAGAATTTTGCGCTGCCTATCAAGCTCTTCCGCAGTTTCATAACATGCATAAAGAAGCCCAATCTCGCGGAGTTTATCTGCTACTGCGTCGTATCTATAAAATCTATCTGACTGATTAAACGTCTTATCCCAGTTCATACCTAGCCAAGACATGTCTTCTTTAATCTGTTCTTCATAGGCTTTGGTTGAGCGCTTTGTATCTGTATCATCGATGCGCAATACAAATGCACCACCCTCGCGCCGCGCATAGAGCCAATTTACTAAAGCCGTACGGACATTTCCCACATGAAGTTTCCCCGTTGGAGAGGGTGCAAATCTTACAATCGGTTTCATTTTAATCCTTCAAGTCTGGAACAACGTCCTGGTATTTATTGGTGATCGGATAGCGTCTATCACGGCCAAAATTACGGTTACCAATTTTCACCCCAGGGGGCGCTTGGCGGCGTTTATATTCGGCAATATGCAAAAGATGCTGAATACGCCTCACGGTTTCGGGCTTATGCCCTCTTGCGAGTATATCTTCAACGGCTAATTCACGCTCAATCAGGCAGTATAAAATATCATCTAGAATCTCATATTCAGGCAAACTATCCTGATCAGTTTGATCCTCGCGCAGTTCTGCTGATGGCGGCTTGGTGATAATACGCTCGGGGATAGGGTTTTTCGGCCCCATAAGGCCATCAAGCTCCTGCCCATTACGCCAATTTACCAGATCATAAACTTCGGTTTTATAAACGTCCTTCAAAGGATTGTAACCGCCACACATATCCCCATAAAGCGTGGCATACCCTACCGCCATTTCAGATTTATTTCCTGTGGTCACCACCATTGGTCCAAATTTATTAGAAAGAGCCATCAGGATTACGGCCCGAATACGCGATTGCAAATTCTCTTCAGTCGTATCAGGCGCAAGCAAGTCAAAAAAAGGGGCGAGCATAGTACTAAATGTATCAACAGCGTCAGGGATTGGGATTATATCGTATTTACAGCCCAAAAATTTTGCACATTTTTTCGCGTCTTCTAGGCTATCAGGCGACGTATATTTTGAGGGAAGCATAACGCACCAAACACGCTCAGCCCCTAAAGCATCAACCGCAATAGCCGCTACCATGGCGCTATCGATCCCGCCAGAAAGCCCTAAAACAATCTTCTTAAATCCGTTTTTATTAACATAATCTCCTAGCCCCATACACATTGCACGCCAATCTGATTCTTGTGGGGAGAGTTGCGGCAATATGGTATCGCTTATGCAATCCCATATTTCATTTTTTTTGCTCCATGTAGAAATTTCAAAAGCGGTATCAAAACTAGGTAAAAATTGGCGCAGTTCCTTATCTGCATTGATACAAAAAGATGAGCCATCAAACACAAGTTCGTCTTGCCCGCCAACCTGATTAACATACACAAGTGGCAGTTTCGCACATTCAATACGATCACTCACAACGCCAAGCCGTTCCTCGCGCGCCGTGCGGCGATAAGGAGAACCATTCGGGGAAATAAGTATTTCTGCGCCATATTTAGCCAAATTCGCAGCGACGCCCTTATGCCATAAATCCTCGCATACAGGCAGGCCAATTTTAACACCACAAATTTCTACGGGCTTTGGCATGGGACCCGCATTAAATATTCTCTCTTCATCAAATACGCCGTAATTTGGCAAGAAATGTTTGAACCTTTTATCCGTAATTATACCGTTTTGCATAACAAGTACGGCAGAATATAATTTGTTTCGATAAAGCCAAGGCGTAGAGAAAATAACGGCGGGGCCGTCTTTGGTTAGATTAGCAAATTTTCTTGCCTCAACACGGCAATCTTCAACGGCGGCTGGTTTTAAGACCAAATCTTCGGGCGGATAACCGATAATAAAAAGCTCAGATAGCACAAGAATATCTGCTCCCCCTAACTTTGCTTTTTCAAAAGCAGCTTTAGCTAGGGTAATATTGCCTTTTAGGTCTCCGACCATTGGGTTGATTTGCGCTGAGGCGATTTTTAACATTTTTGTCATGCTGTGTCATAAACCGACTATCCAAAGCTTGCAATACGGATATTGACGGGCAATATAGATACCTTGCCCTAAAGGTCAATCATCAAGGAGATGGCATAATGAAGACCGATACACCTGTTATCACAAAATTATCAGATTATAGCCCCCCCGACTTTGAAATAAAAAACCTTGATCTAAACTTTAATCTGGAGCCAAAGAAAACCATCGTTAGATCCGTATTACTCGTAAGCCGCAAGAACCCTGCGGCAAAAAGCATGCATTTAGACGGAGAAGACATCGTACTGCTCAACATCAAGATAAATGGGGAAAGCTTAAACAAATCTGCCTATAGTCTCTCAGAGTCTAAACTTACCCTCAAAAATGTACCCGACGAGTTCAGCTTGCAGGTTACAACCGAAGTTAACCCTGCTGCTAATACGCGCCTTATGGGGCTTTATGTCTCAGGCGGACGATTTTGTACCCAGTGCGAAGCCCAGGGGTTTCGCCGCATTACCTTTTTCCCTGACCGCCCTGATGTCCTCACAACTTACAAGGTCAGAATAGAGGCAGATAAAACTGCTTACCCAACCTTACTAGCCAACGGAAACTGTCTGGAGTCTGGCGAGCTTCCAAATGGACGACATTACGCACTTTGGCACGACATTTTTCCAAAGCCCTGTTATCTTTTCGCACTTGTCGCTGGAAAATTTGATGTTCTAAGCGACGAGTTTACAACGATGAGCGGGCGCACTATTCCGCTGGATATTTTTGTGGACTCTGGCAACGCACCACGTGCCGTATATGCTATGGACGCTCTTAAACGATCTATGAAATGGGATGAGGTAGCTTTTGGCCGTGAATACGATTTGGACCGGTTCATGATTGTTGCTGTGCGTGATTTTAATTTTGGCGCTATGGAAAACAAAGGCCTCAACATTTTCAACTCATCGCTTTTACTCGCTGATGAGGCCAGTGCAACGGATATGAATTTCGAACTTATCGAAAGTGTTGTTGCTCACGAATATTTTCATAATTGGTCAGGAAACCGTATAACATGTCGTGACTGGTTTCAACTGTGTCTCAAGGAAGGGTTCACAGTTTTCCGAGATCAAGAATTTTCAGCGTCTCAACGCGGCGCGGCATTGCAGCGTATTAAAGATGTCAAAGCTCTGCGTGCACGGCAATTCGCGGAAGACGCTGGGCCTCTTTCTCATCCCGTACGACCAGCACATTATTTAAAGATCGATAACTTTTACACGGCGACTATTTATGAAAAAGGAGCCGAACTTGTGCGCATGCTTAAAACCATGCTTGGTGAGAAAACCTTTCGCAAAGGTAGTGATATTTATTTTGAAACCTATGACGGCACTGCAGCGACAGTTGAAGATTTCATTATGAGTTTCGAGAAGGCTAGCGGCACAGACCTCTCGCAATTTATGCGCTGGTACGAACAAGCAGGCACGCCCAATATTACCGTTAAAACTAATTACGATCAGGCCAAACAATCTTATGAGATTTCTCTGATACAAACAACATCACCAACACCAGGCCAGCCAAGCAAGCTGCCTCAACTCATGCCAATTATCCTTGGACTTTTGGATAAAACTGGTAGAAGCTTTGGTGAAAAAAATGTGCTATTCTCCACACAAACTACAGCAATAAAGTATGAGAACATTACTGAAAAACCTGTCTTATCCATCCTGAGAAAATTTAGTGCACCTGTAACTTTATCTAAAGAAAACAATATAGAAGATGCATTAATTCAACTACAATACGATCCTGATTTATTTAACCGTTGGGAAGCTGGGCAGAGCGTGGCCCGCGATATTTTATGCACCCTTGCAAAGTCTATTGAAACAGGAAAACCGTCAACAGATACACACACTACACACAAATTCATACAAGCGGTTGGCGGGATTATTACAGATAATTCTATTGATAACAGCTTTAAAGCTTTAGCTTTAACATTGCCTAGTGAGGGCGAAATTTTGCAAACTTTGGCAGTGTGCAATAAACAAGATAAGGAGCAAGGTTCGGATCCACTTGCAGCTCTACAAGCATGCCGTACCTTGCGCCGCGCAATCTCTGAAAAACACGAAGAAAAATTTTCAACCCTTTATCAAAAACTCTCCACGCCAATTCCTTTCTCCTCCGATGCGAAAGGCGCTGGGCGGCGCGCACTACGCAATTTATGTTTGTTCACACTTAGCTACGGGAATAAACGACATGCAAGAACGCTCGCTAAAAACCAGTTTGAAACGGCGAGCAATATGACCGAAGAGTTAGCCGCAATGATGGTTCTGATACGCCTTGGCGGCGAGGATGCACAGCAAGCGCTTGAGCAGTTTTATCACAAGTGGAAGAAGAACCCGCTTGTGATCGACAAATGGTTTGCCGCAAATGCGCAACAAGGCGGGCTGTCTGGCTTTAGGAACATTAAAGGCCTCATAAACCACCCTGCCTATGAAAGTCAAAACCCGAACCGCGTTCGCTCTCTCATCGGCGGGTTTGCCAGTGCCAACACGGAAAATTTTCACCGTTATGATGGGGCTGGATATACGTTTCTAACAAATAACATTCTTGATATGGACAAACGCAACCCTCAAATAGCTGCGCGGCTTTTAGGTGTGTTTGAAATATGGAACAAACTCGATAATCACCGCCAAAATTTGATCAAGCAACAATTAAGGCATATCTTGGCAAATAAGCCTTCGGAAAATGTTTTGGAAATCGCAACAAAATCTTTAGGAGATTAGGTTAGTGAGGCTCCTATGCCTGATTTACATACCGAAAAAGGGTTTCGCGCCCATATATCAAATGACCGCCATAGTATTCTGGCGCAGCCAATTGTATGTGCAAAAACGAATACGGTATTACATCATGAATGGCTGGTTCGATTTGACAGCAAAACTCGGATTGAGCACATATTACGCCCAGCTGAACTTTCAGGAGCCATCTCTGAACTTGACCTTTCCATGCTTAAACAAGCGATTACGGTTTTAAACATTGAACCAAATAAAACACCAATCGCAGTAAATATATCAGGTGCATCTTTTTCCGCCCCTGCATTTGAGCGGGCATTCTTCGCTTCTCTCTCTCACTTTAAAGCAAATCCTGAGAAATTAATTTTTGAATTAACAGAAACATGGGATCTAAAAGATTTAGGCACAGCCCTACATTTTTTCAATATTTTGCGAAAACGCGGGCATAAACTTTGTCTAGATGACGTCGGTGCAGGTGCGGCCAGCCTTCGGTATTTACGTCTTCTGCCCGCTAATTGGCTCAAAATAGATGGAGACTTTATCGTAGGCGCTCTGCAAAATACCCAAGAGCGGGCTGTCCTCACAGCCGTGCTCAGTTTACGGGCACCCTTAAATGTTCAATTTATTGCCGAAGGCATAGAAACACAAAAATTATTGAATTTCGCAAAAAAAATGGGTTTTGATGCCCTTCAAGGTTTTATATTAGGGTCTCCCAAACCTGAAAACTATTAAATTGACCATTTTGTCATCTTTTTAAGCGCAATTGTATAAGTTCATATAGATGTGAGACTTTTTAGGTTTACTTTATTTAAGTTGCTTTCGCCATGTTGGGTTTGTTACGAACCAAACTGGAGGAAACAGCTATGCAGATCAAATATCTACACCCGAATATCTATAGCCCGAATATCTATAAACTGTACGCTTGGGCGCGTACCCAAGAATGTCTGGATGTCTACAGGCGCAAGCACGAAGACGCGGTACGGCAGTACTGCTCATGCGGCAAAGCCTAAAATTCGAGGGTGTCAGTGAGCGTAAATGTGCTGAGTTTGTCGGTATATCGCGGCCGACATATTATCGTTACAAAAAGGTTTTGGATAGGCTTGCACACGGAATTACACCGCTGTCAAAGCGGCCCCATAGCCTCAACAAACCCAAATGGGGCGAAGCCGAGAAGCAGCTTGTCTTGCGTATACGCAGAGAAAATCAGACATGGGGTAAAGACAAGATGGGGTAAGGACAAGATTGCCGTTGTCCTGCGCCGTGACCACGGCCAAACTATAAGCGCCAGCACAGTTGCCAGCACAGTTGGACACATATTAAAAACTTTGTTCACTAAAGGCATCATCACAAAATCACGCTCTGCTCCAAGAGCAAAAAGAAACAGAAACTTCAGAAAATCCCATGCCAAACGCTGGGTCTACAAGGCCTACAAGCTCATGAAAATGGGCGAACGGGTGCAGATCGACCACATGAGGGTGAGCAAAAACGGTATCACCGTGAAGCACTTCCAAGCCTGGGAAAGAAAATCAAAATTCATTCATGCTCAAGTGTACTCACACGCCAAAGCGTCTTCTGCCAAGCGGTTCTTGGGGGAATTTATCGACAAAACACCGTTCACCATAAAATCCATACAGGTGGACGGCGGCTCCGAATTCATGGCAGAATTTGAACAGGCCTGTGAAGATGTAAACATTCCACTCATCGTCTTGCCGCCCAGCAGGCCAACCTATAACGGCGGCGTAGAGCGTGGAAACCGAACATTTAAAGAAGAGTTCTATTACCGCCGAGACCTCCTGGCCGACAGCATCGGAGCCATGAGATTTGAACTCCGAAAGGCGGTTGAAAAATACAACACATACAGACCACATCACGCCCTTGCAGGGCTAACACCAATGGCCTATATCCAAAATACCCAAAAAGGTGAATGAGTCTCAAAACACATGAACCTATACAATACTTTGATTATATTTCATCGTAGTTTTAAATATGACTTATCCCTTAAAACTCAGGCAGTTGTTTAGAGATTACGGATAACGCTGCCTCTAATCTAGCCTTTGGCCAATCTCTCAAGCAAAGAAATTCGTATTGGGGCGTGCGAAATTTAGCGCTTGTTAAGCATATATTTGCAGATAGGGGCTTAAAACTCTCTCAAGCTGTCGGGATGTCACGAAACAACCTCTTTTTGGTGTTTGAGTGAGATTAAAATACCGCTCCCTTTCTAGCTTTCAACATGAAAATTTTGTCATGTTTTGGTAACAATTAGGTTATGTGCGACAGAGCATATAACACAAGAAAGGAACGCAATTGCAATGAATATTCTGCGCCTCCCCTTTGAGAATTTAAAAATGGCTTTTGGCTGTGCCGTTGTTTCTGGTCTATTACTAGCACCTGTAAACGTACAGGCTAAGCCTCTTGGTATGCCAGGCGAAGAAGGCCTGCAGCAAGGTTTGCCTAAGTCTTTAGCAAATCTGATTGAGCATGTTGCGCCTGCAGTGGTCAATATAAAGGTTGTTACGGGCGGGGCGGCAGCAGGGCATCCCGACCAAGACGAAACCGAAGGGCAGGGCTCTGGGTTTATTGTTACTGATGATGGGATGATTGTAACAAATTATCATGTTATTAAAGGCGGTGATAAAATAACTGTAGATTTTGCCAATGGCGAGGTATTTGTCGCAAAACTTATCGGTACTGACCGCGAAACGGATTTAGCTGTGATCCAAATCCAATCGAATAGAACCTTTGACCATGTGGTTTTCCGTCAGGGTAAAAAAGTCCGTATTGGAGATTGGGTGCTCGCTATTGGTAATCCATTTGGCATTGGGCAGTCTTCTAGTATTGGCATCATTTCTGCGGTCGGGCGTGAACGTGTTGATTCAGGCTCTTATGTCGATTATATGCAGACGGACGCGACAGTTAACCGCGGGAACTCTGGTGGCCCCCTATTTGATTTTAGTGGCCGTGTTGTTGGGGTTAACTCTGCAATTTACTCACCAACAGGTGCTAGCGTGGGCATCGCATTCGTTATTCCATATGACTTGGCCGAAAGAATTGTGACAGAACTTATGCGCGAGGGGGAAATAAACCGTGGTTTTTTGGGGGTTGGTTTGCGTGAGGCAGAATACCAAAAGCGCGGCGTTATATACAAAGGCGGCGCTACTGTAGAATCTATTGGAGTTGGTAGTCCTGCTGATTTGGCAGGATTTAAGGTTGAAGATATTATCCTTAGCGTGAATGAAAAAACGGTTCGTAATGCAGTTGATGCAACGCGTGCTATTGGTGACTTACGGGCTGGGAATATGGCGAGATTCAAAATTGAACGCGGGGAACAAGTACATGAAATTCAGGTTCAGATAGGTAACCGTCCGCAGGATAAGAACGCACTTACTGTTGCGACTGGCCGCAACACGATCGTAGATGGAACAACGAAAGCAACGCCGCCGCCATCATCAAGCTCTACCCTCAATACAGGTTTATCCCTTGTGGATCTAAGTGCGACCTTTAGAGACAGTATTGGTATGCGGTCTGACCAAGTTGGTGTTTATGTGGACGCTGTTGCTCCTGGGAGTAATGCAGCGCGTAAGGGCATTAAATCTGGCATGGTGATTTTGGAAGCCAATAGTAAACCTGTCGCTACCGTGTCTGTATTTAGGCAAATTGTTGTTACTGCCCAAAAATCAGGGCAACGCAGCCTAGTTTTGTTGGTGCGTACTATAAACGGAAGTGAAACTTATACGTCAATTTCTTTGAATTAAAAAAAGGAAAAATTATGCGAATACTTGTTGTTGAAGATGATGAAGTTGCTGCGGAGTATGTCCGCAAAGGTTTAATGGAAGCAGGCCATGTTGTTGACCGAGCAAGTGATGGTGAGCTTGGCCTTGAAATGGCTAAGGTGGCGGATTATGACGCGCTTATTCTTGACCGTATGTTACCAAAGCGAGATGGGCTATCTCTTCTCGGCGCACTGCGTGAAGATGGAGATTCTACGCCTGTTCTTATTCTATCAGCTCTTGGTGAAGTGGACCAAAAGGTTGAAGGTTTGCGTGCTGGCGGTGATGATTACTTAGCAAAACCATATTCCTTTACCGAATTATTAGCGCGCGTAGAAGCTATTGGGCGTCGTTCTGACCCAACAGCAGCCGTAACAAAATTAAAAGCAGGTGATATGGAAATGGATTTGCTTGCGCGCACGGTCAAGAGAGGGGATCAGAAAATATTTCTACAACCGCGTGAGTTTCGCTTGCTTGAGTGCCTCATGCGCCACGCGGGTAGGGTGGTGACACGGACAATGCTTTTGGAAAAGGTATGGGATTACCATTTTGATCCTCAAACGAATGTTATTGATGTGCATGTGTCACGTTTGCGTGCAAAAATTGATAAGAATTTTGAAACCCCTATGCTTCACACCGTTCGCGGTGCAGGTTATCGCTTGCAGGCTTAGGCTGATTTTGTCAAAAGGGGGCCTATGTTTGCACCCATAAAACGCCTGTTTAAGAATACTGTATTTCGCCTCTCTATGATTGCGGCAGGGCTCTTTGTTCTATCGTCTCTAACGGTACTGGGTTATATATATTATGCAACAGTGCGTGCCGAAACTGTTGAGGTTGATAAATTTCTCGAACAAGAACTTGACGAGATTGAGAAAATTTATCTAGAGAAAGGCGTTGAATACACAACTCAAATTTTGCTTAATCGTATGCGGCCCGGGCATTTGTATATTTTCTCCCATAAGGGACAATATATTTCCAATATTGAAAGCAAACCTATATTTAAGGGTGGTGAACCCGTAGAAGGAAAACCATTTGCCTTTACCTATAAAGTTGTGGCGAGTAGTGAACCGTTAGTAACTGAAGAAATTCGGGCAAGGGGGCGTACGCGCTTCATTGGTGATGAGGGCGGTTTCATTTTTACCGCCCGAGAGGTTGAGATTATCATGGATACGTCTGAGCGCGTCAGGCGGGCTTTGTTTGTTTCAATGCTTATGGCTATGACCCTAGGTCTATTGTCAGGGGTTTATGTCTCAAGCAGGTTCGCGCGCCGCATAGGGGCTTTCAATAAACTCGCAACGGATATTCGCTCGGGTAAACTTGATAAGCGCGCTTCGCGCACGGAAACTGGGGACGAGCTTGATGTTTTGGCTGAACATTTAAACGATATGCTTGACCATATTGATAAAATGATGATGGCTATGCGCTATGCTGGGGATAGCATTGCGCATGACTTACGCTCTCCGCTTACGCGGCTTCGCACACGTCTTGAAAACGCGGGTAGCGATGTAAAAGATGAGGCGGCGCGCGAAGCATTATTTCAGGCTTCCGATGATGCGGGCGAATTGCTTAAAACCTTTGACGCGGTGCTTCGTATTGCTCGCCTTGAAACTGGGGAGCGCAGAGAAATGCTTGTTGGGCTTGATCCAACTCCAATTTTGGAAGATTTAGCCGAATTATATGAACCCTCGTGTGAAGATGCAGGGCTTGAATTTTCCTTGAAAATTGAGGGCAAACACAAAATATATGGCGACCGCGGATTATTATCTCAGGCGGTTTCTAATTTGGTGGAGAACGCTATAAAATATACGCCTAAGGGCAGCGCCATTACGGTGCGCCTGCGTAAATTACGAAATGGCCGCTCAGAGATATCTGTTACAGACACAGGGCCTGGTATTCCGCCCGAACAACGCAATAGAGTAAAAGAGCGTTTTGTGCGCCTTGAGGAAAGTCGCACGGCTCCAGGCTCTGGTCTTGGCTTGTCATTAGTGGACGCAGTTGCTGATTTGCACCGTGCACAATTTGAGTTAACGGCTGGGTCTAGTGGGGATGATCGTGATAACCCTGGATTGCGTGCGGCTATTAACTTTCCGCGCTTTAAGCGTAGATAATGGAAAACAAATACGACCTTTTTGAGACACGGTTTGGTAAAGCAAAAACAAGCCTGATAATAAATGCACACACTCTAAACGAGTTTATTGAAACAGTACGGCATAATGCGCCTTATCTTGATAGTCTTTGTGTTCGCTGGCCTGATATTATTGATGACATTTCTAAAGTGCCACCCGAAAATATTTTAGAAATAATAATGGATGAACTTAAGCCATATCCGTTGAAAATTTTGCGTAGTAAATTGCGCTGTGCGAAACAAAAACTGCATTTACTCATCGCCCTTTGTGACCTAGCGGGGCTATGGGATTGGAAAAAGGTGACACGCTATTTGAGTGATTTTTCCGATAGAGCTATGGAGCTTTTAATTGAAGCAACAGCTCAGGAAATGCAATTTGATGCAGGAGATTATGGCTCCGTTAGCGGGCTTTTCGTGTTGGCACTGGGTAAATATGGCGGGCGCGAACTTAACTATTCGAGCGATATAGATCTGATTGTATTTTATGACCCTGATCTTATAAAACTGCCAAACCCAGAGCGGGCTGAGCGCACATTAGTAAAATTTGTACGCATGCTTATGCGCGGTTTTGATGAGGTGACGCAGCATGGTTATATTTTCCGCACCGATTTGCGTTTGCGCCCTGACCCACGGGCAAACTCTGTCGCTGTGTCAACCTTAACCGCAGAACGTTATTATGAAAGCCTTGGGCAAAATTGGGAACGATCGGCCATGATTAAGGCGAGGTATTGTGGTGGCGATAAACGTGCCGCAGATATGTTTATAAAAAATGTTTTGACGCCGTTTGTATGGCGCTCTAGTTTAGATTTTTCTGCTGTGGCCGACATTCATTCAATCAAGCGGCAAAGCCAATTTCGCACTAAGGATACAGATTTTCTGGCTCCAGGGCATGATGTAAAACTAGGCATTGGCGGTATACGCGAAATAGAATTGTTTACATCTATCCAACAACTCATTCTTGGCGGCCGTAATAAAACACTGCGTACGCCGCGCACTGTTGATGCGCTTGGAGCATTGGCAAATGGGCAATATATCGACCATGTAAGCGTAAAAAAATATAACCAAGCCTATGGGTATTTACGTGATTTGGAGCACCGCATTCAAATGTTTGCAGACGAGCAAACCCATATATGGCCCAAGGATATTGAAAAACGCGAAAAGTTAGCCAAACTTTGCGGTGCAAAAAATACCCATGAGCTAGAGCAGAATATTCAAGATGTGTTGAAATCTGTACACGAGATTTATGAGGCTCTTTTTTCGGAAGAAGAAGACTTATCGACCGCAAAGGGTCCCCTGATGTTTACAGGTGTTTCGCCAGAAGCCTTGAGCTTACAAACTCTTGAAGCTTATGGATTTAAGAGAGGGGAGGAAGTTTGGAGTCTTATAGCCGAATGGCTTGGCGGCCGTATTCGTGCAACGCGTAGTGAGCGCGCACGCGAACTTTTAACAAGGCTAGCGCCGCGCATTATAGAAATGTGCGGGAATACAGGTGTTCCAGATGCAGCTTTTTTCAACTTCGCTAAATTTATTACGAGGCTTACGGCTGGTGTTACTCTATTCTCATTATTCGTGAACAAGCCGCAAGCGCTCCAAACGTTGATAAAAATGATAACGCTTGCGCCGCCTCTTACGGTGACCCTTGCGCACAGCCCAAGCTTAATTGATCCGATGGTGGAACCAGATTTTCTGTCGGTTGGACACGATTGCGATACTCCTAAATATGCACAATTATTCACTGCTGAAATGGATTATGAAGATGCGTTAAATACCATGCGCCGTAACGTTCATGAAGACCAGCTTAGCTTAGTTGCAACTTTATTGAACATGCAAGATATAGAGGGTGCAGGGCAGGTATTCTCAGGTATTGCACAAGGGGCTATTGATGCACTTTTGCCTATTTGCGCACGAGAAATTGAAAAGAGGTTTGGGAAAATACAGGGTAATTATGCTGTCATTGGCCTTGGAAAATTAGGTGGCTGTGAGATGCGGTATACTTCTGATATTGATATTATGCTGCTTTACGAACCATATGCAGGTGAAAATGTTGAACCATACAATACACTAACGCGAAGGCTAATCACGGCTTTATCAAGTGTTACGCATGAAGGAAAACTCTATGACGTTGATATGGCATTGCGGCCCTCTGGGCGCTCTGGTCCTTTGGCAGTCTCGTTAAACGCTTTTAATACATACTATAATGGAGAGGCTTGGACATGGGAATTTATGGCCCTTACCCGTGCGCGTATAATTGCAACCTCTTCGCCGCAATTTTCTCAAAAAATAGATACTCTTATTGACCAACAACTTCTCAGTAAATCTTATAATGGGAAACTAGAAATTGATATTTTAGAAATGCATTCGCGTTTGAATACACAAAAACCAGCTACGCATGAGTGGCAAATAAAGCGGGTGCCTGGAGGTCTACAAGACATAGAGTTTATAGCGCAATATCTTATGCTTAAATATAAGCCCAACCGAATACCCAGTGCAAGTGTAGCTATGCTAAGCCTTGCTCAAGAGGAAGGATGGTTGGATAGGAAATACTGCCGTACATTGCAATCTGCACTTGAGTTCTACACCGTGGCATCTCAAATGTTTGCAATCACTACAAAAGATATGTTTGCACCTAAAAATGCATCCGATACCGCTAAGCGTACATTAGCACAAAGCTTAAAAATCAACGTCGAAAACCCTGCGTACTTTTCTGACTTAGAGGTCTTGTACTTTGGCTACAGAAAGCAAGTTTTAGAAGTGTTTAACAATATTTTATCTAGTGCCTGTGTACACAGGCACTAAGCCGCTGGTCGTCCCGTTGTTTGCGTCTGTGGTAGTTGTTGCGGCAGAGGGGAGCTGCTGTGTGGTGCTGGCATAACGGGCGTAATGTATGGGTAAGGCTTAGTTTTATGCTGGGTACCAAAATTTTCAGCTTGTTCGATAACTTCGGCCATATTGTCGGCAACGCGGCTAATTTTACTGCTAAGGCCAGCGTTCAAACCCACTGACCTTTTCAGTTTAATGGGTTTGTTCGGGAGAGAGAAAATAATTGTCGTTCCTTCACCAATTTTACTTTCAATTTTGAAATTACCGCCGTGGAGTTCAACAAGAGATTTTGATATGGCAAGGCCAAGGCCAGTGCCCTCTTGTTGCCTGCTACTTTGATCTTCAACTTGTTCAAATGGTTTTGCAAGGCGCTGAATGTTTTCTTGTGAAATACCAATGCCAGTATCGGTAACTTTGACAATCAGCCCTGTTCTCTTTTCAATAATTTTTACGCCAACGGTACCGTTTTCTGGAGTAAACTTAATAGCATTTGTGAGGATATTAAGCAGAATTTGTTTGACGGCTCTTGGGTCGGCCTCGATTTCCCTAACATTTTGTACGTCGACATCCAGTTCAATCTGGGCTTCTTCAGCTCGGCCTTTTATGATCCGAACAACTTGAGAGATCATGTCATGCATAAACATAATTTCCGAATTTAGAGACATCTTCCCAGCTTCAATTTTAGACATATCCAAAATATCATTAATGAGCGTTAAGAGATGTTGGCCAGAGAATAAAATATCACTAATATATTCTTTATAACGCGGATCCCCCAAGGGACCGAACATTTCTTTCTTCATAATATCGGAGAAACCATTAATTGCATTAAGAGGTGTCCGTAGTTCATGGCTCATCCTTGCGAGAAAATCATTTTTGGATTGATTAGCGCCCTCGGCCCGAATCTTTTCCTGTTCATAACGCTCGGCGAGTTCAACGATGCGTGATTGAGAGTGTTTTAAAATATCAACGGTTTGTTTGAGTTGGTTTTCATTGTCCTGAAGCTCAGCTTTTTGCGCCCTAATTTCTGTAATATCTGTGCCCAGGCCAACACGACCGCCATCAGCAGTTGGCGTTTGCGTATACCGAATCCAGCGCCCGTCTTTAAGGAAAATTTCATAATGGGTGCTAGATTCGGGGTGAGGTAACACTTTTGCTATGGCTTGGTTTGATAGATATTCGACACTAGCATGGTCAATACCAGGCTTGAATGTTCCAGGTTGTATGTTAAAGAAATCTTCAAATTTTAAGTTCCATATAACGAGCTTGTCTTGTGGATCCCAAACGGCAAAAGAATCTGTCATGGAACTTAGGGCATTATGTAATCTATCTTCCGTTGCTCGAAGTCGTTCTTGAGCACTCCTTTGTACCGTAATATCTTGAGCTACGCCAACAATAACTTTTTTAAAATTTCTGTCGCTTCTTGTAGAATGACGCCCTCTGCAGTGTAGTAGAATAGGGAGATGGGCAACGCGAACATCAAACTCGAATTCACCTTGCAATTGACTGTGCCGCGCAAACTCTAAAAACCTATTTCTCTCTTGGGGGTGAAATAGACCTAAAAAGTTCGCGATAGGCATTTTATGCTCGCGTCTTGGTAGACCTAGTAGTCCTGCTAAGGACGCACTGAGATAGGCATTATTATCATTAATATCAAATTCCCAAATACCACCCATTTCTCCTTCGACTGCTGCTTGATAGCGTTGTTTGGAAATTTCAGTGTCTTTTTGCATACTCCTTGTTGCATTGAGTTGCTTGTACAATACGCCAAGCAAATGCCAGATGAGGGCGCATGTCACTAGGAAAAGCACTGAAAAAACAACTAAGTTCGGCCACAGACTGGTTTGTGCGTGGGCGGCGTGTGCTTCTAGGAGTACCATGTTCGAATGTGGTATCGGAACATTAGTGAGTTGGGTCTTTACCCCGCGTAATTTATAGGATGTGACGCCAGAAGTTTTCTTAGTACTGAGCAACTTAATAGTTTCCATATCTAAACTTAGATCGTTCGTATTACCAGTAATTATTTGCCCAGGCGGCGCGATAAGCAATGATTGATGCAAACTTTGTGTTTGAGTGATAAAATTATCTGACAAGGCCGCCATTGTGATAAACCCGTCAACTTTTTTAATCACAACGGGTCTTTTTTTACCATTCGCTTCAGTGATGGACGTTATTTTTATAGTGTCATTTTTCATGTCTTGTGCGGCAACCGAGGAATACTGATAAGCGGTTTTTGGATAGCCTG
The DNA here is from genome assembly GCA_965224735.1 of Robiginitomaculum sp. Lineage (GTDB taxonomy): Bacteria > Pseudomonadota > Alphaproteobacteria > Caulobacterales > Maricaulaceae > Robiginitomaculum_A. Next base: position 2,017,962 of record OZ245059.1, on the reverse strand, counting down.
CGATAGCATTATTATTTGCGTCTAGGATAAGTACAAACTCTATATTTGGATATTTTGCAATAATGCGAGCGGATTGTGCAGGGTTTTGCCCTTCGGATAGCCCGTTGTTTATCCAAATTATAGTATTGTTGAGATTTGTCGATATATTTTTAGCTACGCTTTGCGTGTAAGTAAGATGTTTGGCTTGGTTTGCTACTTGTTCAGATTTGTAGTCTGAAAATAGTTTTGATCCAATAATGAGTATGTAGAAAATTAAAAAAACTATGGCTATATTGCGCATAGGCCGCACGGAATCTTTGTCCAAAAACAAAGCAGTTTGGGCGTCACTTACAGGGTTTTCTTTTGCCGATTTAGGCGGCGCAATTCTTGCTTCTCCCATTGTTTGGACTTTGGATGGGCTTTGGGAATTATTGTGTGCACGGGGGGGAGGGGGCACGAGCCATGGGTGCTCGGCTTGAGTTTGCCTGCCGCCCATTTTTTTTTGATATGGTGTTTGATTGTTTTTCAAAGCTCGTTCCATGTGCGAATCAATTACAGACTAAGAGTGAGGCGTAAATAAAGCAAACTTAAAGAATTTCACATCTATATGAACTTATACATGTTCGATAGTCTGTTTTTTGATCCTTTGCCTTTTGTTTAAAATTGATTGTGATCGCCCGAAGTAAAATCGGTTTGCCACATCTGGTTTATCGTTATGAAGGCTACAAGATGGGGGTAAGGTGTTGCATGTTTTCTTTGATCACACGGGAGCCATTAAAACGAGCGATAATCATTACCGTGCCGTGTTTAAGAAAACGGTAGACGGAGATGAAATATTCCTGTCCACTTTCCATAAAATAAAGCCGAGCCGGAGAAAGGGAAGACCAATACGGAAAAAATAAAGTGTCTGGCGCGGGTCGGAACTCCCGCTTCCAGCTCGATATACGGCTGTGCCTCCATAGCTCCAGACACTATCAACTATAATCAAAAATTCCTAAAAAAGCAAGAACAATAATAATTCCTGACACATCGCCCTGACAATATAACCCAGACCGTAATTTTAAGGCCTGTTAAAGTAGGCAGTGTCGGCAAATGAATATTTTTGCTTCTGGCACCCTGACAGTTTTTAACCCGCAGTGAACACCACCGGCGTTTTGCGCGTTTTGCTATTTTTCTGACACAAGCTGTCATTTGACAGGGATTTATAGGTCTACGCTTTAGTGTTTTTACTGGATCATATTTTTCATACCAACTGGTGCTTTGAACAAAGATAAAGATATCTGTTTGGTAACACTATTTTTATAATATTGGCTCTACTATTCCCATAATCATGTTTTTATGCATGTTGTTTTGGTAGTTTTAGGAAAATTGGTAGTATGTCGCCTGATGAAATTTTAGCTTCAAATTTGTGGCCATGGCCAGACCCGCTTTTAAAACGGGATAGGCAAGGGTGCATTCTTTTTGTAAATGCCGCATTTTTGCAACTTTATGGTGGCCGCGTTGAAGACTGGGCAGGGCAAGTTATTAATGGATGGCCTCAGCCAGTGTCACAAGGAGCCCAGCGGTTTGAAACGCGCACAGGGCAAGTACCTGCAGAAAACGTTTTTGACTGGATTGAAATGGTGATGGCTGATGGCCATGCGATGGCGATTTCCCGCAATGTAACAGCGCTTATGGCACCGCCGCAGCCCGTTGATAAGGAACCTGCCTTCCAGACTACTGAACAGCCTACTACGCCCCAACAAGCCCAAGCGCCCGTACAGGCGCCTGCTCAAGCAGCACCTGAGTTAGCGCCTGCACTCAATGCACAAACAGACACGACAGAAGTTAATCCGCCAGAGAGGGCTCCGTACCTAGGTGAGGTGCAAGAACCGCAACCAGAAAATAAAACACCTATAAAGCCAACATTAGAAGACACGTTAAATAATGATGCTAATGATTATCCTTATGAGAAAAATACGCCTGATCATAGCAATCTACAGAGTGATTTACTAAAACAGCCAGAAGCAATGCAGGCAAGTGAGACACGTGCGGTTTCCGCAGTGCCAGCCCCTGAACCCAAAACACAAGCGGCGCCTCTAATCGATCGCCGTACATTGCCACTCGAAAATAACGCCGTTGGGCTTGGTAATAATTGGCGCGATCAGGTGATAGCCAAAGCGCTCGGCGCAAAAACTCATGATGAGCAGCCTACGCAAAATCCTGAAAAAGGATCAAAAAACGATGCACAGAGCATAGCACAAAGAAATGAGCCGCTTAATATATTGTTGGCGGAAGATAATGCTATCAACGCTTTGCTTACGCGTACTTTGTTAGAAGCGGAAGGTGCATGTGTGGACGTAGTTGAAGACGGGGCGCTCGCCGTAGAGGCTGCCCGCAATAATAAATATGATCTCATCTTTATGGATATGCGAATGCCGAATATGGACGGGCTCGAATCAACCCGTAAAATACGGTCCCTTGGCGGCAACTTAGGTAGAATACCAATCATTGCCCTAACAGCAAATGCCTTTGATGATGATCGCAATGCTTGTATTGATAGCGGCATGAACGATTTTATGACCAAACCAGTCTCTGCTGAAGAGCTTTCCGAAATGGTAACTAACTGGACTAAGGATAAAGAAAAAAAATTAGCTAGTTAACCCACAAGTTTTCTTTTTCACCGTACGAATTTGACGAATCCATTCTAAAATAGCCAAAACCACAGCGAAGATACCGAGCCACGCACAAAGAATAAATGTATAAGCAAACCCTTTGTCCTCGATGATTTCGCCAATGAGCGGACGGCCTAATGTGCCAAATAAAAATGTTAAAGAGACCAAAAGCGCATATTGTACGGCGGCATAATTCTTATTCACTATAGACGATAGATAGGCAATGATCGCGGCACTCGCAATTCCGCCCGCTAAGTTCTCAATAAAAATGGTTACAATAAGCCGCATCATTCGTTGGTCTAAATGAATATGAAAAAAATCCTTGTTCCCATTGCCCACAAGAGAATCGAGATAGGTAAGGCGCAAGAACGTATCCATACCATGAGCGCCACCAGCTAGGTCAGCATAAATAAAATTAGTTGCTGCTGCGATAATAGCACCAAAAACAAGAACGGGCAGTCGGCCAAATTTAAGCATGGAGAAGCCACCAAGAGCAATGCCAAGAACGGTTGCAATAATACCGAAGAATTTTGAAGCAACGCCGACTTCAGTTAAAGTATGCCCAAGCGCGCCATAGTTTTCACCCATATAAAACGGATAAGCAAAGCTACCCCAAATCGCGTCTGTAAACCGGTATGTCATAACAAGAGCTAGAATTAAAACAGTGGCCCATTTAAACCGCCGTATAATTTCCATCATAGGCTCTATAATAGCAATATAAAGAATATCCAAGACGGTGTGGTGCTTTAAATCCTTTGAAGTGATGCTTTTATTCTTTTCATTTGTTAGTGCCGTATTTTTGTAAACAAGATAAGCGGAACTGATGCAAAGCACGCCTACGGTTAACCCAATGACGATCGGGCTTTGATGCCGCATAAAGTCCCGAATTTTAAAATGTTCTGGATCATGAATGGCGCCAAACATAAAGCTACCTATTAGATAGAACGCTACAAGCCACCCAACAAGTGTAATAAGAGTGGCGCCATGCCGTAGTTTTGGTGATAAATTTATACCCTCTCTTAAAACAACTTTTTTTTCATCCAAATATGTTTGCGCGAGCGGAATGGGCTGCGCTATAATTACGCCGATAATTGTTGTCGCCATGAGGCAAGCCCCGCCAATAAAAACGGGTCTCCAGCCAAATTGTTCGGCAAGTAAAAAAGCAACAAAGCCGCTTAGCAAAGATGAAAACCGATAGCCAAATTGCTCTGTTGTTGCCAAAATATCCAAATGATGATCATCTCGCGCAATTTCAATTTTCCATGCAGCAGAGACAATGTCAAAACTAGCTGATGCCACTGCAATGAGAACGGCTAAAAGAGCTATTTTCCCCACGCCCTGTTCTGGATGCGAAAACGCAATGATAAAGAGGCCAATTGTAATTAAAATTTGAAAAACAAACATCCAAAAGCGGCGCGGGCCAATATTAAGCCTAAAAGGCGTTCTTCGGCTTTGAAGGGCGGCAGCCCATGTAAATTTGAAGGCATAGGCAAGGCCAGCCCAAGACAAGAGGCCGATGGTTGAAGTTTTTACCCCAGCCGTTGTCATCCAAGCGTTAAGTGTGCCGCCAACTGCCGCATAAGGAAGGCCAGAGGCGAGTCCCAAAATTAGGACCGCTAAAACCTGACGATCCTTAAAAATCATGCTAAAGACTTGGCGCGTGGTAATTTTTTCTTTTTGTGTACTGGTCATCATGTCCCCATAATATTTTTGAACATAATGAACCCAAAAACCAAAAGTGCAACGCATTTTTCTTGCGCATGTTGCGCGTGATTGCCTATGGTGATTAAATGAGCAAATCCGCAAATATAAAAAAAGCAAAAATTACCCCGATGATGGCGCAATACTTGACAATTAAAGAAACCGCGCGTGCGGACGGTGGTCAGGACGCGATCTTGTTTTACCGCATGGGTGATTTTTATGAAATGTTTTTTGATGACGCTGTCCAGGCGGCTGAAGCTCTTGATATAGCCTTAACAAAACGCGGCAAACATGAGGGCGCTGATATTCCCATGTGCGGGGTGCCTGTGCATGCAAGCGAAACCTATTTGCAACGCCTTATTAAAAAAGGCTTTCGCGTTGCTGTGTGCGAGCAAACCGAAGACCCAAAAGAGGCGAAAAAACGCGGTTATAAAGCGGTGGTCCGGCGCGAGATTGTTCGGGTGGTCACGCCTGGAACTTTAACCGAAGACACATTGCTTGATGCGCGTAGCTCAAACTTTATTTTAAGCCTTGCCGTGACAAAAGCAGGAACGTGTGCGTTGGCTTGGGCCGATGTGTCTGTAGGTAGTTTTGAAGTGTGCGCGCTTGACCCTGCGCGCCTTGAAACTGAAATTTCTGCAATTGGTCCGCGCGAAATTGTACTCAGTGAAGGTATATACCAAGACCCAAAATATGCGGAGAGCTTGCGGGTAAGCCGTGCGGCCTTAACGCCGCTTGCAAATGCAAAATTTGATGCCCGCGCGGGCGAGCGCCGCCTTAAAGAGCGTTACGAAGTGCAGTCTTTGGACGGGTTTGGCGATTATTCAAAACCTGAACTTATGGCGGCTGGCGCTTTGCTAGAGTATTTAGAGCTTACCCAAGCAGGCAAACAAACGCAGCTCGCTGCGCCAAAACAAAGACATACATCAGGCTTTATGGCCATTGATCCTGCCACACGCGCAAGCCTTGAAATAGAGCGCACACAATTGGGCGCTAAAAAAGGATCGCTTTTTTCTGTTATAGACAAAACCGTAACGGGCCCGGGCGCGCGTCTTTTGGCGCTACGGCTCTCGCGTCCGCTCATTGACCCTGCGCATATTAATGCGCGTTTGGACGGCGTTGATTTATTTTTTGAACATAAAGATATGCGCGCTGATGTGCGTGAGAATTTAAAACGCACTGGCGACCCTGCCCGGGCGTTAAGCCGTACCGTATTGGGCCGAGGCGGGCCACGTGATTTGAACGCGATTGCAGGGGCTTTGCTCGAAGGAGAACGCCTCAACGCGCTTTTTGCCAAAGCCCCCAACTTAAAGATACCAAAAATTGTTAGCCACGCTCTAAAAACCCTGAGCCTTGCAAACAATCCAGAACTGGCCGCCCTTATTCGCAATATAGGCAAAGCGATAAAAACAGATTGCCCGATGCTGGCGCGCGATGGCGGATTTGTAAATGCAGGCTGGCAACCAGATTTGGATACATTGCTAAAATTACGTGATGATAGTCGCCGCATTATAGCGGGGCTGCAAGCTGGTTATGCTAAAAAAACTGGGGTGAGTAGCCTGAAAATAAAACATAATAATGTACTGGGTTATTTTATTGAAGTCACGCCGCGCCATGGCAATACGCTTTTATCTAGGCCTCATAAAAACGACTTCATTCACAGGCAAACCTTAATGAGCGGTATTCGGTTCACAACCACAGAGCTGTCAGATCTGGATGCAAAAATTACGGGAGCAGCCGATAAGGCCTTAGCGTTAGAGTTGGAAATATACGCAGGCTTCGCTAGGCACGTTTCGGACAATTCTGTTGCCATAAGGCAAAGCGCGCAAAGCTTAGCCCAGCTTGATGCGCTTGCTGCGCTAGGGCACTGGGCTCAAATGAGCGGCGCTGTGCGCCCGTTGGTGAATAACAGTTCAGACTTTATGATTAAACAAGGCCGTCACCCAGTTGTTGAAGCCGCCCTTGCACAGGGTGGAGCGCCTGCTTTTACGGCCAATGATTGCGCGCTTGATGCATCTGGCGAAGAGGCCAATAGACTCACGCTCATTACGGGGCCAAATATGGCAGGTAAATCTACATATCTTAGGCAAAATGCACTTATGTTTATTCTAGCACAAGCGGGCAGTTTTGTCCCTGCGCAAAGCGCCGTCATTGGCGTAGCTGACGCGCTGTTTTCACGCGTTGGCGCATCAGATGATCTCTCAAGAGGCCGCTCTACATTCATGAGCGAGATGATTGAAACGGCGGCAATATTAAATCAGGCAAGCGCGCGCACATTTGTAATTTTAGACGAAATAGGCCGTGGCACCTCTACATTTGATGGGCTGTCAATTGCATGGGCGACAGCGGAGCATTTGTACGAAATAAATAAATCCCGCGCGATTTTTGCGACTCATTATCATGAATTAACGGCCTTGATAGAAACATTACCCTTAGCAGGAAATGCTTGTTTGCGGGCCAAAGAATGGGATGGAGATCTGGTGTTTTTGCATGATGTCGTGCCAGGCGCTGCCGATAAATCTTACGGCGTGCAAGTGGCAAAACTCGCGGGCCTCCCTGCTGCTGCGATTGCGCGCGCGCGTGAAGTTTTAAATAAATTAGAAGAAGATACGGATGGACAAAATGAAGCCCTTGGCGGATTACCACTTTTTAGCGCGCCTGCGCCTAGGCCTGCGCCAAAAGCATCTGTTATCGATAAAGTGGTCGAAAATTTAGACGTCGATAGCCTCTCGCCGCGCGAAGCCCTTGATTTACTGTACGAGCTTAAGTCTCTAGGTGAAAACGGATGAGCAGGCATGAGCTTTATGAGGACTTAAAAGCGCTAAAAGGTGAAGCGTCCCGCGCGGAAATTTTGGCGTCCCTAAAGCGAGAACAAAGCACGCGCGAGAAGCAGATTTGCCAAGATTTTAAAGCTGGAAGAACGAGCGGGATTAAAACGGCAAAACTGATATCAGGCCTGTATGATGATATTGTCATTGCGCTTTTTGATTACGCCAGAAAAGATTTATTCCCCAGTGACACGGAAACTTTAACCCTGTGCGCTGTTGGTGGTTATGGCCGCGGGGAGATGGCGCCCTATTCGGATTTGGATCTTTTATTTTTACACACGGGCAAAGAAACGAAGAGAGATAAACAAATAATAGAATATATTCTTTATGTGCTTTGGGATATGCGCATCAAGATAGGGCACGCCTCCCGAACCCCTATGCAATCCATAGCGCTTGGACGTAAGGATGAAACCGTGCTTACGGCTATGCTTGATCTACGGCTTTTGTCGGGATCTGAAGACATTGCTACGAACTTAAACGCCCTGCTTGCGAAAGAGCGCACGCGCGCAAAAAAGCAAGCTTTTATCGCAGCAAAATTGGCCGCAAGAGATAAGCGCCACAGCGCTGAAGGTAATTCACGTTATGTAATTGAACCCAATGTCAAAGAAGGCAAAGGCGGGCTGCGGGATTTACATGTTCTGTATTGGATTGCGCGCTTTGTTTATGGTGGGAATCGCAAAGGCGCGCCGCGTAAACCGCATAAAGTTGAAGCCTATGTTGGGCTTGGTCTGTTTGATAAAAAGGCCGCAGTGCGCTACAAAAAAGCAGGTGAATTTTTATGGCAAGTGCGCATTCACCTCCATAATATTTCGGGACGCGCTACTGAAGTCCTTAGTTTTGATAAACAGGCAGAGCTTGCCCAGTGTATGGGTTATGAGGGAGAGAGCGCAGATATTGCCATTACAGATTTCATGCATACCTATTTTAGAACGGCGCGCGAGGTGGGCACACTGACCCGCATTGCATGCGCTAAACTGGAAAGTCAAAGCAAATTATTATTACCGCAGGGTATGTTTAATTTTTTGCCCGTTGTGCGCACGGGGGTTAAACAAAGGGGACTAAAGATCGAGGGCGGGCGGCTTAATTTCACCAGCGCGGCACAGGTGAAAAAAAAACCAATCTTAATGTTGCACTTGTTCCGAGAAGTCGGCGCGCGTAATATGGATATTCATCCAGATGCACTTTTGGCGGTGCGCGCCAATCTTTATCGCATTGACGAAAGTTTCAAAAGTGCATCTGAGAACGCTCAAGTTTTTTTTGATATTTTGCTAAAAAGCAAAGCACCCGCAGCGCTCTTGCGAGTTATGAATGAGGCAGGTGTTTTAGGCGCGTATTTACCAGAGTTTGGCTCTATTGTTGGGCGCACACAATTTAATATGCACCATGCGTTTACCGTTGATGATCACAGCTTGTACCTTGTGGAGTATTTACACGACATTGAACGCCATAAATGTGTGCGCGAACATCCGCTAACGACCAATTTCATAAAAAATTGGGATACAAGGCTAAGGCGCATGGTTTATTTGGCCTGTTTACTTCATGATGTGGGCAAAGGCAAAGGTGACCAATGCATAGAAGGGGCGCGCCTTGCGATTACGGCTTGTCGCCGTCTTGGCTTGCCTGAGAGCGATGTTGAAACTGTAAGCTGGCTCGTGCGCAATCATTTAGAAATAAGCGAGACAGCGCAAAGAAGGGATATTTCAGATCCCGCTTTGATAGAAAATTTTGCGCAAAAAATGGGTTCGATCACGCGGCTACAAATGCTGTGTGCGCTCACGGTTGTTGATATTCGCGCCGTGGGGCCAGGTATATGGAATGATTGGAAGGGCGAGCTTATAAGGAATTTATATGTTGCAACGTCTCAGGCGTTAATGGACGATATAGAGCAATCAGAAACAACACCGCAAACGGTCGATTTTTCCGAACTGCCAAAAGAAGTCCGCGACAAGCCGCATTTTGTTACGGCGAAACGCATGCTAAAAAAAGACATTACGGAATTATGGGTTCTTACCCAAGATAGAGAAAAACTTTTTGCTGATTTGTGCGGAGCCATAACGTCGCGCGGGGCAAATGTGATTGGCGCGCAGCTTAGCACGGCGAAAAACGGGCGAGTTTTTAATAAATTTTATTTACAAAATTCGGAAGGGTTTGCGTTTGGCCGTAAAAGTAACGCCCGTATAAAAGGGTTGGAGGATATAACTCTAAAAGCCGCGTGTGGGGATATAAAAGTCTTTACGCCCTGGCAAAACATACGTTCTCCTCGGGCTGAAGCCATTCCAATTTGCGTGCGAGCTGCGCTTATAGAGCGCACTGATATTGAAACGATTATTGAAGTTGAAGGCCGCGATCGTCCTGGTCTTCTTTTGGATCTTGCGCAAATTTTTGCGGCTCATAAACTTTCCGTGCGCTCGGCTCACATTGATGTGGCTGGGCCTAAAGCCGTTGATGTTTTCTATGTTACCCATGAAAAGGGCATTAATCTAAAAGATACGAATTTAAACGATGAATTACTAAGCGTCCTTAAGGCGCGGGGCAGGATCGCCACATGAGACTTATAAAATCAACGGCGATAATTGGCGCGCTAACCTTGCTCTCGCGGGTCATGGGATTGGTGCGCGACACCTTGATGACACTATATCTAGGCGCGGGGCCAATTACGGATGCGCTAGTAACGGCTTTTAAAGTCCCAAATACTTTTAGGCGTATCTTCGCAGAAGGCGCTTTTAATGCTGCCTTCGTGCCGCTGTATGCGCGCCGTATTGAAGAAGGCGAAAAGGGAGAGGCTAATAAATTTGCGTCTGAAGCTTTGGCCGCGCTTTTTGTTTCGGTTATGGGCGTTGTGATTTTATTTGAAATTACCATGCCGTGGACGCTTAATTTATTTGGTATGGGGCTCAGCCGCGAAGGCATAGCAGGTAAAAATTTTCCACTTAATTTATCACCTTACGCACTTGCCGTTGTGTGTGCACAAATCACCATGCCTTACTTATTGTTGATTTCTTTAACGTCAATGTTTTCAGGAATTTTAAACACGCTCCATCAATTTGCCGTCGCAGCCCTTGCGCCAATTTTGTTTAACTTTACCCAGATCGGCATTTTATTTTTGATGGCTAGTTCTGGGTGGAGCCAACAATTATTGGTTATATATTTATGTATAGGCATGACGTTATCGGGTATTTTTCAACTCACCTTAGTCGTTTGGGCTTGCCGCAAAGCAGGGGTAAAGCTTGGGCTAAAACGCCCGCGCTTCACGCCCAGAGTTAAACGCCTGTTTGTGCTCGGCGTTCCTGGTATACTCGCAGCGGGCATCACACATATCAATATTATGGTTAGTAATAATATCGCTACACTGCAAAGCTCAGCGGCATCTTGGCTTTATTGGGCCGACCGTTTATATCAGTTACCGCTTGGTATGATCGGTATTGCTATGGGCGTTGCTCTTTTGCCAACGCTCTCGCGCCGTCTTCGCAGCGGTGATGAGCAAGGCGCAGTTTCGTCATTAAACAGGGCCATGGAAATTGCAGCCTTTTTAACTCTGCCCGCCGCCGCCGCCCTTGCCGTTATGCCAGAATTTCTTGTGGGCGGTTTGTTTGAGCGCGGCGCTTTTGATGGCCATGATACACAGGCTGTGGGGCTTGCTCTGCGGATGTTCGCGTTTGGATTGCCCGCATTTGTGTTGATAAAAGTTCTCACGCCCGCTTTTTTCGCCCGCGAAGATACAAAAACACCTATGAAGTATGCGGCTTTATCTGCCCTGATTAATCTTGTGTTTGGCTATATACTGTTTGTGAAAATTGGCTTTTGGGGGCTTGCGCTAGCAACCTCTTTTGCGGGATGGATAAATGTTGCGCTGCTAACGCGGACATTATTAGGCAATAAAAACTTTGTGCCAGATGCGCGGCTTCTTAACCGTTTGCCACGTATTTTGGCAGCCAGCATCGTGATGGGCGCGCTCGTTTGGTGGCTCTCGCAATATTTCACGCCGCAGCTCGGCGCAGGGTATTTAAAAAATTATTTTTTCTTAGCCCTTGTTTCTGGCGTCGGCTTCCTATTTTATGCGCTCGCCGCCTTGGTACTTCGTGCCTATGGCCTAAGCGATATAAAATATGCATTAGGAAAATAATATGAGCGATGCACCCATTACATATTCTGGCTCCGAGACATATTCTGGCCCTGAGCGGGTATTCTCTGGCATGCAGCCGACAGGGGATTTGCATCTTGGTAATTATCTGGGTGCACTTAAAAATTTCGTTGCTTTGCAAGAAAACCATGATTGTCTTTTTTGCATTGTTGATCAGCACGCTATAACGGTTTGGCAAGATCCGAAAGTCTTAGCAAAAAACACTCGCAATATTGCCGCCGCGTATTTGGCGGCGGGTGTTGATCAGAGCAAAGCTATCATTTATCCGCAGGCCGCCGTGCGCGCTCACACAGAGCTTGCTTGGTATTTTAACTGCACGGCCCGCATAGGCTGGCTCTCGCGCATGACCCAATTCAAAGACAAGGCTGGGAAGAACGCTGAGAAAATGTCGGTTGGGCTTTACGCATATCCAGTTTTACAAGCGGCAGATATTTTGCTCTATAAAGCCACTCATGTCCCAGTTGGTGAAGATCAAAAACAGCATTTGGAGCTCTCACGGGACATTGCGCAAAAATTTAATAATGATTTCGATGTCCCTGGTTTTTTCCCGTTGCCCAAGCCCCTTATTCAAGGGCCAGGTGCGCGGGTTATGTCTTTGCGTGATGGTCTTAAAAAAATGTCAAAATCAGACGCGTCTGACAATTCACGCATTAATTTTACGGATGACGCAGATAAAATTGCAAAAAAAATCCGCAAAGCAAAAACGGATGCAGGCGTTCTTCCTGAGCAGAAAGAAGAAATGGAAGAGAGACCTGAAGTAAAAAACCTTGTTGGGATCTATAGTGCGCTCGCGGAAATCAGTGTAGAGGCCGTTTTGGCTGAATTTGCGGGGCAAGGCTTTGGCGTTTTCAAACCTGCGCTCGCAGATTTAGCTGTTGAGAAACTTGCGCCAATATCAAAACGTATGAATGAGTTTTTGGATGATCCGTCCGAAATTGATAGGGTTTTAGCAAAAGGCGCTGATGCCGCGCGCGAAATAGCCAATCCAATAGTGGATGAAGTGCGCAACGTTATGGGATTTTGGAAGAACTGATATGCGATACACGATTATTATTATTACTACAGTTTTGCTGGCAATTTTTGCGGGCGCATGCACAAAGACAAGCGCACCTGCAATTACGGTTGAAAATGGGCGCTTGCGATTACCCGCGCCAGGGCAAACGATAGGGGCCGCCTATTTTGATATTGTCAATACTGGCAGCGCAGACACACTCTTATCGGTAAGCGGGTCTTTGAGTAAGGATATAGAATTGCACACCCATTTGCACGAAAACGGTATAATGAAAATGCGTAAGGTTGACAACGTGGAGATTAAAGCAAAGCAGACAACCGTATTTAAAAGCGGCGGTTTGCACGTCATGATTTTTAATATGAAGCCACTTGTTAAAGGTGCACATATCCCGCTCACCTTACATTTTTCTAAATCAGGTGATGTTGTTGTCAATCTTTCCGTTGGCATGAATGCTGACGCAATGGATCACGGCAAAATTAAGCATTAGCAATATTACTGTTTTTGAAATTTTTGCTGTTTGGTAAAATTGGGGACAAGTGCTTTCCCCATGGCGCGTTTTTTGGTTATTTCATCTTTGGTTAATTTTATGGAGAGAGAGCGGCTTGTGGTTGTGGGGTGGGTTTTGGCGTGTACAATACTTTTTGGATTTTTAAGTCCAAGCCTGCGCCAAAAATTTTCAGCAGTGCTTAAATCATAGCCCGCATTGGCCGTATAATACAGGCCGACATAATCGGCCTCCGCTTCAAACGGGCGCGTATAGCGCGTGGTAAAACCTGACAAAATATAGTTTTGAATAGATTTCGCTACATGGCCCATTGTGTTGTGGGCAAGCTCATGACCAATAACAAGAGCAAGGTCTTCATCCGTTTTTGCAAAGTCCATCATCGCCGTGGTTACGGTAATGTTTTTACCATCGGCATATGCGTTGATTGCGCCGCTGATTTTAAGCCGCACAGTATAGGCACAAGCCCTTGGTGGACTTAACGCAAGGTTTAGTATTGTCTCTCCGCGCTTGACTATAATAGCACCATTTTGCAGCGCGTCTTTGTTTTGGGCACTCACAGGTTTTCCGTCCGTACTTAAGAGAATATCTCCAGCGCGTACACCTGCCTTTTTGGCAAGAGAACCCTCGCGTACAATAAAAACTTTATAATTCTTTTTGGCGCCAAGCCAGCGCGCCGCGCTTTTTCTCAACTGTTTGGGATAGGATTTTTCTCTATGAGTAATAATGCCAATATCTGACCGTGTTTTATCGCAAAGGGTAGCGTTTTTTTGTAACACCGTGCTACTCACGCGGTCAAGCCGCTCGCGCAAGTTCTCATACCGCGCTAAAGCGTGCTCTTCTTGCATGCGCCTTTCTTGCAAAACGGAAATGGCATTTGGCGTTGGCAACCGGGTTTCTACGCTCGCGCAACCAGCAAGGAGGAAAGTGATCAGTAAAAATAATTTCATGAGAACAATTTAAACAATAGATGATAAACGGGCAAGAGTTAGCCTTTTATTTTTTATGCAAAACGTTTACTCTTGAATTTAGAGACCGCACGCGCCATTTACAGACTAAGAAAACAAACTTTTGGAGACTTCTATGTTTATTCAAACCCAAGATACACCAAACCCAGCAGTCTTAAAATTCTTACCTGGACGGCCAGTCATGGCAGAAGGCACAGGCCCGATGGAATTCGAATGCAGCGAGGATGTTAGCATGGCGCCTCTCGCTGAAATGCTGTTTTCTATCCCCAATGTTGAGCGCGTTTTTTTTGGCAGTGATTTTGTTTCCGTTACCCGTAGCGCTAAAGCAGACTGGCCGCATTTAAAGCCAGCAATACTCGGCGCAATTATGGATTACTTTGTTGCAGGCGGCGACGTGCTGTCTGATACGGCGGCAGATGAAGAAGAAATTTATGAAGGCGAAACTCTAGAAATCGTCAACCAGGTTAAAGAGCTTTTGGAAACCCGTGTGCGACCAGCCGTGGCACAAGATGGTGGCGATATTGTTTTTAAACGATTCACGCCAGAAGACGGCGTTGTCTATGTGCAAATGAAAGGGGCCTGTGATGGTTGCCCATCTTCATCTATGACTTTAAATTCTGGCATTGAAAACTTGCTTAAACATTATGTGCCCGAAGTAAATAGGGTCGAGCAGGCCTCTTAAAATTGCTTTGCCTTAGTATTGATACGACATCAAATTGGTGCAGCGTTGCTCTTGTCGATGCGGCGTGCGTGCTGGCTAAGCGCTCTGAAAATATATTGCGCGGCCATGTTGAAATTTTGGCTCCTATGATCGATGACCTTTTGAAAAGCACAAAGATTGCGCCCAAAGACATTGGCAGAATATCCGTATGTACAGGCCCTGGCAGCTTTACAGGCGTTCGGGTTGGGCTCTCTCTTGCCAAAGGCTTTGCTCTACCTTGGGGTATTCCTATTGTTGGCATATCGGCGCTGGAAATGTGGGCTGCCAATGTTGACCCGAAAGCATGCAAAAGAGTTTTAAGCGCTGCTGATGTCCGGCGAGGGCAAGTGTTTTGGCAAATTTTTGAAAATGGGCGGGCTGTGAAACCGCAAATACTGAGCAGTGCAGCAGAATTGGACGCTATTACGGTAGATGCAAAAACAGGTGGTTTTTTTAGCGGCGACCCCTATATATGTCCTGCCCTGCTTGCTTGGGTTGGCATGGACGCAGTGCTAAATACCCATCGGGCAAATCCATTATATCACCGCCCGCCAGATGCGAAACTGCCAGACGGGAAAACACTATAGGATAATTTATGGCGATAAAAGTAAGAGGGCTTACCGCAGAAGATGAAGCAAAATAGCGCAGTTTATGACAAGGGTATTTGGAGTATTACCGCACAAATTTACCCGAAAAGATAACAAATGCGGCATGGGAACGATTATTAAGTTCTGGTTCTGGCATAAATGGTCTTTGTGCGCTTAACGAAGAGAACGCGCTCATTGGACTTGTTCATTACATCTTTCATCCCGTAACATGGGCAGCAGGCTCGCGCTGTTATCTGGAAGATTTATTTACAAGCAAAAAAGCGCGCGGCAAGGTCTACCAAGCGTATTCCCAATGCCTTTTCCAAGGCTTTATAGCCGATCATCGAGCATAAATTTAACGGTGTGCCCAAGGCCTATTTTGGCCTGCCTTTAGAAGACTGTGAGTAGTAGATTTACTTCACAATAGCGATATTTCTTCTATAATGTTGCCCATATATTTGGGAGGCTTTGGACATGGATATTTTGAAAACCTTACGGGCGTAGCCTGCGCTGTTTTTTCGACTTTCTGGTATTCGCGTGGCAGATTTTGACAGGTTGGTTTCAAGCCTTCATCCACTTTGGCTTGATAGTCAATCTCGCCGTTTGTCGCCCAAAGACAGAAAACGTGCCATCGGAGCGGAGATGAGCTATCGGTTAGAGTTCCCAGAGTAGCTTCTGCTCTGCTTGATCTACTATCGGATCTATAACCAGCCATGCTTTTATGGATCTGGTTTTTAATGTGTCCTCGCCTACGATCTGCCGCCGTGTCCAGGCCATGACAAAATTGATGGCAGGGTATTTGAGAATACCAGAACGCAAGCTCAAGCTTTCGCAAGCTGGCCAGGATGCGCTGCTTTACCTGATGATTGATGGTAAGCACCTGTGCTCTTCCAGTGCTCTTGTTCACACCGATCAGACGCGAGGAGCATCTCGCCGTGCTACCAGACACAAAATGTTCGATCAAACGAACCTGCTTAAGCCAACTTATTCTACTCTTCCTCATATGTCCCATATAAAACACCTAATCGGCGTTATATAGGACAGCACCTTGAAAAGATTGCCCTCACCCTCAATGAGGGTAAGAGTGCCTTGGTAATTGATCTGTATGGTAATCTTGCGGGTAGCCTGCAAATTGCTCAGAAAAATGATCCTAGGTTGAACCTTAAATCCTCTGGAACCCTTGATTATACAAGGCTTACAGAGATTAAGCAGGTTAAGTTGGTTGCGGGGGTAGGATTTGAACCTACGACCTTCAGGTTATGAGCCTGACGAGCTACCGGGCTGCTCCACCCCGCGTTAAATAATCAGTCCCGAGCCTAGGCCCAGTAGCGCATTTTGTTTTGTTGCCATTTGGCAACTGGCGGGCTGCACCGTCCCGCGTTAAATAATCAGTCCCGAGCAAAAGCCCGTTTCAATGGTAGAGGTCATATAAGGACTTGCACCTCGTTGCGCAAGAGGATTTGCACATAAATATACGAATAATTTTATAACGTTTTGTGTCGTGCGTCGTCATGACATAAATATTGTATTTCAAAACCTTAGGGCTTAGGTTCGGGCATGCTTGATTTACGGCCTGTATTTTTTATTGTTGGTTTGATGGTTTCTGCCCTTGGCGTGATTATGTTTATCCCTATGACTGTTGATCTGGTCTATGGAGATATAAGCTGGCAAGGTTTTGCTATTTCTGGCTTTATAACCACATTATTGGGCGGGATATCAGTGCTGACCAATTATATGCCTGGCATGCAGATAAGAGCGCGGGCTGTCTTTTTGCTCACTGTCACATCTTGGCTTGTGCTCGCGCTTGCAGGTGCTCTGCCCTTTATGTTGCAAGAACAAGGCATGTCTTTTACCGATGCCTATTTTGAAACTATGTCTGGACTAACAACCACTGGATCAACAGTAATGACAGGACTGGATGATGCGCCGAAGGGAATTTTGCTCTGGCGGGCTATGCTACAATGGTATGGCGGCGTTGGCATTATTATCACGGCATTGGCTGTTTTACCGCGCCTAAACATTGGCGGCATGCAGCTCTTTAAAACCGAATGGTTTGACCCCATGGGCAAGGTTTTGCCAAAGGCTGGGCAAATAGCCGCGAGCATCGGCATTACTTATATTGGCCTGAGCATTGTGTGCGCAATAAGTTATGTGGCGTTGGGCATTGATATATTTGATGCAATCTGCCTCTCGATGACAACACTCTCAACAGGCGGGTTTGCCAATTCTGACGCCTCCTTCGCCGCCTATGCAGACGGCGGCGCGGATATAGTCGCCAGTATTTTTATGGTTCTTGCAGCCATGCCTTTTGCCACATATGTTTTGGCCATGCATGGCAAGGTATCAGCTATTTGGCGTAACCCACAAACACAGGGTTTTTTACTGATCTTGGGTTTTTTGATAATATTGATGTCTCTCTATATGGAGCTTAACAACCATGTCTCTAGTGCCCACCCTATCCGCCTGGCCACGTTTAATGTGATCTCGGTTATCACAGGCACTGGATATAGTTTTGGTGACTATCAGTTATGGGGGCCGCTGGCTGTGAACGTATTTTTCGCCATTATGTTTGTTGGCGGTTGTGCTGGATCTACATCGTGTTCGATTAAAGTTTTTCGTTTCCAAGTGGCCTTTGAAGCCTTGCGCGCATATTTGTTTAAAATGCCAAAACCAAATGCAGTCGCGCCTATGCGTTACAATGGCAATCCTCTGCCCAAAGCCGTAGTTTATTCTGTAATGGGTTTCTTTTTTATTTTCATGATGTGTTATGCGCTCACTGTAATTGCGCTCTCTATGATAGGTTTAGATGAAATCACAGTGCTCTCATCAGCCGCAACAGCCATCACCAATGTTGGGCCGGGGCTTGGTGATATAGTGGGGCCATCGGGAACATTTCAGCCACTGCCAAATGAGGCAAAATGGGTTATGGCTCTGGCTATGATCGTTGGGCGTCTAGAAATCATTCCTGTGCTTGTGGTGCTTAGCCCATCTTTTTGGCGTGCCTAATACCCTTGACCCGCGTATACATTTTGGTATTGAAACGCTTAAACTATGCCCAAACAACGGCCTAAACCACGGCCTAAACCACGGCCTAAACAACGGCCTAAACAACGAAAGTTATAGCTCATGGATATTTCTAAAATTTTGATAGGTGAAAACCCGCCCTTTGACATTAATGTTATTATTGAAGTTCCTTTAGGCGGCGAGCCGATAAAGTACGAAATGGATAAAGACAGCGGCGCAATGTTTGTTGACCGTTTTCTCTACACCGCCATGCGGTATCCATGTAATTACGGGTTTATTCCGCACACGCTAAGCGATGATGGCGACCCGACGGATGTATTGGTTGTTGGTAAGCGCGCCCTTATGCCTGGCTGCGTTGTTCGCGCGCGCCCTGTCGGTGTTTTGCTCATGGAAGACGAAGCGGGCGTGGACGAGAAAATTGTTGCAGTGCCCCACTCTAAGCTAACGTTATTTTACGATAATATAAAAACTTACCAAGATCTGCCCGAAGTGCTACAACAACGCATTCCACACTTTTTTAAGCATTATAAAGACCTCGAAAAAAATAAATGGGTCAAAATTAAAGGCTGGGAAAGCCGTGAACATGCAGGCGAACTCATTGAAGCAGGCATAAAAGCTTATAAGGGCTAAACGAACTGCTAATGTAAGGCTATACTTTACACGAAAAAACATGAATGACTATAGAGGTGGTTCTATAAATCCGAACCATGTGTTACGGTGGATTGATCATTGCAGCTTGACAAATATTTTGAAATAATTTATATCTTGACATTGTAAAGATTATAGCAAATCAATGATCAATCTGATCAATCTGATCAATCAATTAGGTTTGTACCAATGGGAAATAAAGTTCTTTATTGTTTAACCCAAACTTAGAAACAAAAGAAAATTAGCGACGAATATAATTGGAAAAATGTCGATTCTGGCTGCCACAGCTGTTTTGTCACTAGGCGTTTTGTCACTAGGCGCAATGCCAGCAAATGCTACTGATTTAGAAGTTACTGTAAAAGGTGAAGTCAAGTCTGGAGATGTTATCCATTATGGCATTTTTAACCGTTCGGCAGGGTTTACAGATCCTCGTAAAACACTTGCAGAAGAAGCAATAAAAGTTAAAGGCAATTCAGCCGTTGCGGTTTTCAAAGGACTGGAACCTGGAGAATATGCTGTCGCCACATATAACGACAAGAACGGAAACGGTAAGCTCGACAAAAGCTGGATTGGCCGACCAAAAGAACCTTATGGATTTTCCAACAATGCAAAAGGCAGTTTTGGCCCGCCCAGTTTTGCAAAAGCAATGATTAAAGTTGGTGAGGAAAATAAGTCGATTTCAATCAAAATTACCAAGTAGCGGTGTCATTTTTAGGCAGGGCAAGTGATATCAAAGGTTGGTTGGTTGGCCATTGCATATGTTTTTAAATTTTTAATATGCGCTGCCATGGCATCTGCGTCATACATCATATTCACGCAGCCAAGGGTTTGTTTGGTATCGGCATCAATGATTGCGGCAAAACCTGTTGTGCCAAACCATTGATTGTATTGTTTGGCAATATTGTAATCGAAGGCCGCATTGGCACTGTGCTCGGAACGGGCAGTGTCTGATATGTCAATCAACACAGGTAAAATAGATGGGTCTTTAAGTTTGTTTAAAGCACGAGCTAAATTTGGTTCGACGATTTTGCAAGGGCCGCACCAATCGGCGCGAAACGTCACCACGTAAATTTCAACGCCTTGCTGTGCCTGCGATGGGGTATGAGCGCCAAATGCGAAAAAGAATATTGCGATTGATAATAGTAGTTTTTTCATAGCTGTTTTTCTTGCTAACCTGTTCCCTTTATAAAACCCGCCCTGCTTTGTGTAGGGACTCTATGCAACTTTCGTGGAAAATTACCGTGACATTATGGAGAGATGGTGAGTAAAAAAAGCCCAGCCAGAGCCGAGCTTTTCATATTGGTTTATTTTATCAAACTTACTTGATGTCTACATTGAATGTAGCTGGGCAACGAAATTCGCCGCTATTGCTTGATACAGCGCGGTCATGGGCAAGACCAACTGCTGATTTGATGAAGTTAGCCATTTTATAGGCGTCAGTTCTATCGTTCAGGCAGCCAATAGTGCGTTGACTTCTGCGGTCTACAACAGCAACAAAACCAGTTTTACCAACCCATTTGTTAAATTGTGGAACGATTTCGTAATCAAACGCTGCGTGAGCGCTTACTTCCCATTTTAGAGCGTTAGAAGTATCGATAGTAACTTCTTTTACTTTGTTGCTGGCAACCATTGTCATAGCTGTACCAAGATTGTGTTCCATGTTTACACATGTTTGGCAATCATTTGCGCGGAATTTGACAACTAGAATGTCAGCCTTTTCAGAAGCGTTTGCTGAAAATGCTGTTAGTGCTAGAAATGCCGTACCCAATATAGCAGTATATTTTTTCATTGTATTTGTTCCTTTTTGTTTTTTGAAGATATTTTTTATTATTGTTATGTTTTGAAGTGATACAGTAAAATAGTTATTATCTATTAAATGTTACGCTAAGACTTCGTTTACAATAAGGCGAAAAATTGATATAAACCATTGTATTTTGGTGCTAAAATATTCTTGAAAAAATTTCATTTACCTTAGAAAAATGATATTCTAGGTCGAATAAAGATTCGATTTCAGCAGAAGTTAAATACTTGTTAACCATGTTATCGGCTTTAAGGTGGTTCAAAAAGTCGCCTTCCTTACGGTTTGGATCATTCCAAACTTTCATGGCGTTTTTTTGCACAAGAGTATAGGAGTCCTCTCGGCTTATCCCTTTTTGCGTCAGGGCTAAAAGCACGCGCTGTGAATTGTGCAGGCCACCAAGTTTGTCTATATTGGCTTGCATATTATCAGGGTAGACGACGAGGTTTTCGATCATGTTAGCGAGACGGTGCAGTGCAAAATCTAGGTGTATGGTTGTATCGGGTGCGATGCCGCGCTCGACGGATGAGTGAGAAATATCCCGCTCATGCCAGAGAACGACATTTTCCATGGCGGGTGTTACGGCCATGCGCACAAGGCGGGAAAGACCCGTTAGGTTTTCGCTTAGCACAGGGTTACGTTTGTGCGGCATAGCGGATGAGCCTTTTTGGCCTTTGGAGAAAAACTCTTCAACCTCCAAAACTTCGGTGCGCTGCAAATGGCGAATTTCTGTGGCGAGACGCTCGATGGATGAAGCGATCACGCCAAGCGTTGCGAAATATGCAGCATGGCGATCGCGCGGAATGATTTGTGTCGATATGGGTTCGACCGCAAGGCCGAGTTTTTCGGCGACATAGTCTTCGACCTTAGGATCAATATTGGCAAATGTGCCAACCGCGCCCGAAATAGCGCAAGTGGCGATTTCTTTGCGGGCAGTAATAAGGCGTTCTTTGCAGCGGGAAAATTCGGCATAGGCTTGGGCAAGTTTGAGGCCAAATGTGGTTGGCTCGGCGTGGATAGCATGGCTACGGCCAATGGTAGCCGTGTATTTGTGCTCAAGCGCGCGTTTTTTTAATGCGGCCAAAACACGGTTTATGCCAACCATTAATATGTCTGTCGCGCGGGCAAGCTGTACGGATAGGGTTGTGTCAAGCACGTCAGATGACGTCATGCCTTGGTGCACAAAACGGCTATCTTCACCAATAAATGTAGAAAGGTGGGTTAGAAATGCAATAACATCATGCTTCACTTCGCGTTCAATTTCATCGATTTTTGCGATATCGAATTTGGCGGCGCTGCCTTTCTCCCAAATATTTTTGGCGGCTTTCTTAGGGATAATGCCCAGCTCTGCCATAGCATTACAGGCATGGCCTTCTATTTCAAACCAGATACGAAATTTTGTTTCTTGTGACCATATATTGGTCATTTCCTTACGGGCATAACGAGGGATCATTTGGTATCTTTCTTATCTTCAGCTTCCATTGGGGTCACTGGAATAGCGATTTGTGCTTCGATTAAAACAAACTGCCCTTGAACTGGGAGGGAACGGGCAGCGCTGATAAAGAGTATAGGTTCGCCAGGCATGATTTTCGTGCCAAAAAACTTTTTATAACTTTCCATATAGCCATCATAATCAACCATGCCAGAGCTATTAGCTGCGAGAACGACTTTAAGACCCATAACATTTCCAAGCGTCAAGTTTCGCTTTTTTAGCAAATTTGTAAGTCCGTTTAGCGCGCCAATGGTTTGTATTTTCGTATCGCCAAATCCGTCTTTTGCGCGTGGTGGATAAATAACGGCAAGCCCCATGGTCATATTAGCGGGTAGAACCACCATTTTGTTTTGTGCGGGCTCTATGCTCGTGTCGGGTGGGGCAGGTATGGCGGCGTCTTTGGCACCGCATGCAGCAAATGTACTCGTGATGATAATTGTGGCAGAAATTTTTAAGGCAGAGCGGAACATAATAACTCCTATGATGAATCACTACAAATTATGGAGGCTCAATACCCTAACTTTCCCCATTTGCCAAACCCTCATTCCGCCTTTTCGCATCCTCCTAGTCTTTGGGAAGGGATTTACCTGCTAAGGCGAAAAAGAAGGCAGATAGAATAAAAACAAAACAGACGATGGTTATAGAAAAGCGCAAAGACCATACCTTTTAAGCAACCCCATTTGGGTTGCCGAAAAATTCATTTCTTTCATAATCGCGGGCGACATAAAATTGAAAATTGTTCTGCCGATAAAACTAAAGGTATAGACAAGGGTGAGCAAGAGCAGGGCGAGAGTCCTGTAATGTTTGTTCTTGCCATGCTTTCTCCTACATCAAACCTAGTGATTTGAAGCTCACTATGTTGTTGCGGCCTATGATAAGATGGTCATGGACGTTTATATTGATAGCATTTGCTGCTGTGATTATGGTCTTTGTCATATCGATATCGCTTTGACTTGGTGTCGGATCTCCCGAGGGGTGATTGTGAACCAAAATCACCGCTGTAGAGCCAAGATCAAGGGCGCGTTTTATAACCTCGCGCGGATAGACGGGAGCGCGGTCAACCGTGCCTTGACCAATTTTTTCATCGGCAATGAGGCGATTTTTACGATCTAGGAATAAAACCCGAAACTGTTCTTTATGCTCGAACTGCATCACCGAGCGGCAATAATCAAGCAAGGCTGACCATGAGGAGAGCACAGGGCGGTGCATGATATTTTCAAGTCCGATTTTTTGCGCTCCTGCTTGCAGGATTTTCATATCAAGAGCGATATTCTCGTTTATGCCTTTGACTTCGCACAATCTATCGATTGGCGCAGATATAGTTTCTGCAAAGCTACCAAATTTTGCGATTAAGTCTTTGGCGATGGGTTTGACATCTTTGCGAACGATAGAGCGAAATAGGTAAAGCTCTAAAAGTTCATAATCGGCAAGAGCCTGTGCGCCGCCTTCCTTAAATCGTGCGCGTAATCGGTTACGGTGGCCATGATAATGGGGTTTGGTTTTTTTAGGAGCGGTTCTATCCATTATATATAGGGCGGTCTATCAAGGCCAGCGGGGGATTTTGTGAAAATTTCGACACCCGAAGCTGTCACGCCCATAGAATGTTCAAACTGAGCCGTTAATTTTTTATCGCGCGTTACGGCGGTCCACCCATCCGAGAGCACTTTACAATCGGGTTTCCCTAAATTTATCATTGGCTCTATTGTGAAAAACATGCCTTCTTTAAGGACTTCGCTCTGGCCAGGATTGCCAAAATGCAAGATATTAGGCGCGTCATGAAAGAGGCGCCCAAGGCCGTGTCCACAAAAATCTTCGACAACAGAGCAACGCTTGCTATGTGAAAATTTCTCAATCACGGCGCCAATGTCACCAACAGTATTGCCCGGTTTTACCTGCGCTATGCCAAGCATAAGCGCATCATAAGTGATGTTGATAAGGCGTTCTGCTTTGCGGTTTATGGTGCCAACAGGGTACATACGCGAGGTATCACCGTGCCAGCCATCAACGATGACGGTCACATCTATATTGATAATATCGCCATTCTTGAGTGGTTTTGACGCAGGAATACCGTGGCAAACCACATGGTTTACGGACGTACAAACCGTATGTTTATACCCCCGATAGCCAAGGCATGCGGGCAGGGCGCCATTGTCTATAATAAATTCGCGCGCCATGTCATCAATAGCCTCGGTCGTTGTGCCAGGTTTTACGAGCGGAGTGATAATATCAAGACATTCGGCGGCGAGGCGGCCAGCTTTGCGCATGCCTTCAAACCCATCTGGGCCATGCAGTTTAATAGCGCCATCGCGCGCAACACTCTCGCTATCAGCTTCAATATAATTCATGGTTTTCCTATCATGTTCACACGGTGCGTGATGCTTATTTCCTCGGGGGACAATTTACATGCATAGGCGAGGCTTTCAAGCCCTGATTGATAGGCATTTTGTAGCGAAGATTGATATTCAAGGTCCACATCACCCGCTATGCTAAAATTTGTACAATCATCACGCTGAATCACATAAAGCATCACTGCTCGCGCGTCGCCATTTGCCATGGATTGCAATTCTCGCAAATGTTTAGTGCCCCGCGCCGTTGGGCTATCAGGAAACTCTGCGAGGCCCTTTGTGCGCGAAAATGTGACGCTTTTAACTTCCACATAACAAGGGCGTCTGTTAGGGGATTTGAGCAAGAAGTCGATGCGCGAATTTTCGCCATATTTAACTTCACGCCGTAGGCTGTCATACCCCTTTAGCTCTGGTATTTTCCCTGCGCGCAGTGCTTCTTCTGTTATCGTATTGGGAATGGCTGTATGAATACCAACCATTGTGCCATCCACCTGCACAATGCGCCAATCATATTTCAGTTTTCGCTTTGGGTTAGACGCTTTCGATACCCAAACGGGGTTTCCAGGTTCTTTCAGGCCAGCCATGGATCCCGTATTGGCGCAATGGGCCGTTATAAGCGTGCCGTCAGGCAGTTCTATATCGGCAAAAAACCGTTTGTAACGGCGCACAAGGCGGCTTTGTATGAGAGGCGGCGTGAATTTCATAAGGCCTTATGCGAAAAAATACGCTTTGACGCAATTTTTCTCTGGCAATAATAAAATTGTTTGCCATATTGCGCGCCTACCGAGGTAATAAATATTTACGCACAATGCGGGCGTGGTGGAATTGGTAGACACGCAAGACTTAAAATCTTGTTCCTGTATAGGAGTGCCGGTTCAATTCCGGCCGCCCGCACCATCAAAAATAAATTTACCTCCACTAACCCATTGAAAAATAAGTATTATTATTTTTATTGAACTGCGGTTAGCGTGGTTACGCCATTTTTGGGTATCAACGTGTTATACATGTCTCATGAGAGACCAAGATAAATATCTAAAAATTCGTAATGGTACCTACTATTATCAAAGACGAGTGCCTGCTGAATATCGGGATTTCGATGGTCGTGTTTATATTAAGAAGTCACTTAAAACACGGTATCTTGAAATAGCTAGGACTAGGCGCGATGCTCTTGTTGAGGCAGATAATTTGTATTGGTCTAGCGTCGTGGGTTTTGCAAATAGCTCGACAACTAACTTAGTGAATGTAGAAAAAATAAAATTGGCGCTAAAACGCTATTAGGGCGCAAAACTTCGAGCAATGGCAAAGGGCTTTGTTTACACCTCCAATGAAGAACTTTTGGCGCCGAATGATCTGTCAGAACTATATAAGAGATTGGATGCATTGCCTGAAAATAAGGTTGCCGCCAAAAGTGATGCTGAGGCCTTGCTTGGCGTTATTCCCAAGCCCAGAGGTGGTCCTATAAATTCGGACCATGTGTTAAGGTGAATTGTGCTTTAGAAAGGACGATTTACAATGACCAAGAGAAAACGACATTCAGCAGAGTTTAAGGCCCGTGTGGCGCTCGATGCCATCCGCGAGGAACTGACGCTGGCCGAGCTGAGCGCCAAGCACGGCGTTCACCCCAATATGATCAGTGCGTGGAAACGTGCTGCCATAAAAAACATGGCAGATGCCTTTAGCAAACGAGGTGCCGGGCAAGGACAAACGAGTGAGGCAGAGCTTGATAAGCTGCACGCCAAGATTGGTCAGCTGGTTGTGGAGCGGGATTTTTTGCAAAAGGCCTTCGGTCGTTAAGCAAGGAGCGAAGGCAAATGTGTATTGATAAAAATCATACAAGGCTGAGCGTTCGCCGCCAGTGCACACTTTTATCCTTTGTGCGCTCTGGGCTGTATTATCACCGCGTCGGGGAGAGCGCCGAGAATTTGAGGTTCATGCGGATTATTGAGTGCGCAGCCTGCCTCTTGTGCAAGCAGTTTCTCAAAACACCGTGGTATGGGTCTCGGCAAATGGCGCGGTATATGCAGCGCCAAGGCCACAAGGCTGGCCGGCACCGTATCCGCCGCTTGATGCGCCTCATGCGGCTCGTACCCATATACCAAACGCCCAATACCAGTAGGAAACACGCGAAACACAAAGTCTATCCCTACCTGCTGGGAAAGCTTAATATCAACAGACCCAATCAGGTTTGGTGCACAGATATTACCTATATTCCCATGCGCAAAGGGTTTTTGTACCTTGTTGCGGTTATGGATTGGTATAGCCGTAAGGTGCTATCGTGGCGGTTGTCCAACACGATGGAGGTTGAGTTTTGCACCGAGGCCCTCAAAGAAGCCTTGGCCAGATATGGCCCGCCGGAAATCTTCAACACAGATCAGGGAAGCCAATTTACCAGCCATGAATTTACAAAGGTATTGAAAGATGCAAGCGTCAAAATCTCCATGGACGGCAAAGGCCGCTGGATTGACAACCGTATGATCGAACGGCTCTGGCGGTCTTTGAAATATGAATGCGTATATTTGCGAGCCTTTGAAAATGGCCCGCAAGCCAAGCGGGATATTGGCGAATGGATTACTTATTACAACACCGAGCGCCCTCATTCAACGCACGGAATATTGACACCAGGCGAAACCTATGACATGAAAACACAACCAGAGAAATTGGCAGCATAATGATAACAGCAATTCACCTTATTTAAGCTGCCACATGGTCCAAATCATAGGGTCACCTCTACCCACATATTACTCAGTCAAGCATTCAAACTCTATTGTAATGAAATCGCGGTCGGTGATGTGTTGGGCAAATCAAAAACACAGGCGAGTGATTGGAAGAAAGTAAAAAACCGAGCGGTGAGAAATTTTATCTCAGTTTGCGGGGATTTACCTATGGCTGATATAACAAGAGTGGAGGCGCGTAAATTTTACAATTGGTGGGGAGCAAGATTGAAACCAAAAGAAAACAGAAAGGCATTATCGCCAAATTCCGCGAATAGAGATTTGGGGAATCTCCGGCTGCTCTATACAAAATATTGGGAATACGAAGGGCATGAAAGCAAAACCAACCCTTTTAGAAAGTTAAATTTTAAAGAAGATCAAATTAAGGACGTTCCTCATTTTGAGGATAAGTGGGTTAGAGGCCGCATCTTAGAGCCTGAAATTTTCACATCACTAAATCGTCAGGCAATTTTGATCATTTACGCCCTCATAGAAACAGGGTGTAGGCCGAGTGAAATTTCCAATATACTGCCTGAGAATATTGTTATGGAACATGATATTCCTCATATACGCATTCGCAAGCAAGCCAATCGTCAACTAAAGACAAATGCTTCAGTGCGAGATATCCCTTTATTGGGGGTGTCTTTGATAGCGATGAAAAATGCTGTTGCAGGTTTCCCACGGTATCAAGATAAGGGAAATTTGTTATCTGTATCGTTATTGAAGGCGTTTCGCCGTAGATCATTGTTTCCTACAACTGACCATAGGATATATTCGTTTAGACACTCTTTTGAAAAACGTATGTTGGAAGCAGACCTAGATTATGATCTTAGGTGTTTACTAATGGGACATAAAAACACTCGCCCTCAATACGGGGACGGCGGTTCTCTTGAATCTTTTTTAGGGTTTCATTCCTCACCGCTTGCGGCGTAGAATATTCGCGTGAGCGAATATATCCATAAACGACATAACGTAACGATACTTCTTTACCATTTTGTGTTTCCCGCAAAATATAGGCGTGCTGTTTTTGACCCCCAAGTTGATGAAGTTTTACGTGATGTTTGTTTGGATATTGAAGATCGTTACCAGTTAAAGTTTTTGGAGATTGGAACGGATAAAGACCATGTTCATTTTTTGGTACAATCGGTTCCGACCTATACTGATGTGCCCCTAGATTTGTAGACACCTTGTTTGTTACAATTGGAAGCAAGGAGATATGAAGATGGGTAAGGGAATACGGTATACGGACGAGTTCAAACGGGACGCTGTGGCGCAGGTAAAAGAGCGCGGTTATTCGGTCAAAGATGTGTCGGAGCGACTGGGGGTTTGTACCAAGTCCATGTATGATTGGATTGGCAAGTTTCATGAACCAGAGCGACCACCCGCTGATATGAACGAGCATGTGCAAGAGAACCGCCGCTTAAAGGCCGAGCTTAGGCGCGTTACTGAAGAGCGTGATATCTTACGAAGTGCCCTTTAGGGTGAAAAAGGCCACGGTGTACTTTGCAAAGCAGGCCAAGTGAAGTACGCCTTTATCAAAGCACACCGCATGGAGTTTTCCGTGCGGGCCATGTGCCGCGTGCTGCGCGTTCACCCGAGCGGGTTTTATGCGTGGCTTAAATCGGGCCTGAGTAAAATGGCTAAGCGGCAACGCCGCCTTACAGGACTTATCAAGCAATCATGGCTAGAGAGCGGCTGCGTTTATGGCTACCGTAAAATTCATCATGACCTGCTCGATATGGGCGAGACTTGTGCGCCTAATACGGTGGCCAAGCTTATGCAAAAGTGTGGCCTTAGGGCACAAGTCGGCTATAAACGCCGCCCTGGCAAGTATGGCATTAAGCCGTCGATTGTGGCGGCTAATCAGTTGAAGCAGAACTTTGATATAGCGCATCCCAATACGGTTTGGGTGACGGACATTACTTACATTAAGACTCATGAGGGATGGTTGTTTTTATCCGTCGTTATCGACCTATACTCACGCCGTGTTGTTGGGTGGTCAATGGGTGTGCGGATGCAAACAAGTCTGGCTTTAAATGCTTTATTGATGGCCGTTTGGCGGCGCAGACCGAAGGCGAAAGTGATAGTCCATTCCGATCAAGGCAGCCAGTTTACCAGCCAAGAGTGGTAATCTTTTTTAGTCGCTCACAATCTGGAAGCTAGCATGAGCCGGCGTGGAAACTGTTATGATAATGCGGTAGCTGAAAGCTTCTTCCATCTGCTCAAAACCGAACGGATCAGACGCAAGACTTACAAAACGCGCCAGCTCGCACGCCAAGACGTGTTCGATTATATTGAAATGTTCTATAATTCTAAGCGAAAGCATGGTAAGTGCGGGATGTTGTCACCCGCACAGTTTGAGATGGCAACAAAATGAAGTGACAAGGTGTCTACAAATCTAGGGGCACATCGCAACTCAAAAATATGAATTATTCCATTCGAGATTAGTTATAGCATTCTAACCATACAATTACACCCTCACTACCAAACCTACCCAAGAGGGTAGCTTGTATCTTCTCATAATTTACGCAATGTCGTTTCTTTTTTGTAGGTGGATTATGGATGTAATTAACTGGGTGCTTTGGCTTGACATATACATATTTTTTGCCATTGGCTATAATTTGTGTAGTCAATTATTGTTGGATTTTAGAGGTAAGACACTGGCACCTACCGACCCAACAACGGGTGTTTTAATAATGGTATCTCTGTATCTTTGGTTTAGGCTAGCGCCTAATTTATCTATACTATTGTTTGTGTTTATTGCGTTGGTTTTTATATATTTGGTGTGTCGGTTCGGTATATATCGACATGTAGTGAGTTTCAAAGAAAGTGAGTATTCATCGCGGTTTTCATGGGGGACTGCTATATTAATTAATATCTGCGGTGTCGTTGTGTTGGCTGGATATTTAGTAACGCAAATTTGATCCTTAGTATTTTTGTAATTTATGTACCATTCACTCAAAAAGTGGCGATAATAGAACCTTATGGGCAAAACAGAAAAATTAGAAGTCAATTTGCTCGACGCTTGGTTCGTTGAGACAAAGTTGAAACCACCACGGTCAGGTTTTAAGCTCATTGACCGCCCATTATTGCTTTCTGTTTTTTCTAGTCTAATTGACAAAGGCAGTGTTTGTGTCACTGCTCCGGCAGGTTTTGGGAAATCTTCATTATTAAGCCAATGGCTGCTAGGGCAGCAAAAAGAAGAGGCAAAAATCGCTTGGGTGTCGTTAGATGAAGATGATGGAGAACTGCGCCAATTTGTATCATATATAGTCTTTGCACTAAATAGATCCGGTGTCGATATGGGGCGGCTTCAAATTGCTGCTGAACACATGCTCGCAGATATTCCCGCGAAAAGTATTTTGCCAGGTTTGATCAATATCCTCTCTAGATGCAGTTCTAACATAGTTCTGATTTTAGATGATTTTCACCGTTTCCAATCTCGTGTGGTAAGCCAGTTTGTTGAAGATTTGGTTGTATTAGCTCCCGAGTCTTTTAAACTGATTGTTTGTTCTCGCGTTCTGCCAAACATTAACACAGCGAGCTTGATTGCTCAGGGTAGATTGAGAGAACTGGGGCCTGATTCTTTACGTTTTACTGTCGAAGATACAAAAGCAATTTTTGAAGGATTGTTGCCAATTCAAGAAGTAGCTACACTTCATGAACGCACTGAAGGTTGGCCTGTCGCTTTACAATTTGCTCGTTTAGCAATGCGGAAAAAGGGGATGCTTAGTGCCACAAAAACAGATGGAAATGAAATCGAAAAGTTCCAGATATCTGTTCATTCAACCCATATTGCTGATTATTTCGCACAACAAGTCTTTGAACAACTTCCGTGCAATTTGCAAAATTTACTATTAAAAACTTCTATTGTTGAAAGATTTGATGCGTCGTTAGCTGATGCGATTTGTGAAAGTAGTATATCTCACAGCTTAATAAATGACTCGATGGCTTTGAGGCCATTATTGATACCTTTAGATGATTCTGAACGATGGTTTCGCTATCATCATCTATTTGCAGAATTTCTGTTACATAGGTTGTCTCAACAACACGATATAGACGTAAAAGTTCTACACATAAGAGCTTCTAAATGGTTTGAGCAAGAAGGCCAAATTGCCGAAACTGTTCGCCATGCGAGGCTCGCAAAGGATTTTGATCGTTGCGCAAGGCTTATTCAAGAAGCTGGTGGGTGGGAGCTAATCCTCTATGGAGGTATTGGGTATATTCGGACACTGCTTCGGCACGTTAGCGAGGATGATTTAAATAAATTCCCAAGGTTGCGTGTTGCTAAGGCTTATCTTTGTATCAAAGATGGAGCAATTAGTGAAGCGACGATTCATTTAGAAAAGGTGGAACGTTCGAGTATAGACATTCAGGACGATATTTTTGATCGGGACAAAACAATGATAATAACATTGTTAGATGTTTATAACGGCGAAGCCAATAAGGAGGCGGTCAATAAAAGAATTAAGCAAGATTTAGAAGCGTGGTCGAAGCAAGATCATTTGGGGTGCGGGGTTCTCCTATGCGCATTTGCAATTTCAGAAATGGGGCAAGGCCGTTTTGAGACAGCTCGTGATGCTGTAGTAGATGCGGTTAAGTCTATGCGCTCTGCCAATTCCATTTTGGGAATTAATTATTGCTATGTTCACTTAGGGCATATTGCATTCCTAAAAGGAGAGATGCATATGGCTAAAGCGCATTACGCAGAGGCGTTGTCTATGGCAGAAGATAATTTTGGCACAGACAGCGGCTTAAAATCAGTGTGTGACGTTGGCAGCACTATCTTAAAAATTTGGCAAGATGAAACGCGGAAAGAAGCACTTGGTTTTGGTGAAATGCTCAATTTGGTGTGCGAGGGAGATGGTTGGTTCGAAATATTCTCGGCAAGTTTTTTTGCACGAATAGTCCAAGCTTATATAAAAAATGACGGTGATGTGGCCATAGCAATATCGCGGCAGTCTTCTTTGGTCGGTGAAGAAAGGGGGATACAGTCCCTTGATTATCTAAGTGATGTATACGCCTTGCACGCTGCTATGATCTCAAAAGATAAACTCGAGTGTATTCGTTTGAGTGGCGTTCTCCAAGATAGTTTGAAAACATATAATCAACTAGAAGGTATTCACTGGCAATTCGAAATGGAGGCTATCTTGGCTTTGGGATTGTCGAGTTTAAGTGACGGTTCAACCCATTTTGATGTTGGGGCTTTGGATTCACTGGTTATCCGACTTGATACCATGAAGGCAGGTCTGGGCTGGATAAGGTGTGTAATGCTAAAAGCAGTTTTCTTGCATAAGAGTGGTGATACGGATTCAGCCCAAGATTTAGTATTTTCTGCTGCAAAAATTGCTGTGCGTGAGAATTTGTTTGCGCCCTTCTTGCTTCATTCACATATTCGAAACCTTGTCCACTCATCAGCTAAGGCTGGGAGAGAACGACCAGGGCAACAAATGGAGACTGCATTTCTTAATGCCTGTGTATCACGATTCCCAAAACCAGAAAAAAACCAAGGAAATATCGCATTGAGTGTTCGTGAAAGTGAAGTGCTTTTTGAGCTGTCAATAGGGAAAACCAATAAAGAAATTGCACGTGCATTGGACATGACACACCATACTGTAAAATTTCACCTAAAAAATGTTTTTGTTAAATTAGGTGCAGAAAACCGTATACACGCTATAAATGAAGCTCGGAAAATTCATTTAATCAGTTAGATTTGAGAATGTTGGATTTTCCTCCAAACCTACCCATATGGTTAGGTGAAATTTATAATTTAGCCTGCTCCCTGCCCATTTTAACCGTTAACCTATACATATTTCATCTGTGAACTTTTTCTAAATCACTTATTGTTTTTGTGTATTAACAACAAAGGGGAATATCATGAGTAATTTCAAGAAAACTTTATTTGCATCAGGAACTAGTGCGTCAATGATGATAGCAATGAGTTTATCCACGCCAAGCTTTGCTCAAGAAGCAGGTGGTACTGTTGCAGATGAAATTGTAGTAACAGGCATTCGTGGTCGCGATGAGAATGTGCAACAAGTGCCTATCTCACAAAAAGTTTTTACTGCTCAAGAAATTGAAGATGCGGGTATTGAAACCGTAGATGATTTCATTGGGCTTACTCCTGGCATTACTATTTCTAACGCTCAGGATTCTGGTACTAATTTTATTACAATACGCGGTATTTCACAGGTTAGAAATGGCGAAGCTCCTGTTGCTGTTGTCATTGATGGTGTCCTACAGACAAATTCAAGACAGTTTGACCAAGGTCTCTTTAATGTAAATAGTATTGATGTCGTCCGTGGCCCCCAAGGTGCGCGATATGGCCGTAATGCAACTGGTGGTGCAATATTGATTAGTACTAAGCAACCTGGAAATGACCGTGAAGGATATGTACAGGCTGGTATAGCTGATGGCGGTGAATTTAATGCTGAGGCATCTTTAAGCGGCCCTCTTGCTAAGGACAAACTTTTTTATAGCGTTGCAGGGCGGTATGTGAATCGCGACGGTTACTTTGACAATGTTATTCTCAAAACTAAAGTTGATCCATTCAAGGAGATTTCACTTCGT
The DNA here is from genome assembly GCA_965224735.1 of Robiginitomaculum sp. Classification (GTDB taxonomy): domain Bacteria; phylum Pseudomonadota; class Alphaproteobacteria; order Caulobacterales; family Maricaulaceae; genus Robiginitomaculum_A. Next base: position 1,984,302 of record OZ245059.1, on the reverse strand, counting down.
GGCCAGTTGAAATGGTTAGCGAGCGATAATATAACTGTAGACTTAACTGCTAAAATTGTGGAAACCGATGGCGGGTCGCTAAATTATACATACCAACCACTTGCCATTGATCCTGCAACTGGGTTGGGCACTGGATTTACAGGTGCTAAGGGTGCAAATAAAGTTTCTCGTGGTTTTTTTGCGACCAATATTGGGAGCGATGACCGGAGCCTATCTCAAATTGCTTTAAAATTGAAATACACAACGGATTACGGGACATTCAAGTCTGTCACTGCTTTTGATAGTATAAAACAGGCGACAACTGGGGATCAGTTTCCTTATACTTTTGCAATCTCATCAAATGCAATTTTCTTCGATGGTACGCAAACACAATCAGTTGATATAAACACTTTTAGCCAAGAATTACGGTTTACGTCGCCCGGTGATAAAACGTTTCGTTGGGAAGTTGGTGGTTACTACCTTGATACGGATAGGTTTATTTCAACGGGGACGGGTGTAGATTTAGGGCGCGGTATTTTAAAGATAACGGATACTCCGTATTTGGGTAATGCTAATAACCCGACAAGTAGTTTTATTGCAGATAAAAATGATAACACTGCTTATGCAGGGTTCTTTAGCATGGAGTATGATTTTTCAGATAAATTAGAAATTGGTGTTGCTGGGCGATATGACGTTGACAAGCGTACACAGAATGTTGATGCGCGGCAAGGCGCATATGATGCAACGGGTGCATTTTTAGCACCGATAGGTGTGCCAGGTGCGATCAATAAAGTTAAATTCGAGCAATTTCAGCCGAAGGTGACTTTGAAATACCAGGCATCTGATAACTTAAATCTGTTTGCATCGTATGGCGAAGGTTTCAGGAGTGGACAATTTAATCAAAACGGCGTTGGTGCTGTAGCTGTCAGTGCTGGTTTTTTAGGTATTACAGATGTTCTTGGTAAGGAAATTACAAAAACATTTGATCTTGGATTCAAGTCACAGTTTTTTGATGATGCCCTGACGTTGAATGGCACATTTTATAGCACATCGATTAAAAATGCTCCTTATTTTGTGTTCATTGGTGCGGTATCAGCTCAGGTACTGGTTCCAATTGATGATATTGATGTTGTTGGTGGTGAGATTGAGGCCGTTGCAAAATTATCAGATAACCTGTCAGTATTTGCAGGTCTTGGTATCGCTGATAGTGAAATCAAAACTTACTCGGTGAAATCGGCGGTTGCCGGTAACAAAGCACCATATGTTCCGAGTTCAACCTTTAACGCTGGCGTTCAGTTTAATGTGCCAATTTCAAACTCAATTGGCATCGTTGCACGAGTTGATTATGAGAACCGTGGCAAGCAATTCTGGGATCCTGAAAATTCCACAGCTAGATCAGCAATCAACCTTGTTAACTTACGCTTTGGCTTTGAAGACTTAGGCGGCAAGTGGTCTTTGATGGGGTCATATGACAATGCATTTGATGAAGTTTATAATTCGGAGTGGGTTGTGGGTGGGTTTGCCCATGCGGGTTTGCCAGATATTTGGCGTCTTGACCTAAAATACAATTTTTAACCCTTCAAGCTTGGGGTAGTCACTTGGCTACCCTTTTTTTTGAACTGTGTAAATATACCGTTGTGTAACGGCTTTTTTAAATGAGGATTTTCTATGCGCGCAGCTAGCGATGTTGGCGGAACTTTTACCGATCTTGTATATTATGACTATGATGAAAAAACTGGAAAAGTTGGGGAAGTAAAAGTAGTAAAATCTGATACAACGCCCCCAAATTTTGAAAAGGGTGTTATGAACACCCTTGAAAAAGCAGGAATACATGCGAAAGATTTGAATTTTTTCGCACATGGTTCAACGGTTATTATTAATGCGCTCACAGAGAGAAAAGGCGTAAAAACCGCTTTGATTACCACAAAGGGGTTTCGGGATGTCGTAGAAATAGCACGCGGGAACAGGCCCGATTTATTTAATTTCAATTTTAGAAAACCCAAACCATTCGTAGATAGACATTTGCGTTGTGAACTGGATGAGCGGACGCATTATACAGGTAAAATATTAAAACAGGTAGATGTAACACCCTTATCTGAAATACTTGATTACCTTAAAGCTGAAGGCGTCGAAGCGATTGCCGTTAGCTTTCTTCATGCCTATGCAAATGCTGAAAACGAAGAAGTAACAGTTGCGCAGATTAAAAAGCTATGGCCGGAAATTTCTGTACTGGCGTCACATGCAATTAGCCGGCAATGGCGTGAATATGAACGGACGAATACCACCATATTATCTGCTTATGTTCACCCAATAGCCAACAAGTATATTAGCTCTTTGGAAGAGCGATTGTCGAACGATGGCTTTTGTGAAAAACCATATATGATGCAGTCTAATTGCGGCATATCAACCGTAGAGGCGGCTAAAGCCAATCCTATAACTATGGTGGAATCCGGGCCTGCCAGTGGAATTTTTGCTGGCGCACATTTAGGGAAACTGATCGGTGAAAAAAACCTCATTGTTCTAGATATTGGCGGTACAACAGCGAAATGTGCTTTGATCGATAATGGTGAAATTGCCATTAGTACAGATTATTATATTGAAAAAAACACGAAAAACCCCGGTTATCCTATTCAAACACCTGTTTGCGAGATCGTAGAGATTGGTAATGGGGGCGGTTCTATTGCGTGGGTGGATGTTGGGGGCAAACTTCATGTTGGCCCGCAAAGTGCTGGCGCTATGCCTGGCCCTGCTGCTTATGGCAGGGGCGGAACTAAACCGACGACAACCGATGCAAATTTGATGCTAGGTCGCATTGATAAAGATAATTTTGTAGGCGGTGAAGTTAAACCGGATATCAAAGCTGTTAAGGCCGCTTTCTCTCCAATTATGAAAGAGTTAAAAGTGAGTTTGGCTGAAGCTGCTCGTGGTGTTGTGCGAATTGCAAATGCTAATATGATCAATGCACTTCGGTTAATTTCCACAAATAAAGGTTATGACCCGCGCGATTTTTCACTTGTAGCTTGTGGCGGAGGCGGGGCTATGCATGCTGTTGCTCTCGCTGAGGAGTTGATGATACCAAAAGTCATTGTACCCGTTAATTCGTCCGTATTTTCTGCTTGGGGGATGCTGTTGACAGATTTGCGTAGAGATTATCTCCAAACGCACTTAATTGATGCCACCGTAAAAACGGCTAAAAACATTAAAAGCGTATTCAAAACCTTGGAAGTTCAAGCCAAAACGGATTTCAAAAAAGACGGGACTGTTGGTACAAAGATAGGTTTTGAGTATCTTTTGGATATGCGCTATTTAGGGCAAGAGCATACTGTGAAAATTGCATTGCCATTTACATCTGGTAAGCCAAACATTAAGAAACTCACCGCCAGTTTTCATAAAGCATATAAAAAACGGTTTACCTATCAACTTGATACACAGGTTCAAATTGTCAATTTTCATCTTGTTGCTAAAAGTAATGTCCCAAAACCGAAGGTTAGAAAAAAGAAAAAAACTGGCATCAAGCTTAAAGACACTATTTTGCATAAACGTGATGTAGATTTTGACAAGCACGGTGTTCGAAATGCAACTGTTTACGATGGTGGTCTTTTGGAGCCTGGAATGCATTTTAAAGGCCCTGCTATCATACAAGAACCTGCGTCCACATTGGTTATTTCTCCAGATCATAAAGCAAAAATAGATGATTATGGTAATTTTCACATCCACATTAAGCAGAAGAAAAGATAGAGAGCTTTCACATGTCAAAGAAAATATCCGATCCATTTACAATCGAAATTGTGAAAGACTCTATCATTGCCATAGGTGATGAGATGTTTAATGCGATGATACGCACGTCCATGTCGCCAATTATTTATGAGAGTACAGATTTTGCTGTTGGACTAACCGATTCAACTGGGCAGCTCCTAGCGCAGGGTAATGGCGTAACAGCATTTTTAGCTACTTTGGATACGGCGGCAGTTTCATTACTTGAACACTATCCTAATAAGGGAGATATTCGCCCTGGTGATGTATTTATCACCAATGATCCATATTCGGGAGGCGGAACCCATTTATCCGATGTTGTTATTATCCTCCCTGTTTTTGATGGGAAAACACTAATGGGGTTTGCTGTAAATAAAGCCCATTGGACTGAGGTAGGGGGAAAAGATGCTGGGAGTGTATCTACAAATGCATCTGAGATTTACCAAGAGGGTTTGCGGTTCAAGTTTTTACGCTTATACAGCCGTGGCCAAGTCAATACTTCGCTCATTCAATTGATTAGAGATAATGTTCGGCTCCCAGACAGTACGATTGGTGATTTACATGCCGGTGTTGCGGCTGCTCGTGTCGGTGCAACAAGATTATTAGATCTCGTAAAAAAATATGGTCGTAAGGACATTCAAACTGCGATGGGTTCTTTGCTGGATTACGGCGAAAAAATGACAATGGCAGAAGTAAAAAAATTACCCAACGGGGTTTATATAGCCGAGGACTTTATTGAATCGGATGGATGCGGTAATGGGCCATTTAAAGTTAAGGTTAAAGTTACAATTAGTAACAAAAAAATGGTTATGGATTTTACTGGGACTGATGATCAGTCAACTGGTCCAATAAACTGTAGTTATACAGGCTTGATTACAGGCGCTCGTTGCGTATTTAAATCAGTGACAAACTCTGAAATCCCGGCCAATGGCGGTTGCTTTAGAATGCTCGATGTTGTTTGCCCACCCGGAACTATCATTAGTGCACAATTACCCGCTCCAGTTTCACTCTACTACGAGTCTTTATTAGCCGCTATGGACGTTGTTTGGAAAGCTCTAGCTCCTATTGTTCCCGATAGATTGCCTGCTGGTAATCAACGGAGTGTAAATGCAACATTTCTAAGTGGTCTACATCCAGATACAGATGAGTTTTACGTTATGGGTGAACCATTAGTTGGTGGTTGGGGTGCAAGTGGTGACCTTGACGGTGATAGCGGCCAATTTTGTCCCGCTAATGGTGAAACTTTTAATATTCCTGTTGAACTAGCAGAGGCCCGGTATGGGTTTTTGATCCAGCAATATGCTCTCCATAGCCAAGAAGGCGGCGCAGGTGAATTTCGAGGCGGTAAAGGTGTTGTTCTCGACTATAAAGTGACAGCCGATGAAGCCTTTTTAACTTATGCTACATCACGGTATGACACGCGCCCGTGGGGAATGAATGGCGGACGAGAAGGCACGCATAATTATGTAGAATTGCACAAAAATAATGGCGACGTTGAACGGCATCATATGCTGACGACCGAACGCTTGGAAAAGGGTGAAGTTATCCGTTTGTATACCGGTACTGGGGGCGGTTACGGAAACCCCAAAAAGAGAAAAAAATCACGGGTTTTAGAGGATGTAAAAAATGGCTATATCTCCAAGAATGAAGCAAAATCAGTTTACGGGGTATCATAGCGCTACAAGCTAAACTTTAGAATGCCGCTTCTGAAACGCTTAGAAAAGTTGTTTTTTACTGTCAGTGACATTGCTGACCATTTATATTACTGTAAGGATTAAAGTAAGGTATGACTAAGGCTAAACTATCGACATCAACCGATGATTTTTCAAAGTCACAGGTTCCTGAAACACATACATATTCCGGGCTTCATATAGCACTCGTCGTTGTAGGCGGAACAATTGGTATCCCCGCCTTTTTGATGGCAGCAAATATAGGCGCGGCTCTTGGATTAGTATTAGCCGTTAAAGCATTTATACTTGGCTGTATTGTTTTAGGGATATTAGGCTCCCTTACAGCGCTGGCTGGCTCTAAATCAAGATACAGCGCATATATGCTGACTAAATTTGCATTTGGTCGTACAGGGGCACATATAGCAAACCTTGCAATTGCTCTTTCTTTGATCGGTTGGTTTGGTGTAATTTCGAATATGTTCGGACAGGCAATGTATGAAACCATTCTAGCTATTACAGGGTGGGATGGCCCAAAACTTTTATTCATTCTTATTGGTTCTGTTTTAATGGTTTGGGTGAGCGTTAGAGGTTTTAAAGGGTTAGACAAGCTTGCGCTTATTTTAGTGCCGGTTATGGCGTTATTTCTTATTTATGCGGCATCAATATCATTTGGTAGAATAGAAGATTGGAATACAGGTGTTGGCGGCATGACATTCGCAGCTGCCGTAAGCTCCGTTATCGGTTCATATATTGCGGGTGTTTGCATACAGCCAGACTATAGTCGTTATGCCAAAAATTCATCGCATGCCGTATGGTCTGCCCTTCTGGCTTTGGGGGTGTCCTTCCCATTTGTCTTAACTATGGCCGCTATTCCAAGCATTGCTATGGGAGAGCCCGATTTGATTAAAGTTATGATTGTAATCGGTATTGGAGTACCAGCATTTTTATTATTGTTGCTCGCATCACTATCTTCAAATGTTTTATGCCTCTACTCTGCGGGGCTTTCATTAGCGACAATCTTTACACGCCAAACTATGAAAACTATTATTATTGCTACAGGGATTATTGGCACTGCAATAGCTTTCAGCCACGCTACAGATTACCTGATAAAATACCTTATATTACTGGGCATCACTATTCCTCCTATAGCGAGCATCTATGTGGTGGATTCTTTAATTCTCAGGCGAGAGCATAACGAGGCGAGTTTGCAAGAGGAACCAGCAATCGATATAGCCGCATTTATTGCGTGGGGTCTTGCTATTTTAGTTGGGTATTTGGCAAGTAAGAATATATTCTCAATAACAAGTTTTGCTGCCATAGATTCAATCGTTGTATCTGGTTTGGTGTTTTTAGGTCTAAAATTTTTCACAACCCGTTTGACAAAATAATCATAAATATTTGCTAAACAAAAATTAGTGACAGGTTCTAATATAACTGCCTGTATGGGTAGGTAATAGGCATGAAAATATTGGTACCCTGCCCACCGCAAAATGGGACATGCGATTGATCTAAGATTATTGTTTTGAAATGACAAATATTTTATTTCAAAATTCTACTGTGTTTGATGGCCACAATGCAGACATTAAGGCCGATCAATTTGTATGGGTTTCGGGCTCAAAAATTTGCTATGTGGGAAATAATAACCCCGGTGGAAAATTTGACCAAATCATCGACCTCAAGGGTAAAATTATTATGCCCGGTCTTATTGATGCTCATTTTCATGCTTATGCATCAACGGTTGATTTCCCTGCGCTCGAAACATTGCCTAAAAGCTATATTGCTCACCATGCGGCTCGATTACTGGCTGGAGCATTGGATCGGGGATTTACTACTGTACGTGATGTTGGCGGTGCCGATTATGGATTATGGCGCGCCTCAGAAGAAGGGTTGATTAAATCCCCTAGAATTTTTTATTGTGGGCGGGCTTTTAGTCAAACGGGTGGTCATGCAGATGTACGGCCCATACACATGGAACCTTGTTCTTGTTCCAATCTGAACGGTAATCTTGGAGTGGTTGTTGATGGCGTGGATAATTTACGAAAAGCAGTGCGCGAATCTTTAAGGCAAGGCGCTCACCATATCAAAGTAATGGTTAGCGGGGGTATTGCATCGCCGTCTGATCCTATATGGATGATGCAATACTCGATGGAAGAATTAGAAGCTGCTGTTGATGAAGCAAGCCGTAAACGTGCTTATGTAGCTGCCCATGCTTACACAGCAGAAACGATTGAACGTGCGGTCATGGCCGGCATTCGCACAATTGAACATGGTAACCTTATTAATACGAGAGTCGCCGAGATTGTAGCTAAACAAGAAGCATATGTTGTACCTACGTTAATAACGTATGATGCATTTGCTCGGTTTGGCAAAGAGGCTAAAACGCCGCAACATCTCTTAGACAAACTAGATGATGTTCGACTTAAAGGGCAAGAAGCCGTTGAAATCTGCGCTAAAGCTAATGTGAAACTAGGTTTTGGTACTGATCTGTTGGGCGAAATGCATTCACTACAACTTGAAGAGTTTCGCTTAAGAGGTGAAGTGCAAAGCCCTTTTGAAGTTCTAAAAAGTGCGGCTTCAATCAATGCCGAAATTGTCGGGCGCACTGGCGAACTTGGCTGTATCCAAAAAAATGCCTATGCAGATATCCTCATTATCGACGGTAACCCTCTAGAAGATTTAAGCCTGCTCTACGCAAATAAATCCAAGATCAATGCAATTATGAAGAATGGAAAATGGGTAAGGCGGCTTTCCAATTAATTTCAAAAAATTCGAATAGGAGATTTCATGGCTACCATAGATTGGGAAGCTCTTGACCGAGACAAATATAGTGATGAGAATAAACTGGTGGAAAATTACCAGCAGCTAGGGTCAGGACTCATTAAAGCCAATATATAACGATTGCAGCGATGCATATTGTAGAGAAAAAGGTGTGTGCGCAGCGATCATAACGGGTTGAGACACGTCTCCAGTCTTTGAGACGCCCAAACATGTTTTGGGCCTTGTGACGCTGTTTGTATAAAGTTTTATCGTATGGGATCAGTGTTTTTCGGTTTCGACGCGGCGGAATACACGGGGTAATATTGCGAGCACGTAATGCCTCTCGAAACCAGTTTGAATCATATCCTTTGTCACCCAGAAGGCATTTTGCTTTTGGAAGTTGATCTAGCAATAACCGCGCCCCTTTATGGTCGCTCATTTGTCCTTCACTCAGCAACATGACCACCGGACGACCCACACCATCACAAACCGCATGGAGTTTTGAATTTAGCCCACCTTTGGTGCGGCCAATACATCTGGGAACATCCCCTTTTTAAGCAGACTAGCTGCGGTTCTGTGAGCTTTTAGGTGGGTTGCGTCGATTTGCAATTGTTCTGGCACACCTTCAGATGTGCTTAGCGCAATAAAGATTTTGTTGAATACACCCATTTTACTCCCCATTTTACTCCAACGGATAAACCGATTGTAAAGTGTCTTGTGGGGGCCATATTCTCGCGGAGCATCGCGCCATTGAAGGCCTCGTTTAAGCACATGGATAATGCCGCTGATCACACGTAAATCATCGACACGTGGTACACCGTGAGACAAGGGAAAATAAGGCTCAATACGAGCCAATTGGGACTTCGATAGATAAAACAAATCATTCATGGTGAAAGCTCCTTTGACCATCAATGAATCACAAATTAGACAAAATGGGAATCCCTAAAATTAATAGGTCCTGACCCTAATCATTAGATAATTGCACAAATCATGTAAAATATTTATTGCCTGATTTAAAAAATCGTGTATTTCTCTGCTAAATATATTAGCTACAAGTTTTATACACATGCTTTTGGTGACATATTTAACGTTTCACTTAAGAAAAATCACAGTAACGCCGCAGTAGCTCAGTGGTAGAGCGCATCATTGGTAATGATGAGGTCGGGAGTTCAATTCTCCCTTGCGGCACCATTTTTTCATTTACATTTCAATGATATAGCCTATTTAGGCGAAATACGCAAGAGTCCTATTTTAGGGCTTAAGTGCTATGTAAGTGCAACACTTCTTTTTATACCCCTTTCCTATATCAAAACGCAGTTTTGGTGCTTGCAACAAAATTGCTTGCCAAGCCCCTTTCAGGATGGGTGAATTTTGCAATTTGAAAATTGGGGGCAACCTTTAGGGGGAACCGATTTTCTACTTTCAAAAGAGGGCAGGAAATGCCCTCTTTTTATTTCAAGAACCGCGTCTCTATATAATTTAAAATTTCTTGGCCATTAAAAATTCGCGTTGTATTACTAAGTCTAACGTAGAAAACTTCATTTCCTTTGATTGTATTAGCGTAAACTGGTGATGATGACGGTTTCACTGATGTGCCCCTAGATTTGTAGACACCTTGTCACTTCATTTTGTTGCCATCTCAAACTGTGCGGGTGACAACATCCCGCACTTACCATGCTTTCGCTTAGAATTATAGAACATTTCAATATAATCGAACACGTCTTGGCGTGCGAGCTGGCGCGTTTTGTAAGTCTTGCGTCTGATCCGTTCGGTTTTGAGCAGATGGAAGAAGCTTTCAACTACCGCATTATCATAACAGTTTCCACGCCGGCTCATGCTAGCTTCCAGATTGTGAGCGACTAAAAAAGATTGCCACTCTTGGCTGGTAAACTGGCTGCCTTGATCGGAATGGACTATCACTTTCGCCTTCGGTCTGCGCCGCCAAACGGCCATCAATAAAGCATTTAAAGCCAGACTTGTTTGCATCCGCACACCCATTGACCACCCAACAACACGGCGTGAGTATAGGTCGATAACGACGGATAAAAACAACCATCCCTCATGAGTCTTAATGTAAGTAATGTCCGTCACCCAAACCGTATTGGGATGCGCTATATCAAAGTTCTGCTTCAACTGATTAGCCGCCACAATCGACGGCTTAATGCCATACTTGCCAGGGCGGCGTTTATAGCCGACTTGTGCCCTAAGGCCACACTTTTGCATAAGCTTGGCCACCGTATTAGGCGCACAAGTCTCGCCCATATCGAGCAGGTCATGATGAATTTTACGGTAGCCATAAACGCAGCCGCTCTCTAGCCATGATTGCTTGATAAGTCCTGTAAGGCGGCGTTGCCGCTTAGCCATTTTACTCAGGCCCGATTTAAGCCACGCATAAAACCCGCTCGGGTGAACGCGCAGCACGCGGCACATGGCCCGCACGGAAAACTCCATGCGGTGTGCTTTGATAAAGGCGTACTTCACTTGGCCTGCTTTGCAAAGTACACCGTGGCCTTTTTCACCCTAAAGGGCACTTCGTAAGATATCACGCTCTTCAGTAACGCGCCTAAGCTCGGCCTTTAAGCGGCGGTTCTCTTGCACATGCTCGTTCATATCAGCGGGTGGTCGCTCTGGTTCATGAAACTTGCCAATCCAATCATACATGGACTTGGTACAAACCCCCAGTCGCTCCGACACATCTTTGACCGAATAACCGCGCTCTTTTACCTGCGCCACAGCGTCCCGTTTGAACTCGTCCGTATACCGTATTCCCTTACCCATCTTCATATCTCCTTGCTTCCAATTGTAACAAACAAGGTGTCTACAAATCTAGGGGCACATCACACATCTACAAGGCATACAACCTTGTCATCTTCCGTTTCAAAACGGATGGAAACATAATTGGCCGTTACAGCAGCTCCAAGGGTGTTTATAAACAAAGTTGATAACCAATTTTGATATGAATCAATGTCTTGATTTTTATATTTTAAATTCTTCTCAATTCCCAAGACATCGCCATCATCCGAAATACCAATTGCCAATGTGCCTCCGTCAGAATTCATAAATGCGGCGATACTTTTTATCACGCCCTCATTTATAACTTTTTCTGGGATTTCAGGGTTTTGCGCCACTCTAGCTGTGGCTTTAAACTCCACATGAAATGTTTCCATCTGTTTCAATAATTCTTCGATAGTCGGTAGGTGAGGTTTGTCGAGAACACTATCGGCACCGCTGGACAGTTTCTCAAATCCCTTTTTTACTACCATCGCAATTTTTAAACACCTTTTCTTCAAGAACTCAACGTATTCCATTTCATGCCAATTCGCTGGTAACGCATGCCAAAACTCCGCTTTAACTTGCTCATTAGCGGATAGTTCGCCAAAATGCTTTGGGAAATATTCACTTGGATTTGTATCAGAAACTTCAATATTGTCTGCCCATTCGAGGAACGCAAAATTAGCAATTTGATTGGCCTTCGTCGATCCAGTAATTCCGATAGAAGATAAATAAGCTTTTGGAAATAAATGATGCCGTTCCACAGGTGACTTAGGAGCCTTCACACCCGGCATAAGTAAATCATTGATTTTCATATTATACTCAGATTCCTCTATAACCCGAATTTCACCTTGACATTTCCCTCCTGATAGATTCGACTCTTGTTTATGATTAAGTCTGGTTTTTTATCAAAGAGGGAACGCCGTGAGTTGAAGAGTGTCGTGCGTTGTCCGAGCGAGGATCACGGGATAGCGCGGCGGTGCAATGCTTTGCTTTTGTTGGATGACGGCAAGAGCTGTCAACAAATAGCGCAATATTTGTATCTTGATGATGACACGATCCGTACCTGGTACAAAAAATACGCCGAGGGTGGTTTCGAGCTGATGGCGAGTTTTGATTACAAGGGTGGTTTCTCCAAATTGAGTGTGGACATAGAAGCGGCTCTTGTGTCTTGGCTAGAGGCTCGTGTCTGTCAGAATGTACACGAGGTTCGCGCCTTTATCTGGCACAACTGGCAAGTCGCTTATTCCAAGCCTGGCTGCATCAAATTGCTACATCGTTTGGGTTTTGAATACAAAAAGCCACAGCGTAACCGACAGCCTTTACCAGCTCATATTAACGAGCAGGCACAGGCTGAATTTATAGAGGATTATCAGCGGCTCTTGAACGGCTTAACGCTTGATGAGACGGTATATTTCTGTGATGCTGTGCACCCTGAACATCAATCAAGACCAAGCCGTGGCTGGATGCGCAAAGGCAGCAATACGGCCATCAAACGGAGCTCGGGGCGCAGGCGGGTCAATATTCACGCAGCGGTTAATCTGGAGAATTTTGACACACCCTTTATGGATGTGGATCGGGTTGATAGTGACAACGCCATTCAGTTATTTGAGAAACTGGAGGCACGCAATCTGGATAAAAAGCGTATTTATCTGATACTTGATAATGCGCCTTATCACCGCTCCGCCAAGGTAAGACAGTGGTTAGAGCGCAAAGATTGCAAAATAAAACCAATCTGGCTGCCAACATATTGCCCGCATCTAAATGCTATTGAGAGGCTTTGGGGCGTCATGCACAGGCATGTCACACATAATAAATTCTACCCGACATTTACAAAATTTGGTCATGCTATACTCAAATTTTTACGAGAAACCATACCCAAACAATGGAGAAATTTCCGAGACACCGTAACCGACAACTTCCGAATAATTTCAGATGAAAAATTTCGGGTTATGGAGTAGTGGGAGTATATGTCTGGAATTTACCATATTCTCAATGTTAAGAGTCTGTAAGTATATATAGGAACACAAATGAAAAAATCACACCTCATATTATTAATCACTGGTCTTGTCCTGATCGCTGGCTTTATTTGGCTTCTCAACGGAACAAATGTCAAAAATTTACAGCGCCAAGAGACCACAATAAAAATTCAGGATACTTTCGAAAAATAGGATATTTATGCGCTTTGCCAAACCCATAACGCTATTTTGTGCAACAATATTGTTCAGCACAGCGGCCACCGTATTACCAGCCCTTGCACAAAGCATTCAAGTTGATCAGTTAACGCCCGCCAGCGCTTATGATGCTGGCGTTTTGGATCAAAGCAAAGGCGGGCTTGGGCCGTCCCTTTGGCAAGGTAGCTCTGCAGCGCAAGCGATTGCCGTTTTGGAGAAAACGAGGCTGCCGCTCTCTCCAAGTGCACACACATTGGCTCGCGCCGCGCTTCTCTCTGGCGGTGTTCCCCCCGAGTCAACGAATGAAACTGAGCGCGCTGCTTATATGGCCGCGCGGCTAAGCGCAATCTTAAAACTTGAAGATATGGAAAGTTTTGACGCGATTACGCAGCGCGAGAACTTAAATAAAAACGACCCAGCTTTCGCCAAAATTTTCGCGCAACGTGCGCTCTTGGGCGGCAATGCAAGCCAAGCTTGCACAATCGCTGACACAAATACTCAAGGACGTAAAGAACCCTATTGGATAAAACTGCGCGGTTTTTGCCATTATACGCGCGGAGAATTACCAGCCGCCGAGCTTACTATGGAATTACTCCGCCGCAAGGGGCATAAAGATGACAGCTTTTATACTCTTCTTGGATATTTATCTGCACCCAAAAAAACCAATTTTTCCAAAGATATTATAAAAACGCCTCTTGATATTGCTATGGCGAGAAAAATTTATGCAAAACAGCAAATGAGTATAAATATCCTGCCAGCCATCGCACTTTCCAGTGTCGCGCTCAACATGGACGAGGAACCTGAAACGCAGCTCATGGCAATGAAAAAATCTGCGCACTTAGTGCCAGAGCGCGCCTTGATACAAATTCTTAGCGTATTGGCAGATGCCCCCTTGGAAGATGTGAACACGCTTAAAACAGGAACATGGACAGCCAAAGATTGGGGCGGGGCTTATTTGGCGCTTAAGAGCAGTATGGATATGAAAAATACGGCCAAACTCACAGCGGCCATTTTACAGCACGCACAAAAGGCAGGGCAATTTAAGACGTTCGCGGCTTTACTATCGCAAGAAATTTCCATGATACCGCAGCAAATACAAGCCAATACCAGTCCAGAAATATTCGCATATTTGGCTGTGCAAAACCGAGACTTAGGCGGGTTGGGTTTACTTTATGGGGCTCTGGATGAAGACAATCCTTTGCGTCCGCGCATTGCTCTCGCATCTGATGCGCTGGGCGGCGGTTATATGCTTAGTGCGCTTGGCACTGATATTGAAAGCCGGCTCTCTCTCCACAGCAAAGACCAAAAAAGAGCCATACGCGACACCTATATCGCAGTCGCCCTTGGCGCAAATTTATCGCACAAAGCAGAAAACTTGTTAGCCAAAGCAGGCACGCAAAGCGGCACAAGTTTCAAGCCCTACGCCTTGCTTGCTCTTAAAGCGGCGGCGCGGCGCGGCGCACAGGCACAAACCGCATTGATAATTTCTGCTATGTTAGGCAATATACCACCCGCGGCTTTGCGGCCTGATGCTTTTGCGCAAGTTTTAATGGCACTACGCGAGGCAGGAATGAACGATTTTGCAACGCAGCTTGCAGCGCAAGACTTTCTTGGTTTGTAAAGCCGGTTCCTTTGGATACGAATATGAATACTATAGCGCTTTTTTTAGACATGATGAGTGCCGAGCGGGGCGCGAGCCTACACACCATCAACGCCTATAGGCGTGATCTTGAAGATGTGCAAACGCGCCTTTGCAAGCATAAAAAAAAATTAGGTAATGCAGGCACAGGCCATATGGAAGCCATCCTAGGTGCTTGGGCAAAGGAAGGCCTTGCCGCCTCCACGAGCGCGCGTAAACTCTCCGCCCTGAAGCAATATTATCATTACCTACAAACCGAAGGCATCCGCACGGATAGTCCCGTGCATAATCTTCGTGGTCCTCGGCAAGGCCGCCCCCTACCAAAAGTCTTGTCTGAGCAAGACGTAGACAAACTCTTCGTTGCCGCCGAGGCGGATGATCGTTTGAAGGGCTTGCGCCTACTCTGCCAACTTGAAGTTCTCTATGCTGGCGGATTGCGTGTGAGCGAACTTGTCGGCATTCCAATAGCCACAACAGGTAGAGCAGACAATTGTCTCTTTATCAAAGGCAAGGGCGGTAAAGAGCGGCTTGTACCGCTGACTAAAAAGGCTGTGATCGCGATTAAAATATGGAAAAAACAACGCGAGGAAACACTACCAAAAAACGGCATTGCAAAAACCCGCGCTGAGAAATTTCTCTTTCCGTCCACAGGGAAACTTGGCCATATGAGCCGAGAGCGCTTCGCGCAACTTTTGAAAAAACTGGCGATTAAAGCAGGATTAGAACCATCGCGCATTTCGCCCCATGTTTTGCGCCACGCCTTCGCCACACATTTGTTGGCGCGCGGAGCGGATCTGCGTAGCGTTCAAAAACTATTGGGTCATGCCGATATTTCCACAACCCAAATTTATACCCATGTCTTAGATGAGCGCTTAAAAAAACTTGTCCACACAAAGCACCCACTGGCAGAAAATAAATTTTCTTGCATCTGAAAATTTGCAAAACCTCAATTTGTACTTCAAGGTTCTGTTTTTTCGTTAAGGCGCGGGCATACCCAATAATCATGCGATAACAGTATCACAAACGTCTCAAATACCAAATGATTTTGAGCCTATATTTTGAAGACTATAGCTAATTCACATTTAATTGATTGATTTTTTCGAGTTGGGTTTGAATCTTTTTTAGGGTTTCATTCCTCACCGCTTGCGGCGTAGAATATTCGCGTGAGCGAATATATCCATAAACGACATAACGTAACGATACTTCTTTACCATTTTGTGTTTCCCGCAAAATATAGGCGTGCTGTTTTTGACCCCCAAGTTGATGAAGTTTTACGTGATGTTTGTTTGGAGATTGAAGATCGTTACCAGTTAAAGTTTTTGGAGATTGGAACGGATAAAGACCATGTTCATTTTTTGGTACAATCGGTTCCGACCTATACAGTGACCAAGTTGGTCACTGTAATAAAAAGCATCACCGCACGCGAAATATTTAGGTTGTGTCCTCATGTTAAAAAGTCACTTTGGGGTGGAGAATTTTGGAGTGATGGTTATTTTGCATTCACAGTTGGGCGTCACGGAGATGAGAGCACAATAACAAGCTACGCCCAAAATCAAGGCAAAGAATATACAAAACTACACAGTGATAAACAACTTACACTCTTTTGATACCTCGCCGCTTGCGGCGGGGTTATTCATTTTTTAGGGTTTCATTTAAGGGCGGGAAAAAGGCGATTAAGCAAATGTCGACGCTTGGCCACAAATCCTCCAGAGAATTTGGCAAAGAATTTAACGGCTATAAGCTCGGTCAAAAAATGGGTCATAGTGTCAAGAATGGATTTAAGGCAGGCAGCAAGGGTTTGAAGTCTATCTTAAAGGCGGGTGTTGCGGGTCCTGCTGGCGTTGCGGCTGTTGCTGGCGCGGCGGCGGGCGTTGGTTTTGCTGTGCTGGCTAAAAAAGCGCTGCAATCGGCGGATGATTTACAGCATTTTAGCCAGCAGGTTGGCGTGAGTGCTGAGACATTGCAAGAGTACACATTTATAGCAAACCGGCTGGGGCTGTCGCAGTCTGATATGACCAACGGGTTTATTTACGCAACAAAAAACCTTGGTCAATTTAGAAATACTGGCGCCGGCCCCGCCGCTGAGGCAATTAAGCAATTAGGCCTTGAAAGCGAAATAACCAACGGAAAAATAAACGATAGCGGCCAATTTATTGACGCAGCAATCCGCGAGCTATCGAAAATGGATAATGCGGCCGAGCGCGCTGCATTGGCGGGTAAAATATTCGGCGAGCGGTACGGACCAAAGCTTAACGAGCTGATGAACCAAGGCGCGGGCGGCATTGCCCAAATGAAGGCAGAGGCGCGGGGTTTAGGTCTTGTGCTCAGCAACGATTTGGTCAAATCAGGCTCAGATGCTAATGACGAGCTTGAAAAAATGGGCGAGATAATAAAAGTTGGCTTAACGGGGGCAATTCTCAGGCTTGCGCCGCAGATACAGGGTATGGCGGAAGGTTTTATCGACCAATTACCTCAAATTATCACTTGGTTTGAGAAGTCTGCAACAGCATTAGGCGGGTTTGGTGATGCATGGAACGCCTCGGTATTTCCCTATATGTACAGTCTCTGTGTTTGGTTCAGGGGCTTGTATTGGTGGTTACAAAAACCCCGCAAACCGCCAATTTAATGTTTCGCCGCTATGGAACGGGATGATTTTTGTATCCATAATATTAATGAATTTTGGAATGTGAGTATCTGAGCGCTCTAGGATAATCTTGCGCGTATTTGGTTTCATGCCGTAGAATTTTGGGCCATTTAAAGAAGCAAAGCTCTCGAGTTTATCTAGCGCGTTTTCTTCTTCAAATGTTTGTGCGTAGCTCTCTATGGCGTGGGGTGCATTGAATACCCCAGCGCAGCCGCAGGCGGATTGCTTGTTTTCCACCGTATGGGGCGCAGAATCTGTGCCCATAAAAAATTTGGGCGAACCTGACGAGGCGGCTTTACGCAGGGAGAGCCTATGAATTTCGCGTTTGGCGATGGGCAAGCAATACAGGTGCGGATTTATCCCGCCCTCAAAAATAGCGTTACGGTTATAGACGAGGTGATGCGGGGTAATGGTCGCCGCAATTTGCGGGCCTGATTCTAGCACAAATTCGGCAGCATTTTTGGTGGTGATATGCTCAAAGACGATTTTCAAACTAGGGAAATTAGCGATTATTTTGGACAAAACACGCTCGATAAACACGGCTTCGCGATCAAAAATATCGATGTCACTATCGGTCACCTCACCATGGATAAGGAGCGGCATACCAATGCGCTGCATGATTTTAAGTGCGGTTTTTATATTGTCAATGTCTGTAACCCCGTGGCTGGAATTGGTTGTTGCATTGGCAGGGTATAATTTGCAAGCTGCAAAAATACCGTTTTCAAACCCACGTTCGATTTCCTTAACGTCCATAGTGTCGGTTAGGTAGAACGTCATAAGGGGCGTAAAATTCAGCTTTGAATTGACAGATTTTATAATGCGCTTGCGGTAATCTTCCGCCGCTTTTATTGTTGTTATCGGCTTTGGCAAATTCGGCATAATAATTGCCCGCCCGCACTGGGCTGCCGTATAATTAATAATGCTAGCCAGCATGTTTCCATCGCGAACATGCACATGCCAATCATCGGGCTGGGTTATAACCAATTTGGAAACCACTCTTTATCGTTCCCGGTACGGATCGCCGAGCATTGTGGCAAGACGGCGTCCATTTTCGGACAAGGCAGCCACGTCGACTGCGACCGTGTTGTCACATTTTTGGTAGCGGGATTTTTGCTCGTAATACCCCGTGTTAAAAGCGCGAATAAGCTCGCGGCGACGCGCGCTATCTTTTGGCACTTCAATGGCCATCATTTTACTAGCCGTTACTCGCCATGTTTGATTGTCATTGGGAAAACAAAGGGTGCGCAGATAGTGAAGCTGTCCAAGATTATTGGCCATAGCTTCAACTAAATTACTCATGGTGACCATGTTTTTGTCGATGCGGTTGTCAGCTTGCTCAAACGCTTTTGTCGCCGTTAAAGACTTGGCATCTTGCGCCAAACTTGGCGTAGCGTGCACGATCAACAAAAGTGGTAAAAAAAATTTCATGGCGTTATATTAAGTGGTATATTCATTTCCGTCATCTGTTTTTCACATAATTATGGTGGAAACTTGTAGATCCTGAAGGAGTGCTTATGTGCAGGTGATATGTATTAACGGCTAATTTGGCTATCAATAGCTCATTTTTTTATGGCAAACCAGTCCATTAAGGCCTTAATTGCGCTATAGGCATTTGGGATTAATGGTGGGTTGATGAAGGTATAACATTGCTCATATTTACAAACTTAACGATACTAACCGTTGACCCGATTAAACTGCACTGGCCGTGAACTCAAGCCGTTCGCAGGGAAAGAATTTGATTTTAAATGTAGTGGATTAAGATTATGCTTAAAGAAAACACAAGAGGATTATGAAAAAAATAGCAGCACTTATAGCAACACTTATAGTAGGGGCTTTAATCGTTTCATGCAGTGAAGCGCCAACATTAGGCGGCGCCGTTGGTGAATTTAACGCCATTAAAAATAACAACATTGCTTTGCGCGAATTTATTCAAGCCATGCCAAAAGGCGGCGATCTTCATAATCATTTATTCGGCGCAGTATACGCCGAAAGTTGGATCGCTTGGGCTGAAGAAGATAAGATGTGCCTGGACAAAGACGCGCTTGGTATTCGCTTTCCAGGACCTGATGGGTGCGGGGCATTGCCGAGCGTAAAAAAGGCGCTTACTGGCGATCAAAAGCTGCGCAATGAATTGATCGATAAATTGTCTTTGCGTGATTTTACTCCTAGTCAAGGCTGGAGTGGGCATGACCAGTTTTTTGATACATTCTTCTCGATGGCGTCCATGCCAAATAGATTTGGCGATATGGTTGCAGACGCCTCTAATCTCGCAGGGCGTCAAAATGTGAGTTACTTAGAGCTTATGCATACGCTTGAACTGTTCGATACGATTTTGCCAATGGTTGGCGGCATAGCCATGAGCGGGGATGCAAAAGCTGATTATGAAACGCTTATGGCATCAGAGTTTGGTAAAAAACTTCCTGAAATGGTCGCCCGGGCGATACGTGATACGGACGCAGCAATGGCGCGCAAAGATAAATTGCTTGGGTGCGGCACTGAAAATGCCCAGCCTGGCTGCTCAGTAAAAGTGCGTTTCCTAAACCAAGATGTGCGCACACTGCCAGCATCTGCCGTTTATGCCCATGCAATTTTTGGCTGGGAGCTTATGAAGCAAGATAATCGTTTCGTGGGCACAAATCTTGTCGCGCCAGAAGATGATTATATTGCGCTGCGCGATTATTCACAGCACATGCAGCAGTTAGATTATCTTTATAAAACTTTGGGCCCTCGTAATGTGTCTTTGCATGCGGGCGAACTTTGGCTGGGTGTTACGCATCCCAAAGAATTGAGGTTTCATATTCATGACGCTATCAAGATTGGGCATGCAAAACGTATCGGTCACGGCACAGATATTGTGTTTGAAGATGGTTACAAAGATTTGCTTAACTTTATGAAAGAAAAAGAAATTTTGGTTGAAATAAACCTAACGTCTTCAGACGTTTTGCTTGGTATTAAGGGGAAAGCGCACCCATTTTCCACATACCGAAAAGCGGGGGTTCCAACGGCACTTTCAACCGATGATGAAGGTGTTTCGCGTATTGATCTTTCGCACGAATATATGCGTGCCGTGCAGGAATTCGGTCTTAGTTATACGGAGTTAAAGGCACTTGCTTATAACAGTTTGAAATATTCATTTTTGCCTAAAGATGAAAAAACAGCATTGATAAAATCCCTTGATGAGAGATTTACGGATTTTGAAAGTCATTACTAGGTAGTGGACTCATAAACTCAGGTCGAAATGGCATGTGTCAATTTGTTCACTGGTTAGGCGTAAAGTTGCAGGAAATGCTAGCATTTTCAAAAGTTTACAACGATGCCAGTGGGCAAAGTGGCCATGCAGGGTGCGACTATAATCCGGAACTAAATCTACTTCAATCTACGTCGTCAAAGCACTTGGCTGGGCAATAAGCCCGACCTGCGCACTTTTCCTAGCATATTTAGCTCCATTTCGACCTGAGTTTATGAGTACACTACCTAATGGCGAGTACTCAAAAAAACTGGATGCTTATGAAAAAGCACCGTTCAAATTACTGCGCTGCACAAGCCAATAAACTGTTTGTTTGAAGTTTTCTAATTTGTCTGCATAAGAAAATTTTATCATAAGAGCACCGCTGGTACACAGTCTGCGTTTTTGGTGGTCTTTAGCGCGCCAATCATCATACGCAACATAGTGTTTTTAATTTCATTTACGCCTTTATGCATAAGCTCAATTTTTGGTGTCATACCCGCACCCCAGTTAATGGAAAATGCTACGCCTGCATAGCGCATACCAAGTTCCAGAGCGAGGGGTAATTCAGGGCACAAGGTCATCCCAACGACATCCGCATTCATTTTTCGGTAAAATTTTATTTCGGCAGGGCTTTCAAAACGCGGGCCATTGGTGCTGGCATATGTGCCGCCGCGCCGCACTTTTAGGCCTAGTTTTTTTGCCTCACTTTGCAAAGAATTACTCAGGCTCGGGCAAAAGGGAACACTCATATCGACATGCCCAACGCCTTTCTTAATTTCATCAAAAAAACTATGGGTGCGCCCTGAAGAAAAATCTATGAAATCATCTAAAATAACAGGCACAGCCAATTCGAAACCTTCATTGATGGAGCCAACTGCAAAGGTCGCGCATATCCGTTTTACGTCAAGCATATCAAGGGCTTTGATATTTGCACGGTAATTGACCATATGCGGCGGTACACTATGATTGGGGGCATGACGATTGAGAAAAATGAGCGTGTCGGTACGCTCGACACTCACTTCGCCATAGGGTGTTTTGATGGTCTCACCATAAAGCTTCATACCATCAATTGCATAAATACCTGTGCCGCCAATAAGGGCTGTTACTTCTTGAGGTTTTTTCTGACTCATTTTTCAAATCCATTCTTTAACGTATTGGTGAGGCGGGTTTCTATGCGGTGGTTTTGGGAGGCGGTTTTCGGGAGTGCTCTAGGTCTTCAATAAGGTTCGGTTTTTCTTTTGATATATCGGCCTGCATTGCCATTGCGTTCCCGCTCGCGAGAGCCACGGATATCCAGCAACAAGGTTGGTTTATCCCGTGCCAAAACGTGCGCCTGCTCAGGACTAAGAAAAGGAATAAATATCCTGCGTCTCTTTGCCAATAGTCTTGTCAAATGGTCTGCCTGACATTTTAATTTGGTTCACTCCTTAGCTTACCATAGCCCCCTTCAGTCGGGGTTTCTACAATTATTGCTTCACTAAGCGCCATAATAACCCCCAATTTATGTCTATGCAATTATTTGTACACGGCTTATATAAGAGCCTACATTGTTACAGTCATCAGATTTGGAGTAAGCGCTAATGGCAAATTTAGAAAGTTTAAAGAACAAGACGATTTTTATGTCGGGAGGATCGCGCGGGATTGGGCTGGCAATAGCGCTGCGGGCTGCGCGTGATGGGGCAAATATTGCACTAGCGGCTAAAACAGCTGAGCCGCACCCGAAACTTCCTGGAACTATCTACACAGCAGCAAAAGAAATAGAAGCTGTAGGGGGCACTGCTCTTCCGCTTGTTTGCGATATTCGTAATGATGATATGGTAGCGGCAGCTATAGAGCAAACAAGTGAAAAGTTTGGCGGCATTGATATTTGTATTAATAATGCGAGCGCAATTGTTATGACCGGCACAGAAGCGACGTCTATGAAGCGGTATGATTTAATGAATAACGTCAATGCGCGCGGTACGTTCTTACTTTCAAAGCTCTGCTTGCCTTATTTGAAAGAAAGTGACCATGCCCATATTTTGAACCTGTCACCACCACTAGATATGTCAGCCAAATGGTTTAAAAACCATACGGCTTACACAATAGCAAAATACGGAATGTCTATGTGCACGCTTGGCATGGCGGAAGAGTTTAAATCTTTAGGCATTGGCGTAAACTCTCTTTGGCCTGTGACCACGATTAACACGGCTGCCGTGCGTAATGTTCTAGGCGGTGACCAAATGGCAAAAATGAGCCGTACACCAGAAATTCTTTCGGATAGTGCTCATCTTATCCTAACAAAAGACCCAAAGGCTTTTACAGGGCATTTTGTTATTGATGAGGAGCTGTTGCGCGCAGAAGGTGTCACTGATTTTTCAAAATACGCCCCTGGCTATGACGGCCCTTTGGTCGGTGATTTTTTCGTACCTGATCATGTATTTGATGCCTTGCCAACGAAAATAATGAGGGGATATTAGTGTGGTGAAAACATTATTGGTAAACCGAAGCAATTTTCGCGATACAGAATTTGCCTTCCTTGATGATGAGGCCTTGCAAAAGGAGAGAAAATGACTTTTACAACTTTTGATTTTTCAATAGAAAATAATATTGCCCATATCATTCTCAACAAACCTGAAAATCGTAATGCATTTGCTGCAAACTTATGAGCCGATTTACCCAAAGGCGCTCTGCCGATTGGTGCAATGGGGTTGTTCTATTCAAGTATTTGGCACGCGCATTTATGGCCAACATAACGCAGAGCTTACATGAGGTTACATGATGAGGTTATATGGAGTTTTGAAGATAGATTGGCCAGAATTACCCCTTTGGCCAAACCTGTAGGCGTGCGCGAAACATAAACCCTAATTCGCTGGGCTTTCGTTCGTAAGCGAAAAACCTTTATATTCTTCTTTCAAATCTTTCTTAAGCACTTTGCCCGTTGCACCAATCGGCAGAGCGTCTTTGAAGAAAATCGCATCAGGCAGCCACCATTTAGCATATTTAGCCGCAATGCATTTTTTAATCTCGTCTTTGTCAGGCGTTTTCCCAGGCTCAGGCTGCACGATAAGAATAGGGCGCTCTTGCCATTTTTCATGGTGGGCACCAATACAGGCTGCCATAGCAACATCAGGATGGTTCATAGCGGCGTGCTCAACTCCAATAGAGCTAATCCACTCGCCGCCAGATTTAATGACGTCCTTGGAGCGGTCAGTGATTTCTAAATGTCCGCTTGGGTGCAAGGCGGCCACATCGCCAGTTCTAAACCAACCATCAGCAGTGAAATCACTGCGGTCTTCTTTTTTGAAATACTGGTTGGAAACCCACGGCCCGCGCGCGTGCAAATGCCCTGTTGCTTTCCCGTCACGCGGCAAGATATTGTCTTCGTCGTCAACAATGCGAAGCTCGATGCCAAAAATAGCGCGGCCTGCGTAAAGTTTAATGGTGGTAAGCTCGTTCTCAGAAAGACCTTCATGGCCTGGTAATGGTGAGTTGACCACGCCCAGCGGCGATGTTTCTGTCATGCCCCAACCTTGTTGCATGGGAATACCAAGTTCTTTCTCATAGGCTTTCAAAAGTACTGCGGGGAGGGCGGAGCCGCCGACAAGTGCACATTTTACGGATGGTAATTTCCCCATCATTTTCCCGCCTTCCGAGCGGAGATGATTAAGGATACCCATCCAGATGGTTGGTACGCCAAGCATATAGGTGACGTCCTCTTGTCGGATCATATCTGAAAGGCTTTTGCCATCTAGGTCAGGCCCAGGCATAACCAATTTGCAGCCCATCATAGCGCAAGAATAGACAAGCCCCCAGGCGCTGATATGGAACATGGGCACAACGGCAAGCACGCAATCGCCGGCCGAGAGACCAATCACGTCTTTGGCACATGAGGCCCAAGCATGCAAAATGGTTGAGCGATGCGAGTAAAGAACACCTTTTGGATTGCCAGTGGTACCAGAGGTATAGCAAAGAGTACAGGCTGTGTTTTCATCAAAACGCGGCCATTTTATCGTATCTGCATGTCCGTCTATGAAAGCCTCATAGCTTTCAACTTTGGTAGAACCAGTGGGCACTTGGTCTTCGCCGCACATGGAGATCCATTTTTTTATACTCGGGCAAAACCCGCCTATGCCGTGTACAATCGGCGCGAAAGCCGTGTCAAAAAATAAATAGCTGTCTTCTGCGTGGCCAATCATCCATGCAATTTGTTTTGGATCAAGACGTGGGTTGATGGTGTGCACAATCGCGCCAATGCCTGATAGGGCATAGTAAATTTCTATATGGCGGCGATTGTTCCAAGCGATTGTCGCAACCCGGTCTCCTGGCTTGACGCCTGTAGCCAAAAGTGCGTTTGCGAGTTTTTTCACCCGCTTTGCACACTCGGCCCAAGTGTATGTGAAATCGCTACCATCGCTCTCGCGACAAAAAATTTCTCTGGTTCCATGATTAAGGGATGCGTGTTCGATTAAATCACTGATCATCAATTGCTGATGCATCATCAAGCCTTGCATAGTGTTCTCCGCCCTTATTTTTTATGCTTATTGTTGCATATAGTCTTATACGTCTTGCGTTTTAGGTCAATTGGTTTAAGTCGTGAAACAGGATATTCCCACCTATGAAAACGGTAAACATGCGGTGCAAACAACGGATGCGGTTAAATATCGCGCCGAAGGTTTTTATGGTTTAATGCTTGCTTAATCTTTATTTTTTTGGCAAACTAGTAGTTCAGGTGCAAATTAAATATGAATAAATGTGAATTTGCACCCTAACCAAACTGCGTGAAATGGTTTTTACGTAGCCATTATTATATAGGGAAAATCTTATGGCATTTGCAATAATTCCAACTCTAATTAGTTTAGCAGCAGGCGCAGCAGGCGGTAATATTGCTGGCGCTTTGACAAAATCAGGCATGGGGGTTGCGGGCAGAAGTGTGACTGGTATTGCGGGTGGCTTTGGCCTAGCGCAAATTCTACCAATGATACCAGGTATCGGTAACATGTTGGCGCCCTTAGGCGGCATCGGTAGCGGCGTGGTTTTAGGCGGGGTTGGTGGTCTTATTCTAACCTTTATTCTTGGCAAGGTGATGGGCACTAAAACCTAAACTTTGATTAATAAAAATTCTAAGAGACGGCGTTTCAGAATTTTGAGCGCCGTTTTTTTGTCCGAATGGTAGAGCCTAATAATTCAAGAGCAATTTATGACCTATCAAGCTCCGATTAATGCCATCCAGTATTTGCTTCGCCATAGTATTGATTTGCAAGGACTATGCGCCGCGCATGCAGAGCTAAGCGATGAGCTTATCACCGACATTTTATCAGGGGCGAGTCAATTTGCCACGGAAGTGCTTGCGCCCATTAACAGAGTAGGGGATGAGTACGGCGCAAAAATCGATGGCGAGACAGTCACGGTAGCGCCAGAATTTAAAGATGCCTATAAATCTTTCGTAGAAGCAGGATGGCAGGGACTGTCTGCGCCCGAAAACATAGGCGGTATGAGCCTACCGCAAATCGTTAGCATTGCCGTAAATGAGATGATTTATGCGGCGAACATGGCATTTGGGCTTTGCCCAATGCTGACGGGGAGTTCAATCAATGCAATTATTGCGCACGCAGATCAAAAGCTAAAAGATATTTATCTTGGTAAAATGGTCAGCGGAGAATGGACAGGAGCCATGAATTTGACCGAGCCACAAGCGGGCTCTGATTTGGGTGCGTTACGTGCCAAAGCGGTGCCAAATTCTGATGGTACATATGCAGTTTCTGGGCAGAAAATTTTCATTACTTGGGGCGACCATGATTGCGCTGATAATATCATCCATTTGATATTGGCTCGTCTCCCTGATGCGCCCGAAGGTTCGCGCGGCATATCGCTGTTTCTTGCACCAAAAATGTTGGTGAATGAAGATGGTTCTCTTGGAGAACAAAACAATATTAAAGCGATAGGCCTTGAACATAAACTTGGTATTCACGGTAGTCCGACTTGCGTTATGGAATTTGATCACGCAAAAGCTTGGATGGTTGGCCAGTCCAATAAAGGCCTTGCATGCATGTTTACTATGATGAATGAAGCGCGGCAATTTGTTGGCGTTCAAGGCGTGGCTATTGGCGAGCGCGCTTATCAGGCGGCGCTTGCGTATGCAGGCGAGCGGGTGCAAGGAAAAGTGTTGGGTGGCGATAAAAAGGCGCCGATACTTGGTCATCCAGATGTGCGCCGTATGCTTATGGATATGAAAGCGGGTCTTATGGGCGCGCGAGCCATAAACATGGCGACCAGTTTTTCTCGCGATATTTCTCGGTGCGTTCAGGATGAAACTATACGCAAGGCCGCCCATGCCCGCGAAGCTTTACTCACGCCCATCGCCAAAGCTTATGGCTCTGATATGGGGGTGTCGGTAAGTTCAACGGCATTGCAAGTGCATGGCGGCATGGGTTTTATCGAAGAAACGGGCGCCGCGCAACATTACCGCGATAGCCGCATTGCGCCGATTTATGAAGGCACGAATGGTATTCAAGCCATGGATTTAGTTAGCCGTAAAGTACGCAGAGACAACGGCGCTACAATGAGGGCACTTATAGAGGAAATGAATATCGTATTGGTAGAGACGAAAGCCTTGCACGGCACGGATGGATATGATTTTGGCTGTAAAATACGGCATTTGGGGGCAGGGTTGGAAGCTTTGAAGGCGGCAACGGACTATGTATTGCAAGCAAATGATAAAGATGTTTTAAGTATTTGTGATGCCTATTTACAAATTTGCGGTGACGTTATTTCGGGCGCGTTGCTTATTAAATCCGTACTGGCGGGAATAAAAGCAGGAGACGGGTTTGCGGGCGCTATGCAAAAGCTTACTTGGCACCATGCTTTGCGGTATTTATCGCGCGCACCGTCTTATTTGGATGCTATATTACACGGGGCGGGGCCAGTATATGCTTTAGATGAGGTACGGCTGGCGGATTTGTAAACTCTTTGTAGCTCGCCCCTCCTTATTTGTGTAAAACGTCCTATATAAGGAAAGTCACAAGGAGGTTTTATGTCCGTACAAAATTCAGCTCGCCGCACAACAGCACAGCAAATTACAGCGCGTAAGGGCGCTGAACCTATCGTTTGCCTTACGGCTTATGATGCGCCAACGGCTGCGCTTATTGATCCACATTGTGATTTGATCTTGGTTGGCGATAGTGTTGGCATGGTTGTTCATGGACTGAATTCCACCGTTGGTGTAACCCTTGATATGATGATATTGCATGGTAGCGCCGTGATGCGCGGCGCCCATAGCGCGCTTATCGTGGTTGATTTGCCGTTTGGTTCTTATGAAGACAGCCCTGAGAAGGCATTCCAAAGTGCGTCTCGAGTTATGATGGAAACGGGTTGCCAAGCTGTAAAAATCGAATCTGGATCTTATGCCGCAAAAACAATTCGCTATCTGACTGAACGCGGCATACCCGTAATGTCCCATGTAGGACTGCGCCCACAATCAGTTAATGTTTTGGGAGGGTATCGGGCGCGGGGGCGCGATAAAAAAAGCACGGATGAAATCATTACCAATGCAAAAGCTGCGGCAGACGCTGGTTCCTTTGCTATTGTTGTAGAAGGGGTTAACACTGAACTTGCTGACCAAGTGAGCAAAGCCGTGCAAATTCCTACCATTGGTATTGGCGCGTCAAAAACATGCGATGGCCAAATTTTAGTCACGCCTGATATGATGGGAATGTTTGATTGGACACCAAAATTTGTAAAAAAATACGCGGACATGAAAGGTGTTATTGAAAGCGCGGCAGAGCAATACGCCAGCGAAGTGAAGGCGCGTAGCTTCCCTTCCAAAGAATATACCTATAAACGACCAAAATAACGAAGTTTTCTCTCAAAATTTAAAGGTAAACATTGCCAAGCCTTCATGTGCTGATGTATTGCACACAGGCGCAAGTTTGTATAAGTTTGTGCGTCTATTGAAATGATTCAGGGCTAGTAAAATAGGGGCCAAAATTGGTCGATTTTATCAACGAAGTTGAAGAAGAACTCCGCAAGGATAAGTACAATGCGCTTTTACGTCAATATGGTCCTTATATTGTTGGTTTGATTATTGCGATTGTTGTTGTTACGGGTGTTATTGAGTTTAAGAAATACAAATTTGATAAAAACGCGCGCATGGCTTCGACTTCATATGTATCGGCGCAAAAAATGCTAGAGTCCGGTGACCTTGATGGGGCTTTTACCCGTTTTAGCGTTTTGGCTGAAATAGCGCCCGATGGCTATGCAGGTCTTTCTTTGTCGCAAGCGGCGGGCATCAAACAGCAAATGGGTGATTTGGACGGCGCAGTTACTTTGTTTGATAAAGCTGCAGCAAAATTCACGCGGCCCGTTCATAAGGATCTCGCCAGCTTGAAAGCCTGTTATATCTTACTCGACCAAGGGAGATTTGGTGATGTTAAGGCCCGCGTTGCTAGCCTAACCAATGAGGAAAGACCGTATTGGGAATTGGCTCAAGAATTGTTAGCCCAAGCCGATCTTGGCACTGGAGATACGGACGCTGCTAAGGATATATTTTCATATCTTTCTACCGTGCCAGGCGTTTTAAAGGGCGTGTCGGTACGCTCCCAGCGGGCACATGCGCTGCTTAAATCAAATGAGCCTGTCCCTGCGCCAAAACCAGAAACTGCGCTGCCTAACCCTAAAGCAAGTACAGAAGATGGTGCCGTAAATACACCAACAACTGGCCTTACAGCTGGTGAAGAAAATAAAGAGGAATAGAGTATGTCACAGTTTTTTAAACTCAAATCCAAACGCCTAGCATCTTGGGGGCTACTACTCGCGGTGGCGGTGCTGATAAGTGGTTGCTCGACCGTGAGCAAAATCATAAAAGGTAATAAGAAAAGTGAAGTGGAGAAAATTACGAGTGATCCTAACCGTATTTCTATTTTGTCCCTTAATGATCAGTTAAAAGTCGCTGGCACAATTTTGCCGTCTGAAATCGTATTGCCAGAAAGCTATGTTAACCCTGATTGGGCACAAACGGGCGGCTATGCGACACATTCCCCTCAGCGCACGGATGCAAGCGGGCAACTTTCGCGTCTTTGGAGCCGTAGCATTGGCAAAAAATCAGGCCGGCATGGCCACGTTATCGCATCTCCCGTTGTTTCTGGCGGGGTTATATTTGCCGTTGATGGCGGTAATAAAATAACGGCGATGGATTCTGAGACAGGCAAGAAAATATGGGACTTTAAGGTCGAAGTTAAAAATAAAGGCAAATCTCGTAAAGGTAAAGTGTCGTTTATTGACAAAATTAAGAACCCGCTATCGCTTGGCACTAAAGGCGGTAGTGATAAAGAGGCGGTTGGCGGCGGCATTGCTGTTGCTGATGGCCGTGTTTATGTCACGTCTGGATTTGGCGTTATTCTTGCCCTTGATGCGGTAAATGGCAGCGAAATATGGCGTTACCGCTCGCGTACACCCATGCACAGCGCTCCTGCGGTAGATGGTGGCCGATTATTTGCTGTCTCGGATGATAATGAATTGTTCGCTGTTGACGCGGATACAGGCGAGATTCTTTGGACATATCAAGCAATTGTTGAAACGGCCCGTATGCTCACATCACCAAGCCCAGCCGTTCTTGGTGATGTTGTGGTCGCCCCATTTTCGTCGGGCGAAATTGTAGCGCTTCGGGTGCAAAATGGCGGCGTGTTATGGCAAGACGCACTCAGCGCTACGGGCAATCTTACCCCGCTTGCAACGTTAAATGATATCGCTTCTGGTCCCGTTATTGTTGATGGTTATGTTTTCGCTGCGGCTCAATCTGGAACGCTAAGTGCCTTTGATATGCGCACAGGGCAGCGGGTTTGGTCACAGCCAGCAGGGTCTATAAATTTCCCGTTGGTCTTGGGCGATTTTGTTTACACGGTGACAACCGAGGGCGAAGTTTCTTGTATGTCAAAAGCGGATGGAACTGTAATTTGGATTACGCAAGTCGAAGCTTTTAAGAATGTGAAAAAACGCAAAAAACGTATTTCTTGGTCTGGGCCAGTTAGTGCTGGTGATCGCCTTGTCCTAATGAGTTCTAATGGCAAGGGGATCGAGATGAACCCTTATGACGGCACGATCATACGCGAGTTTAAACTTGGCGGTAGTGTTTATATTGCGCCGATCGTTGCCAATAATACTGTGTATTATTTAACGGATGACGCAAAGCTTGTTGCTTTAAGATAGGGCAAACAAGGCGGCATTTAAGGGCGTAATTCCATGAGTAATTTTGACAAAAATCTTGGCGAAGAAGACGCGGAACCCAAAACACGCCGCGCGCGCATCGCCGTTGTTGGCCGCCCAAATGTTGGGAAGTCTACACTTTTTAACCGTATAGCGGGCAAAAAACTTGCCATAGTCAACGATACGCCAGGTGTCACTCGCGATCGCCGCGAAGCCCCTGCTAAATTGGGGGGATATGAAATTATCCTTGTAGATACGGCTGGTTTTGAAGACGCTACGGGGGAGAAACTAGAAGCGCGGATGCGCTGTCAAACCCAAGAAGCGGTACAAGAAGCGGATCTCGTGCTTTTTGTTTATGACGCGCGAGTTGGGGTTACGGGCCTTGATGAAATTTTTGCTGAATTTATTCGCCTCTCTAATGTGCCCTGCGTGTTGGTTGCCAATAAGTGCGAGAGCAGGGCGTCGCAATCAGGCGTAGGCGAGGGATACTCACTCGGCCTTGGCGAGCCTGTAGAAGTGGCTGCCGAGCACAATATTGGTATGTTCGAGCTTAATGAAGAGGTCAATGATAAATTGCTTGGCGTAGATTTAAGAACTCGCGAAGAAGAAATGGACAAAACTGAAGCACCCGTGCGTATCGCCGTTGTCGGACGTCCTAACGCTGGTAAGTCCACGCTTATCAATACACTTATCGGTAAAGACCGTCTTTTGACGGGGCCAGAAGCGGGGGTAACCCGCGATTCTATCACCATTGATTGGCTCTGGGAGGGGCGGCGCGTACAATTGCATGATACGGCTGGTATGCGCAAACGGGCCAAAGTACAAAACACGCTTGAAAAATTATCCGTAGGTGAGAGCCTCCGCGCCATAAAATTTTCCCAAGTGGTCATCTTGCTAATGGACGCAGAAGGGGCGCTGGACAAACAAGATATGCAAATTGCTGATCTGTGTCACAAAGAAGGCCGAGCCATGATTTTGGGTGTCACCAAATGGGATTTGGTCAAAAACAAATCTGCCAAAGCGCTGGAGCTGCGCGAGAAAACCGCGCGCCTTTTACCGCAGCTACGCGGCATTCCGATCATTATGTTTTCAGGGTTAACGGGGCGGCACATAGACAAACTTTTGCCAGCCATTGAGCAAGTGCAAATTGACTGGTCTGCGAAAATTAAAACGGCAGACCTTAATGATTGGCTATCTGAAAAAACTCAGCGCCATCCACCGCCAACCGCCCATGGACGGGCTGTGCGTCTTAAATATATAAGCCAAACCAAAACTCGCCCGCCGACATTTATTGTGAAATCTTCCCGCGAGGACGCTGTTCCTGAAAGCTATAAGCGTTATCTTATTAATGGATTGCGTGATGATTTTGACCTGCCAGGGATCCCTATCCGCCTGTTTGTGCGCGCTGGGCATAACCCATATGCTTAAGCGGTTTTTAGTTTATCTCGAAAATCTATAATTTGCCCGTGCTTAGTATAATCGGGGCCTAAGAGCGGCGCGATTAATTTGGCAATATCAGCGGGCTTTGGCAAAGTGTCTGGGTTTTCTCCAGGCATGGCTTTAGCGCGCATTTGAGTGTATACTGGGCCTGGCGTGACGAGGTTTATACGCAGTTTCATTTTTTTGTTTTCCGCAGCGTAGCACATGACCATTGCATCAAGCGCAGATTTACTGGCCGCATATACGCCCCAAAAGGCTTTACGCGAAACGGCGGCTTTGGAGCTCATAAACACTGCCCTGCCACAGGGCGAGGCTTGGAGCAGCGCATTGAGTGAGCGGATAAGGCGGTAATTCGCCGTTACATTCACAGCTATAGTTTCTTCAAACTTTTTGGGGTCAATATGGGGGACAGGAGCCATTTCTCCTAAAAGCCCCGCATTAGCAAACAGGCCGTCAAGCCGTCCCCAGCGCTCATAAATAGCCGCGCCCAACTGATCGATACCATCATATTGTTTCAAATCCATTGGTACGATTGTGCTCTCTCCGCCGCCAGATCGAATAGCATCATCAAGCTCTTCCAGCGCGCCTTGGGTCTTGGCAACCGTAATCACATGCGAGCCTGCCTTTGCGAGTTCTAGTGCAACCGCATAGCCTATGCCGCGCGAAGCGCCTGTCACCAATGTGACACGGCCTTTTAAAGAAATACCTGTCATGATTTATGCAACCTCTACAAGGAAAGACATTTGTGGATCCTCGCCTTTGGCCTTACGGTCATGATCGACAAGACCCGTCGGATAATCGCCCGTAAAGCAATGGTCAGAATATTGTGGTAATTTTGCATTGCGTGCGTTAATACCCAGCGCCCAATATAGGCCTTCGACCGAGAGAAAACCAAGGCTATCCGCGCCCAATAATTGCGTCATAGCTTCAAGATCATGGTTAGCGGCCATGAGCCTGTCCGTATTGGGCATATCGACGCCGTAATAGTCAGGGTGCAGTATTGGCGGAGAAGCCGAGCGAAAGTGGACTTCTTTTGCGCCAGCATCTCGTATCATGCGCACAATTTTCGTTGATGTTGTTCCGCGCACAATGCTATCGTCCACTAAGAGGACTTTTTTACCTTTAATGAGACTGCGGTTTGGCGAGTGTTTAAGGCGCACGCCCATATCGCGGATTTGCTGGGTTGGCTGAATAAAGGTACGGCCAACATAATGGTTTCGAATAATGCCAAACTCAAATGCAATCTGGCTTTCTTGCGCAAAACCAAGCGCTGCGGGTACGCCGCTATCAGGTACAGGGATTACCAAATCCACATCAGCGGGGACTTCTTGGGCAAGCCTTTGTCCCATACGTTTGCGCACTTCATAAACGCTTTGTCCGCCAACAATGCTGTCGGGGCGTGCGAAATAGACAAATTCAAACACACATGGTCTTGGTTGCTGCTCTGGGAAAGCGCGGATAGATTCCATACCGTTCTCAGTGATAACGACAACCTCTCCAGGCTCAACTTCGCGCAACACTTCAGCGTCTATCATATCGAGTGCGCAGGTTTCAGAGGAGAGGAAAAATGCGCCGTCTTTTTTGCCGATAATAAGCGGGCGAATACCCAAAGGGTCGCGCGCGCCGATGAGTTTTTTGTTGGTGATGCCGACAAATGCATATCCGCCCTGAATTTGGCGCAAAGCTTCAATAAAACAATCAATAAATGATACCCGTAAAGACCGTGCCACAAGATGTAACATAACTTCCGTATCGCTGGTGCTTTGGAAAATGGCGCCGTTATTGACCAAGTCTTCGCGAATTTTATAGGCGTTTGTCAGATGCCCATTATGGGCAATAGCAAATCCGCCCGAGGCGAGGTCAGAAAATAAAGGTTGGATATTGCGCAGATCAGCACCACCTGCTGTCGAATATCTATTATGACCAATCGCCGCGTGGCCAGGCAATCTTTCGCTTGGATCATCGCCTGTAAAAGTATCACCAACAAGGCCAAGGTGACGTTCATTATAAAACTTTTCCCTATCAAAACTTGTAATACCGCAGGCTTCTTGACCTCTATGCTGGAGTGCGTGCAAGCCAAGCGCCGTGATCGCTGCTGCTCTGTTTGCGCCAAAAGCACCAAAAATACCGCATTCTTCGTGCACTTTTGGCGCCATGGAAAGTGTTTTTGGGTTAATATCTTTGGAGTTAATATCAAAGGGCATGGTCTTGAAATTTTCTTTTAAACGCATGGCCATTATTCCTTATTGATCAGTGTGCGGGTCAGGCAGAATTTCCGAATTTTTGCCTTTGTCTTTTATATCCTCGGCGATTTTTTTCGCGCGCGCGAATGGCAGATCTAGCAACATATTAGATATATTGTTGAGAATTGGGTAAGTGTGGGCTTGGGTCATCCACCGCCCAGGAACGCCTTCTTTGGCAGTGAAGGCCAGTACAAAAAGAGAGGATAAAAGCGCGCCCCGCGCCATGCCAAATGCTAGCCCTAATAAACGGTCAAAAGTGCCAGGGGATTGCCCTTGCAGGGTTTTAGCCCAGCCGCGCATGATAAATGTTGTGACTAAATAAAGAATACCGAACACGCCGCCAAATAAAAATGCATTGCCAAGCCATGCAGGGCGAATGAAATCAAGAACGGCAACTTGGTAGTGTCCAAAAACAAAGAGCGCGCCCGCAAGGCCAATGAGCAGGGCTATGATGGAAATTAGCTCGCGCGAGAACCCGCGCGCAAATGATAAAATAGCCGAGAACCCGATAACGCCAAGCACTACGACATCAAAGCCCAAAAGAGTAATGCCGCCAATTTCCATGCGTGCTGCCTATAAAACTTATGCTCTACCAATGAGGACTAAAAGGCAAGAATCACCTATATTTTAGCCCTGTGCAAAGGCTTCTACACGGGAAACCAGCTGTAGCAAAGTCTTGATTGCAAGAATTGGCAGTGCAGGGGGGCTCTTTTTTTGCTTACTTGCGATGGGCATGGGCGCAATAGCGCGTTTAAAGCCAAGTTTGGCTGCTTCTTTTAGACGCGCATTTGTGCGTGATGCGGAACGTACATCACCAGAGAGGCTAATTTCACCAAACACAACACTATCGGCGGGCAGGGGGGTATCAAACACGGAAGACGCTATGGCGGCAGCAACAGCGAGGTCTGCGGCAGGTTCGTTGATTTTTAGTCCGCCCGCCACATTTAGATACACATCTTTGCCGCCAAAACTCACGCCGCAGCGTGCTTCTAAAACAGCAAGAACCATGGCTAACCGCCCGCTATCCCAACCCACAACAGCGCGGCGCGGCGTGCCAAAGGCAGAAGGGGCAACGAGGGCCTGTATTTCCGTTAACACGGGGCGCGTGCCTTCAAGCCCCGCAAAGACTGCGGCTCCGCTTGCGGCCCCCTCGCGGCCATCCAAAAACAGCGCAGAAGGGTTGGTAACTTCGGACAAGCCGCGATCTCCCATTTCAAACACGCCAATTTCATCCGTTGGGCCAAAACGGTTTTTGTGAGCCCGCAAAATGCGAAATTGATTGGCGCGATCACCCTCAAAATACAAAACCGCATCGACCATATGTTCAACCACGCGCGGGCCAGCGATCTGCCCGTCTTTGGTGACATGGCCAACAAGGATCACGCAAGTACCGCGCTTTTTCGCGTAGCGGGTCAGTTCCTGAGCGCAAGCTCTAACCTGGGCTACGGTTCCAGGCGCAGCGCCTAACATGTCGCTCCACATTGTTTGGATGGAATCGATAATAATAATGTCGGGCCGGGCCTCCATAACGCCGTCTAAAATAGGACCGAGGGAGGTCTCGGCGGCAAGCTCCACGGGGGCGTCTTCAAGACCAAGCCTTTGGGCCCGCATACGCACTTGCGCAATGGCTTCCTCTCCCGAAATATACGCGGTTTTTACGCCCGACTTTGCCATAAAGCCTGCAGCCTGCAATAAAAGCGTCGACTTGCCAATGCCTGGATCACCGCCAATGAGTATGGCCGAGCCTGGTACCAATCCACCGCCCGTGACTCGGTTAAATTCTTCAATGCCAGTTTTAATGCGCGGCAATTCCTGAGTTTTTCCATTAAGTTCAACGAATTTTATCCCGCGCCCTTTTTTGCGTTTTGTCGCTTTAGGCCCTGCAATAGCAGCGATTTCCTCAACCAAAGTATTCCACTGTCCGCACGCATCGCATCGCCCTGCCCATTTTCCATGCACAGAGCCGCAAGATTGACAAACAAATATATTCGCAGGTTTACCCATAATGATTCCATTTTACGTGAGAACAAAAATAGTACAAATTGTGCACTCCGTCAAGAATAATAATGAGTTTCCTTTTATTTTTGCGTACTTTGGTCAAACCTGAATTTCGGTACTTACTTAATGAGTGCAACTCCTTTGGTGAAGGTTAGTTCCCAAGGTGAAGGAGGATTGTTATCAGACCATGGAAAACTCGATTGGTTGAACCCACACTCTAAAATCCGCGTGCTTTAAGAAATTCAGCCATTGTTGCCAAGTATTGGGCGCAGCATATGAACAGTGGCAAGATTGGATTTGATACTCTGTAAGAGTTTATGTAACATTGCTAAATTGGTTCATGGTGTTTTTATGTCCACCCGCTTTGAGCGCACGCTCGCCGCCAACCATTTCTTTGAACGTGTCGCCAAGGTCGGAGCCAACTTCGTGCTGATGTTTCACGGCGGACACTTCTTTGCGAATTTCTTCACGTTGAATGGTGTTGACATAGGCCATCATTTTGTCTTCGCCGAAATAGCCACGCGAGAGATCGTCCATAAATTTTGCAGTCATATGGAATGTCGGTAATGTGATAAGGTTATGGAAGACGCCTGCTTTGGTCGCTATGTCAGCTTGGAAAGAGCGCAGACGGTTATCCGTTTCGCGGCCAAGCTCTGTGTCGTCATATTTGGCAGACATAAGCGAGATATCCGCAGGGTAGGCGTCTTCTTTGACCTTGCCAGATGCTATCCAATCGCGGCGTACTTGCTCGCGCAGATTTAGTGTCCAGTTGAAGGAAGGAGAGTTGTTATAAGTAAGCTTGGCATTGGGAA
Source organism: Robiginitomaculum sp. (assembly GCA_965224735.1). Lineage (GTDB taxonomy): Bacteria > Pseudomonadota > Alphaproteobacteria > Caulobacterales > Maricaulaceae > Robiginitomaculum_A. Next base: position 1,947,013 of record OZ245059.1, on the reverse strand, counting down.
CGACTTTGCGAATTTCGTCTACCATGCCGCCGATAACAGACACATCAGGGGTGGCAGTTTCAATCCATAAAAGGTCTGCCCCGCCTTCGGTCAGGCTTGCGATACAATCCTCAACCACGCGCTGTCTACCCGTGTTTTTCTGGAATTTGTAAAGTCCGTTTGGCAGACGTACTGGTTTGACGAGCTTGCCGCCAAGCTGGAGAGCCACGTCGCCTTCGTCTAGTGGATTGGCACTTGTGACATCGTTGGTTTCAAGCCATTTTGTGTACTGTGCAGCGAGGTCACCTGGCGCACTTGAAACTGGAATTTTTTGGGTAAGGCCAGCACCAAGGCTATCTGTGCGCGCAACAATAACGCCGTCATCAATGCCGAGTTCTTCAAAAGCTATACGCACGGCGCGGAGCTTTTCGATGAAGTCTTCGCGCGGCACCGTTACTTTGCCATCTTGGTGACCGCACTGTTTGGCATCAGAAACCTGGTTCTCGATTTGGATGCAACACGCACCAGCTTCGATCATTTTTTTAGACAAAAGGTATGTGGCATGGACATTACCAAAGCCCGCATCTATGTCGGCGATTATTGGCACAACATTGCTCTCAAAGCTATCAATCGCTTTAATTGCTTTTTTGATGGTAATTTCATTGCCGCTTATTTTTGCAGTTTTCAGGTCTTTGAAAAGATCGTTCAGCTCCACTTCATCGGCTTGGCGCAAGGACATATAGATCTCTTGGATAAGCTCTGGCACAGATGTTTTTTCGTGCATGGACTGATCTGGCAAATGACCAAATTGGTTGCGAAGGCCCGCAACCATCCAGCCTGAAAGATATACATATGTTCCTTTAACGGTTCCCTTCATCCGCTTGACAGATTTAAGCATTTGTTGGGCGTGAAAACCTGACCAACAGCCAAGGCTTTGGGTAAACTTTGTAGGGTCTTTGTCATAGGCCTTCATGTCCTTGCGCATGACAGTCGCCATGTTTTTGGCGATAGTTAGGTGCGATTTATAAGTGTTCTGGATTCGAAGTTGCACCAGATCATCAATTGCAATACCACCTGGTGCAAAACCTTTTGGGTAGCGTTTGAGAAAGGATTTCTCTATTTTTTTGTATGATTTACGTTTAGCCATTTTGGCCTCCTTTGCTTTATGTTTGTCGCATTTTCGAACTGAAAAACTGGTACCCACTTTTTTTGAAAACGCTCTTGTTTGTTGTTATGATAATTTTTGTAATTGACGATAAGCAGGCAAAGTCAGGAAGTCGACAAAATCGACGCTGGTTGCTGTCTTGCGAAAAATTTCTGCGGCTTGCGTATAATGGCCTTTGTTAAATTCGGACATGCTTATCATCTCCTGAAGTTTCTCAATCTCTTCACCAAAAATACGCTCGAATAAATCAGAGTTCATTTTTATAAGCGTGTCATCTTCCATTTTTACGTTGGCACCATGACGGAGCCATTGCCAGATTTGCGAACGGGAAATTTCAGCCGTTGCCGCGTCTTCCATAAGATTGTGTATTGGCACGGCGCCGCGCCCAGAAAGCCAGGCAGCAATATAGATAATGCCGACAGAAATATTGGTACGAATACCGCCTTCTGTGACCGACCCTGTATGGGGGCTAAGCAGACTGTCATCTGGAATTCTGGGGGCTAGGTCTTTGCGCAAAATTTGGTGCATTTTTGGCATATGGGCGTCAAAAACTTCCATGGCAACGGAGACTAAATCTGGATGAGCAACCCAAGTGCCGTCATGTCCAGCTAGAACTTCTCGCTCTTTGTCTGCGCGCACTTTAGCAAAAGCGATTTCATTGGCTGCGTCATCTCCCTTAACTGGGATTTGCGCTGCCATGCCGCCCATAGCGTGGGCGCGGCGTTTGTGACATGTTTGGATGAGTTTGAGAGAGTATGCCCGTAGAAACGCTCTATCCATACCGCACTGGGCACGGTCAGGCAGGGTAAACTCTTTGTGGTTTCTTAGAGTTTTTATGTAGGAAAAAATATAATCCCAACGGCCACAGTTAAGACCCGTAATATGAGATTTTAACTCAAAGAGAATTTCGTCCATCTCAAATGCTGCAGGCAATGTTTCGATTAAAACTGTGGTTTTTATAGTGCCGTGCGGAATTCCAACGAACGTTTGTGCATAGTTAAACACATCATTCCAAAGCCTTGCTTCTTTGTGGCTTTCAAGTTTGGGTAAATAATAGAATGGGCCAAGGGCTTTTTCGGCCAATATTTTGCCATTATGGAAAATATGCAAACCAAAATCAAACAGGCTCGCAGACATAGGGCGACCATCAACGGTGATATTGTCCTCGGTCAAATGCCAACCGCGTGGGCGAACGATCATGGTTGCCGTTTCTTCATTTAATTTGTAATCTTTGTCTTTTTTTACGTCTGTGAAAGCAAGGTTCCCTCGGGCATAATCGTACATGTTAATTTGGCCTTCAACCATATTAGTAAAAGTCGGCGAGGAGGCATCTTCAAAATCAGCCATAAACATTTTAGCACCAGAATTGAGCGCATTTATCATCATTTTGCGATCAACAGGGCCTGTGATTTCTACGCGGCGATCCCGCAAGGCTGGAGGAATAGGGTCGACTTCCCACATAGAATTACGAATATGCTCTGTTTCTGGCAGAAATGTTGGCAGCTCGCCATAATCATAGCAGTCTTGGCTGTCTTGGCGATAGGCCAGCATATTGCGCCTTGCGCGGCCAAAACGGCGCTCAAGGTCTGCAAGAAACAATAAAACGTCTGGAGTGAGGATCGTCTCATAGCCTGGCGCCATAGAGCCGATGACTTTGGCGAGAACGCGGTGACGCGGAATTGCTTTGCTTTTGTTTAGGTCATTCATGATGGACTCCAAAATTTGCTACCAAGCTTTGTTAACAAACCAGGGACGTAAAAACCAGTGAATACAGGTGCATTTGTATGTATTGTAAATAAATACTTGTAAATATGTAAAATATGTAAAATATGTAGATATGGCAAAGGGCGTAGAAAAACTGATGATCGGGCCGCGTATTCGGCGGTTACGTAAATCTATGGGGTTAACACAAACTGTTATGGCCAAAGATTTGGACATTTCTACCAGTTATCTGAATTTAATAGAGCGCAATCAACGGCCTATGAGTGCCAAGGTTTTATTGCGAATCGCGGATGTTTATGACGCTGACGTTGGTGCACTTTCGCCAGATTCGGATGTGAAAATCGTCCGCGAGCTCTCGCAAATTTTTACGACCCCAGCTTATAGAGAATATGGGGTAACAAAATCGGATATTGAAGATTGTGTTGGTCTTGCTCCAGATTTCGCCCGTGCTTTTATAGACATGTATGGACGGGCGCAGGAGTTAAGTGTTTCGCCCGAGCGCCGAAAACAGGCGCTTTCCGCGCAAAGTGGGGCTGTATTGCTCGAAGAAAGTGCCAGTGCTGTGCAGGCTATGCATGAATTTATCCATCAGAATTTAAATTATTTCGATGAAGTAGACAGAGCCGCAGAAAGCCTTGTTGCGGAAATTGGTCTGCGGAACGGCCAGCCCAACACATTGCTATCTGACCGCCTAAAGGAAGAACATGGTGTAAAAGTGCGGATTGTGCCGCCTGATCTATATAAGGGGCGGGCTAGTTATTTTGATGCTCACTCTGGACGGCTTAATCTATCCGAGCATTTAACCCAGTCTGGTAGGCGATTTCGGATTGCCTATCAACTTGCCATGCTAGAGCAGCGCAATTTGATTGATGGGGTTGTTTCAAAAGCATTGTTACCAAACAAAGAAGCAGATGATTTAGCCAGAATTAGCCTGTTTAACTATTTTGCTGCAGCAACCTTGATGCCCTACGGGGAGTTTTTAAGGCAAGCCAAAGCCGTGCGCTATGATATTGAGATACTAACCCGCCGTTTTGATACCAGTTATGAGCAAACCGCGCATCGCCTCACCACGCTTCGGCGCAAAGGTGCGCAGGGCATTCCGTTTTTCTTTGTTCGCGCCGATACTGCAGGCAATGTCACGAAATGGTTTAGCGCGCAGCAAGATCATTTTTTGGTCTTTGGTGGCGCTTCGCCACAATGGAATGTACACACCTGTTTTTTCTCGCCAGGCACAACCATTTCGCAAATTATTGAAATGGGCGATGGTTCTAAATATCTCAGCGTAGCGCGGGCGATTTTACGCCCTGAGAGTGCGCACGGGACATCTGCGCATTTAACAGCTGTAGGTATCGGGTGCGCGCTCAAGCATGCGGGCACTGTTGTTTATGGCAATGGGGCAAGTGAGCGCTCAAGCCTTCTTATTGATGGGAATTGTCATGTGTGCGGACGCAATAATTGCCAAAGCCGCGCTCATGCCTCAATCAACCGAAAATTAAAGTTCGACAAGCTTTTGCGTGCGCAAATCCTGAGTAGCTTTAAATAAATCCTGGAGCTGGTGACATTGGTAGCTATAAACCGTTTCTTTGTGAAATGAGCTGTGCGTACTTTGTTATGGGGTTTTTGGTCGCCTGTCTGATGTTAGCGCTTATGGTACAGATTTAAGTCTGGGCTAAGCTGTCAAATCAGGTCGAAACTCTTACATATGACCGAAAGCGTCCACACAAGCTCACTGGGTCAACATTAGTCACTGCTAACATCGACAAGTTTTTCTATAGGCACAAAATTTTCTTCTAAACCAAAACAGCGCGGTCCAAAAACTTGAAGTGCAGCTGGCGTGCGCATTATAGGTGCGGCGCTCGTGCCTATTACTGTTACGCGCTGTCCATAACGCAAATTTTCAGCGGGTATCGGTTCTGCGGTATCGCTATCAACCATTGCAATCAAATCAGGAACGATGGTGACGACTTTCCCATTTCTATATGCAACTAGATGTTCATTTTGAAAAGTTACCTTCATTTTGTCATTTGAATTTTTAACACTCTCCAAGTAACATTGCCCTATATTCCATCCCTGTTGAGTTTTGCGTGTCAGGTCAATTATTTTACCGTCGAATAAAACGGCACAATGCTTGTAATATTCTGTCGAGCGCAAATATGATAACAGGTTTTCAATCGCACCATTTTTTTCATTACCAGTTCGTATCGCCTCACCGATACCAACCGCTAATGATAATGTGCCGCCTACAGCCGTTTCCTTAGCTTGCTTGCCCGTCATCGGGTATAATGAAATCATTCCAGAACCACCCCAATCAGTAATGATAGGTCTGGACGTATCTTCTGCTTGTTTAGCCGTATCTGTTTCCAATATTTTCCACTCGCCATGTTCATTGGCCATACTCATAGGCGTGGCGGACACACCTAATACGTTAAACGTAACCATTTCCAAAGCTGGAAAACAGCGCCCCATACCATCGGCGTCAATTACTGGCAGGCCGCGCCATGCGGCGTAAGCAACGGGAAGCGTAGCGTTGACGCCGCCAATTTCAGCAGGGATAATGACATCCGCTTTATAGCCTAAATGCTCTTCAAGCTTTGTAACTGCTAAGTGCACATCTTCCATAGAAAACAATTTTTCAAAAAGCACTGTTGGCGCTCCCATCATGGCAACACTAAAAACTTTTGCATCATCATCGAGATCAGATAGTTGGGTTATTTTTGGATCGCCATGCTCAATTAAAGTTTGGCGAATAAATAGCTTACCTAAATATGGATCACCGCCTCCGCCTGTACCCATAAAAGCCGCGCCGTATGCAAAATCATCCAAATTATGTAGTCCTATGATACTCATCTAAACGTCCTCTAAGACTAAATTGCCTGCCACTTTTACCCGAATACGCACAGCCTCTCCTGGCATATATTGAATTGGCAGCTCTTCTATCTCTGTCACCTCAATTCCGTCTGGCTCAGCACCTGCTTCAATTGCAACAGCCTTCGCATCCTCAATGGCCTGTGCAATTGTCGCCTCTCTACCATTTTTTTCATAGGAATATACTCTATCAACTTCACCGCCAATTTGAGCAATAGACGCGCCAATAGCATTAGCCACCCCTGCATTTTCGGGAATAATAACTTCGGAAACGCCTTTAATATCACGGTTGATTAAAACAGACCCACCACCGACAAGAATTAGTGGGACAGGTTCTGAGCTGGTTTTCATTCGGTCTACACCTTGGCTTAAGATGTTGTGTATTTCCTCTACGGCATTTTCGACCATTTTTTTAGCAAGGTGTTTGACTTTAGATTTATCGCCAAAATTTGCGTAACCTGCTGCAACGGCTATATCACTGGCTGTTAATTGGTCTCCGTCAAACACGAGTGCATCCTCAAGCAGGCGGTACCCTACAGATTGCGGGCCGATATTTAACGGAAAGCTTTGCACCAGAGAGCCACCACCCAACCCAATAGCTATAATATCAGGCATTCGAAAATTTGTGCGAACGCCACCAATATCAACATTAACAGAGCTTTCACGCGGAAAGCCGCCAACCAACACACCTATATCGGTTGTTGTACCGCCAATATCAGCAACGATAGCATTTTTGAAGCCAGATAAATATGCAGCCCCGCGCATTGAGTTGGTGGGGCCAGAAGCAAAGGTCAACACTGGATATTTCTCTACATAATCAGCGCTCATTAATGTTCCATCATTTTGGCTAATGTAGAAGGGCGCGGAAATATTGAGAGTTTTTAAAGCATTCCGAAATGAACGAACAACTTTTGTCGACAAATTCGAAAGTGATGCATTCATTATCGCCGCATTTTCACGCTCCAAAAGCCCCATTTTTCCAATTCGTGATGACAATGTAATCGAGACATCGGGCATTTCCTCCCTAATAATTTGAGCGGCGCGATCCTCCATATCGCTTTTAACTGGTGAGAACAGCCCCGAAATAGCAATGGCTTTTAACCCCTTGGATTTAAAGTCTTTTGCGGCCAAGACAATAGCCTTTTCATCAAGCTCCGAATTTATGCGCCCATCATAGTTGTAGCCCCCCCGAACATTATGAATATGAGAACCAATGACTGACACGAAGTCTTCTGGCCAATCTATAAGGGGTGGAACACCGCGCGCCGCCGGAGCGGCTATACGTACAATTCCAACGTTTAGTAATTTTTTACGCTCAACAAATGCATTGGTAAAATGAGTCGTGCCGATCATTACACATTTTATATCCCCAGCATTAACATTGGATTGATCAAATACAGAGAGGATTGCATTGATTATACCATCACTAACATTTTCTGTTGTCGGCATTTTTTGGCTTGCAACAACTTCACGTCCCAACATTAATGCAGCATCGGTGTTTGTCCCACCAACATCTACGCCTATTCGATAAACGCTCATAACTTTTCCTTATGACTTGTTTTTTCTGATAAAGCCCACTTGCTCATAAAAGCAACGACGAGACCAGTAAGCGCAGGGATAGAAAGAAAACCAAGCGGTCCAATCGTAACCAACAAAGCAACGCATGTTCCCGAGAGCCAAGCAAATATTCCACTCATGTCATATTTTTTCGTGGTCTCAATATTAAAATCCTTACCCAGTGCATAGCCATCACATAGATAAATTCCAGCAATAGGTGGGATGGAAATAGCCAAAAATTGTAAGAATTTACCAAAATAACTCAGGTCAAGCCATAGAGCAGAAGATGTCCCTATAACCCCTAAGATAATGCAAAGGGTAATGGGTTTAATACGTGGAAATACTTGCGATCCCGCCAAGCGAGTTGAATATAGATTTCCTGCATTCGTAGTCCATGTCGCAACGAGAAGAAGAATAAATGCTCCCAATCCTAACCCTGTGGCAGCAAAACTACCGATTAAATCATCGCTACCAATAGCCAATCCTGGCAATCCAGCACCAATGAGAACACAGCTGCCGCCAATCCCATACCCTAACCATGCAGCACGTACGCCATCGCTTGGTGATTTTGCAAAACGAGCAAAATCAGGCGAGATAGTCACGGCCACCATAAAGGCTCCAATAACAACGGAAATAGCACTCCCCATTGTGGCCATGCCTGGTAAATGGGTGGGCTTGGCATCTATTAAACTTGCCACGCCATGTTTCCTAAGAACAAGAATGATACCTGCCGCCAGTAACGCGACTAAAAGCGGCGTAGCAAACCGGCTAAATTTTTCCAGCGCCCGAAAACCAAATATGACGGTTAGGATTACAAGTGTGCATCCAGCAATGATGAGTGCCTCTATTGGTAGACCCCACTTAAACTTTTGGCTAAGACCTAAGCTCGCCGCCCCAAATAGGTTTGCGGTCATCGCAAACCAACCGAGTAAAGTGGTGGCAATAAGTGCGCTGACCATCCGCGAACCATAGATACCAAACGAGCTTTGTGAGAGTTGATAGGTTGATATATGATATTTTGATGCCAAACGCATACATAATGAGGACAAAGCTGCTATAATGACACAGCTTATTACCAAAGCCAGACTACCATTCATGAGCCCTAACGACCTTAATATTTGCGATCCTACTAGAAAAGCAGGAACAGTAATAACAATGCCGATAATAATAAGAGCAATCGAAATCGCGCCCACGCACTCAGCTTCAGACACTTTAGTTGGCATAGAAAACTCACTTATGCTCTTGGCAGAGCTATTCACATAGAATAAGCCCCGTCAAGCCCGTCTGAAGGATTAAAATTTGTAAGAAACTTCTGCGCCGTAACTGCCAGGTTTTGATTGTGCCCTGACAAAACCACCCGCCAGTGCAGTGAAGTCATTAGCTTGTCGTTCATTTAATATATTAGATGCAAATACGGCTAGTTGCCAAGCATCTTTGCCAATAGAAGTTCTCGCATTAACATATGTTTTTGATGGGACAAGAAAGTCCTCTGCAAAACCAATATAAAATTCCCCTTGTTGACGAAAATCTACACGACCAACAAAATCTAATTTGCCCATTTTGCTAGTGAATATACCACCAAGGTTAAAGGTGTATTTAGGCGTACTAGGTGCTTTAAATCCATTCTTTTGCTCAGCGTCAAGCCAGCCAAGACCACCGAAAACATCAAAGTGTTCGCTCAAATGTCCGCGCCACTCAATTTCAATGCCATTAATGGTTGTGGACGGAATATTGGTTGTTTTTCTGAACGGCGGCTTTGCAATAACACTTGTAAATTGCTGATTTGAATAATCGATATGGAACGCCGCTGCATTCAATGTCCAAGCGCCAAATTGAGTTTTCATGCCAGCTTCGTAGTTTCGTGTGGACTCAGATTTCGTCAAATTTCCTGTGTTGAAAAACCCATAGCGGAAACCTTCTGCGTAGGTGACGTAACCCATAATATTGTCAGATATTTTGTATGATAGAGTAGCCTTTGGTTGAAATTTATCATCTTTGTTACTGAGGGTATTAACGACATTCCCATTAATATCAGTTGTTGTAACAACCGCAGTCAACACATCATCACTATATTGCGTGGTATCAAAATTATTCTTATCATACCGGCCTGCCAATGTTAGTTCCAAGCGCTCTGAAACATCATAATTTATTTGGCCATAGGCACCCCATGCTTTGTCATTTCTTAGATCAAATCTCGGAAAACCATTGAGTGGGGACAGCGGGCCATTGACTGCCTTTAATACAAAACCAACATTCAATTTATTGACGATTTTCCTGTCCAAATAAGACGCCCCAATGAGCCAACGAAATGAGCCACCTCCCGAAGAGGTCAATCTAATATCCTGCGTAAATGACTTAACATCATCACCTAAATCTTGAAACCAGTCATAGGGCATAGCGCCACCAAGTGGCAATGGTGCCAGACCTATAGCGCCAGGACGCAAAGGGTTATCCCAGGAAGCCGAACCAAACAAACTTTGTTTGATGTCGCTCAACCCACTGACGGAGGTGATGTCACCAAGAGGTGTTTCCCAATCTACTTTAAGGGATATTTCTTTAAATTTGCGATCTTCGCTTCCAACGATGCCGCGAAATGGCCCAGGCGCTTTTGTCCCGTTAAACTGATCAATGTCGCTAGCTGCGAATACTTTGTCTTGATAGGCAGCGCCCGCTGTAACATCGCTATATGAACCACGTAAATCAAAACTAAGGTTATCAGAAGCATCATAAATTAAGCGTCCCCTAAATGTCGTTTGTTTTTCAAAATCAAGATCACGGCCTTCAACTGAATCTATTAACCCATCCGCATCCCTGTAATAAGCACTGACAAGACCTCGTAACTTACCCTCTACGATCGGACCACTTAGCGTGCCAGAAATTGTTTTATCCTTTCCTTTTGCGTAGCGTAATCGGACAGCACTTTCAAATTCATCGGACGGGGATTTGGTGACCACATTAATCGCCCCAGCAATCGCTCCAGCGCCATACAACGCACCTTGAGGGCCTTTGAGCACCTCTATTCTCTCAATATCAAGCAGGGCTCCTTGATTAATTGCATCCAGTGAACTTGCTTGTACGCCATCGACAACAAATGTAACAGGTGCCCAGCCCTGCTGCCCCGTAGTAATGCCTCTTATGGTAATAAAAGTAACGCCAGCTCTAAACGTCTCGCGAATGGTAATATTTGGAGTAAGTTCAATAAAATCCGCAACATCGTCAATGCCAGCAGTCTCAATATCTCTTGCTGTAAACGCTGTCACAGCTTCTGGGACATCCTGCAAATTTTCAGCACGCTTTCGGGCTGTCACAATGATTTCATCAATCTGTTGTGCCGCTGCAATCTCTGGAATGCTCAAGAGTGCAATAACTGAAACAGCCGCCCCCAACTTCTTCCTGAATACGAATGTCATTATACTCCCCTTTGTTTTGCTTATGGAAGTAATTTAAGGTTTTGTAGAATTTTAGGAAGTCCTAACGACCAATAGGTATATAGGTTTTATTAGTAGGTGTAATTTTTCTTTATTTATTACAAAACCTACTATTATGTTAATCTCATGATATCGTGAGCTTTTCTCTCAGCGGATACCCTATCATTGGAATTTGTTTTTCTGAATATATTTTTCATATGAAACCGTACTGTATGGATACTGACATCAAGGTGAACAGCAATTTCTTTATCAGATGCACTTTGCTGCGCCAACAAACGGATAATTTCCTGCTCACGTCTTGTAAACCCTGAGTTTGTTTTTGGTGCCAATACAAAAAGAGCATCTTGGACTCTATTGTGAATTCGCTGGAATAATTCTTCATTTTGCAAACTAATTCGCAGTTTTTCCGATAATGCAAGAGGTAATAAATAGCCTGTGTCTTGACTTAATGATATGAATTCAGGGCTATTTATTCCAAAAAACTCTGCCCGTAAAGCTAGTCCGTACATTTGGCAGATTTTATTACCAAAGTTGTTACCGTATTCTATCAACTCGCCTATTATTTTTTGAGCTTCTCTCCCCTCACCCTTACTACAAAGAAAACGACTATGGGCTTGTACCATTACCACATATTCTCGCCACATCAAATATTTCATCTTCTGTGGATCATCAAATACGCTACCTAAGTCTAATTTGATTGCCAATCTTTCCAATTCATCTTCATCATACGCACGTCCGGCCAATTCCATTCTCAGCACATCCACAAATCGGGCAATCCGTTTCAATCCTTTTTTCCTAGCCTTTAGTGCGGCATTGTATAATTCTTCTTTGGTGTCCTCATAACCAGAAGTTAGAAAGGTCAAATTGCTATGAGATTTGATTGCCGATGCATAAACATCAAACCACGCTTCTGATTCACCCAATCTACGTTCCAATCCAAACAACTTTCTTTTCACGCCCAAAAAAGCCCCAACCTCACAATCAACTTCCGCCGCAAATACCTTCCTTATAAAACGTAAGCCTTCATCTTGCGGAAAATACTGTCGCCGCCGTTTTTCTGTACGTAAATATAAATCTTGAGCTGACTGCACATGCCCCTGCGCGTATGCAGCGCCGCCCAAATGAAAATCCAAAAATAAAATTCCATAATCGGATCCGACCGTTTCAAAGGCAGTTTTAGCCGCGGCTGCCTGCTCTTTGACTTTGTCAAAGCTACCCATTTGTAATGCATGGAGACACATCAATGTATGCAAATAACCTTGCTGTGCATAATTCCATCCTTCAACAACAGATTCCTGTAAAAAGGGCTGTGCAGAACGAACTTGTTCTTCAAGATTATGACACCCATAGCCTGCTAGAAGAGATCCCATCATCTGGCTTTCTCGTTGCAATGCTTTTAAATCACCACCATCCCTGTCTTTTGTAAAATTATCACTCGTTGCTATCGCTTTTTGCCAATAATTATCTGCCTGTTTTAAATCTCCACCTTTAACATGGAGTAATGATTTTATAAGTAAAAGACGTGGATATTTTCGGCATATATGGTCATCTGTAAATGACATTACATGTTGAATACGCTCTAGTCCCTCATTTATCCATAGAAACAGCCCACCTGCCTTTTCTATGAGTTCACAAACATAATCTACTTCTCCTGACTGGGCCGCATAGGTTAATGCCTTGGCTAATTCACCTTTTTGCCAAAAATATTCACTCGCTCGTATAGATAAGTTTTTCATTGCATCTGGGCGGTGTTCCCATGCTTTTCTTCTCAAGGCTCTGTGAACGACTGGATTAAAGAAACCAACATGTTTACCAGCATGTATTATAGGCTTCAATGCAGAGATTAACCCGTCCACTTCATATGGTGATAATTGACAAATTATCTGCGCATCTGCAATGTTCAACTCTTCCAATACAGCTAAATCACAGGCTTTCTCAAAGATGCCTTGTTCTATATCTTCTATTACTTCTTCATCAATATAACTTGAAAACAGCTTTGGTTCTATTGTGCGAGCGAGCGAAGGCGACATGGTTTTACCAAAGCCTTGCCGCTTCAAGAGTATATAAGCTAACGGCCAACCAAGGAATTTATCAAATAAAACTTTTGCAATAGATTTGTTGCAACCAAGCACTTGTTGAATTTCATGATGTGTAAATGCCAGCTCACTATTGCCAAAAATTTGAGCATCATTGAGAGCTAGCAAGGACGAAAAATGGGACTTGCCAATAGACCTCTTCATTAACACTATATGGGATGTAACTTTTATTCGACCAAAAACAATCTTTAAATCATCAATGATGCTCAGCGATAATTTATGTGCATTATCAATGAACAACCATATTGGGTGATTAGAAGAGTTAAAAAAATGGATTACTGATTTTACATCGTATTCAACATCTTTATTCAGGAATGCTGAAAGTTGAATTTCCATGTCGCTTTTAAAATCATTTATGTCATCAGTAGCCGTAATCCAAACAATTTTTCCCTTCTGCGTTTTTTGAATTCTGTTTGCCCAGTCCAGTCCTAAAGTCGTTTTCCCATAACCAGGCAATGTTTCAATGATCGTCATTTTTGTTGTAGGGGATAACAAGAGTTGCGATTGCAATCGTACTATCGGAATAAAATTTTCAACTGGATGCAGACGTAACATTTTTTTACTTATAGAATAGCCCATCAGAAAAAACAATACATTTGCGATTAGCTTATTTTTGTAGTCATCACACAAATTGGTAGATGTATACAAAATTACTATGATATCAACATCGATATGGGATGTTGAGTTTAAACTCTTAAGCGCTACCGAAATCAGTAGTACTTTTAAAAAGCCGAAAATTATGGACCCTATTTAAATCAAATTAACACCTACTTATCGCATGTCTTGCATTCCTAGAGCTTAACTGTTTCAATCTTATGGAGGCCAATGATTGTGCGCAGTATTTATAAGCGCAATGGCCGATTGTGATTGATATGCTTGCTTCTTATTAGCAACTAACAATCAAAACATTAACGATGGATCAAGAGCTTATTCTTTTTAAACCGCACTTATTTCCATTACAAAAGGAGATGGCATGAATGACTTGTGAGCGGTTGATATTTTCGGTGCTATGTTGGCGTTGGAAGAAGCGGATAGGTTTTAGGTTGGATATGTCATCTAGGGCTTTTGACCCTGTAAAGGAGATTAACTCACACCTATTACCGAACGACCATCTTGAGGCCCGGCCCGTGTTTACGCACGGATTGGTGACCTCGTATAGGAGTTTGGTTTGGCCGTTCACACCCGTTTTCCTGCATTTGGAATTGGGTCTCCGCTTCCTCTTAACATTAACACGAGGCGGTTTTGCCTCAAGAGGAGTATAGCTATGTCTTTTATTGGTGTCGACCTACATACGAATTCTTTTACCATTTTCCGCCGTGAGGCGGATGGGTCTGAAATTCTGAAAACCTATCAATTATGCCAAGCTGAACTGGCTCAATTTTGCATGAGCCTGTCAGCGGATGATGAGATCGCGGTGGAGGCCACGGGCAATTCCGCCTATTTCCGCGATGAAGTGATTGCCTGTGTTGGCCGCGTTGTTGTGGTGAACCCTGGTCAGTTTCAGGTCATCCGTAAATCGGTCAAGAAAACCGATAAGAACGATGCGCGTGCTTTAGCTTTGTTTTTATCCAAAGACATGTTGCCCGAGACACGTCTCAAATCCACCGAGCACGCACAGCTTGCTTCGATTACGCAGACGCGGGATTTACTGGTTAAGCAGCGCACGCGCCTGCTCAATAAAATTCATGCCCTTTATAACCGTCACGGCATCAAGATGAAGAAAGAGAAGTTCAGCTCTCAAAAATCATTGATAAATATGGACATGGCTGTGTTCACCGATTTGGAGAAAATCGAAGTTGGCATTATCCGTGACCAAGCTTTGTCGCTGACAAAATCGGTTAAAGCGATTGACAGGCATATTGAAGCTTATGCAAAAACTCTGGACGGGTTTGAAGGACTTACCAGTATCAAAGGCATTGGCGCGCGGTCGGCGGCTATCTTCTTATCTGGCATTGGCGATGTTGAGGATTTTGCCAGTTCTGATAAATTGGCGGCATACTTCGGCCTTGTTCCGCGTGTTAGCCAATCTAACGAAACCACCAATATGGGGCGGATCACCAAGCGCGGCAACAAGCTTGTCCGCACAACTTTGGTGCAATGTAGCCTGATTGCCATACGGTATTCTGGCTATCTCAACAGCTTTTACAGACGCATTAAAAACAGGCGCGGCTTTGGCAAAGCCATCATCGCTACAGCACGTAAATTACTCAAAATAATATACGACACCCTCAAAAACAACTGGGTGTTCGAAGACTTTACCAAATTCAAACTAGCCAGCCAAGAAATGGCTGGACAATCATCATAGGAGAACACTATGTCTAAACCCAAACTAAAACTCGCTAAACTTACAGACAACAAACCATCAAAACTGTCGGTATCATTACCGCCGGATTTGCTAGGTGACTTGGAAGTTTACGCGAGCATTTATGAGCAAACTTACGGTGAGAAACAGCCCGTAAGTGCGCTTGTCCCGTCCATGCTCGCCGACTTTCTAGCCAGCGATCACGGATTTAAGAAAGCCGAGCGAGAGCTTGCTTAGAGCTGTTTCACTTAACCCCAAAGCCGAGAGGAAATATCATGGCAAATATAGGCACATTTAAACAAACGAAAACAGGCTATGAAGGCACAATCGCCACGCTTAGCATGACCCACAAAGTCAAATTCATCGCCAATGACAACAAGAAAAGCGAAGATAGTCCAGACTATTTCATCAAATCAGGCCGCAGCGATTTTGGGGTGGCTTGGAAAGAAACCAAAGACGGCGACGAACCGCTAGATTACGTCAAAGTGCTATTAGACGGGCCTATGCTAACCAAACCAGTAAATGCCGCCTTGTTTAATCACGACGATGGCGCAGACCTCGTATGGTCACGGCCTAAGAAAGTGCAATAGGCGAACAATGCTAATTAATGCAGCCTTTACCAAGCTGCGTTAATTCGCTTGGAGTGCATGATAATTTAATAAATAATCATGCGTATACTAATAGCTAAACTGCGCCCCACAATGTTGAAACGGGTAAGGCGAAATTATTGTCCCCAAACGTAAGCCTTTCATTTCCTAGGTAGAAAACAATTCCTGTTACGGAGCGTGTTCGGCCTGAGCCTTCCTTAGAAAACCATTTTAGATGTTTAAAATCATCAAGCGATAACGTCGCAGAGGCTTTAACCTCTATAGCCGTTAGCTTAGCGCCCGCATCTATGATGATGTCAATCTCGCGTTTATCAGTGCTCCGCCAATGATATAATCTTGTATCGGTATCTTGCAGCGGAGCAGATCGTAGAATTTCATTGAACACATAACTTTCTAATACGCTCCCAAGCGCGGCTGGGTTTGTTTCTAAATCAAAAGCTCTATTGCCAAACCGGCGCAGAGCGCAAACGATGCCACTATCAACAAAGTGATATTTTGCATTTTTAATCTCTCGCTTGCTTTCTCCAGATGTCCAAGCACCAAGTTTTGTTATCATCGATAGGCGCAAAAGAACATCTAAGTATTGTTCTACTGTTTCGCGTCTTACTTTTAATATCTTGCAAAGCTCTGAGATGTTGAGTTCTTGTGCTGTGCGGCTAGCCATTTGGTCGATGAGCCGCCTGAGCACATCTGTTTTTCTTATTCTCAAAATATCTGCGACATCACGGTCAACGACTGAGTCGACATAATCTCGATATTGCCGCTGCCGTTCACGCAGAATTATTTCACGCGTTTCGGGAAACCCTCCTCGTACCAATAAATCTATGTAATCTTCGCGTGTTGCCTTAGGGGATGTTAACTGCGCAATATCGGGCTTATTTTGTAAGGACCAATCTATTATGCGAGGTAATGGGCTTTCATGACATTCAGCTGCGGTTAGAGGCCAAAGTTTTAATGTTCGCATCCGGCCAGCGAGGGAGTCCGCAACTTGAAGCGTTGTGAATACATTTGATGACCCAGTTAATATGAATTGGCCTTTACGTCGGTTCTTATCTACGATTTGCTTGATAGCTAGGGAAAGGTCACGAGACCTTTGAGCTTCATCAATTATAAGCGGGGTATCATGCAAATCCTTTGTCAGGCTTTGCAATTGCCCTATCGGGTCTGTATCAATGGCGGCCAATGTGGGCGCATCATCTAATGTGATGAATTTCCCATCGTGAAATAAGTCTCGCACGAGTGTTGTTTTACCTGCTTGCCTTGGTCCAATTAAATTCACGATACGCGCAGAGCTTAAAGCACTTTTCAGTTCAGGAATGAGGTGTCGCGCTAACAAGGCATTACTATCTGTCATAACTTCATTATCCAATACAATTTACAATGCCGTGAGATTACGGTTACACACCCGATGTAATTACTAGTATGGTGTTGATTAAAATACTAGTAGTAAATAACTGAAGTAGGGAAAGGAATGGAATAGAGAGTTTGGTTGGGTGCAAAGAGACGAATTTCTATAAAGGGGTTTACCGAACGTACATTGGTTCTGGTCATATTTTTAAATAACCCGCTAGTTAACGCCACTACATGCACCTACTACTTAAGCCATGTCTATGAGAATGCTTAGTTGTTAGCGGTGCTCAGCTATCCATCTGAATTTGTGATGATCTTAGTAAATTCTATTGATTCGGTCATGCAGTTCAAATTATTAAAATTCTTACTAAAATGTAATGCTTTGGAAATTCCAATAACTTGCTACGTTTTGGTGCCTATGTGGTGCCTAAACATTGGTTTGACATTTTGAATTTTGTGGGTACCGCATAAGTCATTGATTTTGTTGAAGAAATGGTGCCCCCACACGGACTTGAACCGCGGACCCCCTGATTACAAATCAGGTGCTCTACCAGCTGAGCTATAGGGGCAAGACTTTGGTATTAGTCTTAGGGGACGCTCATTACTGCGCCCACAAAAAAAATGCAAGCCTGTAAATACAGGTTTTACAAAATATAGAAGGTACTGTCCTACATTTACGCCCCCAATACCGTTTTCCAAGCTCTGGAAATTCCATTTGTATTTTTCGTGATGTGATACCTTTTATACGGCGCAGAACATCACTGACAGAAAGTTTGGGAGGTATTTTCATAAACATGTGGGTATGATTGTAGGGCACACGTAAGTGCTGACAAAAACGAAGTAAAGCCCTGCCAGGGTCCTTTTCTTTTTATCTCTTCCTCGAAGGGGTTTTAGCACGCGGGAATTCTCCACCAGAAAAGTAGCAATTTTTGAGGTTTAAAGTGGTCTTAAGAATCGCTTCAATAACTCGCCTAAACTTCAATATTTACGATGAGGCCACAAGATAACACGGTATTTCAGTAACACAGGGATTATTTTTGTGAGCTTTGTGCACTTAATGGCCCTGTCTGGAAATGTGTGAGTTGGAAATGTGTGAGTTTGTGTTTTATGACCTGATCTGTAGGTTTTGCAGCCTGGCTTTAGGTATATTTGTCAAGACTGTCAGTTTTTTTCAAGTATAGCCAATCCATTTAATATTGATTGTTTTGAGTAATTGGTTTAGGGTCAGGATCTGTTAATTTTAAAGATTTCCATTTAGCTTGTCCGTCTTCATATAAAATGAGACAGATTTAAGCCTGAGCTAAGCGAGAGTTTGCTCAACTTTGTTGGTTTATATTAAGCGAGGGCTTTGCGGTATTGCAAGCGCCGATGTTCGATAGTTTTTTGTTTTATCCTTTCTCTGTTGTTTAAAATTGATTGTGCTCGCCCGAAGTAGGCATCGGCAGGTGTGACGTTTTTCAGGCTTTCGTGGTAACGTTCGTGGTTGTAGTACTCCACGAAGCTTTCAATCTGTCGCTCCAAGTCGCTCGGCAAGAAGGAATTTTCTAACAATATTCGGTTCTTTAATGTCTGATGCCACCGTTCGATTTTGCCCTGTGTTTGCGGATGATAGGGCGCTCCGCGCACATGGCTCATGCCTTGACCTTTGATGTAATCTGCTAACTCGCCAGATATGTAACTGGCACCATTATCGGATAACAATCGCGGTTTGTGAACCACATTGACTTGATCACACCCCGAAGCTTCAAGCGCCATATTCAGCGTATCTGTCACATCCGAAGTCTTCATCGTGCTGCACAATTTCCAACTGATAATGTAGCGTGAGTAATCATCAAGTATGGTCGACAGATACATCCAACCCCAGCCTATAATCTTAAAGTAGGTGAAATAGGTCTGCCACATTTGGTTTATGGCCGTCGTCTTGTCTTTGAACTCACTAGCAGCTTTCATAACAATGAAGGCTGGGCTGGAGATTAGGTCATGGGCCTTTAGAAGGCGGTAGACTGAGCTTTCTGACACGAAGTAGCCTTTGGTATCCGTAAATCGTACAGCTAGTTCACGCGGGCTTAACTCTGTTTCATCAAGAGCCATGTCCAGCAGTTCGCAGCGTATCTTGTCAGGAATACGGTTCCACACCAATCGCGGCAGCGGTGCACGATCCACAAGTCCGTCTTCCCCATGCGCCAAGTACCGGTCATACCAACGGTAGAATGTTGGCCTTGGCACGCCCAGCATATCCAAAGTTTGCTTGGCGGGGAGATGTGAGCGCTCCACAATGCTTATGATCTCTAACTTCTCTGATGCAGGGTATCTCATACGTCTTCGCCCCCATCCCCTATCATGCTTTTTTCACCCTAAAGGGCACTTTGTAAGCAACCGTAGTTCAAGTGTTTGCTCGGCAATGACTTCTTTCATGTTACAGGCTTCTGAACGCAAGCCTTTGACTTCAAAGGTGTTGGCTTGGCGAACGATGTCGCCAGCTAACCGTTTCTTGCCGGCCTCCATAAAGTCCTTCGACCACTTGTAGTACAGGCCTTGGGCGATGCCTTCTTGGCGGCATAGCTCTGCTATACTCTCCTCGCCGCGAAGGCCGTCCAGCACGATGCGGATCTTCTCCTCA
Source organism: Robiginitomaculum sp. (assembly GCA_965224735.1). Classification (GTDB taxonomy): domain Bacteria; phylum Pseudomonadota; class Alphaproteobacteria; order Caulobacterales; family Maricaulaceae; genus Robiginitomaculum_A. Next base: position 1,927,321 of record OZ245059.1, on the reverse strand, counting down.
GCCGAATACTGCTTGCGGGTTTTACGTTTGATGTCTTTGACAATCCGCTCACCGGCTGATTGTTTACTCGTTCTTGTATGTCTCATTCTTCACTCCGTGAAATGAAGATGAACAAAAACTCTCGCTTAGCCCAGACTTAAATCTGTCTCATAAGCGTTGACGTCAAACAGTTGGTAATTCGGTCATGAATGCTCTTGGCAATCAGTTAGCCAGTAATTTGTTTTCTTCGGGTTTATCAAATTTGTTCCATGGAGCTGGAAAAGCGATTGCAAAATCCCTTGGTTCACTTGGCAGTTCCAGTGCAAAGCTTAATGTTGGTGTGAATGACAACTGGCCATCTGTATCATTGATAGCGTGAGGTGGGGGTTACAGCCTTTACGGGTGGCGCGAAATTTGTTGACTTAGTTAATGGTGATGTTTATCATCTACGGTAGTGCTGAGAGAAAGGAAACGCGATGCGTTTGTTGAGAATTCAGTTTAAGGGCGCAGTATTTAAGGGCATAGTAAAAGTTCTGGCATTGGCTGCTTGCCTAATATCCTTATGTGCTGTTTCCGCTTGTGCAAGTGAGAACCTCCCCAATGGAAAAACCCCTGCGAAAATAGCCCAAGCCTCATCTTGTGAAAACCCTGTGATACTCAAGCATGCTTTAAAAGGGGATTTGAAAAACTCGCTTTCTGGCAGTGATATTCCTGAGGCGGAGCGCATAGCCCGTGTGCACCTCATGGGGTATGAAGGCGCTACGCCCGCGCCAGCGAGCGGCTGCCCAGATCAAGCCATCACAAAATACCAACTCGCAAGCACCGATAAAGCTCCAACCAGCTCTCTTTACGCCAAACATATGACCAAAGCAGAAATTAACGCTGACCCAAACGTAAAGTGCCGTCCAAAGTTCAAACAAATCTACCAACCGCCGTTAAAACTAGGCGGGGCAGGTAAGGTGTTGAATTTACCTGATGGGGAGAGGTGTGAAACTGCAAGCTATGTAAAACAAGATAAAGCCAATATTTATCAAAACTTAAAGCAAGCTGATTACTTTGATGCAGAAGATGATTATTTTCCAAAAGGATTTAATTGTCCGTCCAGGCTAGATTTGTCATTTAGAGTTGATGCGAATCCACATGGTTTTTCAAGCCAAAAGGACTATGTTAAAGGTCGTATAATAATAAAATATCAGAATAGTAATTATGATTTATTGGCTCCAACTAAGGCTAATATTGGAATTTGGAAGATAGATGTTTATGACCCCATTAATAGGCGATACATTAGCTTGTCATCTGTCACTACGGCTCTAAGTGCTAAAGCCTATAATGCATATCCTGTTATGCGACTGCGTGATAATGAAGAAATATTCTTTTCTGTCAATCTACTTTCATATTTGGGAGATTCGTTTTTCGCAGAGCAGGGCACTCGCCAAGTAAAAATTTCTGGTTTAATAACGCGTCAAAAAACTTTGGCCTTTGTTCAGCTAGATGAGAACTCTGGTTTGTTGCCCCTTTCTACACTGAGTCGGAAGTGCGACCCAATTTTATTAAGTTACACCCCAAATCCAAATTAAGTTAGAAAGGTTTATAACATGGGAAATAGCGTAAGAAGCCGCCGCCGCCTTTGGCTGATGCGGATACGGTGCTTAATGTTGGTGTGAATGACAACTGGCCATCTGTATCATTGATAGCGTGAGGTGGGGGTTACAGCCTTTACGGGTAGCGAAAAATTTGTTAACTTGGTTAATGGTGATGTTTATCATCTGCTTGGCAATGATATATCGCAAATCTACCAACCGTCAACAAAGTTTGGCGGGGCTGGAAAAATGTTGAATTGGCCCGATGGGGAGAGATGTGGAGTAGTGGATTAAAATATGTCCAACGATGGTTTTAAAATAATGAGTTTTATGGTGCTCTTTATCTACTACGGGTTTATAGGCACATATTACCCGATGAAGGCGTACTCTGAAGCTAAAAAGGCGGGGTATAAGGGCAGTTACCCGCTATTTTTTCATACTGAGCACTGCTCGTCCTCTCTGGAGGACTTTAAAAAACACTTCTTCTTTCTTCGCAGTGTACCAAAAAAAGCCCGGCAAGTTTTTTGGGTTTTGTTGGGATTTTGTTTGTTGGTTTGTATTGTAACAAGTGAGAAATTTTGATGAGTGATATATTAAAAAAATCTGCTGCTAAATTGCGTGAATTTTCGAGGTGGACTGACAAACAATTTATTGCAGCCGCGCGGCAGATGAAACTAAATCCAAAGAGCAGAATTATTGGAGTTTTTTTCGAAGCAGATCTTGCCGCAACCGCCGGGCCTGGCGGTGAGGGAGTGATATTTTATGGCGTAGATACTGTTACCGGGGACAGAGTGATAGCACATTATCTTGGTGGCACATTCGGAGCTTCGTTGACGCCACTACCTCTACCAGGGTTGCAGAAAGGCCACGTGAGTAACTCTTTATGACTAAGATGCCTAAATGTAAATTGATACTATTAGTTCCGTTCTTTGCTATTGGCATGTTGGCAAGTTGTTATGGTGATAATAGAAAAAAATCAAAAACACAACTAGCGTTAAATGATAATGCTAACGAAGAGACCATTATCGTTCCTGAAGGTATTGGCAATTGTGACGAGGTGATTTGGAATCCATACATTGTAACATCACAGTTTGATGATTGTATGAAGGATGCTTCTACAAGCGAATATTGTGCACTAGAACGAAAAGTTGAAGTTAAGTATTTATGGTCAGTGAAGCGTCCTCTTAGAGTTCACATAAGTGCTTTATTTGAGAATTTAGATTACGATGCCATCGGGGCAGTGATTAACCATATATCAAACTCATCTAGTTTAGAGTACGTATTTGTTTCCGAGAATGCAAAGGCTGATATAACCGTTGAAAAATATGGGGCTAAGCCAGATGGAACTACTGATATTTCATATGTTGAAATAACTGAAGGAGATTGTAACACATGTATAATTATTGATCCAGCTTATTATCCGTTTGATAGAATGTGGTGCGGGAGTGAGAGGCGTCATTCTGATATCACGATTATGAGCTCTGGTAAAGAAATTAATCTAGCGCCTTGGGCCGGAGGAAATGTCAATTTAATTGCTTTTCATTCGCCTATTAAATTTAAGCTTGAAGAAGACAGTAAAAAAATTGCTACAGAAATAAATAATTATATAAAAAAGAGTGAAGATGGGAAGGCTGTTCGAGGCTCAAATCCCCTTGATTCAGCTCCTGTATTAGTGAGAAATGAAGTTATTCTGAGTTCGGTTAAATGCTTGGTACCTTCAGGAGGAGACCAGCAACAAGAACAATCATTTATTATTGAATGCTTGGTCAGATCACCAGGGCTTTTTGGTTTTTCATCGGGCAAAAACCAAATATATTCTGAGTTTGATATAGATAATCCCCGTGGAAAATCAATGGTTTTCTTGGATAATAATATGAAACTAGAGTGTGTATCGCAATTATATGAAGTGGAAGATTAAACGATGGCTAGTTATAGAACTATAGCAGGATACGTTTCTCCAGGAGAAGACGGTGACTGTATACATTATCGGATCACAAAATTCGATGTGCAAAATTTTGGAACGAACACTAGTCTTGTTAAGCGCGTGCTCTCAAATCAACATCAACAGTTCGGATTGTTTTTTTCATTGTCGCAATGGAATGCTCTGCGGGCTGATGATGACGGTATTATTCATGTCCGTCCCGCGTCGGAGGGAACGGATGGAGCTAGGGTCAGGACTCATTAAAGCCAATATATAACGATTGCAGCGATGCATATTGTAGAGAAAAAGGTGTGTGCGCAGCGATCATAACGGGTTGAGACACGTCTCCAGTCTTTGAGACGCCCAAACATGTTTTGGGCCTTGTGACGCTGTTTGTATAAAGTTTTATCGTATGGGATCAGTATTTTCGGTTTCGACGCGGCGGAATACACGGGGTAATATTGCGAGCACGTAATGCCTCTCGAAACCAGTTTGAATCATATCCTTTGTCACCCAGAAGGCATTTTGCTTTTGGAAGTTGATCTAGCAATAACCGCGCCCCTTTATGGTCGCTCATTTGTCCTTCACTCAGCAACATGACCACCGGACGACCCACACCATCACAAACCGCATGGAGTTTTGAATTTAGCCCACCTTTGGTGCGGCCAATACATCTGGGAACATCCCCTTTTTAAGCAGACTAGCTGCGGTTCTGTGAGCTTTTAGGTGGGTTGCGTCGATTTGCAATTGTTCTGGCACACCTTCAGATGTGCTTAGCGCAATAAAGATTTTGTTGAATACACCCATTTTACTCCAACGGATAAACCGATTGTAAAGTGTCTTGTGGGGGCCATATTCTCGCGGAGCATCGCGCCATTGAAGGCCTCGTTTAAGCACATGGATAATGCCGCTGATCACACGTAAATCATCGACACGTGGTACACCGTGAGACAAGGGAAAATAAGGCTCAATACGAGCCAATTGGGACTTCGATAGATAAAACAAATCATTCATGGTGAAAGCTCCTTTGACCATCAATGAATCACAAATTAGACAAAATGGGAATCCCTAAAATTAATAGGTCCTGACCCTAGCAATGCTAAAATACCGTTATCGGCTTTGTGAATGTATCCCGAATTCCAATAACCCCAAGCGGTAAGCCTTAACAATGGTAAATCGGATTGATTAAATGCGGCTTGATACTCCAAGAATTTTTCAAATTGTTCAGGGTGCTTCATTTTCCTAACGAGATTCGAAACATCAAAGTCAATTCGCTTGGTTTTTAGTACTAGCCAGAAAATTAACATGGCGACAGAAATAGCTATACTAAACATAGAAAAATCAGTGAAGTGTTCAGTTCTTACATAGTCAATTATTGGAAGGGCGAAAAACATAAGAAACGCTATGAGTAGCCCGCCTTCTTGCCACTGTAATTTTCGCGTTTTTACTTTAATCAATTTTATAAAATCTTTGCAGGTGACTTCTTCTAAAGAGCGCCCGCCGAAAAAATACTCGAACAAAGCTTGTTGAGATATATAGCGGTCATGTTCTTTGGGTGTGTTCGAAAACATCATTGATTTTCATTGGCTTCTTCTTCAAACCGTAAACGGCGTGCTGTAAGAGTTTCGCCTTCGAATTGCCAATAGTCGGGGCCAGCAAGGGCTTTCCATGTATAGCCAAGCCTATGAACAACGGCTAAGGCGCTTTTACTTAGGCTCATTGCCGTGCCTTCAAAATCAACCTTTTTGTTGTCGATTACAATGCAGGACACATCATCATCTTTTGAAAAAGTCAAAGTGGAACCAATGGGAATATTCACTAGTTCAAAATTGAAATTACCACGCTTGTTACGCGCTTTGTTCAATGCGCGTATATCTTCGGGTTCTTCAACAACATCTTCGCGGGGGGTGACATCCTTGATTTGGGCGAGCAATAAAGCATTGCGAATTTGTTCTGGGTCGACTTGAAAAAATTCTCTACGTTTACGAACGCGGCGATCTTTATAGGCCGCATGAATACGTTAAGGGCAGAGAGAGGTGGTCCTATGATTTGGACCATGTGGCAGCTTAAATAAGGTGAATTGCTGTTATCATTATGCTGCCAATTTCTCTGGTTGTGTTTTCATGTCATAGGTTTCGCCTGGTGTCAATATTCCGTGCGTTGAATGAGGGCGCTCGGTGTTGTAATAAGTAATCCATTCGCCAATATCCCGCTTGGCTTGCGGGCCATTTTCAAAGGCTCGCAAATATACGCATTCATATTTCAAAGACCGCCAGAGCCGTTCGATCATACGGTTGTCAATCCAGCGGCCTTTGCCGTCCATGGAGATTTTGACGCTTGCATCTTTCAATACCTTTGTAAATTCATGGCTGGTAAATTGGCTTCCCTGATCTGTGTTGAAGATTTCCGGCGGGCCATATCTGGCCAAGGCTTCTTTGAGGGCCTCGGTGCAAAACTCAACCTCCATCGTGTTGGACAACCGCCACGATAGCACCTTACGGCTATACCAATCCATAACCGCAACAAGGTACAAAAACCCTTTGCGCATGGGAATATAGGTAATATCTGTGCACCAAACCTGATTGGGTCTGTTGATATTAAGCTTTCCCAGCAGGTAGGGATAGACTTTGTGTTTCGCGTGTTTCCTACTGGTATTGGGCGTTTGGTATATGGGTACGAGCCGCATGAGGCGCATCAAGCGGCGGATACGGTGCCGGCCAGCCTTGTGGCCTTGGCGCTGCATATACCGCGCCATTTGCCGAGACCCATACCACGGTGTTTTGAGAAACTGCTTGCACAAGAGGCAGGCTGCGCACTCAATAATCCGCATGAACCTCAAATTCTCGGCGCTCTCCCCGACGCGGTGATAATACAGCCCAGAGCGCACAAAGGATAAAAGTGTGCACTGGCGGCGAACGCTCAGCCTTGTATGATTTTTATCAATACACATTTGCCTTCGCTCCTTGCTTAACGACCGAAGGCCTTTTGCAAAAAATCCCGCTCCACAACCAGCTGACCAATCTTGGCGTGCAGCTTATCAAGCTCTGCCTCACTCGTTTGTCCTTGCCCGGCACCTCGTTTGCTAAAGGCATCTGCCATGTTTTTTATGGCAGCACGTTTCCACGCACTGATCATATTGGGGTGAACGCCGTGCTTGGCGCTCAGCTCGGCCAGCGTCAGTTCCTCGCGGATGGCATCGAGCGCCACACGGGCCTTAAACTCTGCTGAATGTCGTTTTCTCTTGGTCATTGTAAATCGTCCTTTCTAAAGCACAATTCACCTTAACACATGGTCCGAATTTATAGGACCACCTCTGAGTTCTCAACGATTGCTGCGTGGTAGCATTCAAAGGGCAAGGGCATAGATGTGTTGTCTAGCTCCTTCATACGTTGTTCAATTGATGTAGCCGTGCGGCCAACCTTTACATAACCGGGCATGGCCTCATTGATAAGAATGTAAATTATTTCGGGCATACTGAATCCTAAAGGCTATCTTCAATCGCTTTGATGTGTTTCTTTTTTAGGCCGTAGAGCGCATAAACCTGCTTATCGATTTTTTGGAATATATCTGTGATTTCTTTTGAGTTGTTAGGTATGTTTGTCGCTTTTACGATTTTTTTCGTAAGTTTCACTAAGTCGTTTTTTTGCTTGCTAGTAACAGTTTGTGGCAAAGGAAAGGGGTTGAGGTAATTTGTTTTCATTGTTCTTGCATCGCCTCGTAGTGTATCGCCGGTATACTAACAAACCCACCGACTTTAGTCGGTGGTGGTTTAGTTTTCCTTGTGTTATTTTTCCTTGTGTTATTTTTCCTTGTGTTATTTAGAATTTTGGATCATAATACCCTGCCATACAACAAAGGAGAGCTCAATGGGAAAGTTACTATTTTCACCAAGCGGGCGGATTAATTCGTCTGAATTTATGACGGGTGCAATTATACTAATAATCCTTAATATCATTCTTTGGATGATTTGGACAATAGGTTTGAGCATGGGGTTTTTTGCGACTCTGGTCTCACTTCTCCTCGTATATATGTGGGGTTGCTTATTCGCGAAGCGCTTCCATGATTCTGATAAATCTGGGTGGCTTTATTTGTTAATTTTTATCGCTTTTCTTATTCTCTTTAATGTGTTGGGAAATGTGCTTACGAAAATGATGGCGCCTGATGCCGTAAAACTTATGAATGAAATGAAAGAAATAATTCAAAACATAGATGGGGCTGGACAAGAAGTTGAAATGGAATTGTTTAACAAATATGGTCCACTGATGAAAATGATAGCTTTACCTTATGCGCTTGGAAGCACACTCGCAGGTGCAATTTTAGCCTTTGGAGTCAATGCTGTTTTAAAATCAGATTCAGATGAAAATAGATTTGGAATACCAAGATAATTTTTAAAGCACATTCTTTGCGCTAGTTTTTATTGACTATTGATTGGCCCAAAGCGTTTTTCAAAATTTTTGGCAAGGGCTTCATCAATGGCGTTCATATGGGTTTGTATGCCAAGTGCATGTAAGCTGGTAACGCCGTGCTGGCTTATGCCGCACGGGACAATGCCGCTAAAGTGCTCAAGGTCTGGATTTACATTAATAGAAATACCATGAAAGCTAACCCAACGTCGTATGCGCACACCAATAGCGGCGATTTTGGCTTCCGTCTTGTCAGGCATATTAACCCACACGCCAATGCGCCCCGTGCGCCTATCCGCATCCACGCCAAAATCTGCCAGTGTATCAATGACCAAATTTTCCAGCCCTGCCACAAAGGCCCGTACATCACGCCCGCGTGTTTTTAAATCCAGCATGAAATAGGCCACCCGCTGCCCTGGCCCGTGATAAGTATATTGCCCGCCGCGCCCAGCCTTAAACACAGGGAAACGCTCTGGGTCAATAAGGTCGTCTGGTTTTGCGCTCGTCCCTGCCGTGTATAATGACTTGTGCTCCAAAAGCCAAACCAACTCGTGCGCGTCAACATTTGCAATAGCGGCGACCCGTTTTTCCATAAAATCCAACGCGCGCGGATAAGACACAGGCGCCGCTTCAATTTTCCACTGAGCGGGCTTGTTGCTGAAAATGGTGTGTTTTTTTTCCATAAGATTGATGTGACTTGTATTGCACGTAAAATCAAGTGGCGGATATACGAAGTTTTTTCTTTGCAAACCTTCTTAAGTTTGCTAATTCCCTCTTTCCTCAATGTGCGGCCGTGGCGGAATTGGTAGACGCGCAGCGTTGAGGTCGCTGTGGGGTAACTCCCGTGGAAGTTCGAGTCTTCTCGGCCGCACCATTATACTCTCCCTTACATGAGCTAACATGTTGTAACTATACACTATTTTACTTTGGGAGTCACGTGTTCCCCCAATTTCTCGTTATTTTGTGTAACATTTTGTGTAACAAAACGTGTAACATTATGGGCGATATGAGAGATTTAAACCAATATTTACAGAGCAGAAACGGGCGTTGGCACTATGTTAGGCGTATTCTCAAACCTTATTTACAGGTCGATAATCGGGCCATGATCCGCAAATCTTTGCGCACATCATCGCTTGAGGTGGCCAGAGCGCGCCGCGATGCATTGGTAGAGGCCGATAATCAGTATTGGAGTACGCTTTCCTATCAGGGTGCCAGCGGCAAAATAGGACTTACAACAAAGGCTGCGATTAACAGATACCAGTCGGCCAAGCGCCGAGCCATGGCGCGCGGGTTTATTTATACGCCCGTGGATGAACTTGCGCAGACAGCCGCTTTGCAAGAACTGATCGAACGCTTTGCCCTCGTCAACAATGCTAAGACGAACCAAGCGCAAGAGGTGGAAGCCGTTTTAGGCGGCGCGAAAACCCCGTCGGTCAAAATTACCGAGGCGCTCGAAATATATTTTGAGAAAATCGCAATTTCTGAACTTCTGCACAAATCAGAAAACCAGATTAAATCTTGGCGCAAAGTCAAACTGCGCGCCATAAGCAATTTCGGAAAACACGTTGGCAATATTCCAATGGACAAGATCACCCGCAAACATGCGCGTAAATTTTACGGATGGTGGGGCAATCGCCTTAAACCCAAAGATGGCAAACGCGGACTATCCGCCAACAGCGCCAATCGCGACCTTGGCAATGTCAGAAAGCTCTACCGCGAGTATTGGGAATATGTGGGCGAGGAGAGCCGCGAGAACCCGTTTCGCAATCTGCATTACACCGATAACAGCATCAAAGATGTGCCGCCCTTTGCAGATGATTGGGTCAGGGCACAAATTTTGAAACCGAATATATTTAAGGGTTTAAAGAACGAAGCCGCCTTACTCGTTTACGACCTGATAGAAACGGGTTGCCGCCCCAGCGAGCTTGCCAATCTCTTACCTGAAAATATTGTACTGGAGCACGAGGTTCCGCATATCCGCATTAGAGCCCGCGAAGACATGCAGCTTAAATCTAAATTATCGATCAGAGATATTCCGCTTGTTGGCGTATCGCTCGAAGCTTTCAAGAAATCCCCGAGCGGCTTTCCCCATTATCGCGATAGAAGCAATTTGCTCTCCGCGTCCTTAATGGACGCTTTTAGGAAAAGGGATTTATTCTCCTACAAAGACCACCGTATTTATTCGTTCCGCCATTCTTTTGAAAAGCGCATGTTAGAGGCAGGGCTAGATTACGGCTTGCGCTGCCTTCTCATGGGACACAAAAACAGCCGCCCATATTATGGCGATGGTGGATCGATGGAATTTAGGCGCGATGAATTATTGAAAATTGCCCATCCTGTCACAGATGCATTCATAGAAAGCCTAGATAAGCATTACTGATATTTAGAAAGCCGCTCAATCCGAGAGCGCCGATCTTTCAGTTCCCGCTCAAGCCGCGCAAACAACGGCCAGTATTGATCGCCATAAGTCCGCACAACAAAAGCCGCAGTCCGAGTCGCCGCCTCTATGTCCTCTAAAGCAATATCATCCATCCCCAACTTTACCAGTTCATCCCGCCCGCATCAAAGTGTTTACAGGGTGAAAATATAAAGGTTGCGGGATATGGGAGGTAGCGCGAGTGTAAATAAATATGTAGTTACGGATTGATTACAAAAATAGCTATTGACAAGGGGAATTGTTCGTGTATATTCTGTATGTGTACGAATAGGATAACTACTAACATGAAATTAAAGCTTGGACAACTAGCAACTACTCAATCGGGCGTTAATTTTCGCTCGCGTATTGAGTTCGCAGACGATGGTAACGCGCTTGCAGTTCAAGCGGGTAACATTAGTACGCTTGGTGAGTTACTACCTGCTACACTTACACGAATTTTCGAACCGAAGCTAAAAGAAAAGTATCTTGCCTTAGAGGGTGACCTGCTTGTGAAGACACGCGGGAACAATAATACAGTAGCAGTGATGCCAGCGATTGATACACCCGCGCTGATAACGTCCTCCTTGCTGCGCATTCGCGTGGATAGCCGTATTGCGTTGCCCGAATATGTGGCTTGGTATTTAAACGCGTCCAGTACGCAAAGACGCATACAAGCTACGGCCAGAGGCGCGACCATTAAAATGGTGTCTATTAGTGACATTCAAAACCTCGAAATAGACCTCCCTAGCCTTGAGAAACAAGAAACTATCGCGGCTTTGGGCAAACTCGCCAAACGCGAACACGCGCTGCTGACAGACATCGCCCAAACAAGCCACAAACTCATTCAAGCCCGCCTTGCGCGGATAGCCAAACAAAACGATTAACGGAGCCCCATCATGGACAATCAAAAAATCATACAGCAAGACATCAATAACGCCGCATGGAGCGCGTGCGACACTTTTCGCGGAGTCATGGACGCGGCGCAGTACAAGGATTATATTCTCGTTGCCCTATTTCTGAAATATATCTCTGACGTATGGCAAGACCATTATGATGAATACAAAGAGAAGTACGGCGATGATGATACACGCATCCGCCGCAAGCTAGAGCGCGAGCGCTTCCTGCTACCTGTCATTAAACTTACCGAGAAGAACGACCAAGGCGAAGATGTAACAATCGACGAATTCACTGCCGATTATTACTCTTTATATGAGCGCCGCTCTGCACCCAATATAGGCGAGCTGTTCAATATCGTTCTTGACCACATCGAAGACGCGAACCGTAGCAAGCTAGAGGGCGTGTTTCGTAATATCGATTTTAATTCCGAAGCTAATCTCGGCAGAACCAAAGACCGCAATCGCCGCCTTAAAATGCTGCTAGAGGACTTCCACAAGCCAGAGCTTGATATGCGCCCCTCTCGAATTTCAAGCGATGTTATCGGCGATACTTATATCTACCTGATTGAGCGCTTTGCCTCTGACGCAGGCAAGAAAGCGGGCGAGTTTTATACACCGCAAAAGGTCTCGGAATTGGTGGCTAAACTCTGTAACCCCCAAGAGGGCGCACGGATATGTGACCCTGCTTGTGGCTCGGGCGGGCTATTGCTCGAAGCGGCCAAGCATGTGGGCGGCAATAATTTCTCGCTCTACGGCATGGAAGTCAATGGCAGCACATGGGCGCTGTGCCGTATGAATATGTTTTTGCACGATGTCGATAGCGCAAGGATTGAATGGTGCAATACACTGACCAGTCCTGCCCTTGTGGAAAATGACAAGCTGATGAAGTTTGACAACATTGTTGCCAACCCGCCGTTCTCGCTGGATAAATGGGGGGCGCAAGAAGCGCAGAGCGATATGTTTAACCGCTTCTGGCGCGGCATACCGCCAAAGTCCAAAGGTGATTTTGCATTCATTAGCCACATGATAGAAGCTGGCATTGAAAAACAAGGCCGCATTGCGGTGGTCGTGCCTCACGGCGTATTGTTTCGTGGCGGCGCAGAGGGGCGCATCCGCACAAAATTGATAGAGGATAATCTGCTCGACGCCGTCATTGGTTTGCCGGGCAACCTCTTCCCCAGTACATCTATCCCCGTCGCCATATTAGTGTTTGACCGCTCCCGTGAAAAAGGCGGCGTCAACGCAGATAAAAAGGACGTTTTATTTATTGATGCCAGCAAGGATTTCCACGGCAGTAAAAACCAAAACATTCTACTGGATGAACATATTGCCAAAGTCGTAGATACTTACCAAGTCCGCAAAGAGGTGGAAAAATACGCCCATATAACGGGATTTGACGAGATCAAAGAACACGACTTTAACCTCAACATCCCGCGCTATGTCGATACCTATGAGGAAGAAGCCGAAATAAATATTCAAGCCGTGCAAATAGAAATTGACGGTTTGGAAGATGAATTAGCTGACGTTCGTGCAGAGATGAAACGCCTGCTCGATGAGGTAACGGAATGAATGAACATTTAGAAAATGGATGGCAACATAAAACTCTTGGCGAATTTATAGACTTCAAGAACGGCGTTAATGCCGATAAATCTGCTTATGGTTCAGGGATGAAGTTTGTGAATGTGATGGACGTATTCCAAGGGGAATTTCTTACGCATGACGAAATAAGAGGCTCTGTTGAAATCAGTGAAAAGCAAAAACGAGGCTTTTCTGTTATCAAAGGAGATATATTGCTTAACCGCACATCTGAAACACGGGAAGACATTGCCTGCGCCACAATCTATATGGACGATACACCAGCAACATTCGGCGGCTTCGTAATTAGAGGGCGGCAATTTTCAAGCCTGCTAACTCCAGAGTATTCTGGATATTGTTTTCAAAGTTCTTCCATGCGCAAAGAACTGATTAGGCGCGGCCAAGGCGCCATACGCTCTAATATAGGCCAGAAAGACCTAAATAAGGTATCCATTCTTATCCCGCCAAAACCACAGCAAAATAAGATTGCTACGACCCTGCTGATCTGGGACAAGGCCATAGAAAAAACCGAAGCCCTCATCACCGCCAAACAAAAACAATTTGAATGGTTGATGAGCGCCATGATTAGAAACCAACAAGAAAACCTAGTTAAGCTAGGCGACCTCAAGGGCAAAATTACTATCGAAAAGGGCAAGGCACTGAGGAAGTCTGAAATTCATTCAGGAGACATTCCTGTTATTGCTGGAGGAAAAACATCACCCTATTTTCACAACAAGTCTACCCATAACATTCCATGCATAACCGCGAGTGCGTCAGGTGCTAATGCAGGTTACATTTGGTTTCATAATTCCCCAATTTGGGCGTCTGATTGCAATGTTGTTTATTCCGAAAGTATCTCAACGAGATACCTGTTCTTTGCTCTTAAAGCAAAACAACAACAAATCTATTCGCTACAATCAGGGGGAGCCCAACCCCATGTTTATGCAAAAGACTTACACACTATAAAAGTCCCACTTCCTTCACATGAAGAACAATTACGGATTAGCGCAAGCCTCGACAATGCAGCTCACGAAATAAAAACCCTTAAAGCCCTAGCAGACAAATACCGAGAGCAAAAACGCGGCCTGATGCAAAAACTCCTCAGCGGCAAATGCCTAATAGCAAAAAAGGAGCAGCGTAATGGCTAATGCAAAATCAAGATCATTTTCGATTTATCTCCTCAAAGAGGGGTTTGATGCCACGAACACATTAGAAGATGAACACGCCTTACAAGATGATATTGCTGCAAATAATTTACCAGAGGGCGCTACGCTCTATTTGCTCGATAACGTCCCTCGCCCTCCGTGGTGGAAAGGGTATTTTGATGTTCAGCAAAGCTTAACTCAAGCGCTCAAAGGGGCGATTGTATTTCTGCCCGTGGGCGAAAGATGCTTTGCGATTACCTTTGGGCATGTGTTTCACAATCTAAAAGACGCGAGCTATGAATATGATTTTGGCTTGCGCATTACCCTCAACAGCGTCGAGCCTGACCAGCTTAAAAGCCTTGATGGGTTAGAGCCTGGCCTTGCGCGGCGGCAACGCATTCAACTCCCTGTGGGTTCCGACTTGGTAGGTTTTGACTTTGACTCTGACAGCACCGTATTAAAAAGCCTGACGGGCAGAGTTAAAGACGCCATAGACGCGCCTTTCAAGCATGTCACTGGCTCCAGCAGTGTTCGGGTTAGCTCATCGGCGCAACCAAACGAATTGCCTGAACTATGTGAATATCTGCTTGGGAAATATAAAGACACTTCATTTAAAACCGCCTTTCCAGATATTCTAAATGTAACGCCTGTTAGAGACCCTGTTATTATCGATAGCCTCAATGCGGAATTATTGGAAGCCATCCAAAATAAAGATGAAAACCTCATTCTCGCCATCCCAGAAATCATTGACTATAGAGACGAGATGTATGCAACTTTCACAGGGGCGCGTGCGGGTTTGGTCTATGATGACATTTTCATCGACAGATATTATGATTACCTTGAGGGCGCGAAAATCGGCTTAGACACCATAAACATTGAAATGCTTAAGAAACACCGTCTTGTGCTCACCAATGAAGATGGACAGCCGCGCGGTGATAAGGCCAGTATTCTTAAATCTATGATTTATGACACTTCACTCGACGGTATGGATGGTGCGTTTCATATCAGTGAGGGAAATTGGTATCAGGTTGATAGCAATTACATTACCGAACTTTCCACCTATTTAGACCCTCTATGTAAAGACACGGCGCTACCCGATTTCAACCACGCCAATGAGGGCGAGTTCAATGATGCAGGTGCGGCGGCTTCTACGGATAGAGTGTGCATGGACAAAAAAAGCATTGCGCCAAAAGGTCAAAGGCAGGTCGAGCCTTGTGATATTTATGAAACCCAAGACGGCACGGCGCTATTGCATCACGTCAAACGCTCTATCGTTTCGGCCACCCTTAGCCACCTTTTTAACCAAGGTTTGAATTCTATTGAACTGGTTCGGGATAATGAAGAAGCGCGGGAGAAGTTAAAAGCTCTAGCCGCAGAGTTATCACCTGACGGTCAATTAGACACTTTCACAGCGCCAATAGACAATAATGCGTTCAAGGTGATTTACCAAATTGTTACCCATAAGGATAAAGAGGGTAAGTCGCGTAACTTGCCACTGTTCTCACGCATCAGCTTAAAGCGGACAATGAAATCTTTGCGCCGAATGGGTATCCCTGCCGAGTTCTGCTTCGTTAATGACCTATCGCCTAAAACCACTGGTAAGAAGAAGAAATGGAAGAAACCCGAGAAAAAGAAAAATTTAAGTGAAATTACCCCCGAAGAGGCCGAAGAACTTGCCAATAGCTTAGACACTATTGTTCTTGGAAATGAGGAGGCCGCGTAATGCAAGGTTTCCGATTTAACGAAGAATATCTCTCGCAAATTCCTGCGCTGCAAGTTCTTATCAATTTGGGGTATGAATATCTGCCTAACGGCGAAGCTATGCGGGAACGGCAAGGACGGGGCAGTAATGTCTTGCTTGAGAATATCCTGCGCCGACAACTTAAGAAGATTAACCGCATCCGCCACAAGGGGCAGGAATATCTGTTTAGTGAGGAAAACATCCAAACGGCGGTTCAGAAGCTGAAGAATGTTAAATATGATGGTCTGCTGAAAACCAATGAAGCCATTTATGACCTTATTACCCTTGGAACCGCTATGGAGCAAACCATAGAGGGCGACCGTAAGAGCTTCACTCTTAATTACATTGATTGGAAAAATCCATCTAATAACGTGTTTCATGTCTGCGCCGAATTCTCGGTTGAACGCAATCGGAGCCAAGAAACAGCGCGGCCAGATATTGTCCTGTTCGTCAACGGCATTCCTACGGTGGTGATAGAATGCAAGTCCCCAAAAGAGGACATTGAACAAGCCGTTTCACAGAATATCCGTAATCAGGGTGACGATTATATTCCCAAACTATTTACCTATACCCAACTGGTTTTAGGGGTGAGCAAGAACAAGGCGAAATACGCAACAACTGGCACGCCAAGCCCATTTTGGAGCGTTTGGAACGAGCTTGGTGATGAGCAAAAAAATAACAAAAAAATAGAAAAACTCGTTAACACGCCGCTGACGGATGATGGAACAACTTTGTTATTCGCCGAAGATTTCAAAAAGGCACGGGGGTTCTTTGAGGCTCAAGCAAAAGAGGGAGCGCGCCTTGTCACAGAACAGGACAAAGCAATATATAGTCTTTGCCGCCCTGAAAGGCTACTTGAACTGATTTACGGATTTACCCTGTTTGATGGCGGTCTCAAAAAGATAGCCCGTTATCAGCAGTTCTTTTTAGTCAAGTCTGCCGCCCAGCGTATTAAAACCAAGGACAGTAAAGGCAAACGTAAAGGGGGCATTGTTTGGCATACGCAAGGGTCAGGTAAGTCACTTACCATGGTCTGGCTGGCCAGAGCCTTGGCACTTGATACGGAGCTGATTAACCCGCGTATCTTGCTGGTTACAGACCGAGACGATCTTGATAAGCAGCTTGGTAACACCTTTACCGCGTGTGGCCTACTCCCGAAACGCGCCCAAAGCGGCAGGCACCTCGCCAAGCTACTTAAGGAGGGAAGCTCGTCGATAATAACCACCCTTATTCACAAGTTCGAGAAAGCGTGGGTTGCCAAGAAGTTTAGTGACCCGTCATCAGATATATTCGTCTTAGTGGATGAGAGCCACCGTACTAATTTTGGGTCACTGGCAACACGGATGCGCCAAATGCTGCCAAATGCCTGTTATATCGGCTTTACGGGTACGCCGTTGCTGAAAAAGGACAAGAACAACTTTGCTAAGTTCGGCGGGCTTATTGATCCTCACTACTCCATTAAACAGGCTGTGGCCGATAAAGCCGTTGTTCCGCTTCTCTATGAGGGGCGGCATGTAGAAATGCAGCAGAACCAAACGGCCATAGATCTCTGGTTTGAGCGCCACACGCAAGGTTTAAGCATAGAGCAAAAGGCTGACCTTAAGAAGAAGTACGCCCGCGCTGAAATGCTGACTAAGACTGACCAAGTGGTGTATATGCAGGCTTTCGATATTAGCGAGCATTACCGCGAGAACTGGCAAGGCACAGGATTCAAAGCGCAGCTCGTTGCCCCGAACAAGGCTACGGCTTTGAAATATCAAGAATACCTCAAAGACATTGGCTATGTAAGTTCCGAGGTTCTTATCTCTGGTTCTGATGCGCGAGATAACTACGAAGAGGTAGGCGACGACCCTAATGATGTTGTCGGGCGTTTCTGGCAAAAGATGATGAAACGCTTTGGGTCTGAGGAAGAGTATACCAAACAGATCATCAACCAGTTTAAACACGGAGAAGACCCCGAAATTCTTATTGTGGTTAGCAAGCTCCTGACCGGTTTTGATGCTCCGCGAAACACAGTTCTATACATCTGCAAAAGACTAAGGGAGCAAACCTTGCTGCAAGCTATTGCGCGGGTAAACCGCCTGCATGAGAAAAAGGACTATGGCTATATCGTAGACTATGTGAGTATTCTTGGCGAGCTAGATGATGCCTTAACTATGTATGATGCTCTTGAGGGTTTTGACGAGGACGACCTTGCGGGAACGCTAACCTCGGTCAAAGAAGAAGTTGCCAAACTTCCGCAAAGATATTCTGATTTGTGGGACGTTTTCAAAGAAGTCAAAAACCAACATGACGAAGAGGCTTACGAAGTCCTATTAGCCGACGAAGCTATTCGAGAAGATTTTTATGACGCGCTGTCCTCTTATAGCAAGACCTTGGCGATCGCTCTTTCAACAGACCATTTTGTAATGAATACGAATGAGGCAAAGATTGCTACTTATAAAACCGACCTAATACGTTTTCAAAATTTGCGCCGTTCAGTTAAGTTACGCTACGCCGAGACGATTAGTTTTAAAGACTATGAACCAAAAATTGAAAAACTTCTCAACACCCATATTCAGGCTGATGAGGTTCAGCAACTTAACGAACCTGTCAATATTTTTGATGAAGAGACGTTTAACGAGATGAAGCAAGGTCGCGGTCTTGGTGAAGATAAGTCTACAGCATCTCGTGCCGATATGATTGCGCATGCAACGAAAAAGACCATTACCGAGCGCATGGAGGAAGACCCTGCGTTTTATGCAAAGTTCTCTAAACTCATCCAAGACGCAATTGATGATTTCAGAGCGCGCCGTCTATCTGATTTGGAATATTTAAACCGCGTGTCCGAGATTCGTGATGACGTAGCATTCAAAAAACGGGATGATATTCCCGATGCAATCTCTGGAGATGATGAAGCCAGTGCTTATTACGGTATTCTACTCCCATTTGTTGCGAAGAGCACCAATACCGTAGAGGATGCAAAAACTGTGTCCGCGTTAGTGGCCATCGCCATCAAAGGCATCATAAGCAATAATTTGAAAGTTGATTTTTGGAATGACGAAAATGCCATCAAGAAAACTCAAAATGATATTGACGATTTTTTGTATGATGCCTTACGAGACACCCATCAAGTATCCCTTAGCATTGAGCAGATGGATGAGATAATTGATAAAACCATGCAAATTGCTCGGCATCAACAATGCTAGATATTGTAGCTCAAATTCGTTCCGTGGAATATGGGAATAACGCAGTTGCCTATAGGCTTTTATTTTGTGAGCGAGCAACACTAGAAATTTCGGTTCACCCCGATAAATCAATAATTGTCAAAAGTCCTTACGGAACTCCAATGGGTAAAATTGATGGAATTGTCCGCAAACGAGTAAGGTGGATACGACGACAAATACGATTTTTTGAAAAATTTGAGCCACGTTCTTTGCCTCGCACCTATGTAACTGGAGAGTCTCATTTATACCTAGGAAGAAATTACAGGCTTTCGTTCGTTGATGATGTGAATGCAGTTAAGCTATTACGAGGACGCTTGTTAGTCCCCAAAACAGATAATGGCATGATGGTAGTTCAAAATCTAATGGACGCTTGGTACAGAGAAAAAGCCGAAATAATTTTTACCAATGCATTTGAAAAAGCATGGCATGAATTTCCCAAGCAAGGGCTTGCCAAGCCGTGCCTTAGTTTGAGAATTCTTAAAAAACGTTGGGGGAGTTTGAGTAAAGCGGGAACACTAACTCTAAACATTGATTTGATTAAAACTCCAAAGGACTGCATAGAATATGTCATAGTACACGAACTGTGCCATCTCATTCATCACGATCATTCTGCCGCTTTTTATGATTTACTCGAAAGGCAAATGCCCCATTGGCAGGATCGAAAAAACAAGCTGGAAATGTCATTAGTGTAGGTATTTATGCTCCGTTTTTACTAAAAATTGACTGAATTTGTTTCAATATTTTGCCTAATACTTGCATGGTTCACCGTATATTTTACTCATTTATGAGGGAGGTTATTATGGTTATAGCTCTGGAAAGTCCGTTTTTGACGACGGAAGAGGCGGCGGGATATTTACGGATTGAGGCTAAAACTTTGCATAATATGCGCTGGCGGGGACAGGGTCCGAACTATCATAAACATGGCGGACGGGTGTTTTATCATGTTCGTGGATTACTTAGATGGTCGTTGGAAAATAGAATAAAACTACAATAATTCTCTAAAATTATATGAATTTTCGATAGCGTTTACGCACACGCTTTTTGCTAAATTTGACGCTTTTCTGATTTTGGGAATTTCTGAAAATAGGGGAAAATTGGGTGGTTTTTGGGGTCGTGTGTGCAGTGCTTGGGTAAACCCGCCGTGTGTGATTCGCTAAGTATTGTGGAGACTGGAGTGTGGGTTGGTATAGTGAATGTGTTCACACATAAATTATTGAGGAGACCATTATGAACGTATTTGTAGGATTGGATATATCACTTGAAGAGACGGCTGTTTGCGTAGTTGATAAGGACGGCAAGGTGCTAAAACAAGTGTCGGTTATGACGGAGCCAGAAGCAATTGCGCCTGTACTGAAGCCATTTGCTGGCCGTATTGAACGGGTTGGATTTGAGGCCAGCAGCCTGTCGCCTTGGCTGAGCAATGAACTTATCAAGCTAGGCTTCCCGGCGATTGTTGTCGAGACGCGCCATATGGCAAGCGCGCTTGGGGCGATGCGCAACAAGACGGATCGCAATGATGCGCGAGGACTTGCCCATATGATGCGCACAGGATGGTTCAGACAGGTGCATGTCAAGAGCGATAACAGCCACCGTTTGCGGATATTGTTGACCAATCGCCGCATGTTAAAGCGTAAATTTATCGATATTGAAAACGCCATTCGCGGGACGCTCAAGGTGTTTGGCATTAAGATGAACCGTTCGACCAGAGGAAATTTCGAGCGCGATTTGTTGATGAAGTTGGAGAATGAAGACCCCATGCTGCGCGATATGACGGCCAGTATGTTATCGGTCAGGCATACGCTTTTGGAGCAACATAATAAGTTCCACAAACTGCTTGTGCAAACGGTGCGCGAAGATGAAGTTTGCCGCCGGTTTATGACGGTGCCAGGCGTCGGCCCGGTGACTTCACTTGCCTTTAAAACAACCATTGATGACCCGTCTAGGTTTGCAAAATCAAAGACGGTCGGGGCGCATTTGGGCCTAACACCGAAGCGATACCAATCGGGGACGGTGGACTATGACGGGCGAATATCCAAGTGCGGCGACCCTGAAATGCGCGCGCTTCTCTATGAAGCTGCCCAGTCAATGCTCACGCGTGTGCAGAGCTGGTCGGTGCTCAAAGCCTGGGGGATGAGCATACAAAAGCGGGCTGGAAAGCGCCGCGCCATTGTTGCCGTTGCCCGCAAACTAGCGACAATATTACACCGAATGTGGGTGGACGGAACAGAGTTTAAGGCGAGCCGCGACGAGCTAAACGCGGCGTAAATACGACAAATAACCACGAGAATGGAGACAGAAAACTAAGTAAAATACAATCAATAATCTTCCGAATTCCACGTAAAGTGGATGGCTCCAAGACGGGGTCGCGGGAGGGATGATCCCGCTATCTTGCCGGCACTGAGTAATTATTATGACGAATTATTTAAGTGCGTTTGCAGTGCTTCTGGACGTCCATCCCCTCTGAAAACAGCATGTGCGGGTCACAAATGATCGAGCACGAAGTAGTGCATGAACCGTCTGGGAAGCCAAAAAATTACAGCGCAATACTGCGCGCAAAATGAAGATGTGCAGACATGAAAGGAAAATGGTATGTTTGGAAAAAGACCAATTTGGGTTGACAAAAGGGGCGGGTTTAGTCAGGGCAAGATAAAGGGCGCGGCCCAAAATGGGCTAAACCGTTGTCTGCACATCATTTTTTCGGGCCATTGCGAAATTCGGGTGGGACGAGGATTTTGCGCTATGTACGCTGCCACTGTGGTTAACGGCTGGGACAGGTAATTATAAGTCACGCAATCCCCCAATTACCTGCTATTTATACCCTCGTAAAAACATCGTTTTTTTGCCACTCTAAAACCACGAAAACAGCAAATATTTTGCGGTGAAAGTTTAGGAGGTAAATTGAAATGAAAATTAACGGCAGAGAATATTTTTTGGAGTGGCACCGCAGGCACGTTTTTCTCAAATTTGATTTTGAATCTTTTTTAGGGTTTCATTCCTCGCCGCTTGCGGCGTAGAATATTCGCGTGAGCGAATATATCCATAACGACATAACGTAACGATACTTCTTTACCATTTTGTGTTTCCCGCAAAATATAGGCGTGCTGTTTTTGACCCCCAAGTTGATGAAGTTTTACGTGATGTTTGTTTGGAGATTGAAGATCGTTACCAGTTAAAGTTTTTGGAGATTGGAACGGATAAAGACCATGTTCATTTTTTGGTACAGTCGGTTCCGACCTATACAGTGACCAAGTTGGTCACTGTAATAAAAAGTATCACCGCACGCGAGATATTTAGGTTGTGTCCTCATGTTAAAAAGTCACTTTGGGGTGGAGAATTTTGGAGTGATGGTTATTTTGCATCCACAGTTGGGCGTCACGGAGATGAGAGCACAATAACAAGCTACGTCCAAAATCAAGGCAAAGAATATACAAAACTACACAGTGATAAACAACTTACACTCTTTTGATACCTCGCCCCTTGGGGCGGGGTTATTCATTTTCACGCGCTTACGTCCCGTGCTGCGTTTTATGGCCATGTTCGCATCCTTGCGCATCCAGCCACGGCTTGGTCTTGATTGATGTTCAGGGTGACAGCATCACAGAAATATACCGTCTCATCAAGCGTTAAGCCGTTCAAGAGCCGCTGATAATTCTCTATAAATTCAG
Source organism: Robiginitomaculum sp. (assembly GCA_965224735.1). Lineage (GTDB taxonomy): Bacteria > Pseudomonadota > Alphaproteobacteria > Caulobacterales > Maricaulaceae > Robiginitomaculum_A. The sequence goes on along the minus strand of OZ245059.1, from coordinate 1,904,794 downwards.
CCTGTGCCTGCTCGTTAATATGACCTGGTAAAGGCGTAGGCTTTTTGCATTCAAAACCCAAACGATGCAGCAATTTGATGCAGCCAGACTTGGAATAATCGACTTGCCAGTTGTGCCAGATAAAGGCGCGAACCTCGTGTGCATTCTGACAGACACGAGCCTCCAACCAAGACACAAGAGCCGCTTCTATGTCCACACTCAATTTGGAGAAACCACCCTTGTAATCAAAGCTCGCCATCAGCTCGAAACCACCCTCGGCGTATTTTTTGTACCAAGTGCGGATTGTATCATCATCAAGGTAAAGGACTTGGCTAGCCCGCTCACAACTCCAACCATCATCCAACAAAAGCAAAGCATTGCACCGCCGCGCTATCCCGTGATCCTCGCTCGGACAACGCACGACACTCTTCAATTCACGGCGTTCCCTCTTTGATAAAAAATCAGACTTAATCATAAACATGAGCCCAATCTATCAGGAGGGAAATGTCAAGGTGAAATTCGGGTTATAGAGGTGTCTGAGTATAGTTATCTGGGACAGCCCCTTAAAAATAAATTAATTTCGCCTCGTTAACACTATTTTAACCACACTCGTTAATAAAGGTAAAGTCTTATCTTGAAGACACCCACTATTCACCTAACACCTTCGGGAGCTTTCTTAAGCTCCCTTTTTTTCCTCGAAACAATTCAAAAAATTATTTTTGAACGCTCTCAAATATGTTAACGAAAAAAAGTAATTTTCACCGTAAATAATACTTGTCGTAGACTTAGGGTTAATGTTAAAATTACCTCCTTAAGAAGTGAGTATTCCGCAATAGCTCAGTTGGTAGAGCAAATGACTGTTAATCATTGGGTCGCAGGTTCGAGTCCTGCTTGCGGAGCCACTCTTTCAAAATCATTTTTTCTTAAACCATTGTATTTACGGCGTTTTTAAAATACGCCTTGCCCTTCTATGACGTATTTGCTATAAACGTCACACATAATGGACACATTACGTCACACATGGTGTAGATATGGTAGATGAAAAAGATAGATTTCTATTAAAGCGAAATGGGCGGTGGCACTATAATCGGCGCGTTCCAAACCAATACCTCGACGTAGAATCAAGACGGTTTTTACGCACTTCACTAAAAACTAAATCTATAGACATTGCCCGCATGAGGCGGGACGCTCTTGAAGAGGCCGACAATGCTTATTGGTATGCCCTCTCCCTTGAATCCCTATCAAGCAATGGCGTCACTGAAACTACGCGCGATGTAGCAAAACAACGTCATAAGGCAGCCTCGGCGCGCGCTCTGGTTCACGGCTTTACCTACAAACCAATACAAGCATTACTAGAAGACGAATCCGTTGAAGACATACTCGCACGCCTCAAGACGCTTGAGAAAGGCGCCAGCATTGATGATACTCCACAAAGAAGAGATGCCGAAGCTCTTATGGGCACAGCTTCTAGGCCAGATGCATTTAGCGTAAGAGTATCCGATGCCTTTAAATTATATGTCGATACAATCGCATTCGATTCTCAATTTAAAAAATCTCCCCACCAACGACGGTCATGGGAGAAAGCCAAGCGAACATCCATCAATTATTTCATTCAAGCTGCGAGTGATTTGAAAATGGATAGCATTACCCGTGATATTGCTCTGGAATACCGCAACTGGTGGATAGACAGGATCAAAACTGGCGATGACGATGGCAAAAAACCCACGCCATATACTGCAAATAGGCATGTCGGGAATATGAGAACTTTGTACAGGTCATTTTTCGAATATAGAGGCGAGGAAGATCGCCCGAATCCATTTCGAAAATTATCCTTCAAAGAAGACCGTAAGAGCAAAAAGAAACGTCCACCCTTTGAAGCCAAATGGATTATAGAGCGTATTTTAGCGCCGGGGGTCTTTGATGATATTAACCCACAGGCTAGGCATATTTTACTTACGCTCATCGAAACAGGAGCGCGGCCAAGTGAAATTTGCAATCTGCGCCCAGAGAACATCCGTCTCAAAGGCAATGTACCATACATAGCAATTCGAGAGAAAGAACACCGCGAGATTAAGGCCGACGCCTCTGATCGTGATATACCGCTTATGGGTATTTCGTTAGCAGCAATGCAGGCTAATCCAAAAGGATTCCCAAGGTATTTTGATAAGGAAACGAGCCTATCCGCAATTCTCATGAAAGCACTTAAAAGCCGCGACCTGCTACCCACTGAAAATCATAAGGTGTATTCAATTAGGCATTCTTTTGAAAAACGTATGCTTGAAGCGGGGCTTGATTACGGGTTGCGATGCAAACTCATGGGGCATAAAAATGACAGACCCGAATATGGTGATGGCGGCTCTTTAGAATATCGCCGTGACGAGATGCTCAAAATTTTACTACCATACTCAAATGGAACTCTCTGATGGGTTCTAGTCTTTTTGCTTCATAATTCTTGAAAGTTTACGCGACCTAAGCCTCGCCCTAACTTTCAAAACTCGCGATTGTCTTTTATCTAATTCTTTTTCAAGCTTTTCAAAAATAGGCCAATATTCATCGCCATAGGCTTCGACAAGCTTTGCTGCCGTTACCAAGCCTTCTTCAATGTCTGAATCCCTAATGTCCATGTGGCCTCTCAACATCGGCACTAAATAAGAGCCGATGTTAATTATGATACTTACAAACTCTTACTGCGCCTTCTTAGGCCGTGACCATACGAGGTCTGCGCCGTCGTCATGGTCGAATAATGCGGCGTTTACTGGCTTACTTAGCATAGGGCCATCAAGTAGCACTTTGACGTAATCTAGTGGTTCGTCGCCATCTTTGGTTTCTTTCCACGCTACGCCAAAATCGCTGCGGCCTGACTTAATGAAGTAGTCGGGGCTATCTTCGCTCTTCTTATTGTCGTTGGCGATAAATTTGACTTTGTGGGTCATGCTAAGTGTTGCGATTGTGCCTTCATAACCTGTCTTTGTTTGTTTAAATGTACCTATATTAGCCATGATAAATCCTTTCGGCTTTGGGGTTAAGTGAAACAGCTCTAAGCAAGCTCTCGCTTGGCTTTCTTAAATCCGTGATCGCTGGCTAAAAAGCTGGCAAGCATGGATGGGACAAGCGCATTTACGGGCTGTTTCTCACCGTAAGTTTGCTCATAGATTTTCGCATAGATTTCCAGATCCCCCATAAGGTCAGGCGGCAATGCCACCGTTATTTTTGCTGGCTTCAGATCTGGTAGTTTTGCGAGTTTGAGATTTGGTTTGGTCACTATTTTTCTCCATATGGTTTGAGGATGAGGTCTTTTGATACGATGATTGAGAACCGCCAACCGGGGCGGACACTAAGTGTTGGCTGGATATTGAGACTACGCTCGATAATGCGTTGTCCTGCTATGTTGGCCGTATCTTGTCCTGCATTTTGCAGGGCGCGGGCAAGCCGTCCTTCATCATCGGATGAAAGTTCTGAACCAACACTCAATAGCGATGATAACACCGCCCCTTTCATGAACTGCCAAGTATGACGGTCTACTTTGTCTTTCAGCCCTGCAAAGCCTTGCCCGTCAACAGCAGGTAAATTGTCGAGCTGGATGGAATTACCATTGGGGAAAATAATCCGTGTCCACGCAACAAGGGCGCGGCTTTGGCCATAAGCAATGACGCTATCGTATCGTCCAAGCAGTCGCGCTCCTTGGGGAATTAGTAAATACTCACCTGTTACGGTATCATAAACATTTTCCGTAACCTGCCCAATCACTTGTCCCGGTAAATCAGAGTTAAGCCCTGTCACAAGACTAGCAGGTATCAATGTCCCTGCCATAATTTGATATGGGGATTTTGGGGATTGTAGGACGTATGGATTATATATCTCGCCCGCAGATTGCCCAAGGAAAGCAGATTTACTATTTTGATAGGCAGGCGCAGCGTTAAACTCCGCATTGCCCATCATTGGCACGCCATTACCTGCCATCATATTTACACTGGCAAGGTTCGAATAAGCTTGCTCTAGCTGTGCGTCCATTTGGTCGAATTGATCTGGCGTTTTTATTGTGCCTTGCTGGTTAGAACCAACAGAGAAGAATAATCCCGACTCCCTTGCCTCATCACGCTTGCTCGGCGCGGGTGCAGATTGATCAGTAGCTGCTTGCCTGTACTGTCTCGGCGGCAGCGCATCCTTTGGCGCATATTGAAACGGATTATCCAATTCCTGCACAGGCGCGCCGCCTTGATTGGCTTCTAAGAATGCAGCTCCTAAATCTCCGGGTAATGGCGGCCCTAGTTTTGGCCGCATATCTGCATATGTTTTTGGCAGGGCATCGAGCGCATCGGACATAGGTTTATGAGAAACATTATAAAGCTCACTTGGCCGCTCACTGTCACCATATTCTGGTGATTGCAGGGCAAAGGCCAAGGCTGCAAATAACCCCGCGCTTAATGCCGTGCCGCCAAGGATTAACGCCTTGCGGCTAAACCGTTTCACGGGCTTTGGTTTTGCGCGGATTGCGAGGTCTGGATTGTTGACTGCTTCGCTCATGATTTTGTGTCACGGACTATGCGCACAATTTCTTGGTCTTTTTCGCCAAGGCGTAGTTCGGCGGATTTAAACAAGCGGTCAACAATATAGTAAGAACCTTTGACTCGATAATTGACCAGTTGGCTTTTACCTTTACGTCCCATCACAAATAATGGCGGCGATTCGCCTTGATCTAATCGTTCTGGGAATTGAATGAACACCTTATGCCCATCATCAAAAGCGCGCAGTGGCCGCCAATGTGGATTGTCGCCTTTAATCTCATATCTAAAATTTAGATTATCAATAGATAGGTTTGGCTTGCTGATGGTTGCGGCAGCTTTGGATTTAGCCCGCCGCGTCATCTTTTTTACGCCGCGCAGCCCGAGCGCTTCTCGCGGATAACGCCAAGATACTGCCGCCATATAAGTGTCTTTGTACGAATGTAGCTCAAGGTAATATGTGCGCTTGCTCGTGGTAATCACAATATTGGTGGCAAGGTTCGGCTTGGTAGGTTTGACGAGTATATGCACTTGGTCTCCGCCTATTGCTCCTGATACCGTGTCGCCAACTATCCAACGGATGGTATCACCTGCTGATACGGAGGTCAGTTCTTCGCCGGGCTGCAAGGCAATATCTGTAACTTGCTGCGGCGCGCAGTAAACTTGGTAAAGCGAGCCGGGCGTATAGGGATAGACTTGAATAGCGTTAAGATAATTACTGCTATTGGGTTCTATGGAAGCTGAAGCATTCGCCTGCTCAATCGCTTCAAACGGTTTGAGAAGTGGGCCGGACGTAACGTAAGACGCGGGCCGTAATTTCATCTGACCGGGCATGACGAGCGGTTTGATAAATTCAATTTCGATTGGGCGCTCTTCCATGATGGGTTCTTCGATATTCAGAATGGCCGCGCTCATTTCTACGGGCGCAACATCCTTTCGTGACATATCAAGTTTGAAATCTGCAAATTGTTTTTGCAGGCTGGCGCAGCCGCTTAGGGATACTAATAAGCAGGCCGCAGCCGCTGTTTTTAATAGGTGTGAATGTCTCATTTTATTCTCCTGAATTGAGGTCTTTTGACCAGTTAAGGCCGTGCACATAGAGGCCAAGGGGATTGCTATGCAGAGTTTGTGCATCGGTCGGGGGGTGGATGATGATGGATAGAATGGCTGTGAAGTTTTCAGTGCCGATGAGAGCGCCGCCGCGATATGAAGTCTCGCGCCAACGGATTTCAAAACTGTCATTTGATGAGCGTACAATGGACGCAACATCAACAGTAACGCTGCGCTGCCCGATGTCTGCGAACGGGTCGTTTTCCGTGGCGTAAGTGTTGAGCGTGACAGCGGCTTGGTCAGTGGCAAAGCTGTACGCCTCTAGCCAGTTCTGCCTAAGCACTACTGGATCAATCGAAACTGACCTCACATTGCTAATGAAATCCGCAAGTTGATGCGCAATTTGCGCGTCCGACGGTATGAAGTTTTCTGTGGCGGGGCCGATGGCGCGGACCGAACCATTGGTGTCCACTTCCACCACATAAGGCGTGACCATACTTTGTGAGCTTTGCCAGATGAAGGCACCTGCCAACAGTGCTGATAGCCCAATGGATAGCAAAGTTGCTAGCCGCCAGTTTTTAGCCTGCACACGGGCAGAGCCGATACGGTCATCCCAGACTTGAGCGGCACGTTGATAAGGCGTTTCGGGAACTGGCGTTGTGCCGTATCTTGATTGACTGCGTTTCCACATAATTTTCTCCTATTCTTCTTGTTCTAATTTGAGGGCGAAGCCGCCGCCGCGTGTGTCGCCAGAGCGGATTGCATCGCCTGCTCGGCGCGTAGCATTATGCGTTGTTTGCTGGCGTTTGATCTTCTTGGCCCAATCGGGTTGATTTGCACCGCCGCCAGAACCGCCATCATTGGCGCTGACAGGCTTGAGACCTTTTTGGGACAGGCCATTAAGCCCGCCGCGCATTCCTGCTTTATGAGCCGCGCCGACACTGCCTGTAGCTTTTGAAGCGGCTGCTTTGCCAGCGTTCTTAACTGCTCCCATGCCTGCTTGCGCCATTGCGGACGCACCGCCAAGCGCACCTTTTACGCCGCCTGAACCTGATGCCGCCTTTCCAAGGGCAAAGGAAAGCTGCGCACCGCCAGCAAGTGACGCGCCCGCTTTTACCGCGCCGCCAGCGGCTTTACCTGCCATGCCTGCGCCCGCACCTGCGGCAGCGCCGCCCGCCATTGCTCCGGCGCCAACGGCAGCCATAGTGCCAACTGCCGCACCTGCGCCGAGTTGCGGCGCGCCAGATACAAGCCCCGTCGCAATGCCAGGGCCGAATATACCAAGAGCGAATATAGCGAGGGAGGCAAGGATAACGGACGCTGCATCTTCGAGCGTAACTTCACCCGGTACGAACGCCGCCGTCACTTGCCCAAAGATAGTCGAGCCAATACCGATAATAATCGCCAGCACCATCAGCTTAATGCCAGAGGCGATGATATTGCCGAGCACTTTCTCTGCGAGGAATGATGTTTTATTCCAAAGCGCAAACGGGATCAGCACAAAGCCTGCTAAGGTCGTGAGCTTAAATTCAATAATGGTGACAAAAAGCTGGATGGATAAAAAGAAGAAGGCGAATAGTGTAATCACCCACGCCAGCAATAAAATAATGATGGTGACGATATTGGTGAAAAACTTAATCGGGCCGGTTAAATCTTGAACTTCGGTGAGCAAAGGATGCGCCGCGTCAAAGCCGACACTGGCAACAAAACCGGGGCGCATTAAGTCAGCCGCCGTAATGGTCTTGCCCGTAGCGTTTAATCCTAACTGCCCAAAGCTGGTAAAGATGATGTCGCTCAAGAATGCAAAATTATTCAGGATCAGCGCGAAGAACCCAACATACATTACCTTCTTAAGAAACTTAGCAATAACATTGGTATCTGGCCCCATTGCCCAATACAGACCTGCAAGCGTAATATCTATGCCGATAAGAAACGCCGTGAGGAACATGACATCCGGGCCAAGCAAGCCAAAACCCGAGTCTATGTAAGTGCTAAAGGTTTTGAGGAACTCATCTATGACGGAAAGGTTATCCATTACTTGCCCCTACGTTTCTTGCCATAAGCATTTCTGTTGCCGACAAAGCGTTTGTGCTTTTGGCGAGATTCTTTCTCGATGGCGAGTTGGCGTGAATGCTCAAGCGCTTGTGCGCGGTATTGCACCGCGTCCATTTGTTGCATTTGCATGATCTGTTTGATGAGCAGTGCGAGGAGTTGGTTGCCTGCTTGCGCTACGGATAGATTACCCGTCGAACTTTGGCTTTCAGTGACCAACTTATCGAGGGTGCGGGCATCCACTCTGACGCTAGAGATCATTTTGGATTGCATGACGATAGCTTCTTCAAAAGCCACGCGGGAGTTCTCCCACTGCACCTCTGCATTAGCCAACATTTCATCATCTGACATATCGGCATATTCTTGCGGGTAATGCTCACGCATTAGGTCGCGGCTACGGCCAACTTCATAGCTTACATTCTCGGCTTCTTCCGTGAGCGTTGCTATTTCTTGCAATATACGCAGCAATTCGTATTGCGCATTGTAATCCATTTTGGCCAAGTCTTTGGCCTGTCCGATGAGCATACGGGCTTCATTACGAAGTTGGCTTACTTGCTGGCGTATCTGAATCAGCGTTCGTGATGCCGTATAGAGATTTTGCACAAAGTTCTTAGGGTCAAAGACGATACCGCCAAATTGTGCTTGCGCAGCCTGTACGAATGACACCAACATCAAAAAGACAAGTAAGAATGATTTTATTCGGCGGCGCATATGCCCTCTCTTTCTTTTATCTCTTCTTGCCAAGGTATTTCCACATCAAGGTTTAAGTTAAATTCAGCGCCCATAAGATCAGCAGCCCAATTCAAGGATTTTGCTCGTAGCCATTCACCGGCGAAGTGTTCTGTGCCGTGAGTTTCCAAGACGGCATCAATGCCAGCATGTTCACTTTCAGAACCTGCACCGCAAAATGCGAGCGCCACTTCGCCAAGCCCGAGATCAAACAAGCGGTTTCCTGCTCTTGATTGAAAGTAGTAATCCTGCTTTGGAATACTGGACGCGATGATTTCTATTTGGCGTTTATTCAGGCCAAAGCGTTCATATATCTCCGCTTGTTGCGGCTCCATTGCCCTATCATTAGGTAGGAATATTCGTGACGGACAAGACTCGATCAATGCAGGCGCAATATCGCTGCTGGCAATGTCGGCCAAAGATTGGGTCGAGAAAATCACAGATACGTTTTTCTTGCGCAGGACTTTTAGCCATTCGCGGATACGCTCGGCAAAGAATGGATCATCGAGAAACACCCAAGCCTCGTCGAGTATCAGCAAGCTAGGCTTGCCGTCAAATCGTGCTTCCAGTCTGTGAAATAGATATGTTAGAACCGGCAGCACCAATGCCTTCGAGTGCATCAGAGTTTCCATCTCAAAACATTGCATATCTCCCGCTTTGAGGGATTCAGTATTACCGTCGAGTAAATGGCCGTAAGCGCCGTCGAGCGTATAGGGCTGCATGGCTTGACGGAGTTTATTGGATTGTAGCAGCGCCGATAATCCCGTCAGCGTTCTTTGCTCGGCGGGCGCAGTGGCCAAACTTTGCAGCGCAGACCACACCGCTTCTTTTATGTCTGGGTCGATTTCTAATCCTTCATTGCGCAGTAAGCCTAATATCCAATCCAGCGCCCATGCAATTTCGTCCGTCTCATCAATATCTTTGAGGGGTTGGAAGATGATGGAGTTTTCAGCGCCGAGGTCATAATAGTCACCATTCAAGGCAAGTGTTGCGGCGCGGGCAGAACGTCCCTTATCAAAGATAAAAACCTGTGCGTCTTTGTAACGGCGAAACTGTAATGCCAGCAATGACAAGAGAACCGACTTACCTGCGCCTGTAGGCCCGACGATCAACATATGCCCGACATCGCCTTGGTGAGTGACAAGGCGAAATGGAGTATGGCCTGCCGTTGTTGCATATAGAAGCGGCACATCATTCAAATGTTCATTACGTTTTGGCCCAGCCCATATTGCAGATAGCGGCATAAGGTGGGTGAGATTTAGGGTATGAATTATTGGTTGGCGGATATTTGCGTATGGATTTCCGGGCAATGTCCCAAGCCAAGCATCAACGGCGTTGACGCTTTCATGGATAGAGACAAATCCGCGTCCATTGATGATACGTTCTATGGAACGAATTTGCTGCTCGGCAATCAGTGCGTCTTTATGGCTGACTACAATACAGGTGGTGAGGTAGCCAAAACTCACATGATCGGCACCGAGGTCTTGCAGAGCTTCATCGGCGTCGAGGGCTTTATTATCGGCGTCACTGTCCACGAGTGCGGAAGTTTCGTTGAACAGGCTTTCTCGCAAAAGTGACATTACGGATTTGCGTTTGGCGAACCATTGGCGGCGGAATTTGCCTATTACTTTTGTCGCCTCGGCTTTATCCATTGGTAAATACCGTGTCATCCAGCGGTACGCAAACCCGAGACTGTTTAGCTCGTCCAATATCCCTGGCGTTGTTTCGCCCGGAAACCCACGCACCGTAATCATGTGTAAGTTTTCTCCACCGAGCCTTGGGACTAGGCCGCCGACTAAATCAGCGCCGCCAATAAGCGCGTCAATATAGGCAGGCGTTTCGGGGCATTCTATCTGGTGCTTGTTTGGGGATATACACGAGTGGAGGTATGTGAGGGTTTCGGTATCGTCCAAGAATGTTGCTAATGGGAATAGACTTCCCATCAAATCCAGACAGCGTTCGCTTTCCGTAATGAAAGCAGTGAGATGATCGGACGCCGTTTCTGTTAATTCGTCCTCTGGCTTTTCTATGAGAAGGCTCTCGGCGCGCTTGGCGCTATCGGCAGGCGGTAGATAGGCAAAGGTTAGATAGTATTCACTCTCGAAATGATGTTCTGATTGTTCAAATTGTCCGCGCCGTTCTTGGTCAACAATCCAGGCTGCGGGGTCTTTGAAATTTGAATGCGGATAATCAGGCGCAGCATGGCGGCAGGCTTCAAAATATAAAGCCCATCCCGAACCAAAACGCCGTAGCGCATTATTGATACGCGCACATGTAGCCACAAGTTCTTCCTCAGTCGCACTGCCCAAATCAGGCCCACGAAACCTTGCTGTGCGTTGAAAGCTACCGTCTTTGTTGAGCACTACGCCGGGCGCGATCAAACACGCCCAAGGGAGATAGTCTGCAAGGCGAGATGGTTGCTTTTGGTATTCCGCTAAGTTCAACATGACAGATACCCCTTGTGTTTGATGTGGCGCGCCAGCACGTCCATGAATTTAGGGTCACGCTTGGCGAAATAGACGGATAGCGAATGAGAAATGATCCAGTAGATGATACCGACAATCGCAAGCTGAAGACCTAGCCCCAATGCTGCGGCTAAAGTCCCGTTGAGGATGGCTGCTGTTCGCGGCGCGCCGCCGAGCAAAATCGGCTCGGTGAGTGAGCGGTGCAGCGGTATGGAGAAACCATCTATTGTTCCATTTGGCATTAGATCAACGCCCCGCCAGAGAACTTGAAGAACGACATGAAGAAACTCGTGGCCGTAAATGCAATCGATAAACCAAATACGATTTGAATGAGCTTACGAATGCCGCCGCCCGTATCGCCGAATGCCAAAGTTAATCCCGTCATGATGATAACAATGGTACCGAATATCTTGGCAACCGGGCCTTCAATGGATTTGAGGATTTTTGTGAGCGGTGCTTCCCACGGCATAGAGGAACCAGAAGCAAAGGCCGGTTCTGCGAATAATATGAAAGCGAGGATAATCAGAATTAGATAGGTAAGTTGACGGGTAGACATAGTTTTCTCCTAAGGTTTAGTTTTTGGGATAAGTTTGAGTGGGGTGAAGTTTGGCGCGAGTGGTTCAAAATCATATTCGTCGCCGTGTACGCCAAGCACGCGGGCAATGGTTTCCACGCGGCGGGCTGAGCCTCGGCCAGAAATAAAGACAATGACATTGATGGCTTCGGCGATTAGTGTACGGGGAACAGAGCTTGCGCCCTCCAAGATAAGCTGTTCGATGCGGTAAATACCTGCTTCAGCGGAATTGGCATGCACGGTGGCAATACCGCCGGGATGTCCCGTATTCCAAGCCTTGAGCATATCGAGTGCTTCGGGGCCACGCACCTCGCCAACAACAATACGGTCGGGGCGTAAGCGTAATGTGGAGCGCACAAGGTCGGCGAGTTTTACGTCTTGCCCAAGTGTACGCAGTGCCACTGTATCTTCTGCGCCGCATTGTAGTTCCCGAGTATCTTCAAGAATAAGTACGCGGTCATTGCAGCCCGCGATTTCTGCCAAGAGTGCATTTGCCAGCGTGGTCTTACCGCTGCTTGTTCCGCCAACAATGAGAATGTTGAGCTTGGCGTTTACGGCGTATGACAGGGCATCCGCTTGCGCCTTGGTCATAGTTTCTGCTTCTACATAATCTTCCAGAGTAAATATCTTGGCCGCAGCTTTGCGAATAGAAAAGCACGGGGCGGTAACAACAGGCGGCAGTAAACCCTCAAACCGTTCCCCGCCGCCGGGGAGTTCTGCGCTAACGATGGGTCTATTAGTCGTCACTTCTTGGCGGATATGACTGGCGACCAATTTAACGATGCGCTCGGCATCAGGCGGCGTGATGATTTCGCCCGTGTAAACCCGGCCTTCGCCGTGGCGGTCGAGCCATAATTTGCCGTCTGGATTGACCATAATCTCGATGACATTTTTATCATCAAGCGCTGCGCCAATCACCGGCCCCATAGCAGAGCGTAGCATTTCGAGAGTGCGGCTTGCGGTAACGGGATTAAGCTGAGACATGTTCCGCCTCCCGCTTTGCTGGCTTCTTAGAAACCTTCCGCGCTTTAAGGCGTAGTAATTCTTCTTTTGTGATAAAATCATCTTTATCGACAAGAACTTCTTCAAGGGCACGAAAGACTGTTTTACCGCCGCCTTTCATGCGGATACCAAGTTGGTCTAAATAGCCATTGAACTGTACTGCGCCAATTTTACCGCGCGCATCGCTATCAACGTCCTTAATCTCTCGCGTCATTGTGAAAAAATATTGGATAAACAAAGCCTGCATTTCATTGAGCAAAACCATGTCAGCTTTTAGCCTGCGATTTTGGTCAGTCATTTTATCTAGGCGTCGCAAAATCGCAGCATCACGGTTGTCGTCAATGTCATAACTAAAGAGAGCGCTTAGGGCTTTGTCCACAATATCCGATTGTGAAGTTTTATCGCACCGTGCAGCATCAAGTAGGCGCAGAAAGTTGCGTGATGAAATACGGGGTCTTATGCGAGGCTTGCTACTAGACATTCTTAAATTCCTAATTCTGGGTTATCGCTTTGCGTGAGCATGTGGGCTTGGTTTATTGGCGAAAGTGTTCCTGATAATTTTCCGAGTTCAATGACCGCAATCTCTTGGCCATCCGCATCTTTCGCAGGGCTTTCAGTCTTAGCCTGTTGTTTAGCCGTGTGCTTATGCCCATCAATTTTAGGGCTACGTTCTTTGCCGCCATTACTTGCTGCATGCACTTGTGATTTTTCTGCAGGAACAATAAGGCGATCATCCACGAGCCGTGTCTGCTGACCCCAGAGGCAGTCTTGCGGGCGGGGAGCACCTGCATAGCCTTTATCCTCTGGGTCTACGGTTGGGGGAGCCATGACACGGCCCGTGAAATTCTTATCTGTGTAATATGTGATTTTACCTGCTTTAATCGGCGCGGTGCCAGAGAGCAGGATTATTTCCTCATCGGCGGGGAGCTGCATAACTTCACCCGGCGTTAAAAGCTGCCTTGCTGTTTCTTGGCGCGACACCATGACGTGAGATAACCAAGGCGCTAATCTATGGCCTGCGTAATTGCGCATAGCCCGCATTTCTGTGGTGCTACCAACTGCGTCCGATATACGTTTGGCCGTGCGCTCGTCATTGGTGGCAAATGCAATTCGTACATGACAGTTATCGAGAATGGCATTGTTCGGGCCGTAAGCTTTCTCAATTTGGTTTAGAGACTGCGCGATCAAGAACGCCCGCACGCCATAGCCTGCCATGAATGCAAGTGCGCTTTCAAAGAAGTCCAATCGTCCAAGCGCTGGGAACTCATCAAGCATGAACAGGACTTTGCGGCGGGATGGATTGTTATTGGTTTCAAGACTTTCTGTAAGGCGGCGGCCTATCTGATTTAGAATAAGGCGTATCAACGGCTTGGTTCTTGAAATGTCGGACGGCGGTACGACCAAATATAGTGATACAGGTTTATCAGCGTCCACAAGGTCGCTAATCCGCCATTCGCATTTAGAAGTCACCTCGGCAACAGTCGGATCTCTATACAGAGACAGGAAGCTCATCGCTGTTGACAATACACCTGAGCGTTCGTTTTCAGATTTATTGAGGAGTTCACGCGCTGCTTGTGCAACAACGGGGTGGGCTTCGGCTTTATCGGTGTTACCGAGGTGATTGGTTTCCATCATCGCCCAAAGCGTTTTCTCAAACGAGCGTTGGGGGTCAGATAGGAATGAGGCTACGCGGGCTAAGGTCTTTTCTTGTTCCGCGTAGAGAATATGCAAGATTGTGCCGACGAGTAATGAATGGGCGGTTTTCTCCCAATGGTTACGGCGTTCCAATACGCCGTCTGGGTCAACCAAGATGTCGGCAATGTTTTGTACGTCGCGGACTTCGCATTCACCTTTACGCACTTCGAGCAAGGGATTGTATTTAGCACTGGCCGCATTGGTTGGGTCAAATAATAGGCAGTGCGAGAATGTAGAGCGCCATCCTGCCGTAAGCTGCCAGTTCTCGCCTTTAATATCATGAATGACTGCGCTGCCTGTCCATGAAAGCAATGTCGGAATAACAAGGCCCACACCTTTGCCCGAACGTGTCGGCGCAATCGCCATTACATGTTCTGGCCCGTTATGGCGTAGGTAATTATCGTGGGCTTGGCCAAGGAATACGCCGTCTTCTGCAAACAGGCCTGCTTGCTTCATCATGGACTTGCTCGCCCACTGTGATGAACCAAAGGTGGTTAGCTTCTTGGCCTGCCGTCCGCGCCAAACGGAACCAATAACTGCGAGCATAGTTCCGATGAAACCACCGCCCGCAGCGATTTGCCCGCCTTTGGCAAATACGCTCGGCGCATAAGCATCAAAAGAATACCACCACTCGAACAACCTCCAAGGAAAGTATATTTTGTGATTGGAAACTGTGAACCAAGGCGCGCCCAAATAAGCATCATAGTCAAACTGCAAAGCCACCCACTGCGTCGCATACCATGTGGTCAAAATAATAGTCGTGAAGACCAAAACAATTTGTCCGATAAGTATTGATTGCGGTGACATAAACCAAGTCCATTTCTAAGTTGGACTTTAGGCTGAGCAAGTTTACGGCATCGGTCTAGTGTGTTTACAGGGTAAAAACTTGAGGTGAATTGAGGGTACAGAGTACTAGACTGTGTGTTCTCCAAATTTACTTTCAAGATTATCCACAATAACTTGCGCCCCTAGCATTGACTATTGTTCCCTTTTTGTTCTTTATGGCTCGTTCACTCCTATAAGTGGATATTCTCGTGCGCAAGCCCAACACAATCGAATGGTTATATCTTGACTTCGACGGTTTCTTTGCATCCGTCGAGCAACAAGCTCGGCCAGCCCTGCGGGGCAAACCTATTGGCATTGTTCCTTTTTCGGGAACTGTGCATACGGTAGTCATTGCCTGCTCAAAGGAAGCAAAGGCGCGCGGCGTTAAAAATGTTATGTCCTTGCCAAAGGCCAAAGCTATTTGTCCTGAATTGATTTTAGTGCCGCAAACGCCTGACCTATATCGGCGCGCCCATAATGCGCTGCTTGCGGAAATCGCGAGTGTCATTCCTATCGACGCGATAAAGTCCATTGATGAACTGACTTGTAGGTTAGACCCCAAGGACATTGCTAACCCCACTTACCTAGCAACAGAAATTAAACGCCGCCTGCGTGATAATGTCGGCGCGTATATTACCTGCTCGATTGGGTTTGCCGCAAACCGTCACCTTGCCAAAATAGCCTGTAAAATGGACAAGCCAGACGGCATAACCATTTGGCATCCGCATGATATGCCAGCGCCAATGCTGCCGCTCCCCTTTGACGACATTCCAGGCATCGGCAACAGTATGGAAAAGCGCCTGCATCACGCAGGTATCTTTGACATGAAAACTCTACTTGATACGCAGCCAAAGCAAATGCGTAAATTATGGGGCAATGTTACCGGCGAACGGCTTTGGTATGCGCTGCATGGCTACGCGGTAAAGGCAGAGAAATCCAAACGCGGTATGTTTGGCCATGGGCGCGTCCTGCCGCCGAATTTACGAAACTTCACAGATGCCAGAGATTGCTCGCGCATGTTACTGGTCAAAGCGGCGCGGAGGATGCGGCGAGAAAATTACTATGCCAGCATTGTCTATATGTGGCTAAGCCTGCGCCGTGGCTCCATGAAAGAAAAAGGCTGGTCAACAAAGCATAAGCTCCACATGGCCAATGATGACCAAGCCTGCTTGAAAGCGCTCGATGCTATGTGGGCGCAAGCACGAAAATCCCTTCCCAAAAGTATCAAAATTGTCCGTGTTGGCGTTACCCTTGGCGACCTTACCCGTTCGGACACGCGCCAGCTTGACATGCTCATCAATGATGATCCTGAAAGACAAAAATGGGAATCCATAACAAATGCAATGGATGGCCTGAATAGCCGCTACGGTAAATCACTGGTAACAATGGGGCCGTGGAAACTCCCGCCCGGCGGAAATCTTGGCGGTAAAATCTCTTTCACCCGTATTCCAAGGGCAGAGGATTTCTGGTGAGTTGGAAATCCCGCATACAAATTCTCGACCTCGGCATTGACGACCGCATTGAATCCACATGCAAATCCTGCGGATACACATGGTATGAAT
Source organism: Robiginitomaculum sp. (assembly GCA_965224735.1). Classification (GTDB taxonomy): domain Bacteria; phylum Pseudomonadota; class Alphaproteobacteria; order Caulobacterales; family Maricaulaceae; genus Robiginitomaculum_A. Next base: position 1,888,359 of record OZ245059.1, on the reverse strand, counting down.
TTGTATCTGACTATTTAGGCAGGCCGTATTTACGCCAACTCTACCTCGATGAATTTGAAACACGGCTCAAATGCCACCAATGGGGCTGCAAAGGTAAAATCCGTATAGCCCTTTCTAGCGAAGCCGAGACGGAGGGGTTTCAGGGTGGTTTGGCATGAATTTAGTATTAGCGCTTATGGTGAGTTTTTTCTTCAAAGCAGACATATCGCATACAAATTTACTATGAGATGTTACGTTCATTTTGAAAATTCACCATAGTTCAACTATAACTGATATAAACCTAATGTCCTTGATAAAGGTTCACCAGAATTCAACCCGCTCTCAAAGTCTCTAGCGGATACGCGGCGCATCGCGCTGCCAGCAATAAATTGTGCCAAGGTAGCTAGTCTTACGCGGTCTAGGCGTCGTAGCCCATCTGGCTCATATCGACTTTCTACAAAAGGTGGGTACTTATCTATCAATGCCAAAATTATCTGATCATCGTTAAGTCGTGGAGATTTGGCGGCAAGCGCTTTGTACAATTCATTTAAATTATGTCCATAGGGTTTTCTTGCTAGTGCTTTCTTGCCCACCCCAAGCTCAATTAGCGCAGCTTTGACCGAAAGCTCTACTACCAATGAGATAGACTGCATTATTCCTGGGTTGTCTATACCACTTTCGAGTTGTGCGGAAACCACACCGAGATAATGCAACGCCATTACCCACAAATGATTTTCTGGTTTGGAATAACCTTTATCAGAGAGCCCATAGGTAAAATCGTACAAATCACCAAAGTCGTAAGCATGACGCTCTGCGATTTCGCTTACATCGTTTGCAAACATGGCGTGCTCGCCATGTGTTTTGAAACCCAATAACTCGAATATATCGGATGACATGGTACCATACCCGACCGGAACCGTTACCTTGCGAACACTATCAACGCTTGCCACCAGCCCGATCCCAACGCCCGGCCAACCAGCACAATTCGGAAATTTCGTTTCATAAGCAGATGTTATTTGCTTAACCAGACTATTATTATTGGCAACCCCATTTAAAATAAAACTAACCCCTAACAGGTCAACCGCAGCCTTCATAGGCCTCTGATGTGGCGGAATGCCTTCCTTTGCGTATTTGGTGTCCAATCGAATTAAATCGTAAATATTTATTTCTCGCACATTTAGCTCCCATAATTGACAATAAAAAGCCTAGCACTTTATTACTCTCAGGAATATTTCCAGTATGTTGGTCATTATTCTTTACCATCAAAAGTATTTGTACTACGATTCCATTGTCTACTACGATTACAGCCTCTTTGGGCAGAAATTTGAAGGAATGTCAGTTTATTTTCTAACCGAAGAGAATTCTCATCATGTAAATCCCATGAGGATTAAGGTTGGTTATTCTTGCTCCATAAAACGTAGAAGTCGAGAACTTCAAACAGGTAATCCTGACATTCTTTCATTGATGGGTGAAATTAGATCTAGTAATACGGATGAAGACAAAGCAATAGAAAAAATAATGCATGAAAGATATGCAGAAAGCCGATTTCAAGGCGAATGGTTTTATCTCCATGCTGAGGATGTGATAGATGCGTTGAAGGATTACTCCCCTATCAGTTTCATTACTGTTGGAGACAAACCCTTCGAAATTGTCTCCCGTGATCGTAAAGGTTTGCCCGAATATGCGAATGCATGGCAATGGGGTGATGTCGAGCATGAAGAATTTTGCCCTGCTTGCGGTTGGGCGGGCGGCTGGTCATATAATGAAAATTATGGTGGAGAACGTTGCCTGAATTGTGGGGCCACTGAACACGACTATGATATGCATGAATATGCCCCAGAGCAAGATTGACAATTCCCAACTCCAAGAATTCTAAGAAATCTCCCGCCCCTTATTCAGCGTCCACGAAATCGTATTCCCCCTCATAATCCCTGACACCGCTTTGCCGCGATTGCGTTCGAGAACATCACGCCACGGCACAAGTGAGAAATCTTTAGCGCGTTCTATGATGGCGTATTTTCCGCTTGGGCGGGTGATGGCTTCTCTATAAGTGCCGTCTATTCTAGCCGAGCCGTCCATACCTAAATATGCTTTGCCCAACGTGGCCGATAGTTTTTTCGCTGCAGATGCTAGGTCGCGGCGTTCTAGTTCTTCTAAATGCTCTTCGCCTAATGGTGTGTTTTCATTTTCCAAAATACCTTGCTGAACCAAGTATTGGGTGCGCACTATTTTTGTAGTCTGAACATCACTGCCAAACCCTTCATTTACTGGGACGGTATCCGCCATGATTTCTGTATCAAGCCATGTGCGACCCATCGCTGTTTGTAGCTCTTTGAGCGATAATCGAGACTGCACATTTACATCGACAGGCTTTGCACGGCTCCTAAATTTTTCATAAGACTTAGCCCTGTCCAAATAATCATGGGGTATTTTCCATGAGCCATCTTTGTTACGGGTCGCATGGCCTGCGCGCCGCAGGGCTTCCAAACGCCTGACATGTGCTTGGATAAATTCCTTGCTTGCGCTTTGGTCTAATGCTTGGTGCAAAGCTGGACTATAATCACCGCCGCGCAGTGCTGCTATTTTCTCGATTGTATGGTCGGATGCTTTGGCTTTAACTTCGGCAGGATTGACCGTAACAATCATGTTTTTCGTTAAGCCCTCAATATGCTCTGCTTTCCCAACGGGGATATAAAACGCACGGCCATTTATAGCGTCCAGCACAATAAAGGATTTGTCATTCACATCGTCAATAACGCCAAGGCCAATTATTTTGCCCGTAAGTTGCACTTCACGCTCGTCATAAGGGTCGTAAATAACATCGTTTTCCGTTGGCCGCTCCAAGCCTGCCTGCCGCAGTGTGCGGTGATACTTTTTAAGAATGTCATCGCTTTCCCCCATGCGTCTTAAAATAGGTTCAAGTTTTTCATCGAGATTCCAGAGGCCATTTCTCATTTTATAGGCCAGCCCCATACGGCTAAGTTCTTTGAGACGCGCAACATCAAAGCGGCGTGTCCACTCACTGCCGCGCGCCGCTGATTGCGTAATATCTACAATGTTTTTATTTGCCGCTTTGAGCAGCCCCCTATCAAGCTGCGTAAACCTTTGCTGCTTCACTTGCTCGGCCAGTTTAATGCCAGCCTGCATTTGATTGATTGGGCCAAGCTCTATGGTCGCTAATTCCTCTGCCGCATTCCGCATGCCGTATGAAATATATGCACGCGGGATAACAAGATTTTGTCCGTTATCTTTTTTACCGTTAAGAACAATATGCGTGTGCGGCGTGGCCGTATCATAATGATTGGCCGCTACCCAATCGAGTTTCGTGCCAAGGTCTGCTTCCATCCGTGTCATAAGATCACGCGTGAAAGCGCGTAAGTCCGTTAGCTCTTTTCCGTCCTCCGCCGAGACAACAATTCTAAACTGGTGACGGTCATCTTGGCCGCGCTCTTTAAATGCCGCCGAGTCAGCTTTGTTATGCTCCTTATCATAGACTTGGCCTTGTTCATTTTCTCGCGTGGCAGACTCGCGCATTATGTAATCCAAATGAAGCTTCTGTGCTTTGATTCCGCCGCCGCTCATTTTGACCAAATTCACTTTGATAATGACGCGGCGTGAGAAGAACTGCTCGCGTACTTTAGAACCACCATAACCGCTGCGCCCTCCACTTGATTTTGAAGCACGTTGCGCTGCTCGTCTTACGCGGCCAGCAAAGCTCATCATTCGGCGCGAACCACTCGGCGAATGAATAGCGCCAAGCTTAATGTGAAACGGGTTTTCCTCTCTCTCGGCCACCTCTAAGTGCCTTTTCGCAAAACAACGGTATTTGTACGTTTTTTGGAGGTGGGCAGGCTGAAAACCACGCTAGTAAGGGGCATAGCGCCGATTAGGTGGGCACGCCAATTTTGGGGTGGGCCAGAAAAAACGATGTGCAGACAATGACTTAGCCCAAGGTGGGCTCGGTCCTTTATCTTGCCCTGACTAAACCCGCCCCTTTTGTCAACCCAAATTGGTCTTTTTCCAAACATACCATTTTCCTTTCATGTCTGCACATCTTCATTTTGCGCGCAGTATTGCGCTGTAATTTTTTGGCTTCCCAGACGGTTCATGCACTACTTCGTGCTCGATCATTTGTGACCCGCACATGCTGTTTTCAGAGGGGATGGACGTCCAGAAGCACTGCAAACGCACTTAAATAATTCGTCATAATAATTACTCAGTGCCGGCAAGATAGCGGGATCATCCCTCCCGCGACCCCGTCTTGGAGCCATCCACTTTACGTGGAATTCGGAAGATTGTTGATTATATTTTACTTAGTTTTCTGTCTCCATTCTTGTGTTTATGTGTTGCGATTAGGCCGCGTTCAGTTCGTCGCGGCTCGCCTTAAACTCTGTTCCGTCCACCCACATTCGGTGTAATATTGTCGCTAGTTTGCGGGCAACGGCAACAATGGCGCGGCGCTTTCCAGCCCGCTTTTGTATGCTCATCCCCCAGGCTTTGAGCACCGACCAGCTCTGTACACGGGTGAGCATTGACTGGGCTGCTTCATAAAGAAGCGAGCGCATTTCAGGGTCGCCGCACTTGGATATGCGCCCGTCATAGTCCACCGTCCCCGATTGGTATCGCTTCGGTGTTAGGCCCAAATGCGCCCCGACCGTCTTTGATTTTGCAAACCTAGACGGGTCATCAATGGTTGTTTTAAAGGCAAGTGAAGTCACCGGGCCGACGCCTGGCACCGTCATAAACCGGCGGCAAACTTCATCTTCGCGCACCGTTTGCACAAGCAGTTTGTGGAACTTATTATGTTGCTCCAAAAGCGTATGCCTGACCGATAACATACTGGCCGTCATATCGCGCAGCATGGGGTCTTCATTCTCCAACTTCATCAACAAATCGCGCTCGAAATTTCCTCTGGTCGAACGGTTCATCTTAATGCCAAACACCTTGAGCGTCCCGCGAATGGCGTTTTCAATATCGATAAATTTACGCTTTAACATGCGGCGATTGGTCAACAATATCCGCAAACGGTGGCTGTTATCGCTCTTGACATGCACCTGTCTGAACCATCCTGTGCGCATCATATGGGCAAGTCCTCGCGCATCATTGCGATCCGTCTTGTTGCGCATCGCCCCAAGCGCGCTTGCCATATGGCGCGTCTCGACAACAATCGCCGGGAAGCCTAGCTTGATAAGTTCATTGCTCAGCCAAGGCGACAGGCTGCTGGCCTCAAATCCAACCCGTTCAATACGGCCAGCAAATGGCTTCAGTACAGGCGCAATTGCTTCTGGCTCCGTCATAACCGACACTTGTTTTAGCACCTTGCCGTCCTTATCAACTACGCAAACAGCCGTCTCTTCAAGTGATATATCCAATCCTACAAATACGTTCATAATGGTCTCCTCAATAATTTATGTGTGAACACATTCACTATACCAACCCACACTCCAGTCTCCACAATACTTAGCGAATCACACACGGCGGGTTTACCCAAGCACTCCCTTTTACCCTCTAAAACCCGACTGTTTTCCTGCTTTTCTCCGCTTCGGGAAAGTGCGCGGTTTCCGAGAAATTCAACTTTGCCCAGAATATTTTGCGCCTCTACTGCGCCAAAATATCGGCTGTCAAAACCCGCCTGCACATCGGGCGAAACTAGAAAATACTCACCTGATTTAAGTGTGAAGCAGCCCGATAATTTTGGCATATCGCGCCCCAAACTATCCTGCGACAAACTGAAGATAACAGGATGGTTTGGGACACTAATCCGATTGTTATGGACACATATTTGAGTGCCAGAACTTGCCCAAATAGTCTTAATCATAGGGTATTCGTAGGGCAAATATTGGCGTTCATCGGCGAGCTTTCTTGCCCATTCTGGCGCATAAGCAGCCACCTGATCGCCAACTTTTAGAGGAGCATTTGCTCGTAATCTATACCATCCAATAGGCGCACTAGCGCTTGGATTATAGAGAACGGCAGGCTTTGGCGGGAACTTTATCTCTGCTGTTGTGGCAACAACTAGCAGGGTTACGCCCGTAGCAATCAGTATATTTCTAAGCATTATATCCTCCGAGAGTAAAGGGATGGGCGGGGCGATTAATGACGCGGGCATTGTGTAAATGCCGCCAATAAGCCGGCGTTATCACTTCTAGGCCGCCGTCTGTTTGCGCTTCCAAACTATCAATTTTCTTTAACATTCGCTGCATAGCGAGATTGCCATGAGCGGATAACAGGACGTTTGCGCCTGGAATAATGCCCGGTACTCGTGTTACTTGGTCTGATAATGACGCTTGGCAAATATACAGCCGCCAATCTACCGTCCCATATTTATTGGCTTTCCAGCGGATATAGCCAAACACTTGTCCTACCCCGAACGCATAAAGCTTTTGGCTTTTGCGCAGTTTCACGCTCATTTCTGGCGCGCCAAACCTAAGTCTATGGTTTATCTTATCTCTGATAAATTCACATTTCACCGCCACTAACCTAGACATGACGCGCCTTAACTCGCCCGCCAGAACCGCAATCATTACCTCCTGACCATGCGTCTAAATCTGCATAGCGGTAGAAGACGCGGTTGCCGTGTTTTCGATAACGCGGGCCAGCATCGCGCCAGCGCATGCTGTTAAGCGTTCTGACTTCTAGCCGTAAGTATTCAGCCGCTTCTTTGGGTGTGCAGTACGGACTTTTACGATTTTTGCTCATGCGTTCCTCCTTTTTCACCTCCCGCTGAACAGTAAGTTCAACTGGGTTGATTGGAGTAAGGCACTAAATTGAGGCTCTGAGGAGTGGCAAAATGGTGGGGGTGCAAAATGCCACCCCTTAGGCTTTTTTAAGATTCAACCCAGAAGCGATAAATAATCATGGTCACGAAATCTGCGCCCCATAGCGAGGGCGCGGCGGGCTTTATCTTTAAGCACGCAGTTGCCGCTATCCCATTCCTCAAGGGTGCGTTTTTCGCCAACTAAGGCGCAAGAAATCGTTCGGTACGAGCCGCCGCCCTTGCTAGCATCGAGCGCGATGATGGAATCTTGGAGCATTTGAGTAGTTTTTTCCGTCCCTAACTGGCTTAATTCATCGCTAGATGAATGGGCAAAATCTAATAACTCCGCGATGGTTTTCATGCGCTCTAACGAGTGACTGCCGCCGTCAATTCTAAAACGAATTATTACTTTATCACCGCTCGGATGTACGGTATCGCAATATAGCTGAAACCAGTAATCTGCTGTGTTTAACACGATATGACGGCTCTTATTGACGCTCTCATACAAGACGCGGTGGCAGCGGAGTTCAGATAGAATTACGCTATCCTCGACGCGGCCAAAGTTACTATGCGGGCTTTCGCATTCAACCTGTAAGTCGCCAAGCTTGACGCGCACCGTCGCGCCAAACGCAGACGGCTTCCATACCACCTCTGTTTCAAGTGCATTAAAGTCGGGATCAGCGAAGCAAACCAAGCCCCAATCACGGGCTTTTTGATAGCGTTTTTTAGCAATAACGAGGCGGCTTCCCGTGACCAGTTCTATAACATCTGGGCTATCCCAAAACGCCTTAGCAAAGTCCCGTTGATACTGCTTATTTCGGCGCAAAAATTCCCACGCCCATGCCGCGTTGGGCATAAGTAATCTCTCTGCACAAGCAGGTGAATTTCCCCTATATGGTGTAGTAATAAGCCTATTCCCCAGTCCCTTTTTGCGCGGTTTATAGCTTAAAAACACTTTATAAGTGTTAAAATACACAAGAAAACCCCCATCGGTTGTTTGACCGATGGGGGCTATCGTTTGAGCGGCGGGCTATCCTGCTGGATTCCAGAGGATGGCGAAGTCGCCTTTTGGCTTGTCGTTGGCTCTACCAAGATTGGCATAGACCTTACGCGGGCCAATCATCGGATGGGCGAGCGTGAGCGAGATATAAGGCTTGCCAGAGGTCTTACCGACCCGGTTCCAGCCGCCGCCAATCTCTGCGCCGTCATTGGTAAACACCCGAAAGTCTGGCTGTTTATCCGCCGTTTTGTTGTCGTTAGCGACGATGCTGATGCGGGATTTTTGGCCGAGAGCCAGAGTTCCTTCAAAATTACCGTCTTTGCTTTGGCTTACATATCCTAGTGCTTGTGCCATTTTTTAGTCTCCATTTAATGCCAGCTAATTTACGGGAGCCTGTCTCCCTGCTGACGGGGACCGGCAAGACTGTGCAAAGGGATTGTGTGGCTCCCCCTCCTTCTAAGAATCTAATAATGGGGGAGGCCTTGAAGATGAAATCTAAGTTTATTTGGGCGCTCTTGCGCCGTGCGCGAGGAGGCTTTAGCCGGGGAAATAAATTTCTATTTCGTCTTACACCATCCCTTTGCATAGGATAGGTAACCACCCAGACAGCAGGAAGACAGGTCTTTCGTCACTTCGTTTGGATATTACTTGGGGGCTATAAAATTGTGCAAGTGATCGGTTGTGTATGACAATGTGAAGACGGTAATTTTTAAGAACTGGGTTTCTTGGTTGGAAATCTTGTTTCAGTATTGGCACGAATGATAACGAAATGGATGATAAACTTCCTGACTTTCACAGAGTATACCAATGATGGGCTGATATTGGTGGTAGTTGGAACCTGATTGATAAGATGTCTGGTAAGCCTAAATATCTCGCTCACGCTCGCCTATCAGATGAATGAATCGCAGTCATGTATATGTTAATCGCGGTAGAACCAACGGCAAACCAAAAGCACTTTGCCTAGCTCTGGAATTCAGTTGGATAGTTCGCTATTTTAAATGATAGCCCTCATTGGCCTAATAACCGATGAGGATTTTCTGGGTACGCCAATACAAGAGTGTTGTAGCTAAAACTATGTCAGCTTGGCTTTTATCGCCTAGGGGGAAAGAAGGATGTTACCATTAACCTAGAGAAAGTAAGGTAATTCGATAGCCATTTTCCTGTACGAAGACTTGTTCTAACAATGTGACGTTTGAGGGTCGCTTCAACCAAAGTGACTGACACCCAACGGATATACTAGACACGCTATTATCGCCCCCGTCATAAGTGTTACTAATAGAATTTTATGGTAAAGGCGCCTTAGTCCATAACTTTAGAAATGGAAATTTTTTTGGATTGTTGAAGTATTTAATTTTTCCATTTAATGAATATACTGCCATAAGAGGAACATTTTGGTCTTGAATTATTCTCCTGAATGTCGCGGCACGACTAACATTAAATACATCTGAGAAGGTTATTATTTTTTCAAGTGTGAGGTTGGTGGCATCATTTTGAAATTCTTTAACAAATATTGATGGCAACAATAATTCAGCAGCAAACTGATTGGCTTCATATTCGATTTTATTGAGAGCATCAAGTTTTGAAAACTGGTTAATACCCATATCTTTAGAATCACACTCAAAAAACCCATCAGCTTGAGGATGGTGATATGGATGTAGATAATGACCAAGTTCATGGGCAAGGGTAAAATGCTTACGCCCTTCATCTTGGGTTTTGTTTAGTAAAATTGCCCCCTCAAACTTTCCTTCGGGTACAAATAATGCGCCGTCTATAGCAGACAGCGGTTCTTCTGAAATATCATAAATTCCTAACTCCGTGGCAATTTCTCTTAATGGAGTGGACTGAAAACCAATTTGTGCTTGTCGCAAAACTTCTTGTGCAATTTCAACTGGGTTGTCCCAGATATCACTAAGTGCCTCTCGATCGAATTTCATAGTCTCTCTTTTTCTTTCTTTCGATCATAGTATCTATCATTTGATTGATAGCTTCTTTGTCAATAGCGTCAAGGTCGCCAATTTTTCTAAACATTGCAACCGATTCTCCGTCTGCATTTGGTGATTCAGGATTTTCTCCCATTAATGATTGCATTGGTACATTAAAATAATCGGCTATTTTTTTCACTATTTCGAGGGATGGGGCTTCTGTAATCCCTTTTTCTAATTGCCAAATATGTGTCTTAGACACACTTATTGCGTCTGCTAATTTTTGTAGAGATATTTTATTTCTCGTTCTTAATACCTGTAATTCTCTGGCGAATCCCATGGCGCTGCTCCCTGTTAGACAAAAATCGCCATAGTTTAAAACTACAGCGTTCTTTAAAGTTATACATTTTTGTAACACAAGGGGCTTGACAAGGTCAATAGCGTTCGTTCATATGATACATATTCATCCATAAGGTTGATGTTCTTGGACAACAAAGGAGTTCCCCATGTCCTCACTACACTATTTTGAAATTAAAAACACAACGAACGGGTTATATATGAGCCGTTTCAATTACAATTCGGAAGCCATTGTTTGGTCGGAAGTTCTTTCGTCAAAAGCGGTGGCACAGAATAATATTGATAGCGTCAAATGCAATGCGCCTACAGCCCCTATTGTCGATATGACAAAAGGCGAAACTGGCTCAGGTTATCGGTTTGAAATATTTGATACGGCTGACAAACAATTCATGGTTCGTTTTAAAGCACCAAATGGTGAAACTGTTGTGGTTTCTGAACACTATACTGCAAAACACAATGCGATTAAGTGTGTTGAAAGTGTACGCAACAATGCGGCGACAGCCAAAATTGTTGATAACACCAATTCGGCAGCAGCATAGTTATGGCAACTAATCCTCCATTCGGCGATGGGCATCGTAACGGTGCAGTGCGTAGTCGTTCTCAGGTTAAAAACCCGAGAACGAACCAATGGGTCAAGCGACATGCTGACTCTGGCCGTTTTATGGATGTTAAACAAGATGGAAAGCCCTTCAAAGGTGTCCGTCGAGAACGCTAGTAACATAGTTCGCGCATTTCCAAGAGGGTGAGCGTTAGCCGCCCTCTTGGGTCAATTCAGAAAGTGTAAATATGCCAAATCGTAATGTACATGTACCCATAGGAATCGCTGCTGCTTATGCGGCAAAATACTATCTGCATGATAAAAACACATCAGTTTCGTTAGCCGAAATTATAGGCCTCGGCCTTGGTGGATATTGTGGAGGACGCGCTCCAGATATTATCGACCCGCCAACATCCCCAAACCATAGAGCGATCGGACATAGCATTCTCGCTGCTGGAGGTGGAACTATAGCTGTGGCAACAAAGGTGAAATCAATCGAATCTTACTGTAAAAATCAAGCCCGTATAGCGTATGAACAAAACGATTTGCTTTTGCAGCAGCTTTGGCTACTCGCTTCGGGTTTTACGGTCGGAATTATAGCGGGTTATGCATCTCACTTGCTATTAGATTCCACTACACCAAGCGGTCTGCCTTTATACTAAAAGCCAACGCCATGTTTTTTAGTTAAATTAAGTGGTGATATTTCGCTATGCGCTCGGTAGTTCGTATTGCCTTGCTCATTCTTACTAAGATATACCCAAAGTGATATATAACCCATGCCCCTACCATACATAATAGTAACGCCAAAATTCCGCTCAATTTCATTCCTGCGAGCGCAATAATTACTCCACCCACAACTACGGGTAAAACGCATGTGAGCAATATCATTCGCTTGTAAAATCGAATATGTGCTTTTGCTTGCTCTGGTGATGATTGCAGGGATTCTATCATACGATCGTCAATAGCATGTGTGTTTTGCAAGAACTGCAAGTCCTCTGATAATCCAGTATCTTCGTGCATAATTATTTCTTATTCGATGGGGTAATTAGATTTAACGGGCAAAATCAGTATTTATCACCGCGCTTCAAGAGGTTTCCCCACACAAGATACATATGATGGCGTTTATTCAAACCGCCACCACAGGCTTTGAATAAATGTTGCCAAACAAATACGGCTCGCGCCCCTTTTGGGAGCGCGAGCCGCTTTACAGGCGGTGTATCGGGGGAGACTATGCCGCCTGTTTTCTCGGTGTTGGTTTGGTTTTAGGTGTTCGCTTGGTGAATAGTTTCGCTATGCGTTTCCAGTTCTGCGCAGGTGGACAACCACTTGCTTCGCGGTAATGGGTAGCAGGAAATGCCGCCCATCTTGGGAGCCAATCTGGGCTTGCTTTGTCAACGCCGTGACCTGCCATGCGGTTCTTGATGATTTGTTTTTGGTTTTTGGCGGTGTCGGTGATGCACCCTTGGGCTGTTGATTTCCCTGCTATGTCCGCGACCATTTGATTGACCACGCCTTTGTCTCGCAAGATGTCGAAGAAAGCTTCTTCTGGTGACCAGTAATCGCTAAAGTCTGCGCCCGTCAGAACGCCAACGGCTTCTACGGCTCCGCTATTGGTCGAGAGGGTTTCAGCCATGCAAAATGTCATTATCCGCAAGACCGATTTATCATCTAGGTCGAGCAATGTGGCAAATACAGTGTTCAAGCTGAACATGCTTGCATAGCGGTGATAGATTTGAATGTCGTCTTTTTTGAGTCCTAATAGCCCTGCAATGACTTTACGTTCTGCGGTAAGTTCTTGTTCGGCCTTGGAGTTTTCAACACTTAACTGCGTGGCTTCTTTACGGGTGCTTTGCTCATCCTTAGCAACTTTCCAATGCCGTGAACCCGTAATCATGTGCGCGACAGTAAGGCGCATAGCCATCTTGGGGTGCTTAATCAGTGCCGCTCTTGCAATGGAATGACGGTGTAAATTCATATACTCTGCCATCGGGCCTGACATTTCAGGACGCGGTTTGGTGTCGGGCTTTTCAGTGCCGCCCTCTACACCTTTCTGGGCTTGGCGGTCTAGCCGCCGCGCTTCGGCTTCTGGCATAAAGCCCTCATGGAATATCACCTGTCCATCATTCTTAACCTCGATATAGACATTGCCGCCTTGCTCCTTACTACGCTCTACATGCTCCCATCCATAGAATGTTTGTCCGACATCACCGATAAACACGTTTTTCCAACCGTCTTTCTCGTAGGCTTCCGCTTCCATCGCAACAACGGTATTCTGGCAAGACCAAAACATTTCGGGGTCGGCGAATTGGCCGTGCTCACCAAATAGGTCGGTGATGATAGTCCCTTTATACTCCTCCATAGGAAACAAGGCTTTATCAGTGGTGATAAGACCGCCGCCCGATAGCCAAGCCTTTAACTGCTCGCCTTGGGGCGCATAGTCGTCAGACTTGAATATCTTTAGCCATGCCGTTTGTTGTTTCTTACTCGCCATAGTCAGGGCGCGGATGGTAGCAGGGTTGATTTCCTCGTCAGTATATAATTTGCGCAGTTGCGGCAAAAGCGAACCAAGCGCAAGCCGCTGTTTCACGGCGCGTTCGGTTATGCCAAACACGGCGGCGATCTCGGCAATGCTTTCGCCTTTGTCAGCGAGTTTCTTAAACGCTTCATATTGCTCCATTTCCGTAGGCGCAAGACGGGCGATGTTTTCTAAGATACTGGCTTCTAGGCCTTGGGCATCATCGTCCGCGTCCATGATACAGCACGGCACGGGCGCAATTTTGTCGCCATCATCTGCAATGGTTTTAAGGCAAAAATACCTGCGCCGCCCTGCGATAATGCCGTAAGCGTTCTTATTATCCTTGGTCGGTTCTGGCCGTACCAAGAGCGGCTGTCGTATGCCGCGCTGTTTAACGCTCGGCAATATGTCCGATATATCAGGCGGTTTATTACCCTTGGCCTTATGGCGCATATTCAGTGTAGAAATATGCAAATTCGCAAATGCGATATGTTTCAAATCAAGTGGTTTAGTCATGGCGTAGTCTCCTATTTTGCCGTTGGGTTTTGGATAGAATTGATAAAATCTATTAGGTCGATTTGTGCGCGTCCCACTTCGTCAAATAGACCAAGGTCGCACGGCCTTTGCTGTGCGTTCGGGTTCTGCTTGGGTGTCATGGGATGACATGTTCGGGCAGTGAGTTTCTCGCCAAGGGTGACGGGGCGCACACCATCAATCAGGGTCTGCGCTCCAACTTCCGTTTGCTCAAATTTTGGTTTGGCACTCATGCCGCGTCCTCGCAGACAATGGCGCAAAGCCGTTCCCGTTCTAACTTTGCCGCGTCCAGTGCTTCGGATAAAAGTTCATTAGCAACTTGGGATAAGTAGGCATTTTTGCTGTCGGGGTAATTGGCTTCAATTCCCCAAAGGCTCGCCGCGTGGTCGGTGAGTTCGGTTGCGTCAATACTGACCGATAGGATAATGCCGCAATAAAACCATTCGTCATTAAGCCATGCCGCCATGACGGACTCGGCCTTGGCTTGCTGTTGTTCATACCGCTTGCGCCATCCATTCCCCGCGCCGATGAACCCTGCGGCATTTGGGTCTAGGCTCGGCCAAAATCCGTCTTGGCGCGCGTCGGGTTTATCGGCTGTGCCGTCGTGGGCTATCCGTGCCGTGATTGTGTACTCGCCAACGTCCAAGCTAATGCTGTCGCCAAGGCAAACATAGGGCAAAAACTTCTCTGAAAATTCTGGTTCTCGCGCTCCCATCTTAATTATACCAGAAAACGTGAATTTCTTTATAGCCTGTCTCTATAGAGAAAACATCGCCGTTCATTTCCATGTCACGCGCCATAGATTTATAGTCGATATAGTATTTTAGGCTTTCGGGGATTTGGGTGGTGCTCGCAGTGAGTTCCTCGGCAAAGTCCGCTAGGCTTTCATACTCACCGTTATAGCGTTCTAGTGCTGATTCCGCGTCCTCAATATCGCCGCCATAGTTTTCCAGTAGCTTGCCGCCAAAGCCTGAACAGTTTCCCAAAAACTCGGCAATCTCAACCACACGGGCAAAGCTGTCATATTCGTTTATGGTTACCCCGTCGAAATTCTCATAATCGTGAATCGCGTATTCCTCCGCATCGGAAATGGGTGAGGATTTAAGGATTGCGCGAACTGCTTCGTGAATACTGTCCTCGTCCTCCACGTCTATCCAAGAGCCGTGCAAATGGCCATTAACGTAGGCGGCAAGGCAAGCCACATAAATTCTAGGGGTGTCGGGGTTTAGCGCGAATTGTGTGGCTAGGCTCCCTGCTGTTGGGGCTTGGCTCGGTGTATCAGTTCTAGGTGCGGTCATGGGTTAGTCTCCTCTTTTTTCCTCGCACCAGCCTCCGCCGGAAGGGCGGGGATGGGCGGCTAAGAGGCCCGCCAGCCGGGCGCACAAGGGCGCGGGGCAAGGGTTTTGGTAGGAAGACTAAAACAAACTATACGCACATAAAGCCAAAGCCCTTGCGCCGTGACCGCGCTCGGCTATCAGGGCCGCCCGCCCATCCCCGCACTTTCGAAGGAGGCGCTAATGATCCTAATAACATCTGTAATTTTGAAAACTTATGCTACACTCTGCAATCAAGAGTAGATTCGTACATCTATGCTTACTTACGGGTCAATGCAGACCCCTAGAAATGGAAAATATGATTAACTCAGGCCAAATAGATATAAGCTTAGGGTATTTTGGAGACAATAACTCCCCAGAGCATATGGCGGAAGCCTTAGGGAAAACTCATGTAGGCCTAATTGGATTTTTAAATATTCTTGAAACACGACTTGGAATTTTTACAGAACCATCATCCTTTACTACCCGTCTTATCAAATATTTAAATTGTATTGATCAGATAAACAAAAAAGAGGCATTTTATCATAACTCGTACGTCGCCGATCCATTTTCAGTTGCACGGACACTTTTACAATGGCGTGATGAATGGTATCTTGCTGGTTGGACGGGGGAGTTTGAAGGGAAATTCTCGGCACGGCTCTCAGACATGGCAGAGATCGAAGTGATTGCCAAAGAACAAGTAGAACTCAATTCAGGGCAGCGCATTCAGAAAGTGTTACATTGGCTAGAAGGCCATAAAGTACACATAGAGAATATTTACCTCCTAGATAAGCTAGAAATATTTCCAAGCCTATATCAAAAGTTAATTCACGCGACTGGTGCAAATATTTCACCTCCTAAAGCTCTGTTACCATGTGGAAAACCAGGTACAGACCTTCACAATTTGCAGCGCGTTTTGGCCATATCAGAGCATACTAAATGCGACATCAAAAATGATGGCTCCCTAATTATATTAAACGCAATAAGTGCCCAAGATAGCACCGACATAACGGCGCAAATTTTGCTCGGATTACAAACAAATAGTCCAAGCCAAAAACATGCTGTTCTTGCAGAAGTACGGGGCGAACTCTTAGACGAAGCCCTAGAAGCCAATCAAATGCCAAGAGCAGGGTTTTCTAACCTTTCGCCGTGGCGACCTATATTCCAGGTTCTCCTCCTATCTTATGAATTGTTATGGGCTCCCTTAAACCCTAAAGCCCTGTTACAGTTCTTATCACATCCTGTCGGGCCAATACCTGCACGCATTCGAAAACGACTAGCTCAAACCGTTGCCGATACTCCGGGTATTGATAGTGCAGATTGGAAAGAAACAGTACAGATATGTCTTGAGAAAGAAGACGAGGACAAGCGAGAGAAGGAAGCCGAAAAAATTGAATACTGGTTACGTTCAGAACGCTTTGACCCCAAACAAGGTATTGATAGCGAGACTCTTATCGAGCGCGCACAAAGCATAGCAAAGTGGTTGACCGGCATCCGGGAAACAACACAAGACCCAAGTCTCCGTTCGCTCTATAACATTGCCTATAATCAGGCTATTGAGTTTTCAGAAGCTGTTAAACGCTTGCAAAAACATGATCGTAACATTTTAACTCGCGACAATATATTGCGACTTATGGAAGACGTGAGAGGTACAGGCGCTCCTGTTACCGATAGGTATAGCGAAGTGGCCGAGCATGCCCCTATGGCGCTATCCTTTGAACAAGCTGGAGCAGTATATGCCCCTGTCGATACATTAATTTGGTGGGACTGTCAGGCCAGCGATCACATTAAAACTTGGCCTTGGTCAAAAGCCGAGCTTGCAGAACTCAACAAACTTGATGTCATTTTACAGTCTGTAGATGATAGGCTGGATGCTTTCGGTCATGCATGGTTACGCCCAATACTTAAAGCCAAAGAAAAGGTGATCATCGTTCTAAACGGAGATGTAGATAGACACCACCCGATTTGGGACCAAATTTCCAGTCAATCAAAAGGCCTAATAGAGCAAGACATGTGCAACCCTAATGTTCTAAACGATCTTCGCATTCCTCTTTCCAATTTAGACACTAAGCCTTTACCTACGAAGATAAGATGGTGGCAACTACCTAAAGAACAAAAAATAGAGCCTAGAGCCTCTGAATCGTATTCAAGTCTCAATGATTTCATCAATAGCCCATACATAAGAGTACTTAAGTATGCGTCTAAAATTCGCGGTGGATCATTGTCAACAATCAATGATGGCAACCTTTTGAAGGGCAGCCTTGCCCACAGACTAATAGAAAATTTCTTTCTTGCATTCCCAGATATTCAAAATATTGACCCGGGTGCTCTTCCTGTGTGGATTGATGAAAACATCTTCTTCCTCTTACAAACTGAAGGCGCCGTACTTCTTGAAACAGGCCGTTATGCAGAGCGCCAAGCATTCACAAGTACAGTCAAGCAGTCTCTGCGTGTCCTCATTGAACATTTGCAAACAGCAAAAATTGTTGCCGTGGAAACAGAACAACCCCAAACAGGGCAATTTTCCGGTGGAAATTTGAATGGATATATTGATATTGTAGCTACACATGAAGACGGAACTAAAGCTATTATAGACATTAAATGGGGCGGCAGTAAGTATAGACGCTCTGAATTGATCGAAAGCCGGTATCTACAATTAGCAGTTTATGACCGCTTGTTACAAAAGTCTCCAAACCTCAGCTATTTCATTTTGGTCGATGCAAAAATGTTCAATCTCAATCATGATTTTTTCAAAAATGGCGAGAACATTACACCAGAGAATCAAGAGGGTTGCACTCAATTCTGGACCCGCTTTGAAAACACTTGGACATGGCGAAATACGCAGATCAACAGTGGGCGCATTGAGGTCACAGTGTCAGGAACAGAGCCTGACGAACACTCAGTGCCAAGTAATAAGAACAGCCTGACTATTCCTGATACCAGTGATAAATTTAGTGACTACGGAGCCCTTATAGGATGGGAGCCAAGCGAATGAGTAACAATATTCACTTCATAAGCGCGGGTGCTGGCAGCGGTAAAACCTATAGCCTGACACAAAAGCTGCAAGAGCTTCTCTCAACGCGGCAAATTTCACCGTCTGGTGTTATCGCAACGACCTTCACAAAATTGGCGGCGGGCGAATTAAAAGAACGTGTGCGTTCTGCCTTGATCGAAGCAGGCTATATCGGAATTGCTAACCGCATGGAACAGTCTGCTATTGGAACAGTCAATAGTGTGTGCGGGGATCTATTGAAACGATTTGCCTTTGAAGCTGGCATGCCACCAGATCAAAAAATACTAGATGAAGTCCATAGTGAAACCTTGTTTTTTAAAGCCCTAGAAGATACGATTTCTAAAAAGAGTACACTTGTAACGAAGATGAATGAGGTTGCTCAACGCTTGCAAATCATTGACCAAAAAAGTAAAAATATATTGTGGCGTAACGAAGTGAAAGAAATCGCAGACGCGGCACGAGCCAATAATTTATCGCCAGATCAGATTCGTGCCTTTGCTAATGATAGCATTAGCAGTCTCTTAAATTACTTTCCTAGCGCAACCTTTCGTGACATGGACAAAGAGCTTGCCAATGCGATGAAGAGCGCCATTAGCGGTATAGATATATCTATTGATACAACTAAGAAAACAGCAGATTATTTAAATACCTTACGAGTAGCATTAAGTAATTTAGAAAACAAAACATTGCCATGGTCAAAGTGGATTTCATTGACCAAGAGTGCGCCCGGAAAAAAGTCCGAAGAGCATGGGAATTTGGTGGCTCATAATGCCGCTGATTATGGACAACACCCTGCGCTCCATACTGACATTACATTCTTCACACAAACTCTTTTTGATCTTGCCGCAATCAGTTTGGACACTTATCAGGAAATGAAAACCCAAAAAGGGTTGATCGATTTCACTGACCAAGAGCAAAGATTATATAATCTACTCGACAATCCCTCCGTGGCCGACACGCTACGCCAAGAGCTCGATCTTCTTATGGTGGACGAGTTTCAGGATACAAGTCCGATCCAACTAGCTTTATTTTTGAAACTGTCCAAACTTGCAGGGCAAGTTATTTGGGTGGGGGATGTCAAACAAGCTATTTACGGGTTTAGAGGTTCTGACCCAACTCTAATGAATGCCGTCGTAAAACAAGTCACGGAAGGTGAAAATGAGCTGGAAATACTTCCTAAATCATGGCGTTCCCGTCCCGGACTGGTGCAATATATCAACGCCTTGTTCGTACCTGCATTTTCGGAAATACTTACGCCTGAACAAGTCGTGCTTGAACCGGCAAGGGAGGACATATTGGATGAACCCGTGCTTGAGGGATGGAACCTAGTGGGGAGGAACAAAGTTCTCCGTGCGGGCGCACTCGCGAACGGCGTCATGACCCTAATGAATTCAAACCGCACGGTTGTCGACAAAAAGACCAACAAGGCCAGAGATATTCAGTATGGTGATATAGCTATTTTGTGCAAAACAAATGCAAACCTTGCTGAGGCTGCTGAAAATTTAGCGGAACGGCAAATTCCCATTAAATTTAAACGGTCCGGGCTTATGGATACTCCAGAATCCGTTCTCGCTCTTGCTTGTTTGAGGCGGTTAATCGACCCTTCGGATACGCTTGCAACCGCCGAAATACATACTCTTAGTACCTGTGAAAGCCCTGAGGCATGGTTGCCAGAACGGCTTAACTACCTTTCTGATCCCAAAGCCGTTTCTAGTCATTGGCGGGAAGATATATCGGGTCCCATTAAAGCCCTTAAAGATGTCAGGGAACGGTTGGACTTTTTAACCCCGTTAGAAACCCTACGCTTGGCCATTGATGCGGGAGATGTCAGGCATTCTATTCGCCGTTGGGGGCCAAATGACAACAAAACACAACAGCGCCTCAACAATATAACTAGCCTCTTATCCCACGCTCAAAGCTATATGGAACAGTGCCAACTACAAAATGAGCCTGCAACAGCAGCTGGCCTTGTGTTTTACTTCCGTGACCTTT
The DNA here is from genome assembly GCA_965224735.1 of Robiginitomaculum sp. GTDB lineage: Bacteria > Pseudomonadota > Alphaproteobacteria > Caulobacterales > Maricaulaceae > Robiginitomaculum_A. The sequence continues at coordinate 1,868,439 of OZ245059.1, read as the reverse complement.
CCAATAACGATAACGATACTCAAGCCGCAGGCGGGTCAGATAATGCCATCCAGCTTGTCACCCATCATGGCGCGAAAGGCCTAGAATGGCCCGTGGTTATCGCAATGGATTTAAATTCCAAACTGAAGCCACGATTATGGGGGCTTAGTGTAACTCCGTCTCCAGATTCGATCTCTTTGGAAAACCCATTGCAAGGTAGGTCTCTTCGATATTGGCCGCGTTTTCAAGGGACGCAAAGTGCTAATATCCCCCTGCTCGAAACTATACAAGAAGGCCCAGAGGCCGCGCGCGCCGACATTCAGGAAACCGAAGAAATGCGCAGGCTCCTTTATGTATCCCTTACTCGCCCTCGCGACATACTTATTCTCGCGGGACAATCTGGCAGACTTTCTGGCGAATGGTCAGAAACCCTAGGCGCAGATTGGATGTGGCCAGAGGGTGATACTCTCTCCCTTCCAAATGGTGAAGAACTTCGCACCCAAGTTTCGGATTTTGAAAACATAGAGTATGAACCAAAACACCCCGCCTATAAAACAAGTTGGTTACAGCTACCACTCGACCTGCCTAAGCGGTTACGGCGCTATATGAGCCCTTCTTCTATCGCGCCGCTTGAAAATGCGCGTACAGGGGAAACCATAATTTTAGGAGAAAGACTACCCGTGCAGGGCAAATATGACACGACCATTATGGGGTCAGCCCTACATGCCGTCATTGCATCAAAACTTTCTGGTAGCGAATCCACGCAGCGCATTTTAGAAGATCACGGTATGACGAAGGCTATAACGGTGGGGGCGGCCAACCAGTCCGCAGACCGTCTTGTTGGCCTCCTGCAAGCTCGTTTCAAACCCGTGCAAGTATTTTCCGAGCACCCTATATCCTACATATCAGATACTGGGCAAGTGGTGAGCGGTTGGATAGATATGCTTGTCGAAACTGCGGATGGTTACATTCTCATCGACCACAAAGCTTCCCCGCGTGAACGCGGGCACTGGCAAGAAAATGCACTTGGGTATTCAGGGCAACTTAAAGCCTACGCGGACGGTATTGTTAAAATTACTAACAAGCCTGTTCTCAGTACATGGATACACTTTGCTCTTACAGGCGGATTAGTTGAGGTGAAACACTCTTAAAGGGCATCCAAATCGTTGCGCGTAATAGATAATAGCCTGATAAATTCATCATTATCTTGAGCGCCTTTCCAGAAATTTATGAAGCGGCAAACAACTTGTAAATTTCCTTTTTCATAGTGGGCATCACTATCAATGCGATCTAATGAAGGTCGCATTTGTATGTCATCTGTTTTATTCGCAAAATCCAGAGCCAGACCTGTCAACGCGCAACGGTTTTGTTGAATATCCAAAAGGCGTAATATTTCTGCTTCAAGTTCTTGCTTTGACATTTTTAAGTTCTTGTTTTTGACCGTTCTCGTTACTTCTTGCCCATTTGAATTGACAACGGTTTTGTTTACAGAGTTTATCATATCATAAACCCTATTGGCTTTCTCACCTAGTACGACCCCATCGTTGCTGGATGTTGCGCCACTATTTTTGTTCTTTTCTAATTCTTTGGCAATACGGATTAGTAGAAAGCAAAATGAGTGGGCATCAATAAGGCTAAGGTCGTTTTGCACCACATTTTCTTTTAGGAATGCGGCAACATTTTTCAAAGCACTATTATAGGCCTGATAATTATCCCAAGAACATTGGCGTTGGGTAACAAGATTGATATTCAACTTTACAAATGCTTTGTCATAAGTATCTGGCAAAATTGGCATGTACCCGCTGCTGTCTTTCAGAAAAAACATATAAGCGATAAGCGGATATTTCCCGCCCGTGATTTGGTTTAGAGTTTCAAACGCTAGTCCATCGCGATTATGCCTAAATAAATCGAATAAAGCTCTCTCAATTTTTTCACAAAGAGCCTTGTCCGTTTTCGCTTCAATAAACGATTTGTGGGCGCGGCTAGCGTGCCCGAAACGGTTTTGCCAGAACACTAGATTGTTGGTTGGGCTTGCCTGACTATTTTGAATTTCAATCGCAGATATAGCAGCCTCAAGAATTACTCCCTGCCCAATTTTACCCTCATCCCATTCAGCAACATTTAAAATATTCAGGGCATGTTCGCGAAGTCTGGGTTTATAAGACTCCCATCCAGCGGCAATCCCTTCATTGAAATTGGTGAAAGGGCGGTCAGACGCTTCCGATACTAATTCTTTAAATGCTGAGAACCCCTCAAGATAAGCATCATAATCATATGTTGTAAGTTTTGTGTTAGGTTCTTTTGGCAACAACCAAAACCGCCGCTTGTGATTTTTAGGATTTATTCCATGACCTAGGCAATATTCAAGAAATGCTTTTTCTACTTCGATGTTTTCGCTATCGTCATGTTTGAATGTTTTTATCTCAAGTGCAGCGTCGATAGCTGGATTAGTGATTTTTCCATCTGCTTGACTGTTATTTACCAAATTTACATGCTTCTGACGGGTGTTATTTAGATAACCGACAAAGCGGCTGGGGCCGAACTGCCAACCAGATTCTGATTCTGATGCGACAAAGACCTTGCCCTGCTTAACTAAAGATTGGAAAAAACTACGCTCTTTTTCAGTCCCATTAGCATAAGTGGTGAGTTGTTTCAAGTTTGAACGCATATGTTTGATTGATGAAATTAGTTTCGCTGACATATTTTCCCTTTTTTACTGCTGTCTTACTGTAAAGATATATCCCTTTGGGCGGTCATATAATTTTGAGCGCTTTATCTCACCTTGCCAGTTATAGAGTAATTTAATCTCATCTTTAAGTTTTCTTGCCTTAGGCTTACCCAATGAAGGGTGAAGCATGATTTGGTCTATTAGATTGTGAGGGTCAAAATTATATCTAAACAAATCATCTTGGGGAGCTGTACTTTCCCGTGAATAATAGATTAGGCGGACTTCATTCTCATGTTTAAATGCGGTCCTCTTAACAAGGAGAGTTTCCGCTATTTGTTTACCACTTATAAATCCGCTGCCCTTGAAGTGGTGATCAGCAAAGTTCTTAAGCTTAGTATCCTTTAAATATTTCACTTTCCCGATAAAACAACATAAATCGTTAGCTATATATGAGTCATTGCACGCAAGTAGTGAATCAAGCAATTTACCAATCGTGGAACGAATCCTGATACCATTTGTTCTGTTAGGGCCCTGTGAGTATATTTGCCACATGGCATCAGAGGCTTGGTTAAGTGTCCAACATTGCGCGTAAATATCATCAGCATCTGTAAATTTCCACAATTTCCCTGATTGATCTACTACTTTTGAATTTAGCGCTAGGTTTTCATATGGGTCCATCCAAAGTTTGGGGCGGACAAGAGCATTATGTTTGTTGGTAAACATATCATCAAAATATTTTCTAGGAATGATGCGGTAAACCTTAGTATCTCGCTTTAAATCACGGCCCAATATATTTTCCCTCATCAATCGATCTCCAGCTTGGGGAGGGTGTTTACTATTTCCATGGTTTCTAGGCTTACTGTAATTACGCGCTGGAAGAGTTTTAGGGGGTAAGTTGGGTCGTTCATGGTTTCTATAGCGTAGCGGTTGGCATCGTTGACTATGCCGCTGGCTTTGTCTGTTTTGACGCATTGGCGTTCCATGACCCAATCTAGCGCGGGTTTGCCATTGACTACATAGTCATAGGCTTCAAGCGGAATTCCCTCCATTGTTATATTTGAATTATAGATGACTTTGGTTTTGTCTTTCTCTCGCATTTTTCCAGGGTGTTTCATTTTGGTGACGCGGTAATAGCTTTCGGGGTCATCAATAATGGCCAAACGAAGGTCGCCTTGCTCTATGGTGATTGGGAAAGGCTCTACGCTCTCATAATTGACATGTAAATCACCTAGCGCTCGCCCAGCCTGGGAGAATGCCCAAAAGTCCTTTGCCTGTTTTACCGCTGGAATACGAGGGAGCTGTTTGGATAAATTATTTTTGAAGCGCTCTCTATATTCGGGTGAATGTAAAAGGCCGTAGATATAATAGAATAGGTCTTCTTTATTTATGGTTTCGTCAGGATAAACATCTTGAAAATGTTTCAAGCCTTCATTGGTGATACCATCACGCTCTGTGTAACCTGTATTACGACATTCAAACAATCCATCATCAGGGCTTGCAGGCTCATAGAGCTTTAGGGGGAAACACTGCCCTTTGGAAACCATATCCAAGCATGGAATAGTGTCCACCATAAATGCAGTTACAAAATTCGAACCAATTCCTGATACCGAAATTACTCGATTTTCTTTTTGGTCACTTGGAAATATTTGCGGGATTTTACCCACACGATGTACGAAGAGAGGATCAAAATATAACCATTGTTTTTGAAAAGGTCGATAAATCGATTGTGTAAGGTATTTACTATAAAATTTAGCCTCTTTTTTTCTACTCAAAGAGGAAACTAGGCTACTAGTCCAACTTATTGACTTGCTATCATTAGACACGAAATCTTTAGGCAATATATTCACACCATTGCTATGATATTTCCTCATTTCATCAGTATAAAAAGAAATCATCCTTTTCATCGACTGGTTCACTTGTGTAAGTGAGCTATTATAAACCCATGCATCGCGTCCTGTTTCTGCACCTCTTGAGAAATTCGCAAAAATAGTTTTACTTGCTTTGCCCTTCTTATCTCCAAGCACAGGGTATCCATCAAACGCAGGGTCTCGTAAATTTAACCAATCATTGCTTTCATCAGGCGTAATGGACTTCCATGCTTCTTTCTTGCTAATGCCATTGATGCTCCCGAAATTCTCAATTATTTTTAACTTTTCCTGTTGGCTTAAATAGTCACCAATATCATAAAAATGAATTTTTCCTTGGCTTGAGGATTTAGGATTTTTAACGTGAATTGTAATTGAAATCGGTGTGCGGGTTCCAGCTCCGAAAACATTACCTTTCTCTTTGCGTCTTAACTCACCTGATGTCCTTGCGTTGCCACGCAAATGAAAAACATGGAGGCTGCTAAATTCATCTTTCAAGCATTTCCTTAACCCCGCCATTGCACTTCCATCCGTCCAGCCGGCATTACTAACATAAGCCATTACACCAGCATCACCAATACGATCACTCCCCCATCGTACAGCACGAATATAGCTATCGTATAGTGCGTTCTTATTTGTGGCTGTGGAATGAGCAGCATACGTCTCACGAATACGGCTATCCAAGTCAAGGTAGGCAACATTTGCAGCATTATCGTTAGCACTATTTTGGCCTGCCGAATAAGGCGGGTTACCCATAATTACACGAATATCCAATTCCTTCTGCCGTACTCGTCTCTGAGAATTATCGGGCATTAAGCGGGCGATTAAATCTTCGCTTTCATACATTTGGAATGTATCGGTTAAGCAAATACCTTCAAAGGGCTTGTAGTCTCCGCCCACAAGGCCATGATATGTCGCTTCGATATTGATAGCTGCGATGTAATAGGCGAGCAATAAAATTTCATTCGCATGGATTTCATTTTTGTATTTATGCTCTAATTCCTCAGGCGCAATGAGGCCTGATTGCAAGAGCCGCGTGATAAAGGTTCCTGTACCTGTAAATGGATCAAGAATATGAACACCTTTTGACCCAAGCGTTTGACCAAATTCTGCTTTCAGAACATCATTGACCGAATGGATAATAAAATCGACGACCTCTATCGGAGTATAAACAATACCCATTTTTTTAGAGAGTGTAGGAAATGCAGTTTTGAAGAATTTATCATATAGGTCTTTGATAATTTTTTGCCGCGCTTCGTCGGTTTCTATGCCTTGTACTCTTTGCCTAACGCTATCGTAAAATTTCTCTAGGCTTTCTGTTTCTTTATCTAGTCTTTGCGGCTGTAGAACATCCAGAACCGACTGCATAGCGATAGAAACTGTGTTGTTTTTGGCAAAGCTGTAATCATCAAATAGCGCTTCGAAAACTGGCTGGGTAATAAGATGTTGAGCGAGCATTTCAATAGCTTCATCGCGGCCAATGCTGTCGTTAAGATCATCTTGAATTTCTTCTAGGAATTCATCAAAGGCTTTACGCTCTTTGGTATCCGCTTTATCAACTATCGCCTTAATACGGGTGATGTGAGTTTGGGCGATTTTGGCAACGTCTTTCGCCCAATCTTCCCAATAGGTTCTGGTGCCACATTTTTTGACAATCTTCGCCATGATTGCTTGGGCAAATTCATCGACAAACATTTCACCTTGTATAGGTGATGGCTGTGGGTCACGCTCTCCGCCGCCCTCGCCAATACCAGGTCCTCCCGGGCCTTTCTCTGGCTTGACGGGCATATCATTGGTAATCGCCACCACTTCGATACGGCTGCTTATGTCCTCACCAAATTCGATACGGTTAATGGTACTATCAAATCTATCATCATGGGCGCGCAATGCGTTGAGGAGTTGCCACACCACTTTGTAAGGCTCGTTTTGGTTCAGGGCTTCTGAGGCGGTCATGCCTGCTGGAATGCCCACTGGCAAAATCACATAGCCACGTTTTTTACCGGGCGCTTTACGCATGACACGTCCAACAGATTGCACCACATCAATAACAGATTTACGCGGGTGCAAAAACATGATGGCATCCAGAGCCGGCACATCTACGCCCTCTGATAAACAACGAGCATTGCTTAGAATGCGGCATGTATCGCCATCCGTATCGGATTTAAGCCAGCGCAGAAGCCGTTCACGTTCTTTGGCGTTATATGTACCGTCAACATGATCCACTTCGCATGAAAGTAAATCTTCATCGACACCCGTATCTTTTTGCATTTCGCGGTATTCATCAACCACATTAGAAAATTCGTTTTTAATTAGTTTTGAAGAACGAATGTCTTTGCAAAAGGCCAATGCGCGTTGCATTGGCGCAGGATCAAAAGATAGGTCATCTTTTAGGCCAACTTTTAATAGTGCTTTGTAACACCCAATAATTTTTGTTGCGTCGTCAAGTTTTAATTGGTTTTCGCCATCCATAAGGCGGCGTTGCACGCCTGCGCTAACCATGCCCTCATCCACCGCAAGAACGATGACTTTGTAGTCAGATAGAAAATCATTTTCCACCGCCCATGAAAAGCCTCTTGAGAATAAGGTTTTACCGTAAAGGTCTTCATCATCCATCGAATACAATTCAGCAGAGGCTTCATTGGCTTTGGTTTTTACATTGTCGCCAAAGATTTTTGGTGTCGCGGTCATGTAAAGTCGGTTTGTACTATTGATGAAATCGGAGTCGTGGACTTTAATAAAATTAGATTCTTTATCATCTGCCAATGTTGCGCCGGTTGTACGGTGGGCTTCGTCGCAAATTATGATGTCAAAGTCGCCCATGCCATTTTTCTTTTGGGCATCGGAAATCACCTGAATTGAATGGTAGGTGGAAAATATAACTGTCATGCGATCTGTCGCTGGATTGTTGATAATTTCGGCCAAGCGATCTGCTTTGGTAGTCGCAGGTAATTCCAAATCGTGTATTTCTATGTCGCCCGCATCATCGCCCTTACGCTTGCCCACTTGCACATCGGAGCAAACAGCGAATGAGCGCAAAGGTATATTGCTATCATTCGTCCACTCCCGAACGGTTTGAGACATCAGAGAAAGTGATGGCACCAAGTATAGCACCATTTTACCAATACCAACCATCTCTTCGGCTATGCGCAAACTGGTGAATGTTTTACCCGTACCACAGGCCATGATTAACTTGCCACGATCTGCTTCTTTAAGACCATCTCGAACTGCTTCTAGGGCTAGCTGCTGATGATCGTATAAATTCTTTTTGGCTTTGAGCGTGACCGTTTGGTCTTTGAAATAAACGCTCCAGTCAATTGGACTACTTTCTAATTCTGCAAGACCGATTATCCGTACAGGCGTGGATTGCCCCTCTAGCGCATCAAGGGCATTTTTGCCCCAGTCACCGTCGGTTGTTTCTATGATAAGTCGCTGGGTGAATTCAGATTTACCCGACGCGGTAAAGAAACTATCTATATCTGACTTTTGAATGCGGTGTGTGCTTTGGTAAAACTTGCACTGTATTGCGCAAAATCCATCATAGTTTTTCAGGCTAGCTACCAGATCTATGCCTGCATCATTAGCGGCAATATTGTTTTCTTTTGCCCATTCTTGATACGTCCAAACTTCATCAAATTCCGCGCCATGCAACGGGTCGTTCTTTAGATAATCGACACACAGAGTTTCAAAGTAAGTTCCTTTTTCACGCTCAGAAAGGGCATGATCACGGAATTTTTCTAACAACGCTAAGAGGTTCTTTTCTTGGTCGGCCATTTTAACTCTTTCAACAATTCGGACAGTTTACGCATACTGATTCTTAATATGGCATAGTGCGTCCAAATTTTGACTAGCGCTAGGTGAATTATTTAATATTGCCCCTTAATGAGTTTGTAAAAATTTTCCCTACGAAATAAGTATCGCCAAATATGCAAGATTTGATGCCTTTGTATTGACTTTCTTGTTGGTAACACTTATGTTACCTTATGATTGAGATAGTTGAGTTCCTGGACAGCAAAGGCGGTAGCTTATTTGCCAAATGGTTTGATGGGTTAAACGCTCAAGCAGCGGCGAAAGTCGCGACTTACATGACTCGGATTGAGAACGGTAATTTTTCATCGCTCAAAAGTGTTGGTCAAGGTGTCCATGAGAGTAAGATTGATTGGGGGCCTGGATATAGGGTCTATATGGGCAAGGATGGTGACAGGCTCATTATTCTCCTCGGCGGGGGCACAAAGAAGCGGCAAAACAAAGACATTGAACGCGCTAAGGAAGCGTGGCTGGAATACAAGAAACAAAAGAAGGATAGATAAAATGGCTATTACAAGAAATTTTAGAGATACAGTTCGCGCGAGAGCCTTACGCGACCCAGAATTTCGCCATGCTCTATTAACGGAGAGCTTAGAAATCATGCTCGCTGGCGACACAGAAACCGGAAAATCACTTCTACGAAACTATATCAACGCCACATTGGGTTTTGAAACACTCGCAGACATGACTGAAAAATCCCCCAAAAGCCTTATGCGTATGATGAGTCCGAGCGGCAACCCAACGGCTAAAAACTTATTTGGCATTATTCACACTTTGCAGCAACAAGAGGGCGTAAAACTGGAAATACGAGCATCATAGCAAAGCGTGGAATGTGCACCAAACGTCACATTATTTGGCCACAAAACGTCACACATATAGACGTTTGAAATCAACTAAGCCATTGTTTTATATAGTTTTAATAATTTGCCTCGAGTCCTGCTTGCGGAGCCACTCTTTTCCAAAATACCTCTTTTAACTCATTGTTTTTATTAGATTATTTAAAATAACGGTAAAATAATTACAATTTTTTGCAATTTTGTGATACAATATGACGACAATGTGTGATACAATGCAGTATGTCGCGAAAGTTAAAACCTCTTAGATACTTGCTAAATAGAAGCTCGAACTGGCAATATCATCGCCGTGTCCCTAGTCGGTATTTCCACATTGATACCCGCAGGTTTGTGCGCTCTTCCCTACATACTTATTCGTTGGAAATCGCCCAATTACGGCGCGACGCGCTTGAAGAAGCGGATAATGCTTATTGGTCTGCACTTGCCCTGGCGGCCATTGATAGCGGCAATGCTGTAAGCGAAGAAATTCGCGCTATCTTAGAACAGCGCTATGACGCCGCAACGGCGCGAGCAATAGCGCATGGTTTTACCTATAAGCCAGCAGAAGAGTTGGCACAAACGACATCCGTAAATGAAGTCATGGACAGAATAAAAGCACTTGAGATCCAAGCTGGAGGCCAGCCCCTTCCAAAGCAGGCTGAAATCGAAGCCTTACTTGGCGGCACCAATATTCCCAACCCGGTCAATACAAAAATTTCCTCAGCTTTTGAGATTTATCTCAAAGAGATTGCCTTTGATCAACAGTATAATAAATCCCCAAAACAAAGACATTCTTGGGAGAAAATGAAACGCACATCCCTAAAATATTTTATTGATGTTATTGGCGATATGGAGATGGAAACAATTACGCGCGATGATGCCATAAAATACCGGAAATGGTGGATGGACCGCATGCTGCTCTCCGAAGAAAATCCAAAGCCTGCGAAACCGAATACTGCCAATCGGCATATCGGAAATATTCGCACTTTATATACGGAGTTCTTTACGCACCGTGGCGATGAACACAGAGATAACCCATTTCGCAAAATGTATTTTAAAGCAGAAACGCGCTCTGAAGTACCCGCATTTGAAAATGATTGGGTGCGGTCAAAAATTCTGCGGCCCAAATTATTTGATGAGCTACGCCAAGAACTTCGTTTAATGATTTATATCTTGATCGAAACAGGCACTCGCATGAGTGAAATCTGCAATCTAAAACCCGGTAATATCAGGCTTGATTGTGATGTCCCCTACATTGCTATTCGGCAACGGCAAAACAGAGAGCTAAAAACGCCTGATTCAAGGCGCGATATTCCTCTTGTTGGTGTTGCACTGGACGCGATGCGCCTAGCGCCTAACGGATTTCCACGCTATATGGATAAAGGTGAACTCGTTTCAGCTAATCTTATGAAGGCATTTCGGGGCCGAGATTTATTTCCAACAGATAAACACGTTATTTATTCTCTTCGGCATGCTTTTGAAAAACGGATGCTCGAAGCCGGCATTGACTATGGTTTAAGGTGCCTTCTTATGGGGCATAAGAACACGCGCCCTGAATATGGCGGCACTGGCTCAATGGAATTTCGGCGCGATGAACTCCTTAAAATTACGCATCCCTACCCAGAAGGATTGGTACACTAATTTGTACTGGTGCGTATCAACCTAAGATTTCTTTAAGTTCTCGTTTAAACACGAAATGGTTAGCTTTTAATATATTCGGCACATCTCGAATTTGGCGTATGAGCGCAACAATAATGATTTTATCGGAGCCTGTAGAAACATATACAATATAGTGCTCGCGCACGGCATAAACATTTAGCCCAGTATCGCCAGTTAAGTGCTCCTTGGCCTGAATTGTTAAAATATTGCCCGCAATGTATTCAGCGCCGTTGTGCAAATCTTCAAAATATTTGCGCGTTAGCGCCTTACCCCACCGCGATAGTGACCACGTTTTTGCCTGACGAAAACCCCGTTCTGCAGTTCTCGTAAGAGTGTAATGTCTTTTCTTCGCCATACATTATGCTTCGTCGTGAATATCTAGGATAGACTTTTCAGACATCCTGCCATGTTTAATGTCGTTAAGACCGCTAAGGACGTGTAAAACAGTTTCTTGGGTCGCCATATCGCCGCGAATTAAATCGCGAATATACTCGCTAGGAGTGGCATATAGGCCATCATCCCCGGTTCTCGAAACAACGAATTTTTTCAACTCATTTGTCAGCGACACATTCATACTGCTTGGCATATTTCACCTCTAATAAGGACGATTAACAAACTCGATAATACAGTAATGTCAATATATGTCAATATTCGACATAAGCGTAATTTGCAATATACCAGAAAACCGAGACTTCAATGCCTACTCAATTTACGGCGACGTTTGATTTTTTTACTATTTGCCAAAGCGATTGTAGATACGCCATTTTTAGAGTTGAGCCTAGCACTTAACCGTGCAGCACGGCTGCGGCGTTCCTGTAGTTCATATTCCAAGCACTCAAAGATGGGCCAATAAATATTGCCATAACGCTGTATGATCTTCGCAACCATATCAAGCCCATCTTCAATCTCTTCATCAGAATATTTTGGTTTTACATCCATAGAAATCTACAGTTCGAGTGCAAACTCAAAAACTATTGCTTCTTCTGCCGTGACCAAACTAGATCGGCCTTGCCGTCATGTTCAAACAGGGCAGCATTTACTGGGCCAGCAAAACTTGGGTCATCGAGCAGGACGCGCACATATTTACGCGGGCTTTCACCTTCGGACTCGGCGTGCCAAGCAACACCTAGGTCGCACTTACCCGTTTTTATAAAAAAGTCTGGGCTATCCTCGCCTTTCTTATTGTCATTGGCAACGAACCTGACCTTTCGGGCCATTGCCAGTGTTGATATAGTGCCTTCATACCCGTCTTTCACGGGTTTAAATTGTCCAATTGTAGCCATTGTATGGGCCTCCTTTTGTTAGTGGACGGAAAAAATCTTAGCGTTATTTTGTAGGTGCTTTTAAAGCCCGTTTAAAACCAGCATCACTTGCCAAGAATGCACTCAGCATAGACGGCACTAAAGCCGCTACGCTGGCTTTATCATCATAGGTTTGTTCATAGATTTGCGTGTAACGCTGTAAATCAGCGTTTAAATCCGGCGTAATGGTTATGGATAGCTTAACGGGCGTTTTATCCGGCAAGCGGCCTATTTTAAGAGCTGGCGTTGGCATAAATATTCTCCTATGATGATTGTCCAGCCATTTCTTGGCTGGCTAGTTTGAATTTGGTAAAGTCTTCGAACACCCAGTTGTTTTTGAGGGTGTCGTATATTATTTTGAGTAATTTACGTGCTGTAGCGATGATGGCTTTGCCAAAGCCGCGCCTGTTTTTAATGCGTCTGTAAAAGCTGTTGAGATAGCCAGAATACCGTATGGCAATCAGGCTACATTGCACCAAAGTTGTGCGGACAAGCTTGTTGCCGCGCTTGGTGATCCGCCCCATATTGGTGGTTTCGTTAGATTGGCTAACACGCGGAACAAGGCCGAAGTATGCCGCCAATTTATCAGAACTGGCAAAATCCTCAACATCGCCAATGCCAGATAAGAAGATAGCCGCCGACCGCGCGCCAATGCCTTTGATACTGGTAAGTCCTTCAAACCCGTCCAGAGTTTTTGCATAAGCTTCAATATGCCTGTCAATCGCTTTAACCGATTTTGTCAGCGACAAAGCTTGGTCACGGATAATGCCAACTTCGATTTTCTCCAAATCGGTGAACACAGCCATGTCCATATTTATCAATGATTTTTGAGAGCTGAACTTCTCTTTCTTCATCTTGATGCCGTGACGGTTATAAAGGGCATGAATTTTATTGAGCAGGCGCGTGCGCTGCTTAACCAGTAAATCCCGCGTCTGCGTAATCGAAGCAAGCTGTGCGTGCTCGGTGGATTTGAGACGTGTCTCGGGCAACATGTCTTTGGATAAAAACAAAGCTAAAGCCCGCGCATCGTTCTTATCGGTTTTCTTGACCGATTTACGGATGACCTGAAACTGACCAGGGTTCACCACAACAACGCGGCCAACACAGGCAATCACTTCATCGCGGAAATAGGCGGAATTGCCCGTGGCCTCCACCGCGATCTCATCATCCGCTGACAGGCTCATGCAAAATTGAGCCAGTTCAGCTTGGCATAATTGATAGGTTTTCAGAATTTCAGACCCATCCGCCTCACGGCGGAAAATGGTAAAAGAATTCGTATGTAGGTCGACACCAATAAAAGACATAGCTATACTCCTCTTGAGGCAAAACCGCCTCGTGTTAATGTTAAGAGGAAGCGGAGACCCAATTCCAAATGCAGGAAAACGGGTGTGAACGGCCAAACCAAACTCCTATACGAGGTCACCAATCCGTGCGTAAACACGGGCCGGGCCTCAAGATGGTCGTTCGGTAATAGGTGTGAGTTAATCTCCTTTACAGGGTCAAAAGCCCTAGATGACATATCCAACCTAAAACCTATCCGCTTCTTCCAACGCCAACATAGCACCGAAAATATCAACCGCTCACAAGTCATTCATGCCATCTCCTATTGGTAGGGTTTGAGGATGAGGTCTTTGGACACGATGATTGAGAACCGCCAACCGGGTCGAACGCTGAGTGTCGGCTGGATGTTAAGGCTACGTTCGATAATGCGTTGCCCGGCAACGTTAGCCGTGTCCTGCCCTGCATTTTGTAGGGCGCGGGCAAGACGCCCTTCATCGTCAGAGGATAATTCGGAGCCAACACTAAGCAATGATGATAACACTGCGCCTTTCATGAATTGCCAAGTATGGCGGTCTACTTTATCTTTCAGCCCTGCAAAGCCTTGGCCGTCAACGGCGGGTAAATTATCAAGCTGAATGGAATTGCCGTTGGGAAAGATAATCCGTGTCCATGCAACCAGTGCGCGGCTTTGACCGTAAGCTATGACACTATCATAACGCCCAAGCAGGCGTGCGTCTTGGGGTATGAGTAAATACTCACCCGTCACCGTGTCATAAACATTTTCAGTGACTTGCCCGATTACTTGCCCGGTAAATCAGAATTAAGCCCTGTGACCAAACTAGCAGGTATCAATGTCCCTGCCATAATTTGATATGGGGATTTGGGAGATTGCAGGACATATGGATTATATATCTCGCCTGCTGATTGCCCAAGGAATGCCGACTTACTATTTTGGTAAGCAGGGGCAGTGCTAAACTCCGCATTACCCATTATTAGCGTGTCGCAATCAGCCATCATATTTACATTAGACTCGCTTCGTAATTAGGTAATTTGTTAATTATTTTGTCTAATCTTTGAGCAGGAGGATTATTTATGAACACGTTGAAAGTTTTACGCGCCCGCCCCACACTGTTTTTCCGCCTTTCAGGCATTCGTCTTGAAGATTTTGACAGGCTTATCAAAGATACCCACCCACTCTGGCTTAAAAGCGAGCACAAACGCCTGTCCCGCCCTACGCGCAAGCGTGCCATTGGCGCAGGACGCAAGTATGAACTTGATTTCTCTGCGCAGCTTCTCATGTGCTTGATTTATTATCGAACCTATACTAGCCATGTGTTTTTAGGGCTAGTTTTTGGCGTGTCTTCGCCCACTGTCTGCCGCGTTAATCGGGCTATGAGCACCTTTTAACCGGCCATTTTCGTATGCCTGAACGCAAGATACGCCTGAACGAAGAAGAAAAAAATGATCTTCTTTATCTGATGGTAGACGGGACAGAACGCCCAATTCTACGTTCAAAAAAGCCGGGAAAACGGAAGGAAAATTATTCCGGAAAAAAGAAAAGATACACGAATGTGCATCAGATTATCACCGATAATACGAAACGTATTCTGGCCGTTGGCCCTGCGCAAAAAGGCTCAAAACACGACAAGCGGATTTTTGATGAAAGTGGTGTTGTCAAGCCGCCTGATATGATGGTTTTAGGCGACCTTGGTTATCTCGGAACGAATTTTGAAATTCCGATTAAGAAGCCGAAAAACCAGCCCATTTCCCAAAATGCCAGAGCCTATAACCGTTGGCACGCAGGCCTGCGCATTGGCGTCGAACATGCTATTGGCCGTATGAAGAAGTTCAAGATTTTTGCCGATATTCACCGCAATAACGGCCTGCAAAACATGATTGCGAAGAATATTGGTGCTCTCGCCAACATCAATCTCAAAACCGCATAAGGACATGAAAATAAAACAATTGCGCCTACAAAATTATAGCCTATTGTGAATCGAGTCTATTGGCAAGATTTGAATAAGCTTGCTCTAACTGTGCATCCATTTGGGTGAATTGATCTGGCGGCTTCGTACTTGTTTGGTTTGACCCGACAGAGAAGAATAACCCTGATTCCCGCGCTTCGTCGCGCTTGCTCGGCGCAGGCGCTGATTGATAGCTCGCTGCTTGCCTGTACTGTCTCGGCGGCGGCGCACCCTTTGGCGAATATTGAAACGGGTTATCAAGCTCTGCTACTGGCGCCCCGCCTTGATTGGCTTCCAAGAACGCTGCCCCTAAATCCCCAGGCAATGGCGGGCCTAATTTTGGGCGCATATCCACATATGTTTTGGGCAAAGCATCAAGTGCATCTGTCATAGGTTTGTGACTGACATTATAAAGCTCGCTTGGCCGCTCACTGTCACCATATTCGGGTGATTGTAGTGCAAAGGCCAAGGCTGCGAATAACCCTGCGCTTAATGCCGTACCGCCAAGAATGAGCGCCTTGCGGCTAAACCGTTTGACGGGCTTAGGCTTGGCACGGATAGCGAGATTTGGATTGTCAGCTATCTCGCTCATGATTTTGTATCACGGACAATACGAACGATCGTCTGTGTCTTCTCGCCAAGGCGTAGCTCTGCGGTCTTAAACAAGCAGTCAACAATGTAATAACTACCTTTTACGCGGTAGTTTACTAGCTGGCTTTTACCTTTGCGTCCCATAACAAATAATGGCGGCGCTTCGCCTTGGTCGAGCCGTTCTGGGAATTGGATGAACACCTTATGACCGTCATCAAATGCGCGCAGTGGCCGCCAGTGGGGGGTATCGCCTTTGATTTCATACCTAAAATTCAGATTATCAATAGATAGGCTCGGCTTGCTGATAGTGGCGGCAGCTTTGGACTTAGCCCGCCGTGTCATTTTCTTTACGCCGCGCAGTCCTAATGCTTCCCTTGGATAACGCCACGACACTGCCGCCATATAGGTATCTTTGTAAGAATGTAACTCCAGATAATATGTGCGCTTGCTCGTGGTAATCACAAGATTGGTGGAAAGATTAGGCTTGGTCGGTTTAACGAGAATATGCACCTGTTCGCCGCCGATTGCCCCTGAAACCGTATCGCCAACGATCCAGCGGATGGTATCACCTGCGGAAACTGACGTAAGTTCTTCGCCGGGTTGCAGCGCAATGTCCGTTACTTGCTGCGGGGCACAATAAACCTGATAAAGCGAACCGGGTGTATAAGGATAGACTTGAATGGCATTAAGATAATTACTGCTATTGGGTTCAATGGATGCTTGAGCATTAGCCTGTTCAATCGCTTCAAATGGTTTGAGAACTGGCCCTGAATAGATAATCGATGCAGGCCGTAATTTCATCTGGCCGGGCATGACGAGCTGTTTGATAAACTCAATTTCTATCGGGCGCTCTTCTTCAATAAGCGGCTCGTCAATATTCAGAATTGCGGCGCTCATTTCTACGGGCGCAACATCCTTTCGTGACATATCGAGTTTGAAGTCCGCGAACTGTTTTTGCAGGCTGGCGTAACCAGTAAAGCTTGTTGCTAATCCAATTATTGCGGCTGTTTTTAATAGGTATGAATGTCTCATTTTATTCTCCAGAATTGAGGTCTTTTGACCAGTTAAGGCCGTGCACATAGAGGCCAAGGGGGTTACGGTGCAGAGTTTGCGCGTCGGTGGGCGGATGGATGATGATGGACAAGAACGGCTGTGAAATTCTCAACGCCAATCAACGCCCCGCCACGATAAGAAGTCTCGCGCCAACGGATTTCAAAACTGTCATTCGATGAGCGCACAATAGAGGCGACATCAACGGTAACACTACGCTGCCCAATATCTGCAAATGGGTCGTTCTCGGTAGCGTATGCATTGAGCGTGATAGCAGCTTGGTCGGTGGCAAAGCTATACGCCTCTAGCCAGTTTTGCCGCAACACTACGGGGTCGATGGAGACTGACCGTACATTGCTGATAAAATCTGCAAGTTGGTGCGTGATTTGCGCGTCCGACGGAATGAAGTTTTCTGTAGCGGGGCCGATAGCGCGAACGGAACCATTAGTGTCCACTTCTACCACATAAGGTGTAACCATGCTTTGGGAGCTTTGCCATATGAATGCGCCTGCTAGCAGTGCCGATAATCCGATCGAAAGTAAAGTCGCTAACCGTCAATTCTTTGCCTGTACGCGGGCAGAGCCTATACGGTCGTCCCAGACCTGGGCTGCGCGTTGATAAGGCGTTTCCGCGATTGGCGTAGTGCCATATTTTTATTGATTGCGTTTCCACATTTCATTTCTCCTATTCGTCTTGTTCTAGTTTGATGGCAAAGCCGCCGCCGCTCGTATCGCCAGAGCGGATAACGTCACTGGCGCGGCGCGTGGCATTATGGGTGGATTGCTGACGTTTAATTTTCTTGGCCCAATCAGGCTGATTTGCACCGCCGCCAGAATCACCTCCGCTATCATTGATGCTTATCGGTTTCAGCCCCTTTTGCGACAGACCGTTTAAGCCGCCGCGCATTCCTGCTTTATGTGCTGCACCGACACTGCCCGTAGCTTTTGAGGTGCTGCTTTGCCAGCGTTCTTAACTGCGCCCATGCCTGCTTGTGCAACTGCTGATGCGCCGCCAAGCGCGCCTTTGACGCCGCCTGAACCTGATGCCGCCTTACCAAGGGCAAAAGAAAGCTGTGTGCCGCCTGCCGGTGACGCGCCTGCTTTAACCGCGCCGCCTGCTGCTTTGCCTGCCATGCCTGCGCCCGCACCTGCGGCAGCGCCGCCCGCCATTGCTCCGGCGCCAACGGCGGCTATTGTGCCAACCGCTGCGCCTGCACCTAATTGCGGCGCGCCAGATACAAGACCTGTAGCAATCCCAGGATCGAAGATGCCAAGAGCAAATATGGCGAGGGAGGCAAGGATTACGGATGCAGCATCTTCAAGGGTAACTTCCCCTGGCACGAACGCCGCTGTTACTTGCCCAAATATGGTCGAGCCTATGCCGATAATAATTGCTAGTATACTTCCAATACTCCATAACCAGAAATTTTTCATCTGAAATTATTCGGAAATTGTCAGTTACGGTGTCTCGGAAATTTCTCCATTGTTTGGGTATGGTTTCTCGTAAAAATTTGAGTATAGCATGGCCAAATTTCGTAAATGTCGGGTAGAACCTGTTATGTGTCACACATCGATGCATGACGCCCCAAAGCCGCTCAATAGCGTTAAGATGCGGGCAGTATGTTGGCAGCCAGATTGGTTTTATTTTGCAATCTTTGCGCTCTAACCACTGTCTTACCTTGGCGGAGCGGTGATAAGGCGCATTATCCAAGATCAAGTAGATACGCTTTTTATCCAGATTACGTGCCTCCAGTTTTTCAAATAATTGGATGGTGTTGTCACTATCAACCCGATCCACATCCATAAAGGGTGTGTCAAAATTCTCCAGATTAACCGCGGCGTGAATATTCACGCGCTTACGCCGCGTACTGCGTTTTATGGCCATGTTCGCACCCTTGCGCATCCAGCCACGGCTTGGTCTTGATTGATGTTCAGGGTGCACAGCATCACAGAAATATACCGTCTCATCAAGCGTTAAGCCGTTCAAGAGCCGCTGATAATTCTCTATAAATTCAGCCTGTGCCTGCTCGTTAGTATGAGCTGGTAAAGGCGTAGGCTTTTTGTATTCAAAACCCAAACGATGCAGCAATTTGATGCAGCCAGACTTGGAATAATCGACTTGCCAGTTGTGCCAGATAAAGACGCGAACCTCGTGTACATTCTGACAGACATGAGCCTCTAGCCAAGACACAAGAGCCGTTTTTGCGTCCACACTCAATTTGGAGAAACCACCCTTATAGTCAAAGCTCGCCATCAGGTCAAAACCACCCTCGGCGTATTTTTTGTACCAGATACGGATCGTGTCATCATCAAGATAAAGGACTTGGCTAGCCCGCTCACAACTCCAACCATCATCCAACAAAAGCAAAGCATTACACCGCCGCGCTATCCCGTGATCCTCGCTCGGACAACGCACGACACTCTCCAACTCACGGCGTTCCCTCTTTGATAAAAAACCAGACTTAATCATAAACATGAGCCCAATCTATCAGGAGGGAAATGTCAAGGTGAAACTCGGGTTATAGAGGAGTCTGAGTATAGGTATCTGGGACAGCCCCTTTTTTTACTTCCATAGATTTAACTGTAACGGCTCCAGTTGGTTTGTGAGGGTCTAACCTTCAAACCCAATAAGGCTTGAGCTTCTAGGCGGGCAATAACGATCGTCCAAGTTCTCATCCAAATATTTTTCTATCTCT
Organism: Robiginitomaculum sp.; assembly: GCA_965224735.1. Lineage (GTDB taxonomy): Bacteria > Pseudomonadota > Alphaproteobacteria > Caulobacterales > Maricaulaceae > Robiginitomaculum_A. The sequence goes on along the minus strand of OZ245059.1, from coordinate 1,848,749 downwards.
TCCATAGCGATTTCAAGATGGCTTGAATAGAAATGATCTGCGCCTTCAATGAGCCTTCCAGTTATTTTTTTATTTTTTTGGATGCGAATATTGGTTATGGCGCGCTCGACTTCTTCAGGCGGGACAATCGTATCATTACTGCCATAGGTGATAAGGCCAGATGATGGGCAGGGCGCGAGAAAGGCCATGTCATAGGTATTGGTCGGGAGTGACATAGACACAAAACCTAAAACTTCGGGGCGACGCATCAAAAGCTGCATGCCAACCCATGCGCCAAAACTATAGCCGCTTACCCAGGTAAAGGGCGCGTTTTGGTTGAAGCTTTGTAGCCAATCAAGTGCATAGGCTGCATCTTTTAGCTCGCCAGAACCATTATCATAATCGCCTTTGGATTTACCAACGCCGCGAAAGTTAAACCGCAAAACAGAAAACCCGCGCGCTTTATAGCTCTCATACATAGCGACAGGAATACGGTGATCCATATGTCCGCCAGCCTTTGGGTGCGGGGAGAGAATAATAGAGCAAGGCGCGGTCGCTTCAGTGCTTGGATGATAACGGCCTTCGAGACGACCGTCGGGGCCGTTAAAAATAACTTCTGGCATGGAAACCCTTGTGTTTGTGTCTACAGACTTGTGTTTGTGTCTACAGAAAAGTATAATTATAATACTTGACTAAAATAGTCGGAATTAGTAAGTCCGTGTCAAATTTGTATGGTTGCGCGGCTTCTAGCAGGGCTTGCACGAAAATGCAAAAAAAATAATGAACCAATAAGATTATTATGAAACTTACCGCAAAAGCTCGATATGCTGTTATGGCTGTGACTGATATTGCCGTTAATGGTAAAGATGGTGGTTTGGTGTGCCTATCCGATATATCAATGCGACAAGATATTTCTCTAAGTTTCCTTGAGCAGGTGTTTGGAAAGTTGCGCAAAGCAGGAATTGTGGAAAGCCAGCGCGGGGCGGCGGGCGGCTATAACCTTGCGCGGCCAATGGAGGAAATATATATAGGGAGTGTGATTTACGCGGTTGATGAAGCCATACAAACCAAACGCTGTGGTGATGATGGCATTGGCTGCATGGCCAAAGGCGCGAAATGCCTATCTCATGATTTGTGGCAAGCGATGGAAGACCATATAGAAAGCTTTTTCAACGCTATTTCTATTCAAGATGTTTTGGAACAAAATTTCCCACAATTTTGCCCTGATATTATTGAGGCGGCTGAATAATGTTGTATCTGGATCATAATGCAAGCTCGCCAGCGCGCCCCGAAGTTATTGAAGCAATGAAGAAGGCTCTCAACATGTCTGGCAATGCGTCTGCGCCCCACGGTGCAGGCCGCGCTGCCCATAAATTAATTTCCGCTGCCCGCGAGGCGGTTAGTCTGGCCATGGGCGTATGCACGCAGGACTTAATCTTTACGGGCAGCGGCACGGAAAGCATCAACACGGCCATAGGTTCTGCCGTTAAATTTGGCTGTAAGCGCCTGTATATTTCTGCGTTGGATCACCCTGCGTCTATTCTTATGGCGCAAGAAAGCGGTGCAGACGTTGAAATTATCCCTGCATTGCCTACGGGGCTTTTGGATTTAAGCTGGCTACTGGCAGCGCTTACAAAACACGACATAGCCAAAGATGGCCGGCCATTTGTCTCTGTTGCTATTGCCAATAGCGAAATGGGCGTCCTCCAAGATGTGGCCCGTATTGTTGATATGGTGCAAGATACAAATGCTTTGCTCTTGTTTGACGCGGTGCAGGCTTTGGGAAAAATTCCGTTAAGTGCCGTAGCGCTTGCTGATTATGTCGCTGTATCGGCTCATAAAATTGGTGGCCCGCAGGGCGTTGGCGCGCTTTATAGTGCGAGCAATGCGCCATTTACATCCATGATGATTGGCGGCGGACAGGAAAAACGAAAACGGGCTGGCACGCTCAATATTGCTGGCATAGCAGGCTTTGGCGCAGCGGCGAAAGTGGCTGAAGGGTTAGAAAATACGCGCGCCATCAGAGACGAAATTGAAGCGGGCTTAAAAATGATGGAGCCAACTATCACTATATTTGGCGAGGCTGCGCCGCGCCTTCCCAATACGCTATTTTTTGCGCTTCCAGACAAAGCATCATCAACATTGATGATGGGGCTGGATTTGGAAGGCATTTGCGTGTCCACAGGCCTTGCTTGCTCGTCGGGAAAAGTTGGGGCAAGCCGCGCTGTGACGGCTATGAACCTGGCTAGTAAAGCGCCCAAAGGGGCTATCCGTATTAGTCTTGGCTATACATCAAAACCGCAAGATGCAGAAAAGTTTTTACGAACATGGGCGAAAATTCGCCGTATCACCTATGCTGTATCGCCTATAAAGGAGCCGCCTAATGGGTGACGTTAAAAATATTGCTAAAGAGGGCATAGAAACTGGTACCCTAGAAGGCGTGGCTGCGCTTGAAGCAGATAAATACAAATATGGTTTCGAGAGTGATATCGAGCAAGAATTTGCGCCCAAAGGCCTGAATGAAGATATCGTGCGTTTTATTTCGGCCAAAAAGGGCGAACCTGATTGGGTGTTGCAGTGGCGGTTGGATGCCTATAAGCGCTGGTTAACCATGAGCGAACCGACATGGGCTATGGTGGATTACCCAAAAATAGACTATCAAGATGCCTATTATTACGCTGCGCCAAAACGCGATGAAGACAAACCCAAAAGTCTCGATGAAGTTGATCCTGATTTGCTTGAAGTTTACGAAAAACTTGGCATTTCACTTAAAGAGCAAGAAGTGCTGGCGGGCGTGCAAGGCGCGCCGCGCGTTGCCGTTGAGGCTGTTTTTGATAGCGTTAGTGTTGTCACCACGTTTAAAGACGAGCTGGCGAAAGTCGGCGTGATTTTCTGCCCGCTTAGCGAGGCCATGCAAAAACACCCAGAATTGGTGAAGAAATATCTGGGCACAGTTGTGCCGCCAACGGATAATTTTTTCGCGACTTTAAACACGGCTGTGTTCACTGAAGGTAGTTTCGTTTACCTCCCGCCAGGTGTGCGCTGTCCTATGGAGCTGTCCACATATTTCCGTATGAACGCACAGGGCACTGGGCAGTTTGAGCGCACGCTTATTATTGCGGATAAAGGATCCTATGTTTCATACCTAGAAGGTTGCACCGCGCCTATGCGTGATGAAAATCAGCTGCATGCGGCAGTTGTTGAACTTATCGCGCTCGATGATGCGGAGATTAAATACTCTACCGTGCAAAACTGGTGGCCAGGCGATAGCGAAGGCAAGGGCGGGGTTTATAATTTCGTCACCAAGCGCGCCGATTGCCGTGGTAAAAACTCCAAAGTGTCGTGGACACAGGTTGAGACAGGTTCTGCGGTGACGTGGAAATATCCAAGCTGTGTATTGCGCGGAGATGGTAGCTCTGGTGAGTTTTTTTCTATCGCCATTACCAATGACTATCAGCAAGCTGATACGGGCACAAAAATGATTCATTTGGGCAAAAATACAAAATCACGAATTATCTCTAAGGGGATTAGCGCGGGCAAATCCAACCAAACTTATCGCGGCCTTGTAAGCGCTCACAGAAAAGCCGCTGGCGCGCGTAATTTCACCCAGTGTGATAGCCTGCTTATTGGCGATCAATGCGGCGCGCACACCGTGCCCTATATTGAAAGCAACACGCCGTCAGCCCAGTTCGAGCACGAAGCCACCACATCAAAACTATCAGACGAGCAGCTGTTTTACTGTCGCCAGCGCGGCCTTAATGCAGAAGACGCAGTTGCGCTGCTCGTTAACGGGTTTTGCCGTGATGTTTTGCAAAAGCTCCCAATGGAGTTCGCGGTCGAAGCGCAGAAACTCGTTGCCATATCATTAGAAGGAAGCGTGGGATAACCAAACTTAAAAGGGAAAAAACTATGACTAAGAAAAAACAACCCAAACGCAAATTGATCTCAATGAATGAGAGCGAAAAAACCTATTCAATGTCGCGGGCACTGATGCAAGGTGACTGGTGTTTTGTCTCGGGCACGGTTGGTTATGATTATACCAATGGCGTTCTGCCCGAAGGCGCGGCCCAACAGGCGCAAAATACATTTACAAATATCATGGCGGCCCTAAAGGCGGCTGGCTTTGAACTTGGCCATACGGTGCGCGTGCAATATACGATCACAGACCGTAAATATATCAAAGAAGTCCTGCCTGTAATCAAGGCACATTTTGGCGCAATACTCCCGGCCGCAACCATGGTCATCGCTGGGTTGGTTGATCCCGAAATGAAAATAGAAATCGAAGTCACGGCGTTTAAAGGTTAGTATGGGATAGTAGGTTCGCGGACGTGTTCCCAGAACCTAAATTAGGAAAATTATGATAAAAATCAACAACCTCACCGCCACCGTGAACGGCGGCCAACAAACGATTCTCAACGGATTATCCCTCGAAGTGCCCGCTGGGGAGGTGCATGTTATTATGGGACCTAATGGAGCGGGAAAATCTACGCTTTCTTATGTGCTTACGGGCAAGGACGGGTATGATGTTACGGGCGGCTGTGTTGATTATTTCGGGCAAGATTTGCTTGCTTTGAAGCCAGAGGAGCGTGCGGCAGCGGGGGTGTTTCTCTCATTTCAATATCCGTTAGAAATTCCGGGCGTGCCGACCATGACGTTTTTGCGCACGGCGCTTAATGCTCAACTTAAAGCACGCGGCGAAGAGCCTATGGCTGCGCCTGCGTTTTTGAAAAAAGCGCGCGAGATAGCAAAAACGCTTAAGATGAAACCAGACATGCTTAAAAGGCCTTTAAATGTCGGGTTTTCTGGCGGCGAGAAAAAACGTATGGAAATTTTTCAAATGATGATGCTAGAGCCAAAATTTATCATTATGGACGAGACCGATAGTGGTCTTGATGTAGATGCTTTACGCATTGTTGCCGATGGCGTGAATGTGCTGCGTAGACCTGATCACTGTATGCTTGTCATTACCCATTATCAGCGGCTTCTCGATTATATCGTGCCAGACCGTGTGCATGTTTTGGCCGCTGGAAAAATTGTTGCAAGCGGTGATGCAAATTTTGCCAAAAAACTCGAAAAAGAAGGCTATGATATATATGCCGCTTAGCACAGAAAATATCCTGGAACACCTGCCACACCGCCGTATGGAAGCGTGGAAGTGGACGGATGTGCGCACGAAGGTGCGGGGCAAAGAGCAAGGACTGAGCGCGGAGCAAAGGCTTGATATCACATGCGGTGAAGGCATAGTGGTGAGGCGCGAAGCCCAGCCCAAATCCGAATCCGTTATGGGGAAATTTGCTGATAATTTCATCAGAGCAGCGATGGTTATCACTGTGCCAGCAGGGTTTAAATCGCGTACACCTGTCGTTATCATTGCGCAGGGCGGTGGACATGCGCGTATTGTTTATAAATTAGGCAAGGGGGCTAGGCTTTGTGTGCGCGAAGTTTATGAAAGTTTGGATAGTGTGTTTTCGAACATTGATATCCAGTTTGAACTGGCGCAAGGCGCGGGTTTGACTCGCACCCTATTTCATAATGATACTGCGGGCACGGTGCGCATTGTTACTGCCAATATCAATGCATGGGCGGAGGCAAGCATTATCCAACATACGCTGAGCTTTGGCGGCGCACTCTCGCGGCTTGAAACGCGGGTTGCTAGCTTTGGCGAGAATTTAAAAGCCGACATTCACGGGGCGTATCTTTTAAAGGGAAAACGTCATTGCGACATGACGAGTTCTATCGATCTAGCTGCGCCAGGCGCCAATATCCGCCAGTCGGTCAAAGGCGTGACGAGAGGTCGGGCGCGCGGGGTTTTCCAAGGAAAATTTCATGTGCGTAAATCCGCGCAGCTTACGGATGCAAAAATGCGTCATGACGTGATTATGCAATCTGATACATGCGAAATACGCTCTAAGCCAGAGCTAAAAATATATGCCGATGATGTAGCGTGCGCTCATGGTAATACGATTGGGGTATTGGATGAGAGCGCCCTGTTTTATATGCGCCAACGCGGCATACCAAAAGCGCAAGCCGAGGCGCTTTTGACCGAAGTGTTTGTCGCTGAAGCTTTCGATAATATGGCAAATAATACAGATTTCATGACGCGTATTTCTACATGGCTTGAGGAAAACTCATGAGTTTTGATATCGAGAGCATACGTAATCAATTTCCAATCCTCTCGCGGAAGATCAATGGCAAGCCACTAGTTTACCTTGATAATGCCGCAAGCGCGCAAAAACCTGTGGCCGTGATGGATGCTATGCGGAACTGTATAGAACATAGCTATGCCAATGTACACCGAGGCCTGCACACGATGGCCAATGAAACGACGGAGAAGTTTGAAGCGGCGCGCAAAACCGTAGCAGATTTCTTAGGCGCTGCGGAGGTCAATGAAATCATTTTCACAAAAGGGGCGACTGAAGCGTTAAATCTCGTTGCGTATGGCCTAATGGGGGAGATCAAAAAGGGCGATGAGATTATCATCACCAAGATGGAACACCACTCTAATATCGTGCCGTGGAATTTTCTACGCGAGCGGTTTGGTGCCGTGATTAAATGGGTCGATGTGTTGGCGGATGGCACACTTGATATAGAGCAGTATAAATCCCTTTTCACGGGGCGCACCAAAGTGGTTTCAATTGTGCATATGAGCAATGTTTTGGGCACTATAAACCCTGTCAAAGACATGGGTAAGATCGCGCACGAACATGGCTGTATCTTTGTGATTGATGGCACGCAGGCCGCCGTGCATATGGCGGTTGATGTTTTGGATGTTGACGCGGACTTTTATGCCATGACGGGACATAAATTATATGGCCCGACGGGCATTGGCGCACTTTACGGAAAACGTGAAATGCTAGAGCGCATACAGCCTTTTAATGGCGGGGGGGAGATGATCGAAGATGTGTTTTTGGACCGTATAACTTATGCGGATATCCCCCATAAGTTTGAAGCAGGAACCCCGCCGATTATAGAGGCTATCGGCTTTGGCGCTGCGATTAACTGGATTAGTCAATTTGACAGAGCGATTATAAAAAAACATGAAATACACTTGTATAACAAAACTTTAAAGGGACTTTCTAAGCTAAATACATTTAGGGTAATCGGTGACACACCCGACAAAGGCGCGGTGTTGTCGTTCACGCTGGAGGGCGCACATGCTCATGACATTGCGCAAATTTTGGATAAATACGGCATTGCTATTCGCGCTGGCCAGCACTGCACACAGCCGCTTATGGAGAGCTTTGGCGTACACAGCACGGCGCGGATCAGTTTTGGTATTTATAATACGGAAGCTGAAGTTGACCGCCTGATTTACGGTATGAAGAAAGTGCAAATGTTTCTTTCTTAAATAAAGATACTATATGAGGACTATAATGAGTGAAAATATACAAAGAGATGTGATCGATGTTATCAAAGGTAGCGCGAGCAAGCCTACGGACGCGGATATGGAGCGGGTAACAGCTGAAGTTATTTCTCAGATAAAAACCGTTTATGACCCAGAAATCCCAGTGGACATTTACGAGCTTGGCCTGATTTACAAAGTCGAGTTAGAAGATGACTGGACACTAAAAGTTGATATGACTTTGACAGCGCCCGGTTGCCCAGTGGCTGGGGAAATGCCAATCTGGGTGCAAAACGCTTGTATGATGATTGATGGCGTGCGCGAAGTCGAGGTTGATATGGTTTTCGATCCGCCATGGACACCAGATCTTATGAGCGACGAAGCACGGCTTGAACTAAATATGTTTTAAACCCATGGTTAGGATATTAAAATGGCTAGAGAAAGACCAAAACTTGTAACCTTGACGGACGTTGCCGCGGCGCGCGTGCGCGAAATTCTGGATGAACAAGGCCAGGGTTATCTGCGGGTTGGCGTGAACAACGGTGGCTGCGCGGGCATGGAATATTTGATGGAATATGTCGGCGAGATTGAAAAATTTGACGAGGTTGTCGAAGATAAAGGTGTGCAAATCGTCGTTGATGCCAAAGCGGTTTTGTTTCTCTTAGGCTCTGTTGTCGATTACGAAACAGAAATTCTTTATTCAAAATTTGTATTTAGAAACCCCAACCAAACTGATGCATGCGGCTGCGGGGAAAGCGTCACGATTGTGCCTGTTGAAGTAGCAGACGCGTGAACAACTAAGAATAGATACTCCCCATACTGAATTCCGCAACAGGTGCGAAAACCAACTAAAAGCGAGATATCCATGAAACTCATACTCTCGAAAACATCGCCCTATAGCCGCAAAGCGCGCATTTTAATTCTCGAGAAGGGGTTGGGTGTTGTCGAAGTTGAGACCGTGCCATTTGATGATGAGGCGGTTTTGCACGGCGTGAATCCGCTGGGCAAAGTACCTGCGCTTATGGATAATAAAATGGATAATAAAACGACGATTTATGATAGCCCTGTGATTTGTGAATATCTTGATAGTTTGAGCAAGCCCTGGCTCCCCTCTGGCAAGGCGGGTTGGCGGCAGAAAACCCTGCACGCGCTTGGTGATGGTATTATTGATGCAGTTTTGGCCTTTCGGATGGAACGTATTCGCCCGCAGGAACAATGGTGGGATTTTTGGGCCATGCGCCAAGAAAACGCGGTGGTGCGCGCGCTCCAGCACCTTGAAACGATCGTAGAAGATTTGGGCAAGCCTTGGGAGTTTGGCAATTTGGGCATTGCTTGCGCGCTCGGTTATGTAGACTTTCGCTCCGCTGACATGCAGTGGCGCACTCATATGCCAAAACTCGCCAAATGGTTTGAAACTTTTGAAAAATTGGATAGTTATAAGAATACAGCGCCGCCATAATTGATTTGTGCAGTCAGACAGGCCAGATAAACCGTTCCCAGATCCACGAGTACTTTGGCATTATTTTTTAGGGTTACTGAAGAAAGCAGGCATACTATCGCCAAAACCACTTGTGTCATTTTTTGGCAATGTGTTTTTGTATTTACCCTTATTACCCCTATTTTGGTTATCTCTATTTTGCTGATTGTTAGCAGCGGTCTTATTGTTTTTTAGCTTACTACTTTGTTGCGGCTTACTTTGTTTTTTGGCGCCGTGCGCCTGCTTGTTGCGGCCAGCTGTAACGTTTTGGCTCCCGCCTTTGCCTTTGTGGCGAGACTTGGTTTTTTCAAAATCCTCAAGCCCTGGAATTGTATACTCTTCTATCGCTTTTATTTTGATGAGATTAAGGATATCTGCATAGTATTTACGATCAAAGGGTGTGACGAACATAAGTGTTTCGCCCTTGCGTCCAGCGCGCCCTGTGCGGCCAATGCGGTGAACATAATCTTCGCTATGGGAGGGCACGTCATAGTTAAACACATGGGAAACTGAGGGCACGTCGAGTCCGCGCGCCGCTACATCAGAGGCGACGAGGAACTCAATCTCCCCGTTTTTAAACTTTGCCAGCGTTTTAGTGCGTACACTTTGCGCCAAATCACCATGAATAGGCGCAGCGTTATGGCCATGCACCGTGAGAGATTTTGCAACAATATCCACATCAAGTTTTCGATTGCAAAATACGATACCGTTTTTCACACCCATATTATCTATGGCATAGCGCAGGGCGGTTCGTTTTTGCTTGCTATCATTACTTGGCATTATAACGATGAGCTGTTTTACCGTTTTTGCCGTTATATTTTTACGCGCAATTTGAACGTGGTGCGGTTGGTGTAAAAACGTATCCACAAGGCGTTTTATCTCATTGGGCATGGTTGCCGAAAAGAATAAAACTTGCCGCGTAAAGGGCGTGAGTTTGAAAATACGTTCAATATCAGGGATAAAGCCCATATCGAGCATTCTGTCGGCTTCATCAACGACCAAAGCCTGTACGCCCGTAAGCATAACTTTGCCGCGCTCGAAATGATCCAAGAGCCGTCCAGGGGTGGCGATAAGCACATCAACACCCCGATTTAATTTCAGTTCTTGCTTGGCAAAGCTTACCCCGCCAATAAGGAGCGCCATAGAAATTTTCAGGTATTTTCCGTAGTGCTCAACATTTTCCGCAACCTGCGCCGCAAGCTCGCGAGTGGGACATACAATCAGGCAACGCGGCATACGAGCCCGGGCGCGACCTTTAGCCATGCGCTGCATAATGGGTAGGGTAAAGGCCCCCGTTTTACCCGTACCCGTTTGGGCAATGCCCAGCACGTCTCTTCCTTGCAGAGCCGCAGGGATCGCTTCTGCTTGAATGGGAGTAGGGGTTATGTAGCCTACATCATTCAGAGCTTTTAAAATTTCAGGAATAAAACCCAAATCAGCAAAGCTAACTTTTATTTCTTCATTTGGGTTTATTTCCGCAACCTTATTGTTTGCGTTCTGAGTATTACCTTTAGTCGGTGCATTATCTTTAGTCAGTGTCTTTCTCCAGCCGCTCTGTGCGATCCTATGTTAATTTTCCACACCATAACCCTAAGTACACCAAGGTCAAGGATAAGGTCAATTGCGTGTTGTTGTTCTTTTCACTGTAGGAAAATACTCATTTTAGCTATTTTATGCAAATACCTTGAAAACAACAAACTCGATCTTATCTACATATGGGTACAGACACATAGAAGCTGTGCCTAGGAAAAAATACTGGGTGTGAAAAAGTACTGGTATTGTGTGGTTTTTTGCTGTAAAGCGCGCGAAACTCAAATGTGTTTTAAAATCAGGACGTCCGTTATGGCAAATGTATTGCTTATTGTTTTACTGATACTCTCGATTGTTATGATTGGGCTTATTCTTATTCAGCGCTCTGAAGGTGGTGCTTTGGGTATTGGCGGCGGGGGGGGGGGCGACCTTATGTCAGGACGCGGCACTGCTGATTTAGTCTCAAAACTAACGGGCGTTTTTGGCGCTTTGTTTTTGGTTGTTTGCCTGCTTATTTCTATTGCTTTTAACATGCAAAAAGTTGACCGTAGCTTGCTTGATGATAAAGGCGCAGAAAAGGGCTTGATTAGCGATACTGTCAAACCTAATAAAAATTCACAAAAAATTGAAAATCAGGACTTGAATTCACCTGCCGATGCGTCCAAGAGTGTAACCCCGTTGGAGCAAGATTCTCAAACGGATGAATCAACCTCTACGACAGAAAAAAATACGGATAAAAAGCCAGAAGAGTAACACACTCGCCTGGTTTCAGGTGAGTGCGGGTTATGACGAATATTAAACCGAGATATATTTTTATCACAGGCGGCGTTGTATCCTCTTTGGGTAAAGGCCTTGCTTCTGCGGCTTTGGGAGCGCTCTTGCAAGCACGCGGTTACAAGGTGCGCTTGCGTAAGCTGGATCCCTATTTAAATGTCGATCCTGGTACAATGTCACCTTATCAACATGGTGAGTGTTATGTGACGGACGATGGGGCGGAAACTGATCTTGACCTTGGCCATTATGAGCGGTTTACGGGCGTCTCTGCGCACCAAAATGACAATATCACCACGGGCAGAGTCTACTCCAATATTATCGAAAAAGAGCGCCAGGGTGATTATTTGGGCGCAACCGTGCAGGTTATCCCGCATGTGACCAATGAGCTTAAGGAATTTGTGATCTCGGATGCGGGCGATGTCGATTTCGTTTTGTGTGAAGTTGGCGGCACGGTAGGTGATATTGAAGGTCTCCCATTTTTCGAAGCATTACGGCAACTTGGCCAAGAGCTTGGCCGCGAGCAAGTCTTGTTTATGCATGTGACTTTACTGCCTTATATTGCGGCAGCTGGTGAGGTAAAAACCAAACCAACACAGCACAGCGTGAAAGAACTTCGCTCTATTGGTATTCAGCCAAATATATTGTTATGCCGAGCCGATCGGCCTATAGACCCTAGTAATATCAAAAAGATAGCGCAGTTTTGTAATGTTCGTGAAAGCGCTGTTATTCAAGGATTGGACGCGGGCTCTATTTATGATGTGCCGCTAGCTTACCACAAAGAAGGGCTAGACGCGGAAGTGTTGCACCATTTCGAGTTAGAGATAAAAGAGAATATAGATTTGTCCCGTTGGGAAGGTATATCTAAAACACTGCATAATCCTGACGGGAAAGTGAATATTGCCGTGATTGGTAAATACACAGTCCTGCCTGACGCCTATAAATCTATCACCGAAGCTCTGGTGCATGGGGGCATAGCCAATAAGGTCAAGGTCAATATCAAATGGATTGAAAGCGAAGAGTTTGAAACCAGTGATCATAGCGAAGTCCTTAAAGGCATGCACGGAGTTTTGGTTCCAGGTGGATTTGGCGAGCGCGGCTCTGAAGGTAAGATCAAAGCCGTTGAATATGCACGCGAGCGGGCCGTGCCGTATTTTGGCATTTGTTTTGGTATGCAAATGGCGGTTATCGAAGCGGCGCGTAATCTGGCGGGCATAACGGATGCTAGCTCTAGCGAATTTGGCCAAGATGGTACGCATATTGTTGGTTTGATGAGGGAATGGGTTAAGGGCAATGAAAAGCAAACCCGTACAAAGGACACAGAGCTAGGCGGTACAATGCGTCTTGGTGCTTATCCTGCGGTGCTGAGCAAAGGGTCTCTTGTCGCAAAATTATATGGCACGCAAAATATAAGCGAACGTCACCGTCACCGTTATGAAATCAATGTTGCCTATAAAGACAAATTAGAAGCACAGGGCCTAAAATTCTCGGGGTTTTCCCACGACGGTATCCTGCCAGAAATTGTAGAAATCCCAGATCATCCTTGGTTTATCGGCGTCCAATACCATCCTGAATTAAAATCTAGACCCTTTGACCCGCATCCGCTGTTCGCAGGCTTCATTGAAGCTGCGCTCAAGCAAAGCCGATTGGTTTAAAAGTAAAATAGAACTTTTAACTTTTTAAACCCAACACATCTCTCATTGAATATAATCCTGCGGGTTTATAATATGCCCATAGGGCCGCATGAAGTGCGCCTTGGGCAAAGATCGAACGCTCATTTGCTTTATGAGACAAGGTGATGGTTTCTAGCGGCGATGAAAAGTTTACATAATGCTCGCCAATAATATCGCCGCGCCGAATGTCTTTATAGTCCGCTGTGCGGCCCACCGTTTTCTCGCCCGAGTTGCCAAGCATAAGGGCTGTGCCAGACGGAGCGTCTAATTTATGCTTGTGGTGAATATCTAAAATGTCAAAGCGCCAGTCCTTCGGGAGCAGTCTTGAGGCCTGCTCTACAAGAATATCTAAAACACAAATGCCAATGGAAAAGTTACCAGATTTTACCAGTATCGCATTTTTACCCAGAGCAAGGAGTTTTTCTTCTTCTTCCGCCGAGTACCCTGTCGTGCCCGTTACGAGGGCTTTGCAGCGCGTATTCTGCATGAGGGTGGCCGCTTCCAATGTTGTTTTCGGCGTTGAAAAGTCAATAATAACATCGCAAATCTCAAGACCTGATTGCAAGTCGCTACTCAAAGGTACACCGCCGCAAATTCTACCAATGTTCTCGGATTTTGGGTTTACCAAAGCACATGTAAGCTTTGCTTGTTTGCTCGCCGTAATTTGCGAAACAAGGGCTTGCCCCATCTTGCCTTCTGCGCCAATTATACCAATATTCATGATGCCATTACCCATAAAGCTAGTTACCGATTTTGCGCGCATCATAGTGAGAGCATACTTTATTTGCAAATACTCAAATTTATATTGTTATGAAAAGACTTGTGAAAACGATACCAAGCGTATTAAGAGATGACAATATTTTATAGGGTTTTTATATGAGTGAATTAGAAAATATTATTGAAGCCGCGTGGGATGACTGCGATGCTATTTCAGTTGATACCAAGGGGGAAATTCGCGAAGCCGTAGAGCTAACCATTGAAAAACTGGATAAGGGTACAACTCGTGTTGCATCACGGGGAAAAAATGGCGACTGGACTGTCCATCAATGGGTAAAGAAAGCTGTTCTTTTAGGGTTTAAGCTTAACAAAACCCGCATCATGCCCAATATCCATGTGCCAGTAGGGGGCATTGGTACGCGTTGGGATAAAGTACCCAGTAAATTTGAAGACTGGGAAGCGTCTGATTTCAAAGCGGCAGGGTTTAGGGCTGTGCCTGGCTCCTTGGTGCGGCGCGGCGCTTATATTGGGCCTGATTGTGTACTCATGCCCAGTTTCGTAAATATCGGCGCTTATGTTGGTACGGGGACAATGGTGGACACATGGGCTTCGGTCGGATCCTGTGCGCAAATTGGGGCGCATTGCCATATATCAGCAGGCACTGGCATTGGTGGTGTCTTGGAACCTTTGCAGGCAAGCCCGACGGTTATTGAAGATACTTGTTTTATTGGCGCGCGCTCCGAAGTGGTTGAAGGTGTCATTGTTAGAGAAGGCAGCGTTTTGGCTATGGGCGTGTTTATTTCTCAATCTACAAGAATTATTGACCGCGCAAGCGGTGCTATCACATTTGGTGAAGTCCCGCCTTATAGCGTTGTTGTGCCTGGTACGCTCCCTGACCCTAAAGGCGGGCCGTCCCTAGCCTGCGTAGTTATTGTCAAAACGGTTGACGCGAAAACCCGATCTAAGACAAGCGTCAATAATCTACTACGCGGTTAGAGCCTGTGTACAATTAGGCTTGGGATTGGGATTAAGATATGAAAAAAATAGACCCGATAGATTTTGCCCAAAGCCTTATTCGGTGCCCCTCTATAACGCCCCAGGAAGCTGGCGCGCTTGATTTACTGCAAACGACACTTGAAAATCTTGGTTTTGTGTGTACGCGCTATCCTTTTGCCGAGGTGGATAATCTCTATGCGCGGCTAGGCATGAACGGCCCTAACTTTTGCTATGCAGGCCATACTGATGTCGTGCCTGTTGGTAATAAGGATGATTGGAAACACCATCCCTTTAGCGCCGAAATAGAAGACGGTAAAATATGGGGCAGGGGTGCTGCTGATATGAAAGGCGGCATTGCCGCATTTGTAGCCAGCGTTTCAGACCTTTTGCACAGTGGCTGGAAACCAAATGGATCCATCAGCTTTCTCATTACAGGTGATGAAGAAGGCCCCGCCCTCAATGGCACAGTGCGGGTTTTACAAGCGCTAAGCAAGGCGGAGGAGGTGATAGATCATTGTCTGGTGGGCGAACCAACCAACCCAAACACGCTTGGCGAAATGGTTAAAATAGGGCGGCGTGGCTCCCTGAATGGTGTGATTACTGTGACGGGCGTGCAAGGGCATGTGGCTTATCCCGATCTTGCCAGCAATCCAGTGCCAACCTTGCTGAAAATTCTAACGGCTCTTACCAGTAAAAAGCTTGATGCTGGCAATGCTAATTTTCAACCCTCAAACCTTGAAATTACCACGGTTGATGTCAATAACCCCGCTCATAATGTGATTGCGAATAGTGCCAGTGCGCAGCTTAATATTCGTTATAATACCGAGCATAGCGGGCATGATTTAGTTGAATGGATCGAAGAAGAGATTGCTGGTGTTCAAAAAGACTTTGACGGAAATATTGACGCAGATCTTCGCTTGCCAGGCTTTCCTTTTTTAACAAAGCCATGTGCATTCACCGACACTTTACGTGCTGCTATCCAAGATGTGACGGGTATTGAGACGGAGCTGTCAACATCAGGCGGCACATCGGACGCGCGGTTTCTCACTAGAATTTGCCCAGTTGTGGAGTTTGGCCTAATTGGAAAAACCATTCATCAAGTTAATGAGTATGCCGAAATAGAAGACATCAAATGCTTGACAAATATCTATAAAGTCTTTTTACAAAAATATTTTACGGGACAAGGTTAAGCGTCGTGTTGATAGGCGCTCCAGCTCGCCAAAATTTTTTGCTTATTCTGAGCGCTCATTTCTACCATTGGCAAGCGAAAAATGGGAGCACATAGCCCCATCTCTGCCATGAGTGTTTTAATAGGCTGCGGATTTGGCTCGATAAAGCAATCAGAAAACAGGTTTGTCATTTGGTCATGCAAAATTTGTGCTTGCTGCCAATCCTTAGCGTTTGCAGTATTGACCAGCGCTTTCATTGGCTTTGGCAAAACGTTTGACAAAACGGAAATAACACCATTACCGCCCATTCTCATAATGTCCAAAGTTAAATTGTCATCTCCTGATAAGACAGAAAAATAATCGGGAACTGAATTTATAACGTCTTTTATCTGTGCCATATTACCAGACGCTTCTTTGACAGCAACAATATTGGGGTGCTTTGCCAGGCGTAAGAGTGTCTTGGTTTCTAGATTAACGCCGCATCTACCTTGAATATTATAAAGAATAATCGGAATATTGACGCTATCGGCTATGGCGGAAAAATGTTGAAACATGCCGTCTTGAGATGGTTTGTTATAATAGGGAGTTACCGACAAAAGAGCATCTATGCCCACCTTTTCGGCTGAGCGGGAAAGTTCAATAGCCTCTCGGGTACAATTAGAACCTGTGCCCGCAATGACGGTGGTTTGCCCCTTAATGATTTCGACGGCCTTAGCCATAATCATTTCACATTCTGAATGGGATACGGTCGGGCTTTCTCCTGTTGTGCCCAAAACCACAATGCCATCAACACCTGCATCAATTTGCTGTTTGCAAATACGTGAAAAGGCAGGTGCGTCAAATTGCCCGTCCGCCAAAAACGGGGTGATAATAGCAGTATAAAGACCGTTAAACATAGTTAGCTTTTAAGAGAGTGTATTTTGAATTGCAAGGGGATGACATAAAGTAATTATGCTCTTTTTTTTAATAAGGGGGGATACTTATTTTTTACTTTCCAACTTTTTAGGTTTTAAGCCACTGAACCGCCCCGTGTTTGCCGGAGGCTCCTAATCTATAGTGGAAGGAGCTATTATGAGCAATACGAGAAACAGATTTTCACTTGAGGTGCGTGCGCGAGCCGTGCGGATGGTGTTGGAGAACGAGAGTGATTATTCGTCCCGTTGGGCGGCGATCACATCTATATCAACCAAGATTGGATGCGTGCCACAAACATTAAGTAGCTGGGTCAAGCGCCGCGAAGTTGACAACGGTTCACAGGCTGGTGTCCTGACCGATGTCGCTGACAAGATGAAAGCATTAGAACGTGAGAACCGCGAGTTGCGCCAAGCCAACGAGATACTGCGTAAAGCATCAGCATATTTTGCCCTATTTTATGTTTTTGGCAGGAGCTCGA
Organism: Robiginitomaculum sp.; assembly: GCA_965224735.1. Classification (GTDB taxonomy): domain Bacteria; phylum Pseudomonadota; class Alphaproteobacteria; order Caulobacterales; family Maricaulaceae; genus Robiginitomaculum_A. Next base: position 1,831,702 of record OZ245059.1, on the reverse strand, counting down.
CCGCCCGTTCAAACGATGATGCAATTTATTGATGACCACCGTGGTGGTTACGGGGGCGAGCCAATCTGTAAAACCTTACCGATTGCCCCGTCGACATATTACGCTCGCTTGGCAGAGCGGCATGATTCGAATAAACTGGCTGCTCTGGCAAAGCGTGATGTTATTTTGAAGCCAGAGATAGATCGCGTATTTAAGGACAATCGCAAGGTCTATGGTGTGCGCAAAATCTGGCATCAGCTGCGCAGAGAGGGTCATACCGTGGCACGATGCACTGTCGCAAGGTTGATGCGTGAACTGGGTGTACGCGGCATTATACGGGGTAAAAGTCAGCAAACCACCTTTAGCAACAAGGCGGATGTGTGCCCGCGCGATTTGGTCAATCGCCAATTCAAAGCACCTGCACCCAACGTATTATGGGTGTCTGATTTTACCTATGTCTCTACATGGGCAGGGTTTGTCTATGTGGCCTTCGTGATTGATACTTATGCCCGCAAGATTGTTGGTTGGCGCGTGAGCCGAACGCCGCATGCGAAGTTTGTTCTGGATGCTTTGGAGCAAGCTCTGCATGAGCGGCAACCCGTTCATAAATCTGGCCTCGTCCATCACAGTGATCGCGGCAGTCAATATGTGTCGATTAAATATACAGAGCGTTTGGCGGAAGCAGGTATTGAGCCATCGGTTGGAAGTGTTGGTGATAGCTACGACAACGCCTTGGCCGAAACCATCAACGGTCTTTACAAGGCCGAGCTCATCCACCGGAAAGGCCCGTAGAAATCATTTGAAACCGTAGAATTTGAAACCCTCAAATGGGTAGATTGGTTCAATCATAAACGAATATTAGAGCCTATCGGTAACATCCCGCCCGCCGAAGCAGAGGAGAATTATTACGCAAACCTAGACAAAGGCCCAAAAGCAGCATAACTTAAACTAAACAGCCTCCGGTAAACACGGGGCGGTTCATCTCCTCCATAACAAACAATAGATCTGATGTTGAAGAGCAGTAGACTTTCTTGCCACTGATCAGCAAGGTTTTGGTATGGCACTGCTATTATACCCAGTTCACTGAATAAGCATATGCTTTTCTCTGGTTATTATTCTGAAATTATCGGTTATGGTATCGCGGAATTTGAGCCACTTATCTGGCAGGGTTTTGTGGAAGAAAGCCAAAATTGCGGCGACAAAATCATTGAATCTTTTTTAGGGTTTCATTCCTCGCCGCTTGCGGCGTAGAATATTCGCGTGAGCGAATATATCCATAAACGACATAACGTAACGATACTTCTTTACCATTTTGTGTTTCCCGCAAAATATAGGCGTGCTGTTTTTGACCCCCAAGTTGATGAAGTTTTACGTGATGTTTGTTTGGAGATTGAAGATCGTTACCAGTTAAAGTTTTTGGAGATTGGAACGGATAAAGACCATGTTCATTTTTTGGTACAATCGGTTCCGACCTATACAGTGACCAAGTTGGTCACTGTAATAAAAAGCATCACCGCACGCGAAATATTTAGGTTGTGTCCTCATGTTAAAAAGTCACTTTGGGGTGGAGAATTTTGGAGTGATGGTTATCTTGCATCCACAGTTGGGCGTCACGGAGATGAGAGCACAATAACAAGCTACGTCCAAAATCAAGGCAAAGAATATACAAAACTACACAGTGATAAACCACTTACACTCTTTTGATACCTCGCCCCTTGGGGCGGGGTTATTCATTTTAGCGTAGTGTTTATTGTGGGTGACGTGCTTGTGCATGAGCCCCACAGCCGTTCAATCGGGTTTAAGTGCGGTGTATAGGCGAGCAGAAAGTGCAACTTTATGCGTCTGTTTTTATCTGCAAGCCACGACTTCAAGGCTCTAGAGCATTCCCCACGTTCCCAACGGTCCCAAATATCTGCCTTTTGTTTGTCCGTAAAATATATCCGTGTTCGTCTCGCCATAGTATCGCTCCATCTTTGACTCAAATGTTAAAGTGTTGCGACGACCCGTTGAACCCACAGGGATAAACCTCGCACAAGAGGCTTTAAGAATTTTTGAACTCACCCGCAAAGTGCTAGAAACTATTTTTAAGTAACTGTTTATAAAATGATTGGATATGAGTGCTAGTGGCATGGGTCAAGTAGAAGGGTCAAGTGGCATGGTAGAGGGCAATGCGGTCTTATCAAAAACCACGTTTCTTGAAAAAGAATATACTGCACCTGAAGATTACATTCATTTGTTGACGGTAGGTCACTGGATAAATACGCCGCTTGAAAAGCCAAAGAATTAGGCATTTGTAGTGCTGGTCTTGTGTGGATGGGGTATATATTTCAACAGGGTATAAAGGCGGAAATCTCGTTTAAAATTTACGTTTTAAGGCTTGTTTTAAATATTTTCCTGTCCAACTAGTTTTGACTTTGGCTATGTCTTCTGGTGTGCCTGAGGCGACGACTTCGCCGCCGCCGTCTCCACCTTCGGGGCCAAGATCGATAATCCAGTCTGCGGTTTTGATAACGTCTAAATTATGCTCGATGACAATCATGGAGTTACCGCCTTCGACTAATTCTTGTAACACGCCCAAAAGGCGGTTTACGTCTTCAAAATGTAGCCCCGTAGTCGGCTCATCTAAAATATAAAGCGTGCGGCCTGTTGCGCGTTTTGAAAGCTCTTTGGAGAGCTTAACCCGCTGAGCTTCGCCGCCCGAGAGCGTCGTGGCTTGTTGCCCCACTTGCAAATAACCAAGGCCAACCCGCTGGAGCGTCACCATTTTATCACGGATTTTTGGCACGGCTTTGAAAAACTTTGCTGCATCATCAATGCTCATGGAGAGCAAATCGGCAATGGACTTACCTTTGAATTTAACCTCAAGCGTTTCACGGTTATAGCGCTTGCCTTTGCAAGTTTCGCACTCAACGTAAATGTCTGGCAAAAAATGCATTTCTATCTTGATAACGCCGCCGCCCTGACAGGCTTCGCAGCGTCCGCCTTTTACATTGAAACTAAAACGCCCTGGTTTATAGCCACGAGTTTTACTCTCGGGCAGGGAGGAAAACCATTCGCGTATCGGCGTAAATGCTCCCGTATAGGTGGCGGGGTTAGAGCGCGGCGTGCGGCCAATGGGGGATTGGTCGATTTGAATGATTTTATCAAGGTGCTCAAAACCTGTTATTTCGCCGTACGGCATAACTGAAACACTGGAATTGTTAAGTTTGCGCGCCGCCGCTTTATATAGAGTTTCTATTGTCAACGTAGATTTTCCGCCACCCGATACGCCAGTTACACAAATAAACATACCCAGTGGAAATTCCACATCGACGTTTTTGAGATTGTTACCGCTTGCGCCTGTGACGCGTAAAATTCGATGCGGCGTGATTTCGCGGCGTTGTTTTGGAATAGCAATTTCCTTTTTGCCCGTTAGATATTGCCCCGTCAGGGATTTTTTATTTTTCTTTATTTGCTCTGGCGTGCCTTTGGCGACAACTTCTCCGCCTTCCACGCCAGCAAGTGGGCCCATATCTAGCACATAATCAGCGGTTAATATCGCGTCTTCGTCGTGCTCGACTACAATCACTGTGTTGCCAATATCGCGCAGGTTTTGCAAAGTGTCGAGCAGGCGTTCATTGTCACGTTGATGCAAACCGATACTAGGCTCGTCCAAAACATACAGCACGCCCGTGAGGCCAGAACCGATTTGCGAGGCGAGGCGTATGCGCTGGCTCTCTCCGCCTGAAAGCGAACCAGAGCCGCGTCCAAGAGTAAGATATTCAAGGCCTACGGCATTGAGAAAAGATAGTCTGTCATCGATTTCTTTTAAAATCCGTTCGGCAATTTCCATGTCTTTTTTGGAGAGGTCTTTGCCAAGTTTTTTAAACCGTGCGCCTGCGTCTTTAATGGACAATGCGCCGAGCTGGGTAATGTCCATCATATCGACTTTGACCGCGAGGGATTCGGGGCGCAATCGTTTTCCTTCGCAGGTTTCGCACAGGGCTTGGGATTGGAATTTCGAGAGATGATCCCGCGACCAAGAACTTTCTGTGTCACGAAAACGGCGCTGTAAATTGGGAATAACTCCTTCAAAAGTTTTCTTAGTTTCATAGCGCCGCCCGCCCTCAGAGTACACGAATTGTACCATCTCGCCATTTGTGCCAAATAAGATAATGTTTTGGTTTTTCTTGGATAGTTTTTTCCATGGAGTCGAAAGGTCAAACCCGTAATGCTTGGCCAAAGCCTCTAGAGTTTGGCGGTACATACGGGACGGAGTTTTTGACCAAGGCGCTATGGCACCACTGCCTAAAGTAAGTTCAGATTTCGGAACGATAAGCCCAGTGTCGAATTTTAATTCGTGGCCCAGCCCGTCACATTTCGGGCAAGCGCCGTGCGGATTGTTGAAAGAAAAAAGCCGTGGCTCAATCTCGGAAATAGTAAAGCCTGACACAGGGCAAGCAAATTTTTGCGAAAATAAAATTTTCTCTTTACCATCCGCTATTTCGGCTATTGCTAAGCCGTCCGCAAGGCGTAAAGCGGTTTCAAAACTATCCGCTAGGCGGGTTTCAAGGCCATCTCTGACAACTACGCGGTCGACAACGATTTCGATGTCGTGTTTGAATTTTTTATCAAGGGCAGGCGCGTCTTCAATACGGTAAAATTCATCATCAATTTTGGCGCGCTGAAAGCCTTGCTTCATTAAATTTGCGAACTCTTTGCGGTACTCGCCTTTGCGCCCGCGCACGATGGGGGCCATGATGTAAAGCTTGGTTTTCTTTGGCAGGGTCATGACGCGATCAACCATTTGCGCCACGCTTTGGCTTTCAATAGGTAGCCCCGTGGCGGGCGAGTAGGGCACGCCAATTCTGGCCCAGAGAAGCCGCATATAATCATAAATTTCCGTAACCGTACCCACGGTTGAGCGCGGGTTTTTCGACGTAGTTTTTTGCTCGATAGAAATGGCAGGCGAGAGCCCTTCAATGCTGTCTACATCAGGCTTTTCTTGCAGTTCTAAAAATTGCCTTGCATAGGCCGACAAACTCTCAACATATCGCCGCTGCCCTTCGGCGTAAATCGTATCAAACGCCAAGGACGATTTCCCAGACCCCGAAAGCCCAGTAATCACAATCACTTTGTCCCGCGGTAAATCCACATTCACAGATTTAAGATTATGGGTGCGAGCGCCGCGTACTTTTATGTGTTTTAATGAACTCATAAGTGGCGATGCATAACATGAACATTGAGGAATGAAAGCGAAAAGTTTAGGCAACTGACAAGTTTGTTCCTCCTCCGCCGTTCCCCCGTTGCAGAACGGAGCCGATCTGCCAGCCATTGACAATGGATATCCCATTGAATCTGCGTTTGCCACGATCAGGCATCGCACGAAACGTTCAAAGGGCTGTCTTTCGCGGGGAGGAATGCTTCACATGATGTTCAAACTCGGACAATGCGCAGAGCAAAACTGGAGGAAATTACGCGGCTTTGATACCCTGGCCAAGGTCATCACAGGTGTCAAATTCACAGACGGAGTAGAAACAGCAAAAAACAATCAGATCGCAGCATGACTGAAAAATCTCAAACACCAGATTTGACAATAACTCGGTCTTGTTCGTGACCCAGTTTGACATAAATATACATCCTGAGGCCTCTGCATAAGTTAGGGATTCCTTTTTGGGATAATTTTGTTATGTTGATGCATGCAAAAATCATTCACGACCCAAGCCGAGTTTTTTATCACCAATGCTGACTTTAATCATCCTGCCTTGCGGGGCTTGGATGCTGCTGAAGCAGTTTTGGACTGGCATAAACTTGAGCATCTGATGTCTGGGATTTACGCCAGTAAAACGGGTCGTCCAAGCTATCCGCTGCTGACATTGCTACGCGCATCTTTGCTCGGGATTTGGTATAGGCTCTCGGATGTCGAGTTGGCTCAAACCCTGTTTCGTGATTTATTATTTCGCAAGTTTTGCCATCTTGAGTTGGGCGGGGATGTGCCGGACGCCACCACTATTGGTCGGTTTAGGGCGCGGTTGGTCGAGCATGACCTTTGGGAAGTTTTACTGGGTGAAGTCAATCTTTAACTGGAGAACAAGCATATTATCATGACAGAAGGGCGGATCAATATCATTGATGCCACGCGCCCATTGAGGCGGCACAGTCTGGCCGCGGTAAAGGTAAGGACGGCGAACCCACGCGCCGCAAACTGGAACGGTTTGGGATTGCCGATCAAGTGCAACGCAAAGGCTATCGCGCTCATCCATTGTCCCAAGTGGACAAAATCAGAAACGCGGCTATTGCCGTCACCAGATCAGGCGGTGAACGCCCATTTGCACCTTACAAAGCGCGCTACGGACTGGCGCGAACGCGACTGATAGGGCGCGCTAAAAACCTGACCTTTTACGGCCTCGCTGCTATGGCTCACAACATCCAAAAGGGAGCAAAGTTTCTGAACCTCTATGGTTTACCAGGCTGAGTGCACACAGAATAAACGCACTCAAAACTTACGAAACACACAAAAACAACGCGCCAAAACCGCGAAACAGCATGCCTGACACAAAACTGATAACTATATACTCAGATTTCTCTATAACCCGAATTTCACCTTGACATTTCCCTCCTGATAGATTGGGCTCATGTTTATGATTAAGTCTGGTTTTTTATCAAGGAGGGAACGCCGTGAGTTGGAGAGTGTCGTGCGTTGTCCGGGCGAGGATCACGGGATCGCACGGCGGTGTAATGCTTTGCTTTTGTTGGATGATGGCAAGAGCTGTCAACAAATAGCGCAATATTTGTATCTTGATGATGACACGATCCGTACCTGGTACAAAAAATACGCCGAGGGTGGTTTTGACCTGATGGCGAGTTTTGATTACAAGGGTGGTTTCTCCAAATTGAGTGTGGACATAGAAGCGGCTCTTGTGTCTTGGTTGGGGCTCGTGTCTGTCAGAATGTACACGAGGTTCGCGCCTTTATCTGGCACAACTGGCAAGTCGATTATTCCAAGTCTGGCTGCATCAAATTACTGCATCGTTTGGGTTTTGAATACAAAAAGCCTACGCCTTTACCAGCTCATATTAACGAGCAGGCACAGGCTGAATTTATAGATAATTATCAGCGGCTCTTGAACGGCTTAACGCTTGATGAGACGGTATATTTCTGTGATGCTGTGCACCCTGAACATCAATCAAGACCAAGCCGTGGCTGGATGCGCAAGGGTGCGAACATGGCCATAAAACGCAGTACGCGGCGCAAGCGCGTGAATATTCACGCAGTGGTTAATCTGGAGAATTTTGACACACCCTTTATGGATGTGGCCCAGATGGATGTGAACCGGGTTGATAGTGACAACGCCATTCAGTTATTTGAGAAACTGGAGGCACGTAATCTGGATAAAAAGCGTATTTATCTGATACTTGATAATGCTCCTTACCATCGTGCAGCCAAGGTAAGACAGTGGTTAGAGCGCAAAGATTGCAAAATAAAACCAATCTGGCTGCCAACATACTGCCCGCATCTAAATGCTATTGAGCGGCTTTGGGGCGTCATGCACAGGCATGTCACACATAATAAATTCTACCCGACATTTACGAAATTTGGCCATGCAATACTCAAACAATGGAGAAATTTCCGAGACACCGTAACCGACAACTTCCGAATAATTTCAGATGAAAAATTTCGGGTTATGGGGTAGATTGAGTATTATTTAAAAAATCGCAAAAATTCCAATGGACAGTTATAGCCCCATCGCTTATAACGCCGCCTCGACAGCAAATCTATGTCCTTATTGATGTCTAAATGGCCGCATAGCTCAGTTGGTAGAGCAACGGATTGAAAATCCGTGTGTCCCTAGTTCAAATCTAGGTGCGGCCACCATTTTTTACTTACATTAGTTAATGATTTCAACAGGATAAAGTAAGGCCACCTACTTATCAAGGCCTTGTTGCCCTACCATCATAGAAACTTAAGTGCAGGGGAAGTGCAAAACTGTGAAAATAGCCTGCTTTTTACCGCTTGGAACACTCGACGTTGCATGGCTTACAGTCACAACTCACTCTCACGTCCTGTTACAGGAAGGCTCTGTCTGGCAATGTGTGAGTTTGTGTTTTATTGCCTGATCTGTAGGTTTTGAAGTGATTTGGTTTTTGTGTGTTTTTTCGCGCCTCATGGTGCAAGCCTTGCTTTATTTGGTGCATTTACCAAACTTTATACAAAAAATAACACAAAACGCGAAAGTTATTCAGAGATTCCCTGTGTTAAGAATTGTTGGTTACGCAAAACTCTCTGTTGATGATGTTGGAATGCCGTTAATCATATTGGAGCGAACATCTGTGCGCCCAGAGCGCATAGATGCTAAAAATCCACCTTTAATAAAATTAATAGAAACATTGCGGCCACGTTCAGCCCAATATTCTTCAATTTGTTTTTTAATTCGTTCAGCGCCTTCGCGTGTACAATAATCATTGTTCATAATAGTCTCGTTTAACTTTAGCATTCTCGTCTCAAAGACTGCTGGTGCAAATGCCCCTCGACAAGTCCATAGATAGGGCTTAACTATTAGTTTATCAAGATGCAATATAGGTTTTATTATATATTTTTAGTAATGTTTTAAACAAGGTGTTTGTTCAGTTTAGGTTCAGAAATCATTTATCTGCGTCAAATTCACTATAATTTTACTTTACCTGAACTTCCTAGCGACGACTACAAAATACAAAAGATATATTTATAGCTTTTACTATAGCTTTATATAGGCTTATCCTATAATTTACTTTGAACCGCCCCGGGTTTTCCGGAGGATCCTAATCTATAGTGGAAGGAGCTATTATGAGCAATACGAGAAACAGATTTTCACTTGAGGTGCGTGCGCGAGCCGTGCGGATGGTGCTAGAGAACGAGAGTGATTATTCGTCCCGTTGGGCGGCGATCACATCTATATCAACCAAGATTGGATGCGTACCGCAAACATTAAGCAGTTGGATTAAGCGCAAGGAAGTTGATAGCGGATCGCGGGCTGGCGTGCCAACCGATGTCGCTGATAAAATGAAGGCACTGGAACGTGAGAACCGCGAGTTGCGCCAAGCCAACGAGATACTGCGTAAAGCATCAGCATATTTTGCCCTATTTTATGTTTTTGGCAGGAGCTCGACCGCCCGTTCAAACGATGATGCAATTTATTGATGACCACCGTGGTGGTTACGGGGGCGAGCCAATCTGTAAAACCTTACCGATTGCCCCGTCGACATATTACGCTCGCTTGGCAGAGCGGCATGATTCGAATAAACTGGCTGCTCTGGCAAAGCGTGATGTTATTTTGAAGCCAGAGATAGATCGCGTATTTAAGGACAATCGCAAGGTCTATGGTGTGCGCAAAATCTGGCATCAGCTGCGCAGAGAGGGTCATACCGTGGCACGATGCTGTCGCAAGGTTGATGCGTGAACTGGGTATACGCGGCATTATACGGGGTAAAAGTCAGCAAACCACCTTTAGCAACAAGGCGGATGTGTGCCCGCGCGATTTGGTCAATCGCCAATTCAAAGCACCTGCACCCAACGTATTATGGGTGTCTGATTTTACCTATGTCTCTACATGGGCAGGGTTTGTCTATGTGGCCTTCGTGATTGATACTTATGCCCGCAAGATTGTTGGTTGGCGCGTGAGCCGAACGCCGCATGCGAAGTTTGTTCTGGATGCTTTGGAGCAAGCTCTGCATGAGCGGCAACCCGTTCATAAATCTGGCCTCGTCCATCACAGTGATCGCGGCAGTCAATATGTGTCGATTAAATATACAGAGCGTTTGGCGGAAGCAGGTATTGAGCCATCGGTTGGAAGTGTTGGTGATAGCTACGACAACGCCTTGGCCAAAACCATCAACGGTCTTTACAAGGCCGAAGTCATACATCGCAGCGGTCCGTGGAAATCATTTGAAGCCGTCGAATTCGCGACACTTAAATGGGTGGACTGATTCAATCATCGCAGGATATTGGAGCCAATCGGCAATATACCACCCGCCGAAGCAGAAGAACTATAGTACGCAGCACTGGACAAAATCCCGAAAGCTGCATAACTTAAACTAAACAGCCTCTGGCAAACCCGGGGCGGTTCTGTTTGATTTCATTGTAACGCCCTCTGCAAAGTGGATTTATTTAGAATGCAATGGTGATGGACAATGGGCATTTTTAGAAAGAGACGGTGGGGTTTTTGCTGAAAACATTGCAAAAATGATTATTAGCGAAGTTGAAAATTAATGAAACTTACTTTTATTTTAATATTGTTCTTTCTGGTTTTTTTGGGTGCACTAATTACTCTATCTTCGTTCAGGGTTAGGGAGAAGACATTGGATGACATAATTCCGAGCTTAAAACAAGAAGCCGTTTATATACAAAACCCACAAACAGAAACGCTAGGCAAGTTAATAAGCCCATTATCTAAAGAAACTGACATGTGTATGGCAATAATAATCAATTTAACGGATTATTATGGTAGATCAAATAAACTCACAAATAATGTGTTTGAAGATATTCAATACATAACCACCGTAATAATAGAGGCCTATGACAAAAAGACCATTGATTTTGGTAGGTTTGCGCCACAAAAGAAGCAATACCATGAACTTATTATGCGTGCAAATCTTGATCAATTGATGATTAGAGATATATCACATTTTAAAAAACCTCATTTGCAAGACCTATATAATTTGATGTTTTGTTCATTAAGGGCAAAGAACACACAATACGCGAAAATTGAATTAGATAAATGGGATATCCCTGAAGACGAGGAGAGCCCCATTATGGTTGCTCTATTTACAATCGTACAGCATTCAAATAATGATAAACTCAGGAAACAGTTTATTTATAACGATCTATCTGGGGATCAAAGCCTTAGTCAAAATTCATTAAGCTTGATAGACCGGATGTATATACTAAAACATAAAAAACAACTCTTTGGATCGCACTACAGTTGTTTACGGAAAGATTATGATCCACCGATAGAGGATATTAAGAGGGCAAATAGACTGAGGCAACAGTTTAACGCAATACCGCTAAGTAAAAACCTGAAAATATATCAAAACGCATGTTCAAATGTTACTAAAAAATAGCCTTATACACACCATGATGGAAATGAATAACCCCGCCCCAAGGGGCGAGGTATCAAAAGAGTGTAAGTTGTTTATCACTGTGTAGTTTTGTATATTCTTTGCCTTGATTTTGGACGTAGCTTGTTATTGTGCTCTCATCTCCGTGACGCCCAACTGTGGATGCAAGATAACCATCACTCCAAAATTCTCCACCCCAAAGTGACTTTTTAACATGAGGACACAACCTAAATATCTCGCGTGCGGTGATACTTTTTATTACAGTGACCAACTTGGTCACTGTATAGGTCGCAACCGACTGTACCAAAAAATGAACATGGCCTTTATCCGTTCCAATCTCCAAAAACTTTAACTGGTAACGATCTTCAATATCCAAACAAACATCACGTAAAACTTCATCAACTTGGGGGTCAAAAACAGCACGCCTATATTTTGCGGGAAACACAAAATGGTAAAGAAGTATCGTTACGTTATGTCGTTTATGGATATATTCGCTCACGCGAATATTCTACGCCGCAAGCGGCGAGGAATGAAACCCTAAAAAAGATTCAACACGATGAAGTAGATCAATATATTGCTACAAGGAATAATGTAATTATAATTTATTCTATGGGGAATTGTGCGCCATGCCTTGAGCTCAAATCAATGTTAACATTAAACCACAACCTTCTAGAAGATTGTCCTGTCTATTTTTGTGTTTTAAACCCCATAGAGCAAAAGTGGGCGCAAGCAAAAAGCATATATAGAAAATACCGATGCTCAATCGAACAACTCTTCTCAAAACACACAATTTGAATCATAAATAAGTGGATTAACTATACCTCTATCGCTAAGCCTTCACGGTTAAAGTCATCAATCACATTAAAGTGTCTAAAACTGCGCTCGTCAGAGAGCTACTCATGCATAAAATCCATCAACCATGTGTCGTTTCAGATGGTTGCCAATATTTTTAAACACCTTATCCACCTGCCAGTCTCATATTTTGAGAAACGCCATATTTTTGGACTTTCCGTGTAATTTATGCTATAGGTTTTTTAAGGAGGCTCATATGAGTGTAAAAAATATCCTTGATACAAAAGGACATGATGTTATTTGCGTTAAAAATACGGCTTTGCTTCGAGAGGCCATATCTTTGCTTAATACTCACAATATCGGCGTTGTTCTCGTTACAAACAGCAAGGACCAATTAGCAGGAATTTTATCAGAACGCGACATTATACGGCGTGCATTATCACAAGAAATTGGATTTCGTGACGAACTAGTCACCAAGACCATGACGAAAAACGTTGTCAGCGTTGGCCTTGATGCCAGCGTAGAAGATGTCATGGAAATGATGACAAATTCACGAGTACGGCATATCCCCGTTGTTGAAAATGAGAAAATCAAAGGCCTTATTTCTATCGGTGATGTCGTTAAAAAGAAAATTTTTGACGTTGAGAACGAAGCTACCGTCCTACGCGATTATATCGCAACAGGTTAAAGGCCTGAAACTGTTTTTACTGGGTTAAACTTTGACCGAAATTGCGTCGGACTACTCTTTGTGTAGTTCTTAATATGATGACGGAGAGTCTCTGGTGTTCTCAGCCCAGTAAGAGTGGCGATTTGCTGAATATTTAAATGTGTTGTTTTTAGCAACTCTTTCGCAAGTTCCACCCGTTCAATTGTGAGCCACGTATGGGGTGAATGCCCTGTGGCATCCTTAAACCGCCTTTGCAGGGTACGCGGCGAAACGTTAGCTTCTTGCGCAATCGTTTGAATACTCCAATCTTTGTCAAGGTTTTCCCGAATATGATCGAGTAAAGGCGCGATACTGTTTACAGCATTGATTGCGAGCGGGCGGGAGACATATTGCGTTTTTCCGCCTTCTCTATGGGCAGGAATTACCAATCTCCGGGCCACTTGATTCGCAATTCTGTCGCCAAAATCTGTCCTAACTATATGCAAGAAAAGATCGATACCTGCTGCTGCCCCTGAAGATGTGAGAATTTTCCCTTCGTCGACATATAGAACATTCCTGTCGATTTTTATCTTAGGATAAAGCCGTTTCACATCATCAACATAACGCCAATGCGTTGTCGCCCGCAGGTCATTTAAAAACCCACATTGAGCCAAAACAAATATCCCGCAACAAATAGAGGCTATCCGCGCGCCGCGTTTATTTGCCGCTATTAGGGCTTCCCGTAATTCTTCGGAAATTAGCGCGTCCGTGCCGCGCCAGCCTGGAATAATGATAAGATCAGCCGTTTGTAGTATGGAAAGGTCTTGGTCTGCCGTAACGATCACATTCCCCGCACCAGTGATTTCACCTTTATCAGCAGTAACAATGCTTAAATCATACCAGTTAGTAAATTCAGGGTTGGCTAAGCCAAAGACTTTAACCGCGCAGCCATATTCAAATGTGCACAGCCCATCATATGCTAAAATGCAGACAAGAAGATTGCGCTCTTTGTTATATTCAGAAGTACACTCTACCACATCGTCCCCCCAAAAAATAACTATTTCACCGAGTAAACGCCCTCCCCACACAACAGCATTTCTCTTAATGTACATGTACAGGGCTGTCATTGGCAATAGTGTACAACAGCACTGTTCCTTTAAGGAATATTTGAACAACTTTTGCGTTTTTTGTTATAGGTTGCGGTGTTGATTTGGAGGGTTTATTATGACATAACTTGAATTTTCTTCATTGGATTATGTGTACACAAACAAAAACACTTCAAAACCTATTGTTCAGAAATTCCCAAGGTTGTACGGGTAAGGGGAATGATTCGGAGGACGTCGAATTTAATTCAAGTAATTCGCTGATATTTCCGCTAAAGAGGCCACATGAATACGAACCTTACTGATAGCTTTGGCCGCAATATTACCTATTTACGCCTGTCATTAACCGACAGATGTGATTTACGTTGTTTTTATTGTATGGCCGAGCATATGGTCTTCTTGCCTAAACAAGACCTCCTCAGCTTGGAAGAATTAGCGCAAGTTGCTGATGCATTCATCGCGCGCGGCGTTCGAAAAATACGGCTAACGGGCGGAGAGCCATTAGTGCGTAAAGGCTTTATGACTTTAGTACAGCATTTATCAGGCCATTTGGAAAAAGGGCGGCTTGACGAAATAACCCTGACCACCAATGCAACGCAGCTACATCGTTTTGCAGTCCCTTTAAAAGAAGCGGGAGTTAACCGTATTAATATTTCTTTAGACAGTCTTGACCCACTTGCTTTTAACCGCATAACCCGAGGCGGTAATTTAACTCAGGTTTTACAGGGTATTGAAGCTGGACTTCAAGCAGGGTTAAAACTAAAACTCAACACCGTCGCACTGAAGAACGATAACGCACAAGACATTCCAAATATGATTAGCTGGGCGCATGAGCACGGCATTGATCTTACTTTGATAGAAGTTATGCCGCTTGGGGAAACGGGCGAAAAACGGCTAGACCAATATATTCCGCTTAGCGAAATTCGTGAGCAGCTAGATAAACACTGGACATTAACGCCGACAAGCGAAACGACAGGCGGCCCCTCTCGCTATGTTGATATCAAAGAAACAGGCGGACGTCTTGGCTTTATTAGTCCCCTCTCGCAGAATTTTTGTGCTGGTTGCAACCGTATGCGCGTAACATGCACGGGGAAAATTTACATGTGCCTTGGGCACAACGACCATCTTGATTTACGCGCACCTCTTCGCGGAGATACCCCCCAGCAAGACCTTAATATTTTACTTAACAAAGCCATGCGTACTAAACCAGAGCGGCATAATTTTGAAATTAGTAAAGAAAACAACATATCTGCCCTGTCAAGGCACATGTCCGTCACAGGCGGTTGAGTATTTTCTCTGCCTGCGCTAAATCTTCTACGGTATTGACATTAAAAAACGGGTTTATATTCTTATTGGCTCTAAAATCAATGTCTTGAACGGTATAGTTTTTCAAGAAACTATTAACACGATAATCTGCGCCTTTGCTAAAAAACTCTCGTAGTTTAGGTGCCAAATCAACGGGCCAAAGCGAACATACACCCTGGCGGCGGCCTTCGGTACAAGAGATCACAATCGTATTCTTTGGCGCATTGCCTAGCCTTATCACCATATCCACAGGCAGAAACGGTGTATCTCCAGAAACAGTGAGCACTTGCGCGCGTCCAAGCCCAGTAGCCCACTCCATGGCCGTTAAGATGCCCGCAAGCGGCCCTAACCCACCTGGAATTCTATCTGGAAAAACAGGCAATCCATAATCTTCGTAAGAGTCTGTCATGAACGCGTTTAAGGCCATATCTGAGACTTGCCCCTGCATGCGTTCTATGACATGAGACAGCACGGTCCTACCGCCGAGCGGAGCCAATATTTTGTTGCTGCCAAAACGTTTCGATGTGCCAGCGCACAAAATCATGCAGGGAGGACTTTGGTTTGTCATACCTCCTTTTTATAGGACGTAAACTTAGAAGGGAAGACGTGAAATGAAAGCAGCACTCATTGTTTTGTTTTTTATTACGGCTCTCCTTTATGCCAGTGTTGGGTTTGGCGGCGGTTCTACCTATACGGCACTTTTAGCCATTTCAGGTGCAAATTATCTTATTATTCCAACAATATCGCTGGCATGTAATATTTTAGTGGTGAGTAGTAATAGTGTTCACTATTTTCGGGTAGGGCTAATTTCATTGCCCAAGGTTTGGCCATTTTTAGTTCTATCTGTACCGCTGGCATGGGTTGGCGGGCGTATCCCTATCAATGAAACATATTTTATCGGGCTTCTGGCATTATCGCTTTTTTTCGCTGGTATATCCATGCTGCGCAAGACAAAAGCCGAAACACACCCTTCCAGCAAAAGTAATGCTTTATGGACCAATACCATCATCGGCGGCGGACTTGGGTTATTATCGGGCATTGTAGGAATCGGCGGCGGCATTTTCCTTGCACCTATTTTGCATTTCACTAAATGGGGGAAAGTCAGAGAAATTGCAGCGCTTTGTAGTCTGTTTATTTTGGTCAATTCTTTGTCGGGTCTATGGGGGCAATTAACCAAGCTTGGAGACTTAGATCTTTTAGTACAGGCAAAATCCTACTGGCTTCTTTTGCCCGCGGTTCTTGTCGGCGGGTTTATTGGCAATCGTCTTTCCCTCAAGCTGTTTTCAGAAAACACAGTGCGGAAACTAACAGCTCTTTTGGTTCTATTTGTCGCAGTACGTTTACTCTTTAAATTCTGTCGTCTTACCTTTACATAGGAAAAAGAAAATAAAGGAGAAATGATGAAAATATTTTATTTCGGGCGGCTTAGTGACCGCGTAGGCATGCGGCAAGAAACGCTTGCTTTGCCTACGAATATTGAAACACTTTTTGCCTTAAAATCATGGCTCAATGATAAACATGATCTGGGAGGAGCGTTGGAAGAAACTTCAATTAAATCAATGATCAACCAAAACCTTGTTCATGGGGACGCGCCCTTAACAGGATGCATAGAAATCGGTTTTCTCCCCCCCGTTGGCGGCGGATAATGATCAACTTACTCAAAACCAACTTTAACGCAGGCGCGCGCATCAATGCTTTCACAAAGCAAAGCGGTAATGCTGGCGCTATTGCCAGTTTTGTTGGCCGTGTGCGCGGAGAGAACGGCGATGTGGATAGCCTTTATCTTGAGAGTTATCCTAGGGTAACAGAAACGAGCATACAAGAAGCTATTAATGCGGCCAATGATAGATGGGCATTGATCGATGTCCTTATCATTCACCGCATAGGCACAATAAAAGCAGGCGCACCCATCGTCCTTGTGTGCACAGCCAGCGAACATAGGCGTTCCGCTTTCGCGGCTTGTGATTTTTTGATGGATTATCTCAAGACCGAGGCCATATTTTGGAAAAAACAAATTGGCGAGAACACCGCTGAATGGGTAGAACCAAGACAACAAGATTACCAAGACCAAGCCAGATGGAAATAAATAGGACATACAATGCATAAAAATAAAAACAGAGAATTTAAGTCTATCAATATTGCCATTTTAATTGTGAGTGATACGCGTACATTTGACAATGATACGTCTGGCGATCTTTTAGCTGCTCGCATTACGAGTGCTGGCCACAGCCTTGCTGGCCGTGAAATCATCAAAGACACCATCCCCAAAGTACGCGTACAAGTCAAAACTTGGATTGATGATAAAAACATTGATGTTGTTATTACAAGCGGCGGCACGGGGCTGACTGGCCGCGATATAACGCCTGAAGCTGTCACGCCCTTGTTTGAAAAAACTATGGACGGGTTCTCTCATGTTTTTCACATGGTTAGTTTTCAAAGCGTCGGCCTTTCAACCGTGGCTTCACGCGCCGTAGCGGGCACGGCAAATGGCACTTTTATATTTTGTCTCCCTGGCTCCAACGGCGCGTGCAAAGATGGTTGGGATAAAGTAATAGCGCCGCAACTAGACAACCGCATTGGCCCGTGTAACCTTGTAGAAATCATGCCCAGAATGATGGAAGTGTAGAAAACATATATGAGCAAATTAACCCATATTGCTAAAGATGGCCGCGTCAACATGGTTGATGTATCAGGCAAGGATGTAACGCATCGCATCGCTATTGCAGGCGGATGCGTAAAAATGAGCGCCGAAACACTCGCGCTTGTAAAATCAAGTGCGGCCAAAAAGGGCGACGTAATGACAATTGCCGAAATTGCTGGCATTATGGCGGCCAAGCGCACGAGTGATCTCATTCCTCTTTGTCACCCCTTGCCAATTAGTAGCGCCAAAGTAGAAATTCGCATTAACGAGAGCCTGCCTGGTCTTGACGTTACGGCTCGCTTAAAAACTACGGGGCAAACGGGCATCGAGATGGAAGCCCTCACCGCAATTTCGGTTGCGTGTCTCACGATTTACGACATGCTTAAGGCTACAGATAAAACTATGTGTATATTGTATATAGAGCTTCTGGAAAAGTCCGGCGGTAAATCTGGTGATTATAAAAAGGCCAACAATGCATAAGCTTATTTCCGTTGAGACTGCGCTTAAAAAGATAAACAGCGCGGCAAAAACAATGCCCGTTATCCCTGTGCCGATCGTTAAAGCAGATGGTTATGTTTTAGCCGAAGATACATTTGCAAAAACTACTCTACCGCCATTGGATGCATCCGCTATGGACGGATATGCCGTGCGGCTTGAGGCACGCCATAAACAAGGCTCCATCTTTACCCTTACCGGAGAAGCACCCGCAGGCGCGCCATTTGACGGAGACGTTGGCAAAGGTGAAACCGTTCGTATCTTCACGGGAGGAGCCGTGCCCACGGGCGCGAATCATGTCATTATGCAAGAGAATATAAGAGCTTATGGGGAAAACATTACCCTAACCGAGCCAATTTCAAAATCCTCACACATTCGCAAAGCGGGCATTGATTTTAAAAAAGGCGATATGGTTGTTCCTAAAGGAACGTTGCTGGATGCCTATCATATTGCTATCCTCGCAGCGAGTAATCACGGAACACTGAACGTTTACAAAAAGCCAAAAATTGCCCTGCTGGCCAATGGTGATGAATTGGTCGAACCTGGGAGTCAGGCAAGCGTTGGCAAAGTCATAAACTCCAACCCCTATGCCCTCGCGCCGCTCCTGCGCGCATGGGGCGCGGATGTAATATTATCAGGCATTTCCAAAGACGATCCAACCGCTATTAAAGCCGATATTGAGCAACAAAAAGACGCCAATATTCTCGTCCCGATTGGCGGCGCTTCTGTTGGCAAGCGTGATTATATGAAAACAGTCTTTAGCGAATTGGGGTATGCGCAAATATTCTCCAAAGTCGCCGTGAAACCTGGTAAACCTGTTTGGTTTAGCAGGCTTGAAGACGCATTGGTATTGGGCCTGCCTGGCAATCCCGCATCAGCTCTCGTCACAGCCCATATTTTCTTGCAACCATTAATCCATGCTCTTACAGGTAATCAAACACCACCCCTTAGAACCGTGCGCGCCGCAACAACAACAGATCTAAAAGCAACCACATGGCGGGACGAATTTATTCGCGCCCATGCCAAAGTCGGTAGCAATGGCCAATTAAGCGTTACCCCCTATCCAAGGCAAGACAGCTCTTTGCTTACCCCATTCATAACCACAAATTGTTTCCTGCGCCGCCCAGCAAATACACCAGTAGCTAAAATTGGTGATATGGTAGATGTTTTGATGGTGAAGGCGTGGTAAAGGAACCTGCTATAACGTCAAAGGCCCTCGTCCAAAGTGGGTATTTCATGGTTGAGAACTTAACAGCAAATAAAAAATTGCTTGAGGCGTGGGTGCAAACCTAAAAATCGAGCAAGCTACCCGTTCACCAAAGAGAAAAACTCAGCTCGCTGTTCTGCGTTATGAAACTGTCCATCGAGCGCGCTTGAAATCATACGGTGCGGGGTTTGAATACCGCGCATGGTCATGCATAAATGTTCGCCTTTGGCCAAAACCGCTACATCATCCGTTTTTAAAATAGAGCGTGCTTCCTTGGAAATGTCGGTAACAAGCTGTTCTTGCAAAGTGAGTTTATGGGCATGTTTGTGGGCAATACGGGCAAATTTAGACAAGCCGAGAACGTTATTCTTTGATATATATGCTATCGAAATGTTGCACCAAAACGGCAGCATATGATGCTCGCACATAGACCAAACCTTCATGCCTGTAACACATACCATTTGACTACATTTAACTGTGCTAAAAGTAGTGTCTAATTTTCCAGGTTCATACTCAATGAATTCTTGCCAAAAATTGGCAATGCGGCGCGGCGTCTCCTGCAATCCTTCACGGTTTGGATCTTCGCCAAGTGCCTGAATCAATTCAGTCACCAAAGATTTTACTTTGGCATGGTTTATTTTTTTAGACATACTATTTCTCCAGCAATACTCGTAGCGCCTCAACTCGTTTTTTGTTGACGCCCCGATCAGAATAACCAACGCGCGACGCAGAACGGATTTGAATTTTGTCACCGTCTTGACGAACTTCTAAATCATCAATAAATTTGAACACTCCAGAGGTAAATTCTGTAGCGAAATAAGTGTCAGTATCCGTCTTTACAACGCCTCCCAATTCTGTAATCTTCGTCTTCAAAACTGATAAACTCACGCCCGTAATCGGGCTCACGCTAAATTTATCTGCTGTGCTCGCTTCGCTGGAAACACAATTTGGTTTGCCAGAGCAAGCTGCTAACGTGCCATCCACCAAGCCAATCGCCGTGCCCTTTTGAGATTTTTTTCCCAAGATAAAAAACAAAAAAATGACAACCGCAATAAGTCCGCCGATTATATAAATAGCAATTTTCATAATTTTCCTTTTCAAGTGGATATAAACAAAAAAAATAAAATTATGCTAGAAAAAACTGCCGATAGAAAAATAAAGTGCTGTATTGCCTTTATCATTGGCACCAATACCGACAAAAATTGGGCCTATAGGCGTTTTCGTACCCGCAAAAATTGAACCAGCAAAAATTGCTTTACCCAGACTAATTTTATCAAATGAATTATAAACGTTCCCAACCTCTAATGAACCACCCAAAAAGAGCGGTGTATCAAAAATTGGAGCTTCTTTATTGAGGCGATAATAATATGTACCCATTGCCATAACGGCAACATTCCCGTTAAGCTCGTCTTGGCTAAAGCCTGCAAGCGACAAAAAACCACCAAGCTTGGACTTACCTATGAACGTAGACTTTTGGCCAAATGAACCAGACATGCGTGTTCCCAGTCCGAATGTGTGCTTGCCAAATGTCATGGGGCTATAAGCATTGAGGTCCAATTGATTATACTGTAGCTCTCCACCCAAAAATGTATCATGAATCTTATATGTTGCAATAATAATGCTTCCCTCTGTTGGAAAATAAAGACTATCAAGTGTATCAACAATAAAACGAACAGAACCACTCGTATCATCGTACACAATGGAATTGGCAGATAAATTATTGTCAGTAAAACTAATCTTCACACGCTCTTTCGTAAGCCCTGCGCGTAGCTCACCCCAGCGCCCAAATAGCATACCGCCTTGCAATGACGCGCCGTAAGTCAAGAACTTTACTTCGCCACGCAAGACATAACCGTCATCGAAAAATTGATTTTTGTTTCTTGTAAAAAGAAGAGATGGTTCAACAAAAAACCTCTGTTTGGCACCCAGTGGCTGGTAAACCTCACTCTTCCCTTCAAGCGTATCGCCAATATGAAGCTCCGTGCGCCATTCCCCGCCCCATCTATTGATTTGTGGTTTTGTATAAGAAATACCTAACTTAAAGGTAGATACATTTTCTAAATTAGAATCTAGAGATACTCCGAACTTATAATACCCATCCGATGTTTCTTTAGCATTGGCGGTAATTTGTAAAATATTCTTATCATCTTTCTCATCGATCTCATAAGTAATTTTATCAAATAGTCCCATGCCATAAAGCGTATCGATATCCTTATTAAGTTTGTCAAAATTCAGAGTGTCTCCTGGCTTAAGACGTACTGCCGTACGGATAATTTGATCCGATAGTTTTGAATTTTGCGAGACCTCAATAGCATCAATAACCGGTGTTCTCGTAAAGCCCCGCTGCCGGGATTGCAAATACCGAGCCCATTCCTGATCATCAAGTTTATACTCATTTAGTTTTGAGAGAACTGACAAACCAGCCTTTTCCCCCATTTTTATGAGCGTCTTTGATTGATCAAAACTGGTAGCGCCAAGCCCACCTAAATCGGGCGCAATCAGTACATCCTTGCCTGTCATGGTAGAAAGTTGATAATTTGTTGTCGATTGAGTGAGAATAAGTTGGGTTTGCCGCAACACGTCAATAAAATTACCAATATCTTCTGATTTTTTCGGTAAGGTGCCAACATTAACAACAATGACAATATCTGCACCAAGTTGGCGCGCAAGATTAATGGGGACGTTATTAGCAATACCGCCATCAATTAATAACTTTCCCTCCCTATGCACAGGCGGGAGAAAACCTGGTATTGCCATTGAGGCAAAAACTGCTGATGCGAGATCACCATCCGTCATAATCACAGCTTTCCCTGTGCTTAAATCTGTTGCGACCAAGCGAAATGGAATAGGTAATTCTTCAAACTTGCCAATGCCGCGTGTATCAGAGAGCAAACGCGAGAGTTCCAAGAACAAATTTTGCCCTTGAATAATCCCTTGCGGCAAAACTATTTTTCCATCCCTAAATGTAATTTTATAATCAGTTAAAAACCCAAACTCATCAGACTTATTCCGAAAAGTCGCACGTGAGCGGGACGTCTTATCGTTAAAAATATCATTCCAATCAAGCTTATTAACCACTTTAACGATCTCATTTGATGTGTAGCCTGACGCATAAAGCGACCCAACGATTGCGCCCATACTGGTTCCTGTTATGACTGCAATAGGAATATGATTATCTTCAAGTGCCTTAATCACCCCAACATGAGCTAGGCCCCGCGCCCCACCTCCGCCTAAAACAAGCCCAATTTTTGGACGTGCTTTGTGTAGCGTTTTCTGTTCTTCGGAAGCGCACGCACTGCCAGCTGTAAAAAAGGAAAGAATAAGTAAATATAGTATATATCGTGTCATAGCTGTCTTTATAGGTTTTTTTTTGCCTAACATAGTTAATTTCAGTTAACGCTTTGTTGCGATCAGTTGTATAAAAATCTTGTGAGCATTTATAAAATATGAAACAAGCTCCAAAAAGGTAAATCATGGTTACATTGAACTCAGAGCTTCTTATGCCTGCGGGCAATCTTGATAAACTCAAGACGGCGGTTCTCTATGGGGCAGACGCTGTTTATCTGGGTACACCCGACATGTCATTGCGCACCAAGTCCGAGTTTTCATTAAAACAAATTAAAGATGGCATTGAATACGCCCATGCACACGGTAAACGAATTTACCTAACGCTAAATTTATTCTCCCATAACAAAGACGTGCCAAAACTCGAAGAATATGCGGCGACCATAAAAGATCTGAAACCCGATGGCGTGATTATCGCAGACCCTGGCGTGTTTCAATATGTGCGCACTCATGCTCCTGATATTCCACTGCACATTTCAACCCAAAGCAATGTATGCTCTTGGTTGTCGGTTAAATTTTGGGAGGACATGGGCGCAGATTTGTGTGTACTTGCCCGCGAGGTTAGCTTTGAAGAGCTTACCGAAATTCGCAAAAAATGCCCAGGCATTAAACTCGAAGCCTTTGTACACGGAGCCATGTGCATGACTTATTCAGGCCGTTGTCTTCTCTCTAACTTCATGTCAGAGCGCGGCGCAAATCAAGGAAATTGTGCAAACTCCTGCCGGTGGGGTTATAAGGTGCATTTGCGGATGCGCGACGGCACTGTGCAAGAACTTGAGATTAATGAAGACAACAAAGACATGTTTGAATTCTTACTTGAAGAAGGCCACCGCCCTGGTGATTTCATGCCAATTGAAGAGAGCAATGACGCAGCTTATATATTAAATTCCAAAGACTTATGCCTAATGCCTAAACTAGATGAGTATTTAAAACTTGGCGTGGATAGCCTAAAGGTTGAAGGCCGTGGCAAGTCTGTTTATTATGTCGCCGTTGTCGCGCGCGCCTACCGCGCCGCTATGGATGATTGGGCCAAAGACCCAAAGAATTTCAATCCAAAGCCCTATATGAATGAGTTGATGAATGTGAGCAATCGCGGTTTCACCCTCGCCTTTCATGATGGTCGTTTGACCAATTACGCCCATAATTACGAACAGACGCAAACCTTGGGTGCGTGGGAGTTTGCTGGCTCTATTATAGAAGTTGATGGGGATGCTTTTTACCTTGGCGTGAAGAACAAACTGCAAGCGGGCGATGTGATGGAGTTTCTAACCCCTGATGGCGGGGAGACAGTTTTATTGCGCCTGTATGAGTTTGAAAATGTCGCCGCCAAAGATGGCAGCATTGAAAAAAACTATCCAGGCAATATCACCGAGATTGTGCATGCTGGTATTAAACCGATTATCCGCATCCCGTTTTCACTGTTTGATAAAGAAAATTTGGACATGCTCAAAGCCCGCATCCCTGTTGGCACAGTTGTACGTAAGGAAACACTTTTGACTGACACGCAATGGAACCGCGTTAAACTCGACAAGATTGCCCAGCGCCTTGAAGTGAATGGAAAAACCGATGACCCTGAGCATCCTCTTTATGTTCGCAGACGCAAGGCGTTAAAATTTACGAAAGAGAAAGCCAACAAAGAACGCAAGCCCAAAGTCAATCCCAAGCTTGGCCTTGATGGTTGTTGTGGGCGTGGTTGCAATGGCTGCCTCATGTTTTGGAACGACCCAGCCTATGCCAAAGCACGCGAATTGATCGCGAATAAAAAACAAGGGCAACTCCTTGATAAGGACATGCGCGAAGATGTAAGCTTAGCCGAATGAAACTCGCTCGGCTAATATGATGGTTCTTATACCGCCGCGTTGCGATATCTCTGCACTTACTTGGGTATAATAACTTCAAGCAGTTTCCATGCCATCAGTAAGGGATTTTGTGCCCATCATA
This sequence comes from Robiginitomaculum sp., assembly GCA_965224735.1. Classification (GTDB taxonomy): domain Bacteria; phylum Pseudomonadota; class Alphaproteobacteria; order Caulobacterales; family Maricaulaceae; genus Robiginitomaculum_A. The sequence goes on along the minus strand of OZ245059.1, from coordinate 1,807,176 downwards.
TTGCCGCGCACGGGCACACTGTTGTATTTTTTCTACTACCCATGAGCTATTCAAACTCCATTATAACAGCGTCAACGGCTAGGTTGTCGCCTGCGTTTACCAGCACTTTTTTTATAACGCCTTTCTTCTCGGCCCGCAAAGTGTTTTCCATTTTCATAGCCTCGACCACGACGAGGGCTTGCCCATCTTGCACTTCATCGCCTTCTTTGGCCATAATAGAAACAATAACACCTGGCATAGGGCAGAGCAAAAGGTTAGACGTGTCGGGCACGGTCTTCTCGGGCATAAATTTGGCGAACTCCGCCTGTTGCCAAGTGCGCACTTTAACATCGCGCCGCGCGCCTCGGTACTCTACTGCAAACCCTTCGCTTATTGGCCGCGCATGAAATGCAAATGGTTCATTGTCAATCAATGCGAGAACGAGGCTTATCCCAGGCGCCCATGCGGTTGATATCTCTAGCTCCATGGCGGCTTTATCACTACCGTCCAAACTGGTGACCAATGTGCTGCCATTGGTTTTCTCAGTGGTGATATCATAAATAATATCACCAATTTCTACAATAACCTCCTGTGTTATTGCCCGCTTATGATGGTTGAGAATACCAGGGCCAGACGCGTTTCGCCGCGCTTGCTTTTGCGCCATCAAAGTACAAACACTGGCAATGGTGCGCGCGTGGGCGGGGTTTAGATGCGCACCTTCAAACCCGTTTGGATATTCTTCAGCAATATAATTCGTCGATAAATCACCACGCATAAAACGGTCGTCTTCCATCACAGCACAGAGGAACGGAATATTATGACCTACGCCTTCAATAGAAAAAATATCCAGCGCGCTACGCATAGCCTTTAGGGCTACAAATCTGTCCTCCCCCCATGTGCACAACTTGGCGATCATAGGGTCGTAATACATGGATATTTCGCCACCTTCGTATACACCCGTATCATTGCGGATAATAGCGCCGCTCTCTGCTTTCCCTTCTGCAGGCGGACGATATGTTTTTAGGCGGCCAATGGAGGGCAAGAAATTACGGTATGGATCTTCGGCATAGATACGCGCTTCGATCGCCCAGCCGTTCAATTTGACATCCTTTTGAGTGAGGCTGAGTTTCTCCCCATCTGCAATACGAATCATTTGCTCGACCAAATCTACGCCCACGATAAGTTCGGTGACAGGATGCTCTACTTGCAGGCGCGTGTTCATTTCAAGGAAGTAAAAATTCATGTCCTTATCAACAATGAACTCCACCGTGCCCGCGCTGTCATAACCAACAATGGCAGCAAGCGCGATAGCTTCTGCGCCCATTTTTGCCCTTGTCTCTTCGTTGAGAAATGGCGACGGCGCTTCTTCAATGACTTTTTGGTTGCGGCGCTGAATGGAACATTCACGCTCGCCAAGGTGAATAATATTGCCGTGTTTGTCACCCAAAACCTGGATTTCAATATGGCGCGGGCTTTCGATAAATTTCTCGATAAAGATACGGTCATCCCCGAACGCAGACTTGGCTTCGTTCTTGGAACTTTGAAAACCCTCACGCGCTTCCTCGTCATTATAGGCAACGCGCATGCCTTTACCGCCGCCGCCCGCCGATGCTTTTATCATAACAGGATAGCCAACTTTTTTAGCAATTTTTACCGCTTCGTCTGCGTCTTCAATCAGGCCCATATGCCCTGGCACGGTAGTCACACCCGCCTTAAGCGCCAGTTCTTTCGATGCTATTTTATCGCCCATAACTTCTATGGCGCGGACATTCGGCCCAATGAAAGTAACTTTCAATTTCTTAAGTTTATTAGCAAACTCTTTGTTTTCACTAAGAAAACCATACCCAGGGTGCACAGCATCCGCGCCCGTCTCTTTGATAGCTCCCGTTATCTTATCTATAACAAGATAACTCTCAGTAGCAGCACTAGCCCCAATATAGACAGCCTCATCCGCTTGCGAGACATGCAGCGCATTTTTGTCAACATCCGAATAAACTGCTACAGTTTTTATGCCCATCAATTTAGCAGTCTTTATAATACGGCAAGCAATTTCGCCTCTATTCGCTATCAGTATTTTTTTTATCATAAAAATAGAACCCTTACCATTAACGCAACAATAATTAAGTAACCAATAGAAATGCAAATTATAGCGATAAAATTTATTTTTCCAACCGCCTTTCGGAAACACAAAAAAGCAATACTTATATTAAACCAATCGTATAACCCTCAATAAGAATTCTACGCTAACCAATAAACATAGTTTTACTGATAATATTGGATTCCTGATTCCCTTTTAGGGCAATATTTTCTAATTTTCCCTCGCGGCATTCCCAAGAAACACTTTTTGCATTTTTTGCTTTTTACTCACAGCGGTAAATTTCCGTGTTTTTTCCAAGGGTTTTTTAGATCTTTGTCCTTTAACAATACAAACGCCCTACACACCCGTTTCCTTGTGCTATGCGGCATAATTACCTCATCAATATAGCCCTTCTCGGCCGCCTTGAACGGGTTGGCGAAGTTTTTTTCGTATTCTGCTGTGTGGGCGGCAATTTTCTTCTCATTACCTAAGTCTTTACGGTAGAGAATTTCCACGGCGCCTTTTGCGCCCATGACGGCGATTTGCGCGCTTGGCCATGCGTAGTTAAGATCGCCCCGTAGGTGTTTGGGGGCCATGACGTCATAAGCACCGCCATAAGCTTTTCTTGTGATGATGGTGACTTTGGGCACTGTGGCCTCGCCGTAAGCGTAAAGCAATTTTGCACCGTGTTTGATAATGCCGCCATATTCTTGAGCTGTGCCTGGCAAGAACCCTGGCACGTCAACGAGAGTCAAAATCGGAATGGAGAATGCATCGCAAAAGCGCACAAACCGCGCTGCTTTGCGCGAGCTGTCACTATCCAGACACCCTGCAAGTACCATGGGTTGATTGGCAACGACGCCGATCGTGCCCCCATCCATGCGAATAAAGCCCGTTAGAATATTTTTAGCAAAGCCCTTCTGAAGTTCGTAAAAATCGCCTTCATCCGCAATTTTGGTGACGAGTTCGTGCATATCATAAGGCAGGTTGGAGTTCTCTGGCACGAGAGTATCAAGGCTGTCTTCAATCCTATCGGGTTTATCAAACACTTTGCGCACGGGTGGTTTCTCGCGATTGGAGAGCGGGAGGAAATCAAACAAGCGGCGAATTTCCGCGAGAGCTTCCATATCATTATCAAAAGCTCCGTCCGCGACAGAAGATTTTGTTGTGTGAGTTTTCGCTCCGCCAAGTTCCTCCGCAGTGACAATTTCATTGGTTACGGTTTTGACCACATCTGGACCCGTGACAAACATATAGCTGGTGTCGCGCACCATAAAGATAAAATCCGTGAGGGCGGGCGAGTACACTGCCCCGCCTGCGCACGGCCCCATAATCACGCTGATTTGCGGGATAACGCCGCTGGCCAGCACATTGTTTTGAAATACGTCTGCATAGCCACCTAGCGATACAACGCCTTCTTGGATACGCGCGCCTCCGCTATCATTGAGGCCGATTACAGGCGCGCCATGTTTGATAGCCATTTCTTGAATTTTGCAAATCTTCTTGGCATTGGTTTCGGATAGAGAGCCGCCAAATACTGTAAAATCTTGAGCAAATACAAATGTTTTGCGCCCATTAATCGTGCCCCAGCCTGTGACAACCCCGTCACCTGGAAAGCCTTTATCTTCCATGCCAAAATCCGTGCATCGGTGCGCGACAAACATATCAAACTCTTCAAAGCTGTCTTCGTCCAGCAAGAGAACAATGCGCTCACGTGCCGTTAATTTGCCTTTAGTGTGCTGTACGTCGATACGTGCCTGCCCGCCGCCAAGACGTGCTTTGGCGCGCCGCTTTTCCAGTTCTTCAACAACATTTTTCAAATCATTCCCCAAAATACTGAGTTTGCATGGATATTAGCGAACCCCGTCATAAACACTAGTGTTTTTTAACCAAAGTCAACCTATTCACATCATAACTGAATGACAACTAACCACCTTTAGATCCTATTTTTCAGATATAAATACTTGCGATTTGACGCAACTTGCATAAATTGTATCTTATGAAATTGAACAAATCCTATATTTTAGCGTTTTTAATCGCGATTGCCGTTGTGTTTTGGTTTATTTTTGGCAGTATCATTAAAAAAAACAAGCCTGTGCCACCTAAACCTGCGCCCACAAAAGTCGAAAAAGTCCTGCCTTTGGTAGAGATAAAAAACCTTACAGCGGAAAAACATCAAAATTATATACTCCTTCATGGCCACAGTGAAGCCGTTCGTGAAGTCTCTGTGAAAGCCGAAACCGCAGGTATCGTCATTAGCACCCCCGTACGCGAAGGCACACGCGTGAGTAAAAACACATTATTGTGCAAGCAAGACGTTGATGCGCGGCAAGCGACACTGGATCAGGCTAAAGCGCAATTACGGTCTCACGAGTTGAAATACAAAGCAGCAGAAACTTTGGTCAAAAAAGGCTTTCGCTCCCCCACTCAAGCAGCAGGCGCGCGCGCGGCTCTGGATGGAGCACGTGCACAGGTGAAACAGGCAGAAATTGAACTTGATAACATCAATATTCGCGCCCCCTTTAGCGGTGTGTTCGAGCGGCAGATTGCTGAAATTGGCGATTATTTATCGCCAGGTCACCCTTGCGGTCTCTTGATTGACCTTGATCCACTTATCATTACTGGCGAAGTTACAGAGCGGCAAGTTGGCTTTTTAAAAACCAATCAAAAAGCACTAATAAAACTCGCAACAGGACAAAATATAGACGGAAAGATCCACCTGATTGAAACCAAAGCCAATCCAGAAACACGGACATTTCGCATAGAAATTTCCGTACCAAACCATGCTGGAAAATTAAAAATAGGTGTAACTGCTGACATAAAAATCGCTTCCCAAAAAACAAACGCGCAGCTTATCCCTGCCAATGTTTTAACCCTAAATGATACTGGCCAAATTGGTGTACGATATCTGGATAGTGAACGCATTGTCAGCTTTGTCGTTGTCCAAACCATTGACGAAACTCAAGACGGGTTTTGGGTGACTGGCCTGCCAGACAATGTTGATCTCATCATTCGCGGGCAAGATTTCGTATCAGAAGGCACAAAAGTTCAAACGCAGTATGATATAGATACGAATGCCAAGGATGGCACTCAATAATGACAGGTATAGTCGACTTTGCAGTTCGGCAATGGCGTATGACATTGGCTCTATTGTTTTTCTCCGTCGTTGGCGGTTTCTTAGCAATGTTCAACATTCCTTTAGACGCGGAGCCAGATGTAGCCGTACCTTGGGTAACCGTGCAGGTCATCTTGCCAGGTGTATCGCCTGAAGATGCAGAGAGAACTTTAGTGAAACCACTGGAAACAGAGTTGAAATCTCTTGATAATATCAAACAAATGGATGGGGTTGGCGTTACATCTCTCGGCTATATTCTACTAGAGTTTTCTGCTGATTTTGATCAAGACAAAGCTGTCACTAAAGTATTGGAAGCTGTCAACAAAGCGCGCGGGGAACTCCCACAAAACGCGAAAGAGCCAACAGTGGAAGAGATTTCCACGCAAACATTGCCAGTTATTGTCGTCAATCTTTATGGCGATGCGCCCGAGCGCAAGCTCCAAACCTTGGCGAAACAATTACAAACAGCCCTTGAATCTAGTCCAAAAGTATTAGAAGCGGTCATACAGGGCGAACAAGAAGAACTACTTGAGGTGGTCGTAGACCCAAGCCTTATAGAAAGCTATAGCATTACCTTTAACGAACTTGCTGGTGCTATCTCGAACAACAATCAATTGGTCACGGCAGGAACACTCGAAACAGATAGTGGAAAATTTGCCATTAAACTCCCAGGGCAAATAGAGAAAGCCTCAGACCTTGCCGATATTGTTGTGCGAACAAACCCTGACGGTTCTATCGTACGTATTCGCGACCTTGCAGATGTGCGGCGCACTTATAAGAACCGTTCTTCATATGCCCGCTTTCAAGGCCGTCCTTCCGTGTCCCTGGAGGTATCAAAACGCAATGGCGAAAACATTATTGATGTGATTGAAACCGTGCGCAAAATCACAAATAGAACAACGAAGGATTGGCCTGGCACCGTCAATGTAGAGCTTTCACAAGACCAGTCGGTACAAATACTGGAAATGATTAAATCACTTATGTCTAGCATTATAAATGCCGTCGTGCTTGTCGTCATTGTTTGTATTGCAGCGCTTGGACTACGTTCTGCCTTGATGGTTGGTTTTGCTATCCCTGCCAGTTTTTTAATGACTGTTTTCATGTTCAAAATTCAAGGCGCTAGCATTAATATGATGGTCATGTTTGGCATGGTTTTGTCGGTTGGGATATTGGTTGATAGCGCCATTGTTATTATCGAATATGCTGACAGAAAGCTCTCTGAAGGGTTGGACAGACGAGACGCGTATGTAATGGCTGGACGGCGCATGTTTTGGCCCATTATTTCATCAACCGCAACAACGCTCGCCGCCTTTTTACCGCTTTTATTCTGGAACACTCTACCTGGGCAATTCATGTCGTATTTCCCCAAGACTTTAATCTATATTCTTTCTGCATCCTTACTCATGGCATTGATATTTTTGCCAACACTTGGTGCCCTGTTTGGGCCAAAAAACATCAAACCACGCAAAAACCTAAAAGCATTATCTGGGGCAGATGGTCATCCTTTGTCGTTACGCGGATTTACAGGCGGATATGCAAGATTTATCAATGTTATCATACGCAGGCCACTCATGGTTCTGATCTTAATATTCGCCCTTGTTGCGGGTATATTCATGTGGTTTGGCGCGACGGCAGGTAGCCGGCAGGTAGAATTTTTCACAGCTGATGGCGGCGATGAAATATATGTATATGCGCGCTCACGCGGCAATACATCGGCGATAAATGAGCTCGAAATAGCCAAACAAGTCGAAGCCCGCCTTAATAATATTAAGGGTATAAAATCCATCTTTACTGTCGCAGGAAGTGCAGCATCTGGAAGAAATGGATTTCGCGGCCCCAAAAGCGTACCCAATGATACAGTCTCAAAAACGTTCCTTGAATTGCTTCCTTTTAGTGATCGCCGCTCGACAATGGAAATCGAAAAAGATGTCCGCGCGGCTATTACCAATATGCCTGGGCTTATTATGGAGGTTGAAGTCCTTGCCGATGGGCCACCCGTAGGCAAAGATGTGACTATCGAACTTACCTCAAATAATCTTGATCACTTAAATGTGGCGGCAAAAAAACTCACGACATATTTTCACTCCTATGAAGGGTTGTTTGAAGTTGAAAACTCGATGCCCCTACCTGGCATTGAATGGCAGTTAGAAATTGACCGCGCCGAAGCGGGACGTCTTGGCCTAGATATTGGTACAATTGGAGCGGCTGTACAATTTATCACGGAAGGGTCACTTGTAGGGTTTTTCCGGCCAATTGATAGTGATGACGAGATGGATATTCGCATTCGTTTTCCCAAAACGTCTCGTGATTTATCTGAACTTGATAATTTAAGAATTCTTACGCGCAAAGGCGCCTTGCCACTATCAAGCGTCGTAAAACGCACAGCAAAACCCCGTCAAGACAGCATTGCCCGCCGCAATATGATGCGTGTATATGAGGTGAAAGCCAATACAAGCGAGGTTATAAACCCTGATACGGGCAAAAAGTATTCAACAAACCAAGTCGTTAACTATGTGCGAATTTGGTTGGAAAATGATGCTAAGTTTGATGCTGATGTGCATTTTAAATTCCTTGGTCAAGACGAAGAAAATAAGGCAGCGGGGCATTTTTTTATGGGCGCGGGCATTGCCACTTTGTTTATGATGGGCATAATTTTGCTTTGGCAATTTAACAGTTTTTGGCATGTGGTATTAACGTTATCCGCTGTTATCTTTTCTGTAGCGGGTGTTTTGCTTGGCTTGATATTCTATCCTTATGTAAGCATCTTACTATGCGGCACCGGGGTTTTGGCGCTTGCTGGTATTGTGGTCAATAATAACATTGTCTTGATCGATACCTACCAACATTTGCGGCGCGAAGGATATGATAACCATGAAGCCGTGATCCGTACAGCGGCGCAGCGTTTGCGTCCAGTTTTGCTCACGACGCTTACGACAATTGTAGGGCTAATGCCCATGGCGCTTGCTGTGCAAGCTGATTTGTTCTCGGGTGTATTTTCTACCAAAGGCACATCAACATCCGCTATATGGGCACCAATTTCCTATGTGATTGTTTGCGGGCTTGGCTTCTCCACCATATTGACCTTAATACTCACGCCCGCAATGCTCACTGGGCCAACTGTATGGGGCCGCAACATCAAATCGTTATTTCCGAAACCAACGAAATCCAACCCAAATGATGGAAATGATGATACTCTAAATGCACAGTCCCTGTATTAGGCGTCATCGCAAGGTTTGTTCGCTGAGATGCGTTAAGTCAGAACATTTAGCGAACGGTCGCGTAGATTTGTTGTTAAGCAGGCTTTCTCATGTATTTTGTGTGTAAAGGCTGCTCATTTGAGCGTTCTGCGGCTCCAGAATCCCAAACATAATCGCCTGTTAGATTTATATGTACCCACCCCAGAGGAGAAACATGCTTTAATAAAGCTGGGTTGGGTAACTTACCAGACTTGTTTAGATGATTTGCCGCTTTATCCATATATAGGGTGTTCCAATATACAATGGATGCAATAACCAAATTAAGAGCCATGGCACGTTTTTGTTGTGCCCCAGGAGAGCGATCATATATACGCCCTTGTGAATGAGCAAAAACAGCTTTTGCCAGGGTGTGCCGTGCTTCGCCTTTATTCAGACCTGCCTGACATTCGTGACGCAGCTTGGGGCTTTCCATCCAGTCCAGCATAAATAAAGTCCGTTCGATACGGCCCACCTCATCAAGGGCCAGATACAACCTGTTTTGTTGACGATAAGCCCCCAGTTTACGCAACATCGCTGATGGTTTGATCACACCAATTTGTGCGCTTGCAGCCAGTCGAAGAATGTCATCCCAATGACTTAAAATCGCCTCCTCATTGATTGGCTTTCCTATGAGAGGAGATAACCCTTTCCATTGCCTGGGCCTCCCAAAACACGCCAACCGTCGATCTGGAAAATTTCTTAAGCGTGGAGCAAGCTTAAGAGATAATAAATAAAACAAGGCAAAGACATGATCTGATACACCACCTGTATCAACATAATGTGTTAAAGGGTGGACTTGTCGCGGTTTAGTTCCGAGTTGACTACTCATTTAGGCTGCCTTGCTTTCGAAGGCAATGGGTGACATTCCGCCCAAGGTGGAATGCCGTCGTTTCGGATTATACCCCAAGGGTAGCCCCTAGAACCCGTTGATGTATTTGAACAGTGCTATATGTGCCTGTTTTCTGGTGTGCCAGATGTTTCTCCAAATCATCTCGGCCTTAATGGTCTTAAAGAATGTTTTGACAACAGCATTGTCGTAGCAATTACCCTTGCCGCTCATCGAGACTTTGAACCCATGTTTTTTGAGCAATTTCTGGTAATCGTGTGAACAATATTGGGAGCCGCGATCGCTGTGATGAATGCAGCCCTTTGGTGGGCGTCGCAGAGCAACCGCCATGTCCAAAGCTCGAATGGCTAAATCTTTCTTCATGCGGTTGCTGACAGCCCAGCCAACAATCCGCCTGGAATATAAATCCATGACGACAGCCAAATACAGCCAACCCTCCCGTGTCCAGATATAGGATATATCAACGGCCCACTTCTGGTTAGCTTGCTTGGCAGTAAAGTCCCTGCCCAGCAGGTTAGAGGCTATAGCGTAGCCGTGCTTGCTGTTGGTTGTTGCCTTATATTTACGGGTTCTGTGACCTTTATAGCATTGTCTCTCATCAAGCGCCCAACACGGCGATGTCCAACCGCAAAGCCCAGTTCCTTCAGCTCCTCCGTCATGCGCGGACGGCCATATGAGCCAAGGCTCAACCTGTGTTCTTCCCTGATGTGCGCCAAAAGCACCATATCATCACGTTGCCGCCTGCTCATCGGACGATTACGCCAAGCCCTAAACCCACGTGATGTCACGCCAAGCATCTGGCACAATCGTTTAGTCGGAACATCCACACCGTACTGCTCAATAAATGCAAACCGTTTCATTTTTGCCTCGCGAAGAATTGGGTGGCTTTTTTCACCCTAAAGGGCACTTCGTAGCACATCCCTCTCCTCCTTGAGGAGCCTGTTCTCTTTACGGAGCCGTATCACTTCCTGCTCCAAATTTATATCTGTGGGTGCCGATACATCATCCGTATGTCGGTGTATTTGGATCCAGCGGCTGAGTGTAGAAAACCCAATCCCTAAATCTGCGGCAGTTTGTTTGCGTGACAAATCACTAGACAACGCGATACGTACCGCTTCTTGTTGAAATTCTTTGGTATGTTGCTTGGCCATAATAGTTCTCCTTGATGGCTGTTATACTCATAACAACCCGGAACTAAACCGTGACAAGTCCAATATTGGCTCGTAAAGCGAAAGGCAGCACGCAAATGACAAAAATTGGCCATATGCTTGGTTATGCTCGTGTTTCGACAGCCGAGCAAAACACTGATGAGCAAAAGACACACCTTAAGGCTGCGGGTGCAATTCGCATATTTGAAGATGTGATCTCGGGTAGAAAATTTGATCGTCCTGGGCTTAATGAGCTCATCAAACAGGCACGGTCGGGAGACAGTCTTTGTGTAATCCGCCTCGATCGCCTTGGGCTCTCACTTAAGGAATTACTAGAAACAGTTGATGATTTAAAAGCACGCGGGATCAATCTTGTAAGCCTGGAAGAAAAGCTCGATACGTCCTCGGCAGCGGGTGAGTTGGTGTTTCATGTCTTTGGAGCTATTGCACACTTTGAACGTCGTTTGATATCTGAACGCACCCGCGACGGTATTGCTGCCGCGAGAAAACGGGGTAAATATCCGGGACGCCCCCGACTTGATGCCGATACAGTCTCTGCCGTTCAAAAACTCGTTGCCAGCGGATTAAACCCTAGGCAGGCCGCAAAACAGTTGGGCATTGGCCGTTCAACTGCCTATAGAATTGCACAAGGATAAGCGGCTATGTCAAAGAAAACCCTCAATGCTGAAAACCTGGCAAATCTGGGAGCGGAACGCCTTGCGGGCCTGCTCATGGAAATATGTGAGAGTCATGCGGATACGAAACGACGATTAAAGCTGGAATTGGCCCATGCCGCAGGGCCGCAACACTTGATCCGAGAAGTCCGCAAACGCCTAAAAACGATTGCTAAGGCCAAAGGCTTTATTGATTGGGCAAAACGCAAAGCGTTTATAAGTGATCTCGAAATCCAACTGGATATGATCACAGACAGAATAACCAAAGATGAACCAAGAGAAGCTTTTGATCTTCTCTGGCAATTTATGGAACTTGCTGGATCTGTGTATGAGCGCGTTGATGATAGTTACGGATATTACGGCGATATTTTCAGGTACGCAATTACCAGATTTGAAGACTTTCAGAGCGACACAATTGCTGATCCGCAATCACTAGCGCTCAGAGTATTCAAAGCCTTGGAGAAAAATGACTACGGTGAGTTTGATGATCTAATCATTCATATAAGCCCAGCTCTTGGCAAAATAGGCCTACAGGCTTTAAAAGAAATTGTTCTGGAATATCAGAAAACGTTAACTCCAGATGCGCCTGTTGTCGCAAACCATCTTGGCCATACTCCAAACCCCTCCGATCTTGCCTTTCGTAAATCCAGTCTTATCAGCCGTTGTCTGAAAGATATTGCGGATCAACAAGGGGACATTGACGGATATCTAGCACAATTCAATCAAGAGGAGTTGCTAAATCCAAATTTTGTAGCAGAAGCCGCAAACAGGCTCCTGTCAGTTGATCGTAATCAGGAAGCGCTAGATATGTTGGTCAGCGCAAGCCGTTCAAGAATTGGGTTATGTGTCCCCCCTCAATGGGATGAAGCCTATGGTGCGGCCTTAAAAGCCCTTGGCAAGGTTGAGGCGTTACAACACTTTCGATGGGCACGATTTGAAAGCACACTCAGTGCGAGGTATTTACGCGAGCACCTGAATGAATTGGATGACTTCGACGACGTTGAACGTGAAGAGCAGGCGAAAGCAGTGGCTATGCAACATCCGAATATACATACAGCCCTGGGCTTTTTTTTGGAATGGCCGGATTTGAGATTGGCGTCTCAACTCGTACTGCAGCGCAGCATTGACTTGAACGGTGACAGGTACGGTGTTTTAAGCCCGTCTGCGGATCAACTTCAAGGTTCTTCGCCCCTAGCAGCTGCTCTTGTGCGGCGTGCAATGATTTTATACAATCTTGAAAACAAAAAGACTAGCCGCTACGGACACACGGCCCGCCATCTCCTTGAATGTCAAAGTGCTGATTCCGTAATTACCGATTACGGGCAGTTTCAAAGCCATTCGGACTTTGAAGAACAGCTAAAAGCCAATCACGGTCGAAAAACATCGTTCTGGTCAAAGGTAAATCGATAATCACTAATGCTAAGTCATAACGTTCACTGATCGTTCTCCCTTAACGCATCTCAGCGTACAAACCTTGCGATGACGCCTACTCCTAAAATGATGATGAACAAAAACTCTCTCTTAGCACAGACTTAAATCTATGCCATAGGCACTGACGTCAGACAGGTTTGTTTACCGACAAACAGTTTTTGATTTTTTAAGCGCTGCCGTAATACCCTTAAGAGAAAACTCGTAAGAAGTTTGTGTACCGCGTTGGGAAACGGCATCAATACGCATGCGTGCGCCCTTGCGCATAGAGCGCACAAGCTTGGCTTCTTCAGATCCGCTTTCGATAAAAGCTTCATTTTGCGCAGAATACATCGGCACTTTTGCGCTACCAATGCGGGCAGAAGGCGGAATCGTGTTTTTTAGCTGATAACCTGTAAGCAAGCTTGGTTGTTCTTTAGCGGCCCCAGATTTCCAATTGGCAATCATAAAATAAACGTCACCATGTTTAACAGATTTTGGGGTTTTGGATTTAGGCTTGGCAAGCACGTAACAGATTTTGTCAGTGCCATCTGATTTTGAATATACTGACCAATCTGTAAACACGGCCTCAAGCTTTGCGCCGCTATCGGCGCGCGCGAGAACAGGGGTTGCTATAAGAACAAGGCATAAGATAAAGGCGTGAGAAAACTTCATGTAACTATCCAAAAATACAGATCTAAGGGACAGATCTAAGGGTTTGTACAGTATGAACAAAAATACTGTTAAAGTATCGTTAAAAAAACATAGAAAATACTGATATACTTCCACTACTCCATAACCCGGAATTCTTCATCTGAAATTATTCGGAAGTTGTCGGTTATGGTGTCTCGGAAATTTCTCCATTGTTTGGGTATGGTTTCTCGTAAAAATTTGAGTATAGCATGGCCAAATTTCGTAAATGTCGGGTAGAACCTGTTATGTGTCACACATCGATGCATGACGCCCCAAAGCCGCTCAATAGCATTTAGATGCGGGCAATATGTTGGCAGCCAGATTGGTTTTATTTTACAATCTTTGCGCTCTAGCCACTGTCTTACCTTGGCGGAGTGGTGATAAGGCGCATTATCAAGTATCAAATAAATACGCTTTTTATCCAGATTGCGTGCCTCCAGTTTCTCAAATAACTGAATGGCGTTGTCACTATCAACCCGATCCACATCCATAAAGGGTGTGTCAAAATTCTCCAGATTAACCGCTGCGTGAATATTGACCCGCCTGCGCCCCGTACTGCGTTTTATGGCCATGTTCGCACCCTTGCGCATCCAGCCACGGCTTGGTCTTGATTGATGTTCAGGGTGCACAGCATCACAGAAATATACCGTCTCATCAAGCGTTAAGCCGTTCAAGAGCCGCTGATAATTCTCTATAAATTCTGCCTGTGCCTGCTCGTTAATATGACCTGGTAAAGGCGTAGGTTTTTTGTATTCAAAACCCAAACGATGCAGCAATTTGATGCAGCCAGACTTGGAATAAGCGACTTGCCAGTTGTGCCAGATAAAGGCGCGAACCTCGTGTACATTCTGACAGACACGAGCCTCCAACCAAGACACAAGAGCCGCTTCTATGTCCACACTCAATTTGGAGAAACCACCCTTGTAATCAAAGCTCGCCATCAGGTCAAAACCACCCTCGGCGTATTTTTTGTACCAAGCACGGATCGTATCATCATCAAGATACAAATATTGCGCTATTTGTTGACAGCTCTTGCCGTCATCCAACAAAAGCAGAGCATTGCACCGCCGCGCTATCCCGTGATCCTCGCTCGGACAACGCACGACACTCTCCAACTCACGGCGTTCCCTCCTTGATAAAAAACCAAACTTAATCATAAACAAGAATCGAATCTATCAGGAGGGAAATGTCAAGGTGAAATTCGGAGTATCAAGGATTCTGAGTATACATAGGTTTGAGGCTTCGGTTTGAACACCGCTCCGTAATCAGCGATGAGCTGTGCATCAATGGTGTCTGTCTTGGCGAGCAAGCCTTTGGCGCGGGCAAAATTCAGAATTTGGCGGGCATTAATCATGACCACTGGAAAATGTTTGAGGCTGGCACTGACAAGGAATAATCTTTCATATCCGCCAGAAGGTTCACAAATAATAAGGTCAATATCGAACTTACCAATATGACATAACAACCGTTCAATACCTGATAAGGTATTTTCAAATTGTTTGTGTTGATCCAGATGTTGAACGCAAACAAACGCGCCTGAAGAATAAAACACTATTGTGAATCGAGTCTACTGACTTAATCTGCTCTTTCTCATACTGCCCTCTATAACACATAATTATGCGTTATCTGGGACAGCCCCTAAGTTTTTTTATCAACGGCAATTTAGCCCCCGTTTTGCTCATCTTGGTCGCTCATCTTGTTGAAAAACGGGAACCAGAGAATTAATTAAGTGACGATTACCACAAATCCGTGGACTATATAGTAAACCTTGTGAACCTGATGTACAGGTGGGCACCGCATAATAAAGCCACGGCTCTAACAGAGGCAGTTCCCTAAGGTTGGATTAAGGTCCCCAGGTTACGTCTTTCTCACAAAACCCACAGCAATCGTCCCTGTATTATAGAAACATACGTGCTTAAATGCAAGTGCACAAATAATGTTGTATAGGTTCATGTGTTTTGAGACTCATCCGCCTTTTGGGTATTTTGGATATAGGCCATTGGTGTTAGCCCTGCAAGGGCGTGATGTGGTCTGTATGTGTTGTATTTTTCAACCGCCTTTCGGAGTTCAAATCTCATGGCTCCGATGCTGTCAGCCAAGAGGTCTCTTTTGTAATAGAATTCTTCCTTAAAGGTTAGGTTTCCGCGCTCGACACCGCCGTTATATGTTGGCCTGCTGGGCGGCAAGACGATGAGTGGAATGTTTACATCTTCACAGGCCTGCTCAAATTCTGCCATGAATTCCGAGCCGCCATCCACCTGTATGGATTTTATGGTGAACGGTGTTTTGTCGATAAATTCTTTTAAGAACCGTTTTGCAGAAGACGCTTTGGCGTGTGAGTACATTTGAGCATGAATGAATTTGGACCTTCTCTCCCAAGCTTGGAAGTGCTTCACGGTGATACCGTTTTTGCTCACCCTCATGTGGTCGATCTGCACCCGTTCGCCCATTTTCATGAGCTTGTAGGCCTTGTAGATCCAGCGTTTGGCATGGGATTTTTTGAAGTTTCTGTTTCTTTTTGCTCTTGGAGCAGAGCGTGATTTTGTGATGATGCCTTTAGTGAACAAAGTTTTTAATATACGTCCAACTGTGCTGGCAACTGTGCTGGCGCTTATAGTCTGGCCGTGGTCACGGCGCAGGACAACGGCAATCTTGTCCTTACCTCATGTCTGATTTTCTCTGCGTATACGCAAGACAAGCTGCTTCTCGGCTTCGCCCCATTTGGGTTTGTTGAGGCTATGGGGCCGCTTTGAGAGCGGTGTAATTCCGTGTGCAAGCCTATCCAAAACCTTTTTGTAACGATAATATGTCGGCCGCGATATACCGACAAATTCAGCACATTTGCGCTCACTGACACCCTCGAATTTTAGGCTTTGCCGCATGAGCAGTACTGCCGTACCGCGTCTTCGTGCTTGCGCCTGTAGACATCCAGACATTCTTGTGCACGCGCCCAAGCGTACAATCTATAGATATTCGGGTGTAGATATTTGATCTGCATAGCTGCTTCCTCCAGTTTGGTTCGTAACAAACCCAACATGGCGGAAGCAACTTAAATAAAGCAAACCTAAAAAGTCTCACATCTATATGAACTTATACAGGAGTATCAAGGATTCTGAGTAAAGCCCCCTAATTTTTTTAGTGTATGCGTCAAATTGTCAACGTTTAAGTGTTGCAATTAATAATAACTCGCATATAGAGAACCAATGACAGTTGAAACAACGCTATTCGCACTAGAAACGAATCGCCCAGCCCGTATTTGCGGATTTAACGGGGGAAGAGATCACGTTCAAATCCGTTTGCGCGAAATTGGTTTTGCGGAAGGGGATTTGGTGGAAATACTGCACACGGGTCTGTTTGGCCGTTCGCCTCTTAATGTGAAACTGCACGGAACTTCAATTGCTATGCGACCCATGGAAGCAAAAATGATCACGGTCATACCCGCAGATTTGCACCGTCCCATGGCGGATGGCTTGAACCAGGCTGTCGATGACGTCGATATGCCTTGTTGTAGAGCCTGTGGCGATGAGTGATTTAAAACCGTTAACAATCGGGTTATTGGGCGCGCCAAACTGCGGAAAATCCTCATTGTTTAACGCGCTCACGGGAGGGCGTGCAAAAATTGCCAATTATCCTGGGGTGACCGTTGAGTACTCCAAAGGCGATATGGTCACGGCTCTTGGCCAAAAAATTACACTTATGGATTTGCCAGGTATCTATGGAGATTGCGGTCATAGCGCTGACGAGCGCGTAACGCTTGATGCCATTCACGGGCGGCTTGAAGGAGAGACCACGCCAGACGCCCTTATTGTTGTTTTGGATGCCGCCCATATTCGCACCCATTTGCACAATGTTTTGCAAGCAAAAAATTATGGCCTTCCAATGATAGTTGTCCTCAACATGATGGATATGGCGGCGCGCGACGGGGTTGATATTGACTTGCAGAAAATCGAGAACGAAATCGGTGTTCCCGTGATTGCCAGCGTTGCCGTGCGCACGGCAGGACGGCAGGCTTTGGTTGAAAAATTAAACCAATGGGCAAAAAATATAACCAGGGGCGAAGCAAATACACCAGCACCTGAAAGCACAGACTTGAAGGAATTACAGAAAAGGGCACGCGTCATCACCCGGGCAAATGTGACCTCGGCACGCGCACACACAATCACGTCAAAAATTGACAATATCGTTCTACAGCCAGTGCTTGGCTTGATAATATTTTTTGCTATCTTGTTTATCATGTTTCAAGCCGTTTATTCATGGTCGACACCTGCTATTGATTTTATCACTGGGCAGACAGGGCACTTTGGTACATTTATCGGCTCGCACTTACCAGATGGTCTATTAAAGGATTTACTGGTCAATGGCATTATTGCAGGCGTTGGGGCTGTGATTGTGTTTTTACCGCAAATCATTATTTTATTTATGTTTATTTTGGCGCTTGAAGGGTCTGGCTATATGACGCGCGCTGCCTTTTTAATCGATTCTATCATGGCTAAAGTTGGCCTGAATGGCCGTTCTTTTATCCCGCTGATCTCCAGCTTTGCCTGTGCAATCCCCGGGATAATGGCGGCGAGAACGATAGAGAATGAGCGCGATCGTTTGGTTACAATTATGATCGCTCCGCTTATGACATGTTCGGCGCGCTGGCCCGTATATTTTCTCCTTGTCGGGGCCTTCATGCCCCACAGCAAAGTTGGAATTTTTAACCTGCAGGGTTTGGTCATGTTCGGCCTCGTTATTATTGGCATTATTTTTGCGTTTTTCGCAGCTTTAGTGCTCAAAAAAACCTTGCTAAGCGGCGGGCAATCTACTTTGCTTTTGGAAATGCCGAGTTATAAAATCCCGTCCTTGAAAGGCTATCTATTGGGACTGTGGCAAAGGGCGATGATCTTTATCAGGCGGGCAGGGCGCATTATTTTGCCAGCATCTATTCTTATTTGGTTCTTATCGACATACCCAAATAATGACGGAGTTATCCACAATAGTTTTGCAGGCATGCTTGGGCGCGTCTTAGAGCCTATTTTAGCTCCCATTGGTTTTAATTTGGAAATGGTAATAGCCCTTATTCCCGCTATGGCCGCGCGCGAAATTGCCGTGTCTTCACTGGCTATTACATATAATATAGCGGATGGTAACACGCATCTTTTAGGAAATGCGCTTCTTGGCGATTGGACATTGCCAATGGCACTGGCGTTTTTGGCTTGGTTTATCTTCGCCCCACAATGTATCTCAACCCTTGCTATCACCCGCAAAGAAACCAATAGCTGGAAATGGCCGTTGATTATGTTTGCCTATTTGTTTGCGCTTGCTTATATGGCTGCGGGCGTGACCTATTGGATTGCAATATGGGCTGGTTTATAGGGGGTTGGTCTGTAAGGCATTTGTACAAAATTATAGGTTGGCATTTCTAAAATTGTATTTATATTTTGGTTTGCTAATATAAATGATAAAGGATTTCTTATGCTCAACCAATTTAACAAACTTAGTGATGATATATCTGCAACTGGTCAAATCTTTCCTGAGCAAATAGATTTTATTAAAGAATCCGGTTTTAAATCTATTATTTGTAATCGTCCCGATATGGAAAAACCTGGGCAACCACACCATGCAAATATTGATAAGCTTGCTACAGAAAATGGTATTGAGCATGCTTATATTCCTTTGCAACCAGGCCGCTTAACCCCTGAAATACTGGATGCTATGACCAAAGCTTTAGAGACCATGCCAAAGCCAATTTTAGCTCACTGCGCCTCTGGCATGCGCTCAACCTTGCTTTGGGGCATTGTAAATGTGAAAGCGCTTGGCGTTGATACTGTGATCACAACGGCTAGGGGCGCAGGTTATGACCTTGCTAAGTTCCGCCCCGTCTTGAAAAACTTCGCAAAATAACAAAATAAACCTTTATTCTTTTGGCTCTTTCTGGCTATTGTATATGGGAATAGGCCTGATATATAGGGGAATAGGCTTGATGCGTGCATTTATTGCGACTGGCCAGAAGGTAGAGAGACTATGCTGGAAAAAATACAGCCTGGCTCTGGCGCTGTTTCAACACAAGGGCAGTCCAAGAGACGGCATAGAAATGCTAGCAAAAGTCATAATGGGCGCTCCCGTTACAAACCAAACTATTTTGGCGCCATAGATCTTGGCACGAATAATTGTAGATTGCTGATTGCGCAATCATTGCCGCAAGGGTTTAAAGTCGTTGATTCATATTCCAGTGTTGTGCGCCTCGGCGCTGGGCTTGCCAGTACGGGCCGCCTTGCAGACACGAATATGGACGCAGCCGTGGAAGCAATTTCCGTATGCGCTGCAAAACTCAAAGCCAAAAACGTCAAACGCTGGCGTTGCATTGCAACCCAAGCCTGCCGCCAAGCTGAGAACGGCGCAGAATTTATAGCGCGGATTAAAAGGGAAACAGGCCTTGCCTTTGAGACTATTTCCCCGCGCGTAGAAGCGCGCCTCTCGGTAATGGGCGTTATCAATATTATCGACACAAAGAAGGATGTAGCTCTTGTCATTGATATTGGCGGCGGATCAACTGAGATTTCATGGGTTGATATTCGCCGTTTGCAAGGATATGGAAAATCTGGTGCGAAAGTCCATCGCCCGCCGATTAGCGCGTGGGTGTCCTTGCCAACGGGCGTTGTTAGCCTGAGTGAAATGTTCCCAGAGCAGCCAAACGATTTGGCAGGCTGGTACGCGTCTATGAAATCGCATGTTTTGGGCGAACTTAAAAAGCAAAATGCGGACAAAAACTTTACCAATGTCTTTCAGGCTGGGCGCGGGCATATTGTCGGCGCATCGGGTACCGTTACGTCTTTGGCGAGTGTACATTTAAAGCTCCCTTACTATCAGCGCGATAAAGTTGACGGTATATGGATGAATGCTTCAGACATAGTGCAAATAGCGCGCAAGCTTAGTGTCATGAGTTTGCAGGAGCGCCAAAGCGAGCCTTGTATTGGTATTGGGCGTGCGAGCCTACTTGTTGCAGGCTGCGCAATTATGGATGTGATTTGTGAACTTTGGCCATCCGAGCGTATCCGCGTTGCTGATAGAGGCTTGCGCGAAGGCATGCTTATGGGGCTTATGGGCAAAAACCAGTTAAGATCGCCAAGAAGGAATGGGGCGGAGATATGAACGGCGGTGATAGCAGAAATCGCCCCAGAGGGAACGTTAAAAGAGGGAACGTTAAAAAATATATGACTGGTTCAAAACCAAGCGGAGCCAAGCGGAGCCGGAAAACCGCAAAAGCAAACGCCGATGATGCCAATTTGCGCATGAAGCACGAGAGGGTGAAAACTGCGCGCGGGCGTAAAGGTTCATCAACGCGATGGCTACAACGCCAATTAAATGATCCCTATGTGCGCAAGGCCAAAATTATGGGCTATCGTTGCCGCGCAGCCTTTAAACTCGTGGAGCTTGATGAGCAATTTAAATTACTTGAAAAAAGTGCGCTTGTGGTTGATTTGGGCGCAGCACCCGGCGGGTGGTCACAAGTGGCGAGCCAGAAAAAAGTGAGCCGCATTCTTGGCATTGATTTATTGCCTGTCAAGAGCATGGCTGGTGCCGAATTTATAGAATTTGATTTTATGGCTGATGACGCGCCAGACGTGCTTAAGAACATGCTCGGTGGACCCGTAGATTTGGTCATGTCTGATTTGGCAGCCAACACAACGGGTCACAGACAAACCGACCATATGCGCACAATAGCGCTCGTGGAAGCGGCAGCAGCATTTGCCTTCCAAACCTTAAAACCAGGTGGCCATTTTGTCACCAAAGTGTTCCAAGGCGGCGCTGAGAAAACCCTGCTTGACAGCCTCAAAAAAAAATTTGTTTTCGTTCGCCACGCCAAACCCAAAGCGTCGAGGGATAGCAGCCCCGAAATGTATCTGGTGGCGAAGGGGTTTCGGGGGTAAACTCACCTAAACTCGCACCCTGACACCCCGCTCTTCCAAACCTTGAGCTGTCACAACTCGTCATATATTTCGACGGATACCTGAATGGAATACTGGACATCTATATAGGTTCATGTGTTTTGAAACTCATCTGTCTGTTTGGGGTCGTTTGTGAGAGGGGCCGGTAATACCCCTATTTGATATCACGATGGATTCAATGGGTCACTGCAACATGTATAAGTTCATGTGTTTTGAGACTCATCCGCCTTTTGGGTGTTTTGGATATAGGCCATTGGTGTTAGCCCTGCAAGGGCGTGATGTGGTCTATATGTATTGTACTTTTCAACTGCTTTTTTCAGTTCAAATCTCATGGCTCCGATACTGCCTGCCAAGAGGTCTCTTTTGTAATAGAATTCTTCCTTGAAGGTTCGGTTTCCTCTCTCGACACCGCCGTTATAGGTTGGCCTGCTGGGCGGTAAGACGATGAGTGGAATGTTTACATCTTCACAGGCCTGTTCAAATTCTGCCATGAATTCCGAGCCGCCATCTGTATAAGTTCATATAGATGTGAGACTTTTTAGGTTTGCTTTATTTAAGTTGCTTCCGCCATGTTGGGTTTGTTACGAACCAAACTGGAGGAAGCAGCTATGCAGATCAAATATCTACACCCGAATATCTACACCCGAATATCTATAGCCCGAATATCTATAGCCCGAATATCTATAGACTGTACGCTTGGGCGCGTGCACATGAACCTATACAATACAATAGTTTCTATTGTGCTTCCTGATTTGGCAGTTTACATCTAAGTCATTGAGTCTTAAGCTGTAGTTACTGTTTCAAATCCTATCGCTCTGACCATTGGGTGTATGTTCTATGTTGTTCCTGTCGCATTAGGCTTTTCCCGTCGCGTTAGGCTTTTGAGGAACAAGGTAAAATGTCGTCATTTTCAAGAGCAAGAAGAAGTAAACTCGTAGGCGCTTGGCTTTTCTTCGTGGTTTTACTTGTTATTGCTATGGTTTTGGTGGGCGGGGCGACGAGGCTTACGAATTCTGGGCTTTCTATTACTGAATGGCGCCCCGTATCGGGGAGTTTACCGCCCTTGTCAAGCGCGGCATGGCTGAGTGAATTTGAGAAGTATAAGCGTATTCCCGAGTTTTTAGCTGAAAACCCTGACATGAATTTACGGGGCTTTAAATTTATTTATTTCATGGAATGGAGCCACCGTCAGCTTGGGCGGTTTATCGGACTGTTTTATTTGCTGCCAATGCTTTTGTTCATGGGGACTGGGCGCATTGCACGTGAGAAACGTGGACGGTTTATTGGTGTTTTCCTACTCATCTGTATGCAAGGCGCAATAGGGTGGTGGATGGTCTCGTCAGGATTAAAAGATAGAATCGATGTTAGTCAATACAGATTGGCTACACATTTAGGGCTAGCATTCATTATTTTATCAATCTTGTTTTGGACATGGCTTGATCAAAGGCAAGGTTGGCCAGCAAGGTTAATGGGAGCCCCGTTAAAAAAACATACAAGTGTTTTGTTCTCGCTTGTATTTTTGCAACTTATAGCAGGCGCATTTGTTGCGGGAACACATGCTGGGCGTACTTATAATACATGGCCCTTAATGGACGGGGGAATAGCGCCAAGCGGGTATTTCACTATGATGCCAAAATGGATTAACATTTTTGAAAATGTCGCGGCAATTCAGTTCAACCACAGAATGCTTGGATATGTTATTTTTTTGGCTTCTATATGGGTGTGGGGCACGGCTAAATCTAAACGCGAGGTGGTAGTTGCTAAAACGAGTGGTTGGTTTATTGCTGCCATATTATTGCAGATATGCTTAGGTATTATCGCACTTTTAAAAGTGGTTGAATTGCCCTATGCGCTCTTGCACCAAGCAGGTGGTATACTTGTACTCCTTATGGCGGTATGGACATTGCGCAGTGCGCGTGTTTCTTCTTTTTAAGGCTAAGGGGCATGTAATTCAGTAATTGTTCTATTTAGATAATCAAGGCTGATAAATACAATTCGTTTTGGTCTATCTGCATCTACCATAGCGACAAGGCCATCTTTAAAAGCTGTCCCGCCAAAGTTTTCCGTGGTTAGTGTAATAAAACTTGCTGATTTGAGTCCCTGGATACTGAATCCATTTTCAATGGAAAGATTATATACCTCACCGTCTTGAGCCTCCGCGTTGTTTAACACAATGTGTTTTTTATCAGTGGATAAGGAAAATGGTTCACCGTTGATTGAAAACACATTGGCGTTCGGGGTGTAGCTATCATCATCATAAGAGCATCCACGAATTGGTGCTTCCAAGAGAATTTCTTGTAGCTCGGATTGCTCAATAACCAATTTAGTAATATCAAAATGTAGCTCGGTAATACTGCTGCCATTGCTCGTTAATGCTTTTATACTATTGGATTTTGGCTTAGATGTTGTGCAAAACCTAGTCAAATTTTTGGCATTTCCACTAATGGTCATAGCGGAAAAATTTCCATTGTCATCTGATTCTATAAAGGCTTCTAAAGTATTGTTATCGGTGATGGCGAGAAATACACCCGCCGAATTTTTGCGCGATAAACCGAATATATCTTTATATTTTCTAGAGCCAATCGCTTTAACCACATTGCCTTCGATCCCTGTGGAATAAAGCTTGCCCTTTTCTGTGAGGACGATGACTTGCCCAAGCCATGGCGCTGTGTCATTAGAAAGAAATGTTAAGGCTTTAATAGGGTAGGCTAGCTCGATTGCATGCGTTGCCGTAATGTCTACGGTAATGGCGCTGTTAACTGGGACGGGAGCCTCTTGTTTTGTTTTTGAGCATGAAATGATTAATATGTTAAGTGCTAAGGCAAGAATAATTTGTAAAATTGAGCGCATGGTTTTCGGTCTTTGGTTAATTCTGAATTATGCCTAGGGGCTATGGCCTGAAAATACCAGAGATTTTTATTTGAAAATAACGGTATTATAATACCGCCTATGTATCTTATTGTTTTTACTACAAAAATAAAGAAAGTGCAAAAAATAGTTGACGCTTGTATGCTGTGCCCCTAAGAGAACACAATTCTTCAAAGTGGCGCGGGTTTTGCGTTTTTTATTATGTAAGGTAAGTCATGAAAACCACAAAATTCCTTAAAACCGCAGAGGTGGAAAAGAAATGGATATTGCTTGATGCAAAAAACGTTATAAACGGCCGCCTTGCTTCATTCATTGCTATGCGCCTACGCGGTAAACACCGTCCAAATTATACGCCGCATATTGATTGTGGTGACCATGTTGTTGTTATCAATTGCGAAAAAATAGCAATGACTGGCAAAAAACGCAAAAATAAAGTCTATTACAAGCATACGGGGTATGTTGGTAGTCTTAAAGAAGTCACAGCCGATAAAGTGCTTGATGGTCGTTTCCCAGAACGTGTTTTGAAAAAAGCGGTTCAGCGTATGCTGCCTAAAGAAAGTCCGCTTGCTCGTAAGCAATTTGCAAATTTACACATTTATGCAGGCACTGAGCATAAACATGATGCGCAAAAACCAGAAATTATTGACTTTGCTGCGCTTAATCCAAAAAACACTAAAGTAAGCAAGGGGGCATAGGCATGTCAGACGAAAAAAAATCCCTCGAAGATTTGAAACAAGTTATGGGCGATGCTTCTGTAACTTCTGTAGCTTCTGCGACAACAAGTAAAGACGAAGCACCTGTAGCTGTCGCCCCAACAACTTTACCAGAGCCAAAAATAGACGAGCTTGGCCGTTCTTATGCAACAGGCAAACGAAAAAACTCTATTGCCCGCGTTTGGATCAAGCCTGGTAATGGCAAAATCACTATTAATGGCCGTGACCAAGAAGCGTATTTTGCGCGCCCTGTTTTGCGTCTTATCATTCGCCAGCCTTTTGAAGTGGCTGAGCGTTTGGATGGTTATGACGTTATTGCGACAGCGAAAGGCGGCGGTTTGTCTGGCCAAGCTGGTGCGGTGCGTCACGGTATTTCTAAAGCTTTGACGCTTTATGAACCGATATTGCGTGCGCCTCTTAAAGCAGGCGGTTTCTTAACGCGCGATAGTCGTGTTGTTGAACGTAAGAAATATGGCCGCAAGAAAGCGCGTCGTAGCTTCCAGTTCTCTAAGCGTTAAGCAAAAAGAAGTATTTTTATATTATGTTAAGGACGCTCCTTGGAGTGTCCTTTTTTATTGAGGTAAGTGGTAATGAACGAACTAAAAACTGCAGTTCTAGGCGCATCTGGTTACACAGGGGCAGAAGCTGTGCGCCTTATTGCTGGGCATCCGAACCTCTCTCTGGCAGTCTTAACGGCGCACCGCCATGCAGGAAAACCCTATGGCAAAGTTTTTCCTCATTTATCTCACGGTGCATTTCCAGATTTGCAGAACTGGCAAGATGTGAAGTGGGATGATATAGATGTTGTGTTTGCTTGCTTGCCACACGGCGCTAGCGAAAAAACAATTAGCGCTATAGCGCCTCAAGTGGACAAAGTTATTGATCTTTCAGCCGATTTTCGTCTCAAGGACGCTGAGCTTTATGAACGCACTTATGGCCGTAAACATACGGCGCCAAAATTACTTGATGAGGCTGTCTACGGCCTGACCGAGTTTGCACGGAATGATTTGACAAACGCGAAACTTGTTGCATGCCCAGGCTGTTACCCTACTTGTAGCTTGTTGGGGCTCTTGCCAGCCACAGGCTTAATAGATCCGCTTGACATCGTTATTGATGCAAAATCTGGTGTGAGTGGCGCTGGGCGCAAAGACAGCACAGCTCTAATCTACCCTGAAACTGCAGAAGGTGCCCATGCCTACGGCGTAGGCAATCATCGGCATGGCCCAGAAATAGATCAAATGCTTTCAAAGGTTTGTGGCCAAGAGATAAAGGTAAGTTTTACACCGCATCTTATTCCGATGAATAGAGGCATGATCGCAACAATTTATGTGAATTTAAATCCAGGATTAGATATTGAGGATTTACGCGGTGCCTATGAAGAACATTATGAAGATGAACCTTTTATTCATGTCGAGCCAGAAGACACAATCCCACATACCCGCCACATACGCGCCTCAAACCAATGCCGCATTGGCATTTTTGCAGACCGCCGACCAGGCCGTGCTGTCATAGTTTCGGTTATCGACAACCTGACCAAAGGATCGTCAGGGCAGGCAGTGCAAAATTTAAATGTTATGATGGGATGGGATGAAACTCTCGGTCTTGATTTAGTTCCTGTGTTTCCTTAGTGGTGAAATATGATGAATTTCCTTGAAAATACGGAAGCAGGGGGTAAAAGGCTCGCGGAGTAAGTAAATAAGTTGCGCAAAGTCATGGAAAATGGTGCAGTCTATTTCGGATATTTAGGGGGAGCAAAATATCAACCGCATGCGCGCGCATCAAATTGCGCGTAGGTAGGGATGAAAGTGACATCGCGCGCTTTTTGTTAGTGACAGTGTGGGAGAATATGGAAGCGGTTAAAGCGTTTGCAGGCGATAACCCCGCTAAGGCAAAGTATTATCCTGAAGATGATATGTATGTGTTTGAGAAGGAAGATTGCTCGCTTAATCACGATTTATTTTTCCAGAAATAGAGCCCATAATAAAAACATAACCATAGTAAAATTTAGGTTTTGGTTTTGAGTTTGCATAAGTTTAATGAAAAAAAGCCGTGACCTAATGGGTATTTTGTCTAATACTAAGCGTAGAGTTAAATAGGTCGCATTATGAGTCTGAAATTTAGATTGATTTGTAGTCTAGTGTTGCCTGCTAGTATGTTCGGTGGGTGTACAATGATGAAATTACCGAATCTTGATTTTATAAAAATTCCTGAGTTCCGCAAGGATGCAGAAAATATTGATAGTTATCCAAAAGTATCAGAAGCACAACAAAAGCCAACCGATTTACGTGAAGATAAAGCTTGGGACAGCGCAGCAAAGCGGGTTATCCAGAAGCGGGAAGAATTTGTTTCTCCTGAGAAAGTTACGTCTGAAACGCTGCATAAAACTTTATCCAAAATGCAAGAATTCGCGCAAAAAGCTGAGGCATATAAATTGGATGATCCACAATAGAAACCCTATTTGGAATAGAAAAGTCCGTACGCGGTCGTCAATGGAATTTCCGTTGTGATGACGATACAAAAATCGAAGCACTAATCGCTACAGGGCATTCGCAAACTGTAGCGCGTTTGCTTGCGGGACGCGGGATTAGCCCTGATGCGGCTGATACGTTTTTGACGCCTTCACTGCGCACACAAATGCCCGACCCGTCTACACTAAAAGATATGGATAAAGCTGCGGTTTGTATTTTAAACGCGGTGCAAAAGCGAGAGAACATATATATATTCGCTGATTATGATGTTGACGGGGGTACGTCCGCAGCCCAGCTTATTCGCTGGGGCAGGGCAATGGGTGTTGATTTTGGTCTCTATGTGCCTGACCGAGTTAAAGAAGGGTATGGTCCTTCCATAGATGCTTTCAAAAGTTTGAAAAAACGCGATGCTGAGCTTGTTATTACTGTTGATTGCGGGGCTGCTGCTACTGAGGCTCTGATTGTGGCTAAAGATATTGATTTGCCAATAATTGTTATTGATCACCATTTGATGGAAGGGGCAATGCCGCCGTGTGAAGCGCTTGTAAATCCAAACCGTGCAGATGATAGTTCTGGGCTTGGGCATTTAGCAGCGGCTGGCGTTACATTCTTGTTGCTTGCGGCCCTTAACCGAGAAGCGCGGCGGCGTGTCCTTGAAGTTCCAGATTTGTTATCATTTCTCGATTTAACTGCTTTAGGGACAATTTGCGATGTGGTGCCGCTTATTGGGCTAAACAGAGCTTATGTAGCGCAAGGTTTAAAAGTCCTTTTTGCCAAACCCAATCCTGGCTTGGCTGCGCTTGCCCGTGTAGCAGGAACCTCTGGGCCGTATACAACATATCATGGCGGTTTTATTCTGGGGCCACGGATCAACGCAGGTGGACGTATAGGGCAGGCAGATATGGGGGCAAAACTGTTGTCGTCTGATAATGAAGAATTAATTGAAAAATACGCCCATGAACTTGATGTTATTAACACCCAGAGAAAAGAATTACAGGACCGCATTTTAATCGAAAGTTTGGAATTGGCGCAAAATTTGCCAGACGATCACCAAGTCATTATCGTTTCTATGACAGGTTGGCATGCTGGTATTATAGGGATTGTCGCAGGTCGTTTAAAGGATAGATTTGGCAAGCCTGCTATTGTCATTGGCATAGATGATGAAGGGCTGGGTAAGGGGTCTGGACGTTCTATCGCGGGCGTTAATCTAGGCGCGGCTATTTACAAAGCAAAACAAGAGGGCTTTCTGATCGCAGGCGGTGGGCATGAAATGGCCGCAGGTCTTACGATTGATTCTAGTAAGATTGAAGAATTTCGCGAATTTATTGAAACCGTTATGAGCGAAGAAATAAGGGAAGCGCGTAAATCATCTGGGATGAAAATTGATGCATTATTAAGTGCTAGTGCAGCCAATAGCGAGCTCATTGCTCAGATAAATAAGTGCGCGCCTTATGGAACGAAGAATCCAGAACCTGTTTTTGCTTTCCCTGATATGAGAGTTACATTCGCTAAGCGCTTAAATGGTGGACATGTACGGTGTGGATTTGAAGACAATAGCGGCGGACGCATTAACGGAATCGTATTTAGAGCAGAGGAAAGCAGGCTTGCAGATGTTTTACTAATGCCCAACCCACCGCGAGTTCATATTGCAGGGAGACTTAAAGAAAATACATGGCAAGGGCGGACTAAGATTGATTTGACCGTCACTGATATTGCTATTGCTGATTAAAAATATACAAAATTTGTAAAATATTAGTGTCTTTAGTCTTGCGCGCATAGGTACCAAACTATATATGGTCATTTCCGCAAAGTGTGGTCCCTTCGTCTATCGGTTAGGACGCCAGGTTTTCAACCTGGAAAGAGGGGTTCGATTCCCCTAGGGACTACCAACGGTGACATTTTTTCTTATTTTTCAATAGTTTTCACGTGTAATTGGCTAATTTGATATAAAGTTAGCCAATTTTGTTTGTGCTCAAGAGGTCGATTGCCTTTCCTGCCATAATCTTTTGATTCGCTGCGCGGGTGTATTTTTCGGCCTCTGCAAGTGATTTATGGCCTAGAATACTCATTATCTGGTGGCGTGCTTCCTGATTGGCTAACCTACGTTCAGCGGCCTTGCGTAAACCGTGAGCACTGCATTTCACAAGCCCCACTTTTTGCGCTGTCACGGCTTTTGCATTTAATCACCGTCTTGGGGTTAATGCCATAGAGTTTGGTTAACTTTACGGTCGAAGCTTCGATCGCTGTATTGCTTTTTTGATAACGCGCGTCGTTGCGGCGTTGCCGTGTAATACTTGTCCCTGCTTAGTTCCGGGTTGTTGAGTATACCCACAAGGGACACTCGGTAACAGCCATCCAGGAAAATTGACTTCTCAAGGAGAAGAGGGATGTGCTACGAAGTGCCCTTTAGAGTGAAAAATACCACCCAGTTCTTCGCGAGGCAAAAATGAAACGGTTTGCCTTTGAAAGCAAGGCAGCCTAAATGAGTAGTCAACCTGGAACTAAACAAGGACAAGTCCACTATTTTCGTTTTTCTTGCACTGTAAACCAAACATTGAAGCGGAGAAAAATAAATTTTATCGCTTTGTGTCACAATATTGTCTAAAGTTTTTTGCAGGTATTGATACCCACTCGAATTAAATCTTGGAAATACTGGAGATAGATATCCTATGGATAAAATAGTAATAGAAGGTGGTACGCCGTTATCAGGGAAAATTTCAATTAGCGGGGCAAAAAATTCGGCCCTTAAATTGATGGTGACATGCTTACTTACGGATGAAGTTGTCGAGCTGACCAATATGCCTAATCTTCGGGACACGCGATTTTTGGGACAGCTTTTGCAAAATTTTGGTGTGGAGGTTACGAATGGTGTTGGGCGACTTACCATGCACGCGAAAACTCTCACTTCCACCACAGCGCCATATGATTTGGTGCGTAAAATGCGCGCGAGTTTTAATGTACTTGGCCCTGTTTTAGCGCGCAAGCATAAAGCAAAAGTGTCTTTACCAGGGGGTTGCGCCATCGGGGCGCGCCCTGTGGATTTACATCTTAACGCGCTTAAATCCTTGGGCGCGAAAATTGAGCTAAGCGAAGGGTATGTAATTGCATCGGCAAAAGGTGGGCTTAAAGGTGCAGAAATCACATTCCCATTTATCAGTGTTGGCGCGACAGAGCACGCTATGTTGGCTGCGGTTTTAGCCAAAGGCGAAACGGTTTTAAACAATGCAGCGCGGGAGCCTGAAATTGTCGACCTCGCTGATTGCCTCAATGCTATGGGCGCTAAAATTAACGGGGCAGGGCGATCAGAGATTACTATTGAAGGAGTGAATAAACTTGGTGGGACAAAATACGCCGTTGTTCCTGACCGCATTGAGGCGGGTACATATGCGCTGGCTGCCGCAACCATTGGCGGTGCGGTGCGCCTTGTCAATGTGCGCTCCGACCATTTAGGCTCGCTTTGGCCGCTTATTGCCCAAGCGGGTGCCAAAGTGACTATGGATGAAAATTCAGTCTTGGTCGAGCGCCACGGCACGCCAATTTACCCCGTTGATGTGGAAACGCAAGCATATCCTGGGTTTCCAACGGACTTACAGGCTCAATTTATGGCCATGGTTTGTCTTGCTGATGGGGTTTCAATTATCCGCGAAAATATTTTTGAAAACCGCTTTATGCACTGCCCTGAGCTTGCCCGTATGGGCGCGAACATTACTGTGCGCGGGCGCGAAGCAATTATTCGCGGCGTACCAAAACTCAAGGGCGCACAGGTAATGGCAACGGACCTTCGTGCTTCTGCAAGCTTGATTGCAGCGGGGTTGGCGGCTGAGGGCACAACACAGGTTGGGCGTGTATACCATCTTGACCGTGGGTTTGAACACATAGAAGTAAAATTCGGTAATTGCGGTGCGCGTATAAAACGGGTATCTGAATAGGCATGAACACAAAGTTGAAACTTATTGCTGAAACAAAAGAAGATTTGAGCGTTATTGCGGCTTCGGTACAAGATGCAATTGTTAAAGTTAGCGGTATTTTATTTGGCGAGTCTGCCCAAGTTCTAACATTGAAGCTCAGCCGGTTTATGCATGAGAAAAATAGCAGCGAGGCGGGTAAGCGTATCAAGGCGGGTTTGCGATTTTACAATATACTTGGCTTGCGCGGCAAAGATATTGACCGTAACGACCCTGATGCTTTCATGGTACTTTTGGACATTGCTTTTGATGCCAATAAAAAACCGCCTGGCGGCATTTTGACCTTTATTTTTGCAGGTGGAGGCGAACTTAAAGCCCAGACGGATTGTCTTGAAGCGCGTCTAATGGATTACCAAGAGGCAAGAACAACAACCAGCTTGCCGCTTCATCCAGAAAGTGAATAACTGCCAATGAGTGAGGGAGCCAACAGTGACAATGAGCATTATATCAGCGAGCTACATATTGATGCCCAGAGTCTGCCTGTAGCATCTCCTGAAATGGAGCATGAACGGCGGGTGGCGATCTTTGATCTTTTAGAAGAAAACAAATTTTGCCCGCTTAGCTCAGAATGCGGCCCTTATATGGTCACTATGTCTTTGAAGGAAAACCGATTGGTTTTGGATGTGAAGCGCACCAATGGAGCGCCGCGCGGTGAATATACACTATCACTCAAACCTTTTCAGCGCATTGTCAAAGACTATTTTATGATTTGTGAAGCCTATCATGATGCTATTCGGACATCGACATCGGCGCAAATTGAAGCCATTGATATGGGGCGCCGCGGATTGCACAATGAAGGGTCTCGACTTCTCTCCGATAGTTTCCGTAATACGGTAGAAATTGATTTTAACACATCGCGCAGGTTATTCACTTTGGTTTGTGCCCTGTATAGGCGGCCATAATGAGCGATGATAAACTGCCAAACTCGGTGCTATTTGTATGCTCGCTAAACTCAATTCGCTCTCCTATTGCGGAAGGGATTATGAAGGCAAAATTTGGCGACGATGTCTATGTTCAATCGTGCGGTCTTGGCACAGGGGAATTGAACGAATTGATGGTCGCTATTATGCGAGAAAAAGGCATAGATATGAGCGCACATATTTCTAAAACTTTGAATGAAATAGGGGATAGCAGTTTTGATATTGCTATAGCTTTTAGCGAGGATGTTGGTGCAGCAGTAAAAAGCTATTTTGACGATAGTGATACTGTTGTGGAAATTTGGGTAACGCCAGACCCGACAGCGGGCGCGCAAGACGTACGCGCTATGATGGATAATTACCGTTCTGTGCGTAGCCATATAGAAGGGAAAATTCGTATAAAATTCGGATAATTTTACATTTTAAATGATAATACCTATATAAATATCGCGGAGCATGGTTTATTGCCGTAGCAATGCTAATCTCTTATGAGAATTGTTTAGAGCTAAGAAGAAGGATTCGGTTTGGCAAAAGAAGAATTATTAGAATTTGAAGGCGAAGTTGTAGAGCTTCTCCCCAATGCTACATTTCGGGTAAAACTGCTCGGTAATGACCACGAAATTATCGCGCACACGGCTGGGCGTATGCGCAAAAACCGCATCCGCGTTTTGGCGGGTGATAAAGTCACAGTTGAAATGACTCCATACGATCTGTCTAAAGGCCGTATTACATATCGTTTCAAATAATCTGCTCATATGAGCAGCTCCTCAAAATCATCTCTTATTTTGGCCAGTAGTTCGCCAAGGCGGCTTGAGCTTCTGGTTAGTTTTGGCGTAACACCTGATAAAATAATTCCTGCAGATATAGATGAAAGTTTGGTTGATGGCGAATTGCCTCGGCCATTTGCTTTACGCATGGCAATAGAAAAAGCCCAAGCGATTAAACAGGCCATAAAAAATGAAACGGGTAACTATATCCTAGCGGGCGATACAATCGTTGCTATGGGGAGGCGCATTTTTTCTAAGCCTGAAGATGAAGCACAGGCACGAAAATTTCTTGGGCTTATGTCAGGTCGTTCGCATAGGGTTTACTCTGGTATCTGTGTTGTTGATCCAATGGGTGCGTTTCAAAGTCGTGTTGTCGAAACACGCCTGAAAATGAAACGTCTTTCAAAGGCAGAACTTGATACATATATCGCTTCAAATGAATGGCGAGGAAAGGCGGGGGCGTACGGCATTCAGGGGGTCGCAGGGGCTTATATTTCACAAATAATTGGCTCTTACTCCAATGTTGTTGGGCTTCCTGTTTATGAAACTCGAAACCTTTTAAAAGGCGCTGGATATGAGTGCTAAAACTATGCTTATTAAATTTTGCCATATTGAGGAAGCGATCGGTGAAACTCGGGCGGCTGTCTTGTATAAAAACAGGCCTATTGAATACTATGTCAGGCGTTGGAGTGAGCGAAGTAAACCGCGGGCGGGTGATGTTTTTTCGGGGCGTGTCACCAGTATAGATAAAACTTTGATGGCGGCATTTGTTGAGCTTGGAGCAGGGCCGCAGGGGTTGTTTTCTTTCACACAAAATAACAAAGCTCCGCGTATAACCGAAGGGCAAATGTTGCGCGTGCAAATCTTGCGTGAGAGCGAGGCCGGCAAGGGGCCTTTGCTTGGTTTTGTCGAACTGAGCGGGGAGAAAAAACCGACTAAGGAAAAGTGTAAAACCCTCAAGGAAATGATCCGTGGGCGCTATAAAGATATCAAATTTATCAACAAACCAGTTGATGATTTAGAGCGGGCCACGGAGACAGAGGTTTCTTTAATGGGCGGCGGATTTTTCTATATAGAGCACACCCGCGCGGGCACTATGATTGATGTGGATACGGGGGGGGCTGGGAGTAAAACCGAAATTGGTATGCGTGCTGCGCAAAAGATAGCGCATCAGGTGCGCTTGCGCGGTATAGGCGGTTTGGTACTGGTTGATTTTCCGAATGTGCGAAAGCACAAAGATAGAGAGATGATTTGGAAAACGCTCAATGAGAGTTTTATAGGTGACCCTGACAATGTGAAAATAGCGCCATTTTCACGTTTTGGCACTGTGGAGTTTACCCGTACGCGCAGGGGCAGTATTTTGGCTCATGTTTTAAATGATAAATTTGGGCGGGAAACGGCAGAGACCATTGCGCTGCAAGGATTGCGCCGCCTTGACATTGAAGCGCAAGTGCAGGGTGGGGCGAAGCTTAAGTTAGAGTTGCCAAAGCGTGCGTATGAGTGGTTAGAAAACGGCGTGATTGATTGGAAAATGCCGTTGACTGCAAAATTTGGTGCGCGGTTTTCTGTGAAGATTGGCCCGAAAATTGATGTATATAAGGAATGATCTTCTCCATGAGTAAAACCTGTAAAATTTGTAAAAAACCAGTTGTACCTGATCACAAACCTTTTTGCTCAAAACGCTGCGCCGATATAGATTTGGGCCGTTGGCTTAAGGGCGGTTATGTTATTCGTGGCCGTGACGGTGAAGAACATATTTCTGCAAATGATAATCCAGACGCTGATCCAGAGTTAAAATAACTTGTCAAAAACATTTTTATTATCAATGAAATAAAGATCTATATCTAATGCAGATTTATGAGTGTTTATACTGTCCCAATCTATGTATGAAAATGTAAAAACTTTTAAATTATGATCGTGGTAATAGCCTGATAATTCCTTAGTCAGCATCATTTTAGGCACGCAAATACCGCCCTTTGATTGTTTAAGCAGCGCAAGCATTTTGCCTCTTATGGGTTTTATTATTAAATAGCCTGAGCGCTCTCCAACGACATAGTCTTCATGCCTTCTTTCAATTTTTCCATCTGCGGATGTGTAACTGATATGGTTTTCTCGTATTCTTGGCGAAATATTCATACACCAATGGCTTATGACTTTTGGAATATTAGGGGCAATCGTTTGCATACGATACAGAATTTCGGGAATCCATGACACATAGATGATACGAGTACCCACTTTTGCTCCCATAACAAGAGCGTGAATAAGAGTTTCAAAACCAAGATCCTTTATATCAATAAAGAGCTTGGCTCGTTTATTTTTATGGTTTTTAAAGAGAGTGAGTAAATTTTCGAAAGTGGGTATATGGGTAAATCGACCACCAAGTTTTTTATACTCTTCCGCCTTGTAATCCGACAAAAGGCGGCGTTTGCCGCCTCCGTCTAATGCCCATTCGTCATGATAAATCATAGGTGTTCCACAGGCGGCCATGCGGATGTCAAATTCTAGGTTAAGAACGCCAAAATTCAGCGCGGCCTCAAGGCCATCCAATGTATTTTCCTGTGGAGCGAACCCGCGAAAACGATGCGAAATAAGTGCGCTCATGTCCAAAAGCGGCGTCGTCATCAACGTTTTAAGCCTTCTTAGTGTTTCGTTTTTTTAGGTGCAAAACCACGATCCCGCATTAAGGCATCCACTTCGACGTTGCGGCCACGGAACTGCCTAAACCCATCCGCTGGATCAATAGAATTGCCAACGGACATGATATTATCGTGCAAGGATTTAGCTGTCTTTTTATCGTAAAAACTGCCCGCCTCAGCAAAGGCCTCAGCAGCATCTGCCGTCAAAGTATCAGCCCATAAATAGCTATAATAGCCAGCAGAATATCCGCCTGAGAAGATATGGTTGAACTGGGTAGTGCGGTGCCGCATGACGATTTCTTCAGGCATGTTTAAGGCTTTGAGAGTTTCGCGCTCAAACTTGTCTGGGTCAATCATATCGCCGCCTGCCATATGAAGCTTCATATCAATGAGGGCACTGGCAAGGTACTCGGTTGTTTTGAAACCTTGATTAAAGGTCGATGCATTTTCAATTTTCGCTAAAAGGTCTTTCGGAATAGGCTTCCCCGTTTTGTAATGCACGGCAAATTTATTTAAAATTTCAGGTGTTGTCAGCCAATGCTCATTAAGCTGTGAGGGGAATTCCACATAATCACGCGGCAGGGATGTACCAGACACGGACGGATAAACCACATCAGAGTTAAGGCCGTGCAATGCGTGGCCAAATTCATGGAACATAGTGCGTGCATCATCCCAAGAAATGAGCACTGGTTCACCTGGCTTTCCTTTGACGAAGTTGGAGTTGTTAGACACGATAATCGTGGTTTCTTTGCCGTCTAGTTTTTGCTGGGAACGATAAGCGTTCATCCAAGCTCCAGAGCGTTTGCCAGGACGAGCATAGGGGTCGAAATACCAAAGGCCGACGTGCTTGCCGTTATTGGTGACGTCCCAAACGCGTACATCATCGTGGTAAACGGGGACATTGTGAATTTGTTTGAACTCAAATCCATATAGTTCGCCCGCAGCCCAGAACATACCTTCGCGGAGTTTTTCCATCTGCAAATAGGGTTTAACTTCGTTGAAATCGAGATCGTATTTATCTTTGCGCACTTTCTCTGCATAGAAACGATAATCCCAAGGTTTGATTTTGATTTTTACGCCTTCTTTATCTGCGAGTGCCTGCATATTGACAACTTCTTCACGGGCACGAGCAATAGCGTATGGCCATACTTTCTCCATTAGATCAATGGCATTTTGTGGGTTTTTAGCCATCTGGTCACCAAGTTTCCAATGGGCATATGTCTCATACCCCAACAATTTAGCCTTTTGATCGCGGAGCTGTAAAATTTCGGTGATAATTTTATTGTTATCATTAACATCACCATTATCTCCACGATTATAATATGTATGCCAAACTTTTTCGCGGAGTTTGCGGTTTTTAGAATATGTCAAGAATGGATCCATAGAAGAGCGTGTATTGGTGATGGCCCACTGCCCATCTTTGTCGCTTGTTTTTGCAGCGCCTGCCATATTAGTGATAAGCCAATCGGGGAGACCTGCAAGGTCTGCTTTGTCGGTGATATAGGTGACATAGTTTTGCTCGTCATTAAGAACATGTTGTCCAAAATCATTGGTTAATGTTGCAAGGCGTGCATTAATTTTACTCATCTTGGCTTTGTCATTGACGTTTAAATTAGCCCCGCCGCGTACAAAGTCTTGGTAATGAAAATCGACAACCCGTTCTTGCTCCGTATCAAAGCCATCCATGTTTTCATGAACAGTTTTTATGCGATCAAAAAGGGTAACGTTTTGAATTATACTATCGCTAAAGGCTGCAAATTTTGGAGACATTTCTTGCAAAATTTTTGGCACAATTCCTTGGTTAAGATTGCTGGCATAAACGCCAAAAATAGTATTAGAGCGATCTAGCGCTGCGCCTGATTTTTCTAAGGCTACAATCGTATTATCAAAAGTCGCAGGTGCGGGGTTGTTAGCGATCGTGTCGATTTCAGCTTTAGCCATATCCATAGCCGTTGTAAGTGAAGCGGCGAGGGTGTTGACATCAACCTTATCCCAAGGCGGCACGCCGCCAAAAGGGCCTGACCACGCATCCAAAAGAACGTTGTCGGTTTTTACGTCTTTAATTAGGGCTTGGCTCTGTGACCAATCCATTTTTGCTGTTTTGATTTTTGTGTTTGGGGCTGGGATTTGTGCTTTATCTTTAGGGGTACATGCTGTGCCGAGTGCTAAAACCGAAGCCAAAGCCATTGTGATTGAATATCGCATTCATTTCTCCTATGATGATTGTTTGGCAGGAAAAGTATTTTTCCGTTTGGTAAATATTGTAAAATCTTGGAACACCAATCCGTTATACTCAACCTGAAACCAACCCAGTCTTTCCCAACATTGTAACACAATCAGGAAACTTATTAGCCGTTTACTTCGCATTGTTACTATTTCTATAAAGTTACTATTTCTATAAAAGTTTTATCTCTTGTAACAGGTTTTACAAAGAATGCGAGAGATATTATGGCGAATATACGAGGGCGACCTTTTGTCTCACCAGTATGTATGCTGGTTAGGCTCTTTATTCGCTGGATATTCACCTCTTCGTCTTTCGACAAGATGAGTGGATGCGTGGGATGTCCGCTACTGTGTTCAAACTTTTTCACCATTTTTACAGAACAAGACTAGCGTATAATTGTTTTTCCTGATAGTTGAGGCTCGCAAAAGGGAGAATCGTATGGAGATTGTTGAGGGTCTCACATTTGATGACGTGCTTTTGCAGCCACGGGCATCTGATATACTGCCGAGCGAGGCGGATTTAACTGCGCTCCTGACCCAAACCATCACTTTAAATGTGCCACTTATTTCTGCGGCTATGGACACAGTAACCGAAGCGCCGCTGGCGATTGCCATGGCGCAGGCGGGGGGCATTGGGGTTATTCACCGCAATCTCTCCATCGAAGAACAGGCCGAAGAAGTGCGCAAGGTAAAGCGTTATGAGTCTGGTATGGTGGTCAACCCTGTAACCATTCATCCAGGCTCGACTTTGGCCGAACTTAGAATGTTGGCTGAACATTATTCTTTTTCCAGTTTCCCCGTTATAGATGAGAACGATAAGCTTGTTGGCATTATTACCAATCGCGATACGCGTTTTGCCAGTGACGCGGACGAGTTGGTTGAAGACATGATGACGAGCGAGTTAATTACCGTGCAAGAAGGCACGAGCGAGATAGAGGCGCGCGTGCTTCTCCATAAACACAAAATCGAACAAGTTTTGGTGGTTAATAAACAAGGCCGCTGCGTTGGTCTTATCACTGTGAAAGATATGGAAAAGGCTTTGTCATATCCCAATGCTTGTAAGGATAGTGCGGGGAGCCTTCGGGTTGCTGCGGCATCGACTGTGGGCGAGGCTGGGTATGAGCGGGCTGTTGGCCTGATCAAAGCGGGTGTTGACGCGGTGGTGATTGATACGGCCCATGGCCATTCTATCAAAGTGATAGAGCAGGTAAAGCGCTTGAAAAGACACTATCCAGACACCCAAATTATTGCTGGCAACATTGCCACAGAAGACGCAGCGCAAGCCCTTATTGATGCGGGCGCGGATTGCCTAAAGGTTGGCATCGGGCCAGGCTCTATTTGCACAACGCGTATTGTTGCAGGCGTCGGCGTGCCGCAGCTTACCGCGCTTATTGATGTGTGTAAGGCTGCGAACAAGGCTGGCGTTCCTGTTATTGCGGATGGGGGCATTAAATACTCTGGCGATATGGCCAAAGCACTTGCCGTTGGCGCGAGTAGCGCTATGGTTGGCTCATTGTTAGCAGGGGCGAGCGAAACGCCAGGCGATGTGTTCCTTTATAAAGGGCGCTCTTATAAATCTTATCGGGGCATGGGTTCTGTGGCCGCTATGGCGCGCGGCTCGGCCGATAGGTATTTTCAAAAAGAAGTTAGCGACACGATGAAGCTTGTGCCTGAAGGCATAGAGGGCCGCATTGGGTTTAAAGGTCCCGTTGCGCCAATTATTCATCAACTTTTGGGCGGCGTGCGCGCGGCTATGGGGTATACGGGTTCCGAGGATATACCCAGCTTTCATAAAAATGCGCGTTTCGTCAAAATCACCAATGCAGGTCTACGCGAGAGCCATGTGCATGATGTTGCCATTGCCCGTGAATCCCCGAATTATTCCGATCCTAAATAGATGAAGTTCGGCGGACGCATACAAGCGGCTATTGAGGTTTTGGAAGATGTGCAAAGGCAGCATACTCCAGCCACTTTTGCGCTACGTGATTGGGGCAAGGCGCACCGTTTTGCTGGCTCCAAAGACCGTGCGGCTATTGGCGGCATTGTCTTTGATGCTTTACGCCGCAAGTCGTCAACCGCATGGCGGATGAACGATGAGAGTGCGCGTGCGCTTGTTTTAGGCACATTGGTTTGGGCATGGGGCGAGAGCACACAATCCCTTAGCGCAGCTTTTAAAGATGATACCCATAGCCCCACCCCATTAACGCCATCAGAGATTAAGCACCTTGAGGGGGCACTGGATTTGGACGGTGCGCCTGAGTGGACACGAGCCGATATTCCAGAATGGATTTGGCCAAGCTTTGAAAATAATTACGGCGAAAATGCTATCGAAGAAGGACAGGCTTTGCTGGCTCGCCCGCCGCTGGATTTACGCGTCAACACACTTAAATCTACACCTGATAAGGCTCGGGGCGCTCTTCATGCATTGGGGGCCAAAACGTCTGTGCTAGCGCCTGATGGATTGCGCATAGCAGCGGGCACAGGATTGGATCGCCTTCCCAATATACAGGCAGAGCCAACATTTCTAACGGGTGGGGTTGAGATTCAAGACGAAGGCTCGCAACTGGTCTCCTTGCTGGTTGAAGCTAAGCCAGGCGAGCAAGTTTTGGACTATTGCGCGGGCGGCGGTGGGAAGTCTTTGGCTCTATCTGCTGCAATGAACGGCGAGGGCACTCTTTACGCTTATGATATTGACAAGCGCCGCCTTGCGCCGATCTATCAACGCGCCATGCGGGCAGGGGCTAACAATATCGAGATCTGCCAACCGCCGATTGGCTCGTTGGATAAACTAAAGAGAAAAATGGATAGGGTTCTTGTTGATGCGCCGTGCTCAGGGTCGGGTACGTGGCGGCGCAAGCCTGATGTTAAATGGAGGCTATCGCTCGAAACATTAGAATTGCGAATCCGCCAACAAAAAGAAATTTTGGAGCAAGCGAAGGCCTATGTAAAGCCAGGCGGGCTGTTGATTTATGTGACGTGCTCATTGTTTGCCGAAGAAAACGAGGGGCAGGTCTACGGTTTCTTGGAAGAGAACCCAGATTATATATTGTTATCGGCAAGCGAAGTGTGGGAAGAAAAAGTAGGAACAGACAAACCTAAGCCGTGGTCGGAAGATGGCTGCACCCTGACCCTGACCCCAGCTTCTACAAATACGGACGGTTTCTTTTTTGCCGTTATGGAACTTAAGGATGGATCATGAGCAAGCAAATTCATGAACGGTTATTGATAATTGATTTTGGATCGCAAGTGACCAAGCTCATTGCGAGGCGTGTGCGCGAGAGCGGAGTGTATTGTGAAGTCCATCCATACAATAAAATCACGGACGAGTTTTTAGAAAGCTTTGCACCCAAAGCAATCATCCTCTCGGGGGGACCTAATAGTGTAGGCACGGCTGTAAGCCCGCGTATCCATGATGGGGTTTTTGTCTTGGGCGTGCCTTTATTTGGGATATGCTATGGACAAATGGCAATGGTTGATCAACTGGGCGGCTCGGCCGAGCAGGGGCAAAGTGGTGAGTTTGGCCGTGCCGATTTGGAAATTGTCAAAGACAGCGCCCTCTTTGCGGGGATTGGCGCGATTGGTTCCAAGCACTGCGTGTGGATGTCCCACGGAGACTGCGTTAATAATTTACCTCAAGACTTTGAAGTAATAGCAAAAACTAAACATGCTCCTTTTGCTGTTAGTGAAAACAAGACCCGTAAATATTACAATGTGATGTTTCATCCTGAGGTCGAGCATACGGAAATCGGGCGGCAAATATTGCGCAACTTCACCCATAAGATAGCAGGCTTTAAGGGTGATTGGACAATGGCTGCATTTAGAGAAGAAGCGATTGCTGCCATCCGCGTGCAAGTGGGGGATGGCAAGGTTATCTGCGGCCTTTCTGGCGGTGTGGATAGCAGCGTTGTTGCAGTGTTGCTTAATGAAGCCATTGGCGATCAACTCACCTGTGTGTTCGTAGATACGGGTATGATGCGTAAAAATGAAGCAAATGAAGTTATTTCTTTATTTTCAAAGTATTACAAGTTTAATTTAATTCATGTTGACGCGGAAAACCAGTTCTTAGATCTACTTGAAAGCGTTGATGATCCCGAGGAAAAGCGCAAAATTATCGGTAAAACCTTTATTGATATTTTTGAGCGTACAGCAAAGACCATAGGCGGCGCGAAATTTCTCGCTCAGGGCACTTTATACCCAGATGTGATAGAGAGCATCTCTTTTGACGGCGGCCCCTCAGTGACCATTAAATCGCACCATAATGTGGGGGGACTGCCCGAACGTATGGACATGGATTTAGTGGAGCCGTTGCGTGAGTTGTTCAAAGACGAAGTACGCGCGCTTGGCCGAGAACTCGGTATGATGCCTGAACTTGTAGACCGTCACCCGTTCCCAGGACCAGGACTTGCGATTCGCTGCCCAGGCGTGATTACCAAAGACAAACTTGATCTTCTGCGCCATGCAGATGCAATATATATTGATCAAATTAAAAAACATAACCTTTACAATGTAATATGGCAAGCTTTTGCTGTGATATTGCCAGTAAAAACCGTGGGCGTTATGGGTGATGGGCGCACTTATGAGCATGTTTTAGCTCTGCGCGCAGTCACCTCGTCA
The DNA here is from genome assembly GCA_965224735.1 of Robiginitomaculum sp. Taxonomy (GTDB): domain Bacteria; phylum Pseudomonadota; class Alphaproteobacteria; order Caulobacterales; family Maricaulaceae; genus Robiginitomaculum_A. Next base: position 1,764,898 of record OZ245059.1, on the reverse strand, counting down.
GACGGTATGACCGCCGATTATTACCCCTATAGTCACGAGTTTTTGGGCGAAACAGCGACCCGTATCATCAACGAAGTACGGGGCGTAAACCGCGTTGTTTATGACATCACGTCTAAACCACCTGGCACGATAGAATGGGAATAGGATAAGGGGCTGTAGCGCGTTAAGGTTTGCCTGCGCGGTTAGCTGTTTTTTTACTAACACAAAAGCCATCTTCTTAAGGGCGTTAATCGATTGTCGCTATTTTGAGTGTATCCGTAGTTCCAGGTCTACCAAAGGGTATACCCGCCGTAATTATGATTTTATCACCTGGTACACATTGGGCTTGTTCTTTAGCGATGGCTTGCGTTGATGTTAGCATATCATGAAAACCTTTGGGGTCATCCATGACAACGGGGCGAACCCCCCATGTAAGCGCCATGCGCGAGGCTACGCTTTTGTCAGGTGTAAGCCCTAAAATACGGCATGGCGGGCGCTCGCGAGCCATGCGCCTGACTGTAGACCCAGATTTTGTAAAGCCCAGAATAGCTTTGCAATTTAGCACTTGTGCTATACTGCGCACAGACTGGCTGATGGCATCGTTGACAGTTGCACTCGGGCCTAAATTGTTGTGCATACAGTAATCTGTATAGGTAGGATCATGCTCCGCTGCTTGAATAATTCTATCCATGATAGCAACGGCAGTTGCAGGGTGGCGGCCAACTGCTGTTTCTGCCGAAAGCATAACGGCATCTGTGCCTTGATAGATAGCATTTGCTACATCAGAAGCTTCGGCGCGGGTAGGGGTTGAGGCATCAATCATGCTCTCAAGCATATGGGTAGCCACGATGACAGGTTTGCCAAGTGTGCGCGCTGTTGTAATAATTTTGCGCTGAACAACGGGAACGTCCTCCAGCGGAAGTTCGACACCAAGGTCACCACGCGCAATCATAGCAACATCTGCAAGCTCCATAATTGCTGCAATGTCATCGACAGCAGAAGGTTTTTCTATTTTTACAATAATGCCAGCCTTGTTGCCAATTATTTTGCGTGCATCGATAACGTCTTGTCCCGTTTGCACGAAGGAAAGTGCTATGAAATCAACATCTAAAGAGAGGGCGTAGTCCATATCTATTTTGTCTTTTTCTGTCATAGCGGACATGGGCAATACGGCGCCGATGACGTTGACGCCTTTCTTGTTGCGCAAAATACCTGGAACATCTACGCGAGCCTCAAGGGTTTTTAACCCGCCCTTTATAATTGTCACCATGAACTTACCGTCATCGAATTTTAAAATATGCCCTGGTTTTAGCACTTTGAAAATTTCTGGGTGAGGCAGTGGAATATTCTCTACGCTTGAAGGTGTATCACCCAATTCCAAAATGACAGTTTTTCCGTATTGAAGCTCAAATTGCCCATTTTTGAATGTGCCAACTCTAATTTTTGGGCCTTGCATATCGGCAACGATAGCAATGGAATTGCCGCTGTGTTTTTCGATCACGCGGATTGCTTTGATGGCTTTGCCATGATCTTCGTGCGTACCGTGAGAGAAGTTTAGTCGAAACGCATCCACGCCAACCTCGTGTAAGAGCTTAAGCATGTCAGGGGACATGCTAGCAGGCCCAACTGTCGCTAGAATTTTGGCAAGCCGTTTACGCATATCAATTCCTGATTTCAGCCTTTGAGTCCCTTATAGGCTTAAAGGCTATATATGCTGGTTTTATTTTGGGCAAGTGTAAGATGGGAGAATAATTTGATCTCCTGCGCGGATATAAAATTGCTCATTAATGCCGTTTATTCTTCTAAGCTCAGCAACGGTAGAGCAGTTATTGCGCGCGAGGCTATATACTGTGTCACCTGGCGCGAGTGTATAGCTTCTTATTCTGGCTTGCGTATTGGCTATGGCTATTGCACGATGCGTGGTTGGAGCGGGCGCAGGGGTCATTAGGGGCGAAACAGCAATTAGTGTTTGCGGCTGAACCTGCCCTGTTACTGCATAATATCCTGGTGTGCCTGCATCGCCAAAGCTTGCCGTTGTCTCTGTTATGCTGGGCTGCACTGGCACCGTTACCGTTTGCGCTAAATCATTAGTATTATAAGCGGGCGTGTATTGCGTTGTTGGGTGATAGGTTGGAGCCATGGTGGCTGTTTGCGCGCTTGCAGGCACGGTTATAGGGTCACAATTGATTGTCTTGCCCGCGATCCCATATCCAGCCGCAACGCCAATGGCGCCGCCTGCCACTGTGCCAAGTGTTTTATTATCCCCCGCAAGTTTACGTCCTGCCAGTGCGCCAATGACGCCGCCTGCTGCGCCGCCAATAAGTTTGCGATTCCCTTCGCGCGACAAACATTCACTGTTTACGCGTGTGTAGCTTGCCTGTCGAATAGGTTGGGCCGCATAGGGTATTTGTGATGACGCTCGTGTCGAGTAAGAGGCTTGCTGAATATTACCAGTACTTGGAACAGAACCTTTATAGACCGTTGATTGCTGATAAATCGGGTTTTCTTGATTGGTTGACGCACAGCCAACGAATAAAAGCGCAGCGCTTGCAAGTAAAATATTTGAATAGATAGGCATAATTTCCTCTTTCTATAATGATTGCCTGATAGGAAAGGGATCTTTCCGTTTGGTAAATGTTGTAAAATTTTTAAGCACCCATCCGTTTTTGAGGGTATTGTAAATTATGGTCAGAAGTTTTCTGGCTGTTGTTCTGGCTGTTGTAATGTTGGCCTTTCCATATGTACCGTGCTAAAAATAGCAAATTTGAGGAATGGTGCGGTAATATGGCTAATATATTCTTAAGATTTGACCAATTATTCTGTGAGGTTTTCTGACACTGTGCTTTTTGGCAAGCCTGGCATGCCAGCTGTTTCAGGGTGTTTTTGTACAAATTCAGCCTTTATCTGTTTAGCTGTTAACTTGCTATCATCGAAACACGTGCCAGGGGCGGCGAATATTATTTGAATGCGCTGTCCTATACGCAGCCCTTTCTGCGTCACGTCCTTGAAAATGCCCGCAAATTCGTGAAAGGCGACTTTGATAGGGTTATATGTTTCAAGTGGTACGACAAGACCATATTCAGGCTTTTCTTTTTCAAACTCGGGCACAAAAGTTCCGAACATCCTATCCCAAACAATAAAAATACCCGCATAATTTGCATCCAGATAGCGTGGGTTACGCGCGTGATGCACACGGTGATGACTTGGCGTGTTAAAAAAAAGCTCAAACCATTTTGGCATTTTACGAATTGTCTCTGTATGGAACCAAAATTGATAAAGCAAATTAAGCGCACCAACAAAAGCGATAAGAAGGGGGTGGAATCCAGCCAAGACCATTGGAATTTGTATCAGAACCGTGCCTGCAATATAGTTTGACCAAGGTTGCCGCAATGCTGTGGTTAGATTATAATGCTCTGATGAATGATGCACAACATGGGTTGCCCAAAACCACCGTGATCTGTGGTAAAGCCAGTGTTTCCAGTAAAAAAAGAAATCATCAACAATGAGAGCCAAGAGTATAATCGCAATACTATGGCCAAAATCAAAGAAACGAAACTTCCATACCCAAAGTAAAAAAAGAAGATTAAACCCTTTGAACAAAATGTCGGTAAGAGTCATGCCTATCCCCATAATGATGGACGTAGTGCCGTCTTTTAATGTGTAAGCATTCTTAATGGGGTGAAACCAAAGCCATAAGAGTTCTGCGCCAATGGCTATACTGAAAAATGGAATAGACCATATTAAAATATCAGGAAAATGTGGTTCGTTCATCGTCGCCTGTCTCGTGGTTTCGGTTTTTTATACCATGAGCTTGCTGTATTAGTAAGAACTCTTTATTTGCTCGTTTGGTTTTGTTAATGCTCACTGGAAATACATTTACAGATGCAAAGAGTAAAACCTATGTCCAAGCGCTGGCCTTGATGGAGAAAGAAAATTTTAAACCAGTCATAAAAATTGGCGACATTAAGCCCGTTAAAAATTTTAAAAAAACTTAAAATAAGCAAGGTCATTGCAGTTGGCAACGCCGCGCTTTTCCCTTATGAAGTCCATATATTTACAAAGGATAGTGTATGGGCAAAGTGTATAACTCGGCAGCGGAAGCTCTAGAAGGCCTCACCTTTGATGGCATGACTATTATGGCGGGGGGCTTTGGCCTTTGCGGTATTCCCGAAAACCTGATTGCAGCTCTAAGAGATAGCGGCGCGCAAAACATCACCGCCATTTCCAATAATGCGGGCGTTGACGGATTTGGCTTGGGGTTACTTCTTGAAACCCGCCAAATTAAAAAAATGGTCAGTTCTTATGTTGGCGAAAACAAAGAGTTTGAACGGCAATTTTTGGCCAAGGAACTCGAACTAGAATTTAACCCCCAAGGCACATTGGCAGAGCGCATTCGTGCGGGCGGTGCGGGCTTACCTGGGTTTTATACCAAAACTGGAGTCGGTACGCTCATAGCAGATGGCAAACCAGTCATGGAGTTCGGCGGCGAAGATTACATTTTAGAAACGGGCTTAAAGGCGGATGTGGCTCTCGTCAAAGCATGGCGCGGGGATACGCAAGGTAATTTACAGTTCAAAAAAACTGCCCGTAATTTTAATCCGATGATGGCAACGGCTGGCAAAGTGACTGTGGTGGAAGTGGATGAGTTGTGCGAAGTCGGCGGCTTTGACCCTAATTTTATCCACACGCCTAGTATTTATGTGCAGCGTATCGTCGAAGCAAAATGCGAAAAACGGATTGAAAAAGTAACCACTCGGGAGCGTCCCCCGTCCTCTGGTGGAGTGAGCGGAGAATTATAATGACCCAAGGCAGACAATGGACACGTGATGATATGGCACGCCGCGCCGCGAAAGAACTGAAAGACGGATTTTACGTCAATTTAGGCATTGGCATCCCAACGCTTGTTGCCAACCATATTCCTGATGGGGTTGATGTGACGCTCCAAAGTGAAAACGGTATGCTCGGCATGGGGCCATTCCCATATCCTGATGAAGTTGACCCTGATTTGATTAACGCAGGCAAACAAACGATCACAGAGTTGCTCTGTTCGTCCTATTTCAACTCGGCTGAGAGTTTCGCTATGATACGCGGCGGTCATATTGACATTTCAATTTTGGGTGCCATGGAAATTGCTGAAAATGGCGACATCGCGAACTGGATGATACCAGGGAAAATGGTTAAAGGCATGGGCGGAGCCATGGATTTGGTCGCTGGTGTAAAACGCTGCGTTGCCGTCATGGATCACACCAACAAACACGGACAGTCCAAATTCTTAAGTGCCTGCACATTGCCCCTAACAGGCCAGAACTGTATAGACATGGTCATCACAGATTTGGGCGTGTTCTCAAGAAAGGATGGTCAAAACAGATTTCGCGTAACAGAGTTAGCACCAAACGTGACACTTGATGAAGTGAAAGCGAAAACTGAGGCGGATTTGGTTTGGGAATAGGGGTATATCATCACATCTAAATGTTTACGTTAACACAAAATTTTGAACAGTCTCTTCTTATGGGATAGGTATTACATGGCAGGCTTAGTCTGCGCTTGTTGTTTGCAAGCGATGAGGGCAGCGCTTAATCACTGAGACCATACATCTATGGTTTTAATATGTTTAAGCATCGTAATTAACCTTCCAAGCTCTTGCTCTTACACTGACTTTGCATTTACATTATAAGTGAGGAAAGAAAAGGGGAATCAATGCTATCATTATTTGAAATTGCTGCTGCCATGCTCGCACTCTCAGCGCTGTTTGGCTGGGTCAATTATGCGTTTTTAAAATTGCCGCATACAATTGGACTTTTAATCATGGCTTTGGTGACTTCTTTTGTACTTTTGGGGTTTGAGGTTTTATTTCCATCCCTTGGGTTAACCGAGACCGTAAAATCTGCTATTGGACAAATAGATTTTAATGAAACCGTCATGAACGGCATGCTTGCTTTTTTGCTTTTTGCTGGGGCCTTGCATGTGGATATGGCGTTCTTAAAGTCTCGCAGCTGGGCCATTGGGATAATGGCTACTGTAGGTGTACTGATTTCAACGGCAATTGTCGGCATAGGGTTTTATTATGCGGCGCATCTTGTTGGGCTTGATATTCCTCTTATGTGGGCTCTTGTTTTTGGCGCCTTGATAAGCCCTACTGACCCTGTAGCGGTGCTTTCAATTTTGAAGACCGTGTCTATGCCGCGGAAACTTAAAGCAAAAATTGCTGGTGAGAGCCTGTTTAATGATGGGGTGGGGGTTGTTGTCTTTACAATTATTCTTGCCATAGCCAGTGGAGGTGGCCATGGAGAGACTATGGGCGTACTCGATGTGGCGCAATTGTTCGTGGTTGAGGCTGTTGGTGGGGCTTTGCTTGGGTTTTTTACTGGATGGCTAGCTTATAAAGCGATGGCGATGATTGATGAACATGCTATTGAAATTCTTATTACGCTTGGGATTGTTGCAGGGACATATGCTTTGGCGGGCCGCATCCATATTGCAGGGCACCATCTCTCTGGACCTATATCTGTGGTAGTCGCAGGTTTGTTGATCGGCAATAAAGGCGCAGAATTTGCCATGAGCGAAAAAACCCGCACCTATCTTTTCGGGTTTTGGGAAATGATTGACGAGATTCTCAATTCGGTCTTGTTCTTACTCATTGGTTTGGAAATCCTTATTATAGGGGGTAAGTTAGACCCACTCACAGCTATTTATTTGATTATGCTTTCTATCCCGCTTGTGCTTTTTTCTCGTTTTATTGCCGTACTTATTCCAATAAAATTTTTAGGGTTATTCAAAAGTTTTACAAAAGGTGCAATTCCCGTTCTGACATGGGGCGGGGTACGCGGAGGCATATCTGTAGCGCTTGCTCTCTCTCTCCCCGATACGGTCGCCGCTAAACCCATTATACTTTCGGCGACTTATGGCGTCGTCATATTCTCGATCATAGTACAAGGGCTAACGGTGAAAACTGTCGTACAAAAAACAGTAGACCCAGAGCTTTTGTAAAATAGCATCTGTTAGTGTCTGTGGAAGCGCTGCTGCGCGGCTTTACCTATATGGGCGAGAAATAAGTCTGGATTTTCAAAGCGCTACGCGCTATGGAGCGGTAGTTTTAATGCCTATATGAGAGTTTTATGACCATTGATACTGCCTTATTGGAACGCGCTAATGATGCCTGCGAGCTGTGTAAAACCGCCGAGAAATTACAAGTACTTGCTGTTGATCCGCAAGATGACGAAATTGTTGTCTGTGCAGTTTGTGCGTCGCAAATAGGCGGCGACACTCCGCTTAGTTCCGAGCATTTCAAAGCCTTAAGTGAGACTATGTGGTCGGATGAACCTGCTGTGCAGGTCATGATATGGCGACTCCTTACAGTTTTACAGGGCAAGAGCTGGGCCTCTGAGGCGCGCGATATGCTTTATCTTGAAGACGATGTCAAAACATGGGCCGAAGCCGCCCCGATAACGGTTACCCCCTGCGTTCAAACCGCACTGAACAAAGATAGCAATGGCACAATTTTAGAAGCTGGCGATAATGTCACCCTCATCAAAGATCTTGCAGTGAAAGGCGCGGGCTTTACCGCTAAACGCGGCACACTGGTGCAAAATATCTCGCTAACCGATAACTCAAAGCACATAGAAGGCCGCGTCAACGGTCAGCAAATTGTACTGGTGAGCGCCTATTTAAAGAAAGTTGTGTAAACCAAAATGGACATATCTTTGAACCATATGAATTTGGCATTGCCCCTGATTATTTTAGCGAGTCTCGCGGCAATTGGGTTTTTATTTGTACGAAATAAATCCTTGTTTTCGGTCCGGCCTTTCCTAAAGGCAAGCATGGCCATACTGCTTGCTCTATATTGCCTCATAGCGCCAAACGTACCGCTTGTTTTCATGGCAACAGGATTCGCGTTCTCTGCACTAGGGGATTATTTCCTCGATCTGCCAAACGATAAATTCATCCCTGGGCTGCTCGCATTTTTCGCCGCCCATATCGCGTTTTTGATTTATCTTTGGCCCCATGCAGGCTTTATCATAGCCCCTAATGGCCTGCTCCTTTGCACGGGACTAGCACTCGTAAACATAGCCTTTTTCCTATGGTTACGTCCTAGCCTTGATAAAGATTTAAAACTCCCCGTTGCCGCCTATAGTGCTGTGATTGCCATAATGGGCATGGCCGCTTTCACTACCGACCTGCTTTCCATTTTTATCCCCATCGGAGCAGGACTGTTCATAGCATCAGACGTGGTTTTGGCACTAGAGCGCTTCAAATACCCAAACGCAGCCGCTAAACAGCTTAACTGGATTTTATACGCGGTTGGGCAAATACTTTTGGCCGTTGGGGTTGTTGGGGCTACTATCTAAAGCGTCACCAATTCTTCCGCCAAGGTTGGATGCACGGCGCATGTTGCGTCGAAATCGGATTTTGATAGACCAGCTTTGACCGCGATAGCAACGGCTTGAATTATCTCGCCAGCGTAATCACCGACCATATGAACGCCGACAATTTTTTGTTTTTTACCGATGGTAATCATCTTCATGAAACAGCGGTGCTCGGAGCCTGACAGCACGTTTTTCATTGGCCTAAATTCGGTCTTGTGAATTTCTACGCCCCTGTGTTTTCTGTGTTTTTCGCGCGCTTGTTGTTCCGTAAGGCCAACACTGCCAACTGGCGGTTGGGTAAAGACGGCACTGGCTATGTTGGTATGATCATAAACGGTTGGGTTATCTTTATAGATGGTTTCGATGAACGCCATGCCTTCGCGAATGGCTACTGGGGTTAAATTCATACGGTCTGTCACATCACCTACGGCGTAAATATGCTTCTTATTGGTGCCCGAGAATTTATCAACAATCACCGCGCCGCTCTGGTTTAGTTTTACCCCCGCATTTTCTAAGCCAAGCCCTTTGGTATTAGGCACACGGCCGGTTGCCATCATAATGAGGTCTGTGCCCGCTTGAAATCCGTCTTCAAATGTAACTTTCAAGCCATTGCCAATTTTCTTAATTGATATGGGGTTTTGTCCGTATTTTACATCAATGCCGTTTTTACGCTGCCCTTTATCGACGGCATCGCGCACTTCATCATCAAAGCCGCGCAGGAGTTTATCCCCCCGGTAAACCTGCGTAGTTTTCGCGCCAAGCCCTGCGAATATCCCTGCAAACTCACAGGCAATATACCCCCCGCCTATGACCATAACCCGCTCAGGTAACGCCTCTAAATGGAAAGCTTCATTTGATGTAATAGCGAAAGATTTACCCAAGATATCTGGAAACCAAGGCCGCCCCCCCGTTGCAATTAAAATAATTTTTGCGGTTATCTCGCGACCTGATGTTGTAAGCCGCAAAGTGTGTGCGTCGACAAATTCGGCTCGTTCCTGGAATAAATCCGCGCCGTTTCGCTCTAAAATGCTTTCATATATTTTCGAGAGACGGCTCACTTCAATTTGAATTTCGTCGCGCAACACGCTCCAATCAAACTTCGCACCATTTACAGTCCAGCCATAGCCAGGCGCTTCTTTTATCGCTTTGCCAAATTCAGCCCCATATACCAGATATTTCTTAGGGACACAGCCGCGAATAACGCACGTCCCGCCTGCTCTATACTCTTCTGCGACACCCACTTTTTTGCCCAGTGATGCGGCAAGCCGTCCCGCCCGAACCCCGCCAGATCCCGCGCCAATAACAAACAAATCATAATCATAATTACTCACGGACAATCTCCATGACGCGGGCTTGATTTTTTTCGCCGACTATGACGGTTGTTGCCAAATTCACGAACAAGCCATGTTCCATAACGCCTGGGATGGAGGCGAGCATTGCCGCCGTCACATGGGGATCTGGGATAGATTTGCAGGCACAATCGAGAATATAGTGTCCGCCATCCGTAATAAGCGGTTTTTTACTGCGCCTGGCTTGCCGTAAAATAGTGGTTGCCTCCACACACCCAGATTGCATCAAAGCGTTATAAATACACTCTGCCGTTAGCGCCATCGCAAAGGGGTCTACCTCCACAGGAAGCGCAAATTTTCCAAGGGTTGTGACCAGTTTGCTATCATCGACAATGACCACCATTTCCTCGGAGGCATCAGCGATGATTTTCTCGCGCAAAAGACAAGCCCCGCCGCCCTTTATCATTTGAAAATTTTCGTCGACTTCGTCCGCGCCGTCTATGCTCATGTGAATGTTTTCAACCTTGTCAGGCTCCATGAGCGGCACGCCATGCTCTTTGGCACACGTCGCCGTTTGCGCTGATGTCGGCACACCTTTCACGTCTAAACCTTGGCGCACTTGCGAGCCTAAAAGTTCGATAAATATCTCGGCGGTTGAGCCAGAGCCAAGTCCTAATGTCATGCCGTCTTGCACCATCTCCAAAGCGGCAATTGCTGCGTTGTTTTTTGCTTTGCTCATGAGTTACCTTTTTTTATTTTTTCGGTTTTTTTTCGACTTTCTTGCGCGGCGCGGTAGCGTTTTGCCCAACCGTCTTTGTTGACCTGATCAGCTCGCGCTATGGCGAGCGCGTCCTTTGGTACATCTTTGGTAATCACGCCACCTGTCCCAAGATAAGCACCTTCTCCAATCGTTACAGGCGCAATGAGAGAAGACGCAGTGCCAATAAAGGCACCATCACCTACCACAGTTTTATGCTTATTATAACCATCATAATTGCACGTAACCGTGCCCGCACCAACATTAACACCAGCGCCAATTTTTGCATCACCTATATAAGATAAATGATTGATTTTACTTTCTTTTCCGATAACAGATTTTTTTATCTCCACAAAATTACCAACTTTGGACTTCTCGCCCATATCAGCGCCTGGGCGCAAGCGAGCGAACGGGCCTATTTGTGTATTCTTGCCAATATGCGCGCCTTCAAGGTGACAAAAGGGATGAATAACAGCGCCAGATTTCACTGAAGTTCCAGGGCCAAAAACAACGTTTGCCCCAATATCCACATCGGCTTCTATCTCGGTATCCCAAGAGAATAGCGCCGTATTTGGATCGCGTAGTGTCACCCCTTTATCAAGCATTGCGCGGCGCATACGTGTTTGAAAAGCCTGCTCTGCAAGGGCTAAATCCGCGCGGGAGTTCACCCCCAAAACTTCATCGGCAGGCGCATGTACGGCTACGGATTTTTTACCCATACCGCGTAGTATTTCGACTATATCCGTCAGGTAATATTCGCCCTTCACATTTTCATTGGTAACCTTGTCCAAGGCAACAAACATGTCTTTAGCGGGTGCGGCAATAACGCCAGAATTACAAAGGCGCACGGCCAGTTCTTTAGGACTTGCTTCTTTGGCCTCTACGATTTTTACAAGCATGCCATTTCGCTCAATAAGGCGGCCATAATTACCAACCTGTTGTGGTTCAAACCCGAGTACGGTTACTCCTGCCCCCTCTTGCAAGGCCGTAAAAACCTGCTCCAACGTATCTTCGTGAATAAGCGGCGTATCAGCATAGAGTACAGCAACATCGCCTTCATATCCAGCCAATGCATCTTTTGCGGCCAGTACAGCGCTGCCAGTCCCGTCCATTTTTTTCTGAACAGCTATTTCCAACCCTAAGGCTTCGGCTTGGGCTCTTACGGTTTTATTATCCTTGCCAACAACAGCGATTATTTTATCAGCGCCAATTGCCCTTGCCAACTTGGCAACCCAAGCCAGCATTGGCAAGCCGCCCACTTTGTGTAAAACCTTCGAGCGTGTAGATTTCATGCGTGTACTTTGGCCAGCGGCTAAAATTACTGCTGCACGTTTCATATTTCACTCCAATTTTTATCAAATCTTTGATAACTGACGATTCGGCACTTTGCCGTCTTCATAGCCGATGATAGGATTGATTGCACGATTCTAAACACTATTATTAGAGATATAATCATGAGCGCTTCATTTGACAATCTGTCTATCACTTTTGATTTGGATGGTACACTGGTGGATACGGCTCACGATTTGGTGCATGTTCTTAATTTGGTAATAAAACAGGATGGCCTTAAAAACGTAAATTTTAATCAAGCCCGGCTAATGATAAGCCATGGCTCTATGGCGATGATAAAATGGGCGTATATAGACGCGGACAGGCCATTAACTCAAGGGAAAGCATTTAAACTACAAAAAGAGTTCTTACGAATATATTTTCTAAATTTAACAAAGTACTCAAAACCTTACCCTGGTGTTCCTGAAATACTAAGTCAGTTAAAGCGTAGCGGTGCGCGCCTGAGCATATGCACGAATAAGCCAGGCTTTATGGCAAGACCCTTGCTTACGCAGTTAGGGCTGGCTCAGTTTTTTGATAGGATTATTGGTTCTGACGATGGAGTGCGCTCAAAACCAGCACCCGATCATATTTTCACTGCCGTGGGGCATAGAAAAGCACAAACCATCGTCATGGTTGGGGATGATATGCCAGATGCTTTGGCGGCAAAAGCAGCTAAAGTACCGTTCATTTTGTGTAGTTATGGGTATACTCAAAGGGGAATATACACATTTGGAGCAGATGCAGTTTTGCGAAATTTTCGCGAACTACCATCTACCCTCAAAGGAATATTAGGGAGAGCCCCCTGCATAAGTTAGGAATTCCTTTTTTGGGTGATTTTGTTATGTTTGGGGATGCAAAAATCAGTCACGGCCCAAGCCGAGCTTTTTATCACCAATGCCGAGCTTGAACATCCCGCCCTGGGCGGACTGGACGCCGCCGAAGCGGTTTTGGACTGCCTAAACAACCTCCGGAAAGCCTGAGCGGTTCAGAGGAGGCAAAATTAGGTTTGCAACGAATGGTGACTGGCAAAAGGTAAAGCTTATAAAAACTTCTTGACCGCGCCCGCATTTTTCTCCATTTAAAACCTACTCATCAAGACCAGTTAAGGGATAGGCCCGAAGATGCTGGAGCAACCGCAAACGCTTTTAGGGGCGTTGTGAAAGGTGCTAATTCCTACGGCAGTCCAAGCGGGTACTGACACAGATGAGGGAGAAGGTCAAAGCCGCCAAGGCTACTGCCCCTCATCCTTTTTCTGCCCTGCCTCTGACACCAATGCCAAAGAATTAGCCCGCAAGGCAAAGGCAGGTGCTTATGGCGCAAGGCATAGACATAAATGTAAAACTCGGCACACATATATTGGAGCGGGGCGATGTCATGAAAGGCGACGTGGTTACGGGCCGTCTTTACGGTAAATCTGGTGCGCCTTTAATCGTTATCCCTGGCGGAATTTCCGCAACGCGCTTTATAGCGGACGGGCAGGGGGTTGGTCAAAATTGGTGGACCGAGCTTGTAGCGCATGGCGGAGCCATTGATTTGGACCATTATCAGGTTTTAGGTGTTGATTTGGCGCCGTGCGGCGAAAACACACAAAGCCGTCTAACCATCACCACACAGGATCAAGCAAAGCGGCTCACCCATTTGCTAGACTATTTAGAAGCGTCTTTGGTGCACACGATTATCGGCACGAGCTATGGCGGCATGGTGGCGATGATGTTCGCGCAAAACTTTCCAGAAAGGCTTGGAAAATTATGTCTCTTGGGCGCTGCACACCGTCCTTTCCCCATGGGGGTTGCCATTCGCGGTATACAGCGCAGAATAATAGAATTTGGTATTAAAACGGGCAATCCGAGCGAAGGCTTAAAGCTTGCCCGAGAGCTTGCTATGACAACATATCGCTCGCCAGAGGAGTTTTTGCAACGGTTTAATGTGGCTCCCTTAGAGACAAGCCCCATCTGTTTTGATGCGGGTGAGTACCTTGAGGCCTGCGGACGGAAATACCCTGATATTATGCCAGTAAACCGGTTTTTAGCACTCTCCGAATCCATTGATTTGCACAGTGCAGAGCCTGCAAAAATACAGGCGGAAACCCTGCTGATATCTACACGTTCCGACCAACTTGCCCCACCTTCGGAAATAGAATTGCTCAGAGATGGCCTTGTAGGGCCAGCGCACATGGTGGTATTGGATAGTCTTTATGGTCATGATTCATTTTTAAAAGATACGGGCTTGTTGGCGCCTCTATTGGCTAATTTTATTAAGGAGAAACGCTGTGCTGCGTAAATATACTAACGATGCAAGCCTGTGCGTGAATTCGCAAATTGGAAATGATCCAGCCTTTGGCGCGGTGACGCCGCCGCTCTATCTCTCCAGCACCTATAAATTCGATGGTCTAGGCGGCATTGGCTCCTATGATTATGGCCGTAGTGGCAATCCCAATCGGGACGCGCTGACAAATGCGGTAAGCGATTTGGAAGGAGGGGCGGGCGGGACTGTGACGGCTAGCGGCATGGCAGCGATTGATCTCGTACTCAACCTTGTGCCTGCGGGCGGACTGGTTATCGCGCCACACGATTGTTATGGCGGCACCCACAGACTGCTGGGCGCGCGGGCCAAACAAGGGCGCTTGAAGGTCATTTTTACGGATATGTCACAAGAGCAGGCACGCCGCACCATACTGAAGGAAAAGCCCGCGCTCGTTTTTATTGAAACACCAAGCAATCCATTGATGCGGGTGTTTGATATAAAGGCGCTCTCAAAAGCGGCTAATGATGTTGGCGCGCTGAGTGTATGTGACAACACTTTCCTCTCGCCTGTACGCCAAAAACCGCTCTCACTCGGCGCAAATATTGTCGTGCATTCTATGACAAAATATCTAAATGGCCATAGTGATGTGGTTGGCGGTATTGTTATAGCCAAAACTGAGGAACAGGCTGAAACCCTTGCATGGTGGGCAAATTGCACAGGCGTGACTGGTGCGCCCTTCGATAGTTTTATGGTACTGCGCGGCCTGCGCACATTAAGCGCGCGCATGGACGTTCAAGAAGCCAACGCCATAAAAATTGCTACGTTTTTGGAAGGGCATAAGAAGGTAAAGCATGTTTATTATCCAGGGCTTAAAAACGACCCTAGTTACGCGCTCTCCAAGCAGCAACAATCTGGTCCAGGTGCTATGCTAAGCTTTGATTTGAAAGTAGATATTGATGGTGTTGCACGGTTTTTTGAAAACACGCAGCTGTTTCAATTGGCTGAGAGTCTTGGCGGCACGGAGAGTTTGATTTGTCACCCTGCCAGTATGACCCATAGGGCTATGGACGAAAAAGCGCAGGCAAAGGCAGGCATAGGCCACGGTCTTATCCGCCTCTCCGTCGGGCTTGAGCATAGCAAAGATCAGCTGGAGGAATTAAAGCGTCTATTTGCGAATATCTAATTTTCTAGATAAAGGAGGTATGGCGCGCCACTCAATGAACTACTTAAGCGAGCGTACACCTCGCTCAGTGGGCAATGATATATCCACATTTAGCCAAGCCTTTCTTGGTTAAAATTATCACTCACATTTTAGGTCTTCAAGCGCTTGCTCAAGGTCTGCTTTTAAATCATCTTCGTGCTCAAGGCCACATGCAAGCCGAATGAGCGGGCCTGGATATTTTGGATCGTGGTGTCGCGTGAGCTGCGGATCGCAATGAATGATAAGGCTTTCATACCCGCCAAAAGAGAACCCTTTGGCGAAATATTTTAGGCTGTCGAGAAATTTTAAAACTTCAGATTTTAAGCATGGTTTCAAAACGATACTAAAGAGGCAGGCAGAGCCGCTAAAGTCTCTTTTCCATATCTCGTGGTTGGAATGCGACTTTAAGGCAGGGTGGATAACTGAGGCTACTTTAGCGTGATCTTCAAGCCATATTGCCAAAGTGAGTGCCGTTTTTTCTTGAGATTCAAAACGCGTGACAATGCTACGAAACCCGCGCAGGATCGTATATGCATCATCTGGCGAGGTCGAATTACCAAGCGCTATCGCTGTGGTCTTAACTTTCTCGGCATGTTCTTTTATGCGGGAAACAACGGCGCCAAATAAAATATCGCTATGTCCGCTATAGTATTTTGTGGCCGCATGCACGGTAATATCTGCGCCAAGCTTTAACGGATTATAGACCAGGCCTGCTGACCAAGTATTATCAACTATCGTTGTAATATTGCTTGATTTTGCTACAGTTACTATCGCTGGTAAATCTTGAATTTCCAAAGATAAAGACCCAGGGCTTTCCAGCAATATGCAGGAAGTATTTGGCCGAATAAGTTTGGCAATATTTGCGCCGATATTTGGGCATAATATTCTGCTTCAACGCCATATTTGGAAAGAACCTGTTCGTAAAAAAAACGAACAGGGCCATAAGTCGAATCTGTAATGAGGATGTGATCTCCCGCTTTAGTGTTTGCTAATATCGAGAGAGTGTTAGCGGATAGTCCAGACGGCGTTAATGTGCACCCTGCGCCAGCTTCAAGTTCGCAAAATGCAGTTTCAAGGTTGTCATGTACAGCAGAGCCATGCCGTCCATAAATACGGTGTTTACCGTTATAAAGGTCGTCTGCTTTGTCAAACAATAGAGTTGATGCCCGGGTAATCGGCGGATTAACGCTTGCGCCTGCTATGATTTTTGGCCGGCCTATATGGGAAAATTGAGTTCTCTTGTGCATGATTACATCCAGTTGGGAATCGGTAATCCTTTATGTCCTAGGAAAACAGGATTGTAAATCTTGGATTGATAACGCGCGCCATAATCACAAAGCATTGTTACAATCGTATGCCCTTGCCCCATGTCCTTGGCCATAGCAATTGCGCCCGCGATATTGATACCTGTCGAACCGCCAAGGCATAAACCTTCGTTCTGCGTTAATGCAAACAGAGTATTAAGCGCATCCGTATCTGAAATATGGTATGCGCGATCAACCTCTATACCTTCAAGGTTTGCGGTAATGCGGCCTTGCCCAATACCTTCCGTGACAGAACTACCTTCGGAAGCAAGCTCTCCGTCTTTGTAATATCCATAGAGTTTTGAACCGCTCGGGTCAGCAATACCGATTTGAACATTAGAAGTTTGCTCTTTTAGGGCTATCGACATACCGCCAAGGGTTCCGCCAGAACCAACCGAGCATATAAATCCATCTAATGTGCCATTGGTTTGCATCAAAATTTCTGGTGCCGTGGTCTTGATATGGGCATCTCTATTGGCAGTATTGTCAAATTGATTGGCCCAAATAGCGCCATTAGGCGCTGTTTTTGCAAGCTCTTTTGCAAGCCGCTCAGAGTAATGCACATAATTATCTGGATTAGAATAGGGGACTGCGTCCACTTCAATAAGTTCGGCTCCCAAAATACGAATAGCATCTTTCTTTTCTTGCGATTGAGAGCGCGGAATGACGATTTTGCAGGTATAGCCAAGCGCCGCGCAGACCATAGCAAGGCCGATCCCTGTATTCCCTGCCGTGCCCTCAACAACAGTGCCCCCAGGGCGAAGCAGGCCTTTGGCTTCTGCGTCTCTAATAATGAACAATGCCGCCCGGTCTTTCACACTGCCGCCTGGATTTAGAAACTCGGCCTTACCCAAAATTTCACAGCCTGTTGCGTCAGATGCCTCATTGAGACGAATAAGCGGCGTGTTGCCGATAAGGTCGATAACTGAATTTGCGATCATAGTGTTCTCCTCTTTCCTATTACTTAAAGGAGAGGCTATTGTATTCAAGGCTTTTTAATTTATGGTCACAACACTCTGGTATGAAAATAAGTTGGAATTACCTGTTTGCAAATGAGCGGGACTGGGCATAAAAAGGGCTAAGGAGAATCTCATGGTATCAGCCAATGCACTTATTAGCCTCAATGCGCCTGATGGCCGGGTTTATGAAATCAGCAATGATAAGCCCCTGACTATTCTCGCGGGGCCATGCGCGATGGAAAGTCGTGAGCATGCACTGGAAACTGCTTTCATGCTCAAAGAGATCGCAGAAAATGTCGGGTTGAACCTGATTTATAAAACCTCATATGACAAAGCAAACCGGACCAGTATCCACTCGCCGCGCGGCCTTGGCATTGATAAAGCTCTGCCGATATTTGCAGAGATAAGAGAGAAAACGGGTCTTCCATGTGTCACAGATGTACACACGGCAGAACAGTGCGCGCGGGTTGGCGAAATTGTAGATGTTTTGCAAATCCCAGCCTTTCTTTGCCGCCAAACGGACTTGCTTGTGGCGGCTGCACAATCTGGCAAAGTTATTAATGTTAAAAAAGGGCAGTTTCTAGCCCCGTGGGATATGAAAAATGTCCTGCATAAAGTCGTGGAAGCAGGGAACCCTAATGTTATGGCGTGCGAGCGTGGTGCGAGCTTTGGCTATAATACCCTCGTGACGGACTTTCGTGCATTGCCTATTCTAAAAGGCTTTGGTTCGCCTGTTGTTTTTGACGCAACCCATTCCGTTCAGCAACCTGGCGGGCAGGGCGGCACATCGGGTGGACAGCGTGAATTCGTGCCGCATCTCGCCCGCGCGGCGGCCTCAATAGGCGTTGCGGCCATGTTTTTAGAAACCCATCCAGACCCTATGAACGCTCCCTCAGATGGTCCCAATATGATACCGACTGGCGAATTTGAAGCGCTCCTTAAGGACATTGTGGCGTTTGATAAGCTGAGCAAGTCACTTTGACGTCAGGCATTTTATTGTTTCGGCAATGTGACTGGGCTGGCCTTAATTTCGATAGTTTCGATTTCCATTAGCGGAGCACGTTTGGGAAGAGAGCCAAGTTTCAAGATTGTTTGCATGCGCCTTTGTGTATTTATACGTAAATCCTCATAAAAAATATTAGAAGGTTTCGTGCGGTAACGGCCACCAAAACGATTAGGACGGCGCAGGCTTTTTTGTTTTGGTGTTTCGATGACAAGAATACCGTTTTGGCATTGCGCGCCAGTTTGCTTTGCGCTAGGCGCAGGGATGGTGTTTTGGTCAAGCCCTTCAGCTGCGACTCCTCCCAGATGAAGCTTTGCAGGTGCATATCCAGAGTTAACTGTCCACAGTAATGGATTTGTGCAAAGCAGAGCTCGCCCATTTACGGATTGGAAACGCCCATTTTCCCAAACCATAGTTTTACCAATGAATTTTTTGGCTTGAATTTTATCCTTTGGTTCAAAAGCACCAAAAGCAATGACGCAGCCAATATCCATCTTATCGGCACAAGGGTGCAACATAGAAAGGTCGGATTCAAATAAATCCAAAGGGAGCGGATGATCAATGATGTAGGCTGCGGCAAGTTTTTTACGCAAATCACCTTGAAAATAGTCTGCGAGTAAGCGTTGGGCATGCAATCCCCCTTGCCCGTGGCCAATGATAATGATTGGGCGCTCTGGCGGGTTTTGCGCAAGAAAAACCTCAAAGGCACGTTTTACGTCTAGATAGGCAAAATTTTGCGCTTGTTGTGCATCATCTCTGTTGGTCAAGAAGGAATAAAGCGATGCCTGCCTGTATATGGGGGCAAAGACACGCCCAGCCGATGTATAAGGCATAACGTAATTTGGCAGAGCAATACGGTTGAAATTTTCAATAACTTTGGGGTTGTCAAGTGGAGCATTCCAATGCTCGCCGCCCAGATAAACAGTGGGTACGATTACGAAAACATCTCCGCCTGCGATTGTAATAGGATCAATATTTTTGTCTGGAATAGCAAGCCAGTTGGAATCAAGTTGATAGTCTGGCGCAAGCGTGGGTGTATATGTTTGGTAGGGTATGTCTGGGTCGTAAATAGTCTGAAAAACATCGTCGCGATAATACCAAAATACAGCAATGATTAAGAGCGATAAAGACACCGCACTAATAATAAAGAGTATTTTTATGGATATGAATTTTTTTTTTGCAAAATTAATTCCTAAATTACAATAAAGTTATTTACCCAATTCGAAAAACAAGCGTACAACATGGGAAGTAAGATAGGAATAGACTTAATATGACAAATTCGCCATCTGAGCAAAAAAAAACCAAACCAAAGCATAGAATTATAGCATCCATTAGAAATAATTTTTTTACGGGTATTATTGTTGCTCTGCCAATCGGTGTGACCGTTTGGATCATTACTAAAATTATCAATTTGGTCGATAAAAATGTAAAACCACTCATACCGCCCCAGCTTAGTCCTGATACTTATCTTCCGTTCCCAATTCCTGGGTTTGGCATTATCGTATCCGTAATCGCGCTTTGGATGCTTGGGATTGTGGCAACAAATTTTTTCGGTTCCAGATTATTGCACTTTGGGGAAAAACTGTTTAGCCGTGTGCCATTTGTTAGCAATATTTATAAAACTCTCAAACAAATTGTTGTTACAATGTCGATGCAAAAGGACAAAGCTTTTAAAGAGGTTTGCCTGATTGAATATCCGATGAAAGATATTTGGGCAATCGGTTTCATTACGTCCGACTTGAAAGGGGCGCCATCTGAAGTGCTTCCAGATGGGCATGTGTGTGTGTTTGTTCCGACGACGCCAAATCCAACATCAGGATTTTTGCTATTTGTGAAACGCGCGAATTTGAAAATTTTAAACATGACGCCAGAGGAAGGCGCCAAGATGATTATCTCTGGCGGCATGGTTTCCTCAAATGAAGAACTTGAAAAACTAAGTACAACTACGAAATAGCCTAAGTGTACACAGACCCTATGTGTTATAGTCCCTGTGTTAGATGGTTTGGGTTTTGTTTAAACTTTTTTGGGTTTTGTGTCCATATTTTGCAAATATATTCGTATCGTGTGAGACCGTTTAAGGTTTAAGGTTTAAGGTTTAAGGTTTTAGGCTTTTGGCCTAATTATAAGCTGAAATCTCAGCATAACCCAGTATTTTTCCAAGTATAGTTATCAGTTTTGTGTCAGGCATGCTGTCTCGCGGTTTTGGCGCGTTGTTTTTGTGTGTTTCGTAAGTTTTGAGTGCGTTTATTCTGTGTACGCTCAGCCTGGTAAACCATAGAGGTTCAGAAACTTTGCTCCCTTTTGGATGTTGTGAGCCATAGCAGCGAGGCCGTAAAAGGTCAGGTTTTTAGCGAGCCCTATCAGTCGCGTTCGCGCCAGTCCGTAGCGCGCTTTGTAAGGTGCAAATGGGCGTTCACCGCCTGATCTGGTGACGGCAATAGCCGCGTTTCTGATTTTGTCCACTTGGGACAATGGATGAGCGCGATAGCCTTTGCGTTGCACTTGATCGGCAATCCCAAACCGTTCCAGCTTGCGGCGCGTGGGTTCGCCGTCCTTACCTTTACCGCGGCCAGACTGTGCCGCCTCAATGGGCGCGTGGCATCAATGATATTGATCCGTCCTTCTGTCATGATAATATGCTTGTTCTCCAGTTAAAGATTGACTTCACCCAGTAAAACTTCCCAAAGGTCATGCTCGACCAACCGCGCCCTAAACCGACCAATAGTGGTGGCGTCCGGCACATCCCCGCCCAACTCAAGATGGCAAAACTTGCGAAATAATAAATCACGAAACAGGGTTTGAGCCAACTCGACATCCGAGAGCCTATACCAAATCCCGAGCAAAGATGCGCGTAGCAATGTCAGCAGCGGATAGCTTGGACGACCCGTTTTACTGGCGTAAATCCCAGACATCAGATGCTCAAGTTTATGCCAGTCCAAAACTGCTTCAGCAGCATCCAAGCCCCGCAAGGCAGGATGATTAAAGTCAGCATTGGTGATAAAAAACTCGGCTTGTGCGCTTTGAATCTTTTTTAGGGTTTCATTTGGAAAACGGAGGCTTGAAACCATTTTGTTGAAAATCAAGCCAAAAATACGATAATTTCTATTTATTTTCTGTCCTAAAAGGGGTAGGGCAAAAGAGTATTTGAAACTATAATTCTTATAGAGATGACATGAATGCGAAGCGAGCGGCTCATAAGTTTCCCAATTGTGTTACAGTGTTGGGAGAGGCGTATAGGAGTTTGGTTTGGCCGTTGACATTTTGCTGGGTTTTCACGCCTGGGCAACAGAGAGTATTATAACATGACTTTTATTGGTGTAGGCCTACATACGAATTTTTTTACAATCTGTCGCCGAGAGGGTGATGGGAATTCAAAGGTTTTACAACACGTACCAAACGGGAAAACCCCTTTCCTGCTAGATAATCATCATAGAAGGAGCGCGGCTATATGACTGGACTTAATTTTACTAAAACTGCTTTTGTGAACTCTGCTAAAGGTGATGAAGCGTGGCACCATAAAAATGGGTTTGAACCTGGTGCCGAACATTTTTTGAAAGCTTATTATGATGATGCTGAGCAAAATGATGCTCTGGTATGGACCAAGAAAAATTTATTCGCTTTAGCGAAAGAGTTCTGGATGTTTGGAGATTCGCGTATTGTTGGTAAACTCTCCATCAATGTACGCCCGCTCACCAGTATTAAAGCTTTTGATGGTCGCTTCGATGTTATTGAAATTATCACTGATGATCGCCGTTTTTTGGTTGATTCGGTTATTGGCGAAATATCATCTCATGGTATTGATATCGTTGCCTTGTTTCATCCTGTAGTCGATGGTTTTCGTAATAAAGAGGGGAATTGGCGCGATAAGGGCGAGGTGGCTAAAGAATCAATGATTCAGGTGCTTATAGCAAGGCAAAGCCATAAGGTATGTGCAGGTATCAAGAAAGGGATTACAAGCACGCTTAAAGACCTTAATGCGGTTATAAGCGATTTTAATCCGATGCTGGCTATAGTTGATGATTGTATTTTCGAACTTTCTGCCCAGCATGGCGGTATCGCAAAAGATGTTCTGTATGAAGCTTGCGAATTTTTAGAGTGGATTCGCGACGGTAATTTCGTACTACTTGGCGCGCGGGCATATGATTATCAACGTGGATCACGTAAAAGTAAGAGTGGCAAAGGGCGTAGCTATAATTACATTGATCCAACGATGGTTAAAAACTCTTGCTATGGTGTTTTGCGCGATAAACGCCGTTTAGTTTTACGGCAAAGCAATGAACCATCAAGTATAACGTCAAATGTAAAGACTTTTCTACGGGACACAGATCCAGTGACTGTTGCAAAATCGAATCTGTTTTCACGTGTCCATAGGCGTGTGCGTATGGATTATATTTCAGTAAAAACATATGCTAAAAATGGAACGGTTAAAGGGGAAACCCGTCTTGTTGGTTTGTTTACAGTGGATGCCTATGCGCGTTCACCTAAATATGTTCCGCTGATAAGGCGTAAAGTAGCCCGCGTAATAGAACGGTTTGGTGCAGAACCTGGTTCCCATAACGCCAAGCGGCTTGACTTTGTACTCTCTTCTTATCCCCGCGATGAGCTTTTTCAAAGCTCGGAAGATGATTTGTTTCGTATTGCTAGCGGCATTGCCCATGCTCATGATCGTCCGCGCACCCGGGTTTTTGTGCGTAACGATCCTTTTAAACGTTTTGTCTCCGTTTTAGTTTTTATACCGAGAGAAAATTATAATACATCTGTACGCCAGCGCGTTGGTGAGTGCTTGCGCAAGGCTTGGAATGGCCGCGTTTCGGCTTTCTATCCGCAATACAGCGATAGCCCTCTCGCGCGTGTGCATTTTATTATTGGTCTTGATTCTGATAACCAATTATCACCTAACCTTGCACAGATTGAGAAAGAGATTGCGGCCATTTCTCTGCCATGGACGGCCAATGTAGCCGCTCTCGCGGAGCAAAGAGACCATACAAATGGTTTAGATGCTGTGACGGCCTATAGAACTGCATTCTCGGTGGCCTATCAAGCCAATTTTGATGTTAATCATGCACTTGACGATATTGGAGAGATTGAAAAACTTACAGAAGATTTTTCGTTGGGCGTACGCGTTTATCAAAATGCGGAGGACGAAGACAATGTGTTCAGAGTTAAGTTTTACGTGCGCGAGCAGCGCCTAGAACTCTCGGATGTTATGCCCATCTTCTCAAATTTTGGCCTGCATGTAGCACAGGAGACAGGTTATGAAACGAAACCAGATGGCGGCCCACTTGTATGGATACACGATTATGAGATGCAACTGGGCTTTGTGCCTGATGATCGAGATGCCCTAGAAACCATTTTTAAAGAGGCGTTTCTTTCCATTTGGCAAGGCAAAAATGAAGACGATGGCTTTAATGCGCTTGTATTGTTGCAGGCGGCTCCGTGGCGTCAGGTGGCATTTTTGCGGCTTTTAGCACGGTATCGTAAGCAATCTGGCATGGATCCATCGGAAAGTGTTCAAATAGAAGCCTTGGAGACATACCCGAAAATAACAGGTTTGATTTTAGACATGTTTAAAGTCAAATTTGATCCAGCCTTAAAATTATCATTGGAAAAACGGCGTATACAAATAGAGGCATTGCGCGTAAAAACTTTTAAAGCACTTGACAGGGTAACATCCCTTGATCATGACCGCGTATTGCGCCGAATGGCGCTAACGCTTATCGCGGGCTTGCGGACTAATTTTTTTATTAGAGACGATGATGGCGCGCCCCATCCTTTTATCTCCCTAAAAATCGATAGCGCGATTGCTGGGCCACTGCCTGCGCCAAAGCCTTACCGCGAAATTTATGTCTGGTCATCGCGAGTTGATGGCCTGCATTTACGTTTTGGCCCTGTTGCGCGCGGAGGACTACGCTGGTCTGAGCGGCGCGATGATTTTCGCACAGAAGTTCTTGGTCTTGTAAAAGCTCAGCAGGTCAAAAATGCTGTGATTGTTCCCGTTGGTTCCAAAGGCGGATTCTTCCCTAAAAAACTCCCAAGCGGCGGAGATCGTGATGCTTGGATAGCGGAAGGCATCGCTGCATATCAAGAGTTTATAAGCGGACTTTTGGATATAACGGATACCTATAAAGGCAAGGATACCGTATCGCCTGACATGGTTGTTTGTTGGGATGCTCCTGATCCGTATTTAGTTGTAGCCGCTGATAAAGGCACGGCGACTTTCTCTGATATAGCAAATGGTATTGCGAAAAAATATGGGTTTTGGCTTGATGATGCTTTCGCATCTGGCGGCTCTGTTGGTTATGATCATAAGGCGATGGGGATAACGGCTAAGGGCGGCTGGGAAGCTGTGAAACGGCATTTTCGCGAAATGGGTAAAGACATTCAATCAGAAGTCTTTGACGTTATTGGTATTGGTGATATGTCTGGAGATGTGTTTGGTAATGGTATGTTATTGTCGAAACATATACGTCTCATTGCGGCGTTCGATCATCGGGATATTTTCATAGATCCAAACCCTGACACAGCGAAGAGTTTTGAAGAACGGGAACGTTTGTTTGCATTACCGCGTTCTAGTTGGCAAAATTACAATAAGAAGTTGATATCTAAGGGCGGTGGTATTTTTCCGCGTTCATCTAAATCAATAAAATTAACACCTGAAATTCAAAAAATAACGAATCTGGGCACCGAAGAAGTAACGCCGAATGCGCTTATGCAGGCGCTCCTGAAAAGTCCAACAGAACTGCTTTGGTTTGGCGGTATAGGGACTTATATAAAATCAAACTTACAAAGCAATTCCCAAGTAGGTGATAAAGCCAATGACAATATAAGAATCAATGGAATAGACATAAAAGCTAAAGTTATTGGTGAGGGTGCTAACCTTGGTTGCACACAGGCTGGACGCATTGAGTATGCTAAAAATGGCGGACGAATAAATACTGACGCTATTGATAATTCTGCAGGTGTTGATTGTTCTGATAATGAAGTAAATATAAAAATATTACTAAGTGGGGCTATAGAGAGCGGCGAAGTAAAACAAAGCAGCCGCGTTAAATTATTAGAGAGTATGACGGATGATGTTAGAGCCTTGGTTCTGCAGCATAATTATGATCAAACAGGAGCATTATCATTAGCTGAAAAATATGCCCAAAGAGACCATCATGCCTATGTGCGGTTTATGGAAAACCTAGAAGGAGAAGGCCGGCTTGACCGTATAGTTGAAGGGCTGCCCAGCGTTGCTGAAATGCAAACTATGGGCGAGAATAGTGGCCAGTTAACACGGCCAGAACTTGCTGTTCTGAACGCTTATGCCAAAATTAAATTATTTGATGATTTAATTGTTACGAACACGGCGAACGATCCTTTTTATGATGGTATGCTCAGGGTTTATTTCCCAAAAACACTGCAAAAATATCATAAGGCGCTTGAGGGGCATCGTTTGCGCAGAGAAATTATTATTTCGCGGCTTTGCAACCAAATTGTCGATGTCGGCGGGTCAGTCTTTATGGCAAAAGTACAAGAACAAACCAATGCTAATGATGGTGAAATTGCTAAAGCCTTTACCATTGCCTATGAAGTCTTGGGAATTGGAAGTATTCGGGAGGCTATAAATGCTTTGGACAATAAAATTCCAACCGACTCTCAGTTAAGTCTGCATGATGAAATTTCAACCGTGCTGCAACGTGTCATTGGTTGGCTTGTGCGCAGGCAAGAAAAAGGGACTATTGCACAGCGCATTGCGATGCGTACGAAAGGACTTACTCATGTTGATGAAAGTTGGATAGATGTACTCTCAAGCTATGATAGCCGCAGAGTGAAAGCTAGAATTGGTCGTTTTATGCGCAATAAAATCCCCGCAAGCCTTGCTCAGGACGTGTCGCTCTTGCGGGCAAGGGCTTCAGGGTTTGATGTTGTGGCACTCGTGGAGCAAACAAAATGGTCCGTTCATAAATCCGCAGAACTTTTTTATGGAATCGCTGGGCAGTTCAAAATTGATCGTTTGCGGACAATGTCTGGAAAAATTACACCCAAATCGCATTGGGAGTACTTAGCGTATCGCAGAATTGACGAAGATTTTTATAATGCCCAGGCAAGCCTCGCTCTTGCTGCAGCCAAACTGCATATAAACAGCGGTGGTACGCAAAGAACATCTACCAAGAAAATTATTAAAAACTATACGGCTAAATATAGCCATAATGTGGATACATATTATGATTCATTTGCTAAAATTAACGCGTCAGGTGGATGGACGCTTGCGAAATTTGCAATAATAAATGCACAACTTCGTGAGTTATTAGGTACATAGCAGCGCTTTACAAATTGAAAAAATAAGGTAGTAAGCGGTAACTAAAGGATATAAGGAAATCTATGTGGTCTTACTCTGCCGCGCGGGGATATTTTATATGACATCTGCAACAGATACAAAACGGGGTCAAAAGCTCATACATGGGCATTTTGAGACTCTCATTGATGGTTTGGAATATGCGGCAACGTGTAATACTGGATTTAATTTTTACTCAGGCCGCGGCGACCTCGTAGAAAAACTATCCTATAAAGATTTATGCGAGCGCGCCAAGGAAATGGCACTGCGACTTGTCGGCATGGGTGAGGTCGGGGATCGCATCGGGCTACTCGCGGTTACAAACGCTGATTTCGCCATTTTATTTTTTGCGTGTCAATATGCGGGTCTTATTCCAGCGCCATTGCCACTGCCAGTGACACTTGGTGGGCGCGGCAGTTATGAGCGCCAATTACAGCGTATGACCGACACGGGCGACTTTAAAGCGCTTTTTTGCCCGTCCAGCATGGAAAATATTATTAGCTCTGCACTGAATGACTATAATGTTCCTGTTATTAGCTTTGAAGATGTGCAAAAATTTCCGAAAAAAAGCGAAATGCGTCCGCATCAGGCGGATGGTCCTTGCTATATTCAATACTCGTCAGGCAGTTCAAGTTCGCCAAAAGGTATAATCGGCACGCAATCGACAGTAACATCTAATTGCATTGGTATTTTGGGTCCGATTGGTATGAATTTACGCGAAGATGATCGGGCAACATCATGGCTCCCACTTTATCATGATATGGGGCTTATTGGCTTTATGATCGCCCCGCTTATGGGACAGTTATCCGTTGATTATTTATCATCATCAGATTTTACTCGTCGCCCGGTTACATGGTTACATCTCATTAGCGATATGCGCGGCACTATTTCTTATAGCCCGACCTTTGGCTACGAGCTTTGTGTACGGCGTTGGCGCGAAGACCGCGAATTAGACTTATCATCATGGAGAGCAGCAGGCATTGGCGGCGATATGGTACAGCCTGAACCTTTAAAGAGGTTTGCCAAAACATTCGCTGCGAGCGGTTTTGAGAGCAAAGCCTTTACGCCAAGTTATGGCCTGGCAGAAACAACTCTAGGCGCAACATTTGCGCCGCAAGGCCAAGGCCTTCTTTGTGACACCATTGATATGGTGCGGTATGAGCGCACGGGCGCCGCGGTTCCAGCCACTGATTTAACGCCAAGCGAACATAAACGTACATTTGTGGCGTGCGGCAAGATAATCCCAGATCACAAGCTAGAAATTCGGGATATGGATACTGGTAAGGCTTTGTGTGAACGTAAAGTGGGGCGTATTTGTCTCTGTGGGCCTAGTATAACGCCAGGTTATTTTCGAAATGCTTTGGCCACAAAAGCTGCCTTTACCAGTGATGGCTGGCTTGATACGGGGGATTTGGGCTATTGGCTCGATGAGCAGCTTGTTGTTACAGGGCGTTTTAAAGACTTAATTCTATTTCATGGCCGCAATATTTGGCCACAAGATATCGAGTGGGCAGCGCAAGCTGCCGCGCCGAGCCGTTGCGGACGCGCCTGTTCATTCTCTATTGGTAAAAGCGGGGATGAGAAAGATATTATTCTTTTGCTTGAATGTCGTACACGTGATGAGAAGCTTCTCGAGGAAATCTTCGTGACTGTTAGCTCTGCGATTCGTTTAGAAATTGGCGCACCAGTGCGTCTTATTCTTGTGCCGCGTGGGACTATGATTATTACCTCGTCTGGCAAATTAAGCCGTGTACGGGTGCGTGAGAAAATGCTTGAAGGCGCAATCATAGATTTGCAGGCAGAAGAACCTATTAGGCTAGTAGAAGCTAGCGGAAATGCCTAAACTAATAGGCCTAACAGGCGCAACTGGATTTGTTGGCCGTGAAGTTCTTAAAAACCTCATTGGTAATGGTAATGATTATCAGGTTAAGGCATTAGTGCGGCCTGGCTCTGAAGATAAATGTATCCAATCTGACAAAGTAAACTGGATTGAAGGTGAAATGGGAAACCCCGTGAGCGAAACCCGTTTATGTGCCAAGGTCGACACCATTATCAATATGGCAGGGTTGGTCACAGCGCGCTCTAAACAAGAATATATGAAGGTAAATGCGAAAGATGTAGGCACACTTGCCATTGCGGCGCAACGCGCAAATGTAAAACGCTTTATCCATTTATCTTCATTGGTGGCAAAAAAACCAGGGCTTTCAGAATATGCGTTTTCCAAGAGGGCAGGCGAGGGAATACTTGCCAGAAAGCTTACCAGAAAGCGAGCTGGTATTAAGGGCGTTGTTGTGCGGGCCCCTGCCGTTTTTGGCGCGGGGGATAAGGTAACGGCGCCATTTTATAAGATGATAAGAAAAGGCCGTCTCCCAGCCCCTGGTGGGCGGTATTGGCGCGAGCGGAAAATTAGCCTCATCCATGTAAATGATCTTGCCGATTTTATTACGGGTGATTGTCTTGATGGTACGTGCGATGGCCGCACAGTTTCAAAGGCAACCCGTTCCAACATTACTTGGCCTGAGTTTGCAAATGAATGTTCTTTGGCTATGGGGAAGCCTGTAAAATCATTTGCTATACCGCTTGCTGTTCTCTACCCAGTTGCCGCAGTAACAAGCCTAACAAAAATTGTTTTTGGAAAGGGCCATTTGACCCTAGAAAAATTACAAGAATTTCTCTATGAAGATTGGAGCATTGCACCTGAAGATGAAACAGAAACAGACTTGCAATTTGCTCTAAAAAGCACGATATAGGTCGCCAACAAAAAAAATAGAGTCTCTATGTCTACACCAACGAACGAAGAAATATTTGCAAAAATTTGTGAATTACTCATCCCTTACAATCCAAAAAACAAAATAATAACAATGCAAAGTGGCATTGTTACAGATCTAGAAGTAGACTCAACCGCCGTATTTGATTTGATCATGGGCATAGAGGATTTTTACGATATCTCGATTCCTATGGAACTTGTTTCCGATATTAAAACGATCGGCGAATTGGTGAGCGCTGTAAAACGACTAATCAGTGAGGGATAAATGGATATTTTTGACAAATTTTCAACTCTTAAATCGCGTTCGGATATTGTAAAAAAATTGGGCGTTGATCCTTTCGGAGTTAAATTTGATAAAATCACCCATGCTACGCGCGGTATGATTGGTAATCGCGAGATTGTGCTTGCGGGGACAAATAATTACCTTGGCCTGACTTTTGATCCTGATTGCATGGATGCGTCCATTGAGGCGATTAAAAAACACGGCACAGGTACAACGGGTTCGCGCATCGCCAATGGCTCTTATGAGGAGCATATTGATTTAGAAAATGCGTTAGCGAAACACACAGGTATGAAATCAGCTATTATATTTTCTACAGGCTTTCAAACCAATTTAACTGCGATAGCGACGCTTGCAGGGCCTGATGATGTGTTGTTCATAGATGCGGATAGTCATGCTTGTATTGTCGATGGGGCGCGTCTTAGCGCTGCGTCAACTATACGGTTTCGTCATAATTCTCCAGAAAATTTGGATAAACGCTTATCACGCCAAGGTGAAATCGAGAACGGTATTGCGCTTGTTGTTATTGAAGGTCTGTATTCTATGTTCGGCGATAAAGCGCCCATTAAAGATTTTGTCAAAGTCTGCAAAAAACACGGTGCGTATCTCTTTGTCGATGAAGCGCATTCTTATGGTATATACGGCTCAACAGGCTGTGGTCTCGCCGAGGAAGAAGGCGTGCTTGATCAAGTTGATTTTATCAGCGGGACATTTTCCAAAAGTCTTGCATCTATTGGCGGGTTTTGTCTCTCCAAACATGAGGGCTTTGAGATAACCCGTAAAGCCATGCGAGCCTATATGTTTACCGCTTCGCCAACGCCTTCTAATGTTGCGTCTGCACGGGCAGCGCTTGAAAAAATAAAATCGCGTCCAGAGCTTCGTGAAAATTTAATTGCGCGCGCCGAGCAAATTCATAAAGGGCTTTCGGATTTGGGTTTTGAGCTTTGCGCAGACCCAAGCCCAATTATAGCCGTTCGCAGACCTAATGAAGTCATTGCTGCTACAGAGTGGAATTGGCTCATGGAAAACGGCGTCTATGTAAACCTTGCTGTGCCACCAGGAACGCCGCAATCAAGTTCGCTCTTGCGCATTAGTCTTTCTGCGGCACACACTAAGGAAGACATTCATATCATCTTGGGAAAATTTGCACAAATGCAAGAGAAAAGTGATGCTCTTATCGCCAAAGCTATGGAAGTCATTGCAGCGCAATAGACGGCACTCACTATTTAAAAGCCCCCTTACGGTATAACTTCCAGCCTAAGATGGGTGACCATAATATTGGGTGACGGCGTTGGTGTTCGCTTATTTCTATGGTAACGCCTGAATAGTTTTTTAACTTGTGCAAAACATAATCTATACCACCATCAAAGGTCATTGCTGAATTCAGAACCCGCACCGCCGTAGCTGGCTTGCCCCAAAACCGCCGCCAGAACCAGCGCCATTTACAAGTAATTTTTTCAAAGCCTCCAGGCTTTGGTACAGTGAACTCTCCATTTGAGTTTGGGTTACCAAAAAATACTACCGCAAGGTTTTCATACCTGTCTTTATAGCGCGTTACGATTTCTTCGGATCTTGCACCCGAACTTTCTGGCCGTAGCTCCGTTCTATAGCTTTCCTTAAACCCGCGTGCCCAAAACTTTGTTGCACTAATCGAGGAGTTCACAAGCGGTATTGTCTCGCGGGCTATATGTTTTAGGGCGTTGGCTCGCGCGTTTTGTATACGCTTGCGAATGCTTTCATCTTTTGGAAAAAGTAAAATGCATGGCTGTGAAAATCGTCCCCAAATCATAGATAGTAGTGCTTTTTTAGTCGTCCTGCGCTCGAATGCGCGCAGGGAAAGTATAGAGTATTTGCAATTTGAGACAGTGCCATCCGCGTTTTCATTCTCCATATAATATACTGCTGGCGGGATGAGTGCGTTTAGTCCCGCGCGAATTGGGTTTTTATGAGTTTTGCGATAACTATCTACGATTACATAAAAATCGAGCATTTTCGCGGGGTCATTTATAGCTCTAAGAGATGAACCATAATACAAAAGCGCGAGAACGCGGCCTTGATGTTTAGCCCTGATTTTGTCACACATTGCCGCTGCGCTTGCAGATGGTTCAAGTTGGTCAGTTTCCAATATTGTAAGAATGTCACGGCTCATTTTAACTCAAAAACGTAAGGGGCTGCGTGGTTGAAAGGGCGATGGAGCCACTAGTTTGCGGCAAAAATTCCCCGTCTAGTACAATTGGGCCTGCGTGGGTAATTTGCGCATTGTTTACGGCCCATGAGCGATATCCATCGCGCGCTAAGATTTTTCTGGAGCGCTTTGTTTGCGCACTTTTGATGAAGCGGCTGACATTGCGAATAAGGTATTTAGCACCAGCTTGAACATGAGAAATGCGCAGCGGACCGCCTTCTTGTCCCCAAAAGGGCGAGAACCCAATGAGCGGTTTTTGCAAAGTTGTCGCTAGGCATAAAATATGGTTACCGTCTATGATGTCCGTTACACTATCTTTGCCAATTTCTAATGTTGCGGGGGACACCTTTAAAATTTTCTCCCGCATTTGTGGGCCGCCAAACAAGACGCGGCGCAAAGTTGTGCGCACTGCCGCAGACCCGAGAATGCCCTCTTTATAAACCGTCGTAAGAGTATAAGATGTTGCAGAAACCAATGCTCCCGTTGAAAATAAAAACCCTTTATATTGGCGCTCTTCATTGGCATATTTCAGATTCAGGAGCGGGATATCGACGCGGGTCACTACTTTAGGTGCGGTTAGAATTTTTGCGACCTTCTTTATGCTTGGGCGTTTCATGCCAATTTGTTTTGCAACAAGATTGGTTGTACCGCCTGGCATTAAGACAAATTGCGGTAGCGGGTTAAAGCTTTGCTGTTGGTCTAAAAACTCGGTTAGTACGCTATGTATCGTTCCGTCACCGCCTTCTATGAAAACGATTTCCGTATTAGCATCAGCTATTTTGGTCACAAAATCTGGTAAATCATCAAAGCTATCAAGTGTGTAGGTTTTAGCAGGTAAAGAGTTTGCGCGAGCAAGCACAGACCCGCGCGTTGCGACCGTGTTGCTAAGGGGATTAATAAGAAATGCGGCTGTTGTCATAGCGGGCGAATAGAACCTTGTTTTAGGCGGCGTTTACACGCTTTGTGACGGCGATACAACACATGATAGAGATACAAAATAGAGATATAGTTAACCCTATTTATTTTGATTTTTCAACAAAATGGTTTCAAGCCTCCGTTTTCCAAACGGACATAAAATTCAAAAGTGCGCCAGAGGCGCTCAATTAAGAAAAAGCAACTTCAGTTGCTGCTAACAAACCCACCGACGATAGTCGGTAGCACCTGTGTTTATCAAAAAGATGTTTTTTCTATTTCCCAGACTCTTTGGTCTTTGATTAATGCGTTGAGCATGACGAGTAATTTTCTCATGGCAGCAACTAAAGTAACTTTGGAAGGCTTGCTTTTTTTCTTTAGTCGGTCGTAAAATGATTTTATGTCGGGATTAAATCTAATGGCGCTTATCACGGCCAGATAAAGGGCTTTACGCACATTCGCCCTGCCACCTTTTATACGTCTAATCCCACGCATGGCACCACTATCATGATTAAACGGTGCCAATCCGACGAGTGCGGATATTTGCTGGTGAGTGACCTTCCCAAGTTCAGGTAATTCAGCCAGCAAAACCGATGCCGTAACATGCTTGATGCCCGAGCAGCTGATCAGATGATCGTATTTTTTGCCGTTTTGCTCGTCTTGTAAAATTACGGCCATAATTTTCTTGTCTATGGCATCAATTGTTTTCTTGTAGCCTTGTAAAGATTTTACAATATCTTGACGTATATCGGCACAATACATATGTTCCAAAGTCATTTTTTCACGGCGTTGTATTTCTACCACTTGTCTGCGCCGGGCCACGTATTGCCGTAAATTGTCTTGTATTACATAGGTTTGAGGCTTCGGTTTGAACACCGCTCCGTAATCAGCGATGAGCTATGCATCAATGGTGTCTGTCTTGGCGAGCAAGCCTTTGGCGCGGGTAAAACCCCGAATTTGGCGGGCATTAATCATGACCACTGGAAAATGTTTGAGGCTGGCACTGACAAGGAATAATCTTTCATATCCGCCAGAAGGTTCACAAATAATAAGGTCAATATCGAACTTACCAATATGACATAACAACCGTTCAATACCTGGTAAGGTATTTTCAAATTGTTTGTGTTGATCCAGATGTTGAATATAAACATCCAGGCTTTGCCTTACTGACATCGATGCCAATGCTTATGAATGAAGTGCTCATCGTTACTATCCTTCTTGTCTACGTACCTTGTGTACAGGCAATTGTTCGATACAATACAATGAAGAGCAACGGGCGTCTCGCTACCGAGCGACCCTTAAGTGTCAAGTGGTTTATCGACGCACCGTCACAAATTATATCTGCACAGGCCTGTGCAAATGAATAACCCCGCCCCAAGGGGCGAGGTATCAAAAGAGTGTAAGTTGTTTATCACTGTGTAGTTTTGTATATTCTTTGCCTTGATTTTGAACGTAGCTTGTTATTGTGCTCTCATCTCCGTGACGCCCAACTGTGGATGCAAAATAACCATCACTCCAAAATTCTCCACCCCAAAGTGACTTTTTAACATGAGGACACAACCTAAATATCTCGCGTGCGGTGATACTTTTTATTACAGTGACCAACTTGGTCACTGTATAGGTCGGAACCGATTGTACCAAAAAATGAACATGGTCTTTATCCGTTCCAATCTCCAAAAACTTTAACTGGTAACGATCTTCAATCTCCAAACAAACATCACGTAAAACTTCATCAACTTAGGGGTCAAAAACAGCACGCCTATATTTTGCGGGAAACACAAAATGGTAAAGAAGTATCGTTACGTTATGTCGTTTATGGATATATTCGCTCACGCGAATATTCTACGCCGCAAGCGGCGAGGAATGAAACCCTAAAAAAGATTCAAGCTTTTACCTCTGCAAGCCAGCCCAGAGGCACAAGAGAAATTCATCGCAAATTACGAGAATTTATGCACAGAATTACCCAATGATGAGGCGATTGTCTTCGTTGATGCGGTGCATCCTGAACATCAAAGCCGCCAACCTAGACAAACGGCTTACGGCTGGTTTCCCAAGAACCGCCAACCCGTTCTGACCGCAAATTCATGCCGCAAACGGATAAATATTCATGCCGCCCTTAATCTTGAAACCTTCCAGTTCCAACATGTCGAAGCCCTAAAAATCAACGCAGACAGTACATTGCGCTTGCTCAAGAAAATCGAAACAGCTTACCCTAACAAACAGTGTGTCCCTAACAAACAGTGTGTCCATGTATTCCTCGACAACGCCCGCTATCACCATGCTAGAACCTTGAAGCCGTGGCTTGCAGATAAAAACAGACGCATAAAGTTGCACTTTCTGCCCGCCTATGCACCGCACTTAAACCCGATTGAACGGCTGTGGGGCTCATGCACAAGCACGTCACCCACAATAAACACTACGCTAAATTCAATGATTTTGTCGCCGCAATTTTGGCTTTCTTCCACAAAACCCTGTCAGATAAGTGGCTCAAATTCCGCGATACCATAACCGATAATTTCAGAATAATAACCAGAGAAAAGCATATGCTTATTCAGTGAACTCTGATGTGCCCCTAGATTTGTAGACACCTTGTCACTTCATTTTGTTGCCATCTCAAACTGTGCGGGTGACAACATCCCGCACTTACCATGCTTTCTCTTAGAATTATAGAACATTTCAATATAATCGAACACGTCTTGGCGTGCGAGCTGGCGCGTTTTGTAAGTCTTGCGTCTGATCCGTTCGGTTTTGAGCAGATGGAAGAAACTTTCAGCTACCGCATTATCATAACAGTTTCCACGCCGGCTCATGCTAGCTTCCAGATTGTGAGCGACTAAAAAAGATTGCCACTCTTGGCTGGTAAACTGGCTGCCTTGATCGGAATGGACTATCACTTTCGCCTTCGGTCTGCGCCGCCAAACGGCCATCAATAAAGCATTTAAAGCCAGACTTGTTTGCATCCGCACACCCATTGACCACCCAACAACACGGCGTGAGTATAGGTCGATAACGACGGATAAAAACAACCATCCCTCATGAGTCTTAATGTAAGTAATGTCCGTCACCCAAACCGTATTGGGATGCGCTATATCAAAGTTCTGCTTCAACTGATTAGCCGCCACAATCGACGGCTTAATGCCATACTTGCCAGGGCGGCGTTTATAGCCGACTTGTGCCCTAAGGCCACACTTTTGCATAAGCTTGGCCACCGTATTAGGCGCACAAGTCTCGCCCATATCGAGCAGGTCATGATGAATTTTACGGTAGCCATAAACGCAGCCGCTCTCTAGCCATGATTGCTTGATAAGTCCTGTAAGGCGGCGTTGCCGCTTAGCCATTTTACTCAGGCCCGATTTAAGCCACGCATAAAACCCGCTCGGGTGAACGCGCAGCACGCGGCACATGGCCCGCACGGAAAACTCCATGCGGTGTGCTTTGATAAAGGCGTACTTCACTTGGCCTGCTTTGCAAAGTACACCGTGGCCTTTTTCACCCTAAAGGGCACTTCGTAAGATATCACGCTCTTCAGTAACGCGCCTAAGCTCGGCCTTTAAGCGGCGGTTCTCTTGCACATGCTCGTTCATATCAGCGGGTGGTCGCTCTGGTTCATGAAACTTGCCAATCCAATCATACATGGACTTGGTACAAACCCCCAGTCGCTCCGACACATCTTTGACCGAATAACCGCGCTCTTTTACCTGCGCCACAGCGTCCCGTTTGAACTCGTCCGTATACCGTATTCCCTTACCCATCTTCATATCTCCTTGCTTCCAATTGTAACAAACAAGGTGTCTACAAATCTAGGGGCACATCAATGCTTCCCGCGCCAGTAAGAGCTAATGCAATAGCTGTATTCGCGCCATAAGAGGCAGCGGGGTTAAGTGCCCCGACAGCCGCTCCAGTCCCAGCCCCGGCTATAGTCCCAGAAAGTTTTGTCATCCAACTACCCTTCGAAGCAATAAAACCACCTATTCCTCCCGCAACACCACCAAATATCGCCCCAGGGACACCAAACTCCCCATCAGGGTCATTTGCATTCACTGGGTCATTCCAAGTATAAGCGTATCGATTAAATTGTCCTGATTGTTGCACGTCTATAAAGGTGATGGGGTCTATGCTTAGGAACCTGCCTATTAGGGGATCATAGTATCTGGATTGCATGTAATTTAGGCCTGTGGCGCTGTCTTTTATGTGGCCTGTGAAGCCTGCTAGGTCTTTATTGACAGCAAGGGTGATGAGTTCTTCGCCAAATGGGGTGAATTGTTGCCGCCAAGAGATCAGGCCATTGGCACTGGTGCCTGTATTGGCAGAGCCAAGATGATCAGCATGCAAAAAAGTGGCTACATCATTGGTAACGCGGGCGATTGTGCCGATATAGGCAGCGGCACAGGCAGCAGCACTGGCGGTACGGGAACAGTAGATCCTGGCACGGGCGGCGGCACGAGCTCTCCTATTGTTAAGAACACTGCGCAGATTAACCAAGGCGTTATTCGCGCTGCACGTAATGTTACGATTGTAACGGGCGAGCTTCTTAATCAGCGCGCTGATATTTTGGCGGTGCAGGATATTTTGATCTTCGGACCCAAAAGCGGCGGTGGTACGCTGTATAATGACGCGGCAACTATTCGCGCCCTTGGTAATGTAATTGTCTCTATTGATGGGGATCTCTTTAACACGGGCACTATGGAAGCAGGCGGCGTCCTAAATATCTCCGCAAATACTATCTTCAACGGCGGCGGCGGCCTAGGCGCACCTCCAAATGGATCCATCCCTGTTTCCATCCCTGTTTCTATAGGGTTTGAGGGTTTTGGTGTCTCGTCCATATTGGATGATTTGGGCATAAACCCTGGTGATTTCACGCCAGACCCGACCATAGTGCCAAACCCAGATACAACTAATATTGGCACAACTAGTATAGACATTGTAGGCACAGCTAATATTGAGACAGACTTCGCTGGTTCCTTTGGCACTTCCCCTGAAGCTGAATTATCGCGCGGCAATGGACCTCCAGGGGCATTGCCTGAAGTTGGCGGCACTGCTGTGCGCAGCCCGTTCGTGCAAGAAGCACAAATCCCTAGTATTGGCAGCAGTATTGGCAGCGTAAATCAAACGGGTGGCCTGTTTGATGCTCTTATTACTAGATTAGGGGATGCTGTAGCGCCAGCAAAGCGCCCTGCAGAGAATTCTGCGCCTACGCCCGTAGCGCGCCCCCACCCCGTAGATCAAACCAGCACTGACTTTACACCCAATCAGCAGTTTGCCTTAGAATTAGAGGGCTTTGGTATCAATGCCGTGGAAAATGGCCCAGGGCTTGCACGCCTTACGGCTAGAGAATTTGGCGGCGAGATTACGCCGAGCGCAGTGAACCCTAATAACCCTTATAGCACATCTGATCTTCTAAGCTTGACCGCAAATCCCAAATTGGCCGGTGATTTTATTGTTCCAGAGCCTAATAAGGTCCCAGAAGTTCCAGTATCAAAAGTCTTAGGCGGTGATTTTGATGCGCTTGACGTCAATACTGATATTGGCGGTGTTGATACAAACGGCATAACGGCTCCGCTTCCAAATGATAT
Source organism: Robiginitomaculum sp. (assembly GCA_965224735.1). Taxonomy (GTDB): domain Bacteria; phylum Pseudomonadota; class Alphaproteobacteria; order Caulobacterales; family Maricaulaceae; genus Robiginitomaculum_A. The sequence goes on along the minus strand of OZ245059.1, from coordinate 1,726,433 downwards.
TAACGGCGCCAATAACACTCTTCCTAATGTACAGCCGTTCTTGGATCTTATCGCGTCTTTGAATGCGGGCGAAATAGGCACTGCCCAATTGGTAGACACGGCAGATCCAGGTCTACTTGCCGCAATCGGCGCATTGACAGATACGCAGCTTGCAGCGCTTGAGGGCGAAAGTTTTGATGCGGGGCTTAGAGCCGCGCTCGAAGAAGAAGAGCTGCGCCGCCAGTATGAAGGCTATGTGCAAAACGGGGTCAATCTCGCAAATCAATTTGCTCTTACGCCAGGCCAGAGACCAAGCCCAGCCCAGCTCGCCAGCCTTGATACGCCCGTAATTTTGATGATTGACAACGGCACAGGCACTTTAGAAGCCCAGCTATTTATGCCTACGAATAGTGGTAATGGCGGCGGCGCACTAGATACAGTGCGCACAGTGCCCGGCGCATTTATCGCCAATGATATTTACCTAACGGCGCGCGGCACACTTACGAGCACTGGCGCTATTGCCGCCCAAAATGATGTGAGCATAGCGGCTGGGTCTATAGCCATTAACACGGCATTAGGCGCGAATTATTCTGCAGTGAGCGGCACTGATATTCGTATGGTAACGGCAGGCGATCTTATAATTGAAGGCGCTGATATCAGTGCCCTTAATGATCTCACATTAGCAGCTGGCGGCAATATCGTTGCGGGCGTAACCAAAGAGATTGTGGAAAATTCCGTTTCGCGCAAACGTTATTCTTTGAATACATATTCGCGCGTCAACCAAGTGACGGATTTAACCGCTGGCGGCGAAATTAGTGTGACCGCTGGCGGTAGTGCCATGTTCTTGGGGACTAATATTGCCGCAGGTAATGGCGTTGATATTAACGCGCAAGGCGACGCCGTATTTGCGGCTGTGCAAAACATCCAGTCATTTAATGAATACAACAAGAAGAAAGGCTTCCTATCGTCCAAAACAACAACAATTCACCGCCTTGATATTGAAAATATTGGCGTAAACATTGATGCGGGGGCGGGCGGCATTAATGTAGTTAGCCAAACTGGTGATCTGATTACGGCGGGTACGGAATTTAATTCACAGGGCGATATTAATCTGAGCGCAGTCCTTGGGGATATTTTTGCAGGCACCTATACAGACGTTCATGAAAATAGCCGCGCCGTTGTCAAGAAATCCTTTGGCGGGCTGTTTGGCGGTACGTCTTCTTCATCAGTTGTTGACAAGATTAACACGGGTACAAATGCTCTGGCCGCGCTTGACCTCTCGCTTGTATCAGGCGGCGATTTAACGCTTGTGGGCGCGAATTTATCAGCCGGCGGCGGGCTCAATATTAACGTTGGTGGTGATTTCAACATATTGGGGGCTATTGATACTCACAAGGAAGATCATTTCGAGAGCAATAATGGCTTGGTTCTCTCCACAACCATGACCGAAAACATAGACAAGCAAACGGCGCAGCGAAGCCGTTTTACATCGGGCAGCGGCTTGTCCGTGCTTGTCGGCGGGGCGGCGACGCTTACCACTTATGGCTATGAGAACACAGCTGGTGAAAATACGGCCGCGTCCTACCCGCCAGAGATATTGGCAATAACCGGGCTTAATACGGTCCACGAAACCCTCATTGACGAGTATTTCTTTAAAGAGACGACGGCCCTCTCGCCTGCCTTTAAGATATTAGCCAACCTCGCCATGAGCGCCATCATGCCTGCTAATCTGTTTAGCAGCTTGGGCAAAATTGGGCAGGCGGCGGCACGATCTTTTGTCTCCTCGGCGGGGCTCGGCGTTGTTGACGCGGCCGTATCGGGGGATTTCGACCTTGGCGCTATCTTGAAAACCTCCGCCTTTAGCGCCTTTACCAGCGGGCTGACCACGGGCGTTAACCTGTCCGAGCTTGGCCTTGGTGGCGTTAATTTTCTTGGCAATGATATTATTGCTGGCTTTGGCAGTAAGTTAACTTACGGCGCCGTGCTGGACGGGGTTTTGGATAGCGCGCTGGGCTCTGGAGCCAGCTCTATCATTTACGGTAGTGATTTCTGGGATGGGTTTAAAAACGGGGTGATCAATAACACGGTCGATCTTGTCTCTGCTGCTTTCCAACATGAAATCGGTGACCTGGCGGCAAACAACACATTTGGTGTTAATGAAGGCAATGTGGTGCACGCCGCCTTGCACGGCATAATCGGCTGCGCCACGGCCGAGGCGGCGGGGGAGAGCTGTGCGGCCGGAGCGGCGGCGGGCGCGGTGCAGGCTTTGTACGCGGGCACACAAGGCGGGCTAGGCAGGACCAGCGGCGCCATCAACACCGAAATCGCAGGCCTGCTGGGCGGCTTGGCGGCTGTGATCGCCGGCGGTGATATTGATGACTTCTACACAGGGCAGAAAATTGCCCAAAGCGGGTTTGAGAATAATTATTTGACCCATGTGCAAAGGCGGCAAATGGAGGCTGAACTTGCTGCACTACGGGAGCGGTGCGACGGTACAAATTGCCCTAATTTACATGCCCTGGTTGAAGGGATTATGGATAAATATGCGGGGATATCTGCCAAGCAAACATCAGCCTTTTTAGCCATATGCCAAGCTGGCGCAGTGGCAACATGTGGGAAAATGCTCAGTGATTTTAACGAGTTTTACGCAGAAGCTGAAAATTCTATAGGCGTTATGGGGACAATCGTTGAAGCGATAAGAGGGTTCCCGAATATGGGCACTTATAACACCCTCAATCAATTTACCGCAAGAGCGGGTGTTCGGAATTTAGATAACTTGGTGAGAGACGAATATAGCAATATTTTGGGGGCTTTAACAACGGGTAGGGATGGTCAATCCGTCTTGAACCTTAGCAAAACAGACCTGCAAACAATGGCGCTAGCCAGCAATGATAGCATCAGGAAAACCTTGGTACGGGACAATGCGACAATAAGGTTAGCCGTAGACGGCGTTGCTCTCGCGGCTGGCTTTGGGTGCGGGTATGTATCAGCAGGCGCCACTGCAGCCGCTTGTTATGGCGCGGCTATAACAGGCGGCGCTCTACTGCTTGATGACGCGGCCGCCGCAGCTATGACCATTTATTATGGCGAGGAACAAACTACGTTTTTGACTGGCAGGTTGATGGCTACGGGCATGACAGAAACAGAAGCCCAAAATGTGTTATTTTTGATTGGTTCAGGCGCTGCTGTCGTCAGCGTAGTCGGCGGCGTTAAAGCCCTCACAGTTCGGGGCACGAAAAATCAAATAAGAAACCTGGAAGGCCTAAGTGATGAAACCGTTGACGCACTCGGAGCCTCTTCAAAAACAGCTGGTTCGCTTGCTGATGATGTACCCCTTGGATATACCCGCCAAGTGGATGGCAGTATCACCGGACCAGGCGGTGGCCGCGCTACACAGACGGGCCTGACAAATGCTGATGTATAAGTTCATATAGATGTGAGACTTTTTAGGTTTGCTTTATTTAAGCTGCTTCCGCCATGTTGGGTTTGTTACGAACCAAACTGGAGGAAGCAGCTATGCAGATCAAATATTTACACCCGAATATCTATAGACTGTACGCTTGGGCGCGTACACAAGAGCAAGCTCTCATAGCATGGCTTGATGGTCGGGTGTGCCAGAATGTGCACGAGGTGCGTGCCTATATCTGGGACAACTTACAGATACATTATTCCAAGCTTGGCTGCATCAAATTGCTGCATGGTTTGGGCTTTGAATACACAAAACCACAACGTAACCGACAGCTCTTACCTGGCCATATTGACGAGGCGGCACAGATTGAGGAAGGCGGAATTTATTGCAAATTATCAGCGACTCTTGAACGGTTTAACACTTGATGAGACGGTATATTTCTGTGATGCTGTGCACCCTGAACATCAGTCAAGACCAAGCCGTGGCTGGATGCGCAAGGGTGCGAACATGGCCATAAAACGCAGCACGGGACGTAAGCGAGTGAATATTCACGCAGCGGTTAATCTGGAGAATTTTGACACACCCTTTATGGATGTGGATCGGGTTGATAGTGACAACGCCATTCGATTATTTGAGAAATTGGAGGCACGTAATCCCGACAAAAAATGTATTTATCTGATACTTGATAATGCTCCTTACCATCGTGCAGCCAAGGTTAAACAGTGGTTAGAGCGTAAAGATTGCAAGATCAAACCAATCTGGTTGCCAACATATTGCCCTCATCTAAATGCTATTGAGCGGCTTTGGGGCGTCATGCACAGGCATGTCACACATAATAAATTCTACCCGCCATTTACAAAATTTGGCCATGCAATACTAAAATTCTTACGAGAAACCATACCCAAACAATGGAGAAATTTCCGAGACACCGTAACCGACAACTTCCGAATAATTTCAGATGAAAAATTTCGGGTTATGGAGTAGTGGGAATATAGACCAAATATAACCTGGCAAATCATCACCAGAAAACCCAGAAACTGTCAAATCAAGTATGAACCACTACAGCTAATTCGTTTAATTTCGTTTGGGGCGTCCTACAAAAACCCTTTCGCTCAGTCTTCAATACCCTTCGCCTGTCTGGCCTTCTTGCCGCTCCCCCCCCCGCACCCCTTACGGGGGTAACGTGTTTCGTCCGATTACTGGACGCTTTTGCGTTTCATTTTTCGCAGTTTCTTGCATTCAAAACTCTTTATGGATATATTTGGATTTGTCGCGGCTTACTTATTAACGCCTAAGGTTAAGTCGTGAACGAGATGCAGCTGGGATTGGTTATTATTCATCCGCGCCCGGTAGACTTCAAGGTTTTCCATAACCCGCTGAACATAATTTCTCGTTTCCGAGAAGGGTATGCTTTCGATCCAGTCAATAGCATCTATTTGCCCTGTGCGTGGGTCGCCATAAGTACTGAGCCATTGATTGACGCGCCGCTCGCCAGCATTATAGGCGGCCGCTGTCATAATATAAGAGCCATCATAGTTTTGCAAGAGCTCCTTTAAATGATAGGCACCAAGTTGGGTTGCATATTCTGGGTCTCTAGTAAGCCATGAGCGCTGATATGGTAGTTTTGACAAGCGCGCTGTGCGTTTTGCTGTGGAATGTATCATTTGCATTATGCCATATGCTTTGGCATGGGAGGTAGCTTTGGTGTTAAATTCGCTTTCCTGACGGGCAATGGCCAAAACAAAGGGCACGTTAAAACTAGGAGAAAGGTTTGTGATAAGCTCAGGCATTGGATAACCTGATTCTGTAAGCATTGAACCAAAACGGGCAGATTGTTTTGCGGCGCGTACGGAGGCTTTCATATAGCCAAAATCTTTACCGATTTTTGCAAGCAATGAAAGTTCATCATTGTCTTTGAGAATATCATCAAGATGAAAAGAAAATTGATTGAAGATTCGCTCAGAACGCACTTCGCCAATCATACGCAAGGCGCGAATAAGGTCGCGTTCTTGGAAATTGGTATCAACAACCCAAGAGCTTGTTTCCTCAGGTAAATTTGTCATTGCAACATTAGGATTAAGTTTTTCTGCAGCAAGCTGCCCATAATAAACATTTGGATATTTAGAAGCCTCTAAATAAAAAGCGCGCTCATTACCATTGCCCAGATCTTGGGCGGCGCGCCCTTGCCAATAACTCGCGCGGCCTAATGACACGGGACGCGTTACACCGTTTCTGAGTATTTTAAAATGTTTGGAGGCTGTATGTGGTTTATGAAGTTTTGTCAAAGCAATCCAGCCCGCGAGAAATTCGGCTTCAGCAAACCCTTCACCAGATGTTAGGCCATGATTGAGTGTTAGTTTATAAGCATCGGTGTAGCGCTTTTTTTTCAACGCCCAATAACTCATGTACTTCTTTTCTTTCCAAAGGCGTTTCTGCCCAGCAGGTGTACTTGGCGGTGTCGTCATTTCCAAATACAGGGGCAGGGCGTAAATCTCTGATTTTTTTTTGCGGCGCCAACGCGCGCGCTCAAACAAAAGCCCTGTATCTGTACGGTTTGCCTTTGGCACTGCATTAATAGCTTTATCCATTCCAGAACGGTTAGCCCCAACACGCATACGAGCGTCAGCCAAAGCTCTATCCTTTTTGGGCATAAGAGACAAAAGTCCGCCAGCGCTCCTGTAATAACGTTTTCCCAACCAAATAAGATGGTCAGCACGGGCGGCATGATCTTTGGGGGTTAGTCTGTCCTTGAAATGTTTAAATAAAAACTTTTGCCGATCACGCGTAAGACGGCTCTCGCGCCAAGCAAGCTTTAGCCACTGATCGCCCATTTGCTTATTTCCAAGTTTGTAATAAGCGCGGGCAAGGGCGGCGCGCCCTTCACCTGATACGGGGTCTTGGCCCATAAACCAAGCCACCGTATCAGAGGATTCTATAGGGTTGTCGAATAAATGAACTTCTGCTTTATAGCGTATGTTGTTTATACGCGGCCAATTAGCTTGATTTTGAACAATTTCGCGTAACGTGGAAAATGGAACATAGGGGTCGGCAACCGCCTGCCGCCATAAAAGAACTTTACGGGCAGTGGAGTCACTGACTTTGCGTGCATATTTTTCAACGTCCTCCCATCTACGGCGATCCGCAGCATGCATAGCGCGTCTAAATGTGTTTTGGTCTGCCCTAGAGAGTAAAGTAGATGTATGCGCTACTTCAGGTTTGATGTGTGGTATTGGCGCTTGGTCAGCATAGGCTGGGCATGCAAAGACAAGGGCAAAGATAAAGGCAGGCGCAAAAAAAATGTTGCTAACGATATTTGTAAACTGGTTTTTACTTTGAATGAAAATCATACGTATATATTTAACACTAGGCTTGCAATGTGCAAGAAAATAAAGCTAAAAGTCCACAATATTTCTATAGTATCTTTCTACAAAACTTATACTTTAGGAAAGTTACAGTTCAGTGCCTAACGAGGATTTAATGATATCTATTGCGTTTATTGTCCCAATATTCATGGCTTTTAGTGTGTTTGGCACGCTTGCTTAAATATGGCTAGGCAAAAGAAAAAACCAGTTAGGGGGAAACCGATCGCTGAAAATAGGCGAGCACGGTACGAATTTGCTATTGAAGAGACCTATGAAGTGGGCATTTGTTTGCTGGGCACAGAGGTTAAAGCTTTGCGCCTTGGTAAGGCCAATATTGCAGAGAGTTATGCCGCCGTAGAGGGTGAAGAAATTGAACTTATCAATGCCAATATCCCTATTTATGAACCTGCAAGCCAGTTCAACCACAAACCAAAACGTCCCCGTAAACTTTTATTAAAACGTAAAGAAATCAATAAATTAATGGGGGAAGTTCAAAGAAAAGGCCGCACGCTTGTCCCGCTAAAACTCTATTTTAACCAGCGCGGTCTTGCTAAACTTCTTTTAGGGGTTGGCATTGGTAAAAAACAAGCTGACAAGCGCCAAACTCAGAAAGACCGAGATTGGAAACGCCGTCAATCACGCCTCATGAAGGAACACGGTTAATGCCCATTTATTTAGGTTTAGGTGCTAACCAGCCAGCCTACTTTAAGGGACACTTATTGGAACCTATTGATACTTTTAAGTGGGCCTTGTCTGAATTGATGAAACAGGGTATTCGCACGTGCGCAAAATCATCTTTGTGGGAGAGCCCAGCGTGGCCAAACCCGAACACCCAGCCGCCCTATAAAAACGCAGTCGTGCGCGTTGAAACTAGTCGTAGCCCGAATGTGCTTTTAAGTACACTTAAGAAAACAGAAACAGAGTTTGGCAGAAAACAAGCCCAGAGAAATGCTCCGCGTCCACTTGATATGGATATTCTGGATTTTAATGGTAAAATTTCTGGGCGTGCCAATTTGACTTTTCCGCACCCACGTATGTGCGAACGAGCCTTTGTTTTGTTGCCTTTGCAAGAAATTGCGCCCGATTGGCACGACCCAATAAAAAACCGCGCAATCTCAGATTGGATTGCGCGGCTTCATTTTGAAGACGTTATGCTGCTAAAACGGCTAGAGGCCTAATTAAGCGTATAAACCAAAGCAGCGCGCGTAAGCGTATCTGTCTTTTTAAAGCCAAAAGGGACATCTGAGTGTTTATCAATGCGGAAACTAAAGCGGGCAGCAAGATTACCAGTAAGATTTGCCGTCATGCCAATTTCATTCCAGATGTAAGTATCGCTTTTTGACCAAATGATTTCGCTATCATTAAAAAATGCCACAGATTCATTGATCTTATAGTCAAATTCAGATCCAGCGCGCAGAGCAAACTCGCTCTTTTTCACGGAAGGAAGGGTTAATTCTGCGAGAGAAGGTATTTTTTTTGTGTAACCAAGGCTCCGAGCAAATTCACTTATTTTCGCGGGAGTAGCCTCCTTTAAATCTGCGAGAGTGAGAGAACGTGTTTTTTGTGTACGGTAACCAACGCCGCCTTCAAGGGCCCACTGCATTGGTTGTGTATTGACGACTTGATAACCAATCCCTGCACCAACAAAATGGCCAAACTTAAATGGACCGAAGCCATCTGTGAAATAGTTAGCATTTCCATATATATAGAGGCGATCATTAACCATTCGATCTAGCTGATAGCCAATATATGCACGATCTTTATTTTTGTCGCCGTCAGCTTTTCCAAGATCATACGTTACATCGAAACTATGCTGCCATAGATTGGTGTTTTTTTTGAGGTGTAGAGCCAAGCCTATGTCAGTAGTGTCTGTGTTCCCTGTGGTTTTTGAACCTGAAACGGAGGCTTCACCGCCCCAACCCTCTGTTATGGTTTGCGCATAGGCTGTTGATGTAAAAGCTGCGCAAAAGGCAGTCGCTAATAGTATTTTTTTCATTGTAGTTCCTTGTTTAAATTTATGAGATATAGCTAGTAAATTTAGCTGAACGAGAGATGAATTTTATGCGTCATTAGCAGAACGTTCTGCTAATTTTGTTTGTGTGTTGCATAAATGCAACGCCATAAAAACTCGATTTTTGAAAAGTAGTTTCAAGGTTTTTGTTTAATATTTACGATTACCGTTTTTGTAAAATTATCTACGCTTTGCAGAGTTATAATAGTAATACCGCCCTGTTTTTGAGTCAAAATAATAGCGTTTGTCGGCTTGTTGCCGGTAGGTTTGAGTTTGGCCATATTGACCAACACTTCTGTGATATTTTGGCTTTGTGCCGCAGCCACCATCTTCGCGGCAACCAGCATATGCACCGCCTGCGCCGCCAATTATTGCGCCAATAAGAGCACCCGATTTAGCATCACCATCACCCGCATTGTTACCGATAATTGCGCCTGCAGCCGCGCCTGCAACAGCGCCCATGAAGCCTTTTTTGAGTGAGTTCTTGTTTCCATTCGTTGTCTCGCACCCTGCTAGGGCTATTACGCCTGAGAACAAGATAAGTGATGTTAATTTTTTTGTTCTATTCCTATTTTTTGTTCTATTCAATGTCATGGTGATTACCTCTTCCAATAGTTTATCAGCTCCCAAGCCATTTAGGGTGTGTAACAGCACGAAAATGAACAGAACATAAACCATTAATTACAAAGATGTCATATTCTTGGAAATAGTTTTCCATATTGGTGAATATTTCCCTTGGCTTTTAGGGGAAGTCGTCTTATAAGCCGCTTTGATTTTGGCGCGCTTTGCTGCGTAATTTTTATGATAAGAGAGAGATATGGCTCGCGTTACCGTAGAAGATTGTATTGAAATAGTTCCTAACCGCTTTGATCTTGTCTTAATGGCAGCGCATAGGGCTCGTAATATTGCAGCTGGAGCGCCGCTTACGATTGAGCGCGACAATGATAAAACTCCAGTAGTTTCTCTTCGTGAGATTGCAAATGAAACATTAAGCTTTGAAAATTTACGTGAAAGCCTTGTTGTAGGGCTTCAGCGGGTTGTTTTGGATGACGATATTCCAGAGGAAGAAGATCAAGCGCCTATTCTTCACCTTGAAGAAGGGGAAGCGCAGCCAACAGAGATGTCTGAAGCCGATATGCTTCGTGCGCTACAATGCGATCGTGATAATGGCCCAGATAATCGGTTCTAGTCTTTGCTTATCGGTGCTGTTTCTGGCACTTTTTTCCAGGGAGTTGACTTTTTCAGAGAGTTGATTTTTTTTAATCGTTTTTTATGATTTATTTTAATCAAGCAATTGCTTGCGCCGTATAACCACCTTACCATAAGCGTATGAATGCGCGCGCTGATATACCCAATTTGGAACACTTTTTGTCTAAAGACAATTTATGTGCTCGCGTGCGTAAATATGACCCTTCAGCAAATATAGAGCTAATAAGCAAAGCTTATGATCTTTGTATTGAAGCCCATGGCGAGCAATTTCGCCATTCAGGTCAACCATATTATGCTCATCCTATTGCCGTAGCTGAAATTCTTACTGGGCTTAGAATGGATACTGATAGTGTGTGTACCGCGCTTTTACATGACGTTTTAGAAGATACGCATATAACGAAAAACGAAATACATGAGGCTTTTGGCGAAACGATTACTGAACTGGTGCAAGGCGTAACAAAGTTAGGTCAATTAGAACTGAGCAGCACAGAACTATCCAAAGAAGGGCAGCAAGCAGAGAATTTTCAAAAATTTGTTTTGGCCATGAGCAAAGATGTTCGGGTTCTTTTGGTTAAATTGTGTGACCGTTTGCATAATATGCGCACGCTCCAATACCACCCAAAACCAGAGAGTAAAATCCGCATTGCGCGGGAGACTATGGATATTTACGCACCACTTGCCCGCAAAATTGGCGTTGATAAAGTTTGCTCGGAACTAGAAGATTTGTCCTTTCAATATCTAAATCCGCCAGCCTATGAGACCATCAAGAAAAGACTGGTTACTTGGCGGAGCTCTCAAGAGACCGCAATTTCAGAGCTTTCAATTATGCTGCGCGATCTCTTGGTTGAGCATAATGTAAAAGCGCGAACTTACGGTCGGGAGAAACGACCATTTGCTATTTGGCAAAAACTTGAGAGACAGGGAATATCTTTTGACGATATAGCAGATATTTATGCATTTAGAATTATCGTTGATAAGGTGGAAACCTGTTACGGAATTCTTGGGTATTTGCATTTGGCTTGGCGGTGCATCCCAGCGCGGTTCAGGGATTTCATATCCGTGCCAAAACCAAATGGCTATCAATCCTTGCACACAACTATTTTAGGACCTGATAACCAACGCGTTGAGATACAAATCCGTACAGAAACTATGGATGATGTGGCCGAACGCGGTGTTGCTGCTCATTGGAGCTATAAAAACGAAAGTTATACATTTGATCAAAACATAAATACTGATATTTATAACCCGCTTGAACGTATTCGGCCGCTTGTAGAAATGATGGAACACGGTGGTGATGCAGGCGAGTTTTTGGAACATGCAAAGCTTGAAATGTTTACCGATAAGGTTTTTACATTTACCCCCCAAAACCAACTAATTGCTCTACCGCGCGGGGCGACACCTTTAGATTTTGCTTATGCAGTTCATACCAGTGTGGGGGATACTTGTATTGGAGCGCAAATTAATGGCCGCGAGAAACCTTTGCGGAATCGATTGCAAAATGGTGATGTTGTCAAAATAATTCGTGGCGGTGTACCTGAGCCAAACCCAGGGTGGGAGAACATGGTTATTACAGGTAAAGCACGCTCTGCTCTACGCCGCCTTACCCGCAAAGGAGAAACGGAAGAATTTCGCAGAATTGGGCACCAACTTGCGGATCATGCTTTCGCCAGAGAAGATAAAAGCTTTAGCGAAAGTATTTTAACGGATGGTCTTACCCGGCTTAAGTATGATAGCGTTGATGATCTCTATATTGCTTTAGGGCGCGGGCACTTATCAATTGCAGGCTTTATGGATGGAATCTTCCCTGGAAGGTACAATAATAGTACACTTGAAAGGTTCATAAACCGCGACCTGATTGATGACAATACGGCCCGGTTATATGTTAAAGGGGAAGGGCTTCGCGAAGGTGTTAGTATTCACATTGGTGAGTGTTGCCATCCTATACCAGGTGACCGAATTGTTGGGATTCACACGTCTGGGAGAGGCGTTGTAATACACACAATCGATTGTGTGCTTCTAGAAGAACTTGAAGGCCAACCAGAACGTTGGATAGATTTAGGATGGCGCAGAGGCGCAGTCAACACGGCTTCTACAGCGCAAATCACTGCGACGGTGGAACACGTGCCAGGAGCCCTTGCGAAAATCATGGCTATGATTGACGAGGCTGGCGGTAACCTTACCAATATCAAGACGCTCAAACGCTCACCGTCCTTTTTTGATATGGCTCTAAGCATAGAAGTTAAAGATGCGCGTCATCTTTCGCAAATTGTCGCAGCAATGCGTGCGAGTGTCTATGTAGTAGCCGTAAGAAGATCTCGTGCAGATTTAAAAGAATATAAGGAATAGGTTTTTATTATGAACACCCAAGATGTACTCGATATTTTTACGCAAGCTGGCGCGCTTTTAGAGGGGCACTTTATTCTCTCCTCTGGTCGCCGTAGCCCTGTCTTTTTGCAAAAAGCATTTATCTTCAAGAATCCAACTTTGACAGAAAAAGTTTGCAAGGCTTTGGCTGAAAAAGTACGGGCGAATTTGGATGTTATGCCTGATATTATTGTGGCGCCAGCTATGGGCGGGGTTATTCCAGGTTATGAAACAGCGCGCCATCTTGGGCTTGAATCTCTTTTTGTTGAGCGGGAAATTGGTGCGTTCGTTTTGCGCCGTGGATTTACCTTAGAACAGGGCCAGAAAGTTTTAATGGTAGAGGATATTGTCTCCACAGGGCTTAGTTCGCGCGAATGTATAAAAGCGATAAATGATACGGGTGCAGATGTTATTGCGGGGGCCTGTATTTTTGATCGCTCTGGCGGTACAGTTGATATTGGGGTGCCTTTGATTAGCCTTGCGAGTAAAGTTTTTCCTTCCTATTTACCCAATGAACTTCCTGCTGACCTTGCGAGGATACCTGCGGTAAAGCCTGGTAGTCGAGGTTTGAAATAATGGGTGTTATGCCGCGTTTGGGTGTCAATATTGACCATGTTGCGACGTTGCGAAACGCGCGCGGCGGCGTGCACCCTGACCCTGTTGTAGCTGCAAAATTAGCGATTGAACATGGTGCGGACGGAATTACCGCGCATCTGCGTGAAGATCGACGTCATATAAATGACGAAGATATTGAGAAACTGCAAGCGCTCTGTCTTGAAACAGGTGTTCCGCTCAATATGGAACTGGCTACTGTAGATGAAATGGTGAAAATAGCGCTAAAGTTAAAACCCCATGCAGTGTGTCTTGTGCCTGAAAAACGCGAAGAACGAACAACAGAAGGTGGTCTTGACGCGGCAAGCCTTCATAACACCATCACTCCTATTGCTCGCGCATTATCGGAAAATGGTAGCCGTGTTTCTATGTTCATAGAAGCGAAAAAACACCAAATCATCGCTAGTGCCCAATGCGGAGCGCAGGTAGTTGAATTTCACACGGGGGCATATGCTCATGCTTTGGATAATGGTGATAAAGAGCGAGCAGAGCAGTATTTGATTGATTTCAAAGAGAGCGCCAAACGCGCCCATGGCCTTGGCCTTGAAGTGCATTTTGGCCACGGACTTACTTTTGATAATGTTGGTCCTGTTGCGGCCTTACCAGAAGTCATGGAACTTAATATTGGGCATTTTATTATTGGTGAGGCTTTATTCATGGGACTACCAGACGCTTTGCTTAAGATGAAGAACCGTATCTTGGAAGCAGGTTTATGATTGTCGGTATAGGCACAGATATTTGCGATATTCGCCGCATAGAATCCCTACTTGATAAATTTGGAGATAGATTTCGCAAGAAGACTTTTACCAAAGGTGAAATAGCCTATGCGCAAAGTAAACCAGGTGAGGGCGCTACACTCGCCAAACGTTTTGCCGCCAAGGAAGCGGCTGCAAAAGCTTTGGCAGGAAAAAATACAGGGGCTTTATTTTGGCATGATGTCGAAGTGATAAACCAGCCATCAGGCAAGCCAGAAATAAAACTCCATGGCAGGGCAAAAAAACGAATTGGTGGCAATCGATATGAAATTCACCTTAGTCTCACAGATGATTATCCATATGCACAGGCTTTTGTTATTGTTGAAGCTCGTTAATAGGCATATAGCTAAAAAATGAATACGTTCCCATCACAGCAACTTTTGAACATGATTAAACGTCTCGAAGATGAAATTGGCTATGCGTTTAAAGATAAGATGCTCATAACACATGCTTTGACCCATTCTTCCTATGGTGATGGCCGCAGAAAGACATCTAATAATGAGCGGCTCGAATTTTTAGGTGACCGAGTACTTGGCCTATTAACGGCGGAAAAATTATATGAAGTTGTCGATGGTGATGAAGGCGTAATGGCTAGGCGTCTTAATGCACTTGTACGTAAGGAAACCTGTGCCAAAGTTGCGCGTGCTATCGGTCTTGGTGATTTTTTGCTAATGTCACCTTCCGAGATAAAACAGGGCGGGCGAGATAAAATATCTATCTTAGGTGATGCATGTGAATCTTTACTAGCCGCAATTTACCTTGATGGTGGCTATGCCGCGTCAAAATTTTTTTACAGCAAATACTGGTCTGATGACATTACCCACGTAACGAGCGTCAACATCAAAGACCCTAAGACTGTTTTGCAAGAAAAAGCCTCTGCTTATAAACATGGTCTACCAAATTATGAAGTGGTAAAACGGTCTGGCCCTGATCACCGGCCACTTTTTGTTATACAGGTTAGTATAGATGGTGTGGGGAGCGCGCAAGGTGCAGGTAAATCTAAAAAAGAGGCGGAGCGGTTTGCCGCTACCGACTTACTAAGTAATTGGCCAAAAATATGACAAATGTAAAAATACGAGCAGGGTTTGCTGCAATTATTGGCGCGCCCAATGCTGGAAAATCTACACTCGTAAATGCTATGGTGGGTGAGAAAATTTCCATTGTCACCCACAAGATACAAACTACACGGTTTCAAGTGCGCGGCATTGCTATGCTGGAGAACACCCAAATTGTACTTGTAGATACACCTGGGATATTTGAGCCAAGGCAAAGACTTGACCGCTCTATGGTTCACGCAGCATGGAGCGGGGCATCGGACGCGGATGCGATTGTCCACGTAGTTGATGCACCATCCTTTTATAAAGTGTTCACCAATAGCAAACCGAAAGGCCAAGACAAAAAATCTGTACAAGACACAGAGCGCGTGATTAAAGGACTTACAAAATATGAGCGCTCCAAACCTACCTATCTAGCGCTGAATAAAATTGACGATATTCAACGTGACAACCTTTTGGGTTTGATAAAATATTTTGATAAAACAAATGTTTACGATGATATATTCTTGTTGTCTGCCCTCAAGGGTGACGGCGTTGAATTGTTAGCAGAGAAAATAACCGAGGATATGCCAATAGGGCCATATCTTTACCCAAAGGATCAAGCCGCTGATATTCCGTGCCGCTTATTGGCTGCGGAAATAACACGCGAGAAATTGTTCTTACGCCTTCATAAAGAACTACCATACGCATCACATGTAGAAACTGAGAGCTGGAAGCGACAAAAAAACGGTATTCGTATCGATCAAACTATTTATGTACGCAGAAAATCACAAAAACCAATCGTTTTGGGTAAAAATGGCGCTACGATTAAGGCAATTGGAAAAATGGCGCGTCTTGATATGCAAGAGAGCTTTGGCGAGAAAGTGCATTTATTCTTATTCGTAAAAGTCAGGGAGAACTGGAGCGAAGACCGTTCAAAATACATTGAATCTGGCCTTGAGTTTAATGTCTAATGGACTGGCAATCTGAAGGCTACATTTTATCAGTTCGCTCACACGGTGAAACTTCTGCTATTGTTAAAGCTTTTACAAAAGAGCATGGAGTACATGCAGGCCTTGTCAGAGGCGGGCGCTCGCGCCGCATGCGCCCAGTCTTGCAAGCTGGTAATAAAGTCAGCCTTGAATGGCATGCTCGCCTTTCTGAGCATTTGGGTATTTTCTCTATCGAGGCGATTAATTTGCAAGCGGCCTTGATTATGGAAGACAGACTCGCGCTGGCCGCTATTAATGCCGTGTCTGCAGTCACCATCGAAGCCTTGCCTGAGCGTGAGGCTCACGCGAATTTATTCACTGCATTTGAAATTCTTCTGGAACATTTGAATGACATAAATATCTGGCCTGCACTTTATGTACGCTACGAAATCGCGCTTTTGCAAGCCCTTGGCTATGGCCTTGATCTAAAAACCTGCGCGGCGACAGGTGGAAATGAGTATCTAACCCATGTTAGCCCGCGCTCGGGGAGGGCTGTATGTGCGTCTTCCGCTGAACCTTATCTAGACAAGCTCTTAGCACTGCCTGGATTTTTACGCGGCGAGAATACTGTGGCACCAGATGATATCGCAAAGGGTTTAAAACTTAGTGGTTATTTTTTAACTTCAAGAATTTTCTATACTTTTAACAAAGATATCCCCCAAGCGCGGTATCGTTTACTCGAAACATTAAAAAATGCTGACATAATTTAGGGATACTCCCTAATATAGTATCCGAATCAAATAATAGTTTTAGGCACTTTTATGACCGATACCAAAGGCAATACCAAAGGCAATAAAGTTAGCCGCGCGCCAGGCATTAATATTATCGAAGAAAACATTGATGACGCGCTCAGTTCGCGTTACCTCGCTTATGCCATGTCGACAATTACGCAGCGCGCACTGCCTGATGTACGCGACGGTTTGAAACCAGTTCACAGGCGTATTTTATACGCCATGCGCCAACTAAAACTAAACCCCGAAAATGCTCATAAGAAATGCGCCCGTATTGTTGGTGATGTTATGGGACAATATCATCCGCATGGGGACGCGTCTATTTACGACGCACTTGTTAAACTCTCCCAAACCTTTTCCGCGCGTTACCCGCTTGTAGACGGGCAGGGGAATTTTGGGAATATTGATGGTGATAGCGCTGCCGCTATGCGTTACACCGAAGCACGAATGACGGCAGCGGGTAAAGCTCTTTTAGTTGGTCTGGATGAAGACGCAGTAGATTTTCGCGCCACCTATAATGAAGAAGACGAAGAGCCAGTTGTCTTGCCTGCAGGGTTTCCAAATTTATTGGCTAATGGTTCCCAAGGAATTGCTGTGGGCATGGCGACATCTATTCTGCCCCATAACGCGGCAGAGCTTTGTAGTGCCGCTTTGCATCTCATTAAAACGCCTAATGCCCGCGTTGCGACCTTGATGGAGTATGTTAAGGGGCCAGATTTACCAACAGGCGGGATTATTATTGAGCCAAAAGAAAGCATGCTTGATGCTTATGCAACGGGGCGCGGCGGGTTTAAAGTACGGGCGTGCTGGCACACAGAAGACCTTGGCCGTGGCCAGTACCAAATCATTGTTACAGAAATCCCTTATCAGGTGCAAAAGTCTAGGCTTATAGAGAGACTGGCAGATTTGATTGACAGAAAACAAGTCCCATGGCTTGTAGATGTTCGTGATGAATCTGCTGAAGATATACGGGTGGTACTTGAGCCAAAATCTAAAAATATTGAAGCAAAACTCCTTATGGAAAGTTTGTTTAAGCTTAGTCCGCTCGAAAGCCGTATATCTTTAAATATGAATGTTTTGGATAAAACCAACACACCACGGGTTATGAGTCTGCGTGATGCATTGCAAGCATTTCTTGATCATCAGCGCGAAGTATTGCAAAGGCGTTCGGCACAGCGGCTTGGGAAAATTAAAGACCGTATGGAGATATTAGAAGGCTATAAAATTGCCTATCTTAATATTGATGAAGTAATCCGTATTATCCGTTTTGAGGACACCCCAAAAGTAGAGCTGATGAGCGGGTTCAACCTTACTGAACGGCAAGCGGATGCGATCTTGAACATGCGCTTGCGGGCACTAAACAAGCTCCAAGAAATTGTGATTCAAGGTGAACACGATAAGCTCGCGGAAGAAAAACGCGCGCTCGAAGCCTTATTAGCGTCAGAAAAAATACAATGGGAAAAAATTGCCAACCAAGTTAAAGAAATCCGTACGCTTTACGGGCTTAAGACAGAAATCGGCGCACGGCGAACTACTATTGCGGAAGCCGAGGAGATAGAAATAGACCTAGCAACCGCCTTTATAACCAAAGAACCTGTTACGGTGGTACTTTCTGAAAAAGGATGGATACGAACGCTCAAAGGTAAAGTTGAAGATATGTCTGCGGTTAAATTCAAAGATGGGGATGGGCCAGGGTTTGCACTGATTGGTAACACGACTGATCAGATTATTGTTTTTGCTACAAATGGTAAATTTTATACGTTAAGTGCAGATAAGCTACCAGGCGGGCGCGGCAATGGGGAGCCGCTAAGGCTCATGATTGATCTACCTGATGACCATATGCCTATAGGCATGTTTATTCACAACCCAGAGAGACAACTGATTGTGGCTAGCACGGACGGGTATGGGTTTAGGGTGAGCGAAAATGCAATCCTTGCCTCTAAACGTGGCGGCAAACAAGTGCTCAATGTTAAAGGTGACGCCGAGGCTCTGCGCTGTATTGAAGTCAAAGGGGAAAAGTTCGCTTCTATAGGAGAAAACCGAAAAATTCTAATCTATAATGTGGATGAATTACCTGAACTTGGGCGCGGTAAAGGTGTGCGTTTGCAGAAGTTTAAAGATGGCGGCCTTGCTGATATCACTACGTTTAAACAAGATGACGGGCTTAGTTTTACAGACGCATCTGGGCGGAATAATTCCGTGAATGAGTGGGAACTTCTACAAGGGAAAAGGGCTCAAGCTGGCAGAATGGCGCCGCGCGGGTTCGCACGTTCTGGATTGTTTGCTACTCACAAACATTTATAAGCTTGTTAGTATTGAATAAATACTGTAAATATAAGGTAATCTTACACAGGAAACTCTATGAACTTCTTACTTATTCTTCTTGGTATTGTCGTTTTCATTATTGGCTTTATCATTGTTTTGTACAATCGTTTAGTCGCGCTTCGCCAAACCTGCAATCAAGCTTGGTCGGACATAGAAGTACAGCTTAAACAACGTCAGGATTTAATCCCGAGCATTGTCAATGTTGTTAAGGGCTACGCCAAGCATGAAAAAGAGACACTAAAAGAAGTTATTGATGCGCGTAATTCTGCTGTATCAGCAAATTCCGTTGGCGATACTGTCAAAGCAGAAGGGTTTTTAGGGCAGGCTCTTGGTAAACTTTTTGCCTTAGCAGAAGCTTATCCTGATCTGAAAGCCAATCAAAATTTCTTGCAGCTCCAAGATGAACTTTCAGATGTTGAGAATAAAATTTCTGCGGCTCGCCGTTTTTATAATAATTCAATTCAAGAATACAATACGGGCAGGGAACAATTTCCAGGCAATATTATTGCTGGCTCATTTAATTTTGAAGGCCGAGAGTTTTATGAAGCCCCTGAAGGTAGAGAAGTACTTCAAACCCCGCCAGACGTCACTTTTTAGGATAATCAATAATGGCTGCTTATGGCCTGAAAACCCATATTTGGAATAACAACTTAAAGAGTATTGCTTTGTTGGTGCTTTTCCCCGTCCTCATTCTAGCGCTTATGTATGCGGGGCTTTTGTTGTATTCTGGCTATGTTAAGGGAACAAGTACGGTTGATGGTTTCGCCTTTGCATCAGCTAGCCTGCCTAAGGCAATTCCTCTCACGATAGCAGGCGTAACAGGATGGTTTAGCATTGCCTTTATGGGGCACCAAAAACTTATTGATATAGCAACAAAGTCTAAATCTGTTAGCCAAAGTGAAGAATCGCGTGCCTATAAACTTTTAGAAAACCTATGTATTTCTCGCGGCATCACAATGCCGCGTCTTAAAATTATAGACACTGATGTGATGAATGCATTTGCGAGTGGCATTCGCGAGAAAAATTACACAATCACGCTAACGAGGGGTCTGATGCAAAACCTTGATGACGAGGAGTTAGAGAGCGTTATTGGTCATGAACTTAGTCATATTAAAAACCGCGATGTGAGACTTTTGATTATCGCCATTATTTTCGTTGGAATTATTTCGTTTTTTGGCGAAGGTATTGTGCGTGGTATAATGCGCACCCATATGCCCAGAACTACGCGTTCACGCCGAGGAGGGGAAGTTAATGCAGCTGCGCTTATTTTGATCGGTGTCGTGATTATTGCAATCTCTTATGGCCTTGCTATGCTCATTCGGTTTTCTTTGTCACGCAAGCGAGAATATCTTGCTGACGCGGGGTCTGTTGAACTGACTAAGAACCCAGATGCAATGATAAGGGCTTTGCAAAAGATATCGGGCAGGGCGAAATTAAATGCGCCTGCGGAAGTACGTGAAATGGCATTTGAAAACCCAAAAACAGGCATTTCTGATATGTTTGCAACCCACCCGCCGATTGAGAAACGAATAGAAGCTTTACGCAAATATGCAGGTGGCCGTGATTCACAAAATAGGTAAAACCAAATTAACTTTTCAACAGGCTATATATTAATGAGTTATATAAAAACTATGGCGGAGAGGGAGTCCACCTACCTGATGTTTCACAACGTATCATGTTGTACCATTTTCCCTTATATTACAATGACTTATTGACATTTATGTCTATTTTCGTTTCCTTATGTTTCATGTAATTTTAACCCGAAAGCAGGCCTCAAAGTGGACCCAGAAAAGAACCACAAAATAGTAGTGGATGAAAAATGAGAAGGGTATGAACCGCCCCGGTAATACCCCTATTTGATATCTCGATGGATTCAATGGGTCACTGCAACATGTATAGGTTCATGTGTTTTGAGACTCATCCGCCTTTTGGGTGTTTTGGATATAGGCCATTGGTGTTAATCTGGCAAGGGTATGATGTGGTCTGTATGTGTTGTATTTTTCAACCGCCTTTCGGAGTTCAAATCTCATGGCTCCGATACTGCTTGCCAAGAGGTCTCTTTTGTAATAGAATTCTTCCTTGAAGGTTCGGTTTCCTCTCTCGACACCGCCGTTATATGTTGGCCTGCTGGGCGGCAAGACGATGAGTGGAATGTTTACATCTTCACAGGCCTGTTCAAATTCTGCCATGAATTCCGAGCCGCCATCCACCTGTATGGATTTTATGGTGAACGGTGTTTTGTCGATAAATTCTTTTAAGAACCGTTTTGCAGAGGAAGCCTTAGCATGTGAATAAACCTGCGCGTGAATCTTTTTTAGGGTTTCATTCCTCACCGCTTGCGGCGTAGAATATTCGCGTGAGCGAATATATCCATAAACGACATAACGTAACGATACTTCTTTACCATTTTGTGTTTCCCGCAAAATATAGGCGTGCTGTTTTTGACCCCCAAGTTGATGAAGTTTTACGTGATGTTTGTTTGGAGATTGAAGATCGTTACCAGTTAAAGTTTTTGGAGATTGGAACGGATAAAGACCATGTTCATTTTTTGGTACAATCGGTTCCGACCTATACAGTGACCAAGTTGGTCACTGTAATAAAAAGCATCACCGCACGCGAAATATTTAGGTTGTGTCCTCATGTTAAAAAGTCACTTTGGGGTGGAGAATTTTGGAGTGATGGTTATTTTGCATTCACAGTTGGGCGTCACGTAGATGAGAGCACAATAACAAGCTACGTCCAAAATCAAGGCAAAGAATATACAAAACTACACAGTGATAAACAACTTACACTCTTTTGATACCTCGCCCCTTGGGGCGGGGTTATTCATTTTCTTTCCCAAGCTTGGAAGTGTTTTACGGTGATACCGTTTTTGGTCACCGTCATATGATCGATCTGTACGCGTTCGCCCATTTTCATGAGCTTGTAGGCCTTGTAGACCCAGCGTTTGGCATGGGATTTTCTGAAGTTTCTGTTTCTTTTTGCTCTTGGAGCAGAGCGTGATTTTGTGATGATGCCTTTAGTGAACAAAGTTTTTAATATGCGTCCAACTGTGCTGGCAAGTGTGCTGGCGCTTATAGTCTGGCCGTGGTCACGGCGCAGGACAACGGCAATCTTGTCCTTACCCCATCTTATCCTTACCCCATGTCTGATTTTCTCTGCGTATACGCAAGACAAGCTGCTTCTCGGCTTCGCCCCATTTGGGTTTGTTGAGGCTATGGGGCCGCTTTGAGAGCGGTGTAATTCCGTGTGTAAGCCTATCCAAAACCTTTTTGTAACGATAATATGTCGGCCGCGATATACCGACAAACTCAGCACATTTACGCTCATTGACACCCTCGAATTTTAGGCTTTGCCGCATGAGCAGTACTGCCGTACCGCGTCTTCGTGCTTGCGCCTGTAGACATCCAGGCATTCTTGTGTACGCGCCCAAGCGTACAGTTTATAGATATTCGGGCTATAGATATTCGGGTGTAGATATTTGATCTGCATAGCTGCTTCCTCCAGTTTGGTTCGTAACAAACCCAACATGGCGAAAGCAGCTTAAATAAAGCAAACCTAAAAAGTCTCACATCTATATGAACTTATACAGGATGGGCGGGTATGAGCGAGATATAAGGCTTGCGAGAGGTCTTACCGACCCGGTTCCAGCCGCCGCCTACTTCCGCGCCGTCACTGGTAAACACCCGAAAGTTTGGCTGTTTATCCGCCGTTTTGTTGTCGTTTGCGACGATGCTGATGCGGGGTTTATTGCCCCCAGAGCTTATTAAGCCCAGAGTTCCTTCAAAATTACCGTCTTTGCTTTGGCTTACATATCCTAGTGCCATATTTGCTTTCTGAGCCAATTTTTTAGCCTCCATTTAATGCCAGCTAATTTACGGGAGCCTGTCTCCCTGCTGACGGGGACCGGCAAGACTGTGCAAAGGGATTGTGTGGCTCCCTCTCCTTCTAAAAATATAATAATGGGGGAGGCCTTGAAGATGAAATCTAAGTTTATTTGGGCGCTCTTGCGCCTGCGCGAGGAGGCTTTAGCCGGGGAAATAAATTTCTATTTCGTCTTACACCATCCTTTTGTATAGGATAGGTCACCACCCAGATAGCAGGAAGACAGGTCTTTCGTCACTTCGTTTGATATTTACTTGGGGGCTATAAAATTGCGCGAGTGATCGGCTGTGTATGACAATGTGAAGATGGTGATTTTTAAGAACTGGGTTTCTTGGTTGGGAATTTTGTTTCAGTATTGGCACGAATGATAACGAAATGGTTGATGAGCAAGCAGGCTTTCATAGCGTTTACCAATGACGGCTGCTGATTTTGGTGGCGGTTGCAACCTGATTGATAAGATGTCTAGTAAGCCTAAATATCTCGTTCACACTCGCCTATTTGATGAATGAACCGCCGTAAGGTCTATGTTAATCGCGGTCGAGCCAATGACAAACCAAAAGCACTTTGCCTTGCTCGGTGTTTAGTTGGGTAGTTAGCTGCTTCAAATGACAGCCCTCATTGGCCTAATAACTGAGGGGGGCGTTAGCTTTCAATTAAATTGTCTAGCACGAATCCGTCAATGAATAACTCTCGGACTCCTAATTTTTATATTCTGTGAGTATCACAAAGGGCTCAATAGTCATTGGTTTCTGGCCTTTAATTTTAACCCTTAATTTTCCCAAAAAAGCCGTAATAAAATAAAAATTAGCTAGAAAGTTGTCTTTGAAATACACTTTGGCTTGAAACATAAGTCATATTTTGACGGATCATAATCTGGTTGGTTTTTATGGCTTTGCCCTATACTCCAGATAGCTGCCCAACGTCTTGAGGTATCTGTGATTTCTTTGTTATAAAACGTCCGTAATTCATCTAATGTTATTTGGTTGATGGCCTGCGTCCGTCGTTTACGGTTATCAAAGCTCAGTTCGCCATTAATAATTTGCCGATTCAAGCCGTTCCCTTTCGTATAAACATTATCATAGCTCTTGTTAATATTTGAAAGAAGTCCGTCCTTGTTTTTTGCAAACTCTTCTGCTGAAAGCGTTGCAAAATAATCTTTTTGCTCAATCAAAAATGTGTCAATACGCTCAACCAGAGTTGCTGGGTGCACCTTGGGTGATTGTATAGCAAAAGACATCGCCGGGATTCTATCGTAACTGTAATCGGATAACTGTACGATATAGCCTAATTGTTGGTCAGTCCGCAAAGACTTGTAAAACCTTTGACGCAGCATATGAACTATAAGTTTATACAGCGCGGTTTCTTTATCTGTATCATTATCCCCTTGTATCATGGCGAATAAAGCGGAGTCATTATGATCGACCGAAATTTCCCGGAATCTTTCCAAACCTTCAGGAATAATGGTTTCAGTAAAAGTCAGTTTGTTGTTGGGATTCAAACTCGGCTTCAATCGGTCTGATAACATCGAGCCAATGGAATTAACATCAGATTGCGTAACGTTCCCATTGAAAATACCTTCAATTTCCATACTGGACTGTAAATCCTGTGCGATTGATAGAAAATTTGCGTAAGTGAGGTCGCTCAACGCTTTAATTTGAGCATCCCGACTCAGTGAGACTGGATTCCCTTCAACCGATACTGCCGCAAAGATCTGGTTTATAGGTCTAGCCATGTTCCCGTTTTGTAAGTCTTGTAAATAATTTTGCTTAATTCTGTTGAAAACCTTTTCATCTACAACAGAGGGATTAAACACAGTCAGGACTTTTTCAAGAAACACGTTAATTTTATCATTATACCCCTGAATGCCAATATTGTAACTGCGGACGGAACTGCTAATGTAGTAATATAGTCCCGCTTGCGCAGCATTATAACTCTCGGCACTCAGCAAATCCTTCATAATCTGACTATGCAATCTCAAGGTGATATAATGAGCGTCACTGGAATAGGCTTGCGCACTATACAGCCTAATGTTGAGAGTAGCCTTTGGAAGTTCAAACTCGTTTTCATCTTCATACCAGAGACTTATCCCATTTTTCTCATACCCTAATCGCGGGGTTGGGACCTTTGATGTTTTACGCAAAGACAAGTTTTCGGCTATATAAGGGTTTTTGCCTGGCAAGCTCAGTTCATTGATTATCTCTGGAGGCGTAGATAGATCTGTTTTTGTGCACGATGTTAAGAACCCAAGTGCAGTCACCATGAGGAATAATAAAATGGAATTTTTAACCATTGTCATATGAAACATCATAAAACCTTGAAAATTATGTAATTTGAAGGAGTATTAATGGTTCGGGGAGTAACGGTCAACCAAAAGTCGTCCATTTTGGCTAAATGGCTATCTTTACAACCAGTTGCGTAAGTACTGAGTGTCCCCAGTTTTTACCACCATGAAAAATGACCATTGTCACACTGCACCGATGAGACGAGTTTAATTTCAAAGTTAGAAAAGTTTCCACACTTTATTCGAAGAAAAGGCAGACTATAAGTCGCACTCATATCTAATCTCCCTTATGTTTGATGACGGCTCTACGAAAAATTCGGGGGGCATCTGAGAACGAAAGGCCTGCTGGGCATCAAATTCACCATTTTTCAGGCAGAGCCATAAGGTAAACACGAAGTAAGTGAGGGGGTAAGGCATGGTAAGTGAACGGGGCAAACGGCAAACAAAGCCGAAAACACCAACAAAAAACAAACCACCACCTCTTAAAGTGCACAAAGCCTACAAACATAATACCTGTGTTACTGAAATACCGTGTTATGCTGTGGCCTTTTATCATTAAATTTCAATGCAAAACAGGGCTTGGCAGGGTGAAAAAGCCGTGCTAATAGCGAGGCGTTTTTGCGGCCTAGGCTGTGAGATTCGGTGAATACTTGGGTGAAATTGCTGGCTCATTAATTACTGACTCATTATTGTAGCCAAATATTAAGCAAGCAAATTGGTATAAATAAGGGAAAGTTTGCATGTCAAACGGACAAAATATTTCAGGTGAAGCTGCAAAGCGATACGCATCCGCGCTCTTGGATTTAGCAATAGAATCTAAGTCTTTGAAAGTAGTTGAGAAAAATTTAAAAATTCTTAAAAATTTGTTTGCTAACAGCGATGAATTACGCCGTCTTGCAACAAGCCCAGTGCTTGCTGATACTGATAAAATTAAAGCGATTTTGGCAGTAGCGAAGAAAGCCAAACTTGGGAAATTAGTCACCAATTTTGTAGGCACAGTTACGCAGAATCAGCGCGCACAGGAAATTCCAGCTATAATTGATGCTTTTGAGCAAATGCTGGCAGCGCAACGCGGCACTGGCAGCGCGCATGTGGTATCGGCTAAAAAACTAACGCCCGCGCAGTTAAACGCGATTAAAGCACAACTTAAGAAAACAATGGGCCGTATTGTTGCTGTAAAAAGCAGTATCGACCCAGATTTACTCGGGGGGTTCACCGTGAAAGTTGGATCCCAGTATTTTGATGCAAGCCTCAAGACGAAACTTGATGGTTTGAAAATGGCAATGAAAGAGGCTTAATCACCATGGATATACGCGCCGCAGAAATTTCTAGCATATTAAAGAAGCAAATTAAGGGCTTTGGCACCAATGCCAAAGTATCCGATGTGGGTCAAGTGCTCTCCGTTGGTGATGGTATCGCCCGTATTCACGGTTTAGACAACGTCCGTGCTGGTGAAATGGTTGAGTTTCCTGGCGGCGTTAAAGGCATGGCGCTAAACCTTGAGAGCGACAATGTTGGCACCGTTATCTTTGGCGAAGATAGGGGGATTAAAGAAGGCGATACTGTAAAACGTCTTGGCGAAATCGTTGACGTTCCTGTTGGCCCAGAACTTCTTGGCCGGGTTGTTAACGCACTGGGCGAGCCGATTGATGGCAAGGGCCCGATTAAAGCGAAAAAACGTAGCCGTGTTGACGTGAAAGCACCAGGCATTATCCCGCGTAAATCTGTGCATGAGCCTGTTCAAACTGGTATTAAAGCCATTGACGCGCTTATCCCGATTGGCCGTGGTCAGCGTGAGCTTATTATTGGCGATAGGCAAACGGGCAAAACAGCTGTGGCTGTGGACGCGATTTTAAACCAAAAAGCTGCGTTTGAGCAAAATAATGACGCGGATAAACTTTATTGTATCTATGTTGTGATTGGCCAAAAACGTTCAACTGTGGCTCAACTTGTTAAAGTGCTCGAAGAAAACGGCGCTATGGAATATTCTATCATCGTATCTGCAACGGCCTCCGAGCCTGCGCCTATGCAGTATCTCGCGCCATTCTCGGGCTGTGCTATGGGGGAATATTTCCGCGATAATGGTATGCACGGTTTAATCGTTTATGATGATCTCTCCAAGCAAGCCGTTGCTTATCGTCAAATGTCACTCTTGCTTCGCCGTCCCCCGGGCCGGGAAGCGTATCCTGGCGATGTTTTCTATCTTCACTCCCGTCTTTTGGAGCGTTCAGCCAAGCTTAACGAAGCAAATGGCTCTGGTTCATTGACAGCTTTGCCGATTATTGAGACCCAAGGCAATGACGTATCAGCCTTTATCCCAACCAATGTGATTTCGATTACAGATGGCCAAATTTTCCTAGAGACAGATTTGTTTTTCCAAGGTATCCGCCCTGCGCTTAACGTTGGTCTATCTGTGTCTCGCGTTGGTTCATCTGCTCAAATTAAAGCTATGAAACAAGTTGCTGGTCCGATTAAAGGCGAGTTGGCGCAATACCGTGAAATGGCGGCTTTTGCGCAATTTGGTTCAGACCTAGACGCTTCAACGCAAGCTATGCTTGCGCGCGGTGAACGGTTGACAGAGCTTTTAAAACAACCGCAATTCTCGCCTTTGCAAGTTGAAGAGCAAGTTTGCGTTCTTTATGCGGGTACGCGCGGTTATCTTGACAAGGTTTCTGTTCGCGAGGTGCGAAAATATGAGACCGAGCTTCTAACCCACCTTAAAGGTCAGCAAGGTGATCTGCTTTCTAGCATTAAAGAGGGTAAGAAACTCACGGATGATCTTGAAGATAAATTGAAATCCGTCCTCAAAGATTTCACAGCTAATTTCGCAGCTTAGGAATATTCACGGAGAAGAACGGCTATGGCCAGTCTTAAAGACCTTCAAAACCGGATCAAAAGCGTAAAGAACACGCAAAAGATCACCAAAGCCATGCAAATGGTGGCGGCTGCAAAATTGCGCAAAGCGCAAGACGCTGCTGAACGCTCGCGCCCATATTCGGATCGTATTAGCGCTGTTATCACCAATTTGTCCGCGTCTATGGCGGGTAGTGATGGCGCACCAAAACTGCTTGTTGGTAATGGTAAAGAGGGTGTGTATCTCTTAGTTGTCGCGACTGCTGATCGTGGTCTTTGCGGTGGGTTTAATACTAATATTGTTCGAAAAGCCCGCGAAGAAATCACGAAATTGCAAACGGGTGGTAAAACTGTCAAAATTTTCTGTATTGGCACGAAAGGTGAAGCGCAACTTAAGCGGCTTTATGGTGATCTCATCATTAAATCCGTGTCTTTAAAAGAGCATAAAAGCGTTACGGCTGCGATAGCGGGAGAGCTTGGCGGTAGTATCACGGATATGTTTGATGCGGATGAATTTGATGTTTGTAAATTGATTTACTCAAAATTTGAAAATGTCATGACACAAACACCTGTTGTTAAAACCATGATACCGGCGATTGGTCTTATGGGAAAATATAGGGGCAAAGAGGGCAAACATGCTTCGGATGAAGTTTTTGCGCCAGACCTTAAAGGTGCGTCCTACGAGTATGAACCAGACGAAGAAGGCATCTTGAAAACCCTTCTACCGCGTAATATCAACACGCAAATTTTCTCAGCACTGCTAGAAAATAGTGCGGGCGAAATGGGGTCAAAAATGACCGCTATGGATAATGCAACCCGCAGTGCAGGCGATATGATTGACAAATTAACACTAACATTTAACCGCTCAAGACAGGCGCAGATCACGTCTGAATTGATCGAAATTATTTCTGGCGCGGAAGCGCTTTAAGAAGAGGAAAAGACGATGGCAAAAACTCCAGCAGAGAAAAAAACGCCTGCAAAGCGCAAAGCACCAGCTAAAAAGGCAGTTGTTAAAAAGGTTACAAGAAAAGCAACTGGCCGTATCAGCCAAGTGATTGGCGCGGTTATTGACGTGAAATTCGATGGCGAGTTGCCCGCAATTTTGAACGCGCTTGAAACGGATAATCAGGGCAATCGTTTGGTTTTGGAAGTGGCTCAGCATTTGGGGCAAAGCACTGTGCGTACCATTGCAATGGACAGTACTGAAGGCCTTGTGCGCGGTCAGGCCGTGAGAGATTTGGGCGCGCCCATCACTGTGCCTGTTGGCCCTGCAACCCTTGGCCGTATCATGAATGTGATTGGCGAACCTGTTGACGAAGTTGGTCCAATTAAATCTAAAATGAAAATGTCTATTCACAGAGATGCCCCTGAGTTTAAAGATCAAGCGACTGAAAGTGAAGTTCTTGCAACTGGTATTAAAGTTATCGACTTACTTTGCCCTTATGTTAAAGGCGGTAAAATTGGCCTGTTTGGCGGCGCGGGTGTTGGCAAGACCGTTTTGATTATGGAACTTATCAACAATATCGCGAAAGCTTACGGTGGGTATTCAGTTTTCGCTGGTGTTGGCGAGCGAACCCGCGAAGGTAATGACCTTTACTGGGAAATGATCGAGTCCAATGTGAACGTGGAAGGCGGCGGCGGGGATAGCCGTTGCTCACTTGTTTACGGACAAATGAATGAGCCTCCTGGAGCCCGCGCCCGTGTTGCCCTAACGGGTCTAACACAAGCCGAGTATTTCCGCGACGAAGAAGGCAAAGACGTTTTGTTCTTTGTTGATAATATTTTCCGCTTCACCCAGGCCGGCTCTGAAGTGTCTGCGCTCTTGGGTCGTATTCCTTCTGCTGTGGGCTACCAGCCTACATTGGCCACTGAGATGGGCCAAATGCAGGAACGGATTACGTCGACGAACAAAGGCTCTATTACCTCTGTGCAAGCAATTTATGTGCCAGCCGATGATTTGACCGACCCAGCCCCTGCCACCTCTTTCGCCCATTTAGACGCGACAACAGTTCTGAACCGCGCCATTTCTGAAAAAGGTATTTACCCTGCGGTTGACCCGCTTGATAGTACGTCTCGTATCTTAGAACCGCGCACCGTTGGTGTTGAGCATTACGAAGTTGCTCGTATGGTGCAAGAAATTTTGCAAAAATATAAATCCTTGCAAGACATTATCGCTATTTTGGGTATGGACGAGCTTTCCGAAGAAGATAAATTGGTTGTGGCTCGCGCGCGTAAAGTTGAGAAATTTTTGTCTCAACCTTTCCACGTTGCTGAAATCTTTACGGGTATGCCAGGTCTCTTGGTTGATCGTAAAGACACAGTGAAATCGTTTAAAGGTCTGTGCGAGGGTGAGTTTGATCACCTTCCAGAGCAAGCCTTTTACATGGTTGGCGGCATTGACGAAGTGATGGCAAAAGCTGAGAAAATGGCTGAGGACGCGGCGTAAATGGACGTGCCGCTCGACATAAATGAATGTGTAAACACACATTGCCCTAATTCTGGTAAGCCAGTTAGCGCTGAGAGTTTAACGATGTATAATGGCAAAGTAGTCGGGTTTTGTAACCCTGGCTGCCGCGATACATTTGAAAACGCGGTTGATGTTTTTGAAAAGTATATAAAGAAATAATATGGCAAATAAATTACAATTTTCATTGGTATCTCCTGAGGCAGAGCTTTTCAGCGGCCCCGTTGACCAAGTAGACGTTCCAGGCACAGAGGGTGATTTTGGTGTTTTCGCCGAGCATGCGCCCTTTATGGCTGCGATCAGCACAGGCGTTATTACCGTTTTCAATGACAGAGTAGAGACCAAATATATGGTACAAGGCGGCTTTGCTGACGTAACACCTGATGGACTTACGATTTTATCTGAGCAGTGCAGCTTGATGAGCGATGTGAAAGCAGATGATATTTCTGAAGAAATTTCAAAAGCAGAAATGCGTCTTGCTGAAGCCGAAGGCGACGCAACACTGGATATTTCCCAACATTTGGACGGCCTCAGACAATTGCAAGAAATTTTGTAAGTGCTCGCTAGCCGTGCACGTTATATGTATGGCGCATTAGCTCTTGCCGTTTAATGCTTTTTATTTTATTGCCTGAATCTATTGTCCCCATAATTACGCTAGAAAATGTTTTATGAGTAAACGTAAATATAGTTTCCAAGTTATGGGATTTGCTACTTTTGTTGCAATGCTTTGCCTGATTTATGGCTTCCTTATTGAGCCAAAAATGCTCAAGGTACGGCATGTGACGATGAGTACAGCGCGCTGGCAAGGGCCGCCTTTAAAAATTGGATTTATGGCCGATATTCATATTGGCGGTATGCATGTAAGCGCTGAACGCGTTGTGCGCATTGCGGAGAAAATGAATGGTGAAAACCCTGACATTATTCTTATTGCTGGTGATTATATGAACGGGCATCATGCAGCACTTGACTGGGAAGCGGATAAAAAAGCAGAACTTGAGCGCGGCATTAAAAATCTTGACTACTTAGAAGCCCCACTTGGCGTGTACGCGGTACCTGGTAATCATGATGCTTATTATGGCAATGCAGAGATTGCCCAAATAATTGGTGATACCCATATTTTGCTAATGGAAAACCAACATGTGCAAATTAACGCGTCCCTGAGGAATAAAAACTACGATTTCTGCCTCATTGGTATGGCAGATTTTAAAACGGGCCGTAAGGATCAAACTATGTTCGAGGATTGCATCGCGGATCAAAGTATTTTAGTTTTTATGCATTCCCCCGATAGCTTTTCCTTGTTACCAAAAGATACGGCGCTCGCTCTTGCAGGGCACACTCATGGCGGGCAAATCAATTTACCGTTTTATGGTCGCCGTGCTGAGAGCACGAAATTTGCTGGTATTAAATATGCTTATGGCAAAGAAAAATATGATAACATTCCCGTTTTTGTGACTGCAGGAATAGGCACATCAATTCTACCAGCCCGCTTTCGCGCCCCACCTGAAATTGTTATTCTGACACTGAAAGGGGTGGAGTAAGGTTTCGTTTGGATACCAGGGACATGACATGCCCACAGTTTCTAAAACGTTTTAAACTTTTGCTGTATTTTTTTATAAACGTTTCGTTTGAACGGGACGATTAAATCGACAGATCTGCCCAAAGTTTCCCAGCGCCAATCTGTAAATTCTACAGGCTTGTGTGCGTTTATATTTATGTTTTTATTTTCCCCAATAAATTGATAAGCAAACCATTTTTGCCTTTGGCCAAGCCATCCGTGCGCGCGTTTTGTACCCTTAAAATTTTCTGGAAAACTATAGGTGAGCCAGTCGTCTATTTTTCCTAACGGCTCAATGTACTTTTTTGTTATTCCAGTTTCTTC
This sequence comes from Robiginitomaculum sp., assembly GCA_965224735.1. Lineage (GTDB taxonomy): Bacteria > Pseudomonadota > Alphaproteobacteria > Caulobacterales > Maricaulaceae > Robiginitomaculum_A. The sequence goes on along the minus strand of OZ245059.1, from coordinate 1,694,288 downwards.
TTCAAGTTCGCGCAGGGCAGCGGCGCGCGGCTTCTCGCCCTTGTCGATACCGCCTTGGGGCATTTGCCATATATAAGGCCCGCTCGCATTTTTACGCCGCCCTAAAAACACCTTGCCATGTTTGCTAAAAAGAGCAATGCCAACGCAAGGCCTATAATTATCGAAATCGCTTATCTTCATGGCGTTCTAGATTTTAAGACATAAGAAACTGGTGCAATATCCAAATGCTTAGGTTTGTCCCTAAGAAAGGCAAGTACGCCCTCTATAGTGCCTTCATAAGAAAACCCCATCCCGATCAGTATAGAGGCTCCATTTGCCGCTGTTAAAGTGTTTAAAATTTGCTGAACACTCTTGGCATCATGGATTTGCGCATCAATGAATTGGTTTGCCGTCGTGATCTTTAAGTTTTGCGCCCGCCCAACAGACTCAATGGGAGCAGTGGAGAGCGCCCCGTCATAAAGGAAGCCTAATCCTGCGTTTTTAATGTGACCAAGGGCAGGAAATAAGGATTGTTCACTGGTTGCGAAACTATCACCGTCATAATTTGTCACAGCAAAATAACCTTCTGCACGGCTGAGCAAATAGTCAAGATTGCGTATATTTGTACCCGCCGAATTGCCGCGCGTTAACGTATGGTTTTTATTGCTGGTTGCCGGGTCATCATTTAGCCCTTCCATTGGAATTTCCAATAGAACTTCATGTCCGTGCTTTCGCGCTAGATCGATCCACATTTGTAGATCAGGAGCGTTGGCGGCGAAGGATAAACTTACGCTTCCAGGGAGCTCTGTAATTGCCTGCTTGGTCAAAGTCCCGTTCAGTCCAAGCCCGCCGATAACAAGGCTGATATAGCGTGTGCCTGCGCGCGGCGTAAACGGTTTTGCATAGCTCTGTAAAACCGTGCGCCCATCGCGGCTTGGCGTAGGGACCTTGCCAAACAGCGACGTGCGCGAGAGACCCTGTATAGGAGCCTGAATTAGGGGGGCGGAGAATTGAGAATCGCCAGTTTGGCCTATAGGTTTGCCGTTGATATAAATTGTTTTTGGCTCAGAAGAAAGCGCAGAATTCGTGCCAAAAATAGTAGGGGGGCGTGGTCCAGAATTTTCAATTTCATTTGACGCTTTTGCTGCTCCTATAAGAGCTATTTTTTCTGTTGGGTTTTTGTCTATGGGAATGTTGTCGCCTGCGAGGAGATCTGGGAGTTTTCCAGCGCTCCTGATCTGTTTTTGTGGTGGCTTGCTTATACTGGTTTCGCCAATTATCGGGCCTGTTTGCGGTTGTTTTTTTGCCCATTCTAGCCAAAAATAACTTGTAATAAGAATGATCGCCAACAAGAGTACAGCACTAAGCCCATGCTTTTTAAGAGATGGTATTTTCCGTCTTTTCCTTTGCAGCGTTGTATTCGTGTGATTCTCCATAGGTTGTGATTATCCCGACTTCACGAAGAAACGCAAATATTATAGGTGTTTTATTGCCTAAATGCTTTGCGTAGGCGCGCACCGAAATTTTTTGACTTTAAAACTTCACTAGCGCGGTGTAGCTGGTAATCTTTGGTCTTGTCCCAATCTTGAGGCGGGTATTCGTGTTTTTGATTTTTTGGTTTAGCCGTGCCTTCATTTTCCAAAATAATTGTGTCCAAAGCATTGAGCAGGCTTGCTTCGCGCACTTGTATGTGCGCGTTGCCATCGTCGGGGAAAAGTTCAACCCATATATCGGGGGTTATACCAAGACCTTGAATTGAACGCCCAGAGGGTGTGAAATAGCGGGCGGTAGTGAGGCGTAGCGCACCTTTTTTACCATCTTCAAGACGGTAAACAGACTGTACGGAACCTTTGCCAAAGGAATCTGTGCCCATTATTAAAGCCCGGCCTCTGTCTTGCAATGCGCCTGCTAGAATTTCTGATGCGGATGCGGAGTTTCCATTTATCAATACAACAATAGGGATACCCGCAAGCCTTTCTCCTTCGTTGGCATGATAACGTTCGTCTTCTTCCTTATGGCGTCCGCGAATGGAAACAACTTCGCCGCCGTCCAGAAAATACCCTGTTACTTTTACGCACTCTGTAACAAGTCCGCCTGGATTGCCTCTAAGATCTATAACCAAACCTGGGAGTTTTGCGCCATTTTCTTTTTCTAAAATATCTATAGCCTCGCCTAAATCACGGGCAAGGTTTATACTAGAGAAAGTTTCAAGGCGGATATACCCCACACCCTCATACATGCGCTGACGCACGGCACGGCCATGAACAACGGCGCGAACAATACTAATGTCACGAGCCGCGCGGCCTTTACTTTTTACGGTAATTGTTAGGGCGTCTCCTGCGAGGCCGCGCATATCTTTGACAGCATCGCTTAGACTTTTTCCTTTAACACTAACGCCTTTAACATGGGTAATCAAATCCCCTGCGACGAGCCCTGCGCGAAATGCAGGCGCGTCTTTGTTGACATAACCCACTTTTACATAGCCATCTTCCATGCTGACTTCTACGCCAAGCCCGCCATACTCGCGGTTTGCGCGCTTGTCTGATTTCTTCAAATCATCAGGCGTTACATAGTGTGAATGTGGATCGAGAGAATGTAAAACACCATTGATCGCATTATCAACTAAGTCTTCGATTTCAACAGGTTTAACATAATCTTGTTCCACACGCGTAAGCACATCAGCGAAGAGCATAAGCTGCGTATAGGTTTTGCTATCTTGGGCGGTTTTAGAACCAGCAATGCTAGCGGCAGCCGTGCCAAGCAAGACGCCCGTTAGAGTAAGGAGAGAAAGGCGTGTAAAAGGTTTCAAAATTTAGCCTTTACCTTCGGTCACTATTTTTTTGTATGAGCCGTCTTTGAGGATATTAATTGCGCGCTTTAGCTGGTAATCATCCTTTACATCAAAATCTTCAGGCGGGAAGTCGATAATGATATCGGTTTCTTTTTCTGCATCTTTGATCTCATTTTTGATCGCATTTGGCAAGTCTTTTTCCTTAAATCCACCTTTATTGCCTTTGCCATCATCGGGTGCATAAGAAACAATAATGTCTGGGGTAAGTCCTGTGCCCTGAATGGAGCGCCCATCTGGCGTGTAATATTTTGCAGTTGTCATACGCAGTGCGCCATCACGGCCATCGCGCAAAGGCACAACCGTTTGCACGAGGCCTTTCCCGAAGGAAGGCATTCCCAAGAGAAGTGCGCGTTTTCTGTCTTGTAAAGCCCCTGCAACGATTTCAGAAGCGGATGCAGATGCACCGTCTATAAGAACAATAATAGGAACCCCTTTTAGTTGCTCACCTTTTTTCGCTAGATAGTGTTCTGTATCAGACGCATGCCTGCCGCGCGTTGATACAACCTCACCGCCATTTAAAAATGAGGACGATACTCGTATGGCTTGATCAACAAGACCGCCAGGGTTGCCGCGAAGATCAAGTACAAGCCCTGGGATATTTCCGTCAAACTCTTTCTTAAGCTCCTTAATGGATTTATCCATAGATTTAGCGGTAAGCTCGTTAAATTGCGAAATGCGCATATAGGCGATACCGTCTTTCACTTCGTGGCGTACAACTATTTTTTTGATAATTTCACGGGTCATTTCTATGTCTATTGGGTCTTCTCCCTTGCGAACAACCGTGACCGTTATAGCTTCACCTGCCTTGCCGCGCATTTTATCGACAGCATCATAAAGGCTAAGACCCAGGATGGACTCACCATCAATAGCCGTTAGATAATCGCCTGATTTAATTCCAGCCCGTTTAGCTGGAGTTTCGTCAATAGGGGAAACGACTTTAACGACGCCTTCTTCCATCGTGACTTCCATGCCAAGGCCGCCATATTCACCTGACGTGTTTATTGTAAAATCCTCAAAGCGCTCTGGGCTGATATAACTTGAATGCGGGTCTAGGCCCTGCAACATGCCGTTTATAGCATCGTCAATTAGCTCGTCATTAGCAACGGGAACAACATAATCATTGCGCACGCGAGCCAGTACATCTGCAAAGAGCTCAAGCTGTTTAAACGTTCGCTCGTGCTGGGATTGCTCAACCGCACCAGCGCGTTGGTTGGTTGCTGAAAAAGCAAAAAGGGCACTGGCTACAATTACGCCGAGGCTGGGTAAAATGTATTTCATTAAAATCTCCATTACGAACTAATGAGGGTAAAGTATTTGTTTATCTGTTCACAGAATTGATTACCAGATTTTTGGTGATAATTCCCGTGAATTAATTGTTATTTTGCAGTGTTGTGCCTCATTCTTTTGCTAATGCCGCTTTAATCCACGGACTTGGGTCGATACTGACTCTGTTTTTACGAAACTCCATATACAAATCATGCCGTTTTTTGGGATTTGATGGCATGAGCCCCAAAGGCTCACCCGCGTCAATTTCCGTCCCTGCCTTAGGGAAAGTTTTGCCAAGGCCTGTCAGAACGATAAAATATCCACCGCCAACATTAAGAATAACAACATGGTCATCGTTAAAGGCGCCCGCAAATTCTACGCGCCCACTAAAAGGAGCCACAACTTGCGCCCTTGCTTTGCTGGATAGGTTAATGCCTTGAGCCCGCCCGCCGCCAGCAAGTTTACTATTATATTTGCGGGATAGTTTTCCAAAGACGGGCAGGGGTAGATGCCCGCGCATATCAGCAAAGCGGCCACCTGATTTTGGGATATAAACGGGGGACGGGGCTTTTCTGGTTTTGGGTTTTACGCGCGGAATAGGCCTCGCGCCTTTGGGCGGTTTAATACGGGGCATAATATCGGATGCATTTCTTTCAAACCTGAGGATTAAATCCTGAAGAGTTTTTGCTTCTTTTGCAAATTTTTCAGCTTCGGCAATTCGTTTCTTTCTATCTTTGTCAATCTGGTTGCTTAGTTTTGACTTAGTGGTCATGATAGACTTCATGCCTGTTAATTTCATATTGATGGCGCGGGTATTCTCAGTAATTTTCTCGTTGGTTGTAGCGATTTCGGAGCGTACTATTTGCAATTGGATCAAGCGTGTGCGCAGTGTTTTTGAACGCATTTTAAGCTCACCCGTCAGATAGGTAATAAGGTTTGCCGCGCGCGCAGTATCAGAAGCATTGTGGGCACTGACCAAAAGCGCCGGCGGTGGGTTGCGCTCTATGCGCTGCAAAGCTACGAGCATTTGCGCCAAACTATCATGGTCTGCGAGGATTAGTTTGCTCAGGCCTTTTTCTTGCATTTGCAATTCAGCAAGATGTGCTTTGGCTTGATTACCCGCATTTTCAAAACCACGAGCCTTTGCTGTAACGTTGATTAAATCACGGCGCAAATTATCTATTTGACCTTGTACCTCTTTACGCTGCTTTGAAAGTTTATTGGCTTGAAATTCTGCTTTTTTTTGCTTGTCGGTTAAGGCTTTAAGATCATTGGGGTCAGCCGTTTGCCCATAGGCGTACCTTGCAGTGGATAGGAGTAAAAACAGAATAAAAAACGCACGGATCATATATGGTTAGACTAGTCAATATCTTGTTACTGGCGGGTTAAAACTTTAATCTTTATGGTATGGAGTTTTGGCCAGTATAGACAGGCTACGGTAAATTTGCTCGGCAATCATGACGCGGGTTAATTTATGGGGCCATGTCTGGGCACCAAGACACCATTTGTGACAATTTGCAGGCAAGGCGTTTTTGTCAAATCCTTCAGCTCCGCCAATAAGAAAAGTGATGTGGGGCTCGCCCCCATCGCGCCACTGCCCAATTTTCGAGGCTATTTGCCGAGATGTGCGTGCCTTGCCGCGTTCGTCTAAAACAATGGTGATATTAGAGGGGGACAACCCCCTTACGAGGGCTTTGGTAATATCAGTCTTTGTTTTCAGGTTACGAGTATCAAGGCTATGTTCGTTAATGTCCGTCACGCTCATATTACGGCCAATAATTTTTGCGCGCTGAATATAATCATTGATAAGCTCGCGTTCTGGGCCAGATTTAATTAGGCTTGCAGCGCGAATGGTTATTTTCATGTTTCTTGATTAAGGGAAGGCACTGACCAGAGCTTTTCAAGCGAATAAAAATTACGCACTTCAGGGCGGAATAAATGTACAATCACATCGCCCGCATCAATGAGAACCCAGTCTGATTGCGCAAGGCCTTCAACGCCAAGGTCTTTGTGACCCAATTCTTTGAGGCCGCGTATGACATAATCAGTAAGCGCGCTAACATGAGGGTTAGAGCGTCCCGAAGCGATAATCATATAATCAGCGATTGATGATTTTCCGTCCAGGTCTAAATTCGTGATTTCTTCGGCGCTTTGTTTCTCAAGAATATTCAAAACGAAATCAGAGAGCTTTTTTGCTTCAGCTTTTAGGGTTTTTTTGTTCGCAAGGGACGTTTTTGCATGGGCTGTTTTGGGCTTTGTTTTGTCAGCCTTTTTTTTGGCTTCGGTCATAATTGTATGTGTCTTTCTGTGTATAAGAGCGCGGTCTATCTATTACTATACTTACGCTGTCAAGGCTAGCTTCTTTCTAAGGGCCGTCGAGGAGAGTGGGTTTAGCGGCGGCGTAATATAGGTCCAAGCAGGGGCCTCATATTGCGCGAGCGTATGGGAGCGAATTTCAGGGATACGCGCATAGTTATAGAGCCGCGCTACAGGGCTAAGGCGGGCTTTTAATGTGGTGGAGTTTTTTTGCCCAGGCCTGGCAATCACAGCAATAGGGACTGTTTCTATTATTTCGCGCCAGCCTTTCCATTTGCAAAAATCAAGGAGGTTATCAGCACCCATCAAAAACACGAAATGTGTGTTCGGCCAGCGTTCTTTGGCGCGCCTTAGGGTATCGAGTGTATAATTTGTGCCAAAATCCCGCTCCATATGGCTTATCTTCATACGCGGACGCAGGGGGAGGTTTTTAATGCTTTGTACACGTTCATTGTAAGGGGGTTGCTTTGTTTTTAACGGGTTTTGCGGGCTAACCATCCACCAAATTTCATCAAGACCAAGTTGTTTCAAGCCGCACCCTGCCACATGCATATGGCCTTGGTGTGCGGGATTAAAAGAACCGCCAAACAGGCCTATAGCACGGTTATTTTTCATGTTTTAGCGGCACCTTTCTTTATGGCCTGACCTTTATTATGGTCTAACTTGGCCTTTGCCAAGCACGTGATATTTATAGGATGTGAGGTGCTGCGCGCCCACAGGGCCACGCGCGTGTAGTTTCCCAGTCGCAATGCCAATTTCGGCGCCAAAACCAAACTCTCCGCCATCAGCATATTGAGTTGATGTATTGTGCATAACAATAGCGCTATCGACTTCTGTTAGAAATTTCTCGCTAACTTGTTGGTTTTCAGTTACAATTGCGTCCGTATGCCCGCTGCCATACTCTTGAATATGAGTGATAGCTTCGTCAATATTGGTAACAGTTTTTACATTAAGGATAGCGTCAAGATATTCGGTTTTGTAATCCGTATCGCTTGCAGCTAGCATACGGACACTATTTTGTGCTTGTGCGTCTCCCTTAAGAGTGCAGCCTGCTGCCGTTAAAGCTGCGCTAATATTTGGTAATAAACCCAATGCTTCTTCATCTATTATGAGGGTTTCCGTGGATCCGCAAATACCTGTGCGCCGCATTTTTGCGTTTACGATAATTGTTTTCGCCATTTCAGGAGATGCGTCTTTATGGATATATGTATGATTGCGGCCCTCAAGATGGGCTAATACGGGCACACGCGCGTCTTGTTGTACCCGTCCCACAAGGCCTTTTCCGCCGCGCGGGATGATAAGGTCGATCGTGCCGCCAAGACCTGCCAGCATATGGCCAACGGCATCTCGGTTGGTTGTGTTGATATATTGGATGCAGGTTTCAGGCAGGTCGGCTTGTTTTAAGCCCAAGATCAAAGCCCTATGGATTGCCGTATTGGAGTGCAGTGCTTCGGAGCCGCCGCGCAAAATACAAGCATTACCAGATTTAAGGCAAAGTGAGGCCGCGTCTGCGGTCACGTTCGGGCGACTTTCATAAATCATCCCAATAACGCCAAGGGGTGTGCGCACTTTCACAAATACAAGGCCATTGGGCTGCGTCCAGCGTTCATCCTCAGCGCCAATAGGATCGTGCAGAGCGGCCACGGTTTCTAGTCCTGCCGCCATGCTCTCTACGCGCTGCGTGTCTAATGCCAATCGATCAAGCATCGCCGCGCTTAGGCCCTTAGCTTTGGCAGCTTTCAGGTCAATAGCATTGGCACTTAGAATCTCATCACTAGCATTGCGTACGTTTTTTGCCATAGCAAGGATAGAATTTTTGCGTTGCTGCGCGGGTGCAAGGCGTAAAACATTAGCCGCATGACTCGCTTGCGCCCCTAATTTTTGCATATATTTTTCTAAATCATTCATGTGAATAAAGCCATATTATCACGGTGAATGAGAGCCGAACCATTACTAAACCCTAGAATTTCTTTTATTTTACCCGAGTGTTTCCCCCTTATGCGCATTGTGTCTTGCAAGGAATAAGAGATTAGGCCTTTGCCAAGGGCTTTGCCTTCATGGTTTTTAATGGCAATTGGCTCTCCGATAGAAAAATTACCACTTACTTTCGTAACGCCAGCTGCCAATAAACTACCGCCATCTTGCAATGCTTTTTCTGCACCTTGGTCAATCCAGACGCTGCCAGAAATACGCAAAGAATTGGCAATCCATTGCTTGCGCGCTAATATGGGGCTGGTATGAGTTTCAAACCAACTTGACCGGGTTTTACTGTCATCAAGCGCAGCAATAGGGTTTGTTCTATCGCCTTTTGTTATGACTACGGAGCAACCAGCTGATGTGGCTATTTTTGCCGCCATTAGTTTTGTTTTCATGCCGCCCGTGCCTGTGCCACGCTGGTAATTTGCACTGCCACCCATATCCATGATGTCCTGGGTGATTTTGCTAATATAGGGGATGTGTTTAGCATCAGCATGGGTGCGGGGGTCTTTGTTGTAAAGCCCGTCAATGTCCGAGAGTAAAACAAGGCAATCTGAACTTAGCATTTGCGCAACTCGGGCGGCAAGACGGTCATTATCACCATAGCGAATTTCATCCGTAGCAATGGTATCATTTTCATTGATGATTGGGATAGTTCCCAAAGTGAGCAAGGCTTCCAATGTGTTTTTTGCATTAATCCAGCGGCTTCTGTTTTCTGTATCATTTATTGTTAAGAGTGCTTGGGCAGCAATAATGCCTTTTGTGCGAAAAGTGCTTTCATAAGCCTGAATAAGCAAGGCTTGTCCAACAGCTGCACAGGCTTGTTTTTGCGCCATAGTGAGGGGCTGTTTTTGTAGGCTTAGCCGTTCTCGCCCGAGGGCAATCGCGCCTGAAGACACGATAATAATTTGCATGCCTTGTTTGGTATACTGGGCAACATCTTGCACAAGGCCAGTGAGCCATTCTTGATTTACTGTTCCCGTTTTTGCATCAATCAATAAAACTGAGCCAATTTTAATGGTGACGCGTTTATATTTGCTGATTGTTGTGTCTATGGTTTCCATGCCTTGCTTTCTGGCGCCAGGCCTTTTTCGGTTCGTTCTTTCGCTTTTTGGGTATTTTCGCGCTCTATTTTCTCTTGTACTCTGCGTTTTTTTACAAAGCTATAAACTTTGGACATCAGTTCTTTCACTCCTTGCCCAGAGACACCAGACATGGTGGGGACATCTTGGCCACAAGCGCGGCTTAGGTTTTTTTGTGCTTCTTTAATCGCTTCAGAGCTTAGCGCGTCGCATTTGTTCAAAACAACAATTTCAGGCTTCTCGGCAAACAATTGGTCATAGACCAAAAGCTCTTTGCGAATGGTTTTATAATCCCCAACAGGATCTTTTGCTGTGCCGTCTACCAGATGAATAATGGCTGCGCAGCGCTCTGCGTGCCCTAAAAATTGGTGTCCGAGTCCAGCACCCTCTGCCGCGCCCTCTATAAGTCCAGGTAAATCCGCGATAACAAAGCGTTCTGTTGCACCTAGCTCGACCACGCCAAGAGCAGGGTGGAGGGTTGTAAACGGGTAGTCTGCTGTTTTGGGGCTCGCGGCCGTTGATGAGGCGAGTAAAGTGGATTTCCCCGCATTCGGCAGACCGACAAGGCCAGCATCTGCAATAAGCTTCATGCGCAGCCAAAGCCAGCGCTCCTCGCCAAGCTCGCCTGGGTTAGAGCGGCGCGGAGCTTGATTGGTTGCCGTTTTAAATTTTGTATTGCCCCAGCCGCCATTGCCGCCTTTTGCCAACAGTGCTGTTTGCCCAGGTTCTATAAGGTCAATCAACAAAATCTCGCCCTCTTCATCGAATATTTGCGTGCCAATGGGGACTTTCAAAGTTATATCTTTGCCGTCTGGCCCCGTCCTATCGCGGCCCATGCCATGTATACCTGTTCCTGCCTTGAAATGTTGTTTGTAACGATAATCAATCAAAGTGTTCAGGTCATCTTCGGCAACAACCCAAACATCGCCGCCGCGTCCCCCATCGCCGCCATTTGGCCCGCCATGGGATATGTATTTCTCGCGGCGAAAACTGACAGAACCAGCGCCGCCATTGCCAGAACGGACAAATATTTTTGATTGATCTAGAAATTTCATTTTCTGTCCTGTTTGGTTTTTCCTTACACGAAGGCATCGCGCATAAGGCGTAATTCAATTCCGGGAAACCTACAACCCCGAGCAACGCAATATATGTTACTTTCAAAATTTCTAGACATAAACCCTAGTTTTCCTAAAACGCGGCCAGATGCAGGATTATCAGTGAAGTAGCCAGCATCTATATAATCAACACCTAGACTCTTAAACCCTTCCGACAATATGGCATTAGCTGCTTCGGTGATATAACCGTGACCCCAATAGGGTTCACCGATCCAGTAGCCAAGTTCTCTATCTCCATGGCCATTGGTGAATATATCTATAACGCCCATAAACTCTTGTTGGTTAGTAATAACGTAAGCAAAACTTTGCTTTGCCTGCCATTGGGCGGTTTTGTTATAAATCCAGAAATCAGCGGCGCGCGTGAAATACGGGTAGGGCATTGTCCCCGTCATACGAGCAATGTCTGGATTGTTAAAATTTTTTGCCAAAGTGCTTGCATCACTTAGCTTTGGCCTTCTAAGAAGTAAGCGGTCTGTCTGTAAAAATTCTCGCATTAGAAACCCCATAAAAAAAGGAAAGATGGGCGTTCCATCTTCCCTTTTACTATGGGTTTGGTCCGCCGTTTTGCGGCGATCCTTATCTAGCCACTTAGTTTGCTGTCGCTGGTTGCACTGATACAAATGTGCGTTTATTGCATTTGGTTATAAACGTCACACGGCCTTCAGACTTGGCAAAGAGTGTATGGTCTTTGCCCATACCTACATTTTCACCAGGATAGAATTTTGTACCGCGTTGGCGGATAATAATGTTGCCAGCGATCACGGCTTGCCCGCCTGATTTTTTCACGCCAAGACGGCGCCCCGCGCTATCGCGGCCATTATTGGATGAACCACCTGCTTTTTTATGTGCCACTTTTTGTCTCCATATAATATGTGTGCGCTCTTGAGAAAATGCACAGAATTTCTTATTAGCCTTTGACAGCCGTAATTTTAACAACCGTTTCGTGTTGGCGATGTCCTTTTTTACGGCGATAGTTCTGACGGCGTTTCTTTTTAAACACGAGAACTTTTTGGCCTTTGCGTTGCTCAACAACTTCGCCAGTGACACTTGCACCTTTAACGTTGGGTGCGCCAATTTTAACGTCTTTGTCTAAGCCACAGAGCAATACATCATCAAATGTGACTTTTTTGCCTTCTTCAACGTCTAACTTTTCAACAATAATAATGTCGTCTTTGGTGACTTTATATTGTTTGCCGCCTGTCTTGATGACTGCGAACATAATTTTATCCTTCATAACCTGGGCTAATATCGCGCGAAATACCGCTAAACTATAGACCGTATCAAAATTTGTAAATCCCGTACCTGCGTAGGAAGCGCGAAATATACGCATCAAAAGCATAAAGTCAACGAGGGATTCACATCAAAATTCATTTACTTGTCTACAGACATAAGGGATTTAGCGCCCTAAGAAAAACTCCGCGCCAAAAAGCGCGGAGTTTAATTCGTTATCGTGACTAGATATTATCTAACGCGGCCGATGATTTTGCCAGCTGCATTAATAACATTACCGTTTGCATCAACCCGCCCGACAACCGTACCAGCTGCGTTCACAACTTGGCCATTTGAGCGTACTATCCATCCGCTTGTGGCTGAAGAACTACCGCCAACTGAACCTCTAGTTATTGCGCCACCTGTAACAGCACCGCCAGTTGTACTCGTGCCAATTGAGCCTCTCGCTATTGTACCACCTGTAGCAGCACCGCCAGTTGTTCTGCCGAATGTAGAGCCGCCAATTGTGTTGACATAACTGCCACCACTAACCATTGAGCGCCAATCAACACCAAGACTATCAACAGTACGGAGCGTCAAACCACCAGTCGATAGACCTTGTTTGATTTGATATTGCTCAACTGCTGTATATGTGGAGCGTCCGAGAATACCATCAATACGGCCTTGGTAGTAACCACGCTGTTTAAGCTGCGTTTGGATTGCAGAAATAACGCGTGTGTTTGCGTTTGCCTCACAAAGAACCTGACGCCATTCAGCTTTCTCGTCCTGAATTTTAACACGTTTTTCAATCGTGCCATATTCAGCTTTGATGGCTGTTGCTTCAATCCGTGCCAACGATACCATTTTTTGTACAGAAACTGTATCGTAACGGGCAGGGATTTCGCGGCGCTGAGTACTTGCTGGTTTGTCAACAACCTGGCGAGACACAGTTTTCGTGATCACAGGGATAACGTGTTCTTGTGTCCGGGCTGGTGTTTTGATAACGCGGCGGGTCACTTGCTTCGTGATCGCCGGGATTGCACGCTGCTGTGTAGACGCAGGCGTTTTGATAACGCGGCGCGTGACTTGCTTAATCACAGCAGGGATTATCCGCTCTTGCGTCGCAGCAGGAGTTTTGACAACGCGGCGTGTCACTTGCTTAATCACAGCAGGGATTATCCGCTCTTGCGTCGCAGCAGGAGTTTTGACAACGCGGCGGGTGATTTGCTTAATCACAGCAGGAATAACACGTTCTACAGTGTGCGCAGCATCCTTAATCACGCGGCGTGTCACTTGCTTTGTGATGGCTGGGATTACCCGCTCTTGTGTAGACGCTGGTGTTTTGACAACACGGCGTGTAATTTGCTTGGTCACAGCAGGAATAACCCGCTCTTGTGTAGACGCTGGTGTTTTGACAACGCGGCGTGTCACTTGCTTAATCACAGCAGGAATAACACGTTCAACCGTAGAGGCTGGTGTATCCACAACGCGGCGTGTCACTTGCTTGGTCACAGCAGGGACAACGCGCTCTACAGTGTGCGCAGCGTCCTTAATCACGCGGCGAGTAATTTGCTTTGTGATGGCTGGAATTATCCGCTCTTGCGTCGCAGCAGGTGTTTTAACAACCTGACGCGTTACTTGCTTGATAATAGCAGGGATAACACGCTCTTGCGTCGCAGCAGGTGTTTTGACAACGCGGCGTGTCACTTGCTTGATCACAGCAGGGATAACACGTTCAACCGTAGAGGCTGGTGTATCCACAACGCGGCGTGTCACTTGCTTGGTCACAGCAGGAATAACGCGCTCTACAGTGTGCGCAGCATCCTTAATCACGCGGCGTGTCACTTGCTTCATGATGGCTGGAATTACCCGCTCTTGCGTCGCAGCAGGTGTTTTGACAACGCGGCGTGTCACTTGCTTGGTCACAGCAGGGACAACGCGCTCTACAGTGTGCGCAGCATCCTTAATCACGCGGCGTGTCACTTGCTTCATGATGGCTGGAATTACTCGCTCTTGCGTCGCAGCAGGAGTTTTGACAACGCGGCGGGTGATTTGCTTGGTCACAGCAGGAATAACGCGCTCTATAGTGTGCGCAGCATCCTTAATCACGCGGCGTGTCACTTGCTTCATGATGGCTGGAATTACCCGCTCTTGCGTCGCAGCAGGTGTTTTGACAACGCGGCGTGTCACTTGCTTGGTCACAGCAGGGATAACGCGCTCTATAGTGTGCGCAGCATCCTTAATCACGCGGCGAGTAATTTGCTTAGCGATGGCTGGGATTACCCGCTCTTGCGTCGCAGCAGGTGTTTTGACAACGCGGCGTGTCACTTGCTTGGTCACAGCAGGGACAACACGCTCTATAGTGTGCGCAGCATCCTTAATCACGCGGCGCGTCACTTGCTTCATGATGGCCGGAATTACCCGCTCTTGCGTCGCAGCAGGTGTTTTGACAACGCGGCGGGTGATTTGCTTGGTCACAGCAGGAATAACGCGCTCTATAGTGTGCGCAGCATCCTTAATCACGCGGCGTGTCACTTGCTTCATGATGGCTGGAAGTATCCGTTCTTGCGTCGCAGCGGGTGTTTTAACAACGCGGCGGGTGACTTGAGACATCACAGCTGGAACAACTTTCTCGATTGTATGGGCTGGCGTCTTAATCACGCGGCGCGTACGCACCTTCATAATCGCCGGGATAACTTTCTCAATCGTAGACGCAGGGGTTTTAACAACGCGGCGTGTCACCTGTTTAATAATTGCTGGGATAACTTTCTCAGCAGTACGAGCTGGTGTCTTGATGCGGCGGCGTGTTTCCATTTTCGTGATAGCTGGGATGACTCTCTCGATAGCACTTGCTGGAGTTTTGACAACGCGGCGTGTCACTTGCTTGGTCACAGCAGGGACAACACGCTCTACAGTGTGCGCAGCATCCTTAATCACGCGGCGCGTCACTTGCTTCATGATGGCCGGAATTACCCGCTCTTGCGTCGCAGCGGGAGTTTTGACAACGCGGCGTGTCACCTGCTTCATGATGGCTGGAATTACCCGCTCTTGCGTCGCAGCAGGTGTTTTGACAACGCGGCGTGTCACCTGCTTGGTGATGGCTGGAATTATCCGCTCTTGTGTCGCAGCGGGAGTTTTGACAACGCGGCGTGTCACTTGCTTGGTCACAGCAGGGACAACGCGCTCTACAGTGTGCGCAGCATCCTTAATCACGCGGCGTGTCACCTGCTTGGTGATGGCTGGAATTACCCGCTCTTGAGCGCCCGCGGGAGTTTTGACAACGCGGCGTGTCACTTGCTTGGTCACAGCAGGGACAACGCGCTCTACAGTGTGCGCAGCATCCTTGATCACGCGGCGTGTCACTTGCTTTATGATAGCTGGAATTACCCGCTCTTGTGTCCGAGCAGGTGTTTTAACAACGCGGCGTGTCACTTGCTTGGTCACAGCAGGGACAACACGCTCTACAGTGTGCGCAGCATCCTTAATCACGCGGCGTGTCACCTGCTTCATGATGGCTGGAATTACTCGCTCTTGAGCGCCCGCGGGAGTTTTGACAACGCGGCGGGTAATTTGCTTGGTCACAGCAGGGATCATCCGTTCTTGCGTGCCTGCTGGTGTTTTAACAACACGGCGAGTTCGCGTTTTTATAACAGCTGGGATGACTTTCTCTATGGTGGAGGCTGGAGTCTTGACGACGCGGCGCGTTACTTGTCTGGTTACAGCTGGGATAACTTTCTCGATTGTAGCAGCAGGACTCACGATACGGCGGCGTTTTTCCATCATAGTCACAGCTGGAATTACCCGCTCTTGCGTCGCAGCAGGTGTTTTGACAACGCGGCGTGTCACTTGCTTAATTACAGCTGGTATAACGCGCTCTACAGTGCTTGCCGGTGTTTTAACGACGCGGCGTGTAATTTGTTTCATCACAGCAGGGATCGTGCGCTCTTGCGTGCTCGCAGGGCGGTCGACAACGCGGCGTGTCACTTGCTTAATTACAGCTGGTATAACACGCTCTACAGTGCTTGCAGGTGTTGCAATACGGCGGCGTGCTTCCATTTTGGTCACAACCGGGATAACGCGTTCTTGCGTACTTGCAGGGCGATCAACAACGCGGCGTGTGATTGTTTTGGTCACAGCTGGGATTGTCCGCTCTACAGTGTGCGCAACCTGATCAACAACGCGGCGGGTAATCGTTTTTGTAACGGCAGGGATAACACGTTCTTGAATTTGTGCTTCTTGAGCGATTACGCGTGTTGAATAGCTACCAATCTTTTGGCCATACCGACCACCACGATAGTCATATGCACGAGTGCCATTGCCTTTGCGATCTGCAACAGAAGCTGCTGAGCGAGAGAGGCCATCACGGTCATCAGCGCCATCGTTATTGCCATCAACAAAGCCTGAAATGCTTCCGCCGCCTGAACCCAATTTACCATAGCCAGAGAGGCCAGCATTTTGTGCTTCGAGCAAGCTCATCACTTGCGCGGGGCGTTTTACAACGCGGCGTGTGATTGTACTCGTTTTAGCAGGAATAGCAATTTCTTGCGCTGTTGCGGGGCGATCTACAACACGCCTTGTGATTGTTTTACTCACAGATGGGATACGTTTTTCAACGGTGCGTGCTGGTGTTTTAATCACACGTTTTGTAATCGTTTTGTATTGAGCCGGAATAAGAACGCGGCACAAAATCTCGCCAGTAGCATTCACGATTGTCTGTGTGGATTCGATAACTTGCTGTGACGTACCGTTAAAGATTGTGAACTGGCGTGCTTGGTTCGTATTAATCCGACCATTACGCTGAAGTTGACGCGCATTAATGGCTTGCGTACCAGATTTCCACTCTTCGCGGGCTGGTGCAACCAAAAGACGCTCTGTACGTGTTTCATAAACGGCTGGGATAACTTGGATCTCAGTACGTTCTGGCTGAATAACCATTGTTTCATTGACAGTTCTGTATGTCGCAGGAACAGCGCGAAGGCTAGAGGATGCTTCTTGCGTGGTGATTGTTTCCGTAACTGTGCCATAAACAGCTGGGATAACCACAAGCTCATCAGTGCTGTCTTGTTGAACATATGTTTGCGTTTCGTTACGGAATTTCGCAGGAATTGCAATATATTCAACAGTTTGCGGCGCTACAACGATTGTTTCGTTGACAGTTTTATATGTAGCAGGAACAGCAACTAATTCAGTAGCCGCTTCTTGAACAATAACGGTTTCGGTTACAGTGCGGTATGTTGCAGGAATGCTAACAAGCTCAGTTGAAGCTTCTTGAACCACAACAGCTTCCTGGTAGGTTTCGTATTTAGCTGGAACCACAACATAATCGACAGTTTGCGGCGTAACCACAACAGTGTCTGATACAGTTTTGAACGTTGCTGGAATTGTTATAAGCTCAGTACTCGCATCGCTCACAACAACAGTTTCTGTAACCGATCCATAAACAGCAGGGATTGTTACAAGCTGAGTGCTGGCTTCTTGAGCAACAACTGTCTCCGTTACGGTTCCAAATGTCGCTGGGATAGAAACAAGCTGGGTTGAGGCTTCTTGTACTACAACAGCTTCCTGATAGGTTTCGTACTTAGCTGGAACCGCTACATAATCAACAGATTGAGGCGTGACCACAACTGTTTCAGTCACAGTGCCGAACGTTGCAGGGATAGTAACAAGATCAGTCGTTGCTTCGCGAACCACAACAGTTTCACTCACTGTTTCGTATATTGCAGGGATCGCCACAAGCTGAGTGCTGGCCTCTTGAACCACAACTGTCTCCGTTACGGTTTCAAATGTCGCCGGGATAGAAACAAGCTGGGTGCTGGCCTCTTGAACCACAACAGTTTCGTTCACTGTTTCGTATGTTGTTGGAATAGTGACATAATCAACGCTTTGCGGCGTAACAACCATAGTTTCCGCTACAGTTTCAAATGTTGCTGGAATTGTCACCATTTCTGATGCGGCTTCTTGAACCACAACAGTTTCGTTCACTGTTTCGTATGTTGCTGGAATAGTGGCATAATCAACGCTTTGCGGCGTAACAACCATAGTTTCAGTTACAGTTTCGAAGGTTGCAGGGATTGTAATAAGTTTTGAACTTGCCTCTTGAACTACAACCGTCTCTGTAACAGTTGCGTACGTTGTAGGCACTGTAACATAATCAACGCTTTGTGGTGTAACAACCATAGTTTCTGTTACAGTTTCGAAGGTTGCAGGGATCGCCACAAGCTGAGTACTCGCCTCTTGAACGACAACAGTTTCAGTCACTGTTCCATAAGTTGCGGGAATGCTAACATACTCAGTAGCCGCTGCTTGAGAAACAACAGTTTCTGTCACAGTTTCAAATGTGGCTGGAATTGTCACCATTTCTGAAGCGGCTTCTTGAACCACAACAGTTTCGTTCACTGTTCCATAAGTTGCTGGGATAGTGACATAATCAACGCTTTGCGGCGTAACAACCATAACCTCGGTAACGGTTTCATATGTGGCTGGAACACTTACAAGATCAGTAGATGCCGCTTGGACAACAACTTGCTCTTGGTAGGTTTCATATGTTGCTGGAATAGTGACATAATCTACGGTTTGCGGCGTGACCACAACAGTATCCGTTACAGTGCCGTACGTTGCTGGAATCGTAATAAGGTTCGTCGATGCTGCTTGCACAACATATGGCTCTGATACCGTTTCGTAAACGGCAGGAATTGCAATATATTCAACGGTTTGCGGCGTTACCTCAACGGTTTCGGTTACTGTGCCAAACACAGCAGGGATTTGAATAAGTTCGCTAGATGCGTCTTGAACCACAACAGTTTCAGTGAGTGTTTCATACGTCGCAGGAACGGTTACATAATCTACGGTTTGCGGTGTCACAACAACAGTTTCACTCACGGTTGCAAAGGTTGCAGGAATTGACACAACTTCTGTAGCAGCCTCTTGAACAACTATAGTCTCTGTGACTGCTTCGTACGTCGCAGGCACTGTTACATAATCAACAGTTTGCGGGGAAACAACAATAGTATCAGCCACTGTTTCATATGTAGCTGGTATCGCGACAAGCTCTGAAGAAGCTTCTTGAACCACAACGGTTTCACTCACTGTTTCAAATGTTGCTGGAATGCTTACATACTGAGTAGATGCGGCTTGAACCACAACGGTTTCTGCAACCGTTTCAAATGTTGCTGGGATCGTGATCATTTCTGATGCAGCGGCTTGAACCACAACAGTTTCGCTCACTGTTTCATATGTGGCAGGGATAGTGACATAATCAACGCTTTGGGGCGTAACGACCATAATTTCGCTCACCGTTCCGTATGTTGCAGGAATAGAGACAAGCTCAGTTGCTGCTTCTTGAACCACAACGGTTTCAGTGACTGCTTCGTACGTCGCAGGCACTGTTACATAATCAACAGTTTGCGGGGAAACAACAATAGTATCAGCCACTGTTTCATATGTAGCTGGTATCGCAACAAGCTCAGTTGCTGCTTCTTGAACTACAACGGTTTCAGTGACTGCTTCGTATGTCGTAGGCACTGTTACATAATCAACAGTTTGCGGCGTTACAACAACAATATCAGCCACTGTTTTATATGTAGCGGGTATCGCGACAAGCTCAGTTGCTGCTTCTTGAACCACAACGGTTTCAGTGACCGTTTCAAACGTTGCAGGGATCGTGACTTGCTCGGTTGCTGCTTCTTGAACCACCATAGCCTCGCTTACAGTTTCGTAAGTAGCAGGGATTGTAATAAGCTCTGAAGCAGCGTCTTGAACCACAATGGTTTCAGTGACTGCTTCGTACGTCGCAGGAACCGTTACATAATGAACGCTTTGCGGCGTTACAACAACGACCTCTGATACAGTGCGCCATTTCGCTGGAACACTCACAAGTTCTGTTGCAGCCTCTTGAACCACAATCGTTTCAGTGACTGTGCCAAACACAGCAGGGATAGTCACAAGTTCTGTTGCAGCCTCTTGAACCACAATCGTTTCAGTCGCGGAACCGTATTGAGCAGGGATCGTCACCAAATCAGTGCTAGCCTCTTGTACAACAACCGTCTCGGAGACGGCCTCATAAGTGGCAGGTATGGTAACATAATCAACAGTTTGCGGCGTGACTACCACAGTTTCTGTGACTGTACCGTATTGGGCGGGAATTGTTATCAACTCGTTTGTTGCTTCTTGTACAACAACAGTTTCAGTAACTGTTTCGTATATTGGGGGAATTGCAACCAGCTGAGTTGAAGCGTCCTGAACCACAACGGTTTCCGTTTGTGTACCGTAAACGGCTGGGATAGTAATGTATTCGCTTGATGCAGGTTGAACCACAACGGTTTCAGTAGCCGTGCCATAGACGGGTGGAATAGTAACAAGCTCGGTTGAAGCGTCTTGAACCACAACGGTTTCCGTAACCGTTCTATAGGTAGCTGGAATAGTAACAAGCTCGAAGCTGGCTTCTTGAACGAGAACACGTTCGGTAACGGTTTCGTACCGTGCAGGAATCTTATGAAGTTCCTTACTACCCTCACGAAGCAAAACCGTCTCGGAAGACGTTTGGTACTGCGCTGGTACAATTACCTTCGCAAAACATTCGCCTGGAATCGCGCTTTGCGGCGGCAAATCCTGAGCAATAGTTGGTGCAGCGATCGCTGCGACACATACGGCCAATAAAAGAGTGCGTTTCATAATTAAACCCCCCAAAACTCTAAAACAATAATAAATATCTGCCCATGCAGACGCACTTAACCTATCTAAAACTTAATGCTTTGGCTAGGCTATAATGCGGTCTTACTACATTTTTCTGCAGAAGAGACAATAAGATTACTGCTTACAGGCGAAAAGGTTTGAAGTGAGACACTTTAGCGGCGTATAGCATTTCTTGGTCTCCGCGTGTGTCACCGTAAGCTTCTGCAATAAAATACGGTATATTCGCCATTTCTGCCGCAATTTTAGTAACTTTACCTGCTCCCCAACAATTAATCCCGTCAATTTCGCCTGTCAGTTTTCCGTTAACAACAGAGAGTTTTGTTGATAAAATATTTTCTATGCCATGGGATTTACCCCATGCTTTTAGATATGGCTCGATCGATGCCGAGACTATATATAAGGTATAGGGGGGTAATTTTTTGACTTTTAGGGTGTTCAAAACGCCAGGGCGAATCAAATCCGGGATAACGTTTTTGGCAAACTGCGCCGCCCTTTGATTGAGGGCGTCTTCTGGCGCGTTTTTGAAGAATGTTCGCACCACATGGGTCTTCACTTTATCACGGTCGATGACGGTAAGTTTGTAGGCGATAAAAATAGGTAATAATTTTACCAGGTTTATAGCCCAACGCGGCGTACCTGCCCAATAGCGTAAAAACAGTGCAAATGTATCCTTTGTGGTGATGGTGCCATCAAAATCAAAGGCGATAATTTGAAGCGGCTCTTGTGTTTGCGATTTAGACATTGATTTCTCGGGTTATTTGCTTGTGATCCACATAATTAGCACTATTTGTAATGTTTTGTCCCCTACATCTTTTATAAAACACGGTAGAAAACAAGCATGGCCAAGTGGAAGGGTATCAGGACTTTTCAGTTTGGACACGAAAGTCAATAACTGACCTTTTATATCTGGCTTGTGCGCGTGAACTACTGAACGTAAAAGATTGAATTTACTTGCAATTATGACCTATAATGCCAATACGATTTGCGCTATTCAAGAAATGGAGGCGGGTGGTCATGCGTATGAGTTTTAACGCTTGCAAACGGTATCACGGTATGGGGGATGTGCTCTATGCAGCGGTCTGACGCCCCGGAAGCGCCGCATCCGTGCAGAGTTTACACGCCTGTTGGCAGTCATAAAGATCTACTGCCCTATCTGGGTGCGTAGACTGGCTGGTGCGTAGACTGGGCGCATTATTTACCACGGTTTGCAAGTGAGCGTACGCTCACAGTAAACATAAGCGCTCAAGAAACATAAGTGCTCAAGGCGGCGATCCTGCACTCTTGAATTTGGATTAGGGTTGTCTTTGGTGTATTAGGGTTGTTTTTGGTGTAAAAGTCTATAGTTTGACAATAACTTGGAGTTTAATATGTTTATCCCCAGGAGAGTTGTGGCAATAAGTTCTCTTTTACTGACGGTAGGACTTGCAACAACCCAAGCTTCGGCTCGTTGCGGCGTGGAGAAAAGTGCATGCTTAAACAACTGTAAAATTAATAATTCTGGCGTATACAGCAGTCATAATTACTGTGAAAAAAATGTGATCGACAATACGATGTTTGCAAGCTCGATGAGGACAGAAACTCGAAGCGTGAAGAATATGACAAAATAAAAAATTATAAACGTGAACTTATTACAGAGCCAGACGAGATTGGAATTGATTTATTGCTGGGTATTTCCCTTAAAAAAAACCTTTCAAATTTAGCAAAAACACACGCTAAAGAGTGTCTTACGCCAAAAATTGAAAACGGCCTCAATCTTGTCAATAAATGCAATCAAAGTTTTCGCGTCGCGTATTGTTATACTGATTTAGCGGTTACGGGCGGGGCAAGTCGCTTTTCATGTGGCATTGAAGACCAATATGCGGGCGCAGACATTATTGCCAGAAACAAAAAATGGACATTCCCCGCGTCTACAGAGCCAGGTGTGAATTTTATGAGCACGCAATACGGAATTTGTCCGCAGACTTTAAACCATGCAGGCCATGCGTATAGTCTTGTAAATATTAAACGTTTGCCAGACAGTGCTTATCAGTGTAATTATCTTTAGGGGATAAAAAAAACTTGCACGTTTGTTCAAAAATGCGCTAGGGAACACTATGACAAATCGTAAGAAACTAGATACGCCTGCCGTGCACATTCCGCCGCCGGTAATTATGGTTGTGTTTTTGGTGCTTGGGCTTTATTTAAATAAGGTATTAGGTAGCGGGTTTGGCGCGGCTGCGCGCCCGTTTTCTTTCTTTGGCATCGGGTTTATTGTTTTTAGTGCCATCCTCGTGCTTTGGTGCGGGTGGCTCTACCACAAGGCCAAGACGAGCATATCACCTTATACCAAAGACAATGCGATTATCGATACGGGCCCGTTTGGAGTTTCGCGCAATCCCATTTATGTTTCGATGATTATGATGTTTATTGGTATTGTATTGTATTGGAATGCACCCGCCGCTCTTTTATTACTAATTCCTACATATTTAGCCTTGCGCTATTATGCTATTGCACGAGAAGAAGCCTACCTATTTCGCCGTTTTGGCAAAGACTATACCGATTACCAAGCCCGCGTTCGGCGCTGGTTTTAGCAAAGGAAACTTTATGAAACTCAAAACCTTATTAGTCGCAAGCGTAGCCGTAATTGCGCTTTTGTCTTGTTCGCCAAAGGCAAGCCAACAGGCGGTAAAACTCCCCTCTATTGACAGCGTAGACTTTGCCCAAGAAGCGAGTGATTTAAAGCCTGATCCTGCAGTTGTTTATGGCAAGCTTGCAAATGGTGTGCGCTATGCGGTGCTACATAATGAAACCCCGACCAAGACGGCTGCCCTTCGGATGCGTATTGATACGGGCTCGCTTAACGAAACCGATAAGCAACGCGGCGCGGCGCATTATTTAGAGCATATGGCCTTTAACGGCTCTAAGAATATTCCTGAAAACGAGATGACGAAAATTTTAGAACGCGAAGGGTTATCCTTTGGTGCGGACACCAATGCTTATACCAGTTTTGACGAGACGGTTTATATGCTGAATTTACCCGAAGTGAGCGAGCATTTGCTTGACCAAACCTTGATGATTATGCGTGAGACTGCGGAAAATTTAACACTTGATGCTGGCGCGATTGATCGTGAGCGCGGCGTTGTGCAAGCGGAAAAACGTACCCGCGATAATCCCAGCGTTAGAGCCGATCTTGCTGGCCTTGAATTTACGACCAAAGGGAGCCGCGTTATGAGCCGTATGCCTATTGGTACGGATGAAACCCTGAAAAACATGACGGATACGGACTTGCGCGCCTATTATGAAGCCTATTATCGCCCTGAAAATACATTTGTCGTTTTGGTTGGCGATCTCGACACCGATCTCGCCATTGCTAAAATCAAACAGCATTTTGAAGACTGGACGACCGCTGTGCCTGCGGGGGAAGAGCACGATGCTGGAAAAACGTCGCCGCGCGGCATGGATATTGGCTATTACGCAGATCCGAAAATTCAAACCTCAATAAGCATTGCGACGATAAAACCCTATATCGAAAAAATGGACACGGCCACAAACCGCAAAGAAGCCTTTATAGCAGGGCTTGGTAATCGTATATTAAACAGACGCCTGAGTACACTTGCGCGTAAAGCAGACGCGGAGTTTCTCGGCGCTAGTGCAGGGCGTTCTTATCTGTTGGAAACTGCTGATATGATGTCTATTGACATGTCGAGTCGGTCAAAAAATTGGCAAAAAGCATTGGCTGTGGGCGAGCAGGAACTTAGGAAAGCCCTGAAATATGGCTTCACTCAGGCAGAGTTGGACGAGCAGCTGGCCAATTCCGAAAAAAGTATGGAAGTATCGGTGCAAACTTTTGCGACCCGCCGCACCAATGGCCTCGCATCTGGTATATTGGGCAGTTTTAAAGGTGAAAGCGTTTACACGCATCCAAGAACAAGCCTTGAGCGGTTCTCGTCTTATGAAGACGAAATTTCAACGGATATGGTTTGGGATGCGTTTAAAGAGCAATGGTCAGCACTGGATAAGCCGCACATATATTTGCAAACCAGTCAGGAGATTGAAAACCCAAAACAGGTAATCCGCACAGCCTATGAAGCCAGCAAAGCTGTGCCTGTGACGCAAAACGCTATGCAAAAACAAGATAAATTTGCCTATACGGATTTTGGCACTCCTGGTAAAGTTATCTCCCAAAAGCATATTGATGATATTGACAGCGATTTGATTAAGTTTGAAAACAATGTTCTTGTTAATTTTAAGAAAACAAATTTTGAAAAAAACAGCATCCGTATCTCTATCAGTGTTGGCGATGGGCGTCTTTCTATGCCGATCAAGGATCCAGCCATGGCTATATTGGCAAACTCTGTAATGAGCGCTGGCGGGCTAAAGGCGCATAGTAATGACGAGTTAAGCCATATTTTCGCGGGCAAAGCAGTGAGTGCTAATTTTAGTTTTGGCACAAAAAGTTTCAACATTAGCGGTGCAACCGTGACTTCCGACCTTACGGATCAGTTTAATTTGATGATGGCACAACTTATTGCGCCAGGCTACCGCGCGGTGTCAAAGGCGCGCTATGATAAATACATCGAAAGCTGGTACCCAACACTGGACTCAACCCCTGGCGGGGTAGCCTCGCGTGATGTCGGGCGATTGCTGCGTTCAGGCGATATCCGTTATGGTATTCCGCCGATGGAAGATTTACTGGCGGCTAAAATTCAAGACGTGAAAGCATGGATAGAGAGAGAGCTTAAGAACGGGCAAATCGAGATAAGTGTCGTTGGCGATATTGATAAAGATGTCATTATTAGGCAAGTTGCCCGCACATTTGGCACGTTGTCAAAACGCAAGCTTGGCCATACAGATTATCCGAATATGACGAAAATTACCTTTCCTACGGCGCGTTCAAAACCTGTGGTTTTGACCCATTCTGGTGACGTTAACCGTGCGCTGTTACAGGTTTATTGGCCTGCACCTGATGGTACGGACATTATGAGAAATCGACGCCTGAGCATTTTGCGGCGCATCTTTGACAATCGCCTCACGAAAGTTATTCGCGAAGAAGAGGGGGCTGCCTATTCTCCATTTGCGGGGCGAAGCGCGTCGCGTATTTTCAAAAACTATGGCTATATGTCCGCAAGCCTTGGCCTTAAACCAGAAAAGATTAGCGCTATGTCAGATAAACTTGATGAAATCGCTGTCGATATTGGCGCTGGAAATATTAGTGATGATGAATTTACCCGAGCTATGGAACCGATTTTAGAAGGACTTGATAGTAGCCTTGAAAGCAATTCTTATTGGATGGGGGTTATATCCCATGCGCAGACAGATAGTTGGAATATTGATAATTTTCGCACACGAGAAAAGATGTATCAAAATATGACACTGGCAGATATCAAGCCATTGGCAAAGCAGATATACCGTCCTGAAACAGCATTTAGGATTCAAATTTTACCAAAATAAAAAAAGTAATTTGACGCACTTTTAATGCAAAGTTTCGGTTAAGTCTTTGGTTCGGCGGAATTATATCTTTGAGGCTGGCGTACGCTGGATAAACATCAGCCTTATAATCAGGTAGCAGACCCGTTTGCAGATCACACCAAGAAAAAAAAGCACAAAAAAGATGATCCAAAATTGTGCGACACAAACAAGCATGTATTTTGATGCAAGTAATAGCGCTGATCTAGAACGGGCTTTTGATGAAATCGGGGCTTCGCTTTTGAAAGTGCGCCTTACGCATTAGCGGCTAAGGTTAAGTTTCGCAATAAAAAAAGGCCGCATTCTCAGGAACGAAGCGGCCTTTTCGTTGTTTGGTTTAATCTGCAATAGCTAAGAGCTGTACATGGAATATCAGAGGCGTTGCAGGCGGGATAGAGCCTTTGCCTTTTGGGCCATAGGCGAGATCGGAGGGGATATAAAATGTCCAAGCATCACATGGGCGCATAAGGCCAACGCCCTGCGTCCAGCCTTTAATAACGCCGTTGAGCGGAAACTCAATGTCCTGACCACGGTCATAAGAGCTATCAAATATTTTGCCATCCAGAAATAACCCATGGTAATTCACGCGCACTGTTTGCACGGGCTTTGGCATCGCACCATTGGCAATGCCTTTTTTGTTAACGGAGTATTGCAAGCCGCTATCGGTGGTGACAACGCCTTTGCGTTTGCCATTGGCTTCAAACCATTCTTTTTGTTCAAGCTTTGGATCGGGCCATTCATTTGAATAGCTGGAGAGGTCATGGAGCACTTGCTCTTTTGGGCATGTGCGAAATTTTGCCATATTATCTCGCGCCGTTTTTAGAGCGCTAGCCGCTTCGGCTTCTGTTTTTGGTGTTTTTGGCGCTGTATTGTTATTGCAAGCCGCAAAAGCGGCGGTGCTAATCATCAGGCCAGTTAGAACTAGTTTACGCATAAGATGTCCTTTGAGTTTAGAGTTTAGAGTTTAATATTTCAATGCCAGGAAGAGGTTTACCTTCCATCCATTCTAAGAAAGCACCTCCCGCCGTAGAAATAAAGGTAAAATCGTCCGCCGCGCCAGCATGTTTTAGTACGGCCACAGTATCGCCGCCGCCAGCAACGGATATAAGACCATTTTGTTTGGTGCGCTTTGCCGCATAACGCGCCGCTTCAACCGTAGCTGTATCAAAAGGGGTGATTTCAAACGCACCAAGCGGCCCGTTCCAGATAAGGCAATTACTGGCGTCCATAGCATCTGCCAGCAGATTGACGGTCTTTGGCCCAACGTCTAAAATTATTTCATCAGGTTTCACATGGTCAAAGCCGCAAACCCTGTGCGGCGCGTTTTCTTTAAAATCTGTTGCCGCGACAACATCAATGGGCAGGATAATTTCGCAATTTTCTGTGCGGGCATTGTCCATAATTTGCAGCACTGTCTTTGTTAACTCATGCTCGCATAAGGACTTGCCGACAGTATGGCCAAGGGCGGCGAGGAATGTGTTAGCCATGCCGCCACCAATAGCTAGGCAGTCCAGCTTGCCGACCAAATTTTTCAAAAGGTCAATTTTTGTTGAAACTTTCGCTCCGCCAACAAGCCCCATTACGGGGCGCTTTGGCGCATCCAAAGCTTGGCTAATATGATCAAGTTCGCGCTCCATAGCAAGACCCGCATAGGCGGTAAGATACTCCGCTATTCCCGATGTCGAGCCTTGAGCGCGGTGAGCCACGGAGAAAGCATCATGGATGAACACATCGCCAAGGTCTGCCAGTGCTTTAGCAAATTTTGGATCATAGCCTTTTATGCCATCAGCTTTGTGAGTTTCTCCTTTCTGGAAACGAGTGTTCTCTAAAAGCACTATGCCGCCAGGCGGAAGAGCAGAAAGAATGCGGTCGGCATCATGCCCAATGCACTCTGGCGCAAACGCGACATCATTTCCAATCAGCGCCGATAAAGGCGCGATCAATTTCTTCAAGGAGTTCTCTGGGCTAGGTTCTCCATCTGGGCGGCCAAAATGTGAAAGAAGTGCAGTAATAGCGCCGTTCTTGCGCAAATAGGCAATAGTTGGCAAGGCGGCACGCAGGCGCGTATCATCGGTTACAGTGCCATTTTTATCACAAGGGACATTGAAATCAACCCGTACCAAAACCCGTTTTCCGGTTATATCTGCGTCTTTAAGCCTGCGAAAATCTACCATGACTATACCTTCTATACCTTCTATGGGTTTTAGGGTTTTATGGGCTTTTTATTTTTGCCTTTGCGAACAGCAGCCAAAGCACGCGCCACATCGATCATACGGTTAGAGAATCCCCATTCATTGTCATACCACGCAATCACTTTAACCAAATCAGAATGGATAACCTTGGTGAGCGGGGCTGCAAATACGGCAGAATGCGGATCATGATTGATATCTGAGGATACAAGCGGCTCTTCCGTATAACGGATAACCCCTTTCATATCGCCCTTAGCAGCTTTACGCACAGCGGCATTAATGCTTTGCACATCGCTCATGCCGTCTGGCTGAAAGGCCAGATCAACTAAGGAGACATTGGCGGTTGGCACGCGCACAGACGATCCGCTCAATTTGTCTTTAAGCTCTGGGATAACAAGGCTTACGGCTCTTGCTGCGCCCGTGGAAGTCGGGATCATGTTCAGACCTGCTGCGCGGGCACGATATAGGTCTTTGTGGGAACTATCCAAAATGCGTTGATCGAGTGTGTACGAGTGAATAGTCGTCATGAAGCCGCGCCGTATGCCAACGCTCTCAAGCAAAACCTTAGCGATTGGCGCAAGGCAATTGGTTGTACAGGACGCGCAAGAAACAATTTCATCATTTGCGGTAAGCTCGCCTTCGTTGACACCAAATACAATTGTTTTATCTGCGCCAGAAGCAGGGGCGGAAATGACTACGCTTTTCGCGCCTGCTTCTAGGTGGGCTTGTACGGACTCACGCGTGCGGAAAAACCCCGAGCATTCTAGGACAACATCAACGTCTAATGATTTCCAGTCCGCATGGGCGGGGTCTCGCTCATGGGTGATGCGCATTTTACCAAGGCCAATATCCATGAAGCCTTGTCCGATTTTCACATCATTAGCAAACCTGCCATGCACAGAATCGTACCGGAGTAAATGCGCTTGTGTTTCCAGGGCACCCGGGGAGTTAATGGCGACAATTTCAACGTCTTTGATTCGTTGCTCGGCAATAGCTCTAACAACCAGACGGCCAATGCGGCCAAATCCATTTATTGCAATACGTACGCTCATATTTGTACCCCTTCTAGATATGTAGAATCATGAATATGTACGCATACTTACATGATATTGTTTCTTAATTCGAGTGTGTTTTTCCTAAATTGAATTATTTTACAGCGACTGTAGATAAAACGTAAGTGTTCCTTTTTTAATAAGGGCTTGGCGAAATGAGCAAATTAGGCCATTGTCTTGTTAATGTTAACAGATTCGCCTAAGAATATATTATAGTAAAAGAGAATATGTCACAGTCTACATCAAATGGGACGAGCGTCAAAGAGGCAGCAAATCGTCTCCAAATAGCCTTGAAGTCTTTAGAGGTAAATTTAAACCCACTGGTTATACGCGTGCAAAAATTGGAACGTGAGGCTGGGGATGCCCAAATATTAACCAAAAATTTTGAAAGTGATCGTATGCGCCTTGCCGCTAAATTGGATTCTGCTAAAGCTCGCGAGAAAGAATATATTGAACGTGAGAAAGAGTTTTCTACCTTAGCCGAAGAGACTACGCGCGAAATGGATACTGTTATAGCAACGGTTATGCAGGCTCTTGAAGATGGCATTCGGGGGGGCAATAATGGCAAAGGTTAGTTTTGATATTAATGGCCGTAAATACAATCTTGGCTGTGATGATGGCGAGGAAGAAAGACTGGCGGGGCTTGGCCAAAAACTGGATGAACGTATAAAAATTTTAGCCAATCAATTTGGCCAAATCGGGGATTTGCGCTTGCTGGTTATGGCCGGTATTACTATGACGGATGAGCTTGAAGAACTAAGTGAAAATCTTGAAGAGCAAGCGGAGAAACTAAATGCGGATATGCGTCGAGATAGCCAACGGACTCTGAAGTTGGCACAGAAATCTGAAATTAGTGCCGCTGATGCTTTGGAAGACGCTGCGCGCCGGATCGAGCGCCTTGCCAAAAGACTAGGCGAGCGTTAATCCTTTATATTTGTACACTTTTATTATATTTGTACGCTTGCATTTAAGCGCGTGTAATTCCATAACACAGGGGAAGATTGCTGTGGGTTTTACGAAAAGACGTAATCTGGGTGTCTGTCTTCATATAAAATAGCACAGATTTAAGTCTGTGCCATAGGCGCTGACGTCAGACAGTATCTAACTAACGAAGATAATATTTACTCTACTCTTTCTCAAAATCCAAAATATCCCCAGGTTTGCAGTCGAGATATTCACAAATTCTAATGAGGGTTGTGAAGCGTACACCCTTAATTTTTCCTGATTTAAGCTGGGACATATTGGCCTCTGTAATACCGACATATCGCGCAAGGTCTTTGGATTTGACCTTGCGGCGCGCTAGCATGATATCGAGTGTGACGATAATTTTTCCTGTCATTAGATGATCTGCTTGTTTTCATCGTCAATAGTACGCCCTTCATTCAGGGCGCTGGCCATCAGAAGTAAAACGAAGCCTATGAGCAGAGTAATCATGTCCGTATCAAAGGGTAGCCAACTAATTTTGGCATGTTCCATGGGGGGAATTTTATACGTTAGTACCCAAGGTAGTGTGGTTTCCATCAATGCCATACCGACCCAAAGCAGGATCAGGCTAAAGCCCATACGTCTTAATGTTTTGATAGCGCCTGTGACGAAAAAACCATTACGGCGTGATATACTAAAAAACTGATTAACAGCTAGAAAAACCAACCAAATAGCGATGAGCGCAATACCTAAAAATAGCATAGAGAGCAGGACTTGCCACAAGGCTAAGGGCTTGGAAATATTAAGGTCAATCATGCCATATAAAAGAGTCGTATCATCAAAAATAAGTGCAGAGCCGAAAATCTTTATAAATTCGATGCTGTCGAGAACAACAAATATTCCGAGTAACACGCGCAAAGGTAAACTTAGTCTCCAAATTTCTATATTTTTCACGACTCACCTTAAAAGAACAATTAATTACTATAAAACAGTAATATATTTCCTTGACTCAAGAAGTTAATACTCATAGTTGAGAATATAATCAAGCGTATAGGCGCATAAATAAGCAAAATAGGATTGTTATGTTCGAGATCATAAAATATAAACCTAGCATACACAGGTTCACGAAGCTAGGGGTCGTGGTTTTATTTTTTTCCATTATCGGTTGTTTTTCTGCACAAGCACAGGTAAGCGTCAAGAGTGCCCAAACTATGTCTGGCATATATGGCGGTCTTGAAGGTGGTTATGTCGATTATAAAATATCTGGCTTTGCCGAGACCTTCCCGCCTGAATATTTGGCACGAAAGCGCACGAATTTAAATGTGAAAGACAACGCTGCCTTTTTGAAGGGTACTCTTGGATTTGGACACCATTGGAATAGCCAGTTATTTACTGGACTCGAACTTAGTTATACGAAGCTGGTCTCTGGAACAGATATCTTGCTGAAAGATACAACGATAGAGCATGAAGTTGGGGTTAGTTACTCCTCGCAAATAGCGCTGAGTGGTATTGTGGGATATGAGTTCACGTTGAAAGACATGATCTATGCGCGCTTGGGTTATGGGTTTTCTAATGTGAGGATTGCTCCGCGAGATACCGGCGGTACTGGCGGTGCCTTTCATGATCTTAGTGGTATGATTTATGGTCTGGGGTATGCACGTCAAATCAATGATAAAATCGCTCTGCGCATTGAAGCGCAAAGGTTCAGTGTGGCTGATACCTATGACAATGTGAAAAATGACGGCGAAATTTACGATATAAAAATCAAGGATACTCGCTTCAGTGGCGGCATCATTGTGAGTTTTTAGGGCGGCAAAATAATAAAAACAATGCATTTTAAGCCGCACCTGAAGGTCGGCGTGAGTGGCAGGGTGCTTGGATGTGCCTTGGTTTTCCCCTAAGGATTTTGAAATAACGGGCTATCAGGTGTGTCGCCAACAGCGCTCAGCGGTAACCCGCTCAATCATTTACCCTTTGAGACGACATGGGTGCAAGAGCGTATTCTTGCTGCACCAGGTTTGTTTTTTTATATTCGAATGGGCCTTAGAGCGTTCATCATTTTGGACTTGTCACGGTTTAGTTCCGAGTTGACTACTCATTTAGGCTGCCTTGCTTTCGAAGGCAATGGGTGACATTCCGCCCAAGGTGGAATGTCGTCGTTTCGGATTATACCCCAAGGGTAGCCCCTAGAACCCGTTGATGTATTTGAACAGTGCTATATGTGCCTGTTTTCTGGTGTGCCAGATGTTTCTCCAAATCATCTCAGCCTTAAGGGTTTTCCAAGGGGGAGGCTTCGCACTGAAGAATGTTTCTACAACTGCATTATCGTAACAATTACCTTTACCGCTCATGGAGACTTTAAATCCATGTTTCTT
Organism: Robiginitomaculum sp.; assembly: GCA_965224735.1. Classification (GTDB taxonomy): domain Bacteria; phylum Pseudomonadota; class Alphaproteobacteria; order Caulobacterales; family Maricaulaceae; genus Robiginitomaculum_A. The sequence goes on along the minus strand of OZ245059.1, from coordinate 1,661,817 downwards.
GAGCAGTCTTTGGTAATCATTTGAGTAGTATTGGGAGCCACGATCGCTATGATGGATACAGCCTTTTTCTGGCCTGCGCAAGGCAATCGCCATATCCAGAGCACGGATGGCTAAATCTTTTTTCATGCGGTTACTGACAGCCCAACCAACAATGCGTTTGGAATATAAACCCATGACGACGGCCAGATACAGCCAAGCTTCTCTTGTCCAAATATAGGATATATCTACGAACCATTTCTGGTTGGCCTGCTTGGTAGTGAAGTTCTTGTCCAGCAAGTTAGGAGCTATAGCGTAGCTGTGCTTGCTGTTCGTTGTTGCCTTGTATTTATGGGTTCTGACGACCTTTATCCCTTTATCCCTTTATCCCGTTATCACGCATCAAACGACCAACACGGCAATGTCCAACCGCAAAGCCTAATTCCTTTAACTCCTCCGTCATACGTGGACGACCATAGGAGCCAAGGCTAAGCCTATGTTCTTCCCTGATGGGCGCCAAAAGCACCATATCATCACGTTGCCGCCTGCTCATCGGACGATTACGCCAAGCCCGAAACCCACGTGATGTCACGCCAAGCATCTGGCACAATCGTTTAGTCGGAACATCCACACCGTACTGCTCAATAAATGCAAACCGTTTCATTTTTGCCTAGCGAAGAATTGGGTGGCTTTTTTCACCCTAAAGGGCACTTCGTAACACATCCCTCTCCTCCTTGAGGAGCCTGTTCTCTTTACGGAGGTGCGCAACCTCTTGTTCCAAGTCTATGTCAGTGGGGGGCGACACATCATCCCGGTGACGGTGTATTTGGATCCAGCGGCCAAGGGTTGAAAACCCGACACCTAAATCAGCTGCAACCTGCTTGCGCGATAAATTACTCGACAATGCGATGCGCACGGCTTCTTGTTGAAACTCTTTTGTATGTTTCTTGGCCATAATAGTTCTCCTATGATGATTGTCCAGCCATTTCTTGGCTGGCTAGTTTGAATTTGGTGAAATCTTCGAACACCCAGTTGTTTTTGAGGGTGTCGTATATTATTTTGAGTAATTTACGTGCTGTAGCGATGATGGCTTTGCCAAAGCCGCGCCTGTTTTTAATGCGTCTGTAAAAGCTGTTGAGATAGCCAGAATACCGTATGGCAATCAGGCTACATTGCACCAAAGTTGTGCGGACAAGCTTGTTGCCGCGCTTGGTGATCCGCCCCATATTGGTGGTTTCGTTAGATTGGCTAACACGCGGAACAAGGCCGAAGTATGCCGCCAATTTATCAGAACTGGCAAAATCCTCAACATCGCCAATGCCAGATAAGAAGATAGCCGCCGACCGCGCGCCAATGCCTTTGATACTGGTAAGTCCTTCAAACCCGTCCAGAGTTTTTGCATAAGCTTCAATATGCCTGTCAATCGCTTTAACCGATTTTGTCAGCGACAAAGCTTGGTCACGGATAATGCCAACTTCGATTTTCTCCAAATCGGTGAACACAGCCATGTCCATATTTATCAATGATTTTTGAGAGCTGAACTTCTCTTTCTTCATCTTGATGCCGTGACGGTTATAAAGGGCATGAATTTTATTGAGCAGGCGCGTGCGCTGCTTAACCAGTAAATCCCGCGTCTGCGTAATCGAAGCAAGCTGTGCGTGCTCGGTGGATTTGAGACGTGTCTCGGGCAACATGTCTTTGGATAAAAACAAAGCTAAAGCCCGCGCATCGTTCTTATCGGTTTTCTTGACCGATTTACGGATGACCTGAAACTGACCAGGGTTCACCACAACAACGCGGCCAACACAGGCAATCACTTCATCGCGGAAATAGGCGGAATTGCCCGTGGCCTCCACCGCGATCTCATCATCCGCTGACAGGCTCATGCAAAATTGAGCCAGTTCAGCTTGGCATAATTGATAGGTTTTCAGAATTTCAGACCCATCCGCCTCACGGCGGAAAATGGTAAAAGAATTCGTATGTAGGTCGACACCAATAAAAGACATAGCTATACTCCTCTTGAGGCAAAACCGCCTCGTGTTAATGTTAAGAGGAAGCGGAGACCCAATTCCAAATGCAGGAAAACGGGTGTGAACGGCCAAACCAAACTCCTATACGAGGTCACCAATCCGTGCGTAAACACGGGCCGAGCCTCAAGATGGTCGTTCGGTAATAGGTGTGAGTTAATCTCCTTTACAGGGTCAAAAGCCCTAGATGACATATCCAACCTAAAACCTATCCGCTTCTTCCAACGCCAACATAGCACCGAAAATATCAACCGCTCACAAGTCATTCATGCCATCTCCTTGATGGCTGTTACCCAGTGCCCCTTGTGGGTATACTCATAACAACCCGGAACTAAACAGGGACAAGTCCAGTTAGAGCACCACTTCTTGCCCGGGGATTTGGAGCGACAGATAGAAAGCTTTGTGGAGCATTACAACCACGAGCGTTACCACGAAAGCATCAACAATCTCACACCCGCAGACGTCCACTTCGGGTGCGGACAATCAATTTTAAACAAAAAGGAAAGGATTAAAAAACAGACTATCGAACAACCCTATAGAACCTCCATGTTTAGCATATTAAACCACATTCTGGTTTATAGGTCTACGCTCTAATAGAGGGCAAGTAAAATGCACTTAAGAATTATTCTTATATTTGCATTGTATAATCTTTTATTTGGACAAAATAATGCATTGATTTAGCCTGTGCATAGGATTAGGTTTCGCCCAAATTAAGCGCGAGGAGTGAGTCTTTTGTAGCGCACTCATAATGGATGAAAGCAAAGCAATATGTTTGCACATTTACGATTCGTTCAAAGCGCGGCTGACACGGGTCAGCATTTGTTGTTTTTGCGCGAATATCTACCCATTGTATTCCTACTCTTTGTTGGCTTTGTGATTTCACTTGCGTTCTTGGTGCTTGCTAAAATTTTTGCGCCAAGCGACCCAGATGCTGAAAAAATCTCGACATATGAATGCGGGTTTAACGCTTTTGACGATTCACGTATGAAATTTGATGTAAGGTTCTATCTCGTTGCGATCTTGTTCGTTATTTTTGATTTGGAAGTGGCATTTTTGTTTCCGTGGGCTGTATCGCTTGAGAAAATTGGCCTATATGGTTGGACAGTTGTTATGGTGTTCTTGGCGGAGCTTGTTATTGGTCTCGCCTATGCTTGGAAGAAGGGAGCCCTTGATTGGGAATAGCTTATGTCCAAGATATTTGTAAATGAAACACCAACTTATGATCCAAAAAAACACGACCCGTATTTTGACGGGGTAAGCGATCAGCTTGCGGATAAAGGTTTTTTAGTTGCCAGCACTGATGATTTAATCACATGGGCGCGCACGGGATCGCTTATGTGGATGACATTCGGACTTGCTTGTTGCGCCGTCGAAATGATGCAGGCTGCCATGCCACGTTATGATGTAGAGCGTTTTGGCTTTGCCCCGCGTGGTTCGCCCCGCCAATCTGATGTGATGATTGTCGCGGGTACGCTTACCAACAAAATGGCGCCTGCTCTTCGCAAAGTTTATGACCAAATGCCGTTTCCGCGTTATGTAATTTCTATGGGGTCATGCGCCAATGGCGGTGGGTATTACCATTATTCATACTCGGTTGTGCGTGGCTGTGACCGCGTTGTTCCTGTCGATATATATGTACCAGGCTGTCCACCAACGGCAGAAGCCTTGGTTTACGGTATTTTGCAACTGCAAAAGAAAATTCGCCGTGAGGGGAATATAGAGCGTTAGATGGAAAACGAATTACTTGATTTAAAAAATCACATTGAATCCGTTCTTGGCGGTGCGTTTAATGGTGCTGAAATTGCGTTTGGTGAGCTTGTCTTACATGCACGCCGTGAGGAAATTGTCAAAACCATAACATTTTTGCGCGATGATCCAATTTGCAAGTTCTCTACCTTAATTGATATTTGCGGCGTTGATTACCCAGGCCGTGAGTGCCGCTTTGATGTGGTGTATCATTTGCTCTCTATGCATCTCAATCACCGTATCCGCGTGAAGGTAACAACGGACGAAGATGCGCCCGTGCATACTATTACTGGTGTGTTTTCAAATGCAAATTGGTATGAGCGCGAAGCTTTCGATATGTACGGCATTGTTTTTGACGAACATCCTGATTTACGCCGTCTGCTTACGGATTACGGTTTTGAAGGTCATCCTTTGCGTAAAGATTTCCCGCTCTCTGGCTTTGTTGAAGTGCGCTATGATGAAGAGTGCAAAGCGGTTGTCTATGAACCTGTAAAATTGCCGCAAGAATTCCGAGAATTCGATTTTATGTCCCCATGGGAAGGCGCAAAATATGTGCTAGATGATAAAGAGGGGGAGGCGTGATGCGGGCATTAATTTCAGTTGAGGTAGCGATAGATTTAGTTGCTGGTCAAGTTGGGTACGGTTCATCTATAGAGGTAGCAGACTGCGTTATTGTGAAAAATAAGGAAGTTGATGGGGGATTAAATGACTGATCAAACCCCGATAGACGAAGACCGTAAGTTCACGATTAATTTTGGGCCGCAGCATCCTGCTGCGCATGGTGTTTTGCGCCTTGTGTTAGAGCTTGAGGGCGAAGTGGTTGAACGAGTTGACCCGCATATCGGCCTTTTGCACCGTGGCACAGAAAAACTCATTGAGCATAAAACTTATATGCAGGCGATACCGTATTTCGACCGCCTTGATTATGTTGCGCCGATGAATCAAGAACACGCATTTTGCCTCTCTATTGAGAAACTTATGGATATAAAAGTGCCGCGCCGCGCGCAATTTATCCGCGTTATTTGGTCTGAAATTGGCCGTATTTTAAGTCACATCCTCAATGTGACAACGCAAGCCATGGACGTTGGCGCGCTGACCCCACCTGTATGGGGTTTTGAAGAACGCGAAAAACTAATGGTGTTTTACGAGCGCGTTTCAGGATCGCGCCTGCATGCGGCGTATTTCCGCGTTGGCGGTGTACGGCAAGACATGCCTGCGGATTTAACTCAAGATATTTTTGATTGGTGCAAAGAATTTCCGCAAAAAATGCGCGATATCGAAACGCTTATTACGGAAAACAGGATTTTCAAACAGCGTAATGTCAATATTGGCGTGGTTTCCAAACAAGACGCGCTCGATTGGGGGTTTAGCGGCGTTATGGTCAGGGGATCTGGCATGGCATGGGATCTCCGCCGTAACCAACCTTACGAAGTTTATAACGAACTGGATTTTAAAATTCCACTTGGCAAAAACGGTGATTGTTACGACCGTTATTTGTGCCGCATGGAAGAAATGTATGAGAGCACGAAAATTATCGAGCAAGCTATTCGGATGATGCCCGAAGGTCCCGTGCTTTCAGAAGATCATAAAGTTACGCCACCACGTCGCTCTGATATGAAGCAAAATATGGAAGCCTTAATACATCATTTTAAACTTTATACTGAAGGATTTCATGTGCCTAAGGGTGAAACTTATTGTGCCGTCGAGGCACCTAAGGGGGAGTTTGGCGTGTATTTAGTCTCAGACGGATCGAACAAACCATATCGTTGTAAAATTCGCGCGCCAGGCTTTGCCCATCTTTCCGCTATGGATCATTTGAACCGTGGGCATATGCTCGCCGACGTGTCCGCCATTCTGGGCTCGCTTGATATTGTGTTCGGGGAGGTTGACCGATGATGAAATGTTTAGGCTTATTTTGCTTTCTTCCACTTGTAAATTTATTATCGGGCGTTTCTTTGCAGGACAGTGCTGGGTTTGAGCGCAGTAGTAAGAGATATGAGACGGTCAAGCATGTTCATAATCAGGTAACTCATTGGTGCAACGAATCTCTGGGAGCAACCGCTCTATTTGTCTTGAACGATGTAAATGCCGCTAGCTATTATAGAGCAACGCAATGAGTGTGAGACGCCTTTCAAAACAACAGCCTGATAGTTTTAAACTATCAGAATCTGCCCTTAAGCAGATTAAAGCATGGACGAAAAAATACCCGAAAGATAGGGCGCGTAGCGCGCTTATTCCTGCACTTTGGATCGCCCAAAAAGATGCGGGTGGATGGATACCTGAAGCGGTTTTACGCCAACTGGGCGAGCGTCTGGGCATGGCGCCAATTCGCGTTTATGAAGTGGCGACTTTTTATACTATGTTCAACCTAGAGCCTGTTGGCATGCATCATGTTCAACTTTGCGGCACAACGCCGTGCTGGCTTCGCGGTGCGGACGATTTAAAAAAAGTGTGTGAACGCAAAATCGGGCCTAAAGGTTCCGTCAGCGAAAATGGTAAATTAAGCTGGATCGAGGTCGAGTGCTTGGGCGCGTGCGCCAATGCACCGATGGTGCAAATTAGTAATAGTGATAGCGATCATTATTACGAAGATTTAACGGCGAAGACTTTAGAAACGCTTCTTGATGATTTGAGCGCGGGTAAGACCGTTAAAGCTGGCCCTCAAAATACTCGCCATACCTCAGAGCCAGAAGGCGGAGCCACGACGCTGAATGCAAAAGAGCTTTATAACAAAGTGGAAAAGAAAAAATTACCGAACAGCAAAGCCAAAACAAAACGGAAGGTGAAGTCATGACAGGCGCACCTTTATTTTTAAAGATGATGGTGGTTTTACTCTCTTGCGGTGTGTGCATAAGCATTGTTGGCGGGCTTGTTTCAAAAAATGCAGTCACTTTTCAAATCGCAGGAAGCTGTTTGGCGCTTGCTGCCATAATTGTTGTTGGCTGGCGGGTACGCCACAAATCTGGAGATGTTTAAGTGGTAGAACTTTTGCAAGATAAAGACCGGATCTTCACAAATCTCTATGGCCTGCAAAATTGGCGTCTTGAGGCAGCAATAAAACGCGGCGCATGGCTTGGTACCAAAGAAATATTGCAGCAAGGCCGCGACTGGATTATTGATAATATGAAAGCGTCTGGTCTTCGCGGGCGCGGCGGTGCGGGCTTCCCAACTGGCCTTAAATGGTCATTTATGCCTAAAGAGGTTACCAACCGCCCGCATTACCTGGTTGTTAACGCGGATGAGAGTGAGCCTGGAACATGTAAAGACCGCGAAATGCTCCGTCATGACCCGCACTTACTAATAGAGGGTTGTCTTGTCGCCAGTTTTGCCATGCAAGCCCATGCCTGTTATATCTATGTGCGGGGCGAGTATATCCAAGAGCGTAATCGGTTGCAGCTCGCTATTAACGAAGCGTATAAATCGGGTCTTGTGGGTGAGAACGCTTGCGGCTCGGGTTGGGATTTTGATATCTATATGCACCACGGTGCGGGCGCTTATATTTGCGGCGAAGAAACGGCTCTGCTTGAGAGTCTTGAAGGTAAAAAGGGGCAGCCAAGATTGAAGCCACCATTTCCAGCCAATGCAGGTCTGTATGGTTGTCCTACAACAGTGAATAATGTGGAATCTATTGCCGTTGGCCCGACGATTTTACGCAGGGGTGCAGGCTGGTTTAAATCTTTTGGCCGCGAAAACAATCACGGGACCAAAGTGTTTTGCATCTCTGGCCATGTGAACAAGCCCTGCAATGTTGAAGAAGCCATGTCGATCCCGATGAAAACTCTCATCGAAGAATATGCGGGTGGCGTTCGTGGCGGCTGGGATAATTTGAAATGTGTAATCCCGGGCGGATCGTCCGTACCGCTATTACCTAAAGACATTTGCGATACTGTACTTATGGATTTTGATGCTTTGCGTGAACACCAATCTGGGCTCGGCACTGCGGGCATGATTGTCATGGATAACTCGACCGACGTTGTGGCAGCGATTGCGCGGCTCTCATATTTTTATAAACATGAAAGTTGCGGCCAATGTACGCCGTGCCGTGAAGGTACTGGCTGGATGTGGCGCGTTATGGAACGCATGGTAAGGGGCGAGGCGGAAACCAAAGAAATCGATATGCTTTTGAGCGTGACGAAGCAGGTTGAGGGTCACACGATTTGTGCTCTTGGTGATGCTGCCGCTTGGCCCATCCAAGGTCTTATCCGTCACTTTAGGCACGAGATCGAAGCGCGTATAGACAATTACAGAGCTGGAAAACCAGTCTTTATGGCGGCTGAGTAGGGCATGAGCAACTTACGCAAAATAAATGTTGATGGCACTGAGATTGAAGTGCCAGGCGATTATACGGTTATGCAGGCTTGTGAGGCTGCGGGGGCAGAGATACCGCGCTTTTGCTATCATGAACGCCTGAGTATCGCTGGTAATTGCCGTATGTGTTTAGTCGAGTGGGTTGGTGCGCCAAAACCGCAAGCATCATGTGCTTTGCAGGTCAAAGATTTACGTCCAAATCGTGATGGATCTTGCGCCAATATTCGTACCAATTCCGAAATCGTTAAAAAAGCGCGTGAAGGCGTGATGGAATTTTTACTGATCAATCATCCGCTTGATTGCCCAATATGTGACCAAGGAGGTGAGTGTGATCTCCAAGATCAAGCTATGCTTTTTGGCCGCGATAGCTCACGGTTTGAAGAAAATAAGCGCGCCGTCGATGATAAATTCATGGGCCCACTCGTGCGCACCGTGATGACACGCTGTATTCAGTGTACGCGCTGTGTTCGCTTTATCACCGAGGTGGCGGGCGTAGAAGAAATCGGGTTGGCATCTCGCGGGGAAGACGCGGAAATAACTACATATTTGGAAAAATCGTTAACGTCTGAAATGTCAGGTAATGTGATTGATTTGTGCCCAGTTGGCGCGTTGACCTCCAAGCCATATGCATATAATGCTCGGCCTTGGGAGCTAGAGCCTACGGAAACGATTGATGTTATGGACGCTGTTGGTAGCAATATCCGCGTTGATAGTCGGGGCGGACGTGTCTTGCGTATTCTGCCAATTATCAATGACGATATTAATGAAGAATGGATATCCGATAAAACCCGTTTCGTTTGGGATGGCCTTGGCGCTCAACGATTGGATAAGCCCTATGTCCGCCAGAACGGCAAATTAGTAGCTGTGTCATGGGGGGAAGCCCTTAGTTTGGCTGCGGAAAAACTAAGCTCTGACCCATCTGGCATAGCGGCTTTGGCTGGGGATTTAGCAGATGTGGAATCTATGAAAGCGCTTATGGATTTGATGACTTCTTTGGGGGTCAAAAACATAGATTGCCGCCAAGATGGCTCCAAACTAGGAACTGGTCCGCGTCAAGAGTATTTGATGAATACCACAATTTCTGGAATAGAGCAGGCAGATGCTTTACTTATTGTTGGTTCTGATGTGCGCCGCGAAGCGCCTTTGGTAAACACACGTATTCGTAAATCCTGGATATATGGCGACCTTGAAATTGGTGTAGTCGGTAAAGCTTACGATCTTACTTATGCGTACGATCATATTGGTGATACTGCGGAAGAACTTGAGAAATTATTAAACTCTACCAAAGAGTTTGCAGTAAAACTTAAATCTGCCAAAAACCCGATGATTTTAATTGGCATGGGCGCTTTGGCTCGCCAAGACGGTGAAAAAATCATGCGCCTTTGCGGGCAAATTGCTAAAAAATTCGGTATGGTCAAAGAGGGATGGAATGGATTTAATGTGTTGCAAACTGCGGTCAGCCGCGTAGCAGGGCTTGATATGGGCTTTGTACCTGCGAAAGATGGCGTTGGTACCGAGGCTATTTTAAAGGGCTGTCAGGACGGCTCTATCAAAACCGTGTACTCGCTTGGATGTGACGAAATAGATGAAGCGGGATATGGCGATGCCTTTGTAATCTACCAAGGTAGCCATGGCGATAGGGGGGCTCACCGCGCGAATATAATCCTGCCAGGCGTTGCTTATACGGAAAAAGACGCGCTTTGGGTCAATACCGAGGGACGCGTTCAGATGGGCTTTATGGCTGTGCCGCCAAAGGGTGAGGCTAAAGCTGATTGGGCTATACTGCGTGCGCTGTCTGCAAAATGTGACCGTATATTACCGTATGATAATATTGAAGATTTACGTAAAAAACTCTTTGCGGATCATCCAGTATTTGCTGCGATTAATGTCGCGCCAGGCGCTGAAGGGGCAAAAGATTTTGACCCAAGTAAATTGGGCAGTGCGGGGAAACCGCTCGAAGCTCCGCTTGTAACAAGTGTCAAGAATTTCTACTTCACCAACCCTATCGCACGCGCCAGTCAAGTTATGGCGGAATGCTCTAGCGTTTGCAATGCAGACCAAGTAAGTGAGGTAGCTGAGTAATGGAAATATTTGGAATTGAACTAAGTTGGCTGGCTGTAAAACTCATACAAATTTTGTTGTTTGTTGTTGTTTTACTTGTTGGGTTAGCGTTTTTATTGCTTATGGATCGCAAGGTTTGGGCGGCCGTGCAAATGCGCCGCGGTCCTAATGTAGTTGGCCCCTTTGGGTTGTTGCAATCCTTTGCTGACTTTCTAAAGTTTGTTTTCAAAGAGATCATTATACCTGCAGGTTCTGATAAAGTCTTGTTCATTCTTGCCCCGATCATCAGCCTTGTTATGGCCTTTGGCGCATGGGCGGTAATTCCTGTTGCGCCGGGCTGGGTAATTGCCAATATCAATTTGGGCGTTCTCTATGTTCTCGCTATATCCTCACTGGGCGTTTATGGCATTATCATTGGGGGGTGGGCATCTAATTCTAAATATCCGTTCTTGGGCGCTCTGCGTTCAACCGCGCAAATGGTCTCTTATGAAGTTTCTATTGGATTTATTATAATTACGGTTTTGCTGTTGGTCGGTTCTCTCAATTTAACCGAAATTGTTGACGCGCAAGCGGGCGGGTTTTGGCACTGGCATATCTCTATGCTAGATTTTACAAATCCGAAATCATTGCTACTCGCGCCCATTATGTTCTATATGTTTGTGCTGTTCTTTATCTCGGCTTTGGCTGAAACAAATCGTCCGCCCTTTGATCTACCCGAAGCGGAATCGGAATTGGTTGCTGGGTATCAGGTTGAATACTCCTCCACTGCCTATTTGCTGTTTATGATCGGTGAGTATCTGAATATCGTTTTGATGTGTTCTATGATGACGGTTTTGTTTTTAGGTGGCTGGCATGCTCCTATTGACTGGAAATTTTCCTTTATGCCGCAGATACCTCCATTCTTTTGGTTCGCGAGTAAAGTTGTCTTTATGTTTTTCCTCTTTGCTATGATCAAAGCAATCGTGCCGCGTTACCGCTATGATCAACTTATGCGCCTGGGGTGGAAAATCTTTCTGCCGAGCTCATTGCTCGCAGTCTTTCTTGTATCGGGATATGTTGTTCTTTGGGGACGCACGGCCCAGACTTTGGTGGGGGCAGGATAATGTTACGCATCAAACAATTCATTAAGGGCATGCTGTTTCTTGATTTTATCAAGGCCTTTATTCTTGCTATGAAATACTTCTTTGCGAAGAAAGTGACGATTAATTACCCATTTGAAAAAGGGCCGCTAAGCCCGCGTTTTAGGGGTGAGCATGCATTGCGCCGCTATCCTAACGGGGAAGAGCGCTGTATTGCCTGTAAGCTTTGTGAGGCTATTTGCCCTGCTCAAGCTATTACGATTGAGGCAGAGCCACGCGATGATGGATCACGCCGCACGACGCGCTATGATATCGATATGACGAAATGTATCTATTGCGGGCTTTGCCAAGAAGCTTGCCCTGTGGATGCGATTGTCGAGGGGCCAAATTTTGAATTTGCCACTGAAACCCGCGAAGAACTTTTCTACAACAAAGAGCGTTTGCTTGCCAATGGTGACCGTTGGGAGCGCGCTATTGCCATGAATTTAAAGAAGGATGCACCCTATCGTTAGGGGGAGATATTATGTTACCAGTTATTGTTTTTTACTTATTATCTACTATTGCCGTTGGTGCTGCCTTCATGGTTATTGCAGCGCGTAATCCCGTGCATAGCGTTATGTTTCTTATCCTGACGTTTTTCTCAGCTGCAGGCCTGTTTGTCCTAATGGGTGCTGAGTTTTTAGCCTTGTTGCTCGTGATGGTTTATGTAGGCGCGGTCGCGGTTTTATTCCTGTTCGTGGTTATGATGCTCGATGTTAATTTTGTTGAACTTAGAGAAGGTTTCTTGCAACACCTTCCCAAAGGGATGATTGTTGCCGGGGTTTTGCTCGCAGAGATGATTTTGGTCGGCGCTGCATCCATTACGGCTGATAAGGGCAAGATTGTTCCAACAGGCGGTAAATCCAACATCGAAGAAATAGGTGATGTTCTGTATACGGAATATGCATTTTTCTTTGAAGCCGTTGGTTTGATATTACTGGTTGCGCTTATTGGCGCTGTGGTGCTCACGCATCGCACCCGTAAAAACGTTAAGCGGCAAAATGTTTCGGAACAAATTGCAAGAACGCGCGAAGACGGTGTTGAACTCGTCGATATTACACCAAACAGTGGGATTGAATAGGGGATAAATATGAGTATTGGACTTTCACACTACCTAGTCGTAGCGGCCATTTTGTTCACTATTGGTGTGCTTGGCATTTTTGTTAACCGCAAAAACGTCATTATTATCCTTATGAGTATTGAGCTTATTCTTTTGGCGGTTAATATAAATTTTGTCGCATTTGCGACCCATAGCGGCGATATTGCGGGGCAAATTTTCTCTATGTTCGTGCTAACCGTTGCTGCAGCTGAAGCGGCGATTGGTTTGGCTATATTAGTTGTTTATTTCCGTAATCGCGGCGATATTGCCGTTGAAGATATAAGTATGATGAAGGGTTAGGGCTGGGCTATGCTATATAAAATCATAGTTTTTGCGCCGCTCATCGGTGCACTGATCGCTGGGCTATTTGGCAAACGTCTTGGTGACAAATTTTCGCAAACTGTAACCACAGGTTTTTTAATCCTGTCTGCGGTTCTCTCGTGGATGACCTTTGTCAAAGTTGGCGATGGTCATGAAATTCAGAGTATAAATTTAATGCGCTGGATCGATGTCGGCGGTTTCAAAGCAAATTGGGCTTTGCAAATTGATACGCTTACTGCTGTTATGTTTGTTGTTGTAACGAGTGTTTCGGCGCTCGTACATATTTACTCATGGGGCTATATGAAAGACGATCCAGGCAAAGCGCGGTTCTTCTCATATCTATCCTATTTTACCTTTGCGATGTTGATGCTCGTAACGTCCAATAATTTTATCCAAATGTTCTTTGGCTGGGAAGGCGTAGGCGTTGCGTCTTATTTACTTATTGGTTTTTGGTATAAAAAGCCGTCTGCGAATGCTGCCGCTATCAAAGCGTTTGTCACCAACCGCGTTGGTGATGTAGGATTAGCGCTTGGTATTATGACGATTTACCTTGTGTTTGGTTCAGTGAGTTTTGATACCGTATTTGCGCACATTCATGACAAGCAAGATTTAGTTTTGCCGTTTTTGGGTTTTAATTTTAACGCCATTGAGCTCATTGCAGGGCTTTTATTTATAGGCGCTATGGGTAAATCAGCGCAATTTGTTCTGCATGTTTGGTTGCCTGATGCTATGGAAGGTCCAACGCCCGTGTCTGCGCTTATCCATGCCGCGACCATGGTGACAGCGGGTGTATTCCTTGTTTGCCGCGCGCATCCTATTTTCGAAACTGCGCCTCATGTTTCTGGATTTGTCACAGTTCTGGGCGCGTTTACAGCCTTTTTTGCAGCAACCATTGGTCTTGTGCAAAACGATATTAAGAGGGTTATCGCGTACTCTACCTGTAGCCAGCTTGGCTATATGTTCTTCGCCGCTGGCGTTGGTGCGTATGATGCGGCCATGTTCCATCTATTCACCCACGCATTCTTTAAAGCGCTACTCTTCTTATGTGCAGGTTCAGTTATCGTTGCCCTGCATCATGAGCAAGATATGCGCAAAATGGGCGGTATCTACAAGCTTATTCCTGTTACCTATATTTTAATGATTATCGGAACGCTTGCGCTAACAGGCGTTGGTATTCCTGGAACACAAATCGGCTTTGCTGGTTTCTTCTCTAAAGACGCTATTATCGAAGCGGCCTATGCTGCTGGTATGGAAGGGCATAATGCCCCCGCTGTCTTTGCTTTTTGGATGGGTCTTATCGCAGCGGGCATGACATCGTTTTATTCGTGGCGCTTGTTGTTCATGACGTTCCACGGAAAATTTAGAAGCGATAAACATATACTTGTGCATGCTCATGAATCACCGCTTAATATGGTTGTTCCGCTCGTGCTTTTGGCTATCGGTGCATTGTTTGCTGGCGGGTTGTTTTACGCGAAATTTATGGGTGCAGATGCAGGCGTATTTTGGAATGGCGCGCTATCAGGCGGAGCGCTTGAACACGCTCCTGCCGCCGTAGAACACAGCGTAGCGGTAGCCGAGCATGGCGGCGGGCATCATGATTTCCCTGCTTGGGTTGTCTGGGCTCCATTCGTTGTAACTCTAGGTGGATTCTTACTGGCTGTTCTTATGTATCAATGGCGCGATGGTACACAAAAACGCATTAACGCAAAAGGCGGGCCATTATATGAATTCCTTTACAACAAATGGTATATTGATGAGCTTTACGAAGCTACAATCATAAAGCTTGTACGCTGGCTCGGCGATATTTTCTGGAAAATTGGTGATGTAAAAATTATTGATGGGCTCGGACCGAACGGGTTTGCTAAAATGGCAATGGCTGGGGGTAAGCGCTTGTCAAAATTCCAATCTGGTTATTTATTCCATTATGCATTCGTTATGCTTATTGGTCTGTCTGGGCTTATTGCCTATGTCGTTACGAAAGTGGGGGGCTAAGCCGTGTTTGATAATATGCCTATTCTTTCGATTATTACATTCTTGCCGCTCGTTGCCGCGTTTATGCTTATCGGAATGTCCAAAATGACCAAGGCCGAGGGCCAGGCGCAAATAGAGAAAAATGCCCCGCGCGTGGCTTTGTTTACAACGCTTGCTGTTCTAGCATTGACTTTGCTTTTGGTGTTTAATTTTAACACTTCTACGGCTAAATATCAATTCTATGAAGAATTTTCCTGGCTTGGCGGCGGTATAAAATACCGTATGGGTGTAGACGGTATATCCGTACTTTTCTTACTTTTAACTACCTTTTTAACCCCGCTTTGCATTATTGCCAGCGTGCGCTCTATCAAAAAACGGATGCTTGAATATATGGTGGCTTTCCTAATTTTGGAAACGCTCATGCTTGGCGTGTTTTGCGCCCTTGACATGGTGTTATTTTACATTTTTTTTGAAGCCGTACTTCTACCGATGTTTATTATTATCGGCGTTTGGGGCGGTGATAATAAAGTCTACGCCGCGTACAAATTCTTCCTCTACACATTGCTTGGCTCGGTTCTTATGCTTGCAGCAATGTTATGGCTGTACAATTTTTCTGGCGCTGTCCTGGGCGCGGAAAATGCGACGACGGACATACGAACGCTCACTAAACTTGATATCCCTAAGGGTGCACAAATATGGCTATGGCTTGCTTTCTTCGCGAGTTTTGCTGTGAAAATGCCTATGTGGCCAGTACATACTTGGCTTCCTGACGCTCACGTGCAAGCACCCACGGCGGGTTCCGTTATCTTGGCGGGTGTTCTCTTGAAACTTGGTGGCTATGGCTTGATCCGGTTTTCTATTCCTATGTTCCCTGATGCAAGTATATATTTCGCGCCATTGGTTTTTTGGCTCTCTGTCATTGCGATTATCTACACATCCTTGGTGGCTTATCGCCAAGCGGATATGAAAAAGCTAATCGCGTATTCTTCCGTAGCCCATATGGGTTTTGTGACTATGGGTATCTTCGCTATGAATGTTGAAGGCATGCAAGGCGCAATTTTTCAAATGCTCTCGCACGGCATTGTCTCAGGCGCGCTTTTCTTTGCAGTAGGCGTTATCTATGACCGCATGCATACGCGCGAAATTTCGTTTTACGGTGGTATCGTCAAATACATGCCAATGTATGCAGCCGTGTTCATGCTCTTTACCATGGCCAATGTAGGTCTGCCAGGAACCAGCGGGTTTATTGGCGAAATATTGACAATGATTGGCGCGTATCAAGTCAATCCATGGATTGCTTTTGGCGCTGCTTTCGGGATGATATTATCGGCGGTTTACGCGTTGCATCTGTATAGAGAAGTTATCTTTGGCGAAGTGAGGAACGATAAATTGGCAGGCATAAAAGATCTGACAAAAAGCGAAATAATTATCATGGCGCCATTGGTTATTATGACAATCGTTTTAGGGATTTATCCTTCGCTTATCACAGATATAACGGCTACATCAGTTGAGCATTTGATAGCAGATTTTTCTACAAAAATAGGCGGAAATTAAAATGGGACAATTTTCATATTTTGCTGGCGAGGTCGTCTTAGGCCTGAGTGCTTTGGCCTTACTTTTGGTTGGCGCTTTTGGCGGTAAGAACTCTGTTTCATTCGTGCGTTATGGCAGCATTATTGCGCTTATAATTTTCTCATTTACTGGATTTGTTCTTAATCAAAAAGGGACTGCGTTTGGCGGTGCTTTCATTGCAGATGATTTTAGTCGTTATGTAAAGGCGCTCATTGGCCTTAGTGCAGCTGCTGGATTGTGGGCTTCACGCCGTTATTTCAAGCTGGCAAATATTGACAAGTTTGAATACTCAATACTCATGCTCTTTGCTGTTTTGGGTATGGGCATTATGGTTTCTGCGGGTAATTTACTTTCCGTTTATATCGGTATCGAAATGCAAAGCCTTGCGCTTTATGTGATGGCAGCGTTTAATCGAAATTCTAGCCGCGCATCAGAAGCAGGCCTTAAATATTTCGTCTTGGGTGCGCTCTCCTCTGGAATGTTGCTTTATGGTATATCGCTAATTTACGGCTTTACTGGAACATTGGACTTTGGCGTCATTGCCGATCAACTTAGACAAGGCCAACATATTCATACTGGTATTATTGCAGGGCTTGTTTTCCTTCTGAGCGGGCTTGCTTTCAAAATTTCGGCAGCACCCTTTCATATGTGGACGCCAGACGTTTATGAAGGCGCGCCGACGCCTGTGACGGGCTTCTTTGCGGGGGCGCCGAAACTCGCAGCTCTTGCGCTTATTACCCGCGTTGTCACTGGGCCATTTGGCAATGTGCCTGAAGTTTGGCGACAGGTGATAATTGTGTTGGCAGTTTTGTCTTTGATTGTCGGCGCTTTTGGCGCGCTCACGCAAACCAATATCAAACGCTTGATGGCATATTCGTCCATAGCGAATATGGGCTATGCTTTGGTTGCCCTTGCGGCTGGCGGCGCTGCTGGCGTTACAGGTATGCTAATCTTTATGTCGATTTATCTGGTAACGATAGTTGGTATATTTGCTTGTATCTTGCAAATGCGCACACGGGACGGAGCCGTCGAAAAAATAAGTGATCTTGGCGGATTGTCACAATCTAATACGGGGCTGAGTATTATCTTTAGCGCGCTAATGTTTTCCGTAGCTGGTATTCCGTTCTTTATGGGTTTTTTCGGAAAATGGTTTGCGTTTGCGCCTGCTTATAATTCTGGTTTGGTTTGGCTTGTTGTGTTTGCTCTTCTTGCTTCAGTTATTGGCGCATTTTATTATTTACGTATCATCAAAACCATTTGGTTTGATGATAAAGTTCATGATTTTGTAACGCCATCACGCTCGCTCGCGTTTTTGTCCTTAACTTCGGCTTTGTTGTTGTTCCCGATCTTACTTTTGCCATTTGTTGCGGTTCCTGCGCGCAAGCTTATTGAAACAGCTGCAACGAGTTTGTTTTAGCTCATGCGATTTTTGCATTTAGACAGTATAGATTCAACAAATGCAGAGGCTATTAGGCAGGCTGAAAATGGTGTAATTGGGCCAATTTGGATAACTTCTGAAATACAAACAAAAGGTCGCGGCAGACGAGGCCGCGATTGGGTATCGCAAACAGGAAACTTATTTTGTACGGGGCTATATCCGTGTGAGGGTGATTTACAAAGTGCTTCCAAACTTAGTTTTGTGGCTGCATTAGCACTTGCGCAAACGTTGGAAACGTTCATAGACCCTCGCCTTATCAAAATAAAATGGCCAAATGATGTTTTGGTAGATGGAAAGAAAATAGCCGGAATATTGCTTGAAATTACAGAGCATAATAGCAAGCTTTGGATTGCTATAGGTGTGGGCATAAATATTATTTCTTGCCCAAATTTTGACGAGTACGAGGTGACGTACCTTTTGGATCACATCAATGCTGATGAATTAGATAGTTTTAAGGGGTCAAAATCCATCATTAAAATACTTGCACAACAATTTGATTGTTGGCGACAGCAATACCTTGAACAGGGTTTTAAACCTGTAAGAGAGGCATGGCTTGAACGCGCACAAGGCATTGGCGAATCCGTCAAAGTCAACCTTCCAGATAAGTCCTTTATGGGCACGGCTTTAGGGCTTAGTGATGATGGGGCGCTCGAAGTGCGCATAGATGATCAAAAAATAGTGAAAATACATGCTGGAGATGTTTTCTTTTCTTAAGGAGTTGTATAAGAAAAGGCAATGGAGAATGAATGTTACTTGCGATAGACAGCGGAAATACCAATACGCTTTTTGCTATTCATGATGGCACAAAATGGCTTGTTGAATGGAGAATAGAGACCAATGAAGCGCGCACAGCGGATGAATATGCCGTCTGGTTTTACCAGCTTATGTCTATGCAGGGGCTTAATTTTTTTGATGTAACCGATTGTATTATATCCACCGTAGTGCCGCAATCCTTGTTTCATATGCGCAACCTCGCCAAGCGACATTTGAAGATAGAGCCAATAGTAGTTGGTGAAGACAATGTTGACCTTGGTGCACAAGTTACTTTGGTAAATCCCAAAGAGGTCGGTGCTGACCGCCTTGTGAATGCCGTTGGAGCGCATGTTAAATATAAAGGGCCTCTTATTTTGGTTGATAGTGGCACAGCGACAACATTTGACGTGATTTGCAAAAATGGAAACTTTGAAGGTGGTATAATTGCACCTGGTATAAATTTGTCCTTGCGGGCTCTCCATGAAGCGGCTGCTAAATTACCACGTATTGCTATCAAACGCCCAGAGCGGGTCGTGGGGCGCAATACTGTGGAAGCTATGCAGTCTGGCATTTTTTGGGGCTATATAGCGCTTATCGATGGATTGATTGAAAAAATTAGGGCAGAAGAGAGCCGAACGTTTACAGTTGTTGGTACTGGTGGTGTGGCCTCGCTGTTTGAAGGCGTTTCACAACAAATAGATGAATATGATGCAAAGCTAACAATTAACGGCTTACTAGAATTATGGAAACGGAACGTAACTTAAATGTCAAAAAAAAATCAAACTAGAGACGAGCTTGTCTTCTTGCCGCTTGGCGGCTGCGGCGAGATCGGAATGAATTTAAACCTATATGGGTTTGGACCGCCTCATAGGCGCAAATGGATAATCCTTGATATTGGCGTTACCTTTGGCGGGGAAGATACGCCAGGTATTAATATTATTATGCCAGATATAGAGTTTTTGGAAGACAAGGTTGACGATATAATCGCAATCATTCTTACCCATGCTCATGAAGATCATATGGGGGCCTTGGCTCGCCTTTGGCCGCGCCTGCGTTGCCCAGTTTATGCGACGCCATTCACCATGTGGCTTACGAAAGATCGCCTCGGGGAAGCGGGGTTGCTTGATGAGGTGGAACTGCACGAAATTCCCCTCAAAGGAAAGTTTACCTTAGGCCCATTTGATCTAGAGCTGATAAGTCTTACTCATTCTATCCCTGAGCCTAATGCCGTTGTTGTGCGCACTAAAGCTGGCTTAATCCTGCATACGGGCGATTGGAAAATTGACACCGATCCGCAAATTGGCGAGGGCGTGGATTATGAAGCCCTTATGGCCGTAGGTAAAGAAGGCGTGCTTGCTATGGTGTGTGATAGCACAAATGTGTTCTCGCCTGGTGTATCTGGCTCTGAAGCTGGAGTACGGGCTGAGCTTATTAAGGTTGTAGGCGAACATCGGGGTAAAGGCATGGCTGTTGCCAGCTTTGCTTCCAATGTTGCGCGCCTTGAGAGCATTATGGTAGCAGCGCGAGAAAACGAGCGCTCCGTATGCCTGGTAGGGCGCTCTATGCACCGTATGACCGAGGCTGCTATTTTTGTTGGCATGCTCAAAGGCGTAAAAGGGAACCTCATTAGCGAGGATCAAGCAAATTCAATGCCGTCTGGGAATGTTCTATATCTTTGCACAGGTTCGCAAGGTGAACCCCGCGCGGCGCTAAGCCGTATTGCACGAGGTGATCACCGCACCGTAAAGTTTGGCAAAGGCGATGTGGTGATTTTTTCTTCAAAAATTATTCCAGGTAATGAGAAGAAAATTTTTGCGATGCAAAACGCTCTTGCAGATCAAGGCGTGGAAATCATTACCGAAAAAGATAGGCCAATCCATGTGTCTGGTCACCCGTGCCGTGACGAACTCGCGCAGATGTATGCCTGGGTCAAACCAAAGATTTCCATACCTGTTCATGGCGAGCGCAGACATTTACTTGAACACGCGCGATTTGCCAAAAATTTACAAATTAAACATACAATAGCACCCCATAACGGCGAGATGATACGCATTAATCAAGATGGGGTGAAAATCATCGACATTGTCCCAGCAGGCCGTCTTCATGAAGATTGCGCGATTATTGTGAGCGCGCAGGATGCGTCTTTGCGTGAGCGTAAGAAAATGGCTTATGCAGGTCATGTTAGTATCAACATTGTTATTGATGAACGCGGCCAATTAATTGGCGGGCCAGAGCCTCGGGCCAGCGGGTTTCCGCATGGCGAAAACGGTGAACTTTTAGATAATCTACTGGACGAAATTGCTCAGGCCGCAGAGTATGCTTTTCGGGGGCTTAGTAAACATAAACGTAGCGACGAAGACGAGGTTGAAGCGCGTGTTGGCGCGCATGTCAGAAAGTTTTTACGTAATGCCACCGATAAACGTGCTATTGTCGAAGTAACGGCAATACAGGTATAGGATGAGTGGAAAACCTTTCAAACTCCGCTGTTTGAACCATGTTGGTATCGCAGTGCCTTCAATCAAAGAAGCTGTGAAACCATACCGTAAAATATTTGAGGTTAAAGACATAACACGTCCGCGCGCTTTGCTTGTGCAGGGCATTCGGTTTTGCTTTGTCAATTTACCGAGCGGGCAAATTGAACTTATCGAGCCTTATGGAGAGAACTCCCCCATAGAAAAATTCATCAAGAAAAATCCCAAGGGTGCACAGCATCATGTCTGTTTTGAAGTGGATGATATATATAAGGCCAAAGCCCATATGGAGAAAAAAGGCGCAACCATATTAAATGAACCTCGCATAGGGGCTCACGGTACTCCTGTAATCTTCGTCCACCCCAAAGATTTCACGGGAACACTGATAGAACTGATGGAAACACCTAAACATTAATAGGAAACATGACGCGCAAAGTCTAAACTCTTACACTTTATGTAAAAGCTTTGGGAGTAAAATTTACGATAAGCGGTTTGGTTCTGTTTGCGGGCTTTATACGAATATGTAGGTCACGCCTGAGCGCATTTATTTTCCCCAATTTGGCATACTTGAAGATCATAAGGCACTTGAGCAAATTACCGCATGGATTGATCGCTAAATCATTCCTGTGCAATCAAACCAGATGTGCAAAATGAGTGGCGGGGTAGGGTGTATGTCATGGATGTATGTCATGGCAATTACGTGGTGAAAGTGCCGTAGCTTTACTTGAATATGCTACCAAAAAGAAGGTAGTAAACGCCTAAAATAATGGTATAGTTGTACCTTGAGTAAAATACTGAGGAATATTTATGACCATTGTGACAGGAATTGCCATTTACTTTGTTCTTTGGTGGGTATGTTTATTCACCGTGCTGCCTTGGGGTATAAAAGGGCAACACGAAGAGGGTAATGTGGTAAAAGGCTCTGAACCAGGCGCGCCAATTGCACCGCGGCTTAAACATAAAGTCATTCAAACTAGCGTTGTAGCGGCCATAGTGTGGTTTATAATTTTTGTTGTGGTGAAATATCACCTCATCACTCTTGATGATATTCCCTTCTTGCCTAATTTTGTACCTGAGGGATATAGGTAAAGTACCGTTAAATTTAAGAGAGTTTGTTCATTGCAGACTTGCCGCTTTGGCGTGCATTCTTTATGTTCTTGTAAAGCCTAGGAATCATTATGCGTTTGTCTCAATATTTTTTACCCCTACTAAAAGAAACACCAGCATCTGCAGAGATCGCCTCGCACCGTTATATGTTGCGTGCTGGTATGATTAAACAGCATAGTGCAGGCATCTATTCATGGTTGCCACTTGGATACAAGGTCTTGACAAAAATCGCGAATATTGTGCGCGAGGAACAAAACAAAGCAGGAGCTGTTGAAATGCTCATGCCGACTATTCAAGGGGCGGATTTATGGCGTGAGAGCGGCCGCTATGATGATTATGGCAAGGAGATGCTGCGCATAACAGATAGAGGCGGGCGTGAACTTTTATACGGGCCAACGAATGAGGAAATTCTTACGGATGTATTTAGAACTTTCATTCGTTCTTACAAAGACTTACCACAAACTCTTTATCATATTCAATGGAAATTCCGCGACGAAGTCCGTCCGCGTTTTGGCGTTATGCGTGGCCGGGAGTTCTTGATGAAAGACACATATTCATTTGATATGGATATGGATTTGGCCGTGGTGTCTTATAATAAAATGTTCGTTTCTTATCTGAACACATTTGAACGTCTTGGCCTCAAAGCCGTGCCTATGCGAGCAGATACAGGGCCAATTGGCGGCGATCTATCCCATGAGTTTCTTATTCTGGCGGATACGGGCGAGAGCGAAGTATTTTGCCATGCTGACCTTGTCAATATGGACGCGCCAGGAAAAGTGGATTTTGATAGTGATTTGCAAGCGTTGGTTGATAAACGCACCTCTATGTATGCACGCACAGACGAAATGCACGATGAGGGAGTTTTTCACAAAGAAGTGCCCGAAGACAAACGCTTATCGGCGCGCGGCATTGAAGTTGGACATATCTTCTGCTTTGGCGATAAATACTCCAAAGCTATGGATGCTAAAGTCATGGGGCCAGATGGCAAAGAACATTTCGCGCAAATGGGCTCTTATGGCATCGGTGTTTCGCGCCTAGTTGGCGGTATTATTGAAGCGTGCCATGACGATAAGGGCATTATCTGGCCTAAATCCGTAGCGCCTTTTGGCGTCGGTATTATCAATATTCGCGTTGGTGATGAAGCTTGCGATACGGCTTGCGAAAGTTTGTACGCAAAGCTTAGCCGAGCGGGAATTGATCCTCTATATGATGATAAATCCGATAGGGGCGGTGTGAAGTTTTCCCGCATGGACCTTATTGGTCTGCCTTATCAAATAGTTGTTGGTCCGCGCGGCCTTAAAGACGGCATTGTAGAAGTGAAAGATCGCAAAACGGGCGAGCGGCAGGAACTAGGCTCTGATGCAGCGTTTGAATTTATTACAGAGCAGTTTGCAAATTGAGTGCTTTAGGTGATACTCCTAAAGGCGCACATGCCTTTGGCAAGTTTGAGCGCAAGCTGGCGCGGCGTTATCTCGGCGCGCGTAAATCCGAGGGCGGGGTAGGGCTCATTGCCTTTTTAGCTTTCACCTGTATAGCGCTTGCTATTGCAGCCATGATTATCATAATGTCGATTATGAACGGGTTTCGCGAAACCACGGTTGCGATGACATTGGGGCTGGACGGGCATATGTATGTTGGTTCATCACAGGCCGATCCTGCGCCCGAGCGTATGGAAGAACTTCGCAAACGCATGATTGCCATAGATGGGGTAAAGCTTGTTTTTCCGTATGTAGAAACGCAGACCTTTATACAGGGCGGTGGTAAAAATGCAGGCGCTAAAGTCACTGGAATTACACCACAGGATTTGCAAAACATCAAAATCGTAAGCGATAATATCATTGCTGGGTCGTTGCAAACCTTTGGGCAAGGCCATAATGGCGGCAATAATATAGCCATTGGTTACCACCTGGCTGATTATTTAGGTCTTACCATTGGCGATAAAGTTACAATTTACTCGCCAATACCAAAGCAAACAGCTTTTGGCGTCCGTCCATTGTATAAAGCTTATAATGTGGTTGCCATGTTTAAAACTGGGCTTTTTGTTGCGGATAGCGGAAACATTTATATGCCGCTCAATCAAGCCAGTTTGTTTTTTGAAAAGGGCCGTGCGCCAATGAGTTTACAACTTCGTCTTAAGAATGCAGATTTGATTCACAAATTAAAACCCATTGTGTATGAGAAGGCTGATGAGCCTATCTTTTTATATACTTGGGAAGATAAAAATGCCGGTATGGCTACGGCCCTGAAGACGGAACAAATCGCTATGCGTTTCATTTTTATGATTGTTGTGATTATCGCCGTTTTTCCAGTACTTGCTTCTATGATAATGCTGGTGAAGAACAAGGGAAAAGATATTGCCATTTTGCGCACTATAGGCGCTACGAGCGGGTCTGTTTTGCGCGTGTTTTTGATGTCAGGCGCTGCGATTGGGGTGCTTGGTACTTTGGTTGGTATTATATTCGGGATAGTCTTTTGTCTAAATATTGATGTTGTGCAAGCAATTATTGAAAAAATTACGGGTTCTAAAATATTTGACCCCGAAATCTATGGTATCGACAAACTACCTGTAAAAATTGTGCCAATGGAAGTGTTTTGGGTTTCCCTTTGGGGATTTATGATATCCGCGCTTGCGACTTTCTTCCCAGCGCTAACAGCGTCCAAGGTCGATCCTGTGGAGGCGCTTCGTTATGAATAACAATACACCAATACTTTCCTGCCGTAATATTCACCGTTCGTTTAAATCAGGCGATAGTGTTCTAAATGTTCTAGACGGCGCTAGTGTTGATATTTACTCAGGTGAGATGGTTGGTCTTGTTGGCCCGTCTGGTTCAGGCAAATCGACGCTTTTGCACGCCGCAGGCCTTTTGGAAAAACCCAATACAGGCGAGGTTTATATTGGCGGGCGAGAGTGTTTGTCACTTTCTGATAATGAACGCACAGCCATTCGGCGTAACCATATTGGCGTTGTTTATCAATTTCACCATTTGCTACGCGAATTTGACGCGCTCGATAATGTGGCTCTGCCACAAATGATTGCTGGCAAATCTGAAAGAGTTGCTCGCAAAGAGGCTACTAGGCTTTTGGGGATTATGGGTCTATCAGATCGTATGCATCATCAGCCTTCGCAAATGTCGGGCGGGGAACAGCAACGCGTTGCTATTGCGCGGGCCATTGCCAACAAACCCAAAATTTTGCTTGCTGATGAGCCGACGGGTAATCTTGATCCCAATACATCAGGCAATGTGTTTCAAAGCCTGTTTGATTTGACGCGGCTTGAGGGCGTCTCGGCGCTTGTTGCCACACATAATATGGGATTAATCCCTTATATGGATCGTGTTTTCACTGTGAAGGACGGGCAAGTTATTCCGTACCAACCTAAACGTAAAACTCAGTAATCTTTGCAAATCAAAGTTTTATAACTTACCACCTTACACAATAATGTTTGTTACTCATGTTGCCTTATTCAGCCTCATATTTTTACTTTGAACTGATTTTATGGAACGTATAGCCAATCCACTTATTTCTGATTCAAATATTGTGCTTTGTGAACAGTTGTTCAATTGAGCATCGGTATTTTCTGAATATGCTTTTGGCTTGGATCCATTTTTGCTCTATCAGGTTTAGATCTGGTGAATATGGGGGCAGGTATTGCAGTGTGTACCCCGCATTTGCAATTGCCATTTGCGTATCTTTTCTTTTGTGGAACGGTGGCATTGTTCATAACAAGCACACTGTTTGCAAATGTATTCTGCCATAGCCCATGGCACTCTTGCTCTCGTCCAAAAATCTTAATGGCCCGAGCCCTGTAATATAACGGGTCTGGCGGGACACTTCCTGTGTTGACTATAGCTTTTCTCTGAGCGCTTCGTAAGGGGTTTTTCCAGCAAAAGCACCATGGCGTCTGTGGAAATTATAGAAGTTTTCCCACTCATTCAGTTTAACAACTAAATCTACGTCACCAGTATAGCTTAGCAGTTGGTATAATTCTTGTTGATCAGAGCGATGTGAACGCTCTACTTTTCCATTCAACTGAGGCGTTCCTTTTCGGATATAGGCATGACGGATTCCAAGGTCTTCAACATACCAATGAAATTTGGCTTGGAACCCAAGGCGACCTACATGCCCCTTGGATTCAGGTAAACGAGGATTCAGGTAAATGAGGCCGCAAAAGCGACCAAATGTGGTCACTAATATCGTAAAGCACTTAGTTAATTATCTATCCAGCCATTTACCCCTAATGTTTGATAGGGTTTATATCTTGATTTGTAACACATTTTTGCGCTGTTTTTGACCCAATACCCCAAATATAAATATGGAAGACCAGCACGTTTGCAAACAGTAATATGATCCAAAATCATATAGTTTCCCAAAGAGCGTTTGGGCTGTTCCGTATCAAAAAAACTGTAGACCATGGAAAGCCCATCGTGCAGACTATCCGTGATACAGCATGCAATTAAGCGGCCTTTGGTGTCGCGGTATTCAAAAATTTCAGTGCGAGCGGCGCAATCTTCTACCATTTTCTCATAGCGATCAAAATTCATTTCTGTCATACCGCCCTTTGGGTGCCGAGAATGTAAGTAGGCGTAGAGAAGATCAAATTGTTCTTGTGTTGCGAGATTTTCTACGACCTCTCTGCTGATACCCTGGTTTTTCGTGGAAATTCTTTTCATGCTTTTTCTGGGCGAAAATTTTTGAACTTTCACACGTAAAGACTGGCAAGCATTACAAGTTTCGCAGGCGGGACGATAAATAACATTTTGCGAGCGCCTAAACCCTGAATGGGTTAAATAATCATTAAGCTTAGGTCCATCAATAGGATCCAAAGGTGTGAAAATTTTACGCTCCATTTCACCTGGCAAATAAGGGCAGGGGGAAGGCAGTGTAATATAAAACTGCAAGCTTTTTGGATCAAAATGTCTCGTCATAATTTCACTATACCAAAATCAGATAGTATTACAATGTGTATACATAGGGAAGCATGAGAACATAGCTTATCCATATGAGCAGAATAAGCGGACCGCCAAAACGAACAAAATCCATAAATTTATAGTGCCCTGGTCCCATAACGAGTAAATTCGTTTGATAGGCAATAGGCGTTGCGAAAGAGCAATTTGCTGCAAAAAGAACTGTCAACACCATAATTTTGGGATCAATTCCTGTTTGCGTAGCGACGTTAACAGATATCGGCGCAAACAAAATCGCCGTAGCAGCATTTGAGAGAAGGTTTGTCATAAGTGCGACCACCAAAAACAATCCAGCAATAAGAACTTGTGGGCCGTAACCTTGTAACCCGCTCACGACTTTGGTCGCGATGTAGGCAGCCCCGCCAGTGTTTTCGATTGCTAGGCCCATGGCGAAAGCGGCACCAATAAGCATGTAGACCTTGCTATCCAAGGACCGAATAGCTTGGCGCATATTGAGGCAACCTGTTGCGATCATCAATGTTGCTCCTAAAAAAGATGCGTGGACAATAGGTAACAGGCCACTAACCGCCGCGATGATAACGCCGCCAAAGATGGCTCGCGCCATATTAGCTCGTCTGATATCCGGCAAATCTTTAGTTGACCAATCCAGTAAAATAACATCATGCGAGTTTTGCATGGATTCTATTTGTGTCACATAACCAAACAGTAAAAGTGTGTCGCCTGCCTTTAAGTGAATACCCATCATCCGTTTGCGCACCATATGGGATTTCCGTTGAATACCCAAAACAAGGCACCCTGTTTGTTCGTGAAAACCAGCTTGGTCGATGGTTTTTCCAATCATTCGCGATCCTGGCGCAATAACGGCTTCGCTAATAACGATGCGTTCGCTCGTACTTCCGCTTTTAAAGCCTGGGATGCTCAGCATGCCTTTTAGATACTCAGGATAGGCAGAAAGAAGACCCGTAAGAGCTTTGCGGGTTGCTGAAACAGTAAGTATATCCCCGACTTGTAGGGCGTTCTCAAAGGGCGGGAGTAGGGACTTGTCACCGCGCTGCACGCGCCTAAGGCTCATCATTTTTAAGTTTGGAAAAAGTCCCGCTATTGGGCGGGAATTTACAAGCGGATGGTTGTCTGTGATCCGGATTGCAGCAATGTATTGTTGCCCAGAGTGATGACGTTCATTTTTTACCATTTCGCGTTCTGGCAAGAGCCATTTTGATGCAAAAATAATGTAAAGAGAGCCTATAGCTGCAAGAATAAGCCCAGGCATAGCGGGTTCAAAAAAGGTCATTTTGCTATCTGTCATGCGATTTAGAACACCCACGACGAGGATGTTGGTCGATGAGCCTATCAAAGTTGTCATACCTGCCAATATACAGATGAAGCTGAGCGGCATTAAATATTTAGAAGCCACGCCGCGCAATTGTTGTGCCATAGAGATAACCACAGGGATAAACATGACAACAACAGGCGTATTGTTCATAAACATGGATATTATGAAGGCTATAAGAAAGGTTAGAAACAAAGTGCGTTTGGGAGCGCGCTCTAAATAAGTGTTTAATTTGCGCGTAGGACCTTCAAGGGCACCCGTGTGGAATATTCCTTGGCCAATAACCAATAATGCCATAATCGTGATGAGAGCAGGATCGGCAAAACCAGACAAAAGACTACGGGCGTCTAACCCTCTTGCATTTGCGGGGCTTAAAATTTGAAAAAAAACAAGAAGGCTGGCAATAATGCCAATTGAGACAAGCTCTATGGAAAATTTTTCAACAGCATAATTTATAACACCGATAAGCACGATGCCAAAAGTCACCCACATTTGCCAATTGGCTTCTATACCTGTTACGTCCATAAATATTTACTATCATCAATATTGGGTCTTGGCGAGACGATTTAAATAGTTTTATGTTGGCGACGAATTACTGCTCTAGGGCGGAAATGGAGGTTATGAAAAAAACTGTTAAATCTATCTCTATCGTTAAACCTATCTTTATATTTTTGGCACTTTGTGTTGGTATTATGGCCTGTATTTTGGCTTATAATTATTTAAACCAATCAGTATCGCCAAGTTCCAAACGTATAGGGGGGATGGCCAAAGCCAAAACTACATTCTCTATTCTTAATTGGAATCTTGGTTATGCTGGGCTTGGTAAGGATTCTGATTTCATTATGGACGGAGGTAAAAATTTGCTGCCGCCGAGTAGAAAAATTGTTAAGAAAAATCTTGAGGGAATTCAAAATATTCTTGAGAATAACAAAGCAGACTTTCATTTTTTTCAAGAAATATCAAAACCCGATATGCTTACCCTTGGCGTTGATGTTTTTACTGGAGTGCGTAAGCATTTACCAAACTATGATTGGTTTTATAGCTATGATTTTAGAACATTCTTTATTCCGACAAAATATTCCCTAAAACATGGGCTCGCCTTATTTTCTAGCATCGATGCGAATCCTGTGCAGGTCACACGGCTTCCCGAAGAACCGACAAGGCTTAGCGGGTTAATTAAACGCCACTATCACATCCAATCTACGCAGTTTATGGATGAGAACGGCAAAGAATGGGTCATTGCGAACATCCATATGTCAGCCTTTGATAAAGGTGGAGAGACGCGTTTCAAACAAGCAGAAGCTCTATTGACTTTTGCTGAAAAACACTATGCAGAAGGTAGACACGTTGTTATTGGCGGGGATTGGAATATGCAGCTCGTTCCGACAGATTTTGTTTATACGACCAAGAAAGAATTATTGGATTGGCTTGCCGTGTTCCCGCACGGAAAACTAAAACCAGGTTGGCAAATTGCAGTGGATTCCTCTACGCCAACGGTGCGCTCTAACGAGCGCCCGTATCATAAAGGCAAAAATTATACGACAATTATCGATGGTTTTTTAGTTTCACCGAATGTTGAAGTCGTGAATATCCATACAATAAATACGGACTTTGTTTATACGGATCATCAACCTGTTCTGGCAGAATTTACGTCGCGTTAATAAATTTCTACGCCAATCATCATTCCGTGCAGGTATTTGATAAACAGATAATACACCGCTACTCCGATAACAATTGCATAAATGTCACCAATTATAGAAACGCGCTTAACAGGAATAGGGCGACCCGAAACTGCTATTCTATTGATGATGGCATAAAGTAAAAAACTTCCAAAAAGAAAAAGGGAATTAAGTTCTCCATTCGTTAATAAATGTCCCCCAGCCCAAAGTATAATGGAAAGTAACATTGGATGTTTGACTGCTTTTTTGATGTAGCCTTGCGGGCCGTAAGCTACAAAAAGTAAAACAAAAGAGGGGAGCATGAAAGCCATTGTGACATACGCGCTCCAACTCGGTGGTGTAAAGACTTGCGGGGAGGGGCGTGATAATCCAAATCCCCAAACAATCAATACAAAGCCAAGCCCCGATATAATCGAGTACACACCCATAAACCACATATATCCAAGCCGTTCTTTTATATCCATGCTAGGGGTGCGGTTGCGAAAGCTTGAGTATAGATGTGTAGCAAAAAACAAAATCAAACCAGTTATAAAAAAGTACATAATTTTCTCTAATGAATAGCTTTGGCCTTGCCTATTATTATTGATAGGCTATAGTAAAATACTCTTATCTTCAAGCCTGTAATATGCAGGCTCCCAGTACATTTTGAACAGGTAGATAAAACATGAAAGCAAATATAATCTTATCACGTACATTTACGTTTGAAGCAGCTCATAGCTTACATTTTAAAGACGGTACAAATCCAGGCTACAAGCATTTGCATGGACATTCATTTACGGTGGCGCTACTTATTAAAGGGCGTTTTTCTAAGGTTGATGGTTGGCTAAAAGATTTTGGCTCTTTAGATCCAATAATTGAGAAAATTCGAGATAAGCTTGATCATTCATACTTAAATGATATTGAAGGACTCACATCGTCAAGCTTGGAAAATTTATGCGCTTATATTTTTAAGATCGTGGAAAACGATGTTACAGGGTTACACGGTATAGAAATTTCCCGCAAAACATGTGGACAAAAATGCACACTTATAATTGACGGTTGAATACTGGACTTGGCATGGTTTATAGGTCTACGTGCTAGGCCGTTTTCATCATAGCAATGCCTACATCTTGTTCAAACAAATATAGCAAAATGCGCACCGCTGCGCCGCGAGGGGTTTCTAATTTTGCATCGGTGTCTACAAATAGGCGTGCATCTTTGACGGCCATCTCCAAAAGGTTCTTGTGTTTGTCCAAATCTGCCAGTTTATAATTTGGTAGTCCTGATTGACGCGCGCCCAATAAATCACCGCTGCCGCGAAGTTTCCAATCTTCTTCGGCAATGAGAAAGCCATCTTCTGTTTCCCTCAAAACGCTTAGGCGTGCCTTGCTGTTAACACCGAGCGGGCCTTTGTATAAAAGAATGCAGGCCGA
Organism: Robiginitomaculum sp.; assembly: GCA_965224735.1. Lineage (GTDB taxonomy): Bacteria > Pseudomonadota > Alphaproteobacteria > Caulobacterales > Maricaulaceae > Robiginitomaculum_A. The sequence continues at coordinate 1,630,503 of OZ245059.1, read as the reverse complement.
TTGTTTATGGCTACGGCCAACGCGGCCACGGAGTTGATGAAGCTGAGCAAGGCCAAAACGTTCCGCATGTTCGATCACCATAATGGTAGCTCCAGGGGCATCTACGCCGACTTCGATCACGGTGGTCGCGACAAGGATATCGATGCCGCCGCGCTTGAAATTCTCGGAAATAGCCTCCTTTTCTTGTGCTTTCATTTTCCCATGTAAGAGCCCGACCCGGTCGCCAAATATTGAGTTTAAATGGCGAAACCGTTTCTCAGCAGAGGATAAATCAACCAGTTCGGAATCCTCAACAAGCGGACATACCCAATAAACCTGCTCGCCTTTATCCAAAACGCGCTGAAGACCATTTATAACGGTTTGCATTTTTTCTATGGGTACAATTCTAGTCTCAATAGGTTTTCGGCCTTTGGGTTTTTCATCTAATATGGAAATATCTAAATCCCCATAAGAGGTAAGCGCCAATGTACGCGGAATAGGCGTTGCCGTCATAACCAGCAAATCAGGACGCGAGCCCTTACGGCTTAGGGCAAGGCGGTCACGAACGCCAAAGCGGTGTTGCTCGTCGATAATAGCAAGGCCCAGATCATGGAAGTCTACGCTTTCTTGAAAGAGCGCATGGGTACCGCAAATAACGTCAATATGTCCTTCTGCAAGGCCCCGCAATATGGCTTTGCGTTGCGGTCCTTTATCACGGCCGGTTAAAGCCTCTACTGTAAGGTTAGCAGGACCTAAAAATGTGCTAAGGCTTTTCTGGTGTTGGCGAGCAAGGATTTCCGTTGGCGCCATAATGGCCACTTGCGCGCCCGTTTCGCAGACATGAGCACTGGCGAGGGCGGCGACAAATGTTTTACCTGCACCCACATCACCTTGAAGCAGGCGAGCCATGCGGTTTGTGCTAGAAAGGTCTGTAGCTATTTCACTATAGGTGCGGGTTTGAGCATTTGTTGGTGTGAAGGGCGCTGCTTGTAAAACTTCTTTTACATACTCGCCTTTAGCAATAAAACTGCGTCCGCTTTGTTTGCGCGTATTTTCGCGCGCCAAAGCAAGGGCGAGTTGCTTGGCAAGCAATTCATCATAAGCCAGCCTTTTACGGCTTTGCGTATCCGCGCCTGCGTCGATTTTGCTTTGCGGGTAATGCATGGCTTTGAGGGCATCGTGCCAGCTTGGCCAGTCATTGGACTTGATCATTGATGCGCTTTGCCATTCAGGCAAAATAGGAGTTTGCAGGAATGCCCCCTCAATTGCTTTGCGCATCATTTTTTGCGATAACCCTGCCGTGAGTGGATATGTGGTTTCAAATTCTGGAATTCTCCTTTCATCCGAAATAGGAACCACATAGTCTGGATGGGGCATTTGGGTATGCCCGTGATAGCGCTCTATTTTTCCAGAAATTATGCGCTCTGCCCCTTCGGGCAGTATTTTGCGTAAATAATCCGCCCGTGCATGAAAGAAGGCCACTGTTAAATCACCGCTCTCGTCCGTACACGGAATTTTATAAGGCTGCTTGCGGGTACGGCTAGGACGGTGCGTGCCAACCACAATTTTTAAAGTCGCGATAGTATCGTTAGATGCGCTTGTGATACTAGGAAGCCGCGTGCGTTCAATAAGACCTGTGGGCGGGGTAAGGACAAGATCACGCACCCGTCGGCCAACAGATTTTTCAAGCATTTCAGCAGTGCGCGGCCCAACACCATCAACTTTGATAATGTCCGAAAAGAGTGGAAATAAAATATCGGGTCTCATAGGCACATTTTGTACGTAGAAGTTAAAGACTTCAAGAGCGTGATGGTCTATAGAGCGCCAATAAAAGCCATATTGGAGATTCTTGTGCAAAAAAACAGGATAAAACGCATTATACACCGCTCCCACTACCGTGGTTTCAAAGAAGCTGACCTGATATTGGGTGGTTTTGCAAAAGCTCATGCCTGTGAATTGACCAAGGACGAACTGGGGCAATTTGAAACGCTTATGGATGAAAAAGACCATGATATTTATGATTGGATTAGCGGTGCTCAAAATGTTCCCACGCGCCACAATACAGCATTTTTTGCCAAGTTGAAAAATTATAAACCCAAAATTTAGTGATCGGTATTCGAACATATGCAGATGCCAAGGGGACTTGGCAAGTTGGCGAATTGCCCGAAGGAGCGGATGCTTATGTGTTCGCGCGCGCTGCAAAAATTCACGCTGGCTTAAATGTGTTTGTTGCACGAGATGATAGCCGTGCTTCTGCTTTTAAAAATGCCATTTTGTTTTTTTCTCCTGATATAGATTTAGTAGAGCTCCCGTCTTGGGATTGTTTGCCCTATGATAGAATTTCTCCGAGCCGAACGATTGCTGCAAGGCGTGCTGGCGCGCTTAACCGTCTTTGCAATTATAACGGCGAAAAACCACTGATTTTAGTGGCGACGATTAATGCCATAACGCAAAAAGTCCCGCCTCAAAGTATTTTGCAGGGCGCGGGGCTTTTGTTGCAACGAGGAGAGCAAGTAAGGCGAGAATACCTTGATCGCTATTTTACCATGAACGGGTATACACGTGCTTCTACGGTTATAGAATCTGGAGATTATGCTGTACGCGGCGGCCTTATTGATGTGTTTCCAGCAGGGTTTGATAATCCAATTCGTCTCGATTTTTTTGGTGATGAACTTGAAAGCCTGCGCTCCTTTGATATAGATACACAGCGTTCCAGTAAAACTCATGAGGAAATTTACCTCGCGCCAGTCAGCGAAGTTTTCATAAATGATGCAACAATTTCGCGTTTTCGCAAAACCTATATAAATACATTTGGCGGCGGCCTTAGTGATGACCCTGTGTATTCGGCTATTAGCCAGGGTATTCGTTACCAGGGGATTGAGCATTGGCTGCCGCTTTTGTATCCTCACATGGAAACCATATTTGATTATACGCCTGCAAATACGCTTTGGGCTTTTGATAGTTTGTGCACGCAGGCTCGGCAAGAACGTGAAAAACTCATCACGGATTATTATGAAGCCCGTGAAACGTTTGATGCTGCGGATACTGTATACCGTGCTATACAGCCAGAATGTCTCTATATTCCTGACCATCAATTTGAACAAATGATTGCTGGTTTGCAGCGCCGTGATCATTCTCCCTTTACCCTTACTAATCGTGATAAAACTATGAATTTGGGCGGTAAGCCTGCTTATAATTTTTCTAAAGAACGTCAAACTGAAGGCAGTAATGTTTATGAGCATGCTGCCACTCACCTTAGAGATTTAGTGTCACAAAAACGCAAAGTTTTGCTGGCATCGTGGACAAAAGGATCAAGCGAGCGCATGGGGGGCGTTTTTGCAGACCATGATTTAATTATTGGCTCGTTTGAGAGCGGCAGAGACGTAAGTGCGCAAAACGCGGGAGAAATAAAACGCATAATCCTTCCCATTGAAAACGGGTTTGATTTTGGCGAGCTTAGTATTTTAAGCGAGCAGGATATTTTGGGAGACCGCCTTGTTCGTAAGGGGCGACGCCGCAGGGGAAAAAATTTCATTGCTGAAGTCTCCGCTTTGTCTGAAAATGATTTGGTTATTCACATAGATCATGGTTTGGGGCGTTATAAAGGGTTGAAACCTCTTGACGTTGGCGGGGCTGCTCATGATTGTCTTGAAATTGAGTATGCAAAGAAGAGTACGCTTTATTTACCCGTGGAAAACATTGAACTTCTCTCGCGTTACGGAGAGGGCGGGGAGAGTATTGTGCTTGACCGTCTTGGCGGCGTGGCATGGCAATCACGCAAAGCGAAGGCCAAACAGCGCCTAAGAGACATGGCAGGGGCTTTGATAAAAGTTGCTGCAGCGCGGGCTCTTAAAACCTGCGAACCAGTTGAAACGAGTAATGCTTCCTACAGTGAATTTTGCGCACGTTTTCCATATGTGGAAACCGAAGATCAAATGAGTGCCATTGATGATGTGGAAAACGATCTGGCATCAGGGCGGCCAATGGACAGACTTATTTGCGGCGATGTAGGCTTTGGCAAAACTGAGGTGGCTTTGCGTGCAGCCTTTTTAATGGCGATGAGTGGCAAACAAGTTGCCATTGTTGCGCCCACTACGATCCTAAGTCGTCAGCATTTTTCTACCTTTAGGGAGCGGTTCAAAGGACTACCAATAAAAATCGGGCAGCTTTCAAGACTGGTATCTGGTAAGAACGCGGCTTTGACCAAAGGTGCGCTTGCAAACGGGCAATGCGATATTGTTATTGGCACCCATGCATTGCTAGCAAAGACTATTTCTTTTGCAAATCTAGGGCTATTGATTATTGATGAAGAACAAAGGTTTGGGGTAGGGCATAAGGAAAAGTTAAAATCCCTAAAAGCCAATATTCATGTGCTGATTTTAACGGCTACGCCGATACCGCGTACTTTGCAAATGTCTTTAACGGGCATTCGTGACCTTTCTTTAATTGCAACGCCGCCCGTGGATAGGCTGGCTGTTCGTACTTATATCACACCTTATGACCCCGTGATAATGCGGGAGGCATTTTTACGGGAACGGTATCGGGGCGGGCAAAGTTTTTTCGTTGTGCCGCGCATTTCTGATATTAAGCGCTGCGAGGAGTTTTTACGAAAATCCGTTCCAGAGGTAAGTTATGTTATCGCCAATGGCCAGATGGCACCGTCTGATTTGGAAGATGTCATGTCGGCTTTTTATGACCGCAAATATGACATTCTACTCGCTACTTCTATAATTGAGAGCGGTATAGATATTCCGTCAGCAAATACGATGGTGATTTACCGCGCTGATAAATTCGGCCTTGCGCAGCTCTATCAAATGCGCGGGCGCGTTGGGCGCTCAAAAATCCGAGCCTATGCCTATTTGACCACACCTGATGAGCATATAATGACTAAGGGCGCGCTGAAACGCATGAAGATATTGCAATCCCTTGACACGCTAGGCGCGGGGTTTTCGCTGGCGTCCCACGATTTGGATATGCGCGGGGGTGGTAATCCACTTGGCGAAGAACAATCTGGCCATATCAAAGACCTAGGCGTTGAACTTTATCAACATATGCTTGAAGAAGCGGTTGCGGAATTGCGCCAAGACGAGGAAATTATTAGCTGGTCCTGGTCGCCGCAAGTCAATGTGGGCGTGCCAGTTCTCATTCCTGAAAACTATGTGAAAGATCTCAATGTGCGGTTATCTTTATACCGCCGTATGTCGGAAATTTCCTCGACTGAAGCCGAAGATGGTTTCGCCTCAGAAATGATCGATCGCTTTGGTGCTTTGCCCAGAGAAGTCGAAAATTTACTGCAAGTCCTTTCTATTAAACGCCTGGCTAAGCAGGCTTTTATTGCCAAAATTGATGCGGGGCCAAAAGGCGCAGTTTACACATTTCGCCATGACGATATAAAAGATCCAGAGAAAATTCTTGGCGCTATCGCTAGTCACCCAAATTGGCGTTTGCGGCCTGATCAAACAGTGTTTGTTGGCGGGTATTTGCAAGATCCAGTGCAAAGACTAAGCACAGTACAGCAAACGCTTAAAACACTCGTGCGTGAAAGCAAACACTAAGCGACGTTTGAGCGCTGTATTTGCTCCGTTAAAGCATTAAAGGTAATTTCCATATTCATTTGCATAGGCGCGCCTGTTTCAGGATGAGCAATAATCGCACATTTTAAAATCGATGACAGACGCTCATGAACAGGCTTCAATTGCGCTACCGTGTGCCCCATAAAAGCGATCGCGAATATATTGGCATCAAGCCGCGCTGGGGTGTCTTCCATACGAACAAGGTTTCGGATCATGGAACCGATTTGCTTAAATGCACTTTCAGTAAGTTTGTCTTGAGGCGTTTTAGAAGTGAAACGTATAAGGGCGAGTGTGACTGGTTTTCCCAATTTACTATAAACATCAGAAACTCGGCGCATATGGGCATTGAAAAAATGTTGATTAAACAGGCCCGTTTCCTGGTCAATAACGGTCACGCTACCTAAGGTTTGAAATCTGTGTTTCAGGTGTTTATGCGTACGGTGAAAATTTGCCTGCTCTAATATACGGGCGCTGATTTCATCTAGGCTTACGGATGTATCAATAATATCGTTCATGCCAACTTTGTAAACAGTGTCGCAATCATCAAATGTTTTCTTATCCACGAGTAAAAGTGCTGGGACATGATAAAGTTTGGCGTTTTTGCGCATTGTTTCTGTGATTGAATATGCGAGTTCGATTGTGCCAAGACCGTTCATAACAACTGCGTCGAAATTTTTCTCATAGAGATAATCAAAGGCAGTAAAAGAAGTGAAAGCGGCAACAACACTGACATTCTTATCTTGAAGAGCATTGATAATAACCATAAATTTGGGCGTAGCCTTGCCGATGAAAAGAATAGAAAATCGGTGCTTGTCACCCAGTTGTGGCAATGGAGGAACCTCGTTAAAATTCTGGCTAAGTGTATGCAGTCGTAAGGTAATTTCTCTTTGCATTTGAGAGAGTCGAATAAGGCTATTTGCACGCATAGCAATTTGGTCTGCGTGGATTGGCTGAAGCAGGATTGAGTCAAATTGCTCACTCATTTCGTCAATAACGGATTTCAAGAGTGCCAGAACTGGAATTGTATGCATAGGGTATTGCGCCCTGATAAGTTTTACTATGTTTTCATGCTCCACAGTATATGCTTTCGTCTCTGTAAGGTCGACGACAATAATATTTGGGGGCTCAACGGGGAGTGTTTTTTCATCATATTTATCAAAATGGGAATGAAGTAGACAGATGTTATGTTTTTCAAACGCATAAAAATAGCGTTCCATTCTCTGCGCATAATTGCTCAGGAGTAAAGCAGTTTTACTGTTATTGTTCATATGAATTTCCTGCAATAGAATCTGTTCATGATAATAAGGGTTAAGACGTTACTTAGACGTAAATATTTTTTTGATGCTTTTTTGTGTCTCATTTCTTACACAATTGTTAGCGTTATGTATGCAAAATTGCATAACTGAAATGATTAGCTGTGCATTCTCTTTGAAGAACAACCCTCATATATAGACCTTATTGAATTTAAGCGCGCTTAATGGAAGCGGGCGTATGAAGGAGAGCGTAATGGCTAAACATTTCAATCCAGCTGACGTTATCAGCACAAAAACAAATATTTCTATAATGCCTGTTGCAAAACGGTCTGCTAATATCGGTTTTCTAAACCGCCGCACAGCGCGTAGCTTGCGCCGTGCCCGCCGTGCCCTTTAAAGTTCTGCGAGAAAGTTCCGCGAGAAAATTGCCTTATGGTTTTGCGTAGGAAAGTAAAGATAGCGTGGCCGAATTTTGTAAATGTCGGGTAGAATTTATTATGTGTGACATGCTTGTGCATAACGCCCCATAGGTGCTCAATAGCGTTGAGGTGGGGCAAATATGTTGGCAGCCAGATAGGGTTTATCCCGCAATCTTTGCGCTCCAGTCACTTTTTGACCTTGCGCGAGCGATGATAAGGTACATTGTCGAGCTGCGTTCTGTGCTGCGTTTGATGGCCGTGTTCGCCCTTTTACGCATCCAGCCATGAGCGGGCCTTGACTGGTGTTCAGGGTGCACAGCATCACAAAAGTACACCGTTTCGCCTGGGGGTTAAGCCGTTCAGTAGCCACTCATAATTCGCGATAAATTCAACCTGTTTCTGCTCGTCAATATGGCCAGGTAAAGGTTGCGGCTTTTTGTATTCAAAACCTAACAAGAGTCAAATCCATCTGGTTTATAGGTCTACGCCTCAGGGAAGCACAAAAGGGAAACACAAAAACTCCACTTTTGCAGCGCCATATTGACCAGTAAAGCTAAAAATGAAATGCTTAGGCATGTCCAAACAAGATTTTGTCATAAATGAGCATGTGTCTTTTCCGTTGTCTGACCTTGAATTTTCGGCTATCCGCGCTAGCGGGCCAGGCGGGCAAAATGTCAATAAAGTCTCAAGCGCCATTCATTTGCGCTTTGATGTGAAAAAATCGAGCCTAAGCGACATGCACAAAGCGCGTATTTTGCGGTGGCATGATAGACGACTCACCGAAAGTGGGGTGATTGTGATTAAAGCGCAAAATCACCGCACACAAGCGCGCAACCGCATTGAAGCTTTGGAGCGCCTGCGCGAAATATTACGAGCGGCTTTTAAGGTTAGAAAGAAACGCAAACCAACAAAACCGTCAAAAGGCGCAGTGCGTCGCCGTCTAGATGCTAAGGCGCGTAAAAGCACTCTTAAAAAGGGTCGAAGAAAGCCAGATAAAAATAGTGACTAAAACTGTGCGAAACAGGGCTTGCAGGTCGCTGAAAATTAGGCTAAAGACGCGCCAATAATTGGCGGTATGTTCATACTCTCGGATGATACCGCTCTTAATGGTTTTAAATGGAGGCTTTGATGGCTGTCCCAAAGAGTAAAATTTCCAATTCGCGCCGTGGTATGCGCCGCGCGCACGATCGCCTAAAAGGCACAAATTATATTGAAGATAAGGATAGCGGCGAGCTTCGCCGCCAGCATCATATTGATCTTAAAACTGGTATGTATCGTGGCCGTCAAATTTTGACACCACAAGAAGACTAGCTAAATAAACTAATCCTGCAGGAGGATTTCGTGACCGAGATTGATGATATTTTCGCCCGTGAAATTCTCGATAGCCGGGGAAATCCAACGCTTGAAGTCGATGTCCTGCTCGCGGGCGGGGCCTTTGGCCGGGCTGCTGTACCTTCTGGCGCATCGACGGGCGCTTATGAAGCGGTTGAGCTTCGGGACGACGACAAAAACCGCTATGGCGGCAAAGGTGTCCTTAAGGCGGTTATGAATGTCAACACCACTATCGCAGATGCGCTTTTGGGTTTGGATGCTACCAATCAATCTGGTATTGACCAGATTCTAATCGAACTGGATGCAACGCCAAACAAAGCAAAATTGGGCGCAAATGCTATTCTTGGCGTCTCGCTTGCTCTTGCTAAAGCAGCGGCTGAGGCGCAAGGCACGCCGCTTTACCGCTATGTAGGCGGCGTCAATGCTGTGACTTTACCCGTGCCGATGATGAATATCATTAATGGCGGGGTGCACGCAGATAATCCAATCGATATTCAAGAATTTATGATTATGCCCGTAGGCGCAGATAATTTTTCCAAAGCATTGCAAATGGGCGCGGAAGTTTTCCATGCACTTAAAGCCAAACTAAAAGCTGATGGGCACAATACCAATGTGGGTGATGAAGGTGGTTTTGCGCCTGCGCTCGCATCCAGCACGGTTGCGCTTGAGTATATCATGAGCGCGATCGAGGCGGCAGGGTACACAGCGGGCGAAAATATTTTCCTTGCCCTTGATGTAGCGTCGAGTGAATTTTACAAAGACGGAAAATATCATTTGGACGGGGAGGGCAAAGTTCTCTCATCGGCCGAGTTTGTGGACTACCTCGCGGATCTAGCTGATAATTTTCCAATTGTGTCTATCGAAGACGGTATGGACGAAGATGATTGGGAGGGCTGGAAAACCCTAACCGATAAAATAGGGCACAAATGCCAACTGGTTGGGGATGATTTGTTCGTAACCAACCCAGAGCGCTTGGCACGCGGAATTGAAGAGGGCAGCGCAAATTCTATTTTGATAAAAGTAAATCAAATCGGGACGTTAACCGAAACTTTAAATGCTGTTTCTCTCGCGCACCATGCTGGCTTTACGGCTGTTATATCGCACAGAAGCGGCGAAACTGCGGATTATACCATTGCCGATCTTGCGGTTGCGACTAATTGTGGCCAGATTAAAACGGGTTCATTAGCTCGTTCTGATAGGCTTGCAAAATACAATCAACTTCTTCGCATCGAAGAAGAACTTGGCTCGCAAGCCATTTATGCTGGGCGGTCTGTTTTGCCTTAAATGCAAGAAGGCTCAAAAGTTTTTTCAGGCGCTATTGTTCAGGTTTATATTTTAAACTCTCGCTAACCATAATTGGGTTATTATACTTGGATGTTACGCGTTTTTAAAAAGATTCGATTCTCTTGGTCGTTGACCGTATTAGGTGTGTTTTACCTTTATCTCGGTTTTCACGCTTTTAGTGGTGATCAGGGTATTTTAAGTTGGGCTGATTACGCGGATAGGATTGATGATTTGGAAAGTGAAATTAAGGTGCTTGAAACCTCACAAATTGCTTTGCAATCGCATGTTAACCAACTTCGATCAGAACACCTTGATTTGGATAGACTTGATGAAGAAGCGCGAAAAACATTAAATATTTCGCGTCCGAACGAGATCGTTATTTGGCTTGACGAAGACCCATAATTTATAGTCTAATATTGCAATATTGTTAAACACGCAAAAAATGATGTTTCGCATACGAAATATGAAAGTATCTATGGTAAAGCCTAAAAAGTTAAAAACGACAAAAAAAGATTTACTTGCACTCTACCAGAAAATGCTTCTGATTCGGCGGTTTGAAGAAAAAGCAGGGCAACTCTATGGCATGGGGCTTATCGCAGGTTTCTGTCATCTGTATATCGGCCAAGAAGCTGTTGTTGTTGGTGTTCAGGACGCCTTAATTGATGGGGATCAAATGATCACATCATACCGCGATCATGGCCATATGCTCGCGTGCGGTATGGAAGCGCGCGGCGTTATGGCAGAGCTTACAGGTCGCAGTGGTGGCTATTCGCGCGGCAAAGGCGGCTCTATGCATATGTTTAGCGCCGAGAAAAACTTTTATGGCGGGCACGGCATTGTCGGCGCGCAGGTTCCCATCGGGGCAGGGCTTGGTTTTGCTAATAAATACAAGAACAACGGCCAGATAAGCGTCGTGTTTTTTGGCGATGGTGCAGCCAATCAAGGACAGGTCTATGAGACTTTGAACATGGCAGAGCTTTGGAATCTTCCGACTTTGTTTGTGATTGAAAACAATCAATACGCTATGGGCACAAGCATCAAACGCTCCTCCGCCCAGCCAGAGCTTTACAAACGCGGCATTAGTTTTGGCGTCGAAGGTATTCAGGTTGACGGCATGGACGTTTTAGCTGTGCGCGAAGCGACCAAAAAAGCGGCCAAACACGCGCGTTCAGGAAAGGGACCGATGATTTTGGAAATGATGACGTATCGTTACCGTGGTCATTCTATGTCCGACCCTGCCAAATATCGCACGCGTGAGGAAGTCAACGAAGTGCGCCACGATCACGATCCGATCGATATGGTCAAAAACTGGCTTATTGACGAAAAATGGGCTGACCATGAGGCTTTGAAAGCGATAGACAAAGAGGTCAAGGCAGTTGTCAATGGGGCGGTAGAATACGCTAAAGCCTCGCCAGAACCTGCTGCATCAGAGCTTTATACTGATGTGTTGTTGGAGGTGTAAGCAATGCTCAATATGGTGATGTGGTGGGTGAAAGTAGGCCATGTGCCAGCGCTTGCTCAGGCCAAAAAAGAAAAGCTAAAATATCTAAATGCGAACGGCTCTACGCCTAAAGCGTTTTCGATTAAAGATTGTTATACTCCAGATGGGAAACCGTTAATCTGGAAACAACCAGAGAAGGAGTGTGCATAATGGCTATTGATGTGCAAATGCCGGCGCTCTCGCCGACGATGGAAGAAGGCACGCTGACCACATGGATGGTCAAAGAAGGCGACAATGTATCCTCTGGTGATATATTGGCAGAGATTGAAACTGACAAAGCGACGATGGAAGTGGAAGCTGTGGACGAGGGGGTTGTCGGAAAAATTTTGATAGCGGCTGGAGCGCAAAATGTACCCGTGGGTACGGTGATATTGCAACTTTTGGAAGACGGGGAGGGGCTAGATGTTTTGGCTGCTTCCAATACGCTTGCGCCTGTTGAAATTATTCAACAAACTGAAGAACAAGATAAGCAAGTTAGTGTGGCGAAAACTCCTGTTGTTTCTACGCCCGTGCAAATGGATATACCTGTAGGTACAGTCATGGTTGAGATTAGTATTCGCGATGCTTTGCGCGATGCTATGGCTGAGGAAATGCGCCGCGATGAAAATGTATTTATCATGGGCGAAGAGGTGGCGCAGTATCAGGGAGCTTATAAAGTCACGCGCGGATTATTAGAGGAATTTGGGGATAAGCGCGTTATTGATACTCCGATAACGGAGCATGGATTTGCGGGCATTGGCGTAGGGGCTGCTATGGGCGGATTACGACCTGTCGTCGAATTTATGACTTGGAACTTTGCTATGCAAGCCATTGATCATATTATCAATTCTACGGCCAAAACCCTGTATATGTCAGGCGGGCAAATGCGCTGCCCTATTGTGTTTCGCGGCCCCAACGGTGCGGCTAGTCGCGTGGGCGCCCAGCATAGTCATGATTATTCTAGTTGGTACGCCAATGTGCCAGGTCTGAAAGTTGTCGCGCCATACGATGCGGCGGACGCTAAGGGTCTTTTGAAATCGGCCATTCGCGACCCAAACCCAGTGATTTTCCTTGAGCATGAAATGATGTATGGCGAAATGATGGCCGTGCCAGATATGGACGATTATCTCGTTCCCATCGGCAAAGCATTAGTGCGCCGCAAAGGAACAGACGTGACCATCACCGCCCATTCACGCATGGTGGGCCGCGCACTTGAAGCCGCCGATATATTAGCAGGCGAGGGTATTTCTGCTGAAGTCATTGATTTACGAACTATCCGCCCGCTCGACACGGAAACCATCATCAATAGCGTGAAGAAAACAAATCGCATTGTTTGCGCCGAAGAAGGCTGGGGGCAATCGGGCATAGGTTCTGAAATTGCCGCCCGCGTCATGGAACAATCTTTTGATTACCTGGACGCTCCGCCAGCAAGAGTGTTCCAAAAGGACGTGCCGCTCCCCTATGCGGGGAACCTCGAAGCGTTGAGTTTGCCGAACGTGCAAGATGTTATGATGGCGGTTAAATCAGTTTGTTACAAGGATTAAATCATGCCCATTGAAATCTTAATGCCTGCGCTTAGCCCGACTATGGAGGAGGGGACACTTACCAAGTGGCTTGTTAAAGAAGGTGATAATGTGAATTCTGGTGATGTTTTGGCCGAGATTGAAACGGACAAAGCCACTATGGAAATCGAGGCGGTCGAGGAGGGCACTCTTGGCAAGATCTTGGTCAGCGAAGGCAGTGAGGGCGTGAAAGTCAACGCGCCGATTGCAATTTTGCTTGAGGATGGTGAGGATAAATCTGCGCTTGATACTTATGTTGCTGGTGGAGGTGAGAGGGTACCGGTAGGCGGCGGCTCGGAGGGGGAAGCAGAACTACAAATGGAAATCCAAAGCCAACGTAAAGGTCAACGTATTAAAGCCTCACCACTGGCGAAACGTTTGGCGAAAGAAAAGGGATTGGATTTATCCGCAATTACGGGCTCTGGGCCAAATGGGCGGATTGTTAAGGTTGATATTGAAAGGGCTAAAGTGTCCCCCAAAATTCAGACCATGCCAATGCAAGCACCCGCGCCTGTTGCGCTCACCTCCGAAATCGGTATGCTGCGCGGCGGCGGGGCTGAGTATCTCGACAAGCTTGGTATTCCTGCGGGGACATATGATTTGGAACCGCTTAACGGGATGCGCCGTGTTATCGCCAAGCGCCTGACTGAGAGCGCGCGCGATGTTCCGGCTTTTCCGCTTAATGTTGATTTGGAAATCGATGCACTGCTGACTATGCGCAAAGAGCTGAATGCGCAAACTCTAGAAGGCGTGAAAATATCAGTCAATGATATGCTGATCCGTGCGTGCGCCCTTGCGTTAAAACAAGTACCAGAAGCTAATGCTAGCTTTACGCCAGACGGGATTGCTTTTCACCACCATGCAGATGTAGCCGTTGCTGTCGCCATAGATGGGGGTTTGATTACGCCAATTATTCGCGAGAGCGAAAACAAAGGCCTCTCCATCATTTCCATAGAAATGAAAGACCTCGCCAGCCGCGCCCGCGAGCGCAAATTAAAGCCTGAGGAGTTTCAAGGCGGCACGTTTTCCATCTCTAATCTTGGCATGATGGGCATTGATAGTTTCCAATCGATCCTAAACCAACCCCAAGGCATGATATTATCTGTTGGCGCAGGCGCGCCGCGCCCTGTTGTTCGTGACGGAGAGCTTACTATCGCCACGATGATGACGGTAACGCTGACATGTGATCACCGGGTTGTCGATGGGGCAATAGGCGCAAAATGGCTGCAAGTGTTCAAGCGCCTTATTGAAGCGCCTGTCACTATGTTGTTGTAGAAGGGGGGGGCTTTAATTAAGATGGTTTATATTCTTCGGTGAATGCGGCGTCCGACTTGACAGCCTATTGGCTTTGTGCGTAAGGCGCGCCTGTTATTGGAGAAAATATCTTCATTATACTATATTTTATACTGTGGTAATTCTCTCTAAAGGCGAAAATTTAGCTGTTTTTATGCCTCTGCGCTGTTCTAGCTTGCCCAATTTATGCCTTAATTCTATGGTTAGGCAAAGTTATGGCCAATTATGGATCCAATGATGGAAAAGTATATGATACTTAAAACTGGAATATTTGCTTTGCTGACCATGGTATTTGCTGGTGGCGCTGTTTATTATGGCTCTGATTTATTGGAGGCCAATGGGCCATCTAAACTTGAACATGCAAAAGTGCAAAAGGGTGAAGTTATGATTGCCCCGCGCGCGAATGTACCAGAAACTGTCACCCCAAACACGCAAGCTCGCACTCAAGAATTACAGCCAAAGGCAGAACCCCAACCAATGCCAGAACATATTGAACATATTCAAGATGAACCAGCTATTGAAGCAATTGAGCCAAAAAAATACAACCCCGAAGATGTTATTTTGCTAGTTCTAAACCAAACGGAAAATATTAAAGCGGTTGAACTAAAAGATCAGGCCTATTTGAATGTGGTCAATTATGCTGTGCGCCATAACCGTATCAATGTAGCCGAGACGGCCATGAGAAAAATTAATCAAGTTGAATTGCGCGATACGGCCCGCTCGCAAATTGCAATAACTCTGGCCAAGCAAGGCCGGGCAGAAGAGGCGTTTGAATTTATCGATGCCGTAGAAATAGACGCCCTGCGCGACGTTATGCGTCTGCAAGTCATTGAAGCGATGATTATTCCCCAGCGCTTACCAAAAAGCATGCAATAATTCGGTAATAATATGCAAAATTGTAGGCAGTTTTTTATTTAAGGCTTTTTAAAAATAGGTTATGTTAAAGGCTCATTATCAGCGAGTCTTTTATGCCCACAAATTTCGACGTTATTATTATTGGCTCTGGTCCAGGCGGTTATGTCACGGCCATACGGTCTGCGCAACTTGGTTTTAAAACTGCGATTGTTGAGAAAGAATCCTTGGGCGGAGTATGTCTAAATTGGGGCTGTATTCCCACCAAAGCACTATTGCGCTCTGCCGAAATTTACCACACTATGCTAAACGCATCTGATTATGGCCTCAGTGCAAACCCTGGA
Source organism: Robiginitomaculum sp. (assembly GCA_965224735.1). Lineage (GTDB taxonomy): Bacteria > Pseudomonadota > Alphaproteobacteria > Caulobacterales > Maricaulaceae > Robiginitomaculum_A. Next base: position 1,615,132 of record OZ245059.1, on the reverse strand, counting down.
TTTGATCTGGACGCGATTGTTAAACGATCACGCGGAATTGCCAGCCAACTTTCGGGCGGGGTGAAATTTTTGATGAAGAAAAACAAGATCACAGTTATTGATGGTTTTGCTAAACTGGAGAAAGGTACTGCTGCGCCCAAAGTTATTGTGGCTGGTAAAACCTATATGGCCAAACACGTAATTTTAGCAAGCGGGGCGCGAGCGCGAATAATACCGCAAGCAGGCCTTGCGCCAGATGGTAAATTTATTTGGACTGCCAAAGAAGCTATGGTGCCAGAGACGATGCCTAAAAAATTGTTGGTCATTGGGTCAGGTGCGATTGGGATGGAATTTGCGTCGTTTTACAATGATTTTGGCGCAGATGTTACCGTTGTAGAAACGGTCGACCGTATTTTGCCAGCCGAAGACGCGGAAATTTCGGAATTGGCAGAGAAAGCGTTTAAGAAGAAGGGGATGAAAATTCTAACAAATACGCAGGTTATATCAGTCAAACCTGGTGCTCAGGCGATCAGCGTTGATATTTCTGGGAAGCTACAAGATTTTGACCGCATCATTCTTGCCATTGGCATTGTTGGCAATGTTGAAGATATGGGACTTGAGGCACTTGGAGTTGATATTGATCGCACTCATGTGGTGATTGATCAATTCTCGCGCACCAATGTGCCAGGGTTGTATGCGATTGGCGATGTGACAACGCCGCCTTGGCTAGCCCACAAAGCATCCCATGAGGGCATTATTTGCATCGAAAAAATAGCGGGGCAAAGTCCGCATCCACTTGATGCGGGCCGTATACCAGGCTGTACGTATTGCCAACCTCAAATTGCCAGTGTTGGCCTGAGTGAAGCTAAAGCTAAAGAGGCTGGCTTTGATATTCGGGTCGGGCGGTTTCCATTTATGGGCAATGGAAAAGCCATAGCGCTTGGGGAACCTGAAGGTCTCGTTAAAACTATCTTTGACAAAAAAACGGGCGAATTGTTAGGCGCGCATATGATTGGCGCTGAAGTCACCGAGCTTATACATGGCTATACGGTTGCTATGGGTATGGAAACCACAGAAAAAGAACTTATGGAAACCGTATTCCCGCACCCAACTTTGTCCGAGATGATGCATGAGGCCGTGTTGTCCGCGTATGATAAAGTGCTACACATTTAATGACTTTGGTGCTTCTTTTTGTTTTAACTTAACTGCTAATTTATCTTTAAAGGCGAGGGCTGGTTTTTCGATAAAGTGCCAAGACAAGGCCGCTAAAAGTATTGCTATTGGTGATGATAGGGCAATTAACTGCCAAATATTTAATTGTGGCCAGACCATAAAAACGCCTTGTAAAGTCGCCCAATGATAGACGTAAAGACCATAGGATACATCGTTCATTTTTTTAAGAAAATTCAGTTTTGGAATTTTAATATAGGCAAATGTAAACAAAATATAGGCAAGAAAAATATTGAAAAATATTTCAAAAAATGGCGAATTGTGCCAAAGAACTGCGATGCCCCCAAGCACTGGGATAACAGGCCAATAAAATTTTATCTTATCCCTATAGCCGTAAATAGCGGCGCCAAGGCCATAAGCCACTCCAAAACGCAAAAGGCTTTGAATCGTGGCTGGAAAACCATCAAACATGCCAAGGTATTTAGTGAGCGTTAGAGCAATCGCAAAAATGGAAAATTGCGCAAGCAGCATCCAGCGGTGCTTGAGTAGCCCAAGCTTAAAAGCAGCTAATGTGCCCATATAAGCGAGCAGTTCATAACGGAGCGTCCACAAGGTCGCAGAGGCTATATGCTCGTGATTGTTTGGCAGAATACCTGGCAGAGCCATTTGGGTTTCTAGGAACGGCAATACCAAAAGAGGTTGTTTCCACATGTCAAAATGGCTGAAATACTCCTTAAGGGGCAGGGATGTTGTCCACGCGCCAAATAAGAACATTAATATGAACATATGTACAATAAGCCCTGGATATATTCGCAAAATTCGGGCGGACGTATAACTGGCAATATCTTTGCGGTAGAGCATACTGCCTGTGACTAAAAAACCTGACGCAATAAAAAAGAAATTCACGGCCATGTAAGACAAGGTAAAGTGATAAAAAATATGCGGTTCAGACTGACTTGTTCCGCCAATAACAACGAAGGCATGCCCAATGAGAACCATGTATGCGAAAATAAACCGCAAAGGCGTAAAGAAGTTATCGCGCCCGTCTTGTATTATGACAGATTTGAACATAATATCTCCGCATTATCTATCATAACTTTAGAGTTCTTCTAACATAGAGTGATTAAGTAATAATTACAAAAAAAACGTGAATTTTAGGCTTGTTTTGGGTGGTTTAATAACCATAATTAAGAATATGACTGTTCTAATTGATAAAAAAAAACGCCCAAAACGTGGGCCAAAAGTGACTTCGCGTCACCCTGAAAAAGCTCATAAACCCGATACTGAAATTTTGCGTAAACCGAGCTGGATTCGGGTAAAAGCGCCCACTTCACAAGGCTTTAAGAGAACGAATAAAATCATCAAAGACAAGGGTCTTGTGACTGTATGTTCGGAAGCGGCATGCCCGAATATCGGGGAGTGTTTTGACCGCGCGCATGCTACCTTTATGATTTTGGGGGATATTTGCACGCGGGCCTGTGCATTTTGTAATATCAAAACGGGGCTTCCAGGGCCTATTAATCAAGACGAAATTGGTGAGATCGCAAACGCCGTAGTCGAAATGGGTCTGAAACATGTGGTGATTACTTCAGTTGATCGTGATGATTTAGCAGACGGCGGTTCAGGTCATTTTGTTAATGTTATCAATGCAATACGAGAAAAATCTCCCGTTACAACCATAGAAATTTTAACTCCTGATTTTTTGCGCAAAGAGGGCGCGCTTGAAACGGTTATCGACGCCAAAGCCGATGTGTTTAATCACAATCTTGAAACCGTACCGCGTCTTTATTTGAAAATACGGCCTGGTGCGCGCTATTACCATTCCTTGCGCCTTTTAGAGCGGGTGAAGGAACGCGATCCTAACCAGTTTACCAAATCGGGTCTTATGGTTGGCCTTGGCGAGAGCAGGCAAGAAATCATGCAGGTGATGGATGATATGCGCTCAGCGGGCGTAGATTTTCTCACCATTGGGCAATATTTACAGCCAACCCGTAAACATGCCGCAATTGAGCGTTTTGTAACGCCAGAAGAGTTTAAAGCTTATGAAACGATCGCGCGCGCCAAAGGGTTTTTGATGGTTTCAAGCACGCCGCTTACCCGCTCTAGCTATCATGCGGATGGTGATTTTGTGAAATTACGGGCTGCCAGAGAGGCGAGCAATGCCTAAAGTCCATTTCAAGCGCCGTATTCGGCACACGCCAGATGACATGCTTTCTTTGGTGACCAATGTGGAAGATTACCCGACATATATAAATCTAATTTCGGTAGTTCGTATTCTTAGCAGAGAATCTATCGGGGAGAATAAAGAAAAATTTATCGCAGATGTTGGCGTTCAGTATAAATTTATCAGTGAATTTTTCTGCTCCGAAGTTAATGTGGATAAGGCTGCAAAAACTCTAAGCATCGGCAAGGCGGGGCATGGCAGTGCTGTGCGACAATTAAAAAATAATTGGAAATTCCTAGAACTTGGTGACGGTTCCACGCTCATTGATTTTAGGCTCGATGTGAAGATGAAAGCTGCCCCGCTCGAATTTTTGATCAAAATTAAATTTGATAAAGCCGCTGAGAGTATCATCAACGCGTTTGAGCGCCGAGCAGATCAAATATTTGAAAAGGTTGGTGATGAAACCTATGACCATCGCAATGAGATTTCGATCTAAATCTTTAAAGTTTTTAGGAGTAGCTCTAGCGCAAAAACAACGCTTTGCATGCGGATATAGTCCCGGCCTTTGTTTTCAAAATACTCATGGTGTTCGGTAATGCTATCGGGCGTGCTAAGGCCAAAACACATGGTTCCTACGGGCTTGGCATCCGTGCCCCCGTCTGGGCCAGCTATACCTGTCACAGACACTGCAATGTCTGTGAGCATATTCGTCATTGCGCCAAGGGCCATTGCCTGCGCAACGGGTGTGCTAACAGCGCCATTGGCTTTGATTAAAGGCTTGGGAATGCCGAGTAAATTTGTTTTCGCCTCGTCTGAATAAGTGATAAATCCGCCCATATAGGCGCTGGATGATCCAGGGATTTCGGTAAGAGCCTTGCCAATCCAACCGCCTGTACAGCTCTCCGCTGTCGCTATGGTTTTGCCGTGCCTGATGGCCATTCTTACGACCAGTCTTGCCAAGCAACTGATTTGAGTTTGCAGGTTAGCACTCATCAGGTACACGCACGCTCGCGCTTGCTTGCGCCGCTATTCCTTCGCCGCGCCCTGTAAATCCAAGGCCTTCGCTCGTGGTTGCTTTGACACTCACGCGGGAAATAGGGAGGGTTAAAATATTGGCTATGGTTTGGCGCATTTTCTCACGGTGTGGTTTAATTTTTGGTTGCTCGCAAATAATGCAGACATCAACATGGTCAAGTATTCCGCCGTGCTCTGCGATCAAATTTTTGGCATGGGCGAGGAATTGATCAGAGCTTGCACCTTTCCATTTTGGATCAGATGCAGGAAAATGATCACCAATATCGCCAGCGGATATTGCGCCCAGCAGAGCATCGGTTAGTGCATGCAGGCCAACATCAGCGTCGCTATGTCCCTTTAAAGTAAAACCCGTATCTATCTTTACGCCGCACAGCATCAAAGATTTACCACCGCAAATTTGGTGTACGTCATAGCCATTTCCCGTTATGCTTATCATAGGAGTAGAGTGCATAAAATCCTGCGCATATGTCAATTTGATATTTTTTTCATCGCCCTTACTAAACCCGATGGAAAACCCCGCCTGTTTGGCCACTTCGATATCATCGGCAAAGTTGGCATTATCTGGCAAGTTTTCAAAAGTGGTAATAATATCTTTAAAGCGAAACCCTTGCGGCGTTTGAACACGCACCAGGCTATCGCGATCATACGCATTGCCGTTTTTGGTTTTTAGCGCATCGACAATAGGCAATGATGGTACGGCGGCTTGAAAATTCTTAAGGGCGTTTACCACACCATTTATCACCACTACGCTGACAAAAGGCCGCGCCCCGTCATGGATAAGAACATATTTGGGATTTATAGCTTTTAGAGATTTAAGACCTGCCCGAACGGATCGGGTGCGGCTCGCGCCGCCAACGACATATTTTATATTTTTTGATAGCGGCTGAATAGCTTTTTCAAAAAGTTTTTTATCCCCCTCATGAATAACTACGGTAATATCAGAATAATCTGTAAACGCAGCGATAGTTTTTGTCAGAACCATTTGAGCGCCAAGAGTGCGGTATTGCTTGGGCAAGCCTGTGCCTGCGCGTTCTCCACGCCCAGCAGCGACAATCAGGACAGCAATCTTCTTGCTTGGATGTGATGAATTATTGTGCATTTGTCATTTAACCTATAAAGCAAACTTATGAGCCAGCAAATACAAATCGGCAAGCATATATTGAAATCAAATGTATTGGTTGCTCCTATGTCCGGTATATCCGATTTGCCGTTTCGCGCGTGCGCGCAAAACTTCGGTCCAGGAGTGGTTATGTCAGAAATGGTGGCGAGTGAATTTTTACAAAAAGGCCAGCACAATACAATGCAAAAAATGGCGGGCGCGGGCATAATTGACCCGCTGGCTATACAGCTCGTGGGGCGTGAGGCCAAATGGATGGCTATTGCAGCAAAAACAGCGCAGGATGCGGGTGCACAAATCATAGACATCAATATGGGCTGTCCAGCGCGGCGCGTGACTGGAAGTCTTTCAGGGTCTGCCTTAATGCGCGATTTGAATTTTGCCTTAACTTTAATCGACGCGACTATAGAAGCTGTTGAAGTCCCCGTGACTTTAAAAATGCGCCTTGGCTGGGATGATGATAGTTTAAACGCGGATGAACTTGCAAAGCGGGCTCAAGATGCAGGTGTGCAAATGATCGTTGTACACGGGCGCACAAGATGCCAATTTTATAAAGGGCAAGCGGACTGGAAGGCGGTTGCTAAAGTCAAAACTGCCGTTGATATTCCTGTATTTGTGAACGGAGATATATTGGACGCAGACGATGCCTTAAAAGCGTTAGCGCAGTCAAATGCGGATGGGGTTATGCTTGGGCGCGGGCTTATTGGAGCGCCATGGGTGATTGCGCAAGTTGATGCGGCGCTACGCGGCGAAATCCATGCACCCATTCAAGCACAAGAAGCTTTGAATACCGCTAAAGCCCATTATCAAAGTTTATTGAGTTTTTATAAAGACGATAGAGCAGGAAAAATTGCACGGAAACACCTTGCAGGATATATTGAACATGCTCCCGTTGATATCAGTATTGAAACAAGAAACCGCGTAAAGTCTGCTATATGCAGGCTGGGGAATCCGCAAAATGTGTTAGATATGCTGACACAATTTTATCAAGACCCCACTCATTTTAATGAGGTAGTGGCGTGAGTTATTACGAACATTTAGAGGCCGCGCCTAATCCCTTTTTTATTATATCAGAGGAGCACGGAAAGCTTTTGTGGATGAATACAAAAGCGGAAGAATGGTTGCTATGCTCTCGAAAAACAGCGATAGGTTGTTGTTTGTATGAAATAGACAGCGGTTTTGAAATTCTGGGCGCGCATTTAAATACCGCTCTAAAGGATAAACTTTCTTCGCACGGGCAGGGTCTAAAGATTAAAGCGCGTAACGGAAAGGCTATATTTTGCGACTATATTGTCTATCCCGCGCTCCAATCCGCAGTTATAATGCTCTCGCCAAAGGCAGAGGATAATAATGGCAATAGGCCATCGGGCAGGCCGTGACGATGCTTGGTAAAATGCTGGCCCATGAACTTAAAAACCCATTAGCGGGGATTCACGGTGCAGCGCAACTTTTAGAAACGGTTTGCAAAACGGATGAAGATAAAGAGCTTACGGATTTAATCCAAACTGAGGTCGCTCGTATTCGTCGTCTCGCCGATAGTATGGAAGCCTTTGATCAAGATGGCACAAAGGGGTTCAAGGTTTTCAATATTCACACTATTTTGCGCAAAGTGAAATTATTGTTTCAAACACAAGCCAAGCAAAACTTTGAAATTATCGAAAATTATGATCCATCCTTGCCAGATGTTTATGGCAATGAAGATAGCTTGATGCAGCTTGTCGTTAACCTGGTTGCCAATGCTCAAGAAGCCATGTTGCAATCAGGCATGGGAACAAAGATAACGCTTAAGACCCAATACCGGGCTGGTATAGTCAAACCGATCGGTGATGGCAGACTGCAAAAATTATCAATAGAGATTTGCGTTATAGATGATGGCCCTGGTATTGCGCCGCAAGTGAGGCCACGTATCTTTCAACCCTTTGTGACAAACAAAGCAAATGGGCAAGGGCTTGGACTGGCGCTCGTCTCAAAAATAGTTGACGACCATAATGGCCTTTTGGGTGTGAAATCAAAACAGGGGCAAACAATTTTCTTTGTATTGCTTCCGATAAATAAAATTAAATAATAGATATAAAGTTATGAAAAATATAGTTCTTATTGCAGATGACGATGCGAGTATTGTACGTGTGCTAGCGCTATCATTAACCCGTGCAGGCTTTAAGGTGCAAACAACGGATAATGCGCGTACGCTTTTAAAATGGGTGCAAAGTGGTGTTGGTCATGTGGTTCTGACCGACGTTCATATGGGGATTGATAACATCTTCGATTTTTTACCGCAATTGAAAGCAGCAAATCCAAACATGCCTCTTATCGTCATGAGTGCTAATTCTACGGTGATGACAGCTTTGAAATCTGAAGACAGCGGTGTGTTTGCATACTTTCCCAAGCCATTTGATCTTAAGGAATTGACGGTTGCGATAAAACGATCCCTTGACGAAGATATTAAAGACGAAGATATTAAAGTGATGCCCAAAAAGGCTAAAAAGGCTCATCGTATTGTTGGAAAATCTGCTGCAATGCAGCCCGTTTTTCAAGCTCTTGCAAACTATCGCTCTGCAGATATCCCTGTTTTTATTCGAGGCGAAACAGGATCAGGAAAAAGTTTGATAGCCCAGCTTGTTCATGATATGGGCAAACGTGCGGCGCGGCCATTGGTGTATTTTAAAGATTATTATGACTTAGATACTTTACTATCTGCGGTCAATAATGGAGATATGCTCGTCGAGCGCGTTGATGAACTTTCCCAGCCTGCACAAAGCTTCTTACTCAGTGTTTTAGAAGCAAATATGCAAATTGAACCTGACAAACGGTTTCGTGTGATTGTAACATCGACAAACATTTTGGCAGAGGTTGGCGGGTTTCGCAATGATTTAAACTATCGTCTCGTAGGGGGGATAATAAATCTACCGTCCCTTGAACAGCGGGGGGAAGACATAGTTTTACTTGCGCATTATTTTTTGAATAGTAAACAAAAAACGGATAGACGAAAATTATCCACTGGCGCTATAACCGTTTTAAAAACCCATAATTGGCCTGGTAATGTCCGGCAGCTTGAAGTGCTTATGGATGCAGTTAGTCTAAAATATACGGACATGATTATCACGCGCGCTCTACTTAGTAATATTCTGAATATGCATAGAGGTGCTCAAGCAAAGGAAAACTATGATATTCAGGAAATTTGCCGAAGCTTTTTCCGCAATCATGAGGATTTTAAAGAGCAAACAGTACACTGGCGCGCTATGGCCTATATAGAAAAACCGCTTATTGAAGAAGCGTTACGCATAACGAATGGTAACAATCTGAAAGCGGCTGAAATTTTAGGGATTCACCGCAATACGTTGCGGGCGAAAATTAGGGGCTTGAAAATTAACATTTCCAAATAAACCGAATGCCTTGTTGAATTTTAGCAACACTGTGATAAAGAAGTTACAATGACTTCTGATACCATGAGAGTTGCTGATACGGTCAAAGCGACAAGCGTTATTCGCTCCGCTATGTTTGGCTTGTTTTACACACTGGCTGCGGTTTTAACTGGGCTTAGCGCGGTATATGCACTTTCAGGATCAGAGGGACATGCGAATAAAGCGATACCAGCCCTATGGCTAAATCTTATTTTGGTCTTGAGTTTGGGCATTTATTTGCTGATAAGCTTGCGCCGCGTTTTTTTTAATAATGAAACTGGGAGTGCAGCACACCTTCACCAGCGGTTCGTGCTTATCCTAAGTATGGCAGCGCTCGTGCCAGCCCTTTTGGTAGGATTGTTTTTTACAACGCTTATGAGCCGTAATCTCAATACGATATTTGGGCCTAGAGTCAGTGAAATTATGGAGTTTAGCGGTAAATTATCTTCGGCTTACCTAGAAGACAAATATGACGAAATTGGACAAGGGGCACTTGATATCGCAGGAGACTTAAACCAGGCTGAATCTCAATTTAGTAACCGGATAACCTATACGGCCTATTTGCTCAATCAGGCAATATTTCGCGAATTTCCTATGGTTATCGTTATTGACGGGCAAGGGCGAGTGCTTGCGCGCGCAGAAGGGCCAGCCTCCCCTGGCTATATTGTACCAAGGCCCGAATATTTTGAGGCTGCTCGTTCAGGTTCAATAACATTTATACCGCAAAATGAAGTGAACTTCATTGGTGCCTTGTATAAACTTGAAAATTACAACGATGCATTTTTGTATACAGGGAGAAACCAAGAGGAAGGGTTTTTGAAAAATATAGACAGTATTGAAATCGTTGGCGCGTCTATTGATACATATACTGGCAATTCAAAGGCACTCAGGACAGTATTTCTATTGTTTTATGTTGAGGTCGCATTACTGATCTTTTTTGCTGCGGTTTGGCTGGCATTGGTGCTTGCCAACCGAATTGTTTCCCCTCTTGGCGCAATGATAAATGCGGCGGAAAAAGTGCGGGGTGGAGATTTGGACACGCGTGTTAACGTCCCAAGCGTTTGGGATGAGATTAGTGATCTGGCCAATGCCTTTAACCGCATGACAAAACAGTTGAGTACGCAGCGTGAAGATTTGGTGCGTGAGCATGCGATTTCTGAGCAAAGGCGGGAGTTCTCAGAAGCCGTTTTATCAGGTGTTAGCGCGGGCGTTATCGGTCTTTCTCCAGACGGGGTTATAACCGTATTCAATAAATCAGCCGAAAGATTACTGGGCATTCGCGCGAGTGATGTTTTGGAAAGGCCACTTGCAACAGTCTTAAAGGGGTTCTTGCCTGCATTTATTCGCGCCCAAGAGCATTTTAGAAATCGTTCGGAAGACCAAGTTAATTTGGAAACTCCGATGGGAACAAAAAATTTAGACATTCGTATTTCCTCCTATAAAGGAGAGCGTTTGGATACTGGCTGGGTGATAACATTTGATGATATGACACGGCTTGTTGCTGCTCAGAGACATTCCGCGTGGCGCGAAGTTGCGCGCCGTATTGCTCATGAGATTAAAAATCCGCTTACACCAATACAGCTCTCTGCGGAGCGACTTGAGCGTAAATATGCTAAGGAGATACACTCCAATCCCGAGGTCTTTAAAAAATGCACTCAAACTATCGTGAGGCAAGTTTCAAATCTTGGCCGTATGGTTGACGAATTTTCAGCTTTCGCGCGTATGCCTGCGCCAGTTTTACAATCTGTGAAACTTAGTAAAATGATGAAAGATACGCTTTTTTCACAAGGGGTAGCGTTTCCTGAAGTTAAGTTTACTTATGAAAACCATGAACGAGATGATATTGAAATTCTTTGCGATGAACGCCTTATTGGTCAGGCGCTTACCAATCTTTACAAAAATGCAGGGGAGTCGATTTCGCGCTGCGTTGAAAAATCTGGAAAGTATATGTCAGATGGGCAAATTAGCAGCGTAGTGAGCGTCCATGATAATATAGTTTGGATCGATATTAGTGATAATGGTGAAGGTTGGCCTGTGAATGATTATGAACGGTTACTGGAGCCATATATGACAACGCGAGACCAGGGCACAGGTCTTGGCTTAGCTATTGTTAAGCGCATCTTAGAAGACCATGGCGGGGATTTAGAACTTATTGCGCCATCAAAAGGCAAAAAGGGGGCGCATGTGAGGCTTAAATTACCACATACGGATAGCTTGTCCGAACCCCAAATACCCTCCGCCCACAAAGTGATGAAAACATATAGGTGACTTTATGAGTTTTGAAATATTAGTTGTAGAAGACGAAGAAGATATTCGCCACTTAATCTCGGGTATTTTAGAAGATGAGGGCTATCATGTTCGAGATGCCAGCACGAGCGCTGAGGCTCTTTCGGAATTTAATGCCCGTAAACCAGCTTTAGTAATTATGGATGTTTGGCTTAAAGGCTCGGATATGGACGGAATAGAACTTTTAGACGTATTTAAAAAAACTGATCCGAATATTCTTGTCATTATTATTAGTGGGCATGGCACGGTCGAAACAGCAGTATCTGCAATTCGTAAAGGTGCTTATGATTATATAGTAAAACCCTTCCAAAGTGAGAAATTGATGATCACAGCAAAACGCGCTCTAGAAGCATCTGTATTGCGCCAGGAAAATGAAGACCTTAAAGGGCGTTCACAAACTGACAATCAACTGATTGGTAGCTCTTCGGCTATTTGTCAGTTGCAGCAGAAAATAGAGAAAATTGCGCCAACCAATTCGCGTGTATTAATTTCTGGGCCATCTGGTGCGGGGAAAGAATTGGTAGCAAGGTTAATTCACGAAGGTTCAAACCGTGCTAACGGCCCTTTTAAAGCCGTAAATGCAGCATCAATAGTTTTAGAACGGTTTGATGACGAGCTTTTTGGCATAGAGGATGCCAATGGAGGTGCCTATAAAACAGGGCTTTTGGAAAGCGCACATTTAGGCACGCTTTATATTGATGAAGTTGCTGATTTGCCTTTGGAGACACAAAGCAAACTGTTGCGCCTTTTGGTGGATCAAAGTTTTCAGCGCGTTGGTGGCAATAAAGATATACAGGTCGATGTACGAATTATTACCTCTACGTCTCGAAATTTGCAGCAAGCGACAAAACTAAATAAATTCCGAGAAGATCTTTTTCATCGCCTTAATGTAATGCCTGTAAAAGTGCCGCCTCTGATGGAAAGACGTGAAGATATTCCCGAACTTGTAAATCACTTTATTCGCAGATTAGCCAATGCATCAGGCCTACCCGCACGTAAAATAGGTGAGGATACGATGGCCGCATTGCAAGCACATGAGTGGCCTGGAAATGTTCGCCAGCTTCGCAATAATGTTGAACGGCTTTTAATTTTAGCGACGGGATCCGCTACGGATGAGATTACACTAAACTCATTACCACAAGAGGTATCCGTTGTGCGATCCACTTCAGAGAGTTCAAATGAGGATAGAATGCTTTCTATGACGCTTCGGGGGGCGCGAGAAGAATTTGAGCGAGATTATCTCAAAACCCAAATTGAAAGATTTAGCGGAAATATATCGCGGACAGCAAGTTTTATCGGTATGGAACGTTCGGCATTACATCGAAAACTAAAAATACTTGGAATTACATCTAACGCCAAGTCAGAAGATTAAGGGCGCGTTATGAATATTATTATTTGCGGTGCAGGCAGAGTTGGTTCGGGTATTGCCCGTGTACTCTCTGCGGAAAATAATTCAGTGACAGTTGTCGATATTTCAGCCAAACTTGTTCAAAATATTACAACGGAGTTTGATGTCAGAGGAGTTGTTGGACATGGGGCTCACCCTAGTGTCCTTGTTCAAGCGGGGGCAGAAACAGCGGATATGATCATTGCTGCAACCTATTCAGATGAAGTGAATATGGTTGCATGTCAAGTTTGTCATTCTTTGTTTGGTACACCAGTAAAGATAGCGCGCGTGCGATCGCAAGACTATTTAGTGCCGAAATGGCAAGAACTTTACTCAAGACATAATATGCCTATTGATATTATCATATCGCCAGAAATTGAAATCGGTAAGACTATTTTACGCCGCCTGAATACGCCTGGTACTAATGTTGTGGTTCCCTTTGCAAATGGCCTTGTTCAATTAATTGGTATGACGATTGAAGAAAATTGCCCGATTGCAAATATTCCTATTGGGCAAATACGTGAATTGTTCTCAGATCTAAATGTTAGTGTTGTTGGGGTTAGTCGAAATAATGGATTTATAACACCAACTAAGGAAGATCAATTGACTGCTGGTGATGAAGCGTATTTCGTTGTGGAAACACAGCATGCTGGTCGTTTGCTTGAAATCATGGCAACAACGCGTAAAAAATCGCAACAGATTGTCATTATTGGGGCGGGGAATGTTGGATTTTATGTTGCTAAGGAACTTGAAAAAATAAGAGGTATTCGCGTCCGTATAATCGAACTAGACAAAAAGAGAGCAGAAATTGTGGCTGAAAATCTTAAGCACTCTATTGTACTTAATGGGGATGCTCTGAATATTAATATCCAAGAGGAGGCCAGTATGAGTGATGCTCACGTAATTCTTAGCCTGACTAATGATGACAAGACCAATATTTTATCTGCTATGATGGCGAAGTCTTTAGGTGTGGATAGGGCGTTTAGTTTGCTCAATGATTTGTCTTTTCTTGATATTTGTTCATCGCTCGATATTGATATGATTATTGATCCTCGTATGACAACGGTCTCTTCTATTTTACGGCATGTCCGAAAAGGGCGTATTTTAGATGTTTACGCTGTAGCGGATGGCGCAGGGGAAACGATTGAAGGCGAAGTGTTGGACACATCTCCGCTGGCGGGTAAAACTCTACGCGAGGCAAGTATCCCAGACGGCATTACCATTGGTGCAATTATTCGCGATGGGCATGTGCATATGCCTTTAGATGAAATAACCATTAAGCCAAATGATAGAATTGTATTATTGGCAGAAAAGCACGCGCTCAGCCATGTAGAGCATTTTTTTCGTGTTAGCGCAGATTACTTTTAAAAAATGTCTATTTCGCGGATATTTTTGTGGCTTGCTTATGCCTTGCTTTTTTATGCAGGGCTTACATTTGTTAGTGCTATCGCGGCAATATTTCTTGATGAATTTGCTCATGCGCAGAGCTTGTCTCTTTATGCAGGACTTTTGAGCATACTTGGCGCAATTATTTATTTTACGTCACGCGATATTCCTGCTCTTGAAACGACACGGGATGCTATGGTTTTTCTCGTCTTGTTTTGGCTGTTTATTCCTGTTGTTTCCGCTGTGCCTTACTTACTTCTAGGGGCTGTAGAAACGTGGCCTCTCGCATATTTCGAATCTGTTTCCGCTGTTACAACAACAGGAGCCTCAACTCTTGTCCCAGAGATTGTACCGCGTAGCTTATTGTTTATGCGTTCTCTTATTCAATGGAGCGGTGGCGTTATGGTTGCGACATTTGCTGTGATCATTTTAGCGGCATTAAACCTTAGCGGTACAGGCGTGCATCGTTCGATACTTTTCAAATTAAAAAAAGGAGAGTTATTTTCTAAATTAAAGCAAATTGGAACAGTAATTGCTGTTTTGTATTTGGCAATTGCTTTTATTTGTTTTGTGCTCTTGGTGATTCTTGGCACCCCTATTTTTGACGCGATTTGCCTCGCGCTCAGTGCTGTATCTACAGGTGGGCTTGTACCAAGGTCAGGACTCTTGGCCGATTATGTATCAGGTGTTGGCGGTATTGTGCTTGCCATTACATGTTTACTCGGGGCGGCAAATATTTCCATACTAGGCGATATTATGCGTAAACGCAATCTTGCCTCGCTAAAAGACATGATTACAAATATAGAGCACCGCGGAATATTCATAATCATGTCGGTTTTTATTTTATTTGGAATATTTTATGCTGGATACATGCATTTTCATACGCTAATTGTTGAATCTGCGTTTATGGTGAGCACGACAGGGTTTGATTTTCATGTCATCGGCGTAGATATTTTGCCGCCGGCTCTGCTCATCGGGTTAAGTCTCGTTGGCGGTTCGGCACTTTCTACAGCAGGCGGAATAAAAATTATTCGTATGCTTCTTTTATTCCACCATATGCGTACGGATTTAGAACGAATGAGCCATCCTTCGCGCGTTATGCCTGTGCGTTTTCAAGGGCAAATCATTGAAGACAAATCCTTTTTATCAGTCTGGATGTATTTCTTCGCATATACCTTGGTACTTGCAGCAGGTATTGGCGCATTGGGCGCTGCGGGTATGGATCTTGATAATGCATTGCTGGCTTGCTCCTCTGCTTTATCGAATATGGGACCTTTATTGACAATTGTTAACCCAGACATTTCCTATGCCGAGCAAAGCCCGCTCATATTATCTATTCTAACGATTATAATGCTTTTAGGCCGTGTAGAAGTCTTAGCGGCGATCGCAGTGCTGTCCCCATCACTTTGGCAGAAATAGGCCCAGTTCCCTCGAAGGTGTAAAAACGGACAAACTTTACGATCAATCAGGCAGGATTGTTTTTTTAATGCGATCGATTGTTGCCACCCCGACATTAAAGTGCCTTGAGATAGCGCGTAAGGTATCGCCGTCTTTGAGCATAGCTCGAACCTGATTTTGCTGATGCTCTGTCAATTTGTGTTTCCGTCCAAACTTGACCCCGCGTTTTTTGGCTAAGACTCTTCCCTCAGCCGTTCGGTCATTGATGAGGCTACGCTCAAGTTCAGAAAGTCCAGCAAAAACAGTGAGTAAGAACGTGCCCATAGAGCTTGATGTATCTGCCCAGGGCTCTCGTAGCGATTTAAATTGAGCGCCTTTTTGTTCCAAGTTTTTTGTTATGGAGAACAAATCATGTGTTGAACGGGCCAATCGGTCAAGACTGGTAATGATGAGTGTATCGCCTTGAGTGATTTTCTGTAGCATTTTTTCAAGCTGTGGACGCCGCCGATCAAAGCCTGTACGCTTTTCATGATAAATTATATCACACCCAGCTTTCTCTAAATGTTCGTTTTGAATATCCAGGTTTTGTCCTATGGTGGAAACGCGTGCATAACCGATTATCATGAATATACCCCCTTTACACACCTGTCGTTACGGAACAAAGATACGGAATTTGTAAGTCTTTGATTTACTGACCTAAATTGTTTGTTCCGTATCTTATAAGTTTCGGAACACCTCACGCCGCCGTCTCTAAAGGCAAGCGTTTATTCATATCCAGATCAAAATCTCCATAGGGATTTAAGTGGCTATGTGGCAGGGGAGAAAGTGCCTCCATATCGCGCTTGGTCATACGGGCTTGCCAGGGGGGATCACTTAAAATATTTTGTATCATCAGCGTGTTGACATACACCATGCTGGACTGGAGTAAATGTAAGGACAGAACCGAAACTTCCTGTTCTTCTAGCCTGTTCGTCACAAATTCTCCGCCTTTACCAAACCGAATAAAATTGTTTACTCCATTCCACCGTTCAACAACGTTAAGCCCTGTATGAATTTCACGGCGGATATTTTTAGAGCTGAGATATTGACATAAAAAGAGTGTTTTTGCGGCCTTTCCAAGTTCAATCAGAGCTGAATAAACAGGGTGTTGGTTTTTTCCACGTGAAAACCGCCTTAAGATGGTTTCAGCAGATGCGGTCCTTTCCCGCAAAGCTGTTGCTAATTTAATGAGCTCATCATATTGCTGAATGATCAACAGCCAATTAATTGGTGATTTTGCAAAAATGGGGTCAAGGTTGACATAATCACCAGAGATTTTCTTATCGGGTCTAAGCAGCTTCTGTTTATTAATCCCTTTAAAACGAGGTATCAGTTCAAAACCAAGTAAATAACAAAAGGCAAAAGCAATAATACTTTGCCCGTGCGTATCAACGTATTGGTGATCAATATTCATTTCCGTGCAGTGATGGAGCATGCCTTCCAGCATTGATGCGACCTCTGATGATGAACACCGTTTGAGCTGCGAATATATGCAAGCAGCTTTGGCATCAACATGCCAATAGATCATTACGCCCCGGCCACCATAACGTCGGTGCCATTGGGTCATCAAGTTCTGATCCCAAGCTGAAAATTGTGTGGAATCTGAGGCGCAGCTCGTTGTCCCATCCCCCCATATTTCAGGTAAACGAGCCTTAAATGTAGCATTTGTTATGAGTCTGGTGGCCTGTCGAAGGCTGTCACGATGAATATATCGCCTGCGAATATGCAAAAGCTCTTTATAACTGACATTATTTGGTCCCGCAGCCATAGCTTTCAGGCCTATATTGGTGCCCAATCCATAGAGCGCCAGTAATAATTTGCGTGAGATTTCAGCCTGATCAAGAACGGTACGAGAGGCCGTCGACGCAAAAGTTTGAGTGAAATTTGCCCGAATATCCGCTTCCTTAAGAACGCCCAAAAGACTAGTAGCAGGCCATTTGTTGCCGAGCTCTAATTTTAACGCGTTTAGATTTGGCGGATCCATTTGTGGGTTGAGAGGAGAAACAGTTATTTGCGCTTTACCCTTTCTTTGTTGAATACGTACATCTGGATCCTTTGGCAGGGTGGTATTTAGATTATCCAATGCCGTTCGCATCTTGTCTTTTATGTCATTGACAAAGTTTAGTGCGCCAAGCGGCTGCCCCAGAGTCGCATAATATTGCTTTCGGTTTTCGTCAAAGTCCTGCGGTAAATCATTCTCTGGGTTGCAAAACCGTCGGGCTCCTACAATCCATATTTCTTTGGAGCGAAGTTTTTCACGCAGACTTTGCAACATACAGATTTCATAGCTGATCCGATTAACCCGTTTATGCCCCTGCGCATCTTCTTCAAAAACATTGTCTTGCCATTTGGCCGGGACAACCTCTTTTACAGGGGCTTCATCAATGGATAAATACCGGGTATTGGCTGTATTAAGTTTGAGAAGCTCAATGGCGTCTAAGAGTGGGCACCATGATGAATTATTAGACTTGAACTCTAATATGTTCAGAATCTTGGGCAACATTCGTCTGTAATGACGAGCATAGGAGGTTCTTATTTTGCGATAAATGCGTTTCACATAAGCAGGGCCATCTGAACGGTATTCTTTGACTAAATCCGCAATGGTCTGTTCACCCGCCACAGGAAAAATCACGTCTCTAATTATTTCGTCTGGATGATCATTTGCAGCTTCTGCTATACGAAAAAGGAGGTTGGTTTTGCCGTGAACTTTAGTGATATCTCCCACCAGCTCAGAAATAACTTTACGCTCGGCCTGCACAGAAATTTTGTGGGTGATACTAATGAGCAGGTCAACCAAGCCGTCGATGATTTCTGATTCTCGCGGTACACAATAAAAACATAATAGAGCTAAGCGGGTTGTTTCAGAGTGCCGGCGCATCTCCCACACATCCTCTGAACCCGCTCGAAGCCGGTAACGTTCAATTAAACTCGGCTTGAGGGTGCACAAAGTATTTTTAGGCAGGCCTATTTCACGTAACAAGGCCAAACGGGCAATTGTTTTCATGACATTTTCTAGGCTTGCATTTCCTGTATCTAACCGTAATTGGCTAAACCTTGATGCGCCTTCCGATGTTTCTAAAAGCCGGTTTAGTCCTGCGCGGTGCAAGGATGATAAACCATTTGATACATGCAGAAACAAGCCCCTTTCAAACTCTTGTTCAGCAGTCCCGAGCAGTCTGGACAATACTTTAGCACTGGGAAGCTCAAAGCTATTTTCTGTAAACCAACGACGAATATCTGCATCCTTCTGTTGCGCGTCAGGCGCAACAGGGAAGAGAAACTTAATGGACCAGGCATGAAAAGCGGATCTGCCAACACTGTCAAAGCGGCGTATGTTGAGAAAAGAACGTATTTCTTTGCAATAACGCCGCATCATTCGTTCTGAACTATCGCTTGTCAGATGAGATAACTCTGTATCAATACATCCCAACTGCGCTGCTAAAAATTCGTGGATATCATCTGGAATAAATTTTAAATCTATGGGAAAACATGCGTAATGTTGATAATGTTTGAGCAGAAAACAGAAAACTATTCGACCTGTGTTCGCTTTACCTTTCACCAGAACAATTTCCCCAGGTGCTAAAAGCCAGTGGCGGTTCAGTTCTTCATCCGTCCAAAAAACCTTCATACTTGCCTCCATAATGTTATATACGGAGTATATATACGGAACAATGTTGAAAGTTAAATCAGTAAAGATGCTTAAATCTTATTCGAAAGTTTGTCCGTTTTTACAGCTTCGAGGGAACTGGGTCAAATAATGTGGTTTTTAGTGCGTGTTTTGGCCAATTTTAGAAAATTACATATTTATAAACGATTGGGTCTTGCTCTTTTCAAATTAATCGGCAAATAAGGGCTGTGGGGGTTAAATATTGGTAATGAGGCATACGAAAAATGGCGAGCGAGAAGAAACAAAGTTTACAAGATACTTTCCTAAATACAGTTAGAAAATCGAAAGAGCCACTAACAATTTTTCTAGTTAACGGTGTGAAATTACAGGGTGTTGTTACATGGTTTGATAATTTTTGTCTGCTCCTTCGTAGAGAGGGACAAATTCAAATGGTCTACAAACACGCTATATCAACGATTATGCCTTCTGGACCAATTCAGATGTTTGACGCAGAATCGGAAGAGTAATTTGCCAAATCGGGCACCTTCATGATTGTTCAGAAAACCGCTATTCAGCGCGCTCATATTTTACATCCTTACAGTGGCAGGGAAACCAAATCAGTTGCATTAGACATAGAAGAAGCGGTTTCGCTGGCTGTTGCTTTGGGCGTAGATATTGCAGCGAGCGCCTCCATACCTATCAGGGAAATAAAAGCCGCAAATTACTTTGGTAGTGGTAAAATTCATGAACTAGGCGAAATTAACGCTAAAGCGGGCATTAATCTTGTTATTGTAAATGCGGCGCTTGCGCCTATTCAACAACGCAATCTTGAAGAACTTTGGGGTACAAAAGTTATCGACCGTACGGGTATGATTTTAGAAATCTTTGCTTTGCGTGCTGCGACGAAAGAAGGGCGCTTACAAGTCGAGCTAGCGCGGCTTTCCTATGAACGCTCACGCCTTGTACGAACATGGACACATTTGGAAAGGCAGCGCGGCGGGCAGGGCTTTTTGGCAGGGCCAGGCGAGACACAGATTGAGTCAGATAGGCGGCAAATTGCCGATAAAATGGTCCGCCTGCAAAATGATTTAGACCAAGTGCGGCGTACACGTGCTTTGCAGCGCACCAAACGAAGACGGGCACCTGAACGTGTTGTTGCGCTTATTGGTTATACGAACACTGGAAAATCTACCTTGTTTAATTTGCTCACTAAAGGCGGCGTCATGGCCAAAGACATGCTTTTTGCTACGCTTGACACCACCCACCGTATTTTACCGCTCCCAAGCGGGCAAAAGGCGGTAATGTCTGATACGGTTGGATTTATTTCTGATTTACCAACAGAGCTTGTTGAGGCTTTTCGCGCTACACTCGAAGAAGTCAAGGAAGCAGATTTATTGGTGCATGTGCGCGATATTTCTGACCCGCTCTCTGAGAGCCGTAAAATAGATGTACTTGAAATTTTGGATTCAATTGATGCTGGGCCGAGTCACAGCCAAGATATAATAGAAGTATGGAACAAAACTGATTTGCTCCCTAAAAATGAAGAGCGTGATTTATTAGAAGGAGTCGACTCTCATAATCGCGACAAAAATCTTACTAAAGGCTATGCACTTTCTTGCAAAACGAAGAAGGGGCTTGCAAAATTATTGGGTGGCATTGAGGAATCGCTTAGCTCATCGGATGAAATTGTTGATGTTGTCATTGAACCCAAGGATTTCAGTATAAGGGCATGGCTGCATGAAAACGGTGATGTATTGAATGAAACAATTTCCGATAGGGGTAGCTACGCTATGCGCGTGCGTTTGCCGCAAGTAAATGCGGACATGTTAACAGCGCGGCATCCGCACGTTTTTAATTAGGTTTTTGTTTTTGCTTCGATCCACAATGCTTCCATTTCGCTTAGCTCCATGTTCTGCATCGGTTTTGGTGCGTTGTCTTCAATGTATTGGAATCTGTCAGTGAATTTTTGATTGGCGTCGCGCAAGGCGTGTTCTGGATCAACGCCGAGCTTGCGAGCTAAGTTTGCAACAACAAACATAAGATCGCCAACTTCTTCGTGAATGCGTGATTGGGGCTCACCGCTTTCATAGGCCTCAACAATTTCCAAGCTCTCCTCGTTGATTTTATCAAGGACTTGCTTGGTTTCAGGCCAGTCAAATCCAACGTGGGAAGTTCGTTTCTGCAATTTTTCAGCACGCATCAATGCAGGCAAAGCAAGGGAAATTCCGTCTAAAATACTGGGTTTTTTTTCAGTTTTTTTTATACGTTCAGTAGCTTTGTTCATTATTTACGCTTACGGTTTTGAATGAATGTTGAAACAGCGAGTAAGATCAATACGCAGGTGGACAGTCCATATGCCATCCAAACATAAAAACTATATTTTCCAAAATCAGGGAGGATATCCATCAGAGTGTCTCCAGTGTAATTTTAGATACTACAGGTGTTTTTTGTTTACGGTTTTTACGCGTCTGTGCAATCTTGTTTTGCATCTTATTCAGGACAAGCCAGGCGAAAAAGCACGTATACCCAAACACCATAAGTAAGAGAGGCGTTAGCATTTCAGGAGGCAGTCCTGGGGCATCTAGGGATCCAAGCGTAGAGCCTTGATGCAGGCTGTTCCACCAGTCGACTGAAAATTTTATAATTGGCAAATTTATTGAACCGACCATGGCGACAAGGCCAGCAATACGAGCCGCACGCTTTTTGTCTTCAATAATATTCCAGATACTCATATAGCCAAGGTAGAGAAAAAACAGTAATAAAAAAGATGTTAACCTGCCATCCCATTGCCAATAAGTTCCCCACGATGTTTTCCCCCAAAGCGCGCCTGTGACTAAGGCTAGCAAGGTAAAAGATACCCCAGGGAGGGCGCAAGCTTTTGCAAGCTCATCCGCTAATGGGTGTCGCCAGATAAAGGCAATAAGGCTAACAATCGCCATTGTTCCATAGCCCATCATCGCAAGCCATGCGGCAGGAACATGGACATACATGATACGTACACTATTGCCTTGTTGATAATCTTCTGGAGAGTTCCATAGGCCAAACCACAAGCCAAGGCAGATGAGTATGAGTGCTGCAGTTCCAAATATTGGGCGTGCGATCTTAGCAAATTTGAGAAACCGTAATGGGTTGGCAAGTAAGGAAATCATGGTCTATTCCATTAATACGTTAAGGGCTGCGGCAGTAGCGGGGATCCCGAGTGCAATAGCAATAAGACTTATACCTGTTAAGGCCTGAAATTCAATGGCCATGAGGCCAGCATTTTCATAGGCGTTCACGCCGCTAATGCCAAAAATTAATAGTGGTAATATAATAGGAACGGTTAGAAGGGCTAATACTGTACCGCCCGCTTTGAAACTAACAAGGCAAGCACTGGAAAAAGCGCCATAACAAATAAGGGCAGGGCTTGCAATCAGTATGGAAAAAAACAAACCACTTGTTGTTTGAAGTGGTAAGTCAAACAATAATGATGCCAGCGGTAAAGATATAAGGAGCGGTAAAATCACTAATACCCAATGAACGCAACATTTTGCTAGCGTGTACGAAAATAGTGATGTGCCAGAGAGTTTAATATGCTCAAGGGTTCCATCTTCAGTATCAGTTTTAAAGAGCTGCTCAAAGGATAGTAATAAAGATAAAATAACGGAAAGCCAGATCAGGGCAGGAGCGAGAGGTCGCAACTTTGCAAAATCTCCGCCGAGCGCGATAGCGCAAAGTGTTAGGAAAACGCCGAAAAATACAAGCCCGTGTAACCAAGCTCCCCCAGATCGCAAAGCTATTGTAAAGTCTCTTTTTATGATTCCGTTAAAAGCCTGCATTTTGCCCGCCTTCCAGTTTCAAAACACGTGTGTTTTCGCCCACTTTATCAGGACTAGTATGCGATGCTAAAATTGCTATGCCGCCATTTTTTACATGATCGCTTAGGAGGGCGTTTATAATCGCGCTCCCTTTTGTATCCATTGCAGCTGTCGGCTCATCCAAAACCCATAAAGGGGCTTGCCTGATGATGAGACGCGCAAGAGCGAGGCGGCGAGATTGCCCAGCGGAGAGCGTTTTTGCCATCTGTTTTCTGTACTGCCAAAGCCCGACCTTCTTAAGGGGGACTTCAAGATTATAGTTTTTCCCATAAATAGATTGCCAAAACTCAAGGTTTTCAAGGACTGTCAATGTAGATTTATGAGAATCAAAATGTCCTTGATAGGCAATGGAACAAAGCACACTGTTTTTTACACTTTCACCATTGTACATAGTTTGGCCAGTGCTTGGTCTTAGCAAACCTGAGAGGCATTTAAGTAGTGAAGTTTTCCCAATCCCATTTGCGCCTGTTATCCAAAGCATGTCACCTGAAGAAAGTGAAAACGATAAATTATCAATAAGGAGTGCCTCCCCGCGCATAACGCTGAGTTGCGATACTTCTAATGTATTGATATGGCTGTTATTATGTCGCATAATTTGAGCGTTTACTATCACGGTAATAATTGTTATGCGAGTCAGAACAGAGTAAAATGTGATTGCACAGCATTATAAGACACTAAATTATGAGACCAAAGCACAGAAACCGCAGAATTGGTATTATTGCTATTTCAGCACTCGTTGCGGGTGTTGGTGCTTTCTTGTTGCTACAGGCGCTTGGTGATAACAAACAACTTTTTAAAAACCCTAGTGATGTTGTTGCCTTAACTTTCATTCAAGGCGTAAATGACATTAGGGTTGGCGGGCTTGTTGTTGATGCGAGTGTACAAAAAATTGGCGGCCTAGTTACGACTTTTTCCGTCGTAAATTTTGAAAATGTTGATGAGAGTGTAACGCCACTCAAAGTCCATTACGTAGGTGTTTTGCCAGATCTGTTTCGTGAGGGGCAAGGTGTTGTGATGACGGGGCGTTACTCACCTGATGGTGTCTTTATCGCAAGTAATGTTTTGGCTAAACATGACGAGAACTATATGCCAAAAATGCCTGATTCATAAAGTTTTTTACCTTATTCACATATTTTTTTGGAAAGCGCATTTGGAAAGCGCATAATGCGTCTTTAGACTTGAATACTTTTAATTCTGATCTGCATCACACTCTTCTACACCGCGCATAAGTTCATCAAAAATAACATCCAGTGTAGTCCGCTGCAAACCAGTAAGGCGTTTTAGTAACATATGTTCGTACCTTTTTGCTATTGGTATTATGTCTTCATAAATATGTGATCCTGTTTTGGTTAATGATAATTTGCTTTTCCTGGCGTCTTGTTTACTCGGTCTTGATAAAACTAGTTTTCTTTTTCGCAAAGCTTTGACGCTACGAGACACCACCATTTTATCTATGAGCGTGCGCTGGCAAATTTCAGAGGCGGAAATAGGGTTGTGATTACTAATTATGACCAAAACGCGCCACTGGTTCATCGTTAGCCCAAATTTGGATTCATAAGTTTTGGCAATCAGCCCGCTTATGGATTGTGATACTATTGATAGCTTATAAGGTAAAAAATTATCAAGATCGAAATTCTGCATGTTCTTCCTATATTGCACTTGCATTAGTAACATGTGTTACTATAATAAAAAATATAGTAAATACAATTAAAATTGGAGAAAAAAAGTGACTGATTTATTTGAAAATCCAATGGGGACAGATGGGTTTGAATTTGTAGAGTATGCGACTACAGAGCCAGAAGAACTTATTGGTTTATTTGAAAAAATGGGCTTTACGATTGTAGCGCATCATCGCTCTAAAGATATTATTTTGATGAAGCAGAGAGATATTAATTTTATTATTAATTCGGAAGCTGAGAGTTTCGCCATAAAATTTGCAACCGAACATGGACCAAGCGCTTGTGCAATGGCTTTTCGGGTTAAGGATGCTAACTATGCTTATAAAAAGGCGATTGAGGCTGGAGCCGTGCCATGCTTATCTGAATCCAATCCTATGGAGCTGAACATTCCGGCCATAGAGGGCATTGGGGGAAGTCGCCTTTATTTTGTGGATCGTTATGTAGACGGGACAATTTATGATGTTGATTTTAAATTTGTAGAAAATTGGCAAACTTTGATGAAAGAAAATAGTTGCGGACTGACTTATATTGATCACCTAACGCATAATGTTCACCGGGGGGAAATGGAAAAATGGGGTAAATTTTATGAAGACTTTTTCAACTTTCGGGAAATTCGCTACTTCGACATTGAAGGTAAGTTAACAGGCCTTATCTCGAAGGCTATGACCAGTCCGTGTGGTAAAATTCGTATTCCGATTAATGAAAGCCGTGATGATAAAAGCCAAATCGAAGAATTTTTAAAAGAATATAACGGGGAAGGTATTCAGCACATCGCGCTTGGTACCAATGATATTTATGCCACAGTAGATAGTTTCAATGGAAATGGCGTTGCTTTGCAATCTACGAATGATGACTATTTTAACATGATTAATGAACGGCTTCCAGGGCATAATGAACCAGTAGAGGAACTCCGCAAACGCTCTATTCTTGTGGATGGTGCTCCGACAGAAGGACAGGGGATTTTGTTGCAAATCTTCACAGAGAATCAAATTGGCCCTATTTTCTTTGAATTAATACAACGTAAGGGCAATGAAGGCTTTGGCGAAGGAAATTTTCAAGCCTTATTTGAGAGCCTTGAACAAGACCAAATTCGTAGAGGGGTCTTAGAGGGCATTTAGTTCAAAAATCATCTAATTTTTTGCATGTTTGTTGCTTTTTAGATTGCGCGTGAGTATGGCGCTGTCTAGGCTATGTACAGTATATTCTTTAGTGAGAGAAATGTCATGCCCAATTTTGGTTATTTTACCAACAGTCTTGAGAATTCCGATCCAGAATTGTTTAAATCTATTGCACAAGAATTAATGCGGCAGCGAGAACAAATTGAGCTGATAGCGTCTGAAAATATTGTATCGAAAGCCGTGTTAGAAGCGCAAGGGTCTGTGCTGACGAATAAGTATGCGGAAGGGTATCCCCGGCGCCGTTATTATGGCGGGTGCGAATATGTAGATATTACAGAACAGCTTGCTATTGATCGAGCTAAGGTATTGTTTGAGTGCGGTTTTGCCAATGTACAGCCTCATTCAGGCTCGCAAGCCAATCAAAGTGTATTGCTTGCATTATTGCAGCCAGGGGATACAATTCTTGGTATGGATTTGGCTTCGGGGGGGCACTTAACGCATGGCGCCTCTGTGAATTTATCTGGGAAATGGTTTAATGCAGTTAGCTATGGCGTACGGGAACAAGATTGCCTTATTGACATGGATGCTGTGGAGAAAATTGCGCGTGAGCATAAGCCTAAACTTATTATTGCTGGCGGCTCCGCTTATTCACGGCAAATTGATTTTACTCGTTTTCGCGCCATTGCGGATAAAGTTGGCGCCTATCTGCATGTCGACATGGCACATTTTGCTGGCCTTGTCGCAGGCGGCACTCACCCGAGCCCGCTACCTCATGCGCATGTTGTAACAACAACAACTCATAAGACACTACGCGGCCCGCGCGGTGGCATGGTTTTAACCAATGATGAGGCAATAGCCAAAAAAATCAATTCAGCGATCTTCCCTGGCCTCCAAGGAGGCCCACTCATGCACGTTATTGCAGGCAAAGCGGCCGCATTCAAAGAAGCGCTCGGTGATGATTTTAAAACATATGCCAAAGACACGATCAAAAATTGTCAGGCGTTAGCAGATAGTCTCGTATCTGCAGGATATGCAGTTGTAAGCGGCGGCACAGACACCCATTTGGCTCTTATTGATTTGCGTCCCAAAGGCGTGAAAGGTAAATACGCTGAGCAAGCTTTGGAGCGTGCGAATATCACCTGTAATAAAAATGGCATCCCATTTGATACGGAAAAATTTACAATTACATCTGGTATTCGCGTCGGGTCTCCTGCAGGAACAACGCGCGGCTTTGGAACCAAGGAGTTCGCCCACATTGGTTCCCTCATGGCTGAAGTTTTGGATGCCCTCGTTGAAAGTCCAAAAGGGAATGAAATTGTAGAGGCAAAAGTTGGAGGAGAGGTGAGTAAACTACTTGCCCGTTTTCCAATTTATTAAGGGTATTAATGCGGTGTCCGTTTTGCATAAGTGAAGATAGCCAGGTAAAAGATAGTCGCCGCACGGAAGATGGCAATGCTATACGCCGTAGACGACTGTGCAATGATTGCGGGTCACGATTTACGACTTTTGAGCGTGTGCAATTACGAGCGCTTACCGTTATCAAAAAGAATAGCCGCCGTGCTCCGTTTGATCGCGAGAAACTTTCGCGTTCAGTTATGATTGCCTTGCAAAAACGGACTGTTGAGACGGAAAAAATAGAGCGAATGATTAGCGGTATTGTGCGTAGACTCGAAAGTAAAGGAACTACGGAAGTCTCTACTGATTTGATTGGGCAAATTGTTATGGAAAGCCTAGCGCATTTGGATAGTGTAGCCTATGTACGTTACGCATCGGTTTATAAAAATTTCCACGAAGTTTCTGATTTTGAAAGTTTCATAGACAAAGAGAAACTTGCGCCAGAAGAAAGTGATAAAACATGAGTGCTTCAGGTGTAAATATTCGAAAGCGGCAATTAGCAAGACTATCCGCAGTGCAGGCTTTATATCAAATGGATTTGATTGAGAGTAAGTCCAAATTGGTAGTGCGTGAATTTAAGGAGTACTGGTTCGAGAATGCTGCAACAGCTGGCAAAATTACAGCAAATAAACAGTTTTTTGAACTGTTAGTTATGGGGGTTGTAGCAGAACAAGATGCTGTGGATGCGGCAATTCGTGCCAAGCTTAGCAAAACGCGAAGGCTTTCTCGTATGGACGTTATTTTGAGAGCGATTATGCGTTGCGGTACTTACGAAATATTGCGGGTTTTTGATGTACCTGCTATCGTTACCATTGACCAATACGTCTCCCTCACGTCTGACTTTTATGAAGGTAAAGAGCCAAGCTTTGTTAATGCAGCGCTTGATAAACTCGCACGTGAGCATCGCCCTGCTGAATTTGGCATACCCGCCCCCATAGCTGGATAAGAAATGGGTGAATTCGATTTCATCGCAAAACATCTCGTAAAATTAGCTGGTTCAGAAGCGCTTGATTTAAAAGATGATGTTGCAATTTGGCCACTGAGTTTAGAACAACAAGATGCGGTTATAACAATGGATACAATCGTTGAAGGTGTGCATTTCCCAAATGGGAAATTCGATGCACAGCTTGCGCAAAAGCTTATCCGCGTCAATATTTCTGACCTTGTAGCAAAAGGTGCAAGTCCCCTTGGGTATTTTTTGTCTTTAACACTGCCAAGTTGGGTTAAAGAAGAAGCACTGATAGACTTTTGCAAAGGGCTTGCAAAAGATCAAAACAAATATGGCCTAGTGCTTTGGGGCGGGGATACAACAAGTACAAGATCAGACTGCGTTCTTACAATCACGATGATAGGAACCAATTCTTTGGGGCAAACTGTACTAAGGTCAAAGGCGAGTGCTGGAGATTATATTTGCGTTACTGGCACGATTGGGGATGGGTATCTTGGTTTAAAATCTATATATAATCAATTGGATAGCGCTGAATATGAAGGTGATGAATGGGCGCGTTTATATACTGTGCCTCAACCTCCATTTGAGGCGCGCAATATTATAAAACAATATGCAAAATCCGCACTTGATATCTCAGATGGCTTGATCGCTGATGCTACACATCTTGCGCGTGCTTCCAAAGTTGGTATCGATATAGACTTGGAAAAAATTCCGCTATCAAGGTCAACAACACTATGGCTTAATTCTCACCCAGATAAATATTATGCGCTTACAGCACTTGTGAATGGCGGAGATGATTATCAAGTTCTCATGACAGTGAATGCAAGAAACTGGGTTACTATGAGGATAGCATGCGAAGCGGTTGGTATTTCCTGCACGCGAATTGGGACGATAACCGACGGTGATGGCGTTAGATGCTTTGACAAGAAGGGCGTAGAAATCCCCATTACTTTCCCAGGGTATACGCATTTTTAATGAGCATATTGCAATAAAAAACCCAGCATACAAGAGGCTGGGTTTTTTATGGAAGTCCTTTGGCGGCAGTTAACGTCCCCCGCCTGGGCCTCCACTCCCCCCCGGGATGTTCCTATTTTTGCCAATTTGTTGCGCAGGCAATCTGCCAAGCGTCCCGTATAGTTGTTCAAGTATAGAAAGCTGGCGCCCTCTGGTCGGCGTTTCGCGGTTTGCATAATTTACATATTGGCCATTTTCAATGCCATATTCCGCAACTTTTTCCACGCTGCCATCATCGTTAAACGTAATAGCCGTTATCGTGCGCTCTGAAGTTACTGGGCGTAGATAAGCAAGGCGTTCACGCACACTTGAGAGATAATACCAAGTATGCTCGTCGAACGTACTTTTTACGGATGGGCTGCCAAGGCGTGCGAGTACACTTGCCTTTGTGTCAGTTTTGGCTTTTACTTCTTGCGGTTTTTTACCATCTGAGGCTAAATAACCATGGTTACGAAGCACTGGATTACAGGCGCTTAACGACAGTGCTATCAGGCTCAGTGTTGTAACTCT
The DNA here is from genome assembly GCA_965224735.1 of Robiginitomaculum sp. Taxonomy (GTDB): domain Bacteria; phylum Pseudomonadota; class Alphaproteobacteria; order Caulobacterales; family Maricaulaceae; genus Robiginitomaculum_A. The sequence goes on along the minus strand of OZ245059.1, from coordinate 1,585,641 downwards.
AAAAAAAGAATGCTTCATGCAAGTCTTTCGCTTTAAATTGTTTGCGTTATCCTCTACCTAATCGGTAAACATGTTGCAAGTAATTACCTGCACTAAAGGATGGATAAATGCTGAAATTATTTTCATGGTTAAAAGGAAACAATAACTCTGCAATGAATGATGCAAGGCGTGTGTATAGTAAAACTATGGCACAATCGCGCAATGCTGTTTTTTTTACGCCTGGATATGTAACCGATAGTTATGACGGGCGTATGGAAGTTCTGTGTATGCATTTGGCTATTTTGCTACGAACATTCAAGAAACATGGCGAAGAAGGACGTATATCAGGGCAAGCATTGTACGATGTTATGATAGATGATTTTGATGTTGCTCTGAGGGAGGAATGTCTTAGTGATACAGCAGTGAAACGCCGTATCAAGCCGCTTGCTAAAATGTTCTTCACACAGGCTAAGGTATATTCTGATGCCCTTGATTCTAGTAATGAAGGTGATTTGGGCGTCATAGTTTCAAAATTCATCACTTCTGATGGAAAAAAACATGCTGACTATACGGCAAATTTTTCCAGATATATACGTGCATATTCAACAATACTGGACGAATTATCTTTAGGACAAATTGTTAAGGGTGGTTTTTCTTACCCAAACTTGACATAAAGATTGTGTATGCAAAGGATGTTTTCCTCTATAGAGATAAAAAAAATACGGAGCGCATGAAAGAATGTTAGAGGGTCTTATACTATCAGTTGATGCCATGGGCGGCGATTCTGCACCTGAAATAGTGGTTGAAGGAATAGAGTATTTTCTAAAACACGCAGGTCAACGAAAGAATGCGCGGTTCTTGCTACATGGTGATGAAACTTTATTAACGCCATTGCTTGATAAATATAAAAAAGCCAAAGAATGCTCTGAAATCTGCCATACGGATAAGAACGTTGAAATGGATACCAAACCTTCCGTCGCACTTCGGCGGGGTAGGGGTACTAGTATGTGGAATACGATCGCTTCTGTAAAAAACGAAGAAGCGCTAGTCGCTGTGTCTGCTGGGAATACTGGTGCGCTTATGGCGATGTCAAAATTACAGCTTCGTATGCAAGAGGGGGTAGGGCGCCCTGCTATTGCAGCGCGGTGGCCACATGAGAACGGCTTTGGCGTTGTTTTAGACGTAGGCGCAAATCTTGAGTGTAATGCAATCCAGCTAAGAGAGTTTGCTGTGTTGGGTGAAGCTTACTACAGGGCGCTATATAAAAAAGAAAAGCCGAGCATTGGCCTGCTTAATGTTGGCACAGAAGAACTTAAGGGGAATGCGATCATTCAAGCTGCCCACGATAGTTTGTCATGCTCGAAACTGGGCCTTAATTATATTGGGTTCGTTGAAGGTTATGATATTTCTATGGGCGAGGTAGATGTTATCGTAACAGACGGGTTTACGGGTAATATTGCGCTAAAAACAGCGGAAGGTGCTGCTCGGCTTTTGGCTAAATTTATAAAAACGGCACTGCAAGGTAATATATGGTCGCGCATGGCCTCTATTATAAATTTACCGGCATTGCGGCGTATGAAAGAACGAATGGATCCGCGTGCCTTTAACGGCGGCGTGTTCTTAGGGCTAAATGGCCTTGTGATTAAGAGTCATGGCGGCGCTGATGCTGTAGGTTATGCTCATGCCTTGGCTGTAGCTATAAATATGGCTGATAGTCATTTCTTGAACGAGTGTGCAGATACACTATCAGCATTGCACGAAGAAGATGACGATATTGAAATTTCCCTTCATTAAGCGAGTTACCAGATGACAATTAAGGCTTATATTCGTGGTGTGGGATCGTACCTACCTGCTCGTGTTCTAACAAATGAGGAACTTAGCCAAACCGTTGAAACATCAGATCAATGGATAAGAGAGCGTACGGGTATCACGCAGCGCCACATAGCTAAAGAAGGGCAAACGACATCCGATTTGGGGTATCGTGCAGCACTTGAGGCATTGGAAGATGCAAAAATGGATGCGCATGACATTGATTTAATTGTTGTCGCAACCAGTACGCCCGACCTTACATTCCCTTCTACCGCCACAATGATACAAGACTTGTTGACAATACGCACTGGATTTGCCTTTGATGTGCAAGCCGTATGTAGTGGGTTTATTTATGCTCTTAGCGTTGCAGATTCTATGATAAGGACTGGGAAAGCCAATAATGTACTGGTGATTGGGGCAGAAACTTTCTCCCGTATTCTTGATTGGAGTGACCGAACGACCTGTGTTTTATTTGGAGATGGGGCTGGGGCCATGGTACTCTCAAATGCACCATCAATGGCTAAAAATGCAGGCGCAGGCGTTATAGAAACTTATTTGCGCTCGGACGGGAAATATAAAGAATTACTTTATGTTGATGGCGGGCCATCATCCACGCAAACGGTTGGTAAGTTGCGTATGATCGGTAATCAAGTGTTTCGATACGCTGTCAAAGAACTCGTTAACTCGATGAAAGATTGTGCGAAAAACGCTGGTATCGAAATGAAGGATATAGACTGGTTTGTGCCGCATCAGGCTAATCAGCGAATATTGGAAGCGACGGCTAAAAAGTTAAATTTAAGGCGTGACCAAGTAATTTCTACGGTGGCTTATCATGCCAATACCTCCGCAGCATCAATTCCTTTGGCACTTGATGTTGCTATAAAGGACGGGCGCATTAAACGAGGGCATTCGATAATGCTGGAGGCTTTTGGTGGCGGATTCACATGGGGCGCGGCACTTTTAGCCTATTAATTTGACTTTTTTAAGTTTTTTTGACAAAAAGGCAACTTTTCTCTAGCCAATAAGTAAAAAATTGTTTAATTAATACAGGACTTTAGGGGATTGTTGTGAATGAATATACCGTAACCCGCGCTGATTTAACGGATGCAATTTACAGAGAAGTAGGATTATCGCGGACAGAGTCTGCGGTTATGGTCGAATCTATCTTGGAACACATTGCTGCTGCTTTGATTAAGGGCGAACCAGTGAAACTTTCTGGTTTTGGTACATTTAGCGTGCGTGAGAAACGTGAACGGATGGGACGGAACCCAAAAACTGGGTGTGATGTACCGATTACTAAGCGCCGCGTTTTGGTTTTCAAGCCTTCGAATGTACTAAAAGATCGGGTCAATAACGCACTTACTGGAAAATAGTGTATCATAGTGATTCGATAGGAATGAGTTATGACGCAAGTAAAATCAACACGGGCATTTAGAACAATTAGCGAAGCGGCAGGTGAGCTAGAACTACAAGCCCATGTCTTGCGGTTTTGGGAAAGCAAGTTTTCGCAAATACAGCCAATGAAACGGCGCGGAGGGCGGCGGTTTTATCGCCCAGAAGATATAGAATTTTTACGTGGTATCAAAATATTGCTGCACCGTGAAAAACACCCGATCAAAGATGTGCAAAAACTCATTCGTATCAAAGGAGCTCAAAGTATTGTTGAGCTTGGGCGCTCTAAAGAAATAGCGTCTAAACCTCGCAATATTAAGGATACTGTTCTTGTACCAAAACGGATCAAGCCAGTTATTCATAAACCAACTCAAAAAATAGCTATAGAAGCAGTCCAGGAAAGCGTTCCTGAACCTGTTGTTGATGATATCTCGAAAACGCCAAAGCGTGACGTTAAGGATGATATCGTGTGCCGCGTTGTACCTATCAATCAAAAAACAAGGCGGCGTAGGCCTGAATATGTCAAAGAAGAGCCAGAGCCAGAGCCAGTGCAAGTACAACCAGCAGTCCCAGCCGTCAGTGGTGCCAATACGGAAGATTTAAGGGATGTGCTGAATAAATTGCGTTCTATGAAATCAAGTTGGGAAAAGTTTAAACAATAATTTGGTTTTTAAAGCGATTTTCCAAAATATAATTTGCACCAGAATGGCAACACGCCTATAAGCTATAAGCCTTCTTTCTTTAGTGTCGGAGCGTAGCGCAGTCTGGTAGCGCACTCGCCTGGGGGGCGAGGGGGCGTAGGTTCAAATCCTATCGCTCCGACCATTATAAAACCGCCTCAAAGCATAATAAATATGTGAAATTTAAAGTTCATTATATTTTTACTATGTCTTTTAAATGGATGGTAACTCCGCGCGCCTATGGTGCAAAACATCGGAGGTTGTCTCTGAACGGGATAGTAACCCCGAATTAATACTGCATACGTGGGAGTTAGTTATGCAAAATTTTATTACACGTTTCGTTAAAGATGAGTCTGGTGCTACTGCTATTGAGTACGGTTTAATCGCTGCTTTAATTGCTGTTGCTATCATAGCAAGCGCTACTAAAGTTGGTGAGGCTATCAACGGGATCTTTAACAAGACCTCAAAATCGTTGGAGGATGCTGCTGGTACTGCTGCACCAGCCGCTACAGGTAGTTAAGATTGTTCTTCCAATCGGAAGAGAAAACCGCTCCCTTTGGGGGCGGTTTTTTTATTTTCCTAATAGTTTTCCGCTACGAGCAAAAAATGGTCGTCAAGAAGTACAACACATAATACAGACCACATCACACACTTGCCAGATTAACCCCAATATACATTCAAAACGCCCAAACAGACGGACGAGCCTCAAAACACATGAAATCTATACAAGGTGCAGTTTTTCCCATAGACAGACATAGGATTTTCCTTCAAACTTTACTCAAATTCCAAACCTTGACTCGGTTACGGTTTTGAACATAATGAGAACAAATTTAAAATGGGTGTAGCCATATGGCAGGCAGTGTAAATAAAGTAATTCTAGTGGGCAATCTGGGCGCGGATCCAGAAATTCGTTCTATGAATAATGGCGGTAAGGTGTGTACGTTATCCGTTGCAACATCCGATAGTTGGAAAGATAAAAATACTGGCGAACGGCGCGAGAAAACGGAATGGCACCGGGTTGTGGTTTTTGGCGACGGGCTTGTGCGCGTGTGCGAGAATTATCTTAAAAAGGGGGCCAAAATTTATGTTGAAGGATCGCTGCAAACGCGTAAATGGCAAGACCGTGATGGTAATGACAAATACACAACCGAAGTTGTGTTGCAGGGGTTTGGTGGCGTTCTGACTATGCTTGATAGTAAGGGTTCTGACGGCGGCTCCAGTGGTTATAACCAAGACCCAGGGTATGGCGCTAGTTCTGGCGGCGGCGGTTCGCGCCAAGCTTCTGCACAAGAAGGGCCAAAAGAAAACTTTGATCTAGACGACGACATCCCATTTTAATTTTGGTATCTTTGTCCTCTTGTGCGTTGCTACTCCCTTGAAAGCCATGGCTTCCTGCGGGAACAGCGCCTACTAAGAAAACAAACCTTCTCAAAATTTACTTAGCCAAAGCTACTTGAAAGCAAGCGTTCTTATCAAGCTTTCTTTTGTCAATATGCTTTTAATTTTAGTCTTATAATGATTTAGGAAAATGCCTGCAGACCAGTAATCGCGCGGCCAAGAATTAAGGCGTGGACATCGTGGGTACCCTCATAGGTATTAACAGCCTCTAGATTCATGGTGTGGCGGATAACGTGGAATTCGTCAGACACGCCATTGCCGCCGTGCATGTCGCGGGCTTGGCGGGCGATATCAAGCGCTTTACCGCAGTTATTACGTTTGATAAGTGATATGGCTTCGATACCTAATATACCCTTGTCCATAAGGCGTCCAACTTGTAGGGTAGCGTGCAGGCCAAGTGTGATTTCAGTTTGCATGTCGGCAAGTTTCTTTTGGATTAGCTGAGTTTGCGCGAGTGGTTTGCCAAATTGTTTGCGATCAAGTGTATATTGCCGCGCCGCGTGCCAGCAAAACTCTGCCGCGCCCATAGAACCCCAAGCAATGCCGTAACGAGCCTTGTTTAGGCAAGAGAACGGGCCTTTTAGGCCTTTGATTTTAGGAAATTTGTTTTCTTCGGGTACAAATACGTCTTGCATAACAATCTCGCCAGTGATGGAAGCACGCAGGCTAAATTTACCCTCAATTTTTGGCGCGGAAAGGCCTTTCATGCCTTTATCAAGAATGAAACCACGAATATCACCAGCATCGTCTTTTGCCCAAACTACAAACACATCAGCAATAGGAGAATTGGTAATCCACATTTTTGCGCCGTTTAGAATATAGCCGCCATCGACGGATTTTGCGCGTGTTTTCATAGAGCCAGGATCTGAGCCAACATCAGGTTCTGTCAGGCCAAAGCAGCCGATATACGCGCCACTAGCGAGCTTTGGTAGATATTTTTGTTTTTGTGTCTCTGTGCCAAAACTATAAATCGGATGCATAACGAGAGAGGACTGCACGCTCATCATAGAACGATACCCGCTATCAACGCGTTCCACCTCGCGGGCAACAAGCCCGTAGGTAACATAATTCATGCCAGCGCAATCATAGCCGTCAATGGTGCAACCTAGCAGGCCAAGCGCACCCATTTCGCGAAAAATTTCTGGGTCGCACGTCTCGTTGCGGTTGGCATCCAAAACACGTGGCATTAGCTTATCTTGGCAATAGCTCTTTGCACTATCCATAACCATAATCTCTTCTTCTGTCAGATTATCGTTTAGATTAAGCGGATCTTCCCAGTTAAAAGGCGCGTATTTATCGGTCATAATATCCTCTTATGTTTTCCAGTTACGCTTGTGGCGCTTCTCGCTTTTTTATTCACTTCGGTGATATTTACGGCATTAAAGTTTTGGAGCAAGGCTTAATTGGCAATAATTACGGTTTTTAAATTGGTGAAGGCGCGGAGGCCTTCTTTGGCCATTTCGCGTCCTATGCCAGATTTTTTAATGCCGCCAAAAGGCATGCGAATATCTGAACTTGCATAACGGTTAATATAGGTGGATCCAGCCTCAAGCTGCGTGATGGCTTGTTCTTGCTGCGCTTCGTCTTGGGAGAATAGAACAGAGGAAAGCCCAAGTGGTGTATCGTTGGCAAGTGTGATGGCCTCATCAAGCGTGTTTATCTTAAATAGCATGGCAACAGGTGCGAAAATTTCTTGGGCATAGACATCCATTTTGTCTGTGATTTTTTCCAAAATTCCAGGAACAAGATAACTGCCTTTTACAGGTAAAGATTGTTGACCATTGGTTAGAACTGCGCCTTCAGACACTGCAAAGTTAATTTGCGCCAACGCTTCTTTTAGGGCTCTCTCTGAGGAGAGGGGACCCATGTCAGTGCCGAAATCTAGCGGGTCGCCAAGCTTGATAGCGTTTATTTTTTTCATGAAGCCAGCTTTGAAATCATCATAAATACTGGCGTGAATAATCAAGCGCTTGGCAGCGATACAGGACTGGCCATTATTGCGCATACGCCCCGTAATCGCATGATCAATAGCGACCTGTAAATCAGCACTTGGCATCACAATAAATGGGTCTGCCCCGCCAAGCTCCAGCACGCATGGTTTTATTACTTTTCCGCAGGTGGATGCTACTGCAGAACCTGCCCGCTCGGAGCCTGTTACGGATGCCCCCTTTATGCGTTCGTCCTCAAGAATAGCTGTTATTTCAGATGAACTGACAAGCAAGGTTTGAAATACGCCTTTAGGTAGGCCAGCTTGCCTAAAAATTTTTTCCAGAGCGAGGGCGCAACCAGGGACATTAGAGGCATGTTTTAGCAAACAAGTATTTCCAGCTAGGATAGCGGCCACGGCCACACGAACAACTTGCCAAAATGGAAAATTCCATGGCATGACAAGCAGGATTTGCCCTAAGGGCAACGGGCGGGTGAAGGTTTTTTTATATTCGGTCTTTATAATTGTATCTGCTAAGAAAATGTCAGCATTATCAGCGCTGTATTTGCAATATATAATGCATTTGTTGATTTCCGCGCGGGCGGCAGATAAAGTTTTCCCCATCTCTAAGCTCATTATTTTAGCGCAACGTTCGGACGATTTTTCTAGCGCAAGTGCAAGGGCAACAACAAGAGTTTTTCTCTCGCTTAAGGGGCTTTTGCGCCAAGCCTGAAATGCGGCCTCGCCGCTTTGCAATTTAGCTTCAATCTCTTGCGCGCCCAGCGCATCATAGGTCTTGATGGTTTTGCCCGTAGCAGGGTTGATAGATTGTATTGGCATTGCGTTCTCCCTTTAACTATAAATTAATCGTACGCCCATGAAAAAATAAGGAAAGAGAAGAATTAAAATTTGTAGGGTTTTACACTAAAATGTTATGTGCCAATGATGCCAATCCGTATCGGGCTTAAAAGAATGTATAATCACATGTTTGTGACTTATTTAGCACAGTTTGCAATTTTTTGAATGTAAACACTGTTAATATTCAAATTTTGTGTTAGAAACTGTATGCTGAGTATACACAAATTTATAATAACGCCAAAGGGGAGACACAATGATTAATAAAAAAACTGGTTTACTTGTATCATCTACACTCATTGCTAGCTTTGCGCTTGCGCCTATTGCGAGTGCGCAAATGGATGTAATTGTTGTAACGGCGCAAAAGCGTAAAAGTACGCTCCAAGAGACACCAATTGCAATGAGTGCACTAAGCATTGAAGCAATGAATGATGCGCAAATCTCTGATGTGCAGGATATGCAAGCACTTATCCCCTCATTGAATGTTCCGCAATTTGCTGCGCCCGCGCAAACAACTATTCGTATTCGTGGTCTTGGGACAGCAGGTTTTAACGCAGGCTTGGAGCCTTCTGTGGGTGTTTTTATTGACGGTGTTTATAGATCGCGCGTTGGCGCTGCTCTGAACGATATGATTGATGTTGAACGGGTTGAAGTGTTGCGCGGGCCACAATCAACGATTTATGGTAAAAATACACCAGCGGGTGTTATAAGTATTCTTACGCAAAAACCAGCACTTGAATTTGATGCGGGCACAGAGTTCACATTTGGTAATTATAAGCAACGTATTTTGAAAGGTTATATCACTGATGCTGTTGGTGATAGTGAAACGCTTTCATATCGCCTTTCGGGCGTTCTCAACATAAGAGACGGCTTCATAGAAAATATGAATGATGGCAGTGATATAAATAACCGCGACCGCTTTGGTATTCGTGGCCAAATTTTGTTTGAGCCAAGAGATGATATTTCAATGCGCTTTATTGCAGACTATAACAAGATTAATGAAAATTGCTGTGCAGCGCCATTCGTATTCCATGATCCAGACAATTTTAAATTTATTACTCTTTTAGGTGCGAATCTGGGGCCAGTAGATCCGTTTAAGCGTCGTGTTAACGTTAATGGCAAGGTTCTTACGGAAAACAAGACCAGCGGTTTATCAGCGGAAATTGTGAAATCATTTGATAGTTTTGATGTGACCTCTATTACGGCTTTTCGCAAGTTTGAAGAAATTAGCGACATTGATGCTGATTTTATTGATATTGATTTGACTCAGCGGCGTTCGCTTGATGATAACTATACCACATTTACGCAAGAATTGCGCCTTACCTCAACGGGAGATAACGCCGTGGACTGGATGGTTGGCGGTTATTATTTCAGTCAGGATCTTTTCGCAGCTAACAACACTATATTTGGTAGTGATTTACGCAAATTTGCGAATTTTGCCTCTAAAGGCCTTGTTGCAGGGCTTGAAGGTGCATATGCGGCTACAGGTGAAATTCCTAATGTTGTTCCAGGCTCAACCTTCTTTGCTGCAGGAACAGGACTTAATGCTAAATTCAACCAAGATTCGGAAAGTTATGCGGTTTTTGGCACGGCTGATTGGCACGTCACGGAGCAGCTAACAGTTTCTGGAGGCCTTCGCTATACGAATGAAACTAAATCTGTTAATGCAAAAATCGTTAATGATTCATTTTCTCAAATTGATTTAAAGGATACTGCCGTTGCACTTACTATCGGTGGCATCGTACAGAAAACATTGCCTGGCGCGGCTGCGGCTGCGGCCGCTGACTCTACTAGTCCATTCTTTGGGGCACCTGTGGCCGCGATCATGGGGCATCCAGGCTTTATCGCGGCGGTGACCAGCCGCGTTACAACTGCCGTTGGCATTGGAATTAATAAACTGAAGTTTTTCCCGGTTGGTTCATCGGCGTTTACCGACACACGTTCCGAGGATAATGTGTCTGGTAATGTGACAGTATCTTATAATTGGTCCGATAATTTTAATGTCTATGGTAAATATAGCCGTGGTTTCAAAGCAGGTGGATTTAACCTCTCCAACCGCTCGCGCGCAGGCGCTGGTACATTTGATGCTGAAACGATTACTGCTTATGAGCTTGGTCTTAAAGCCCGTTTGTTTGATAATAGAGTGCGTTTGAGTTTGGCTGGGTTTGACCAGAGATTGCACGGTCAGCAAGTGGCTATCTTTAATGGCACAACATTTGATCTTAACAATGCTGGTGATGTTAGCATCCAAGGTGTGGAATGGGATATACAAGCCGCGCCATCAGACAATTTGTTTGTGACATTTGCAGGGTCGTATCTTAACGGTAAGTATAATTCATTTGACAAGGGACCATGTACTGCTGGCGAGCGTGCTATTGCGGGTCATGCTTGTCAGGTTAAGGGTTTTCAAGATTTCTCAGGTAAAAAATTGGATAATTTAGCAAAATGGAATCTTGCGGCTTCTGCTAAATATACTGTTCCGATTGGTAAATATGAAGGCTTTATTCGCGGCGAAGCTACATACCGTAGTGAGTTTAATCCAAAGGCTGACCTTGATCCAGTTGGGAAACAGCCAAGCACAGTATTTTTAAATGCGAGTGTTGGCATTGCCGATGCCGATGATCTTTGGGACGTATCCTTGTGGGGGCGTAATTTGACTGACGAAAAAGTACTTCAAGGCGTGTTTAACTCGGTTGGTCAAACTGGTAGTTTTAATGGCTATCCAAATGATCCAACGACTTATGGCGTGACACTGCGTTTGCACTACTAAATAAATATATATCCTTTGGGGAGGGGATAAGGCGGCCTTTAGAGGTCGCCTTTTTTATTACTGTTATATTGGGAAGATGTAATGGAAGGATCTTTCTCTTTGCCATTTACCTTCGCCGCTTCTTTAGCTTCTTGTATTTCTTCTTCAACCTCGTCCATGATACGGGCAATATCGTCACCGCGCACTTGCGGGTCGACAGCTTTGCGCATCTCGGTGACAAAGCGTTTGCGTAGGCGGCGGATATTGATAACGCTACGTTTTCTATTGTCGCTGTCATCTTCCTTGACCGTATCAAGAGCATGGTAAACGTGTAAAATCGTTTCCAGGGCAGAGAGTCCGCGTTTATGGGCGGCTTGCCAATCTCTACCTTCAGATGAAGGCAATGCGAGATTAGGGAACAGCCATTTGGCTTTATCGAGAAATCCGCGCAGAGCAGCAACCGTATTGCCGCGCTCAAGGTTGTAATCAGATGTAGTAAATTTTGCGGGGTCAATTTTACAAAGTTGCTGTGCCATTGACATTTGGCGCACGACGGCGCGGCCCCAAGCGCGGACTTCGCCCTTATAAATCTCCTCTGCGTTGATAGCTTGCAATTTTTCTTGTTTTTTTGTTTCGGCGATTTGTCGGTCGGTTTCACGAATTGCACGGCGAGTTGACAAGACCCCAAACACGACTTGTGTGCTAAGCGCGATGATCGATATGCCCATTGCATATAAAGAAACTGTATTACTATTCATCATGTGCCAGCCTTTCGTTGCATCCTTCTAGCGCAGAGCCTCAAAATTTTCTTTCTTCATAACACTTGCGGCTAGATATACAATATCAAGCAAGATAGAAAGGCCGCCCGCGTCCTGTGACAGCGGCAAGAGCCGTAATATAATCAGTATTTTCATCCGAGAGCCGCACTGTTGTGCGTCGAGAGGCTAAAAACCGCTGCTCACTAAACCAAGCGCTCACATTTGACGTGTGCTCATTTTCGCGTAAATGATCCAAAACGCGGTCTATCACTTTAGAACGGGCTCTGGTTTTCATTTTACGGCCCATATCACGGATGAGGGTCTCTGCTCCAGGTTCAATCATCATTTCTACGGCTTTTAATGCACTCATCCGCCTACAATAGCAAAACTGTATAAGTTCATGTGTTTTGAGACTCATCCGCCTTTTGGGTATTTTGTATATAGGCCATTGGTGTTAATCCGGCAAGGGTATGATGTGGTCTGTATGTGTTGTATTTTTCAACCGCCTTTCGGAGTTCAAATCTCATGGCTCCGATACTGTCTGCCAAGAGGTCTCTTTTGTAATAGAATTCTTCCTTAAAGGTTCTGTTTCCGCGCTCGACGCCGCCGTTATAGGTTGGCCTGCTGGGCGGCAAGACGATGAGTGGAATGTTTACATCTTCACAGGCCTGCTCAAATTCTGCCATGAATTCCGAGCCGCCGTCCACCTGTATGGATTTGATTTTAAACGGGGCTTTGTCGATAAATTCTTTTAAGAACCGTTTTGCAGAGAAAGCCTTAGCATGTGAATAAACCTGCGCGTGAATGAATTTTGATTTTCTTTCCCAAGCTTGGAAGTGTTTGACGGTGATACCGTTTTTGCTCACCGTCATGTGATCGATCTGTACGCGTTCGCCCATTTTCATGAGCTTGTAGGCCTTGTAGACCCAGCGTTTGGCATGGGATTTTCTGAAGTTTGTGTTTCTTTTTGCTCTTGGAGCAGAGCGTGATTTTGTGATGATGCCTTTAGTGAACAAAGTTTTTAATATACGTCCAACTGTGCTGGCAACTGTGCTGGCGCTTATAGTCTGGCCGTGGTCACGGCGCAGGACAACGGCGATCTTGTCCTTACCCCATCTTGTCTTTACCCCATGTCTGATTTTCTCTGCGTATACGCAAGACAAGCTGCTTCTCGGCTTCGCCCCATTTGGGTTTGTTGAGGCTATGGGGCCGCTTTGACAGCGGTGTAATTCCGTGTGTAAGCCTATCCAAAACCTTTTTGTAACGATAATATGTCGGCCGCGATATACCGACAAACTCAGCACATTTACGCTCATTGACACCCTCGAATTTTAGGCTTTGCCGCATGAGCAGTACTGCCGTACCGCGTCTTCGTGCTTGCGCCTGTAGACATCCAGGCATTCTTGTGTACGCGCCCAAGCGTACAGTTTATAGATATTCGGGCTATAGATATTCGGGTGTAGATATTTGATCTGCATAGCCGCTTCCTCCAGTTTGGTTCGTAACAAACCCAACATGGCGGAAGCAACTTAAATAAAGCAAACCTAAAAAGTCTCACATCTATATGAACTTATACAGGAGTGGCGTTTTAATAACCCAGACCCACTGACACAATTAAGCTAACTAAAACAATGGGTTAAAGTGTATTTGAATTAGGTGGTGTGAGGTGGTCCTGCTAAATCGGACAGTTTGTTAAGGTGTGTTTTTTATCCTTTGAGGAGGAGAACGACATGAGCAAACGAAGACGATTTACGGATGATTTTAAGGCGAAGATTGCGCTTGAGGCTCTGCGCGGAGACCAAACACTTTCGCAAATAGCGGCGCGGCACAAACTGCACCCTAACCAGATCAGCCAGTGGAAGCTGCAAGCTTTGGAAGGGCTTAGCGGGGTGTTTTCTAGCGGCAAGCGCGGGGCCCAGCCCTCCGATATGGATGCCAAGATTAAAGACCTGCACGCGAAGATTGGAGAGTTGACAGTGGAGCGGGATTTTCCCCTAAAGGAGGCTTCGCACTCTCTCGCGGCTTAGGGCGATGAGCGTGCGAGAGCGCAAGGCTATGCTTGAACCAAGGTGTTCTGATGTATCCCTAAGCCGCCAGTGCAAGATATTATCGATTAGCCGCTCTACGGCTTATTATCAGGCCAAGGGCGAAAGTTCACAAACGTTGGCCTTGATGCGTAGGATTGACGAATTGTTTATGGCCTGTCCGTTTTATGGTTCGCGCCAGATGCGGGCAGCTATGGCCTTGGAAGGCGTATCAGTTGGCCGTCACCGCGTGCGCAGATTGATGGCTTTGATGGGCTTGCAAGCCATATATCAACGCCCCAACACCAGTAAACCTCACCCGGAGCACAGGATTTATTCTTACAAACTCCGTGGTCTCAAAATCACCAAGCCCAATCATGTTTGGTGCACGGATATTACCTATATTCCGATGCAACGAGGGTTTTTATATCTGGTCGCCGTCATGGATTGGGCGACACGGAAAGTGCTGAGTTGGCGGTTGTCCAATACGCTTGATACCAAATTCTGTCTAGAAGCACTGGACGAGGCTGTCGCGAAATATGGCGCACCTGAAATTTTCAACTCTGACCAAGGCAGTCAGTTCACTAGCCTAGCCTTTACAAGCAGATTGAAACAGGCAGGCATCACGATCTCTATGGATGGCCGAGGTCGGTATCTTGATAACATCTTCATTGAACGCCTGTGGCGATCAATGAAATATGAAGCGGTATATCTGCATGAAATGAGTGACGGCTTTGCGGCAAAGCGGGTCATTGGTGGCTGGATCAGCTTCTATAATACGCAACGTCCCCATTCAACCCTTGACGGTGCTACGCCCGATATGGCTTATAGAACCACACAAACAAGGAATTTGGCAGCATAAATGAAACCCAAAATACACCTTAACTAAGCTGCCAAACTGTCCAATCAATCAGGACCACCTCAATAAAAAGGGAGTAAAAACTATGAAAATTGTAAATGACATCGTAGAAATGAATGAAATAATTATGTTTGGGGCAGGGTGCTTGGATGTATATAACTGTAGTGAAGAATTAACATCTGAAGCGCAGTTGGCCGCCGTTGAAGGATATTGTAAGGGTGGCGGTAATAGCGGTGGCCCTTACTATGAATGCGGGGTTAAAAAGACCTGCAAGTAATTGCCTTAGTGTAGGTGTTTTACAATAAACCTGCTGTCAACACGCAACTTTGAACAGTTTGGTGTTAGGAGAGTCGGGATGTGGCGTTGTGGTTTGTCCATATTATTTATTCTGTGGTCGCAGGTAGGGTGTGCAACCCTTTATGAATCCGTAGTTGACCCAAATATATGCAGATTAGAGTCTGAGGGTAAACGCTTGGTGGTTTCTGGTGCAACAAACCACAAAATGTTGGCATGTGTAAAAAAACACCTAACAAAAAACGTAGAGGTTTTTGAAGTAAAATCATTTGGAGGTAGGGTCGATACAGCTATTCAAATTGCAGAAGTCCTAGCACCACATAAACTACATATTGAAATAAATAAATCTTGTAGTTCTTCGTGCGCAAACTATTTTTTACCTGTTGCGCGCCGCATAACCCTTTTACCAAATTCTCAGATAATATTACATGGGTCGATAGACAGTGGTTTTGTTACGAGGGTGGAAATAGCTGGCTTAAGCGAGTTTGAAACGTTAGCTAACAAGCAAAAGAGGTTTGTAGAATCTCACAATGTACATCTAGGGTGGTTACTGTACCGTTCTCCTGATGACTATAAGAACAAAACAAATGGGCAATATATTACGGGAGAGCATCACTATTGGGCAAACACCCCAACCTCTGGAAAATTACTTCTTGTTGAAGAAGCATTTATTCGTAGTTGCTTACCTCATATTGAAATCGATGTTTTTGTCGATACTGATGTACAAAAAATATACACTGATATTGGTATGCAAAAACGTTTTTCTAAACGAGGCATGTACCCTACTGGCACAATGCGGTGCTATACACAGAAATCCGTAAATTAACGTATGTTAAACAGTCAAAAAATACATAAAGTTAAAGGGCGTTTCACTGTATATTTTGATAAAAGACGGTTCTTACTTTCTTCTGACCACCAAATCGGTGATATAGTTGAGGCGCAAGATTTACCCGCACGTGACCCTAGTAAAAAAGATACCGTCAGGCGTTTATTGTTTGGTGCAGATTTAATAGGTGAGCCTACCGCTAACCAGCTCACACGTTGGCTAATTTCACTAATCCCTGCCCGTAATTATATCTGGGTGTTTTTAGGGCTGGTAGTTTTAAATTTTGTGTGTTTTCCTCTCATCAATGTTTCGGTTGCGCCACCATCCAACACTATTTTATACGGCGTTAAGGTTTATCTTATGTTAGCCGCCGTACTTTTCTGGCATGAGTTGGGACACTGTGCTGCCGCAAGACGATTGGGTATTCGTGTTGATAGTATTGGGTGTGGTTTATATTTGGTTTTCCCCGCTTTTTATTCAAGAATTAGTTTGGCCAATTTATTATCTTGGCGGGAGAGGGTTGTGTTGTACTCTTCAGGGATATTCTTTCAATTGTTATTATCTTTTGGAATAATTTCCATTTATATGATGACGCACGCTCCAATATTTAGACACCTTTATTTTTTAAATATCTTCACAATGATGTTTAATATTGTCCCTATTTTTCATCTTGATGGGTACCGTATTTTAACAGAAATTTTGGGGCAATATTCTGGCCGCAGTCGAAAATATATACTTGGTACATGTTTGGTAATCACACTTGTAACTGTCATATGTTTTGTAGGGAGACTTGGTTGGTCATTGTATAAATTTGTGCCAACAATATTAACTACCCCCACAATTACGAATATAGGATTAGGTATAATATTGACGGGTTTTCTTGTATTAATTGCTTTTGTTGTTCCTAAATGGCTTAGGAAGCCTGAGGTGGTCCTGATTGATTGGACAGTTTGGCAGCTTAGTTAAGGTGTATTTTGGGTTTCATTTATGCTGCCAAATTCCTTGTTTGTGTGGTTCTATAAGCCATATCGGGCGTAGCACCGTCAAGGGTTGAATGGGGGCGTTGCGTATTATAGAAGCTGATCCAGCCACCAATGACCCGCTTTGCCGCAAAGCCGTCACTCATTTCATGCAGATATACCGCTTCATATTTCATTGATCGCCACAGGCGTTCAATGAAGATGTTATCAAGATACCGACCTCGGCCATCCATAGAGATCGTGATGCCTGCCTGTTTCAATCTGCTTGTAAAGGCTAGGCTAGTGAACTGACTGCCTTGGTCAGAGTTGAAAATTTCAGGTGCGCCATATTTCGCGACAGCCTCGTCCAGTGCTTCTAGACAGAATTTGGTATCAAGCGTATTGGACAACCGCCAACTCAGTACTTTCCGTGTCGCCCAATCCATGACGGCGACCAGATATAAAAACCCTCGTTGCATCGGAATATAGGTAATATCCGTGCACCAAACATGATTGGGCTTGGTGATTTTGAGACCACGGAGTTTGTAAGAATAAATCCTGTGTTCCGGGTGCGGTTTACTGGTGTTGGGGCGTTGATATATGGCTTGCAAGCCCATCAAAGCCATCAATCTGCGCACGCGGTGACGGCCAACTGATACGCCTTCCAAGGCCATAGCTGCCCGCATCTGGCGCGAACCATAAAACGGACAGGCCATAAACAATTCGTCAATCCTACGCATCAAGGCCAACGTTTGTGAACTTTCGCCCTTGGCCTGATAATAAGCCGTAGAGCGGCTAATCGATAATATCTTGCACTGGCGGCTTAGGGATACATCAGAACACCTTGGTTCAAGCATAGCCTTGCGCTCTCGCACGCTCATCGCCCTAAGCCGCGAGAGAGTGCGAAGCCTCCTTTAGGGGAAAATCCCGCTCCACTGTCAACTCTCCAATCTTCGCGTGCAGGTCTTTAATCTTGGCATCCATATCGGAGGGCTGGGCCCCGCGCTTGCCGCTAGAAAACACCCCGCTAAGCCCTTCCAAAGCTTGCAGCTTCCACTGGCTGATCTGGTTAGGGTGCAGTTTGTGCCGCGCCGCTATTTGCGAAAGTGTTTGGTCTCCGCGCAAAGCCTCAAGCGCAATCTTCGCCTTAAAATCATCCGTAAATCGTCTTCGTTTGCTCATGTCGTTCTCCTCCTCAAAGGATAAAAAACACACCTTAACAAACTGTCCGATTTAGCAGGACCACCTCAAACTGTATCCCGTTATCAGTAAGAAGGGTGTGGATTTTATAAGGCACGGTTGTGATTAGCTTACGTAAAAATGCTGCAGCAACCATTTTCGTTTACCGCGCGTGCAATTCAACATATGCATATTTCGATGTCCGCTCTATGCCAACAAACATGTAGAGTTTCCCTTCCCCTGTGCGCACTTTGGCAATATCAACATGAAAATACCCTATTGGATATGTCTTGAACACCTTCTTTGCAGGTTTGTCATTTTTCGGATTGGGGAGACGGCTTATACCGTGGCGCTGATAACAGCGGTGTAGAGCGGATCTGGAGAGATGAGGAAGCGTCTCTTGCAAAGCATACAGACAATCATCAAGAGGCAGTAATGTATGCTGGCGAAACGCCACACACATAGCTTCCTCTTCAATGCTCAACTCTTACAGCTCAACACTCTCGAAGATTGTTTCTTTGGCTCCATCGCGACATTATGCGTGAAATCGCGTTTGCGCCATTTCGCAATCGTTTTCACATTCAACCCGTATTGCAAGGCTAATGCTTGGGTTGAAGCTTGCGATCGCTGTAGCCCTGCTCTCGTAATGTACGTCGTCTTGGCGCTTTCGTGTAATACTTGTCCCATAAAACCTCCTTGGTTGACAGATCACTATACACAACACCAGCACACTGTCGGACTAAACAACTAGTTATCTAGGACGACCTCTTATATTAAAGAGATACTGGGACGAGTTTAGTGTTCCTAAACTTGCAAACACCACGCTAGAAGTGCTATTTACATTTAATAGATTTAGGTTGTGCAGGAAGTCAAAGGCTTGGATAGGATGGGAAAAATGATTGATAGCGACTTTGTTTCGGATGTAAGAATTGGCGATTTTAGCGAGCCAATTCTTTCATCGCGCTTTCAATACCCGTTATGGTCATAGGGAACATGCGGTCTTTACCAATGATTTCGAGGATCAGTTGGGTGGATTGGGAATGAGACCAAAATTTCTCTGGCACTGGGTTAAGCCAAATAAAATGCGAGTAAACATCGACAATTCGCTTTAGCCACACTGCGCCCGTTTCTTCGTTCCAATGCTCGATCGCGCCGCCTTTGACCGCAATTTCATACGGGCTCATGGACGCGTCGCCAACAAATACTACGCGGTAGTTTGATGGGAATTTGTGCAAAATATCCCATGTAGCCGTTACTTCACGCATGCGCCGCGCATTGTTTGTCCACACATATTCGTAGAGGCAATTATGAAAATAGAAACTTTCAAGCCGTTTAAACTCGCTACGCGCGGCAGAAAACAGTTCTTCTGCTTGCAATATATGCGCGTCCATAGAGCCGCCAATGTCAAAAAATGTAAGCACTTTGATGGCGTTTCTCTTTTCGGGGCGCATTTTTATATCTAAATACCCTTGGCGTGCCGTAGCGTTAATCGTATCGTCTATATCAAGCTCTTCGGCAGCGCCTTCGCGGGCAAATTTACGGAGTCTTCGCAAAGCTACTTTGATATTGCGCGTCCCAAGTTCTCGATCGCCATCAAGGTTTTTAAACCTGCGCTTGTCCCATATTTTCACGGCACGTCCGTGCCGCATTTTGTCTTGGCCAATGCGCACGCCTTCAGGGTTGTAGCCATAGGCGCCAAAGGGGGACGTGCCTGCCGTGCCGACCCATTTATTACCGCCTTGATGACGCTCATTTTGCTCTTCGAGGCGTTTTTTTAAAGTTTCCATCAATTTGTCAAACCCGCCCAAAGCTTCAATTTCGGCTATTTCTTCTGGGCTAAGATGTTTTTCTGCCATTTTGCGAAGCCAATCATCGGGTATGTCTTGGTCATTTTTTCCAAATATATCGGACAGATAATCCATGCCGCGAAAACTATGAGCAAAGACCTGATCAAATTTATCTAAATTACGCTCATCTTTCACCAGAGCCACGCGGGCGATGTAATAGAAATTATCCACGCTGTCTTTGGGTAAGTCTTTGTTCAAAGCTTCAAGCAATGTCAGATATTCCCGAATGGAAACGGGCACTTTAGCGGCGCGTAAATCTGAGAAGAAAGCATGGAACATGACAAATAGACTAGTGCAGGGAAACGCCTGCTGCAAGCTTTCTATGGCTGGCATTCCCCGTGATAAGCCAGCTTATACCATTTTCATTTGCCGTGCAGGCTTGAATATGTGCGCCCGTTATTAAGCCGCACACGGGTTTGTATTCCTTCGTGCAGGGCTTTGGCTGTGTAAAGAGGGCAAAAAGAGTAAGGGTGAAAACGTGTATTATTTACCCTGTTCTTACATCTGTTTCTAATCGGGCTGCAAGCTCTGGGTCTAGTTTTAGGGTCATGGCGAGACTGTCAAGATAGTCGCGCTCTTTTGTGTTCAGGCCGTTTGCTATGCGGCAGGAGGCGGCGTAAATTTCGCGGCTTGCTTGCTCGCTGTCGGCGAGATTTGCAATAACCTTCGCGCTTTCTGGTTTGGCAAGGGCGATTCTTAGCGCGTCGGCACCCGCAACATCATGGGCATTGATGAGGGCTAACTCGGCATCATCAATATGGCCATCAACCTTGGCGGCAGCGATCATGGCGCGCAAAAGAACTTCGGAGCGTACTTCTGCTTTAGGACCAGTGATGCGGCCAATAATATCTTGGGTGTTTTTTGGCATTGTGCCGCCGTTTTTCTGGTAAGCTTTATAAGCAAGGGTCCCAAGGCCTGCTAGTCCGCCAAGCGCGGCTAATTTGCGACCAGAACGCGAAGAGAGCAAGAGTGCAAATGCACCTGCAGCAGCGCCAATGCCAACGCCTTTGCGCAGAGCTTCACGGCTAATTTCGTTGTCTTCAATACCGAGCTTGTCGACCAGAATATCTTCGCCCTTGGCAGCAAGTTCTTTGCCTTTAGCGTTCAGGCCTTTGGTGTTCTCTTTGCTTTGTACGGCAAGGTCTCGTCCTGTTTTTAACAGTTGGTCTAAATACTTTTGAATATTGATTTGTGTTTTGCCCATGATGTGCTCCCAGTCTTTACTTATGGCGAGCATAGCATAGTGCGTGAGAATTTCAAAATGTTAATGTGGTATATTACCGAGCGTCATTACTCATTCACATAAACCCTGCGGCAGCGTGCGCCGAGATGGGTTAGGACTTCGTAGTTTATTGTGCGGGCGAGGCGGGCTTGGTTCTCTAAATCTTCGCCAAAAAACACGGCCTTTTCGCCAAGTTCTACAAAGCCTTTATAGTCTGTAATGTCCAAAATCGTGTAATCCATGCTGATTTTACCAATAACGGGGATGCGTTTATCCTTGAGCCGCGCAGACGTGACAATGCGTTTGTCTGACCCGCTTAGGTTTATTGGCAATCCGTCTGCATAGCCTGCCGAGGCTATAGCTATTTTCATATCTTTTTGTGCGGTAAAACTCGCGTCGTACCCCAGGCTTTCGCCCTTTTTTACGGCCTTGATTTGCAAAATAGGGGCATGAAGTTCGACCACTGGGCGTACGCCCTCACTTGCATGATCGGTCGTAACTTTGCCACCATAAAGGCCTATGCCTACGCGCACGATTTGAAAATGATAAGGCTTACCCAGGTAAACTCCGCCCGTATTGGCAAGGCTTAGAGGTGCCATGGGCATTTGGGCCGCTGTCTTTCTAAATCTGTCAAGCTGCGTTTTGTTCAAGGCATGGCCTTTCATGCCCGAGCAAGCAATGTGAGACATGATAAGGTCGATATCCAAAGCTTTTTGTAATTCTTTGTCTTTGGTAAAAACGGGTGTTTCGTCACTTGGAATGCCAAGTCGGTTCATACCCGTGTCAAAATGCAGGGCTGCGCGGGGCGGATGGTTGACACCATCTATGGCTTTTACCCAATCGCGAGCCTGGGTGAGGGAGTTGAGCACGGGCTTTAGCTTTGCGCCAAAAAAGATAGCCGTGTCTTGCGGCGTTGGGCCACTAAACACATAAATGCTTGCCTTTGCCCCAATAGCGGCTCGCAGAATTTTGCCTTCGCCAGCGTGCGCGACGAAAAATATTCGGCAACCTGCGCCGTAGAGCGTGCGCCCTATACGCTCTACGCCAAGGCCATACCCGTCCGCTTTCACGCAAGCGCCGATTTTAGCGCTCTTGGCAAGGCCAGATAGGTAATTATAATTATGCGTCACGGATTTCAAATTAACCGTAAGAACTGGGCGGGAAGAGTAAGAGCGTGTAGACATAGCCTAATGTTGGATATTATCGTAACGGTCATCAATCGCAAGATTACCAAATTTGGTCAACTCGGCAGTAAAGGAAAGCTTGACTGTGCCGATAGGGCCGTGGCGCTGTTTGCCGACTATGATTTCTGCTTTGGCGTGCAGGCGGGTCATTTCATCTCGCCATTTCAAATGCTCTTCCGTGCCTTCCGAGGGCTCGGTGCGCGAGACATAATACTCCTCGCGGTAGACAAACATAACAACGTCCGCGTCTTGCTCGATAGAGCCTGACTCGCGAAGGTCGGAGAGTTGCGGGCGTTTATCGTCGCGCTGTTCCACCTGCCGTGAGAGCTGAGCGAGGGCTAAGATTGGAATATCAAGCTCTTTGGCCAGAGCTTTAAGACCCATGGTAATCGCAGTCACTTCTTGTACGCGGCCATCACTGGATTTACTGGCTTTGCCGCCAGAGAGAAGCTGTAAATAGTCGATCACGAGACAATCAAGTCCCACCGTGCGCTTAAGCCTGCGGGCCCGTGCTGCGAGCGCGCCAATAGTTAACCCGCCCGTATCATCGATAAAAAGTGGGATTTTTTCAATCACTGTGGCGGCTTCACGTATCTCGTCATATTGTTCTGGCGTGATTTCGCCGCGTCTGATTTTATTGGAGGGAACGCCAGATTGTTCAGCCAAAAGCCGCGTCGCAAGTTGCTCTGAGGACATTTCAAGGCTGAAGAACCCAACAACTCCACCATTGACAGTTTTTTCAATGCCCTGATCGTTTTTCTCGATTTGGTGTACTTTGGCTATATTAAAGGCAATATTAGTGGCCAAAGATGTTTTTCCCATTGAAGGACGGCCAGCCAAAATAATTAAATCAGAATGATGCATGCCGCCAAGCTGTCTATCTAGATCAATCAAACCCGTTGATATTCCCGATAGGCCGCCATCACGCTCAAAAGCGGCTGTGGCCATTTCGATAGATTCCATCAAAGCTTTATCAAAACTCTTAAACCCGCTAGAAATGGCGCCCGTTTCCGCAAGTGTGAAGAGTTGCGACTCAGCGTTAGAAATTTGCGCGCGCGCATCCTCCTCATTATCTGGGTTTTCTGCGGTGGCTTTCATTTCTGAACCCAAACGGATAAGCTCGCGGCGCAACGCTTGGTCAAAAATCAGTTTGGCGTATTCAGGCGCGGCAGCGCCAGTGGGTGCGTTTTCCAAAAGCAGTGCCAGATACTCAACGCCGCCTATATCAACAAGGGTTTCGTCTTGGGCAAAACGGTTTTTTAAAACGATCGCGTCCGCAAGTTTTCCGTGCTCAATAAGCGTCGAAATACTGTCATAAATCCGCATATGGACGGGATTGTAAAAATGCTTGGCCTGCACGATAGAGCTAACTCTATGATAAACTTCGTTGTCATAGAGTAGGGCGCCCAGTAAAGCTTGTTCCGCCTCACTAGAATGGGGCGTTAAATCCTGCTCGGTGATATCGATATTGTTGTCTGCTATGAATGTCATGCTCTTTCATTATCAGAAAATGGATTTGAGCGCGAGCTATAATAACGGCGATATGAGCGCTTTGGAAGTTAACCACAGTTTATCCACAGAGCTATGTGGATAAAAAACCCCACCAAAACGGCGAGGCTTTAAAGTGTGAAAAAATAACTTAAGTTTTTAGGCTACTCTTCTTCTGTTTTGCCTGTGGCTTGAGGGTCATCGCCGTGCTCTTCGCCGTTGTCAAACATTTCCTTCGCCACTTCAGCGCGCTCTGCGGCTTCTTCTTCAGCTTGGGATTTATCGTTGTCCATTTGCGTTGCAATCACGTCTTCGCCTTTAGCTTGGCGATCAGCTTCGTCCTCGGAGCGGGCCACATTAACAGTGATGTGAACGCTCACTTCAGGATGAAGTTTAACCCGAACTTCGTGCATACCAAGGTTTTTGATAGGCTGTTCAAGGACAACCATAGAGCGCTTAACCCGCTTGCCAATCATTTCAGCCACATCGCGAGAGCTCACACTACCATAAAGAATACCAGTTTCGCCTGAATTGCGGATAACAACAAAGGACTGACCGTCAAGATCAGTGCCTTCGCTTTTGGCTTTTTCAGCTGCTTCAGCATTGCGTTTTTCCAGATACTCACGTTCTGCTTCAAAGCGGATCATGTTAGATTTGGTAGCGCGTAAGGCTTTTTCATTTGGCAATAGGAAATTACGAGCATAGCCGTTTTTAACGTCAACTACGTCCCCAATGGTGCCGAGGTTCTCGACGCGTTCTAAGAGTACTATCTTCATGTGGTTCTCCTAATTGTTTGCATAAGGAAGAAGTGCGATTGAGCGAGCGCGTTTAATCGCTTTGGCAAGTTCCCGTTGCTTTTTTTGTGAAACAGAAGAAATTCGTGCAGGAATGATTTTTCCTTTTTCAGACATATACCGCTGCAAGGTTTTCGGATCTTTGTAATCGATTGTTTTACCGTTATCACCAGAAAATGGGCAAACCTTACGGCGATTACGGAAGTTAGTCCGTGTTGGCAAGTTTTCGATTTTTATATTTATTTTTTTAGCCATGATATCCTCTTATCTATTGTCGCGACGTTTACGGTCTTCGCGTTTTTTCAAAATTGGAGACGGCTCTGCGTCTAGTTCATCAACGCGGACACTCATATAACGCATAATGTCGTCATTGATACGGTGTTGGCGTTCAATCTCTTTAATCACATCACCATCAGTATCAAGCTGAAGCATTGAGTAATGCCCTTTGTTGTTTTTGTTGATTTTGTAGGCAAGATTACGAAGTCCCCAGTATTCTACCTTAACAATTTTGGCGCCTAGCCCGTCTAGTTTTTCAGTGAGGTGTTTGATCATTTCTTCAACCGCAGTTGATGAAATATCAGGACGTGAAATAATCACGTGCTCATAGTATGACATATTAATGTCCTTCTTGTTATGACTGCGGCGCTCCCTCCTCGAAGGTTTGAGGAAAAAACGATGGCTCTTTTATATGATTTGAACACCATGCTCATTTCGTGATAAAAGACCGCAACCCGTTAAGCGGCGCAACATACAGATAATAGATATAAACGCAACACTTGATTTATGGTAAAAGCATAGAGATATTGGAATTTATTAAGAATAAGGATTCTGCATGAAACTAGCGTTTACATTTCCAGGGCAAGGCTCTCAAACTGTCGGTATGGGTAAGGAATTTGCGGATAATTTTGGCAGTGCGAGGGTTGTGTTTGACGAGGTCAATGATGCTTTATCGCAAAATCTCTCAAAGTTAATGTGGGCGGGGCCTATGGAAGATTTGACACTGACTGCAAATACCCAACCTGCTTTGATGGCCTGTTCACTGGCGGTTATGGCAGTTTTAAAGCACGAATTTGATGTAGATGTTAGCGTAGCTAAATATGTTGCGGGTCATTCTTTGGGCGAATACTCGGCGCTGTGTGCTGCGGGCAGCCTTACTGTGGCTGAAACTGCAAAATTATTGCGCCTGCGCGGAGACGCCATGCAACAAGCGGTTCCTGTGGGCGTTGGCGCTATGGCGGCGCTATTGGGCGCGAGTTTAGATGATGCCGACACAGCTATTAAGGCGGGGGCGAAGCGGGGTGTCTGTCAAATCGCAAATGATAATGCCAATGGGCAGGTGGTGCTATCTGGCACAAAAGAAGCGGTGGAAGTGGCATTGGAAGCGGCCAAAGAGCTAGGCATAAAACGCGCCATATTGTTGCCTGTTTCTGCGCCGTTTCATTGCGATCTTATGGAGTCTGCCGCGCGGGCAATGGAAGAAGCCCTTGCGGATGTTGATTTGAAGGTGCCTTGTGTGCCCGTTGTCAATAATGTGAGTGCTAGCGCCATATCTGATCCAGCACAATTAAAAACCGACTTGGTCACGCAAGTCACGGGCCGTGTGCGTTGGCGCGAAAGCGTTTTGTATATGAGAGCAAAGGGCGTTGATGCATTTGCAGAACCAGGAACGGGCAAAGTGCTTACGGGTCTGTTAAGACGGATTGAAAAAGGTGCAAACGGGACAGCGTTGGACACCGCTATAGCATTAGAAAAATTTGTTAAGGCATTGAAATAAAAGGTATTAATTAATGTCGTCACCAAACAGTAATGACGAAACTAAAAGGAATATAATTATGTTTGATCTAACAGGAAAGCGCGCACTGATTACTGGCGCAACAGGCGGGCTTGGCGGCAATATTGCGCGTATGTTTTACGCCCAAGGCGCGCTGGTGACTTTATCGGGCACGCGTGCCGAAAAATTAGAAAGCCTTGCATCAGAGCTTGGCGAGCAGGCTTTTGCCGCGCCATGCAACCTTTCAGACGGGGATGCTGTTGACGCATTACCAAAGCAGGCTGCAGAAATGATGGGAGGAGGCGTTGATATTCTGGTATCAAATGCGGGACTTACCCGCGATGGATTACTAATGCGCATGAAAGCAGAGGATTGGAATTTAGTGATGAAGGTTAACCTTGAAGCCTATTTTCGCCTTGTTAAAGCCTGTATGCGCCCGATGATGAAAGCGCGTTCTGGCCGTATAATCGGTATTACATCCGTAGTTGGCGTCACGGGCAATCCAGGGCAGGCCAATTATGCGGCTTCTAAAGCTGGCATGATCGGGTTTACCAAGTCACTCGCCCAAGAAATTGCTGCGCGCGGTATCACGGCAAATTGTATTGCGCCTGGCTTTATCGAATCGCCCATGACGGACGAGCTTAACGAGAAGCAAAAAGACGCTATTTTGACTAAAATTCCTGCAGGTAAACTTGGAACGGGTACCGATATCGCAAGCGCTGCTCTCTACCTAGCCTCAGATGAAGCAAGCTATGTTACAGGTCAAACCCTGCATGTTAATGGCGGCATGGCGATGATTTAAAGGATTTCGCTTACCATTGGTTGACGTATGGAGACAATGTTTTGTGTAGCGCTAAAAACAGTAGTTTTGACTAGCAACTTACAACATTGTGTGCTAATTCGGCGCCGAAAGTTTGGTCTGCCCTTGAAATTCGTTTGAGGACGCTTTACTATCAAAATGATAAAACCGCCGCACAAATTTTTTGTGCAGCAAAGAAAAGGAATATCATATGTCAGACGTACTAGCTAGCGTTACTAAAATGGTTGTTGAACACCTCGATTGTGATGAGGACAAAGTAACCGAAAAAGCCAACTTTATCGATGATCTTGGTGCAGATAGTCTCGATAATGTCGAGCTTGTTATGGCTTTTGAAGAAGAATTCGATATTGAAATTCCTGATGACGCAGCAGAAACTATCCAAACCGTTGGTGATGCCGTTAAATTTATCACAGCAGCTATCAAATAACTTACCCATATTAAAAATATGCCCCTAAAAGCCAGAAGAGTCGTTGTTACTGGATTAGGCATTATTTCACCGCTCGGGGTGGATGTGAAAACGGCTTGGGAACGTTTAATAGACGGAAAATCTGGCGCAAGCCAGATTTCGCATTTTGAGACTGCGGATTTAGCCTGCAAAATTGCGGCTATGGTTCCGCGCGTTGATGGGCGCGGCGGCGGTGGTCCAGATATTAAGGGTAGCTTTGATCCTGATACTGTTTTGCCCAAGCGCGAGCAAAAACGCATTGATGACTTTATTCTTTACGGTATTGCTGCTTCTGACGAAGCAATTCGCGATGCGGGTATAAGCATTGATAAAGACAGCCCTGAGGCGGAGCGCGCAGGGGTATTGTTTGGCTCTGGCATTGGCGGGCTCGAAACTACCTATAACGCTTCCCTTATCTTGAATGAAAAAGGCCCACGGCGGCTTAGCCCATTTGTTGTGCCAGGCATGCTTATCAATTTAGTCGCAGGGCAAATTTCTATCCGTAACGGCTTTAAAGGGCCTAACCATAGCGTGGTCACGGCATGCGCTACAGGCGCGCACGCTATTGGTGATGCGGCGCGTTTGATACAGCGTGGCGATGCGGAGGTAATGATCGCTGGCGGAGCGGAAGCTGCGGTTTGCAGGCTTGGTATTGCCAGTTTTGTTGCCTGCCGGGCTATAACTACGGGATACAATGATGAGCCAGAAACGGCTTCCAGGCCTTATGATGCGGGTCGCGATGGGTTTTTGATGGGCGAGGGCGCTGGTGCACTTGTTTTGGAAGAGTATGAACACGCAGTCGCTCGGGGTGCAAAAATCTATACTGAATTTAAAGGGTATGGCCTCTCTAGTGATGCATATCATATAACTAGCCCTGCACCTGATGGGGATGGTGGTTACCGCGCCATGAAAATGGCTTTTGCCGATGCTGGCATCGAACCTTCTGATATTGATTATGTCAACGCCCATGGTACTTCTACGCCTGTAGGCGATGAAATTGAACTAAAAGCCGTGGAGAAGTTGTTTGGCAAAGATTGCAGCCGCATCTCAATGTCTTCAACAAAATCTGCTACTGGGCATTTGCTGGGTGCTGCGGGCGCGATTGAAGCTGTGTTCTCAATATTGGCGGTGCGAGACCAGATTGCGCCGCCGACATTGAACTTAAACAACCCATCTGTTGAAAGCTCTATAGACCTTGTGCCTCTAAAAGCAAGAAAACGCACTATAAACGCAGCGCTTTCAAATTCATTTGGATTTGGGGGCACAAATGCGTCGATTATTTTTGGCAACTGCGCCGAATCTGATTAGAAGCGGGTATGCTCCGAAAACAAAATACAGAAGCTCTACAAAATGACGACCAAGAAGATGGCCAAGAAGATGGCCTGACTAAGCGCCATGCCTTTGGTATTGCGACGATGATGATAATCGCCATGCTCACCTTTATGATTGCCTTTGGCATCATAGGATATAGCGTTTTGAAATACGGTTATATAAAAGATGGACCATTAAAAGCAGAGCAAGTTTTTGAAATTCCCAAGGGGGCAGGGCTTTCGGTGATTGCTGCCAAACTTGAAAAAGAAGGCGTTATCAAAAGCAAGTTTACGTTCAAAATTTTTATCAAAATGGATGGCGGCGAAACTCGTCTCAACGCTGGAGAGTACGCTATTCCGCCCGCTATGAGTATGCGTGATGTTTATGGTATTTTGAAAAATGGGCAGGCAGTTTTGTACCCGATTACTATTGCTGAAGGCCTTACGAGTGCACAAATCGTGCGCCAGATAAAAGCAGTACAGAATATTTCTGGTAATGTACTCTCCGTGCCAGACGAAGGTTCTTTACTCCCTGAAACTTATTTGCTGCCAAAATCAATGAGCAAAGATCAGCTCATTAAAAAAATGATTAAAGCACACACGAATGCGATTGATAAACTTTGGCCAAACCGTGCTGATGGGTTACCGTTTAAAACTAAAGCTGAAGCGATTATTTTAGCATCTATTGTTGAAAAAGAAACTGGGGTTCATTTAGAACGGGCGCGGATCGCCGCTGTTTTTGTCAATCGCCTGCATAAAGGCATGCGACTTGAATCCGATTCGACGATTATCTATGGCATTACGGGCGGGGAAAAATTAGGGCGAGGGCTACGGCGCTCTGAGATTGATAGGAAAACCGACTGGAATACGTATCAGATTGACGGACTGCCCAAAACGCCGATTTGTAATCCAGGCAAGGCGGCTATTATTGCTGTTTTAAACCCTGCAACAACGAATGATTTGTTTTTCGTTGCGGATGGAACGGGCGGACATGTGTTTGCTAAAACTTTGCGCGAGCACATTAATAACGTCAAGAAATGGCGCAAGATTGAGCGGGTTCGTAAGCGAGATTCTCAAAAACGTGAAGTGCAATAATGAAAAGTATGACTGGATATGGCTCCGCTAAGGGCAGTTATGATGACACAAACTGGGTCTGGGAAGTGCGTGCTGTGAAAGCAGATGCGCCTGAAGGCCTTGATCGGTTGGATGCTTATATTAAGCAAGCAAAAATTCTTTTAAAACAAAGCCCACCAATTAAGCTAAAACTAAACTTTCTATCGCAAAAGAATATTCGCGAATTCAATATGCTTTGTTGTAAATCTACTGACATAGCGCTAACGCGCATTGGTCTTAAGATGAAAAGTTTAATCGAACAATGTAGGGAACAAGCTGCCAATGTCGAATAATCTGGATACTATGAAAAAGAGCCGTCGTGGCCTTATGATAATTCTTTCCTCGCCATCAGGCGCTGGGAAAAGCACGCTAACGCGGACGCTTCTTAAGGAAGATTGCGGTATTACGCTTTCAGTATCGGCAACAACGCGCCCCCCGCGTTCAGGCGAAGTTGACGGAGTTCATTATTTTTTTGTCAGCAAAGCCAAATTTGATGATATGCGCGAGGATGAAGAGTTTTTGGAATACGCGAAAGTGTTTGATAATTATTATGGCACGCCTCGCGGCCCTGTCAAAGAAGCACTTGGGCATGGCAAAGACGTTCTTTTTGATATTGATTGGCAAGGCGCGCAGCAGCTCACCCAAGCCGCGTCCGATGATTTGGTGAATATCTTTATTTTGCCTCCCTCGAAGCGAGAACTTGAGAGTCGCCTTAAAACCCGCGCGCAAGACAGTGCATCGGTTATTGCCAAACGTATGGCAAAATCCGAATCCGAGATGAGTCATTGGGCCGAATATGACTATGTTATTGTTAATGATGATATTGAGGGTGCTATGGATGATCTACGAACAATCATCCACGCAGAGCGTATGAAACGCCGCCATCAATTATGGCTTGGGCCTTTTATTAAAGGTCTGACCGAAGGGCAGTAAAGACACTCGTAAGTTTGTGAAACCCCGTTATGTCCAATGTTTCTGGACGTATTGTTGGATCTATGTTTGCGCTTTCCAGCCAAACTTTCAAATCCACCCCATATTCTTTCGCTAGGTTTTGTAATGATTTCCGCAACATTTTCCGTCTTTGCCCAAAACAAGCGGCAGTGATTTTCCCCAGTGTTTTTAGATCAGAGAACCGCTTCTCTTCGGGTAATATATCCATGACGATCACAGCGCTATCGACTTTGGGCGGCGGCGTAAAGGCGCTGGCGGGGACTTCAAAGGCGATGCGCACGGTGCTTATGGATTGAGCTAATACGGTAAGGCGGCCATATGTTTTGCTACTAGGGCTTGCGGCTATACGTTCAGCCACTTCTTTTTGCAGCATAAGTACCATTTTGTCCCAAAAAACCGGACTGGCCGTGAGCCAGTTAATCACCAATTTTGTTCCCACATTATAAGGCAGGTTTGCGCATATGCGCATAGGGCGTTGTTCGGACAAACTTGCCAAATCGACTTTTAGCGCGTCAGCCTCTAATATGGTGAGCCGCTTGCTGGAAACTTTGGCGATATCTTCTAGAACAGGAATAAAGCGTGCATCCTTTTCAAGAGCAAAAACATGTTCCGTTTTAGCCATAAGCAAAGAACGTGTCAGCCCGCCAGGGCCAGAGCCTATTTCAGCAATAACAGGGTGGGGGGCACACAAGCGCGCAATTTTATCGGTTAGGTTTAAGTCGAGCAGGAAGTGTTGCCCGAAGCTTTTCTTTGCAGATAGGGTATACCGATTTAAAACATCGCGAAGCGGGGGCAAATTATGCATATTTACGCCTATTTCTGGCAATAAACCTGGCCTGTTTCATGGCTGCGATAAGACTATTTGGGCGCGCTAAACCTTTACCAGCAATATTAAATGCAGTGCCATGATCAGGTGAAGTACGCACAATAGGCAAGCCAAGTGTGCTGTTAACGCCGCCGTGAAAATCCAGGCTTTTGACGGGGATAAGCCCTTGGTCATGATACATTGCAAGCACAGCATCATAGCCTTGACGGGCTTCTTGGTGAAACAAAGTGTCGGCAGGTTGAGCATTGGTAATGTTGATGCCAGATTTGCGTAATTCTTCGGCGCACGGGTTTATATAATCCCGTTCTTCGCTACCAAGTGCGCCGTTCTCGCCTGCATGTGGGTTCAGCCCCGTCATAGCTATACGAGGATTGGTCAGGCCTAAGTCTGTAGTTAGCGCGCCGTGTAAAACTTGTGCAGCATGGATTATTCTCTCTGAATTTAGAACTCTTGGAACGTCAAAAATAGAGATATGAATAGTCGCAAGCGCAACACGTAAATCCTGTGCGCTGAGCATCATAATTGGGCCGCGAGCATAGGGCGGATTATGGTCTTTGGTGAGTTCTGCAAGATACTCTGTATGGCCAGGAAACTCAAACCCGGCACCATATAAAATATCTTTGGCTATAGGGTTGGTGACCACAGCGCTTGCTTGTCCTGATAGTGCAAAATTCACAGCCATGTCGATAGATTTCGTAATTACCTTTGCGGCATTTACTTGTGGCTGCCCTGCAATTACTTTTGGACACGCAATAGGGAGTACGGGCAGAGCCGTTTGAAAAATATCAACAGCTTGCTGCGGTTTTTCAATTACTTTTGCTTTTCGATAAAGCGCTGGATCAGCAATAATAAAAAAACAATTTTTAGTGTCACCACTGAGTGAATTCCAAGCTTTGTCGGTAATTTCTGGGCCAATACCAGCAGCGTCGCCCATGGTTAGCGCTATGGGTAGGTCCGAAGATTTACCGCGTGACAATGGTGGCTTTTCTGCGAAGATTTCGAAGGTGCCGTTTAGAGGCAATGGCTTCTTGTTGGGACATCAAGCGATTCTCGATTTGATTGCGATTAGGGATGTTGGCACCTCTAACTTTACGGTCGCATACCAAAATTCCGACAACGCCTGTTGGCAGGACAAGAGGTTCTGAAACTTCGCCAACATTGGTTTTGCTAAGGAGTTCAATGATTTCTTCGCCAAGATCGGAAGCTTTTACTTCGCCCATATTTTGGGCTGCAATACCGTCCATGCCTTCAACATCTTTTTTAAGCGTATCGCAAGATTTTAGTTTGGCACTCGCGGCTTTAATAGCCGTACGCGCTGCCGGGGTTTCACTTTCATCGTCAACCTTGTAGTTAATTTGCCCAAGTTTATAAAATGTTTCGGATTTTGATATTTGTTTATCAATCAGCGCGATGACATAGACGCCGCCTGGCACAGTAATAGGCTTCGAAATAGACCCTTTTTCCATTTGTGGTAGCACTGCATTGATTTCCTCGCGAAGTTCGCCCTCTGCAACCCAGCCAATATCGCCGCCTTTGGCAGCTGATGCTGCGGAGGAAAATTGTTGTGCCAAAACTCGGAACGGCGCGCCTTCTTTGAGCTGAGCAACCATGGCTTCTCCGCCCTGCATAGCGCCTTCCATGCCGCCAATATCTGGTGTAGCTTCAATAAAAATTTCGGCCACGCGGTAACTTGGTTTGCTCGAATTTGCTGTAATGCGGTTCAAAGTTTCATCAATTTGTGCATCGCTAATCCGAATACGCGAACCGTAAAGCCCGCCTATGATACGCTGCCAAGCAATTTCTGCTCTCATTTGATCTTTAAGTGTGGTTAAAGGAATACCTGCCGCAGCAAGGTTTTGAGTGAATTCGTTTACGTTGATACCGTTTCGTGAAATAACATTTTGTACACCTTGCATAATCTCTTGTTCAGAGATGGTTTGCTCGTATTTTTGTGCTTCTTGCATTTGTAATTTTTCGTCTACTAATGTGCGCATTGCTTGGCGTATAATGCGCTGTTGTGTTTTTTCATCTGGCTTGATGCCTTGTGTTACAATCATAAAACGGGCGCGCTGTTTTAAATCATATGTTGTCACAACATCATCGTTCACTACGGCAGCTATGCCATGAGATACTTGTTGTGCGTTAGCTATTCGGGCGCAAAATAAAGGTGATATAGCCACAGTGCAAACCAACAAGGTTGTGGAGACAGCTTTATTAAAGGATATTTTCATTGTACAATTTCCTATTGGTATTTTGCGATAGCATAGGCATTTTTTTTGCTTAAGCAATCGCCATATCATTAAAAAATATCAATTAACCGTCTTCCATTTTTGAGAGAAAAACAATGCCAAGACAAAGCACCAGAATCGGCACGGACCAAGCCGCAAGCATAGGGGGCAGGGCACCAGTTTCTCCAAATGCGCTGATAATGTTATCGGTAAAATAAACACCAAAGCCAAGAGTCCCGCCCGCAATAAGAAGGCGTAATGTCCCGCCCTCTCGTGCCAGGTTAATCGCCGCGCAAGCAGCTATAATTGTCATGGCAAGCAAAAGGACTGGGAGAGCTAGAAGCTTGTTAAATTGCAAATAAAGGCGCGTTGTATCAAATCCTGCTTGTTTTGCTTTTTTTATTTCGCTGGTGATATTCCAGAAGGATGGCATATTTTTTGTACTTGATAGTTCGCGCAGTGTTTCCCAATCTATAGAGGTTGGAATGGAACGGGTTTTTGAATACTGAGGCGGTTTACCTGCCACATTTTCGGTAAGATCAGTAATTACCCAATAATTGTTTTTGTGTAATTTAGCGCTCTTAGCATCGTAACGAGTTGTGAATTTGGGCTTATTAGCACTGTCTAAAAAGAAATAATAAAATGTCACATTGTAAATTTCGTGGGCCGCAATATTTGCGCTTTTGGCATGAATAACAACGTGCCCGTCTTCATTTCCTTCGCGAATCCAGATATCGGTTTTTTGATTTTGTATACCTTCGCCACCAGTTATTTTAGCGATCATTGCTTGATGTTTTCGTGCTGAGATCGCAGCGAGTGGGTTGAAGGCAAACGTCCAAATAATGCCAATGATTGCACTCATAAACATTGCTGGTTTCAAAAATTTCCATACGGAAAGCCCTGCGGCGCGCATGATGATAAATTCTGAACGTTTATTGAGGGAGAAAAGCGTACCCATAACGCCAAAAAGAATGGCGAATGGGATAGTTTTTTCGACAAGCTGCGGGGCATTCAAGCCTGCAAGAGAAAGCTTTGTTAGAGAGTTAATAGTGTTGTTTGTACCCAAATTTCGTGATGTTTCCACGAAATCTACCAAAATTATTATGCCTGTAATAATGATAAAGGCGATAAAAATACCCTTAAAAATCCAAAGCGTAAGATACTTATTTAAAGTATATATCATGATGTCACACGCCTTTTTTGCTGAACAGATACCAAGAGAGAACAAAACTTGCGCCTAAAGGAACTACATATTGCACCGCGTTTAAAGCAGAATCGCTTTCTGCAGTTGAGACGAGTGCAAAGCCGATAAGCCTAAGACCGAATCCCATAGCCGCTGCGAGGGCTATTCGGCGGCCATAACCCATTTTCCTGTGTTCCCCTCGAACAAGAAAAGCGAGTGCCATCAAGACTAAAGCTATATTATAGAGCGGCGCAGATAAGCGCGCATGAGCTTCAGCTTTGTATTTTTTCTTATGACGCAGATCAATTAAGGTATTTGGATCTGGGTAAAACAGTTCATATAAATATCGATCAGATGACTTAAGGTGCAAAACAGGATCGACAGCCAGGATATTTGTTAGATTATATGTGTAAGATTCGAAATTTGTAACGTCCATTGTGCCTTCATCATTGATAAAATTGAGGCTCCCATCAATAAAGGTGAAACTGGTATTTCCATCTTTTGAGGATATAATCCCTTCGCGCGCAGCATAGGTGATGGGTGTATCTGCGCTGCGGGTATCATATATCATTACGTTTTTCATGCGCCCTGAGGGCAATATTTCGCTTGCGTAAACAGTTAGCCCTGGGGTGGGCTGACTAAACTCACCTGCACGAACCATACGCGATGCTACGTCCGTGCGCACTTCCAAAAGAGCCTCACGCATTTTGCGAAATGAGTAGGGCTGAATATATAAGTTGATAATTAGGTGGACTATGAGGGCATAGGTGCCTATGCGCAAGGCGGGGCTTGCAATTTGCCACGGGGTAATGCCAGCGGCCTTACTGACGACGAGTTCATTGTCTACATTGAGCCTATTAAATGCGTATAACATGGCCATAAACACAGCCAATGGCATGATAATCCCAAAGAGTTGGGGCAAGGCGAGCACTGTAATATAAAGAAAGGTGAGAGCGGATTGGCGATTCTCAATGATCAAATCTATGGTCGAGAGGCTTTGTGTTAGCAGCGCGAGCAAAGACAAGGCTCCCAAAGAGAGTAAAAGCGGCGTTAAAGCAGAACGCAGAAAGTATTTTTGAATAAGTTTCATGCTTTTATTGTTGTAAGCCCGTTTTAATTTGTCCTAGCTGTTGCGCCTTTTAGCCTACAAGTTTATGGTTTACCACTCTTGTCTGTATACGTTCCAATAAGTTTTCGTAAGAAAGATCAATAAAACAATCATAATGGAGAATAGCGTGAAAGTTAGTTTTATTAGCCCTGATATAAAAGACGGAGAAACAGGCGCCGTTGCTGTGTTGCCTGTATTTAGCAAAGCCAAGTTAACGGGTGCAGTAAGCGCTTATGATAAATTATCCGGCAAGCAAATCAGTAACGGGATAAAAGCAAGCGGTTTTAAAGGCCAGGCTGCTAAGAGCTTTGCCGTCGTTGGCCCTGCGGGAACCAAGACCGATAGACTTTATGTGGCTGGAGCAGGTGACAAAACAAAATTTAATTCGGAAATGTTTGCCGCGCGAGTCACGAAAGCATTGCTTATGTGTGGCGAGAAAACACTGATTATTCACTTGGGTGACTTAGATTTAACTGCCGTTGATGGCGCGCGTGCGGCGCTGGGGGCAGTGCTTGCGTCTTATCGGTTTGATAAATACCGCACCAAACTTACAATTGATAAAAAACCAAGTTTGAGAATTGTAAAAATTGCAATAGAAAACCCTGCTAAGGCTAGGAAAGCATACAATAATTTCTACGGACCTGTGGCGGATGGGACTTTGCTTGCGCGAGATTTGGTTATGGAACCTGCAAATAAACTTTACCCAAAAACTTACGCTAACCGCATTAAAAAAATGACGGATATCGGCCTAAAAGTGCAGGTGTTGGGCGAGAAACGTATGAAAGAACTTAAAATGCATGCGCTACTTGGTGTAGGCCTTGGCTCGCCACGCGAATCGCAACTTGTTATTATGCGTTGGGACGGCGGCAAAAAAGGCGAAGCGCCAGTTTGTCTTGTTGGTAAAGGCGTAACATTTGATACTGGCGGTATTTCCCTCAAACCTGGCGCGGGTATGTGGGATATGAAAGGCGATATGGGGGGCTCTGCTGCAGTCGTTGGCGCTATGCACGCTATTGCTGCACGTAAAGCTAAAGCCAATGTGGTTGGCATTGTCGGCCTTGTTGAAAATATGCCAGACGGTAAAGCGCAAAACCCAGGCGATATAGTTAAGTCCATGTCTGGCCAAACCATTGAAGTGCAAAACACTGATGCGGAAGGCCGTTTGGTTCTTTGCGACGCGCTTTGGTATGCCAAAGAAAAGTTCAAGCCCAAAGCTATGGTCAATCTCGCGACTTTGACCGGCGCTATTCTAGTCTCGCTTGGCCATGAGTATGCGGGCGTCTTTGCAAATGATGATGATATTGCGGCGCAGCTCAGTAAAGCGTCTGATAATTCCACCCAAAAAACATGGCGCATGCCGTTTGACCCCACATTTGATACCCTTATCGATAGCCCTAACGCGGATATGAAAAATATTGGCGGGCGGTTGGCGGGTTCTATTACGGCGGGACAATTCCTAAAACGTTTTGTTGGCGATGTGCCTTGGGCTCATATTGATATAGCGGGGACAGCTTGGAAAAATGGCAGTAAAGATCCGCGCGAACCTGCATGGGCAACAGGGTTTGGTGCACGGCTGATGAACCGCTGGGTTGCTGATAACTACGAAGGCTAAGGCGTTGGTAGAGCATTGGTTTTACCATCTACAGCAAGGCGGGCTTGCCTCTATCTTGCCCGATATATTAGAGAAAACTCAGGCTAACGATTGGCGTGTTCTCCTTAAAGTTGGACCGTGCCTGGGGTCGCCTGTGGAGGAAATGGCACGTCTTGATACATATCTTTGGACGTATAAAAAAATTGCGTTTTTGCCTCATGGCAGAGATGATGAACCTCTGTCTGACGCCCATCCAATCGTACTGAGTATTGATGCGAAAACGGCAGACGGGTTCGACGTTGTTGTTCTGGTCGCGGGTGCCGATATGAACGATCCGTCTAACGCCA
Source organism: Robiginitomaculum sp. (assembly GCA_965224735.1). Classification (GTDB taxonomy): domain Bacteria; phylum Pseudomonadota; class Alphaproteobacteria; order Caulobacterales; family Maricaulaceae; genus Robiginitomaculum_A. Next base: position 1,547,725 of record OZ245059.1, on the reverse strand, counting down.
AGCGCTGCATCACAATTTTGGACGGGGGAGATGAAACAGATCGGGGCATCGCGCGCAGGCGCTGGAAAACGGCCAAAGATGCAGGACTTACGACGGCCTATTGGAAGCAAGATGATTATGGGAAATGGATTAAGCCAAATTTGTAATTTGTGATAGCCTAATGTTGATTCGGGTTTTATCAGGATGAATATGCGCATTCTTGCTTATATTTTTGGGGCAGTATTCCTTACGGCTTGTTACAGCCCTGGCGGAGCCGTTCGGCAGCAAAGGCCGCGTCCTGATATGGGTCAATATAAACGTCCGCTCTTTATGCAAGCTGAGCCAACCTTGCGTATGCCGCGAGAGGATTCATGTCGATCACGTCTTTATTTAGGCCTTGTTGGACAGCATGAGGGAGGGATTTTATTCGCATCGCTTCCAGGGCGTACCCGGGTTATTAAACCTGCCGAAATGGAAGTTGATCAGGATGAATTTTTGCAAGATATGCGGCCCCAGTCACCCTTTGTGCAGGTGCGTGAATATCTATCAGGGCAAATTTTATACGCGCCGTCTATTCAGTCCGTAAAGCGCTCTGATGCACTTGGACCTGTTATTCAAGACAGGATAACGGTAGAACTCGACCGCGAGGGTTATGTGCAGCAGCTTAGTTGCCGGTAACTATACCATTAATTACAACTTAGCTTTGGCGTGTTCGTAGCTTTCTAAAGCGTCAAACCACAAACCTTCCAAATGGCTGAGTTGTTCTGTACAATTCACACGTTTTTGGTTCAAAATTATAGCTTTTTCTGGTTGCTTGATAAACAAATCGGAAATGGCCAGTTTCTGGTCAATTTGTGCTAACTGGGTTTTTCCAGTTTCTATTTCTGTTTCCAGGTCTGTCACTTTTTTTTTAAGGGGCTCGATAGATTGCCGTGCTTTGGCTGCTTCGCGCCTTTGCTCGGGTCTTTTGTCCTTAGGTTTTTTAGTTTTGCCTTGTGTTCGTTGTTTTTCCAACTGTAGTTTTCGGTAGTCTTGTAATGTGCCATCATAATTTTCTATACGCTTGTGGCCAACGACCCAAAGTTTATCAACCACAGTTTCCAGTAAATTTGTATCATGAGAGATAAGTATAACGGCTCCTTCATAGGTATTAAGAGCTTTGGTAAGTTCAGCGCGGCTATCCATATCCAAATGGTTTGTTGGTTCATCAAGAACCAGTAAATGTGGCGCATCAAAGCTGATAAGGGAGAACAAGAGTCGTGCTTTCTCTCCGCCAGATAAATCACGGGCAGGAGTCTCGGAGTTTTCAAACCCAAGGCCAAAGCGGGCAAGGCGCGCGCGCCTTTGGGCTTGGGTAGCATTAGGCATTAACTCGCGCACATGATCATAAGGACTATGGTCTAGGTTTAGTGCGTCAATTTCGTGTTGGGCAAAATATCCTATCTTTAATTTTTTGTGTTTTTTGATAAACCCGGTTTTAGGCGCAAGCATGCCTAATATTCCTTTCGCGAAGGTAGATTTCCCCTCGCCGTTCTTGCCTAAAATACCGATGCGATCATCGAAATCTACATAAATATCAAGATGATCAAGAATAGTGCTTTCCTCATCATAGCCTAAAGACACATCATCAAAACGGACAATAGGCGGGCTTAGTGCGCGCTCTGGACTTGGCAAATCAATCGGCGGGATAGGGTCATTGATAATGGTTGCGACAGGCTTCATTTTCTCAAGGCGCTTGACTCGCGACTGCGCTTGCTTTGCTTTGGAAGCTTTGGCTTTAAAACGGTTTACGAAGTTCTCCAAATGGCGCCGCTCATCGTCTTGCTTGCTCCGCAAGGACATAGATAATCTTTGTTGCTCGCGCAGCTGTTTCTCGAACTGGTTATAATCACCGCTATAAGAGAACAGCTTCTTGTCTCGCAAATGGGCAATATGAGTAACGGCAGAATTGAGAAAATCTCTATCATGAGAGACGATAAAGGCCGTGCCAGGATAGGCACGGATATGGGCTTCAAGCCAGACCGTTCCTTCAACATCGAGGTAGTTTGTTGGTTCATCAAGTAAAAGTAAATCGGGCTGGGCGAAAAGCATAGCGGCAAGGGCAACGCGCATGCGCCAACCGCCTGAAAATTCGGAACATGGTTTTTGCTGATCTTCGCCTGAAAACCCAAGGCCTGATAAAATACTGCCCGCACGAGCTTCTGCTGTATAGGCGTCTATATCAGACAAGCGTGTATAAATTTCAGATATCCGCATCGGGTCTTCTGCCGTTTGTGCTTCTAACATTAAAGCGCTGCGTTCTTTATCAGCAGCAAGCACGGTTTCCATCAGGCTTTGCGGCCCAGAGGGCACTTCTTGGTCAACAGCGCCAAGACGTGCGCCTTTGCGTAAATTTATACAGCCATCATCAGGGCTAAGAGAGCCTTTTATCAAGTTAAAAAGGGTGGATTTACCCGTGCCATTACGCCCGATAAGACCAACTTTTGTGCCTTTAGCGACGGCTAAAGTCGCTTGTTCAAAGAGCGGACGGCCCTCTATTCTAAAAGTTAAGTCATTTATATGTAACATTACACTTCACAGATAAGAATTGCCCCGTTATAGAGCGGCCAGAGAATCGAATTTCTACCACCAATAAGGAGGCTCGCATGGCCATACAACGTACTTTTTCAATTATCAAGCCAGATGCTACGAAATGTAATATTACAGGTAAAATCAATGCAAAGATAGAAGGCGTTGGTCTTCGCATCATTGCACAAAAACGTATCCGTTTATCAGAAGAGCAAGCTAAAGGTTTCTATGCTGAACATTCAGAGCGTCCGTTTTATGGCGAGCTTGTTGAGTTTATGATGTCTGAGCCAGTTGTCGTGCAAGTTTTAGAAGGCGAGAACGCTATCAAAGCTTACCGTGATGTTATGGGCGCAACTAACCCTGCGGACGCTGCGGCGGGTACAATCCGTGCGGAGTTTGCGCAAAGCATGGGTGAAAACAGCGCGCACGGCAGTGATAGTGAAACGTCAGCAATTCGTGAAATTGCGTTCTTCTTTGCCGAAAATGAAATCGTTGGCTAAGTTTTCCCATAATAAAACAAGAAAAGCAGAGGTCTTTATCAAAAAAATACTTAATGTACGATACGAACAACTTGGTTAACGATAGTTTTGCCAATCTCTTCAAAAGCGGTTGTTAAATCAGCGCCTGACACGGCGTATTTATAAAATCCTTCACCACTTGAACAAGACTGCAAAAATTCTTCAGATATTTTACGCTCCATCGGTTCAATATTATAAGCAATAGTATATATACGAACGCCTGCCTTTTTCATTGCATCACATTGCTTCAAAGAAGCTTTATTTACTGGGCTATGAAATGGTTCGTCTGGCCAGCGGCCGCATACAAGTTCGTTTTCATAACGGTCAACCGAGCTGGCTGGATAATGCGTTACCGTCTGCTCATTAAACCAACTTTTTTCGTTATAGTATTTTCTCGAACTATCCTGTTTTTTCATCCAAAACTCACGCCGAGAACGCTCCCAAACTTTGGTGATTTTACAGGTGTCACTTTCATCTGCCCCGTTGTTAGCACCATCAGACATAAAGATAAGGATCTTAAGAGGGGTGTTTTGGCCATTCTTTTCCTCATGAATCTTGTCTTCACGAGCAAATTCAATCTTTGCTTTCCTTAATGCGGCCGTAGATTTTGTTCTACCTTCAGGTACAAGTTTTTTAATTTCATGTTTAGTAAGACCATTCCATTTCGGGTTAACACTATGCGCCTTTATTACGTCTGAGTTATATGGGAATAGAGCTGTACGAAAGATGTATTCCCCGTTGTTCTGGGGTATTTTTTTAAGAATGCCCATAAAATGATTAAGCGAAGTTTTCAAGCTTTCAATTTTGCTTACTCCTTTGCGATCGTGAGAAGCCATAGAACCAGAACTATCTGTAATAAAGAAAATACTGGCTGGTTTGCCATCTTTTGCGGCGTAAGCTGCGTCCGAAACGGCGCTAAACTTAATATTATTAATACCAAGGATACTGGCAAATGCAGGTGTATAATTACCCTTCACTGTTGCACGTGCCATGCGAAAACCGCCATCTTTATTTAAAAGATCATATTCTACTGATCCCTTAATGGTACCAGTAAGATCATCAGTACCCCCGCTTATAGTGCTAAAGTCATAGGCTTTACCTTCAACATATTTAGTTCTATTTTTTGTGTCTACAGCTACGGAGGCTGCGAGCGCCATATTGTCTGCGGCATGCTGCGCCTGCAATTTAGCTTTACTAAGCTGTGAGTAGTCAATTGCTGCACCAACTGCCATGAGCAGTGTTACGATAGACACGCTAGCCATAATTGCAAAGTTGCCCCGCGTATCTTTACAATAGCCAGCAAGAAACGATTTTGTTTTATTATATAAAGTCATTTTGATCCCAATTTTCAAAAAAATATATTTTTAGCACGAGGAGATATCTGTACAGGTAACAGTTTTAGATTTCTTTAAAATGTGAGGTTAATAAAACCTTACATGCAGTTAAGCGGAGATAAAGCTACCATTTTACGTATTAATGATGGATGCAGCTATTTGTTTGAGAGCCATTGGAAACAATATGTGTTCTTGTGCAAGAACGCGGATTGCAAGTGTATCTGGGGTATCACTATGCAAAATATCTACGCAGGCTTGAACAATTATTTCGCCTTCATCTATACCTTCGTTGACCCAATGCACGGTGCAGCCATGCTTTTTCTCGCCTGCCAAAAGTGCCCGCTCATGAGTGTGTAACCCTTTATATTTAGGCAAAAGTGATGGGTGAATGTTTAATTGGCGGCCAAGCCACCTGCGTACAAACCACGGCGTTAATATGCGCATGAAGCCTGCATTGCAAATAAGATCTATATCATTAGCATTTAAGCATTTGTCCATTTCACGTTCAAAGTTTTTACGGGTGTTAAAATTTTTGTGGTCTATAACATGGGTTTTAATGCCGAGCTTTTGAGCTTTGGCTATCCCTGCTGCATCAGGCCTGTTTGAAATAACGAGAATAATTTCAGCAGGGTAATCAGGCGTTTGGGTAGCCTTAATAAGAACTTCCATATTCGATCCGCCGCCCGATATAAGAATAGCCGTTTTTACCTTTGCACTCATAAATGACCAATAATAAAGGCTTGTTCTTGGCTAGCGGATAAGGCGCTTAGCACTGTATCTACATCAGAAGGTGAAACAGCGAGCACCATACCAATGCCGCAATTAAAGGCGCGGCGTAGCTCTGTTTCCTCAATATTCCCAGTTTTTTGTAACCAACTAAAAACAGGCGGGCGAGGCCATGTGGTGAAGTCTATTTTTGGGGTAAGGTGTTTTGGTAGCATGCGAGGCACGTTATCGGTAATACCGCCACCTGTGATATGGGCAAGGCCTTTTATTTGGCCAGTGCGGATAATGGGTAGTAAGGATTTAACGTAAAGTTGGGTTGGCACGAGTAAGGCCTGTGCGAGTGTTTTTGTTGTGTCAAATGGAGCAGGTGCATCCCAAACAAGGCCAGAAAGTTCAACCACTTTACGGATAAGGGAATAGCCATTTGAGTGCGGTCCAGATGAGCGCAGGCCAATAAGAACATCGCCTTCCTCCATTTTCTCTTCAAGTGGCAAAAGATTGCCGCGCTCAGCAGCCCCGACAACAAATCCTGCAAGATCAAAATCATCGCCTTCATACATGCCAGGCATTTCCGCCGTTTCTCCGCCAATGAGCGCACAGCCTGAGCGCTTGCAGCCTTCGGCTATGCCAGAGATAACACGAGCGGCGGTATCCGTGTCAAGCTTGCCCGTGGCATAGTAATCGAGAAAAAACAAAGGCTCAGCCCCTTGAGCCAAAACATCATTGACGCACATGGCCACGAGATCAATGCCAACGGTATCCACTACGCCGCTCTCGATTGCGATGCGTAGCTTGGTGCCAACGCCGTCTGTACCTGAAATCAAAATAGGGTCATTAAATCCTGCAGCTTTTAAATCGAAAGCTCCGCCAAACCCGCCCAGCTGTGCGCCAGCGCCAAGGCGTTTCGTTGCCTTTGCCATAGGTTTTATTTTCTCAATGAGGGTTTCGCCCGCATCAATATCAACGCCTGCGTCTTTATAACTTAGAGATGGAATTTTCTGTGCCATGAATCGCTTTTTCCTTGCCAATGTTCTCCATGCCGCAAAATGTTTCTCTATACAAGATGCCAAGATTGCATTTATGGCCTTTAATTTGTCATAGTTTGCGTTAGTATGCTTGCAAATCAGTGAGGTCTTTATGTTAATTCGTGTTCTAAGTTTTTGTTTTATCGTTTTCTTTAGTGCGGTAAATGCCTTTGCCGACGACCCATATACCGTGAGCAATGTTTACGTTGACGCGCAGGCAGACACGTCAATAGCAGCGCAAACTCTCGCCATATCTCAAGGCTATGTGCAGGCGGCGAATATTATGATTAAACGCCTAAGCCTTGAGAGCGAGCGTATATCCAAAGGGTTTGTAGCAGTTAATGAACTGGACGCTAAGAAAATGATCAGAGCCCAAGGCACGGCAAGTGAGAAGCGCTCTTCAACGCGCTATATTGCTGATATCACGGTTTCTTTTAATCAAAATGCTGTGTCGCAATATATGCGGGCAAAAGGTTTAACCCTTGTGGATTCCCAATCAAGAAAGCGGCTCGTTATACCAGTGCTTGGCGCTGATATTGCTAGCGAAACGGATCTATGGCATCGGGCATGGGCTGATGGCCAGTTTGCAAATGCACTGACCCCGATTGATGTTATGTCCATGCGCCCTGGCCTTGAGAGCCTAATCGGGAGCTTAGATGGAGGCAATCTAAAGCTTGCCGATTTGAAAATGATTGGGGAAGCGTTCGGGGTAGAGCAAATTCTAATTGCCTTTGGCCAACCAACATATAGCGGCTATAGTGTGATCCTAAAAGATGTCGCCTTGGATAGTGGTTCTCAGCGATCATTTAGCGCTGTTAACGGTAATAGCGCACTTGAAGCGGCGAGCAAAGCCGTTATGAAACTTGAAGATGATTGGAAGGCCAGTACGGTCACGCCTATCAGCACACGATCCGTTATCATGCCTGTATCCGTCCTTTATCGTAATCACGTTGAATGGAAAATGCTTCAGGACGCTATTAATGGAACGGCACAAATTCGCTGGGCTAAGCTAGAAGCTATTTCTAATGGCGGTGCTATGATGCTTCTGACATATGGTGGTGATATGGAGCGTCTGCGTAATGAACTTTCTTATAAAGGCGTTTCGCTACGCACTGATGCAAAGCTTGGTACGATCCTTACGCGTACTGGGTATATAATCCCTAAGCCAGAAGTAAAAAAAGCGGAAGAGAATAAAAGAACCGTACAAAAGCCAAAGCTTGATTCCAAAAATGGCTAGTCAATACCCACTTAGATTGCCCTTAAACCCTGACTATAATCGCAGTGCATTTATTGATGGCAAGCATTCAAACGCAGGGCGTGTAGCTCTTGAAAATACGGATAAATGGGCAAATCATAGTTTAGCCCTTATTGGCCCTAAGGGATGCGGAAAAACCCATCTTGGGCATATATGGGCTGATTCTCAGGGGGCTATAAAACTAAATGGCACGGATGCATTCACGCCAGACCCAAAGTGGCAAGGTAAGGCCCTTTGGATAGACAATGCGGCTAGTACCGATGAGTTTACCTTATTTAGCTTGATAAATTTGGCAATTGCAGGAGATATAAAAGCGCTTTTGCTTACTGATAGAACGCCGCCGTCCACGTGGTCAGTGCAAATCCCTGATTTACATTCGCGGCTTAAAAACATTGTTCCTGCGCGGCTTAGTGAACCTGACGATGAAACTATGACCGCCATAATAGAAAAAATGTTCAAAGACCACGGTTTGAAAGTAAAAATAGACTTGATAAATTATTTGCGCGCCAATACGGAGCGCTCAGTCGATGCTCTGCGCGTACTCATAATAGATATAGACCATGCCGCCGCCGCCCAAAAATCTGAAGTGACTCGCAGTTTTGTAGTGAAATACTTGCAGGGGAAACTGCTTTAACGCTTTAGATATTCGCGATAAACAATGTGAATTTTATTGCCATCAAGATCACGGGCATAAGCGCCCCCCTTTAGCAGGTGATTTGCTAAAGGGGCACTACACATAAGATGCAGGCAAGAGGGCATTGGGCGTTGGAAAACCCAACTGGACTTGCTACAGGTTTTCAATAATTAAAACTCACACTTTATTTCAAAGCAAACTCGCTTGCCGCCGTCTGGATGATGAAATTCAAGGCTTTGGGCGTGGAGCATTAATCTATCTGCTGCTTTAAAAGCTACATCATGCGCGTAGAGAGTATCTCCTATAATAGGATGCCCAAGTTCGTTCATGTGTACACGCAGTTGATGAGAACGCCCCGTTTTTGGGGTAAGGAGAACACGGCTGGTTTGTTCTTCACTTCCTATAATCTCCCAATGGGTGAGAGCTGATTTTCCCACTTCAAAATCCACTTTTTGCAAAGGGCGGTTAGGCCAATCACAAATGAGTGGTAAATTTATTTCACCTTTGTTTTTCTCTGGCTTGCCCCATATTTTGGCAATATAGGTTTTTTGTACATATCTACGCTCAAACTGTAGGCCAATATGGCGCAAGGCGTCTTTGTGCATGGCCATAACCATAATTCCACTTGTAGCCATATCAAGACGGTGGATGATACGGGCGGGCGGGTAATCTTTTTGCACTCGTAATTCCAAGCAATCTTTGTGATTTCCGGATTTTCCAGGGACACTGAGAAGACCCGTAGGTTTGTCGACTATAAGGAAATGATCATCTTTATAGATATAACGCAGGGGGGTATCTGCTGGGGTATAAGCGAAGGGACGCAGCATTTACGAGGCTGTGCGCACGGCAATCACTTTCCCGTCTTTGAACGATAATGACAGCTTGCCTTCCAGCATAGCCAGTGCATCCTCACCAAATAATTCTTTGCGCCACCCTTTGAGTGCTTTTACATCTGCCTTGTCTTTGAAAGCGGCGATTTGCTCAAGTTCTTTGGTAGTGGCTACCATACGCGATGCGATATTTTGATATTCTGCCTTCAGGCGTAGTAGGGTTTTAAGCATATCAACGGCTGGCGCTAAGTTAGATGGCATATGCTTCGGCGCACGTATTTTGGGAGCATAGATTTTAGCATTAGTTTGCACCGTTTTTATAGCCTTTATCAAGCGGTTTACGCCGCGCCTGTTTTCAAATCCGTTTGGAACGCCTCGAAGCACTCCAAGCTCTTTAAGGCTAGTTGGCTGACGCAAAGCAATGTCATAAATACCATCGTCTTTTATTATGCGGTTGCGAGGAACATTTTTTTTAATGGCTTCTTGCTCGCGCCAAGCTGCGGAAACTTTTAAAACGGCGAGGTATTCCAGTTTTAAATTGCGGGGTTTGAGCCGCATCCAAGCGCGCTCTGGATTAAATGTATAAAGGTTCTCATCCATCAAAGTTTGCATTTCCTCGTCAACCATAACGCGGTGGTTTTTATTGTCTAAATCTTTGACAAGACCAGGGTAGATGTCGCGCAAATGTGTGACATCGCCAAGAGCATAGTTAAGCTGTTTTTCTGTTAGAGGGCGTTTCGCCCAATTTGTAAACCTTGCCCCTTTATCAAGGTTTATCCCAAGGCGTCCTTTGACCAAAGCCATATAGCTAACGCTACCACCAAAGCCCAGCGCCATAGCCGCGATTTGGCTATCAAAAATAGGGGCTGGGACTGCGCTGCAAAGATTATAAAATATCTCCATGTCCTGCCGTGCTGCGTGCAAAACTTTTACAATGTCCTTGTTCATAAGGATTTTTACGAGTGCTTTTAAATCAATCCCTTTGGCGAGTGGATCAATAATCGCTTCATCGTTTGGCGTTGCTATTTGAATAAGGCACAGCTGCGAGAAAAAAGTGCACTCGCGCATAAATTCTGTATCGAGTACAACGTAAGGTGCTTTTTGAGCTTTGTTGCAAAATTTATGAAGGGAATCAGTTGTTGTAATAATTTTCATGTGTTCCCTTACTTAGCAAGAACTTGCCTAAAGGTCACGAGATATTTAGTATTTGTATAAGTTCATGTGTCTTGAGGCTCATCCGCCTTTTGGGTGTTTTGGATATAGGCCATTGGTGTTAGCCCTGCAAGGGCGTGATGTGGTCTGTATGTGTTGTATTTTTCAACCGCCTTTCGGAGTTCAAATCTCATGGCTCCGATGCTGTCAGCCAAGAGATCTCTTTTGTAATAGAATTCTTCCTTAAAGGTTCGGTTTCCGCGCTCGACGCCGCCGTTATAGGTTGGCCTGCTGGGCGGCAAGACGATGAGTGGAATGTTTACATCTTCACAGGCCTGTTCAAATTTTGCCATGAATTCCGAGCCGCCATCCACCTGTATGGGTTTTATGGTAAAGGGTGTTTTATCAATCAATTCCCCCAAGAACCGCTTGGCAGAAGACGCTTTGGCGTGTGAGTACACTTGAGCATGAATGAATTTTGATTTTCTCTCCCAAGCTTGTAAGTGTTTTGCGGCGATACCGTTTTTGGTCACCGTCATATGATCGATCTGTACGCGTTCGCCCATTTTCATATGCTTGTAGGCTTTATAAACCCAGCGTTTGGCATGGGATTTTCTGAAGTTTCTGTTTCTTTTTGCTCTTGGAGCAGAGCGTGATTTTGTGATGATGCCTTTAGTGAACAAAGTTTTTAATATACGTCCAACTGTGCTGGCAACTGTGCTGGCGCTTATATGGCGGTGCATAATTTCAAGAGGGTAAAGCCAGCCACTCGGCATGCATGGGTTAGCCATCCATGGGTTAGCCTTGGATACAGCAAGGCTGTGCCCCCAAAATTCCGTTAAAAGGACAACAACACCCCTACCAGAAAAAAAACTGACACTCCTGATAAATATACCTAAAGCCAGACTTCAAAACCTACAGATCAGGTAATAAAACACAAACTCACACATTTCCAGACAGAGCCATAGTATATAGGGCGGGTAGGGGGCTTTATAAACCTTTTGCTAACCTAAAATTATAAACACTTAATTAAGCCTGTCTTATAACGCAGTTTTAAAGTTACTGAAGTATGTTCATTTTCAATCAGGGAAGACTACTTTCTGCGCTATAAATATAAATTGGTGAATAACCTACTGTATGGAGGACTATCGAGGTGATGACAAATATGATAAATAATAAAATGATGAAATTTGGATCTTTAATCATACTAGCCACGGGCACACTTAGCCTAGGCGCGTGTAGCACGTCTTCTAGCATGCTTGCCCAGGGGGCTCCGATTACTTATAAGCTCGACCAAGGACAATATCAGCAAGCTTTAGTTAACACGCCTTATACGCAGACAAATGTAACGAGACCACATACACCTGTGCCGCAGCAAATGCTTCCAAGCCCAGCGCCAAGTGTTGCAACGCCTACTCCAACACCTATTGCGCAAAAATTTTACCAAAATAGAGTCGATAAAACACTCTATAAGCATCAGCGTATTGGCAAAAGATATACGATTGCTGGAAAATCTTATACACCAAAACATCAGCCAAATTACAATGCCGTTGGCACGGCTTCTTGGTACGGGAATAAATTTCAGGGGAAACCAACGGCCACGGGTGAGCTTTATAATATGTACGACCTAACTGCTGCCCATAAAACTTTACCACTTAACTCTATGGTCTATGTAACCAATATGGAAACAGGTAAGGGTATAATGGTACGCGTTAATGATCGGGGTCCATTTGTAGCCAACCGTATTATCGACCTTAGCCGCGCATCAGCGCAAGCACTTGGCTTCTTTAACCAAGGCCTAGCGACTGTCCGCGTACAATATGCTGGCCCAGCTGATCCAAATGCTGCGAAGAACACTCTTCCGATGCCAATGCTAGAATACGCCGTGCCCGAACCAAAATCCAAGCCTGAATTTGTTGCAGGTTTACCAAAGTACAAATCACTTCGCGATATGGAGAAAACAGCTACGCCGCGCGTGGCTAATCCATTGCAAAACCTTCTGGGAACGCCGCCTGCCTCGCCAGTTGCTATGCCAGTTAAGCCGCAACCAGCAGCGCCGCAAATGGATCAAAATGCACAGCTTCCTTCTGCACCGCAAACCGTAGTGCCTGAATTTGCTCTAGAGCCAGAAGGTGATGATCCAGTCACTTTAACAATAAAAGGCCCTGTTCATATGGCATCAGATAAAAATGATGGGTCGCAAACAAAGCCAAAGTTTATTCCTACTGTGAACTATACGTATAAGCCCGCAGAAAAATAATTTGCAGCTCGGCTTACTATAGCAATATTCATTCTGGAAGTTTATAAGGAGCGCAAAGGCGCTCCTTTTGATTCTATGGATGTTTTGACTATGAAATTACCAATGCCACGTTTAACTTTACTCGTGTTTGCTTTTGCAGTTCTAATGAATTGCGGGAATATTGTTTTAGCACAATCGGAAACAAACCCAGAAACAGTTTTTTCTACGCCCGCAAAATATCTAGTTATTGTGGATGGGGAAAACGGTGAAATATTATTTGAAAAAAATGCCCGTATAGCTATGCCGCCCGCTTCAATGACGAAAATTATGACAGCGAGTGTAGTTTTTGAACGCATAAAATCAGGTGCGCTTTCTATGGATACGGAGTTTACAGTAAGCACAAATGCTTGGCGTAAAGGCGGCGCTAAATCAGGGTCTTCAACAATGTTCTTAAAGCCGAAAGAAAAAGTTAGTGTACGCAACCTTCTGCACGGCGTCATCATTCAATCAGGAAATGATGCCTGTATTGTTTTGGCAGAAGGCATATCAGGCAGTGAAGATGCCTTTGCTGATTTGATGAATGAGAAAGCAAAGGCACTTGGCCTTAAAAGCGCTCATTTTGTCAATTCGACGGGATGGCCTGCTGAAGGTCATGTTATTAGCGCCTATGATCTAGCTAAGCTTGCTTTGAATACCATTAAGAACTACCCAGAATATTATGATATTTACGGGCAAAAAAGTTTTACTTGGAATGGTATCAAGCAGCCCAATCGGAACCCCCTTATAATGGCGGGAGTTTCTGGTGTAGATGGGATGAAAACTGGCCATACTAAAATATCAAAATACGGGTTTATCGGCTCCGCCAAAATCGATGGTAAGCGCAGGCTGTTTGTGGTTAACGGCCTTGAGAGCAAAGCACAGCGCCGCTCTGAATCTATGCGAATTATGCGGAGTGCATTTGGAGAATTTAAAGTTTACCATCTTTATAAAAACGGCGATAAAGTAGGTTCTGCGCCAGTTTTTATGGGCAAAACTGAAACCGTTAGCCTTGTCACAAAAAAAGACGTGAATTTGGGCATGCATAAATCACAGCGCGGAAAACTAACGGCAGAAGTAAACTATCTCGGCCCTATACCAGCCCCTATTGAAGCGGGAGCGCAAATCGCTAGCTTAAACATTAGTGTAGCAGGGAAGGTCATTAAAACTATTCCTCTTTATGCTGAGGAGGCTGCTGCAAGAAAGTCTATTTTTGGGCGTGCGCTTGCGTCTCTAGTAAGAAAAATTCGAGGCCAATAAATGAATGTAGAGTCAGGAAAATTCATAACCTTTGAAGGGGGTGAGGGCGCGGGGAAAACCACACAAGCCAAGCGTATTGTCGAAGCGTTGGAAACTGTAGGAAAAGAAGTGGTTATTACCCGCGAGCCTGGGGGTACATTTGGCGCTGAAGCCATTCGTGAATTGGTGATATCAGGGGCTCATGAACGTTGGTCAGGAATGACAGAGCTCTTACTCGTCTACGCAGCCCGGCTGGATCATGTTGAAAAACTGATAAAACCTGCGCTTGAGCGCGGTGCATGGGTATTGTGTGATCGTTTTAACGACTCCTCAATGGCCTATCAGGGCTATGCACGAGGGTTAGGCGCAAAAACGGTTAAAACTCTCAATAATATCGTCTTAGGCGATTGGAGTCCTGATTTGACCATTGTTTTTGACATTGACCCAATTTTAGCGCAAGGACGGGTGAAGACGCGTGGCGAGAGTTTGAACCGCTTTGACACAGAAAATTTGAATTTTCATAAAGCTATTCGTGCTGCTTTTCTCGAAATTGCTAAGCAAGATACAGACCGCGTTAAAGTCATCGATGCCGCCTCACCCCGCGATGCTATAACAAGGCAAATTCAGCATTTAATGCTCCAAAAATTTCCCGATATCGGCCTTGACTAGAGCGCCAGACATAAATTATCCCGAAGCGGATCGGGCTGGCAATGATATTTTGCATCCACGCAATGTTTTCTCACTACTTGGGCATTCAGAAGCAGAAGAAAGGTTTGCGCGGCTCTATTGGCAAAACAAATTGCATCACGCTTGGCTGATAAGTGGCCCAACGGGAATTGGCAAAGCCACGCTCGCCTACAGAATGATACGGCGGGTGTTGGGTGGCGTTCCGCAAACTGAAGGGCACTTAGATATTCCAGAGGCGGATCCTATTGCCCAGAGAATTAGTTCTCTTGGTCATGGGGATTTTTTACTTATTCGAAGGCCATATGACCATAAGACTAAAAAGCTACGGGCGGAAATACCAATTTCTGAGACTAGAAAAATTAGTAATTTTTTTTCGCGAAAACCATCCGAAGGCGGCTGGCGAGTGTGTCTTATTGATACAATCGATGAAATGAACCGTAATGCTACAAATGCAGCGCTAAAAACTTTAGAAGAGCCACCTGAAAAAACGTTGATAATTTTGCTTTCCAATGCGCCTGGGCGGTTATTACCAACCATTCGCTCACGCTGCTTATCCCTGCCGCTAAGACCCGTCCCACAGCCTGAAATGCAAGGTTGGCTTGGCAAACATACTAGTGTTGGCAATGAGCATATAGAGGCAGCCATTAAACTTTCTGGCGGCGCGCCTGGGATGGCTCTTGCCTTGGTAGAACATGCCGATACGGTGCTTAGACCGTTAAAAAATTTTATGGCAGAATTTCCACGTAGCAATCCTGTGCTTGAACACGCGCTTAGTGATACGCTCTCTTTGCAAAAATCCCAAAAAGACTTACAATTATTCTGGGACTGTCTTGATAAAAGTTTACATGCCCAAGCTGTTTACGTTGCAACTGGTATGTGGCAAGGTCCTTATCGACCAATCGCTCTTGATAAAACACCTGACGCATGGGCAAAGTTAAAAGATGAGTTGGGGCGTATTAGGCGGGCTCAAGAAGGGTTAAATATGAATAAAAAAACTGTCCTAACACACGCTTTATCAAAAGTGGGGGCTTAGATGTTTGTCGACTCTCACGTAAATTTGCACAGCGAAGCCTATAGCGAAGATTTAGATGCAGTTATCATGCGGGCTCAGGAAGCTAATGTTGGTACACTCCTTACGATTTGCTGCAAAATATCCGAATTTAGCGCCGTTCTTAATGTGGCAAAGCGGTATGATAACATGTACGCATCTGTAGGAACACATCCACACGAAGCAAAAGAAAACCCTAACATAAAACCTAATGATATCATAAACCTATCAAACCATCCCAAAGTAATAGGTATCGGCGAAACGGGGCTAGATTTTCATTATAATTATAGTGACAGTGATGACCAATATGCAAATTTTCGCGCTCATATAGAAGCCGCTCGCAATACCCAACTTCCGCTTATAATTCATTCTAGGAATGCAGATAAAGAAATGGCGGAGTTACTTGAAAAAGAAATGGGGAAGGGATATTTCCCAGCACTTTTGCACTGTTATACAGGCGGGGAAGAACTCGCGCAGCGTGCCGCAAACATCGGCCTTTATTTTTCACTCTCGGGGATTTTAACGTTTAAAAATGCGCATGATTTACGGGAAATCGCCAAAAAGCTCCCAGAAGATCGGTTGCTTATCGAAACTGATTGCCCGTACCTTGCCCCGATACCATATCGTGGCCGCCGTAATGAACCTGCTTATGTAAGCCGGGTTGCCGAAGATTTAGCACTGCTTAGAGAATGGAGCCTTGAAGAAACGGCAAAACGCACGACCGACGCGTTTTTCAACCTGTTTTCCAAAGCAAAAAGGCCAGAAGAATGAGTATGAAAATCACCATATTGGGCTGCGGTTCTTCGGGTGGAGTACCACGTGTTGGCGGTGATTGGGGCGCCTGTGATCCGCTTGAGCCTAAAAATAGGCGCAGGCGCTGCTCTATTGTTATAGAGTATTGGGAAGGGGAGGCGTTGCCTCCGCAAGACGAACGCACAATCACCCTTGTTGACACGTCCCCGGATCTTAGGGAGCAGCTTTTAGCCGCTGACATCCGACATATAGACGCTGTACTTTACACTCATGACCATGGTGACCAAACGCACGGAATCGATGATTTACGTGCTATCGCTTACAAAAACCGTACGCGTATCCCTGTGTATATGGACAAAACGACCCGTGATGATTTGCATACGCGGTTTAGTTATTGTTTTGAAAAGCCTGATGGGCGGGTGCATCCGCCTATTCTAGAAACGCAAAAATTGATTTCAGATGGCAGTCATATTTCAGTTTCTGGAGCAGGTGGCACGTGTCAATTTGAAGCTTTTGAAGTCGGTCACGGTTCAATATCTGCATTCGGGTTCAAAATTGGCGATAAAATTGCTTACACGCCTGATGTAAAGGAAATTACAGACGCTGTATTGAAACGTATCAATGGCCTTGATTTATGGATTTTGGATGCGCTTCGCTATCACAGTCATCCGACGCACGCTCATGCAGATCAATCACTAAGCTGGGCCGCAATCACAAAAACTAAAAAACTTATCCTAACCAATTTGCACATCGACATGGACTACAAAACTGCCAATAGAGAACTTCCAGGCACACAATGCCTAGCTCATGACGGTATGATTATTCACATTGATAGCAATGTTACCTTATAAATCAGCAGTATACGCTGAATACATTATGCATTTATTTCTCATAATATACATTATGCGCTAAATTGTTATATCTGTGCAAGACACGAATATTCCGTTCCCTACCTGTTGTTCGCTGAGATGCGTTAAGTCAGAACATTTAGCGAACGGTCGCGTAGATTTGTTGTTAAGCAGGCTTTCTCATGTATTTTGTGTGTAAAGGCTGCTCATTTGAGCGTTCTGCGGCTCCAGAATCCCAAACATAATCGCCTGTTAGATTTATATGTACCCACCCCAGAGGAGAAACATGCTTTAATAAAGCTGGGTTGGGTAACTTACCAGACTTGTTTAGATGATTTGCCGCTTTATCCATATATAGGGTGTTCCAATATACAATGGATGCAATAACCAAATTAAGAGCCATGGCACGTTTTTGTTGTGCCCCAGGAGAGCGATCATATATACGCCCTTGTGAACAGCTTTTGCCAGGGTGTGCCGTGCTTCGCCTTTATTCAGACCTGCCTGACATTCGTGACGCAGCTTGGGGCTTTCCATCCAGTCCAGCATAAATAAAGTCCGTTCGATACGGCCCACCTCATCAAGGGCCAGATACAACCTGTTTTGTTGACGATAAGCCCCCAGTTTACGCAACATCGCTGATGGTTTGATCACACCAATTTGTGCGCTTGCAGCCAGTCGAAGAATGTCATCCCAATGACTTAAAATCGCCTCCTCATTGATTGGCTTTCCTATGAGAGGAGATAACCCTTTCCATTGCCTGGGCCTCCCAAAACACGCCAACCGTCGATCTGGAAAATTTCTTAAGCGTGGAGCAAGCTTAAGAGATAATAAATAAAACAAGGCAAAGACATGATCTGATACACCACCTGTATCAACATAATGTGTTAAAGGGTTGAATTGGGCTGCGTTCCCCATCAACCCATCCAAGACGAATGGAGCTTCCCCCGAAGTAGCGCCGATTACGCTTGAATGGAATGAACCATATTGGCCAGATAAAAAAGAATAAATTTTAAGACCAGGATCTGGCCCGTATTTAGCATTGATCTCTCCGCTGTTACGAGCTGATGTAAAGAACTGCCCATCAGAAGATGTGTGACTTGCATGTCCCCAAACTTTTGCCAATGGCAAGTCATGATGTGCATCAATAATTCGTGCAAGAGCATCGGTATAGGTTTCCGACCGTAGATACCAATTTGATGCCCATGAAAGTTGAGCATGTGTCACGTTTTTGGAAGCTTGCGCCATACGTTCCAATCCAAGATTTGTTGCGCCTGCCAATATTGAAGCCAAAATTGTTGCTGGATTTGTATTTGCCCGCCCTGACCTTAAATCTGTGAAGGCGCCTAAAAATCCAGTATGACGTGCGACATCCCATAAAAGTTCCGTTATCCGTATACGAGGCATGACTGCATCAATTGCCCGATCAAGCTGTTCGCCTTCTGCTGGTGTTACGGGGGCGTGTGGTGTAATTTTCAAACGGCCATGTTCAAGCCTAACCCCTTCCAGTTGGCCTTTTTGTAATTTGTGACCAACATCATGTAAACGCTGTTCAAGAGTTGAACGGCGTTCCGACAACCACGCTTGCCCATCTGTCTGTATACTTGTTTTGCTAATAATATTTATGGCTTCAGTTTTAAGGATAAGATAGGCATCAAATTTACGATAATTTCGACTCCCTTTCACCCAGACATTCCCTGCACGAAGCCGGTCTCGCAAGGTCGCAATCACAGCGGTTTCGTAAACCCTGCGATTGGGTTTTCCATTTGTAAAGATCAAAGACTTCCAGTGTTTTGCGGCAAATGGTGTCGGTACAATATCGGATAGATTTCGTTTTCCTGTTCGGTTTTGCTCTTTTAAGAGCGAGAGGACAGCTTGTAGATCTGCGCCAGCCTGTGGTATTTGGAAGTCAAACGCCTCCATAAAGGCAGGAGCAAATCTTCGCAATTGAACATATCGTTTTGAGGCAAGTTGGCTTAAGGCTTCTATTTCATCACGTGACCCGATGAGACGTTCCAAACCAATCGTTTGTTCCAAAACGTTATAAGGATCATCTCCACTTTCTTGTGCTTCACATAAAGCATCGATTGCACTTCCAAATAGGCGCATTAATAGAGAAATTTGTGATCGGCTTGTCTGCCATGCCTGTTCTTGCTTGCGTTTGGAGCGAGTGAATAATTGTCCCGTCAAACGTTCAAACATAGTAATGGATGCATAATAAGAGTGCCATCATCAGTACCAAAGGACGCCTGAGTTGCTACATCAAGTGCCATTTTAAAATCTGTTTTTTCAAAATACTTTAATCCAAAATGATCTATAGCAAGCCTGCGGTGATTAGCGCGGGTTTCCTCCCGCTTCCCATAGTTTTTAAAAACAAAAGGTTGCACATGTATTTGTTCACAAAGTCAATGCAAAGAGCATTTGCCGAGCTGTTGTGGATAGAAGTTTACGTCGTGCCATAATTTGTCCTTAAAACGTTGTTGTTTGTTTAGGGATACCCTATAATATAGGGACGAATAAAGAGACAAATATTGACCCACAATAGGCACCATATTAGGCTCATATAGAAATGTCTCTAAAACGACCGTTTTAAAGATAGATGTTCAATGCAATATGGGTATTTTGGCACAACGCCCAAAAAGGAGCATTCTGGTTACTAAGAAGAGAGTTGGGGCTTAACTACAGTTTGTCGGGCTTGGCTCATAATCCTCGAAACTGTGCTCTGTGACACATTGTACAGTCGAGCCATGTCTGCACCACTTTTGCGGCCGGAGAGAACGTTATCTGCAATGTCTTGTTTTTGTTGCCTGGTAAGTTTAGGCGGACGTCCACCGATGCGCCCGTGAGTTCGTGCCACCTCAAGGCCTGCCCGTGTCCGTTCACGGATCATTTCCCGCTCAAATTCGGCGAAGGCCCCAACCATCTGCATCATCATGCGGCCTGCAGGGGTTGTTGTATCGATCGCCTCCGTCAATGAGCGAAACCCCGCTCCAGCCTCGACGATTTTCTCCATAAGGATGAGCAGGTCTTTGAGCGAGCGGGACAGGCGGTCGAGTTTCCAGACAACTACCACGTCACCTGGTCGTAGCTGGTCTATCATACGCTGAAGTTCCGGCCGGTTCCACCTAGCCCCCGAGGCCTTTTCATGGAAGACACGCTCGATACCTGCCTCTTGCAGGGCTTTGACCTGAAGGTCTGCGCGTTGTTCTTCACCTTTGGATATTCGTGTGTATCCGATAATCATGTATGTTTGTCTCCGGATTGGGCCTCATCGCCACATCGAGAATGTTCTTGCAAAAACGTTCGTTTTTGCAAGGTTTCAGTAGCCACGAGAAACCCGCTGGTTTTGGCTTGCATAAACCTCTATCAAAACCCTAATGTTTGGCAAGTATATTATGAAAGGTTTTGGTGAAATTTATAGACGGGATATAAAATATGTCGAAGGATAAACTGGGTGTACAAACAAAAGCTGCGAGAGAGCAGCGTCTGAAAATTTTGGGCCAGGATGAAATTGATGCTCTCTACCGGCGACCCTATTTCACTCCGGAAGATCGAGAGCAATTTTTTGAGTGCTCCTCAGCTGAATTGGCTGTGCTTGATGAACTGCATACAACAAACTCCAAAATTACCTTCCTGCTACAGCTTGGCTATTTCAAAGCCCGAAAGATGTTTTTCCTATTCAGTTTCAAAGAGGCAGAAGCAGATATCAAATATCTGTATGAGACCAGGTTTTCTGGCTTTCAGCAGAGGGAATTGAAGATATCCAAGGGAACTCGGCTCAAACACCAAGGCTTGATCCTTGATTTATGCGGTTACCGAACATGCGACACTGCCGCCTATGAAGATATTGAGAGGACGGCCAGACAGTCAGCGGTTGTTTGCGGTAAACCCATTTATATTTTTCGTCAAGTTTTACACCTCCTGAGAGAACAGCGGCTCGTTTCTCCCGCCTACAGCTCTCTACAGAACATGGTAGGTAAAGTCGTAACATACGAACAGAACCGTATGAATCAAATTCTACGCAAACAGCTTAAGCCATCGGAAATCCAGAGCCTGAACATGCTGCTCGAAGATGCGTCAGGTCTACACACTATCACATACCTCAAGCATGAGCCACGAGACTTCAGTGCAACAGAAATCAAACGCGAGATCGAGCGTGGCCAGCAGATCAAGGATCAATACCATCTGTCACTAAGAGTGTTGCCCGCGTTAAACATCTCCAACGAAAGCATCAAATATTACGCTTCTCTCGTGGGTTATTATTCTGTGTTCAGATTGAAACGGTTTGAGACCTGGACTGTATACATCTATTTACTGTGCTTCATCCATCATCGCTATCAGCGGCATCACGACAATCTGCTGGTAAGCTTCATTTATTATGTCAGAAAATTTGTAGACCGCGCAAAGACGGCCGCCAAAGACCGGGTTTATGAACACCGCGTTGAGGCCAATCGGAACCTTCAGAAGGCAGCCCAGGTTCTCAAGCTTTTCATAACAGATGAAGTAGCAGACGATGAGCCCTTTCATGAAGTACGGCGTAAGGCCTTTTCCATTCTCCGGCCCGAAAAACTGGATCATGTGGCCAACCATATTACCTCGCAGATCGTTTTTGACGAAAAGGCATTTCAATGGGAACACATTGATAAACTTGGGTCTCAGTTCAAACGGTATTTACGGCCAATTCTCTCATCGGTGGACATCATGGGTACGCCTGCACAGGCCCCGCTGGTCGAGAGTATCGATTTTCTGAAAGCTGCTTTTGCCAGAGGGAGACCGCTCGGACAATATCCCATGCGCAAGGTTCCCGCTGGTTTTTTGCGTGGTAATGTTAAAAGTTACCTTTATGAGCGCGATCAGCACGGCAAGCAGCGGATTTTCCCCGACCGATATGAGTTCTACGTCTGCCACCTCTTACGCGACCAGCTCGAAGGAGGCGACATTTATTGCCGCGACAGCGTCCGGTTTCGCAGTTTTGAGGACGATTTGATCGATAAAGAGACCTGGCACCGGGATAAAGACCAACTCATAGCCAGCACCGGACTTTCTATATTAGCGCAGCCAGTGGAAGAACATCTGGCCGCCCTCGAAGAGGAGCTTGAGTATCTCATCGCCAAGGTCAATCGGCGTATCTCCACTGGAGACAATGAGCATATCAAAATCAAAAAAATGGGAGCTAATCCCGATTGGAGCCTACGATACTTTGGCGATGATGACGATACTAACCACCCGGTCTTCAATAGACTCAAGCAGGTCGGCATTGAGAGTGTCCTCGATTTCGCCAACCGGCACTGTCCATTCATGGATGCTTTTGAGCATGTTGTCGGCCGCTATACTAAAACACAGGCAGATGAACGGGCGGTTTTTGCTAACATTCTGGCATGGGGTACCAATACAGGACTTGGGCGCATGGGGCAGATTTCCGATATTGATCACAATATGTTGGTGTCAACGTCAGACAATTTTCTCAGGTTGGAAACCCTCAAAGAAGCCAATGATCTGATCACCAATGGAATTGCGGCGCTACCCATATTTGACCAATATGATATTGGTGGACAGGTGCATTCCAGCTCCGATGGACAGAAATTCGAGACAGGCCTATCCACGTTCAACGCCCGCCACTCACCAAAATATTTCGACCTTAAAAAAGGTGTCGTCTCCTACACGCTTGTGGCCAACCATGTCCCAGTCAATGCTCAGATCATCGGGGCAAATGAGCATGAAAGCCATTATGTTTTTGACATCCTGTTCAACAACACATCCGATATACAGTCGGAAACCCATTCCACAGACACGCACGGGAGCAACGAAGTGAATTTTGCAATCCTGCACATGTTCGACTATCAGTTTGCGCCGCGCTACAGAGATATTTCCGATAAGGTGGCTACATCGCTATACGGCTTCCGGCATCCCAGCCACTATAGTGGGCTTCTGACGCCGGTACGCCAGATCAGGAAAAAACTGATTATCGACGACTGGGACTGGATACAGCGTATTATGGTATCACTGGCGCTAAAGACGACGACCCAGAGCATTATCACGGGTAAACTCAGTGCCTATGCGCGCAAAAACAAGACGCGGTCAGCCTTACGGGAATATGATAATATTATTCGCAGTCTGTATCTGTTGCGATATATTGATGAGCCGCCGTTGCGCCGCAATGTCCAACTGGCATTGAACCGTGGCGAGAGCTATCACAAACTGCGCAAGGCAGTCGCCTTCGCCAATTTTGGTAAGTTGCGCTTCAAGACAGAACACGAACAACAGATATGGCAAGAATGCAGTCGGTTGATTACAAACTGCATCATATATTATAACACTACGATTCTCTCAAATCTGATGACCTACAGGGAAAGTATCAGCGACATTGAAGGTGTGGCAGCGCTGAAGAAAACCTCGCCCGTCGCCTGGCAGCACATCAATCTTCACGGACGTTACGAATTTACCAAAAACTTAGACCTCATCGACATGGAGAATATCATACGAACTTTATCCAAAATGCCAGCCACCAATTGATAGCATTTCGTCCTGTATACCACCGGAATGCTCCTTTTTGGGCGTTGTGCCAAAATACCCAATATTGGCTCGTAAAGCGAAAGGCAGCACGCAAATGACAAAAATTGGCCATATGCTTGGTTATGCTCGTGTTTCGACAGCCGAGCAAAACACTGATGAGCAAAAGGCACGCCTTAAGGCTGCGGGTGCAATTCGCATATTTGAAGTGGATAATACCGCTAATTACACGTAAATCATCGACACGGGGCACGCCGTGGGACAGTGGAAAGTAAGGTTTAATACGTGCCAACTGGGACGGTGAGAGATAAAACAAATCATTCATGATGAAAACTCCTTTAGCCATCAATGAATCACAAACTTAGCTAAATGGAAACCTTTAAAATTAATAGGTCCTGACCCTAGTAAATCCAACCGCTTGCAGCCCATAGCCTTTGATAGGGAGGCCTACAAAAAACGTAATGTAATTGAGCGTTTCTTTGGTCGCATTAAGAGGTCGTTTCGCAGGATCGCAACGCGCTACGAGAAAGCAGCAACCAACTTCATGGCCATGATAAAGCTCGCGTCAATAAGGCTATGGTGCGAATTTTATGAGTCCACTACCTAATATTACTATCAGGAAAACTGGCTTTTTTGTCGTCCATGTATTTAATTAGGCGGGTGTCAATATCTGGGTCTAGATCTGGAAGGGTATAGTTTGCGAGTATATTTTTATAGATTTTTTCGGCCCGCTGTTCTGCGTCCAAACTGCCATCTTCTACCCATTGTTCATAACTATTATTGTCGGAAATTTCCGAAGTGAAAAATGCAGTCTTGAAATTCTTTTGCGTATGTTCACAGCCAAGAAAATGTTGCCCGGGGCCTACATCTGCAAGAGCTGCTAAGGCTTGCCCGTTTTCGCTCATATCTACGCCTTTGGCATAAACCGCCATCATACCCGCTTGGTCGCAATCCATGACGAATTTTTCATACCCCATTGCCAGGCCACCTTCTAGCCACCCTGCGGTATGGAGCATGAAGTTTACACCTGCGAGCATACCATTTTGCAAGGTGTTTGCCGCTTCATAGGCGGCCTGCGCGTCTGGAAGCTTCGAGGCGTTAAATCCGCCAGCGCTTCTGAACGGCACTCCAAGGCGGCGCGCGAGTGCCGCGCCCATATTGATGATTAAAGAAGCTTCGGGCGTTCCAAATGTGGGCGCGCCAGATTGCATAGACATAGAGCTAACGAAATTACCGTAAATAACTGGTGCGCCAGGACGGATCAGTTGCGCCAGTGCCATGCCTACCATACCTTCGGCTAGGCTTTGCGCGGCAACGGCGGCGGCGGTAACAGGCGACATTGCACCTGCAACGACGAAAGGGCTGACCATGACGGCTTGGTTATGGCGGGCATAATTTTTGAGCGCTCCGAGCATAACACTGTCGAATGTCATTGGAGAATTGGCGTTGATAAGATTGACTAAAACGCAGTTTTCTTCGACAAAATCATCACCAAAAACGATCTTAACCATATCAACGCTATCAAGGGCACGCTGCGGCTGTGTGACCGACCCCATAAAGGCTTTGTCGGAATATTTAATATGAGAGTACACCATATCATAATGCCGTTTATTGACGGGTAAATCCATCGGCTCGCAAAGTGTGCCGCCTGAATGGTGCATGTGCGGAGACATATAAGCAAGTTTTACGAAATTCCGAAAGTCCTCTATTTTTGCATAGCGTCGTCCACCTTCGCGAGAATATACAAATGGGGAGCCATAGGCTGGAACTAGCACCATATTATCACCGCCAATAACTACATTATTTTCTGGATTACGCGCGTATTGTGTAAATATTTTTGGTGCGGTTTTTTGAATAATTTCCCGCAACATGCCGCGCGGAAAATGAACGCGTTCCCCATCTGCCTTTGCGCCTGCGGCCACAAAAATATCGACAGTTTCCTGATCTTCTTTAATGTCTATGCCAATATCTTGTAAAATCGTATTTGCATTTTCCTCCAATTGGGCAAGGTCTGTATCACCCAAAACAGAATATGTAGGAATCTTACGTTTAATATAAGGTTCGCGTTTTGGCGCTTCTGCTGCAATTGATGCTTTTCGGCCTGCACGCCCCCCACTTCTTCCTCGTCTAGACATAATAGTTCTCCTATGATGATTGTCCAGCCATTTCTTGGCTGGCTAGTTTGAATTTGGTAAAGTCTTCGAACACCCAGTTGTTTTTGAGGGTGTCGTATATTATTTTGAGTAATTTACGTGCTGTAGCGATGATGGCTTTGCCAAAGCCGCGCCTGTTTTTAATGCGTCTGTAAAAGCTGTTGAGATAGCCAGAATACCGTATGGCAATCAGGCTACATTGCACCAAAGTTGTGCGGACAAGCTTGTTGCCGCGCTTGGTGATCCGCCCCATATTGGTGGTTTCGTTAGATTGGCTAACACGCGGAACAAGGCCGAAGTATGCCGCCAATTTATCAGAACTGGCAAAATCCTCAACATCGCCAATGCCAGATAAGAAGATAGCCGCCGACCGCGCGCCAATGCCTTTGATACTGGTAAGTCCTTCAAACCCGTCCAGAGTTTTTGCATAAGCTTCAATATGCCTGTCAATCGCTTTAACCGATTTTGTCAGCGACAAAGCTTGGTCACGGATAATGCCAACTTCGATTTTCTCCAAATCGGTGAACACAGCCATGTCCATATTTATCAATGATTTTTGAGAGCTGAACTTCTCTTTCTTCATCTTGATGCCGTGACGGTTATAAAGGGCATGAATTTTATTGAGCAGGCGCGTGCGCTGCTTAACCAGTAAATCACGGGTGTGAGTGACAGATGCCAACTGCGCATGTTCGGTCGACTTGATCCGGGTTTCGGGAAGCATATCCTTGGACAAGAACAAAGCCAAAGCACGGGCATCGTTCTTGTCGGTTTTTTTGACCGATTTGCGGATAACCTGAAACTGATCAGGGTTCACCACAACAACGCGGCCAACACAGGCAATCACTTCATCGCGGAAATAGGCGGAATTGCCCGTGGCCTCCACCGCGATCTCATTATCCGCTGACAGGCTCATGCAAAACTGAGCCAGTTCAGCTTGGCATAATTGATAGGTTTTCAGAATTTCAGACCCATCCGCCTCACGGCGGCAAATGGTAAAAGAATTCGTATGTAGGTCGACACCAATAAAAGACATAGCTATACTCCTCTTGAGGCAAAACCGCCTCGTGTTAATGTTAAGAGGAAGCGGAGACCCAATTCCAAATGCAGGAAAGCGGGTGTGAACGGCCAAACCAAACTCCTATACGAGGTCACCAATCCGTGCGTAAACACGGGTCGGGCCTCAAGATGGTCGTTCGGTAATAGGTGTGAGTTAATCTCCTTTACAGGGTCAAAAGCCCTAGATGACATATCCAACCTAAAACCTATCCGCTTCTTCCAACGCCAACATAGCACCGAAAATATCAACCGCTCACAAGTCATTCATGCCATCTCCTTTATTTAGCCCGCCTTCGGTGACGTCTTTTGTTTGTATTTCCTGATGGGGTTGTTGCCGTTGGAAATTTCATTGCATCTACAAAAAGTTGCTGAAATTCCGGTTCTAGTGCCGTTTCAATCTTTTCAATGTGTTTTACGGCCTCGATTATTTTGGCTTTTTCGTCAATACTAAGAAGCGCCATTGCTGCGCCCATGCCTGCTGCATTACCAATAGAGCGAATTTGTTCGGCCTTAGTATTTGGAATAATGCCAATATCAGCAACATATTTACTATCAAGATGTGTGCCAAATGCCCCTGCTAATAACACCTCATCAAAATGCTGACAATTCAGAGATTTAGCAAGGAGACTGACACCCGCACTTAAGGCGGCTTTGGCGAGCTGTACGGCGCGCACATCCGTTTGCTTAATGTAGATTGGATTGTTGTCCCTGTTCATCAAGGTATATTTCCAGCCTTTACCCTCTGCCACAAATCTATGCAGGGCAGCGCTTTGGATAAACAGCCCGCCTTGATCTACAAGACCTGCATGGGCGAGTTCAGCCATGACTTCAAAAATACCAGAGCCGCAAATACCAATGACGTTAAAATCGCTAATATTATCCGCGCTTTCACTTAGCCATCCATCATGGCCGATAATTTTAAATTTTGGATTTTTTGTGACAGGATCAATGCGCACGCGCTCTATTGCGCCAATACTTGCGCGCACACCTGAGCTTATTTCTGCGCCTTCAAATGCGGGGCCTGTGGGCGACGAACACGCAGCAACGCGGCCATTATGACTAAGGACGATTTCTGCATTTGTGCCAATGTCCACCAATAAGACAGATTTGTTTTTCATGCCCTCTAATTGGGTTAGGTAAGCCCCGGTCGTATCTGCCCCAACATGACCGCCAATGAGCGGCAACAGAGAAATACGCGCAACATCTGACAATCCCAAATCCATCAAATGACCCGGAATATCGAGCCAATCTTTTACGATCAGTGTAAACGGCGCTTGGCCAAGCTCTGTTGGATCTGCGCCGATAAACAAATGGTGCATGATAGGGTTACCGACAATCGTAACTTCCAAAAGCTGATTTGGTCCTAGTTCCAAGACTTTGTGCGCGTCGGCCAGCATGGATTTTACCTGTTTACGAATTTCTAAGGTGAGTTTTTTCTCCCCGCCCTTATTCATCATCACATAAGACACGCGGCTCATCAGGTCCTCGCCGTAACGGATTTGCGGGTTCATGGCGGCGGCTTCGTAAACCAAGCCGCCATTGGTAAGGTCATAGACATAAATGGCCACCGAAGTTGAACCAATATCAATAGCCGCGCCATAAAGATTGAACGGCGATGGCGGCCAGATATCAATAACTTCACTGCCATCCCTCACAACAGCGATTGCCGTACGGTCATGGTCTTTTAGGATATTTTGAATTTTTACCAAGACTTTGTGATTAGGCACGGCCTTCACGCCAAAACCCTCAAGCGCAGTTTGTAAGGCTATGCTGTCACAAGGATTTTCATCGAGAGTGGGTATATCTAGCTTGACCATATACAGCATAACGGATGAATTAAGCTCCGTATTTATTTCGGTACTCTTCTTCTTTATACTGGTTTCATGCTCACGAGCATCGCTTGGTATTTCCACAACTAGATCACCGTGAACTTTAGCGCGGCATGCTAAGCGGCGATGAGCTTCTAACTCGCCGCCATGATAGGCTTTCTTCTCGGTCGGGGATAATTTAGGTATATTTTCCTCAAGCACATCAATATTAAACTTCGCATGCTTGCCAGGTTCAACCTCTATCTGGCACCGCTTACACAAACCCTTACCGCCGCAAATGGACTGCATATCTACACCGTTGCGCAAAGCCACATCATAAACGGTTTCTCCGTCTTTTGCATCAGCGCGTACGCCTGACGGTGTAAATATGAGTGTGTGTGTCGTCATAGATTAACGTGTGCCTTCTGGTGGGTAGGTATCATATTGAGGCAAGCCATCAGTAATTTCAAAATAGCCTTTCTTTTCAGACACAAAAATATGACCTTTCTCTTTAAGGCCATTTGTATCATCGACATTACCGACAAGAACACTAATACTTGAGCGAGACTTATAATCCCAAAACAAATAGCTAGCACACTCGGCGCAATGCCCGGCCTGAGTGTTTTCAGATATAGCCGACCAAGTAATATCCCCTGTGTAAGAAAAATTTTCTTTGGCAGCGCCTGCGGCCGCGACGATATGCCCCGTTAGGTGTTGGCATTGCGTACAGTGACAATACCAAATATCTGACAGATCTTTGGCTTCAAATCTCACTGCACCGCAATAACATTTTCCTGTATAGGCTTTAGCCTTTGCGTCTTCTGCCACGGCGACCTCCTCTTCCACCGCGTGCGCCCTCACCTTCGGCTACTGGCGCGCGGTTGGCTTTAATCCAATTGCTACAATTTGGATCATTGCCAGCGAGCACATCTCCTGCCTTTACGGCCTGTACCAAACCCTCATGCAGAGGGTTTACAATCGCTGATGTCATTCCTGCTCCCGCAAGCATTGGCAAAAAGGCATTATTGATTGCGTGGCGGTTAGGAAGGCCAAAGGAAACATTGGATGCCCCGCAAGTCGTGTTTACTTTTAACTCATTTCTTAGCCGAGCGAGCAAGCGAAATACATCTTTACCTGCACTATTAACCGCGCCAATAGGCATAACCAGAGGGTCAACAATAATAGCGTCGGGCTTGATTCCATAATCGCTAGCACGCTTTACAATGCGTTTCGCGACTTCAAACCGCACGTCTGGGTCTTCAGAAATTCCTGTGTCGTCATTAGAGATCGCCACAACACATGCATCATATTTTTTTACGAGCGGCAGTACACGCTCCATGACTTCTTCTTCTGCTGTTGTTGAATTTACTAATGCCCGGCCTTTATAAACTGATAAACCAGATTCCAAGGCTTCAATGATTGAGCTATCAATACACAAAGGTACATCGGTTATACTTTGAATAAGCGGAATAACCTCGGCCATAATCGCAGGTTCATCAGCCAAAGGCACGCCTACATTAACGTCGAGCATTTGCGCGCCGATTTCAACCTGTGCCAAGGCTTCCTTTTTAACGCGCCAATAATTACCCTCTTTCAGCTCTTTGGAAAATAGCTTACGGCCTGTTGGGTTAATCCGCTCTCCTATCATAACGAAGGGTTGCCCAAATCCCATGACCAATTCTTTTGTTGCAGATGCGAGTATTGTTCTTGTCATATTGTTTTCCTCATTGAATTTTATTACGCGGGGGCCCAAGGTTTACGGCCTGCTAAAACACCAGATTTTTTCACCACACAGCCAACCCATTTTTCCTGACGGTATGCCATGACATGTATGCCGCTCACCCCGTCTATTTCTTTTATTTTTTGCATCATTTCCACACAAATAGCCCGGCCTTCTGCTTGTGGTTTATTTGCTTGCTTCATGCGCTTAATGATAGCGTCAGGTATATGCACTCCTGGTACATTCTCCCGCATCCAACTTGCCGTGCGGGCCGACGGCAAAACACCAACCCCAATAAGAATAAAGCATTTCTCTGTGAGGCTCATATCTACGACCTTCGTCATAAATCGTTTTAGAATATCCAAATCAAAACAATATTGCGATTGAATAAATTCCGCCCCCGCAGCAATTTTCTTAGCCAACTGCGCCGCGCGGTTTTCAACTGGCGGTACAAATGGGTTTATGGATGACCCCATAAATAACAAAGGCGGGGTATCTAGTTTCCGCCCGCTTAAAAATTGAGACTTATCGCGCATTGTTCGCAGTGTTTGCAAAAGAGAAATACTGTCCAAATCAAATACGGGTTTAGCCTCAGAATGATCACCTGCACTGACATCATCACCACTTAAACATAAGACATTTGCAACCCCCATAGCCGCCGCGCCAAGGGCGTCACCTTGCATGGCAATACGGTTACGGTCACGGCAAGAAAACTGTATGATCGGGGAATATCCTGCCTTGGTCAGAAGCGCGCAAACGGCGAGACTTGACATGTGGCAATGACCACCAGATCCGTCGGTCGCATTAATTGCGTCAACATAGCCGTCAAATAAAGATGCACGTTTAAGCACTTCCGTAGGGTCTGCACTATCAGGCGGTGCGATTTCCGTGGTTACAGCAAAATGCCCTGCCCTTAACACACGCTCAAATCTACCTCGCGATACATGCCCTGGCAATTGCTTCAACATTGCCCCCGGATCGTTTAGTTTCGTTTTTACTGTGTCAATCATGAGATGGTGCTTTCTCACGAGCCAATTTTAGCCATGTGGAGCGGCCTTTATCACGGTGATCAACGGCAAATTCTATATTTTCAATTGCATTGCCGTTTTTCATTTTAGAAGCTCCTTCCCAAGCTGCAACCCAAACGCAGCGCATATCAGATTTAACCTCGCACATTTCATTAGCACGAACACCGCCGCAAGGACCATTGCGCATTGTCTTTGGGCAATTCATCGGGCAAGACATACCTGTTTTTGATAACACACAATCTCCGCACATCTTGCAGTCAAACAAAAAACCTTTGAGACTCATTTCCAATGCTGTGATTGGGCGGTCGAGTGACTTGCCAAATATTTTTGTAATACCGCGCAAAACAAGTAAAATTACGGGGTTTACAGTGTTATAAATACCTTCCAAAAGACGAGATCGTTTTACTGCCCATAATCTAACACTATACATGAGTGTTTTCCGTCGTCAGAGCCTTCATTACATTTGCAAGTTCACCATAGCCTGTGAAACGATATTCATAAGCAAGACCTAGAGTGTCCGCAGCAGCTTGAGCCTGTTTTTGCAAATCTGCATCTTCGGTCTGCGCCAAATAGACTACGCGCCTATAGTTCGCGAAATACATGTCTTTCAAATCAGGGTATCGATCTATGCCAAAACCTTTAATGATCAGGGTATCAAAAAACTTCACTAGATAATCGGTAAGGAAAAAACTGCCGAGTTCCTCTTCCATGAGCTCGTCAAATTCATCAAGCCCCGCAAAGAAAGCGTAACAATGCGCACCCGGCAAAAGCTCCAAGCTATTTTTTTTAATAAATGTGTCCAGATGCCCGCCCGTACCGCAATCGCCATAGCCTATCAAGATACGGTCATAATCTGCGCCCTTTTCGGCAATCACTTTTTCCAGCCCCGGGATTATCTTATCAGGTCTGTTATGGTAATTTGCGGGCAGGCATTGCAAATCTATAGATTTGCCCGCATCCCCAAGAATTTCCTTAAGAAACAAAATTTCTTTAGCTAATGCCCCACAAGCAATTATTAATGTTTTGGGCAAGACTTCAGCCATAATTTCCTACCTATTTTTCCCAACAATAGCTTTAGCGAGCTCTGCTGTCATTGCTGCATCGCGGCCATACGTATGTGCATTGATAGCATCCGCAAATTCTTGGTTGAGCGGCGCTCCGCCAACCATAACAGGGAGTTCTTTTAAGATACCGCGTTTATCAAGCTCTTCAATCACAACGCCCATATAAGGCATAGTTGTTGTTAAAAGTGCTGACATGCCTAGAATGGAAGGCTCGTGTTTATCAATAGCCTCCAAATAATTTTCCACTGGGTTATTAATGCCCAGGTCAATCACTTCAAAGCCAGCACCTTCCAACATCATACCGACAAGGTTTTTACCAATGTCATGGATATCACCTTTAACCGTACCGATAACATATGTCCCAAGGCTAGATGAGTTCTCACTCTCGGCGAGAATTGGACGCAGCAATCCCATACCGCCTTTCATCGCATTGGCGCATTGCAATACCTCTGGCACAAATAAAATACCATCGCGAAAATCTATCCCAACAATGCGCATACCTTCGACAAGAGCGTCTGTAAGAACAGCGTTAGCATTCCATCCCCTATCGAGGAGAATTTGCGTACCTTCAGCAACTTCTTCTGCCATTCCGTCATACAAATCATCTTGCATTTGTTCGACAAGTTCATTGTCGTCAAGATCTTTTAAGATGATGTCTTCACCGTCGTCGTCTTCACCGCTCATAATTCTCTCTTAATAACAAATCTATGCGAGGCCAACAATTTGGCCGTCTTCGTCAAGTCCAATATCCAGCGCCGCAGGATGTCTAGGCAATCCTGGCATGCGCATAATTGTTCCGCAAATGGCAACAACAAACCCTGCCCCGGCGCATAATGTAGCTTCGCGTACCTCAACAGTATGCCCAGTAGGCGCGCCTAGTTTCTTTGGATCTGTAGAAAAGCTGTTTTGGGTTTTGGCGATACAAATTGGCAAGTGGCCAAATCCCATTTTTTTAATTTCGCGTAGAGACCGTGCCGCCTCAGCAGAGAGTGTGACATCTTTGGCGCCATAAATAGTCGTAGCAACTGCTTCGATTTTGGAGAGCAAGGATTGCTTGTCTTTGTAGATGAGTTCAACGTTAGTTTCGTTTTTATCGAGTTGCGTTTTCACCGCTTTGGCGAGGTCAAGTGCACCCTCACCACCCTTTTCCCAATGCTTGGAAACGGCCATAACCACGCCCTCATCAGTGCAAACTTTACGGACTTCTTCGATTTCCGCATCCGTATCATGGATAAAGTGATTAACAGCCACAATAGGGTTAAGGCCAAAAGCACGCATATTGTTGATGTGGCGGAGTAAATTGATACAGCCATCTGCAACCGCCTGCACGTTCTCAGGAAGTAAATCATTTTTCGCCACACCGCCCTGCATTTTCATAGCGCGTATTGTACACACAAGAACAAGGGCATCAGGACGCAACCCCGATTGGCGACACTTAATATCCAAAAATTTCTCTGCGCCAAGGTCTGCGCCAAAACCCGCTTCGGTCACGACAACATCGGCCATTTTTAAAGCTGTTGTCGTCGCCATAACACTATTACAGCCATGAGCAATATTGGCAAATGGCCCGCCGTGGATAAAGGCAAGATTATGCTCTATAGATTGCACGAGATTGGGTTGGAGCGCGTCTTTAAGCAATACCGTTACTGCGCCGTCAGCTTTAAGCTCGCGCACTGTGACAGGTTTTCTTGAACGGTTTTTCCCAATAATAATATCACCAATTCGTTTTTGTAGGTCTTTCAAATCTGTTGCCAAGCAAAAAATGGCCATAAGTTCTGAAGCGACTGTAATATCAAAACCACCTTCACGCGGAATGCCGTGTGTTGGGCCGCCAAGGCCAATCGTGATATTGCGGAGTGCTCGGTCATTCATATCAACAACGCGCCGCCACGTAATACGTCGCGGATCAATGTCTAGCTCATTGCCCCACTGCATGTGATTGTCTAGCATGGCTGAAATAAGGCTGTGGGCGGACGTAATGGCGTGAAAATCGCCGTTGAAATGTAAATTTATATCTTCCATCGGCAAGACTTGGGCCCGCCCGCCGCCTGCTGCGCCGCCTTTCATGCCAAAACACGGCCCAAGAGATGGTTCGCGCAAACAAACCATGGATTTTACACCGATTTTATTGAGTCCGTCATTAAGGCCAACACTCGTTGTTGTTTTGCCTTCGCCTGCCGGCGTTGGTGTCACCGCCGTAACCAAAACTAATTTACCATTCTTTTTAGCCTTGAGACTATTGATGTAATCTAGTGAAAGTTTTGCCTTATAATGACCGTAGGGAACCAATGCTTCGCTCGGAATTCCCAATTTGTCTTTTGCTAGCGGCAATAATCGTTCCATTTTGACCGCTCGCGCAATTTCTATATCAGGGGCACCAGGAGCGGGTAGAATTTGGTCAGTCATAAGCAAATTTCGGCAAAATGCCGCCTTTTCGTGAAGATTCATCTTTCTATTAATTATCGTTGAAAACTAAATTTGATTGTTCTAAAAACGACATATAAATGACTATTTTGGCCACAATTTGCAAAATTGTTTACCTATACTGATTTTCAAATAGAAAATGGTAAGACAAGGACACACTATGGAAAATGATCTCCCACTAGAACCAGAAGATAGCCCCTGCCAACTTGTTTGTTCTATCGATAAAGAAAGCAATATGTGTTTTGGGTGTGGGCGCAAGCCTGAAGAAATTGCTAACTGGCCCCTGCGAACCGAGGAGGACAGAAAACGAATACTCTCAGAACTCCCAGCTCGTATGCCGCCTTTGCGGATTAAACTCGCCGAACGACGCAGTAGACGCCGTGTTAATAAACGTCGCCAACGTACAAAAAGTAACTAGGTAATGTTTGGTAAAACGCCAATACGAACACCTCAATCTATCGGTTTTTTACTCGTACCAAAATTTTCCATGATGGCGTTCACAACATCCATAGAACCTATTCGCGCCGCTAACCGCATGGCGGGAAAGACGTTGTATACTTGGCATACCTATAGTCTTGACGGCAAAGCCGTCCGTGCAAGCAATGAAGTTGATATTACGCCAGACGGTACATTAACTGCAGGGTTAGATTTAGACGTGTTATTTGTTTGCTCAGGGCTGCGCGCCCATAATTACATTAATAAAAAAATGTCTGGGACATTACGGTCTTTAGCGAGGCGTGGTGTTGACATTGGCGCTGTCTGTACGGGGACTATTATTCTTGCGGATGCTGGTTTGCTTAGCGGTTATCGCTGCACACTTCATTGGGAAAATATCGAGGGGTTTGCTGAAACTTACCCAGATCACAATATTACTGCGCGGGTTTATGAAATCGACCGCAATAGGTATACATGTTCTGGAGGAACTGCTCCTCTTGATATGATGATCCACAGCATTGCGCTCGACCATGGAAATATTCTTGCGGGCAAAGTTTCTGACCAAATGCTACATGGATATGACCGTGAGCGACAAAGGCGACAATTACCATCCCTAGAAACCAGATCGGACATTACACATGCAAAGCTATTGGCCGCTATTGGTTACATGGAATCTCATACGGAAACCCTTATTCCCATGTCCAAATTAGCCAAAGCAGTTGGATTGTCATTGCGGCAATTAGAACGCCTATTTAAGCAATATTTACTAACGACACCTGCGCGGTATTATATGGAACTCCGCCTGACGCGGGCTTCGCAATTAGTAAAGCAAACAGATTTATCGCTTTTACATATTGCCGTATCCACGGGTTTTAGCTCACAGTCGCATTTTTCACGGGTTTATACACGTCAATTTGGACATGCACCGAGTCTAGACAGATCTTAAACAGTTTTGCATTTACCTCTTTTTCTTACGCAGGATATTGCGTGGATCCAGTTTGAAAATAGCCGGTGTGACTCGTAATGGTATAGCGACATAATCATCTGTATTTTCTACTTCTTCGCGCTGCGTTCGGCGATATAAAGCATAAATCACTAAGATAAAATGGATACAAGCCGTATAGGCAAATAAGGCCTGGGGTGAGCCCAATTCCATGATTACAGGCGCAAACAAAGGCCCAATGATAGATCCAAGGCCATAAAGCATCAATAGCCCTCCACTGACAGAAATAAATTCATCAGGTCTTGCATAGTCATTTGCATGGGCAGCGCTTAAGCCAAAAATTTGCATGCCAAAAACGCCGTATAAAAATCCCCCCGAGAGCAAAGCAAAAAGAGAATGGGCGCTAAATTGCCATAATACAATACCGCTTGCCACACTACCAATCGCAGCCACAACAAGAACCGACCTTCTACCAAATTTGTCAGACAGCAAGCCAAATGGCCATTGCATGAGCGCGCCCCCTAAAATCGCTATACTCATGAACATTGAGACAACCACCAATGGATGCCCAAGCTGTTGAACAAATATGGGCGCTATGCCCCAAAAAGCACCATTTGCTAAACCAACGCTCAATACACCAACTACGGCAAGCGGGGAAACTTTTATCAGCTTTTTAATATTAAGTGATGTTTTGACTACAGGTAGAGGAGCTGCTGCTTTGGTCAAAGAAATCGGGAATATAGACAAGCATATCAATATTGCTACGAGTGAAAATAAAACAAAATCTTTAGGGTCAGCAATGGTCAACATAAATTGCCCCGCTGTAACAGCACCAAGGTCTACCATACGGTAAATTGAAAGCGTTTTCCCGCGATTAGAATTACTGGAGCGTTCATTAATCCAGCTTTCAATCAGGATATAAAGACCAGCAAAACTAAACCCCACTGCAATTCTCAAGAAAATCCATAGGGGAATATTGATAAAAATAGCATGGCTCAACACTGCGGCAGCTATCAATGCACTCAAGGCTGCAAATATACGAATATGCCCCACGCGCTTTACCAGATACGGCGTACCAAAACATCCCGCTGTGAACCCTACATAATAGGCAGAAGTCATAATACCAATGGCGATAAGCGGAAAGCCTTCTAGCCCTGCCCGTACAGCAATTAACGTCGACAACAAGCCGCCACCAGTTAACAAAATTGCCGCCGATAACAATAATGTGCCTATAGAGCTAAATATTGTACGCATAACTTACCTTTGATAATGCTGTATTGTTTCAAACGGAGCGCTCTGTATTGATTTTAAATGTTTAGCGCAAGAATTAAATTATGTAACTGATAGAGTTGATCTACATGTTTTCTTGACATTGCTATATATCCTCATAGGGTACGCTAACCGTTTAGTTAGTTAATTCTTAAGATTGATGTGCCCCTAGA
Organism: Robiginitomaculum sp.; assembly: GCA_965224735.1. GTDB lineage: Bacteria > Pseudomonadota > Alphaproteobacteria > Caulobacterales > Maricaulaceae > Robiginitomaculum_A. The sequence goes on along the minus strand of OZ245059.1, from coordinate 1,510,274 downwards.
TTTATAGACACCTTGTTTGTTACAATTAGAAGCAAGGAGACTTATAAATAGGAACAGGAATACGATATACGGACGAGTTCAAACGGGACGCTGTGGCGCAAGTTAAAGGGCGTGGCTATTCGGTCAAAGATGTGCCGGAGCGACTGGGGATTTGCAGCAAGTCTATGTATGACTGGATTGGCAAGTTTCACGAACCAGAGCCATTGCGCTCGGACATGAGCGATCAAGCGCAAGAGAACCGCCACCTTAGAGCAGAGCTTCGCCGCGTTACCGAGGAACGTGATATCTTACGAAGTGCCCTTTAGGGTGAAAAAGGCCACGGTGTACTTCGCGAAGCAAGCCAAGTGAAGTACACCTTTATCAAAGCGCACCGTGTGGAGTTTTCCGTGCGCGCTATGTGCCGCGTGCTGCGCGTTCACCCGAGCGGGTTTTATGCGTGGTTTAAATCGGGCCTGAGTAAAATGGCTAAGCGGCAACGGCGTTTAACAGGCCTCATCAAACAATCATGGCTAGAGAGCGGCGGCGTTTATGGCTACCGCAAGGTTCAATCACGACCTACTTGATATGGGCGAGGTTTGCGCGCCTAATACAGTGGCCAAATTGATGCAAAGTGCGGCTTTAGGGCACAAGTCGGCTATAAACGCCGCCTTGGGAAGCATGGCGTTAAGCCATCTATTGTGGCAGCTAATCAGTTGAAGCAGAACTTTGATATAGCGCATCCCAATACGGTTTGGGTGACGGACATTACTTACATTAAAACTCATGAGGGATGGTTGTTTTTAGCCGTTGTAATTGATCTGTACTCACGCCGTGTTGTTGGTTGGTCAATGCACGCGCGGATGCAAACAAGTCTTGCTCTGAACGCATTATTGATGGCCGCTTGGCGGCGTAAACCACAGAAAAGCGAAAAGGCCAAAGTGATTGTTCATTCCAACCAAGGCAGCCAGTTTACAAGCGCAGAGCGGCAATCGTTCTTAGCCGCTCACAATCTGGAAGCCAGCATGAGGCGGCGCGGAAATTGCTATGATAATGCTGTCGCCGAAAGCTTCTTCCACCTGCTCAAAACCGAGCGGATCAGGCGCAAAACTTACAAAACACGGCAGCTCGCACGTCAAGACGTGTTCGATTATATCGAAATGTTCTATAATTCGCGGCGTAAACATGGTAAGTGTGGGATGTTGTCACCCGCCCAGTTCGAGATGGCAACAAAATGAAATAACAAGGTGTCTATAAATCTAGGGGCACATCAGATAATGAAAGCAGGTAAGCACTATGGCAAAAATTAGCGCCTCCAATGATACATCTCAGTCTATTATCGACAGTACGTTATCGGCTATTGCTGTGGATGGAATTTCGAATTTGACGACAAAATCTATTAGTAAACGCGCTAGTATTTCTACGGCATCAATTCACTATTTTTTCGACACAAAAGAAAATCTGGTTTATAATTCATTTGCTTATATGATCAAAAGCATACGCCTTGATATGCTTGACGCGCGCAAAGGTCAGCCAGATCCAATAAAGCGGATTAGAGGCGTTTGCGAGACCCATTTTACTGCACGGCAATTATCAGAAGAGGCCGCAAATATTTGGCCGCAAATTTGGTCGCATGCCACTTATAATCCAAGAACAGCAAGATTGGTAAAAATTTTCGGCGCGCGCATGATATCAAATTTCACATACGATTTACGTGAGCTAGGCATGCCCCACAAACAGGCACGGCTAGGCGCGATAGAATTACGTGCTATGATCGTTGGTCTATGGGTGGAAAAACAAGTGACAAAAAACACACTGCAAGGCGAACGCATTGCAGTCTTTGAACGAATGCTCTCTCGATTACAAACTGAAGCGGCCATATTTCAATAGTAATATTTGGCCTTTATCAATTTAAATGTATATCTTTTTGATTGACTAGTATTGTTTTTACAAATAGTTACTAACTAAACAGTCAGTACCTATTTGCGAGAATATTATGGCACGTCAATCCCGTCGAAAAAAATCACCTCAAACCCGTGGCCGTGCTGCACGCCAACAAGCAAGAGCAGGCAAACAAAAAAACTCCCATTTGGTAATGCCGTATATTGAACGAAAAATACCCGCTTATAATATTGCTACTGACGCTGATTTGGAAAAAATTGAACAAACCACAGATACGATATTGGCTGAAATCGGCATTGAATTTCGCGATGCTCCGGTCACTATTCAATTATTTATAGATGCAGGAGGAACGCCTACAAATGTATCGGATACAGCTACTAATATTAAGTTTGAAGCCGGACTCATTCGGGACATAGTAAAAACTGCACCCGAGCGCTTCACTCAGCATGCCCGCAATCCTAAAAACTCTATTGAAATTGGCGGAACATCTACTGTGTTTGCGCCCGCTTATGGTTCACCATTTGTGATGGAGATGGGAGAGCCTCGCCGCTACGGGAATATGAAAGACTTTGAAAACTTCATAAAGCTCGCGCAATCAAGCCCTTGGCTTCACCACTCTGGTGGCACTATTTGCGAACCGACAGATGTGCCCGTGAACAAGCGGCATCTGGATATGGTTTACGCGCATATGCGGTATTCGGATAGACCGTTTCTTGGCTCCGTGACAGCCCCTGAGCGCGCAGCAGATAGCGTGGAAATGTGCCGCGTATTATTTGGGGCCGATTATGTAGAAAACCACTGTGTTATTATGGGTAATTTTAACGCGACCTCACCATTGGTTTGGGACGGCGTCTCTACGGAGAGCATTACTGAATACGCCAAAGCTGGCCAAGGCTCTATCGTGCTTCCTTTTTTACTTGGTGGGGCTGTTGCGCCCGTTACAACGCCGGGCGCAATTGCTCAAGGGTTAGCCGAAGCGCTTGTCGGGTGTGCCCTCACCCAACTTGTGAGGCCTGGAGCACCTGTTATCCTTGGATCATTCTTGGCCTCTATGAATATGCAATCTGGCAGCCCAACATTTGGCACACCTGAACCTGCACTGGGCAGTCTCATTACTGGGCAAATGGCAAGGCGATGGAAATTACCACTACGATGTGCCGGTAATTTTGCCACTTCTAAATCGCCAGACGGGCAAGCCATGGCGCAAGGCATGATGTCTATGATGTCTGCAGTTCATTGCGGCGCAAATTATATTTTGCATTCGGCTGGTTTTCTAGACGGGCTTTTATCCATGTCGTATGAAAAATTCATGATGGATTTAGACGTGTGTTCAGCCCTGCATACCTATATGAATGGCCTTGAAATCAATGACGAAACCCTTGGTCTTGAAGCTTTGCGTGAAGGCGGGCCAGGCGCACATATGTTTGGCTGCACACATACTATGCGCCATTTCGAAACGGCATTTTGGACGAGCTGCTTAAATGACGACCAGACCTACGAAACATGGACAGAGGAAGGCGAAATTGACGCTATGCAACGCGCCAACAAAAAGTGGAAAAAAGTGCTTGAAGACTATAAAGCCCCACCAATTGATCCTGAGATAGATGCAGCTTTAAAAGCATTCATTAAGAACAAAAAAGCCTCAATGGAAGATGCTTGGTATTAATATGAAAATCACTAATATCAAAGTCATCCATGTAAATGTACCCCTTGAAGCCCCCTTCTGGTGGTCAGCAGGCCTATACCCCGGTGCGTCAAAATCCATAATAGAAGTTGAAACAGATGAAGGTGTTGTAGGACTGGGCGAAGCGCCTTGGTGGCATTTTGGCGCAATAATTAAAGACGAAATAGCCCCTGCCCTCATTGGTGCCGACCCGCTTGATTTAGCTGATTGCGAAAGCCGCTGCGTACCGCCGTGGCAAATCACGGCCAATACCGGCGAAAATGCTGCCAGCGTTGCCTTTGGCGCAGTAGAAATAGCTTTGTGGGATATACGCGGTAAAGTTTTTGATATGCCGCTTTATAAGCTTCTAGGCGGCGCGGTGCGTAAGGATATTTTATTCTCTGAATACTTTTCTTTTCGGCCAAAACACGGGAAACATGGCGGGGAAATGACGCCGGAGGCAATCGTTGAATATTGCCTGAGAATGCGCGTTGAACATGGTTCAACAATTTTTGAAGGCAAACTTATACTTGGTGACCCCGAACTTGAAATAAAGACAGTACGGTATTTGCGCAAGGCACTTGGTAAAAATGCACAAATTCGTCTAGATTCCAACATGCAATGGTCTTTAAGCACGGCTCGACACGTCCTGCGCGAAATTGAACCCTATAATGTTAGAAATTATGAAGATCCAGTAGCAAGCTTTGAAGATATGGCCGCACTACGGCAACATTCTCCCATACCATTTTCAACTCATGTTCCAGATTTAAAGCGCGCTGTAGCGCTCGGCGCGCCAGATAATTTTATTTGCAATTTTGCTGCCCTCGGCGGCATTGCAAAATCGTTAAAATTTATCGCTGCCTGCGAAGCCATGGGAAAAGGGTTTTGGTGCTATTCTAATGATCTTGGTATTATGACTGCTGCCTATCTACATGTGAGTGCCGCCACGCCTTGGATTAGCGAAGCTTCGCAATCACTCTTTAGATGGCAAATTGGTGACGTGATAAAAAATGGCCCCTTTCGCCAAAAGAACAATACCGTGCGCGTGCCCGAAGGCCCCGGCCTTGGCGTAGAGCTTGATTCCAAATCCATGAAAAAATGGGCGAAACATTTTGCAGATAATGGCCCAATGGGACATTTCGACAATCCAAATACGCCGGGACGCTACGCCCGTATTCCGCTACACTAAAAGTTACAACATGACCAACGATCCATTATTACAGCCATATCAGCTAAAGCATTTGACCTTAAAAAATAGGATCATGATTACCAGCCATGAACCTGCCTACCCAGAAGACGGCATGCCTAAACAGCGCTACCGCGCTTATCATGTAGAACGCGCTAAGGCGGGCATAGCCATGACTATGACGGCTGGCTCCGCGACGGTTTCGCGTGACAGTCCCCCCGTTTTTAATAATATCCTCGCTTATAAAGACGAGGTTGTGCCGTGGATGCGCGAACTTACCGATGCAGTCCATGAACATGATTGCGCGGTGATGATACAGCTTACGCATCTTGGGCGGCGTACGGGTTGGAGTAAGGGCGATTGGCTTACAGCGGTTTCACCGTCTCACAAACGTGAAGCTTCGCACCGGGCCTTCCCCAAAAAAATTGAGGACTGGGATATTGAGCGTATAATTTCAGATTATGTCGCCGCTGCCGAGCGTATGGTTGCATCAGGCGTTGATGGTTTAGAGCTACAGGCCTATGGCCACCTCATGGATCAATTTTGGTCACCTTTGACCAACACTCTTGAAGGGCCGTATGGCGGCTCTCTAGAAAACCGCCTTCGTTTTACCATGGATGTCATCAAAGCGATCAAAGCAAAGATTGGTAAGGATTTTATTCTCGGGGTTCGTTATACAGCCAACGAAGTAGAAAAAGGCGGCGTGGATGCTGCCGAGGGCATCGAAATCTCAAAAATATTCAAGCGCTCAGGTCTCGTAGATTTTTTAAATGTCATTCGCGGGCGCATTGACACGGACCCAGGACTGACGGACGTCATCCCCGTGCAAGGTATGAAAAATGCACCCCATTTGGATTTTGCGGGTAGTGTACGCAAAGCCACAGGTATGCCTACCTTTCATGCCGCAAAAATACCAGATATAGCAACAGCCCGCCACGCCATCTCGGCTGGGCTCTTAGATATGGTTGGTATGACAAGGGCTCATATGGCTGACCCCCATCTCGTACGCAAGCTCACCGAAAACCGTGAAGAAGATATTCGGCCCTGTGTTGGTGCTACCTATTGTCTGGATAGAATTTACCAAGGCGGCGATGCACTTTGTATGCACAATGCGGCAACAGGGCGCGAGCTTACTATGCCCCATGACATTCCAACCGCAAAGCTCAAGAAAAAAATTGTGATAGTTGGCACTGGTCCAGGAGGTTTGGAGGCCGCACGTGTTGCAGCAGAGCGCGGCCATAAAGTCGTCATATTTGAAGCCGCTCCGCATGCAGGCGGGCAAGTTCGCCTGACGGCACAAAGTCCTCGCCGCACTGAAATGCTATCAATCATAGATTGGCGGGTGCAGCAGTGCGAAAAATTTAGCGTTGATTTTCGTTATAATGTTTGGGCAGAGCAAAGCGACGTATTAACGGAAAACCCTGATGTCGTCATTGTCGCTACTGGCGGTATGCCTCACACAGACGTACTTGAAACTGGCAATGACTTGGTTGTGTCGAGCTGGGATATTTTATCAGGCGATGTCAAACCTGGACAAGATGTGCTTGTTTATGACGATGCAGGCGATCCGCCCGGATTACAAGCAGCAGAAATGATTGCACTCACAGGCGCTAAGGTTGAAATCATGACACCTGACCGCAGTTTTGCGCCCGATATTATGGCTATGAATCTAGTGCCCTATATGCGGGCGATGCAAGACAAAGACGTGACATTCACTGTGACTTATCGCCTAATGGACGCCCTACGAGACGGGAATAGGCTACGCACCATTATCGGCACAGATTATTCAAATCACCGCGAGGAACGTACATTTGACCAAATTGTCATCAATCACGGCACACTTCCTATGGATGATTTGTATTTTGACCTTAAACCATTATCAGAAAATCTTGGAGCCCTTAACCATGATGCGTTATTATCTGGTAACGAGCAGGCTTTGATAAAAAACCCAGGTGGAAGTTTTAAGTTATTTCGCATCGGTGACGCTGTTTCGGCTCGTAATACGCATGCCGCCATTTATGATGCTCTTAGACTTATGAAGGATATATAATTCAGATGAGTGACCAAACAATAACACAAATATGTGACACCTATAATAACCAACCTGACGGATTGATTGAAATATTACACGAAGTGCAGAGCCAGTACCACTATCTGTCCAAAGAGGCCTTGATTCAAATTGCAGGTATTATCAATATTTCGCGCGCAGACATACATGGTATTGTTAGTTTTTATGATGGTTTTAGACGGTCGCCACCCAAGGGAAATTGTATAAAAATTTGCCGCGCTGAAGCCTGTCAAGCAGTAGGCGGCGAAGATTTGGCCGCCCACGCAAAAAACAGTAATATAGAGACTCATGATGTCTATTGTCTCGGTAATTGCGCCCTTGGCCCTGCGGTTATGATTGATGAAGATTTATATGGGCGGGTTACACCTGAAAAACTGGACGCAATCATTAAAAGAAGGGCGGCGTCGTGACAAGAAATACCATAAAAATATATGTACCATGTGACGCTGCGGCTTTGTCTGTTGGTGCAGATGATGTAACTGATGAGATTAAACGCACGGCAAAACGGCTAGGCAAACACATACAGATAATTCGCAATGGCACGCGCGGTATGTTGTGGCTAGAACCATTAGTGGAAGTGGAAACACAAGCCGGCCGCATGGCTTATGGCCCTGTGCAAATAGGCGATATTCAAAGTTTGTTTTACGCAGGTTTTTTGCAGGGAAAATCGCACAATACGTCCTTGGGTTTAACGGAAAAAATCTCCTATTTTGCCAAGCAAGAAAGACTAACATTTGCGCGCTGCGGCTTGATTGAACCATTAAGTATGGTAGATTATGCGTTATATGGCGGCCTTTCTGGATTGCGAAAAGCCCTGAAAATGACACCAGAAGATATTGTAGAAACCGTTACAAAGTCGGGCCTGCGCGGGCGAGGCGGGGCGGGCTTCCCTACTGGCATTAAATGGAAAACTGCCCTAGAGACGGACGCAGAACAAAAATATATCTGCGCCAATGCTGATGAGGGAGATAGCGGTACATTTGCAGACAGAATGCTCATGGAGGGCGACCCGTTCTCAATCCTCGAAGGCATGACCATAGCTGGACTAGCGACAGGGGCAACGATTGGCTATATTTATATTCGCTCAGAATATCCACACGCCGTTAAAACTATACGCCAGGCCATAAAGTTTTGGCGCACCACTAACTTATTGGGTGAGAACATATTAGGCAGTGGTAAAGCTTTTGACATTCACGTTCGTATGGGTGCTGGTGCTTATATTTGCGGCGAAGAAACCTCAATGTTGGAAAGTCTTGAGGGCAAACGCGGTCAGGTCAAAGTTAAGCCCCCTATCCCAGCTATCGTAGGCCTGTTCGGGAAACCAACCATCATCAATAATATTCTCTCCTTAGCAAGTGTGCCGATCATAATGGATAAAGGTGCGGATTTTTATCATAATTATGGTCAGGGCCGTGCGCGGGGTACACAGCCCTTTCAACTAGGCGGCGATATCAAGTATGGTGGCCTTGTGGAAAAAGCGTTTGGCATCACTCTGGGTGAACTGATTGAAGAATTTGGTGGCGGAACACTCTCGGGTAAGCCCGTGCGCGCTGTGCAAGCAGGCGGGCCCCTTGGTGCTTATATCCCAGTGTCAGGTTTTGATGTGGAAATGGATTATGAGAAAATGGCCGACTCCGGGACGATGCTCGGTCATGGGGGGCTTGTCGTGTTTAACGACAGCGTTGATATGGCACGACAAGCCCGTTTTACTATGAAATTTTGTGAGGTCGAAAGTTGCGGGAAGTGCACACCTTGCCGCCTTGGTTCTGTGCGCGGAAAGGAAACACTTGATAAAATTATTGCGGGAGAGAATGTGGACAATAACCTTGTCCTGCTCGAAGACATTTGCGAGTTAATGACGGACGGCTCATTGTGTGCTATGGGAGGTTTAACGCCCATGCCCGTTCGGAGTGCTATCAAGCATTTCCCAAATGATTTTGGAGGCTCATAATGGCTCTGCTTATTGAAAAAGATTTCGGCACTAAAGCCAACACATCGGCGCAAACTGTCAGCCTTGAGATTGATGGTAAAACCATCACCGCACAAGCGGGCGTATCCATCATGCACGCCGCCGAAGCAACGGGAATCGACATTCCGAAACTCTGCGCTACGGATAGTCTTGATGCGTTCGGCTCATGCCGTTTATGCCTCGTAGAAATAGATGGGCGGCGCGGCACGCCTGCATCTTGTACGGCGCCCGTAGACGAGGGCATTAAGGTCGTGACGCAATCAAAAAAACTCTCGCGGTTACGCAAAAACACTATGGAACTTTACCTGTCAGACACAAAGGGTGACGCAGCGTTAATCTCACTAGCCGAAGAATTAGGCTTGAACGAAATTCGATATGATGTCCCCGCGCCGCATTGCGAAAAAGATAGCACCAACCCCTATTTTACCTTTGACCCTAGCGCCTGTATTGTTTGCTCGCGCTGCGTAAGGGCGTGCGATGAAGTGCAAGGCACATTTGCGCTTACCGTAGAAGGGCGCGGGGCGACTTCCAAAGTTGTCGCTGGCATGGCCGAGGGGTTTATGGACAGCGAATGTGTTTCTTGCGGTGCCTGCGTTCAGGCCTGCCCGACAGGCGCATTGGTCGAAAATGAAGTCCTCGCCAAAGGGCAGCCGGATGAAACCGTGCTGACCACATGTGCCTATTGCGGTGTTGGATGTTCGTTCAAGGCTGAGCTAAAAAACGGCGAATTAATCCGCATGGTGCCATGGAAAGGTGGCGGTGCCAACCACGGCCATTCCTGTGTTAAAGGTAGGTTTGCCTATACCTACGCTACACATGCTGATCGCATCACCAAACCAATGATACGGGAGAACACGGACGACCCGTGGCAAGAGGTTAGCTGGAACGAAGCACTAAATTATGCAGCCAGACGCCTAAAAGATACGCAAGCAAAATACGGTGTGAAATCCATTGGCGGCATCACGTCGTCGCGCTGTACCAATGAAGAAGTCTGGGCGGTGATGAAGCTTATCCGCGCCGGATTTGGCAATAACAATGTTGATACATGCGCCCGCGTTTGCCATTCGCCAACAGGTTATGGCTTGATGCAAGCGTTCGGCGAGAGCGCCGGCACACAAAATTTCGACAGCGTTATGCAAGCCGATACAATTCTTGTCATTGGCTCCAACCCAACTGATGCCCATCCGGTATTTGGCTCGCAAATGAAGAGGCGGCTCCGTCAAGGGGCCAAGCTAATCGTCGCAGATCCGCGCGCTATTGATCTGGTGAAAACGCCCTATGTCAAAGCCGATTATCATCTAGCACTAACTCCTGGTACCAATGTAGCGCTGATCAATGCACTGTCCCATGTGATTGTCACAGAGAGGCTGATTGACGAAGAGTTTTCAAGCACAAGATGCGACCAAAAATCTCTGTCCACATGGATTGATTTTATCACTGATCCTATAAACTCACCTGACGTTATGGCACCAATTACGAGCGTGAGCGCTGATGACATTCGTGCGGCTGCCTGTCTGTATGCCAAAGCCGATAAAGCCGCCATTTATTACGGGCTTGGCGTGACGGAACATTCCCAAGGCTCCACCATGGTTATGGCCATGGCAAATTTAGCTATGATCACCGGAAATATAGGGCGAGCTGGCGTTGGGGTTAATCCCATGCGCGGGCAAAATAATGTGCAAGGTTCCTGCGATATGGGCTCGTTCCCACACCAACTTTCTGGCTACCGTGATGTTGGCGACGACGCAGCGCGCGGTCTGTTCGAAGATAAATGGCAGCGCAAACTCGACTCTATGCCTGGCTTCAAAATCCCCAACATGTTCAACGAAGCCGTGGCTGGCACTTATAAAGGCATGTATATCCAAGGCGAAGATGTGGCCCAGTCCGACCCCAATATCCACCATGTCGAAGCCGCCCTGAGCAATCTTGATATCCTAATCGTCCAAGATTTATTCCTCAACGAGACTGCCCGCTTCGCCCATGTATTTTTGCCGGGCACATCATTCCTAGAAAAAGAAGGCACATTCATTAACGCAGAGCGCCGCATCAACCGTGTGCGCCCCGTAATGCCGTCCCCAACTGGCAAGCAAGAATGGGAGGTCACTCAAGACCTGGGCCGGGCCATGGGCTATGATATGGGCCACGAAAGCTCCTCCGACATATGGGACGAGATCGCCGAACTCACCCCGGTCTTTGCCAATGTTAGTTTCGCGGAACTTGATAAACGCGGATCGGTGCAGTGGCCGTTCAATGATGAAAACCCGGACGGCGCTGAGATCATGCACGTGGATAAATTCACGCGCGGCAAAGGCAATTTTGTTCTCACTGAATATATACCCACTGAAGAGCGAACAAACCGCCGCTTTCCTCTTATTCTAACAACAGGGCGTATTTTAAGCCAATATAATGTGGGAGCGCAAACACGTCGAACGGAAAATAGCTTATGGGCGCAAGAGGATTTTCTTGAAATTCACCCCTCTGATGCCGATATTTACGGTATCCAAGACGGGGCATGGGTTAACATCAAAAGCCGTATGGGTGAAACATCCCTGCGGGCAAAAATATCTAGGCGAATGACTCCGGGCGTAGTCTACACCACCTTTCATCATCCGGAAAGCGGGGCCAATATTATCACGACGGAACTTTCAGATTGGGCAACGGAATGCCCAGAATACAAAGTCACTGCGGTGCAAGTTTCGCCAACTAACCACAAATCTGATTGGCAGAAAGGCCTAGCTCCATCATCACAGAAGTCGCGCAAAATTTTAGCAGAACCTGCCGAGTAATGTTTCCCATTAAGGTTATAGGTGCTCCCCCTGCTTCGGATATGATAATTTCCGTTCATTCCCTAGATACAGATAGGATGGGTCATTGGCATATTCCCGAAGAAACACCCGTAGCCTTTGTTTATAACCGACGTAATTATGCGGTTATGCTAGCCACACCCGCAGATATGGCCGACTTCGCCCTTGGTTTTTCCCTGAGTGAGCGCATCATTAACTCGCAAAACAATATTGCAAGTCTAGAAGTCCGCCACACAGATAAAGGTATAGAACTACACTTTAAAATTAGCGTCGAGCGTATTGCGGCTTTCGATATTCGTGCGCGTCGCCGCAACCTTATTGGTACGGCAGGCTGTGGTATTTGCGGACTTGAAAACACGGACGACTTATTTACCCCAATGCCCATCGTTCGAGCGCAACCGATTTCCATTAGCAAATCGGCTTTGGAACGAGCTATGCACAATTTCAAAAAACTACAGCCAATTAATGTCCGCACGAAAAGTGTTCACGGGGCGGCATGGGTGAGTTTGGACGGCGATATACAATTGGCGCGAGAAGATGTTGGCCGCCATAATGCGCTTGATAAACTCATCGGCGCAATAACCATAAAGAAGTTGGAAAAAGACGGCTTCCTCCTCATGTCGTCCCGATGTTCCTACGAGATCATAGACAAAGCCGCCCGCGCAAAAATCCCAGCTATTCTATCCTTGTCTGGCCCAACAAACCTCGCTCTCAATAAAGCCGCCCAAGCAAATATAACCATTTATGCGCGTGATAAAATAGGTGGCGTTAAACGAATAGGTATGTAACTATAGCTAATTCCTAATAGAATGATTCATATTTTTGAGTTGGCTTTTTATGTTTTGTTGCATTGTATCATAGGCGTGCACATTTGATTTTACGTCCTGCTTAAGATTAGCCCATGCATGTTCAATTGGGTTTAAGTCAGGGCTGTAAGGGGGCAACATAATCAAGTCTGCTCCCGTACTTTCAATCATATCGCGAATGTCCTTTCCTTTGTGCCAAGGCGCATTATCCATGATGACAACCATACCCGTTTTCAACGACGGAAGCAGCTTGGTTTGTATCCAGTTCACAAATACAGATTTATTGACCGTGTGCTCATAAGTTTGTGTCGCAAACAATTTAAAGGCGGATGACCATGCGCCAATAATGTTGGTTCGTCCCTTGCGTTTGCCATCGGTCAGGCCGTGTATGCACAGGCCGCTTGGGCCATAAGCGTGAGTGCGAGCCAGTTTATGACAAAGACCGCTCTCATCCAAATAAACACGCTTTGGCTTCGGATACAAGCTTATCAAACCCTCATAGATATTGCGCTGTTCTTCGTCACGCTCACGGTATTGCGGCGTCTTTTTTTACCAAGAGGGTAGGCTAGCACTCGCGTAATACCAAGCCGCTTGAACGATGACCAGATAGCTGTCTTACTTACCTGCATGGCCTGCGCGATCTCATGCAAGTAAGCATCTGGATGTTCGTCAAGATAGGACAGCATGGAAACTTCATCCAGCTTATAGGTCGAACGTACTTTTGGGTAAGTGCTCGCCAGACGGCCCTCGCGTGCTCGTGCTTTCCAACGCCATAATGTCGCCGTTCCAATATCAAGAAGCTCGGACACTTCCAAAACCGTGTGACCTTTCTCCAAAAGCCTGATCGCCCGTAACCGTAAATCCATCGAATGTGCCATAGCTATAATCCTCACATAAATTTTGAAACCACAATAGTGAAAAAAGTTAAAAACCCATCAATCTAAATGGGATTAGCTATAGTTTAAAGGCATCGGACACTCTTACGCTAATAGCATCTGGCTTAGAAGCTGTACCCATAAGAGCTTCGGCATCTCTTCTTTGTGGAGTGTCATCAATGCTGGCTCCTCTCTCAAGTGTCTTGAGGCGTGCGAGTATGTCTTCAACGAATTCGTCTTCTAGTAATGCTTGTATTGGTTTGTAGGCAAAACCGTGAACCAAAGCGCGAGCCGAGGCGGCCTTATGGCGTTGCTTTGCCACATCGCGCGTAGTTTCAGTGACACCGTTGCTTGATAGGGATTCAAGGGAGAGGGCATACCAATAAGCATTGTCTGCCTCTTCAAGAGCGTCCCGCCTCATACGGGCAATGTCTATAGATTTAGTTTTTAGTGAAGTGCGTAAAAACCGTCTTGATTCTATGTCGAGATATTGGTTTGGAACGCGCCGATTATAGTGCCACCGCCCATTTCGCTTTAATAGAAATTTATCTTTTTCATCTATACTCCCACTACTCCATAACCCGAAATTTTTCATCTGAAATTATTCGGAAGTTGTCAGTTACGGTGTCTCGGAATTTTCTCCATTGTTTGGGTATGGTTTCTCGTAAAAATTTGAGTATAGCATGACCAAATTTCGTAAATGTCGGGTAGAATTTATTATGTGTGACATGCCTGCGCATGACGCCCCAAAGCCTCTCAATAGCATTTAGATGAGGGCAATATGTTGGCAACCAGATTGGTTTGATCTTGCAATCTTTACGCTCTAACCACTGTTTAACCTTGGCTGCACGATGGTAAGGAGCATTATCAAGTATCAAATAAATACATTTTTTATCCAGATTACGTGCCTCCAGTTTCTCAAATAATTGAATAGTGCTATCGCTGTCAACCCGATCTACATCCATAAAGGGTGTGTCAAAATTCTCCAAATTAACCGCTGCGTGAATATTGACCCGCCTGCGCCCCGAGCTCCGCTTGATGGCCGTATTGCTACCTTTACGCATCCAGCCACGGCTTGGTCTTGATTGATGTTCAGGGTGCACAGCATCACAGAAATATACCGTCTCATCAAGCGTTAAGCCGTTCAAGAGCCGCTGATAATTCTCTATAAATTCAGCCTGTGCCTGCTCGTTAATATGAGCTGGTAAAGGCGTAGGCTTTTTGTATTCAAAACCCAAACGATGCAGCAATTTGATGCAGCCAGACTTGGAATAATCGACTTGCCAGTTGTGCCAGATAAAGACGCGAACCTCGTGTACATTCTGACAGACATGAGCCTCTAGCCAAGACACAAGAGCCGTTTTTGCGTCCACACTCAATTTGGAGAAACCACCCTTATAGTCAAAGCTCGCCATCAGGTCAAAACCACCCTCGGCGTATTTTTTGTACCAGATACGGATCGTGTCATCATCAAGATAAAGGACTTGGCTAGCCCGCTCACAACTCCAACCATCATCCAACAAAAGCAAAGCATTACACCGCCGCGCTATCCCGTGATCCTCGCTCGGACAACGCACGACACTCTCCAACTCACGGCGTTCCCTCTTTGATAAAAAACCAGACTTAATCATAAACATGAGCCCAATCTATCAGGAGGGAAATGTCAAGGTGAAATTCGGGTTATAGAGGTGTCTGAGTATATCATTAATAGCGAGGAATAATTGATAGTCATGCTTGTCACGGTGTCCACAATATTCCGTGCCCCTATCTGTGAGTATCCGCAGCACTGGTAGTTCATGATTTTCAAAGAACGTCAAGACCTTATGAACGTCAAGATCTTATCATTGAGCATGTCAGCCGCAGTGATCGGTGTCTTGGTGGTGTACAGTTTGGCATGGACAATTTTGGAATAAGTGTCCACATAGATCTGTTGATACACACGACCAACACCTTTGAGAGTACCGACATAAAACGTGTCTTGGCTGCCCAAATAGCCCGGGTGGGCAGTTTCTATCTTACCGTAAGCCACATCATCGTGTTTCTTTTTCTCCAGTGCTTGCACTTGTGCCTCGGTCAAAATGATGCCGTCTTTGGCCACTTTGGCTTCCAGAGCTTTCAAACGGAGTTTAAAGTTCTCCAGACTATGGCGCAACCAGATTGAACGAACACCAGAGGGCGATACAAATACACTTTGTTTGCGCAGCTCATTTGAGGTGCGGGTCTGGCCGTAAGCAGGATAGTCAATCGCAGATGTTTTGACCGCATTTTCTGTGACCTCGTCCACTCGATTAGCAAGATTGGGCTTGCGGCGTGGGCGTTCTAACAGAGCCTCCACCCCGCCATCATCGACTGCGTCCTTGTATCGGTAAAACGTGTCCCGCGATAAGCCCATCATCTGACAAGCTTTGGATACATTGCCAAGCTCCTCAGCCAAGTTTAGCAATCCGACTTTGTACCCCAAGGGTAGACTTCGCGCTCTGTAGTGTGTAACATTGTAGTTCCTTATGTTTTGATGTTTATGGTTCGCACCACCATCAAACGCCGAAACTACGCCTCAAGCAAGAGGCCGCTTTCCATCCTTCCAGCTAGCTGAAAGGATGGAAGTGTCAGATCAAGTCTAAACCACTACACCTTAACAAACTGTCCGATTTAGCAGGACCACCTCAAAGAGGTTGACATTAAAGATGTTGACATTGCTTTAACGAAACGCTAACACTACTAACTAATCAGTCAGCATCTATGTTATTGGAGCAATATAACAAAATATAAAAGGGGAATATACTCATGAAGAAGTTACTCATCGGAGCATCATCATTTGCAATCATCACCTCACTAAGTATAAGGGCAAATGCACAAGTTGACGAGATCATCGTAACAGCGACAAAACGCTCAGAAAGCACACAGGATATTCCTATTGCAGTTGCCGCGCTTGGCGAGCAGACATTGCAAGAGCTGGATGTTAATGTATTTACGGATTATCTTTTGGAATTGCCTGGCGTAACGGCTGGTGGTAGTGGCCCAGGTCAATCAACAATTTATATTCGTGGTCTTGCTTCAACCACGCCCAACTTAACTACAGCAGGGGTTGCTGGCCTTGCTCCTAATGTGGCTCTATATCTTGATGAACAGCCGCTTTCCCAACCTGGTCGTAACCTTGATGTTTATGCTGCTGATCTCAAGCGTGTTGAGGTGCTATCTGGACCACAAGGTACACTATTTGGTGCTAGTTCTCAAGCGGGTGTCGTGCGGCTTATTACGAACAAACCGAAAATTGGCGTGAATGAAGCTAGGGCTAATCTTGGTTATTCCACAACTAAAGGCGGGGAATCCAGTAAAAAGATCGATGTAATGATCAATGTGCCTGTTGGTGATAAATTGGCTTTTAGAGCCGTAGGATATGTCGATGATCAAGGTGGATATATTGACAATATTCCTGGCCAAATCGATTTATCGGAATCTGCAAGATATCGCCCCGTTGGAACGGTCAGGGCAAATGGCGTAGCCGTTGGATCAAGCCGCGCTGGGCGCTCATCTAATCCTGCATCCAACAATATTATTTTTGAGAAAGCTGATAATACTGCGCTCGTAGAAGAAAATTTCAATGACACAAAATATCTCGGCTATCGCCTAAGTGCTCTCCTTGAGGTCAATGATAATTGGTCAGTTCTGGTTGGTCAATCTGGGCAAAGGCTCGAATCAGAGGGCGTGTTCTTTGATGATCCAAATCTGGATGACTACCAAATACAGCGTTATGAAGCGGAAAACATTGAAGATAGGTATAGTAATACCAATTGGACTGTTAAAGGCCGTATTGGTGCCCTTGAAGCTCTTTATACAGGCGCATTTACCAAGCGCGGAACGGATCAACGTATAGACTATACGGATTATTTGTTTGTCGCTCAGTATTTACCTTATTATATTTGTGACTATTACACCACTTACAGCAAAAGCCAGACGGCGGACCTTAATGGCACATGCCATGCTCCGAATTTATACGTTAATTCCACGACAAATACAGACGTTTTTACAAACGAATTACGCTTTAACACACCTGCTGACAAAAGGTTGCGGGCAACTGTTGGCGGCTTCCACAGCAAATTAACTTTAGAAGAGCGCAATGATTTTGCCTATCCAAGCAACCAACTGGCAGAAGCCGGTTTTGGCGGTATTGTAGGTTATCCTAAAAATTTCACCCAACCTGGAGGATTCGCAACGAGTCGGGATGCGTTCCCGCGCGATGTCGTATTTAGAAATGATGTCAAACGAACCGACGAACAACTAGGTGTATTTGGCGAGGCTACTTTTGAAGTTAGTGACCAATTTTCACTGACAGCAGGGGCGCGCTGGTACGATATAGAGGTTGATTTGGAAGGGAGTGCCAATTCATCTTTCTGTAACTTCTTTAGTCAAGTTGACGAAAATGCATTCGGGACGAATATATCTGACCTCTATGATGGCGATGGTGTGTTTAAATTTATCGGCTCTTGTAAGGATACCCTAAGGCAAACTTACGCTCTGTCGGGGGCAAAAAATGCCCCTGCGGGTGCAACGGTTGTCGGCAGCATCGCGGATATCGAAGCCACGGGATTATCAACCTCCCAGGCAACGCAAGTATTTAATTCGCTTAACGCGCCAGACAAAGCCGTTACAGATGGTGTGATTTTCAAATTTACTGGAACATGGACGCCGAATGAAAACATGCTATTCTACGCTACATATTCAGAAGGTTTCCGTCCGGGCTTATTAAACCGCCCTGGCGGCGCGCCTGGGCCAAACAACTTTACTGTCCCGTTCGCACTTGATACAGACGAAGTTACAAATTACGAACTCGGCTGGAAACTGAACCTTGCGGACAATCAATTCCAACTCAACGGCAATGTTTTTTATGTTGATATTAAAAACTTACAAACGACTATTTTTGATACCAGCATCACCAATTTGTTTTTCTCGGCAAATGCAGCAAATGCAGAGATTAAAGGCCTTGAAACGGACTTTATTTATGCACCAGCATCAATGCCTGGGCTAACTGTTACCGGCGCTGCCTCCATACTTGACACTTCAATCAAGAAAATTCTCGTGCCAACTGGCGACCTTGACGGCGTTGACTCGCTTGCCTTTGCGCCAAGTTTCCAAGGAAACCTTCGCGCTCGTTATGAATGGGAACTTAGCAATGGCTATATGGCTCATGTACAGCCCAAGGTCAGTTACTCTGCAAAATCGTTCAGTGATATTATTAATATCAACCGCGCTCAAATTGATAGCTGGACCAAGCTAGATCTTGCTATAGGCGTAAGTGCAGAACGTTGGTCGGCTGAGATATTTGCCAACAACCTTACGAATGAACGTATTGAGCTTAATAATAATTTCGTTAATGATCGTGAGCGCGTAACACTTGCTCGCCCAAGGGTCATAGGCGCGCGGCTGTCCGTTGATTATTAATCTGTTATTTTCTAAAAGATTACTTTAATAAGAAAGGCGTCTCATAAGAGGCGCCTTTCTTTTATATAAATATGGGTATTATTTGTGAACGATACACCTCAACAAAATAAAACGACAAGCGCTACCGACTTGAAAACCGTTCAAAAAACAATGCAAGCTGGCGACTTTAATGCAGCGCTCGTAATACTTGATGACGCATTGAAAGCCGAATCCAATAATATGGAAGCTCTCTATATGACTGCAGTATGTCACCGTTATACAAAGAAATACGGCCTTGCACAAGAAACACTCAATACCCTCAAATCCATTTCCCCTGAATTTGGTAGAGCCTATCAAGAACAAGGACATTTATATCGTGCGCAAGGTCAAACAGAAAATTCCCTTGAGGCTTTTATGCAGGCATGCCGTATGAACTCCGCGCTCAGCGCAAGTTGGATTGCGCAAGCCCAAATATTACTTAAGCAAGGTAAAACACAAGCTGCCAATAATGCTAAAGCGCAAGCAGATAGGCTGTCAAAACTTCCTAGAGAACTGGTCACGGTTACGAGTTATATTTCAGAAGGTAAATATTTAAAGGCCGAAAATCTTTGTCGGTATTTTTTGCAAAAAAATCCGCACCACATAGAAGCCATGCGGCTATTGGCCGATATTGGTTCACGTCTTGGTATTTTGGAAGATGCCGACTTCCTGCTCGAAAGCGCACTCGAGTTTGAGCCAGAAAACATCCAATTGCGGCTTGATTACGCACAATTACTCCGCAAACGTCAAAAGTTCACACAAGCCCTCGCCCAAGCTAAATCGCTTTATGATAAAGACCCCAATAGTCCGGTTTTCCAGTCCCACTATGCGATAGAATGTATGCAAACCGGGGACTTTGATAAGGCATTTGAGTTATTTGAACAGGTTTTAAAAAAACTTCCAAATGATACGGCAACTTTAACGTCGCGTGGTCACGCCCTAAAAACTTATGGGCGGCAAGACGAAGCGATTACTTCATACCAAGCAGCAATAGCCTCAAAACCAAATCACGGTGATGCTTATTACTCCCTTAGCAATTTAAAAACCTATCAGTTTACGGATGCTGAACTTGCGGCTATGCAAAAGCAGGAAAGCAGAGAAAATCTCGAATACCGTAACCGCATCCATTTTTGTTTTGCGCTTGGCAAGGCATTTGAAGACCTTGGTGATTATGAACAATCATTCTCGTATTACGAGCGAGGCAACAAGCTAAAACGCATACAAAGCCGCTATGACGCTAGCAAAATGGACGAAGAATTTACCGCCCAGTCGGATATATGCAGCCGCTCTTTATTTGAACAACATAAAGGCCATGGGCATCAAGCCCCCGATCCCATTTTTATCGTTGGTCTGCCGCGTGCTGGCTCAACTTTGCTTGAACAAATTTTAGCTTCCCACAGCCAAGTGGACGGTACACTTGAACTACCCAATATCCTTGCCTTGTCTCATAGGTTACGTGGCCGCAAACGGGTGAGTAAAGAAACACTTTACCCCAAAAATTTATTTGATATGTCGGCGAAACGCCTTGAGGAATTTGGGCTAGATTATATCGAAAATACGGAAATTCACCGCAAAGGCGCTGCGTTTTTTACCGATAAAATGCCCAATAATTTTCGCCATATCGGGCTTATTCATCTAATATTGCCGAATGCAAAAATAATTGATGCGCGCCGTGACCCGTTGTCTTGCTGTTTCTCTGGCTTCAAGCAATTATTTGCCGAAGGTCAAGAGTTTACTTATGGGCTTGAGCAAATAGGCCGATATTACAAAGGCTATGTCGAGCTTATGCGCCATTGGGACACCGTCTTGCCTGGAAAAATATTGCGTGTGCAATATGAGGACGTAGTTGCTGATTTAGAGCCTCAAGTCAGGCGAATTTTGGATCATTGTGGCCTCCCGTTCGAGCAGTCCTGTGTGGACTTTCACAAGAGCAAACGTGAAGTGCGTACGGCAAGTTCTGAACAAGTTCGCCAACCTATAAACACCAAAGGCCTCGCGCAATGGAAACATTTTGAGCCTTACCTTGATGAGCTTAAACAAGCCCTTGGCGATAGCCTTATGGGTTATAGAGACTAGGTGTACAGTCCCTGTGTTAGGTGGTTTGGGTTTTGGTTAAACTTTTGTGGCTCATTTTGCCATATTTTGCAAATATATTCGTAAGGGGTCAGGCCTTTGAGAGTTTTTAATCTCTTGGCGAAATTATATGCACTCATAAACCCCTCAAGGTGAGTTTCAAGCTGGTCTTTGTTGTCATAATAATACCGTTTGACCGTCGCCTCCTTGATGGTGCGGTTCATGCGTTCTACCTGACCATTGGTCCAGGCCATTGATCCAGGCCATTAATCCAGGGATGATTGATTTTGGTCAGGCGGTGCTGGATGTCATGTTTACGGCAAACACGATCAAAGATGTGTTCTCCTGCATGTGTATCCTTGGAGCGGTTGGTAAACGGATCGGTTGGTAAACTGGATGCCATTATCAGTCAAAATAGTATGAATATGGTAGGGTAGACGCTTGATAGTATTGCGCAAGAATTGAGCCGCTATCATCTTGCTCATACGAGGGTGTAGCTCTACATAGGTGAACTTTGATGTGCGGTCTATGGCCACAAACAGGTATAATTTACCCGCCTCTATGCGCATTTCGGCGATGTCGATGTGGATATACCCAATCGGGTAAGTCTTAAACTTTTGTTTCTTGCGTGTGCCTTCATCAAGCTTTGGCAAGCGAGATATTCCGTGGCGCTGCAAGCAAGCGGTGCAACACAGAACGACTGAGTTTGGGGATGGTGTCTTGCAGGGCATAGAGGCAATCATCTAGGAGCAGTAATGTGTGCCCTCTAAACGCGACAATGATAGCTTCTTCCTCACAGGACAGGACTGTGGACTTCGGTTCTGGTACGCTCTTGCGGTCTTCCACGCTGTCGCGGCTCTTCCATTTACCACCGTCTTGGGGTTGATCCCGTAACGCTTGGCTAGTATCGCGATCGAAGCGTCCGATCGGAATATTTCTGCTCTAATGGCGTGCGTCGTCTTGGCGCTGTCGTGTAATACTTGTCCCATAATACTTCCTTCTCTTGAGATGATAATTTAATACCACCTAACACAGGGACTATACAACTAGACCCAGTTCCCTCGAAGCTGTAAAAACGGACAAACTTTCGAATAAGATTTAAGCATCTTTACTGATTTAACTTTCAACATTGTTCCGTATATATACTCCGTATATAACATTATGGAGGCAAGTATGAAGGTTTTTTGGACGGATGAAGAACTGAACCGCCACTGGCTTTTAGCACCTGGGGAAATTGTTCTGGTGAAAGGTAAAGCGAACACAGGTCGAATAGTTTTCTGTTTTCTGCTCAAACATTATCAACATTACGCATGTTTTCCCATAGATTTAAAATTTATTCCAGATGATATCCACGAATTTTTAGCAGCGCAGTTGGGATGTATTGATACAGAGTTATCTCATCTGACAAGCGATAGTTCAGAACGAATGATGCGGCGTTATTGCAAAGAAATACGTTCTTTTCTCAACATACGCCGCTTTGACAGTGTTGGCAGATCCGCTTTTCATGCCTGGTCCATTAAGTTTCTCTTCCCTGTTGCGCCTGACGCGCAACAGAAGGATGCAGATATTCGTCGTTGGTTTACAGAAAATAGCTTTGAGCTTCCCAGTGCTAAAGTATTGTCCAGACTGCTCGGGACTGCTGAACAAGAGTTTGAAAGGGGCTTGTTTCTGCATGTATCAAATGGTTTATCATCCTTGCACCGCGCAGGACTAAACCGGCTTTTAGAAACATCGGAAGGCGCATCAAGGTTTAGCCAATTACGGTTAGATACAGGAAATGCAAGCCTAGAAAATGTCATGAAAACAATTGCCCGTTTGGCCTTGTTACGTGAAATAGGCCTGCCTAAAGATACTTTGTGCACCCTCAAGCCGAGTTTAATTGAACGTTACCGGCTTCGAGCGGGTTCAGAGGATGTGTGGGAGATGCGCCGGCACTCTGAAACAACCCGCTTAGCTCTATTATGTTTTTATTGTGTACCGCGAGAATCAGAAATCATCGACGGCTTGGTTGACCTGCTCATTAGTATCACCCACAAAATTTCTGTGCAGGCCGAGCGTAAAGTTATTTCTGAGCTGGTGGGAGATATCACTAAAGTTCACGGCAAAACCAACCTCCTTTTTCGTATAGCAGAAGCTGCAAATGATCATCCAGGCGAAATAATTAGAGACGTGATTTTTCCTGTGGCGGGTGAACAGACCATTGCGGATTTAGTCAAAGAATACCGTTCAGATGGCCCTGCTTATGTGAAACGCATTTATCGCAAAATAAGAACCTCCTATGCTCGTCATTACAGACGAATGTTGCCCAAGATTCTGAACATATTAGAGTTCAAGTCTAATAATTCATCATGGTGCCCACTCTTAGACGCCATTGAGCTTCTCAAACTTAATACAGCCAATACCCGGTATTTATCCATTGATGAAGCCCCTGTAAAAGAGGTTGTCCCGGCCAAATGGCAAGACAATGTTTTTGAAGAAGATGCGCAGGGGCATAAACGGGTTAATCGGATCAGCTATGAAATCTGTATGTTGCAAAGTCTGCGTGAAAAACTTCGCTCCAAAGAAATATGGATTGTAGGAGCCCGACGGTTTTGCAACCCAGAGAATGATTTACCGCAGGACTTTGACGAAAACCGAAAGCAATATTATGCGACTCTGGGGCAGCCGCTTGGCGCACTAAACTTTGTCAATGACATAAAAGACAAGATGCGAACGGCATTGGATAATCTAGGGTCAGGACTCATTAAAGCCAATATATAACGATTGCAGCGATGCATATTGTAGAGAAAAAGGTGTGTGCGCAGCGATCATAACGGGTTGAGACACGTCTCCAGTCTTTGAGACGCCCAAACATGTTTTGGGCCTTGTGACGCTGTTTGTATAAAGTTTTATCGTATGGGATCAGTGTTTTTCGGTTTCGACGCGGCGGAATACACGGGGTAATATTGCGAGCACGTAATGCCTCTCGAAACCAGTTTGAATCATATCCTTTGTCACCCAGAAGGCATTTTGCTTTTGGAAGTTGATCTAGCAATAACCGCGCCCCTTTATGGTCGCTCATTTGTCCTTCACTCAGCAACATGACCACCGGACGACCCACACCATCACAAACCGCATGGAGTTTTGAATTTAGCCCACCTTTGGTGCGGCCAATACATCTGGGAACATCCCCTTTTTAAGCAGACTAGCTGCGGTTCTGTGAGCTTTTAGGTGGGTTGCGTCGATTTGCAATTGTTCTGGCACACCTTCAGATGTGCTTAGCGCAATAAAGATTTTGTTGAATACACCCATTTTACTCCAACGGATAAACCGATTGTAAAGTGTCTTGTGGGGGCCATATTCTCGCGGAGCATCGCGCCATTGAAGGCCTCGTTTAAGCACATGGATAATGCCGCTGATCACACGTAAATCATCGACACGTGGTACGCCGTGAGACAAGGGAAAATAAGGCTCAATACGAGCCAATTGGGACTTCGATAGATAAAACAAATCATTCATGGTGAAAGCTCCTTTGACCATCAATGAATCACAAATTAGACAAAATGGGAATCCCTAAAATTAATAGGTCCTGACCCTAGTCACTCAGCGGCGTGGATTGCTCTTTCTTCCTTGCATCAACAAAGAGCGCTTTAAGTATTGAAACGTGCATAAGTACGACCACAAGAGAAAACGGCAAAGCGCCAATAATCATAGCAGCCTTGACGGCCTCTAACCCCCCCGCAGTTAGTAATGTCGCGATCATTATGGTCAAAATACTGCCCCACACTAAAATATGTTTAGCCGCATTTGTCGTAGGCTTACCCGCAGAAACGATAGTGTTTACCACTAATATGGCAGAATCTGCCGACGTCACTAAATATGTTAAAAGCAAAATAACGATAACGCCTGACATTATTTTCGCAAGACCCGAATCAAGCATGACATTGATTGTCGCGTAGAGTTGTGACGATAGGTCCGCATCCAGAATTGCGCCATTTGCAACGCCCGTGATTTCTAGATTTAATGCTGTTCCGCCAATTATTGCAAACCAAACAAAGCCTATTATCGACGGGATAACCATAGTGCCAAACACATATTCTCTGATCGTACGTCCACATGATACGCGCGCGAAAAACAAGCCAACAAACGGTGCAAATGCAATCCACCACGCCCAATAAAAAATAGTCCAACCGGATTGCCAATCAGCGAGTGCTTTACCAACTTGCGTTCCATCATCGCTCCACACCTGCGTGGCCATTATGGGCAGCGCAATAATATAATCCCACAATCCAACAAAAAAGACTTTTAGGGCAAATCCCGTAGCGCCAAAAGTCAAAAAGAATATCAATACGAAAATTGTTAAGCCCATATTGAGATTGGATAGCCATTTAATGCCCTTCCCTACCCCTGACAGAGCAGACAAGGTGGACGCTCCCATAATCACGACAAGGAACAAAACCATCGCGCCATTGGTCGGCACACCTTCGCTATTCATAATCCAGTCCATGCCAGAAATATTATAAACGCCAGATGCAAATTGCGAGATCCCAAAACCTATTGTAACAGCAACGCCGAGCAAAGTTGCGACCACAGCCACAATATCAATGGTGTGACCTAATGAACCAGAAAGTTTTTTACCAAATAACGGCATCAGTGTCGAGCGGATAGTCAAAGGTAGACCACGCGTATAACTAAAATATCCAATAGCTAATCCCGTGAAAGCATAAACGCCCCATGCCCAAAATCCCCAATGCATAAATGACCATTTATAGGCGGAACGCACAGTTTCTGCACCTAAAGCTTTTACATTTCCTTGAATAACATCTGGATTGTTAGTAAAATGAAACATGGGCTCCGCAGTGGAATAGGTGAGCATTCCGATACCAATACCAGCACCAAACAACATGGAAATCCAAGAAAATCTGGAAAACTCTGGCTTTTCTTCAGCTGATCCAAGTTTGATTTTTCCAGTGGACGGCCAAAGTGCGAGGAAAATACAAGTGAGGCTAAAAAGGGCCATCACATACATATACCAAACACCAAAATGGGAACTTACAAACCCTTTGACATTGGTTAATACGGACATGGCATTTGTAGAAAAAACAGCAGTCCACAATATCAAAAGCACAATGAGAAATTTTGATCCAACGGCAACAATTCTATTAAAACCTTTATAAAAACCGTTTTTGGCAAGTTTTATTGGTAATGATCTTTGTTGCGTATCGCTGGCCATGTGTTTCCCCTGTATCTTCATTCACTTATATATGCACTAATATCCGTTTCATACCTATCAAAAAACCCGCAAATATACGGAGCAAATGATCGCCAACATTCAAGCTGAAACTCCGCAGTTTTCGTGCGCAATATCATAATAGGCGCATTTTCAAAAACTGTCCGAGCGGCCTTGCCAATAGGAAATGCGTCTAGTGATAAATCTAGTGGACACCCTATATTGATGGCACTTGCAGCTTGCTTTCCGGATAATACAAACCCGACATTACGATGAGAAACATCTGTATAACTATAGATAAATTCAGCGGCGGTTTTTTCTAATTTTACACGGAGTTCATTGCTGTTTTCGGGCGTCGTTATCACCATCCATTCATCAGGGCCAAGGCACAAATAGGTATGCGATGTCGTGCGCGTGGACTTACCGATTTTGGCAGGCAATTTCAGGCCACTCGCTTTTTTAAAGGCCGCTAACTCATTGGGTTTTATCCGCAGTGAATAGCGTGTTTTTTCTTCCATAAGCTTTACGGATAAGTCACCGCTTTGTAGCGCCGCGCCAATTTCTATATCTTGATTAAACAACATTAAGGCGCTCCCCTTTTGGGTCATAGAAAAAAGGTTTTACAATTTTTGCTTTATGAGTTTTACCTTGCATCGGGATATAAATATTCTCGCCCTCTTTATCAAAGCCGCCCATAACCAATGCCATAGCAATTGAATGCCCAAGGCTCTCGCTCCAATAGGATGAGGTGACATGACCAATCATATCCATAGGTATGGCTTGGTTTGGATCTGCTACAATCTGCGCGCCTTCTTCTAGAACAACATTCGGGTCTTCGGTCATAAGACCGACAAGCTGCTTGCGACCACTGGCGACAAGATCAGGCCGTTTGAGAGAACGTCTACCGACAAAATCTTTTTTCTTTTTGGAAACAGCCCACACCATACCTGCGTCCCCCGGTGTTACTGTGCCGTCCGTGTCTTGGCCAACGATAATAAAGCCTTTCTCTGCACGCAGCACATGCATCGCTTCGGTTCCGTAAGGCGTGATGTCGTATTGTTTGCCTGCCTCAAACAAGGCCTCCCATACGGCGCGGCCATAATGAGACGGAACATTGATCTCAAAGCCAAGCTCGCCAGAAAAACTCACCCTAAATAGCCGCGTTTCAATGCCGCAAATTTTGCCCTCTCGCACAGCCATATGCGGAAAGTTTTCAGGAGACAAATCAATGCCCTCGATAAATGGCTCTATTAACTTGCGCGCATTGGGGCCATTGAGCGCAATCACCGCCCACTGCTCTGTTGTGGACGTAAGCCAAACATCTAGGTGCGAAAATTCAGTTTGTAGGTAATCTTCCATATGGCGGAAAACACGCGGCGCGCCGCCTGTTGTCGTTGTCACGTGGAAGCGATTCTCGGCGAGCCTACCGACCACGCCGTCATCATAAATATAACCATCCTCTCCGAGCATCAACCCGTAACGGCAGCGCCCAACACCGAGCTTGACCCATGGATTAGTGTACATCAGATTCATAAATTTAGCCGCGTCAGGCCCAACAACTTCAATTTTGCCAAGCGTGGTAGCATCAAAAATACCGAGGCTATCACGGGTAGCTTTACACTCACGCGCAACAGCGGTGTCCATGTCTTCGCCGACTTTAGGGAAATAGCGCGCCCTGCGCCATACCCCAACAGGTTCATAAACTGCGCCGCGTTTCTGCGCCCAACCGTCCATAGGCGTTTTACGTTCGACCTCGAATAAATCACCACTGCGATAGCCCGCTATTGTGCCGTAAGTTGTTGGGGTATAGGGCGGGCGGAAAGTCGTTAGTCCTACCTGCTGCACAGTTTTCTTAATGGCTTTGGATGCAATTTGCATAGCATTTAAATTTGACGTCTTCCCTTGGTCGGTCGCCATGCCGATTGTCGTGTACCTTTTGACATGTTCGATTGACGAAAAGCCTTCGCGCACTGCCAAATTGATGTCTTTTTCTGTCGCGTCATTTTGAAAATCTACAAATGCTTTTTGTTTGGATGCATCAATATAATTAGGCAGGTTAACAAATGTGGTGCCCGTGCCAAAATCACGTTCATGGACTTTATAGCTTTTACGCCCGCCCGCTGCTTTATTACCGCCTTGTAAAGCAGCGCGCAGCCCAAAGTCGCCATTACACGCCCCAGCGCACATTGCATTTTCATTAGGCTGGTCCGGTATATAGGCAGCTATATTATCGTCCCACCGAATACTACTTTTTGAATGTGACCATAAATGCAGGCTTGGCGTCCACCCGCCGCACATAAGCAGAGCCTCGCAGTTAACTTTGCGTTTTTCGCCCGTGCTTGGAACATAAACTTCGACGCCCGTAATGCGGTTCTTACCATAGGTTTTCGATATAGACGCTGCGCTTATAATTTCGATACCGCGCTTTGCCGCCTCGGTTTGAATATCTTTAGGCACCTCATTGCGCGCATCAACAATCAGAGAAATGCGCACATTGCTATCAGCCAAATCAAAGGCGGCAGCGTATCCGCTATCATGACTGGTAAACAGCACGGCCGTATTTCCAACGGCAACGCCGTACCGATTTAAAAAAGTCTGCGCGGCAGAGGCAAGCATAACCCCGGGGCGATCATTTCCATTAAAGACCAATGGCCGTTCAATAGCCCCTTGCGCGATAATAACTTTGCCCGCGCGTATTCTGTGCAATTTTTCGCGCGAAACGCCCAGTTTTAAATTGGGTATATGATCAGTGATGCGCTCTGCTAACCCAATAAAATTATCATGATAATATCCGATTGCCGTTGTGCGCGTCATCAGCGTCACATTTTTAGCGTTCTCTAATATCTTCACTGATTTATCAAGCCAGTCAGATGCTTTAATGCCGTCGATTTCATCATTTGGCGCGCTTAATAAACTACCCCCAAATACCGGATTTTCATCAACGAGGATAATACGTTCGCCCGTCTTCACAGCCGTGAGCGCTGCGGCAATACCAGCGGGCCCGGCGCCAATTATCAGAGTTTCGCAATGGCCATAGACGCTGGCATAAACATCTGCGTCAGCTTCGGTTGGCGCAGAGCCAAGGCCAGCCATATTCCTAATGAAAGGTTCATAAACCTTATCCCAAAAACTTTTCGGCCACATAAATGTTTTATTATAAAAACCTGCCGGAAAGAACATGGAAAACGTGTTGTTAAACGCGCCAATATCCGTTTTCAAACTCGGCCAATTATTTTGACTACGCGCAACAAACCCTTCAAATATTTCAAGAACTGTCGCCCGCACATTTGGCGTGACCCGTCCCGTCCCGCGGTCGAATGTGACCAGTGCATTGGGTTCTTCGCTGCCTGCACCAACAACGCCGCGCGGCCTGTGATATTTAAATGAACGCCCCATGAGGTGAACACCATTGGCCATCAATGCTGATGCCAATGTATCGCCTTCTAATCCTTGATAATCCGTACCGTCAAAGCTAAAACCAATTGCTTTCTTGCCAATTACTGCCCCTTTGCCCGATTTGCGGTACGGCATATTTTTATCATTTTCCATTTTGTACCGCCTTAATATTATTGGTACTTGGATTAATCTTTGGGCGGTTTAGCCCCATTTTATAAGTCGTTACAAATTTATCAGTTTGCGTATTGCGCACGGCATTAAAAAACATATTACACCCGTGTTGGTGCCACCAGCGTTCGTGGTGGTCGTCGCGCTTATTGTCGCGGTAGAACAAAAACTCCGCCCATTCTTGATCGCTTAAATCATCGGCTTTGGTTTCGCGTACAATATGAGCCTCGCCCGCATAGGCAAATTCAATCTCTGGTTTTTTTTCCTCGCAATAAGGACAGTGTATTTCAAACATTTTCAGCCCTCCTAATGCGCTACGGCTGCGGCTGCGGCTTCGTCGATGAGACGACCCGTAACAAAACGTTCAAGATTATAGGGCGCGTTTATTTTATGGGGTTCGTCATGGACAATCGTATAAGCGAACAAATCGGCTGCGCCAGGCGTCGCTTTAAATCCGCCTGTT
The DNA here is from genome assembly GCA_965224735.1 of Robiginitomaculum sp. Classification (GTDB taxonomy): domain Bacteria; phylum Pseudomonadota; class Alphaproteobacteria; order Caulobacterales; family Maricaulaceae; genus Robiginitomaculum_A. The sequence continues at coordinate 1,480,259 of OZ245059.1, read as the reverse complement.
CCCCAACCGCAATTCACATAAAGACCTTCTATAGGCGTCTTGCCCAAAATAGGCGAACGGTCAGGCGTCACATCAACAATGCCGCCCCAAGAGCGCAGCATGCGCATGCGTTTAAAGATCGGGAATATTTCGCATATAGACATCAAAGTATGTTCTAAAATATGCAATGCGCCTCGCTGTGAATAGCTTGTATATTGATCAGTGCCTGCGCCAATAACTAACTCCCCTTTATCAGACTGGCTAATATAAGCATGAACGGCATTGGACATAACAACACAGTTCAAGACAGGTTTCACAGGCTCGGAGACCAATGCTTGTAATGGATAACTTTCGAGCGGAAACCGTAGCCCCGCCATCTCCATAACAGTGGACGAATGTCCTGCAGCAGATACGCCTATTTTTTTGGCCGCAATAAACCCTTTTTCGGTCTCTACGCCTTCAACTGCGCCGTCTTTGCCGCGTCTAATGCCTGTGACCGCACAGTTTTGGATAATGTCAACGCCAAGTTGCGACGCGGCGCGGGCATAGCCCCATGCGACACTATCATGGCGCGCTGTGCCTGCCCTCATTTGCAAAGCTCCGCCCATAACTGGGTAATGACGATTTGCAGATATATCTAAAATGGGTACAAATTTTTTGCACTCTTCTGGGCTGAGCCATTTATTATCTACGCCGTTCAAACGGTTCGCATGAACATGGCGATGAAAGCTCTGCACATCATGCACATTATGAGCCAGCATAAGCACGCCGCGCTTTGAAAACATTGTGTTGTAATTCAGTTCTTGCGACAACCCGTCCCATAGATCTACCGCATGGTCATAAATCGCCATGCTCTCATCATAGAGATAATTAGAACGGATAATGGTGGTATTGCGCGCCGTATTGCCGCCGCCAAGCCAGCCTTTTTCAATAACAGCAATATTGGTTATGCCATATTTTTTTGCAAGATAGTAAGCCGCGCCAAGCCCGTGCCCACCTGCGCCAACAATGACGACATCATATTCTTTTTTTGGCTCTTTGTCGGGGAATTGCTCTGGCCATTTTTTATGACCAGATAGCGCATTGGCAAAAAGTGAACTTGCGGAAAATTTCATGGGCTATGACCGTAATTTTTCATTAGCAGGGTCATACGGGCTTTCTTCTAAGACACGGCATTTATAACGATCGCCTAAAATATCAATTTCCAAATCCGTACCAATAGCGGCATGTGATGGATGCACCATCGCGAGGGCTAAAGACTTTCCAATACGCCAACCATAGCCGCCGCCTGTTGCACGGCCTATGACTTCTCCATTTTTATAAATCGGGTTGTTACCGAGCACATCTGCATCTTTTACGCCCAAAATTTCGAGAGTCACGAAAGCATTATCAAAGCCTCTTTCTTGCCAAGTGAGAAGCGCGTCTTTGCCAAGGAAACCATCTTTTTTCTTGAGGTTCACAAACCGTCCAAGGTCACTTTCATAGGCGGAATACTCTATGGACATTTCCGTACCAACGAGGCGGTAAGATTTTTCAAGCCGCATCGAATCCATAGCGCGGATGCCAAAAGGTTTAAGACCGTGTTTTTCCCCGTGTTTAAACAGAGTGTCAAAAATATGGTTTTGATATTCAATCGGGTGGTGAATTTCCCAGCCAAGTTCACCAACAAAATTAACGCGAATGAGTTTGACTGGGGCGTGCCCCACATATGTTTCTTGCCCAGTTAACCACGGGAAAGCATCACTTGATAAATCTGCACCGCAAATAGGTTGTAGCAGGTCACGAGATTTTGGCCCCGCAACGACCAACACGCCCATGGAATTAGTTAAATCCGTAAATTGCACACTACCGTCTGTCGGCATATGCTTCTTCAGCCAATCATGGTCAAGTCGGTGATAAGCCCCCGCTGATACCAGATAGAAACATTCTTTGCCCTCGCGCTGCACCGTAAATTCGCTGTGTATGCCACCTTTTGAGGTAAGACCGTGACACAGGCCAATTCGGCCAGGTTTGACGGGCATTTTATTGGCTAAAACCCAATTAAGGAAGGCTAGCGCGCCGGGTCCCTGAATGCGGCATTTAGCAAAAGCCGTCATATCAAGCAGACCAACATTTTCCATTACGTTTTTGCACTCTTCGCCTACGTGCTCAAAATAACTTGAACGGCGGAAAGACCAATCATCCTCTTGCGGCATGCCTTCTGGAGCAAAGAAGTTCGGTCGCTCCCAGCCAAAGAGCTGACCAAATACAGCCCCTTTATCTTTCATGCGGTCATAACATGGCGAGGTTCGTAAAGGGCGCGCTGCACTGCGTTCTTCATCAGGGTAATGGATGGCAAATACATCGGCATAGGCTTCTTCGTTCTTCTCGATTAAGAAACTCTTGGTGGCATAAGCTCCAAAGCGGCGCGGATCAACGCCGAGCATGTCAACACTTGGCTCCCCCTCTACTATCCATTCAGCAAGCTGCCAGCCCGCACCGCCCGCCGCCGTAATACCAAAACTATGACCTTCATTGAGCCAGAAATTTTTCTTATCCCACGCAGGTCCCACAATAGGATTACCGTCAGGTGTATAGGCAATCGCGCCGTTATAAACTTTCTTTATCCCAAGTACCGCAAACATCGGCACGCGGGCAATCGCACTTTCTATGTGGGGCATAAGGCGGTCAAGATCTTCCTGGAATAACTCATATTCGGATTTTGGATCAGGCCCATCAATATAACAGGCTGGCGCGCCTTTTTCATAAGGGCCCAGTAGCAAACCATCCGCTTCTTCGCGCATATACCAAGAGCCATCTGACTCACGCAGCACCCCAAGCTCAGGTAAGCCTTGCGCCCGCCGCGCTTGAATATCTTTATGAGCCTCGGTGACAATAAATTGATGTTCAACGGGAACAACAGGAATATCAAGACCGATCATTGCGCCCGTTCTGCGAGCAAAATTGCCTGTGGCAGAGACAACATGTTCGCAAACCACATCGCCCTTATCTGTTTTGACTTTCCATCGTCCATCTTTGAGCTGAACAATATCTGTAACAGTAGTTTGGCGATGAATTTTTGCCCCCCCTGCCCGCGCGCCAATAGCAAATGCTTGTGTCAAATCAGCGGGTTGCACATAGCCATCATCGGGGTGACGCATAGCCCCAACTAGCCTGTCTTTTTTAGCAAAAGGCCAAATATCAATGACTTCATCAGGTGTTAAAAACTCTACATTCACGCCAATAGTTTGGGCAACGCCTGCATATTGATGATACTCATCCATGCGGTCTTGATTAGTCGCTAAGCGAATATTGCCCACAGGACGGATTCCCACATCTTGTCCAGTTTCTTCCTCTAGGCGTTTGTAGAGCTCAACGGAATATTTATGGAGCTGCCCAACCGAATAACTCATGTTAAATAGCGGTAATAAGCCTGCTGCATGCCATGTTGATCCAGATGTTAGCTCTTTACGCTCTATCAGCATCACATCTGACCAGCCTTTTTTAACGAGGTGATACAGTGTTGAAACGCCAACAACTCCCCCGCCAATAACAACAACCTTTGCCGTTGATTTCATTTTTCCAGCCATAACATACTCTCAAAATTCATTTATTTTGCAAATTTGCAATTGATTTCCTTAAAGCCAATGCTTAATGACTGACTAAACAGTTAGTCACTTTATAACAATACATTTCAATGCGTCAACGTCCTTCTTAACAAAATGGAGCCTTTATGTCCCAAGCATCACTAATTGATGGAAAAACCGTTGCTGCAGAATTGCGGGTTAGCATCGGCAAAGCTGTATGCACATTAGTAAAAGAACATGACTACGCCCCAACTTTAGCCGTCGTTTTAGTAGGCAACGACCCTGCATCGGAAGTTTATGTGCGTAACAAACATAATTTCACACGCAAAGCCGGTATGCGTTCTTTAGAACATAAGATGCTGGAAAACATTGATGAAGACACACTCGTCGCACTCGTTGAAAACTTAAACAAAGACGACAATGTTGACGGTATATTAGTACAGCTTCCATTGCCAAAAAAACTCAACACTGACCGCATTATCGGCACGATTGATCCAGCTAAAGATGTAGACGGATTAACCGAAATCAACGCGGGCCGCCTCTCGCTTGGCCGAATTGGTTTACGCCCTTGTACGCCAGAAGGCTGTGTTATTCTTGCGCGCAAAGCTTTATCCGAGCAAGGCGAAGACTTGTCTGGAAAACATTGTGTTATTGTTGGCCGTTCAATATTGGTTGGCAAACCAGCGGCATTCCTATTTCTTGAACAAAATTGCACCGTAACAATTGCCCACTCACGAACAAAAGACCTTGCAGATGTCTGCCGCTCGGCAGATATTCTCATCGCCGCAGTTGGCCGTCCTTTAATGGTTCAAGGCGATTGGATTAAAAAAGGGGCTATAGTGATTGATGTTGGGATTAACCGGGTTCCCAATACAAACTCTAAAGCTAAACGGGGCACAAAACTGGTTGGTGACGTCGATTATAATGCGGCCCTTAGGCAAGCATCCGCCATAACACCAGTGCCCGGGGGCGTAGGTCCGATGACAATTGCTTGCCTACTACGAAATACAGTTATTGCAGCTTGCAATAGACGCAGATGGGATATCCCCAATATTTTAATCTAGAAACTCGTTCGTGCGGATATACAACATTAAAAATCACAGAATGCAGTAGCGGCATTGTCTCCCATTAGCGTAGAAGTTGCTATGTATTGAATAGCTTCAAAGTTTGTATAAGTTCATATAGATGTCCATGATCATCTATGTAATCTTAAGCTGTCACATTCCGAGATATTTTTAGATTATTAAAAAGTGGGCAAGAAGTGGGTTAGACTCAAACTCTAGTTTAAATTATTGTTTATTTTCAATAACTTAGACCATGAGTTTGGTGGGTGGTAACGGCCTCGAACCGCTGACCCTCTCCGTGTAAAGGAGATGCTCTACCAACTGAGCTAACCACCCACTATAGCTTTCATTATGGCTTTCATTTTTATACTCTCTTAATGAGCAATATGCCCGCTTTGACCACATGAACTGTCTTTGGCAAGATGTCCTGAAAGTTTGGCTTCGTCCTTAGCTGTCCATTCAATCGGTGTCAAAGGTTTAGTGAGCGCATTGTGTAAAATTTCATCAACTGTACTCACAGGAATAATTTCTAAGGCCGATTTTACGTTATCAGAAATATCTACAAGGTCTTTTGCGTTATCGATCGGGATTAAAACCGTCTTCACACCACCGCGCAGGGCTGCCAAAAGCTTTTCTTTAAGCCCGCCAATTTGTAAAACTCGCCCGCGCAAGGTAATCTCGCCTGTCATCGCAATATCTTTACGCACTGTTATGCCCGTAAGAACGGAAACCATAGCCGTTATCATACCAACGCCCGCAGATGGTCCGTCTTTTGGCGTCGCCCCTTCAGGTACATGCACATGAATGTTGGTATTGCGAAATTTACGTGGACTTATGCCAAATTCTGGCGCTCGTGCCTGCACATAAGAATTTGCCGCAGAAATACTTTCCTTCATCACCTCCTTAAGATTGCCTGTAATCGTCATTTTGCCCTTACCTGACATAGCCACAGCTTCAATCGTTAAGATATCCCCGCCTGCTTGCGTCCAAGCAAGGCCAGTGACAATACCTACGCCATCTTCTTGGTTGGTTTCACCAAAGTGGAACTTTTTCACACCCAAGAAATCTTCGATGTTTTTTGAGGACACTGTGATTTTCTTCGCATTGCCAGACACGATTTTAGTCACGGCTTTGCGAGCCATCCGCGCCAAATCTCGCTCAAGCGAGCGCACGCCCGCCTCGCGCGTATAATAGCGAATAATATCGCGTATAGCTTCGCTTTTAATCGTAATTTCGCCCTTTTTTAAACCATGGTTTTTCACCTGTTTTGGTACCAAATGGCGCTCAGCTATCTCGATTTTCTCGTCTTCCGTATAACCTGAGATACGGATAATTTCCATCCTATCCATAAGCGGCCCAGACATATCAAGCGAATTTGCTGTTGTGATGAACATAACGTCCGAGAGATCATAATCCACTTCAAGATAATGGTCGTTAAAATGTGCGTTTTGCTCTGGATCCAAAACCTCCAAAAGCGCCGCAGATGGATCGCCGCGCATATCAGACCCCATTTTGTCAATTTCATCGAGTAAAAATAAAGGATTGCTGGTTTTTGCCTTTTTCATAGACTGGATAATCCGCCCCGGCATAGAGCCAATATATGTACGGCGATGACCACGAATTTCGCTCTCATCACGCACTCCGCCCAAGGACACGCGAACAAATTCACGCCCAGTAGCATCGGCCATAGAGCGGCCAAGCGATGTTTTACCAACCCCAGGCGGGCCTACGAGACACAAGATAGGTCCTTTTAGTTTTTTTGTGCGTGTTTGCACAGCCAAATGCTCGACAATCCGTTCTTTAACCTTCTCAAGACCGTAATGATCCGTATCTAAAATTTTCTGCGCTTCTTTTAAATCTTTGCGCACTCGTTTTTTTTTGCCCCACGGTACGGACAAAAGCCAGTCGAGATAGTTGCGCGAAACATTGGCTTCAGCCGACATTGGGCTCATTTGGCTTAATTTCTTAAGCTCTTTTTGAGCCTTTTCTTTCGCTTCTTTTGAAAACTTGGTTTTCTTGATTTTTTCGGCAAGCTCTGAAACTTCATCATTGCCCTCACCGCTGCCGCCAAGCTCTGTCTGAATGGCCTTCATTTTCTCATTGAGATAATATTCGCGCTGGGTTTTTTCCATTTGCCGTTTCACGCGGCCACGGATTTTCCTTTCGACTTTCAAAACGCTAATCTCACCTTCAAGCAATGTAAATATTTTTTCAAGCCGCTTTGAAACATCTGTTTGTGCTAAAAGTTCCTGCTTCTCCACTATTTTTGCGTTCAAATGCACAGCAATCATATCTGCCATTTTTGCAGGGTCTTTAGTGTCAGCGATAGCCGTTACGATACCTTCTGCTATTTTTCTATTTAGTTTTACATACCGATCAAACTGACCAAAAACACTATCAGATAAGGTTTTAGTCTCAGTGCTATCCGTTTTTTCATCCTTCAAAACATGTGCATGAACCTCAAAATACTGTGTAATATCCGTAAAATTCTCCACTTCAGCTCTGCGCATTCCTTCAACCAACACGCGAACCGTGCCATCAGGGAGCTTTAGAAGTTGCAAAATTTTAACAATACAGCCGCGCTGGTGAATATCCTCAACGTTAGGGTCTTCAATTTTTGCATCTTTTTGAGTCAAAAGCATGATATGCTTATCAGCTTTCATCACCTCTTCCAAAGCATTAACGGACTTTTCGCGACCGACAAATAAAGGCACGATCATATGAGGGAAAACCACAATATCGCGAAGCGGCAGTACGGGTAGTTTTTGAATTTTATTCATAAAAATACTTCTCCTCCTATGATGATCACCTGGAATGTTTTACTCTGTTCGTCCCCATCCCCATCTCGGCAACAGAACGTAAAAGAATTCGTATAGAGGCAGACACCAATAAAAGGCATGTTGTAATATTCCGTGTTGCCCAAGCCCAAAAAGATATACGGATCACTATTCACATCACAAGCAAATCAGTTTGCATGCACACCCGTAACATGGGAATTTCATCCCGTTAATCAACCCATTAACCTATAATAAAATGATTTTTTAGCCCATTATAAGCACTATGAAGCTTTATCAGCTTTCTTTTTTGCTTTTGCGTAAATTAAAAGTGGTTTCGCACTCCCTTCAACAACTTCGCCATTGATAACTACTTCTTCAACGCCCTCAAATGTTGGTAAATCATACATAGTATCAAGCAATATCGCTTCCATAATAGAGCGGAGGCCGCGCGCACCCGTCTTGCGTTTAATCGCTTTTTTAGCAATAGCGCGCAGAGCATCTTCATTGAAGCTAAGCCGTACATTTTCCATATCAAACAAGAGTTGATATTGCTTAACAAGCGCATTTTTGGGTTGGCTAAGAATGGTGACAAGCGCCTCCTCATCTAAATCGGTCAAGGTTGCGATAACTGGGAGGCGACCAACAAATTCAGGGATAAGGCCAAATTTCACCAAATCTTCTGGCTCGACTTCTTGCAACAGTTCGCCGATTTGACGCTCGTCCATGTCTTTTACTTCGCCGCCAAAACCAATGCTAGATTTATCGCCACGGCTAGAAATCACTTTATCAAGACCCGCAAATGCGCCGCCGACCACAAACAAAATATTCGTCGTATCAACTTGCAAGAACTCCTGCTGTGGATGTTTACGCCCGCCTTGAGGTGGTACAGAAGCCACTGTGCCTTCCATAATCTTTAGTAAAGCCTGCTGCACGCCCTCACCCGACACATCGCGGGTAATAGATGGGTTATCAGACTTACGGCTAATTTTATCAACTTCGTCAATATAAACAATGCCGCGTTGCGTGCGCTCAACATTATAATCAGCAGATTGCAGAAGTTTTAGAATGATATTCTCAACATCCTCGCCAACATAACCAGCTTCGGTCAATGTTGTCGCATCCGCCATTGTGAACGGCACGTCCAAAATACGCGCCAAAGTTTGTGCCAGTAAAGTTTTACCGCAACCCGTAGGTCCAACAAGCAAGATATTAGACTTGGCAAGCTCTACATCGCCCGTATCACCAGCGTGGTTGAGGCGTTTATAATGATTGTGAACAGCAACAGAGAGCACACGTTTGGCAAGATCTTGACCGATTACATAATCATCTAGCACATCGCAAATTTCTTGTGGCATAGGCACACCTTCATCCGTCTTAGTAATGCTTGCCTTGCCTTCTTCGCGGATAATATCCATGCAAAGTTCAACGCATTCATCACAAATAAACACGGTCGGCCCCGCAATAAGCTTGCGCACTTCATGCTGGCTTTTGCCGCAAAAAGAACAATAAAGCGTATTTTTTGAATTTGCTCCGCTTGACTTGCTCATACTTAACTCCTAGTTTTCTCTTGAATTTACCCTAAATATTGTTAGAGCCTTGCAAAAGATATACCGTATTATACTATTATTTTCGGTTCAATATATGACAGTTTCATTACAAATGCCTTACTTTGTCCCGCATAGAAACACTTTTTCTATACGCCCTTAACCTCGGTGCGCGATGTGTAAACATGATCAACAATGCCAAAATCTTTAGCCTCTTGCGCAGTCATAAAAAAGTCTCGATCAAGAGTTTTCTCGATTGCCGTATATTTTTGGCCTGTGTGTTTCACATAAATTTCGTTAAGACGCTTTTTCATAGCCTGAATATCCGCCGCGTGGCGCTGAATATCGGACGCTTGCCCGCGGAAACCGCCTGATGGTTGATGCACCATAACCCGCGCATTTGGTAGGGCTACGCGCATATCCTTATCACCAGCGCACAAAAGCAGCGAGCCCATAGAGGCCGCCTGCCCGATGCAAACCGTCGACACTGGAGATTTAATATATTGCATTGTATCATAAATCGCCATGCCAGACGTTACTGAACCGCCAGGAGAATTAATATACATATAAATTTCTTTTTTCGGGCTTTCAGATTCCAAAAACAAAAGCTGTGCCGTGATCAGGCTAGCCATTCCATCTTCGACAACGCCCGTCAGGAAAATAATGCGATCTTTTAAAAGCCGCGAGAAAATATCATAGGCGCGCTCCCCACGGCTGGATTGTTCAACAACCATTGGAACCATATTCATCAAAATTTCATGCGGATCATTCATCTGTGTTTTCCCTTTTGTGTTATTATTAGCACCATTACACCAAGGCGCGAATCACATTTGCGTTTATTTCGTATCTACTGGCAACAATGCCCTTAAAATAGTTACTTCAATATTTATATTGCTCACAATAATAACAACAGGCAATAAAAAATGTTGACCTCAACAAGGTTTTAAGGGCGTTTATAAAAAACTGAATTTAAATTCCAAAATTAAATCCCAAAATTAAATCATTGGGTCTTCTTTGAACAATTCATCACGGTCGACTTTTTTGTCTGTCATCTTTGCTTTTTCGATAATCAGATCAACGACTTTTTCTTCAAAAATCGGAGCGCGAAGTTGAGTGACCGCATCTTGGTTCTTTTGGAAAAACTCTAATACTTGCTGCTCCTGGCCTGGATGGCGGCGCGCTTCTGCGATCATAGCTTGCTGAAGTTCTTCATTACTGATTTGAATTTCGGCTTTGGAGCCCATTTCAGCCAGAACAAGCCCAAGGCGCACACGGCGCTCTGCGATTTTCATATAATCGGCTTTTAGTTTTTTGTCGGTTTTTTTAACATCGTCTTCATCTAAAGTGCCAGCTTCTTTTTCTTTCTCGACCTGAGCCCAGATACCACCAAATTCAGCCTCTACCATGTTTTGCGGAAGATCAAAACTATGTTTTTTATCAAGCTCGTCCAAAATCGCGCGTTTTAGTTTCATACGTGATTGGCCTTCCAGCTCGGCTTTCGCTTGCTGCGACACGGTTTCTTCAAGTTCTTTCATGTCTTTAAAACCCATTTTTTTAGCAAAATCGTCGTCAAGTTTAGCATCCGCCGCACCTTGAACTTCCAAAACCTCAGTTTCAAACACAGCCTCTTGGCCAGCCAATGCATCCACTTGATACTCTTTGGGGAAAGTCACAGTAACATCTAGCTTGTCACCCGCTTTTGCGCCGATAAGCTGGTCTTCAAAACTTGGAATAAATGAGTCAGAACCCAAGACAAGCTGATGTTCGTCCATGGCACCACCATCAAAGGTTTCGCCGTCAACGCGGCCAACAAAATTAATCAGAACGGCGTCGTCTTTTTTAGCTTTCGCAGTTTTGGCTTTTTTCTTGTAAGTTTTTTGGCCTTTAGCCATTTCTTCAATTTGGCCTGTAACATCTTTCGCGTCCACATCAGTTACAAGGCGGGTAAATTCCATTTTTCCAGGGTCAGCAGGTTCAAATTCAGGAATAGTTTCTACGGTAAGCGTATACTCCAAATCGGCTTTGCCTTTAGTAACATCTTCGCCGTTAGCACGCAGATCAATTTTGGGCTGCCCCGCTGGGCGGAGTTTATTATCATCTAGCGCTTTTTGGGTTGTTTCGGACACAACCTCTTGCACAACGTCATTCATTATGGACGGGCCATACATTTTGCGAATATGCACGGTTGGAACCTTGCCTGGACGGAACCCTTTTAGGTTCACTTCGGGTTGCATTTTTTTAATTTTGGCTTCTAGTTTTTTATTCAGGTCTGCCTTTTTGATTGTGATCTCAAATGTGTAACTTAGACCTTCAGTTTTGACTTCTTTAATGTCCATAATCTTATTCCAACTTTTCGTCAGCTTTTTTGCTGTTTCAGTACTCGCGCTCTTGTTATTCTTCTCGCAAAGTAAGCAATGGCTTCTATGCGTCGCGCCTTATGTCACGCTTAATCGTGAAGTGCAACGGGCTTTTCATTTTTAGTCAGATATGAAAGCGTATTTTTAAAGAAAAACCGCTAAAATGCGAGTGTCATAATTGATTATAAGGGCATGAACTCAGCCGTGAAATGACGAAGCGCAGGCGGCTCTTTGACAATTTTATAGCCCTTTAAATTTACCTTTATGGCCAATAATTCTTCAAATACCTCGACTATATAATCAGCGTGAGCCTGTGTATAAACGCGGCGTGGCATGGCAAGGCGCACCAAATCAAGCGTTCCAGGAATTTCTGTCCCATCTGGCTGGCGCCCAAACATCACCGTGCCAATTTCGCAGGCGCGAATGCCGCCCACTTCGTACATAGCGCAGGCAAGCGCCTGCCCTGGATATTCAAGCGGCGGAATGTGAGACAGCCAAGCGCGCGCGTCAATAAACACGGCATGCCCACCCGCAGGCTTGACAACGGGGATTCCCATTTTATCGAGCCGCTCAATGATATACTCATTGGTGCGAATACGGTAGCGCAAATAATCTTCGTCAATAACCTCGCTCAGGCCTTGTGCGATTGCGTCAAGATCCCGCCCCGCTAACCCGCCATAGGTCGGGAAGCCTTCTGTCATAATCAGGCGCATACGGGCGGCATCCGCCAGAGCGTCATCATTGAGCGCTAGCCAGCCGCCAATATTAACTATTGCATCTTTTTTAGCAGACATGGTCATAGCATCTGCATTTTTGAACATATCGCGGACAATATCCGTGATAGAACGCCCTGCCTGCCCGTCTTCGCGTTGTTTGATGAAATACGCATTTTCGGCAAACCTACATCCGTCAATAATAAAAGGTTTGCCAAAATCGTGGGCAATTTTAGCCACAGCTTTGATATTCGCGAGTGAAACGGGCTGCCCTCCACCAGCATTATTCGTTACAGTAAGCATCACACAGGGCACATTATCGGCGTTTTCTTCCATAAAGTTTTGTAGCTTAACCAAATCCATATTGCCTTTAAAGGGCGAGAGATCAGATGGCGTCAGACCTTGCGCACATAGCAAATCAACAGCCTTTGCGCCCGTGGTTTCGATATTGCCGCGCGTGGTATCAAAATGGGTGTTATTGGGGATAATTTTGCCCGATCCACCTAAAATGCTAAATAAAATTGCTTCCGCAGCGCGTCCTTGGTGAGTCGGAATAATATGTTTGAAATTCATTAAATTTTGCACAGCAGTTTTAAAACGGTCATAAGAGGGTGACCCTGCATAGCTCTCATCCCCTGTCATAATCGCGCCCCATTGGGCGGCACTCATGGCGGAAGTGCCAGAATCCGTCAAAAGATCGATAATTACATCTTCGGATTTGAGTTTAAATAAATTATAATCAACGCCGCGCAATAATTTCTGTCGCTGCCCTTTAGTGGTGAAACGAATAGGCTCAACAGATTTAATCCGAAATGGCTCAATAATGGTTTTCATGAAAAGCTCCAAAAGCTAAAAGCGCTACGGTTGTCATCATGACCGCGTTCGGCGTTTTGAATATGGCTTGGCTACCACACTCAAAATTGGCGCGCAAGATTTATTCTTGATTTTCTCTTCTCCACTTCTCCCTTTTTGGGGAGGGGCACTATGACACCATAGATACACAAAAGAACTAAAGATTGCAAAAGCATATTCGCCATTTTGGAAACTGCAAACAAAAACGACCCAAACCGTAGCTTGAGCCGTCAATAGCATTTTGTGATCTAAAACCTTGTTAACGGAAAGCTCACATTTTCCAGAGTGCTATAGTAAGTACCCTATAGAGCCTGCCGTTAGTTTTGGCAAGCTTTTTCTAACGCTCTGGAAAATGTGAGCCAACCGCAACACACTGACGTGTTAACAGACGCTTAAACTTTATACGAGGGGCTTGACTTAGTCAATACGTCAGTGTAGATACTAATATGCATTTTACTTCCGGAGTGCAATGCATAGGCCGCCCAGCCTGGACAAGTCTCCAAAACTTGCTATATTGGGCGGCTGATATTTCATATTGAGGAAACCACATGAAATGGCGTTTGGGACTAGATTTAGGCAGTAATTCACTTGGGTGGGCGGTTATTAGGGTAACGAAGGCTGATGATGGTTGGCTTCCAAATGGTGTGGAAGCCGCAGGGGTTCGCATTTTTTCTGATGGCCGCAATGCTAAATCCAAAGCATCAAATGCAGCGGAGCGCCGTGAGCCACGTTCCGCTAGGCGCAATCGGGACCGATATAAAAATCGCCGCAAGCGTCTGTTTAACGAACTGGTGCAATTCGGCCTGATGCCAGAAGGCAAACCTACGCAAAAAGAGTTGGAAAAGATTGATCCGTGGATTTTACGGGCACAAGGGTTAAACCAAGAAATAGACATTCACCAATTAGGCCGTGCCCTGTTTCACCTGCATCAAAGACGCGGGTTTAAGTCCAATCGTAAGACCGATAAGGGCGACAGCGATAGCGGCAAAGTCGCGGAGGCGACCAAACTTACCCTAACGCGCATGCAAGAAAAAAATGCGCGAACCCTTGGTGAATTGTTTGGTAAGCCAAGACTGGACGCGCTTGAGTTTAATAAAACGGCGCCAAAAGGAAACCGAAAACCTCAACCCCTCGCTCGCGTTCGCACGCATGGAGAAGGTGCAAAGTGGGGGTATGATTACTACCCAACTCGCGCCCTCATCGAACATGAATTTGACGAATTGTGGAAATCGCAATCCAAATACCATTCTGGCGTTTTAACGGATAAGGCAAAAACTGCCTTAAAAGAAACCTTGCTTTTTCAATGGCCGTTAAAACCCCAACCCGTAGGAAAATGCACGTTGCTCCCCGAAGAGCCCCGCGCGGCCAAAGCTCTGCCGTCTTCGCAACTGGTTCGCATTTACCAAGAGGTCAACAATTTACGGGTTGGTCATACGGGCAGAATAGATCGCCCTTTGGAGATAGAAGAACGCGACATTGTTGTTGAAAAACTAAAAACAACAGGCAAGCCAACATTCCCTACCCTGCGCAAGACTTTAAAAATCCCAACAGGGCAAAAATTCAACCTGGAGAGTGAAAAGCGTAAATATCTGGACGGTGATAAAACCGCAACCATCATGAAAAGTGATAAGCGATGGGGTAAGGCATGGCTTGAATTATCGCTTGTCGAGCAAGACAAAATTATTACGAAATTACTTGATGAAGAAAGCGAAGAAAAAGTTATAGATTGGCTCCGAACAAAATATAAATTTGACAAAGACCGCGCCAAAGCCATAGCCGATGCTAATCTGCCAGCGAGCTATGGCATGTTATCGGCCAAGGCGATTAATAAACTCCTGCCAGTATTTAAAGCCGAAGTTATTGTTTATGATAAGGCTGTTAAAAAAGCCTTTGACATGAGCCATTCTAATTTTGAAACAGGCGAAATTTTTGACAAGGCTCTGCCCTATTACGGAGAAATTCTTACCCGTTCGGTAGCCTTTGGAACGGGAGAAATCAAAGACCTGCCAGAGAAGCGTTACGGTAAATTGGCTAATCCGACCGTACATGTATCTATGAACCAAATCCGCGCTGTCATAAATGACCTACTAAAACGCTACGGCGCACCAGAGCAAATTGTATTGGAACTTGCGAGGGATTTACCATTATCCGCACAAGGAAAAAAAGAACTGGAAAGCAACCAAAAGAAAAACCAAGAGGCTAATGAAAAACGCGCCAAACAACTACAAGAAGAATTCCAATGCTCTAATAGTTATGAAAACCGGATGCGCTTGAAACTTTGGGAAGAAATGGCCGCTATGGATCGCGCTTGCGTATTTACGGGCGCTATCATTAGCCGCGAAATGCTGTTTACCGCAGAGGTCGAAATCGAGCATCTCTTGCCATTTTCGTGGAGCTTTGATGATGGCATTGGCAACAAAGTCTTATGCCTGCGCCGCGCCAATCGTGACAAGAAAAACCAAACGCCATACGAAGCTTTTGGCCATAGTCCTGATGGATATGACTGGGAGGCTATATCCCAGCGCGCGGCGGAACTTCCCTATAATAAACGTTGGCGATTTAGTGAAAATGCCCGCGAGACATTTGAAAAAGACCATAAAGGATTTCTACCAAGACAGCTCACCGATACCCGCTATATCGCCCGCCTGGCAGCGCAATATGTTGGTGCAATTTTCGGCGGACAAGGTCATAAGGGCATAGAAAACAAGGTCTGGACGGTCAATGGCCGCCTAACCTCTGATTTACGCTGGCACTGGGGCTTGGATAGTGTTCTAGCGGGGCACAATTCAGGGATCGGCGACAAAGAATATAAAAAGAACCGCAATGACCATCGTCACCATGCTATTGACGCCATCGTTATCGCGCTCACCGACCGCTCAATGGTGCAAAAAGCCTCTAAACAGGCCAAACAAAACCGCGAAAAATGGGACAACCGCCTGCTCTCTGACCTAAAAAAACCATGGAAAGGTTTTCGTGATGATGTGGTAAAAGCTATTGGAGATATCAAAGTTTCTCACAAACCAGATCATGGGGTACAAGGGGCTATGCTCAAGGCGGGTGCAATGTCAATTATTCCAGAGAACGACAAAAAATCAAATACAGTTCCCCTAGTCCGTAAATACATTTCACTTGATACCATCACATCAAAAATACTTGATGCAGGCAATACGAAAACATGGACAGTTGTTGACGAAAACATTCGGCGAGAACTCAATCACCGCATAATGGGACTGTCGGAAAAAGAAGTGAAGCTTGTCGTTTTGGAGTGGGGCAAAGAACAAAGCCCATCCGTTAAACGCCTGCGCGTTTACAAACGTGAAAGTGTTGAAATAATTGGAGGTTATAAGGCATATAGCCCAGCTAGTAATTATTGTTTTGATATTGCAGTAAACAAAAAAGGGAAATGGCTGGGCAACATTATTAATGCATATAAAGCTTATCAACAAAAGAACAAAGTTAAAAAATGGGATTGGTGGAAAAATATGGTTGACCTTGATGGCAAGCCTATAATTATGCGGCTTAGGAAAAACGATATGCTCCAAATCACTGATGAGGAAGGCAAAACAAAGCTTGTTAGAGTGTATAAATTTTCTGGGAATAGTGTACATATGCATGAACATTTTGAGGCTAACCACGCAGATAGGATCATAAAAAAAGACCTCACTGACATTAAAATGGCAACAAGCTCCCTCCAAAAAGCCAAAGCTAGGCGCGCAACCATTAGCCCATCTGGTGTCCTCAGGCTCTATTAGAAGGCTTTCACTGCGCATCTTTGGCACGAATATTGCGTAATATTCCTCGTGGAGGAAGGTTATGCAAAACAGGATTGTGGAAATTACTTCGGATAATGTGCATTTGGCATTATCACGCGGTTTTATGAAGATCACCCAAGGCAATGAAAAACTTGGGCAAATTGATGTTACCGATATGTCTGCTCTAATCGTACGCGGCTATAGCGCGAGTATAAGCATAAATTTATGCGCCCGCCTTGCCCTGGAGAATGTACCTGTTGTTATTTGCGGCGCAAACCAATCTCCTGCATCGATCCTGTGGCCCATTGATGGACATCATAAACAAGGACAGCGCATGCAGGCGCAAGCCAGCACAACCAAACCCCTAAAAAAACGACTTTGGCAATCCTTGGTAAAAGCTAAAATCTTAGCGCAAGCAGCCGCCCTTGACCATATCGGGGCAAATTCTAGCTCATTGCGCCTGATGGCAAAACGAGTAAAAACTGGGGATCATGAAAACATAGAAGCGCAAGCCGCTCGCCGTTATTGGCCTGCCATGATGGGCGCAGAATTTCGGCGCGGGAAATCGGGTGTGCCTCAAGAGTATGCCACTGATAGTCCAGATATAAATGCGCTTCTAAATTATGGATACACGGTGTTGCGCGCCGCTTGCGCACGCTCTATTCTCACAGCAGGCCTGCACCCTTCCCTTTCCCTGCATCATGAAAGCGCTGGTGATGCTCTGCGCCTTGCCGATGACCTCATGGAGCCTTTCCGCCCTTGGGTTGATATTGTCGCATATCAATGCGTACAGCAAAGGGAAGCGGGCGAAGACGTATTATCAAAACAACATAAGGCGAAACTCGCCGCAGTTCTTACTATGGATTTACACACTGCGCATGGCGCAAGCCCTCTACAGCTATGCCTTGATCGCCTCGCCACATCACTGGCTCAAATATTTTTAGGAGAAAAAACCTATCTTGATTTACCAAATGCGCCAATGCCGCTTGCCTTGCATTCAGGTTAGTCAATGAGCGAGCAATTAACAGTCACACACAATAGCGGGTATAGATTTATGTGGGTTATGGTTTTATTTGATCTACCAACAACATTAGAGGCAGAGCGCAAAGCCTATACGGCGTTTCGTGGTTTTTTACTCGATAACGGCTTTGAAATGGCACAATACTCTGTCTATATCAAACATACGAGCGGAAAAGAGGCCGTGAAGGCCGTTATCCGCAAAGTCGAATCAGCAATGCCGCCTGATGGAAAGGTAGATATTTTACAATTTACCGACAAACAGTACGAAAATATCGTATGCTTGCGAGGACGCAGGCGTGATTCGCCTAACAAAAACCCAACCCAACTGGTATTATTTTGATATGAAACAGTCTTTTTTAACAGTGAAAAACACTAAAAAACCGTTTCTTATCAATATGTTATGTTGCGATCCGTATAGCACTCTGGAAAATGAAAGCCAACCGCAACATCTTATCGGCAATATCGACGTAAGGCTTGGTATAGCACTCTGGAAAATGAAAGCCAACCGCAACCATAAAGTTAACGACAATATCCTGTTTGTATAGCACTCTGGAAAATGAAAGCCAACCGCAACTAAATGCACGCGATTAGGCTGGTGGCAAAATCGTATAGCACTCTGGAAAATGAAAGCCAACCGCAACAAAATTTGCTTTCTTAGCATTATATTTTAAGTATAGCACTCTGGAAAATGAAAGCCAACCGCAACGTGCGCGGCAATGTTCACTGATGCCGAAATGTATAGCACTCTGGAAAATGAAAGCCAACCGCAACCCACGCAAGACTTTATCCGCCGCGCAGTTGGTATAGCACTCTGGAAAATGAAAGCCAACCGCAACTCAACAAGCGGGTTAAGTGCACCAGGTAGCGTATAGCACTCTGGAAAATGAAAGCCAACCGCAACTCATTTCTAAGAGCGGCAAGCGGTGGATGGGTATAGCACTCTGGAAAATGAAAGCCAACCGCAACTCTTCGCGCAACAGTGTAATTAACTTACGGGTATAGCACTCTGGAAAATGAAAGCCAACCGCAACTGGACATGATGCCTAATTGGGTAAATACGTGTATAGCACTCTGGAAAATGAAAGCCAACCGCAACTTGATGAACTATGTCCCATTTTCTTTCTCCGTATAGCACTCTGGAAAATGAAAGCCAACCGCAACAGACGTTCAAGTGGCTGAACCATTATTGGAGTATAGCACTCTGGAAAATGAAAGCCAACCGCAACTGAAACACGAAGACAACCTTGGTTATGAGGGTATAGCACTCTGGAAAATGAAAGCCAACCGCAACAGATACAACCAACGGGAGCATCGACGACTGGTATAGCACTCTGGAAAATGAAAGCCAACCGCAACTGGCATATCTTGAATAACCGTGCGCCCGTCGTATAGCACTCTGGAAAATGAAAGCCAACCGCAACGCTCTGAAGTCTATGTGTTAGATTAAATGAGTATAGCACTCTGGAAAATGAAAGCCAACCGCAACGCACGGATATACCAGACCGAAGCGATACTTGTATAGCACTCTGGAAAATGAAAGCCAACCGCAACCACCGAGTGGGTACACACGCGCATCCCCTAGTATAGCACTCTGGAAAATGAAAGCCAACCGCAACTTATGTTAAGAGAGTAGAAACAAATAAAGGGTATAGCACTCTGGAAAATGAAAGCCAACCGCAACCCACCACATATAAGCATATTAAGGCTTATGGTATAGCACTCTGGAAAATGAAAGCCAACCGCAACAATGTAAGATTCGGTAATTTAGTAGTATTTGTATAGCACTCTGGAAAATGAAAGCCAACCGCAACTTCATCAACTACTAAATACATTTGTAATGTGTATAGCACTCTGGAAAATGAAAGCCAACCGCAACTTCGAAGTAATTCGATATTGAGCTTCTGACAGTATAGCACTCTGGAAAATGAAAGCCAACCGCAACGATTGCCCTTTCTACCTCTTGTTGTGAAAGGTATAGCACTCTGGAAAATGAAAGCCAACCGCAACTGAACAAGCGCGCTGGCCAACTCTTACGCAGTATAGCACTCTGGAAAATGAAAGCCAACCGCAACTAAGGCCGTCGAGGTTAACCCTCCGCATTTGTATAGCACTCTGGAAAATGAAAGCCAACCGCAACTATGTCTTTGCCAACATGGAGAATAGCCCAGTATAGCACTCTGGAAAATGAAAGCCAACCGCAACTCATGCTGGAGAAACCCCTTTTTTGGGTTTGTATAGCACTCTGGAAAATGAAAGCCAACCGCAACTTTTATTGGAATGGGTGCGGGGTGTGGCCAGTATAGCACTCTGGAAAATGAAAGCCAACCGCAACTGAAATAGCGGGGGTAACCGCCCGCGGAAAGTATAGCACTCTGGAAAATGAAAGCCAACCGCAACTTGTTGGCCAAGAGCATTGCGGATCATCGAGTATAGCACTCTGGAAAATGAAAGCCAACCGCAACTCGGAGAAGATCGGGTGTTATGCGCTAACTGTATAGCACTCTGGAAAATGAAAGCCAACCGCAACATGTCCGGGTTGTTGGATGGCTGCGGGGAGGTATAGCACTCTGGAAAATGAAAGCCAACCGCAACCGGAGACTGATAGCCACGTTGGATATGCTGGTATAGCACTCTGGAAAATGAAAGCCAACCGCAACTCTGTAAACGGCCTATCTTGATGGATGTTGGTATAGCACTCTGGAAAATGAAAGCCAACCGCAACTGCCTTCCAAACTTTATCTGGGCTTTGCCCGTATAGCACTCTGGAAAATGAAAGCCAACCGCAACAACGCCGATGCCAGTGCTTGGATGCCGATAGTATAGCACTCTGGAAAATGAAAGCCAACCGCAACCTTTTACGTACCGCCTTCCTTGCTGTTGCTGTATAGCACTCTGGAAAATGAAAGCCAACCGCAACAACAAGCCGCCGGTGCGTGCCATCTACTAAGTATAGCACTCTGGAAAATGAAAGCCAACCGCAACGGCGCACTGACGGGGGCGCTGTAATGCTCGGTATAGCACTCTGGAAAATGAAAGCCAACCGCAACAAAAGCCGCAAAGGGCATTCTGCGCCGCGCGTATAGCACTCTGGAAAATGAAAGCCAACCGCAACACCTGTTTGCCAGGAATACTGGGGATGGCAGTATAGCACTCTGGAAAATGAAAGCCAACCGCAACAACAATACCAATAAGGACAAAACCTCATGGGTATAGCACTCTGGAAAATGAAAGCCAACCGCAACTGCGGAGAAGTAAACGCAAAGAACAGTTTTGTATAGCACTCTGGAAAATGAAAGCCAACCGCAACGAGAAACTGGATCGCAACAAGTTCAGCGTTGTATAGCACTCTGGAAAATGAAAGCCAACCGCAACTATTTCACCGCACGGAACCAGATAGGCTTCGTATAGCACTCTGGAAAATGAAAGCCAACCGCAACACACTTAGTCGTCGACTTTCTTGGCTTTCGTATAGCACTCTGGAAAATGAAAGCCAACCGCAACGCGTATTGGCCGTGTTGTGAGTGATAGGTTGTATAGCACTCTGGAAAATGAAAGCCAACCGCAACCAAATCCGAATATTGAGGCGATTGTGCGTCAGTATAGCACTCTGGAAAATGAAAGCCAACCGCAACTTTAAAGCTGGTTTAAGCCGCAATCGCGGCGTATAGCACTCTGGAAAATGAAAGCCAACCGCAACCAGTTTCGCTATGGTGTTCACTCAAAAGCGGTATAGCACTCTGGAAAATGAAAGCCAACCGCAACAGTCAAACCCCAAACCCACACGTAAATATTGTATAGCACTCTGGAAAATGAAAGCCAACCGCAACGGGCAGGAATAAGATGCCCGCCACAGTCTTGTATAGCACTCTGGAAAATGAAAGCCAACCGCAACTATAGAAGGGTTGCCTGAAGAATAAAGATAGTATAGCACTCTGGAAAATGAAAGCCAACCGCAACTGTGATTCTAGTAGCCCCCGATCCAATCTCGTATAGCACTCTGGAAAATGAAAGCCAACCGCAACAAACCAATATTACATCAGGATAACCAGATGGTATAGCACTCTGGAAAATGAAAGCCAACCGCAACTAGGCGGCTGTGTCCATGCCGAAGCGGAAAGTATAGCACTCTGGAAAATGAAAGCCAACCGCAACCTTTGGGGCCGCGGGCACGGCTCGCTTGGCGTATAGCACTCTGGAAAATGAAAGCCAACCGCAACACAATTGGCTATGGCCATGTTCTGCACGAAGTATAGCACTCTGGAAAATGAAAGCCAACCGCAACCAGAGACTGATAGCCACGTTGGATATGCTGGTATAGCACTCTGGAAAATGAAAGCCAACCGCAACAATCGGCTTGTGACCCTCAGCGATGAGCCAGTATAGCACTCTGGAAAATGAAAGCCAACCGCAACGTCATGGAACCGCGCCTCCCGCTGTTCTTGGTATAGCACTCTGGAAAATGAAAGCCAACCGCAACACATTTGCGCATGGTGCTATCGCGCCCGAAGTATAGCACTCTGGAAAATGAAAGCCAACCGCAACATAGCCAGGGGCTTTGACCCAGTACCGAGCGTATAGCACTCTGGAAAATGAAAGCCAACCGCAACGATTGCCCCGCGCTAACGCAAATAGACGCAGTATAGCACTCTGGAAAATGAAAGCCAACCGCAACACGCATTTAGTATTGATGACACACTATATAGTATAGCACTCTGGAAAATGAAAGCCAACCGCAACACTGCTACATCGAGCACAGCCGGGTCGGCGGTATAGCACTCTGGAAAATGAAAGCCAACCGCAACTTGCCAGGACCTATGGCCAACTGAAAAGCTGTATAGCACTCTGGAAAATGAAAGCCAACCGCAACTCGGCCAAACTTTGAACCAGCCTATCCATAGTATAGCACTCTGGAAAATGAAAGCCAACCGCAACGATATTTCGGGTCTTGTCGGCGCGGCAGCGGTATAGCACTCTGGAAAATGAAAGCCAACCGCAACCCGAATTCATCGGTGCTTATTTCGCCCGCATGTATAGCACTCTGGAAAATGAAAGCCAACCGCAACTGCCTTGTGATAACTACCTGTTTTAATTGTGTATAGCACTCTGGAAAATGAAAGCCAACCGCAACTTAGCGCGGCTTGTTAACCAAGGCACCCAGTATAGCACTCTGGAAAATGAAAGCCAACCGCAACCGCCATGGCCAAAGGCTTTGGGTTTTCACAGTATAGCACTCTGGAAAATGAAAGCCAACCGCAACAGGCGGCGCCCATTACACGCGGGCACCCTTGTATAGCACTCTGGAAAATGAAAGCCAACCGCAACGGCTTGTGGATTTGTTCCCTGAACGCCTGGGTATAGCACTCTGGAAAATGAAAGCCAACCGCAACAAAGTCCGCCCCGCCAAGAGCGCCGCGAGAGTATAGCACTCTGGAAAATGAAAGCCAACCGCAACATAATTTGTTTAATATCCATGAACTATAAAGTATAGCACTCTGGAAAATGAAAGCCAACCGCAACGCGCGGAAGATCCATACCAAACTCAATACAGTATAGCACTCTGGAAAATGAAAGCCAACCGCAACCCCATACACATTTGGAATACTTCATCAAAAGTATAGCACTCTGGAAAATGAAAGCCAACCGCAACCCGCTCGCGTCCGTTATCGTGTCTTTGTAGGTATAGCACTCTGGAAAATGAAAGCCAACCGCAACACTCGATAGGGTCAGAACAATATCCGCGAGGTATAGCACTCTGGAAAATGAAAGCCAACCGCAACTATTTAGCCGTCGATGTCTTGTTAGAACGAGTATAGCACTCTGGAAAATGAAAGCCAACCGCAACATGTCCGGGTTGTTGGATGGCTTCGGAGAGGTATAGCACTCTGGAAAATGAAAGCCAACCGCAACTGCGTGAATGCAATTGGATCGCCCTTTGAAGTATAGCACTCTGGAAAATGAAAGCCAACCGCAACACTATGCTTCATGTGCCTTGGGTTTGAGTAGTATAGCACTCTGGAAAATGAAAGCCAACCGCAACGGGCAGGAATAAGATGCCCGCCACAGTCTTGTATAGCACTCTGGAAAATGAAAGCCAACCGCAACAAACAACGAGCCAGAAGTGCAGACTATCTTGTATAGCACTCTGGAAAATGAAAGCCAACCGCAACTGTTGCCGAGTTACTAAATACACCGCGTAGGTATAGCACTCTGGAAAATGAAAGCCAACCGCAACTTAACGGTGAGAGGCGTAAGTTTATGTATCGTATAGCACTCTGGAAAATGAAAGCCAACCGCAACGCCGTCAAGAAAGGACGTGAAGTCTTTTACGTATAGCACTCTGGAAAATGAAAGCCAACCGCAACCAATGGACGCACCGCCCGTTAACTTATTGAGTATAGCACTCTGGAAAATGAAAGCCAACCGCAACTGCATATGCTTGGGGGGTAAGTGTCCTGAAGTATAGCACTCTGGAAAATGAAAGCCAACCGCAACGATCAGGTGTCGCTCCTTGTAGAGGGTTTTGTATAGCACTCTGGAAAATGAAAGCCAACCGCAACTGCGACAAGACAGAGCCCGCAAGAACGGATGTATAGCACTCTGGAAAATGAAAGCCAACCGCAACCAGCGCATTGCTGACTGCGCTGGTATTGGCGTATAGCACTCTGGAAAATGAAAGCCAACCGCAACGCAACTGACAGCGTTGAAAAAAGTCGCAGATAGGATGTATAGCACTCTGGAAAATGAAAGCCAACCGCAACATACCGCGCTTACCTATTCGACCTTTGGCAGTATAGCACTCTGGAAAATGAAAGCCAACCGCAACTGACCGGTGAGCTTAAGGTCGAGATTACCAGTATAGCACTCTGGAAAATGAAAGCCAACCGCAACCGGGCAACATAAATATGTTGTTGCATTTAGGTATAGCACTCTGGAAAATGAAAGCCAACCGCAACTGTCGGCGCGTCTGTAAATGCGTATGCCTAGTATAGCACTCTGGAAAATGAAAGCCAACCGCAACGGGCAGGAATAAGATGCCCGCCACAGTCTGTATAGCACTCTGGAAAATGAAAGCCAACCGCAACGCCACCCGCTGATATGAACGAGCATGTGCAAGTATAGCACTCTGGAAAATGAAAGCCAACCGCAACATGCCTTGCATGGACGCTGTGACGCTCCCCGTATAGCACTCTGGAAAATGAGCCAACCGCAACTTCAGGCTTAACGTCCCGCTTGTATGAATAACCTCGCCCCTTGGGGCGGAGTTATTCATTGATTTGTGATATGTCCTATGACTTTCCAGAGGGCGTCATAAGTGCGGGCTTTTGCTTTTCTCAGATGCGCTTTTAGTTTTGAGAAGGCCATTTCAATTGGATTGAGATCGGGGCTGTAAGGCGGTAGGAACAAGAACCATGCGCCGCGTTCGCGTAAAGCTGGTTTAGCGCGTTCGCTTTTGTGGCTGGATAGATTATCCAAAATCACGATATCACTTTTGCTTAGAGTTGGAGCTAATTGGGTTTTTATATAACAATCAAAAGCGTCACGGTTCATAGGCCCGTCCAAAACCCAAGGCGCTGTAAGACTGTCACTGCGCAAACCCGCGATGAACGTCTGCGTATGCCAGTGTCCGAAAGGCGTATCAGAGACCGATCGTTCGCCTTTGGGCGCCCTTCCATACATGCGCGTCATCTTGGTATTCGTGCTGGTTTCATCAATGAAAACTAGGCGAGAAGGCTCCATCCGCATCAGGTTCTGGCACTTATGCCATGCCCGGCGTTTGCGCTGAACTTCTGGTCTGTCCCGCTCAGTAGCGAGCAGAGTTTTTTTATAGCTGAGCCCAGCTTGCCTCAACAGGGTAGACAGTGATCCAGTGTAAGTTTTACCCCGTGCTCTGCCTCCAGTCGACCACAGAGTTCAGAGTTCAGAGTTCAGACAAGGTTATATCAGGCTCCGCTGTGACGAGGCCTAATAAATATCTGCGGAAGGGCGCAAGTTTCCCACTCCCAGGTGCTCGCCCTTGTTGTGCTGGTTTAATAGAACCTGTTGCCTTGCTGCCGCACGGCAAGAATGCCCGTCATCAACAAATGCCGCAACTCGGCGACGAAGATCAATGGAAATCGTTTTACTCATGATACACCTCCAAACATGGTGAATCGCATTTTAAACCAAAAGAGAACCCATAAAGTGAATCTACTTAATCAGGGAACGCTCTAGCAGATCAGATCAGGCAGAACCCGAAGTGGCAACAGAGCATCAAATGATAGCTCGCGGAGTTGTATCTGGGAGCTGGATCTCGCGATCTCCATACGGGTCCGCAGACATGTGCTGCATTAATTAGAGGCCGGACACATGTTAGCACCTGATCACTTGTTCAATATTGTTAAAAAACGACTTGCATCACAGGGAGCATCCACACATGTTGCCGCTGAGCCTACTATGTCGATTTTTTCTATGAACGTTTACGTACCGATAACACATGCTACCTGAATTTTAAGGGATAAGTCATATTAAAAACTGCGATAAAACATAATCAAAGTAAGCAATATTCATTATACCACAAGCGCTGACGTTGAACACATTACAGTTTAGTTCACCAAACGATTCCCACTTCTATAACCATAATTGGCAATTACGATAAAACATAAAAAAGGCAAGAAGAAACTTGTCTTTACCTCATTAATGTTTCCTAGAATTGGTCCCAAATCTATCATCGCGCCCTGTAAAAGTGGCATAATTGCACCGCCCACAATAGCCATAACGAGTCCAGCCGAGGCGATTTTGGTATCACTTCCTAAACCATTAAGTGCAATGCCATATATAGTCGGGAACATCAACGACATACAGGCTGAAATTCCGATCAAGCTATAAAGTCCAGCATAACCATCCAGAAAAATGGCACCAAGTGTTAGTGGCATCGCTGCCAATGCCAAATACATCAAAAGTTTTCCAGGATTAGTGAACCCCATCAGGAATGTACATATAAACCGGCTACAAAGGAAAAGCACCATCGCTATGATATTGTAATTTTGAGCTTTTGCTGCAGTGAGACCAACAACATCAACGCCGTAATGAATAATATAGGTCCAACACATTATCTGCGCACCCACATAAAATGCCTGTGCAACCACACCATTGCGGTAATTTTTGTTAGAGAGCAAGCGCCGGAAAGTGTCGCGAAGGCCAGAATTATCAGCAGCCCCTCCCCTATTGGGCATTTTAGTAAAAACAAAAACCAACAACACGGCAAGAACAACTCCGGCGATAGCAATATAAGGGCCTCGAACAGTAATTAGATCTGCGGCCTGCATAACCTCATGAGCCGCCGGGTTACTGGCAGCAAAAGCTTCGATTGCAGCAGTATTTTCAAACTGTGCGACTTGCAATTTGGACAGGATATAATTACTGGCAATGAACATACCAGTAAGCGAGCCAATCGGGTTAAATGCCTGCGCCATATTCAGTCGACGAGTGGCTGTTTCCTCTGGTCCCATCGACAGTATATAGGGGTTTGCCGTGGTCTCAAGAAAAGCCAATCCAAAAGTCAGCACATAAAAAGCCAGAATAAAAATCCAAAAATTCATTAATAAACTCGCAGGAATTGCCAGCAACGCCCCTGAAGCGTAAAGTCCAAGGCCTATAAGAATACCCGCTTTATAGCTGAATTTTTGTATGAAAATTGCAGCTGGTAAAGCCATGGTAAAATAACCGAAGTAAAAAGAAAACTGTACCAATGCACTTTGGGTATTGGAAATCAGAAAGATTTGTTGAAAAGCCTTAACAAGCGGATTAGTGACATCATTTGCAAACCCCCAAAGAGCAAACAAAGACGTCACCAAAATAAAGGGTACCAAAAGTCCTTTGCCCAACAAACGAGGGCGCTCTGGACGGGCTGCTTGCTTATTCGTCTTTGTAATATTTACATTAGTCATATCAATCTCACTTTTCTATCACTGCCTTCATGAATCCTATGCATGATTCACACTGTTTTCAGTAGGCAAATTATTAATTAATTTCATCATGCGAATTAAATATACGGATCATCTCAAGCCATTTTTCACCCTCTGGCATACCTGGTAACGGTATCTGGAACCGTGACATAAGGTCTTCCCATTCCTGTACCTTTGAACTCTGGATATCGAGACGCACCTTGCTGTTTTTATCAAATTTTTCTGATACTGTCATGATCATAAATAGGCGGTTCTGGGCCCGGTAAATCTCCATATTTTCAATTCCAGATGCGCGAATACTCTCAATAATTTCTGGCCATACATTGCCCAGTTTATGATAGTTTTCGTAAGTCTGAATCATGGCTGGGTCATCAACCAGATCCAGCGCATAACAAATGCGTTTTCCCTCAGACATTAGGCCAAACACCAACAACGACACGGGCTGGTCTCATAGTGACAAACTGCTCTTTCTTGCACAAACTGCTTGGTAGTCACTCCGCCAATATCATACACAATAATACTAATCAGAATATTTTTTTCTTCCAATCTCCGACTCATCTTATGCTCCTTTCCGTTGTTTTACCTGTTGGGCATACAGGATGGCCCTGAGGGCTCAAAACTTTTATAGGTTAGAATGAATTCCTGATGACCCAATGCCTCTGATACGGTTTCCTCACCAGAAGCAACGTCTATGACCTGTTGAAAAATTTCTTCTCCAATGTCATCAACCGTCACCATACCCTCTAAGATAATGCCCGCATTGATATCCATATCATCCGAGAGGCGCGCGTAGGTATCAGGGTTCGCACATATCTTGATAACTGGCGAAATAGCAGATCCTACAACGGATCCCCTGCCTGTGGTAAATAAAATCAGATGAGCACCACAGGCAATCAATTCTACTATTTCCGCATTATCTGAAATATTGGGGAACCCAAAACGCGGTTCTCCATCTGGCACCACATCAAGTAAATAAAGCCCTGGGTTAGAGGGGCGCTCACCCGGTTTTAACAACCCAGATATGGGAGAATTACCAGATTTAGAATAGGCTCCGATTGATTTCTCCTCTTGTGTTGTCAGCCCTCCTTCGGCATTACCAGGCGCAAAACTACCATACCCCATAATCGTATAATAAGCAGCTGCTTTATTCACCGAAGCCTCAATCAGCTTTCCCAGTTCTGGTGTTACGGCACGACTTGCCATAAACTGTTCGCACCCGACAAGCTCACCAGTTTCTTCAAATATACAGATCGCTCCTTGTTCAACTAGATGATCAAAACACCGACCGACTGCAGGATTTGCTGTAATGCCACTTGTCCCATCAGACCCCCCGCAAATAGTCCCAACTATCAAATCACTTACCGCCATTGCAGCGCGCGGCGCTTTGTCAGCCTCTACCCGCAATCTTTCTACGGCCTCAATGCCTAAATTAATGGTTTTTACCGTTCCGCCATGTTCTTGTATAACCAGCGTTTCTACCGAACGACCACTATCAATTATTGCCTTGGCTAATTCCTCACGATTAAAACTTTCGCAACCCAACGATATCAGCAACGCTCCGGCCACATTCGGATGCGTAGACAGGGATTTCATGATCTTCAGTGCATAGTCATTAGGGTAACATCCTGGGAACCCAATTAACTGCGCTTTACCATGGTCACACTCATCAACGATGCGCCGCGCAACATGATGGGCACATTCCACAAGATAAATTACAAGTATTTCATTGCGAATCCCTATGCGGCCATCCTGTCTTTGGAAACCATTTATCATATTACTCACTGGTATTTCCTCCTGATGCTTTGCGGGTATGACTGGGAATATAATCACTTTTCATATTATGAAGATGAATATGCTCTCCTGGCACAACAGTGCAAATCAAACTACCAATAGGCGCGCCGGATTTTATGATGATGCATGCTTTACCAAGCGCATGGCGGGCAATTTTATGCCCCATGGTCATATCACATAATAACATAACGTCATCGCCGTCAATATTGACGATATCCCCTTTACGGGACGCCGCGCTACAAATTAGCACATTATCTTTTGAATGAAGCAGGATAAATTTGACTCCATTATTTTTAGATTTTATAAAAGGCACGAGCCGTTTCTCCGTAAATAAAATTCTGTTCGGCTTTGGCTAATTCTGCAAAAAGCACATCAGACATTTCCGCCCAGTGCTTGTAATTACTAACCAAATTCAATACGGGCCAGTCACTGCCCCACATCAAACGTTCAGCTCCAAAACATTCTATCAGATGATCTACCCACGGCTTTAAGCTCTGAGCCGCAGCGCGAGGTTCTGCTTCCGTTAACAATCCAGATATTTTGCAATAAATATTGGCGGATTCTGATATTTTCTTCATAGCTTCGGCCCAATCTGGAAAGGCCCCACCTGCAATATTGGGCTTGGCGGCATGATTAATAACAATCCGTAATGCTGGATAACGTCGGGAAATTTCCTGCAAATTCCTGATATGTATGGTTCTAATAAGGGCATCAAAACTTAAATCCAGACGCTCCAACGCCCGAAAAGCAGGATCAAGTTCTGGCTTCAATATCCAATCAGGTTCAGGAATGTCCTGCATCATGGGGCGAATGCCCCTGAATTTAGCATGACAGGATAAATTACAAATTTGATATTCTGCCTCTGAAGCTTCCATATCTACCCAGCCGACAACCGCAGCGATAGAAGAGCTCTCCTCCGCCAGAGATAAAAGATAACGCGTTTCAGCCACCGTCGGAGCCGCTTGCACAAGAACAGTTCGTTTAACTGCTGTTTTTTTTATTAAGCGATCTAAATCTATTGGCAAAAAATCCTGAAATAAAACATCAAGCTCCGGAGTTAGCCAACCATAATCACCCCGTGCCAACGACCATAAATGGTGATGACTATCGATACGGCCCCGTGGGGAACTAGCCATCATCTTCGCCCCGTAGGGACAGGGACATTTTGCGGCAAAATCCCCTCGTCTTTCAATGTTTGCCAGAATTCAACAGGGATATCTTCGTGATAAAGAGCGATAGTTTGCTCAACTCTTTTGACCTTACCTAGGCCTGGTATCACGCTAGCAACTATCTCATGCGCCAGCGGGAACTGCAAAGCCGCCGCTGCCAGCGTCACGTTATAAGTTTCACAAACTCTTTCAATGCACTGAACCCGCGAAATAATTTCTGTTGTGGCTGGTTCATAATTATAGTGCATCACGTTGCCACTTTTGGTGCCTGTAGCCAAAATTCCCGAATTATACGCCCCACCCACGATGATAGACGCGCCATGCGCTTTGCATTTAGGAAAAAAACTTTCAAACGGCTCTTGCTCCAACAAAGTATAGCGCCCTGCTAACAAAAAACAGTCGAATTGGCCAATTTCCATGGCTTGTTCACATATTTCCCATTCATTTACCCCAAGCCCGATGGCTCCGACGGCCCCAGATTTTCTCAACTCATCTAGTGCGCGATATCCGCCCATCTCCAAATCCTGGAAATGACGGCCATTATCCGCTCCATGAGTCTGAACACCAATGTCATGCACAAGAAGAATGTCAATGCGCCCAAGACCCAGTCGTTGCAAACTATCCTCGTAAGATCGCATTATACCATCATAGGAATAATCATATTCAGGTCGGAAGGGCATGGGAGAGGCAAAACCATCGCGAATTCGGTTGGTATCAGCTGTTACATCTGGTTTGAGAAAACGGCCAACTTTAGTCGACAGAACAAAACTATCCTGACCCTGGCTACGAAGGAAATCTCCAACACGTCTCTCGCTCAAACCATAACCGTAAAAGGGGGCAGTATCAATATAAGTCAGGCCACAATCAACTGCCGCCTGAAGCGTCTCACGAGCCTGATTGTTAGAAATGGCCTGATATAAATTGCCCAATGACGCCGCACCGAAGCCTAGCGCAGAAAGCTCAACATCCGTTTTTCCCAATGTCCTTGAAACAATTTCACGCCGCATTAATGTACCTAACTCACCTTTATAAACTATATATAAAACGCTATTGCATATTTAATACGTTGGCTCGTAGTGTATTGTCAAGCAAAATGGCATAAAGAACTACCTCCTTCGTCTACACTTCGTTCTCCAAAGTTTTTGAAAACACTAAGGCGCTCCCCAATAATTGGGCACTGATTAAACTCATGAAACCTCTGCGTAAGTTAGGGATTCTTTTTTTTGGTAATTTTGTTATGTTTGGGGATGCAAAAATTATTCACGGCCCAAGCCTAACTTTTATTGCCCAGACCGACCTTGAACATCCCACTCTGCGCTGACTGGACGCCGCCTAAGTTGTCTTGGACTGGCGTAAACTAGACTTAATTCACAATAAGGTAAATGAACGAGGCAAACGACAAACAAAGCCGAAAACATCAACAAAAACCAACCACCGCCCCTTAAAATGTACAAAACTCACAAAATTAATCCCTGTGTTGCTGAAATGTGTTGCTGAAATACCGTGTTATGCTGTGGCCTCCCCGGCTGTATATATACCTTTAAATCAACCCAGCTAGCGGCGAGCTTGGGTCTGCATAGCGTTTACGCGGCATACGTCCAGCAAGGTAAGCTTCCCGGCCTGCGATAATTGCATGTTTCATAGCCTTTGCCATACGAACCGGGTCTTTGGCTTCTGCGATAGCCGTATTGATTATTACAGCGTCAACCCCTAGCTCCATAGCCACCGTTGCCTCTGAGGCAGTGCCAACTCCCGCATCGACAATCACAGGAACACTCGATTGCTCAACAATTAGGCAGATATTGACTTTGTTTTGTATTCCAAGCCCCGAGCCAATCGGGGCGCCGAGCGGCATGATAGCAACGCAGCCCATATCTTCAAGTTTTCGCGCAAAAACGGGATCATCAGATGTATACACCATGACTTTAAACCCGTCATCAATCAGCATTTTGGCAGCCCGCATGGTTTCTTCCATATCGGGGTATAAATGTTTAGGGTCTGAGAGCACTTCCAGTTTAACCAAATCCCAGCCGCCAGCTTCACGCGCTAACCTGAGCGTACGCACAGCATCTTCGCCCGTAAAACAGCCCGCAGTATTGGGCAAATACGTCGTTTTCTTGGGGTCAATAAAATCCACAAGCATAGGTTCGTTCGGACTGCTGATATTTACGCGGCGAACGGCAACAGTGACAATTTCAGCGCCTGAAGCCGCCAACGCGGCTGCGTTTTGGGCATAGTCTTTATACTTTCCAGTCCCTATTATTAGGCGAGAGGAAAATTCTTGCCCTGCAATTTTCAATACATTTTTGGGCATTACCCGCCTCCGATAAAATGGATGATCTCAAATATATCGCCATGCTCAATATTCGTCGTTTCGTAAGCAGACTTAGACACGATTGCCTGATTGCGTTCAACTGCTATTTTTGTGCTTGGTAATTTTAAATGCGAGAGCAACCCTCCAACACTTATCCCTACTGGTATACCCGCATGTATTTCGCCATTAATCAAAATTGTTAAACTCATAATCAATAAAGACTTTCCGTTTGCTCTTGGCTTTGTTAAGTTTGATTCTTCGTAGACTCGTAAGGATCCCTATGCCTAAACCCATATATATTCTAAATGGGCCAAATCTCAACCTCTTAGGACAGCGGCAGCCAGATATTTACGGGAAAGCAACTTTAACAGATATAGAGAAACTGTGTGCAAGGTCTTGTAAAGAGCAAGGGTACAAATTAGAATTTCGCCAAACAAATATTGAAGGCGAACTTGTTGATTACATACAAGAGGCAGGCGCGCGCGGCTACGCAATTTTGATAAATGCCGCCGCCTATACCCATACATCCATCGCGATATATGACGCATTAAAGACCTTGACCATTCCGAGCATTGAGATACATATCTCCCAACCTGCGGCGCGCGAATCCTTTCGCCAAACATCCTATATCGCACCAGCTGTAACAGGGAGTATTAGCGGATTTGGTGTGAATTCATACCTTTTGGGAATAAAAGCAGTTATCGCCAAATTTTAAAAATAAATACCATAAGACTAAAAACAGGGAAATAATAAACCATGGCGCAAAAACCTAAAACACCCCAAAAGACCAATAAAACCGAAACCGATCTTGTTCGCGAACTTGCTGAAATTTTAAATGATACAGGCCTTTCTGAAATTGAAATGGAAAAAGGCACTTTGCGTCTGCGCGTTGCCCGCACACTGGGCCATGCCGCCGCACCTGTCGTTATGGCAACATCTGCCGCACCAGTAGCCACCTCTGCTTCAAAGACCGAAAGTGCAGAACCAACATCTGATCCTGGTGCTGTAACATCGCCCATGGTTGGCACTGCGTATTCACGCCCAAGCCCTGATGACAATGCCTTCGTCAGTGTTGGCGATAGCGTCAAAGCAGACGACACGGTCATGCTTGTCGAAGCTATGAAGACCTTTAATCCGATCAAAGCGCCGAAAGCTGGCATGGTCAAAAAAATCCTTGTTGAAGACGGACAGCCCGTCGAATTTGGTGAAGCCCTTCTAATTATTGGATAGACCATGATTACAAAAGTCTTGATAGCCAATCGCGGTGAAATCGCACTTCGCATTCACCGTGCCTGTAAGGAAATGGGTATTGCCACTGTTGCTGTGCACTCAACCGCAGACAAAGATGCTATGCATGTACGCCTCGCTGATGAAAGCGTGTGCATTGGCCCAGCCTCTGCCACAGATAGTTATCTTAATATTCCTGCAATTATATCTGCGTGCGAGATAACCAATGCAGACGCCGTGCACCCTGGTTATGGGTTTTTATCAGAAAATGCTCGCTTTGCTGATATCGTCGAAGCTCATGATATGATTTTCATAGGCCCAACGGCGGCACACATAAAGCTTATGGGGGATAAAATTGCAGCAAAAGAAGCTGTTGCCAATGCAGGTATCCCTGTTGTTCCAGGTTCGGATGGTGGTGTTGGCACTTATGCTGATGCTAAAAAAGTTGCAAAATCAGTGGGTTTTCCATTACTCGTCAAAGCCGCCGCAGGTGGGGGCGGTCGTGGTATGCGCCTTGCGCGTACCGCTGATGAGTTAGAAGAAGCCCTTAGCGCCGCGCGCCAAGAGGCTCTTAGCGCATTTGGTGATGGCTCAGTTTATCTGGAACGCTATTTGGAACTTCCGCGCCATATAGAAATACAAATTATCGCGGATACTCATGGCAATGTTGTACATCTTGGCGAGCGCGATTGTTCCTTGCAAAGGCGCAACCAAAAAATTCTCGAAGAAGCCCCCTCACCTGCACTCACTGCAAGTCAGCGCGATGAAATAGGCGAAGTCGTTCGTAAAGCTATTGCTAAAATAGGATATCGAGGCGTTGGAACGATTGAGTTTTTATATGAAAACGGCGAATTTTTCTTTATAGAAATGAACACACGCTTGCAGGTCGAGCATCCTGTTACCGAGATGATTACCGATATTGATCTCGTGCGCGAGCAAATTCGCATTGCGGCAGGTCAATACCTTAGCTTCAAGCAGGAAGATATTGTTTTTTCTGGGCATTCTATTGAATGCCGCATCAACGCAGAAAACCCAAGAACCTTTATTCCATCTCCGGGGAAGGTTACGGAATTTCATGCACCTGGCGGTCTCAATGTACGGTTGGACAGCGCGCTTTATGCAGGATATTCAATCCCGCCTCACTATGACAGCTTGATCGGAAAACTTATTGTACACGGGAAGACACGCGAAGGCGCCCTCGCCCGCCTTAGATGCGCCCTTGGCGAAATGGTCATAACGGGTATAGATACAACCATTCCGCTCTTTGAAGATTTGCTAAACTCACAAGATTTTCTCAATGGCGAATATGATATACACTGGCTTGAGCGGTGGATGGCTGAGCAATATAAGGACTAATGCCTAAATAAATGTCCCGCGATAATGACCTCCCCCAGTTTGAAATGCCTCCCTTTGGGCCAGAGCAACTCTTAGAGTGTTACGCCCATGGCGTTTTCCCGATGGCAGAAACGCGGGAAAACGACGCCATATTTATCGTTGATCCCGATGAGCGCGGCATACTCCCGCTTGATGGCCTAATCATTAGAAAATCGCTTGCAAAAACAGTGCGTTCTGGACGGTTTGAAATTAAAACAGACACGGTCTTTATGGATGTTGTGCGCGCTTGTGCTGCCCCGCGCCCAGGACACCCTGACACATGGATAAACAAAACCATCCTTAATCTTTACGAAGAAATTTATGATTTGGGCTTCGCACATAGCGTAGAATGTTGGCAAGATGGCGCGCTCGTTGGCGGCCTCTATGGCGTCAACCTCGCAGGTGGTTTTTTTGGTGAAAGCATGTTCTCAAAAACAAGCAATGCCTCCAAAGTCGCCCTTGTGCATTTAATCGCGCGGCTTAATGCAGGTGGATATACCTTACTCGACACACAATTTGTAACGAATCACTTGCGAAGTTTAGGCGCAATCGAAATTAGCCGCACTGATTATCACAAACACTTAGACATAGCCTTAAAAGCCAAAGCGAGTTTCTACCCAAAGAACTATTGTGATCTTGATTTCCGAAGCTTAGTCAAACCATCATCTGCATTTTCGCGAGGCGGCACATGACAATCAAGCACCCAGATATCATAGATGGGATGATCGAGGGACGAAAGCGCAGGGCTAGAGGCTAGCATCCAACCAGAAAATAGCTTGACTTCTTCAGCCTTTTCACCTTCACCATTTGTACGCGCATCAAAAATTTGCAAAAAAGCGTAAGTTTCAGGGATTTCTTCTGGCGGGCGTTTTTCGCAATGCTGGATAGCAATATCAAGCGATCCATATTTTAAGTGCTCGCCAACCTTCACCGTATAATCTTCGGTCGTCGCAGTGACTTTATCAAGCGCGCGCAAAACGACCTTATCGCCAATAAGATTGCTGGCAATTGCATTCGTGGTCAAAAAACATAAACCAAATGCACATAAAGAAAGAAACTTACGCATCAGGTGACCAAGCTTCATAGTCGCTGGCTATTTTACTGCGTTTCCCGCCGTGATAAAGACTACCTTTTGGATGATAAGCATAAACAGTGCCAGTAAGATTAGGTTGGTATTCTATTTCATAACCTTGCTTCTCTAACGGCTCTTCATTGGGACGTTGATCATACATATGGTGTAGCCAACCATGCCATTCAGGCGGAACCCGCGAAGCGTCTGCAAACCCTTTATAGGTGACAAAGCGGCGTTTGCGCCCATCATAGGTTAGCTTCTTTTCTTCATAATATTTATTACCAAACTCGTCTTCGTAGACAAATTCAGCGCGCCGCCAAATCGCTAAGAATGTCCCAAGCGTAGCGCCATCCCACCACGCAAACAACCTTTTGATAAATTTCAACATGAAAAACCTTACCTTCGATTTGCGCCTATTTCAATTTGCGTCTATAATGCCTTGAACCTGTATAATGTCCAGCCATTTTTCAACATAATACCTCCTATCATGGCGGCAATATGGCGCGTATGGTGTTTACAATTACCAATGATGCCGCCTAGTTGTATCTTCCAGACGGTATTTAGAAATCAAAACTCGGTGCAGGGCTTGAAAAACATCTTGGCGTAACAACGATAGCAAAAAATTGGCGCTCAGCAGGTAAAATCTTGCCGCTTGCTAAAAAATAAGCACTGCGTTGCTTGCTCTGCCTCGCCTTTAGGCCTACTTTGTGAGAGACTCACTTCTTTAGGATAAATATGCAGATAAACCGCCATTATACGACTGAAAAGCAAGGCCCCTATGCAGGTATAGAATTCACAACTGTATCCAGCGAAATACGGGATTTGGGCGGAAAAGTCATTGCAAATGCTGGCGAATTCAGGGCTCCGGCTGACTGGTCGCAAATGGCCTGTGATATTTTAGCACAAAAATATTTCCGCAAGGCAGGCATTCCTATAGCGCTTAAACTTGTTCCTGAAGATGACGTTCCCGAATTTTTATGGCGGCATGAAGCTGATAAGTCTGAATTAAAAAAGTTAAAACCAAACGAACGTTTAATCGGCGAAACAGATGCATGCGCCGTGTTTGACCGCCTTGCAGGCTGCTGGGCCTATTGGGGCTGGAAAGGCGGCTATTTTGACAATGAAACCGATGCCAACACCTATCATGACGAAATGCGATTTATGCTGGCCAAGCAAATCGCGGCGCCCAATTCCCCGCAATGGTTTAATACAGGTCTGCATTGGGCCTATGGCCTTACGGGTCAAAGCCAAGGGCACTATTTTTGTGACTATAAAACGGGAAAACTACACAAATCAGAAAACGCCTATGAACACCCACAACCACACGCCTGCTTCATTCAATCTGTTAAAGACGAGTTGGTTGCAGAAGGCGGCATAATGGATTTATGGACCCGCGAAGCACGCCTGTTTAAATACGGCTCTGGCACTGGGTCAAATTTTTCCTCTATTCGCGGCACTGGAGAGACCTTATCTGGCGGCGGTACTTCATCAGGACTTCTAAGCTTTCTTAAAGTTGGCGACGCGTCCGCAGGCGCAATAAAATCAGGCGGCACAACAAGGCGCGCTGCAAAAATGGTTATTATCGATATTGACCATCCAGACGTGGAAGAATTTATCAGTTGGAAATCTCGCGAGGAAATGAAAGTCGCAGCCCTTGTCACTGGCTCTAAAACACTTGAAAAACACCTTAATGCAATTTTGAACGCCTGCATAAACTGTTCTGGTAGCGAAGATGAATGCTTTGACGCACGGATTAATATGGCGCTAAAACGCGAAATAAAATCTGCTCGGCGCGCTGGCGTGCCCGACGGCGCTATTACGCGCGTCCTGCATCTTGCGCGCCAAGGCATTGAGGAAATCGAAGTCCCTGTACTCGATGCGGATTGGGACAGCGAAGCTTATCGCACTGTCTCAGGGCAAAACGCTAATAATTCGGTACGCATTACAGACGCGTTTTTAGAGGCCGTTGACGCTGATGAACACTGGAATCTTATTCGCCGTACAGATGGCGCTGTCGCTAAATCCGTGCGTGCTCGTGACCTTTGGCACCAAATTTCCCGCGCATCATGGAGCAGTGCTGACCCTGGCATTCAGTTCCATGACACCATTAATGATTGGCATACGTGCAAGGAATCTGGTGAAATACGTGGATCAAATCCTTGTTCAGAATATATGTTTTTGGATGATACAGCCTGTAATTTAGCCTCTATTAATCTTATAAAATTTAGTAGAGAAGACAAGAAATTTGACATCCCAGCCTATGAACATGTAGCCCGACTTTGGACAATCACTTTGGAAATTTCAGTCGCCATGGCACAGTTCCCATCCAAAACCATTGCAAAGAAATCTTATGAATACCGTACGCTAGGGCTTGGTTATACTAATATTGGCGGACTGCTTATGTCTAGCGGTATTGCTTATGACAGCATAGAGGGCCGCGCAGTCGCTGCAAGCGCGGCCGCGCTCTTGTCTGCAACCGCTTATCAAACATCATCGGACATGGCAAAAATTATGGGCGCGTTCTCGGGTTATGAAAAAAATGCAAAATCTATGCAGCACGTGATCAAAAACCATCGCCGCGCCGCCGAAGGGCGCATCGCCTTTGACGATCTAAAAATAGCGCCAAGGCCGCTTAACCGCACAGAATGCCCATTCCCAGGCA
Organism: Robiginitomaculum sp.; assembly: GCA_965224735.1. Lineage (GTDB taxonomy): Bacteria > Pseudomonadota > Alphaproteobacteria > Caulobacterales > Maricaulaceae > Robiginitomaculum_A. The sequence goes on along the minus strand of OZ245059.1, from coordinate 1,441,082 downwards.
TGGCGGAGCGTGCGGCTAGGCTTTGGCAAATATGCGAAAAATCTGGAAGTAAGCACGGATTTAGAAACGCGCAAGTCAGCGTCATTGCACCAACTGGGACAATCGGCCTGCTTATGGACTGTGATACAACGGGAATTGAACCAGACTTTGCTTTGGTTAAGTTTAAAAAACTCGGTGGCGGCGGGCATTTTAAAATCATCAACCGCGCCGTTCCATCTGCCCTTAAAGCCCTTGGCTATAACAAACGCCAAATTAGTGAGATTAGAACCTACGTTCTTGGAACCGCTTCCCTGCAAAACTCACCAAGTATCTCGCTTGAGAGCCTGCGCGCCAAAGGTTTTGATGATGCACGACTTGCGGTGATTGAAGAGACTGTCAAAGACGCTTTTGATATCCGTTTTGCTTTTAACCGTTGGGCCTTAACAGATGAATATTGTAAAGACATATTGGGTTTATCTGACAAACAGCTGGATAAATTTGGTTCTGACTTGCTCCCTGTTTTGGGATACTCTCCTGAAGATATAGAAGCTGCCAATATTTATTGCACTGGCGCAATGACACTTGAAGGCGCACCGCATCTTTCCCAAGAGCACCTGAGTGTTTTTGATTGTGCTTCAACATGTGGGCGTATTGGCACGCGGTTTTTAAGCGTTGATGCGCACATTCAGATGATGGCTGCCGTTCAGCCCTTTATCTCTGGCGCTATCTCTAAAACCGTCAATATGCCAGCCAGTACAACTATTGATGAATGCGCTGACGTGTATAAATCTGCCTGGAGGTTTGGCCTAAAAGCGGTTGCTTTGTACCGTGACGGATCTAAATTATCTCAACCTTTGAATACGGCAGTATTTGATGACGACGCCATGGATGCCCTTGATGAAACACAAGAGGAAAATCAAGCACGCCGAGCCACCGTTGGCGCTGAAAAAATTGTTGAAAAAATTGTTGAACGTATCGTTGAAAGACCAATAGAACGTCACCGCCTGCCTGACAGGCGCACAGGTTATATCCAAAAATCAACTGTTGGCGGACACAAAGTCTATCTGCACACAGGTGAGTTTGAAGATGGATCTTTGGGAGAAATATTCATTGATATGCATAAAGAAGGTGCGGCTTTTCGTTCAGTTATGAACAATTTTGCTATCGCCATTTCAATCGGCTTGCAATATGGTGTACCACTCGAAGAATTTGTCGAGGCTTTTGTCTTTACCCGCTTTGAGCCATCAGGTCTTGTAACAGGGAATGACTCCATAAAATTCGCCAATTCTATATTGGACTATTTATTCCGCGAGCTCGGTATTTCTTATCTAGGCTGGGATGATCTTGCCCATGCAGATACGACAACTGCAACGCCCGATTCACTTGGCAGCGGGGAAAATGAACGTAGAAAACCAAAATACCTCTCTGACACACCGGAACCAATTCCCTATTCAAAAGGTTTTTTACGTACATATGACGACAATATTGTCCATTTTAATCGTGCTAAAAAAGAAGAAATTAAAAATGATGACAGCGCTAAAAATGTCGAAGACAAAAACGAAGCGGAAGCCGAAATACTTGACCGCACAGAAGTTAAAGCCAATACCGCAACAAATCTCTCTTCTACACCCTTGTACCCATCCAAAAATGTTGGAGTACAAGCCGCAAGATTTAAAGGCTATACAGGTGATGCTTGCCCGACATGTGGGCATTTCACTTTAATTCGCAATGGAACATGCCAAAAATGCGATACGTGTGGCTCTACAACAGGATGTTCTTAGTCACTTAAGACCAGTTTCCTTTCTTAAGTCTAACAATCATTTAATGTATTTTCCTCTCGCATTGGAAAAACAAGCACGTTATATAAAATTTATGAAAATAAAAAACATCACAAAATCTTGGGGCGCGAGTTTGTTATTAGTAAGTGTTTTTGCTGGTTTTGCTCCTATTTCAAGTTTTTCACAAACGCTGGTGAGTACATCCGTACGTATTTCAGGATCATGTTCAAAGTGCGATCTCTCTCATCGGGCCATGCTTGGTATGCGGCTTGAGAACTCTAATTTTTCTGGCAGTGACTTTTCAGGTACGAACTTAAGCGGCAGTGTGCTTAACAATTCAAATCTTACAGGCACTTCTTTTCACAAAGCATATTTACTCAGAGTTAAGGGCGAAAATGTTATCCTAAAAAACTCTGTTTTACGCAATGCGACTCTTACAAAATCCAAATTAATAAAATCTAACTTTACCTTTGCCGATTTACGCCGAACGGACCTTTCCTTTAGTGATTTATCCGATAGCGACTTTACTGGCGCTAATTTAAATGGTGTTGATGCGTTAGAAACCCAATTTTTGGGTGCGCATTTCGAGCAAACAACGTTTAATCACGGCAACTTCAAAGATGCTGACTTTTCTGGAGCAAATTTTGTAAATGTTAATTTTGGCGATGCCATTTTAACAAATTCTTCTTTTAAAAATGCCCGCTTCACCCAAACGGATTTTTCCAATGTTGCCAATCTGAAGCAGAGACAATTTGTTGGGGCTTGTGGCGATGAGCACACCCGCTTATCTGAAACTTTGGTTCTTCCCATATGCGTCACTGTATCGCCCCCAATTTTTGCAGATAATACGCTCGCAAAAACGGCGCTGCCAAGCGAAATACAATTATTTTCGGCAGAAGCAACAAACCCTTCAAAAGCTCCTTCAACTATGCCGCCTGCACCTAGTGAAATTGGCCTCGCGATTAGAGAGCTGAATGCCGCCCTTAATGATTTGCCTCTTGGTAGCCCGACCCGTAAACGTTTAATGAAATCACGCAAACATATGGAAAACTTGCGCGCTTCCCAACCATAAAGTTTATGTCGACTTTTTAGGTAAATCCAAACGCAAGTGCAATTCGCGGAGCGCTTTGGCATCGACTTCGGCAGGGGCGTTCATCATCAAATCTTGTGCTTGCCCATTCATAGGAAACAAAATCACATCGCGGATAGTATCCACACCCGCAAGAAGCATAACGATACGGTCAATTCCTGGCGCAATCCCGCCATGCGGCGGCGCACCATATTTAAACGCATTGATCATGCCCGCAAATTTATCATCAACCACTTTTTGGTCATGGCCTGCAAGCTCGAAAGCTTTATACATAGTTTCTGGCTTGTGGTTTCTAATCGCGCCAGAGGAAAGCTCTATGCCATTACACACAATATCATATTGGTAAGCTAAAATATCGAGTTGTTTTTCTACACTGTCTGCGGCTAAAAGGAAATCCATAGCGCTCATACCTTCTGGGGCTTGCGGCATAGAGAACGGGTTGTGAGAGAACTCAACTTTTTTATTGTCCTCATCCCACTCATACATTGGGAAATCGACAATCCAGCAAAACTTAAACACGTTTTCATCAATCATATTCAGATCAGCCGCTATTTTCTTCAGAGCTGCACCTGCGAGCTTATAAGCATCATCTTTCTTACCTGCCGAGAAGAACACACCATCGCCCGCTTTAAGACCCATTTTTTCGAGCAAAGCTTTAAGATGCGCAGGTTCAAAATTTCTCAAAACGGGGTCTTGTGAATCGACACCCCCGCCATCTGATTGTTTGAGGCGCGCATAGCCAAGCCCTGGTGTTTGCATTTCTTTTTTTGCCCATTTATCCATATTATCAAAGAACTTACGAGATTGACTTGATGTAGCACCTGGCGCTGGAATAGCAATCACCTTGCCGCCGCCGCCTGTAATTTTTGCAAAAATACTAAAGCCCGTTTTACTCTCATCCGTGAAGAACTCAGACACATCAGTTAGCTCAAAAGGAATACGCAGATCAGGCTTGTCACAACCATATCGCTCCATGCTCTCTTTATAAGGAATACGCGGAAACGGTGTTTGCACTTGGCGGCCATCGGCGAACTCTTCAAACACACCAGCCATAACTGGCTCGATGGTATTGAACACATCGTCTTGGGTAACAAAACTCATTTCAATATCGAGTTGATAGAACTCACCAGGGCTACGATCGGCGCGCGCATCTTCGTCCCTAAAGCATGGCGCGATTTGAAAATACCGATCGAATCCCGCTACCATCAAGAGTTGCTTAAACTGCTGCGGCGCTTGCGGTAGAGCATAAAATTTCCCAGGATTAAGGCGCGAGGGCACCAAAAAATCACGTGCGCCTTCAGGTGAGCTTGCCGTGAGAATCGGCGTTTGAAATTCTGTAAACCCTTGGTCAATCATACGGCTACGCAGTGAATTAATCACCTGAGCGCGCAAAATGATATTTTTGTGCAGTGTTGCGCGGCGCAAATCTAAATAACGATATTTTAGACGGATATCTTCCGAGTAATCTTGCTGGCCAAATACAGGCAATGGAAGCGTATCCGCTGGGCTTTCAATCACCATCTCGTCAGCGCGCAACTCGACCGCGCCCGTAGGAATTTCTTTATTAATCGCCTCAGCATCACGAGCCAACAGCTCACCCGTTACCGTAATAACGGATTCTGATGAACATCGTTTTGCTGCCTCATAAAAACGAGCTGTAGGATAAACCACAATTTGGCTAAGACCATAATGGTCACGCAAATCAATAAACAGCGCATTGGAATGTTCGCGTTTTCTGTGTACCCAGCCAGAAAGTCGGACGGTTTGGCCAACATGGTCAACGCGAAGTTCACTGCAATTATGAGTACGGTAAGCGTGCATAGTCATCTCTTTTGTTACGGCGCCATTTTCTATTTTAAACGCAAATCAATTCAATCAGGAAGTGATACGCCAAGCCAAAAATGTCAAGTTTTTCTCGGTGTTTTCTTATAAAACAAGACTATATAGACTCACACATATCTTAATCCCAATCTTAAGTGTCCACAGCCCCAAAATAATTTTGCACTTTTTTAATGAAAGTCTTGCCCTATGGAACAATTAATGGCCTATAGTGAAGATATGAATTCGGTCATCGACAAAACCTTGAATAAACGTGCTAACAGCCTGACACGTTGGGCTCATTTGCAATTGTTTTGGGAAATATATGCACCTACTCTAGCGCTTGGTGTTTTGTTTTTACTGCTTTACTGGATTGGCGCTAGTTTTGGTGTTTGGCAAAGAATTGGTGACCCTTGGCGACTGATTGCCTTGATAGCAGTCCTTTATTTCCTAGCAAAAAGTATTTTAAAAACGCGTAAGTGTCGCATGCCAACAAAATCACAAGCCCAGCGGCGGGTCGAGCATGACAACGGGTTTCGCCACAGGCCACTTGATGTTTTAACGGACACACCAGCCAGTAATACGGAAAAATTAGCGTGGCGTTCCCATGTTCTAAAAGCAAAAGCGCAGGTAGAAAACGCCAAATTTTCAAAATTACGCCCTGCCCTTAGCCCGATCGACCCTTATTATTTTCGGTTCATCATTCCCGTATTGTTTATACTCGCGTTGATGGTAGGTAGCGGCGATAATTACGAACGTTTGCGCGCAAGTTTAACTCCAAAATGGCTTTCAGCTACGTCTTTTAAGACCGCTAGTTTTGAGGCCTGGATTGACCCACCTCAATACACATCCCGTCCACCTAGTTATTTCAAAAATATAGACAGAATGAACGCACCTGAAGGCTCTGAATTCGTTGCCCGAATTAGCGGCGTAAAGACCGCGCCACGACTTATATTGCGCGAAGGGGCAAAAACACGACGCATTACCCCTAAGCGGCTTGGACCAAAAAGCTTTGAAGCTCGCGCAATTGTTAACAATGATAGCACTGCTAGCTACCGCATCGGCAACAAGGTCAAAAAATGGCATTTGAAAATCGGAAAAGACACACCACCTATTGTAAAATTTGATGATAAACCTGAAGCTGGCAAACGAGATAAGCTTGAGTTTAGCTACACTATCCACGATGATTTTGGGGTTGAGTGGCTGTACCTTTCTTACCATTTGAAATTTGCCCCAACGCCCCTCCCAATGATCGTAGAGCAATCCCCCATCCCTATTCCAGGCTCCACCGTCAGAAATGCTGAGAAAGAACTCGCATCTTTAGATCTAACCAAACATAAATGGGCTGGCAAAGAAGTTATCGGACATTTGGTCGCTATTGACGGCAAAAAGCAGGAAGGCGTTTCCAAAGATTTTGAATTTATAGTGCCTGATAAAATTTTCGTAGAGCCTCTCGCCAAAGCAATCGCCGAACAGCGTGTTCTTATACTCAATGGAACACAGCCCTATAAGCCCTTACCAAAAATAAAAGCTACTCCCGAAAATAAACGTCCGATGTTTGAAACTGAACACCCCGATCTTACCATAGAGCGTGCGCCCAAAAGCATTCGGCGTGCAGCGCTTCTCATAGACGTTATAACAGATAAACCCGTCGGTGTTTTTGAAGATCCAGCCATATACATGGGGCTACGCAATGTGTATCGGCGCATTCAAACAGCAGATGAGATAGCAGAGCTTGGCGGCATTCCTGAAGATTTATGGGACATTGCTATACGCGCAGAATATGGCCGCTTGGGCGATGCGAAAGAAGACATGATGCGGGCTGAGCGCGCACTCAATAATGCAATGGCGCGCCGTGCGCCGCAGCGCGAAATCGATACCTTATTTGAGCGGTATAACAAAGCCGTTGATCGCTATATAGAAGAATTGACTTTGAAGGCTATCAAAGAAGCGGCAAAGAGAGACAAAAAAGACGGTAATGAAGGCGGTGGGGATTCCGATTTTAACACAGATCAAATTCAAGCCCTTTTGGATGCTATTGAGGAAGCAAACCGTATGGGTGATACTGTTGCAGCACGTAAAGCGCTGGCAAAACTTGCAGAGCTTTTGAAGAACATGCAAATACAGCTCGCCGAAGGCGGCGGCGGAAGCGGTAAAGGTCTTGGCGAGGGTGGTATGAGTGAGGAAATGAAAAAGGCACTTGAAGAACTTAATGATATGCTGGGTAAACAGCGGCAGCTTCGCGATGAAACTCAAAACGCTGGCCGAGATAAATCTGATAGACAAAGTAGTGGCAATAGCCAAAACGGTGCGCAGCAGCCAAAATCTGGCGGCGAGCTTGCCGTGCAGCAACGCACACTGCGCGAGCTTATGGAAAACCTAGAAAAAAATGCCAAAAATACCAAAAATGGTGGTGACGATGACCAAGATGGAAATCGAAGCGAAGAGCAAAATACTGAAAACGGTAAAAGCTCTGGCGGAAATAAAAACGCTGATGGGAACAAAAGCACTGGTGGGGACGAAAACCTGTCTGTTCTTCTCAATGATGACAAAATTCGTAATGCCCTAAAAGACGCAAAAGACGCTATGAATCGCAGTGAAAACGCGCTTGGTAATGAAGAGTTCTATCAAGCGAGCCGAGAACAATCCAAAGCTATTGAGGCCCTGCGCCGAGCTGGTGAAGGCCTGTTTGCCGAAGAAGCAAAACGCCTGCAAGAACAAAATGATAAGAAGCAACAAACTGGCGGCGATGGCGATGATCCCTTCGGGCGCGAAAATGATGGAACAGGCGTTGGCGACGGGATAGAAATACCAGAAATTGATGACAGGCAGCGCGCGCGGGATCTCTTAGAAAAACTGAGAAAACGTTCTGGTGAACAAGAACGTGACAAAGTCGAGCGTGATTATCTCGATAGATTATTAGAGAGGTTTTAAAAAACTAAAGTGGCATATTTTTTACGGTGCCGCCTTCACCCACAAAACTATGCGTTAGCTTTACTGCGTCAACAGGCGGGTTTGGATATTGCGAAACAAATTCAATAATTTCACCTGGTTTTAAAGAGTTTTTCTTGGCCTCAACAATCCAGCTCGCAAGTTCTTCCCCATTGGCATTAACAAAAGCGAGTTTGATAAGCGGAACATCTCGATTATTATGGTCAGTATTTTTTATTTTTCCATTCACAAAAAAAACGGGTACGCTATCATTTGCCCCATGGCGACCTTCTACTTCGTAAAGACTAAGACCTGTCTCAGTCGCCTCAATATCAAAAGCCTGGTAAATTGCTCGCGAGGCTGGCAGTTTTTCGACGATTTGAGCCCTAAACAAATAGGCTAGAAACGCCGCTATTGCCAAAAGAGCCAAAGTAACAAGCCAAATCATCCCTACTCCAAAAAGGCGGCGGCGGACTGTTTTCTTCTCGGCTTTATCACGAATGGCATTATGGGGTGCAAGCTCTGGTGAAATAACGGGGGATACCTCCCTGAGTATTTCTTTAGCCGATTCATTATCTTTGATAGTGCCGCCCTTTTCATAGAATTCATCTGGCGCGTCTTGAACGGAAATATCAGCATGGTCATGAAACTCTGTGTCGGCTTTTTCAAAATTAGTTTGATTGTCTTGCAATTCCAATACGTCAGGTTCTGCAGCAACAAACCAAGTCACAGAGCATTTTGAACACCGCACCGTACGCCCATTAGGGCCAATAGCATCATCTTTAACAACAAAACGTGTTTCACAATCAGGGCAAGAAAGTATCATAGGGTTCGCATTCCGATTCGCTTATGCTAAGAAAGTGCAGATTTAGAAGGAAAATGTCCACCCCTTATGACCAACCAAAGCGCCCCTCAATATTATCCAGATGTTACAGACACCATAAGTATTGGATTTGACCGCATTGGGCTACGCTATGGGCGGGGGGAAGAGATACTCAGTGATGTAAATTTTGTCTTGCAAAAAGGCTCGATGAATTTCGTCACAGGCCCATCTGGTTCTGGCAAAACCAGCCTGTTAAAACTGATATACTTAAATATGCGTCCCTCGCGTGGTCTTATAACTTTGTTTGGCCAAGACACGTCCCAACTTGAGAAAATGGCCATACCGCTAATTAAACGCCGCATGGGGATTGTGTTGCAAGATTTTATGCTTATTGACCATCTTAACGTCTACGAAAACGTTGCCTTGCCTTTGCGCATACTTGGTAACTCGCGCGAAGACTATCATGAAGATATTTTATCACTGCTAAGCTGGGTTGGCTTGGGCAAACGGCAAAATGCATTTCCAACAACATTATCTGCTGGCGAGAAACAACGTGCAGCCATAGCCCGCGCCCTAATCGTGAAACCTGAAATTTTGGTGGCAGACGAACCTACGGGGAATGTCGACAAAGAAATTGGTGCCCGGTTGATTCGTTTGTTCTCTGAAATGAACCGTCTAGGCACGACCGTCATAATCGCGACACATGACAGAGCTCTTATCCCAAACAGCGCAGATATTTTATACTTACAAAGCGGCACTGTTATTCATAAGCGAGGTGATGATGTCTGATCCATCTGTGAAAACACCGCCGCCGCAGCCTTTACTGCCTGATGATAAATTAGCCGACCGCCCACTCTTCGTGGTACTCGCTATATTGGCATTTCTCGCAACCCTAACCTTATTAACCGTAAAACTAAGTTATGTGAGTGCAGGAAGCTGGGGTGATGATTTATCCCGTACGGTCACAGTGCAAATCATTCCAATAATGGGTAAGGACACAAATGAAGCAGCCCAAAAAGCCCGTAGCATAATCATGGCTCAATCCAATATTGACAACGTTTCAATTATGCCCAAATCCTATTCGGAAGGTCTTTTAAAACCTTGGCTTGGCGACATGGTCTTGCCAAATGATCTGCCTCTACCAATATTACTAAGTATAAAAATTTCGTATAAAAAGAACTTTGATGTGATTAAGGTTTCCAGCGCTTTAAAAAATGCGGGTATTAAGGCCGATATTGATGACCATAGTCAATGGAGCAAAGATTTAAAACGCACAGCACGCGCTGCGCAAACGATTGCTATATTGGCCTTCATTTTAATTATGTTGGCCATCAATGGCGCGGCCGTTTTTGCAACCCGCGCCGCTATCGTTGGGCGCACGACTTTAATGCAAGTCTTACAGCAAGTCGGCGCTCTTCCTGCCTTTACGGCAAAAATATTCAGCCTGCGCTGTGCCCGTACAAGCCTGAAGGCTGGTGCTATCGGGACACTTGGCGCATTTTTATTGCTTATAGTGTTGGGCCTTTTTGGCACTATGCCAGGGCTACGTAATTTCATGCCAGGCATTAGCGTCGGACTAATAGACTTTCTATTAGCCCTTCTTATCCCTATTGCTATGGCAATAATTTCTGCGTTCACAGCATGGAAGACCGTAAACCGTATTCTCATGGCCGAGATGTACCCATGAGCAAAGCAGTGAAGAAAAAATCTAGATCTTGGGCTTTATTCAATCTCTTCAACTTTTTGCTCGGCTTTGCACTCTTACTCCTAATGTGTGGGTTTATTGTGTTTGTAATTGTTGTAAAAACATCAAAACCACCGCAGATAATAACCAAAGCGGACGGCATTGTCGTCCTAACAGGCAAAGGTGGCGGGCGCTTACAGGCTGGCGGATTATTGCTAAAAAACAAACATGCTGAGCGCCTTTTAGTCTCTGGAGTTAACCCAGCCATATCCGAAGAGGAAGTACAAAGCCTACTTGGCCTTAGCCGCAAGCAAACAACCTGCTGTGTTGATTTAGATTACAATGCGGAAAACACATATGACAATGGCCGAGAAACGGCGAATTGGGCAAGTGCTCTTGGGTATGAAGAAATCATATTGGTGACGTCTGATTATCATATGCCGCGCGCCGAAATAGAGATTACCACAGCGCAAAAAAGATTGCGCATCATTTCTTACCCCGTCAAAACGGAAAACACTGGCGAGAAATCATGGCGGAGTCGTACAGATTATGCCAAAAGATTATTGCGCGAATATGCAAAACTTCTTGTTAGTCTTGCACGCGATATTGGTACAAAATCAAATAAACAACTCGAAAAAACAACGGATGCACAATGACCAATATAAAACAAAAGAAACGGTGTTTTCTGTGAAACGCTTGCTCATCTTACTCAGTATCGGGCTTATCATATTGTGCGGGTTTTGGTTTTTTTTGCGCGCGAAAATCGTAAACAATGTGAATACGTCCATCATCAACATGCAAGCACAGAATTATGAAATAGAGCATGATGGGCTCAAGGTTAAAGGCTTTCCATTTAAAATAGATGCTCAGAGCAAAAAAATTTCAATCACTGCACCCAAATCTAACGAGCCAGAGCTTGGTAAAAACTGGTCCATAAAAACTGGAGAAATCTATCTTGGCTCTGCAACGCTTACACCCTTATCTTGGGATTTAACCCACTGCGGTAATATGCAGGTCGACATACGCACACAGTCAAATGAGCGGTATTTCTTTGATATTACCCCTGCAACTATGGATATTAAGGTAACCGTCGGGATTATGGGGAAAATAAAAACGGCGTATTTTAACATGGAGCCAAGTCATATAACCTCTCTGCTTAGCGATAGTTTTCCCGTGCAATCCTTTGAAGATTTAAAAGCGCATTTGAACGTAAAAGGCACAAGCGGCATCCTTGATGTTAAAGTAAAAAATGTTGTGGTTTCTGATGATGTCATAGCCCAAGCAAAACTGGTTTTGGGCAATGTTTTGTCGCGCGTCGAAACAACACTCGCGGTTAAAAACTGGCTTGTGCTTAAGGAAAAAGGCAGTATAGAATGGATGAATTCTGGCGGCGGGATTAAATCTGAACATTGGCTTATAAAATGGGGCGCAGTGGATATCGTTGGGGATTTCGACATTGACTACAAAGAGCAAAAACCTGAAGGCATCATTCATATGCGTATCAAAAACGTCACGAGCCTAATTGATAAAATTGCCAGTGCAGGCTGGATAGACAGCGCTATGGCGCGTAAAGCCAGCATAGTCATTAGCGCACTTGATACGGATGATGAAGGCCGAAAATCTATCAAACTAAGGCTAAAAAACGGAAAACTAAAATACGGGTTTATCACGCTTGGTAAGTTTTAATCTTTGCCTTAATTGTCACTGTGATTGCGGCCAAAATTTGGCTCTGAACTGTCTTGACCAGCATCGACAATGCGTTTTCTTATATCGCGGGTTTTGGTAAATTTTACCATCAGTGCGTCTCCGTCCCCCAGGCGCACAGCCCTTTTCAGCTCAGTTAAGTCTGTGATATAGCGTCCCAGCACTTCAAGAACAGCGTCTTTATTACCTAGAAAAACATCACGCCACATGGTTGGATCTGATGCGGCAATCCGAGTAAAATCTCGAAATCCAGCTGCAGAGTATTTTACAACTTCATTATTGGTCACTGTTTCCATATCAATGGCTGTCCCAACAAGAGCATAGGCTATAAGATGCGGTAGGTGAGACGTTGTCGCTAGCACCAGGTCATGCCGTTTTGCATCCATAAAGGCTACATTGCTACCAAGGGTTTGCCAAAAGAATTTGAGTTTTTGCGCGTTCTCTGATTGTTCATTTTGTGGTGTTAAAATGCACCAACGGTCTTGAAACAAAGTGGCAAACCCTGCTTTTGGACCAGACTTTTCAGTACCCGCTATCGGGTGACCACCAATAAATTCTGCATGTTTTGGCATTAAGGCCGTGACCGTCTCAACAATTTCAGACTTGACAGAACCTACATCTGTAAGAATAGCACCGTCCATTAAATGTGGCGTGACTTCCTTTGCCATATCTGCTATCTTACAAGGTGGTACGCACAGAATAATCAAGTCAGAATTTTGAGTAGATTTTTCAACATTATCAAAGACTTCATCGCAAATACTTAAAGAAGAAACTATATCACGAACAGATGCATTGTTATCATAAATAATCAGTGTATCCGCAGCGTTTTCCGCTTGAATAGCGCGCGCTAGAGAAGACCCTATTAAACCAGAACCAATGATCGTTACCCTATTAAAAATCGACATGGTTATCATCACATTCTGTAGTAATGGGGCTTGGCAGTAACCCAATAATTTTCACCTGCTTAAATGCGCTCTTTATAATGTGGTACGCTGTATCTGTTTCTTCCATATAATCTGGGATGCTATAGAGTTTGTGATCATTAACTTCAGCTCTTGGGATCGCTTCAATACCAGCCTTTTTAAAAATATGTTCTAGTGTTTGCAACGGCGTTAACTCGCTAATATTTACATAAATCAAAGTATGATCGTTACCAGAGCTTACCCGCTCAGCTTTGGACACAGCAACGGCGAGAGGCCATTTCCATTTCCCCACCCTAGGCAGTGCAGACAATATACTCATATCAGACGCTGCCCCATCTGGGCCAAGCGCAAGCCACCATGTATTCATACCGCCAGGGGCTGGCAGAACTGCTACCCCTTCTGCGTCCGCATGGGCTGCAGCCAACGCGGCGCTGGCCGTTGGATAGGTCAAAACAGGAATAGACGCACCAAAGCGATCGCGTACCAATTGCCAATAGGATAGCGCATCACCGCTAATCGCCACATGGAGCTGTATTGGCCCTTGCAACGTCAAGCTAGCGCTTGTGAGTTCAGCCCATATACGCGATACGAGATCAGGCGGGGTTTCTCCAGCTTTTCTAGCAAGATCGCGCACATGAGATTCCTCGCGCGAGGGACACCAAACATCAATGCCCGATTTAGCCTGCCTTACAGCCCGCGCCAAATCCATTCTCTCTGCAATTAAATCAAGCAATGCACCATCAACCTGATTAATTTCATCGCGAAGGATTTGCATTTTTTGTGCTTGTGTTTTGTCGTTATCACTCATTGCTATTGCTTATTATTTTCCCCGATTGCGGTGTTCCAAGAACACCGCTTCCTGTAAATGTTTGTTGTTTGGCACGGCGCTTATCACCTACCCCCCGTCCCGCATACAAGCGCTTGACTGCTTCTACAAGCACTAGTCCTGAAAAACCTGGCCAAACGGTTTCGCCAAAACTTTCCAAAACTTGCGCTGTGCGTCCTTCGCATATAGAATTTATTGGCGGACAGTAAAGTGTGCCAGCCCGCACTAACGGTACGAATTTAGCATTTTTCAGGGCATTAGAGAGCTGTTTGCGACTAAAGGGGCGTCCCGCACCAAAGGGGGTTTTATCTGAACGCGCCCAAAGCCCCGAGCGGTTTGCTACAATAATAACAACGCGGCCTTCAGGTTTTAATACCCGCCATATTTCCTCTAAGAGTACTGAAAAATTGGGAGTTTCTTCAAGACCATGCGCAATAACAACGCGGTCAAATACGCTTGGCGGAAAAGGGAGTTCATGTTCGCAGACCAAAAGAGAGGTATTGCCGCGCCGCGTGCCGCTACGCTTTGGGCAATGCCGTGCCGCACCTTGGCTATGTGACATCGCGTTAATAATGCGGTGCGCCCCGTTTTCATAAGTCTTCAAATAGGGAATTGCATACCCATACCCCAGAACATCCATACCATTTAAATGTGGCCATAAGGCATGCAATCTGCGCACTGTCATAGCTTGCGCAGCACGTCCAAGTTTGCTCACATAAAATCGTTCTAAATTTTCAACCTTTTGGCGCAATACCCCTGCCCTTTATGCTCAAAGTCTTTATACACCTATTTTTGGACGGAAATACACGGAAATACAAAGAGTTTATTACGATACACACATTTTTCCGCTTTAGACACAGTTACAGCCTCTTTTACATGATGGCTCTATCTGGAAATGTGTTAGTTTGTGTTTTATTGCCTGATCTGCAGGTTTAGAAGTTTGGCTTTAGGTATATTTGTCAAGAGTGCCAGTTTTTTTTCAAGTATTGGGGTGTGTTAACCCATGGATGCTGAGTGTCTTTACCCTCTTGAAATTATGCGCCATAGCGGTAATCACGGCCTGGAACTATGCCTGGAACTGTACCTGGGCAACGCCTTGGCACCTATTGCCTTTAAAAGCAAGGTAACCTAAATGAGTAGTCAACTCGGAACTAAACAGGGACAAGTCCACATATCTATGCGAGCCTATACACAACCGCATCCATTTCACACAAGAATATATTCCGCTTCGCTCGTTTCTTCTTATGGCCATAATCCAAAGATGCAAAACCCCGCAAAGCCATAACAAACCTCCAAAGAAATTCGTTAAAACAATAACACAAAATTAACCGGTTGTTCAGAGCGCTTCATACCACCAGCAAAACCGAGAAAATTATTACGCAGAGCTGGACAAGGTGCCAAAAGCGGCATAACTTAGATTAAATAGCCTCAGGAAAGTTCGGAGCGGTTTGGTTATTAAGGAGTATCTCAAAAAGAACGAATATATACGAGTCATCTTTTCCGAAACCATGATTTCTGATTAACGATATGCAGAACTTAGGGTTACTCATTTTTAGAGAAACAATACAATTATGAACAAAATCATAACCAGAACAACAAAAAGTTCCAAACAAAAGCAATATGCCGCACCAGCCCTGACAAAGGGTTTAGATATTCTGGAACTTATGTCAGACAAATTTGAAGCTATGTCTCTAAAAGAAATTGCTGATCAAATGGGGCGATCCAAAGGCGAAATTTTCAGGATGCTCGTTGCCTTAGCCGAACGAGGGTACTTGGCTTTTGATCCGAATTCAGACAAATACTCCATTACAATGAAGCTCTTCGAACTGGCACATAGGCATCCCAATGTCAAACGTCTTACCTCTGTTGCTAGCCCGATTATGGAAAAATTATGCGCCACTGTAGAACAATCTTGTCATCTTGCTATTTTGCAAGGAGGCCACGGTTTGATCGTAGCACAGCAAAATTCGCCCTCAGGTCAACGTTTCGGATTGCGCCTAGGTCTGAATATCCCGCTGTCGAACACATGCTCTGGACATCTGCTACTTGGCTTTTCTAGCCAAGAAAAACAGGAGCGTATGCTTGCCCTGCAGCCAAAGAACCTGAGGAGGCGTTTTAAGAAAAAGGAATTAAAGGAAATCAAAGAAAGAGTAACAAGTCAAGGCTATGAGCTAATTCCCAGCTCTCAGGTACAGGGTGTTACTGATATTGGATACCCTATTTTTGACTATTCAGGAAAAATCGCCGCTACCTTGGTCATCCCGTTCCTTGAATATCTGGATGGCTCCCACACTGTGAGCCTGACAGCAGCAAAAACTTTCCTAAATGACGCCGCTAAAGAAATATCCAAGTCTCTGGGGCATGGAACTGATCTGTCCCTAGATTTGTAGATACCTTGTTTGTTACAATTGAAAACAAAGAGAATGATGATGTGCCCCTAGTTTAGGCGTACTATTGAGAAACGTAACCTTCTAAATAGACCACAGTATACTTCGCCAAGTAAACCCAGTGGGTACAACTTCATTAAGGCACACCGTATAGTTTCACGGCAGTCCCTATTATAGAAATAGAACCTCCAGAAAACCTAGGTGGTTTCACTTCATTTCAATTGCATTATTGATTCTAATTTGAACCAATGTTGTCCATCTTCTGTTTCAGGCATTCGTATTTGATACGAGTCAGTAATAGGCAACCATTCGTTTTTCATCTTGGGATTAGCGGCTAGTTTTGCAAGATCTGCTTTCATATCTGTTCCATGATATTCAAAATGTGAAAATAAATATCTTTTATTATCAATAGTTGCGATATAAAGTTGGTAATCACGGATATTTGCTTCATAAATAGCTGCTACTATTTCTGGCCATACATCTGCATGCATTTCACGGTATGATAACTCATTTTCTTTTTTAAGTTGAATTATTCTGCCAAAAGACACAATTGGCCCTTTTTCTAATTTATTTGTTTCACCATATATTGATGGAATTTTTCTTTGAATATTTTCAATTTGTATGTTTTCAGTTTGAACATTTTTTGTTTGAATATTTTCAGCAGGTAATATGAAAAAATAAGCGATGATCATTACGACAAAACTAACAATTAATATATAAATAACCTTCATATTCATATTCTTATTCTCCCTTTATTGTTTTAAAATTTTTCATATTTAATGTCTGCTTAAGGAGCAGTATTGGAACGTAAATAATATTTACGTTCCTAACATTAGAAAAACATTTCAAGCAAGTAAACTGCCTACTGCTTAAAATTTAGCTCTGACACCGAAGTGAAAACGTCTTCCTGTCTGAGAAACACTTAGCAACCTATCCTTAAAAGAAGTATATTTTTTATTAATACTATCCGTTAGGTTAAGACCTTCGACAAAAATACTCATGTTTTCTCGTATATTGTATGACGTGCTAAAATCGACTTGACTATAGGCTGCCACAAACTCAGGGTCTGCTCCAAAACCAGAAACGAGTTCAAGAAAGTCAGACCGATAATTATAATTTACACGGCCACTAAACGCTCCCTTTTCATAAAACAATCCAAGATTGATAGTGTTTTGAGAAAGCCCTGGTATATCAAAAGCAGCGCCACTGGCAGGGTTTATAAATTCTGCATCTGACGAAACATAAGTATAATTTATCATTGTACCCAAACCATCAAATGGAGCAGGTAAACTATCAAATTGGTTTTGAAAGTTTATTTCAAAACCTCCCAAAGTAGCCCCCGCTTCATTTTGAGGCGTACTGATATCAAATACCTGCGGCAATCCATCCAAACCCAGAGCGAAGCTTCCGTCAGGGTTTTTGAATGTTGAACGAACTGTAATTTGGTTAATGAATGAGTCTATATTTTTATAGAATAACCCCACGGAAAAGATTGCATCATCATCGAAATACCATTCCATACTAACATCTCCCGACCAAGACAATATTGGAGAAAGGTTTGGATTTCCCTTAGCAACTTGCCCTGTGCGCGAGTTAAATGAAGTCATACTGGGAGCTAAATCTTGTATTATTGGTCGCGTTAAAGAACGACCTGCTCCAACCCTGAGAATTACGTCATCTGATACATCAAAAGCAACATTAAAGGAAGGAAGAAATTTGGAATAATTATTGTCAATAGTTGTCGGCGTGATAGCCCCTCTGACAGAAGTTTCCGCTGAAGGATCAAATGATATAATTGGGACAATATTACCCAATGATGTCTGCTTAGTGCTCACATAACGCAGCCCAAAGTTACCTCTAAATGGAATACCCGCAGCGTCATTTTCAAAGCTAGCGAGAGCAAAAAGTTCAAGATTTTTCTCCACAACAGAAAAATCATCTGAAGCATTTTCTGTATTCGCCAATATTTTCGGATCAATTTCGTCCGCCCTATCAACAATAAAATGCTTAAACGCTGCAAGCACATCAATACTAAAGAAGCTATTTGGAAATACACCAACCTCATCTATTCCCTTCAAGAAATCATCAGGCCCTATGAATGGGATCACAAAAGCACTAAAATCCGCGCCATTTGGACCGTCTTTAAATGTACTACCACTAACGTGCAACCGATCAAAATCGACCACTTGCTTATGATCTTGATATAAGCCACCAATTTGTAAAGACGAGACTGTTATGGGACCCATTTCGTAATTAGTATGGTACTCTACATCTCCTTTAAGCTGAAATTCACTATCTGTAGTATTGTATGAATCCTGCCTAATAAAGTTAAGAAAGAAAAAATCAGAATTATTTACATCACCCACACCAGTAAATGCTAAATTTGGAACAAACCGGCCAACACCATCAAGGGAAAGGCCAAAATTAGTCTTAGGCTTCACATCAGCCGACAGCCTTTTTCTTACGTCCCGAGTTTTGTTTCTTGTGTAAGAAGCATCAAGTGAGGATGTAAATGAATCACCCGTATATTTTAAATTCCCACCTAAGACCAGCGTTTTTCTTGATGATTGATTATTATTATTATCTGATCGAACGAAAGCTCTATCTGTATCATAAGTTCTAGCTGTACCGTGCTTATCTTCGGTTACATTTGTTGAAGTCTTTTTTCCTGGATTAAGCCCAATCGGCAACCCTGGAACATATTCGTCTGCATCAAGATTTGTGAATATTCCATCAACAACCAACTCCAAATTATCTGCTAACTTCCACTGCAAAGTAGAGCTAACATTTATCCGAGTTGTATCTTGTTTTGAGGTGAAGGGCCGGAAAATAGCTGGCACTTTAGCATTTGGATTTGTACCAGAACCAATAGGGGTAAATATCAACGAATCGATAAGGTCATAACGCCGATTTCTTTTGAAAAATGAACCCGACACTAAAACACCCAAATCATCATTAAATTCATGACTTACGAGGCCAGAAACCTTTGGCGTGATACTGTCAGCGAACGTATCTAACACACCACTTACGCTTACACTTCGTACATCACCCAAACCTAAGGGGCGCGGCGTCACTATATTAATAACCCCACCAATGCCGCCTGTAGTAATATTTGCCTGAGGTGATTTATATACCTCTAATGCAGAAACCATCTCTGACTGCAATTCGTCAAAACTAAAACGTCTCGAAGCCAAGCGCCGCTCTATAATTGCAGTATTACTACCCGCAGCAGGAGCCGTACGACCATTGACAGTGACTTTTACAAACTCAGGTCCCAAACCCCTAACACTCACAAAGCGCCCTTCACCACCTTCTCTATCGATAGCAACACCCGTTATTCTTTGCAAAGATTCAGCAACGTTTGAATCGGCAAACTTACCAATATCTTCCGCTACGATCGCATCCACAACACTGGTTGCCTGCCTCTTTAATTTATTCGCACTAGCGAGGCTTTGTGAATAAGTTCCAGTTACAATAATTTCATCTCTTACTTGCCCCCCGCCCTCATTATTTGCTTCTTGAGCATATACCGCGCTTGGCATAAGAGCCATAAGCGCTATAGGCGCCACAGCTTGTAAAAAATCCCTTTTACGCTTAGCCAGAACCTGTCTCCCTGTAAATATTTTCATTTTGTATTCCCTTCCCCTTTGGTTAATATAATTATTATTAATTAATACTATTAATAGTATTAATAGCGTTGTCAATACAAAGCCTAATAAATTTACTAAAAATGCAAAAAATAATTAGCCCTAGACTACTAATTCAAACATCTAATCTAATACACCTTCTGTTTAATTTAGATCCCCTTCAAACGGATAAGCTGGCTTTTTGTTTTGACCCCTTTTGTCGCTAAGATGATTATGTCTTCTCCAGGCGCAACATCGGAAAGCGTAGTGATAGGAACGGTGCCATCAGAAAGGCTCCGCGCACCACGTATAGGATCACCATCACGAGTGAGGAAAAGAAGATCAGCATTCTTAAGGGTCTTCACTTTCGGCAAGCGAGCCGTTCCCTTTCGCCCCATCTCAGAAACTTTTGCCCGCACGGCTCCTCCACCTCTAGGTGCCGCTCTCATATTGTCCGTAATATTACGAATTGCCAAGCTTATTTCTGCATCATCTTTCGAAGAATCAAAAGTAGCATCAAGGACATTCCAGTAATTGACAGTCTCCTGAAGTTCCAAATCAGGGTTCTTATATGTATCATGGTAGAGGGAAATTACTTCGATCGGGCGACCATCGAAATCTTTCATATTACGGCCGAACCCTTCTATAAGAGAGCGCGAGCCCCAACGCCCGATGGGGCCAAATGAGCATTCATAAAAATGTTTGTCCGTGTTCCGAACAATGCTACCAGCATGAACGTCACCATAAACCGAAACCACACCGCCGCGACCACTGATCAAGTCAATTATGCGGTCTGCGCCAGCTTTCACCCAACCCGCATAGTCAGCACTCACTCGGTCTCGATCAATAATACTATTAAGCCAACCATCACCTCTATGCCCGCCCCAGATAGTGTGCAAAACATTGATCCCAGTCAAGCAAATCAAAGGCGACGAGTCGGTTCTAAGCTCCTGCGTTAACCAAGCAAATTGCTCTTCTCCCAATAAAGTGCGTGTCGGATCTTCCCTATTGTAAATTTCCTTGTCTTTACCCCAACCCTCATCATCCCAGATGGCGGTATCCTGACTTGTACGCCATAGCCTTGAGTCCATCACCAGCAACGTGAAATCCCGGTTCGGCATTTTCCAACTGCGCCAGCGTTTAGGGTTATCCTTGCCAGATGGATTCTCCTTACCAGTCATCAAATGGCTAACAATCTGGAAGTTACGCACCATATAACTCGAATCCTGGCCGAGATCATTCCGGTTGCGAATCAAAAGTTGTTCTGGCCCCTTCACGTCATCCATACCATGATCATGATCGCCAGGATTAAGCACATTCCAGTGCCGCATCATTTGCCAACGCGTGGTAGGGCCTGCAATGGAGGTCGTTACGATTTTATAGGCATCGTCTGTGGATGGCGGATAAAGCAACAACTCCATATACCAAACATCATCCTCCCATAACATGATCTGATAGTTAAAATCTTCTAAATGCTGAAAGGCTCCCTCGCATGGCTGGTCATGCACATAAAAAGGTTTATCAATACCACATGCGCTCCCCTCCTGCGCCCCCACGATACGCGGCCCACAAGCCCCCCCATCAGCACCCACCAGGTCGGCCTTGGCTGCAGTATGAATGGCATGACAGGAAAGACCACAGAGCCTGTATGGCGCTACCAACCTAGGGAGACGCCCTACATAGGCGCCATCTGCCGGGGAATCAGCCACAAGCCCAGTGCCAAGACCAACACTTGCCGTACCGATACGTGGATCACTTGTTACATCCTTACCGCCTTTCCAGACGGTATAATACATTGCTTTATTTGCAGGGTTACTTGGCAAAACCACATCAATCACCGCCGTATTACGGCGAAAATCATTACTGATAATTGCAGCAGAACCTGCGACAGCAACCTTACTCCAGCCACCCCTCGGGTTGGGAGTGTCAGCGACACGGATTTCCGCACGCTCAGCATCGCTCCGAAAGAGCCCCATGAAACGAACCACCCAGCCCTCTTTTGTCTCACGAAGGGTATCGCCAAGCGGATAACAAACATGGCAATCATTCAATGGCGCGTTAAGTTTCTTATTCACATTCGGCTTAATGCTAATTTCCTCAACTTCCACATCAAGCAAGCCCCGTGCTGATAACCCGAACAAGCCTTCGACTTGCCCCTTATTAGCCTTCCAATGAAGTGGTGACGCCGCCTTGCCGTTGACACTAATCTCCGCCTTAACATCACAACTGGCAGCTGAAAAGCCAGTAATCGAAACAGACAACTCAATCACATCTCCTTCAGCAAGAGGCTTTACGCGACCAAACGCAGTTCCCGTCACAGGCACTGGCTCCCAGTCAGTATAACGCATCAAGCCATACGTCCCATCTTCTTTCACCAGAAATAACGGGGAAGCATCTGGCGAGGGATAAAAACTTTCAAATTGAGTATCCCCGCCAAAAGCAAGGCCGATCAACCCATAACCAGGTTGATACATATTCCAACCAATATCATCTTCTGCAGCTAGCAGTGACGTTAGGCTCTTTACTTTTGCTGTTAGTTTTAAACCAAAATTATCGGCAAGTTTCCAGTGACGATTCCATATGATGCCCATAGGCAGAGTCGGGTCATACTCGATCGGCATAACGCCTTCAGGATTTATCTGACTCTCATAATGGAATGGAAAGCCAGTATTACGGGCACGATCACCTATCGACCGAATATTCCGGCAAATCAAACCATTTTCTACATGCCAGTAGCCTGGATTCAAACTTTCCCACTCAGAACCTAGATTAAACCCATCCACGAGAGGGATTTCATGCTCCCCAGCCACACCAATCCAGCCTGCCCTTGAACTAACATTCTGAGCGCTGGCAATTCCGGCTCTTTGAATAGCCAAAATAGATACAGTAGACACAAGTAAAGATTTTAAAATATTACGCCTAGAAAGAGACATAGTTTTCCTAACTTAAAAAAATATATATATTGCATATCTCACATTCAATTGTTTTGTCAATGAAACTTTATTTTATATTTGCGGTTTTAATTAGAAAAACCCCATTGGAGCTACAGTCTTCCATAAAGTTAATGGAGCATGAGAACATGCGAAATAAGGCTTATGTTTTCAACCTAAACACCGAAAAATAGCCTTAATACTTTCTGCGTTTTTCCAGCGGTTTTATCACCCCGTCAATAATATCCAATACAGAGCTTAGCTCTTTCAAGATTGTTTCTACTCGCTCATGGTTCACCAATGGCTTGAACATAGAACCTGTTTCAAACTGGTTTGGTGCTTCAATCGCAATATGCAGTTTTTCATCTATAAAACCAAAGTGGATTCTTTTGCCTTTGACAGAGGTTTCCAAATCCACAAGCCGCTGCATAAAGGTTGGGGTTAGGAGATAACGCGCTTCAACTTGGTCCGTGCTATAAGCTTCAAAAATCTTTTCAAAAACTGGGTCGGCAAGCCCCACTCTTTTCATGCCCGCCTTCTTCTTGAAATTGAAAATCCCCGCGTCGCGCAGCACAACGGTACGACCTTCAAACTTTGTATGAAAATTTATAACAAGTAATATACCGCGAAAGGCCGTGCGCCAATTCGTGTCACCGTCACTATCTGTATGCTGCGTTTCCAAATGCGCTTCGCAGAGAATAAAATTAGCGCCATGTGACTGCCCTCTCATTTCATCTTCAAAGTTTGAACGATCATAGCTGGGTAACAATCTATTCTTTTGCCAAATCTCAAGATCAGGGTCTTCGAAATCCTTTACGGTAAAGCTCCACCCTAAAAAGGAACAAATCTTGCCAATGAGAAATTCTTTGGTTTCCCCTTTTATTTTGGAGAGCATAGCGGCAGGGGTTACAAATTTTACAAGTACTGCAAGCGCGCCAACCAGGAGCCCAGCGACAACCGAGCCAGTACGAAAATAAAGAAAGGCAGCGATCGCCAGTATAACGCCGCCAACGATGTTGCCTATTTTTTTAGCCTTCGTTACTCTCTCAATTCTCTCGCCTTCCTTACGCACCAAAAAAGGTGAAATTGTCTTAGTATAATAGGCATTAAAACCTTTAAATTCGGCTCTACTTTCATCAAAATATACCTGTATATTTCCCATCATCTCCTCTTAGTCTTACTAACTTGCTAAATTATCCAAAGCTTGTTTTAACTTCTCAAGCTCTGCTTCAAACGCTTCGCACCTAGTATGCTGCTCTGCCACCACAGCCTTTGGGGCACGCTCGACAAAGTTTTTGTTAGCAAGTTTTTTGCCGATCTTCTCAATCTCGCTTTTAATGCTTTCGATTTCTTTATACAGGCGGGATTTTTCAACCTCCATATCAATAAGTCCTGCGAGAGGCAAAGCAATGATTGCCTCGCTAACAACGGCTTGGATGGATGCTCTTGGGGCGCTATTAGCCGTCTTCCATTCGGACATACGCGCCATACGTTCTAATGCGTCTTTATAGGTATCCATACGGGCGAGCGTATCTTTGCTTGCGCCAATAAGAACCATCTTACCCTTGCGGGACGGCGGGATATTCATCTCGGTGCGCACGGAGCGCACTTCGGTGATAAGGTCAATCAGCCATGCAATATCGGTCTCGGCCCCAGCGTTGATAAAGTCATTACCCAACACTGGCCAATCTGCGCTCATGAGGAAAGATTTGTGCGTGCCATTTTTATCTGTTGCGTCCCAAAGCTCTTCGGTGAGGAACGGCATGAACGGATGCAACAGCTTTAAAATTTGTTCATAAGCCCAAGACGCGCAAGCGCGAGTCTCGGTTTTTGCCGCTTCATTATCCCCGTCCATGACGGGCTTAATCAACTCCACATACCAATCGCAAAACAAACCGCGCGAGAATTTATAGGCTGTGTCTGCCGCGTCGTTAAACCGATAAGCTTTGATAGATGCGGTAACGGCTTTTGCCGCTTTTGCCGCTTCACCAACAATCCATTTGTTGACGGTTTCTTGGCAAGATAATGGTTTGAAATCTTTTACGGGCGCGCAATCTTTCATCTCTAAAAAGCGGGCAGCATTCCAAAGTTTTGTGCCAAAATTACGATATCCTTCAATGCGTTGCTCTGATAACCTAATGTCTCGGCCCATGGCCGCCATCGCAGATAAAGTAAAGCGCAACGCATCCGCTCCATATTTATCAACCAGCACCAATGGGTCAATAACATTGCCCTTGGACTTGGACATTTTTGCACCCTTTTCGTCGCGCACAATCGCGTGAATATACACGTCCTTAAACGGCACTTGCCCCGTCAAATGAAGCCCCTGCATCATCATCCGCGCCACCCAGAAAAAGATAATATCAAAGGCGGTGACCACAACCGAGGTTGGATAGAAGCGTTTCATGTCCTCAGTGTCTTCAGGCCAGCCCATAGTCGCGAATGGCCAAAGGCCAGAGGAAAACCATGTGTCTAGAACGTCGGTGTCACGGGCTAAATCAATGTTTGATAAATTGTCATCTTCATCAACTACATGGCAAGTAACATCATCCTCAGATATATTGACCTGCACATTTTCTCCGTAATATTTTTTTGCTTGCGCAAGAGCTTCTTGTTTTGTCTCAGCAACAAAAATTTTTCTTTCATAATTTTTTCCATCCTCATAAGTCGCAACTGATTTTAAGCTTATACCATACCAAGCAGGAACCCTGTGTCCCCACCAGAGCTGTCTTGAAATACACCAGGGCTGGATGTTATTCATCCATTGATCCCAAGTTTTTTTCCAGTTGCCAGGTTTGAATGTGGTTGTACCATCATCCATCGCCTTAATCGCGTCTTTTGCGATTTCTTTCGCGTTTACATACCATTGGTCAGTCAGCATAGGCTCTATGACCACGCCAGAGCGGTCACCCATAGGGACTTGAATTTTACGGGTTTCGGTTTTCTCAAGCAGCCCAATGGCGTCAATATCAGCAACCACCGCTTTGCGCGCAGCGAACCTATCCATGCCCACATATTTCGCGGGCATGATCTCGCTTTCTTTCATGTGGCCTTTTTCGTCCATAATGACATGCAGCGGTAAATTGTGCCGCTTTGCAACTTCGTAATCGTTAAAATCATGTGCTCCCGTTATTTTTACCGCGCCTGATCCTTTATCAGGGTCGGGATGCTCATCTATGATAATAGGTATATATCTATCAGCCAATGGCAGCAGTACTTTCTTGCCAACAATCGGCGCGTAGCGCTCATCGCTAGGATGCACAGCCACGGCTCCATCACCCAGCATGGTTTCTGGACGAGTTGTGGCGATAGAAATATAATCACGCTCTTCCTCAAGCGTGATGTTTCCAGCTTCATCTTTTTCTATATAAGTATAGGTCTCCCCGCCCTCAATCAGATATTTGAAGTGCCAGAAATGACCATCTTTTTCGATGTTCTCAACTTCGACATTAGAAATCGCGGTCTGAAAATACGGATCCCAGTTCACAAGGCGTTTATCGCGGTAGATAAGGCCTTTTTCATACATTTTGACGAAGACTTTGCATACGGCGTCTGATAGACCTTCGTCCATGGTAAAGCGCGAGCGTGACCAATCGCATGACGCGCCCAGCCTTCGGGTTTGGTTCTCGATATTGCCGCCGTTTTCCTCTTTCCACTCCCAAACTTTGGCAATAAAATCCTTGCGGCTCATGTCCTTACGGCCAATATTGCCCTCTTCGGCCAGTTTGCGCTCAACCACCATTTGGGTCGCAATGCCCGCATGATCCATACCCGGCTGCCAAAGAACATCTTTGCCGCGCATACGCTCAAAACGAACCAGCACATCTTGCAAAGTCACATTAAGCGCATGGCCCATATGTAAATTGCCCGTTACATTGGGCGGCGGGATGACAATAGAATATGGCTCTAGCTCTGGATCATATTTAGGCTTAAACGCACCCGCTTCTTCCCACATTTTATAAATGCGCTGCTCGGCGGCGATAGGGTCGAACCCATTTTCAAGTGTCTTGCTAGGCATAAAACATCCTCATAATACAAAACCGCCCTTCTCAATCCCTGAAAAGAGCGGTTTTTTCTTTAACGCGCAAAGTCGCGCAATGCCAGTTTTATTTTAGGCTATTTGTTAGAAGAAATCCGCTTGATTTCTGCTGTCACAGCACGTTGAACAATACCTTTCAAATTTTTATCCAACCAATCTTGTAACATTGGCTTAAGGGCTTCTTTGACCATGTCGCCAATCGGCGGGCCATTTTCCTCAAGCTGTGTTTTTTCTTTCACGGCGTGGGTTAAGGATGCAAAGGAATCGCCCGCATCTCGTTCTGCATTACTCATAGGCTCGCTCTCCTTCTTTGCTGTTTTAGCCATGTATTCATTCTCCTGTTCTGTGGAAATTTCTTCAATATGTGTTTCGCCAATTTTTGACTCTTCTTTTAAATCGAGTATATCTGCTAGTTCTTCCTTGGCCGCCTGCTCAGTATCTGCTTGAATAGCTTTCTCATCAGTTTCATCAGCCTCTGCTGTCAGTGCGCCACTCCCTACGGTCGCAACCGTTACTGTGCCCGCCATCAATGTTAACTGGGATTTAACGTCATTTTCAGGTAAAGATACAACGTCGTCATTAAGTATTTTAGATATATCCAATGTTTTTACTTCCATAGCCTCACGAGCAATGCGCGCCAAATCACTCTCCCCTGTATCTGTATCATCTTCATCCGTATCATCTTCCGCGAGTTTGGCAGTTTCCATAATACCATCATCAGGTGCATCATCACTAAGCATTTCCTCATCGGACACTGCTTGTTCTAACATTTCATCAAATATAGTGTCTTCTATTTCACCTTTGTTTTCGGTGTCGATATCCACACTTTCTGGTTCTGGTTCAACCATCAAGTCTGCAAGTAAGGATTTAACGAGATCTATATCTTCGTCTTCATTATCCTTCGCCTCCAATAACTCTTCTTCGAGTTTATCGTTTAAAGATCCCGTTTCGTTAATATCTGTGCTGAGTGCCTCGAAAGATTTTAATGTTTCCATACCCAAATCGTCGGGCACATCATCATTTTTCACATCTTGCGCCGTTATCTCTGCTTGCTCACTCTCAAATTCCCTCGCAATACCCCGCGCTTCGGACAAGCGCTCTTTAACATCAGTAAGTTCTGAGTTTCCAGTAGCAGAGTTTGCAACTATTGCTAGTTTTCGTTTTGTTTTCCAATCATCAATCTCAATGGGTTCAAAACCATCGTCTTCTTTCAAATCATTGGCCAAACCACTGGTCAATGATTTGGATAGATAGTCTGTTTCATCGGATTCGATAACAAGATCCAAATTTTCACTAAAGCCAATTTTTGACTCCATAATGTCAACAAGTTCAATTATATCAGAATCATCACCGGGCGTTTGTGCGCTTTCATCTTGTCGGTTTTCTGCGTCCACCACGAGGTCTTCAAGCACTAAATGAGGTTCAAGTATTTCCACTTCGGTTTTTTGTATCAAAGTGTCCGTGCCTGCCGTAGCTATTGCTCCGCCTACGCTGTTTTCACCGCCAGCAATAACTTTACGAATCGAAGCGAGAATATCTTCCATGCTTGGCTCAGCATCGCCTGTGCCTATTCCTGATGTCCCTACTGTATTATCCGACATATATAACCCTAACTCTAAATATCCCAGCATTTTACACTTCCCTCACCAGAGTAGGACAACACAAAAGGATTGTCTAGATAGACAATGATTCTATTCACAATCGAATAGCATCTTTTTAAGGTTATTTTAATAAATACGCGTTTTGGCGACATTATGAATGGTATGTATCTTGAAGACGGTGCTATTTTCTCTTGTGTGGAAGTAAAATTGGTTTCGTATTTACTCTTTCAGAATCAGTTTTGCTCACACTTGAATCAAACAAACCCTTGATACTAATGTTCCCCATAATAGTGCTTGGTGTAACGGCCTTGAGGACATCGCTTGAGAACATCGGTAGTATCTTTACCAACTCTTTTAACAACGTTGCTACCCGTTTTGATAATGTCTTTCGGTATGATAATGTCTTTCAGTATATTGGCAGTATATTGGGTCTTTAATCGGCAATTTTCTCAAGAGTGTCAGAAACATATTTATAAATCGGATTGACTGAAACTGCATCAAAATTATCTTTAGGATCGTATATCTGCACTGGTAATTGCAGGGAATAACTATCAAATCCTCCCATAGTGACAATAAGTTGATACTCGGCAACCCGTAAATTACGCTCTGCTTGCACAACGGCGAGTTTAGCATCTAGTAATTCTTGCTCGGCATTTAGAACATCAAGTGTATTTCTGGTCCCAACTTCCTGCTCAAGCTGCACGCCTTCATAAGCGATTTCAGCTGCATCGATTTGTTTTTTACTTGCTGTAACAGTCCTAGTTGCGGCATCGACCTGCGCCCATAAATTTGCAACGGCTTGATCAATGACAAGTTCTGTCTCGCGCGTTTCAAATTTTGATCTAATGCGGGCATGTTTTGCCGCACGGACGCGCGATTGGTTAAACCCGCCTTGGTAAATTGGTACGCGAACTTGCGCACTAATTGTCGCGGATTCGCTCAGTAAAATATTAGAACTTGTATCGCGGCTCCCTTGTATTGTACCGCTAAGGGAAAGAGTAGGTCTTCCCGCAGCTTTAGCGACATGAATCGCTGCTTGCGCCACATATTCATTATAACGTGTTGCTAGCATTTGCGGGTTATTCCTACGGGCTTGCGCCTGCGCATCAATCACGGTTTTTGGTAAAACAAATTGCGGCGGTTTTTGCAATTGTTCAGGTATATGGCCGACAAAACGAACATAGGATGCTCTACTAATGGCAAGCTGAGCGTCAGCATTAGCTAATCCTGCCTCGGCTTGAGCAAGCCGTGCTTTAGCCTGCGCAATATCAGTCAGTGTCCCCTCGCCTACATTAAACTTATCTCGCGCGGCTTCGAGATGGCGCACAAGTACACGCACATTATTGCGCCTTATTATAGCTGCTTCCTCATCGCGAATAACATCGCTATAAGCAGTCGCCGCAGAGAGAAGAATGTTTTGTTCAGTGTTACGCAGACCTTGGCGCGCAGCAAGTACGCCCGCGCGTGCTTGCGCTTTAAGCCCCTGCACACGCCCGCCTTGATAAAGCGGTTGCACAATCGAAAGTTGACCACTGCGCGGCGTGCCATTAAAATCATGGCTAGATGCCCCACCAATAAATGCGAATGACACAGTTTCAGACCGGGTACGGCCAATGGATCCATTAGCATTAACAGTAAAACGCCCAGCGGCTTGCGCCTGAACATAATTTTCGTCCGTTTCACGCACTCGCGCCCTCTCGGCTTTAAGCTTTGGGTTATGCAGGTATGCAGATGCTAAAGCTTGGTTAAAATCTTCGGCAGTAGCAATACTTGGCGCTAATAGCGCTACGAAGGCGATTGCTATTATTGTTAAAAATGAGGAACGCACTGCCATATCTGTTTAGTAATTTTAAAAGGTAAATTCAGGTTTAATTTCAAAACCTGTAATTGTCGGGGCATTAATACCCATAAGAACACGCTGTCCTATATTATTTCCTGACTTTGTATAAACCGTAAGTTTTGAAAGCGGCGTGGTTTCTTTACTTATGATAGTCGTAACGATTCTACCGCCATCCGCTAGCTGTTCATACCACGATTTTGGTACACTATTTATTGCGCCACCAACAAAGATAACATCAAAAGGACCGTGTTCAGCTGCGCCCGCTTTAAACCCGCCCTTAACGACAGCTACATTATTGATATTACAGTGCTCCAAATTTTCACTTGCTTTGGTTACCAATTCGTTCGCCTCTTCAATAGCGACCACGGTTTCTGCAAGACAAGCCAAAATTGCAACCGAATATCCGCGCCCGCAAGCTATATCGAGAACGATATCAGACGGGGCTATGTCAGCAGCATCAACCATTTTTGCAATATCGCGCGGCCGAAGCATAAAGCGCCCATCACCGAGGTCGATATTTTTATCACTATAAGCCAGAGCCTTCTTAGACTTAGGCACAAAGCACTCGCGCGCCGTTTTGTGAAAAGCAGCTTGAATATGCCGGTCGGTAACATCATTTGTCCGAATTTGACTGTCCAGCATAGTTTCGCGCGCTGCCGCATAGTCGAACATAGTTTTCTCCGCATTAAGCCTTTTCTCATCATAAACATGATTTGTGCCCACTATACCCTACCCATATAGGGATGCGCAATGGTTCAATCATGTACATTTGCTATTAAATATTGTACAAATTGTCGCAAGAGAACACAAAAACACAGAAGAATACTATTGCAAGCCATTCTTGGCTCGGATATACCGCGCTCACCACTCATGTTGGCACCATGGCGGAGTGGCTACGCAGCGGATTGCAAATCCGTGTACCCCGGTTCAAATCCGGGTGGTGCCTCCAAATATTTCCTGTAATTTCGGACGTTTTTATGAAGCCTACACTAGCTACATTTGCCAAAAATCTATCATACACGACCTGGAAGAATCCAAACTTTACCCAGTTCACACCTATGCGTATCAAAATTGAGGTTTTAGCGGGCCTTACAGTGGCTTTAGCTCTTGTGCCTGAAGCTGTCGCTTTCGCACTTGTCGTACATGTTAACCCACTTGTCGGCCTTTATGCTGCCTTTATTGTTGGACTAATCACCGCTATTTTTGGTGGCCGTGCGGCTATGATATCAGGGGCAACGGGCGCACTTGCGGTTGTTATGATGGAGCTTGTGAGCCATCATGGGGTTGAATATTTATTCGCAACTGTGGTTGCTATGGGGATTATTCAGATATTTGCTGGTTTTTTACATCTTGGAAAATTCATGCGCCTTGTACCCCACTCCGTCATGCTTGGGTTTGTTAACGGACTGGCGATTGTTATCGCCAAAGCACAGCTAATTCAGTTTAAGGTCAAACCAGAAGGCGCGGCAGATGGTGTATTAGTGTGGATGAGCGCATCACCAATGGCCATAATGATTGGCTTGGTCATTTTAACAATGTTCATTATCTGGGTCATGCCAAAAATCACGCATTTAATCCCCGCCCCACTTGCAGGCATAGTCATTGTCGCCACAATCGTCATCGTCTTCAAACTTGATATTCCCCGCGTTGGCGACCTTGCTTCTATTAAAGGCGGCCTCCCTGATTTTCACATTCCGCAAGTTCCTCTTAATTTTGAAACCCTGCGAATCATAATCCCTTATATGTTCATTCTCGCCTCCATCGGACTGATTGAAAGCCTTCTTACGCTCAACCTTGTTGGAGAAATGACAGGTAAACGCGGTGGGGCTTCAAAAGAATGCGTTGCTCAAGGCGCTGCAAATCTGGTCACTGGTTTTTTTGGCGGCATGGGGGGCTGCGCTATGATCGGACAGTCTATGATCAACGTAAAATCAGGCGGGCGCACGCGTCTCTCAAGCATTAGCGCTGCTTTGTTTTTACTCTCCTTCATCCTATTTGGATCAGCAATCATTGAGCAAATCCCGCTTGCCGCCCTTGTAGGCGTCATGTTTATGGTTGTCATTGGTACCTTTGCTTGGCGCTCCTTAATGATTATGCGTAAAATTCCCTTATCCGATGCTATTGTCATTGTGTTGGTTACAGTCGTAACTATCATGACAGATTTAGCAACGGCCGTCGTCGTGGGCGTTATTGTTTCCGCGCTCGTTTTTGCATGGACAACAGCAACCCAAACCCACACGCAGATTGAAACGACTGAAGATGGCACCAAGATATATAAATTGGATGGCCCATTATTTTTTGGCTCTATAGAAAGCTTCCTTGAGATTTTTGATGCGCAAAGTGATCCAGACCACGTTATCGTTGACTTTATGAATAGTCGCGTCGTCGATCAATCTGCGCTACAGGCTATTGAAACCCTCGCCTTCAAATATAAGTCCCGCGGCAAAATTTTACAACTACGCCACCTCGCCCCAGACTGCCATCAATTGCTCAAGCGCGCAGGTCAACTTATTATCGACGCCGATGATGATCCAGACTACGAGATTGCTGTAGACTATTCAGTAAAAACAGGAGTTTTAGGCGGTGGACATTAATCAAGTTTAGCAAAGGAAGTGCCCTTGGGGATACGTTCTCCTTGGCCGTTGGTACAGGGATGATTGATCTTGGTCAGGCGGTGTTCAATATTAGACTCATTTCTTAATTAGGGAAATATCTAGTTTTCAGGTATAATTTTGATGCAGGAGGATTTTTCATGAACACACTCAAAATTTTACGGAGCCAACCGACCTTGTTTTTTCGCCTTAGCGGCATTCGTTTGCACGATTTTGAGGTGCTGGCCAAAGAAACATATCCGCTTTGGCTCAAATCCGAGCATAAACGCCTCTCGCGCACGGGAAGAAAACGCGCCATTGGCGCTGGGCACCCATATGCTCTCGACTTTGCCGCGCAGCTTTTGATGTGCCTGATTTACTATCGTACCTACACAAGTCATGTGTTTTTGGGTCTGGTTTTTAGTGTCTCATCGCCAACTGTTTGCCGCGTTAACAAGTCGATGACGCATCTTTTAGCCGGGTATTTCAAGATGCCCGAGCGCGAAGTCCGCCTTACCGAAGAAGAAAAGGGCGATCTTTTGTACCTTATGGTGGAGGGGGCGGAGCGGCCTGTTCACCGCGCAGGAAAGCCCGGCAAGCGCAAGAAGAACTATTCGGGGAAAAAGAAGAAACATACAAATGTCCATCAAATTGTCACCGATAATACCAAGCGAATTTTATCTGTTGGCCCTGCGCAAAAAGGCTCAATGCATGACAAGAGAATTTTTGATGAAAGCAGGCTCAAAAAGCCGCCCGAGATGATGGTTTTAGGTGATTTAGGGTATCTGGAGACGGGGTTTGAATTCCCGATTAAGAAGCCGAAAAACAAGGAACTATCGCAAGAAGACAAGGCGTATAATCGTTGGCATTGCTGTCTTCGCGTCGGCGTGGAGCACGCGATCGGGCGGATGAAGAAGTTTAAGATTTTCGCCGATATTCACCGGAATAACGGCCTGCAAAACATGATTGCAAAGAATGTTGGAGCCTTGGCAAACATCAATTTAAGTGCACAGCCTGCCTCGGGTAAAACCCTATAACCACATTGAACGCAAACAAACGCGCCTGAAAAATGAAACACTATTGTGAATCGAGTCTAGTATTTGTTTTGGTATAATACCCCCGATTATTCTTAATTACAACTTAAGCTATTAAAAGTTAATTAAAGTTTTAAAAATTGCTTTGCAAGAGCTTGCGAAGTCATTACACAGCGCTTCATGAGCAATACAGTATATATAATCGGGGCTGGCCTTGCGGGCAGTGAGGCAGCTTGGCAAATCGCGCAAGCTGGCGTGAGCGTTATTTTGCATGAAATGCGGCCAGAAAAAATGACCGCTGCCCATCAAGGCGGCGGCTTTGCGGAGCTTGTATGTTCCAACTCATTTCGTAGTGATGATAAAGTTGGGAATGCCGTTGGCGTTCTGCACGAAGAAATGCGCATCGCCGGTTCACTCATTATGCAGTGCGCAGATACGCACAAACTCCCTGCAGGCGGCGCGCTTGCCGTCGACCGAGAGTTGTTCTCGGACGCAGTCAGTAAGGCCATTCACGGCCATCCATTAATTATGGTAGAATATGGCGAAATAGAGAGCCTGCCGCCCAAAGAATGGGACAATGTTATTATTGCTACGGGGCCGCTGACATCCCCTGCCCTTGCCAAAGCAATCCTTGATATTATGGATGAAGATAGCCTCGCATTTTTTGATGCCATCGCGCCTATTGTTTACAAAGACAGTATTGATTTTGACAAAGCGTGGATGCAATCGCGCTATGATAAAAAAGGGCCTAGTGGAGATGGGGCAGACTATATTAACTGCCCGCTGGATGAACCCCAGTACAAAACTTTTATCGAAGCTTTGATCGAAAGCGATAAAGGAAAATTTAAAGACTGGGAAAGAAACACGCCTTATTTTGACGCATGCCTGCCGATTGAAGTCATGGCGGCGCGCGGGCCAGAAACTTTACGCTGGGGGCCCATGAAGCCCGTTGGCCTTACCAATCCTCATAACCCCACCGTTAAAGCCCACGCAATTGTGCAGCTTCGCCAAGACAATGCTTTGGGCACGATTTACAATATGGTGGGTTTCCAAACCAAAATTAAATATGCAGAGCAAGCCGAAATTTTTAAAGCCATTCCAGGACTAGAAAATGCAGTGTTTGCGCGTCTGGGCGGCATTCACCGTAACACCTATATCAATTCACCCGTTTTACTCAATGAACAGCTACAGCTCAAAGCGCGGCCAGCTTTGCGGTTCGCGGGGCAAATCATGGGCGTTGAAGGCTATGTGGAGAGTGCTGGCCTTGGGCTTATCACAGGGCGGATGGCCGCAGCACAGGCGCTTGGAAATAAATACCCGCAGCCGCCAAAAACTACAGCCTTGGGCGCATTGGTGGAACATGTTACGGGCGGATACTTAACGGACCCAAAATTCAAATTCCAACCTATGAATATAAATTTTGGCCTGTTCCCGCCGATTGAAGGTCTTGTTTATAAAACCGAAGACGGCGAGCGCATTCGCGGCAAAAACAAAACCCGCTTCCGCAAAAGTAAATTCGCGGCACGGGCTTTGAAAGATATCAAGACTTGGGTATAATCCCTTCTACTCAACGCCTTTGGCTAGCACTATATATTCCGCAGAACCAAAATTGTTTAACACATCTGCATCGCTATAATTAGCTTCTATGAAATGCAACACAATTTTAGTAACGCCATTTTCATAAAGCACAAGCCGTGGTTTTAAGAGTATATTGCCGCTCGCATCGACAGGGAAGCTTTTAAGCCACGTGGTGACATCCTTCCGCGCTAATTCAACTTTGTCGTCTTTGACGATCAGATCAGTTCTTTCAGTGATAATGCTATAACTGCCAATTTCAGTTTTCTGGCCATAATCAATATGGGGGTCGGAATGAGGTGTATTAAAACTAACGTATCGAACAGTAGAAATGAAATCATAACCCTTCACATCTATGGGCTCATCTCGGTCATTATAATAACGGTGTCGATTGCTATCATCGTAGTAATTTGAACGAAAGTTTACAGTATCAACGGCAAAGCGTTCTAATATTGGCCTAGGATGTTCTGGTATATGATCAGAAGGATTCCCACCGTCTGCCACGTCCATAGCATTAAATGTTTCTGATGGGTCTATGAACTTCTTAATCCGTTTTATTTTTTCGTGTACCACCAAATATTCTAATGCACCTAGTGCTTTGACTCCCGCTTCATTATCCCATTTTATTGCATCTACTGTTTTCAAAGTGCCTGCATCCGTGAGCATATCACTGGACACCAATGCCGCTTTTAGTCTGGCTGTTTGGTTGATGGCTGAAAATCCGTCTGCGCCCCAAGGCCCAATCGACCCGATGGCTAACAGCAACGCAGCAAACCCTGGAATAATCCGAATGTCGCGGCGTTTCTCGCCACCAAAGGTAAACCAGAGCGAAATACCAAGCCCCCAAACCGAGGCAAGCATCAAAAGATAGCGCTCTATCGTCCAGCCATATTCGTGAACGCGCACAAAGACTGCAACGGCCAAAAGCAAGCTAGCGGGTATCATGAGCGGGAACCAAGCTATGCTAAACCAGCGCGCCAATCGTTTATTCTGAATAAAAGGCGGATCAAGGATGAGCCATGTTAAGGTGCCAACAATAAGAAACGGCGTGACAAGCTGAGCAATTGTGGCCTTTGGCAATTCTCCCGTTGCAATAATTTTTAAGCCATATGCAACGAGGACAACCGCAAATATCAAGGTGAGCGGTGCAAAAATCCATGTGCCCAAAAACCCAACTGCACGCGAAATAAAGCTGGGGTTTCTAAGGCTGTCATGCTCTTCCTTATCGTCATGCCGCCCAAGCATGGATAGCCAAGCCAGAGGGGCGAGAAAAGTGAAACCAATGGGCAATAGCCAATTTTTAATAACATCAAGAATGTTGACACTGAACAAGGATTCTAAGGCACTAAATATTGCTATCAGACCCATAAAATAAATCAGTGATCCCACTGCGGTGAATACCACTGCAATCCACAAATTATGGGTAAAATTCCAAACGGCTACATTATCGCGTTTTTGCCGCCAAAACGGAGCCGAACCTAAAAGCAAAATCGCAGCACCAATAGCCATAAGCGGAATGAAGGTAAATTGTTTATAGAAAAAACTAAGGGCTAAAGCTCCCCCAGCCACCAAAATTTTTGTCAAGATAGATACGGTTTTTCCGCGCCCCTCACCAAATAATGTTAAGATGATGGACATATATCCAGCCAAAACCGCTCCGCTCGCAAGGCCATCATAAATAATATCCCAATTATTGCCTCTTGTATTGGCTCTTACGATAACGATAGTCGTCAGCAACAGTGCCATCAGGATAGCCAACGGGAAACGCCTGAATATAGCCTGCGCATCTGGAATGAAATTTCCTATCAGTTTAGTCGTTTTACTCATAGTTAACCTTTTCTTTACGAGTAGATCCAACCTAGCACGGGTTTTTTTGTGAATCAAATTTTTTTATGGCTAGCCTTTCCAGAGCCAAGTCCCTATATGAATACAGAATATGAATATAGAATGATTTTAAAATGGAAACCAACATGGCTATTACCCTTCCCGATCTACCCTACGCACAAGATGCACTAGAGCCGCACATCAGTGCCCGCACGATTAGTTTCCATTACGGGAAACATCATGCCGCCTATGTATCCAATCTGAATAAACTTATTGATGGCACCCACCTTGACGATAACACGCTGGAAGAAATAATTCTCACCGCCCATGGCGTTCCGTCTAAAGTTGGAGTTTACAACAATGCGGCGCAAGTTTGGAACCATAGTTTCTATTGGAATTCCATGAAAAAAGGCGGCGGCGGTAAGCCTAACGGAAAAATAGGCCAAGCGATTGATCGCGATTTTGGTTCCTATGACGAATTTTCTAAAGTCTTTATGGGCATGGGCGGCACGCAATTCGGATCTGGCTGGGCGTGGCTTGTCTCAAATGGCGGTACGCTCGAAGTGCTAAAAACGCCCAATGCGGAAAACCCACTGACGGACGGCGTAAAACCTCTCATCACTATGGATGTTTGGGAGCACGCTTACTATCTGGACTTTCAAAACTCGCGCCCTGGATATATGAACGCGTTTTTGGAGCATCTCGTGAATTGGGATTTTGCTGAAGAAAACATGTAAAATTTATATATTTTATATATATATTCAACCTACTCCATAACCCGAAATTTTTCATCTGAAATTATTCGGGTTATGGAGTAGATTGAGTATATAAAGAAAAACCCCGCTCTTCTAAGCGGGTTTTTTTGTGTACATTTTAACCTTCTTTTTGGAGGCCACCTCGATTAACACCCAAGAGCAATAAAATTGGGGAGGCAATAAAAATTGAGGAATACGTACCCACGAATACGCCCCAAATCATAGCGAAAGAAAAGCCATGCAGACCAGGTCCACCCAAGAAATAAAGAGCAAACAAAGCAAGTAAAGTTGTAAACGATGTCATGATTGTACGGGACAATGTATCATTTATCGACAGATTCAATACTTCGGCCAGTGGCATTTTTTTAAATTTTCTAAGGTTTTCACGAATACGGTCATATACAATCACCGTATCATTAAGCGAGTAACCCACAATGGTCAAAATCGCGGCAACAATAGAAAGATTAAACTCCTGTCCCGTCAGTGCAAACACACCGATTGTCAAAGTAACATCATGAGCCAATGCGGCAACAGCCCCCAAACCAAATTGCCACTCGAACCGCACCCAAATATAAAGTAGCACCATAACAAGTGCTAAAATAACCGCTATAGCGCCGCGCTTTTTCAACTCGCCTGAAACCTTGGTTCCAAGCGATTGCACACCGCGCTGCACCGTATCAGGATATTTAGCCATGATGGCTGTTTTGACTTTTCCAAGTGCCGATTGCTGTGCTCTATCATCATTTTCATCGCCCTCAAGCGCAGGCTGTTTACCGATAGCTAGGCGCAAAGCATCATGGTCATGTTCTTTTTGACTGATGGTTTGCAATGTGACGTCCCCAAGGCCAAGGCTATTACCGATTTCGCGAATATCGCTTGTAATTGCATCTGTTGGCTGCTCGCCAATATCAAATTCCCAAACCGTACCACCTTTAAAATCAAGGCCATAGTTAAGCTCTTTGGTCGAGTATAAAAATATGGACACAATTATCGCGAGCAGTGAAAGCCCGATCGCAAATACCCGCATATTAATAAACGGAATTTTCGTGTTTTTTGGGATAAACCGAATAAGTGAAATATCAAACATTATCAAATCCT
The DNA here is from genome assembly GCA_965224735.1 of Robiginitomaculum sp. Lineage (GTDB taxonomy): Bacteria > Pseudomonadota > Alphaproteobacteria > Caulobacterales > Maricaulaceae > Robiginitomaculum_A. Next base: position 1,402,226 of record OZ245059.1, on the reverse strand, counting down.
AAATTGGGAGTGTTTTTGGACGCGTACGACGTAGCCAAATAGACGTTAAAAGACGCGCAACAATCACGGCGGTAAAGACCGACATTACGATCCCGATGGCCAACGTCACCGCAAAGCCGCGAATGGGGCCAGAGCCTACAAAATAAAGCGTAACAGCAGCTATAAATGTGGTAATATTAGCATCCAAAATTGGGGCGATCGAGCTTCGATACCCGTGCTCTATAGCATTAATAGGCCCGCGCCCGTTGGCATTTTCCTCCCGAATGCGCTCAAAGATAAGCACATTGGCATCCACCGCCATCCCGATGGTTAGAATAATCCCTGCAATCCCTGGCAAAGTTAATGTCGCGCCCATGAGCGAGAGAGCCCCTGCGATAAGTATAATATTTAAAAAAAGTGCTGTATTGGCAAATGTGCCAAACCTGAGCCCGTACGCAAGCCACATGAAAATGCCAACGCCAATGAGGCCAATAATCGAGGCCGTTTTACCCGCCCGAATAGAATCTGCGCCAAGCTCAGCGCCCACAGTTGTCTCTTGGGCAATGGTTAGTTTGGCGGGCAATGCACCTGCATTGAGCAAAAGGGCCAATTCGCGGGCACTGTCCAAGGTAAAACCACCTTCAATATATCCAGAACCACCGCAAATAGCGCCATTAATATTGGGCGCTGTGATTATCTTACCGTCCAAAAGAACAGCAAACCGTTCACCTATATGCTGGGAGGTATAATCACAAAATTTGCGAGAGCCGCGTACATTATAGGTAAAGTTTACAATCGGTTCACTCGTTGCTTGTTTTAGACCTTCAGTCGCTCTCTTTAAGTCAGCCCCTGTAACCACTTCACGGTTTTTGATAATCAAATAACTCCCATCATCCGTCGGATAGGCCTTAGAGCTTAGCGGGCACCGTTCATCTTCGATACATTTTTTAACCACAAATGGGTCAGCATTATCTGCACTAACGACTTGGTGAAAACTGAGTTTGGCAGTTTTTTCAATACGTCTTTTTATTTCTTCAACTTTCTTACTGTCCGCGCCCGGCACCTGCAAAAGAATGCGGTCTCGGCCCTCTTTGGCGAGCGTTAACTCTAATGTACCCGTAGGGTCAATACGGTTGCCAAGCACCTGAATAGATTGCTCGATCGTGCGCGAACCAATAGATTCGACATATGCATCCGTTAAAGTAATTTTATAGCGTAAGTCACCAAGTTTCTCGATAGTGAGCGTTTTACCACCACCGCCAATTTTTCTAACATCAATGCTTTCAGACTGGGCTCGCAAAATCACCGCCCCTGCCTGCTCATCAGCCGCATTTTTAAAATTGACAAAAATGGCTTCATCTTCTGGCTTCAGGCGAATAGAACCCGCGCGTATATGTGCATCACGCAAAGCACTGCGGACACCATCAAGTTCTGCCTTTAGGGTTTTTTGGATACCGTCTTTAAGGTCGACACCTAAAAGCATATGCGCGCCGCCTTGTAGATCGAGACCAAGATTCATTGTGTTATGGGGCAGAAACCCTGGCAGTTTAGCCCGCGTCTCTTTGGACATCATATTTGGCATGGCAAACAATAAGGCAACAAGCAAGATGCCAAGAATAAAAAATATTTTGGTTTTGGAAAAATGCAACATGGCACTTCCTTTTCTAAATTGATTTGTGGCTGTTACTAAAGTGATTTACCCGCACGGGCAAACCTATTTAGCGCGCTAGGCTCTAATAAGCAGCACATCCACAACCCTCAATTTCGTAGGCAGGGTGCCCACGTTTAGACCTAATGCAAAGTCATAAACCTCTTGTGCTGTGAAACCACCTGCAATAGTGCCGTGGTCGCCGCACATAACCGTATTAATCATAGGAGCCATCATAACCCTATCATCAAAAACAATAGCAAAACTACTCCCAATATGGGTGGGCGTAAATTCGCATAGGTTTTTGCTTACCACATTTGTTAATTTAGAATTTACAATAGGATAACCATAAACGGGACTGACCTCAAATTGTGCGTAATCTAAATCCTGACCAGTAAGGACGGCATCACTTTTCAATATAAGAAAGTCCCCGTCTTTTTTCGGAAAAACATTTGCGTCTTTAGGACATTCACCGTTTTCGTCTAACAAAGATGCCTGCGTAAATTCATTTTTTTGCAGGGGCAGTAAATCGGGTAGTTTCTTTGCTGTTTCTTTTGTTGCCTCTCTTGGAAACGCATCAAAAGTACCGTCCTCAACATCTTTATTGCGGCGACGCAAATCCTCTTTATCAAGAACTATACGCACGTCCGTATGCACCACCGTATCAATAAGCGAGGTATCATCAGAGTTCTTAATGTTTAACGTCTGAAATTGCTCTTTTTCAGAGCCCGTGCGCAGAACTTTTGGAAGGATCAGCCCAAGAGCGACAACCATCGCGCCTAAAAGCAGAATAATTTTCCAGCCAGACGCGCGCATATTTTGCCTTCCTTTAGGAGTTAAAGTTTACTTCTTCGCCTTTGTATCATTCGCAGATGCTGTTTTATTCAAAACATCAGTAAGCATAGACGCAACAACTTTCACTTTATTGCCGCTCCCAAGATCAACAGTTAGCTCGCCTTCCTCAACTTTAACGACTTTACCAATGAGGCCACCTGCGGTAACAACTTTGTCACCGCGCTGCACACTGGCCAGCATTGCTTTGTGTTCTTTCACCCGTTTTTTTTGCGGACGGATTAGTAAGAAGTAAAAAATACCGACAATCGCAATGATAAACGGAACTTGCATAAATGGATTTGGCGCAGTTGCTGGCGAACTGGCTGCTTGCAATAACATAAACATCATAAATTGTGTGTCCAAAAAAAATCGCCCCTATAGGGCTGCTCTTAGAAAACTATATAGAGACAATTTTTTATTTGGCAATACGCAAGCGCGCATTATTGTAGATTATTTAGATGTTTACCGACATGCATTGGCTGGAATATTAAGCATTTGTCCAGGTTGAATATTCTCTGGATCATTAATGTTGTTAAAATCGGCAAGGTCTTGTGCTTTTAGGCAATACCGTTTTGCAATGCCGTATATCGCATCACCTTTAAGAACTGCATATTGCTGTGTTGTATCCATAATTGTGCTTGTCGGAATCGGCTCATGACGGCGGATATAATTAGAACTGTTTTCGACTATAGCTGTTGTGCTCGCTGGAAGTGTATTTCCCGCACATTGGTTTTGGACAGCCAGAACTTGACCGAGATTAATACCGTTATCGCTCAAACTATTTTGCGCCTTGATACTGTCCTGACTTGTACAATATTTTTGAGAGAGCCTGAAAAGATTATCCCCTTTGACAACGCGGTGAATGTGCGTCTCGCCCAGTACAGGACGACGCTCAACAACCGTAGTCGCAGGCGCAGGCGTAATATCAACAGTGCTATCTGCTGTATTCGTATAGCTGATTTGTGTTCTACTAATTGTTTGCGGCGTGAATAGTTCAATTTTACGACCCGCATATTTATTGGCTATAGGGGTTGAAGGTGCAGTTGATACTAGCGCAGATACAGCACCTTGGTCATCAAATATCCCAACTTTTCTATTCACACTTTGATTATACGCGCGAATACGGTTTATCTCTTCTTGCAAAGCTAAATCCTCAACCGAATTTGCAATAATAACATTTTTGGCTCTTGTAATGCCTTCACGCACGATCGTTTGCGATACTTGCGCATATGCAGACGTAGAAAATACACTTGCAATGAGAGCCCCAGAAAGTAGTTTTGTTAAACTTAGTGTACAAGCCATGCTGGCCTCCTCTTAAAGCATTTGGAGGTATCGTGCACGGCTATAGTTAATAAAGGTATAAAATTTAACAATGTTTTTCTATAAAGCTTGCGCTTTACCAGGCTCAATCTTTGGAAGTTTAAGAGGTAATATTTTTGTTTCCGTTGTTTTTCCACCGCTTTTATCAACCTTGCACAAGTGATCATCGATAACACAGACCATATGCCCGCCGTCCACCATTTGGTCAATAAGAGCACTTGGCGCAAGCCGTGTTGATACGGAGAGTACGATGCGCTCAAACGGAGCTTGACCTTTCCAACCATAACGGCCATCTCCATGCCGAACAACAGAATTAGTAGCATATTTACGTAAAGGCAATTCGGCACTATCGATCAATGTCTTGTAACGCTCGATAGTATAAACCCGTTTGCTAAGCCGTGCGAGCAATGCTGCCATATAGCCAGACCCTGTACCAATATGTAAAACCTTGTGCTCTTTGCGAACGTCCAAAGTCTGCAAAAGCATAGCAATGGTTAAAGGCGCAAGGATCACTTGCCCACATTCGATTGGCAAATCACGCTCTTCATAGGATTGGGATACATAATCATGAGGTACAAAACGCGAGCGGGGAATCTTCTCCATGGCGCGGAGCACATTAGTATTTGAAATCCCGCGTCCGCGAAGACGCAAAATCATATCAAATTGGCCTGGCTCTACGAATGACATAACCTAAGCCTTAAAACCGTCCGCAAGCGCTGCCAGTGTTATGGTGTGCGTATGATCAATGTGGATAGGCGTGATGGAAATATAGTCATCATAGACAGCGCGAAGGTCCGTGCCTGCCGCTGGATCAGACTTACCACCTTTATAGGTTAACCAATAATAATGCCCACCGCGCGGGTGCATACGCTTGTCGATATTACTCATTTCAAAATCACGTTTACCTTGCCGTGTTATTTGAATTCCCTTTATTTTATCACCCTTTACATCAGGAAAGTTAATGTTAAGAACAACGTTTTTTGGCCAACCTTGCTTTAAGAGTTTTTTGATAAGGCCTGCGCCATGCTTTAGCGCCGTGTCCCAATTTGCCTTGTTATTATTATAGGCTTCTAACCCGCGCGCTTGCGAGAGCGATATAGACGCAATGCCCATTTGCATACCTTGCAGCGCGCCAGCAACCGTGCCAGAAAACCCGATATCTTCAGCAATATTGTGCCCGTGATTGACGCCAGATAAAATAAGATCAGGTGGGTTATCAAGCATGAGTTCACGCAAGGCAATGATAACACAATCCGTTGGTGTTCCAGATACGGAATAGGTTTTCTCATCCAACTTGCGCGCAAATACGGGGTTATGCACACTGACGCCGCGCGAGGCTGCAGACTGCTCTTGCGCTGGCGCAACAATCCAAACATCATCAGACACACCCAGCGTAATTTCTTTTAGAACCCTAAGCCCAGGCGCAGACACCCCGTCATCATTAGTAAGAAGGATACGCATGATTACACCGCCATTTTATTCTTCCACCGCTTTAACGATGGAGAAATGAGTGAGATTTTCTATCATTTTATCACCTCTTCCCCGCCCATATAAGGGACGAGTACTTTGGGCACGGTGATAGAACCATCTTCGTTCTGGTAGTTCTCGATCACGGCAACCAATGTACGGCCAACCGCAAGGCCTGATCCGTTCAATGTATGCACGAAACGATTGTCTTTTTCTGCATGTTTATAGCGGGTATTCATCCGCCGCGCCTGAAAATCACCGCAATTAGAAACCGACGAAATTTCGCGATATGTGTCTTGGCTCGGGAGCCACACTTCAATGTCATAGGTTTTGCGCGCGCCAAAACCAAGATCGCCCGTGCATAATTCTATAACTTTATACGGCAGTTCCAACCGTTTGAGAATTTCCTCCGCGCAGCCAAGCATGCGCTCATGCTCGGTCTCGCTATCCTCTGGCCTCACAATAGAAACCAGCTCAACCTTGTTAAATTGGTGCTGCCTTATCATACCTTTTGTATCGCGCCCTGCAGAGCCAGCTTCGCTACGAAAACACGGCGTATGGGCGGTAAGCCGCATCGGGAGTTTGTCTACATCAATAATACTCTCGCGCACAGTATTGGTGAGGGACACTTCGGCAGTTGGGATGAGGTAATGCTCTCCCGTTGTCTTAAACAAATCTTCCTCAAACTTAGGCAACTGCCCTGTTCCGTAAAGCGCAGGTGCTTTAACCAAGACAGGCGGCACGACTTCCGTGTAACCATTCTTTACCGTTTGAATATCAAGCATCATTGCAGCGAGCGCTCTATCAAGCCGCGCAAGTTTTCCGCTAAGGACTACAAACCGTGCGCCGCTCATTTTAGCAGCGATTTCAAAATTCATCATGGGGGCATTGGAGGCTTGCAAAGCTGCGCCCAAATCATCGTGAGCTTTAGGATCGAAGTCAAACTTTGGCGGCGTTCCGAATGTGCGTAACTCTATATTTGCGTCCTCATCCGCCCCGTCGGGCACATTATCAAACGGCAAGTTTGGTAAGTTAGCGAGAAGATCATGAAGGACTGCGCGTTCAGACTCGATCTGATTGCCCATAATCGTAATAACGTTTTTAGCGCCCGCCACTTCGGCCTTTAGCCGCTCAGCTTCTTCCTTATCACCGCGTCCCATGGCTGCGCCAATTTGCTTGGAATTTTTATTGCGTGCAGCCTCCGCTTCTTGTTGTACTCTTAATGCTTCGCGAACGAGTTTATCTTTATCCAAAATGGTTTTAGTTTGCGGCTTCAGCCCGCGCCTTGCCCAGGCCGCATCGTAAATTTCAGGGTTTTGCCGTATGGCTTTTATCGCATGCATGATTATCTCATCTTGTTGTTTGCTCCGCTATAACGGCTAGCAAGTCAGGCGGCAAGTTTAACTCTGTGTAAAAGCACAAATCATTTGCCTAATTTATGCCCCGCACCTAATATGAGGAAAACGAATAAGGATAGTTCATGATACAAAATTTCGATGTGCAAGGGGGGATGGATTATGGACGCAAAAATTTACCAAAATTACGAGCCCAATTAGAGGCGCTTTCCTTGGATGGTTTTTTGGTACCACATGAGGACGAGTACAACAATGAATATCTACCAAATTGTAATGAAAGACTGATGTGGATAAGCGGCTTCACAGGCTCTGCAGGCGCTGCGATTATTTTGGCGGATAAAGCCGCCATGTTTGTCGATGGGCGCTATACTTTGCAAGTGCGCGCGCAAGTGGATGGGGATTTGTTTGAATATCATCACCTTGAAGATGCGGGACAAACCAAGTGGCTAAGCAAGACAATCACCAAAAGCCAGATAATTGGGTATGATCCGCGCCTGCATAGCCCAGATTCTTTAGCGCGCCTACGCACTGCAGTAGAAAAAGCGAACGGGTGCCTAAAGCCCGTTAACCCAAACCCTATTGATAACGCGTGGGAGAACAGACCTCCTGCTCCCAAAGCCAAGCTTCGCGTGCAACCGCTCAACCTTGCAGGCCAAGACCATGAAAGCAAACGCTTGCAAATCGCAAAAATACTAAAAGGTAAAGGCGCGGATACGGCGCTTATTACTGCGCCATCGTCTATCGCATGGATGCTCAACATTCGCGGCGGAGACGTTATGTGCTCGCCCCTGCCGCTCTCAAGCTTGCTTATTCACGCAGATGCTAGCGCCGAGTTGTTTATTGATACGGACAAAGTAGATGCCAACATTCGTGCCCATTTTGGTAATCAAGTTTCTATATCAGAAGAAGAGAAACTACCATCACGTTTGGACGGTCTCTCTGGTAAAAACGTGATGGTTGACCCAGCGCAAAGCTCTGGCTTTATGTTTGATCGGTTGGGAAAAGCGGGCGCTAACATCGTGCGGGCTCATGATCCGATTGCGCTGCCCAAAGCCCGCAAAAACGTTGCCGAAATAGCTGGCTCGACAGCGGCTCATATTCGGGACGGCGTTGCTGTCACTCGTTTCCTGCACTGGCTTGCTACAAAGGCTCAAGACGGCTCGGTTGATGAAATTATTGCAGCACAAAAACTTGAAAACTTCCGCACGGATACGGGACTTTTAAAAGATTTGAGCTTTGAGAGTATTTCAGGTGCAGGTTCAAATGGCGCTATTGTCCATTACCGGGTCAGCAAAGCGACAACTAAAAAACTAGAACCTGGCTCTCTTTACCTCATAGATAGCGGCGGGCAATATGTAGATGGCACGACGGATATTACCCGTACCGTGCCAATCGGAGCGCCGAATAACGAAATGCGTAAAAGCTTTACATTGGTACTTAAAGGCCATATCGCGCTCTCCAAAGTGCGCTTCCCGATTGGCACAACAGGTCACGCCCTAGACGCTCTGGCACGCATGGCACTTTGGGAGTATGGCCTTGATTATGACCACGGCACTGGCCATGGGGTTGGCGCATATTTAGGCGTTCATGAAGGCCCGCATCGCATTGCCAAAACGCCCAACTCCGTGCCCTTGGAACCTGGCATGATTGTCTCGAACGAGCCTGGTTATTATAAAACAGGTGGCTTTGGTATTCGCATTGAAAATCTGCAATATGTTACCAAAGCGGCTCCGATTGAAGGCGGTGAGCGCGACATGATGGGCTTTCATACCCTCACCCTCGCCCCGATCGATAAAAATTTAATTATGGAAAGCTTGCTCAGCCCTGCCGAGAAAAAATGGCTTAATGATTACCACGCCCGGGTGCTTAAAGAAATCGGACCTTTGGTTGATGACCAAGTCATCACTTGGCTGATCAAGGGCTGCGAGCCACTCTAGGGCGTAGACCTATAAACCTGAATGTGGTTTAATACACGAAACATGGAGGTTTTATGTCTGGTGCTTTTTGGTTGCAAACTCTAAAATGGACACGCCAAAGATGGATTAAATTCAAAATACATTTGGTGTGTGATGGCTCAGGAAAGCCTGTTTACATTACAGTTTCAAGTGGAAATGAATCCGATAATAGCCGTTTTACTTAAATTTTACCCATAGCCCCAAGCTAGAAACCTAAAGACCAAAGTCGTCACCTCGTTATTATGGACGGCGGCTTTATCTTTGGTTAAAGTATTACCGTTAGACAAGAAAAAACTAGCGGGGAAACATGGCAAATATATCAGCACTTACAACCTATTTTGAGCAAACAAATACTGGCAATTCACGGTGGTGGACTTGGTTATGCGGGTTTTGGTTTGCAGTCACGTTCTTCATCTATGCCCAAATCATAATTATGCTTGTTATGGGAATAGCTATAACCCTTACTGGTCAATCTGACCTCCTAAACACAGTTTTTACCTCACAAGACCAACAAAGTATAAATTCTAGTCTACTATTAATTGGGCTATTGCCTCTTTTTCCCATTTTGTTTTGGATGTTGCGTGGTGAGTTTAAATCACCCGCCGTTAAAAAAATACTCATCGGAATTTCTGCCCTAATCATGATCGTGACAACAGCAATCTTTATTTATACAATGTCCAAGCAAACAGGTAATAATGCAGAGCTTACAAGCGCATTAATTGCCGCAGGCCCTATGTTTTACGGTTTTATTCTCGCAACGTTCCCACCTCTTATTATCGGATTTTGGCTCGTGCAAAAATTCATTCACAGCCGCACATTTTTATCCCTTTTAACGGCTGCAAAGAAGTTTCGCTGGAAACGTCTATTTTTCACAATGGGCGTTTTTTGGATCATTTCTGGAATTTTGGCGTATCTTGGACATGTAACAGGACTAAGTCCCACTGAATACGTCTTTAACCCCAATAAGTTTTGGGGTTATGCCTTTGTAACTTTACTGTTTATTCCTTTACAGTCAGCAACGGAAGAGATTGCATTGCGCGGGTATCTCAATCAAGGGCTAGGCCATTTTATTAAATACCCTCTCATTGTCTTCTTTATAACAAGCGCTGCATTTGCCGCTCTGCATCTCTCAAACCCAGAAGTTACAGAAGGCGGAAAAGACACCCATGTGTTAATTGCAATTAGTGGCTATTTTATATTTGGCATGTTTGCTTGCTTGCTGACCTGGCTAGATGGCGGTCTCGAATCTGCCATTGGAATGCATGCTGCGAACAATATGTTTGCCGCAACGATAGTGGGCTATGAAAATTCGGCTCTCCCCACACCGACAGTGTTCAGAACTGGGCAAAACGCGTCTTATGACAGTTTATTTGTACTTGTCATGTTGGCTCTCTTGTTTGCCGTTTTATATTTCACGCGCCAACCCATAGAACAAGCGGATAACGAATATAACATTTTTGATCTAGATGCAGAAAAATGAGTAAATACAATAAAAGCAAAGGCTTATCCCATAAAATGCAAACATTTAGCTGTAAAAGTTTCGGCTTGACCTGACACTTTAGCATAATATACTCCCACTACTCCATAACCCGAATAATTTCAGATGAAAAATTTCGGGTTATGGAGTAGTGGGAGTATATCTTTAGTATCCCCAGTTCACTGAATAAGCATATGCTTTTCTCTGGTTATTATTCTGAAATTATCGGTTATGGTATCGCAAAATTTGAGCCACTTATCTGGCAGGGTTTTGTGGAAGAAAGCCAAAATTGTGGCGACAAAATCATTGAATCTTTTTTAGGGTTTCATTCCTCGCCGCTTGCGGCGTAGAATATTCGCGTGAGCGAATATATCCATAAACGACATAACGTAACGATACTTCTTTACCATTTTGTGTTTCCCGCAAAATATAGGCGTGCTGTTTTTGACCCCCAAGTTGATGAAGTTTTACGTGATGTTTGTTTGGGGATTGAAGATCGTTACCAGTTAAAGTTTTTGGAGATTGGAACGGATAAAGACCATGTTCATTTTTTGGTACAGTCGGTTCCGACCTATACAGTGACCAAGTTGGTCACTGTAATAAAAAGTATCACCGCACGCGAGATATTTAGGTTGTGTCCTCATGTTAAAAAGTCACTTTGGGGTGGAGAATTTTGGAGTGATGGTTATTTTGCATCCACAGTTGGGCGTCACGGAGATGAGAGCACAATAACAAGCTATACTCCCACTACTCCATAACCCGAAATTTTTCATCTGAAATTATTCGGAAATTGTCAGTTACGGTGTCTCGGAAATTTCTCCATTGTTTGGGTATGGTTTCTCGTAAAAATTTGAGTATAGCATGGCCAAATTTCGTAAATGGCGGGTAGAATTTATTATGTGTGACATGCCTGTGCATGACGCCCCAAAGCCTCTCAATAGCGTTAAGATGCGGGCAATATGTTGGCAACCAGATTGGTTTGATCTTGCAATCTTTACGCTCTAACCACTGTTTAACCTTGGCTGCACGATGGTAAGGAGCATTATCCAAGATCAAGTAGATACGCTTTTTATCCAGATTGCGTGCCTCCAGTTTCTCAAATAACTGAATGGCGTTGTCACTATCAACCCGGTCCACATCCATCTGGGCCACATCCATAAAGGGTGTGTCAAAATTCTCCAGATTAACCGCTGCGTGAATATTCACGCGCTTACGTCCCGTGCTGCGTTTTATGGCCATGTTAGCACCCTTGCGCATCCAGCCACGGCTTGGTCTTGATTGATGTTCAGGGTGCACAGCATCACAGAAATATACCGTCTCATCAAGCGTTAAGCCGTTCAAGAGCCGCTGATAATTATCTATAAATTCAGCCTGTGCCTGCTCGTTAATATGAGCTGGTAAAGGCTGTCGGTTACGCTGTGGCTTTTTGTATTCAAAACCCAAACGATGCAGCAATTTGATGCAGCCAGACTTGGAATAATCGACTTGCCAGTTGCGCCAGATAAAGGCGCGAACCTCGTGTACATTCTGACAAACACGAGCCTCCAACCAAGACACAAGAGCCGCTTCTATGTCCACACTCAATTTGGAGAAACCACCCTTAGACTCGATTCACAATAGGCTATAATTTTGTAGGCGCAATTGTTTTATTTTCATGTCCTTATGCGGTTTTGAGATTGATGTTGGCGAGGGCGCCAATATTCTTCGCAATCATGTTTTGCAGGCCGTTATTGCGGTGAATATCGGCAAAAATCTTGAACTTCTTCATACGGCCAATAGCATGTTCGACGCCAATGCGCAGGCCTGCGTGCCAACGGTTATAGGCTCTGGCATTTTGGGAAATGGGCTGGTTTTTCGGCTTCTTAATCGGAATTTCAAAATTCGTTCCGAGATAACCAAGGTCGCCTAAAACCATCATATCAGGCGGCTTGACAACACCACTTTCATCAAAAATCCGCTTGTCGTGTTTTGAGCCTTTTTGCGCAGGGCCAACGGCCAGAATACGTTTCGTATTATCGGTGATAATCTGATGCACATTCGTGTATCTTTTCTTTTTTCCGGAATAATTTTCCTTCCGTTTTCCCGGCTTTTTTGAACGTAGAATTGGGCGTTCTGTCCCGTCTACCATCAGATAAAGAAGATCATTTTTTTCTTCTTCGTTCAGGCGTATCTTGCGTTCAGGCATACGAAAATGGCCGGTTAAAAGGTGCTCATAGCCCGATTAACGCGGCAGACAGTGGGCGAAGACACGCCAAAAACTAGCCCTAAAAACACATGGCTAGTATAGGTTCGATAATAAATCAAGCACATGAGAAGCTGCGCAGAGAAATCAAGTTCATACTTGCGTCCTGCGCCAATGGCACGCTTGCGCGTAGGGCGGGACAGGCGTTTGTGCTCGCTTTTAAGCCAGAGTGGGTGGGTATCTTTGATAAAGCCTGTCAAAATCTTCAAGACGAATGCCTGAAAGGCGGAAAAACAGTGTGGGGCGGGCGCGTAAAACTTTCAACGTGTTCATAAATAATCAGAGGTGGTCCTATAAATTCGGACCATGTGTTAAGGTGAATTGTGCTTTAGAAAGGACGATTTACAATGACCAAGAGAAAACGACATTCAGCAGAGTTTAAGGCCCGTGTGGCGCTCGATGCCATCCGCGAGGAACTGACGCTGGCCGAGCTGAGCGCCAAGCACGGCGTTCACCCCAATATGATCAGTGCGTGGAAACGTTCTGCCATAAAAAACATGGCAGATGCCTTTAGCAAACGAGGTGCCGGGCAAGGACAAACGAGTGAGGCAGAGCTTGATAAGCTGCACGCCAAGATTGGTCAGCTGGTGGTGGAGCGGGATTTTTTGCAAAAGGCCTTCGGTCGTTAAGCAAGGAGCGAAGGCAAATGTGTATTGATAAAAATCATACAAGGCTGAGCGTTCGCCGCCAGTGCACACTTTTATCCTTTGTGCGCTCTGGGCTGTATTATCACCGCGTCGGGGAGAGCGCCGAGAATTTGAGGTTCATGCGGATTATTGAGTGCGCAGCCTGCCTCTTGTGCAAGCAGTTTCTCAAAACACCGTGGTATGGGTCTCGGCAAATGGCGCGGTATATGCAGCGCCAAGGCCACAAGGCTGGCCGGCACCGTATCCGCCGCTTGATGCGTCTCATGCGGCTCGTACCCATATATCAAACGCCCAATACCAGTAGGAAACACGCGAAACACAAAGTCTATCCCTACCTGCTGGGAAAGCTTAATATCAACAGACCCAATCAGGTTTGGTGCACAGATATTACCTATATTCCCATGCGCAAAGGGTTTTTGTACCTTGTTGCGGTTATGGATTGGTATAGCCGTAAGGTGCTATCGTGGCGGTTGTCCAACACGATGGAGGTTGAGTTTTGCACCGAGGCCCTCAAAGAAGCCTTGGCCAGATATGGCCCGCCGGAAATCTTCAACACAGATCAGGGAAGCCAATTTACCAGCCATGAATTTACAAAGGTATTGAAAGATGCAAGCGTCAAAATCTCCATGGACGGCAAAGGCCGCTGGATTGACAACCGTATGATCGAACGGCTCTGGCGGTCTTTGAAATATGAATGCGTATATTTGCGAGCCTTTGAAAATGGCCCGCAAGCCAAGCGGGATATTGGCGAATGGATTACTTATTACAACACCGAGCGCCCTCATTCAACGCACGGAATATTGACACCAGGCGAAACCTATGATATGAAAACACAACCAGAGAAATTGGCAGCATAATGATAACAGCAATTCACCTTATTTAAGCTGCCACATGGTCCAAATCATAGGGCCACCTCTTCTTTGACCGAATAACCGCGCTCTTTTACCTGCGCCACAGCGTCCCGTTTGAACTCGTCCGTATACCGTATTCCCTTACCTATCTTCATATCTCCTTGCTTCCAATTGTAACAAACAAGGTGTCTACAAATCTAGGGGCACATCAGTTTTGTCATTCGAAATCTATCAGCATGAGCAAGAGTTCCATAGCTTAAGAACAAAAAAGCAGATACTAATATTTTACTAATCTGCAGCATTAGCAACTTCCCGATGCATCCCGTGCAGCGGCAGCAGCTTCGGAATTTGAAATACTAGCTGGGGCAGTTACGGGGTTAGTAATACCATCAAATTGTCTTATCTTTTCAAACATTTTACCATCATTGAGCAATATTAATTTTTAGAATTTTTTTATCTTCAAAAATATTTTTTTTACTTTTTTTTCTACCTTTTTCTCTACCTTCAAAAATTTCGAAATCTGGGAAGATAGTAAGGAAAAAGTGTTCCTTCTTTGGAATATTGGATTTTATTAAAATATAAACCCAACTCCTTTTTGGATGACACGCGAGGGTCAGGGTTTGCAAACTATCCTTAGCTCGCCAATGTGTTTTAAATTCATTTACTATATCTCGCTGTTGTTTTGTTTTTATATTCGAAACCAAAACACTTTCCAGTTCTGTTTTTATATTCGAAAGCAAAACATTTTCCAGTGTAGTATTCCCTGTATCCATTTTTATATACCCAGACACCATAAGCTTTACTTCGCCGCATGTGGCTGTGTGAGTAATGTGTTGTTCTACATACCTAGTATCTATTCTGAAATTAGTAAGATTTTTCTCAACTATACTGTATCGACCAGTAAGGTCAGTGTAGTTATATGATACAACATCGGTATGCCTCATTCCATCTCGGTAGTTATGAATGTATAGAGTAAAGTTTGGAAAATATGTCACACACAATATTGATAAGTCATCTATGGACTTGATTTTTTTAAGCGGTAGTTTTGACTCAGCAGTCAAGTCAAAACTTTGCCCAGTACTTTGTGACGCTATAAATGAAACCAAACTATATCCAGAATTCAAAGGTTCTAGAATCAACAAAATTTTAACGGTAGGACAAGAAAAATTCACACTAATTGATTTGGGTGCACCAATTATGTTTCTTCTATGTGCATCAGATGGTGAACAAACTGCCACAATCATTGTGCAGAAAACGGCAATGTTGAAAAAAGAACGAATTAACCAGCCACTTCTCTTTTTATTTCTCCGCACAAGAACCACTCGCATCCGCCGCAGCTTTGGCCGCATCAGAATCCTCAATTTTCTCATCGTCGATTGCGTCATCTGATCTGGGATCAATGCCATCAAACTGTCTAAGAATGTTATCAGGGCCAATAATATAGTTAGTAAAATTGTTTGCAAATGCTTTGGCTTGGGCTACAGTAAAGTCTTCATGACTTGTCAAATGTTTTATTATGTCCTTAGCAAAACTATAATCTCCTGAGGCAGGCGCTCTATTCGCCGCATCAAGGCCAATATTCTGTGAGACATCGCTAGTTGTTGCAGCGGGATGACTGTGAACAAGCCCTACGATATCGGAAAACTTATATCCAGCTTGTAATACTGATAAGAAAAGGCTCTTTGTCGAAAGACTCTCTGAATCGCCTGTCTGAATTTCCAGTGCGATAACATTACTGTTCCCATCTGTGACTAGAACCGCACCGTGTTCCAATCTTTCGTCCATTTGGTTTATCTGTTCAGCAACCTGTTGGGCTGCGGCATCTCTTGCTTGTTCAGGTGGAAAGGAATTTTCGCAAAAATCTTCATCCTGCACGTGTGGAGGTGGTTCAGTTGTTGTATCCGGATTTGTTACCCATGGATCTCCACGACCCATCCAAAAGATAGAATCGTGCATAAACATAAAATCATATGGATCTGGACGTCGATCTGGAGTGTAGACGCCACATCCTGTGCCAGGCAGAGTTCCAGGTGGGCAAGGGGCTGGCCTAGCGCGTCCTCCACTCACCAAATCCAATTCAGCACTGGTTAATTCTCTATTATGTAGTATAGCTTAATCTTTCTTTTTGTCAAATGCGGTTAACGGTTCTAGATGCCCAGTTTTCAAAATTTCTTTTTTAATAACATCCTACTCAAAAACAATATCAATAGTATATAAATGAAAATTTTTATAGTTTTGTCAGTATAATTAAATCCAGCATAATGAGTGATAAAAATTGTTAATAAATTATGCGAAGAATGAACTAAAAGTGAAAAAGATAGACGACTTTTAAAACTCATCCAAGATGACATTGCCAATAATCCACACACTAGATGCATCAATCTTGTGCCAGCAGAAGATACAACCGTAGGAAAATCATAATATAATCCCACTGATGTGTTAAAAAAATTTGTCGCCTGTGCTAACTGGAGCACTTCTTCTAGCAGAGCCCAAGAAAGGCCAAAGATTAAAGCCTTGCTCAAAGACGCGTTTTTAAATAGACTAACGGCTAGGGGCGTACGAATTGTTTCTTCAACGAATGGCCCATAAAACCCAACGAAAAAAATAGTGAATAAACTAAATTGATGAAAGTTGGTTTTTGGTAAGAAAACACCGCTAATAGATATAATCAAAACTGAAATAAATATCCCAGATAACCCAAAAAAGAATGCCTTGACCATGCCACAAAATTTCATAACAAGCGAAAAACATCCAGCCTATAATAAATTGCCATGTTTTTTCTTAGAGTAAATTGTAACTTCAGAACACGTCACAGCAATGGTAAAGTAGAGTCCAAGAACTATTCCAAGAACTATGAAGATCAATGATGACCATGAAGCAACGCTCGTGTTATCATTTGCCTGATTATAATGCCAACCAAGAGTTATTGTGGTTATAACCAAAAAAACAGTATATATAAATTTTGCCTTGCTGTATTCCTTTTTTAAACTTGTTGCAAAAGTTATTGGCGAAAGTTTCCCCAATGGCGATATGATATAAAAACCTTTTTCAGTCTTCCGAAATACCACACTCATTTTAAAAACTCGCTTTACAAAAATTTAATTTCCAATAATTAACGAACTATTCCATACCTCCACAATATCCATCTTTCTAGTTGGTCATTAAAAGATACAAACCCACTTTCTGCCGCCCTATACGCATCAACAACTTTTTTCGGGACTTCCGTTAGTGTAAAAACTTCAGTAACCGTAATGCCAGCTGATACTCCAACAACTGGGCCAGCTACGGAACTCACTAAAGCTGTAACGCCCGCGCCAACAACAATGTCTGCTAATGCGTTAACCACGTTTGCCGCACTACCACTTTGAATAGCAAGGCCCACCTGCACAACATCTCCCAGTGCTGAGCGCGCGCCAACAGCCTTAATAACATCACCAATTTTGTAAATTGAATCCCCAATTTTTACATATTTTACGCCATTTTCTTGCGCTTGTTTAAGCCCTGCCTCTACCAATTTTATAGCTTGTTCGGCCTTTTCTTGCAGTCCTTTTTCGCCATCTTCATCTGCGTCATCTTCATCATGTGGGGCTTCTTGTACTTGTCCAGCAAACATTTGGTTCAATTCAAGCATTGATTGTTGAGCCGCTGCGGCTTGCATTTCCCGCCAGTCCAAAGAGCCTGCCCAGCTTGATCTTACACGTTTGGCCGTTACAACGACTTCGTCAGAAGCTCCACCAAAAACTTGCTCCAACTCTGCACTGGTTAATTCTCTACCCATGTCTCAATCTCCTGTTTTTTGATTTACTCCTTATTGTGTAGTATAGCTTAATCTTTCTTTTTGTCAAATGCGGTTAACGGTTCTTTAATCATTGGCGATAATTTCCTCTTGTCCATAACATAGGACACATCCGCATGTTCAATAGTTTGCGGCCTGTGCGCCACGACAATGCGGGTGATATTCAGGTTTTCGAGGGCTTTTTGAACAATCTTCTCATTCTCTGTATCCAGATGACTTGTAGCTTCGTCGAGCAACAGTAATTTTGGTTTTTTATAAAGAGCCCTTGCCAGCAATACCCGCTGTTTTTGCCTATATTTTTCAAACTCACCCACGCAGCCCGCTCTTGAAATTCTCGCCCATAGAGTCGTTTGGGCTGTGAGTCGTTTGGGCTGTGCCGTTCGGTTTCATAATAATCTTGGTGCGCAAACAAGGACGCGAAGTGACACGCGCCTTTAGAAGCCCGAAAACATTAGGCTACCTTACTTTAGCGGCACTGTTAATCGCTCTGAATTCGTTAGAGGTCTGCCCATATTCCATTCCCCCCTAAAGAGCCTCTTAATCTGAAATGGGCATAACTTTAAATCTGGTTTTATCCCAAAAGTAGATTCGAGAAGAACTCTCATATTGAAACAGTTCAATAGAGTCTGTTGTTAAATTTATATAGTTTTTAGAATCATTTTCAAGGCAGCCTCTCCCATGTCCTCTCGTACATATATGGGCAAATGCCCCAGGGTTTTTAACTCTCAATCCGAGATTGGTAACATCAGAAAGCCTGGACAGCACAATTTTATCACCAGAGCCAAAAGCAGCTATTAACTCGTATCTGTCTCCCTGATCTATAAAATCTTCCTGTTCTATAAAATAAGCACTATCGATCTTACCATCTCCATTAAAATCTCCAAATATTTTCAAATATTTACTGCCAGTATGTTCTCCAGTGGTTCTGCTGGAAACTACGTTGGTAGGCGTAATATCTGAACATGCCTGCAAAATAGTAAAGTTGGAAACAATGCCTAAAATTATAAACAACATCCTGATTTTATTATTATTTTCCATTTGAGATTTCATCCTGGGTCATACTCCATATGAATGTGATTATTTTCGATAACTACATCATAATTATTACCTAATGAAGTTGAAAGATTACTAGCAACAGCCGCAATTTGAGCTTGAGTTAAATCATAGGTACGTAAATCCACAGCATTATTTTTGTAATGAAGGGAATTTGGCGCATGTTTATCACTCTCGGACCCAGATGTTATAACTGGAGTAATGCCTGGTGCTTCTTCGGCCCAGGCCTTTGATATATCATCAAAAGTATCAGTCATATCTTTAGTAAGGTTGCTAATATCTGCCCCTTTTTCCCCTTCTTTAACATTAATACCATTAGCAGCAGCCAAATCTTCAGGTGTATCCTCAACAGTTTCGGTCTCATCATCATCAGCTTCGTCTGCGTTATCATCTTCATCATCATCATCATGTGGAGCTGCTTGTACTTGTCCAGCAAACATTTGGGCCATTTCCATCATTGATTGTTGAGCCGCTGCGGCTTGCATTTCCCGCCAGTCCAAAGAGCCTGCCCAGCTTGATCTTACACGTTTGGCCGTTACAACGACTTCGTCAGAAGCTCCACCAAAAACTTGCTCCAACTCTGCACTGGTTAATTCTCTACCCATGTCTCAATCTCCTATTTTAGCATCAAACTCCCAGTTGTAATTTATCAGTTTTAATTTATCGCTTACTCCATAATAACTATAGTTTAATTTTTCTTTTTGTCAAGGGTGTGTAACGGTTTTTAACAATTGGTATTACCCTCCCTTTATCCATAAGGTAAGTCACATCCGCCTGTTCAATAGTTTGCGGCCTGTGCGCCACAACAATGCGCGTAATATTGAGACTTTCGAGAGCTTTTTGAACGGTCTTCTCGTTCTTTGTATCGAGATGGCTGGTAGCCTCATCAAGGAGAAGCAGTTTCGGTTTTTTGTATAAAGCTCTAGCCAGTAATACTCGCTGTTTTTGTCCGCCAGAAAGTGTTGACCCCATGTCTCCAACAGATGTTTCATATCCCATGGCGAATTGCTCAATCTCATCTGCGATACTGGCGAGCTCAGCTGCCACTTTAACCTGCTCCATATTAATATTCTCATCAAAAAGCGCAATGTTTTCAGCTATGGAGCCTTTGAGAAGCGTATCTTCCTGTAAGACCATTCCGATTTGTTGGCGCAATGTGCGCACATTCCAAGCCTTGCTGTCCCGCTCGTCAAATAAAAGTTTTCCACTACTAAGTTCCTGAAGTCCTGCAATTATTTTGAGAAGCGTACTTTTACCAGACCCAGACGCGCCAATAATAGCGACAAACTCTCCAGGTTTGGCTTCAAAATTGACCCCTGCGAATACAGGTTTCTCCAATTTTCCATATCGAAAGGCACCCATTTGGATTGAAACATGACCAGTAAAATTTATATCGCGACCACCGTCTTCTCCTCTATTTTCTGTTCGTGCAAATGCAATATCAGACAGGCGGTTAAGCGGGACGCGTAGGAGCTTAAGCTGTATCACAGATTCTATCATCGCACCTATGCGTCCAGTGAACATACCGTAATAAGCCATAAAGGCAGAAATCATACCGACCGTAATATTGCCCTCCATGACCAGTTTCGCCGCCATGTAAATCATAAGGACACGTAAACCTTGGAATATAAGTGTGCTAACAGAGATATTGAGTATTTGTAGGTTGCCAGTTCGGATGTACGCGTTCACTTTACGGGCAATAGAATTGTGCCACTTGGATTCTCGCATTGGCTCGATGGCCATCATTTTTAGGGTAGGCATGGCTCTTAAAGTTTCAAGAAGTTCAGTTTGGTTGTTAGCTTCAGCGACAATGAGATCTCCCGCAGCCCTTAAGACCATACCGTAAGTCATAATCCGAAAGAGCACATAGAGCGCAACAGCAAAGACAATAATTGCCGTGAGCATAGGCTCATAGGCTATCATGATTATCAGTATCAGAATTGAGAAAATTACATCAAGTAACAACCTGGGTGCCACTTGCGATATGAACATCTGTATCTGATTTATAGATTGAATTCTATGTTGAATATCGCCAAGTTCCCGTTTTTGGAAATAGCTGATAGGCAATTTCATTAGTCGGTGAAAAACACGCGCTGAAATATCAAACGATAATGTTTGACTTAAAAATTGGAAAGTAAGTTGACGGAGAGTTCCTGCAATCACTTGAAACAACACCAACAGACCAAAAGCTAATGCCACTGTATTTAGCAAATTTTGGTCTCCTTTCAACAATACCTCATCAATCACCACTTGAAGATAAAAGGGAGTTGCAAGTAAAAACATCTCGCCGAGCAACGACAAAATAAACCCAACAGAAAAACTGGAGAAAAAATCTTTATTAAAGAGTACAAGTTGCCCGAGCTTGAGTTGGACGCCAATGGACTTTTTCTTGAAATCTTGTGTGGGAACAAGCTCAAGTGCAACACCAGTAAATTTTAGTGCAGCTTCTTCCATTGAAACATGTACAACGCCTTTGGCGGGGTCATGTATTTGTAAACCTTTATTGTTGGCCGATTTTAGCACAACAAAATGGTTAAATCCCCAATGAAGAATACAGGGCGTACGAAGTTGCGCAAGTTCATCTATTTCATAGCGCATCGCGCGAGACGATAAATTCATACTATCAGCTATGCCCATTAAATCCTTTAGATTGGCACCACGCATAGAAATAGAAAACCGACGGCGCATTTCTGATAAATCGCTTTTGTTACCATGATAACTGGCAATCATAGCTAGGCACGCAAGGCCACATTCTGTTGCTGTTGCTTGTCTGATAACAGGAAGCTTTTGCAAGCCACTTAATGATAAAAACGGATGTTTCATTTAATTCGTTCTTCTCGCCCGCAGAGGTTCCAGCACCCACTGTAAAAAACTCCGCTTTTCAAGAATGATTTCAGCGTTGAGTGCCATACCAGGTCTTAAGGCAAGAACCTCCCCAAACCCGTCCATCGTTTGTTTGCTAAGAGCAATACGGGCTTTATAGGCAGGCTCCTCCAGCCCAATGGAGCTAGGAATTTCTTCAGGTCTTAATACTGTATTGGATATTTCTAATACCGCGCCCTCAGCTGCCCCAAACCTTTGATGAGGGAAAGCTGCGTACATAATACGAACGGACTGCTCTGGCTGTATAAAACCAATGGCGCGAGACGGAATATAGACCTCAGCAAAGAGAATTGAGTTCTCTGGCAATATTGAGGCAAGGAGTTGTTGCGGATAAACTGTGTTACCTGTCTGCACCTCTAACGTTGCTATGGTGCCAGAAATTGACGCTTGTATAGCTTGCCCTCCCAAGGTTTCTATTTCTGTTTTCTGGTTGGAAATTTCAATCAACCTGCGCTGTAATTCGGATTTGGTGCGCTGACTGTCTAGGGGACGTTTTGTGATAATGGCTTGTGCATTGATAATTTCACGACCTATTGAAACATGTATTTGACGCAGTGCAGCTAAGGCTTGCTTTTGAGATGAAAAACGTTCCTTTTGGGTTTGTAGCTCAAGATATGATACAGTGTTGTTTTCGCTTAACCTTGCAAACCGTGAATGTATCTCACGAGTAATCTCAACACGGTCTTCTTGTTCATTAATTTGGTGCTCAATTTCTAACTTCTCGAGGTTTAGTTGATCCAGTATTTTTTTTGATGTATTAACATCTGAAATACGGCTCGCATTCTCAATCTTGATTTGGGTTACAATTTCAGCTTTTTCCTGTTGTAGTTTATTTTGCAAATCTTCTGCGCTACCCGTTCCTCCTATACGTTTTTTATCTTGCGACAGTACAAAAGTAGCTTGGCCTTTTTCAACAAAGTCGCCCTGTTCGAATAACACCCGCTCGATCAACCCACCCTGCGATACTGAAATCCGTACGAGACCATTTTCTGGCGCAAGCCATCCCAAGGTAGTTTCTTTGCGTGAATAAGATGATGTAGCCAAAAACCACACCGCTGTTCCGACCATTGCCAAAAGCATAATAGAAAAATATAACCAGCTACGCGGCATTTTAGCAATAGGTCGACCGTAACTACGTTTGGAAAAAGCATCGACTGCGGTTTCGCGAAAAAGGGGTAGATTGTCTTCTGCTTCAGCCACTATACATTTCTCAATTTAATTTCCATACAATTTATAAGTGATCCAGTTATGCTTGGTCTTGTTTTTCCCCTTCATATTGGCTTTTTTTATGGTGGCATTGTGGCAGCCTTTGCCTTTACAGCCAAAACGCGCCTGTTTATCGCTGGCTCGCTTTGAGGCTGCGATATTTTGAACGTTTCAAGGCCCTTGGCGATTGCCTTGTCTGAGCCGGGCCAGGTGAAGAGTTTGGACACAAGATGTGAAGCATCTACAAACGTAAAAACTTCGCGTACCAATCCTTAGCTCTTCAGGCTAGAACGCAAGACATTGAATATACCTATTAACCGTTATGAATATATCTGTAAAATATGGATCAAAGCCCCAAAAAAGTTTAAACAAAACCCAAGCCATCTAACACAGGAGCCATAGTTCTAACACCCTCAACAGTCATGATCCAAAATTATATATTGGCAAAACTCATGCTTAAAAATCACGCTCATAAGGCTCAATTTTTGTCAAAACTTCTGGCGAGTCAGGGTTTAACTTAAACTGCACTAAATCTTTACGCTGGTGTATCCTATCAGCGCCCAATGTCCTAAGGGCAAAACCAGTACCAAGTTTACAAAAATTGTTGAATTTCGAGGCGTTACGGATATTTGGATTTAACCCAAGATGCCTTCGCATTAACCCATTTGCTATGGACACTAAATTATAAAGGGTCGTATCCTTCGTGCAAAATTCTGTTACCATAGATACGCAGAAGGTTTTGTTTTCCACGCGGTGTGGTGATGGATGTCGCCATGTAACCATTTCGCCGCCATGTAACTCAAAAACTTGGGCATCACTATCGAACTCTGGAACATAGGAAACATCTTCATCTGGTTCGCCAATGACGATTTTTTCATAGGCTTTATCAGGTAAAAACTTATCATTTATTGGATAAACGTAAGCATGTTTTGTCCCGCGAATATGCCATAAAATAGTCTGTGTTGCATCACAGTGAAACGCAACTTTTGCAGTTTTAGATGAAACTAAAATTCCGCCATAACACTTATTTCTATTATTTCGTACACCTGTATGCGCTTCCAATTCATCTAAAAGCTTATCCATAACCTCTTTATACTCTTTATGCTTGGTCATACCTTCGCGTATATTAACCCAAAGCTGCCCTCTTTTGACTAAATCAATTATTATAGCTCCGTCTACCCCCCGAAAATCCACAGTTTGGTGCCGGTTAAATAATTCAGGGTTTCTTGCCATAGCGCACACATCAACCATATTGTTAGGATGTTTATCGATCAGACGGGCAAGGGCATCATCCGTAAACAATCCAGTTTCATTGAGCCTATGTTGGACTTGTATTGTGGACTTTCTAAAAGCTTTTGTTTCTTTGTCCGTCCACCCTTGTATGATTTTCATTCTCGATGTCCTTGCACATTTGTCCCATGTGATACACATAAACAATATACCTTAATTTTTAGTATACCCAGTGATGTGCCCCTAGATTTGTAGACACCTTGTTTGTTACAATTGGAAGCAAGGAGATATGAAGATGGGTAAGGGAATACGGTATACGGACGAGTTCAAACGGGACGCTGTGGCGCAGGTAAAAGAGCGCGGTTATTCGGTCAAAGATGTGTCGGAGCGACTGGGGGTTTGTACCAAGTCCATGTATGATTGGATTGGCAAGTTTCATGAACCAGAGCGACCACCCGCTGATATGAACGAGCATGTGCAAGAGAACCGCCGCTTAAAGGCCGAGCTTAGGCGCGTTACTGAAGAGCGTGATATCTTACGAAGTGCCCTTTAGGGTGAAAAAGGCCACGGTGTACTTTGCAAAGCAGGCCAAGTGAAGTACGCCTTTATCAAAGCACACCGCATGGAGTTTTCCGTGCGGGCCATGTGCCGCGTGCTGCGCGTTCACCCGAGCGGGTTTTATGCGTGGCTTAAATCGGGCCTGAGTAAAATGGCTAAGCGGCAACGCCGCCTTACAGGACTTATCAAGCAATCATGGCTAGAGAGCGGCTGCGTTTATGGCTACCGTAAAATTCATCATGACCTGCTCGATATGGGCGAGACTTGTGCGCCTAATACGGTGGCCAAGCTTATGCAAAAGTGTGGCCTTAGGGCACAAGTCGGCTATAAACGCCGCCCTGGCAAGTATGGCATTAAGCCGTCGATTGTGGCGGCTAATCAGTTGAAGCAGAACTTTGATATAGCGCATCCCAATACGGTTTGGGTGACGGACATTACTTACATTAAGACTCATGAGGGATGGTTGTTTTTATCCGTCGTTATCGACCTATACTCACGCCGTGTTGTTGGGTGGTCAATGGGTGTGCGGATGCAAACAAGTCTGGCTTTAAATGCTTTATTGATGGCCGTTTGGCGGCGCAGACCGAAGGCGAAAGTGATAGTCCATTCCGATCAAGGCAGCCAGTTTACCAGCCAAGAGTGGCAATCTTTTTTAGTCGCTCACAATCTGGAAGCTAGCATGAGCCGGCGTGGAAACTGTTATGATAATGCGGTAGCTGAAAGTTTCTTCCATCTGCTCAAAACCGAACGGATCAGACGCAAGACTTACAAAACGCGCCAGCTCGCACGCCAAGACGTGTTCGATTATATTGAAATGTTCTATAATTCTAAGAGAAAGCATGGTAAGTGCGGGATGTTGTCACCCGCACAGTTTGAGATGGCAACAAAATGAAGTGACAAGGTGTCTACAAATCTAGGGGCACATCAGATCACGGGATAGCGCGGCGGTGTAATGCTTTGCTTTTGTTGGATGACGGCAAGAGCTGTCAACAAATAGCGCAATATTTGTATCTGGATGATGACACGATCCGTACCTGGTACAAAAAATATGCCGAGGGTGGTTTTGACCTGATGGCGAGTTTTGACTATAAGAGACTCGCTTCGTAATTAGGTAATTTGTTAATTATTTTGTCTAATCTTTGAGCAGGAGGATTATTTATGAACACGTTGAAAGTTTTACGCGCCCGCCCCACACTGTTTTTCCGCCTTTCAGGCATTCGTCTTGAAGATTTTGACAGGCTTATCAAAGATACCCACCCACTCTGGCTTAAAAGCGAGCACAAACGCCTGTCCCGCCCTACGCGCAAGCGTGCCATTGGCGCAGGACCAAGTATGAGCTTGATTTCTCTGCGCAGCTTCTCATGTGCTTGATTTATTATCGAACCTATACTAGCCATGTGTTTTTAGGGCTAGTTTTTGGCGTGTCTTCGCCCACTGTCTGCCGCGTTAATCGGGCTATGAGCACCTTTTAACCGGCCATTTTCGTATGCCTGAACGCAAGATACGCCTGAACGAAGAAGAAAAAAATGATCTTCTTTATCTGATGGTAGACGGGACAGAACGCCCAATTCTACGTTCAAAAAAGCCGGGAAAACGGAAGGAAAATTATTCCGGAAAAAAGAAAAGATACACGAATGTGCATCAGATTATCACCGATAATACGAAACGTATTCTGGCCGTTGGCCCTGCGCAAAAAGGCTCAAAACACGACAAGCGGATTTTTGATGAAAGTGGTGTTGTCAAGCCGCCTGATATGATGGTTTTAGGCGACCTTGGTTATCTCGGAACGAATTTTGAAATTCCGATTAAGAAGCCGAAAAACCAGCCCATTTCCCAAAATGCCAGAGCCTATAACCGTTGGCACGCAGGCCTGCGCATTGGCGTCGAACATGCTATTGGCCGTATGAAGAAGTTCAAGATTTTTGCCGATATTCACCGCAATAACGGCCTGCAAAACATGATTGCGAAGAATATTGGCGCCCTCGCCAACATCAATCTCAAAACCGCATAAGGACATGAAAATAAAACAATTGCGCCTACAAAATTATAGCCTATTGTGAATCGAGTCTAAGGGTGGTTTCTCCAAATTGAGTGTGGACATAGAAGCGGTTCTTGTGTCTTGGCTAGAGGCTCATGTCTGTCAGAATGTACACGAGGTTCGCGCCTTTATCTGGCACAACTGGCAAGTCGATTATTCCAAGTCTGGCTGCATTAAATTACTGCATCGTTTGGGTTTTGAATACAAAAAACCTACGCCTTTACCAGGTCATATTAACGAGCAGGCACAGGCTGAATTTATAGATAATTATCAGCGGCTCTTGAACGGCTTAACGCTTGATGAGACGGTATATTTCTGTGATGCTGTGCACCCTGAACATCAATCAAGACCAAGCCGTGGCTGGATGCGCAAGGGTGCGAACATGGCCATAAAACGCAGCACGCGGCGCAAGCGCGTGAATATTCACGCAGCGGTTAATCTGGAGAATTTTGACACCCCCTTTATGGATGTGGACCGGGTTGATAGTGACAACGCCATTCAATTATTTGAAAAACTGGAGGCACGTAATCTGGATAAAAAGCGTATTTATCTGATACTTGATAATGCTCCTTACCATCGTGCAGCCAAGGTTAAACAGTGGTTAGAGCGTAAAGATTGCAAGATCAAACCAATCTGGTTGCCAACATATTGCCCTCACCTAAATGCTATTGAGCGGCTTTGGGGCGTCATGCGCAGGCATGTCACACATAATAAATTCTACCCGACATTTACAAAATTTGGTCATGCTATACTCAAATTTTTACGAGAAACCATACCCAAACAATGGAGAAATTTCCGAGACACCGTAACCGACAATTTCCGAATAATTTCAGATGAAGAATTCCAGGTTATGGAGTAGTGGGAGTGTTCATTTGTGGAAAATGAACTAAATTTCAGATATTTTGGGTTTTTCCTAGCTATAGCAATTCATGCATTTGCATTGTTCATTTTTCATACTACAGTAGTTTCTCCGAAGCCACCTCGGGTGAAAGTCGTACCTGTAAACATAGTGTTCAAGATCGCTATAGTCGCTGTTGCTCATAACTCCGAAGTTAAGGTAGGAGAAATTCAAAAAATTCAAAAAAATGTTGCCAGTTTGATTAATTTAAATTTGGAAAAAAAAACCACTTCCTTATCGCCATCAGCAATGTTGACCGTGGATAAAAAGATAGCTGATTATGATAACAAACAACATTACAATTTTTTGGTAAAAGATTTAACAGATAATATAACTCTTGATGATTTAGCTGTAAATAATTCTAAAAATAACACGGTTCCAATACTCACAAAATTTACCACTACTTTAGGAAAGTGTTTTAAAATACGAGAAAGAGATTGTGAACGCGAGGAGGGGATGGTTATAGAGGGTATTAGAACATATAAAATAAATGGGTTGTTCTATTCCAAGACCTTGAAGGATACCGTACCAACTGATTATGATCGTCTCACGAGAGAGGAAGTTTTGGCACTCTATGTCAATAGAACTACGATGGTGGAATAGTATGCGAAAAAGAAAATTATGTGTTGGCTTTATGTTATTATTTACGGGGGTGCTTTTAACTAGCGCTGGTTGCCGAAATGGAAATGAATCCGCTAAGTCTATTAATGGTAGGGTTAGTAAAGAGCTTTTAGCATCAGTCAAAAATTTAAAAAGCAGCACTTCCTGTACGGAACTTTTTGAGATGAATGAGGTTGCAAAAAATATTAAAACATTGTCTACGTTCCAGTTATATAAACTCAAACTGCAACAGAACGTATGTAGTGTCAGTTTTGAAAAAAATGACACTCAAGCTTTGACATCAAAACTTGAGAGTAATGGTATTTGGGCTGAAATTAACGGAGAGACTCTGTCGATATATGCGATATCTCAAAATGAAACAGCGCCGCGTCTATGTTGTTCTATTCAATCTGTGAACTGGAAACGTTTAGATGAATTTGACGAGAATATTTGGGGTGCAAAATTGCGTCTGAGGAATGCCTCTCAAGCAAAACTTATGTTTATGGATACTTCAGGGGTATATAAAGATGCCAAACCGCTAATTGTGAGTGGTGACAATGCAGAACAACTAGACATTCCATTTTTATACGATCCGGCGATTAATATAAAAGGTAAATTTTCCGAAATAGAATTGTATAGTCAGAAGCTGAGCGAAACTCGTAAAGTATCAACATATATTCCTCCAGGGTTTATCGGGCCAGAGCTACCTGTAATTATTTTTACCGATGGTCAAAGTCTTCAGTATTATTCAAGAATGATTGATCCAATGATTGAGCAGAAATTAATCCAGCCTATAGCTCTCATGGGGATTCATTCTGGAAGACAGGCAATTGTCACTCCGAAAAGCCATCTTCCAAAAGATGTGAGGGGCGCGGATTACTTGCCTGGTTTTGATGCTGAATTTCCCAATCGGTTTGATGCCCATATGAATTTTGTAATCAATAGGGCACTTCCGAACCTAATTAACACAATTGGTGGAGATCTTTCGAAAAACCCAGTGAGTGTGGTCGGGCACTCAAATGGAGGCGTATTTGCGCTTCATGCAGGCTTGAACAATCCCGACCTTATAACTTCTGTTCTGGCTGTGTCTGCTGGATATGGTGGTATTAGAGAAGCGCAAGAAGCACCCAGTCGCTCTTCTACCTTTTTCCTTTCAGCAGGGTATTTTGAACCAACTTTTCTTGCTTCTGGATATATTACTAAAGATACTTTAGAAAAAATGAAATATGAAGTGGTTACAAATTGGCAAGCGGTGGGGCATGATCCCGAGTTTTTTAAAAGCGAGTTGTTTAAATTCTTAATATCGGAATATGGGGATACACAAATGAATAACCCCGCCCCAAGGGGCGAGGTATCAAAAGAGTGTAAGTTGTTTATCACTGTGTAGTTTTGTATATTCTTTGCCTTGATTTTGGACGTAGCTTGTTATTGTGCTCTCATCTCCGTGACGCCCAACTGTGGATGCAAAATAACCATCACTCCAAAATTCTCCACCCCAAAGTGACTTTTTAACATGAGGACACAACCTAAATATCTCGCGTGCGGTGATACTTTTTATTACAGTGACCAACTTGGTCACTGTATAGGTCGGAACCGACTGTACCAAAAAATGAACATGGCCTTTATCCGTTCCAATCTCCAAAAACTTTAACTGGTAACGATCTTCAATCTCCAAACAAACATCACGTAAAACTTCATCAACTTGGGGGTCAAAAACAGCACGCCTATATTTTGCGGGAAACACAAAATGGTAAAGAAGTATCGTTACGTTATGTCGTTTATGGATATATTCGCTCACGCGAATATTCTACGCCGCAAGCGGCGAGGAATGAAACCCTAAAAAAGATTCAAAACTCCATGCGGTTTGTGATGGTGTGGGTCGTCCGGTGGTCATGTTGCTGAGTGAAGGACAAATGAGCGACCATAAAGGGGCGCGGTTATTGCTAGATCAACTTCCAAAAGCAAAATGCCTTCTGGGTGACAAAGGATATGATTCAAACTGGTTTCGAGAGGCATTACGTGCTCGCAATATTACCCCGTGTATTCCGCCGCGTCGAAACCGAAAAATACTAATCCCATACGATAAAACTTTATACAAACAGCGTCACAAGGTTGAGAACATGTTTGGGCGTCTCAAAGACTGGAGACGTGTCTCAACCTGTTATGATCGCTGCGCACACACCTTTTTCTCTACAATATGCATCGCTGCAATCGTTATATATTGGCTTTAATGAGTCCTGACCCTAGCTGAAGTCAAAGAAGCAAAGCTTATTACCGTCTGGATCCTTAACATAAGCGCCGTAAAACACCTTGTCGATACGTTGCCCTGGCTCTCCATCACAGGTCGCGCCTAGTTCAATCGCTTTTTTATAGAGCGCAGCTGCACCTTCTTTTGAGCCGCCCGGGAAAGCCACCATAATACCATTGCCCGGATGCGGGTCTTGTTCGTTGAAAGGAATGCACACGGCAATCATTGGTTCGTCCATAGATTTACCAATCATGGCGAGGCGGCCAACGTCCGCCAAGACCTCAGCATAGAAAAGCCCTGTGTAAAACTTTTTAGCAGCGTCCAAATCTTTGACGCCGAGTGTTGTATATCCAATCATGTGATGTCCTTTCAAGGGTTTAGGATAGTAAATTAGTATACTCCCACTACTCCATAACCCGAAATTTTTCATCTGAAATTATTCGGAAGTTGTCGGTTACGGTGTCTCGAAAATTTCTCCATTGTTTGGGTATGGTTTCTCGTAAGAATTTTAGTATTGCATGGCCAAATTTTGTAAATGTCGGGTAGAATTTATTATGTGTGACATGCCTGTGCATGACGCCCCAAAGCCTCTCAATAGCATTTAGATGCGGGCAATATGTTGGCAGCCAGATTGGTTTGATCTTGCAATCTTTACGCTCTAACCACTGTTTAACCTTGGCTGCACGATGGTAAGGAGCATTATCAAGTATCAGATAAATACGCTTTTTATCCAGATTACGTGCCTCCAGTTTCTCAAATAACTGAATGGCGTTGTCACTATCAACCCGGTTCACATCCATCTGGGCCACATCCATAAAGGGTGTGTCAAAATTCTCCAGATTAACCACTGCGTGAATATTCACGCGCTTGCGCCGCGTACTGCGTTTTATGGCCATGTTCGCACCCTTGCGCATCCAGCCACGGCTTGGTCTTGATTGATGTTCAGGGTGCACAGCATCACAGAAATATACCGTCTCATCAAGCGTTAAGCCGTTCAAGAGCCGCTGATAATTATCTATAAATTCAGCCTGTGCCTGCTCGTTAATATGAGCTGGTAAAGGCGTAGGCTTTTTGTATTCAAAACCCAAACGATGCAGTAATTTGATGCAGCCAGACTTGGAATAATCGACTTGCCAGTTGTGCCAGATAAAGGCGCGAACCTCGTGTACATTCTGACAGACACGAGCCCCAACCAAGACACAAGAGCCGCTTCTATGTCCACACTCAATTTGGAGAAACCACCCTTGTAATCAAAACTCGCCATCAGGTCAAAACCACCCTCGGCGTATTTTTTGTACCAGGTACGGATCGTGTCATCATCAAGATACAAATATTGCGCTATTTGTTGACAGCTCTTGCCATCATCCAACAAAAGCAAAGCATTACACCGCCGTGCGATCCCGTGATCCTCGCCCGGACAACGCACGACACTCTCCAACTCACGGCGTTCCCTCCTTGATAAAAAACCAGACTTAATCATAAACATGAGCCCAATCTATCAGGAAGGAAATGTCAAGGTGAAATTCGGGTTATCAAGGATTCTGAGTCTATCTTCTGCTG
Organism: Robiginitomaculum sp.; assembly: GCA_965224735.1. Classification (GTDB taxonomy): domain Bacteria; phylum Pseudomonadota; class Alphaproteobacteria; order Caulobacterales; family Maricaulaceae; genus Robiginitomaculum_A. Next base: position 1,370,381 of record OZ245059.1, on the reverse strand, counting down.
GCGGATAAGGTCTTGTACATTGGGATTTATTGCCTCGTCACGTTTTTTGTCAAAGATGCGGCGCAAGAAACCTGGCGTTAAAGCAGAGAACGGGTTCACGTTTATTTGCGTTGCGCTAAACGGACCTTTGACCGTGTAGTTTAAAGCAAACATGCCTTCGCCTTTTTTACCAACCAAAATTCTGCCCAATAATGGCACGCTGCCCAAAATCGAATTTACTGTATAAGACGGCACCAAAACGCCGTTAAAATCGAGCGTTTTATTCGCTATACTGATATTACCCTCCCCCGTTAGGCCAAGCGCTGGACCAGATATACGAGCCTTACGCACCTTAAAAATACCATCTTGCAGAGAAAATTGCATATTAAGCTCATTAAAAGCTAGTCCTTTCCCACCCAATGTACCCACGAGGCCCTGTAAAGACGCGAGCGATAAAAGCTGTGTAAATGCAGGAGCGTGCACAAGAACAAAATCCGTCATAATCGCTTGGCCATTGACGCCGCCTTTTTTACCAGACGGTGGCAAAAAACCATTGATCTCAAGGCGTCCTTTTTTGGTATTACTCAGCCCCAAAAGCGCAAGCCCTGCCCGACTGGCATCTGGCAAGACAACATGAATTTTTCGCCGTGTTTTATCTTCCGCATAAGTTATTTCTGCAATAAAGGAACCTGCTGATACATGACCTTTTAAGCGCGCATCTTGAACACTTTCCCCATTGTGGGAAAAAAGTGCATTTGCGTCTTTGAGTACATAATTATCCCCTAAAGATAACTCACCCAAATGCATCGTTAAAAGTATAGGAATAGAGACAGCACTTGATTGGGTTTTGAAAGCTTTATCGACCCACATATCCGCATTGAGATACGCACCTGTTATATACATAGACAAGACACCCTCTTTGGCCGGGTGAGCCTTAACCGACAAATCCATAAAATCTTTTATTTTTACGGTGCTAAGATTCATAGATTTAAGCTGAAAATTTTGTGCAAGATGAAGACTTCCTTCGATACTAAGCCCTTCTGAGCGAATTGATATTGCTTCAAGCTGGCCACCATTCCCCTTATCAAGAACGAGACGCGCATCTAAAACTCCCATTTCCCCTTTGGCTTTATTCCATATACTCCCAAAATTAACATCGGCATTTTGGAAATCAGCATGAACGCCATACTCGCTCGTTGAAAATCCAGAACCGCTTCCCTTAATCGTTAAATCTATTTCACCACCAAAATGACTACGTAGTCCGATGCCGAAACTATCAAGATCTTTATGCATTACCTTTCCTTTAAAGGAATAATTTGCGGTTTGTTTTTGCTCACCCAATTGTTTGTGCCAAGTCAGAATGCCTGGCCAAGCGCCTAATTTCACAGCGCCTCCAATAGACATTTCCTGGCGGTCAGCATGAAATTTTAGCACCCCGTCATTGAGTGTATATCCAGCGTAGCCAACTGGCGCACCAACGCCCGTAAAGTCGCCTTCAACAAAATAACTAAATTTATTTGGGTCAAAATTACCTGCCAAAGGCCTAATAAATGTAACATTTAAAGAGCCGCTTCCCTGAACTTCATCGAGTGGTAAACCAGAATTGTCTCTAAAAGTATTGGGTATAGTATTGCTAACCCTAAGCATATCAGCAACAGAGCCATGCCCATCTATTTTTACGGTGATATCGCCATCATTTAGAGCCATTTTAGGGATGCTAATACTGCTTTTATCAATAATTAACCCGCCAATACGTCCTTCCGTAATTTGCATGTCAAATTGATTGCCCTGCAACACGCCATAGCCCGTGGCATTTTGTAATATCGGCATTTGTGACTGATACTGAACATCCGTATTTTCCACATTAAAGCTTATATTCATATGATCATTCGCGGGCCATGCGGAGACCATATCCTTCGCATCAAGCGCCATAAATATTTTCAGATTTGAAACATACCCCTTTTTGATAGAGCGTTCAATCCAGTCACGCGTGAGCGGCGCAGCATTATCTGGCCACAGCCCAAGTACTGCCGCGACCTCAATATTACCATTAACTTGTCCATCTAGATCTAATTGCGTAAGCGTGCCATCTTTCCCTTTTTGAAAAGCGCCTTTCATCTGCGTATCAAAGGCTCCAAAGTTTAGATCTAAATTTTCAAATTTTATTAACTTTTTTGCTGGCTTCACTTGCCCTACGAGTTTGCCACTCTTTAGTAAAATCGGGGATTTGAAATGCTCTCCAAGATCAATGCGCGCCTGTGTAATATTAAAATCAAATTCGTAATCTTCTTTTATTCCTGTTCTCAACAAACCATTTGCCGTGATATCGAGCGTATTGCTTTCAATCTCAATCGCTGTCAAAACGATCTCTTGCTTTTGCGGATCGTAATTTGCTTGGACATTCGCTCGTTTGAACGATTTAAATTTTTCTCCTGTTTTGACGCGCCCTTCACCCGCTTTTACGCTTAGTTGCAAATCAGATATTTGGCTCTTATCCATAAGTTTAATATCTGCTTTGACTTCTAGTGGGACGTCAAGCGCGCTGAATTGTGCATATTTCCCGCGTAGTGGCGCAATAGCGTGAGGATTTATATTCGATGCAAATAAATGAAGGTTCACGTTTTTCCCGCCAAGGCTGGATACAACGTGTAGATCTACTTTTCCCTTGTCCTCTCCTGATAGCAAAAACCCGCTAATATCAAGCCTTACACCCTCAGCCTTTATAGCCAATAACCCTTTGATGTTTTCAAACGAAGTTTTAAGACCATCTTTGTCATCAACTATATATAACTTTGCATTATTTGCTTGTATTTGTTCAATTTTTTGTGATAATTGGACTTTCTTTTGCCCTCCAAATGTCCAAAGCACACCAAAATTTTGAAAAGTTTTCGGAGTGCCAAGTCCCACAAGAATAAGCCCGTCTGCATTGCGTTTTACCGTAAGGGCACCGCCATCAACAGACAATCTGATTAATTTTGGCTTAGCCAGCATGTTTTCCCCAACGAGAAATTCCCCGCTCACAGAACTGATATACTCCCGCGTACCTTCCTTACCTTCAAATTCAATATTTGTTGCAAGTAGTTCAATGGATTGTCTTTCCCGTATCCAGTGTGCTTTATAACTCTCTATATTGGCTTTGCGTCCAGAAAATGCTTCTGAAAGCCATTGCTCGTAATGGGGCTTAAAAACCGTCAAATCAACACTTTGCCGGTTCATTAAAACCCCAAGCGTTCCAAGCCATATTATGACAAGTGTTAGCAATGCACTGATAGATTCTAAAAAAAGGCGGTTTGTTTTAGTTGCAATCGCTGCCAGATAAAATTTAGCAGATTTCACCTCAAACTCTTTTCCTGTTTCTTTTTCAGGTTTTTTTTTGAGTATTTTTTTTGGGCATGTCTTGTCCTGCTCTGTATTATTTGTCATAGACCAAACTCATAATACAGGAGACGGACATTATACAGAAAACAAACATGGGCATAGAACTGGCCATAGGAGATGCAGCACCAAATTTTACGCTTCCGACCAATGGCGGCGGCGAAATATCGCTTGCTAATTTAAAAGGCAACATGGTTGTCCTATACTTTTATCCTAAAGACAATACCCCAGGATGCACGACCGAAGCCATCGCATTTAGTGATTTAAAAAACCAATTCGATTCACTTGGAGTTACTATTATCGGAGTTTCCAAAGATTCTGTCAAAAAACATGAGACCTTTATCACAAAACAAAATTTAAAGATAATACTAGGCTCAGATCCTGAAGGGATTGTAATTGAAAAATACGGCGTATGGGTTTTAAAAAAGAACTATGGCCGTGAGTATATGGGCATAGAGCGCTCAACATATCTTATTGATACTCGCGGAAAAATTGCTCATATTTGGCCCAAAGTACGCGTAAAAAACCACGCACAAACCGTCCTGGACGTTGCAAAAGCTTCGCACGTTGACTAGCACAACGATACACAAGTGGCTTTTAATGTACTTCTAGCTGAAAGTTGCAATGCAAAAAACAGTAACACACAGGTTATCACTCTTGTTTGGCGATGGTAGGCTATCGATGAAAACAACAAAGAAGCCTGGCATTTCACTATGATTATCAACCGCAAAACCCGCTGGTTTCACTATCTAACGGACTTACCAGCGTTTTTTTATAAAGATTTAAGTTAACGCTTTAAAAATTGCAGGAATTTTTATTGCAAGGATTTTTAAAAGTCTTTGCATGCCCATTTTTTTTAAAAACGTAAATAAAATCAATGTTCATTTTTCTGAAATTCTAAAATTCTAAAATTTGTGAGTTATGCAGAAGTCTCTTAATAATTACCACTACATAAATTTTCTGTAGTAATTCAGTTTTTTTCTTGATTATTTGTTAAAAATTATATCATATGCTAGAAAATATATCTTGCTAATGGGGATTCATGTTAAGACAAACAAAAACAACTGCGCAAGAACGTATTTTAAAAATGTTTCCAGAACGCCAGTTCATCCATAGAACGGGTGGACAGGTTAATTACTTTATTCTCACAACAAAATTGCAACTGGTTTTATCATCAGTCATTGGCCTCGTTTTGCTTTGGTGTTTGTTCACCTTTTTCAATGTGCTCTGGGGACAGAATCCTCTTAACAGTTCTACAAAGGAATTACGCGTACAGAAAGCTCAATTTGACCGCTATCTTGTCGATGCGAAAGCGCATGAACGAGACGCACGCGAGCTTTTGATAGAACAACAAAAGCAGTTTGAACTTGCGGCGAAAAAATTTGAAGAAAAGCATAATGCTATCGTTGCCATGCTTGAGCAAGGCGGCATGGCATCTGCACCAGAAGAACTGACCTCAACCATATATGCACAAAGTGATATTCTTATGTCACCTGTTACATTAGATACTATTGAGCGCCAAGACAGAATTGCATTCTCCGAAAACGAATCTCTACGTACTGGAACGGTACTTGATGCATCTCTTGTGAATTTAGACCACGATCAAAACCTTATCATGATACAAGGTGAAGCTAAGATGCAAGAAAATATCGAACTAGATCGGGCTTTGTTGCAGGCTACGGGTATCCCAGTTGATGATATCCTTAAAAATGGCAGTAACGGCATGGGCGGTCCATTTGTCTCTCTGGACAAAAACAAGACAACTCTAGCGCCAGCCGTTTTTTTACCCAGACCTCAAACGATTAAAGCACGGGCGAAGGAAGCGCAATCACTAGAGAGTGCTCTTTCGTCAGTTCCACTTGGCCATCCAATCGATGCAGAAAATTATCTAACAAGTCCTTACGGCCGCAGGAAAGATCCTTTTACTACACGTCTCACAATGCACACTGGCCTTGATATGGCGTCCTATAAACTAGCGCCTATCGTCGCAACTGCAGACGGAAAAATCTCCTTTGTTGGGCAGCGGTTTGGTTATGGACGCGTTGTCGAAATATCGCACGGGCACGGATTTAAAACCCGTTATGCTCATTTGGAAAAAACTTTTGTAAAACGCGGACAAAACGTGGAAAAAGGTGAAAAAATTGCTGGCATGGGCTCTACAGGTCGTAGTACAAGTACACATCTTCATTATGAAGTGATATTTGAAAAACGTACGCAAAACCCTGCAAATTTTATAAAGGCCGGCCAATATGTTCAGTAAATCTTCCTCAAAACCTACCAGCACTCCATCAGAACCTGTTAAAAAAAAACCTGCGCTATCCACCGCGCGTATTCCTAAATCACCATCTATGCAAGCTCCATCAATCTTGAGCCGCGATTTAGTCATTACAGGCGAAATATCTACAGATGGTGATGTTCAAATCGAAGGGCGGCTTGAAGGTAATATCAAAGCAACAACCCTCACAATTGGTGAACAAGGCGCAGTCAATGGAAACATCAAAGCTGGAACCGTATTTGTTCGCGGGAAAGTCACAGGAAAAATCGTGGCTGAAACCATAGAGTTAGCAGATACGGCTAATGTTCTTGCTGACATCAAACAAGACCACCTTACGATCGCAAATGGTGCGTTTTTTGACGGAAAATGCTCTCATAAAACTAAGCCAACAGGTGCAAATATAAAGCCTGCGGTGCCAAAATCGTAAGCGCTTAAGGATCCTTCCCGACTTGCGCAGCCAATGAGGCCGCCAAAAACTTATCTATATCGCCATCCAGAACGCCGTTAATATCGGATGTTTCCGTGTTTGTACGCAAATCTTTTATCATTTGATATGGCTGCAAAACATAGGAACGAATTTGTTGCCCCCAACCAATTTCCGATTTTAAATCTGACAATTCTTGTGCTTTTGCTTCCCGCTCTTGTAGCTCACGTTCATACAAGCGCGCACGGAGCATATCCCACGCGCGCGAGCGGTTCTTATGCTGTGAACGATCACTTTGACATTGTACAACAATCCCCGTTGGTTCATGGGTAATGCGCACTGCACTATCGGTTTTGTTGATGTGCTGCCCGCCAGCGCCAGAAGCGCGGTATGTATCAACGCGGCAAGCACTTTCATCAATATCGATGTCTATCTTATCGTCTATTTCTGGAAACACCCAAACGCTGGCGAAACTGGTATGACGGCGCGCGCTCGAATCAAATGGGGAAATACGCACAAGGCGATGTACACCTGATTCTGTTTTCAGCCAGCCAAAAGCGTTATGGCCTTTTATCAAGATTGTTGCAGATTTAAGCCCAGCTTCATCGCCAGCTTGTTCTTCCAGCACGTCAACTTTAAATTTGCGTGCATTGGCCCAACGTACATACATACGCAAAAGCATCGCAGCCCAATCTTGCGCTTCCGTACCGCCTGCGCCTGGATGAATTTCCAAAAAGGCGTTATTACGATCAGCTTCGCCCGAGAGCAGTGCTTCAATTTCTGCGCTCGCCGCCTCTTCTTGCAAAGCATTTAAGGCACGAGTAGCTTCCTCAAATAACTCATCATCGCCCTCAAGTTCGGCCATTTCAATAAGCTCAAGCGTATCTGCTGTTTCCGTTTCCAATTTTTTAATTTGGTTAAACCCATCTGCAAGATACGTGCGCTCTTGCATAAGAACACGCGCTTCTTGCGGGACATTCCAAAAGTCTGGTTTTTCAATGAATGCATTAAGTTCAGCTAGACGGCGCTCTGACGTTTCCCCGTCAAAGACGCCTCCTAAGCAATACAATGGATTGCTTGATTTTATCGGCTATTTGGTCGTGCTGTGTACTCATAACAGACCCTAGTACAGACCATCATCCAAGTCTACATCATCTTCACTAGGTTCTTTAATCGGTTTTTTTGGAGGTTTAAGCGTACCCACGCCCTTTGAAAATGGCGTTCCTGAATCCTTACTTATAGATTTTACCCCTTTTTTCTCCGCGTTCGTTTTTGATTTTGGAAAGTCGTCCTTCGTTGCTTCGCGCGTCGCTTCATCAATTTCTTCAATAAAAACATCACCATAGTTTTCAGCGGTAACATTATCACTGTCAAAATCATAATTTGTATAACTGCCACCACTGCCAACATTTATCTTGCTGTGGCTACCACCAATACGTGGTTCAGTCCCTGGTTTGAACGCTTCATAAATAAAATCTGGGGCGCCTATATAAGACGGCTCACCCGTAACTTTATTGACAGGAACAAGCAGAACGCCATCTGGAATTCGGAAAGCAACCTTTGGCTTACCTTTTAATACATCGCCCATAAAATATCGGAAAATAGGGCCAGCGGCTTTCGCCCCTGTCTCTGTACCGAGCGATTTTGGCGTATCATAACCGACATATACACCTGCTACGAGGTCGGGTGAGAACCCCATAAACCAAGCGTCTTTAAAATCATTTGTTGTCCCCGTTTTCCCCGCAATAGGACGTTCCAACACCTTCATCTGGCGACCTGTGCCGCGCTGCACGACGCCCTCCAATAGAGATGTCACCTGATACGCGGTAACAGGGCTAAGCACGACTTCGCGTTCATCAGGCAAAACAGGCGGGCTTGAGCCATTCCACTCATCTTGGGCGCACTCAAAACATTTCCGCGCATCGTTCAGGTAAACCGTTTTACCTGAACCATCCTGAACGCGATCAAGCAATGTTGGAATAACTTTCTTGCCGCTATTAACAATCGTTGAATAAGCCGCTGCCATACGCATTAAAGTCGTTTCTCCTGCGCCAAGTGCCCATGCCAGCTCTGGCTTGGTTTCATCATAAATTCCAAAATTGCGGCCATATTGCCCAATAACGGTCATACCGATATCGTTGGCAAGACGCACGGTCATCGCATTACGAGATTTCTCAAGGCCAAGGCGCAATGTAGAAAGTCCGTAAAACTTACCCGCATTAAAGTTAGCGGGTTTGTAAAAAATTGGCCCACATTCTTTTTTATCCTCGTTGTCTAAATTCTCCTGATCGGTTATTTCTGTAGGCACAGATTGCGGCACTTTTTCAGCCTTACCACTTTCATTGGCAGCCCCCATACGCAAAGCAATAAGCCCCTTGCCCTCTTGCTCCTTACAACGATTGTCTCTGTCATTGTGCTCAATAACAAAGGGCGCATCCAAAATTTTTGACACTGGCGTAAACCCATTATCAAGGGCCGCTGCATAGACGAACGGTTTAAAAGCTGAACCAGGTTGACGATAAGCTTGCGTTACTCGGTTAAATTGGCTTTGCTTAAAACTATACCCGCCAACGAGTGCCAACACCCTGCCTGTATGTGGGTCCATAGCGATAATGCCACCATTAACCTCAGGCACTTGCCGCAAATTATACTCATTTCCTGTTTTAGAATTTGGTTTGACTTCAACAAGAATAACATCACCAGCGTTTATGGCATCCGTTACAACCTTAAGCTTTGGTCCTATTTTTCCATTATCTAATTCTTTACGCGCCCAATCAAAATCAGATAATGAGAGGTTTCCGTTTTCGCCATCTACAAAGCCGATTTCCGCCGTTTTGCCTTTCGCCTTTAGAACAACGGCCATGACCCAAGGCGCAACATCCTTGGGCATTTCCACCTCGGCTAGGGTTTCGCGCCAATCTCCATCAACGTCGATTGTTGCTAACGGCCCGCGATAGCCATGCCTTCTATCATACATACCAAGGCCGCGGCGTAGAGCCTTACGCGCTGCTAGCTGCATTTTGGTATCCAGCGTCGTGCGAATAGACAACCCGCCTTCATTCAGCTCTTTCTCGCCGTAAAGCTCATTGATTTGCTTACGCACTTCGGCAACGAAATACTCCGCCGCAAGATATTCTTCCCCAAATAAACGATCCGCAATTACAAGTTTTTCTGTCTTGGCCTTTGCTGCTTGTTCTTGTGTAATATAGTCATCTTCAACCATCCGCCCTAAAACATAGTTACGGCGGTTTATGGCTTTTTCCATGTTCTTGCTAGGTTGGTAGTTATTTGGCCCCTTCACAAGCCCTGCAAGATACGCCATCTGCCCAAGGGTTAAATTATCCAGCGGCTTATTAAAATAATTTAGAGATGCCCCTGCAATACCGTAAGCCCTGCGGCCAAAATACATATCATTTAAATAAAGTTCTAAAATTTTGTCTTTGCTCATAGCTTTTTCAATGCGCTTAGCTATGAATATTTCGCGGATTTTGCGGTCAATCTCGCGCTCATTGCCTACAAGAAAATGTTTTGCTACTTGCTGCGTTAGTGTAGACCCCCCTTCCATACGTTCTTTTTTTATTACATGTTTAACATTTGCAACCATAGCTCTGACAAATCCTCTGGGGTCAAAACCATCATGTTGGTAAAACCGCTGATCTTCAGATGCAACCAAAGCATATTGTATTCCCTTTGGAATAGAGCTTATCGGCACAAATACACGCTTTTCTATACCGTATTCAGCTATTAGTTTTCCATCCCCCGCATGTACCCTAGACATTACGGACGGCGAATACTCACCCAAACTATCAATACTGGGTAAATCGCGCGTTGCTCTAATGACAATAATCCCTGCAAAGAGTATTGCCAAAACACCAGTTATAAAGCCTGTCCAAAACAGCCATTTTACAATGCGCCAAAAGCCCCAGCGTTTTTTGCCTGGTTTTTTCTGCTTCGGTGCTTTTGTTGGCACGGGCGTTGATGGCGATATGGTCTCGGTATTCATAAAATTTTATATGGGTTTAAATTAGGCACAAATATGGCGAATCTTACTTATAAGCATACTACCTAGTTTGCCGCCTGTAACTGTCTTTGTTTTTTATAATACAGATTGATAGCATTTGTTACGCCTTGCATCAATTTTTTGCGGTGTTTGGCCGAATTAAGCAAAGCCTCGTCTTGGGTGTTGGAAATAAACCCCATTTCAAGCAAAACAGCAGGCACATCTGGGGCGAGCAAGACATAATACCCTGCTTCTCTGTGAGTATTACCAAGCAATCTGGTTTTCTTTTGGAGTTGCGGTATGAGTATTTTGGAAAACTTGCCTGAGCGGGTCAACGTTTTACGCTGGGCTAAATCTACAAGAATATCGCTAACGGGCGCGGATTTTTCCGACAAATCTACGTCGAGTATCCAGTTTTGCGTGTTAACAAGGCGCTGTGAGCGGCCATAGGCACGGCCTGCCAACGTATAAACAGACGCGCCTCTTGTTGCCTTATTGGAAACAGAATCAGCATGTAGCGATATAAACAAATCTGCTCCTGCCTTGCGGGCAATGCGTACGCGTTTTTCATGCACAACATAAACATCAGTACTGCGGGTCATAACAACCCGATATTTCCCCGTGGCTAGGAGTTGTCGCCTTAATTCTAGCCCCGCCTTTAAAGTCACAGTTTTTTCTTTAACCTTGCGCTGCCCAACAGCGCCAGGATCGCGCCCCCCATGCCCTGGATCAATAACTATAACGGGTTTAGCTCTGCTTTGCGCAATTTGTATGGATTTTACAAATGTTCCCTTCAGGTTTGGTACAGGAATGTTTGGATTGTAAGCGGCACTCTTTATATCTGCTATTGGCAATAAAGGCGCGGCTGGTTTTGGTTTGCTAATTTTCGGTTTAGGCGAAGCCGTATTTATCGGAGCCGCTACAGGATGGCTTTCATAGTAATTTGGCTTTAGCCTTGGATAAGGCTCATGCTTGAAAATGCGCTCTGATCCGTTTTCCACATAAACCGTTAATTGCCGCCCGTCATATTGATAGCCTTGAAATCCTGCTTTCTCCTTTAAATCGACGACTATTCGAGTCATGCCCTGCTTTTTATGAGCCGTGCGAACACCTGAAACGCCGTTTGTTTTGACCTTCAGTGCCTGGTCAATGATTTTGGCGTTAATTTTGGTGTTTGGCAGGTCAATAACGAGCCGCTTCTTACCTTCTGTTAGCAAAAAAACATGCGGTTTTGTCGCTTCCTTCGTAACCAATTTTATCTGAGACTGTCCCTCTTTGCTAAACACGTATATTTGCACAAGTTCAGTGCCATAGGCACTTATCGAACACGCGAAGCTCGCGAGCAGGGCTAACAGCCACATATGTATGGTTAATTTCATGTCAACTTTATAGGTGCAGAACTTTGACAGAAAGTTACTAAACGAATACAATCGTACTTTTTTTCATAATAATCGTTGCAAATTACCACTTATGTGCCAATATCTCATTTGATTGGAGGGTTTGACTTAAACAAGTATATTGGTCACTCTTCATAGGCAAAACTCCGAATGTCGGAGATTATTAGGAATTCTATGCACGATTTTCGCACATTCAAGGTTAAGAAGCGCAGGACAAACTTGGCTTTTGGTGAATATTTGCGTCTTCTTGCATTTTTTCAAAGCTTAAATTTTAAACTTATAACTTATTTACGGCCGCTATATTTAGCCATTGCCCCCTGTTGTGAACAACAGTTTATCCCAATTCAAACGGGACTAAGCGCGGATAATATTCGCTCGCACATCCAAAGCACGCTAGAAGGCCGATATGGAGAATTACATGTCAAGGAAAATGTTAATCGACGGCTCACACCCAGAAGAGACGCGGGTTGTTATCGTCGAGGGAATCCGCGTTGAGGAACTCGACTACGAGAGTGAAAACAAAAGACAATTACGCGGAAATGTCTATCTAGCCCGCGTTACCCGGGTCGAACCCAGCCTACAAGCCGCTTTTGTGGAGTTTGGCGGTAACCGCCACGGCTTCCTCGCCTTTAGCGAAATCCACCCCGATTATTACCAAATCCCTTTGGAAGACCGTAAAGCTTTGATCAAAGCTCAAGAAGCGGAGAGCATTGAGGACGAGGAAGAAGAAGAAGCAAAGATTGAGAAAAAGGAAAAAGCGAAAGCTAAATTCAAAACGAAACCAAAATTTATTACAGATGACGAAGTGGATGAAGATGACGCGAACTCTGAAGATAGTGATGCTGACGACAATACTGCACAAGATGATACTGATGATGGTGAAAACGGATCTGATGATAGAGATGAGGCTGTAGATGCTTCCGAAGAGGAAATTGCCGACGAGCAAAAGAAAATGCACGGCAAACGCAAACGGTTTAACGCTAAACGCCGTTACAAAATCCAAGAAGTGGTTAAACGTGGACAAATCCTGCTCATCCAAGCCGTCAAAGAAGAACGCGGCAATAAAGGTGCAGCGATGACCACCTATTTGTCCCTTGCAGGGCGATATTGTGTTCTTATGCCCAATACCCCGCGCGGCGGCGGTATTTCACGTAAAATTAGCAATGGCGCTGATCGCAAACGTCTCAAAACAATTATGAGCGATCTTTCTGTACCACAAGGCATGGGCGTTATTGTCCGCACAGCTGGCGCGAAGCGCACGAAAGCCGAAATTAACCGTGATTACAAATATTTATCACGTCTATGGGATACGATTCGCGATACAACGATGAAGTCAATCGCCCCTGCCCTCATTCACGAAGAAGGCAATTTGGTTAAGCGCTCTATCCGCGATCTCTATGGTAAGGGTATAGATGAAGTCTTAGTGCAAAGCGAAGGCGCTCATAAAACCGCCAAGGATTTCATGAAAATGCTCATGCCAAGTCACGCCAAAAACGTAAAATTATATAAGGATAAAATCCCACTTTATTTGCGCTATCAGGTTGAAAAGCAGATTGAAGCCTGTCTTGAGCCTATCGCCCAACTAAACTCAGGTGGATACTTGGTTATTCACCCAACAGAAGCTCTGGTATCCGTTGATGTAAACTCGGGGCGCTCAACAAAAGAGCGTAATGTCGAGCACACTGCTCTTAGAACCAATCTTGAGGCTGCCGAAGAAGTGGCGCGTCAAATGCGCCTTCGAGATTTGGCGGGCCTTATTGTAATCGACTTTATTGATATGGACAGGTATCAAAACAATCGCGCCGTTGAGAAAAGAATGCACGAGCTGCTCAGTCATGACCGAGCCCGCGTACAAATGGGAAAAATTTCCCAATTTGGACTGATGGAAATATCACGTCAGCGCCGCCGCCGTAGCCTTCTTGAAGGCTCCAGCGCATCTTGTGAGCATTGCCACGGCGTTGGCCGTAAACGCTCTATTGAAAGCAGTGCTTTAAAAGCCATTCGCGCCGCCGAAGAGGAAGGTATTCGCGGGCGCGCCAAGCGTATCACCCTAACAGTCACGTCCGAAGTCGCTGCTTATTTATTCAATGAAAAACGCGAGCTTCTAAACCAAATCGACACCGACAACGACATGTTCACGGAAATTCTTACCGATGACAGCCTCATTCGTCCAAAATACGAAATCGAGCGTATTGAAAGAACGGATGACAATAGCAAAGATCCGCTTGAGGTCGTACATAAAGAAAACCACAAGGCAGAAAATAAGCGTAAGAACTCTAAACCAAAACCAGAAAAAACTCAGGTTAAGCAAAAATCCGACGATGAGGACGAGACTAAAACTGCCAACAAGCGTAAACGTAGACGTGGTCGCCGTGGTGGCCGGGGGCGGCGTAAGAACAGCCAAGACAATGCTGTTGATAATAAGGAAGAACAAAAGGCAGTTGATACATCAAAAAAACCTTCTGGTAAGAAGCCTGTAACAAAGAAGCTAGAAGAGAAAAAGGTCACCTCAAAAAAAGAGATTGACTCCAAAGATGAAAAGCCAAAGCGTACACGCAAACCCACTAAGAAAACCTCTGCTAACAAAAAAGTAGAGGACAAAGGTGATGCAAAGGAAAAAACAACTACGAAAAAAACAACCGCTAAAAAAACGATTGCAAAAAAATCTGTTGTAAAAAAATCTGCGACTAAAAAGGCGCCTGCAAAGAAAACTACACCCAAACCCACCGCGTCAAAACCAGTGAAAGAAGAAAAAACGAACGCAATATCTAAGCAAGGAACATCCGCTAAAAAAACACCCGCTAAAGCGGCTGAAAAACTGGCTGCAAGTGATGATAAACCCAAGAAAAAAGGATGGTGGCAAAAACGCAACCCGTTCTCGTAAGTAATCTAAGAATAAAAACATTCCCCTGTTTTCTATTTACTGCATTCTAACAGGACTGTAACTTGCTCCAGTTCACGGAAATTGTGATGTTCTACCCTGTTGGTATTTTAGCTTAAAGTGGGTATATTAATGATATGGTTTTAATGCATTCTTACAAAAGGATACAAAAGGGTATTGTGAATATTTTACGCCAGACATTGTCAAAAATTTTGCTCTCTTGTGTTTTACTTATAGTGAGCGTGGCTGGAGCTAGTCCTGCCTTTTCTCAATCGCTCTTGCGAGATACAGAAATCGAAGAGACCTTACGTGTTTTCACTGACCCACTGCTCAAGGCCGCACATTTATCGACGAGCAGTGTCAACCTTTATCTTGTAAATGATAATTCCTTAAATGCGTTCGTGACAGGCGGGCAAAATATTTTTATACATACGGGTCTTATCTTGGAAGCAGAAACGCCAAACCAACTTAAAGGCGTGATAGCCCATGAAACAGGGCATATTGCAGGCGGACATCTCGCACGCCGAGACCACAGTAATCGTAGCGCTTATGGCTCTATGCTCATTGCAGCAGGCCTTGGCATTGCGGCAATGCTGGCAGGAGAGAGCGCCGCAGGCGCGGCTATATTAATGGGGTCTAAACAATTTGGCACTTTAAATGTCTTGGCAAATTCCAGAGTAAACGAAGCGTCTGCTGACCAAGCGGCTGCCAAATACTTGGAAGCTACTGGTCAATCAGCCCAAGGGCTTGTCGATTTTTTTGAAAAATTTCGCTATCAAGAAGTCCTTTCACAGGCACGGCGTTATCCTTATTTTCGCGGGCATCCATTATCAAGTGAACGTATTGACAAGCTTCGTGAAGTGATTAGCGAAAGTAAATTTGCAAATGTAAAAGAAACTGAAGAAAACCATAAGCGCCTAGCAATGGCACAAGCAAAGATCATTGGTTTCATTGATGCGCCGCAAACAGTCTTTAACAAATACCCCCCAGGTGATAATTCACAAGAGGCGCGCTATGCACGCTCGATCGCACTATATAGAGGAGCAGATTTAAAAGGCGCGATCCTAAGCATCGATTCCCTTATTCGCGAAGAACCAAAAAATCCTTACTTTTATGAACTTAAAGGGCAAATATTATTTGAAAGTGGCAAAGGCGCGCAGGCTATAATTCCCCTGCGCCAGGCACATAAACTTAAACCAGATGCGCCGCTAATAGAAATAGCATTGGCGCAAGCCCTTCTTGCCAATGAAACACCTGAAAATGTTGATCTTGCGATTAGGCAATTAAAGTCAGCGCTTCGCAAAGAAAACAATAATAGCTTTGCCTGGTATACACTCTCGCGCGCATATGAGCTTAAAAACATGCCTGCCCTCGCTCGTTATGCAATTGCTGAGCAGGCTTTTAATTCCCATAATTATGAGAGAGCCCGCGGCTTTGCAACTCGCGCTCAGCAAGAGGGGCTAACCCCCTATCCGCCGCAAGCACGCCGCGCTAGTGATATTATTATTATTTCTGCCACGCAAATAGCATCACACAAAGGTAGAAGGCGTTAATCGCACAGAATTAGCCTTCCTTTAAC
Organism: Robiginitomaculum sp.; assembly: GCA_965224735.1. Taxonomy (GTDB): domain Bacteria; phylum Pseudomonadota; class Alphaproteobacteria; order Caulobacterales; family Maricaulaceae; genus Robiginitomaculum_A. The sequence continues at coordinate 1,354,471 of OZ245059.1, read as the reverse complement.
ATCAATAAATTAAAAGCAAAAAAACAGGAATATAAATATGTTAACAAAATTAAAAACAAGCGCCGCAATCAGCATAATACTGGCAAGTGGTCTTCTTACGTCATGCGCTGATGCTGGCCCAAGCACGAATATGAGCAAGGCCGAAATTGAAACCATTGTTAAAGATTATATCTTGGCAAATCCAAAAATTATCCGTGAAGCTTTTAGTCTTTTGCAAGATCAAGAAAAAAAGCAAAAAGTAACGGAAACCAAAACTGCCATAAAAACACTTTCAAAAGAAATTTTTTATGACCAGCGTGATTTTTCTATCGGCCCAAAAGATGCCAAAGTAACGATTGTAGAATTTTTTGATTATAATTGCACCTTTTGCAAAAGCTCAGCAGCATGGGTTAAACATATCATGGACGATTACCCTAAGGATGTTCGCGTTATTTTTAAAGAGCTGCCAATATTAGAAGCGCGCACAAAAACATCCAGGAATGCCGCAATTGCTGCAATGGCCGCAGGCAGGCAAGGAAAATACAAGGATCTACATTTTGCTCTTATGAACGGCAGTAAACTCTCCGAAAATTTTATTATCGCCAAAGCAAAAGCTGTTGGCCTGAACATGACACAATTTACCAAGGACCGTAAAGACATAGAATTGCAAAAACACTTAGAAGCAACCATAACATTAACGCGTGGTATTCCTGCCCTTACAGGTACCCCATTTTTTATCATCAATGATGAATATGTCCCTGGCGGTAATACGGCAAAACTTCAAACCAAGCTGGAAGAGCACTTAAGTAAATAAATATGAGGGAGCTGTCCTAGATACCTAATTCAAATACACTTTAACCCATTGTTTTAGTTGGCTTAATTGTGTCAGTGGGTCTGGGTTATTAAAACGCCGCTCACATTCCTTTAAAAATAGGCCAAAATGGGCCTTTGCTACACCATTAAATTTGCGCATATGACGCTTAGCTTGGTGGAATTTATGCCCTTTGGGTAGAAGTTCTCAATGCCATTAATATGATTATGCCCATTAGCAAACAGTTTTGAATGATTGATACGGTAGTGTTTGAACTCAGAGATATCCAGTACATTATCGCCACGCCAACAATCACTATAAACGATACTATCGGGCACCACTTTACGCTGGATGATCGGATATAAAGTCTTGGAAGAAACATTCGGAATAATCTTGGTGTAGACCTTGCCACCGCGCTTTAACAGCCCAAATACGGGGACTTTACCGCCCGCGCCACGCCCACGCTTACCTTTGCGTTTGCCGCCAAAATAGCTTTCGTCTACTTCAATTTCACCCGCAAAGACTTCTTGCTCAGTCTGATCCAACTCGTAGGCAATAATCTCGCGCAAGCGGTGGAAATAATAAACCCCCGTACTCTTCCAGTGCTCTTGTTCACACCGACCAAACGAGACGCACATTTGGCCGTGCTGCCAGATACAAAATGTTCAATCAAACGAACCTACTTAGCCCAACTGATTCTACTCTTCCTCATAAGTCCCATATACAACACCTAATCGGTGTTATCTAGGACAGCCTGTATAAGTTCATGTGTTTTGAGGCTCATCCGCCTTTCGGAGTTCAAATCTCATGGCTCCGATGCTGTCGGCCAGGAGGTCTCGGCGGTAATAGAACTCTTCTTTAAATGTTCGGTTTCCACGCTCTACGCCGCCGTTATATGTTGGCCTGCTGGGCGGCAAGACGATGAGTGGAATGTTTACATCTTCACAGGCCTGTTCAAATTTTGCCATGAATTCCGAGCCGCCATCCACCTGTATGGGTTTTATGGTAAAGGGTGTTTTATCAATCAATTCCCCCAAGAACCGCTTGGCAGAAGACACTTTGGCGTGTGAGTACACTTGAGCATGAATGAATTTGGACTTTCTTTCCCAAGCCTGGAAGTGTTTTACGGTGATACCGTTTTTGCTCACCCTCATGTGGTCGATCTGCACCCGTTCGCCCATTTTCATGAGCTTGTAGGCCTTGTAGACCCAGCGTTTGGCATGGAATTTTCTGAAGTTTCTGTTTCTTTTTGCTCTTGGAGCAGAGCGTGATTTTGTGATGATGCCTTTAGTGAACAAAGTTTTTAATATGCGTCCAACTGTGCTGGCAACTGTGCTGGCGCTTATAGTCTGGCCGTGGTCACGGCGCAGGACAACGGCAATCTTGTCCTTACCCCATCTTGTCTTTACCCCAGGTCTGATTTTCTCTGCGTATACGCAAGACAAGCTGCTTCTCGGCTTCGCCCCATTTGGGTTTGTTGAGGTTATGGGGCCGCTTTGAGAGCGGTGTAATTCCGTGTGCAAGCCTATCCAAAACCTTTTTGTAACGATAATATGTCGCCCGCGATATACCGACAAATTCGGCGCATTTACGCTCACTGACACCCTCGAATTTTAGGCTTTGCCGCATGAGCAGTATCGCCGTACCGCGTCTTCGTGCTTGCGCCTGTAGACATCCAGGCATTCTTGTGTACGCGCCCAAGCGTACAGTCTATAGATATTCGAGCTATAGATATTCGGGTGTAGATATTTGATCTGCATAGCTGTTTCCTCCAGTTTGGTTCGTAACAAACCCAACATGGCGAAAGCAACTTAAATAAAGCAAACCTAAAAAATATCACATCTATATGAATTTATACACAAACATGTAGAGTTTCCCTTCCTCTGTGCGCACTTTGGCAATATCAACATGAAAATACCCTATTGGATATGTCTTGAACACCTTCTTTGCAGGTTTGTCATTTTTCGGGTTGGGGAGACGGCTTATACCGTGGCGCTGATAACAGCGGTGTAGAGCGGATCTGAAGAGATGAGCAAGCGTCTCTTGCAAAGCATACAGACAATCATCAAGAGGCAGTAATGTATGCTGGCGAAACGCCACACACATAGCTTCCTCTTCAATGCTCAACTCTTACAGCTCAACACTCTCGAAGATCGTTTCTTTGGCTCCATCGCAACATCATGCGTGAAATCGCGTTTGCGCCATTTCGCAATCGTTTTCACATTCAACCCGTATTGCAAGGCTAATGCTTGGGTTGAAGCTTGCGATCGCTGTAGCTTTGCTCTCGTAATGTACGTCGTCTTGGCGCTTTCATGTAATACTTGTCCCATAAAACATCCTTGGTTGACAGATCACTATACACAACACCAGCACACTGTCGGACTAAACAACTAGTCCACTACGCCTCTCTATGACACGTCTCAGGGTCACAAACGCTTTGGGTAATTCCCAGTTCTGCAAAGGCACTGCCTGATCAAAGGCATTTATCTTGCGCTCGATCAGCGGTAGATAATGGATGGGATCAAAGACAATATCATCCGTCTTATAAGCGCGCTTATGGGTAGCTATCACCTCCGTCTTGCAGCCAAATCCAATTATGGACATTAAAGTGCAAATTTTCGTTGGTCGTCCATGCCCATACTTATAACAAATGGATCATCACTTTGTCTGAATTTGAAATCTTCTTTTCCCGCAAAGTTTAACCATTTTTGCTCAATCAGTTCTTGCGCGACAGGCGCGCTCATTGTTGTGCCAGGACCAAGGACAATAATTTTATCAGGCGCAAATTCTTTGATGCCGACATTGATAGCGGCAGAGAAATCGTAAGTGGAATTAATTTGCTCGCCTAAAGTGTAGTCATAAAGCGATTGTGTATTGGCCAAGTAAGGTTGCCAGATAACGCCTTGCCCATCTATGAGCGGGGTGGAAGGCGGTGTGAATATTGAAGCGGAGAGATTGCTTTTAGCCATCGGCACAATAGCATCTAGAATGGGACTATGAAAGGCATTGTGATTATTAAGTTTAAGTGGAAAATGCTCCTCTTCTGGCAAGTTTTGCATCAAGTATTTTAAACCAGCATCATTCGCCGCAAATACGATCATGCCGCCAAGTTTTATGGAAGTATATATTTTCACGCTTTTTGTTTTGCGGCTATCTTCTAATATGTTTTGAACGAGCTGCACACGTTTTGGATCCGTTTTCCACTCACTATCAACAATAGGATAAACGATTTGTCCGCCGCTACCGTTCTTGTGCATGAGCGCACCCATTTCGTTGACCAAATGTGCCCCATCCATCAGGCTAAGAGTGCCACTGGCCGCTAAGGCAAGGTACCAACCCATAGAGTTTCCAGTAATAGCTACGATGTCATATTTTTCACGGTTTATGGCATGAAAGTCAGCCATAGCGCAGGCGTAAATTAGCAAAGATGCATTTTCTCCCGTGCCGTGGGTGCCTGAGCTAAATTTACCTGCCCCGTCAAGCTCTGAGATAGTTCGTTGCCCCTTGCTTTGGCGCAAGGTATCTAGCTCATGTAAAAAGAATTTTTTATCACTATGATATTTGTTGAAATACCCAAGCTCTTTGGCATTATATGTGCCGCGCCCTGGGCAGACAACAAGTGCGGTTTGTTTAGTCATCTTGTACTCCCGTTAAACCGAGCGCCGCATCAATAATTTGTTCTTTGCTGAGCAAAACTTCATTAGCTGCAGTGCCTAAGGGAATGAAACAATCCTCACCGTTAAGCCGCTCGGTTTTAATTTGAATGTTGTTTTCCATGATAAACGTCATGATTTGTTCTGCCTGCGATCCCGTTTTGCGGCACTCGTCAACAATTAGAATATGTTTACAGCCTTTTATAGCTTTTAAAATGGCTTGTTCGGGGAGAGGCTGTAGCCAGCGTATATCAATGATACGAGTTTTAATTTTGTATTTAGCCAACCGTTTTTCTGCTTGCCTAGAAAGGTAATAACCATTGCCATAGGTAAGGATGCAAAGGTCTGTACCTTTTCCGTATTGCCCAATTTCACCAAGGCTGATTGTCTTGTCTTGGGCAGGGGCCTCGTAATTACCAAGCCAAAGACCATCGCCTTTGTTATGTAAATCGGCAGTCTGGTAAAGAGCGATAGGCTCTATGAAAATAACAACGCGGCGCTCAGATTGTGCGAGACGAATACTTTCGCGTAGCATTTTACGCGCGTCCTCACCATTTGATGGGCAAGCAACAATAATGCCAGGGATATCGCGCAAAGCAGTGAGGGAATTGTCATTATGGAAATGTCCGCCAAAGCCTTTTTGATATCCAAGGCCTGCTATACGAACCACCATAGGATTGGTGAATTGGGAATTAGAGAAGAAGGACAAAGTCGCTGCTTCGCCACGAATTTGGTCAGCAGCATTGTGAAGGTAAGCAAGGAATTGAATTTCGGGGATAGGAACAAAGCCGTTATGTCCTGCGCCGATAGCAAGACCGAGAATAGATTGCTCGTCCAACAAGGTATCGATAATACGCGCTGGCCCGAATTTGTCTAAAAGCCCGCGCGTAACGCCGTAAACACCGCCTTTGCGTGCGATATCTTCGCCGCATAAAAACGCATTCGGATATTGTGCAAGGATATCGCCAAGCGCGGCATTAATTTGCTTTGCAAGCGTGACAGGTTTGGTGAGCCCGCGCGCGTCCTTTGCAAACAAATCTTTGCGTGTTTCTTCACTAACGAGTTTAGGTGTAGGTTTATGGGAACAGGGCGCTGGGATTATAGGCTCCATCACCTGAGGTGCACTTGTTAATTTTGGTTTGGAAAATGCCTGTACAGAAAGGCGTGCAAGCCGATTGCCTAAGGCGTTATACATTTGCAAAATCTGTTCAGGGCTTAAAATGTTTTGACTCGCTAACAATGAAGCTGTTTGCAAAAGAGGGTCTTGTGCTTCGGTAGTTTTAAGTGTTTTCATGCTGGTGTAAACGGTTTGCACATCCGCGCCAGCATGACCCATAAGGCGTACGGTTTTCATATGTAAAAACACAGGCTTACGGCGATTTCTTGCAGTGTTTATTGCTTGCTTGGCACCGCGATAAGCATCAAGCATATTCGTGCCATCACATTTAATATATTCAAGCCCAGGTTTGTTGTTATAACTTTCTTTGATCCAGCCTTTCGGGGTACGCGTAGAAATACCGATATTGTTATCTTCACAGACAAACACGATAGGCATGGGTGAATTTTGGAAGCTAGCCCAACAGGCTGCATTTATTGCGCCTTGAGCCGTAGAATGGTTAGCTGACGCATCGCCAAAAGAGCACACTATAACCGCGTCATTGGGAAGTACTTTGTCGTTTATATCAAGCTTGCGCGCCATAGCGATAGAATGTGCTGCGCCAACGGCTTTGGGGAGGTGGGATGCAATCGTGCTAGTTTGCGCCGGGACATAGACTTCTAACCCGCCCAACACTTTATGACGTCCGCCAGACACTGGATCGTCGCTTGAGGCCGTAAACGATAAGGCCATATCATAAAGCGGGGTAGCGCCTTTGATGTGCTTCTTGCGCTGAAGAAGAAAAGCGCCATCACGGTAATGCAAAAATGCCATATCAGTGAGGCGAGCAGCTTTTGCTATAGCTGCCGTGCCGTCATGACCGCTTGAGCTGATTGAGTAAAAAGTTTTCCCTTTGGAGCGCCGCGCCATTAAATCGAGGTGGCGTGTCATGATTTGTGTTTCAAATAGATCTATAAACTCTAGAGGGGACAGACCAACACTTTCAGGTTTTTGCACATCGTCTATATTTGGAAAATTCCCATTTTCCAGATGCTCTTTGAATGCATTTTCGAGTACCGTTGCACGATCAAACATAGGAAATCACCATCATAATAAGCCTTTCTTAATATGATGGCAAACTCGATATGACCAGTAGGAAAAACTATTTTTCCCAATAATATGACACGCTTCGTTGCTCGATCATGGCCCTGTCGGTAAAGTGGTGGCTAAAAAGACTGCCACAAGGCCAGCATCAAAAAAGCCAATATGAAAGGGAAAAACAAGGCCAAGCATCACTGGCTCACTCAGATGAACGCACAATACGCGGCGCATCGCCCGCACAGAAAACTCCATCGGTGCGCTTTGATAAAGACGTACTTCACTTGGCCTGCTTCGCGAAGTACACAATGGCCTTTTTCACCCTAAAGGGCACTTTGCAAGATATCACGCGCCTCGGTTAGAGCCTAAGCTCGGCCTTTAAGCGACGGATTTCGCCCGCGTCCTCGCTCTTAACTTTTGGCTCATTGTGATGAAACTTGCCAATCCAATCATACATAGACTTGGTGCAAATTCCCAGCCGCTCCGACACACCTTTGACCCAATAGCCCCGCTCTTTAACCTGCGCCACAGCGTCTCGTTTGAACTCGTCCGTATACCGTAGTTGTATAGTTTCTTACCCATCTGCATATCTCCTTGCTTCCAATTATAACAAACAAGGTGTCTACAAATCTAGGGGCACATCATTATGAGTCTACGCCCTAGAAACCGTTGAGAAAATTTAAAGTTTTTCTTTCAGAGCTAGGCTAGAATAAACAACCACATATTGATAACCTCCCCTGTGAAGCGCATGTCCCATTTGAATGTGGTTTTCTTTAAACTGAACTAAAATTTTAGGACTACCTTCTGTTTCAAACAATGGCCGCATACGTGCAAATGGGACGGTAATGCGTATAATTTCTCCTCCATCCTTTGGCATAAGCTCTACTGTGATTTCATACTCACCGAGCTGAAGAATATTTCCAAAAATCAAACTCCACCGTCCATCGCTACCAACATGGCTTTCGCCAATTCTATTAAGGCCAGCATAAATACTAACTTTGCCAAGCCTATCTGATGTACCTGAAAAAATCACACCACCAGAGTTATCATAGTCAATAGTTTCCAGAGCAAGCCCATCCTTATGAGGAAAAGCCTCAAAATGGCTTTGCAAAATCCTGGAATTTAACCCAGGCGCAGTAAGCAAAATAAGGGATAGCGGCTTTGGTATCACGGCCTCTTCACCAACATTGACTATTGGTTTTTGTTCGGATAAGATAAATATAGATTGGTCAGACATTGTTTCTTGGCCATCTGTTGTTGCCATCAATAAATCTAGTTTTATTGTTTCAACCTGTTCATCCTTTACAAAGCTCAAGGCCCATTTCCCCTCGCCGCTTACCTTGGTAGTTGCAACTTTGTTGCGCCTGTCCAAAAGAGAAATATCTGCCCCTGCAACGCCAAGCCCAGTAATAACTATTTTTGTATCCACTTGCGCGGCACTTAATACAGATGCTGGTGCAATGTCATGCTCTATAGAAAGAGCATTGATACTAGTTTTTTGGTGAGCTGATTGCTGACTTCCCGTATTGTTTTCGCGCTGCATCATAAGCAAAACACCCCAAAGGATCAGTGCTAAGACAGCGCCAATAACAACCATAAAAATTGTTTTGCTTTTTATCATTTCGTCCTTAGATAATATTGGCGATAACTCTAACTAAAGCGTGAACCCAATTCATGTCAAATCAACAAGGTGTTTTGTGAAACAAAAAAAAGTAGGCGCGCAGAAAAATAACTCCGATAAAAGCATCTGCGTGTTTTGCGGCGCTTCAAAAGGTGTGGAAAGTTATTATTTTGACCTTGCGCAAGATTGCGGCGCACAAATCGCAAAGCGTAATTATCGCCTCATTTATGGTGGCGGTAGTTTTGGCCTTATGGGAGCAGTTGCTCAGTCTGCATATGATGCAGGCGGGGACGTTCTTGGTATCATCCCAAAATTTCTAACGGAAATCGAAGGCCTTATGAGCAATATTGAACATAAAATTGTTGCAAATATGCATGAGCGCAAGCATGAAATGCACAAGAGATCAGATGCCTATATCGTGCTACCAGGGGGCATAGGCACGCTGGAAGAAGCGATTGAAGTCATGTCATGGATGCGGTTACATTTGCACATAAAGCCTATGATATTTTTGGATACGGATGGATATTGGGCGCCTTTGATGGATTTACTCCATCACACAATAGAAACTAAATTCGCCCCAAAATGGTTGGATGCCCATTTGTTTCATGTGCAAACACCCAAATTTGCACTTAAACTTATAGAAGAGCAGTGGAAGAACCCTGCTCCGCGCGGAAAAATTCACATCGCGGAAGATAACATCACAAAGGTTTAAAAACTAACGCCAACAAGCAGTGACTTACAATTATGCTAAAAGCCTGAAAACTCTAAACCGCCTAACCCCGTATGAATATATCTGTAAAATATGAACCAAAGCTACAAAAAAATTTAAACAAAACCCAAGCCATCTAATACAGGGGCCATACGCCTATGGCCTGTGAACCATTAGATTAAAGACCGTTTTTATCTAAAAACGTATCAAAGGCGTTCCAGAACTGATCGCGAAACTCATCTTTTTCCAAAAGAATTTCATGCAGTGCGCCTGGAACATTCAAAAAATCAGAGCCAGCTTTACGGGCAAATTCTTCGTTAGATGCTGGGGTGACAATAGGGTCCGCACCACATGCCGTTATCATGCTGGGAATGTTAAGGTGCTCTGCATTTGCATTAACGAATTTCATCGCCTTCAAAGACGCGCTAATCCAGCCAAATGTAGGGGCTCCAAGCCATAGTTTTGGGTAATTTTCAAAATAGGTTGCCCATATCTTATAACGCTCTGGATCCGTAGTAAGTTTGTTACTGCGAAACGGAACGAGATGACCGCTTTTTGGTACCTGAAACGGCAAAGTTTTATATTTAAGGGCCGTGAGCGAAATCAATTTAATAAATGTCCTCATACCCAGCATATCAATATCTTGAAGCTGCAACATTGGCGCCGTAAATGCGCAAGCCGCAGGATTAAGCCTTCCAGATAGAATAGTTTGTAACCCAATCACTCCGCCCATGGAGTGCCCCATAACGATATGAGGTTTAGGCAAGTCGTCTATGAAACTTTCGGTAACAAAGGCCAAGTCATCACAATATTCTTCGTAATCACGTACAAAGCACTTCATTGGATCAGGGAGCGGCCTTGAAGAAAACCCTTGCCCGCGTGGATCATATATCAGTACGGCAAAACCACGGCTGGTAAGATCAATGGCGGTTTCAAAAAACTTTTCTATAAATTCGGTACGGCCTGGCTGAAATAAAATAGAACCGCGCGCTTCAGATGCCTGATTGGGAGATAATTGTTTGGAAGATAATTGCGCAGGCGCTATCATGACCCGCAAACGCGTCTTACCATTTTGAACATAGTGAAACCGTACGCCAGACGGTACATCTACCCCTTCAAGGCACACAACATCGCCTGGTGTTATTTTTGTAGTCATTCAGCCCCCGTCCCTAAACGGGTTTTACATAGAGCTAAAGAAAGATTGCAATCCCATGGCAACAGACATATCACCAGCTACTTTTAATTTACCAGACATAAAAGCCGTCATTGGGTCAAGATTACCGTCAGAGAGTCCTACAAAATCGTCTTTTGATATGCTGATTGTGCAATCCGCATCATTGTCATCACCGCTCACTTCTGTTCCGCTAGCATGAATGACGCCATCATCACCAAAGTCAAACTTTACGGATTTATCAAGGCCGCCTGCTTTCTCGATGGCTTTTTTCATTTTAGTGATAATTTCTTCATTCGTCATACTGTGCTCCTGTGCATAATTTTGTATATTTTGTACATATTATATTTTGTACATATATAGGGTCGGAATTAGAAATTCCAACCCATAAAACTAAATATCTCCTATTCAGGTTTGCGGAATTTCAAGGTAAAACGATCCGATTCGCCAATTTTTAGATATTTAGCTGGATCAAATCCTTCTGGTAGTTTGCTTTTATCTTTCGGCGTGCGACTTGCAGGCGGCAAAGTCCAAACGCCAAAAGGATGGTCTGCATTGTCTTTCGGATTAGCATTTATTTCGCTAGCCCCGACAAATTCAAACCCAGCTTCTTCAGCCAAGCTTTTTACATAACTCACCTGCACATAGCCACTTCCAGCTTTCATATCCTGCTCGCGTGATTCTGGAAGGCGATGCTCAACAATCCCTAAAATACCGCCAGGCTTAAGAGCCGCGTAAAAATCGGCGAAAGCTTTATCCGCGTATCCTTTGCCCATCCAATTATGCACATTTCTAAAGGATAATACCAGATCAGCGCTTGCATCCGCCAAAGGCTCAGATGTTGCCCCAAATTGCATTGTATTTAAATTACCAAACCGCTTCTCATCAGCAAATTTTGCAACAAATTTTTTATTATTTTTCACATAATACTCCCCCATAGCCGCTTCGAATATTGCCGCAGAATACCTACCGCCGCCTTTTTTAATAGCGGGCGCTAGAATAGAAGTATACCAACCACCGCCTGGGAAAATTTCAATCGTACTTTTGGACGGATCAAATCCAAAAAAAGTCAAAGTTTCTTTAGGATGGCGATAGTTGTCTCGGCCAGCATGATCCCCGCGCCAATCACCAGTAATAGCATAATCAACAGGCGTGCCATTCGTTTGAACGGGCACTTTTACATCCGTCTTACGCTCCTCTTTTTTACCGCATCCGCCCAGTAATAACGCGGCGCTCATCCCTGCAACGAATAATGGTCTAAAATATGTCATAAGTGTCCTTATAAATTTAAATATCATCGTAACCAACGTTAGACTAAGGATTATATTCTCTTTTACAAGCAAAAGTACATCAAGTTTTCGTTATATTTTTTTTCATTCTTTACTCTTGAATGCCTAAAAACTGTGCCCATATGAAAATTGAAGGTGCCTATCAGGGCTTTCATGCAAAGTGCCAATAATGGGTTTTGCAAACATTAAACACTACATTGCTTGAAAGGATGTACTTATGTTAACTTATGATTTCACCCCCCTTAGCCGCTCTTTTATTGGTTTTGACCGCATGGCAAACCTTATTGATAGTGCCGCAAAAATGACAACGGCAAATTCTTACCCACCTTATAATATCTCTCAGATTAACGAAGATGATTATTGCATAGAGCTTGCTATTGCTGGGTTTTCCGAACAAGATTTGACACTCGAAACCAATGAAAGTGTCCTCACTGTTATTGGTACAAAAGCGCAAAACGAAGATGAAGAAGTTGAATATATCCATCGCGGCATAGCCGAGCGTGGCTTTGAGCGCCGGTTTCAACTCGCTGATCACGTTATTGTCACAAATGCTGACCTTAACAATGGCCTTTTGCGCATTACGCTGCACCGTGAACTGCCAGAAGCTATGAAACCGCGCACAATAAAGATTAGCAAACATGACGAAAACTTAATCGCACGGAAACCTTCCCGTAAGCGTAAAGCGACTTAAATAAGAACTATAGCGTTGAGATGAGTATTCCTCTCCCCTTTGGGATATTTGACATCCGCTTTAGCGTGGCGCCCTGCATCCCCTCCCCCAACTGCAGGGCGCCGTTTTTTATTTTTAAATTACCAATCCCCAGAAACGGCCTGCCAAAGGGCAAGCGTGGAAAACGCCGCCGTGTCGGCGCGCAAAATTCTTGGACCTAATGATATTGGGCGTACATAGGGTTTGTTTCTTAGCATTGCGCGCTCTTTATCCGTAAATCCGCCCTCAGGGCCAATGAGGATTGCGCAAGGCGTGTTTACTTTGGCGAGAGCTTTGGCGGCAGGCGCGGCGCCCCCTGCTTCATCTGCGAAAACCAATGTACGAGCCTGATCCCATGTTTCCAGCAGGCTCACCAAAGATTGAGGGGGGAGGGCAAGAGGCAAATCGAGCCGCTCGGTTTGCTCTGCTGCTTCGATAATATGCGCATCCATCTTATCCATGCGAATTTTCCATATGGTGCGCGCAGTTATAACGGGGCAAATACGCGCTGCGCCAAGTTCCACCGCTTTTTCGACAATGAAAAGATTACGCGTTTTTTTCACGGGTGCGAAGAGAAGCCAAATATCGGGCACGCTTAGCGGCGCGCGGATTTGTTCTCTTATTTTTACCTTGGCTTTGCGCTTGGCCAGTTCAAAAATTTCCGCCAACCATTCTCCGTCTTCGCCATTGAAAACACGTATGTGCTCGCCAACATTTTTCCGCATGACACAACCCAAAAAATGCGCTTGGGATTGCAGCAGCCCTATGTCTTTGCCTTTAGCCAAGGCCTGCGAAACATAAAGGCGCGACAATGTGTAATGTTGTCTCATTATATTTCCTTGTTATTCACTCGGCTCACTCCACGCCTCTTGCATTAAGGCTTTATAGCCTACGTTTTTATGCTAATCACCCTTTATGTTAAATATGAACGTAGATAAAACCATCAAAGACAGCACCCAAAACGGCTGGGTTGAGCGCATGCCAGCGGGCGTGCGTCCTTATCTACGGCTCTCGCGCTATGACCGCCCTATTGGATTTTGGTTACTTGCACTACCAGGCTGGATAGGGTTAGCATTTGCTGCGCATGGCAATGGTTTTGCGTTGCTTGATTTGAAATATGCCCTGCTTATCGGCATTGGCGCCATTGCCATGCGCGGGGCGGGCTGTACATATAATGATATTGTTGATCAAGATTTAGACAAACAGGTCGAGCGCACCGCGTTAAGACCTCTGCCCGCAGGCAGCATCACGACAAAACAGGCTTGGGTTTGGCTGGCTTTGCAATGCTTTATTGGTCTTATCTTGCTCAGTTTATTCCCAAGGCTCTCACAAATTATCGCCCTTAGCTCTCTTGCACTCGTTGCCGCGTACCCCTTTATGAAGCGCATCACATTTTGGCCCCAAGCATGGCTTGGCTTGACATTTAACTGGGCGGTATTGGTGGCATATAGCGCTAAAACAGGATCATTGCATTTGCCAGTGCTTTGCCTTTATGCTGGCCTCATGTTTTGGACAATCGGCTATGATACAATTTACGCCTGCCAAGACGTTGAAGACGATGCCATGATTGGCGTAAAATCTACGGCACGGTTATTTGACGGAAAAACTAAAAAATGGGTCGGCTTACTATATTTGACGGCCATAATATTAATTTTCAGTGCAATTTCATATAGTGCAATTTCATATGTAGTGTTTCCTGGTTCCATAATGTTTATACTCGCGCCAATTATTGCTACACTCCCATTTGCAACCCATCTTTACAGGCAAGTTACTAAGTTAGAGCCTAAAAACGGCAAGGCATGCTTGAATCTTTTCAAATCAAACCGAACAGCTGCATTGCTTCTCATCTTTGGCCTGCTCCTCCCATACCTCACCATTTTGTTATAAACCGTGAAATGACTTGCTCAGTAAAACTATTAGAGTCAAGATCAAATAAGGAAAGCAAAATGTTAAACCGTAGAAATGTCACTATCGCAGGATTATCGCTTTTAGGCGCAGGCTTTGTTGGACAATCCGTAAGTTATGCTAAAAAGGAAAAGCCTAAAATGGACAGCAATATTAATTGGAAAAATATCAAAAAATCCGAATGGAAAACGCGCCTCACTGACCAAGAATACTATGTCATGCGCAAGGGGGGAACGGAGCGCTCTGGAAACTCACCGCTAAATCATGAAAAACGCGCTGGTATATTTGCATGCGCGGCCTGTGGCCTTCCACTCTTTAAAGCCAAAACCAAATATGAAAGCGGCACAGGCTGGCCAAGTTTCTGGCAACCGATCGCAGGTGCAGTTGAAACCAAAACAGATTTCAAACTTGTCTATCCACGCAAAGAATATCACTGTTCTCGCTGCGGCGCTCACCAAGGCCACGTGTTCAAAGACGGGCCTAAGCCTAGTGGTCTTCGTTATTGCAACAATGGCATAGCTTTAGATTTCACACCAATTTCTTAGGTAATAAAAACCGCGTGACTTTTTAATTCATATGTGTAACTTCTCTGGCTAAGAGGACTTATACTGTGCCCATCGCCCGCCCGACTCACCGTAGATTATTCGCCGTGTTCGACCATGCCCATGGCCGGCTCTCGCGGTGTGCAGGTAAGGTCTTGGTCAGCGCGGGCGTAAAACCAGCCCAAGCCACCGCCCTTATCTATCTTGGCTATCATGACGGGGCGCAGCCCTCGGAAATGGCCAATGGCGTGGGTATTAACAATGCTGCGACGACGGGTCTGGTATCACGCATGGAAAAGGCGGAGCTTGTCATTCGCAAAAAGCTTTTATCTGACGGGCGCGGGAAAACCGTACACCTAACCGCAAAAGGTCTTCGCACGCGCGAGAAAGTCATGGACATTCTACGCGATTTCGATGACAAATTAGCCAAAAATTTTACCGAAAGCGAAATGGACACAGTTTACAAATTCCTACGCGCGGCATCAGAACTGAAAGAAAAATAATGGCCTATAAGTCACTGAGAGACTTTATTGATAAACTTGAAACAGACGGAGAACTTGTTCGGGTTTTTGAGCCTGTATCGACTGTGCTTGAGATGACGGAAATTGGGCGGCGCTTGGTGAAAACTGGGCCAGCAGTATTGTTTGAAAATGTGATGCGCGAAGATGGCACCAAATCAGACATGCCAGTGCTTATCAATTTGTTTTCCAAGATAAGCCGCGTGGCTATGGGCGTGACCATGGGGGATAAGGAGCGCACCACGTCAAAAGAACTGCGCGAAGTAGGCCAGATTATGGCCGCGCTTAGGCAACCCCAACCGCCGCAGGGCATGAAGGATGCTATCAGTAAACTTCCGATTTTAAAAACCGCCCTGACCATGAAACCAAAATTGGTCAAAAAAGCGCCATGCCAAGAAATCGTGCTAAAGGGTGATGACGCGTCCCTTGATATGCTGCCCATTCAGACGTGCTGGCCAGGGGAGCCAGCCCCACTTATCACATGGGGGCTTGTGGTCACCAAAGGGCCAAGCGATGCGCCGCTAGATGGGTATAATTTAGGGATTTACCGCATGCAAAAGCAAGGCCCGCGCCAGGCACTTATGCGCTGGCTTAAGCATAGGGGCGGCGCGCAGCATCACGCACGTTGGAAGGATAAAAAACCTGAACCATTACCTGTGGCCGTCGTCATTGGCGCCGATCCTGGAACTATTCTTTCAGCCGTTACGCCCGTCCCAGAAACTCTATCAGAATATCAATTTGCAGGGCTAATGCGGGGCCAAAAACTTGAACTGGTCGATTGCAAAACCGTGCCTTTGAAAGTTCCGGCTCATGCAGAAATTATCCTTGAGGGCCATGTTATGCTGGATGAGTACGAAGATGAAGGCCCTTACGGCGATCATACAGGCTATTATAACAGCGTCGAGAAATTCCCCGTGTTCAAGCTCTCCGCCATCACCATGCGCGAAAAACCGATTTATCTCTCCACCTATACAGGCCGGCCTCCAGACGAGCCAAGCGTTTTGGGTGAAGCTTTGAACGAAGTTTTCATTCCGCTTTTGCAGCAACAATTTCCCGAAATCGTTGATTTTTGGTTGCCGCCAGAAGGGTGCTCATACCGCATAGCTGTTATCAGTATGAAGAAATCATACCCTGGCCACGCCAAGCGGGTGATGATGGGCGCATGGTCATTTTTGCGCCAATTTATGTACACAAAATGGATTATCGTGGTCGATGACGACATCAATGCTCGCGATTGGAAAGATGTTATGTGGGCCATCTCGACCCGCATGGATCCTGCCCGCGATACAACCATCATTGAAAATACGCCCATAGATTATCTGGATTTCGCCAGCCCAGATCTGTCCTTAGGCTCCAAAATTGGCCTGGACGCCACTAATAAAATAGGCGCAGAAACAAGACGCGAATGGGGCAAAGAGATAAAGATGGACGAAGATGTGGTGACCTCCGTGACAAAAAAATGGGCGAAAATGTTCGAGAACCAGTAAATGCCATATCCCTGTAAACGCCATATTTATGACAAGGGCGGCAAAGGTGGCACAAATCAGGTTAAACATTTATATGTCCAGTTTTTTTCAAGAGGCAGGCTAGGTGTACAATTAGAATTATAAGTCTGGTAGAAGAATTACCGCAATGCTACTTGACTCCCTTCCCCAGCATCCTTATCTCCTCTGTATTAGCAGTCGAGTACGTTGAGTGCTAAGGCTTACCCGAAACGGTGTCTTGAACGGCTGCTAAACTTTAGAAACACTAGATAAGAGACATATTATGAAATTTCGCCCTCTACATGACCGCGTGCTTGTCAAGCGCGCCAATGAAGAAACCAAAACGGCTGGTGGGATTATTATCCCTGGCACAGCCCAAGAAAAACCATCCGAAGGTAAAGTTGTCGCTGTTGGCGCTGGCGTTCGTGATGAAAACGGCAAAATGACACCGCTTGACGTTAAAAAAGGCGACAGCGTTTTATTTGGCAAATGGGGCGGCACAGAGATCACGATCGATGGCCAAGAGCTCTTGATTATGAAAGAGTCAGACATTTTGGGTATTCTTGGTTAATCCCATAATGCCCGCTCATCCCCGCGCAGGCGGGGGCTTTTAATACATAAACAAAATTATAACGGAGAATTATTATGGCTGCTAAAGAAGTCAAATTTGGCGTAGATGCCCGCGATAAAATGCTAGCTGGTGTGGATATCCTCGCCAACGCAGTAAAAGTAACTTTGGGCCCTAAAGGTCGCAATGTGGTTATCGCAAAATCATTTGGCCCCCCGCGCTCTACGAAAGATGGCGTGACAGTTGCTAAAGAAGTTGAACTAGAAGATCAATTCGAAAACCTTGGTGCGCAAATGCTGCGCGAAGTGGCGTCTAAAACTGATGATGTTGGCGATGGCACAACCACTGCGACCGTCCTAGCCCAAGCGATTGTTCGCGAAGGCCTAAAGCGCGTCGCTGCCGGCATGAATCCTATGGATCTTAAACGCGGCATCGACAAAGCATCAACTGAAGTCGTTGGTGATCTTTTGAATAAAGCCAAAAAGATTAAATCATCTGCAGAAATCGCGCAGGTCGGCACGATCTCTGCTAATGGCGAAACCTCTATTGGTAAAATGATTGCTGAAGCTATGGGCAAAGTTGGTAATGAAGGCGTTATCACCGTTGAAGAAGGCAAAACTGCCGAGACAGAACTCGACGTTGTTGAAGGCATGCAGTTTGACCGTGGTTATCTATCCCCATATTTCATCACGGACGCTGACAAAATGCGTACAGAAATGGACGACCCGCTGATTTTGCTTAACGAAGGCAAGCTCACAAGCCTGCAACCTATGCTTCCAATCCTTGAAGCCGTTGTCCAAACGGGCAAGCCGCTTGTTATCATTGCTGAAGACATTGAAGGTGAAGCTTTGGCGACACTTGTTGTGAACAAACTTCGTGGTGGATTGAAGATTGCAGCTGTTAAGGCTCCGGGTTTTGGCGACCGTAGAAAAGCAATGTTGCAAGACATTGCTACCCTAACGGGCGGCACGGTTATCTCCGAAGATCTTGGTATCAAATTCGAAGATGTTGACCTTAAAATGCTCGGCACAGCCAAGCACGTCACCATCACTAAAGACGATACGATCATCGTTGATGGCGCGGGTAAATCCAAGGCAATCAAAGACCGCGTTGCGCAAATCCGTAAACAGGCTGAAGACACAAGCTCTGATTATGACAAAGAGAAATTGCAAGAACGTCTTGCGAAACTCTCTGGCGGCGTAGCGGTTATCCGCGTTGGCGGCTCTACTGAAATTGAAGTGAAAGAACGCAAAGACCGCGTTGATGACGCTTTGAACGCAACCCGCGCAGCCGTAGAAGAAGGCATCGTCCCAGGCGGCGGTACTGCTCTTTTGCGCGCATCTCGTTTCATCGATGTCAAAGGCGACAATGAAGACGAGCAAGCGGGTATCGAAATCGTCAAAGCAGCGCTTTCATACCCTTGCCGCCAAATCGTGCAAAACGCTGGCTGTGAAGGCAGTGTTGTTGTTGGCAAGATCACAGACGAGAACAAAGCAAACTTTGGCTTTGACGCTCAAAAAGAAGAATATGTCGACATGGTCAAAGCTGGCATTATTGACCCAGTGAAAGTCGTGCGCACAGCGCTCGAAAACGCAGCGTCAGTAGCAGGCATTATCCTAACCACAGAAGCAGCCATCTGCGACGCCCCATCCAAAGACGATGGCGGAATGCCAGGCGGAATGCCAGGCGGCATGGGCGGAATGGGAGGCATGGGAGGGATGATGTAATAAAATCGCCACGCGATTAATTACATCTGAATCCATCCCATCTTCTATAATGGTTTAGCGCGTCAAGCGCGCTAAACTGGAGAGATGATGTAAACGAGGGATTTAGTGCTCTGCACTAAATTAGGGCGCACAAAGGTGCGCCCTCCCGAGTTTCTTCAAAGATTTGGCCTTAGCCAAATATGAGAAGCCCCTACAAACAAACTGAAATTTCAGTGCGAAAAATTTGTTTTGGCAATTAGCCGCCTGCATGGAAGTGGAAATATGCACTCAGGCCTTGAGTTATATATGCCTAACAACTAGGGCGTACTATAGGCCAGTGTTTTTGGTTATAAAGGTTGACCCTATTTAGTGCCAACTTAATCCTACTTGAAGGCGGCTTATTGCCGCCTTTTATTTTGAACTACCGCACCCGATACACCCCCTTACCCAAAAATTCCAATACCCCCGCATCCCTAAGCACCTGCAATTGCTGCCGTATCTTCGGCTTCACATGGTTGTTTTCAGGATGCAATTCGCCAAGATAGTTTTCAAATTTATAAACATCACTCAATGTAAATTCCGCTTGCCCAATGCGTTCAACACAGAGCAGAACATCGGCCACCCAGCCCATTTGTTTGAACGACTTTTTGCGCAGCCCTGCTGTACGCTTCCAACTGGCTACAACCTTGTCTTTAGGGCGGGCTATGCGGTTAGTTATCAATTTTATTTTGCCAAAGTTTGGCACACGGTCTATTTTGATATCACAGCCAACCCACCCCGCCCGCCGCGCGGTTTCGGCCAGTGGTTTACGCTTATGAATAAGTTCGGGCAGGAAAAATTGTTTTGGAATGACAGCCAAATCACGCACCCGCTTTGATTGCTTGTCATACCTTAAAAGCATTAAACTTGGCTTTGTATCACTTTGAAGTCGTGCCATCATAGTGCCATAAGCACCATCAGGAACGGTTTTGTTAATCGGGCCATTTTTGGATTTAAGCTCATATTCTTCGTCGCAAAGACCACAAATAAAATCCGCTACAGGTTTATTGTTTTCAAATTCATCGAGTTTAGGAGAACCGCACGCAGGACAGTACATTTCACGCAAAACCCAGGCCTCTGTCCACACGCGAGCTTTCTGGCTACCACTTGTAAACTCGGTAGGAGCATCGCCAAAGTCATAATTAAAATCCGTAGGCATCAAAAGAACCCGCTCTCAGGATAAAGCAACTTTAACATCTTCTTATAGCGTTTGCACACCATACCATCCGTGCGCCAAATATTGAGCAATAGTAAACATTCAGCAGTGTCTAGTTTAGCGCGTTTGGCTAGTTTGAGCATATTTTCATCAGAAGGAAAACTTGCACCTTTGCGATAAGCGGAAAGTGCGGCGCGGGTGATTCCTACTTTTCGAGCAAGATTGCTATCAGACTCCGTATTCGTGCGCATTTTACACAAATTCAAAAATTCATTCAAGGTTATCATCACAAATGATCATATTGTCAATTTACACTTGACAACAACACTTTATAACTGCAAACACTTTCTTTATGTATATTGTTAATTGACGGTTATATTTAACGATAAGGCTGGGTACGGGAAAGAAAACAAGGCAAATATATTTGAAAGACAGACCTAGATAATGCCAAAGCGGGACACAAAACCCGCTATTGCAACATTGGTTCAGGGCGATATCCTCTCCGCTTTGGACAGGATCACAGATCTAAGCATCGACATGATTTTTGCCGACCCGCCTTATAACCTCTCTAATGATGGGTTTACCTGTAAGGGCGGGCGGATGGTGTCTGTTAACAAAGGGCAATGGGATGTTAGTAAGGGGCCAGAAGCAGATTTTGAATTTCACCGCGAGTGGATTGCGGCGTGCCACCGCAAGCTAAAGCCAGGCGGAACGATTTGGATATCGGGGACTTATCATTCTATCTATCAATGCGGGTTTGCTCTGCAAATGGGTGGCTGGCATGTGCTTAATGACATTTCTTGGTTTAAACCTAACGCTTCGCCTAATTTATCGTGCCGCATGTTCACGGCGAGCCATGAGAGCCTGATTTGGGCGCGCACGGATAAGAAATCCAAACATGTGTTTAACTATAAGGACATGAAAACGGGCGATTGGCATGAGGACGACATAATAAAAAAATGTGGTAAACAAATGCGCTCTGTCTGGTCAATTCCGCTGACGAAAAAATCTGAAAAACGCTACGGTAAACACCCAACGCAAAAGCCCGAGGCGCTTTTGGAGCGGGTGGTGCTTAGTTCTACCAATGAGGATGATGTAATCCTTGACCCATTTTGCGGTAGCGGCACGACGGGGGCCATCGCTGTACGGTGTGGACGGCGCTTTATTGGCATTGATATGGATAAGACATTTCTAAATGACCTCGCCCGCCCGCGTCTTTTGGACGCAATAGCGCAGCGGGAAAAGGCGATTGCCAAACATGCCCTCTCCGAAACAGACTTCCTAGATATGATAAAAACCGAAGTAGCGACAAGCCGCACGGCACGCCCAAAAAAATAGCCCCATAAAAAACCTTGCCGCTAAATAGTCTCTAAAGAGACTACGCGTGCAGGGTATAACAATCAAATACTCAGCCCACCAATTTCCTTGCCCAATGATATGCCCACTTGCATACGAACCCCAAGCCGTTATAACCCGCGCATATTGTTTCTTGAAAGTCTTTATGTCCAATACAAAAAAAAACTTCACCGATCTTGGTCTCTCCTCCCCAATATTGAAAAAAATAGAACGGCTGGAATATAGCCAGCCTACGCCTATTCAGGCGGGAGCTATTCCACATATTCTAAACGGCAAAGACATTATTGGCCTTGCACAAACGGGCACAGGGAAAACCGCTGCATTTGCCCTGCCAATGCTAGACCGCCTTGGCCATATTGACACAGGAAAAAAACGACAAATCCGGGCGCTTATCCTCACGCCAACCCGCGAGCTTGCCCAGCAAATCGACAAGGCCGTGCGTAATTATGGCGAGAATTTATCGACCAAATCCACATGTGTTGTGGGTGGCATCTCACTGAAGCGGCAAATAAAACCGCTTAAACAAGGCATTGATGTTTTGGTAGCAACGCCCGGGCGTCTCGAAGATATTTTAGGGCAAGGCATTATTACACTCGAACATACCCAAATGGTGGTTCTAGACGAGGCTGACCAGATGCTTGATATCGGGTTTATGCCTGCGATTAAACGCATACTATCGCAAACGCCAAAGAGCCGTCAGACGCTTTTATTCTCGGCCACCATGCCCAAGCAAATCCGCGAACTCGCCTCTAAATACATGCAAAAACCAGTTGAAGTTTCCGTCTCGCCAATATCCAGCACAGCCGAAAAGGTAGAGCAAAGCGTACAATTTATCGCCCAGCCTGACAAAACCAAAGCCGCAATTGCCCTGTTGCAACAACACAAAGACGAGCGGGTTATCTTATTCTCGCGTACAAAACGCGGCGCAGATAGAATTGCAAAACGTCTAAATAGTTATACTCTGAAAGCCGAAGCCATTCATGGCAATAGATCACAAGCTCAGCGCACTCGCGCCTTGGAGAATTTCCGTGCAGGTGATACTTGTGTACTCGTTGCCACAGATGTCGCAGCACGCGGCATTGATATCCCAGATGTGCAGCTAGTTATAAATTTCGATTTGCCGCAAGTGCCAGAGGCTTATGTGCACCGCATTGGCCGCACGGGCCGTGCGGGTAAATCTGGGTTAGCAATTGCGTTTTGCAATGAAGAAGAAAGGAAACTTTTGCGCGCGGTTGAAAAAGTCATTGGCCGCAAAATTCGGGTGCGCGATAATGATGGCCAACTTATGGACGAGCCCGCCTATAATCCTGATCGCAACCGCACGGCAGAGCGCACCTATGATCATACAAAGTCAAAACATGAGAAGGACTATGTACCAGATGGTCATAAAACGCGCAAATCGCGCGACTCTAATAGCGGCGAAAAGCGGCGCGAAAAAACTGTTAACCAAAAATCAAACTCAAAAAAAACCAACCGGCCTAAAAACACGCCTGATGGCAAACCAAAGAAAAAACGCCGCAACCGCCCTGGCTCCCGCGCCCGAAAACGCCACAGAGCTGAGCGGTAACAATAAATTTAGGGCCATGACAGGTAAGACTGCGTTCCATATGCACGCGTACCACATTGGAGAGGCAGGAGTGCGGCTTTATGACTATACCCTCTTGCCTTCCTCGTGTAATATAATAGCAATAAACGTTTAACATAGAGGACATTATGCGCGTAGTTATGATCGGAACGGGGTATGTGGGGTTGGTGTCTGGGGTATGCTTTGCGGACTTTGGCCATGACGTTATTTGCGTGGATAAAGACCCAAGCAAAATAGACGTATTGCAAAATGGCGGTATACCTATTTTCGAGCCGGGCCTTGAAAGCCTTGTTGCAAAAAATGTGGCGGCTGGACGGCTCTCCTTCACAACAAAAACAAAAGACGCAGTTGCCAATGCTAGCGCAGTGTTTATCGCCGTGGGGACACCATCAAGACGCGGAGACGGCCATGCTGACCTGCGTTATGTCTATGCCGCTGCCAAAGAAATTGCAGGTTATATCAAAGGCTATACGGTGGTCATTAACAAATCCACCGTTCCCGTAGGGACTGGAGATGAAGTGGAAGCCATTATTGGAAATATTTGCAATAGCAGCAATTTTGACGTGGTTTCTAACCCTGAATTTTTGCGCGAAGGCGCAGCTATACAGGATTTCAAACGCCCTGACCGTGTGGTTGTCGGTACACTATCTGATAAAGCCCGCAGCGTGATGCGCTCATTATACCGCCCGCTTTTTATCAACGAAACACCTATGGTGCTGACCGACAGACGCAGTTCCGAGTTGATTAAATATGCGGGCAATGCGTTCCTTGCTACGAAAATCACCTTCATCAATGAAATGGCAGATTTGTGCGAGAGGGTTGGTGCGAATGTTCAAGAGGTTTCGCGCGGCATAGGGCTTGACGGACGTATTGGCAAAAAGTTTTTGCACGCAGGCCCTGGCTATGGCGGGTCGTGTTTTCCCAAAGACACGCTCGCCGTGACCAAAACCGCCAAAGATGCAGGCACGACTTTACAAATTATTGAAGCCGTGATTGCCGTAAATGAAGAGCGCAAAGAAACCATGGCGAGCAAAGTAATAAATGCTGTCTCAAAAGATGGAAATCTAAGCGGGAAAACCATATCTATTTTAGGCCTTTCCTATAAGCCCAACACCGATGATATGCGCGATAGTCCCTCTATACCCATTATAAAAAAATTGGTGGCAAGCGGGGCAAGCATCCGCGCCTTTGACCCCGAGGCTATGCAAGAAGCCAAAAGAGAGCTGCCAGATATCACCTATTGCCGCGACCCTTATGAGTGCGCAAAAGGCGGGGACGCACTTGTCATTATTACCGAATGGGACCAATTTAGAGCGCTGGATTTAACGCGGATTAAAGAACTTTTAAACGCTCCAACTTTAATCGATTTGCGCAATATTTACAGTCCCGACAATATGGCGGCGCGCGGGTTTAATTATACCAGCGTCGGGCGCCCCTCCTAATGACAATCGTGGCAACCTTAAAGACTGGGGAAACGCGCCGTGCTGAAGTTTACAGTGTCATTTCGCAAAACCGTAAGCTTTGAGTAAATATTTCATGGTATAAAACCCTATGAGGAAAATTAGAAAAGCAGTATTGCCTGTTGCAGGGTTTGGAACGCGGGTTCTCCCCGCTACTAAATCCATTCCCAAAGAAATGCTTCCCGTTGTGGACCGCCCTGCCCTTCAATATGTAGTGGACGAGGCTCGCGAGGCGGGCATCGAACATATCGTCTTTGTTACAGGCCGCAATAAAGGCGCTATTGAGGATTATTTTGATCGCGCCTATGAGCTGGAAGCCACACTGCATTTAAAGGACAAAACCGCGCTTTTGCAAGAGCTGGAGCAAAAACTACCTGCGCCCGGATCTACCAGTTTTGTGCGCCAGCAATCCCCCCAAGGCCTTGGTCACGCGGTATGGTGCGCCCGCGACGTTATTGGGGACGAGCCTTTCGCCGTTTTGCTTCCTGATGTTTTGGTTAAAGCCAAAAAAGGGTGTCTTGCGCAAATGGTGCAGGCTTACGAAAAAACTGGCGGCAATGTCATTGCCGTTGACCCTGTTCCAAATGATCAGACCGATAAATACGGCATTATCGCGCCGATCAATCAAGACGGCAATATCTATGAAATGTCGGGCATGGTGGAAAAACCCGCGCCCGCAAAATCTCCATCAAACCTCGCTATTACAGGCCGCTATATTCTCCAACCTGAAATTTTTAAATTCTTGGAAGAACAAGAACCTGGCGCTGGCAATGAAATCCAGCTCACGGATGCTATGGCTAAATTGATGAAAGTGTCACAGTTTTTCGCCCTCGCCTTTGATGGAAAACCCTATGATTGCGGCTCAAAACTAGGTTATTTCAAAGCCGTTTGCGCCTACGCAGTCGATCACGAAGACATTGGCACAGAGGCGCGAGCCCTCATCAGCGGCATGTGCAAATTACCAGAATATGGGGGGTAGGCCTCCCTCCCTTATCAGAGCCTCGGATCAAGCCCAAAACTAAACCACCACCGACTAAAATAGGTGGGTTTGTTAGTAGCAAATCAAAGTTTCAGGATGGGGTTTGTGATTACCGATTGTAGTTTTATTATTTATAACTTTTTTCATATTTGCGTTCCAAATTTTTCTGTTTTTCTTTACATATTTCCATAGTTTTATTTATGGATTATTTTGGCACTACAACAACACTAATTTTTTTAAGTTCTAACGTCTGGACATGCCCCGCGCGCCCTGGCCAAATGCCTGCATAATCAATCCCTGGCCTGCCTTTGTTTACGCGCGGTGTAAAATACAGCGTATATTTTTTAAACTCGGGTGTTAGCTGCTTTTGATTCCACTGTGTTTGGCCGCCGCCAAATGCAAAATAAGCCATATCAAATTCATCTAATGGCTTCGCCGCGCCGCGCCGCGCCATCACGGTCATTTTAAGGCGTTTTTCCGCAAAGACTTCTTTGTACGCAGGCGGAACAGGCATAAATACTCCCGCTGATTTTTCGGCTTGCTCAAAGGGGATATTCGTTGAAAGGACTGCAATTATTTCCCCGCTGTTATCCGTAGTATATTGAACTCTCGTACCAGGCCCTGCAATCAATCTGTGCAAAGTTTCCCCTTCAAGCGCGATGCCATTTTTTAGTATTTCTTCAGGTGTTGGGGCTTCACTGCGCTCGCCAAGCATAATTGCAAATCCAACAATGGCGGCAATGACGAGCAAGGCAAGGGGGTAAAAAAAACGATCTCTCATATTCACTCTATAATAAAAACAACACGGCGCGCTCATTGGCACGCTCTAAAAAAGCGGTATTAAGTGTCTCTATAAGTTCTTTGGCAAAACGCTCGGATGCATCTGCATTCCAGGCACTCACCACCTCATTTATCAAATTTTTGCGCTGTGCTAATGCAGCCTTACGTACGCGTCGATCCGTCAAAAGCGGGCGCAAAAGCGCGGGAACATTTGCAGCGCGCAGCCGTCCTTCCATAACTTTTTTACCAAAGAAGAACCCGCCAACACCCAAAACGCCGCCCACCGCAATGCCAATAGGATTAGCCATGAGCGGGGCGAGCAATTGCACTTTGGCAAGCAAAATTCCAATCAGAATTGCAGATATCGTTGTCCCTGCCAGCGCCGTATCACTCTCAAGACTTGCTACTTGCGGCACGGCAACGGAAAGTCCCTCAAGATGCCTGGCTATATGCGTGCTATCGGCGAGGGAGAGCACCATAGCAGGCAAGCCATGATCACGGCAAAGTGGGTCGGTTATTTTCTCAATAGAGCGCTGTAAATCAGAGAACCAATCTTCAATGGCGGGACGCAATTTGGCATTTGCCGCCTCGCTTACCAGCCATTCCTTAACGCGTTCTCCGAGTGCCGTTTCGACATCATCAAGGGTTTTTATCGCGCCCGATCGCCAATCGGCAAAAGCGGTAAGAACGCATGCTTCAATAAGCGCGTCCACCAAAACGGGCGCAAGCACATCACCAAGACCTGCGCTCGCCGTTTGCGCTTGCACGTATATTGGGCCGCCATTGCCAAGCATGTCCGCAACTGCATTTTTAAAACTCGCATGCAAGAACTCAAACCGGCCAAGCCAGGACAGACCACGCGCAATAGCAAATTCAGGCTCTGCGCCGCGCACAACGCGGGCATTGGGAAAGGCTTTTTCGCAAGCGGGCGTAACCAGCGGCAAGCGCGACGCCCCGCCTGTGAGTAAAACTGTTTGCGGCGCGCGGCCTCCCAAATGCTCAATGGCTTCTTTGATGGCGAAACTAAATGTATCGGGCCATGAGAAATTGTTGAGCTCTTGAATAGAGGCGGCAAGAATGGCTTTCTCGTCTGCCTTGTCCATACGGATTTCAAACAAAACGCCGCCCGCAATTGGCAAGCGCTTAAGCATTTCTACGGGCGTTTGTTCGCCGTTAAAATATTGTTCTTTGGCAAGGCGACACCAATACTCCATAATGGGCTGATAATAAGGGTAGCGCGCAATGAGCTTTTCAATTTTTTTACGCACAGGCTGGCGCGCTAAATTACGCTTGAAAATTAGGTTATCTAAAAGCCCAGAACCTAAAATATTATGGCCAATATCCTCGGCTTGCAAATCCACGCAATAGGTAAAATCTGTGGTAGAGGAGCCAATATCAACGATGAGAACGCTAGAGCGCGCTGCCTCTAGGGACAAATACCCTTGCTCAAGCGCTGTCATCAAGGCAGCGCGACTCTCAGGAACAATCTGTACGGTCTTTAGGCCGCTACTTTGCATTAATTTTTGATAATTTGTTCTATCGTTTTCGTCCCAACCTGACGGGCAACCAACAATAAAGCGCGATTTTTTTACGCCCTGAATTTTCTTTTCCACTTGCAAATTTTCAAATAAGGTTTTGGTGAAAAGCTGGGTCGGAGTTTTCGTTTTTAGGTCGGTGACATCGCGGCTTTTAAATTTGACCCATATTTTTTCTTTACCGCCTTTTGAAGCGCCAAGCGCCGCCATGTTGACAGCCTGCGCGCCAATGCGAATACCCGTTTTATTTTTAGCCACCGCTGTGACAAAACTTTTCTCGCCCATATATTCCAAGATTTCTGGCTCGCGCGCCGTACCGCCATACGAACGCCCAATGGCCGTCTCCCCATGGCCCAAATCATAGCCAACAAATTCTATGGTTTTATACTCTTTCACCACCCTAACCGCCCGCTTTCCAAATCGTGCCACGGCGAATAATTTGCCCATCTTTAAGGAGCGCTGGCGCGGCCTGTTTGGCTTTCTTCCCGTCCATATCAAGGGCGGGCAATATGTCGAAATAAGACGCGGTTTTGCGGCTGTAATTTACAATCTCAACACCGTCACTGCGCAAAATTGATTCTAGATCTGTACTAACAAGTTTTATCGCAAAACTGCCATCCCCCGCTTCTTTTGCTTCTAGCAATCCTTGCACAAAGCCCATCAGACGTTTGTCATCCATCCACTGTGTTTGCACTTGTGGCTCCGCAAGACGCGACAAAACATGATCTGCGGTTTTTAGCGCGTCACTTAGCGCGTCGACATAACCGCCCGCCTCTACATTAATATACGCAGCTACTTTAAAATTTTGCCCACCTTGCGCTTCTAGGAGCGGCGTTTTTTTACGGCCTATAAATGGAATTTTTGCTAGAAAATTTTTCCAGTCTTTGGGATCAAAAAACCGCAAAACCGCTAACACTACTGCCGCGATCATAGTCAGGAAAGAGCCTTGCATAAAACCCGCTGCCAAGAAACCTAAAGACGTGCCGTAAAACAAAGTCGAACCCGCGATAATGCGTTTTGAAGTATTTGGCACCTCGCTGTAAATGATCTCGGCGCTCGCGGCTTTGTCCAAAACGCCCGCGCCCGATTTCACCATTTCCAAGAGCCAAAGCCCCGTTTTTTGTAACTGCATATCCTCGGTACTTGCAGCAAAAATATCACCCGTTCTATCCAAAGCCATCCGCGCGGCTGTTACGGATTTTTGCGATGATAATCCTTCGTCATTTATCAGCGAGCGCAGACTATCGCGCTCGCCCTCAAAAGCGCGTGCCAAAGACGGAATTGTGGCAAGCGCCTTAGTCACGGGCAAAGCTTAGCACTTTAGCGCGAACCTCAACTTGGCGAACTATATCGTCTATCATATCTTCATTAGCAGTTTTCCCCGTGCGCGCCCCTGCCGCATACATCATGCCATAACCTGACGAGCCACCCGTAAAGCCAATGTCTGTAAATGCCGCCTCGCCTGGTCCGTTGACGACGCAGCCAATAATTGACAAAGTAATTGGCTCACGAATATGCGCAAGGCGTTGCTCTAGCGCGCTAACGGTTGCAATCACATCAAATCCTTGGCGGGCGCATGAGGGGCAAGAAATGATAGTAACGCCGCGCGAGCGCAAATTCAGGGATTTCAAAATATCATAACCGGTTTTAATTTCTTCAACAGGGTCTGCTGATAAAGACACCCGAATGGTATCGCCGATCCCCGCCCATAATAAAGAGCCCATACCAATGGCGGATTTAATCCCGCCTGTACGCAAACCTCCCGCTTCGGTAACGCCTAAATGCAAAGGGCAATCTATAGCATCTGCAAGCCCGTGATAGGCCGCAACCGTTAGGAACACATCAGATGCTTTGACCGATATTTTAAACTCGTGAAAATCTTCGTCTTCCAACATGCGTGCATGCATAAGCGCGCTCTCAACCATAGCTTCAGGGCATGGCTCTGCATATTTATCCAAAAGCTGTTTTTCCAAAGATCCAGCGTTCACGCCAATGCGAATGGAACAGCCATGATCACGCGCGGCGCTCACCACTTCTGCAACGCGCTTTTGCCCGCCAATATTACCAGGGTTTATCCGCAGACACGCCGCGCCGTTTTGAGCCGCTTCAACGCCGCGCTGATAGTGGAAATGGATATCTGCAACAATCGGAACATCTATTTGCGCCGTGATTTCCTTGAGTGCTAGCGAGCTTTCTTTATCAGGACAAGACACACGCACAATATCCGCGCCCGCTTCCTCCAAAGCATTAATCTGCGCTATTGTTGCATCAATATCGTGAGTAAGCGTATTGGTCATAGACTGCACGCTAATGGGCGCCTCGCCGCCAACGGGGACAGTGCCCACCATGATTTGCCGTGATTTGCGGCGCATGATCTGCCGCCAAGGCCGTATTTGACCGATGGTTTTATTCATACCAACAAGACTATAGCAGGGTAACTAGTATGCAAACACTTAGTTTCGGTTTACTTGTTTTTGTACAGCGTCAATAAGCGAAATATTTTGCGCATATTGCCCGCGTTGACCGATCAAGCCTATTTTATCGCCGCCAATATAAAGCTCAATCGCGCCCGCATCGCGCAAAGAAAGAAATAGTGCGTTTTCGCGTTTGGTCTCAAAAATTTCACCTGGCACCATAATGCGGGAAAAAAGAATCATACCATTTGCGTCTTTCACCTCTATCCAAGAGGGAAAAATCGCTTTAAGTGATACCAAGTTCGCATTTTTCGTAATCGCGGCGCTTTGCTTGAGCGTATCAGAATTACTCGTGCCTAAACTTGCCTCTAATGGGGCGCTTGCCGCTATAACAACAGAGCTCGCATCTGATTGCACGCCACACCAAGTCACTAAAGTAGCCACGCTACATAAAACAAGCCCGATTGCATAACTACCCTTTGGCAGTCTAAATTTCCGTTTTGGCACATGGTGCGGGCAATCATGAATACCCATATTTTTCGGGCATTCTATATCGGATTTAAATTTGCTAATGGCATCATCAACATCCAATTTTAGATGTTTCGCGTAAGAGCGAACAAACCCAAGCACATAGCCCATACTTGGCAAATTGTTTTTATCAAGATTTTCAATCGCCAGCAAATACGCCGTTTTAATTTTTAGACTTTCGGAGATTTCAGAGAGGCTCGCCCCGCTTTGTTCTCTGCGCGTGCGCATAACAACCCCGATCGAGCGGTCACTATTCTTAATATTTACTGCAACTACAGACACTTCTATCCCAAATTTGCCTCTCCATAAAGAAAGACTCTGTTTTAAGCACATATATCCCCACAAAACCATGCTTTAGTATCATATAATAATCATCAAAAAATAAACGAATCACTTAAAAATAAAATAATCACCTAAAGTAAAAATAGAATAATCACCTAAAGATGTTTTTTTTCTTAAAGATATTCCAGTATAAGGCTAAATTGTGACTATTTTTTGAAACTGGGACAAATATTGGACAATATAATGCAAAATATTTTAACACCACTTAATTCTCTTTGGCTTTTTTTCTTCCTTTCAGCCGCTCTTTTACTCGGCGCACTGGGATTTCAACACATTGGAGAACTACCGCCTTGCACCATGTGTTATTGGCAACGCCATGCCCACAAAGCCGTAATGGGGATCGCTGCTCTGGGGTTGTTTTTGCATTATTTTTCTAAAAGCGAAAAATGGAACAAAATTTTCCTTATTCTCATTGGACTTGCCTTTTTGGTTAGTTTTGGCCTTGCCTTTGCTCATGTGGGGGTAGAGCATAAATGGTGGGCAGGCCCTAAGATTTGCGCAAGCACAAACGCGGACTTTATTGAATTTGATCCTGACAAGCTTTTTTCAAGCGAGATAAGAATGCCCTCTTGCGAAGATATCGCTTGGAGTATGTTTGGCATTTCCATGGCTGGTTATAATGCACTTGTCTCCATAGGCGCAGCTGTGCTAAGCTTTATCATAGTTTTTAAAAGGCACTGATATGAGCACAAGACCACAAAGACCTGGAACGCACACTTCTCAAACAAAACAAAAACCATCTGGCCCGCGCCTTTCTGAAATGCTACGCGTCGATCATGCAGGCGAATTTGCCGCTGTGGCAATTTATGGGGCGCAAGCCAAAGTGTTTGGCCGCTCACCAAAAACTATAACCATCGCCGCGCAATGCACCCGTATGAAAGATGAAGAGCAAGAGCATCTTGATAAATTTGATACTTTGTTGCTTGAAAACGGCTCCCGTCCGACCGTGATGCTGCCATTTTGGAAGCTAGCCTCAACGGCGCTTGGCGCGGGCACTGCATTGATGAGCGAAAAAGCGGCCCATGCCTGTACGGAAGCCGTAGAGAGCGTCATTGAGAAACATTACGCCGAGCAAATTGAAGAAACCAAAGATACGAATGAGGAACTTTGCGCCACATTTATCCAATTTCGCGAAGACGAATTGCGCCATCATGCTTTTGCCATAGAAGAAGGCGCCCGCGAAGCCCTCGCCTACCCGCTCCTGACAGGTTTCATCAAAGCCGGCTGTAGAGCGGCCATTAAAATAAGTGAAAAAATCTAAGCATACGCTACTCTAGCTCCTCCTTGATTTCGGCCGTACTTGGTTTCGGCCGTACTTGGTTTCGGCCGTACTTGGTTTCGGCCGTATAGGTGTCTTTAATAAGGCCTACAATAAAATTGTATATGGCAAAACTAGAAAAACAAACCAAACTTACCCGTATCCAACGTAAAATAGAAACATTAAAAATAAAAATGTATCGTATTTTTCCCTATGTTTATTCCCTACGTTTATATAGTCTTTCACCCATAGCCCTAACCTGCTAAAAACACTTTGATATTCCGCGCGGCTTGTCTGATTCGATGCTCATTTTCGACGAGACCGAGGCGAACATACCCTTCACCGCCTTCGCCAAAACCTACGCCTGGAGAGACGGCCACGCCTGCCTTTTTCATTAATAGCTTAGAAAACGCTAGTGATCCCAAATGCGCGAACTTTGGCGGCAATCTTGCCCAGATAAACATGGAAGCATCGCAAGGCGGAACGTCCCAACCCGCCCTAGCAAAGCTTTCGACCAAAACATCGCGGCGCGACCGATACAAATCCCGAACCTCGTCCACACAGTCTTGCGGGCCATCAAGCGCGGCGCATGCTGCCACTTGAATCGGCGTAAACGCGCCATAATCAAGATATGATTTCACCCGTGCGAGCGCATCAACAAGCCGTTTGGAGCCAACAACAAACCCTATGCGCCAACCCGCCATAGAATATGTTTTTGACAAAGATATGGTCTCTACTGCAACATCCATCGCGCCATTTATTTCAAATATAGAGGGCGGTTTATCATCGGTAAAATAAATTTCTGAATAGGCCAAATCCGAAAGAATGATAATGTCGTTTTTTTGGGCAATGGCGACAATTTCCTGATAAAAGTCAAGTTTGGCCACATGCCCTGTTGGGTTTGAAGGAAAACAAACCACAATCGCAAGCGGTGGTTTTTCGGCCTTAGCCAGCATTTTTTTAATGCCAGCCAAATACTCATTAGCAGTAATCGCAACAATAGGCTGAATTTTTGCGCCCGCAATAATAAACCCATAAGCATGCAGCGGGTAAGATGGGTCGGGCGCATAGATAACATTGCCCGGCGCGGTAATTGCTTGAGCCAAATTGGCAAAGCCTTCTTTGGAGCCAATAGTGGCAATAATTTCATCCTCTGGATTGAGCACTACGTTAAATCGGCGCTTGTAATAACGCGCGCACGCTTGGCGCAACCCCATAATGCCGCGCGAAGCGGAATATCCCGTCGTTTTTGGTTTTTGCACAGTCTCAATTAGCTTAGCGATAATGTGCTGCGGTGTAGGACTATCAGGGTTGCCAAAACCAAAATCAATAATATCCACGCCATCGGCGCGCAGCCTGGCTTTTAGTTTATTGACCTGCTCAAACACATAAGGGGGTAATTTTTTGATCCGGTAAAATTCGTCCATTATGTTTGCTCTTTTAGTTTTTTAATATTGGCTTCCCAGTTTTGACCATCAAAGGCTTTTCTGTCTATGTTTTCAAATCCGCTTTGGTCGACACATCTAAAATTTACGCTGATGCCATTTGGATGTGAACGGGGAATGTAGAAGGATTTAATGCCGCAGGTTTTGCAAAAATTATGCTTGGCCGTACGGGTGCCAAATGTGTAGGTAATTATAGAGTTCTCGCCCAAAAGCAGGCGGAAATCCTCGCCCTTCACAATCAAGTGCTGGTAACCCGTCATAGCACACATTGAACAATTGCACTCCGTCAAGATCACAGACACAGGAGCGCACACTTCAAAACGAACTGCGCCGCAATGGCAGGCACCTTTATGCCAAATATTGTTTTTGCTCTTATCCATATCCTAGCCTATAACCCGTTTATGAGTGAAAATCCACCATGTCAGATATATCTTTTAACGCCGCCGCAAATCGGCGATATCGCCCGCTTTGCTAAAACCTTGGAGAGTGTGCTGATAGCTGCCCCCATTGGCTGTTTGCAAATTCGCCTAAAAAATGCGCCCAAAGATGAAATTATTACGGCTGCTAAAACGCTTATTCCCCTCGCTCGCGAACATGGAACAACGGTGCTTATTAATGATAATCCCCATATCGCGCTTGAGACAGGCGCAGACGGAGTGCATTTGGGTCAAAGTGATATGCACATTACAAATGCGCAAGACCTGCTACCAAAGGGTTCAATTATCGGTATAACCTGTCATAATTCGCGTGATTTAGCGTTCAAGGCAGGTTCAGGCGGGGCAAGCTATATTGCTTTTGGCTCGTTCTTTGATACGCCGACAAAACTTGGCGCACCGCGCGCCGATCTGGAGACTTTAACATGGTGGAGACACGCCGCAATCATCCCCAGCGTCGCAATTGGCGGCATCACAGTGGACAATGCACCGCACGTCATAACGGCGAGCGCAGATTTTATAGCGCTGTGTTCAGGGGTTTGGGAGAGCAAACTTGGGCCCGCCAAAGCCGCCGCGCGCTTGCATCATCTGTGTTTACAGCGCTCGCTGGATTAGGCTGCCTCAGCACGCCACTCTTCAATATACCTGCTATGGCCGCAGAAGCACCTGTTACCTCTTATCAATCTGCCCTCACGGCTTATGAAAGCAGCGACTTTGGCAATGCGCTTATTTTCGCTAAACTTGCAGGCACAGGCGGCAATACGGACGCGCAAGTTCTCGCAGGCCATATTCTCGCGCACGGGCAAGGCATGGCCGCTGATAAAAATGAAGCCGTAAAATGGTATCTGCAAGCGGCAAAGCTTGGCAATACAGACGCAATGGTGGCGCTTGGAGAATTAGGGCTGGAAAATGCGGGCGGTTTGTCAGCATCTGACGCTTTGAAATGGCTCAAGAACGCCGCCGAAAAAGGCCGCACGGGCGCTATGCGCGCCCTGTCTGATATTTACAGGCTCGGTAAAGGCACTCCGCCCAATGCTTATGAAGCGGAAAAATGGCTGCAAAAAGCGGCTAATTACGGCGATAGCGAGGCGTTTAACCGCCTTGGTGATCTGAAATTTGAAAAAGACCCGCAAGGCGCTTTGAAATATTATGAAGATGCGGCAACGCGCGGCGATGCGGACGCAGCCTATATTGCCGCCATCATATATGCAGAAAATTTTGACATTCTCCCAAATGCCAATAAAGTTGCCAAATTACTGGAGCAAGCAGCACAGGCGGGCATTCCCGCTGCCATGGCTGATTACGGCCTTATCGTATACCAAGGTAATGGCGCGCCGCGTTCTGCCGAGAAGGCCGCTCAGTGGTTTAAAAAATCTGCCATTGCTGGCGATAGCGAAGGGCGTTTTCTCTATGCTTTCACACTCGCTAAAGGCGAAGGCATAGCGCAAAATTATGAACAAGCTTATTACTGGCTTTTGCGCGCCGACCAAGACAGCGGCAAAACTGGCGTCGTTGATTATGACACCTCGCGCCAAGAACTGCGCACGCGCCTAGAGAAAAACGTGGATCCTGCCACATTATCACGCGCCAGAGAACGCGCCAAATCCGATAGACTATCGAGCATACAATAACTAGCCGCACAGATACACGGCTAGCAATATATCCTTCAACATAGAAACGCTTTGCACAGTAACAAGAAAATTGACAGAACGTTTTATGCGCCTTAATACCCTCTGGTATAGGAGAGATACTAGGCACGTGGCATATACTTTTATTGATTTGTTCGCTGGAATTGGGGGGGTCACATTGCATTTGAAAACTTTGGCTTTAAATGCGTGATGGCTTGCGAAATAGACCCCACCGCACGTAATATTTACGAATGTAATCACAAGCCTGCTTTAATGTTTAATGACATTACGGGCGTCAAAATGGAAGAGATTCCAACCCATGACGTTTTGTGTGCAGGATTTCCCTGCCAACCTTTTAGTCAGGCGGGTTTCAAAAAGGGCTTTAAGAATACGCGGGGCACCTTATTTTTTAATATTCTAAAAATACTAAAGCACAAACGACCTCAGGCTTTTTTTCTTGAAAATGTTCGCCACTTAAAAAATCACGATGATGGAAAAACTTTTGCAGTTATTAAGTGTAAGAGTTTCAACTTGATCTGACACTTCCATCCTTTCAGCTAGCTGGAAGGATGGAAAGCGGCCTCTTGCTTGAGGCGTAGTTTCGGCGTTTGATGGTGGTGCGAACCATAAACATCAAAACATAAGGAACTACAATGTTACACACTACAGAGCGCGAAGTCTACCCTTGGGGTACAAAGTCGGATTGCTAAACTTGGCTGAGGAGCTTGGCAATGTATCCAAAGCTTGTCAGATGATGGGCTTATCGCGGGACACGTTTTACCGATACAAGGACGCAGTCGATGATGGCGGGGTGGAGGCTCTGTTAGAACGCCCACGCCGCAAGCCCAATCTTGCTAATCGAGTGGACGAGGTCACAGAAAATGCGGTCAAAACATCTGCGATTGACTATCCTGCTTACGGCCAGACCCGCACCTCAAATGAGCTGCGCAAACAAAGTGTATTTGTATCACCCTCTGGTGTTCGTTCAATCTGGTTGCGCCATAGTCTGGAGAACTTTAAACTCCGTTTGAAAGCTCTGGAAGCCAAAGTGGCCAAAGACGGCATCATTTTGACCGAGGCACAAGTGCAAGCACTGGAGAAAAAGAAACACGATGATGTGGCTTACGGTAAGATAGAAACTGCCCACCCGGGCTATTTGGGCAGCCAAGACACGTTTTATGTCGGTACTCTCAAAGGTGTTGGTCGTGTGTATCAACAGATCTATGTGGACACTTATTCCAAAATTGTCCATGCCAAACTGTACACCACCAAGACACCGATCACTGCGGCTGACATACTCAATGATAAGGTCTTGCCGTTCTTTGAAAATCATGAACTACCAGTGCTGCGGATACTCACAGATAGGGGCACGGAATATTGTGGACGCCGTGACAAGCATGACTATCAATTATTCCTCGCTATTAATGATATTGAGCACACTAAAACCAAGGTCAGATCACCACAAACAAACGGTATTTGTCGGCGGTTCCATAAGACAATATTGCAAGAATTTTACCAAGTGACATTGCGCAAGAAAGTCTATGAAAATATCGAGCAGCTACAAGTCGATCTGGACGAATGGATCACTTGGTACAACAACGAACGCACACCATTTGAGACCATGATGGAGGGTAAGCAAATATGGAAGGACAAATATATAGATCAAACTTAGACTGACAAATCACCACCAAAAAACTGGAAACTGTCAGATCAAGTATGAACCACTACAAGTAATGTATGCTGGCGAAACGCCACACACATAGCTTCCTCTTCAATGCTCAACTCTTACAGCTCAACACTCTCGAAGATCGTTTCTTTGGCTCCATCGCAACATCATGCGTGAAATCGCGTTTGCGCCATTTCGCAATCGTTTTCACATTCAACCCGTATTGCAAGGCTAATGCTTGGGTTGAAGCTTGCGATCGCTGTAGCTTTGCTCTCGTAATGTACGTCGTCTTGGCGCTTTCGTGTAATACTTGTCCCATAAAACCTCCTTGGTTGACAGATCACTATACACAACACCAGCACACTGTCGGACTAAACAGCTAAACCGTGACAAGTCCAGATTGCCTAAACTTCTATCTTCAATTGCCCGTGATTTTGACACCCTTCCGAAAGAAGACAAACAAGCTCTTATTGAGGCTCACACCCACGAGGAGCGCCGCCCTTGCTTATTGGCCTAATGCATTTATACTCGAACGCGCCGAACGAGCACAAACCGCCAACCATGCATAGCATTTGATTGCGGAGATATATTACTGGAGAGAGACATGAGCAAGACAGGCAAAGTCAAAACCACTTCTGGCGCAAAACTAGAGATAGATCCGCGTCTTCTGGAAATCCTTATTTGCCCGCTAACGGGTGGCCCACTGCAATATGACCGCGAAGTGGGCGAGCTAATTTCCAAAAAAGCAAAGCTTGCTTATCAAATACGTGAAGGCGTTCCCATTATGCTCTCCAGCGAAGCAAGAGAGATCGACTAGGGTCAGGGCCTATTAATTTTAAAGGTTTCCATTTAGCTAAGTTTGTGATTCATTGATGGCTAAAGGAGATGGCATGAATGACTTGTGAGCGGTTGATATTTTCGGTGCTATGTTGGCGTTGGAAGAAGCGGATAGGTTTTAGGTTGGATATGTCATCTAGGGTTTTTGACCCTGTAAAGGAGATTAACTCACACCTATTACCGAACGACCATCTTGAGGCCCGGCCCGTGTTTACGCACGGATTGGTGACCTCGTATAGGAGTTTGGTTTGGCCGTTCACACCCGCTTTCCTGCATTTGGAATTGGGTCTCCGCTTCCTCTTAACATTAACACGAGGCGGTTTTGCCTCAAGAGGAGTATAGCTATGTCTTTTATTGGTGTCGACCTACATACGAATTCTTTTACCATTTGCCGCCGTGAGGCGGATGGGTCTGAAATTCTGAAAACCTATCAATTATGCCAAGCTGAACTGGCTCAGTTTTGCATGAGCCTGTCAGCGGATAATGAGATCGCGGTGGAGGCCACGGGCAATTCCGCCTATTTCCGCGATGAAGTGATTGCCTGTGTTGGCCGCGTTGTTGTGGTGAACCCTGATCAGTTTCAGGTTATCCGCAAATCGGTCAAAAAAACCGACAAGAACGATGCCCGTGCTTTGGCTTTGTTCTTGTCCAAGGATATGCTTCCCGAAACCCGGATCAAGTCGACCGAACATGCGCAGTTGGCATCTGTCACTCACACCCGTGATTTACTGGTAAAACGGCGCACTCGTTTGCTCAATAAACTGCATGCGCTTTATAACCGCCATGGCATCAAGACGAAAAAATCCAAATTTGCCTCCATGCGGGCTTTACGCGCTTTGGATATGGCTCCGTTCTCCAAACTGGAGCAGATTGAGGCCGGGATCGTTTGCGAGCAGGCCATAAGCCTGACGCAAGCCATCAAAGAACTCGACGAGCATATTGAAACATATGCCACACCGCTTGATGGATTTGAAGGCCTGACCAGCATCAAGGGTATTGGCGCACGGGCGGCCGCCATATTTCTATCTGGGATTGGTGATGTGAGCAATTTTGAAACTTCGGACAAGCTGGCAGCATATTTTGGTATTGTACCGCGCGTAAGCCAGTCAAACCAGACCACCAATATGGGGGGAATCACCAAGCGCGGCAACAAACTTGTCCGCACAACTTTGGTGCAGTGCGCCCTGATTGCCATCCGGTATTCCGGTTATCTCAACAGTTTTTACAGGCGCATTAAAGACAGGCGCGGCTTTGGCAAAGCCATCATCGCCACCGCACGCAAACTACTCAAAATAATATACGACACTCTCAAAAACAACTGGGTGTTCGAAGATTTCACCAAATTCAAACTAGGGTCAGGACCTATTAATTTTAGGGATTCCCATTTTGTCTAATTTGTGATTCATTGATGGTCAAAGGAGCTTTCACCATGAATGATTTGTTTTATCTATCGAAGTCCCAATTGGCTCGTATTGAGCCTTATTTTCCCTTGTCTCACGGTGTACCACGTGTCGATGATTTACGTGTGATCAGCGGCATTATCCATGTGCTTAAACGAGGCCTTCAATGGCGCGATGCTCCGCGAGAATATGGCCCCCACAAGACACTTTACAATCGGTTTATCCGTTGGAGTAAAATGGGTGTAATGAATAACCCCGCCCCAAGGGGCGAGGTATCAAAAGAGTGTAAGTTGTTTATCACTGTGTAGTTTTGTATATTCTTTGCCTTGATTTTGGACGTAGCTTGTTATTGTGCTCTCATCTCCGTGACGCCCAACTGTGGATGCAAAATAACCATCACTCCAAAATTCTCCACCCCAAAGTGACTTTTTAACATGAGGACACAACCTAAATATCTCGCGTGCGGTGATACTTTTTATTACAGTGACCAACTTGGTCACTGTATAGGTCGGAACCGACTGTACCAAAAAATGAACATGGTCTTTATCCGTTCCAATCTCCAAAAACTTTAACTGGTAACGATCTTCAATCTCCAAACAAACATCACGTAAAACTTCATCAACTTGGGGGTCAAAAACAGCACGCCTATATTTTGCGGGAAACACAAAATGGTAAAGAAGTATCGTTACGTTATGTCGTTTATGGATATATTCGCTCACGCGAATATTCTACGCCGCAAGCGGCGAGGAATGAAACCCTAAAAAAGATTCAACAAAATCTTTATTGCGCTAAGCACATCTGAAGGTGTGCCAGAACAATTGCAAATCGACGCAACCCACCTAAAAGCTCACAGAACCGCAGCTAGTCTGCTTAAAAAGGGGATGTTCCCAGATGTATTGGCCGCACCAAAGGTGGGCTAAATTCAAAACTCCATGCGGTTTGTGATGGTGTGGGTCGTCCGGTGGTCATGTTGCTGAGTGAAGGACAAATGAGCGACCATAAAGGGGCGCGGTTATTGCTAGATCAACTTCCAAAAGCAAAATGCCTTCTGGGTGACAAAGGATATGATTCAAACTGGTTTCGAGAGGCATTACGTGCTCGCAATATTACCCCGTGTATTCCGCCGCGTCGAAACCGAAAAACACTGATCCCATACGATAAAACTTTATACAAACAGCGTCACAAGGCCCAAAACATGTTTGGGCGTCTCAAAGACTGGAGACGTGTCTCAACACGCTATGATAGGTGCGCACACACCTTTTTCTCTACAATATGCATCGCTGCAATCGTTATATATTGGCTTTAATGAGTCCTGACCCTAGACTCACTTCTTAATTAGGGAAATGTATAGTTTTCAGGTATAATTTTGATGCAGGAGGATTTTTCATGAACACACTCAAAATTTTACGGGGCCGACCGACCTTGTTTTTTCGCCTTAGCGGCATTCGTTTGCACGATTTTGAGGTGCTGGCCAAAGAAACATATCCGCTTTGGCTCAAATCCGAGCATAAACGCCTCTCGCGCACGGGAAGAAAACGCGCCATTGGCGCTGGGCACCCATATGCTCTCGACTTTGCCGCGCAACTTTTGATGTGCCTGATTTACTATCGTACCTACACAAGTCATGTGTTTTTGGGTCTGGTTTTTAGTGTTTCATCGCCAACTGTTTGCCGCGTTAACAGGTCGATGACGCATCTTTTAGCCGGGCATTTCAAGATGCCCGAGCGCGAAGTTCGTCTTACCGAAGAAGAAAAGGACGATCTTTTGTACCTTATGGTGGACGGGACGGAGCGGCCTGTTCACCGCGCAGGAAAGCCTGGCAAGCGCAAGAAGAACTATTCGGGGAAAAAGAAGAAACATACAAATGTCCATCAAATTGTCACCGATAATACCAAGCGAATTTTATCTGTTGGCTCTGCGCAAAAAGGCTCAATGCATGACAAGAGAATTTTTGATGAAAGCAGGCTCAAAAAGCCGCCCGAGATGATGGTTTTAGGTGATTTAGGGTATCTGGGGACGGGGTTTGAACTCCCGATTAAGAAGCCGAAAAACAAGGAACTATCGCAAGAAGACAAGGCGTATAATCGTTGGCATTGCTGTCTTCGCGTCGGCGTGGAGCACGCGATCGGGCGGATGAAAAAGTTTAAGATTTTCGCCGATATTCACCGGAATAACGGCCTGCAAAACATGATTGCAAAGAATGTTGGAGCCTTGGCAAACATCAATTTAAGTGCACAGCCTGCCTCGGGTAAAACCCTATAACCACATTGAACGCAAACAAACGCGCCTGAAAAATGAAACACTATTGTGAATCGAGTCTAATAAATTCTACCCGCCATTTACGAAATTTGGCCATGCAATACTAAAATTTTTACGAGAAACCATACCCAAACAATGGAGAAATTTCCGAGACACCGTAACCGACAACTTTCGAATAATTTCAGATGAAAAATTTCGGGTTATGGAGTAGTGGGAGTATATATGAACTTATACAGTTATAAGTTTCCTAGTTGTGTTACAGTGTTGGCAGAGGTGGGATAGGTCTTTGGTCAGATATATTGGATAGGGATCTTGACCCTAATATGGGAGATGGTATGGGAGATGGTATGGAGAATAACGCGCGTCTGTTACCGAACGAGTATTTTACGGCTCAGCTTGTGTTTGCATATATATACAAATACGGATTGGTGCTTAAAGATTTTGCAACATTTACCAAATGGGAAAATTCTTTTCCTGCTAGGCAATCATCATAAGAGGTTTGATATGAGCACCATCGGTGAGAGAATAAAAATAATCCGTCACGGGCAAAAACTATCGCAAAGTGCGCTTGCAAAAGCTGCAAATGTAAGCCAACCCACTGTCGCAAATTGGGAAAACGGCTCTCATGCCCCTCGCCTTGCCGTTTTGAACAGGCTCGCAGTAATTATGAATTCATCGGCGCACTATTTACAAAATGGTGGCATTGATGAAAATGAAGTAACACCCACGCTTTCGCAATATTTACAAATGCCTATACGACATATCCCTATAAAAACCTGGCCTATCCCCGAAGATATTGAAAACAATGCCCTACTCCCCTCACCAGCCCATGATTATATCTCTGTCTCTACAATGGGCCACACACCATTCGCTTTAATCGCCAACGATCCTGGCATGGCCGCATATTTCCCCATTGGCGCAACAATCGTATTTGATGCAAAATCAGGGCCGCTTGAAGATGGTGCATGTTATTTATTTTTACGAGGCGAACATATTGTCTTGCGCCGCTGGCAAAGCGCGCCTGAGCG
Source organism: Robiginitomaculum sp. (assembly GCA_965224735.1). GTDB lineage: Bacteria > Pseudomonadota > Alphaproteobacteria > Caulobacterales > Maricaulaceae > Robiginitomaculum_A. Next base: position 1,311,483 of record OZ245059.1, on the reverse strand, counting down.
CCTTGAAGCCCTGCCAAACCAATCCGCAATAGATGCTGATTTCACACAAACACGCCCTACCCCGCTTGCGCGGGCGCTCTTATCTATCCGGCGGCATTAAAGAGCGTCATGCGTTTAGTTGAGTGTGCTCCAGTGCCGAAAGACAACATCCGCCACAAACTACTCTCCCTTTTCCCATATTTGTTGAGCGTGTGCTCATAGGTTTGTGTCGCAAAGAGCTTATACGATGATAACCACGCACCGATAATGTTCGTGCGCTCTTTACGTTTCCCAAACGTCAAACCATGCACACGTTTACCGCTAACTCCATATCCATGAGTGCGCGCCAGCTTATGGCAAACCCCGCTTTCATCCAAATAAATACGGCTATCTTTTGGGTAAGTACAGTAAGTACAGATTAATTCTGCATAGGATTTGCGGATTTGCGGCGCTCTTCATCTCGTTCACGGTATTGTGGCGCCTTTTTTTTACCAAGAGGGTAGGTGTACAGTCCCTGTGTTAGGCGGATACTCAAAACTTTGTTCGCTAAAGGCATCATCACAAAATCACGCTCTGCTCCAAGAGCAAAAAGAAACAGAAACTTCAGAAAATCCCATGCCAAACGCTGGGTCTACAAGGCCTACAAGCTCATGAAAATGGGAGAACGGGTGCAGATCGACCACATGAGGGTGACCAAAAACGGTATCACCGTCAAACACTTCCAGGCTTGGGAGAGAAAGTCCAAATTCATTCATGCTCAAGTGTACTCACACGCCAAGGCGTCTTCCGCAAGGAGGTTCTTAAAAGAATTTATCGACAAAACACCGTTCACCATAAAATCCATACAGGTGGACGGCGGCTCGGAATTCATGGCAGAATTTGAGCAGGCCTGTGAAGATGTAAACATTCCACTCATCGTCTTGCCGCCCAGCAGGCCAACCTATAACGGCGGCGTCGAGCGCGGAAACAGAACCTTCAAGGAAGAGTTCTATTACCGCCGAGACCTCCTGGCCGACAGCATCGGAGCCATGCGGTTCGAGCTAAAAAAGGCGGTTGAAAAATACAACACATACAAACCACATCACGCCCTTGCAGGGCTAACGCCAATGGAGTATATAAAAAAACACCCAAATGGCGGATGAGTCTCAAAACACATGAACCTATACAAACTTTGTTTTATCTTTGCTCGCGACTTGATTCTCTTATACAATAGTTTCACTTACATTTTCTAAACAGGCGATAAACCCTATTTAAAGGATTTGAAATTGGCGCGTATAACCAACAAAATAACCAGCATTGATCCAGTGGATTTTGATACAAACAAAGCAAAGCCTGTAAATATAAGATCAGTTGATTTAGAAAATGCAATTACCAATGTAGTTCCTAAGCGCCATGAAAATGAATTTGTTCCCAAACGTGTCTCACGAGCAATTACGTCGCCGCCCTCCGCCTCTATACAAATTGATACCCCTTCGTTCGGTTGGATACGAGTGGTTAGCACCATTGCCACAGTTTTATGGCTTGCCTTCACTGCGTTGATTTGTCTGTCGTTATTAAAAATTCAGGATAACTGGCAAGCATATTCAGCAATACAGTGGCTAGGTTTCGCCGCACTCATATGTGGTCCGCTTCTTATGATATTTGTAGGAACATATGCTCTGAAACAACTCTCAAAAGTGTCCAGCTATGCCTTAAAAATCGCCCATATGGCAGAACGCATGACAACGCCTGACCAAATGGTTGTTGGAAAAAGTAAAACCATGGCTGCGGCAATAAAAGAACAAGTGGATGATGTTAATCAAAAACTGGCATCAGCACTAGGGCGTCTTGCGACAATGGAAGACATGCTTGGCACACAAACACAGGCATTAGCCCGCGCCAATGAAGATGCGTCCAATACTGCGGACGGTATTGCCGCATCCCTTACAGCACAAACGAGTGCGTTAGATGATATATCTGGTACATTCGATAATCGTATGGGGGCTTTAGCCACAATGATAACAAACCATACAGATAACCTTACGAAGGCGACGCAGCTTGCGGAGCAAAAACTTAAGGAAGCGCGCATCAGCATCGAAGAGACTACAGCCAAGATTAATTCTGCTTCTGATACTGTTCGTGCCAACACTGTGCAAGCAGCGTCTACATTGGCGGCTAGTCATCAGGAAATTCAATCACTTGGCGATATTATTAAACAGTGCTCGGTGGAGCTTGATGGCGATTGCAAAAAACATGCTGGCGTACTTACGGAAATGATAGATCAATTACACGATGAGCAACAAGTGCTTGGCTCAAACCTAGAGGAACGCTTATTGAAGATGCGCGATCTTTCTCTTTCCGCCCAAGCAAGTGCTGAAAGTTTAGTGATTGCAAGCGAAGCTGGAAAAGACACAGTTGAAACGTTGGCAAAATCAGCAAGCCTTGCAGATAGTGCTGTAAAGGCCAGATTCGAGAACATGAAAGAAATGGTGCGCTACTCAAATGACCAAGCGCAAAGTATTAGTGATAAGGCAGCACAGCGTGTCAAGGACAGCCTAGAGTTTACCCGTCTTGAAATCGCCCGTATCGAACAAGACATGACAGATTTACAAGGTAAACTCGGAAATAAACTATCTACGACAAAAAAAATTGTAGACCTTGTTGAAGAACCCCTTGAAGTGATTGAAACAGGTGTTGAAACGCAAAAAAACACAAAGCCAAAACGCCGTTGGGCACGGTTAAAACTAAAGCCGATCGAAGATGAAAACCATAAAGTTGGGAACCTTGAAAGTGATAAACTCGATTTGGAGGCAATCAATGCTAAGGGTTTGGATATACCAAGCCGAAATCAACCTGTGCCAGAATCTGAAGGACACAAACTAGAAGAAGCAGGAACATTCGTTTCCTGGGCTGAAACACCCGAGCTTTATTTAGAACCTGTAAGCGAAAAAGATATACCCGAAAAATATCCAATTTTAAATACTATTCGCCGTACTGTGCTCAAGGAAGCAAATCGGGAAAATAAATCAAAGTCAAAACCTAACTTCTCGGTATTTAACTTATTTTGTTCCAAAGCAGAAACAAATGCGGGTTTATCAATAGCAGACGCACTAAACCCTGCAGAGCAGTCTGTAGAGAACGAAAGTGTTATGACGGAGCTTACTCTACTTGATCTTGCCCCCAATACAGTTATTGATGATGGCTGTATTATTGAAGCTGCCAATAGCCGCGTATCTCAGGGACATGAAGCTATGAGCCGCGTGGTTATCGGGCGATTGCAAGCGCCAGTTCAGCATTTGGTTCAAAACCTTGCTGCCAATGAAAAACTCGGTAAAAAGGTAATCAAATTTGCTCAAGACTATGATTTGAAAATAGAAGCACTTGCGGGCAATCGTGAAGCAATAATAACCCGCCTGGAAGGTGAACAAGGACGGGCATATCTTCTGTGTGATGCTGCTTTAAGCTATGGGCACCTGTAAAAATCCCTAAGAACGCCCACTTGATAATTGCAGTTCAAGCCAATCAACAACTTTCTTCATAGCCTCTCCAGTCGCTGTGTCGTGCGCACTTACAATAGATGATACAGATTTGGCGCTCGCTCGCTGGCTGGCCTGTATGGTGTGTACGCCTATCAAGCGCCGCGTTTTGGTGTTCGTTAGTGTCAAATTTAATTGCACAATCGCATTTGGAGCCACGTCTTCGCCTTGGTCAAAAACGGCTTCAAACCGGCGTATATTCATATTAAGGCGATAAGGAACACGAGTGCTTCCTTTTGGAATAACACCTGTTAAATTTGAGCGGCTTGCTAATGTATCAATTAAAACATTACGAAGCAGGCTTGGTACAGGCTCCGACCAGCTCGCCCCGCCTGCGGCTGATAGCCGCCTGCCATCTGGGGAAAGCACTATATCTGTACCCCTTAAAGCTTTGGAAGTTGCAGGAATTTCAATATTTATTACTTTGGCTGGAGACAATGGCACTAATTTTACGACGTGCGGGACATTGAGCCTATAAACGGTTGGTGCAACTTTGGTTTTATTTAGCAAGGATACGCACCCAGTTAAACCAAAAGTTACACAAGCCATGACCGTGGTTCTTAGTACCGTATTTAAATTGATCATTGCGGCAACTCCATAATTTCTTTTTTCTGACCGATGATGAAATCGACAGGGTTTTTTTCTAAATTATTAGAAACACGATTAAGGCTATCGACCAAAACTCTAAGGTCTGCCATAGCAAGAGATAAATCTTGCAAGCCTGTTGCGGAAAAATGCTCTATTGTGCGTAAAGTTTCATCAGAAAGATTGCTCCCATCCTTTGCGAGTTTGGAAAAACTCGTAAGCGCCGTTTCAGCAGCAATTAGTGTTTTATCTGCGCTTAAAATAATGTTTTTTGTTTCATCACTGGTAACAAATTGAGTGAATTCCTGAGAAGTTTTCACGATTTCTATCGCCGCATCCGAGATATTAAGCGCAGTTTTTTCTATCGTATCCATAAAGAATTTTACCCGTTCGCTAGAGAGGTCAGCTTCTGCTATTTCCCCCATAACGGTATTGAGTTTTTTTAAAAACCCTTGAAAATCAGTGATAGCGTCATCGCTTAGCAAGCTAGTCGCCCGTGCCAAGGCAATGTTAATATTGTTTATAATCGACTCGCTACCGCCTAATAGATAATCAATCTGGCTTTGCTTACCCGTTATACGCGCAAGTTTTCCAGGTTGTGATGGTTTTAAGTATTCCGTAGATGTTCCAGGTAAGAGCTGAATATAGCTCAGCCCTGTTAGGCCGAGTGGTTCATTTTTTCCATATGTATCAACACGAATAGGTGTCGAGGGCTTTACCCGTATATACACCAAAACGGTTTTTTCATTTTCAAGCTCAGTATCTATCACTTCACCCATTTTAATACCATTAAAACGCACCTCACTTCCTATGGTAATTCCGCGCGGCGGCGTAAAATACTCAACGATATATTCGTCATATTGCTCGTCAAATTGGCGCCCGCTTATATAGGCAATGAATCCCATTGCACTGATAAGGGCAACAAGAACAAATGTGCCAATAAGTGCGTAATTTGCTTTACTTTCCATTCTTCTTTACCTTTTCTCTTAAAGATTATTTACTAAGGCTGGCAGATCTTGAGCGCGGCCCGCCAAAATATTCTCGTATCCAAGCATGATCGTATTTAACCACTTTATCCAGGCTATCTGCAATCACAATATGTTTATCAACCAAGACAGCCACCCTATCGCAAATCGCAAACAAACTATCCAAATCATGGGTAACCATCAATACGGTAATATCAAGAGCATCCCTTAGCTCAAGTATAAGCTCATCAAATGCATTTGCACCAATGGGATCCAGACCCGCAGTCGGTTCATCCAAAAACAATAAATGCGGGTCTAGCGCAAGGGCTCTTGCAAGCCCTGCCCGTTTACGCATGCCGCCAGAAAGGTCGGCAGGTTTTTTAATGGCCGTGTCAAAAGGAAGGCCAACCATATTAATTTTCATATCCGCAAGCTCACGCATGAGCTGGACGGGCAAATCCGTATGCTCGCGCATAGGTAACATTATGTTTTCTCTAATATTAAGAGAGGAAAACAAAGCACCACCTTGAAACAAAACACCAACATGCGTGTCAAAGCTACGGCGCTGCTCCGCTGTAAGCGTTTTTCGATTTTTTCCGAACGCCCTTACTTCGCCCCCTTCAGGTTCCTTCAAACCAAGGAGCGTATTGAACAATACCGACTTTCCGCTACCCGACCCACCGACAACGCCTAATATCTCTCCAGCGTTAAGCCGGATATTGAGGTTTTCATGAATGACATTGCTGCCAAATTGCGTCCGTAGCCCTTTTGCTTCTACAGGCGTATTTTCATCAAAAGACAAGCTTCCCGAAATCACGATTACACCCCCATCTTTAAAAAGAGCAAAGCAAACATCGCATCCAAAACAATTATTGTGAATATTGCCTGCACAACACTAACCGTTGTCCTGCGCCCTAAACTCTCTACGGATCCGCGAACAGCTAGCCCTTGACGGCACCCAATTATAGCGACGACAAGTGCAAAAACAGGCGCTTTAGCCATCCCAACCCAAAAATGCTTGATATCAATAACTTCTGTAATGCGTGCTGTGAATAAGATTGGCGAAATACCTAGTGACCATGCCACCAGTAACCCGCCCAAAAGCCCACTAACCATCGCGATAAAAGTGAGAATTGGTGCGGATATCAGACAAGCTATTGCTCGCGGAGCTACCAAAGTCTCATTGATATCCATTCCAATAACTTTGAGAGCATCGACTTCCTGGCGCATTTTCATAGCGCCGATTTGTGCAGTAAATGATGAGTTTGACCGGCCTGCCAGAAGTATAGCCATAATGAGAACTGCAAACTCACGCAGTACAGAAACACCAACAAGATCGACCACATAAACAGAGGCTCCAAAATTTGCTAATAAATCAGCGCCCATAAAAGCAATAACGGCGCCAATAAAAAAACTTAAAACGGATACGATCGGCAAAGCATCAAGCCCAATAGTTTCAATATGGGAAACTACGGACTTCCATCTAATACGGCGTGGGTTTATTAAGAGTTTAAATGAAATAACGACAAACTCACCAAAGAAAGACAGTGTGTTATAACCTTCTTGGATAAAATTACTTGCCCCCTTCCCTAAGCGTTCAATAGGTTCATACCAAGGCTTCGGCAATGAGGGCATCATCCCTTTCGAGGCTTTTGCTGCGACACTCACTAATGCTTTTTGCCCTTTTGTGGCGTTTGTAACCTGCCATTGGCGGCAATGGCCATCATGGCAGCCAATAGCCCGCATGAGAATATAGGCCCCTGCGGTATCCATCCGGTTAAGCCCCGAAAAATCGAAGACTACCATTTCATACCTCTCGCTCTGAGCAATAGAAAAATCGCGGCTATTGCCAAGACTACTAAGATCAGAGGATAAAGCATTCTCTATAGTATTTATTGTGCGCAGATTCCAATCTCCAAAAACTTTGATCATAAGCTGTCCTTGGTTGACAATAAGCTTATATGGGTTTTGTAAATTATCAGTATGCGTACTCATAGTTCTAACGTGCAAATCTAAGGCCTTACGTCAAGTAAAAGTCTATAACTTTTTCATCACATTATAAGTAAAACTACGCTATATTGAGGATCGTCTATTTTGTAGTGTGGTTATAAAATTATGAATGGCTCATTGCTGCTTGAGCAATTTTATTGCGGATACGGATGCCGTAATCATCTGTGACTTTTCGTAATGCAGATATTGAAGTTTCTAATGTTGTAAATGCATTTGTGAGTTCAGAATTACTATCTAGCGTAATCCTTTTACCAAGCTGACCATGTGCTTGTTTTACAGTTAGTAGAGCAACTTCTAATTGGGAAAGTTCATCATTGAGAATTTGTGTCATATCTGCAGTTACCAGAAAGACTTCTGCAGCTTTTGTCGCCTGCTCTACTCGGATGTTAACTTGCAAAATGTCGCCTAAAAGTTTTTGCGATGAAACAGATTGTATTGCAGAGTATTGCGGCGTTTCAGTCTTCATACCATTTAGAAGAACACTCGCGGCAGACTGTGTAGGCTTTTCAGTTTTAGCCCCACTCCAACCTTTCTTACGACAAATGGCCGTGAGAGCACTCGATGTTTTCTCCACAATATTTACTGTAGGAGTAGAAGGCTTAACCCGAGCCTGCTGGTTCGTGACGACTTGCGATAAGTCCACCGTTGTACATGCAGGTAACCCAAAAGCACCTATTACTAAGCTTATCGCAACCACACTTTTACGCGCAAATTTCATATTCGTTTCCGTCGTTTTGGCTCTCCCCAACGAAACCAATATGATACCTAAAGAAAAGCAGTGACCCTCTTTAAATACTATAATAGTTCAACCTCTACATAGCGATAATATTTAAGATTAACAAATGGTTCAAGTCCTAAGACCAAACCTTACTGTAAATTAAGAGACGCTTTTCACTCATATTTATTGCGTAGGCGCGACTTCTTTCACGAAACCCATGGCTTTACCAAGAGTATCATCAAACCAATTATGATCTATACCGATGATCAGAACAGCCAGCACACTGATCGGTGCGACAAAGCGAACAAGGAAAAGTAATAAGTTTTTAATTCCTTGAGAAATCCCCGCCATTTCTTCATCAACAAGAGTTTTTTTCATTTTCCAACCAACGAATAGCACAGTTAGCATCCCAGTAAGGGGCAGCATAATTGCAGCCGTTAATTTATGGTCGATAACATCCATGAATGCTAAGCTATAAATTGAACCAAAGCCAAGTAGCCACATCAACGAACCCATGATTATAGCTGCTTTAGCCTTACTCATGTCAAAGCGTTCAGAAACCCAAGCTGTGATCGGCTCTAGCAAAGAAATGGAGGATGTAACAGCTGCAAAAATAGCCAAGAAAAAGAAACCTGCACCAATAAAAACACCGCCTGGTGCGTTGTGAAGAGCTATAGGGAGTGTATTAAAAAACAACCCTGCCCCAGCATTTGGATGCAGACCATGGGAGAAGACAATTGGAAAAATTGCAAGGCCAGCAATCATTGCAACAGCTGTATCTGTAATCCCCACAATAAATGCAGATTTAGGAATATTGATACTCCGTGGTAGATACGAGCCGTAGGTAATCATAATAGCGCTCCCAAGACCAATGGAGAAAAATGCTTGCCCAAGAGCTGCTGTTACAACGCCAGCATTAAGCGCGCCCCAATCTGGTTTGAATAAGAAAGACAATGCCTGAAAAGTTCCATTACTGGTTTCCCCATTTTTTAATGTCACTGGCGTGTTTATCCCGCTGTATAAACTATAAAGGGAGAGCAATATCAAGAGTGCGAAGAACAAAGGCATGAGAATTTTTGAAGCCAACTCAATGCCTTCGTTTACACCGCGCGCGACGAGATATGTTGTTAAAATTGCAAATGCCGTAAAATAAGGAATAACCCCCATTGGATTGCCAATAGTTTGATCAAATTGCGCCGATATTTGCTCGGAGGTTTGACCATCAAAGGCACCAAACAAGAACTTGGGTATATAAATCATGACCCAACCTGCGACAACGCAGTAGAAACTCACAATAAGGAATGACCCAATCATACCCGTCCAGCCCAATATGCCCCAATTTGTTGTCACATTAGAACGCTCAGCTATATCTTTTACACTTCTAATGGCACTATTAGCATTGCCTGCGCGGCCAATTATGTATTCGCTCATGAGTACGGGAATACCAATAAACAGCACACATGCCAGATATATGATGATGAAAGCCCCGCCGCCATTTGCTCCTGCTTCAGCTGAGAAGCGCCATAGATTACCAAGGCCAACTGACGAGCCTACAGCTGCCATTATAAATGCAAATTTTGACGACCATTGTGTTGTTCCCACTGTTGCCATTTTTTTTCCCCTTATATATTTATCTTTTTTTTTATTTCCCCCTTAGTCTCAATTGTTGAGCCTCACGTCAAGTCACTGTTTACTTTTTTACTTTTTTTAATGATACTCGTTGAGGATGACCACTTATGCCAATTGTTTTTAATGCTAAGCCGTTTCCCACCGCTATGCCTTAAACGGGTCACGCATTAAGATAACATCTTCGCGCTCTGGCGACGTTGAAATCATGGAAGCTGGCACGCCGATCAACTCTTCTATACGGCGAATATATTTAATCGCTTGCGCGGGAAGATCTGCCGTTGTACGCGCGCCTGCAGTGGTGTCACTCCAGCCCTCAAGATTTTCATAAATCGGCTCAACAGCCGCTTGATTGGCCGCCCCTGCGGGGAAACGGCGCAAGCGTTTATCGCCGAGTTTATAGCCAATACAGATTTTCAACTCCTTCATTCCATCAAGCACATCAAGTTTTGTTAGCGCTATGCCTGTGATACCACCCGTAATAACGGCTTGGCGCACCATGACCGCGTCAAACCAACCGCAGCGGCGGGGACGCCCTGTCACCGTGCCAAATTCATGACCGCGCTCGCCAAGGCCTTTACCCACATCATCGAAAAGCTCCGTCGGAAACGGGCCTTCGCCCACGCGCGTTGTATAGGCTTTAGTGATACCCAAAATATAATTAAGCGCGCTTGGTCCCATGCCTGAGCCGCCCGCCGCTTGGCCTGCGATTGTGTTTGAGGACGTAACAAATGGATATGTGCCATGGTCAATATCGAGCATTGCGCCCTGTGCACCTTCAAATAAGATTCGCTTATCTTCGCGTGATGCTTGGTCAAGCTTATACCAGACAGGACCAGCAAAAGGTAATATTTTTGGCGCAACATCAAATAGTTTTTGTGTTAATTCAGTAGCGTCAACAGGCGGATGCCCAAGGCCTTTTCTAAGGGCGTTATGGTGATGTAGCAAGTTTTTCACCCGCTTTGACAGGCCTTCCGTGTCCGCTAAATCACAAACCCGAATAGCGCGCCGTGCAACCTTGTCTTCATAGGCTGGACCAATGCCGCGCTTCGTGGTGCCGATTTTAATGCCGTCGGCACGGTTTTCACGAATTACGTCAAGTTCGCCATGAATAGGCAAAATAAGCGTTGCCGTTTCAGATATCATCAGATTCTCTGGGTTGATCTTTACGCCCTGTTTGCGAATACGAGCCATTTCATCAAGTAGCGCCCATGGATCCACGACAACTCCATTGCCAACAACGGATAGTTTTCCGCCGCGTACAACGCCCGAAGGCAGGAGGCTAAGTTTATAAACTACGCCGTCCACAACAAGCGTATGACCAGCATTATGCCCGCCCTGAAAGCGCGTGACAACATCAGCACGGCTCGATAGCCAGTCAACGATTTTTCCTTTGCCCTCATCACCCCACTGAGAACCGACAACAACTACATTCGCCACACAATATCCTTTACTTAAAACCTATTCTTAAAACTGGCGTGCTATTTCTAAGCCCTAGATTAATTAGTACCTTCACTTTTCAGCCCGCCAAGTATCTGCCAAATACCTACCCATGGCTTAAATGTTCATACACGATTTCGCCAGCCAATTTTTCACTAAATTCAGACCCAAATACAAATTGTGCCCGAAAAACACCTTTAAACCAATTTCAATCTCAGTACGTTTGCGCTAAAATTTTGCAAAAACCTCTTCTTGAATTATAGTATCGATTGGATTTGGAACGCGCTCGACCCCTGCATGAACAACACGCCAAAAGCCAATTCTCCATTAAAAATTTAAGGCGCAAACAAATTTTACCTGTTTAATATTTACAACTTTATTTTGGATTTCCTTTGATACAGGCTCATCTACAGATACAAGGCAAATCGCGCTTCCGCCTTCCTTTGTCCTCCCCAAAGAAAATGTCGCAATATTTACTTCATTTTCACCTAGCAAGCCACCAAGCGCGCCAATAAAGCCTGGTTTATCAAGATTGCGCACATAAAGCATAGATGGAGAAAAGGCCGCATCCATGGGCACACCAAATAAATTAAGAAGGCGTGGCTCGCCCCCATATAGGGAGCCTGTAACATCTAGCTCTCTATCTTCAGTTTTGATAATAAGTTTGATCAGGTTTTCATGATCCTCAGCATCGCCGCACGTCGATTCTTTCACATCCAGACCACAGTCAGAAGCAATAGCAGGCGCTGAGACCATATTCACTTCGCTCATCATCGGCTTTAATAGACCAGCCAAAGCCGCTGCTGTCATTGGCTTTGTGTTTAATTTTGCCACTTCCCCCATATAGCAAAATTCTACGGATTTAATGGGGGATTCCAAAAGTTGTCCCGTCATAGCACCAAGTTTTTCCGCAAGGTCTACATAGGGCCGTAGGCGCGGCGCTTCTTCAGCGCTAATAGAAGGCATATTAAGCGCATTTGTAACGGCGCCGCTTAGCAAGTAATCCGTCATTTGCTCGGCCACTTGCACGGCGACATTTTCTTGCGCTTCCAATGTAGATGCGCCCAAATGCGGCGTAGCGATAAAGTTTTTAACGCCAAACAATGGATTATCAATCGCGGGTTCTTTTTCAAATACATCTAATGCGGCAGCACGAATATGGCCTGTTTCAAGCCCATCCTTAAGTGCTGCCTCGTCCACAAGTCCGCCGCGCGCTGCATTAACAAGAATGAGCCCTGGCTTAGTTTTTGCCAAAACTTCGCGGTTGATAATCCCGCGCGTACCCTCTGTTAGGGGCGTGTGCAATGTAATCGCATCTGCTGCGCCTAACAATTCATCCAGCTCTACTTTGCGCACACCCAAATCTATGGCCCGTTCAGAGGAAAGATATGGATCATACGCCACAACTTTCATTTTCAAGGCTAGTGCCCGCTCCGCGACAAGCGCGCCAATATTGCCGCACCCGATAAGGCCAAGAGTTTTATTATAGAGCTCAACGCCTTTAAAATCAGCTTTCGGCCATTCCCCATTTTGGGTGCGATTTGATGCTGCAGGGATTTGCCGCGCACATGCGAGCAAAAGCGCAATCGCGTGCTCCGCCGTTGTTATAGCATTGCCAAAAGGCGTGTTCATAACCACAACGCCTTGGGCTGTCGCCGCTTTTTTATCTATATTATCCGTACCAATACCAGCGCGGCCTATGACTTTCAGTTTAGTGCCCGCAGCTATAATATCCGCATCAGGGCGGCAAGCCGAACGCACCGCCATGCCGTCATAATTTGGCATGATTTTAATCAGCTCTTCTTTGCTTAGGCCAAGCATGACATCAACATCAACGCCTCTATTTTTAAATACATCTCTAGCAGACTCTGACATCTTGTCAGCAATAAGGACTCGTACCATGGGAGTCTCCTCTTTTTAATTACAATAATAAATTCAGTTAATTAACTTAGAAAGTTTCAGCACATTTTGTTTCATACGCCCATTCAAGCCACGGGATCAAAGCCTCTATATCCGATTTGCGGATAAGGCCTGATACCCAAACACGAAAGCCTGGTGGCGCTGTGCGGTAGGATCCGAAATCATAAGCAACACCCTCCTCCCCAAGCATAGTGACAATAGATTTCGCAAAATCTGCACGCGCACTCGCGTCCAGCGCCTTAAAACGCGGATCGACGATTGTCATGCACACTCCCGTATTAGAACGCTGCTCTGGAACCGTGCAAATATTTTCAATCCATGCAGTTCTATCCATCCAATCTTGCAAAACTTGGAAGTTCTCATCAGCGCGCGCATGCATCCATTCTAGTCCGCCTTGCTCTCGCACCCATTTAAGACTTTCAATATGGTCTTCGGCGCACATCAAGGATGGCGTGTTTATGGTAGAGCCTTCAAACAAAGCTTCATTAAGCTTTCCGTCTTTGGTCATACGGAAAATTTTGGGCATTGGCCAAGGCGGGGTGTAACTCTCAAGACGCTCTACGGCGCGCGGGCTTAATATAATCATTCCGTGAGCAGCTTCGCCGCCCATGTTTTTTTGCCAAGAATATGTGACAACATCAAGCTTGTCCCATGGCAACTCTTGGGCGTAGGCCGCCGAGGTCGCGTCACATATGGTCAAGCCTGTGCGGTCTGCGGGAATAAAATCGCCATTAGGAACGCGGGCGCCGCCCGTTGTGCCGTTCCATGTAAAGACCAGATCCCGTTCACCAGAATACTGGCTCATATCTGGCACACTGCCGTAATCAGCGGTAAATACTCGCAAATCTTTGAGCGGTAGCTGGGATTTAGCATCCGTTATCCATGCATTTCCAAAGCTCTCCCATGCCGCAACATCGACGCCTCTTGAGCCTAGCATTGACCACATAGCCATTTCAACCGCGCCCGTATCGGATGCAGGAACTATTGCAATGCGGTGTGTGTCTGGCACTTGTAGCACTTCGCGAGATAGATCTATTACCTCTTTAAGGACTTTTTTTCCCAAAGGACTACGGTGTGAACGGCCAAGGGCAGCTTTCCCTAGAAAATCTGGTGTCCAACCTGGGCGTTTTCGTGAAGGCCCAGGCGAAAAACGCCCGTCAATGGGCTTAACACCCGGTTTTTGTAATTTAGTCATTTGTGTCTCCGTGTGGCCGTTTTTGTAACCACAATAAAGTACGCTTTAGTGGGAAAGCGCGGCCCATTCGCCTTATGATAGATTCGAAGTAAGGGGTCAAGAGGCGGAGCAAACTTTTAGCTGAACCTTATGTGAACTAGATGATATGAGGCCACAGCATAACACGGTATTTCAGCAACACAGAGATTATTTTTATGAGTTTTGTGCACTTTAAGAGGTGGTGGTTTGTTTTTTGTAGGTGTTTTCGGTTTTGTTTGCCGTTTGCCCCGTTCACTTACCTTGCCTCACCCCCTCACTTACTTCGTATTTACCTTGTGGGTTTTGGTAAACCGAAGAGCGTTAGGAACTTCGCCCCCTTTTGGATCTTATCAGCCATAGCGCGGAATGGCTGGATGTATTTGGTTTTTCTGACAATATTCCAGTATATCATTATTCCAGCATATCATTGGTGTCACAAGCCCGTAAAAGCGACCAAATGTGGCCACTAATATCGTGACGGTGCATATCTTATATGAAAAATTCTTTGCTTTTCCTGTCAGGACAAGAAAATAAAGTTAACAAATCATGTAATTAATCCACGCCCTCTAATCAATAAAGCCCATTTTTCGAGCTTCTTTTTTGCGTTCATTCTCTCGTAAGAATCGTTTGCGGATACGGATAGACTTGGGCGTGACTTCAACAAGCTCGTCATCATTAATAAATTCCAGCGCGTATTCTAAAGTGGTTTCGATAGGTGTTACCAAAACAACGGCTTCGTCCGTACCCGAGGCTCGCACATTGGTGAGCTGTTTACCTTTAATAGGGTTGACAACGAGATCATTATCACGTGCGTGAATACCAATAACCATGCCCTCATAAACTGGTGATTGATGGCCAACAAACATTTTTCCACGCTCTTGCAGATTAAACAAAGCAAAGGCCACGGCTGTCCCTGCATGTTTAGAGACTAAAACGCCTTTGGCGCGGCGACCAAGTTGCCCCGTTACGCGTGGTTTATACTGATCGAACACATGATACATCAGGCCCGTGCCCGATGTGCTGGTAAGGAACTCCGAGCGAAACCCGATAAGTCCGCGCGTGGGGATTTCATAATCAAGACGCACACGTCCCTGCCCGTCTGGCACCATGTCTTTAAGTTGGCCTTTACGGGTTCCCAACTTCTCCATAATTGTGCCTTGGTGATCCACTTCTACATCAACGGTTAAATTTTCCCATGGCTCACACAGAGCACCGTCTATTGTTTTATTGATAACTTGTGGACGGGAAATCGCCAACTCATAACCCTCACGCCGCATATTCTCAATTAGGATAGAAAGGTGCAATTCCCCCCGTCCCGATACGCGAAATTTATCAGGATCATCAAGCTGCTCAACCCGAAGCGCCACATTGTGAATAAGCTCTTTATCAAGGCGCTCTTTGATATTGCGTGATGTTACATATTTCCCCTCTCGGCCAGCAAATGGGCTATCGTTAACTTGGAACGTCATAGAGATGGTTGGCTCATCTACGCTCAGAGCAGGTAATGTTTCGATATGGGCAGGATCACAAATCACATCAGATATATCCAGATTATCAATACCCGTAAAACAGGCGATGTCGCCCGCATGTACTTCGTCCATTTCAAGCCTTTCTAGCCCCATAAACCCATAAGGTTGCAAAATTTTACCTTTGCGGTTTCCCCCATCTACTGATGCGATAATAACTTGACCACCTTTTTTAAGCGTACCGCGCAACACGCGGCCAATGCCGATAACGCCCGTATAGGAGCTATAATCAAGGGCGCTGACCTGCAACTGAAGTGGGCCGTCTAAATCAACATCAGGGATTGGTGTATGCGTAACTATAGCTTGAAACAATGGCCCCATATCACTGCCAACCGTCTCGCTATTATTACTGGCCCAGCCATTAAGAGCAGACGCAAAAACAACGTGAAAATCCAGTTGCTCATCAGTTGCACCAAGACGGTCAAACAAATCAAAGGTCTGGTCAACCACCCAATCAGGGCGCGCGCCATTACGGTCAATTTTGTTGACAACAACGATTGGGTTAAGGCCCTGCTCTAGCGCTTTTTTGGTCACGAAAGATGTTTGCGGCATTGGGCCTTCAACTGCGTCCACCAAGAGTACAACGCTGTCGACCATAGAAAGTACCCGCTCAACTTCACCACCAAAATCGGCATGCCCAGGTGTGTCAACAATATTAATGCGCCATTCAGTGTTCTCAGCGTCTGTCCATTTAATAGCCGTGTTCTTTGCCAAAATAGTAATGCCGCGTTCTTTTTCAATATCGCCGCTGTCCATAACCCGCTCGGCCTGCGCCCCCCGCTCGTCAAGCGTACCTGACTGGCGCAAAAGTTTATCCACCAAAGTTGTTTTACCATGGTCAACGTGAGCAACAATCGCTACATTGCGCAGCGTTTTTATAGAATTAGACATGAGCTTGATTTCCGATTCATCTTCTTTGCGCCCCCTTTAGGGGGAAAGCGCGGGTATGGCTAGGGATAAATGCAGAATTGTTTGAGGAGGTGGTAATTCTTCAACCAATTTATCCTGCACCGAAACCCTAGGAATTTTCTGAGTATATTTTTGCATTTTACATTATAAAATGAGGTTAAGTCTTCAAGAAAATGATTTCATGTATCCCTTTAAAGAAAGTACAAAAAACGCTGAGAACTTCAAATAATACTGTTTTCTTTTAACGCCGCTATTTTGGCTTTGCTATACCCAAGTTTTGCTAATATTTCGTTGGTATGTTCGCCCAAAGTTGGAGGCGCGAGTGTATATTCTTGCACTGTGTCACTATAATTAATCGGGGATTTTACGGATGGAACGGAGCCAAGTTGTGGATGGGTAACACAAATTTTTAGGCCCCTATGCTGAACTTGTTTATCGGAGAATACATCGTCCATATCATTTATAGGGCCGCATGGGATATTGGCGGCATTTAAATCCGAAAGCCATAGATCACGAGTGCGTGTCCGCATTATTTGTGTCATATAACCCATGAGTTGTTCACGGTTTTTCACCCGCGCAGCATTGGTTTTAAACCTGGGGTCAATAGCCCAACCCGCCTGCCCTAAGAGCCGCGCCAGGCCTACAAATTGCGTATCATTACCAACGGCAACAATTATATACCCGTCAGATGTTCTAAAAACATTATAGGGGAAGAGATTGGGATGTGCGTTCCCCATACGCTGGGGCGGCGTTCCTGTGGCTAGATAATTTTGTGCCTGATTGGCCATAGTTGCAACAGCCACATCCAATAGCGCTAGGTCTATGTGCTGCCCCTGCCCCGTTTTGTCAGCATGACGAAGCGCGCCAAGCACTGCAATCGAAGCATAGAGCCCCGCCATAATATCGGTTAGGGCAACGCCTACTTTTTGCGGATCCGCATTTTCTCTACCTGTAACGCTCATAAGGCCAGACATGCCCTGAATCATGAAGTCATATCCAGGCAATGCTGATTTTGGGCCGCTTTGTCCAAATCCAGTGATAGATGCATAAACCAATTTGGGATTTTTTTTGTTAAGCGTTTTATAATCAAGGCCATATTTTTTAAGCGTACCCACCTTGTAGTTTTCAAGTACTATATCTGTATTCTTCAACAGTTTGTAGAGAATATTCAAACCATCCTTTTGCGTAAAGTCTATGGTAATAGATTTCTTGCCACGGTTAGCACTATGGAAATAAGCAGCTTCACCACTGATGATGCCCCGCGCATTTTTCATGTAGGGCGGCCCCCACTCTCGTGTATCATCACCGCGTTCTATACGCTCGACCTTGATGACATCAGCACCCATATCGGCCAGCACTTGCCCCGCCCAAGGCCCTGCCAATACACGGCTCATGTCCAATACTTTCACACCTTTAAGAGGCCCCATATTATTCCTTATTCCTTATTCCTTATTCCTTATTCCTAGCGCCTACCAATATCTAAGCTAGCAGGATATCCAAAAGATGCTCAAGGGTTATTCTTTGTTCTTTTGATAATCTTTGAAATATATCCTTTTCTGCTTGAATGGCTTTTGGCGCGATGTTTTCAAATATTTTCCGCCCTTTTGTCGTTAGTTTTAAGGGCGAAGCCCGCCCGTCTTCTTGGCTGGCGCGCCGGGTTAACAGACCGCGTACAATCATAACTTTAACAGCGCGGCTAATCGTTGCTTTATCCATAAGCGTTTTTTTAGCGATCTTGCCCGCAGTCACCCCCCCCATGCTCAGAACGGCCATAACCCGCCATTGCGTGCGGGTTAGGCTATACTCGCTGTAAACTTTGCTTAAGTGTTCAGAAACTGTATTGCTTGTCAGTGACAATTTGTAGGGCAAAAAATTTTCTAAATTAAAACTCATAAAATATAGTTGCATACGCAACTAGTTTATGCAACACTTATACGAAACAAGCAGGAGATAATATGACAAATGCACCAAAACTTGGCGGCGTGCACCATGTGGCTTACCGTTGCAAAGACGCCAAAGAAACGGTCGATTTCTACACAAATATGCTTGGCATGGACTTCAAGCTCGCCATAGCGGAGAACGAAGTTCCCTCTACTGGCGAGCTAGATCCTTACATGCACATTTTTTTGGATGCAGGCGGCAATAATGTCTTGGCATTTTTTGAAATTCCAAACAGCCCAAAAATGGGGCGTGATCGCAACACGCCGCGCTGGGTGCAACATATTGCCTTTCGCGTGGACAGCTTGGACGCACTGATGGATGCCAAAGCCCACCTAGAAGAGAACGGTATAAATGTTCTTGGCTCAACGCATCACGGCATATTCAAATCCATTTATTTCTTCGATCCAAATGGCCATAGACTAGAACTATGCGCTGATATAGGGACGCCTGCACAGCTCGCCGAGCTTAAGAATGTTGCACCCGACATGCTTGAAGAATGGACCCGCACCAAAATAGCCCCGCGCCATGCCGCTTGGATGCATGAAAACGGCGAATAACATTTTACTATTGGGCACCGCGCAAAGGAATATGTCTTTGCGCAACCTATTAAAAAACGCAGGGGTTTAACGATAGATTAGCTACCCTTAAATTCCAAAACATAAATGTTCGCAGCAAGCCGCGGGCTTGACAAGTGCCCGCTAGGTCGCATTTTAACACTAAAGTTTACGAAGGACGACACCATGAAACTTGCATCTTTAAAACATGGCCGCGATGGCCACTTAGTTATTGTAAGCCGTGATCTAAAAACTGCTATAGACGCAGGCGACATTGCGCCAACTATGCAATACGCACTTGA
This sequence comes from Robiginitomaculum sp., assembly GCA_965224735.1. Classification (GTDB taxonomy): domain Bacteria; phylum Pseudomonadota; class Alphaproteobacteria; order Caulobacterales; family Maricaulaceae; genus Robiginitomaculum_A. Next base: position 1,292,280 of record OZ245059.1, on the reverse strand, counting down.
CAATTGGGAGGGTATTGCGCCGCTTTTGCAAGTCCAGTATGACCGCCTTAATCAAGGCAAAGGTGATTGTTTTACCTTTGTACCTGCAGTATGCGCCTCGCCCCTCCCGCGCGCCTATCAATGGCTGGACGGTTCTGCTTATATCAATCATGTGGAACTGGTTCGCAAAGCCAGAAATGCTGAAATTCCTGAAAGTTTTTACTCCGACCCCCTTATGTATCAAGGCGCGTCCGACACTTTTATTGGCCCTTTGGATCCTATCCAAGCCGTGTCTGAAGATCACGGCATTGATTTTGAGGCTGAAGTGGTGGTTATCACCGATGATGTCCCAATGACAGTCTCAACGGCCAAAGCCAAAGACCATATAAAACTTATCATGCTTGTAGATGATGTAAGTTTGCGCAGCCTGATTCCAAACGAGCTTCGCAAAGGCTTTGGGTTTGTTCACGGCAAAGCATCGAGCGCCTTCTCCCCTGTTGCCGTTACACCTGACGAACTTGGCTCTGCGTGGAAAGCCAACAAAGTACATTTGCCGCTCTTGGTCGAGTATAACGAAAAACCATTTGGCAAGACCAATGCAGGCAAAGACATGACTTTCAATTTTGCTAAACTCATCGCTCATGCCGCTAAAACCCGCAAATTATGCGCAGGAACAATTATCGGGTCTGGTACAGTCTCAAACCAAGGCGAAGACGGGACACCTGGAAAGAAAATAGAAGACGGCGGTCTCGGCTATTCCTGCATTGCAGAAATTCGCATGATAGAAACCATTCAAAAGGGTAAAGCTTCCACAAGTTTCATGAAATTTGGCGATCGTGTCAGCATTGAAATGAACGATAAATCAGGCAATTCCATCTTTGGAAAAATTGATCACTTTGTTGAAAAATATAAAAAATAAGATCTAGTGTAAAATGACATTACCAATACACTGTCACTCAAAATTATCATCGCGAGGGTTATTTGTGTTTTTCACTTGGACGAATGTATAAATTATAGCTCCTAAAATCAAAGGCAAAATCTCTCCCAGCGAACAAATCTACCCCCGTAATAACCATAGGGTATTTCCCGTAAGCGTTCATCGGAATATTAGTTAAGTCCATTAAGACGACTTCATGCTTGTTCAAGGCCGTGTCGCCAATTCTTATTCTGTCAAATCGTAGCCGCATTTGTGGGTTAAATACACCAACAGCGCCCCTAACTTCCCATTCTTTACGCAGTCGTTTTTTTTCTTTTTCGAGCTTAGTTCCCCGTACGAAACTCCAGCTAAGGGCTGTAAAACTAGCGCCTGTGTCAACAAGCGTAGGAATGAAACTATCACCAATTCTCGTAAACGTATAATACAAGCCAAAGTTCTCTTCAAGATATGGGTTTTCTACAAGCTTGATACGATCCCACTTACGTACATCTTGAAGGTTAATTCCCCAATATTTACGGAATTTCACTGTGCTTTTAGCATGCTTGAACTGAATAATTAGCCCGTCCAAAACATCCATACCAAGAATGCCATCAAAGTGCACTTCTCCTACATCCGCCCAATCTTTCAAAATAATGATATTGTGGTTTTCATATTTTATACCAGCAAAATTGAGTGTCTTTATCATTGCCAACGGCCTAAGTTCCGCTTTGTTCATACCACTAACATTGCGCTCAGGAAGTATATTTGTTTCTAGGCCAAGCCGTTGTCTTGTTTTTTCAAAAACACTTGTTCGTGTTGCACCTGTATCGATCATCATTCTAAATGGCCCTTGTCCATTAATAGAGGCATCAACAATATATTGCCCGCCATCATACCTCTCAAAATAAAGAGTGCTTTTTGAGAGGTCCGATATTTTTCTTTTGGCAAGCGCGTTCTCAAAAATGCCAAAGCATAACAGTAAAAATACGGCCCCCCCTGCCAGAAATTTTATGGTTAATATTTTTACACAAATGTGGTTTTTTACCATCATGCTTCCTTTTCTTGAGATGATAATTTAATATGTAAGTGTCAGATCAAGTCTAAACTCTTACACCTTATGGGACAAGTATTACACGGCAGCGCAACGGCGACGCCCGCAATTAGAGCAAAAATATTCCGATCGGAGCTTCGATCGCGAAGCTAGAGCGTTCCCTGTTTAGTCGTACGCATATCCAGCTGCCTTGAAGTAGTTCCAACATTCTTTTTTTGAATATTGATTTGTGATATGTCCTATGACTTTCCAGAGGGCGTCATAAGTGCGGGCTTTTGCTTTTCTCAGATGCGCTTTTAGTTTTGAGAAGGCCATTTCAATTGGATTGAGATCGGGGCTGTAAGGCGGTAAGAACAAGAACCATGCGCCGCGTTCGCGTAAAGCTCGTTTAGCGCGTTCGCTTTTGTGGCTGGATAGATTATCCAAAATCACGATATCACTTTTGCTTAGAGTTGGAGCTAATTGGGTTTTTATATAACAATCAAAAGCGTCACGGTTCATAGGCCCGTCCAAAACCCAAGGCGCTGTAAGACTGTCACTGCGCAAACCCGCGGAACGTCTGCGTATGCCAGTGTCCGAAAGGCGTATCAGAGACCAGCCGTTCGCCTTTGGGCGCCCTTCCATACATGCGCGTCATCTTGTGGTATTCGTGCTGGTTTCATCAATGAAAACTAGGCGAGAAGGCTCCATCCGCATCAGGTTCTGGCACTTATGCCATGCCCGGCGTTTGCGCTGAACTTCTGGTCTGTCCCGCTCAGTAGCGAGCAGTTTTTTTTTATAGCTGAGCCCAGCTTGCCTCAACAGGGTAGACAGTGATCCAGTGTAAGTTTTTACCCCGTGCTCTGCCTCCAGTCGACCACAGAGTTTAGACAAGGTTATATCAGGCTCCGCTGTGACGAGGCCTAATAAATATCTGCGGAAGGGCGCAAGTTTCCCACTCCCAGGTGCTCGTCCTTATTGTGCTGGTTTAATAGAACCTGTTGCCTTGCTGCCGCAACTCGGCGACGAAGATCAATGGAAATCGTTTTACTCATGATACACCCCCAAACATGGTGAATCACATTTTAAACCAAAAGGGAACCCATAAAGTGAATCTACTTAATCAGGGAACGCTCTAGCCTGCTAAAAAAAGGGATGTACCCCGATGTATTAGACGTACCAAAGGAGGGTTGAACTCCAAACTCCATGCGGTTTGTGACGGTAAGGGGCGAGCTGTTGTTATGGTTGCTCAGTGAAGAGCAGATGAACGATCATAAAGGGGCACGATTGTTGCTAGATAAGCTCCCGAATGCTCAACATCTTTTAGGCGACAAAGGCTATGATTCAGATTGGTTTCGAGAGGCATTAATCGCACGCAATATCATCGCCTGTATTCCGCCACGCCGAAACCGAAAAATACAGATCCCATATGATAAGGTTTTGTACAAACAGCGCGACAAAGTAGAAAACATGTTTGGCAGGCTCAAAGGCTGGAGACGTGTCTCAACACGCTATGATAGGTGCGCACACACCTTTTTCTCAACAATATGTATCGCTGCAATCGTTATATATTGACTTTAATGAGTCCTGACCCTAGCTGAACTAACATATCTTTGCCAGCATAGAAGCTGCTCAATTATCGGCCACTCAATGGCTTGTATAAGTTCATATAGATGTGAGGCTTTTTAGGTTTAGGCGGGTTATTGAAACGAGTCTTAAGACCACTAAGGGGGAAGGGTAAAAGGGGAAACCCCTTGCGGGACTTTGCTGCGCCCTACAGTAACTCCTATTAGTATTTTAATGGCGTGATTAACCGATAATATCAAGCCATTCTTGTTCGGTGAGTATTGAAACGCCAAAAGTCTGTGCCTTTTTCAGCTTACTGCCCGCGCCCAGCCCCGCGACGACATAGTCGGTTTTTTTAGAGACCGCCCCTGATACTTTTGCGCCCAGGTTTTGTGCTTTGGCTTTGGCTTCATCGCGGGACATAAGCTCTAATTTTCCTGTGAACACTACTGACTTGCCTGAGACTGAACTATCAGCGTTCGGCATTTTGGCGTCCAGGACTTTTACTTCCGATAACAGCTTCACGACAACTTTTGCGTTTTGCGAGTCATTAAGAAAATCGACCACGGCGTTGGCACATGCGTCTCCTACGCCATCGATAGAAAGGAGCTCCTCCCACGCAGGCCCAACTTTATCCGCTGCCTCATGAATCGCATCCATGAATATTTCAAAACTTAGATAGTGCTTGGCCAGCAAATTTGAATTGCCATGCCCGACATGCCGAATACCAAATGCATAAAGAAATCTATGAAAGGAAATTTCGCGGCGCGCATGGATTGCGGCAAATAGATTACGCGCGCTCGTCTGTCCCCAACCTTCCCAAGTTTCAAGTTTTATTTCATCCTTGCGGCGCTCAAGGTCAAAAATATGCGCTGGATCAAGCACGAATTTTTTTTCATAAAAAATCTCGATTCGCTTGGCGCCCATACCGTCTATATCAAAGGCACGGCGAGATACAAAATGTTTTAAACTTTCAATAGCTTGTGCAGGGCAACTTAGACCAGATACGCAGCGTTTGACCACATCCACTTTACCTTTTACGTCTACTTCGCGCACGGCTTGGTTGCTGCAAATCGGGCATCTATCGGGGAAGTTAAATGCAGGTCCTCGCGTTTTTCTATCAGCGTCCAGCACTCTTAAAACTTGCGGGATAACATCGCCAGCGCGCTGTATTTCCACTTGGTCACCGACCCTTACATCAAGGCGTTTTATCTCGTCCTCATTGTGCAGCGTGGCATTGGAAACTATCACCCCGCCAACCATCACGGGCGTAAGTCGCGCGACAGGGGTGAGCGCGCCTGTGCGGCCAACTTGGATTTCAATCGTTTCAATTTTTGTTTGCGCTTTTTCCGCTGGAAATTTGTGCGCTATAGCCCACCGAGGCGAGCGCGAGACAAATCCGAGGCGCTCTTGCAAAACCAAATTATTGACCTTGTAAACAACACCGTCAATGTCATAACCAATATCTGACCTGCGCGCTACAATAGCGCTATAATGCTCTATCATTTCATCCGCCGATTTACAAATTTTAGTCAAATCATTGATACTAAAACCCCATTTGCCAAGGTTTTGCACGGTGCCAAATTGCGTGCCAGGTAAAGGCATGCTGTTTTCTCCCCATGCATAGGCAAAGAATTTAAGCGGACGCTGGGCTGTAATGCGCGCGTCAATTTGGCGCAAAGATCCTGCCGCCGCATTGCGCGGATTTTTGTAAGGCTCTTTGCCCGCATGTTCCTGCGCAGCGTTCATCGCGGAAAAATCGGCATGACCAATATAAACCTCACCGCGCACGTCGAGGGTTTCAGGCCAATCATTGCCTTTTAAAGTATGGGGTACGTCTTGGAGTGTTTTTATATTGGCAGTAATATCTTCGCCAATATGCCCGTCTCCGCGTGTACTCGCACTAACCAAAATGCCGTTCTTATACCGAACACTGGCCGACAGCCCGTCAATTTTTGGTTCAGCGGTAAATTCCAAAGACGCTGTTTCAGCCAAGGATAAAAACCGGCGAATGCGCGCGCCAAATTCGCGAACATCATCACCCGTGAACGCATTATCAAGCGAGAGCATTGGCACAGCATGGGTGATTTTTCCAAACCTGCCAGATGGCTTTACGCCAACGCTTTGGGAAGGACTGTCTTTTGTGATTAAATTTGGAAACTTTGATTCAAGAGTTAGCAATTCTTGGCGAAGAGTGTCATAATCCGCATCGCTAATTTGGGGCTTGTCGTGCGCGTAATAAAATTCATCATTTGCCCGAATTTCTAAGGTCAGTACATGGTGCCGATGCTTGGCTTGTTTTTCAGTAAGCGCGCTCATGAAGCTTTCATAAGCTGCCGTGCCGCCGCGCGGGCAGCATCGGTTATGATTTCGCCAGCAAGCATTCTAGCTATCTCTTCTTCTCGGCGCTCGCGCGGTAAAACATCAATATTGGTGATGGTTTTATCCCCTTTTGAAGATTTATGAATAAGAAATTGATGATCGGCGCAAGCGGCCACTTGCGGCGAGTGGGTTACAACCAAAACCTGCCCGCCATTGGAAAGCACTGCCAGACGTTTACCCACGGCATCTGCAACAGCGCCGCCAACGCCTGCGTCCACTTCATCAAATATCATAGTGCGGTTGGTCTGCTCGGACAGGGCTACTTTAATGGCCAAGGAAAAACGGGACATTTCCCCGCCAGACGCAATTTTATCAAGGGGGCCAAGCGGGGTTCCAGGGTTCGTGCGCACTTCAAAGTGTACCGCGTCCCTTCCCGCTGGGCCATCCGCTGTTTTTGTTATTTGCGTGACAAAATCCGCCTTAGCCATTTTTAAAGGCGGCAGTTCCGTGCATACTTTTTTATCAAGTTTTTTTGCCGCTAAAGCCCGCGTTTCACTCAACTTTGCGGTAACATTATCATAAGCTTGCTTGGATTTGTCATATACTGCGAGCGCCTTATCCATATTGGTATCAAATTCCTCTAACCCCAAAAGCTCGCTGCCAAAACTTTGCCGTAGCTCGCCAAGCTGCCCCACGCTAACATCATATTTACGCGCGATTGCCCGCAAAGCAAAAAACCGTTCTTCAACTTTATTCAAACGTCCTGGCTCAAAATTAAAAGCGCTCGCCGCTTTGTTAACCGCGCTGCCCGCCTCTTCGAGCTCTATTAAAGCTTTCTCAAGCGCCGTGCTCGCTTCTTGCAGCGCTATAAATGCAGGATTGGTACTACCTTCTCCGATTTTTGTGCGCACCCTCTCAAGGCCTGCAAGCGCTTGCCCAATCCGTGCTTCATACGCCCCGTCTTCTCCCAAGGCCTGCTTGGCGGCATCAAGCTCAGTGAGCGCACCTTCCACATGCTGCAAAAGCCTGCGCTCTGCAGCTAAGCTTTCGTCTTCCCCTATTTTTGGGGCCAACCTATCAAGCTCTGTGATCGCATGCTCTAAAAAAGCCTTGTCTTCTTCAGCCTTGGCTTTTTTGGCCTTAAGCGTTTCAACCCTGTCACGGGCCACTTTCAAATTCTCATATGTTTCTTCACAAGACTTTAAAAGCACGGAATTTCCTGCAAAATTATCGAGCTGCCCACGGTGGGTAGAACGGTCCAAAAGCCCGCGTCCATCATGCTGTCCATGCACTTCCAAAATCAACGCACCGACGCTAGCAAGTAATTTCACGCTGACGGGTGTGTCATTGATATAAGCTTTAGAGCGCCCATTTTTGGTGATCGTGCGGCGTAAAATTAAGTTTTCACTTGGGGTGTACTCAATATCCGCACCAACCAAAACACCCCAAGCAGTGTGCGCTTTATCAAGAGTAAACTGGGCAATACAGAGTGCTTTTTCTGCTTCAGAACGCACCAAAGCCTTATCAGAGCGCGCTCCCGTTGCCATGCCAAGCGCATCAAGAATAATTGATTTACCCGCCCCAGTTTCACCCGTCATGGCACTAAATCCAGCGCTAAGATCTAAATCCAGCGCTTCGATCAGAACAACATTGCGAATGGATATTCCGCTGAGCACTAATAATTCCTCTCTAGAAGAGACGTTCTTTTAGGCGACGCCAATATCCACGTTTGTGCTCAACTTTAAGCTCTTCGTTTAAATCAACGCCGTATTGAGACAACAGATTATAACTGTCTTGGTACCATTCCCCGCTTGGATAATTATAACCGAGAACAGAGCCAACCTGCTTTGCTTCCCCGATGAGACCTAAAGAAACATAGGCCTCAACTAATCTGTGCATGGCTTCTTCAACGTGCGAAGTCGTTTCGTATTTTTTCACAACATTTTTGAAACGCCCAATCGCAGCAAGTTGGTGGTTTTGGCGAAGATACCAACGGCCAACCGCCATTTCCTTACCCGCCAAATGGTCATGAGTAAGCTCTAGTTTCAAACGCGCATCGCGGGCGTAATCCGTATCAGGATAACGGCGCACAACTTGCTGCAACGCAGATTCAGCGCTTACGGTCGTTGCCTGGTCACGGCCAACATCAAATATTTGTTCATAATAACACATAGCGATCAAATAATACGCATAAGGTGTTGATTCGTTGCCCGGGTGTAAGCTGATGAAACGCTGGGCCCCAGAAATAGCTTCCTCATAATTTGCATTGCTGAAATTAGCGAACGCCGACATAAGCATAGAACGGCGAGCCCATCGTGAAAACGGATGCTGGCGTTCAACCTCATCAAAGAACAAAATTGCTTTGCCAAAATCGCCCTTATCCATACGCGCAAAGGCTTGGTTATAAAGGCCTTCTGCTGGACGTTCTTCATAAACCAACTCAGCTTTGCGTTTTTTTCCGAATGTAGAGCAGCCGCTTAAAAGCATGCCCACTGTGAAAACGGCAATAAGAGACCGCAAAAACCGAAACGAAGAAAATGTAGTCTTCATAAAAATACTCATATACGCACCAAAGTGACAAACGTAAAAATCTTAGGCCAGATTCTAAGCGTCAGGTCAAACAGATAACTATTAAAATTCGTAAACTATCTCTTATAGGGCAGATGCAATTTCTTCAAGCGTCGATACTGGATCAAATGCATCTAATGCAGTCACGTCTAGGCTATTCACTTGCGTATACTCCCATGCGGTTTTATCGGCAAAAAGCGCACAAAGGAGTTTGTGGTTTAAAGCATGCCCTGCCCGCACTGCTATCACGTGACCCAAAATCGGACCCGCAACATATAGATCGCCAAGCAAATCAAGCGCTTTGTGGCGAACAAATTCGTCAGAATAGCGAAGTCCATTAGGATTAAGTACTTTATCACCATCCACAACAACCGCATTATCATACGAACCACCAAGGCTTAGTCCAGCCTCTCGCAGAGCCGCAACTTCGTGGGCACGGGCAAAGGTACGCGCAGAGGCGAGACGTTCTCTAAAATCTTTGACGTCAGGCTCTATTTCAATGCGCTGACGGCCAATAATTTTCTCTTGAAAATCAATCGTCACATCAAGCTGCAAACAAGGCGCAGGATCAATACGTGCATAAGCTTCACCCGCGATAACTTCGATGGATCGCAGCACTTTAATATAGCTCCGAGGGGCGGATTGTGAGCGAATTTTTGCTTGCTCAACCATTTTCAAAAACGGCTCTGAGCTTCCGTCCAAAGCTGGAACCTCTGGACCATCAATGTCGACAATAAGATTGTCTATTCCACTCGCAGATAAGGCCGCCATAAGATGTTCTATTGTTGCAACACTCACTCCGCTTTTATTGCAAACGGTTGTACACTGCCTTACGTTGGTAACGGTATCAGGGCTAACAATAATGGTATTATCATCATCTAAATCCGTGCGAACAAAAACAATGCCGCTACCAATAGGCGCGGGCTTGAGCGTCACTTGGACCTCCATACCACCATGCAAAGCTACGCCCGAAAATTTAACGTCGGCAGCTATTGTTGCTTGGCGTTTTACAGGTCTTATGTTCACATCAATTGTCATTATTTTCCTAAAATACTGCCTTTAATATATACATATTACATTACTCGATTCTTATATAAAGCACAGTTTTACACCATAAAACAAAAGCCCTGTTACAGTATGTTACAGTATGTGACAGTGTTTTAATCATTACCTACAGGTAATAAAAAAATCGCGATGATAGCGGTTTTTTTAAATTATATATCAAGGGAAACAATTTTATTTCCTACGTAAAAATGATGGAATTTCAAGTTCATCTTCCGTATCCGCATCAAACAAATCACCATTATGTGTTGGTTTTGGTTGGTTTTGCACGCGCGGGGCTACAGGCACTGTTTTTTTGCGCCCAAAAAATCCAAACGGGCGTTTTAAAACTGTTTGTGTTTTTGCTGCTAGTGCTGGTGCTTTCTGTGCAAGTCCTTCAGGCGCAATTGGGCGTCTATATTGGTACGGAGAAGGCTCTGGCTGCACTTGCCCTTTCTGAACGGGCTCTTTTTGAACGGGTGTTGGCACTTGCGGCGCAATTGCTTGTGCAACAGGCATCGCAGTAGCAGGCTGAAGCGGGGTTGGCGCTTCATAAGTTTGCTCAGCGACTTCAATGATTTTTTCTTCTATATCTTCTATTTCAACTGTATTTTCTTCGTACACCTCTTCAACATATTCTTCTCGCGGCGTAATTGGCATAATTCCGTCGATATCCTCCACACCCGTTGCAACAACACTCACGCGTACAATACCATCAAGATCACTATCCTCAGCCGACCCAACAATAATATTAGCATCTGGATCAACTTGACCACGAATAAGACTCGCCGCCTCGTCTACTTCATAAAGCGTAAGATCCGAACCGCCAGTAATATTAATCAAAACACCTTTTGCACCTTTCAAAGACACATCATCCAAGAGCGGGTTATTTACAGCAGCTTCTGCGGCTTCAACCGCGCGGCGTTCTCCAGTTGCCTCGCCAGTCCCCATCATAGCCTTGCCCATTTCACCCATAACGGTGCGAACATCAGCAAAATCGAGATTTATTTTACCTGGAACAACCATAAGATCTGAAATACTACGAACCCCAGAGTTAAGCACTTCATCGGCCATGCTAAAAGCATCCGTCATCGTCGTATTTTCTGTTGCGACCCTAAACAAGTTTTGGTTTGGAATAACCAAAAGCGTGTCAACAGCAGCATAAAGTTTTTCAATGCCCTCATTCGCAAGTTGCATGCGTTTAGAGCCTTCAAACTGGAACGGCTTGGTAACAATCGCAACGGTAAGAATACCACGCTCGCGAGCCGCGCGGGCAATAATCGGGGCAGCGCCTGTGCCTGTGCCCCCGCCCATGCCAGCGGCTACAAAAATCATATGGGCGTCATCAAGGTGCTCCATAATTTCTTGCAGTGAGCTCTCGGCAGCTTCTTCTCCAACTTGTGGACGCATGCCAGCGCCAAGACCTTGGGTGATTGCACCGCCCATTTGAACACGGCGTTCCGCCTTTGACAAAGCCAATGCCTGTGCGTCTGTATTCGCAACAACAAAGTCGACACCTTCAAGACCAGAACAGATCATGTTGTTAACGGCATTGCCGCCTGCCCCACCAACACCGACAACAACGATTCGTGGTTTTAACTCTGCAGCTTTAGGAAGTGATAAATTAATGCTCATATCTGACCTTTGAATTCCCCTAAATATGAAGTGGAGATTATGGTTTTCATTTCGTTAATACCAAGGTCACCCAAAACAGTTTAACATAGGTTAATTCGCACAAGGAATTTGCAAAATTATTGAGTTTTTATGCACAATGATCAGGATTTCAAACCAGATCGAGAGTAATATCAATTTGTTAGAAATTTTCTTTAAACCACTTAAATGATTTCCCAATACTGCCGCCTGCATACCGCCTAGTCCTATATCTTTTACCCGATAAATCAGGCGGACCAGATATGGCTTCGTGTTTTTCCTCAAAGGCAAGTTTAATAAGCCCTGCCGCCACAGCAAAATCTGGACCAAGCATAGCATCAGGCATGTCCAACAAGTCATGCGGGCGACCAATACGCACGCGTTTCTTGAATATATACTCGGCAATCTGCGTTACGCCAGAGAGCTGCGAAGCGCCGCCTGTAAGCACAATACGTCGCCCTGCGTATTCTTCAATACCTGCTGCTTGAAACCTGCTCTTAAAAATTTCAAATGTTTCTTCAATGCGCGAGCGAACAATATTGGTTAGCACTGATAATGGCTCATGGTGTAATTCGTCTTGTGCTCCCATTGGTGGGCACGGAATGGTCTGCGTATCATCCAAAGGACTATCCAAAGCAGAGCCGTAAATGGTCTTAATCCGCTCAGCCGCCTCAAACGGCGTTGTCAAACTGCGGGCAATATCGCTGGTGACATTTTGGCCGCCAATGCCAACCACATCTACAGTCGCTAGCGTTCTATCCCTAAAGATAGCCGCCGTAGTAATGCCGCCTCCCATATCTATTAAGGTTACCCCCAGATCAATTTCATCGGCAACTAAAACGCCGTGCCCAGCAGCAAAAGGGGATGCAACCATGTCTATGATGCGCAAATGACAACGCTCAATAGCATGGGACAAATTGCGTAAAACGCCAATTCCTGCTGTTACAAAATGCATATCTACGCCAAGCGTACTACCATACATACCGCGCGGGTCGCGAACGCCGCGCTCTTTATCAACGGACCAATTTAGCGGCAATGCGTGAATAATCGCATGGTCTGGTTCATCAAATTCCATAAGCGCCGTATTTATAACCCGCTGCAAGTCCCTATCTGCCACTTCAGAATTGGTAAATTCTGTTTCAACATTGATATGCCGAGAGCGAAGAGAACGCGTAGAGACATTGACGACAACAGATGATATGGCGATCCCTGCAGCCCGCTCTGCTTTTTCGACGGCGTGCCTAATCGTATTTTCAGCTTGTTCAATATCAACAACAACGCCGCCCTTTAGGCCTTTGCTAGCATGGTAACCTGCGCCCAATATACGCACGCCCACGCCTTCTTCCTGCCTGCCGATAAAGCAAACGACTTTACTGGAGCCAATGTCCAAAATCGCTACGATTTCTGGATTATTCGCGCTGGTTCGCCCACCAAAGATTGCCATGGGTGCCCCTATGCTCGTTTTGCTTTACCAGTTTTACTGCCAGTCTTTGGGCGCAGATAAAGCCGTCCAGAAACCCGCATATCGATTTGCGTCAAATCCAATTGCAATATTTTGTGCTCTAAATCATATTGCTCAAGCCGTTTTAAAGCTTTGGACGGGTTTTCTTCTGGCAATAAAATACGAACACCGCTTTTAAGAATAACGTCCCAACGGCGATGCCCCACATAGACAACAACGGAAACTTCATCCTTCAAATACTTGTGTTCATTTAGCATTTGGAAAAAAATACCTGCCACTAGATTGGCATCCTTACCTACGACAAGTGGCAAGCCCTGATAATCAGACGCAAGCACGTTATCGATTGCAAAACCAGTTTGATCAATCAAATGCAGGGTTTCATTGCTTTGCCAAAGCGCATAAGGTTGGCGCTCATTGACATGAACAACGATCCTGTTTGGCCAAAGGCGGCGCACAACGGCATTATCAACCCAGCTAAGAGATTGCACACGCTGTTGGGCATTTTTTAAATCCATATCGAAAAGATAATCGCCAGGACGAACACCAAGCACCGCCCGAATTTCTTGCTCAGAAATACGGCCCTCGCCTACAACATCAACACGTTCCACCACAAAGCCCATACCCATAAGACGCTGCTTAACCATGCGGTTTTTCGCGGCTTGGATATTAGGTATAAATCCGCCAATCCAAAGACCGCTCCAAACAATAGCAATGGCGAGAAAAATGCCGTTAATGATCATACGTCGTTTTTTTTGCGGCGAATATTTCGCAGCCCGCAACTGAGCCGTAGCCCAATTGCGGGCGTCTGTAAGGCCTGGCTTAAGTGGGCTAACCCGTCTTACGGCTACTGCTTTGGGTCTTACTGTTTGGCGAGACTGATGCCCAGCTTTAATTTTACCAATTTTTCCTAACGCGGCCATGTAGCATCCTCAACAATCCAACGGCAAAGCTGCCGAAAATCCATACCCATATACTGCGCTTGTTCAGGCGCGAGCGACGTGGGCGTCATTCCAGGTTGAGTATTGAGTTCAAGCATTACGATTTTGTTTACTATATTGAATTTTTTTGCACTTTTTGCACTTTTTTTATTATCATAGCGAAAATCTGAGCGAGTCAATCCGCGGCATCCTAAAGCCACATGTGCTTTTAAGGCCCATTCTTTACAAATTTCAGCGGCTTCTTGGGGAATATCTGCTGGAACAATATGCGAAGAGCCACCATCTGCGTATTTTGCTTCATAATCATAAAATTCCGTGTTTGGAATAATTTCGGTTACGCACAAGGCTTTGTCGTCCATAACCGTAACCGTAAGCTCGCGACCAGGGGCAAAACCCTCCGCAATAACAAGCTCTCCCATAGCTTCATTGCTTTTTATTTCAGCGGGCGGGCGGTTAGCGCCCTCTACAATTATATAGACCCCAACGCTAGAACCTTGAGCATTGGGTTTAATCACATAAGGCGGCTTTAGCGCGTGCTCTTTAGCGGCTTGTTTTCGGTCCACCAAAATACCTTTGGGTACGTTAATGCCTGCATCTTTTAGAATAATTTTTGCACGGTGCTTATCCATAGCAAGTGCTGATGCCATCACCCCGCTATGGGTATAGGGCGTTCCAAACATATCAAGAACGCCCTGCACGCGCCCGTCCTCGCCCCACTCCCCGTGCAGTGCATTGAAGATAATATCAGGATTTGCCTGCTCTAGCTGATGCGCTAAATCCCTTCCCACATCTATTTTAACAATTTCATAGCCCTCTTGCGCAAGCGCATTGGCAACCGCCTGCCCTGAGATCAACGACACATCGCGCTCTGGCGACAGGCCGCCATATAAAACTGCTATTGTTTTGCTCATCCCTTTTTCCTTTTAACCTTAGCTCTTTTTGCCAATACGTTTTATTTCCCAATGTAAATCTACGTTTTCACTTTTTTTGACCATGGCTCTGATCTCTTCGCCAAGGGTTTCAATATCCCGCGCAGTAGCATCGCCCATATTGATCATGAAATTACAATGCTTGGTCGACATTTGCGCGCCGCCTACTGTGTGCCCACGCCCGCCTGCCGCGTCAATGACTTGCCATGCACCGCGCCCGCCGCTCTCATCAGGGTTTGGGTTTTTAAAAGTCGACCCGCCTGTTTTCTCGCGAATAGGCTGCGCGTCTTCGCGGCGCCTAGTAATATCATCCATGCGCGCGTGCACGGCCTTGGGCGCATCAGGCCTGCCTTGAAACAGCGCTTGCACAAAGATAAGATCATCTGGCGCACTGCAATAGCGATACGCATATCCCAGCTCTTCCAAAGGCATAACTAGCCTTCGCCCGCGCCGGTCAAGCGCAATCGCTTCCACTAGAACATCTTTGGTTTCACTGCCATAACAGCCTGCATTCATACGCAAGGCTCCGCCAATCGTACCTGGAATACCTGCATAAAACTCTAGCCCGCCAATGCCCGCCTTTGCACATTTCTTAGCAAGCACCATATCAAGACACGCAGCGCCCGCACTTATTTTCGCATTGTCCAAAATTTCAACTTTGCCAAAGCTAGAGCCAAAGCGAATTGTGATACCTTCTAAGCCACCATCACGCACCAAAGTATTGGAAGCAACCCCCAAAACCCTTACAGGAATATCGCTAGGCACTTGCGGCAAAAATAATGCAAGGTCAGCTTCATCTTTGGGCATAAACAATATCTGCGCCGCCCCGCCTACCCGAAACCAAGTATATGGGGCAATGTCTACATTCTCGCTGATACGCCCGCGTACTTCAGGCAATCTATGGAGTATTGAGGGGAAAGCCAAGTTAGGCCTCTGCAAGCTTATCAGCCATTTCGTAAGACCAGGCAGTAATATCGCCCGCCCCTAAAAAGACCACATAATCACCCAGAGACAAATGTGGTTTTACGATTTTCGCTACCGTGTCACGAGTTACACTTTTCGCTTTTTTATGACCATGACGCACAAGGCCCTCCACAAGAGCTGTGCCTGAAATACCCTTAATAGGCGTCTCGCCCGCCTCATAAATATCTGTGACAAACACGCTATCCGCATCATTGAAGCAGGTGCAAAATTCATCAAACAAATCACGCAAGCGCGTATATCTATGGGGCTGAACAACCGCATGGACTTTGCCAGAACAAACTTGCCGCGCTGCCTTCAAAACGGCGGCGATTTCAACGGGGTGATGCCCGTAATCGTCAATAATTTGCACTCCGTTCCATGTGCCCGCGTCCGAGAAACGCCGTTTCACCCCGCCAAAGCCATGCAGGCCCGCGCGAACTTGCACCTCGCTAATACCAAGTTGGTAGGCCACCGTTATGGCCGCGAGGGCATTTTTGACATTGTGGTCGCCCGCCATGGGTAAAAACATGTTTTTCCATAGCACAGTTCCGCCTTTACCGCGTAGGCTTATCAAAACGTCAAAAGCCGCGCCACCATCTTTGTAATTCAAATTCTCTACCCGTACATCAGCCTGCGGTGAGAACCCATAAGTGATAACGCGCCTATCCGTGATACGGCTTACCAAATTTTGCACTTCAGGATGATCCAGACACAAAACGGCAAACCCGTAAAATGGCAGCTTTTCAACAAAGGTATCAAAAGCTGCCCGCAATTTATCGAAACTGCCATAATGCTCTAAATGCTCGGGGTCGATATTCGTGACAATAGCAATCGTTGAAAACAGTTTTAAGAACGATCCATCCGACTCGTCTGCCTCCACAACCATCCATTTACCGCCGCCAAGCTTAGCATTAGCGCCATACGCGTTAATAATGCCGCCATTAATCACGGTTGGGTCAAGCCCGCCGCCTTCCATTAAAGCCGCAACCATCGATGTTGTAGTCGTCTTGCCATGAGTGCCGCCAACTGCAACGGCCCATTTAAGGCGCATAAGCTCTGCCAGCATTTCGGCGCGGCGCACAACGGGGATGGAAAGCGCCCGCGCTTCCACCAATTCTACGTTGTCTTTTGGTATAGCGGTGGAGACTACAATCGCGCCTGCCCCGTGAATTTGCTCTGCTTTTTGCTCAATATAAATACGCGCGCCAAGCTGGCGAAGACGGGCAATAATATCGTTCTCCCGTATATCAGAGCCCTGCACGTCATAGCCAAGATTAATCATAACTTCGGCTATGCCACTCATGCCAATGCCGCCAATACCGACAAAATGAACTGGACCCGTCTCAAAAGGCATTTGTGTTTGCATTTGAATTTTTCCGTTTTCTTTAAACTGTTCTTGCGACCAAATCAGCCAAGGCTTTTGTAGCGCCTGGTTTGGCTGCTTTGCGGGCAGCACGCGATGCGTCTTTAAGCCATGTCGAATCATTTAATCTCTCCAGAAGAATAGTTTTCAGTTTCTCTGGGGTAAACTGTGATTCAGGCAAAATATCGGCAGCTCCAAGGTTTTTTAAGGGCAAACAATTAGCGCTCTGATGATCGTCCATAGCGATGGCAAGCGGAACAAACAAAGCTGGCAGGCCAAGGATCGCGATTTCAGAAACGCTGGACGCTCCTGCGCGAGCAATGACGTAATGGGCGCTCGATAGATGTGTTTCGATATCATCAAAAAAGGGTGCGCAATGCGCGCTCACATTTGCTTTGTCGTAAATATCGCGGGCAAACTCCAAACTCTCTTTACAGGTTTGTTGCACAACATTGAGGCGGTTTCGCAAGTCTTCTGGCAGAAGCGCCACAGCTTGCGGTACGGTTTCGCTTAAAAGACGTGCGCCAAGCGATCCGCCAACAATAAGCAGGTTTATTTTGTCCTCAGGCGGCGCGTATGTACGGCTTGCCACGTTCATAATATTGGCGCGCAGCGGGTTCCCTAGCGTGTGCCAATGTGTACCTTTGGGTAATTTTTCGAGTACGTTAAACCCAGAAACAACGGCATTGGCCTTCGCGGCAAACACACGATTCACCCGCCCAAGCACCGCATTTTGCTCGTGCACTACAGTGGGCAAGCCAGCGCTTTGCGCGGCTTTCATTGCGGGAAATGCAGGATAACCGCCAAAGCCTACAACGATATCAGGCTGCCAGTCTTTGATAAAAGCTTTGGCCGCGCGCACGCCCCTCCAGAGCTTAATCACGCCGCCAATCGCTTTTATCGGATGGCGCGGGGAAATGCTGGCCGCTTGGATTTCTAGTTTTGTTTCTACTAAGATTTCCCCAGCATGTTTTAGCCCGCGCGCGTCAGTCATAAGGGCAATGTCCCAACCTTGTCGCTTTAAATTTTCTGCAAGACTTTGGGCTGGAAACATGTGCCCGCCTGTGCCGCCTGCGGCTAGAAGTACCTTTTTCATGTTACACCAAATCCATATGCGCCAGGGCGTTTGCGCGTAAATGCCATAATAAGCCCTGCCGAAAAACAAAGCGCGAGCATGGACGAACCGCCATAAGAAATAAATGGCAAAGTCATGCCCTTGGCGGGCACCATATTCAAATTCACAGCCAAATTAATCATCGTTTGCAACCCAATCATTGTGGCAAGACCCGCAACTGCAAGCTGGGCGAAGTAATCGTTCAAATGCAGTGCATTTCTAAAACTACGCGCCACAAAAGCGGCGAGCAGTAAAATAAGCCCCATAGAGAGAATAAATCCAAATTCTTCAACAGTTACCGCAAAAATAAAATCCGTGTGAATGTCTGGCACATAGTTTTTCACCTGCCCCTCTCCTGGCCCGCGCCCAAATAAACCGCCATTGGCAATGGCATCAAGTGCCTTATCTGTTTGATACGTATCCGACCCTTCTGGATTTAAAAACCTATCGATCCTGTCGCGCACATGCGGCATAAAACTATAGGCCGTAACAGCCCCACCAATAGAGCCAACCATTAAAAATAACATCCAACCAAGCGATAATCCCGCATAAAAAAACACTGCCCCAAAACAAAGCGTGAGCAAAAAGGATTGGCCAAAATCAGGTTGTCTGATTAGAAATAAAACAAGCAAGGCATACACTACAAACAAAATTACTATGCCAGGAAACTCTGGGCTTTTTTTCCGTACAGAAAACATCCACGCAGCAAAAACAATAAAAGCAGGTTTTGCAAATTCTGATGGCTGCAAGGAAAAAGGACCGATGGATATCCAGCGAGTCGCACCTTTGACCTCATAGCCAATAATGGGCAATGCTGCAAGGAATAGGGACGCCCCAATAAGCACAAATACGCTAAGCCTTCGCGCATTGATAACGTTAAACATAGAAACGATGAATGCGCCAATCAAACCCATCCCAACAAACAAGCTATGGCGATATAAAAAGTAAAAGGGATTGCTTAGGGATAAACGATTTGCTGCCGCCGGGCTCGCCGCCATAGACAAAATTAGTCCAGAAATAAGCAAGGCTAAAAATAGGCCAAGCGTTACGCGGTCTATGCTGCGCCACCATTCCATAATTAGAGTGCGGTTTGTGCGCGAGCTTATCATGCAGCGCCCTTATTTTGGCTTGTATTGGTTTTCTCGCGTTGGTAAATGCTCACTATTTCAAGGCCAAGTTTACGAAATTCATCGCCGCGCACTTCAAAGTTTTTAAACTGATCAAAACTCGCACAGGCAGGCGAGAGCAAGATGATCGGATTCTTAGCTTTCGAAGCCAACGCATCTTTCGTTGCGCACAGTATAGCCAAACGCAACTCGCCCGATATTTTGCAAGGGACTTTTGCACCGCGCAGTGTTTTTTCAAAATCCTTGGCGGATGCCCCAATGAGATAAGCACGGTTGACATTGCTAAAATAAGGCTTCAAATCTTCAATGCCCTCATCTTTTGCCTCCCCTCCTGCTATCCAATAAATATTGTCATAAGTTTTTAATGCCTGTTTGCTAGCATCTGCGTTCGTAGCTTTGCTGTCATTAACAAACCGCGCGGGGCCTACGTGGCCAACATTTTCCATGCGGTGCGCAAGCCCCGGGAAACTAAGGATTGCTTTGCCTATGGCTTTAGCGTCCAGTCCAAGCGCATGAACGGCAGCAAAGGCGGCGGCGGCATTTTGCCAATTGTGCTCGCCATCAAGACTATCTGCATTGGTTAAATTGGCAATCAACTCGCATTTTTTACCCATCATGGAATAAAGCTTGCCTTTAATAACGCACACCCCCTTTCCCAATGACCGACGACCAGAAATCGGCAAAACCCGGCGATTGTTTTTGGCAATTAGTCTTGAGCAGTTCTTCCGCCCTTCCGAATTATCAACCCCCAAAATAGCAGCGTCTTCCTTGGTTTGGTTGTTAAATATACGGCACTTGGCCGCTTCATAGCCTTTCATATCCCCATGCCTGTCAATATGGTCGGGTGACAAATTTAGAAAAACTGCAGCATTGGCTTTGAGGCTATATGTGCGCTCTAACTGGTATGAGGACAGCTCTAGCACGTAATAAGCGCCAGAGTGAATATCATCAAGATCAAGCACGCCTCGACCAATATTGCCGCCCACTTGTGCGTCCCTACCTAAGGCTTTGAGAACATGCCCGATAAGCGTTGTTGTTGTTGATTTCCCATTCGTGCCTGTAATTGCAATGATTTTCGGTCGGTTTTCAGGCGCGCGCGCACTAACTTCTTTAGCAAAAATTTCAATATCACAGGTAATTTTAACACCTGCTTTTTTCGCTAATTTTGCGCTCCAATGCGCCTTGGGCAATTTGTGGGGAACACCTGGAGAGAGTATAAATTCATCAATTTTATCCCAATTAACTTTCGCTAAATCTGCAAGCTTCACGCCTTGCGCTTTCGCCAGGCCGCGCGCCTTTTCATTATCATCCCACGCCAGAACATACGCACCGCCTTTTTGCAACGAAAGAGCAGCTGTAATACCAGAGCGCCCAAGCCCGAAGACCGCAATCGTTTTCCCTTTATATGTTCCAGCCTTAATCATGGCCTTACCTAAGTTTAAGTGTTGATAATCCGATCATCGCCAAGATAACGGCGATAATCCAAAAACGAATAACGATCGTAGGTTCTTCCCAGCCCTTCTTTTCATAATGGTGATGAATAGGCGCCATACGGAAAACCCGTTTGCCCGTCAGTTTAAATGACGCCACTTGTACAATCACAGAAACCGCTTCAAGAACAAACAGACCGCCAATAATTGCCAAGACGATTTCGTGTTTAGTACAGATCGCAGCACTACCAAGAGCGCCGCCAAGTGCAAGCGATCCTGTATCGCCCATGAAAACCATAGCTGGCGGTGCATTATACCACAAAAAGCCATGCCCAGCACCGAGTAAGGAGCCAAGAACAATAGTAATTTCCGCACTCCCTGGCACATAAGGCACGCCTAGATATGGTGCGTAAACTGCATTCCCGACCAAATAGGCAATAGCAGAAAAACTTGCTGCTGCGATCATAACGGGCACAATGGCAAGACCATCCAAGCCATCTGTTAAGTTTACGGCATTACCCGAGCCAACAATAACCAGACATCCAAAGGGAATGAAGAATAGGCCAAGGTTTATCAACGTGTCCTTAAAGAAAGGCACGGCAAGCCCTGTCGCGAAATGTGGCGGCTCCCCAGGAGCAATTTTCGTCAGCACATAAACAGCAAGTGCAGCAATGGAGAATTCAAATAATAACTTAATCTTCGAGTTCAAACCTTTAGGGTTTTGCGTGGAAACTTTCATATAATCATCGACAAACCCAATGACGCCAAAACCAACAGTGACCAAAATAACTACCCATAAAAACGGGTTATGCAAATCTCCCCATAGCAATGTAGAAATTACCATAGAAACCAAGATGAGCAATCCGCCCATAGTCGGTGTGCCTGCCTTTTTTATGATATGCCCTTCAGGTCCATCTTCACGAATAGGCTGCCCCTTGCCTTGTTTCGATCGCAGAACACGTATGAGTTTCGGCCCAAAGATAAAGGCAATCATCATAGACGTTAGCACCGCTCCTCCGACACGAAAGGTGATATAGTTAAACAGATTGAATATCTGATATTGGTCTGAATATTGTGTTAGCCAATCATAAAACATTAGGTATTTTTCCTTTTTAATTGTGTCACTACACCGCCAAAACCGATTGCATTTGAAGCCTTTAACAACACAGCACTATTTGGTTTTATTTCTTTCGTTAGGACGGGTATTACATCCTCTACGCGCGCGACCCATGCCCCGCGCTTAGGTTCTGGCAAGGCTTCACAAAGCCCGCGCATCAGCGAACCAACGGTTATCACCTTGTCAATTCCATGCTCTAATATAGGTTCAATCATAGATGTGTTGAGCGCAATTTCGTCCGCTCCCAACTCACCCATACCGCCCAGCACCGCGATTTTATAGCAAGGCTCTTCAAGACCCCCAAACGCTGCGAGCGCGGCGCGCATGGACGTTGGGTTCGCATTATAACTCTCATCAATTATTATTACCCCATGCGCGCCAAGAACCGTTTCAAAGCGCGCACCACGCCCCGCCAATGGCTTTAACGCTTCCAATGCTTTTACCGCTATGGGCAAATCAATTCCTAGTATGGAGGCGCTTGCGAGCGCAAAACCTGCATTGAGCGCATGGTGATCGCCACTATTTTGCAAATGCAAACCAAGATTAAAGTCCGCGCCACTTATTTTGGTCTCAAGTCCATGCCCTCTGGGTTTTGAATTTGAAATTCGAACATTTGCAGCTCCAGTTCCAACGCTGACAATATCCAAACCCTGCTCGTTGGCACGATTAGATAGATACTTAAAAAATTCATCATCTGCGTTTAAAATGACTATGCCGCCCGTTTTCATACCCTTGAAGATTTCTGCCTTTGCCTTCGCAATCGCTTCAACATCTTTGAAATGTTCTAAATGAGCGGCAGCAATTTTCGTAATAATCGTAATATCAGGGCGGACAATATCAGTGAGTGCCAACAGCTCGCCCGCATGGTTCATGCCCATTTCAAAAACGCCGTACTGGGTTTCTTGCGGCATGCCCGCGAGTGTCAGCGGCACACCCCAATGGTTGTTAAAAGACTTAACCGAGTTATGTGTCTTCCCTGCAGCGCGGCAAATATGGGCAATCATTTCTTTAACGCTGGTTTTGCCAACGCTGCCAGTAACAGCAATGCGCGTTGCGCCAGAGCGTTCGCGCGCAGCGACGGCTAAAGCTTCAAGCGCTGTTAGGCTATCGCTAACAATGAGTGCAGGCACGTCTTCAATTTCGCGCTCGGATATAACGGCTCCTGCGCCCTTCTCATAGGCCATTGGAATAAACTCATGCCCATCGCGAATATCTTTCAGCGGTACATACAAATCCCCAACGCCAAGAGAGCGCGTATCAATCGAGAGCCCATTCACATACCAGTTCCCAACCGCGCGCCCACCTGTAGCGCGCGCTGCATCTTTATGTGTCCAAAGCACGCTCATGAAAGATACTTTTGCGCAATTGCAACATCGCTGAACGGAATAATTTTATCGCCAACGATTTGCCCACTCTCATGACCTTTGCCAGCAATGACAAGGCAATCCCCTTTTTCAAGTCGAAAAATTCCGTGCTTAATTGCGTGTTCCCTATCACCAATTTCCTCAGCACTTGGGCAGCCAGATAAGACTTGCTTGCGAATTTTCGATGGCAGTTCAGAGCGAGGGTTATCGTCCGTTACAATAACACGATCAGCATATTTATCAGCTATAGCGCCCATTTTGGGCCGTTTATCTGCATCCCGATCACCACCACAACCAAACACAACGGCAATGCGTCTCTTTGTGTGCGGGCGCAGGCCAAGCAATAGTTTTTCAAGCCCGTCAGGCGTATGCGCAAAATCAATAAAAACTGGCGCGCCATCTTTGGTCTCGCCCGCTTTTTCCATTCGGCCAGCAACACCCTTCAAATGCTTAACCGCTTCCAAAGCAATGTCTTTTAGCACGCCCGTATGAACAGCCAGAGCCAGAGCGGTTACAACATTGTAAACCTGAAAAACGCCCGCAAGGGGCACATCAAGATTTATAGGTATATCATCCCAAACCAAATTTATATTTTGACTGGCGGCACGCGGCGTTATTTTTGCGATGCGAATATCATCTCCAACCTGGCCAACACTTATGATCTTGAGGCCAGCAGCGCGCGCTATACTCGTCATTTTTTGCCCCCATTCCCCATCAATATTGATAATGGCAGGCGCACCCTTAGGTGCAAGCTTTGTGAACAAACGCGCCTTGGCTTTAAAATAGTCCTCCATATCAGCGTGATAGTCCAAATGATCTTGCGTAAGATTAGTGAAACCAACGGCAGCTAATTGCACGCCGTCCAGACGGTATTGCTCAAGCCCGTGAGAACTAGCTTCCATGCCCGTATGCGTAATACCATCCTGAGCCAAGCCCGCGAGCATTTTATGCAAAGCAACACTGTTGGGCGTGGTATGCGTAAGCGGCTTTACGCCTTTATCACTCGTAAGACCCAGTGTGCCAAAACACGCCGCCTTCATTCCTGCATAAGCCCAAATCTGCCGTAAAAATTCTACCGTAGAACTTTTACCATTTGTGCCCGTAAGCGCTACGATTGTGCGAGGCTGCACGCCGTAAAACCGGGCTGCCATTTTAGCAAATGTACGCCGTGGGTTCTCACTTTGAATATAGGGCACGGGCATATCTGCAAGACCTGGCATAGCAAGAATGGCGGACGCTCCGCGCGCAAGCGCACTTTCTATATAATCACAACCATCAACTTTCTCACCTGCGAACGCGGCAAATAAATACCCAGGCTTTATAGCGCGGCTATCCAGAGCAAGACCTGAAATAGTCACATCATCATATGTTTGCTTTTGTGTCAACTCGGACAAGGTCATTAGTGCACCCTGCCCGTGCCATGACCCGAAGCATGGCCCGTGCCATGACCCGAAGCATGGCCCGTGCCATGACCCGAAGGCAAATATTGCGCAGTTACCTCTGAACGCTGGACACCAAGCATTGGCGCTATACGTTCAACAACAGCACCCGCCGTTTTCGCAGCGTTCCAACCCGCTGTCGCATAACCATAACTCCCCTCATAAGCCTTGGGCTCGTCAAAAACTATAAAGACAAGATATTGTGGATCACCATACGGGAACACCGCAACAAAATCTGTTACAAGACGCTTGGTATCATACGCTCCATCAATAAGTTTTTCTGCCGTCCCAGTTTTCCCCAAAAGTTTATAACCAGGCACCCGTGCGTTTCGCCCCGTACCATCCGTCACAACATAACGCATAAGATCAGCAACAAATTTTGAAGTTTCAACGGATATTACTTGCCGTCCTTCAGGAATATTTTCTGGCGCTCGTTTTGATAATGTCGGCGGAATATAGCGCCCATCATTGAGCAGTGTTGATAAAGCCGTTGCCAACGCTAAGGGCGTAACAGAAATACCATGACCATATGAGACGGTCGCAACTGTAATATCTTGCCATTCCCTAGGCAAAATTGGCGCAGCGCTTTCTTTAAGTTCTATAGGAACGCGCCCAAACAGCCCAAGGCGGCGCAGTAAATCTTGCTGAGCCTCAGCCCCCGCCCTAAGCGCAAGTAGCGTCGCGCCACGATTCGACGATTTAGCCAACACATCCCAGATACTTAGCGGCACATGGCTTGGGTGATCATCTTTGATTGATTTATTTCTTATGACAATTTTATTTTGCACGGGCAGCAGTTCACCCTCCTTAATAACGCCTGTTTCATGAGCAAGCGCCATAGTAATCGGCTTAAAGGATGATCCCAGCTCGTAAACAGACATTGAGGCACGGTTTAGGCCATTTTGCGGCAATATTACGCCAGGATTATTGGGATCAAAATCAGGCAGTGATGCCATCGCAAGAACCTCGCCTGTTTTAACGTTTAAAACCACGCCGCTCGCCGCATCTGCATTATATTTATCAATGCCAGCCCGAAGTTCATCAGCGAGCGCGAATTGTACTCGCATATCTATAGAAAGGTATTTAGCTCCCTTGCTTTTGTCGGAAAGTTCAGCCTCGAAAGCCCGCTCTGTGCCAGCTGTGCCTTTCATATCAATATCAGTATAGCCCAAAACATGAGCCGCAAGCCGCCCGCGCGGATAGACCCGCCTTGGCTCTGTTTGAAATGACAGCTCTGGAAGCCCTAACAAAAATACGGCTTGGCGTTCTTTAGGTGTTAAGTTACGCTTTATCCAGACGAAAGATTTTCCAGATGTTAAGCGTTCTTCTATGACAGAGGCATCTAGATCTGGCAGTGTCGAGATAATGGCTTCCGTGGAGGCAACTGGATCCCATACTTTCTTAGGATTTGCATAAAGAGAGAATGTTTCAAGGCTTGTAGCCAAGAGTTCGCCATTCCTATCGAGTATATCGCCCCGGTATTTTATTTCGTTAGTGTCCATGAACGGGGAAAACGAAAACCCACGTAGCAATGAAACCTCTACAAGACGCCCAATAAGTAAGAAAAGAGCCAAAGAAAAAATTGCGACGCCCATAAAAATTCTGGCGCGCGCACGGCTAGTGGAACAATATTCTTCATCTTTTACATTAAGTGTACGCGCCGCTGCAAATAAAGGAGAAACCTGCTTGGCTTCAGGCATGGCGATTTCAGGTAAATCTTTCATTGCTCGCCCTCCCCGCCTTCATCCGATACCTTTTTACTAGGGATTTCTTGCCCCGCCTGCTCCAAAGTCAAAACCTGCTTGGCTTTCGCAACCTCTAAACCTAAATGCTCCTTAGCCAACTTGCGAAGACGAACTGGGCTTTGCAAATGCGCGATCTCCGCTTTGAGCAAACGTGTTTCCGCTTGCTCTTGTTGCAATACGTGTTTGAGATGGCTCATTTGTTTTTTGGCCGCCAGTGCACGAGTCTTGATAGAATACAGAACAACTATGAGCACAACTCCCATAAACATAAGAAAAAGCCACCCTGCCTTTCCGATTTTATGGCGGCGCGTTTGAGTGTACCGCATACTCATGCCGCTCTCCGTTCAAGCTCTGTCAAAGAGAGAACGCCGGGCAGAATATCAATATCAGTTTCACATGCTTTTGGCCAAATTGGCGCACTTGTTCGCTCCGCAACCCGTAGCCGCGCCGAGCGCGCGCGCAGATTAACAGCAAGCTCTTCTTTAGATACACTTATACCTGAACGTTTCTTTTGTGAAAATGACGGCAGAGACGCGCTTACTTGTTGCGGGGGGAGATGGCGCGATCGCCCAGACATATACCCAGAACGAACACGAAAAAAATTTTTGACAATCCTATCCTCCATAGAGTGAAAACTCACAACAGCAAATCTTCCCCCTGGCTTTAGTATTTTCTCAGCGGCGAGCAACGCCCTATAAAGCTCCCCAAGCTCGTCATTTATAAAAATACGCAAAGCTTGAAACACCCGTGTTGCTGGATGAATTCTCCCTGTTCTGCCAAGGGCGGCACTTACAATATTGGCCAATTCTTCCGTTGTCTCTATAAGGCTCTTCTCGCGTGCACGGACGATAAAATCAGCACAGCGGCGCGCCCGTTTTTCCTCGCCATAAACTTTAAATATTCTTATTAACTCATTGTGTGCTAAATATTTTATTGCATCCTTTGCGTTAACGCCAACGCCAGACATACGCATGTCCAGCGGCCCATTCCGCATAAATGAAAATCCGCGCTCCCCTTGATCGAGTTGCATGGACGATACGCCAATATCCAAAACAACGCCGTCCACTTTACGGCCGTTCAACACCTCATCCATTTTAGAAAATTTTGTTTCATAAAAAGAGAAATTTTGGGGAAATTTTTCAGCTACCGCCTGAGCAAAACCCGCAACACTCGGATCTCTATCCAAACCAATAACGTGACATTTTTTTACCTCCAAAATAGCACGTGTATAACCGCCAGCCCCAAAAGTACCATCAACAATAACATCATCTTTTTGAATCGCCAACGCCCTGACCACCTCAGTTAAAAGCACAGGCAAATGACTCACGAAACATCTCCAGCGTTGGTTGAATTTATCCGCCCTGCCAAACGTAAACGATGGCGATTCTCACGCGCCACTTTGCGCGCCTCACCCGCAAGCACATCATAACCTTCCGGATTCCATATTTCAAAACGGCGCCCAAGGCCAATAAATGTCACCTGCCCATTTAAATTTGCATACTCAGCCAGTTCTTTTGGCAAAGACACCCGCCCGCCTGCATCAAATGATAAGCGCCGGCTTTCCGCAAAAATTGCGCGCTCAAAAGCAATACGCCCATTATCATATGGATCCATATTTTCAAGCAAAGCCTGATAGTCCCTAAGCAGTGATATTCCGCCGCCTTCAAGGTAAGCGCCATCAAAGCTAGGCCAGACAACAATGCCATCAAAACTGCCATCACCCACAACCGCGCGGAAATCCGCAGGTACGGAAATCCGGCCTTTGGCATCCAGCGCATTAGTGACCCGCGATAAAAACATACAACCATCCCCCGCAGCAAACCGTTCACTACTGTAAAGGGGATAGCATGGGAATTCATGGGATACAATGCAAATTTAAGGAATTATTAAGTGCAAATCACTGTTTTATCGACATTTTCTTACCGAAACATCACCAAGCATCAGAACATAAAAAGAACACACTTAATGGCTCTGTCTGAAAATATGTGAGTTTGTGTTTTATTGCCTGATCTGTCTAACACAGAGACTGTACACCTAGCCACGCATTTAGCCAAGGGCGGCGCAACAACTTATGACATACAGGCTGTGCTTGACCATAAAACCTTGAGCGAGTCGCAACAATATGTTAGATTTGTGAACAAGGCCGTGCTTGCAGATGAAGCGTTTAAATTTCTCTAACGTAACTCACCCTTGTATATGTGTAAAAAGTATATGCGTAAAAAGTATATGTGTAAAAATAAGCTAAAAAACAATGCTTTGGCGATTCCGGTAGGACTCGAACCTACAACCCCCTGCTTAGAAGGCAGGTGCTCTATCCAGTTGAGCTACGGAACCGTTCTTGTTTTCCTAATAGTGTCTCGCGCTTAGTGTGTCCAAGGGAATTTTCGCTCAAATGCAAAATTATTGGCATAGCTTCGGCCAACTGGCTTATGCTTTGCTTTTTCAATTAATCTAAATGCAATCCCTTTTGCTTTGGCATAGGTGATCGCTTCCTCTTTCGTTTCAAAACTCAAACTAAGTTCTTGTAACATATCCATAGAAGTTGCATTACCTGTCAAAGGATCTATTCGCCTTTGGGAGTTTTTTGGGAACTTTAGCACCCATTTATCATAGCCCTTAGAGCCAGACTGCATGGCATTGAGTGCCATCTGTGTAATAAGCGCAATCATAGTAATCCCTTGTTAAACTATGCTTAGTCTAAGCCCAAATACGTCATTTGTAAATTTGAATTTAGATATTTCTATGAAAAACAGAATTAAGCATTTGCTTGACTTCATCAACTGTATTTGCTGACTTCAAATCAGGTATTACAGGCACATTTGATTTGCGCGTTGCACGTAATTTCGAAGGGGTAAAGTTAGAAGACAATTGAGTACTTATTGGCTTGTGACTTGGGACTGAAGCTAATTCTGGCGTTGCATCAAATGTACGTTTACGCCAATTTTCAAACACAGCATTCATATAGGTTGGTGAAACTTCGCCTGCGGACCACAGATCTGTAAACTCTGCGCTCGATGAATGAGGCCGTCTTTCTGCTTCTAGTGTATTGAGTATAACGCGCATTGGTAGATTAACACTTTCCCCAAAAACCATCATTTCAGCTGTACCCAATGATGGTAGAAATGCTAACAATTCTGCGGCGCCATCGGAAATAGCAGCACGAACAAAGTTTTGGTCACGCTCATTACTAAGGCGCATAGAAAAAATCGTACCACACTGTGATAACGCCGATGGTTCAAGCTCTGATGGACGCTGGGAGATAATGCCCAACGAAACACCGTATTTACGCCCCTCTTTAGCAATTCTGGAAATGGATTTACGCGTAGAGCTAAAGCCAAGGCTAGTATCCGCCGGAATATATCTATGCGCCTCTTCACAAACGAGTAAAATCGGTATCGAGCGTTTACTCCACATTGCAAGTTCAAAGGCAAGGCGGCTAATTACGGAGACAACGATATTGATGGTTTTTGAAGGAATACCTGAAAAATCCAAAATAGAGATAGGCTTATTTTGAACAGGAATTCTAAATATACCGCCCGTAATGTCTTGAATAGAACGCGGCGTTACTTGATTTTTGAATACAAACTTATACTGCGGATCGGCCATAAGCATCTGAATACGGCGACTCAGGCGTTTATAAGGGCCCAAATTATTGGTGTTTTCTAACAAACCCATATAATAATCAATAAGGCGCAATACGTCGCGCATGCGATAAGGAACGGGGGAATCCAGAGATATGTGAGCTGCAACCCGGTGCAGGTTTTTTTCAATATCATCTAATTTTACTTGCTGTGCAATTTGTTCATTATTGTTTAAAGACCGATCATAAAGTTGCTTTGCCTTCAAAATAACCTCTGAAAGCACTTCAATCTCTTCGCGTTTTTGATCCATAATTTCTGATGTCAAAAGCTCGCAGACCTCTTCAAAATCAAACAACCAAATCGGTAAATCCAAATCTGTTTGTTGTGTTAGAGCAGCAAGGTCACCAAAACTATGGGAATATTCATTATGTGGATCGAACAAAACCACATGAGCATTAGGACTTTCATCCAATATAGCTTGCAAAACGAGAGCAACCGTACAGGATTTACCAGAGCCAGTAGATCCGATAATAGCGAAATGTTTTGAAAGCAAATCGTTTGTGCGAACACGGACACAGATATTGTTATCTTGTTGCAATTTACCAATTTCAATACTCGGTTCATCCCCTGTCGAAAATATAAAATTTAGTTCGTTTTGGAGCATCGTCATAACGGGCTGGTTTAAAACAGGAAATGAGCGCACGCCCCTAAAAAACTTAGTTTGCCGCGTAGAGGTATTGGTCGTTATCTCCCCCATAATGCTAAGTTTGGCTATACAACCATCATGCATTTGCTCATTATCAAGACCGCCAATTTCAAGTGAAGATACCATTGCGACCACAATAGAGTTGTGCGTGATAATCTTCAAAACCGTTCCAATTTGCGCCAAATGCAACCGATTAGAACTAATAATAGACTTATTAAGATTAACCGAAACCTGCGATGAACCAACTGACAAAATACGGCCAACTTCCACAGCCTTTATTTGTGTAGCTGTGGGTTTGTGTTCGATTGGTTTATGTGTCGCTACATTATGTGTCGCTACAGGCCGTTGTGCAGTTACTGATTTCATAGTTTATTCCCTATTTTATCAAAATAGAACACAATAGGGTTAGCAAACACTTACGATTGCACAGCTAGAGCGTTCCCTGATTAAGTAGATTCACTTTATGGGTTCCCTTTTGGTTTAAAATGCGATTCACCATGTTTGGAGGTGTATCATGAGTAAAACGATTTCCATTGATCTTCGTCGCCGAGTTGCGGCATTTGTTGATAACGGGCATTCTTGCCGTGCGGCAGCAAGGCAACAGGTTCTATTAAACCAGCACAACAAGGGCGAGCACCTGGGAGTGGGAAACTTGCGCCCTTCCGCAGATATTTATTAGGCCTCGTCACAATTGAAATGGCCCTCTCAAAACTAAAAGCGCATCTGAGAAAAGCAAAAGCCCGCACTTATGACGCCCTCTGGAAAGTCATAGGACATATCACAAATCAATATTCAAAAAAAGAATGTTGGAACTACTTCAAGGCAGCTGGATATGCGTACGACTATACAGGGAACGCTCTAGCTTACCCTGGCTCTAGTTTATTTCGGCTCTAGCTTATTTCGCCTATCCCATCTAGGGCTCATACTAGAGCCTGTACAAGACACTTTACACTTTACAAATAAGGTTTACGGCAGTAGAACCCTTAAAATCAGACAGGAAACCTTATGCCAGACGCGCACGGTTTATCAGGGATACATTCCCGGCATCTTCTCTCCATTGCGGATTTGAACCGCCCCGAAATAGAATTGCTATTAGACCTTGGCGAAACCTACCTAGATATTTCACTTCAAAAGGATAAAGGCAATCATATCCTAGCGGGTAAAACCCTGATTAATTTGTTTTTTGAAAACTCAACCCGAACCGAAAAATCATTTGAACTTGCCGCACGCCGCCTTGGTGCAGACGTTATCAATATGCCCATCGCCCAAAGCAGTGTTGCCAAAGGAGAAACTTTGCTTGATACCGCTGCGACCCTCAATGCTATGAGTCCAGACTTATTGGTTGTGCGCCACGGCGCGTCTGGCGCGCCCTCATTGCTATCGCAAAAAGTAACCTGCCCTGTGATTAATGCGGGCGATGGTATGCATGAGCATCCAACCCAAGCGCTACTCGACGCACTGACTTTGCGCCAAGCTCTTAACCAATTTGATGGCCAATTTGATGGCATGTGCATTGCCATTTGCGGCGATATTTTGCACTCGCGCGTGGCGCGTTCTAATGTACAACTGCTCAATATTTTAGGTGCACAAGTGCGCCTTATCGGCCCGCCAACTTTGCTACCCACGGACTGTGATCGCTGGGGCGTAGATGTCTATCATGATATGAAAACTGGGCTGGCTGGCTGCGACGTGATTATGATGCTCCGTTTGCAGCTAGAGCGCATGGGCGGGGCTTTTGTACCATCAAAGCGCGAGTATTTCCATTTTTACGGCCTAGACCGTGCCAAGCTGGGCTATGCACGCCCCAAAGCTCTTGTTATGCACCCAGGGCCTATGAATAGAGGCGTTGAGATCAGTTCTGATATTGCAGACGATACGAAGATAAGCCTGATTACAAAGCAAGTGGAAACGGGCGTAGCTATGCGCATGGCGATTTTGCAAATACTTTCTATAGGAGCGCCAAACAATGCATAAGCTTGCCATTAAAAACGCGCGCCTTATCGACCCTCAAACAGGGCTAGACGAAATTGGCGACCTGTTTATAGAAAACGGCCACATATCTACTATGGGCCCAGACATTTTCAACGAAGGCCTAAGCCCTGATATTACGGTTATAGACGCCGATGGCTTGGCGCTCATCCCTGGCCTGATTGACATACGCGTGGTGACGAGCGAGCCAGGCGCAGAGCATAAAGAAACCCTAGAGAGCGCTGGCAAAGCCGCTGCGTCTGGCGGGGTGACGACGATGGTGGTCATGCCGCAAACCAATCCGGTTATCGATGACATTTCGCTTGTTGATTATATCCTCAAGCGCGGACGGCAAACATCAAGCGTGAAAGTCCTCAGTGCTGGCGCGCTCACCAAAGGACTTTTGGGAACGGAGATGACCGAGCTTGGCATGATGAGCGAGGCAGGCGCGGTGATGTTCTCAAATGGAGAAACTCCGATTAAAGACACACGCCTGATGCACCGTATCATGGCTTATAGCTCTGCGTTTAACGCGCTGATATCTTGCCGTATTTTTGATATTGATCTGTCAAAAAACACCTGCGCTCATGAGAGCGATCTCTCCTCGCGTATGGGCCTTGCAGGCGCGCCTGCCGTTTCCGAGCGCATTATGGCCGAACGGGATTTGGCGCTGGCCGAACTAACGGGGGCGCGCACTTTACTTGACCTTGTCTCAGCCGCTCAAACCCTGCCCCCCATTCGGCGCGCGAAAGCCAAAGATTTAGACATAGCCGCGTCCGTTAGCATCAACCATTTGGCGCTTAACGAGCTGGATATTGGCGATTATCGCAGCTTTGCCAAACTTGATCCGCCTTTGCGTAGCGAGGATGACAGACAGGCGCTTCTCGCGGCCATTAATGAGGGAACAATAGATATCATCGTCTCCGCTCATGACCCGCGCCCAGCAGGCGAGAAACGCCGCCCGTTCTCAGAGGCGAGTGCAGGCGCAGTTGGGCTTGAATTGCTCCTCTCTGCGGGCCTGACATTGGTGGCAGACGGGCAGCTTGATTTGATGGCTTATCTGAAAGCCGTAACCTGCAACCCTGCTGCTCTATTGGATTTACCCCAAGGAAAATTAGCCATAGGCGCGCCCGCAGATTTGGTTTTGCTCGACCTTGGGGCGCCGTGGGTGTGCGATGTCGACAAGCTGATATCGCTCTCGCGCAACACACCCTTTGACAAGCGCTCTATGCAGGGCAAAGCCATTGTCACAATATGCGATGGAAAAATCGTTTTTGACACACGAACCTAATACAGGCAAGATATCACTATGATGGATCAAAATATTATCATTGCGGCTATAAGCGGATATTTTCTAGGCGCTATTCCCTTTGGGCTTTTGCTCGCGCGTCTTGCGGGGCAAGGCGATATTCGCAAGATCGGGTCAGGCAATATCGGCGCTACGAATGTACTGCGCACGGGCCGCAAGGACATCGCTATTTTGACCCTTATTTTTGATGCAGGCAAAGCAGCAGCAGCAGTTTTAATTTTCAGGCATTTGTTTGGAAATACCGCAGGCCTTATCGCGGGCGGCGCCGCGCTCATAGGTCATTGCTATCCCGTCTGGTTAAAGTTTAAGGGCGGCAAAGGTGTGGCCACATATTTTGGCGTTTTATTGATCGCATCTTGGAAGGTCGGACTGCTCGCCGCCATCATTTGGCTAACATGCGCTTTTCTAACTCGGATCGTCTCCCTGTCTGGCATTATAACCGCCATCATTGCGCCTATAATAGCCTATTTCATGGGCTATATATATGTCGCTGTTTTGTGCCTAGCCGTGGGTCTTGTCATTATCATTCGCCATCATGAAAACATTGGCCGTATTTTCAAGGGCACCGAGTCAAAAATTTCCAAAAAACAAGCAGACCTTAAGTGAACGAAGATAAATTATCCTTCTCGGAACGCCGTGATTGGCTGCGCCTTATTCGCACAACCACTGTTGGCCCCGTCGCTTTTCGCGACCTGATAGCTCGTTACCAAAGCGCGGGAGCAGCGCTTAATGCTCTGCCAGGGCTTGTCGCCCGCACGGGCAGACGCGCAAAAATGGTGATCCCGCCTCTGGAAGACATAGAAGCGGAAATGGAAGCCAGTGTACAAATGGGCGTGCGCCTGATCTGCTCGTGCGAGCCTGATTACCCTAAATACTTAAAAGCCGTTGACCCAGCCCCGCCAATTATAAGTGTACTGGGGAGTGTCAGTGTTTTGCACAGGCCTTGCATTGCAATTATCGGCTCGCGCAACGCGTCCGCTATTGGGCTTCGCTTTGCCCGGCAAATGGCCAGCGAGCTTGGTGTTCAAGGTTTTACGATTGTTTCAGGCCTAGCGCGCGGCATTGACGCCAGTGCGCATGCGGGCGCAATGGAAACGGGTACAGCCGCAGTGCTGGGCGGCGGGGTTGATCATATCTATCCAAGGCAAAACACCCAAATATATCAAAATATGGCAAACCAAGGGGCTATTGTTTCCGAAAGTCCGCTTGGCTACCGCGCGAGTGCTCGCGATTTCCCGCGCCGCAACAGAATTATATCAGGGCTTTCCAAAGGCGTTGTGATTATCGAAGCGGCGGAGCGCTCTGGCACATTAATAACAGCCCGCTATGCGCTTGAGCAAAACCGAGAGGTTATGGCGGCGCCTGGCTCACCGCTCGACCCTAGAACCAAAGGTTGCAATCGCCTCATCCGGCAAGGGGCTGCGCTCATAGAAAGCTCTGAAGACATTATAAATGTCCTAGAAAATATTCGCGCACCTTATGTAGAGGAAGGTAGGGAGAAATACACTTTCCCCGATATTGATTGGGACGCTGTGCAAAATGACGTGGACGTTGCCCGGGACGTTTTGCTCTCTCTATGCTCGCCGACGCCAACCCAGCGAGATGAAATTATTCGCCAGAGCCATCTCCCATACCCGATTGCCGCTTCGGCTCTCATGGAGCTTGAGCTTTCAGGCGCAATATTTGTCGAAGGCGATGGCCGTATATCTCTTAACGTATAGAGCTCATTTCGTTTTTAGAAAACTGAGCCGCGTGCCGCGCCACAATGAGAAAAGATAATAAATCCTTTTGCCCTGTCACTTCCGCCACCTGACAAAGCTCGCCTAGAATATCTGTAATATAGCTCCGCGCCGCATCTGGTGGAATTTGGCACTGTACGACTTCAGATCCCACGTTTTTCTTTGTTTTTGTACACACACTATCTCTCCTAACTGCATATGAATAACATCTTATTGATAAACTTATTAAGTGTAAAGATATTTTTTACATCTAATTTTGTAGTCATTTTTACATTACCTGTGTTGACAAACAAGTGCGTTTCCCTCAGTTATCGCCAAAATTTATCTCCGCCCTCGCGAGAATAGAGAGCATATTTGTGGTGATCTTATGAATATTGTAATTGTTGAATCTCCAGCGAAAGCTAAAACCATCGAAAAATATCTAGGCAAGGGCTATAAAGTTCTCGCTAGTTTTGGCCATGTGCGCGATTTACCCTCAAAGACAGGTTCCGTGCGTCCTGACGAAGATTTTGCTATGGATTGGGTTGTCGATACAAAATCTAAAAAACGTATAACCGATATTGTCAACGCGCTCAAGACCTCCGACAAGCTTATCCTCGCGACTGACCCCGATAGAGAAGGAGAAGCGATTTCCTGGCATTTACTTGAAGTGCTGAACAAGAAAAAAGCGCTGAAAGATAAAAAAATTGAACGCGTTGTGTTCAATGCCATCACCAAAAAATCTGTAACGGACGCTATTAATGCGCCGCGCGAACTTGATATGGAACTTGTCAACGCATATCTTGCGCGCCGCGCGCTTGATTATCTTGTTGGCTTTACCCTCTCGCCAGTCCTTTGGCGCAAATTACCAGGGGCGCGTTCTGCGGGGCGGGTACAATCTGTTTCCCTTCGCCTGATTTGCGAGCGCGAGACCAAAATTGAAAAATTTATTTCAGAAGAATACTGGACAATCGATGCAGACATTGTGTCAACTAAAGGCAAAAGCTTCCCAGCAAAACTTATTGAGCTTGATGGGGAAAAGCTTAAAAAGTTTAGCCTGAACACTGAAAAACTGGCGCACGGCGCTCGTGATAAAGTCAAAGCCGCGTCTTTATCTATAGCCTCGGTCACAGCAAAACCCGTTAAACGCAATCCGCCGCCGCCCTTTACAACATCAACCTTACAGCAAGACGCATCGAGCCGGCTTGGGTTTTCCGCTACTCGCACCATGCAAACCGCACAAAAACTTTATGAAGGCATTGATATTGGCGGAGAAACCGTTGGCCTTATCACCTATATGCGAACCGATGGCGTATCTATGGTCGGCGAAGCGATCAGCCAGGCGCGCAGCGTTATCGGTAATAGTTTTGGCGAAAAATACGTCCCAGGCGCGCAGCGCATTTACAAAACTAAAGCCAAAAACGCGCAAGAGGCTCATGAAGCCATTCGCCCAACCAGCTTTAGCCGTGCTCCTGCGAGCGTTAATCTCTCGGGTGATCAGGAAAAACTTTACCGCCTCATTTGGAACCGCGCCATGGCAAGTCAAATGGCAACGGCGCAGCTAGAGCGCACAACCATATTGATCCAGGACAAAGCAAAAACTGTTGGCCTGCGTGCATCGGGGACGGTTGTACGGTTCGATGGATTTTTAACCTTATACCAAGATGCCAAAAAAGATGAGAACGGAGACAATGTGCGCCTTCCCGCTGTAAAGGCGGGCGACATGGTGGTTGCTGAAAAAGTGGATGCAGAACAGCATTTCACGCAGCCTCCGCCCCGTTTTGGTGAAGCCTCATTGGTTAAACGTATGGAAGAGCTTGGCATTGGCCGCCCCTCGACCTACGCCTCCATTATGAAAGTGTTGCAAGATAGAAATTATGTAACGCTTGATAAACGCCGTTTTGTTCCTGATGATAAAGGACGGCTCGTTGTCTCGTTCCTCGAAGAGTTTTTCGCCAAATATGTACAATATGAATACACTGCCGAGCTAGAACAGCGCCTTGATTTAGTCTCGGATGGTAAACTTGGGTGGAAAACACTTTTATCTGATTTTTGGAAGAGTTTCTCCGATCATGTAGACGGCACCAAAGATTTGCGCGTATCACAAGTCTTGGATGCTCTTAATATTGCCCTAGGCCCGATGATATTCCCTGAAAAAGAAGACGGTAGCAACGCGCGCAAATGCCCTGCATGTGAAACGGGGTCCCTGAGTCTCAAAGTAAGCCGTTTTGGGGCTTTTGTTGGCTGTGAAAACTATCCTGAATGTAAACATACACGCCCCTTTGGCCAAAGCGATGGTAAAGATGATAACCAACAAGACCAAGTTCTGGGCCAAGACCCTGATAGCGGCCTTGATGTCTGGCTTAAAAACGGCCGCTATGGTCCTTATGTGCAGCTTGGCGAAGACAAAAAACCAAAGCGGACGGGTCTGCCGAAAACATGGCCATACGATTCTATAGACCTTGATAAAGCCCTGCGGCTGCTCTTGCTACCGCGTGATGTGGGCGAGCATCCTGAAGACGGAAAAATGATCAAAGCTTCCCTTGGCCGTTTTGGCCCCTATATTTTGCACGCAGGCACCTATGCCAATATGCAAGACGTTGAGGAAGTGTTTGAAATTGGCCTTAACCGCGCCGTTATATTGCTGGCCGAAAAGCGAGCCAAAGGCGGTGGACGCGGCGGCAATGCCCTTAAGGAACTTGGCAACCATCCTGATGACGACAAGCCGATTAACGTTATGTCTGGACGCTATGGACCGTATATCAAATATGCAAAAATTAATGCAACCATCCCGAAAAATATTGACCCACAAGATGTAACAAAAGAAATGGCGCTTGAATATATCGCTGCTAAAATCGCAAAAGGTTCCAAAAAAAAACCCGCAGCAAAAAAAAAGAAAACAGCAAAAAAGAAAACAGTAAAAAAGAAAATAGCAAAAAAGAAACCTAGTTAGGCAGTATGAAGATTAATCGCGAACATGTTTTAGAAGCGGTTCGCCAGAGCCCAGGCACGCTTACCAAACGCGCCCTTGCGCGCGCCTTGGGTCTCTCGGGGGACGCGAGGCGCCAGATGCGCATTTTACTCCAAGAGCTTACTCAAGATGGTACGTTAATTAGAACTGACAAGCGCACCTATACAATGGCCGGCACCCTGCCCGATGTTATGGTGGTGCGCATTGACCATATTGACACCCATGGTGATTTGATCGGCTTCCCTGCCCGCTGGGATGGCAAAGGTAAAGGGCCAAAAATTCTTGTTTTTGAACCAAAACATAAAAATAAATCAGGCGCTACTTTGGGTATAAAGGATCGCGCACTGTGTAAAATCAGAAAAAAAAATGGCGAGTATCAGGCAGAAATACTTAAAAAACTCGGCGCAAGCCCGCGCACAGAACTGGGCGTTGTTGTTAAGGGCAAACGCGGCTGGCTCATTCGGCCCGTGCGCAAAGGCTCGCGCTATGACCATGTCCCAAAACCTGAAAGCCAGCTCGTGGATCAAGAGCTGGTCTTGTTTGAACTTACCAATGCGCGCCATAAGGGTAGTCGCATAGCCCGCATTGTTGAGAGCTTGGGCCGCGCCGATGGCCCGCGCGCGGCCTCACTGATATCACTGTATGAGCACAATATCCCTATCGGTTTTAGCAAAGACGAGATTACTCAGGCCAAGGCAGGAAAACTGCCAAAACTTGATGAATACCGCAAGGATTTACGCCATTTGCCAGTGCTAACCATAGACCCTGTTGATGCAAAAGATTTCGATGACGCTATTTTCGCGCAACCCGATGAGAGCCCGAAAAACAAAGGCGGCCATATTGTCTGGGTCGCCATTGCAGATGTAAGCGCCTATGTATTGCCTGGCAGTGCCCTTGATAAAGGTGCGTTTAAACGCGGAAATTCCGTCTATCTGCCTGACCGGGTCGAACCTATGCTGCCCGAGGAGCTAAGCGCTGACATGTGTTCCTTGCGCCCCAATGAAGACCGCGCTTGCCTCGCTGTACGCATGGTGTTTGGAAGTGATGGCACTAAGAAATCCCACAAATTTACAAGGGGGCTTATGCGCTCTAAAGCGCGCTTGAGCTATGCCAATGCTCAAAGCGCATTTATGGGCAAACCTGATAGCGCCGCCATGCCCGTAAAGGATATTTTAGCCGATATATTCGCCGCCTATAAAACGCTTCAGCAGGCTCGCAATCGGCGCGCGCCTTTAGAAATTGAAATGCCAGAGCGGCGGGTGAAGCTTGATAACAAGAGCCAGGTTATAAGCATTGCTGTGTGCGAGCGCTATGATGCCCATAAGTTGGTCGAAGAATTTATGATACAGGCCAATGTGTGCGCCGCGCAGGCACTGGACGCCAAAAACGCCCATATGATTTTTCGGGTACACGAGAGCCCAGAGCACGAAAAATTGCAAGGGCTTGCAGATTTCCTCCCTGCGATTAACATGAAATGGTCGCTAGGAGAGCGGCCAACGCCCAAGCGCTTTAACCGCCTTTTAGACAGTGCGCGCAAAAACGATTTGGAGGAAACCGTGAGTATGGCAATTTTGCGCACACAGATGAAGGCCTATTACACCCCTAAAAACGCTGGGCACTTTGGTCTAAACCTCAATCACTACACCCACTTTACATCACCTATTCGCCGCTATGCTGATCTGATTGTACACCGAGCTTTGATCAGAACATTTGGCCTTGGAGAAGACGGGGGAGAGGACGGGGCTAGCGATAAAGAATTATTGCGCCTTAAGGAAATATCCGAGCATATTTCAAAAACAGAGCGCCAAGCTATGGCGGCTGAGCGCGATGCCAAAGACCGCTATGTCGCCACGTTCTTGCAAGACAAACTCGGAGCCCAATTTTCAGGCCGCATAACAGGCGTGACCAGGGCTGGCCTGTTTATTATGCTGGACGAGACAGGCGCAGACGGCTTTGCCCCCGCGCGCAATCTTGGCCTTGAACGGTTTTTCTTCAATGAAAAATCAAAATCTCTCATCGGATCAGACACAGGCGGAACCTATAAATTCGGGCAGCGGGTAAATATAAAATTGCTGGAAGCCACACCCGTGCAAGGCGGGCTTATATTTGACGTTCTCACGAAACCTTTGAAAGGAAAACCTTATAAAGGGCGGGGCGCGCAAAGTAGCCATCGAGGCAAGCATAAAGGCGGGTATAAAAAACGCGGTAATCAAAACAAGCAAGCCCGCACATCACAGCATTAACGCTTAGTCTGTCTTAGTAGTAATCTCTTAAGAAATTCCTCGACAAATTAATACCAAGACGATATACGAAGCACAAATCATTCCAAGAGAAGAATAACATTACACAAATGACAGATAATAAATTTTGGCAAAATAAATGGCAATCTGGCGAGATCGGATTTCATCGAGATGAGTGCAACCCTGCGCTAGCGAAGTTTTGGCCTAACTTAAGGTTAAGTCGAAAAAGTACGGTTTTTGTTCCCTTATGCGGTAAATCCAAAGATATGCTATATTTACGCGAATACGGTCATAGTGTTTTTGGCGTAGAGTTGTGTGAACTGGCCATAAAAGATTTTGCTTCTGAAAACAAAATGCGTTTTCACGCCCTAGCAGTGGAGAACTTCATCAATTATGTGGGCAACGGATTTTCGCTCCTTGTTGGCGATTATTTCAATACAGGCCCTAGTGTTGGTATGCGTAATATTGCCGCAGTTTATGACCGCGCTGCTCTTGTCGCTTTGCCCAAAGACATGCGAAAGAATTACGCCGAGCATTTAAAGTCTCTACTAGATACTGGCGCAAGAATTTTGCTGATAACATTAGAATATGATCAAAGCCAAATGGATGGCCCTCCCTTTAGCGTGAACGGCGATGAAGTCGAAGCGCTGTTTGGATCTTGGTGCGAGATAGAACATTGGCATGAGGGTGAACCTGAAATGTTCAAAGACAAAATTTCTATGGTGCAACATATTTATGCGCTTACAGTCAATCATGATATGGAAAATATAATTGGCTAGGTGTATGGACAATTAAGATTGGGATTGCGTTAAGCCCCCCCGGTTTCTATGGCCAACGTCTCCCCGCAATGCTTGCAATGCACAGCGTCCATATCATGACGGTTAAGACCGCAAGTTTGGCATTTATACTTTACTTTTGCGGGCTTGAAAATTGACTGTACCAGACGCAAAAATAAAGTAATCCCAACCACCATCATAACCACAGCTAGCAAATGCCCGCTCTGACCTTGCAGGGTTACATCGCCAAAACCCGTTGTGGTAAGCGTTGCTACGGTAAAATAAAGCGCATCAATATAATTATTGATGCCTGGGTTAATATCCTTTTGCAAAACATAAACAAAGGCCGTGATAATAAACAAAAATACCAGCAGGTTTAAAATGTTCACAACGACTTCTTCGCGCTGACCAAAGAACTTAAAGCGCTTTCGTAAATCTTTCAAAACATGATAAGAGCGTAGTAAACGCAAAGCTCTGAGTACGCGCAGAAATATGAAATTATCCAAAAATGCTGGCAGTAACAGCGTAACGATAACAATAACATCTGCAATCGTTGTCATCCGCGTAAGATAACGAATCTTGCGCCGCGCTAGCCAAAGGCGGGCTAAGAAATCGAGAAAAACAACAACCCCGATAAACACATCTACAATAATAAACCAGCGCAATTCAGAGAGCGCTGAGGTGATAATGAAAAAGAGTATCGTGATTATATCAAATGCAAGCATCCAATAGCTAAACCGAACGGCCATCGGGCCTTGACCCTGGTAAAGCGTGTATAGATTTACTTTCAGGCGTTCTGCAAAAGAATGCTCATGAGCCATTTTATCCCCTTTAATATATTCGCTTATACTATATAGCACACGAAATAAAAAAGGGCTGTATTTCCCCAGCTATTTTAGAGTTTTTCCACACACATAAACTTACTTCTTGATCTTAGCGACCTTTAATATCGTAGTCGCGACAAACTCAAACGCGGATGATGATTTACCGCGCTTCAGGCGACTTAAAAATACTTTCTCAAAAGCAACTTTTCCAACATGCACCAATTTGCCCTTAAAGGCTTTGTTGACATTGCGCGGCGGAATTTGCGGCTTGGCAATAAAAGCAACCCCCCCATCACCAAAATCAGCAAGGCAAATCGCATTCCATGTCGCTTGCGCATCAGGCGAGTCGCCCCGAAGAACTGCCGCAATATTATCCGTAGTAGCATTGGCCATTGACTCGATCATATATCCGGTTTTTGGCACGCCAACTGGCACAAGAGAATTTCCCATTGGCGGAATTGCAATACAAACACCAATAGCATAAATCTCGTTATATTTTTCGTTATACTGGTTCTTATTAACGAAAACAAAGCCGCCTGGATTGACAAGGCCATCAAGCCCTTGCAGAGCATCAATGCCTTTAAAGGATGGGAGCATCATTGAGTAAGTGTTTTCAAGTTCGTGCTTTTTCTTGACTTTATCAACGGTTTCCATCTCGTCGATATACATTTTATCTTTGGTGACTTTGGTCACTTTGGCATTTGTAATCCAGTTAATATGCCGATCACGCATTTCAGACTCGAGTAAGCCTTTGGTATCACCAACTCCGTCTAACCCCAAATGCCCAATATATGGCTCCGCCGTTACAAAGGTCATTTTGACTTTGTCACGGATTTTACGGCGCTTAAGCTCGGTGTCGATAATCATCGCCGTTTCGTAAGCAGGGCCATAACAAGACGCCCCTTGCACAGCACCTACAATAATATGACCTGGGTTTTTGCAAAACTCTTCAAACGCATCATAAGCCATTTCCGCATGGTCAATATGACAAACACTGTGAGTGTTGTGCTTTGGTCCAAGGCCTTCAATCGCGCCATAAGCCAATGTTGGCCCAGTCGCTATGATAAGATAATCATATTCAACCGTGCGCCCACTTTGGCAAGTAATCGTTTTCGCATCTGGGTCAAGTTTTATTGCAGCATCGACAATAAACTCAATGCCTTTGCGCTTCATGGGTGCTTTTAAATCGATAGTTATCTTATCACGCGTACGCCACCCCACCAACACCCAAGGGTTTGATGGTAAAAACTGGTAATAGTCGATATCATTAATAACGATAACTTCGTCTTCGCGGCGTGCTTTTTCTTTCATTTCATAGGCACAGCCTACCCCGCCAAGCCCTGCACCTAAGATTATTATTCTTGCCATTATCGTTCCTTTTACCCTGCGTCATTATGACGTCTAATTTTTATATTTCATTGCGTCATTTTGACGTCTAATTTTTATATTTCGTTATTGCGCAATTACGCAATATGATATAAGTGTGATATATTAACCTAGCCTATTCCTGATACTGTAGCAAGATAGGGCGCTATTATTCACAAAAATGCTATTATTCACAAAAACAAAGTCCAAGTCAAACACGTAAAAGTCCAAGTTAAACACGTAAAAGTCCAAGTTAAACACGTAAGGGTGTAATTTTTTGAAAGTAAGAAAATGCTACAACTAATATCTAGGTTCATAACGATATCAACCATTATTGCCGCGTTCTTAACGCCACCAACAGCCAATGCACAAACTGATACCACTCTTGTAGTATCAGAAGAAATTATTACGGACTTCCGTACAGTGGTTGCTCGCCTGGAATCCAGCGATACTCTAACGGCTCGCTCGCGACTCCCTGGTGTGATCACTCGCCTTAATATTGACGAAGGCAGCGTTGTAAAGAAAGGCCAGGTACTTGCCACCGTTTTAGATGAGAGTCTTAATCCGCAAATTGCAGCCCTTGATGCAAATATTGCTGGTATTGAGGGTCAACTAACCCAGCTTCGCCAAGATTTTAAACGCGCACAGAAATTACAAAAGAAAGGTTTTTACTCGACCGCTAAACTTGATGCAGCCCGCACTGCGGTTACAGTGACAGAGAAACAACTCGCCAGCGTGAAGGCGCAGCGCGCGACTCTAACCTCTAGGCGCTCCAAAGGGAAAATTTTAGCCCCAACAAATGCGCGCGTTACCAAAGTGAGTGTTGTAAAAGGTTCCATCGTCCTCCCGGGCGAGATTATTGCGCACCTCGCAACCTTAGAAGGCGTGGTGCGCTTGTCACTGCCTGAGCGCCACGCAAGCCAAATAAAACAAGGCGAGTCCTTACAGCTTCTCCAGCCTTCGCGCGGCAATGATATTAAATATGCGACAATTTCTAAAATTTACCCTGAACTTAGCCAAGGTTCTGTGATCGCAGATGCCATTGTCCAAGGCGGGCTTGAAGCCTTGGTGGGCGAGAGGATTGATGTGCTTGTGCCTGTTGGCCAGCGCCGTGCATTGCGTATCCCCAAAGTGTATATCACAACCCGATATGGCATTGATTTCATACGCGTACATGTCGGCGAGCGCCGTATTGATGCGCCTGTAACGCTGGCT
The DNA here is from genome assembly GCA_965224735.1 of Robiginitomaculum sp. Lineage (GTDB taxonomy): Bacteria > Pseudomonadota > Alphaproteobacteria > Caulobacterales > Maricaulaceae > Robiginitomaculum_A. Next base: position 1,247,544 of record OZ245059.1, on the reverse strand, counting down.
AATCCAAAAGCGGATAGTGAAGGTTTTGTTGAAGTTCTAGCGGGCCTCCATAGCGGCGATGTTATTGAACTACCAGAGGGTTAAGGGCATGGCAGTTCAAAAAGTAAGAGCAAAAAAAGATATTTCTGGTTCGCTTACCCGGGCGACAATCCGCTCTTCGTTAACGCCCCTGCTTTTGCTGGTAGCGTTGGCCTTGGGTCTTATGGCACTTATGAATATTGCGCGTGAGGAAGAGCCGCAAATCTCTGTGCCTTTGGTTGATGTGCGCATCGCGGCGCCTGGCCTGTCCGCCACCGATGTGGTCGAGCAAGTTTCCAAACCCTTAGAAGAAATTTTCAAAGCCATTCCCGAGGTCGAACATGTTTATAGTATTGCGCAAGATGATGGGGCGCTGGTCACGGCACGTTTTAATGTGGGCACGGACGCTGATGATGCCATCTTGCGTATTCACGAAAAAATCAATGCTAATATTAACCGCATTCCGCCCAATATCCCAGTCCCGCAAGTTATCGGGCGCGGTATTAATGATGTCCCGATTGTTACTCTGACCTTAATACCAGAGGATTACACTAATAATATATGGAACGATACGTCTTTGCGTATGATCGCCAGCGAGCTACAAGCGGAGCTTACGAAAATTGATAATATTGGCCTCTCGACAATCATTGGCGGGCGGGCACTTGAAATTCGCGTTGAACCTGATGTTAATGCGCTGGCTGCCTATGGCGTTTCTTTGCAAACGCTTGTGCAAACCTTGCGCGGCGCGGCCAACGCTTTCCCAGCAGGAATTTCCAAAGTGGATGGCAAGGCCTATGTACTACAGGCTGGCGACACTATAAAATCACCAACGGATATCGAGAAGCTTAAAGTGCGCGGCGCAGGCGGGCGGCAAGTTTATGTGTCTGATATTACCAAAATATCTGTTATTGGACGCGATACCGAAGCGCGGGCTTGGTCATTAGAGCGCAAGGGCGGCCTTTGGCATACAGCCCCTGCAGTTACGCTCGCTCTCGCCAAAAGACCAGGTGCCAATGCTGTGAAAGTATCTGAACAAATTCTTTCTAAATTAGAAACCCTCAAAGGGAGCCTCATCCCCGATGGTCTTAATGTTCATGTAACCAGAAATTATGGCGAAACTGCCAATCATAAAGCCAATGAACTTTTATTTCATCTTGGCCTTGCGACTATTTCTATTGTTGTTTTAATCGCGCTTATGATCGGACAGCGCGAAGCTCTTGTGACACTTATTGTGATCCCGACAACCATTCTTTTGACAATATTCGCTTCTTATATGATGGGCTTTACGATTAACCGCGTGAGCCTGTTTGCACTGATATTTTCCATCGGTATTTTGGTGGATGATGCCATTGTTATCATTGAAAATATAGCCCGCCATTGGGGCCTGCATGGTAAGAACAACCAAACTGAAGCAGCCATTAATGCTGTGTCCGAAGTTGGCAATCCAACCATTATAGCAACGCTAACTGTAATTTGCGCGCTCATGCCCATGACGTTTGTATCAGGCCTTATGGGGCCTTATATGGCGCCTATTCCTGCCATCGCATCCGCTGCTATGATATTTTCGTTTTTTGTTGCCGTTATCATTGCCCCGTGGCTAATAATGAAACTGGCGCCTAAAGTTAAGATGAAAGCACACACCCATGACGGCGCTGGGAAGCTCGGCGAGTTTTACGCCAAGGCCGTATCGCCGATTATCAAAACGCGAAAACGCTCTTGGATTTTCCTCATTCTCATTGGCCTTTTAACCTTGTTATCCATGACACTATTCGCAACTAAAACTGTGCGCGTGAAACTTTTGCCATTTGATAACAAATCCGAAATGCAAATTGTTGTTGATCTGCCTGAAGGTGCGGCCTTGGAAGATACAGAACGCGCCCTGTTCACCTTGGCAGATGCAATACGCGAAATAGAAGAAATAGAAGATATTCAGGCCTATGCGGGCACGGCTGCGCCGATTAATTTTAACGGCCTTGTCCGTCATTATTTCTTGCGCCAATCCCCCGAGCAAGGGGATTTACAAATCAACCTCTCTGAAAAAAGTCACCGTAAACGCACATCCCATGCAATCGCACTGGATATTCGTGAGCGCATTAAAATGGCGCACCTTAGTAAAGGGGCTAATGTGAAAGTGGTTGAAGTCCCCCCTGGCCCGCCCGTTATCTCAACACTGCTGGCCGAAATTTATGCTCCCGACCCGATCACAAGGCGTAAAACTGCCGCCATTGTAAAAACCCTGTTTGAGGAAACGGATTATATTGTTGATGTTGATGATAGCATTGGCGAATCGCGCCCGCGCCTTGTCGTGTCGATTGACGCGCCAAGCGCTGCCGATTATGGTGTGCTACAGCAAGATATTTTAGATACAATCGCCATTAGTTTTGGCGGAAAAACTATCGGAGCAAGCCCGCGCGGGGAAGGCCGTAACCCGCTCGACATTCGTGTTACCTTCCCGCGTTCTGAAAAAATTTGGTCACAAAAAATGGCATCCATTCCTGTGCCCCGCCGCCTTGCGGGCATTACATCGGATCCTATCGATCTTGGTGCCGTGGTCAATATCAACTCCAAGGAAGGCTCGCCAATAATCTTTAGGCGCGACGGACATTTTGTCGACATGGTGCAAGGGGAACTTGCTGGCCGTTTTGAAGCGCCTATTTATGGCATGTTTGAAATTCAAAAGAAAATAGATGCCTATGACTGGGCGGCTCATGGGCTGGATGCACCAGTTATCCGCATGGCAGGTCAACCAGAAGACGAAACAAAGACCACATTACTATGGGACGGGGAGTGGGAAATCACTTTTGTCACCTTCCGCGATATGGGCATAGCTTTTGGCATAGCTTTGGTGGGTATTTTCATTTTAGTTGTTGCGCAATTTGGCTCTTTCAAATTACCACTGGTTATACTCGCGCCTGTGCCGCTTACCCTGATCGGCATCATGTTTGGCCATTGGCTGTTCGGTGCGCCGTTCTCTGCCACTTCTATGATCGGGTTTATTTCCCTTGCTGGTATTATTGTTAGAAACTCTATATTGCTAGTTGATTTTGTTCGCAATCGACAAGGTGATGGGCACAAACTTAAGGATGTTCTTATCGAAGCAGGCATGATCCGTTTCAAACCCATATTGCTCACAGCGCTTGCCGCAATGATAGGCGCGGTTGTCATCTTAAGTGACCCTATTTTCCAAGGCCTTGCTATATCATTACTGTTTGGCTTGCTCTCCTCCACAGTGCTAACTGTATTGGTTATTCCCGCTATTTATGTAGCTGTGCGCGGGCCTGATTGGGTGTTTGATGCGGCAGGTACAGACATTGTGAAAGGGGAAAGCTATAAGTAATCAATCCAAACCATCCGTAACCAAGCAAATGTCTGCTAATGCGGCTGATGCGGCTGATGTGCTTAAAGCGCTCTCTAATGAAACTCGTATCATGCTGATGTGCCAGCTAATGGACGGAGAGAAATCGGTAAATACGTTAGCTGACGCAGTAAAAATGCGCTTGCCTGCCGTATCTCAACACCTCTCGCGTATGCGCTCTAGCGGATTGGTAACTTCGCGCCGCGCAGCACAAACCGTTTATTACAGCGCCAAAGGCGAGATTGGCAAAGCCATCGTTGGAACTTTGTGTCAATATTTCAAATAACGTATTCTAGAAAAGCTATCGACCAATTCTAGCCTGCGCCATTTCATCGGCAATAACGTCCGCAGTGCGCCCTGTTCTGGCGGACAAATCAAGTATGTCTTCCAGTGTTTTTTGCACGCCTGATAGTTTCTCTTCAACCCAAGCCTTGCTGTAATTACCTTCAATTTCACCCGCTATATTGATAATTCCGCCAGCATTCACCACATAATCCGGGCAGTATAAAATGCCTTTTTCTTGTAATTTTTGCCCGATCGCGGGTACAGAAAGTTGATTATTAGCAGCCCCTGCTATGATTTTCGCATTGATCCTTGGCAAAGTTTCCTGGTTAAGGATTGCGCCTAATGCGCACGGCGAGAAAATATCAACGTCTGCATCATATATCGCGTCTAAATCAACAACTTTCGCGCCAAATTGCTCGCGAGCCTTCTTAAGCACATATTGGTTTATATCCGTCACAATTAAGTTTGCTCCGGCGCCATGCAGCCGTGCACAAACATCATAACCAACATGGCCAAGACCTTGAACCGCGACACTAAGCCCTTCGACACCACAGCCCATTTTTTTGCGCACCGCCAATACAATGGAGCGAAAAACACCATCGGCCGTCACTGGGGACGGATCACCTGAAGCCGCCTCCCCCTCGTCAAGGCCTGCAACATATTTGGTTTGCGCGCGAATAACGCGCATATCATCAGGGGACATACCCACGTCTTCAGCCGTATAATAGTGGCCATTTAGATTATCTAAAGCCCGCCCAAAGGATGTGAAGAGTGCGTCTCTGTCAAAATTACCATCTTCCTTACCTTCTGGACCTTCTGGGCGCATTACCACCGCTTTGCCGCCGCCAAGGTTAAGACCTGCCATAGCGTTTTTATAGCTCATCCCGCGCGACAGCCTAAGCACGTCCGTAAGCGCATCGTCAGATACGTCATAAGACCAAAGTCTACACCCACCCGCCGACGGCCCTAAATAGGTTGAGTGCACAGCAATGAAAGCTCTTAGCTTTGTCTTTGGATCAAAAAATGCATGTACGCTCTCATGATTATCAAAAGAAGCGTTTTCAAAAATAGACATGGGACATATCTCCAAAGTGTCAAAATGCGGCAAATAAGAGTCACTGCCAAGAAAATTCTTTCACACAATACGCAAAATTGCAGGGAAAAAACTTGCTATAATTTATAAATTTAGAAAAATAACTGCGGTAATACTAAAATATAAGAATATTTTTTCTACACTGTTTTCTACACTGTTAATGCGCCCGCAGTCGCTGCTTTTAAAGCCCCAAGAGCCAAGGCAGCGCCGCTCCCATCACCAACGCCAATTGCGTAATCCAAAAGCGGTTTTTTGTTAATCCTATCAAGCAAGGCTCCATGAGCAGGTTCCGCGCTTAGATGCGCTGCCATACAATGACTAAGGCCATCTTTATTAATGCCGTGTACAATCGCCGCAGCAGCACAAACAACAAACCCATCGAGTAAAATTGGAGTTTTTTGGTGGCCAGCCGCAATAATCGTGCCGACCATACCCGCTATATCGCGACCGCCAAAATGCCGTAACACTTCCAGCGGATCCCCTAATACATTTTTGTGTAACTTAGCTGCCGTTTCTACAGCCTTAGTTCTGAGCGCAGCATGTGCATCATGACCACCAGCCCAATAAGAGGCCGTGCCGCCATAAAGTCCGCGCGCAATGCCCGCTGCTGCTGCTGCACTGCCAACACCCGCGCACCCAAGCGCAATGATATCGGCACCTTCTGCAAGCGTTTCCATACCAAAAGCTATAGCCGCAGCGCATTCGCGTTCAGACAATGAGGGCTGCGTGCGCATATCGGCGCAAGGCTCACTTAATCCCATTTCGTAAACTTTAAACGCCGCGCCCTGCGCCGCCGCAATACCCCGCACTGCTGCGCTGCCTTCGGATAACATCTTCAGTCGCTTTTGAGCGCGAGCATTCAAATCACCGCCGATTATATCAACGGCAACGCCGTGTGTTGCCATAAAAACAGCAACAAGGGGTTTGTTTATTTGCGGAAATTTTTTCTCTTGCCAGCCTGCTAGCCATGCAACACCACGGCTAAGCCGTCCCAAAGGCTGTAGCCCGCCCAGAGCCTTCTCAAGCCTATCCTGCGTTTTCGCCACACTCTTGGTATCGGCAATTGGCATAGCACCTATCAAAGCTCTCATATCGTCAAATGGTTTTACTGGACTGCCTTGCATATATTGACCCTTAAGCTAAACCGTAATGTGAACATATACGGCGCGCCGTTTCAATTAAATTTTTAATATCTTATTTTTTAAATGTCTTTATTAAAATGTAAGAAAATTATTATAGGATGCCCTATGGGAAATACTTTACTACGTAATGGTGTGTTATTTTGCCTCTTAATTGGTGCGAGCCTTTATGGGTTTACCAAACGCACGCAAATTAATCAATATCTTGGCATGGAAAAACCCCAAACTCACAAAAGCCTAGCACACAATCTTGCTTATGAGGAAACTGCAAAACCCGTTCCAAATCCGAGCGTGCGGCACGTTGGCTCTGTGGCAAGATTAAAAAAACAAGCTGATGGTCATTTTTGGGCAGATGCGAAAGTTAATTCGGCGCGCATTAAATTTCTTGTCGATACTGGCGCCAGCATTGTGGCGTTAACGCCGCAAGATGCACGCAAAGCAGGCCTTCGGCCAAATAGGCTAACCTATGATGTACCAATGAATACGGCAGCTGGACAAATCATGGGCGCGCGGGCCGAGCTTAAATATATATCGGTTGGGCAAGTCACGGTCAAAAATGTAGAGGCCGTTATCATTCCCAAAGGCCTAACCCAGTCACTGCTTGGTATGAGTTATTTGGGGGAGTTGCAAAAAGTTGAGGCCAGTAAATATATGCTGACACTGCGGCGCTAGCCCATAATCACCTTTCGGATCATGTTCACAGCGACGATAAACAAACATAATCCAAATATTATCCGCATATATTTTTGGCTGGTTTTATGCGCTGTCTTCACACCCAATGGAATAAACAAAAAACTCATACCTGCGATGAAAACTAAGCCCAAAAGATTGACATAACCAAGCGAGTATGCAGGCCTGCCTGCCACGCCTAATCCGCTTACAACAAAGCCGAGCGTCGCAGGCAGGCTGATAAACAAACCAATAGCTGATGCGGTGCCAATCGCCCTGTGAATATTTTTGCCACATAAAACCATCAAAGTAACACAAAAAGCGCCGCCGCCAATGCCCATCAACGCCGACAAACTTCCGACCACTACGCCAACACTTGGGACAATAAGGCCGCCGTTTGGTACTTGTTTTGCAAGCTGCCAATCTGGCCGTCCAAAAATAAGTTGCAAAGATATTATGCTAGCCATAACACCAAAAACGAGAGTAAGCATGCTCCCAGACAGATAGCGCGCTATCAGCATCGCTGCAAATAATGACCCTATACCAATCCAAATACCCCAACTTCGCGCGATATCGCGCGCTCTATTGCCAGGCCAAATAAGCGTCCAATCCACCGCCCCATGTTTATTGTGCCCGCTAGCCGAGCGCACAGACGTAATAATAATTGTTGCAGATGATGTTGCCACAGCGGCATGCATAATCACATCTTGGCTATAACCAAACCTGCCAAAGGCATAATAAAGCGCGGGGACAATAATCGCGCCGCCGCCAATGCCAAACAACCCAGCGCTAAACCCAGCCGCCGCGCCAACGGCCATCAATGTTAGCGCTAAAATTATGATTTGAGAATCTAGCATTTTTGTTCTTGCGTTTCCTTATGAGCAATGCGGGCCGCTTGTAGTGCGCCAAGGGCCGCGCGGATTTTCTCGGAGGGCTTCTCATTTCTTATAGGCGCGCTTAGGTGTCTACGCCAGACCCGCGCCCCGCTTTCTCCATGGTAAAGCCCCATAATATGTCGCAGCAAAGCTTTCGTCGAGAGAAGAGTTGTTTCTACGTGCCGCGCATAATCTATCAGTTGCTCGGCAATATCATCACGAGAAAAAACATATTTACCCGCGCCGTAAATCTCTGCATCAACGCGGCTTAGTAACCATGGATTATGATAAGCGCCCCGCCCAAACATTACGCCATCCAGCCCAGAAGACACTTCCCCAGCTTGCTCTAATGTTTCAAGCCCGCCATTTAAGTGGATGGCTAAATCAGGATAGGCTGTTTTCATAGTGCGTACCAACTCATAGTCAAGCGGGGGCACGGTGCGGTTGTCTTTGGGGCTTAACCCGTCCAGCCAGGCCTTGCGCGCGTGAATGATAAATGTTTTGCAGCCTGCCGCGCCTACGGTTTCAATAAAATTCGGCAGGGTTTCGTACGGCACTTGCGCATCAATGCCAATACGGCATTTTATTGTAACGGGAATATTTACGGCCTCTTGCATCGCCGTAAAACACGCAGCGACCAATTTTGGGTTTGCCATAAGGCTTGCGCCAAATTGCCCCGATTGCACCCGGGTTGACGGACAGCCAACATTAAGGTTAATTTCATCATACCCTAAATCAGCCCCAATCTTTGAAGCGTAAGCTAGCTTGTCTGGTACCGCGCCACCAATTTGCAAAGCCACCCGATGTTCGCGCCCGTCAAACCCCAATAAATACTCCCTATCCCCATGTATGACCGCATCCGCAACCACCATTTCCGTATAGAGAAGCGCAAGCCGAGAGAGCATTCTGTGAAACACCCGGCAATGCCTGTCCGTCCAATCCATCATTGGTGCAACGGCGAATGTAAACCCTTGATTTATCATAGTTTTTTGTTATAATTCAAAGACATAAAACCGCCGTGTGCACTCGGTATATCCCGCTAGTTCCCTGTAGATCACTTTGGCACTGCACAGGAATCGCACACGTTATGACAACTATTTTAAAACTCATGTCAGGTAACTTTCGCGTGCAAATTAAAAGACGTAGACAATACGTCTCAAAAACCTTTCTTAGGCGAGCAGATGCTCAATCTTGGGCCTTAGAAGCAAAGCGCCGCGCCGATTGCGGGGAGCCTATAAATCCGCCCATAAATAACAAGACCTACCGCTTCCGTGATTTAATTGATTTACATATTGCGGATATGAAAGAAGTCCGCAAGCCCCTTCGCCGCTCCAAAGCATATTCTTTGAAAACCCTACGCAAACAACTTGGCAAACTTCCCTTAGAACAAATGACACGAGAACGCATTATTGAGTTTGGCCGAGGCCGCGCCAAAGACGGAGCAGGCCCCGCAACACTTGCCGCAGATGTTTGCTATATTCATACCATTATCACCCACGCCAGCGCCGTGCACGGCATTGATATTTCCAAAGAGGAAGTTTTGACCTTGCCCGCGTAGCTTTACGCCGCCTTGGATTGATAGGCCGCAGCCAAGAGCGAAACCGCCGCCCAACCCAAGACGAAATAGATAGCCTAATTACTTACTTTGAAAATAATGCCAAACAGAAAATCCCTGTTGACCGCATTGTCAAATTTGCACTTGCGACTGCCATGCGCCAAAGCGAGATATGCAATATCGAATGGAGCGATGTTGATGCGCGCACCAAATGCGTGACCGTTCGCAACCGCAAAGACCCGCGCAAGAAAGATGGTAACGATCAGCGAGTCCCTCTTATTGATTTAACGGGATATGACGCTTGGGAAATCCTTGAGGAGCAAAAGCCATTTTCTCACAATCAAGGCCGCGTCTTTCCATGCAACGGAAGATCAGCAGGAACAGCCTTTCGCCGCGCTTGCCGCGAGCTTGATATCCAAGACCTGCACTTCCACGACCTGCGCCACGAAGCCACAAGCCGATTGTTTGAATCGGGGCTTTCGATAGAGCGCGTTGCCCTCGTTACAGGCCACAAAGATTGGAAGATGCTGAAACAACGCCCACCTAGACCCCGCAATCGTCTTTGCAAGGCCACAGACGACCGTACAGCCCTATTCCCCGCCTGCGGCTTAAACCCTTATTGCACACGAAATTATTGGAATTTAGCGTGAATCCTATTTTGCGCACATGCCTAAAATCTTAGGAAAAAGAGGGCATATATAGGTGGTGTGCGTAGTGCTTGGGTAAACCCGCCGTGTGTGATTCGCTAAGTATTGTGGAGACTGGAGTGTGGGTTGGTATAGTGAATGTGTTCACACATAAATTATTGAGGAGACCATTATGAACGTATTTGTAGGATTGGATATATCACTTGAAGAGACGGCTGTTTGCGTAGTTGATAAGGACGGCAAGGTGCTAAAACAAGTGTCGGTTATGACGGAGCCAGAAGCAATTGCGCCTGTACTGAAGCCATTTGCTGGCCGTATTGAACGGGTTGGATTTGAGGCCAGCAGCCTGTCGCCTTGGCTGAGCAATGAACTTATCAAGCTAGGCTTCCCGGCGATTGTTGTCGAGACGCGCCATATGGCAAGCGCGCTTGGGGCGATGCGCAACAAGACGGATCGCAATGATGCGCGAGGACTTGCCCATATGATGCGCACAGGATGGTTCAGACAGGTGCATGTCAAGAGCGATAACAGCCACCGTTTGCGGATATTGTTGACCAATCGCCGCATGTTAAAGCGTAAATTTATCGATATTGAAAACGCCATTCGCGGGACGCTCAAGGTGTTTGGCATTAAGATGAACCGTTCGACCAGAGGAAATTTCGAGCGCGATTTGTTGATGAAGTTGGAGAATGAAGACCCCATGCTGCGCGATATGACGGCCAGTATGTTATCGGTCAGGCATACGCTTTTGGAGCAACATAATAAGTTCCACAAACTGCTTGTGCAAACGGTGCGCGAAGATGAAGTTTGCCGCCGGTTTATGACGGTGCCAGGCGTCGGCCCGGTGACTTCACTTGCCTTTAAAACAACCATTGATGACCCGTCTAGGTTTGCAAAATCAAAGACGGTCGGGGCGCATTTGGGCCTAACACCGAAGCGATACCAATCGGGGACGGTGGACTATGACGGGCGAATATCCAAGTGCGGCGACCCTGAAATGCGCGCGCTTCTCTATGAAGCTGCCCAGTCAATGCTCACGCGTGTGCAGAGCTGGTCGGTGCTCAAAGCCTGGGGGATGAGCATACAAAAGCGGGCTGGAAAGCGCCGCGCCATTGTTGCCGTTGCCCGCAAACTAGCGACAATATTACACCGAATGTGGGTGGACGGAACAGAGTTTAAGGCGAGCCGCGACGAGCTAAACGCGGCGTAAATACGACAAATAACCACGAGAATGGAGACAGAAAACTAAGTAAAATACAATCAACAATCTTCCGAATTCCACGTAAAGTGGATGGCTCCAAGACGGGGTCGCGGGAGGGATGATCCCGCTATCTTGCCGGCACTGAGTAATTATTATGACGAATTATTTAAGTGTGTTTGCAGTGCTTCTGGACGTCCATCCCCTCTGAAAACAGCATGTGCGGGTCACAAATGATCGAGCACGAAGTAGTGCATGAACCGTCTGGGAAGCCAAAAAATTACAGCGCAATACTGCGCGCAAAATGAAGATGTGCAGACATGAAAGGAAAATGGTATGTTTGGAAAAAGACCAATTTGGGTTGACAAAAGGGGCGGGTTTAGTCAGGGCAAGATAAAGGGCATGGCCCAAAACGCCCTAAGTCATTCCCAGCACATCATTTTTTAGAGTCCACGCCAAATATGGAGAGTCCACACATTCCGATTATCCCCCATGGGGGCTACGAAAACCGAGAGTCCGCTCAAATTTCAACTATCCCGCTATGCCTCGCTACCACCCAGCAGTGCCCAATACGTCCCAATAATTTGCACACGGGGTTTTCAGAACAAAACTCCCACTCCTCCATAACCCGAAATTTTTCATTTGAAATTATTCGGGTTATGGAGGAGTGGGAGTATAAATGGAAATCTTTAAAATTAATAAATCCTGACCCTAGACAAAACCCTATAACAAGTATAATAATTATACTTTAAATTGTAAGGTGTAAATATGAACTTTTTTTTACGATATCTATTGTCCTTTATTGGTTTTGGTGTTGGTGTTGGTTTTGCATGCTTATTTGCACCCATTGCAACCGCGTGGCATTTAGAGGCTGGACAAGCCACCACGAATGATTCAAACGTTAATTTCACATTCAGAACAATCACATTCCAACAACCTTTTGACACCATTCCAGTTGTCGTTGTTTTAGCAACAAATGTGGGTCCAGATCCCGCATCAATTCGTGTTCGGAATATAACGTTAACTGGCTTTGACGCTTCAGTGGTCGAACCACCAAACGACAATGGGCCTCATGCGAGTATGACGTTTGATTATATTGCTATTGAAACGGGCATCCATTCTTTGCCAAACGGCGAGATTATAGCCGCTGGGATACGTGCGACTACAAACATTCAGGCGAATATAACACCTGGTCTTGTTTTTACATCACCAGGTAGTGCCGAGGGATGGGACACGGTATCTTTTGGAACGACATTTGCCTCAAATGCAACTATTCTTGCTCAAATTCAAACAATGAACAGTGAAAGTGGTACGCCGCCTGCCTCCTTTTCCCAACCCTTTCTAACAATGGCTATTCAAAACCCGACGACAACTAATGTTCAGATGGCTTTAGAACGAAGTGAAGCGGCAGCAGGTATAGTCGTAAGTGAAGATATTGGGTGGATTGCCTTTCCAAGCGGTCGCACTGGAAGCTTCGCTGATACTACGAGCCAAACTGTCAGTTGGGATTCTAGGACAACACCAGCTACAATAATAGGTTGGGGTACGTGTACCTTACAGACATTTAGCGGCATAAGCTGGGCAAATGCACGTGTTGTTGCGACTAAAAATACAAGGATCGGAGTTGAGGGAGGGTGGCTTCGGCGATGCTCAAAATCTGGTACACAAATTGGCTTACTTGTTGACGAAGATAGGGCAGTTGATCCCGATCGTGGCCATACTTTCGAACGTGCTGGAATAATAGCATTTTCCCAATCTTTCCATGCGGAGTTTAATGGACAGGTAAGGGCAGATAAGACTGTAATGTTGTTAGACGATCCTCAAAACGGTGCCACCAACCCTTACGCTTTACCAGGAGCAAAAGTGCAATATACTATTGCGGTAGAAAGTTTTGGAAATGTGCAAGTCGATAAGGATAGCGTTGTTATCACTGATAAAATACCGCCAAATGTGGCCTTAATTGTCAGTGACATTGATGGTATAGGTAGCGGGCCGATAATATTTACCGACGGAACCCCATCGAGTATGTTGGCTTATAATTTTTCAGGACTGTCAGATACGTCTGATGATGTGGAATTCTCCAACGATGATGGAGCAACATTTACTTACACTCCTATTCCCGGGACAAATGGAGCAGATCAAAACATAACAGATGTGCGCATACGGCCCAAAGGGGAATTTGCAGGAACCTCGGGAAGCACATTTCCAAAATTTAGTGTTCGGTTTCACGCTGTGATATTATAGAAGACTCACTTCTTAATTAGGGAAATGTATAGTTTTCAGGTATAATTTTGATGCAGGAGGATTTTTCATGAACACACTCAAAATTTTACGGAGCCGACCGACCTTGTTTTTTCGCCTTAGCGGCATTCGTTTGCACGATTTTGAGGTGCTGGCCAAAGAAACATATCCGCTTTGGCTCAAATCCGAGCATAAACGCCTCTCGCGCACGGGAAGAAAACGCGCCATTGGCCCTGCGCAAAAAGGCTCAATGCATGACAAGAGAATTTTTGATGAAAGCAGGCTCAAAAAGCCACCCGAGATGATGGTTTTAGGTGATTTAGGGTATCTGGGGACGGGGTTTGAACTCCCGATTAAGAAGCCGAAAAACAAGGAACTATCGCAAGAAGACAAGGCGTATAATCGTTGGCATTGCTGTCTTCGCGTCGGCGTGGAGCACGCGATCTGGCGGATGAAGAAGTTTAAGATTTTCGCCGATATTCACCGGAATAACGGCCTGCAAAGAATGTTGGAGCCTTGGCAAACATCAATTTAAGTGCACAGCCTGCCTCGGGTAAAACCCTATAACCACATTGAACGCAAACAAACGCGCCTGAAAAATAAAACACTATTGTGAATCGAGTCTAGTATCCCCGCCCTTTATGGCAATATCAACCTCTTGCCCCTTGGTGTTATCGCCAAGATACACCGTGCCGTTTTTGATTGAATAATCTGCTTCAATCTGAGACTGAATGCTGTCAAAAATAGCGCCGATAACACAAGGGAGGATAGGATAGTTTTCATTATTTATGCTCTGGATTTAGCAGTGTTTTCATCATCTCTTGAGCGAATATATCCGCAGCTATAGCAATGGACTTACGGTCGGTATTGTCACCAACTTCAAACGTTATTGCTGGAATGCCATAGGTCATATACATGTAGTTTTTGGAGACAGGTTTCCCAGAATTCGGATTTTGTTCACGGGTGAACTTATAGGTTTTATCATCAAGCCTATCATTAACCGCCTTGATCCAGTCTCTAGTGAAAAAGACTGGGTTTGTCGGTTCTGCGTCCGTTTGTGTATAAAGTAAATTCCGCCATGTTGAATGAAAATCAAGGAACAGCACTATCTTATCATCACCATTTTTGAAGCGTCTAAACTCTTTTTCTACGGCTTGGGTTTCAGGTTGTTTGAACGGGCCCCAGTCGCGGTTTAAATCTACGCCGTTCATATTATGGCGCCAGTTCCCGTGGGTAACGCCATCCGGGTTCATGTTGGGAATGAGGATTACATCATACTTACTACGGAAACTTTTAGCGAGTTTACTATCTCCCAATACGGTTTCAGCAAACGGCATAAATGCTAAAGCCCCAGTCACTTCGGGCGGGTGTTGACGGCCAACAAACACCACATATGGTTTCTTTATTTTTGGGTTTGTGCGGGCTTCAAGTTTATAGAGAGGTCGTCCTTCAATAGAATTACCAATAATCGATTTTGAGACAAATGGTAATTTTTCAGTTTGTTTTATCCATGTATTGTGCGCACCGACGGAAAAGATTTCTTGGGCCGCAATGTAAATTGGCCGTTTTTTAAGCGGGATACGCATTCTTATTTCGTCTTTCGACAACTTATCAATTTTGGTTGGGTCAAATACTTCCCATTTTATGCCGTCATAGCTTATCTTTGGCGGGTAGCGATGTTTGGCATGGGAGTATTTTAGATTAACCCGAAGGGTTCCTGCATGGTTCGGCGTAACTCTAAAGGCATACCAAGCACTACTATTTATCGGTTTGTTCTCAGGGTCGATAATAATCTTTAAAGACGTGGGTGATTTTATTTGGCAATGGTTTGCCCGCGAAGCAGGGAAATTTACATCTATAATCGCTATTTCGTTCTGGCAAAGCGCATCGACTATTTCAGATATTGGTGTCTGCGTAGTCGGTGTTGTTGCGCAGCCCGTCAATAGAGCCGCCGCAATTATGCCCAATATTTTATTATGCCAATACATGTCTTTTCTCCGTTTTTTCTGTGCGTGTTTTTTGCATAGAGTGCCAAATTAATTTCGCAACTATTTCTACGCGTCCTGCGTCATTAGCCTTATCAAAGATAACAACCTCATGTCCTTGCCGCCCCAGTGCATAGGCGGTTGTCACCCCTATCACGTCAGCACCAAGAACAAGTATTTTCATCGATTTTCTCTCAATTTTTTGGCTAAGTAATCCTTAGCCTTTGAATGACCAAAAACGAGGTAACACAATATTGGAAGTGAACAGGTGCCCGTAACGAGCACCTGTTGATTGTTCTTAGCGAGTTTAAAACTTCTTGCGAATGCTACCATACCAATAACGACCACGGTTTGAATGTAGTCCCGTTAAGTATCCACGGGAAAGTTGGTCAGCAAGTGGGGGCTTTTTATCCCCTACATTTCTAACACCAAAACGTAGGCGAACATCTTCGAATAAATTGCCTTGGCTAAGATCCCTGAAGGTATAATCACCGTATAGGTTAATCGTCGAGAATGACGGAATAGCTAGGAAATCGAAATCTACACCTCCAGGGGAAGTGCCGCTCACAGAGGTGTCTTCGACGTCGCCAACATATTTATAAAACACGCCAGCACCCCAGTGATCTTTACGCCAAGTAACGGAGCCAGTATAACGCCATTCAGGATTGCCGTTTTGTCGTATAAAGCTTTGCTGCCCGACGGCATTGACAAGTGGGTTTATGGCACCGGCCTCTATTGCATCAATAAGCGATTGTCCCTCTGTGGATGGGTCTTGGAAAAACTTCCTGATCTGCGCCACATTCGCTTTAATCTTGAAATCACCAAATGTATCCGTATCAAGTCGGTATTGAGCACCAAAATCAAGACCTTCGCTTTCACGCGGATTCAGATTTCTGAAGTTTTGCTGTACACTCAAAATTTCACCCGCGCCAGATGGATCCAAGCCAGCAGCTGTAAAGATAGCCGCATCACCAACATCCGGCGTACCACGCACAACATTCGGGTTAGAGCTGCCTTGAAGGCGTAATAAATAATCAATCGATATCTCATTTTGATCAGAGAAAAGACCGACAAGTTTGTCTTGCTCTATCCGCCACCAATCAACCGTAAGTGTCAGACCATCGAACGGTTGAATAACCGCGCCAAGTGAAAAGTTTTTACTGGATTCAGGTTCTAAGTCAGGGCCGCCGCCACGCACGCCCTCAATAGAATTATCGTCGCAAGCATCATCAGATGTAAATGGCCCGGTGCCAGCGGCCAGCGCAATCGCTTCACACAATATCCAGTCTTCGCGGCCAGGATTAATGCGGCGAATGGCCGTCGCATTGATTTGCTCCAGATTTGGCGCGCGGAAACCTTCTGAATAAGCTCCACGGAATTGAAGCTGCTCTATCGGATACCAAGACACTGCTATTTTTGGCTTAACAACACTCCCAACATCTGAATAACTTTCAGCACGGGCAGCAAGCTGCATATCAATTGAATAAACCAAAGGAATGTTCATTTCCGGGCTCACCACAGGGATAGCAAGCTCGACGAATGCCCCAAATACATCCCGATCACCATTTGTATCTGGCGTCGCACTAGACCCCAAAACATCGGAGGCAAATGTTACGCCCGTAACGGTGTCCGTAAATGTGGTCGTTCCGTCCAGGCGGTCATCGCGGTCATCTGCATAACTCTCGTGGCGCCATTCAACACCAACTGCAGCGCCTACATCGCCAGCGGGAAGCGCGTACAATGCGCCATTAGAAAATTTTGCATCAGCAAGTGAGAGTGTGGTTTTACCATCACGTTTCACATCGACAAGAAAGCTGTCAATTGTTGCCTGACTATTGCCTATGCCCGGTGCACTGAAACTAGCAAGACTACCACCAATAAACGGATTATACGCCGAAGCATCTGTGCGGTTCATAGCCTGCTGAAACAACGTATTACTAACACGGTTCGTGGTGTCTTTTGTTGTCGCTTCTGAATGCAGCGCCGCAGCTTCCCAATCCCAATTTCCCATTGTTCCGCGAAGGCCACCTAAGAGTCGGAAACTATCATTTTTAACATTTGTAATACGCGGACCAGCGTCAACAGGACGGTATTTCATCATGCGGATGTCTTGGCCAAATGGATTGTAAAATGCTGTATCCGCAATAACAAGGCGCGAACTACTCAAAACAAAGGCACCTTCACGTTCCCTTTGGTAGTCGGCATGATAATATGATGCTTCGCCAAAGAAATCCATACCGTTATTCAAATCATGATTGACAAATGCCATCAAATTATAACGGTCTGTGTCGCCAACAAGGCTACGGTACGGTGCTCGGTTAAACCGTAAGTCCCTATCTATTGTCGTGCCATTATCAATACAAACACCGCCCGGAAGCGCAGGGCCTCGGCACCCGGAAAATGAGTCAGGCTGGATGTAGAAATTATCATCACCCACACCCGCAAGACGTGGCTCGCCTCTTAGTGTTTCAAAAGTACCAAATTGCGAAGACGTAGACCTATTATCAAGTTGCGTATCCCCTTCATATATTGTATCCTCAAACAGTGGTCTGAGATCATCATTTGAAGAATTTATTAAATCAGATGCTGGCATGCCGTTTCTGAACATGACATTCCCGAACAAGGAAATATTTGTACGATCATCATTGAAGTTTTTACCCCATTTGAACGTACCCTTAATCTCGTCCAAGCTTGTGCCTTCAGATGTACCGTATTGTATATTGAATTGCCCGCCCTCATATTTATCGTCCAAAATAGTGTTAATAACGCCAGCTACAGCATCCGTACCATATACCGCTGACGCGCCATCTCTTAGAATCTCCAACCTTTTAATACCCGAAATTGGCAGAGCATTTGAGTTAACCGAAACAACCGGGGTCTGATTGACAGCCTGTGTCCCGGGATGATTGACCATACGGCGACCGTTCAACAGTACAAGCGTGTTACCATCACCAACGCCCCGAAGATTAACTGAACCAACATCACCACGTGCACCGTTAACACCTGTGAACTTTCCCTCGCTAAAGGTGACATCCCCTAACTGTGGGATAGAGCGCAAAAGCTCGTCGCCACTGGTCGCACCAGTCACTTCGATATCGGCTTCACTCATGGACGTGACAGGCAATATGCCTGCAATACTCGACCCTTTGATCTGCGTACCAACAACGATAATTTCGTCTACATAGGCGTCAGTATCACTCGTTGTTTGTCCATTCGCATATGATGATGATGCCAACGCAACAAAAACACTGGCGACACTTCCGAGTAGAGTTGATTTACGGCTTATTGGTTTCATAGTTTCCTCCGGTTTTTTTAACTGTTTGACGGAACGTGGAGAGACAGTAATCACGCCATTTTCCGTAAGACCACCGGTAAGCTCGGTACCTTCAAACATGGCGGAAATTGCCTGCCCAAGTGTAAAGTTACCGTCGAGAGAATTTGTCAATACAGATTCGACTTCAGCGTTCTGGAATAATAGTGAATGTCTGGTTTGCCGCGCCAAACTCTTCACAGCAACCCCAGCACTTGATGCAGGGATATGCAGTTCATAGAGTTCATTGTATTCATCTGCCATACTTAGAGAAGCATTCCCCAAACACACCAAGATAAATATCGCGAAAAATCCCCTTTTCAACACACATATAATTTCCATACTTACCAAAACCGAAACGATTCTCATTTACGCCTCAACTGCGGTCTATACTAGGTAGTGCCCTGAGCCGCAGAAATCCTCTATTAAAATTTGAAAAAAATGACCGATCATGCATTTTTGCACGCGCTATATTTTTTCCTCAATTATTAATTACCATTTGGCCGACTAATTTTGATAATGTCATTATCTTCATACTTAACTATAATATCGAAATTGGTTTCAAGTGTATCGAACAAAACCGACAATTCATCGGTGCGAAACAATCCGCCAAATTTCAAATTTCTTAATTCCGGATCCGAAATTTCAATTTTTAAACTTGTATAACGACTCAAGTCTGCAATCACTTCAGTTAATGGCGTGTCTGAAAACTCTAGCAAACCATCTTGCCACGATAATTCGCGCTCTATTTCACGTTTCGTTATTTTTTCTACTCTGTTAATTTTTGCAGGTGTGACCATGGCAACCGTATTATAGGTAATAGTTTCCCCGGCTTCAATCGCAACCGGATCTATAGTCATACTTTTGGCAGGCTCTTTTACCGTGCCTACAGAAACAACTGGCTTGATGATATTACTCAACAGGTCTGTCTTAAGTTCTACTCGCCCTTCCGTAACCGTGACTTCAAATTTCTCAGTCAAATGACGCACGATAAATGCTGTGCCGACTGCACGAACAACTTTATCTCCGGCGTATACAAGAAATGGCCTGTCAGGGTTATGAGCTACTTGAAAAAATGCCTCACCTTTAATCAACCTGATTTTCCGCCGCTTAGCATTAAAGTCGATTTCAACCTCGGTGTTAGTGTTAAGCTTAACCACAGAACCATCAGACAGTGTGATGTCTTGCTGCCCACCGATTTGTGTCGCGTAAAATGCTGGCACAGCGTCTGGCAATGGCATTACGTTATCATTCACAAAGAAATCTGACAACATGAGGAAAACAACGCTGATGGAAGCCATCATTAAAGGCAAAACCATTTTCCACCTGTTTTTGGGTTTACGCATTTTTTTCCGCCGCAACATCGCTTCGTCTAGAGAAGGCCTCATAGCCGTAAGAATATTAAGTTCACTGGAAAACCGTGCTAAGTGTGTTATTTCTAATTTGTGAACTGGGCTACGGTTTATCCATTCTTCAAACGCAACTTGATCAGCGGGTGTCAAATTCCCCTCTTCTATCTGCACGATCCACGCACAAGCCTCCGAAACAATATCGGCTTTTAAATTTGAATTAAAGGCGTCAGTCATTTTTTTTCTTATTCTTCTTGGGAAAATCTACGATCTCCCCATCCAATTTTTTCTCCATAAATTCGCTACATCTTTTCAGTCCGGAAGCGGCATGTTTCTCGACTGTGCTGACGGAAATTTTAAGTTTCTTAGCAATTTCCTTATGCGAATATCCATAAACCCTTTTTAGTACGAAAACCTTCTGGCATTGCGGTGGCAAGGTGGTAACGGCCTCCCAAAAAACCATCATCCGCTGCCGTGCATCAACCTGGTCATCTACCGGGGTTTCATTAGAGATGTACTCTTTCTCGCTAAAATCCTCTATAAAATTTATCAGTGATCGTGATTTTTTTTCAAGATGCTTGCGGGCTATATTTTTAGCAACCCCAAAAATAAACGCGCGTGGTTCGCGAATTTTTTTGATTTTTTCCGCATGTAGAGCCCGCAAAATAGTCTCTTGCGTAATGTCTTCAATGTCATGCTGATTGGATGTATAGCGCCGTAAAAACCCTTTTATAATGGTTTCGTTTTCTTGAAACACCTTAAATATCCGCATCTTTGAATTAGGTGCTAAATTTGAGCTTTTTTTATTTCTCACAGGAACCCCCTTAAAGCGGACACGAACTTTCAATGCCCACCTCTATATTGACAACCCAATCACTGTCAAATTAACCATCAACTTAAAGGTTACGGATTTGAATTTGTATAACTGTATAGGTTCATGTATTTTGAGACTCATCCGCCTTTTGGGTGTTTTGGATATAGGCCATTGGTGTTTGAGGTGGTCCTGCTAAATCGGACAGTTTGTTAAGGTGTGTTTTTTATCCTTTGAGGAGGAGAACGACATGAGCAAACGAAGACGATTTACGGATGATTTTAAGGCGAAGATTGCGCTTGAGGCTCTGCGCGGAGACCAAACACTTTCCCAGATAGCGGCGCGGCACAAACTGCACCCTAACCAGATCAGCCAGTGGAAGCTGCAAGCTTTGGAAGGGCTTAGCGGGGTGTTTTCTAGCGGCAAGCGCGGGGCCCAACCCTCCGATATGGATGCCAAGATTAAAGACCTGCACGCGAAGATTGGAGAGTTGACAGTGGAGCGGGATTTTCTCCTAAAGGAGGCTTCGCACTCTCTCGCGGCTTAGGGCGATGAGCGTGCGAGAGCGCAAGGCTATGCTTGAACCAAGGTGTTCTGATGTATCCCTAAGCCGCCAGTGCAAGATATTATCGATTAGCCGCTCTACGGCTTATTATCAGGCCAAGGGCGAAAGTTCACAAACGTTGGCCTTGATGCGTAGGATTGACGAATTGTTTATGGCCTGCCCGTTTTATGGTTCGCGCCAGATGCGGGCAGCTATGGCCTTGGAAGGCGTATCAGTTGGCCGTCACCGCGTGCGCAGATTGATGGCTTTGATGGGCTTGCAAGCCATATATCAACGCCCCAACACCAGTAAACCGCACCCGGAACACAGGATTTATTCTTACAAACTCCGTGGTCTCAAAATCACCAAGCCCAATCATGTTTGGTGCACGGATATTACCTATATTCCGATGCAACGAGGGTTTTTATATCTGGTCGCCGTCATGGATTGGGCGACACGGAAAGTACTGAGTTGGCGGTTGTCCAATACGCTTGATACCAAATTCTGTCTAGAAGCACTGGACGAGGCTGTCGCGAAATATGGCGCACCTGAAATTTTCAACTCTGACCAAGGCAGTCAGTTCACTAGCCTAGCCTTTACAAGCAGATTGAAACAGGCAGGCATCACGATCTCTATGGATGGCCGAGGTCGGTATCTTGATAACATCTTCATTGAACGCCTGTGGCGATCAATGAAATATGAAGCGGTATATCTGCATGAAATGAGTGACGGCTTTGCGGCAAAGCGGGTCATTGGTGGCTGGATCAGCTTCTATAATACGCAACGCCCCCATTCAACCCTTGACGGTGCTACGCCCGATATGGCTTATAGAACCACACAAACAAGGAATTTGGCAGCATAAATGAAACCCAAAATACACCTTAACTAAGCTGCCAAACTGTCCAATCAATCAGGACCACCTCAGGCGGCGATAAGCAATGAACCGCTTGATAGGCTTTCTGCCATAACGCATGTCATAACGCGCATGACCTCATCATCGGTAAAATCGAGTAATTTAATAAACATGGCCGCGCATGAATAAGAACTACTTGCGTCCGTTAGTTTTGCGTCCTCCCACAAAATACAGAGTAATTGCCGAACGCTCTCGCGTTCTTTAACAAATATATTATGGCAAATACTATTCTCCAAGCTGTCACGAGTTGCGTCTTTAATCGCACCCGTTTTGTGAGCATTCACTTGCCACAACCTCGAACCTGCAAGCATGTGCGCCGTTACCAACCGCAAAGTGGTTTGTGGGTTTTCAAGCAAAGCCGCTCTTGCCGCCGAGTGGCGGTGCAAGCCAATATAGCTATTGAGAGGGCCAGACATTTCAGGCTTGCTGGATTTGGGCTTAGTCCCTGAACCGTTTGTGCTGATATTTAAAATGGCGTCGATTTTCTTGGCGTCAGCATTGGTCAAATATCCTAGATGAGATTCAACGGCTCCGCCGTGGGAAATTTCAACAAATACTTTACCGCCCGCTTCCAGTGGCCGTTTGCTATGCTCCCATGCATAGAATGTCTCGCCCCTGTCCATAACAATGACTTCGCTCCATTCTTAGCCGCGTAATTCTTTAACGGCAGTGGCAATGGCTTTGTTTTGATATTCCCAAAACGTATCAGGGTCGCGAAAATAACTATCATCATCAAACAAATCCGTGATGATGGTTCCGTCATAATCAGTGAGTTCAAACAATGCGGTCTTGGTCGAAATATTATTGCCGCCCGTCAGCCATGCTTTTAAATCATCGCCGTGCGGTGCATATTCCTCCTCGTCATTAAACAAGGCAAGCCAAGCGGCTTGTTGTTCTGGCGTTGCTAATGTCAAAGCGCGTATAGTAGAAACGCGGATTTTCTCATTGGCGTAAAGGTCGCGGATTTCTGGCGATAGTTCTGACAGAGCCAAAATGCGTTTGGCCTTAATTTCGGTAACGCCAAAATAGGCCGCAATATCCTCAACGCTACGGCCTGATTTTCTTAGGCGGTCAAAGGCTTCGTATTGCTCCATTTCTGTTGTGGGTAGTCGGGCGATATTTTCAATAATGGACGCTTCAATCGCCGCTGAATTATCACCATCTTCCAATATACCGCACGGGGCTTTTAGCGTCTTGCCTGTTTCTTTGGAAACAATGCGAAGCGCGAATAAGCGTCTGCGCCCTGCCACAACGCCGTAGCCTTTGCCCTCCTTGCGAACAAGCATACTTTGCTGAACGCCGTTTTCTCGAATGCTCGGCAATATATCAGATACATCGGGGGCTTTGCCGCCGTTCCGCATATTGGAACGTGATATTTTTAATTGCCCGATTGGGATTTCTTTGAGTTTCATTTTAGTCTCCATTTGAGTTAGCGATGAAGTCTAAAAGGTCGATTTGCGCGAGGCCGACTTCATCAAAAAGGCCAAGGTCACAAGGTTTCTGCACCGCAAACGGATTGCGTTTCTGGGTCATAGGATGGGTAGTAGTGGCGGTTAGTTTTTCGCCAATGGTAACGGGGCGCACTCCATCTATCAGGGTCTGCACTCCGACTTCGGTTTTCTCGGTTTGGTGCTTGGCGCTCATGCCGCGCTCTCGCAGATAAGAGTGCAAAGCCGTTTGCGTTCTATCTTCGCCGCGTCCAGTGCTTCGGATAGCAATTCATTGACGACTTGGGATAAATATACTCAAATTCCTCTATAACCCGCATTTTTCTTGACATTTCCCTCCTGATAGATTCGACTCATGTTTATGATTAAGTCTGGTTTTTTATCAAAGAGGGAACGCCGTGAGCTGGAGAGTGTCGTGCGTTGTCCGAGCGAGGATCACGGGATAGCACGTAAATGTAATGCTTTGCTTTTACTGGATGATGGTTGGAGTTGTGAGCGGGCTAGCCAAGTCCTTTACCTTGATGATGACACGATCCGTACCTGGTACAAAAAATATGCCGAGGGTGGTTTTGACCTGATATTGCATGACAGAAGACCTCCCAAATATGAAACTTCACGGCAAGCCGGTTTCATATTTGGGAGGTCTTCTGTCATAAGCCTACAATTTATGCTAAAGCTACCCGTCTGGAAGACGGGGGGTTTAGACCTGAAAAGTGGATACTAAATTGGCATTTACTTTGAACTAACCTGCAATATATTGAACAGGGTTACTCCTGAGATTGATAAAATTTCATTTGCCTTAAAAACAAAATCCTTAGAAAAAGCACAGTTAATTTTTCGAAACTTTATCCAAAGACTTTTGGAACGAGAATAAGAGCCACGACTGTCAATACGGTCACGCCTACGAGATTCAAAACCAACCCCGCTCTCATCATTTGTGGAATAGACACTCGTCCTGAGCTGAAAACAATCGCATTTGGCGGGGTCGCTACGGGAAGCATAAAAGCAAAACTCGCAGCGAGTGTTACCGGGATTACAAAAATCAGCGGATCTTGCCCTGTCTCTACAGCAATAGCTGCCATAATCGGTAAGAATGTGGCTGTTGTAGCGAGATTACTGGTGAGTTCTGTCAAGAAAATAACCAAAAGACAGGCACATAATATGAGCAAACCAGTATTGATTGTTCCCAGGGGCGCCAACTGCTTACCCATCCAACCTGTCAAGCCTGAACTAGTCATTGCCGCCGCTAAAGCAAGGCCGCCCCCAAAGAGTATCAAAACACCCCAGGGCACTTTCTTTGTGGCTTCCCATGTCATGAGGGCTTCGCCCTTTTTTCCACTCGGTATTAAAAATGCCGCAATAGCTGCTCCCATCGCAACAACGGGGTCAGTGAGTTCCGTAAGGCCTGTAACCGAAATGATGGGTTTGCGAAATATCCACGCCCCGATCAAAACAATAAACAGTATAGCAACGCGCTTTTCCATTTTAGACATTTTGCCAAGCTCAGCATTGCGAACGGCAATATGTGTTTTCGTTCTTTCAGAAGCTGTGAAATTTATCGGAAACATAACACGTGTTAAAACAAACCAAGTGATGGGTAACATAACGACAGTAAGCGGGATACCAATAATCATCCACCGCGCAAAATCGATCTCGATATTATAAGTGCTTTCCATAAAGCCCGTCATAAATACATTTGGCGGTGTACCCACCAATGTTGCTACGCCGCCCATAGTCGCCCCATAAGCGAGTCCAAGAAACATGCAGACTTCAAAATTACTGATCTGTTTAGGGGCAAGATCATCCATTGTTTCGCGCACGACATGCACAACGGACATAGCCACGGGTAACATCATTAACGTCGTCGATGTATTTGATATCCACATACTGATAAGTGCGGCAGAAACCATAAAACCACCGACCAATGCTCTTGATTTGACTCCGGCTAACTGAAAAACTCCTAGTGCGACACGTAAATGCAACCCGGACCTTTCAATGGCGATAGCCATAATAAAGCCCCCAAGAAACAAATAGATGATCGGATGAGCATAAGAAGCAGCCGTAACATTCATCGAACCAATGGATAAAAGCGGGAATAAAAACAAGGGCAATAATGCAGTAACTGCGACATGGGTAGCTTCAGTTGCCCACCAAATGGCCATCCATGTTCCAATTGCAGCGACAGCTGTGGCTTCTATAGAAACACCCTCTGGACGGAATAGCATGAAAATGAGTAAACCTATAAGTGGCCCAGCAATGAGTCTAATAATATTATGTAATTGGCGTCCAACTAATTGATCCTGTGTCATGTTATATCGTGTCCTGTTAAGTCTTCTGGAATTTCGGACGTGTGACATAGTCCGTGTATGTATAGTATAGTTGAATTTTTTTCAAACGTATTAGCAAAGTTGTGAAATTCAGCATTCATAAGGAGCACGAGAAGATTTTCACCTGTATGGAGGTAAGTGTGGAGCCCGGAGGCTCCACTTAGATTTTCTGTCTTAGAAACTTTGCTTTACGTTGACATAAAGTTGACGTCCGCGAAGGTCATGAACTTCTTCATCATAGAACGGACGCTGCGCCAATCTTGGCGGGGCTGTATCGAAAAGATTGACAACACCAAAGCCCAGAACTGTCGACTCTCCACCTAAAAACCCGTCTAGACTGATAGCATAACGAGCATCTACTGTCGTTTGTGACGGAACTTGAGTGCTATTCTGATCATTATTGTAAGAGCCAATATGACGGACTGTGATATTGCCAGAATGCGGCCCTTTATCAACGGACAGGCCACCATTTATGCGAAGATCAGGAGCAGAACCAAAGCCATTTGTGAAATTTCGATTGCCTTTAATATCACCAAACGCAGAAGAATCGAACTTCGTAATAATTGTCGTTGATACATCTAGAGTCATATCCGCACCTATTGCCTCGAATTTATAGCGACCAACAAGGTCAATACCGCTGGTTTTAGCAGAACCGCTATTTACAAAGTTCGCAACAACGCTTGCGGGTTGTCCACTTGGTTCCCGTGTAGCTCTGTCCGCAGGTAAATTGCCAGCAAATACTTGATCAAAAATAAATTGAGGGTCTGCACCCGGCAAAATCAGATCTTTGTAGTCATATGTCCAATAGTCGGCTGTGAAATCGAAACCATTATCAGTACGGAAAATCACACCTAGGTTCAGGTTTTCAGCCGATTGCGGGGTTAAAGTATCTGAACCGAGTGTGATAACCGTTATATTAAAGTTACCCGCACCTAGATCGGCTGGATCTTGAATCGCAGCATTTGAAATCACACCAGAAATCTGGCGAATAGACGGCGCTTGGAAAGAAGTACCCCATGAACCGCGAAGGGTGATATGATCCGTAACGTCAAATTTGACAGCCACCTTCGGGTCGACAGTAGAGCCCCCATCATCTCCATAATCTTCAAATCGAAGAGCGGTTTGAATTTCAAGGTTATCCATAACAGGCAAGATAAGTTCGCCAAATATAGCGTATGCTGTTTGCTCGCCTGTTACGACAGGGATAGTTTGACCAAGCCTGTTTGTACCGGCCTGATAACGACCATCCGGAATATCAGACAAAGAAAGCTCACGTAGTTGCCCCCCGACTGCGAGAGCGACATTGCCGCCCCCAAGCTCAAATGGCGTGACCCCGCTTAAAATCACTTCGGCAACTTTTTGCGTTACGTCTGCTTTATCAAGACGAGTTAAATTAAATGTTGAATAGACGCCATCGGAATTTCCTGCGACAGACACGCCATCTTTGGGTGATACTAAGCCCGGGTTCGAAAGGCGTGTGCCGAATGGATTCCAATTACCTGCTGCAATTTGAGCTGCGAATCTTTGAATGTCCCAATCTCTTGGCTGTTCCCGAGTGAAATCAGACTTTGAGTACATATAACTTGCATTCAATATCCAATCTTCATTGATGGAATAGTCAAAGCCGCCAAGGAGACGCGTATTTCCAAACACAGTTACAATATCTTCGGCACCCTCTTCTCCATCACCATCTGCACCAAGGATACGGCCTCGGTAGATCAGATCAACGGCTTGCAAGTTTGGGTTAGCCGCAAAGGCGGCCGGGCCAGCATATGTAATTCCGCCTGCACCATCAGATATAAAGAAGTTAAAAGGGTGACTTGCAGGTACCAAGAAGCCGCCAGCATTTGGAAATACACGAGAGAGAAGACCTCCCGCACCATCAGTAATTTCATTTCTAGAGTAACCAGCCTCGGCAAATACTTTCAATTTGTCAGTGATGTCATAATCAGCTTGAGAGAAAATTTGAATCCGGTCTTCTTCCGCAATTAGGCGACGCTGATCAAGGAAATGATAGCGGCAATTAGCACCGTCCAGTATACCGCCGGCAGCAACACAATCTGGATCAGCTAATGTATTCGCTCCTCGGGTAAAGTTTCCATTCCCGTCTGGGACGGCAAGGTTAAACCTACCCGGCGAACCTGTTGAAGAGTCAAAAGCACCTGAAACACCATCTTCTAGTCGACTGCCATCAGCAACGACGTCAAATTCTTCACGGAAGTTCCCACCTTGTGTGTAGTAATTACCAAAAATCGAAACATGGCCGCGATCAAAATTCTTACCAAAAGCAACGCCCATTTGATAAGCTTCGTGTGAAGATGTTCTAGCTTCTGCCGTAATCTCAAAACCATCAAAATCATTCCGCGTAAAAATATTAACAACACCAGCAACAGCCTCAGAGCCGTAAGTTGAAGACGCACCATCCGTCAGTACTTCGATTTTTTTAATCATATTCACCGGATATTGGTTGGCATCTGTAAACAGACCACCAGATGAATCTGTAATCGGCGCTAGGCCTGCGCGACGTCCGTTTACTAATGTTAGTGTTGAGCCAATACCTAGTCCTCGTAGTGAAAACTGAGAAACGCCCTGTAAAGCGTTTTGGCGGTTACCTAACTGGGAACCCGTATTGACCGTGAGCCCTTTAAATACATCCTGAATTTTAGCAGCGCCTGTGTCTTTAAATTGAGCTTCACCTAGTGTTTGGACGGGAGATGGAGTTTCAAAATCCTTTGCTTTTGAGCGAATTAACGAGCCTGTAACGACAATAATGTCTTCATCGGCGAATTTCTGATCTTGAGCAACGGACGGAGTTGACATGAGAGCCCCCCCAACAATGAGAGCTGCAAGAGAGGTCGAATAACACTTCATCGACTTTCTCGTGAAATTGGTGGTTTGTTTAGGCATTTTTTTCCCCTTGAGTTAAGATCGTTTGATCATTGTGCGAAGGAGACCTCCCTCGTTTTTTAATTCGCGTATTACACGTCTCTCTTTGGTCAGCTCCTGCACTTAAGGATCAGTAAAACCATTAAACTTAATCATGTCAATAGTAACATACATACTATTCAGTTTTAATTTTATTTATTTTTCGACGGTAGAATAGACACACTGAAACCGAAAATATTCTTAGTTTTGGTAATATTTATATTAATTTCATAGACTTAAGTCATTTCACTGCTACCCCATTATTTTGAAATATGATCTCAATTTACCTAAAATGATAAACTAGTAATGTTTTTATACACTGTATTGAGTCTAATTGACCTGCACGCTTGAGTCAGTCCAAATTTTCTGCTAAAGGAAAACACGATAACTGAACAACCAAACAAAGTCTGATTCTTATGCCTGAAGAAAACAAAACAAATAAGCGAGATCAAATACTGAATGATGCAATCTCGCAATTTAACAATCAAGGCTACCATGATACACGCCTAGAAGACATTGCGCGTATCCGTGGTACAGGCGCAACCAATATAAGTTATCATTTCAAGTCTAAAGAAGCACTTTTAGAAGAAGCTTATGGCCTTGCCTGCAATTTTTCTGATGCTGAAATCATAGTTGCAGCTAGGGCTCGCAATGGGTTAGAACGAGCCATTGCATTCATTCGAGCCCACGCGCAGACTCATGCCAACGCCCTTACGGGAATGTCTTCACCTTTGTCATTACTAAATGACTTTACGGCATTTAGTAAGCCCGAATTCACACTTATTTCAGCTCGGTTCAATAAGCACATTGAGGGCTTCAAGCTATTTTTGAACGACGGGTTAGAGGATGGGTCAGTAGATGTTTCCAGCGTAAATGCCTCAACCTTTTTTGTATTCAATGTCCTCCATTGGTTGCCACGTTGGATAGCTGCCGTTCCTCAACCTGATAGGGATAAAGCCATTGATGATCTTTGCGATTTACTCAGGAATGGTCTCGCTCAGGATGTTCAAAGAGAGGCAGATAAACCAATTACACGTACAGAATTAGACGAGTACCCAGCTATTTTTGACAGGGAAACTCGCAACCGCCTAAAGCGTGATGCATTTTTACGAGTGGGAACTCGGCATTTAAATAAAAAAGGCTACAGAAATCTTTCACTAGACGAGATCACGAAAGAGTTAGGCGTAACACGGGGTGCCTTTTATTATCATATCGCCGATAAAGAAACGTTGTTTATAAGCTGTTTCGAACGCACCTGTAATCTTATTGAAGAATCTCAATACCTAGCAGCCAATAATGGAGCAACAGACCGTGTTTCTGAGTTGGAGCAGGCCATGAGATGGATTTTTGAAGGCCATATTACAAATTTGGATCCCTTACTGAAATATAATTTAATTCACGCCTTGGACCCCGCCCCCAGAGCTTTAATCCAAGCTCGTTTAAGACGGTTACGTGCGTCTTATGCTGAAATTCTTGCTAATGGCATGATGGAAGGTTCAGTAAGAACAATCGATTTGGACACAGCCGAACACATATTTTTTGGCGCTATTTTCACGTCCAGTGGCCGCCGTTTTGCCTCAACTCAATTTTACCAAGAATGGCAACCCAATACAACACCTATTGCTGTTTCTGCGGCTTACTTTGAACCGCTATTTACCGGGTTATCGTCGCATTAAGCGATCCTATAGCCTGTTGTCTGCCTGCAACAAGTTTAAAGGAAACTCAATATCATCAAGTTGGGGTAGAGTGTCCGTCTTCATATAAAATGAGACAGATTTAAGCGACGGCTTTGCGGTATTGCAAGCGCCGATGTTCGATAGTTTTTTGTTTTACCCTTTATCTGTTGTTTAAAATTGATTGTGCTCGCCCGAAGTAGGCGTCAGCAGGTGTGACATTTTTCAAGCTTTCGTGGTAACGTTCATGGTTAAAGGATAATGAATATACCTAAACAGTAAAAATATGTTTTACTTAGAGCGTTCCCTGTTTAGTCGTACGCATATCCAGCTGTCTTGAAGTAGTTCCAACATTCTTTTTTTGAATATTGATTTGTGATATGTCCTATGACTTTCCAGAGGGCGTCATAAGTGCGGGCTTTTGCTTTTCTCAGATGCGCTTTTAGTTTTGAGAAGGCCATTTCAATTGGATTGAGATCGGGGCTGTAAGGCGGTAGGAACAGGAACCATGCGCCGCGTTCGCGTAAAGCTCGTTTAGCGCGTTCGCCTTTGGGCGCTCTTCCATACATGCGCGTCATCTTGGTATTCGTGCTGGTTTCATCAATGAAAACTAGGCGAGAAGGCTCCATCCGCATCAGGTTCTGGCACTTATGCCATGCCCGGCGTTTGCGCTGAACTTCTGGTCTGTCCCGCTCACAGTAGCGAGCAGAGTTTTTTTTATAGCTGAGCCCAGCTTGCCTCAACAGGGTAGACAGTGATCCAGTGTAAGTTTTTACCCCGTGCTCTGCCTCCAGTCGACCACAGAGTTCAGACAAGGTTATATCAGGCTCCGCTGTGACGAGACCTAATAAATATTTGCGGAAGGGCGCAAGTTCCCCACTCCCAGGTGCTCGCCCTTGTTGTGCTGGTTTAATAGAACCTGTTGCCTTGCTGCCGCACGGCAAGAATGCCCGTCATCAACAAATGCCGCAACTCGGCGACGAAGATCAATGGAAATCGTTTTATTCATGATACACCTCCAAACATGGTGAATCACATTTTAAACCAAAAGGGAACCCATAAAGTGAATCTACTTAATCAGGGAATGCTCTAGTTGCAAGATATGGGTTTTTAGCACATTAATTTCGTCAAAAAAACTGTGCGTATAATCATCCAATATTGGGCGAACAAGCACATTGTCTATATCAAGAATTTTCGAAGTTTTCTGCAATCATATTAAAAAAACTCCCAACAAGGATGAGGAAACAGAAATTATTTGACCTAAGGGCAAATCTAGCTAATGTCTGGCGTTTCTAATACAAATGGCTGCTGAGGGGATCCACATGGCCTTACACAAGAAAAATCACAATATTGCGCTCATTATGGGTTCAAAATCCGATTGGCCAACCATGAAACACGGGGCGGACATCTTGGAGAGCCTTGGCATTTCTTATCAGGCCAAAGTCGTTTCCGCCCACCGCACCCCCGATAGATTATACGAATTTGCTAAATCCGCAAAAAAATCGGGGTTTAAAGTTATTATAGCGGGCGCTGGCGGCGCAGCGCATCTACCAGGCATGGTTGCTTCTATGACCACATTGCCCGTTCTTGGTGTACCTATCGAGAGCAAAGCCCTCTCTGGAATGGACAGCCTGTTATCGATTGCGCAAATGCCTGGCGGCATCCCTGTAGGCACTTTGGCTATTGGCAATGCGGGCGCAAAAAATGCGGCCCTTATGGCGGCGGCTATTTTGGCGCTTTTTGACAAAGTTTTGGCTGAAAAATTACAAAATTGGCGCGAGGCGCAAACCGCAAGCGTTGACGAGTACCCTAATGGCTAAATTAAAACCTGGCAGCACAATCGGTATTTTTGGCGGCGGGCAGCTTGGTAAAATGCTTTGCGAAGCGGCGCAAAACATTGGCTTTCGCACGCATATTTTTGATAGCCATGCTAAGACACCTGCGAGTCAGGTCAGCGGTGCCCTCACCTGTGCACCTTATGAAGATATGGCCGCGATTGAACTCTTCGCTACGAGCTGCGATGTCATCACTTATGAGTTCGAGAATATTCCGCTACCCGCCATAGAACAGGCAAAGAATTTCACCAATGTTTTCCCGCCTATCAAGGCACTCGAAATCTCGGGAGACCGGCTTACCGAAAAAACATTTTTGCAAAACCAAGTAGGCGCCCCCGTTGTCGAATTTGCCAATATTACTTCTATTGAAGATATGACTCTCGCCATAAAAGAATTTGGCTATCCGTGCATTTTAAAAACCCGACGCTTTGGTTATGATGGCAAAGGGCAGGTAAAGTTCACAAGCCACCATGACATGAAATCAGGATTTTCACGGCTTGGCGAGGCTGATATTATTTTGGAAAAATATGCCCCCTTTGTGCGCGAGTTTTCCAGTGTTGCCGCGCGCGGACAAGACGGAAATATCGCGTGCTACCCGCTGGCGGAGAACGTACACAAAAACCACCGCCTACACACCAGCACCGCGCCTGCAAATGATCCGCAAAATGTGAAAGGAAAAGCCCAAGCCATCACAAAACGCATTTTAGAAAAACTGGATTATGTCGGCATTATAGGGATCGAGTTTTTTGAACTGTCTGGCGGGGAAATAATCGTCAATGAAATCGCGCCGCGTGTACACAATTCCGGCCATTGGACAATGGACGCGAATTGCACAGATCAATTTGAGCAGCACATTCGCGCCATTACTGGCCTTCCCTTAGGCGAACCAACGCCCAACTGCCAAGTCGTAATGACCAACCTTATCGGCGAAGATATTTTTCAAAAAGAAACGCTCACGGCTCAACCTGAAACATATGTCCACGACTACGGCAAAACTGAAGTCCGCGCTGACCGTAAAATGGGACATGTGAATAGGGTAATAAGATCAATATGGTAGAGTGCTCTTCAAAGCACAATATAAGCGTGACCTCCATATAACATAAGCCTGATCTCCATACACTTTTACTCACTGTGAAGTTAGGCTACTCACTGTGAAGTTAAGCCTAAATATATCAACTGATTTTGATAAATCGGTCAATTCAATACAAAAACCTTACCCCCGCCGCCGTATTCCACGTTTGCGGCCATGTCTGATTTGGCCTAGGATTTCTAGTGGATTGGGGATATCGCCTAGCTTTGATTGCACTTTGAACTTGGTTTTTTCAAACTGCATAACATTTTCGATGCGCGCGCCCAAAAAAGCGCGGGCTTTTTCTTTGTCTGGGTCATTATCAGAGAGCCATGAAACCAGGCCGGAACTGATAACCGCCGATAAAATCGTGCGCTTAGTATAGTAATTAAAGTCCGTGGAGGTGTCGCCAATGCTGCGCCAGATTGTATCGCTAGCCGCCCATAAAATTTTGGGACTTAGAGACAATCCATCTGGCAAAGCCGTGCGCGATATGGCGCGGCGCACCGCTTCTTCGTGTGGGCCAATCGCGTAAAAACGGGCAAGTACCCCTGCCGTGACTTTATCGCGAATACGCATAGTCTTTAAATCAATCTTGGCCAAATCTTGTTCTACTTGGCGATCGCACTGCGCGTTCCAAAACTCTATTAACTCTAAGCAGCCGCCTGCAAAATAAAGCTCTTCTGCCCCTTTTGGCAGTCCAGCATCTTTCACAGCTTGGATTAATGTACTGCCAGACCAGCCTTCAAATGGCACAATCAACAGCGCAGCCTCTA
This sequence comes from Robiginitomaculum sp., assembly GCA_965224735.1. Classification (GTDB taxonomy): domain Bacteria; phylum Pseudomonadota; class Alphaproteobacteria; order Caulobacterales; family Maricaulaceae; genus Robiginitomaculum_A. The sequence goes on along the minus strand of OZ245059.1, from coordinate 1,213,504 downwards.
AAATCGCAGCCCGGGCTTTATCTGATGTTTTTAATTTACTCATAAGTTTAGTCTATGCGAATAATATCCCTTTGTCACTGCTACATTATGTCTAGGATTTGCGAAATATGACGCGGGCAAACCAAGCTTTCACACCCGCCATACCTCCTCCACCCGTTAATACGCCGTGCTTAAACATGCGCGCAGAAAGCCGAACAACCAAAGTAGAGGCCGCCACCAAGACCAAAGCTGACCCGATTGTCTCCCATAAAGGCGGGTTGTTTGGCAGGCGAATAATCGCCGCAAAGGGGGCGGAGAACGGAAACCATTGCGCCGCCGTCAATATGGAACTATCTGGGAAGACAAAGCCGATAGGAACAACCATAATGCAAGCGGTTAAGAGCAACACCATAGGCGTCATCAAGGTAGACGCATCTTGCATCGACTCGGCCATAGCCCCAAGTGCAATAAACATAGAGCCATAAAACACATAGCCAAGTAGAAAAAACACGGGCAGGAAGAACAGCATTTTTGGCGATACAGCTTGGGAGAGTCCCGCAACGATTTCAGGATCCGCAACTTGAACTGTGATGAAAAACCCTATGGCTCCCATGATTATCCACGGCAAGAATGATGCCAGCGTCAGCGCGGCAATGCCAATAAGCTTGCCGACAAATATTTCTGAAAACCTTGTTGTTGCGAGTAACATCTCCAAGACTTTATTGATCTTCTCCTCGACCATGGACATGAGCAACATATATGCGCCTGTAAACACGGCAAACCACAACAGTCCTGAAAGCGCGGCAGCGGTAAAAAACGGGATACGATCCACCATGCTGACCTTTGCGATATCGCCCCCGTCGCCTATTTTCTCTGGGCTAAATGTTTCAACCTCTATTGCGTTTTTACGCACATCGCGTAGCTGTTTATAGCTAAGGCCAGCAGGTTTTAAATATTTGTCACTGGCAAGATTGGCGAAATACCCATCGACTAAAGCTGGAAAGCTAATATACGATAATTTAGTTGTCCAATATTCTGGAGTTAAAACGCCATCCTTTTCATAAATGCGCAAAACACCCGCTAATCTCTGCGCCTTCCCGTCAACCAGTATCGTTTTTTCGCCAAGCAAGAATGGTTTTAAATCGTTTAAATTTTGCGCAGGTAAATCAACAAATTTCAACTTGCTTTGTGGCAGTTTCATGGATTTGATAAGGCGCGGGTTTATCTCTCGCAAATAGGATTTTGCAGCCTCCGGTCCCTGCTCATCAAGAACCGTATAAAACGCATCTCTTTGATCCTCTAGCATGGCATATTTTGTGCTTGCGCGTAGCAAACCCGTCATGATTTCTCTATTGCTGTCCTGTTGAAAACGCATAATAGCGGCGGCGTGATACCCCGTTTTGTCCAAAATACTGACATAGCGAGTCGGCTCAGATTTCATCATCAAGAGCGGCGCAAGCGCGGCTAAAACCATGCCAAAAAGCGGGCTCAAAGCCGTAAGCCAGAAACCCCATGTTTTGACATAACCAACAAAATCGCGCTTAGCTACAAGATATGTCCGGCGTATATTGAGACGTGGGTTAAAAGAAAAAAAACTCATTACACGACTCTTACACTAGAGTTTTCATTTGGAGTGTCTTGAGAAACCAGAGCCACAAAGGCTTCGTGCAGGCTTGGCTTTTCAGGTTCAAAAAGCAAAAGAGATACTTTGTTTCGCTCGCATGCCTGCAAAACATCACGCTGGACAAGCCCGTCTTTAAGAACCATTTTATAAACATACTCACGCGGGTTTGAAAACACCTTGCTAACAGATCTTAAAACATACTCCGCGCCTTTGGTTTTTGTTTCCACAGTAAGACTTTGGGGCGCGGCAGCGAGAGCTTTCTCGGTATTGCCGTCAAATATTTTTTTGCCAGACGACATGAGAATAATCTTATCACACAAGCGCTCGGCGTGTTCCATCACATGGGTTGAGAACACAATCGTTCGGCCTTTATCCGCTATTTCGCGCACCATATCTTCGAGAAGTTTTTGGTTCACAGGATCAAGCCCTGAAAACGGCTCGTCCAAAATAAGAAATTCTGGATCATGGGCAATGGCGGCAATAAGCTGTACTTTTTGCGCCATGCCTTTGGACATTTGTTTTATTTTTTTTCGCTTGGCATCCCCAAGGCCGTACCTATCAAGCATAGCATCAGCGCGTCGATACGCTTCCTTGCGCCCAAGACCATTAAGCTGCGCGATATAAGCGATGGCTTCGCGGGCCGTGATTTTGCGGTACAGTCCGCGCTCTTCAGGCAAAAACCCAACGCGGCCAAAGGCGCGCTCCCCAGGCGGATTACCAAACAAAGACACCTTACCCATATCGGGATCTATTAGCCCTAAAGCCATGCGCAAAGTCGTCGTCTTCCCAGAGCCATTCGGCCCCAAAAAACCAACAATTTGACCCTTTTTTACTTGAAAACTAATATTATGAACGGCGCGCTTGCCTGCAAATGATTTGCTAATATCACTAAGTGACAAAATCGTTTCAGCCTGTTCAAGCATAAGCATTCCTTTTATTGGCTGTTTGCGCACACTATGTCTATGCTAACTAAAGATGCAAGCCTAGATATAGGTATGAAAAGAGTATAGGTATGAAACCAGAAACGGCAAAGAAACGAGTGTTGCAAATGCGCGATGAAATTTTAACGCTTAGTGATGCGCGAAAGGTTAGACCATGCCCATAGCAAAACTAAATAGAACCATCATATCCCTGCGCGGAGAAGGCGTAGAAGACTTTTTAGCTGGGCTAATTACCAATAGCCTAAAAAAGGATTTGACCTTTGCAGCCCTATTAACTCCACAAGGAAAAATTATCGCAGATTTTTTCGTCCACAAAACAAATGATGCGTTCCTTATAGAGACACCAGAAAAATTTGGCAAAGTACTTTTAATGCGCCTTAAAATGTATAAATTACGCGCAAAAATAAACATTGAAGATATTAGCCATATGCAGGCTGTTTATGTATTTTGGAACGGCACGGGTGATGCGGGATTAGTTGATCCACGAGCAGGCAAGCTTGGGCAAAGATTGCTAACAAATGATGTTTTACCAACTCAGCAATCCCCAAACGATTATGACATGCACCGCCTCTCTCTTGGCGTGCCTGACAGCGCTTGGGATTTTGACACGCAACACGTTTTTCCAGCAAACGCCAATATGGATATGCTCTGCGGCCTTGATTTGAAAAAAGGCTGTTTCATCGGCCAAGAAGTTGTCTCGCGCATGCACCGCAAAACCACACTTCGTAAACGCATGTGCAAGGTAAAACCAAGTGGCCCAACCAGAGCAAATGATGCAATATTGGCGGATGGAAAAAAAATCGGTGTGCTTAATCATGTCAGAAATGATCTGGGCATAGCTACAATCCGTCTTGACCGCCTTGCCAATACGGTAGAAACTCCAAGCATAAATGATAAATCTGTGAGCATTATGGAGCCAAATTATGACACATAATCCCAACCTTCCGCGTTGCAGCTGGGTACCGCCAACAGATGCGCTGTATTGCGATTATCACGACACAGAATGGGGCGTACCCAATTATGATAACAAATCTTTGTTTTCCAAACTTATCCAAGACGGGATGCAGGCGGGGCTTAGCTGGATAACAATTTTGCGCAAGCGCGATACTATATTACAGGCCTTTGACGGGCTCGATCCAGATAAACTTATCCACTACACTGATAAAGACCGCGAACGATTACTTGCCAACCCTGGTATTATTCGCTCAAAACTGAAAATAAATGCAACTATAAACAATGCACAAATATTCGTCAAAATGCGAGACGAAGAGAGTATAGATTTTAGCGAATACCTTTGGAATTTTGTTGGTGGAAAGCCCGTGCAAAATGCCTGGGATAGCTTTAAAGACGCACCCGTGGACAGCCCTGGGAGCATCGCCATGGCTAAAGATTTGAAAAAACGCGGTTTTAAATTTGTTGGCTCCGTCATTATCTATGCTTTCATGCAGGCGGTTGGCATGATTAACGATCACAGTACGGATTGCCACCGTTACGACATTTGTAAAAACTGGTCACAAAAATGATTACTTAATTTCAACAAAAAATGACTAGCGCCCACACACGTTTTACCTAATATGCAAAAATTATTAAAGGGAGATATTGTGACATCACTTATCAGCGCGACGGGGCTTTGGACCCCTAAAAACTCTATTTCCAATGACGAATTGGTTACCGCCTTCAATACATGGTCGGATAAATGGAATAACGATCACAAAGCTGAAATTAAAGCAGGTACACTTGAGGAAAAGCCCCAGTCCAACTCTGAGTTTATTCTCAAAGCCTCTGGCATACAATCACGGTTTGTGATTTCCAAAGATTCGATTTTAGACCCCGATATCATGGCGCCGCGCATCCCAGAGCGCCCTAATGAGGAAATATCTATCCTTGCAGAAATCGCAGTAGAAGCCGCTAAAGACGCTTTGGCCAAGGCAGGGCGTCATGCGAAAGATATAGACGCGGTTATTGTTGCCTGTTCAAATTTACAGCGCGGATACCCCGCTATCGCCGTGGAAGTGCAAGACGCGATTGGCGCAAAGGGATTTGCCTTTGATATGAATGTGGCCTGTTCGTCTGCCACCTTTGGCATAGAAACGGCGCGAGGATTGATTGCGGGCGGGGCGGCTAAGTCAGTGCTTATATGCAATCCTGAAATTTGCACAGGGCATCTTAATTTTAAAGACAGGGATAGCCATTTTATTTTTGGCGACGTTGCAACTGCACTCCTTATCGAAGAGGAAAACATTGCTCCTGCTGGCGCATGGAAAATTTTAGGCGCCAAACTTGCTACACAATTTTCTAATAATATCCGTAATAATTTTGGCTTCCTCAACAATGCTTCGCCTGAAAGCATTGGCACGGACGATAAATTGTTTACTCAAAATGGCCAAAAAGTGTTTCGCGAAGTCGTGCCTTTAGTCGCGGACATGATCACTCAACAGCTTGCCGATATTGGCGTGGCTACATCCGATCTAAAACGCATGTGGCTGCACCAAGCCAACCTCTCTATGAACACTTTAATCGCCAAAAAAGTCATGGGAAAAGACGTAAACATGGACATGGCTCCAGTTGTTTTGGACGAATATGCCAACACAAGCTCAGCTGGCTCTATCATCGCGTTCGATAAACACAGCGCAGACTTAAAAAAAGGCGATATAGGTCTGATATGCTCCTTCGGCGCAGGGTACAGCGCAGGCGTTATCGTCGTTCGCAAGACATAAGAGATGGCCAACAAGTCTCAACGAGCTTGGCAGCGCATGTTATCTGGCCGCAGGCTTGATCTGCTTGACCCATCCCCTTTTGATATAGAGATCGACGATATTGCACGCGGCATAGCCAGGGTAGCGCGGTGGAACGGGCAGACTTCGGGGGAACATGCGTTTTCCGTTGCCGAGCACTGCGTGGTGGTGGAAAAACTGTTTTCTATTCTTAATCCAAAATCTTCCCGCAAAGACAAAATGATGGCGCTTCTCCATGATGCTGCGGAATATGTGGTTGGCGATATGATTTCTCCGTTTAAAACGGCGCTTGGGTTAGACTATAAAGACTTTGAAGAAAAAATAGAAACGGCTATTCATTTACGTTTTGGCCTGCCCTCCAAAGCCAGTGCATCTCTTCATAAGAAAATCAAAACCTGCGATATTTATTGCGCCTATTTCGAAGCTGTGCAGATCGCGGGGTTTACGCAGGACGAAGCCAATCAGTTTTTCACAAAACCGCCTGGCGATATTTGTCTGAAAATAAAGCCCCTTTGTGTGCTTGAAGCAGAAAAACTTTTCCTGCAAAGATTTACACAACTTATCTTGGATTAATCCCCTCCCCCCTATATATAAATGGCAATATGGATATAAATGGCAATATGGAGGCTCGCATATGAGCGATACTTTAAACAACTGGAAAAATGGCCGTTGGATCGGCCAAACGCTCGAAGTCGAGAATGGCGTGTGCGCCCTACCACAAACAGTGGATGCAAATGATCTTGTTTATGATAACCAGGTGAAGGCAGAAACTGACCACCTTTATAAACTGGTTGAGGACTTCATCCCCGCATTTGAATGGCCAGCCTATGCGCCTTTGGTGCAGGCTATCAATAAACTGAAAAAACAGAAAAATGCGGTTATCCTCGCCCATAATTATATGACTCCTGATATTTACGCCCTTGTTGGCGATTTTAAGGGTGACAGTCTCGGCCTTGCCATTGAAGCCACCAAAACAGGCGCGGATATTATCGTACAAGCAGGCGTACACTTCATGGCGGAAACGTCTAAAATATTGTGCCCCAATAAAAAAGTGCTTATCCCCTCACTCGACGCAGGCTGCTCGCTCGCGTCTTCAATTACGGGCGAAGACATGCGCCTGATAAAACAAAAATATCCGGGTATTCCTGTGGTCACTTATGTAAACACCACGGCGGACGTGAAGGCTGAAACTGATATCTGCTGCACGTCATCAAACGCGGTGCAAGTGGTGGAGAGCCTCGGCGTTTCAAAAGTCATTATGGCACCAGACGAGTTCCTTGCTAAGAATGTGGCTAACCAAACGGACGTTGAAGTTATCGCCTGGCATGGCCGCTGCGAAGTTCACGCCCGTTTTGACGCGGATGATATAAAGGACATACGCGCCAAATGGCCGGGCGTGGTTGTACTCGCCCATCCAGAATGCCCGCCTGATGTTGTGGCCAAGAGCGATTTCACTGGCTCCACCAAAGCCATGTCTGATTATGTGAGCGATAATAAACCCAAAAACGTAGTGCTCCTAACCGAATGCTCCATGTCCGATAATGTCGCCATGGCCAATCCAAACGTAGATTTCGTCCGCCCGTGTAATTTATGCCCACACATGAAACGCATCACCTTGCAAAACATTTATGAATGCCTGCTGCACGAAGAACACGAAGTCAAAGTCCCAAAACACATCTCCAAAAAAGCAAAACGTGCCGTGCAAAGAATGATAGATTTACCCGCTCTGGGTAAAAAGGGGCATTTTGATACGGATGCAGTGCATAAAGATATTAAGGTGATTTGACGTTAGTTTTAGCATAAGAACAGATAATAAAATCGGTATCCAGTTTAATCAAAAATGTATGCGCTCGCGTACGCCTTATTCACTATTCACTATTCACTGGATCTGGTTTTGCAACACAATGAGCCAAGTATGGACGACATTCGTTTCCCTCACCTGCAAGTTTGTCACATATTAATTATTGTTCTATCCCCCCCAGTGCCAAAGGTGTACAGACGCGCCATGTTTAAAACACGGAGCCTTATATGATCACCTTTATTCGCCACTTTGTGCATTATGGCATAACGCCAACTTTCCTACTGATGGCTATTATCAACTTTTTGATTGAAAGAAAAGGCGGTGGGCATATGAACCATATGGCAGATCCACCCTTTATAGATATGTTCAAAATAGATATGTTCGGACATTTTGGGCTGGGGTCTATGTGGATCATGTACCTCCTCATGGCCATCGCCCACATTTCCCCATATTTGCCAAAGAAAAAATGACCTCTTATTTTACTATTCTAGATTTAATCTGGGATCTTGTATTCTCGCCAAATTTAAAATATGAATGTATCGGCAAAAGTCCTGAGTTTAACAAGGAAATATAATGGCATTAGGGGATTTGGAAACGACTAAACTGCCTGCTGGCTCTGTACTGATTGTTGGCGCGGGGCTTGTCGGACTTTTTACGGCTATGAAACTCGCGCCAAGGCCCGTGTTTATTCTCACCTCACGGCGCTCCAAAACAGGCTCTGCTAGCGCAAAGGCCCAAGGCGGTATCGCGTCCGCCATTGGCGTAGGTGATACGACGCAAGACCATGCACGCGACACTATCAATGCAGGCGATGGTTTGGTTGATGAGGACATTGCCATGATCCTCGCCAGTGAAGGCCCCCAGCGCGTGCGCGACCTTATAAAATTTGGCGTTGAGTTTGATATGGACGAGCGCGGTAATTTTATCATGGGGCTTGAAGCTGCCCATGGACGAGCGCGCGTTGCCAAGGTAAAAGGCGATCTTGCGGGCAAAGCGATTATCGAAGTGATGGTCAAGCAAGCAAAGCAAGCAAAGCATATCACAGCCCTTATAGGCTGGCGAGCCGAGAGCCTATTATCGGACGGCAAAGGCGGCATTGCGGGCACACTCGCGCGCAAAGATGATGGTTCGCTCATGGCGGTAAATGCAGATATTACGGTCATGGCGACAGGCGGCATTGGCGGGCTTTATGCCATGACCACAAACCCAGTCACGGCCCGGGGCGACGCCCTTGGCATGGCGGCAGTGCACGGAGTAATACTTCGTGACCCTGAATTTGTACAATATCACCCCACCGCCATTAATATAGGGGAAGACCCAGCCCCGCTCGCGACCGAAGCTTTGCGCGGGGATGGAGCCATGCTGACCGATAAAAATGGCACGCGCTTTATGGATACCTATCACAAAGATGGAGAACTGGCCCCGCGCGACGAGGTGAGCCGTGCCGTCTTTGCGCAAATCCAAAAAGGCGTGCCGCCGTTTTTAGATTGCCGCAAAGCCATTGGCGCACATTTCCCAAACGCGTTTCCAACCGTGTTTGAAATCTGTATGGGCGCAGGCATTGATCCGCGCAAGAACCTTATTCCCATTGCGCCTGCCGTACATTATCATATGGGCGGGCTGATGACCGATAGCTATGGCCGCACCAATATAGACGGGCTTTATGCCATTGGTGAGTGCGCCGCAGTGGGCGTGCACGGAGCCAATCGCCTTGCCAGTAATTCGCTTTTGGAAGCGTGCGTATTTAGCAACCGCGCGGCAAATGCCATATTGGAAGGTGAGACCACACGCCGCAAAGCCGTAGATATCAAAACCCAGCCTTGGCTATCAATGACGCCAAGTGTAACCAAGAGACTGCGCACTGCTATGAGTGCCTATTGCGGGGTAAGGCGCAATGGCCCTGATCTTGAGAAACTTATGCAAATTATCGAAAACTTAATCGATGAAGTGGGAGAGGCCAACCCGCTCATTGCCGCGCGGCTTATCGCTGCGGGCGCTTTGGCGCGCGAGGAGAGCAGAGGCGGTCACTACCGCACAGATTTCCCTCGCCAGCTCAACCCGCCCCGCTCTTCTTATATAACATATGATATGTTGGATTGATTATGACTGGTTTCCCCCCTTTGCCAAATATTATTATAGAGCCGATGGTGCGGCGCGCCCTTGAAGAAGATTTTGGCACGGCGGGAGATCTCACCGCTAATCTTTTGGTGCCTGCTCATGCGCAAAACACGTTGTATTTTAAAGCGCGGCAAAACGGCATAATTTCTGGCATGCAGGCGGCCAAACTTAGCTTTGCTCTTGTTGATCTTGACGTGAAATTTGACATCATCAAAGGTGATGCTAGCCCCGTGCGCAAAGGCACAATCATTGCAAAAGTCTCTGGCGCCGTACGGTCTCTCTTGATGGCAGAGCGGGTTGCCCTAAATTTCCTTGGCCGTATGTCAGGTATTGCAAGCTTAACCACAAAATTTGTTGCCAAGACAGAAGGCACCAAAGCACGCATTGCCGCAACCCGTAAAACCACGCCTGGTCTGCGTGCTCTTGAAAAACGTGCGGTGCTCCATGGCGGAGGGCACACACATCGCGGTTCATTATCCGATGCCATCATGATAAAAGATAATCATGTGGCGCTTGCGGGCGGCATAGAAAAGGCCGTCAAAGCCGTGCTCGCAGGCGCAGACCATATGGCCAAAGTCTCTATAGAAGTAGATAATCTAGCGCAGTTTAAGAAAGTGTTACGCCTAAAACCTGACGTCATTTTACTGGATAATATGAGCCTTTCTGACATGGAAACCGCCGTTAGCCTAAACAAAGGCGAAGTCACACTAGAGGCATCAGGCGGTGTCAATCTGCGTACAATAACCGCCATAGCGGCCACAGGCGTAGACGTGATTTCCATTGGCGCGCTAACGCACTCAGTCATGAATTTTGATATTGGTCTAGACGCTGCCTAGGGATCTGTGAACACTTAGGAAATTTTTGACCTAACACGGCTCCAAACCCTTCCATCCATCACAATCAAACCTAATCCAACCAGCGCCATGCCTACCGCTTGCAAGGGTGTGAAAGCTTCGTGCAATACGAAAACACCGAGCAGGATTGCAGAAATAGGAATAAGGAAAGTGACTAATGCCGCATTGGTTGCCCCAGCGGACGCTATGAGGCGAAAATAGAGAATATAGGCCAGCACTGTGCTAAACAGCGCAAGAGCAAGCAGTGCACCAATAACACTCATAGGCGGCATGGGGAGCAGCCAAGGCTTATCAACTATAAGCATAAACGGAATAAGCATCAAGCTTGCCATGCTCACTTTAAGGCGCAACGCTTACTGGGTGCATTGATGATTTGCGGGGCATGAAGCGATAGAACACATGGATTCCGTATTGACGGGTTTGGCGCAAGTCCGCCGCCCATTTCGGGTGCACATTAGTGGTGTGGTAATGGGTAGAGCGGTTTGTGAGCGGGGCGGATATGCCCATCATCATATGGTCTGCTATGGCGCGAGATTTATTCCATGTTTTCTTTTTTGGCAAAACGGATCTCGATCCATCACAAGTAAAAGAGAATTGACAACCTGATGTGCGCTGTGCGCCTTGGTAAACAACGCCGCAAACCGTATTGGGGAAATGCTTGGACTTCACTCGGTTAAGCACAACTTCGGCAACTGCCTTTTGCCCTGCCAAGGTTTCAGAGCGCGCTTCATGATAAATGGCTTCTGATAAACATTGTACTTCACGTTGGAGCGTTTTTGATTTGGTAAGAAGAGAAGCGGTATCATCAAAACCAATTGCTTGAACATCAAACTTCCATGGATTTTCAATATCTTGGGAGAGAACACTTTGGGTCAAATTTGCAACAAATGTAGTGTTTGAACGCGTTTTCATAGAAAAATCTTGAAAAGCACGTGCGCGTGTTTCCCACCGCGTTTTCTCTTTCATATTAGCGGATGCAACCGCGATCTCAGGCAGGCACACAATCGTACTCACGGCCATAAATGCGGCTATGCCCCAGCCAAAAAATATTTCGTTCGTTTTACTCATTTGGCCGATTATATAGGCTATTATTTGATTAGTGCAAGCCTTGCTCGCTAAATCTTAACAAAAAGTAAGCAAAAACTATTAGCAGTGTGGATTAAATGTCACACTCTAAATTTATGCAAATATTACGCAAAATGGGCGCTATTTACAGCAATTACGGGGGGGGAAACAAGCCTTGAGCGCGCTTTAATCGCGGCTTGCCCCGCAGCTAATCTGGCAATTGGCACCCTATATGGGGAACAAGAAACATAATCCAGTCCTGCATTGTGGAAAAATTCGATCGAAGCAGGATCACCGCCATGCTCACCGCATATGCCGAGTTTTAAGCCTGATTTGATCGCACGGCCCCGCTCGGCGGCGATTTTGACCAAATCTCCGACTCCGTCCACATCTATGGTAACAAATGGGTCTTTATCCATAATGCCTTGAGCGACATAATCGGGTAAAAACTTGCCCGCATCATCGCGCGAAAGCCCAAAGGTGGTTTGTGTCAAATCATTTGTGCCAAAAGAGAAAAACTCGGCGTGCTTTGCAATATCGCCAGCGCGCAAAGCGGCTCTTGGCAGTTCTATCATTGTGCCAATGACATAGGTAACGCACTCGCCTGTTTCTTTCTCCACATCCACAGCCACGCTCTCTATAGCCGTTTTTAGGATGGAAAGTTCTTTATCGGAGGAGACAAGCGGGATCATCACTTCAGCGATTGGGGGAAAGCCTGTTTCTTTGGCGACCAAAGCTTGAGCCTGAAAAATAGCCCGCGCCTGCATTTCATAAATCTCAGGATATGAAATCCCAAGGCGGCAACCTCTATGCCCGAGCATAGGGTTTGTTTCATGAAGCTCTTTGGCCCGCGCCATCAACTCAGCCGCCGGGAGGCCCGTAGCCTTTGCCACGGCTTTAACGTCGGCCTCGCCATTGGGGAGGAACTCGTGTAGCGGTGGGTCAAGCAGGCGTATAGTACAAGGGCGCTGTTCCATAATACGAAAGATTTCAGCAAAATCACCACGTTGCACGGGCAGAATTTTATCCAGCGCAGCAATGCGGCCATCAAGATCTTCGGCCAATATCATTTCACGAAAATGCGCAAGACGGCTGGCCTCAAAAAACATATGCTCCGTGCGGCACAGGCCAATGCCTTCCGCGCCAAAACCTTTGGCGGTTTTAACATCGAGTGGCGTTTCAGCATTGGTGCGAATACCCAACGTTCTCGCTTTATCTGCCCATGCCATCAATTTGGTGAAATCGCCGCTCATTTTTGGTTGCACCATATCCACAGCCCCTGCAAACACTTGTCCGCTAGCCCCGTCTACAGTGATTATTTCACCTTTCTTTATAACGCGGCCTGCTACGCTAAATTCGCCTTTGTCTACATCAATGCGAATAGAACCCGCGCCCGAAACGCACGGGGTTCCCATGCCGCGCGCAACAACAGCAGCATGCGATGTCATACCGCCGCGCGCCGTTACAATCGCTTCAGCTGCGTGCATGCCGTGAATGTCTTCTGGCGATGTTTCCGTGCGAACAAGCACAATTTTGTGGCCAGCGCGCGCAAGGTTTTCCGCCTCTTCAGAGCTAAAAACAACCTCGCCAATGGCCGCGCCCGGTGATGCGGGCAGGCCCATAGCCACCAAATCACGGCTCGCATCGGGATCCAATGTTGGATGGAGAAGTTGCTCAAGGCTCATAGGTTCAATACGTAACACGGCTTCTTCTTGGCTGATCATACCAGATTGGACCATTTCCACTGCAATTTTAAGCGCGGCTTTCGCTGTGCGTTTGCCAGTACGGGTTTGTAGCATCCAAAGTTGGCCTTGCTCGACAGTAAACTCGATATCCTGCATATCAGTGTAATGATCTTCCAGCCGCTCGAAAACGCCCGCAAGTTGACTGAATACATCCGGCATTGCTTCTTCCATAGACGTCTCTTTGTCGCCCATGTTTTCGCGCGCTTTTTTGGTCAAAGTTTGCGGCGTGCGAATGCCCGCTACCACGTCCTCACCTTGGGCATTTATCAAAAACTCTCCGTAATATTCATTTACACCCGTACTTGGATTTCGCGTAAATGCGACACCTGTTGCAGATGTGTCGCCCATATTACCAAACACCATAGCTTGCACATTCACGGCTGTACCCCAACTCGCTGGAATATCGGACAGGCGGCGATAAACAATGGCACGCTCGTTCATCCAGCTATCAAACACAGCGCCCACAGCGCCCCATAACTGCTCGGTCGGGTCTTGCGGAAAGTCCAAGCCAAGCGCATCGCGCACGCATTCTTTATAATCTTCGATAACAGCAGACCAATTATCGGCGTTCATTTCCGTATCACTATAATAACCATTATCGTCTTTGTGACGCTCTAAAATATCTTCAAAATTGTGATGCGCCATGCCCATAACCACATTTCCATACATTTGGATAAAGCGCCGATAGCTATCTAGCGCGAAACGGCGGTCACCTGAGAGAATGGCAAGCCCTTCAACGGTTCCATCATTAAGACCAAGGTTTAGCACCGTGTCCATCATGCCCGGCATAGAAGCCCGCGCACCCGAGCGCACAGAGAGCAAAAGCGGATTTGTAGAACAACCCAAAACCTTGCCTGTTTTCTCCTCCAAGGCTTTGCCCGCCATTTGTACTTCAGCCTTTAGGCTATCAGGATAGCCTTTATCATTTTCGTTAAAATGAGTGCACACTTCGGTGGTGAGGGTAAAGCCTGGCGGCACAGGCAAATCAAGCGATGCCATCTCGGCAAGGTTTGCGCCCTTCCCGCCCAACAGGTTTTTATCGCGCGCCGCTCCGTCCGTCTTCCCAGCCCCAAATTCATAAACATATTTAGTCATCAAGTTGCACCTCTTATTTTCCGCTTCCGTTTATGGCGGAGGAATAATATTTGTGCCTCACGCGCATCACCCTTCAACCTTATCAAAATCAGCGATTGCGCCCGCGAGCGTACGGATTTCTATGAGCAATCCGAGTCTATTTGCGCGCTCACTCGCCTTGTTAGAATTAACAATCACTTTGTCAAAAAACGCATCAATAGGAGCGCGCAATGAAGCCAATGCTTTCATAGCCTCAGCATAATCACCGCGGCCAAGTGCGTCCATAACGAGAGGCTTAGCCGCCTCCAGCGCCGTAAACAAAGTCGTTTCTTCGGGCGCCCTGCCATTAAAAACACCCGCCCCTGGAAAAACACCCGCCCCTGGAAAAACACCCGCCTCTGGAGAAACACCCACCTCTGGCAAAGCCCCTTTTTTCTGCTCGGCCTTCAAAATATTAGACGCCCGTTTATATCCCGCCAGCAAATTGGCCCCCCCCTCAGTAGAAAGAAAATCCCCAAGCGCATGAACACGGCTTGATATATCCACAAGATCATCTCCGCCAAGCGCAAACACTGCATCAATATGAGTGTGATGTACGCCTTGATCACGAAGGTGAATTTTTAGGCGACCGAGGATGAATGAACGTAATTGACCTTCAGCACACACAAGTTCACCCGCTTGGTTTAATTTTTTGCCATCCTTTAAAACCGCTTTATACTCTCTTTGTAACGCTAAATATTGCGCGTTTAAATCCAACTCTTTTGCTATATCTTCACTCTTGATAGAGCCATCATTGTTTCTGATTGCCTTGAGCTTTTCGCGTAATGTCAACACTGTCATGAACTCATAAAAAATATTTCGAGCAATCAAAACCATAGATGATAGATTACCAGGTATGTTATTATCAAGAATCAATCGAACAACGCCAAGTGCAGCGCGTCTTAAGGCAAATGGATCTTTACTGCCAGTCGGTTTCTCCACGACATCAAAGAATGCAAATAATACATCAATTTTATCCGCCAAGGCCACAGCAATAGCAACGGGATTGGTTGGAACTTTATCTGATGGCCCCTGCGGTTTGTAGTGTTCTTCTATGGCGATGGCTATATCGGCATGGTCTTTGGCCGAAAAGTGGTCTGAGGCGGCAGGCCTAAGCCCGTTTTCACGTTCATACATGAGGCGCCCGATTTGGCCTTGCAGGGAGGTGAACTCGACCACCATATTTGTCACCAGATCACATTTAGCCAGCCTCGCTGCCTGTTCAGCCGCATCAGGATTTGCACCAACTTTGGGGGCAAGTTCTCTTGCGAGCGCGGCCACTCGTTCGGATTTATCTTTTACGGTTCCGAGTTTTTGATGAAAGATAACGCCGTCAAGTTTTTCGTAATTATCAAAGAGTTTTTTTCCATCTCGAATATCTTCCCCTTGGAAGAAGCGCGCATCATCAAGGCGCGCAGACAACACGCGGCTATTGCCCAGTGCAATCTCCTTGCCCCCGTCAGGCGCAACTTGGTTCGCGACCACGATAAATTTAGGAGCAAGTTGACCCGTCTTCGGGTTTTTTACGGCGAAATATTTTTGGTGCGTGCGCATGGAAAGGCGAATAACTTCGCCTGGCAATTTTAGAAAGCTCTCATCCATATCGCCCAAAATCACAGTGGGCCATTCGGCAAGGCCCGCCACTTCACTCAGAAGCCCTTCGTCTTCTACCAGCTCTAAGCTCGCCTTTGCGCACGCCGCTTTGGCATGCTTTAAAATTATGTCTTTGCGCTCGCCTGCATCAATAATCACATGACCTTTGCCCTCAAGCGCATCTCTATAATCTTTGAAACTTTTCACCCTAAAAGGCCCTGCCCCCATACGCCTATGACCATGAGTAAGATTGCTCGCCGTAATGCCGCCCGCAGAAAACGAAACCACATCCCCGTCCAAAAGACACACGATAGATTTGATAGGCCGCACCCAGCGAAAACTGCTCGTGCCAGATTTCATAGACTTAGGCCATGGGAATTTCCTCATAATTTCTGGCAGAACTTCCGCGAGTATAGCGCCAGAATCCCTGCCTTTTTTCTCAAGCATGGCCACATAATAATCACCCTTTTTGTCCGAGCGAATTTCAGCTTGCGATATATCGGTTATCCCCGCACCGCGCATAAAACCTGCGCGGGCTTGCTCGGGCGCCAAAGTGCGCGGGCCTTTGCGCTCCTCCTTAACGTCAGGGGATTTTTTTGGAATATCTGCCGTGAACACAAGCCGCCTTGGGCCTGAATACACCGCCGCATCTTTGACAAATAACCCTGCTTTTTCTAACGCGGCCGTAATCATACGGCTCAAATCCGCACCCGCTTTTTCTTGCATGCACGCCGGGATTTCTTCACTGAAAATTTCAAATAAAAATTCAGCCATTACTGCATATCCGCCAAATTGTTCTCACCAAGTATCTCTCGCATAGCATCCGCTTCTTCGCCCGACATGGTGGGGAGCAAGGCGCGCGTGGTGAAATGCCCATAAAAAAAATTATCCAAGCTATACGCCCAATCGGAGACCTGAAAATTATTAAAATCAATCCGTTGCCCGATACGCAAATTTGGTAAATTAATCGGATCATTGGCCAAATTTCCGTGCATCAAGCCGTCTTTTTGCTCAACCTCATTAACCCATATATGCTCTAACGAACCATCGGTGGCTCGCAAGCTAACCTTAATAGAAAAATCTCGCGGCCCTTCATAGCTGATGACATCTTCTGGTGCATTGTCTTTTTCTGGCGCATTGTCTTTTTTAGTTTTGTTCTTGGCTTGCTCTTCAGCGCGCCTGTCCAGAGCTGCTTGCGCCAGATTAAATTCCGCTAGGGCTTTGTTATAGGTACGCCAAAAATATGGCAGTGTATTGCGAGCTTGCCTCATAGCTGCATTGACATCAGTATTATCAGAGCTGGCATAAACAACCCCGTCATTATCCACGTCAATTTTTGGCTCCACATCCCCGCACGCCACAAGGCCAAGGCCCAAACCTGCAATAAGGGTATTTTGAAAAATTTTTATCATGCAGATACCTCTGCCCGTGCGGCTTCCGTCTTCACCCAAGCCTGCGCGCAGCCTTTGGAGAGATCGCGCACGGTTTTGATATAGCGCGCGCGGTCGGTAGGCGAGATAACGCCCCGTGCATCAAGAAGGTTGAAACAATGCCCCGCCTTAAGTGCATGCTCATACGCAGGAAGCGGCAATGGCACCGGAAGGTTAAGCAAAGCTTCGCACTGCGCCTGCGCGCCTTTAAACCACTCTTCAAGCCGCGTTACATCTGCATGTTCAAAATTAAATTTTGATTGCTCAACCTCATTTTGGTGAAACACGTCGCCGTATTTTAGGCCATCATTATTATAAGCCAAATCGTAAACGCTATCCACGCCCTGCACATACATAGCCAGGCGCTCTAAGCCATATGTTAGCTCGCCTGAAACCATTTCAACATCAAGCCCGCCAACTTGCTGAAAATATGTAAATTGCGACACTTCCATACCATCGCACCAAACTTCCCAGCCAAGGCCCCAAGCGCCCACGGTCGGGTTTTCCCAATCGTCCTCAACGAAACGAATGTCATGCAGATCCATATCAATACCAATGGCGGCGAGCGATCCCAGATATAAATCCTGAATGTCTGGCGGATTAGGTTTTAGGATAACCTGAAATTGGTAATAATGTTGGAGCCGGTTTGGGTTCTCCCCATAACGTCCATCAGCGGGGCGGCGCGAGGGCTGCACATAAGCCGCCCTCCAAGGTTTTGGCCCCAAAGATCGCAGCACCGTAGCGGGGTGCAATGTCCCTGCTCCCACTTCCATATCATAGGGCTGCAAAATCGCGCAGCCATGTTCGCCCCAATAGGCTTGCAAAGTCAGGATAAGGTCTTGAAATGAAAGTGGCTGTTTGGCCGCCATATGATTCTCTATAACTGGTAACTATGGAGGCGAAACTATGGAGTGCCCCCCCTAAAATCAAGCCGATTTTATAGTTTTAGGCGGGTTTGCCCTGTTAAAATTTCACGGGCTAAGGGCGCATAGCGTTCTTTGCTACCAGCCACATGCATAATCAGCGGCGCAAGCAAGATAGATTCAGAAGCAACGCCCTTGCGAAACTGCACAATTACGCGCTTGGCAGAGCCATTTTCATAGGAGTGAATAGGCAGGATTTTTATCCGCCCAGCTTTGCCATAAAGCGCATGCAAGATATGCTCAAGCCTGTCCGCGCGCTGAATAATCGTGCCAATGCCGCGCGGTTTTAAAGTGACCAGCATAGCCGCAATCCAATCCGCCAGTGTGAGCAAATTATTGACGAATGAGGGCGCTTTGGAATCTGGCATACAGATAGCCTTAGGGTCATCAAAAAACGGCGGGTTGGCGAACACCTGATCATAGTGCAAATGCCAAGCATGAGGAATCTTACGCACGCTCCCTTCTATACTCTCAATATTATCGTGCCTTTGGCCGTTTTCTCGGCTGAGCGCCAGCATATCCGCACTGCGCTCCAACCCCATAAAAAAGCAGCCTGGCATAAGGTAATCAGCGATTAGCATAACAACGCCGCTGCCACTACCAAGTTCTAAGAATTTAGTGCCAGGTTTTGCGTTCAGGCTTTGTGCCAGCAAAATAGCGTCCGTGCCCGCGCGGTACCCATCCTTGGGTTGCCGGGCTGTAACGGCCCCGCCCATATAGCGAACGTCAATTCCTAACGCCGCCATAATTCGCCTTTTAAGCCAGCATCTATAAGCACTCTTCGTGCCTCCACATAATCTTCATCAATAACCATGATCCGCTGTAAAACTATACCCAGTGCGCCCACCAAAATACTTTGGTGCGTGTCCATGATAAAGCTGTCAATATCCACGTCTTTCAGAACCGATCGGGCGTAGCTAAGCGTAACAGGGTTATTGGTTTTGATAATGACCTTCATAAAATAACCTTAACTATTTCTGCTATTTTAGACCTAAACTGGCTTGCCGCCAAGAGAAAGCCTCTTTAAGCTATGCCAAAAGCGAGAGAAATGTGAACGCCATACAAAAAATAAAAAAAGGTGACCCACACCTATACAAACTTTGTTGACCCTCGCTGACAAAGACATGCAAGCCGTGGATAAAATTATACGCGCGCGCCTGCAAAGTTCGGTTAGCATGATCCCTGATTTGGCGGAGCATTTGGTTGGCGCGGGCGGCAAACGTTTGCGGCCTCTTTTGACGATTGCGAGCGCACATTTATGTAGCAAAGACGGCGCCAGTGAGAACCATCACAAACTTGCTGCTGCGGTCGAATTTATCCACTTGGCAACCTTGCTTCATGATGACGTAGTAGATTTATCCGCCAAAAGACGCGGCAAAAAAGCGGCCAATTTAATTTGGGGCAATGCGCCTTCGATCTTAGTGGGAGATTTTCTGTTCGCACGCTCATTTAGTTTGATGGTAGAAACTGGCTCTATAGAAGCACTGGGTATTCTCTCGGAGACGTCGAGCATTATTGCCGAAGGCGAAGTACAGCAGCTGGCTGCCCTGCGCGATGTTGACATAAGCATGGCAACTTATCTGCAAGTCATTGGCGCAAAAACGGGTGCGCTCTTCGCCGCCGCCGCAGAAGTCTCCCCCGTAATATCAGGGGCGAGCAATGCGCAAAGGCAAGCCATGAAAACTTACGGGCAAGAGCTGGGTATAGCCTTTCAGCTTGTTGATGACGCTCTTGATTATGGCGGTTTTGAAGCAGCGCTTGGTAAAGCAGTCGGTGATGATTTTCGCGAAGGGAAAATGACTTTACCCGTTATTCACGCCTATAATCAAGCCAAGAAAAATGGCCATATGGACGCGCAAAAATTTTGGCAAAGAGTGATGCGCGATAATGACCAAAAAAACGGCGATCTGGCGCAAGCTAAACACTACCTAGAAATGTGCAATGCACTGCAAACGACACTGGACAATGCCCGCGCTCATAGTAACACAGCCATTGCTGCCCTTAGTGTTTTTGACGCTAGCGTTTGGAAAGACGCACTCGTTGATCTAGCCGCTTTCGTCGTCGACCGCGTTCGCTAGCCATTTGTGCAAAACCGCATAAATAATCGATAAAACACACACCCAAACCCCAAAGAAAAATATTGAATTTATCAAACCATAATGCACACCTGCTATCGTAATCACACACATCAGTATGGCAGAAATACTGTATGTCATAGTCACCTCAATATGAGAACTGCCCGCGCGAATAAGCCTTTGATATATGTGGTCTTTATGAGCCTCAAACAAGTTTTTCTTAGCGCAGGAGCGCACGAAAAGCGTAAGGATGACATCTGTAATAAAGGGCAAAACAAGTAACGGCCCTACATATAAAAAATCAGGCTTATGAGCCGCCAGCAATAAAGCACAAATACTATAAACAAATCCAACTGTTAAAGACCCCACATCACCCGAAAATATTAAAGCTTTGGTTTTTAAGTTATAGGGCAAAAACCCTAATAATGCACCTGCCATAATAAAAGCTAAAAGTGCAGACGTTATTGCGCTGCTCATGAGCGAAACAAGGCCCATGCCAATAAAAGCTATACTCATAAACTTGCCCATTTGACCGTTCGCACCATCCATAAAATTCACACAATTCACAATGCAAAACACCCAAAGTACTCCGCCGCAAAACCCAAACCAGGCGGGCAATGGAATGCTTGTATGGGCCGTAGGCAAAGACAGCGGTGCCCCAATAATTAAGACGGCGGCGCAAGAAAGCCCAGTTATAATGGCAAATTTCAATTTCGCATTAACGATTATAATATCGTCAATCAGCCCTAATGATGCGCCCAAAAAAACAAGGGCTGCCAATAAACCCAGCTGGCTTTGATTGCCAAAGTACGGATAGAACATTGACAGCGCCAGCAGTCCCGCGCCAGAACCAGCAACAATTCCGACCCCGCCACCCGTGGGGGTCGCTTCTTTATGAGCCGAGCGGCTTACAGGATTATCGATAAATCCTGCGCTTATCATGAACCCGGATACAGCGAGCGATATAAAAAACGAAAACGCCGCAAGATGTAAAAGTATAGAGAGGGGGCTAGAAAAGTTCACTGTTTTGCCTCCTCGGTTTTATCGCCAAGTAAAGTCGGCACACACCACCAATTTGGATATTTTGCCTTGATAGTCTTGGCGGCAAAGCGCGCTTGATCCATAGTCTTAAATAAGCCAAAACAACTCGCACCCGAACCCGACATACGCGCGAGCTCACATCCATCTTGTGCCGTAATACCATCCAACACAGTTTGAATAATTGGTTCCATTTTTATGGCAATATCTTGCAAATCATTCCGCCCATTTTTCGCCATTTCCAATAATGAACCACGCAAAGAAGCATTTGGTTGTGTACTGCACCCAGTTTCGTCGAAAGCTTTAAACACCCCGTCCGTATTTAATACCGTTCCAGGATTTACCAATATGGAGGCCACTTGTCTTTTGTTGGAAAGGGGAGTTAGCTCATGTCCAATCCCCTCCATAATGACGGTCAAAGGAAACAAACAAACCGTAAAATCTGCACCCATCTTTTGAATAACGCTGGTATCAATACATTGATATTGTTTAGTTACCATTCTCCATGCTGTGGCAGCATCAGAAGTACCACCTCCCATTCCAGACGCTACAGGCAGGTTTTTTATTAAGTGAAAATTTGGTTTCCCAATATGTATATCGTTGACAGCCATAGCAATTTGCATAACCGTATTATCGCGTCCATTTCCTAGCCAACATCCAAAAGGGCCAGAAATTTCTAAATTGGGTTGTTTTTGTTTTTTACATACAACGAGGTTTAACACATCACCGATATCCGCGAAAACCACAAGGCTGTGCAAAGGATGATACCCATCTCTTTGCGCTGGCCCCACATGCAAAGTCAGATTGATTTTAGCTCTTGCTATCTGCGTGTATGTTTTTGCAGAGCTGTTCATTTATTTCAATTTTTTAGCGGCGCCAATCCCGCCTTTAATCTTAGCCTTGATTAGCTTTATCTCTGTGTCCGTTGGATCCAAAGTTAAAGCGCGCTCCCATTGATATTTAGCTTCCACTGTGCGGCCTAATTTCCAATAAACATCGCCCAAATGATCAATAATTGTTGCGCTTGCAGGCGAACGCTTCGCCGCCATTTCAAGTTCTTTTCTCGCATGCACATAGTGTCCAAGCTTAAAGTGTGCCCAGCCAAGACTGTCAATAATCGCGCCGCTTTTAGGTTTAAGCTCCACCGCTTTGCGAATCATGTTCATGGCTTTGGTCAAATTCACACCCTTGTCGACCCAAGTATAACCAAGGTAATTAAGAGCATCCGCATTGTCAGGATCAACCTTGAGAACAAATTCAAAATCCGCAACAGAGTCTTCCCAGCGCCCAAGTTGCTCCAGGCAAATCCCGCGTAAATAGCGCGCATTGGGGTTTTTCAAAAGCTCCTCTGCGCTGGTTTGTCCAATAAGTTTTTCATAAAAAGGCAGAGCATTTTCATAGTCTTTGAGGATAAGATATGCCCGCCCAAGTGACGATAATGTTGTCTTGCTTGGATGCTGTTTGTGCAAAATTTTCAACATCTTAATCGCCTCGTCATTTTTACCCTCTGCCATTAAAATATTGATAGAAGAGAGTTGGGCCGTTTCCCAGTAAGAAGACGTTTTGGGAACTTGATCAAACACAGCGCGTGCGCCAGCTATATCCTTAACGCTTTCCAAAACCGTGCCCAAAAACAAGAGCGCTTTATGGTTGTCAGGATCAAGCTCAAGCGCCATGCGCAAAAACGCTTGTGCCGTTTGGTACCTATGTTGCCGCGCGTAAAACTCAAATGCTGGCTCACTTAGGCTCCGCGATGCCATTTGCGCAGGCGTGAGGTCTGCTCCAAGCGCGCCGCCAGCCTCTATAGCCGTAATTAAATCTCGCACAGGCCCAGTTACCGCGCCGCCATTTTTATCCGCAAATCTATTGAGTATTTTAAGCGCTTCTTTTTTCTCGCCATTTTTAGCTAAAAACCGTGCTTCCAAAAGCAAGGTTTCAATAACAGAAATTCCCACCCCATTGACTTTGGCGAAATATTCTTTCGCCTTTTTAGTCTCGCCAGTACGGGCATAAACCTGCGCCGTTTGTAATTGCCCAAGGACGTTATAATAAGGCGATTTTTCAAAACTGGAAAAAGCCTTGAGCGCTGCCTCGCTATCGCCTTTACCCATTTGAGCCCAACCGCGCAAAAGTGCGATTACATATTCAAAGCCATTTTCCTGAACACTCGGCGCTAGGCGAATGATTGCCTTATCATAATCACCATTTGCCAAATTGTTCACGCCCAATATAGCGCGAGAAAAACCATCATTTTCATCAATATTAAGAAGCTCGATTGCAAGTGT
Source organism: Robiginitomaculum sp. (assembly GCA_965224735.1). Taxonomy (GTDB): domain Bacteria; phylum Pseudomonadota; class Alphaproteobacteria; order Caulobacterales; family Maricaulaceae; genus Robiginitomaculum_A. The sequence continues at coordinate 1,190,185 of OZ245059.1, read as the reverse complement.
GCGCGTAAGGGCGTTATTGCCCGCAAGCAAGGAGGATATAAGCGCGCGGTGACCAAGCATATCATTTTTTGGTTCAAGTGCAAATGCGCGCGCATAATTTTTGCTACGGGTTTTAGAATCGCCGATCAAAGCTGCATAACTTCCAATGAGATAATCACCATAAAGCCGCGCATTTGGCGATATATTTGCGCCATTACCAGAGCGTAGTACTGGGCCCGTGGGCGTTGAGCAAGCGCTAAGCGCACTTAAGCATAAGCCGCTGACGCACAGCCTAAAAAAGTGTTTCATATTCATCTATTTATAACCTACATATTTGGATAATTGGGGCCCCCACCGCCTTCGGGGCAAACCCAGGTGATGTTTTCACTTGGGTCTGTTATATCACATGTTTTACAATGGACACAATTTTGCGCATTGATTTGAAATTTTTTCTCGCCTGCTTCTTCCAAAATTTCGTAAACCCCCGCTGGGCAATAGCGCTGAGCAGGCTCGGCCCATTTGGGTAAGTTAATCCTTATGGGTATCGTTGGATCTGCCAAATGCAGATGACAAGGCTGATCTTCCTCATGATTAGTGGCTGAAAAAGATACGTTTGTTAAGCGCTCAAAACTAATAACCCCGTCTGGTTTTGGGTATTGAATTGGCGTGTGTTTACTCGCTTCGTCCAGACTTTGTGCATCATTTTTTGCGTGTTTCATAGTGCCGAAAAATGAAAATCCGCCAAGCAGGGTGTTAACCCACATATCAAACCCGCCGAGCACTGTCCCCATGGTCAGGCCGTATTTCCCTAAAAGCGATTTAACATTGCGCACTTTTTTAAGGTCTTTATAAACGAAACTATTCTCATACGCGGTTTGGTATTCACTCAATTCATCATTTGCGCGGCCATTTTGCAGGGCGCAAAACGCCGCTTCAGCGGCCATCATGCCCGTCTTCATAGCGTTATGCGATCCTTTAATACGTGGCACATTCATAAACCCTGCACAGCAGCCTGCGAGCGCCCCGCCTGGGAAGCTCAGTTTTGGCACAGACTGAAACCCGCCTTCTGTCAGCGCCCGCGCGCCATAAGAAACTCGCTTTGCGCCCTCAAAAACACCTTTGATAAAAGGATGCATTTTAAACCGCTGAAATTCTTGATACGGACTTAGATATGGGTTTTTATAGTTTAAATGCACGACAAATCCAACGGCCACATAAGGCGTATCACCATCGAGCATATGATAGAGAAAACTGCCGCCGCCCGTCTTATTATCAAGCGGCCATCCTGTTGTATGTTGCACAAGACCTGGCTGATGGTTTTTGGGATCGATTGTCCATAATTCTTTTATCCCGATACCAAATTTTTGCGGACAGCTCCCCTCTTCCAAATTGTATTTTTTCAGCAAAGTTTTAGTCAAAGACCCGCGCGCACCTTCGCAAAACAAAGTGTATTTTCCGTGCAGTTCTATCCCTTGTGTATAAGCGCCCTCTTTGGCTTTACCATTATGATCAACGCCCATATCGCCCGTGGCGACGCCTTTAACAGACCCGTCTTCATTATAGACCACTTCGGATGCTGGGAAACCAGGGTAAATCTCAACGCCTATATTTTCAGCCTGCTCCGCCAGCCAGCGGCAAACATTGCCAAGCGAGACAATATAATTTCCATGATTTCTCATGAGAGGCGGCATGATAAAATTCGGTATGAGTTTGGCTTTTGTCCCTGTTAGCTTGAAAAATCTATCTTTGCTCACAGCCGTTTTCAAAGGCGCGCCGCGCTGTTTCCAATCAGGAAAAAGTTCATTAAGGGCAATTGGGTCCACCACAGCGCCCGATAAAATATGCGCGCCGATTTCAGAGCCTTTTTCAAGCAGTGCAACATTAATTTCACAGCCTTTTTCCTCGGCTTGCTGCTTGAGGCGAATGGCGGCTGACAAACCCGCAACGCCGCCGCCGACAATAACAACATCATATTTCATGCTTTCACGCTGTGACATATTTTTCCTATTTTGTTTTGGCGTTTGTGCCAGAATGAGTTACAATGTTAAACCTTCAAAAGCCATAGGTAAAGCAGTTAGAGGCAGCAATGAGAAAATCAATATCCCTTGGTTGGGCCGAATGGGTCGCCTTGCCCGACCTTGGACTTGGCGCCATTAAAGCCAAAATCGATACGGGCGCGCGCACATCAGCTTTGCACGCAATCGCCGTTGAGCCTTTTGGCACCGAGCGCAACCCGCAAGTGCGGTTCATCATGCATCCTGATCCTGACACTCCCAATATCGAAGTTGTCTGCTCGGCCAAGGTCATAGACCGCCGCCTTGTTACCAGCTCAAACGGGGACAAGGAACTGCGCTATGTAATCGAGTCCTTTGTCCGTATAGGCGCGAAAACATGGCCGATTCAAATATCTTTGACCAACCGAGAAACCATGGGCTACCGCATGCTTTTGGGGCGTTCTGCCATTAGCGAGGATATACAAATCAACCCATCCGTTTCCTTTTTACAGCCCGTGCTTTCTTTCTCGGTTTACAAAAAACGCACCAGAAAAAATGTCACGCGCCGACCTTTGCGCATCGGTATTTTGACCCAAGAGCCAGGAAATTATTCCAATCGCGCTCTGATAAAGGCGGCCGAAACGCGCGGGCATGTTATCGAGTGTATCGAAACCAGCCGTTGCTATATGGCCATTAATGACCATGCGCCTGCCGTACATTATGACGGCAAAGCTCTGCCGCGTTTTGACGCAATTATTCCGCGCATTGGCACTCGCATGACATTTTACGGCATGGCTGTAGTGCGCCAATTTGAAATGATGGGCGTGTATTGCCTCAACGCCGCATCTGCTATTGGCGCTTCGCGCGATAAACTTCTGGCGCACCAACTTTTAGCCCAGCATAAAATCGGTATGCCCAATACCGCCTTTGCTATGACATCGCGCGATACCAATGGTATTTTAGATCTGGTTGGCGGCTCGCCAGTTGTAGTCAAATTGCTCTCTTCTACCCAAGGCAAAGGCGTGGTTTTGGCAGGAACAAAAAAAGCAGGCCAAGCTTTGGTCGACGCATTTCGCGGTCTGAATGCACATTTCTTAGTGCAAGAATTTATCAAAGAAGCCTCAGGTACAGACATTCGCTGCTTTGTGGTTGACGGCAAAGTTATTGGCTCGATGAAGCGCATAGCACAGGCGGGTGAATTTCGCTCAAACTTGCACCAAGGCGGCTCTGCTAAGGCGGTAAAAATCACTAAAGAAGAACGCCGTAGTGCCATAAAATCCGCCCGCATTTTAAAACTGAACGTCGCGGGCGTTGATCTTTTACGCTCTGACAATGGCCCCAAAATCCTGGAGGTGAACTCTTCCCCTGGTCTCATGGGGATAGAGAAAGCAACGGGCAAAGACATTGCTGGCATCATCATAAACTCTATTGAAGCCAATGTGCGTTCCGTGGTACGCCGTAAATAATGACAGATGCGCCGACGCCACAAAAGCTTAAGCAGTTTAAATCCGCCCTTCTTGCGGCTCAAAACTGGTGGGGGGAAATGGGCGTAGACATTCCGTCAGTTCCAGTAAGCGCTAAAGTGCAGCCTAAATCAATACAAAAACAACAGCCTAAAAAAACTACTGCGCAACACTTGGCAAAACCTAAACCGCCAAATACAGCTGAAGCCATCGCCAAAATTACGGCCATGGCCAAAGCCGCGACAAGTCTGGACGCCCTAAAAACGGTTATCGGTGAGGTGGATGCGGGCGTTTTATCAGACCATGCCAGAAATATTGTCTTCGCTCGCGGAACCGATACCGCAGACATCATGCTCATCGGCGAAGCACCCGGGAGGCAAGAAGACGAGTGCGGTAAACCTTTCATTGGCCAAACGGGGCAGCTTTTGGATAACATGCTTGCCGCCATTGGCCTTAGCCAAACCAACACTTATATCACCAATGTTTGCAACTGGCGCCCGCCTGGAAACCGCAATCCGAGCGAAGAAGAACTGAATTTATGCGCGCCTTTAATCACGCGCCATATGGAATTGATAGAGCCAAAAATTGTCATCATCGTTGGCGGTGTTTCCTTGCAAGCCCTCACTGGCAAAACTGGCATTATGAAAACAAGAGGCCGGTGGCAAGAGCTGGACATTGCAGGCCAAAAAACTCCCGCCATGCCCCTGTATCACCCAGCGTTCCTCTTGCGCAGGCCAGAGCTGAAAAAGCAAGCTTGGCATGATCTTTTGCTCATTAAACAAAAACTGGAAAACGGTCATAAATAAGGTTTGTTGTTTCTTTGCCCTTTTTTCCTGCAAATACGAGAGGTTTTGACGGCGGGGTGAATGGGAGGCACGAGGGTTTTGTGATTTGCCCATTTGTGATTTGCCCATTTGTAATTTTCCCATTTGTAATTTTCCCAAGTGTGTATGGCGCCGCGCTTTACGGGCAGCGGGCTTGAAGCAATACTGCATGTTTTCTGGGGCATGTTTTCTAAGGCGGTTTTGCATCGTCAAGCTCGTCCAGATTGTCATATAGAGTAACTGGTGAAGTATCGGGGATACACAGCCAATAGGCGCTGGCGCCAATGCCGCACTTTCGGATCTCGGCGCCATGCCCGCCGCCAAAAGCTTGTAAAACCTGCTCTGGCGGCGCTTCGTCAAGCCAACACAGTTGGCGAGTATTGGCTAAATTTGTATACGCGGGTTCAAGCTCGTACGGGTAGAAAAATATGCGAGGAACAGCCCGAGCCATACACGCGCGCATAACCCCTCCTCTCTCTCCTCTCTCTCCTCTCCCTCCTGTACTCTCTCCTGTGCTCTCTCCTGTGCTCCCGTGCTGCCGCGCCTGAGGGCCAAATGGAACCATAGGCCACAAACCATACCAAGGGCTATATCGAGAAGGGCTATACCGAGAAGAGCCATGCCAAGAAGAACGCAAACCGTCCGTATTTTCCAATGTTGCACTTGGTTTGCCAAAGCCCAGTTTACCAGAGACCAGTTTACCAGAGACCAGTTCAAGAGCGGCTGACCTCTTGGGAACGCGCCCTTCTGCTAGCATTTGCAGCCGCGCCATCAACCGTGCCATCAAACGCACCTGCCAGCGCGCAATCGCCGCCTCACCAATCAAAGCCCGAACTCTGGCGCGGCGCTTCGGGCATGACAAAACCCAGACTTTAATCCTAAGCATAAGATTAAAAACCTGCGCGGCATACAAACAACGCCGCAGTTTGGCCGCCTGGCGCCAAAACTGCTGTGCTGCTTGCGCGCAAGATTTTCTGCGCGCCCGCTCATAGGGGTGTTCACCTCTATGCTCGGGCGCGCCCGCAATTTTCTCCCGCCCGCGCGCCGAGGCCTCCGCCCCTTTCGCCAAATCCCGATAATAATCCTCATCTTCAGACAAGGCAGGCGCAGGCATATTCATAATGGCGCAATAATCTATGTTCAAATGGATACTCTTCATGCAAGCAAGATAGGGGCACTTTAAAAGGCGTGAAAAAAATATTTGAAAATATTTTTGGCTAGCGTCAGCTCATAATTTGGAACGTAAAAGACTCTGGGTATAACAAGTATAAAATATACACGCCAAATAACTAGGGCTCTATTGGGGGAAGGTAGAGTGATTTTGTTTTAATTTAGAGGTTATAGTTTGGCGCTAAACCATGCAAATTTACGTTTAAACAATAGGCGTATGAAGCCCCTACGAACATCTGCGCCAATGCCATATAATGCTGGAACAAAAAACAGGGTTACAAACATTGCAAACAAAACGCCAAAGGCAAGAGAAACGCCAATCGGGACAAGCCATTGCGCTTGTAATGAACGCTCTAACATCAAAGGCAAAAGCCCGACAAAAGTCGTAAGCGATGTCAGTAAAATCGGCCTAAACCGTTTCGTTCCAGCCTCGACAAGCGCTTGGGCGCCATCTATGGTTGTTCCTACTTCCTTACCCACTTCCTTACCCGCTTCATTATCGTTAGGCGCGCGCAGTTTATGAACGTAATCAAGCAAAACAAGATTGTCATTCACAGCCACACCTGCTGCTGCAAAAATGCCAAGATAAGACATTATTGAAATCGGAATACCCAGGGCAAGATGCCCAAGCATTGCGCCTGTGAAACAAAACGGAATGGCTGCAAGCAAGATAAGCAAAGGTTCGCCATAAGATCGAAATGATATGGCAATGAGAAAATAAGCGACAAGAATAGCAATCAGGCCAAGAACCATTATTTCTTTCATGAACTTTTTCTGTTCTAAAGATTGTCCGATTGCGCCGCGAGTTATTTCGGGATAGCGGGCATCAAAATCACCGAAGAAATTATCCTTTAGATCATCGCGTATTTCTTTGACACGCTCGGGGACTATTTCTGCGCTTACTTGAATAGCCCGCTTTCGTTCTTTGCGCAGTATTTGTGATACGCCTTTTCCAAAACGCAAATTCGCAACTGTAGAGAGCGGTATTTCTCGGCCATCAGTCGTACGGATACGCACTTTGCTCAAAAAATCAAGGCTTTCACGATCGCTACGCGGATAGCGTACATAAACACGCACATCCTCGCCATCACGCGGAAGACGCTGTACTTCTGCGCCAAAGAAACCATTGCGTACCTGCTTTGCTACATCAGAGCGGGTTACCCCCAAAGCTTCCGCCCCTGGTTTAAGCTCGAAAAGAACTTCTTCTGCGCTGCTTTGTGTGTCATTGCCGACATTAAAGACACCTTCATAAGAACGGAGTTTTGCCATTAAATCTTCTGCAGCAAGATTTAAAACTTCCGTGTTTGTTGAATTGAGCAAATACTCTATTGGCGCATCGCCCTCGTTGTTTTTATAGTCGACATTAATCGTTTCCGCATCGGGTATCTCGCCAATCAGTGCACGTAAACGATCCGCCGTTTCTTTGGCGCTAAGTGTGCGGGTTTCAGCGGGAACCAGTTTTACGATTGCAAGCACTTGATTGTCGCGCGCGCGCGTATACCAATTTTCTATAAGTTTTCCTTCTCCGTCCGTGCTTGTATTAATCTCTTCTTTTAATGCACGCTCAGCTATTTGAATTTGGGAAAGAACTTCAAGTGTACGTGAGTATGGTGTTCCTTGCGGCAAGTCGACTGTAATCGCAACTTGGCCAGACTCGCTTTCGGGCATAAATGATGTTTTGACAATGCCTGTGGTCATAAGGCCGACTGAGAGCACCATCAGGCCAATAAATATCGAGGCTGTTATATAACGATAGCGCAGCGCAAGAACCATTAAAGGGCGATAAATTTTTTGGGCAAACCATACGAGGCTATCAGCCATTCTTGTTTGGAACCGCGTGAAAGGGTTTTTAGGATCAACTGGTTTCATATGTGATAAATGAGCAGGAAGAATAAGCAAAGATTCGAGTAAAGAAAATGTAAGCGCTAGAATAACTACAATAGAAATGGATCGCGTAAATTCGCGAGTCGTTCCTGAAACAAGCATCCAAGGGGCAAAGAAAATCATGGTTGTAAGAACAGCAAAGATAACTGGCTTGACCACCATGGTGGTACCGTTAACTGCGGCTGATAGACCTGTTTCACCATCCTCAATCTTTGAATGTATAGCTTCGCCAACGATAATTGCATCATCAACGATCACGCCAATAACCAATAAAAATGCAAATGTGGAAATCATATTAAAAGTAACGCCAAAAAAAGGCAGGAGTGCTAAACCGCCTAAAAAGGCTGTTGCGATACCCCCTGCAACCCATAGGGCAATGCGCAGTCTTAAAAACATAATTAGCGTTATGAAAACAAGAATAAGACCCGTTAGAAAATTCCAACCAATCGTGCCAATTCTGCTTTTATACTCGGCTGTATTATCATTCCATAAAAGCAAACTAATCCCAGGCGGAAGTTCCCCCTTTGCCTTTTCCATATATTTTTTAACATCTTCAGACATTTTCACAATATTCATATCAGGTCCAGAAATGACCATAACCAAAACCGTAGGTTTTCCGTTGATTGTTGCCAGAAGATTAACCTGTTCAAACCCATCAATCACCGTCGCGATATCTTTTACCCGTACGCGAGATCCATCACGTAATTGCCGAATAATGATATTTTCAAAGTCTGCTTTGTTACTGGCTTGCGCGCGGGTGCGAAGTTGAACATCGCCAAGCTTCGTTTTGACTGTGCCTGATGATGCATTTACAGAGGTAGCACGAACGGCCCTCGCGACATCGTCAATGCTCAGACCATAGCGCTTCAAAGCTGTTTCTGAAACTTCAATGGATACCTCTTCGCCTCTAACGCCGAACAAACTCACATTGGGTACGGAGGGAATTTGTGCTATATCTCTGCGAATTTTCTCGGCTGTTCGGTTTAATAAACGCTCATCAACATCGCCACTAACCGCAATTCGCAAGATTTCATTCGTATTGTCAAATTGCTTGACATAGGGTGGCTCTGTTGCCGCTGGAAACGTATTGATGGAATTAACACGGCGCTCGACTTCTTGCAAAAATGTATTTTTATCTACAGTAGACTTTGCAATTGCCCAGACCCGTCCATTGCTTTCGCTAGAGGTTGACCAAAGTGCATCAAGTCCTTTAATACCGCTAATGGCTTCTTCCATGCGAACGACGATTTGTTCCTCAATGTCTTGCGGAGAAGCACCGAGCCAGGTCACAGAAACAAAGGCGCCAGGCATTTCTACGTAGGGATCCATTTCCCGGTCCATCATGGAAAAGCTGATAATGCCGCCAAGCATAAAAATGAGCATTAAAAGGTTTGCGGCGACTTTATTTCCAGCCCACCAAGTTATAATTCCCCGCATGGCTTACTCCCCGCTCTTAACGACATTATTTGCGTTACCAGCATCAGGTTTGGGTTTGGGTTTGGGTTTGGCTATTTCAATTTTCATGCCTTCTGCAGCGCCGCGAACAGGGGAGACAATCACTTGTTCACCTGCCTCAAGGCCAGATGTTATAACGACTTGGTGCCTTGAAGACGAAGCGACTTTAACCGTTCGCATTGATAAAGTTTTATCAGCATTGGCCACATAGACTATATCACGACCCCGCAAAGCAGTCCGAGGGACAATCGTACTTTGTATGATCTCTCGCCCGCCAATTTCTGCATTTACAAACAACCCTACCGCGAGTGGTGTGCCATTATCGGAACCCGTGCTATATGGGTTTTTAACGTTCGCATACCCGTAAATGACCCGCGTTTCGCTATCATAACTACTATCGGTGCGCGTTAAGACGCCAGACCATTCACGGGCTTCACCCGCTACAATCGCTGAAAATGTTACTTTTGCTCCTGGCTTTGCTTGACTGGCCTTAAACCCGATGCCAAGCCCAAGCTTGCTCATATCATTGTCGGTTAGTGGTAGTTTGATATCGACAATGCCGATGCCATAAACGCGCCCGAGTTTTTGCCCCGCCGCAATAAACTCCCCAGCGGAAATGTTTTTTTCGCGCACACGTCCATCAAATGGCGCATAAAGAGTTGTGCGGCCTAGATTAAGTTTGGCCTCATCCAATGCTGCCATAGCAGACGCAAGCTGCGCGCGGCGTTCGGCCACTTGCGGCTGGCGCAAGGAAAGCGGCGAAGCTTCACCTTCACCAATATCTTCCCAGTCTCTTTTGGCAATATCAGCTTCGGATAACTCGCGGGTTAGTGCCGTTTGTGCTTGCGCTACATTTGACTGCGCTTGTGTTACCCGCAGGTTATAATCTTCACTTTCAAGGCGTATTAATACTTCACCTTTTTTAAACTGCCCACCGCCTAGGAAATTCGGGGAGACATATATAACTTTACCACCGACTTGTGTGCTGACATTGATTTCATTGCGCGGGCGCACTTCACCTTGGCTTTGTACGCGAAGTTCCGTGATCTGCGAGAACGCAGTCGAAGTTACCACAGGCGCCGCAGTAGGAATTTTTTCCTTCTTTTCGGGTTTTGGTTTGAGTGCGTCCATGATAAACAGACCAAAGGCGGCCAGGGCGAGAATCAATAAGGGGGCTAAAATAAGGAGTATGCGCCGAACCAGGCTTGGCTTTGCTGTATTGTATATCATATCATTTCCATTGGTCACAAGTGGTCACAAGATTTTCTTAATAAAAATATTAAGATCACAATAGTCATTTATTATCGTAAATCAATAATAATTTAGCGAAAAGCATAAATAAATTAATGAAAAACGAAATTTTCGATTAAATTTTAGACAGAAAGTAATATTTTTGCAACGCGATTTAAGAATTGTTAAACATAGTGTATTATAGTGGCCGCTAGAGAAGGGCATGTGCCCATTAATTATATAACATGAATTATATAACATGAATTATATCTAAAAGGTGACCTATGTTTAGTAAAGTTTTCACATCCGTATTTGCCGTTAGCTTATTTTTAAGCGGCGGTGCTTTTGCTCTTACTGGTGAGCAAGTTGTAGAGCATGAAGTTATTGTAAAAAATGCTGATGGCACACAGACTGTAAAGCGGGTAAGGGCCGATATGGTCACGCCAGGTGATACGGTGGTTTATTCTCTCAACTATTTCAATGAAAAAAACGAAACAGCCGATAATGTTGTTTTGGTTATGCCTATACCAGCGGAAGTCTCCTATTTGGAGGGCACGGCTGACGTCGAGGGTGCACGCACGGCGTATTCTGCTGATGGCGGAAAAACATTTGCTGCGCGCACTGCCCTTAACGTCATTGACGTTAATGGAAAATCCCGCCCTGCACGTGCTCAAGACATTACTCATATTCGCTGGATGATTGGTACGCCGATTGCACCAAAGGCATCAGGAACACTTTCATACAGTGCGCGCCTTAAATAAGATAAGATCTCTGTTTCTTGTTTCTGTCTCTAGAATAAAATTAAAACCACCCAATTTGGGTGGCTTTTTTTGCCAAATTTTGCTCTTATCTTGTCTCAGAGTACACGAAAAAACAAATTAGGTAGTGTACTCATAAACTCAGGTCGAAATGGAGCTAAATATGCGAAAATATGCTAGGAAAAGTGCGCAGGTCGGGCTTATTGCCCAACCAAGTGCTTTGACGACGCAGATTGAAGTAGATTTAGTTCCGGATTATAGTCGCACCCTGCATGGCCACTTTGCCCACTGGCATCGTTGTAAACCTTTGAAAATGCTAGCATTTCCTGCAGCTTTACGCCTAACCAGCGAACAAATTGACACATGCCATTTCGACCTGAGTTTATGAGTACACTACCTAGTTAACAAAGTTATACTAATTCGTAAATTATGTGTAAAAATAGCGCATTTTTTGGCGATGAAATTGAATAATTTTCAACCAAAGTGTAATTTATAAAAAACGTGTTTTTTCTCACATATATTGCACTTTTACCGCATTTCATAAAATATTCACCATACATGTAAGTTAGCCTTTAATAATTTTTTGCTATGTATTCACCATCACAAATTAAATGAAAGAAGGCTGTGTAATTATGACTAAACTTAAACTTAAACTTAAACTAATACGCAAAGGATTGTTAGGGACTTCTGCAATCGCTTTGTTTGCAGCGTCCAACGCATTTGCTGTTGGAACGACTGCTGGGACCAATGTACAAAATACATTTTCATTGAACTATGATGTTAGCGGCGTAGCCCAGACAACTATTGATACTGGCCCAAGCGGCACGAACAAGCCAACCGAGTTCACAGTTGACCGTATGATTGATCTAACGGTGGCAACTGCTGGTAAAAAGACTGTTGCCCCTGGCGCACTTGACCAAGAGCTTACATTCTCCGTTACGAATAAGGGTAATGATGTACAGGCTTATGATTTTGTGCTGGTCAATGAAACGGGCGATAATTTTGATACGACTGGCCTGAACATCACATATTATGTTGATGATGGCAATAACCTTTGCGATGCTAGCGACATTACTGGCACAGGGACTGCTTATACACCAGGAAGCGGCGCGGCGTCTCTTGACGTTGCGGCTGATGCAACACTGTGTATTATTGTTGACGGTGATATAGCCGCAACAGTTAAGGATACCAATGAATCCAAGGTTTCATTGGTCGCTGATACTGTAGAGCCAACAACTGCTGTGGCGCCACTTGTTGCAGGTGCCAAAGTTATAGCAGATGCTGATGGCAATACGCTAAAGGGTCTTGCTGAGAACGTGTTGGTCGATGGCGCGGGCACATCAAATGAGCTTGCCAATGCTGGTGATCATTCTGCAACAGGCACATATATTGTTGCTTCTTCAGACCTTACGGCCACTAAAGCTGTGACAATCTTTTCACAAGACGGCAGTGGTTGCACTACGATACCAGGCACCCCAGGCACTGGTGCCCAGTATGCAATACCAGGCGCATGTGTTCAGTACGTGATTACCGTGATCAATAATGGCAAGACAGCCGCAGCTGCGGGTATTGCGATTACCGATATTTTACCTGATAACCTTACGTATATCACAGGGGAAAAAAGTACGGACCTAACTGGCGGAACATTTACCGGGCCTAGCACAGACACGGACTGTGGTAGCAGTACCGGCGCTTGTACAATTTCTGTTTCAGGCTCTACGCTTGCTGCTAGCAAAACTGGTACAGTGACTATTCGCGCTCTCATAAAATAGCACACTACAAATAAGGGCGCGGCATGCTGTATGCCGCGCTCAACTTAAAAAACACCTTGAATACGTGATTTTAGAGTGGAGCGATAGTTTCCATCGCGCGGGCAAGATGTGGGAAAAAATGGTGAAAAACAATATTCTACATTGGGTAGGGTGCACGGCAGCGCTTGGCAGTGTTTTGGGAGCAGGATTAGCTTCACAAGCACAAGCAACACAGCTCGGGCAAACAGTTACCAACATTGCTTCGGTGGGTTACGACACACCTGATGGCGATAATGTAACCGTGGTGACAAACTCTGCTAGCTTTGTTATTGAAGCGGCACGTACGGAATCAGAAATAGGGTTTTTCCGTTTTTCCCCAAATGCGCCTGAAGCGAAAATGCAACAAATAAACGGTTCTGATTATAGTCCGTCGGGTAAGCTCACTGGCCCATTTTCGACAGTTGGCCCTGCTGGTTCTGTAGCTGGTTCTGTAATTGATACAAGCAGTCCAATACCGCTCATACCAGCGAGCACATATCTAACGGGTGAACTTATGTTTGTTCGTGTTAAAGATATTGGCCAAAATGGTGACAAGACGCAAGTTGAAACAGTAAATATCACGCTGAGGACCAGCGGCGAAGATTATGCAACATTACGTCTATACGAATCGGGTCCTAATACGGGTGAGTTTTGGGCTTATATGCCCTTAACGCATGACGCGAGTGCGCATGATGATGCCCTGTTGACAGCAGAGCGTAACGCCCTGCTTACAGCAACTTATATTGATAATTTTAATGCCCAAGATGTGTCGACTGATACGGCGCTTATAGACCCTTATGGCCGTGTTTTTAACGGGCTTACAGGCCAGCTCATTGACAATACGCGTGTTACCTTGATGAATGCCGCGACGGGGCAGCCAGCTACAGTTTTTGGCGTAGACGGAGTATCGAGTTATCCTTCAACGCTTATGACAGGGCAGGACGTGACCGATGCTAGCGGGCGTGTCTATGAACTTGGTGACGGAGAGTTTAGATTTCCTCTTGCGCCGCAAGGTGAGTATTATGTTGTTGTTGATCCGCCAGAAGGCTTAAGTTTTGCTTCAACATTAGAGGAGAAAGATTTTGTTGACCTTGAAAATGGCCCTTTTGTTATTCTCACTTCGGCATCCTATGGAAAAACCTTTACCTTGGAGAATTCAGGCCCGCTAAACTTTGATCTTCCGCTGGACGCAGAAACGAACTTTGCGCTTAATAAGTCAGTTTCCCAAACAACGGGTGATGTTGGCGATTTTATTTCATATACCGTTAGCATTGAAAATAATGGCCGCGCAGGGGCTCCGGTAATTTTGCGCGATACCTTACCGCAAGGTTTCAAATATCTAAGCGGGACAACAACTTTGGACGGGAAGGCCTTTGCAGACCCGCAAGTCTCCGTTAATGGCCGTGATCTGAAATTTAGTCTTGGCGCACTTTTTGTAAATCAGGAAATAGAACTTAAATATACTTTGAAAATAGGCGCTGGTGCGCGCGTTGGCAAGGCGGTTAATTCTATTGTTGCCATAGATGCTCACAACCAAAATTCTTCCAATATCTCGCGCGCAAGCTTACAAATTCGTGAAGATCTGTTTCGCACCCATAGCACTGTTGTTGGCCGTATTTCGCAAAATTCTTGCGATGGTGAGGAAGACTGGGCTCGCGAAATCCTCGGAGGCGACGGCGTAGCGGGCGTGCGTCTTTATATGGAAACAGGCGCATATGCGATTTCTGACAAAAATGGACTTTATCATTTTGAAGGCGTGAAGCCTGGTACACATGTTGTGCAGCTAGACGAGGAAACATTACCGAAAGGCTTTGAGCCTATGGTGTGCGAGGAGAACTCTCGCTATGCTGGCAAAGCTATTTCCCAATTCGTTGAGGTGCAAGGTGGCGGCCTTTGGCGCGCAAATTTCTACCTGAAGAAAACAAAAAACTTTGTTGAAAAAAAGGACATTAAAGACTTTAACGATCAAACCGAATATAAAGATTATGATGCAAATTGGCTGGGTAGACAAACGGCTGATATTGATTGGGTTTATCCATCACCAAAGCGCACACCTTCAATTCCTTCCGTTAACATTGGTATTAAGCATAAACCAAACCAAAAGGTAACCTTGTTCTTGAACGGTAAACCTGTTTCATCTGGCAATTTTGAAGCCCGTGATAGTGATGCAAAACGTCAAGTTATGCTCAGCCGTTGGCGGGGTGTTGATTTGCTTGGCGGTAAAAATAAGTTCTACGCTGAAATATCAGATATGAACGGAAGATTGATAAAAACAATATCACACGATATCCATTATGTCAGCAAGATAGCCCGTGCCACAGCATTGCCAGATCAGTCCGTACTTGTTGCAGATGGCCGCACAAAACCAGTTTTAGCTATTCGCCTGGAAGATGAAGCTGGACGCCCAGTTCATGCTGGACGGATAACTGACATACAAGTGCCGCTGCCTTATCGTCTTTATAACCAATCGCGCCTGGAGGGCGAGGATACATTGGCTACGCCGCTTTCAGCCAAGGATAACATGGTTGTTGGCGTGGACGGTATCGCCCGTGTTGTTCTAGAACCAACGCTTAGAGCTGGTAAAATAACGGTCATCATCACACTCGATTCTGGTCGTAAGATCATACGCTATATGCGCCTTACGCCAGAGAAACGTGACTGGATTATCGTAGGCCTTGCTGAAGGAAGCACGGCTTATAATAACCTAACGAATAAAACTATTGCTCTGGCAAATGGCGCTTCTGAAGGTTTGGAAACGGATGGCCGCGTTGCTCTATTTGCCAAAGGTTTGATTAAAGGAAATTGGCTTCTAACGCTTGCGGTTGATACAGATAAAAAACGCAGCAGCCGTGATGGTCATTTTGAAACGAATATTGACCCGAACGCTTATTATACGCTTTATGGAGATCGTTCTTATAATGAATTTGAAGCGGCGTCTCGTTACCCTGTTTACATCAAACTAGAGAAGAAAAGCTTCTCGGCAATGTTCGGTGATTACGAAACGAATATTACCGAAGGTAAATTAACCCGCTATAATCGTCATTTGTCTGGCTTTAAAAGTGAGTACCTTGGAGAAAAATTCCAGGCAATTGCCTATGCGGCAGAGACCAATCAGGGTTTTACCAAAGATGAAATTGCAACAGATGGGACTAGCGGGCCGTTCTATTTAAGCAATCCTTATGTTCTCGCTAATTCGGAAACCATAACGATTGAAACTCGCGACAGAACCCGCCCTGATATTGTGCTCAATAGCCGCCGTCTTGTTCGTCACCTTGATTACACATTGGACACTTATACGGGCAAAATTATTTTCCGCCTGCCTGTTGACGCGACTGACAGTGGGTTTAACCCCAAAGTTATCGTAATTGATTATGAAACTGCCGCAGATAGCGAACGCAATCTAAGCTATGGCGGGCGTGTGCAAACGCAAATTATGGGCGGCAAAGTTCAAGTCGGTTCGACTTTTGTTCATGAAGGTGGTAATGGTAACAATGCCGATGGCCATGCTAACATGGTTGGCGCAGAAATAATAGCGCAAGTCTCTAAAGACACTGAAGTGCGCGCGGAATATGCCGTTACGATCAAAAAGGATGCAAATACAGCACGGGTAACATCGAATGCCTATTTGCTTGAAGTCATTCATACGAGCGATAAACTACAGGTCGATGCTTATATCCGCCAAGAAGAGAGTGGATTTGGCCTTAAGCAACGCTCGACCACAACGAGTGATATTCGCCGTTATGGCGCCAATATTGCTTACAAAATTCAAGAGTTTGAAAATCGCAAAACGGGGCGCCGTGGGTCTCGTACAGTGCGCGCAAGCTTGTCCAAACAAGAAAATCTCGGCACTGGCAGTACGCGAACTTTAGCTGATATTAAGGTTGAGCAAGAAAGTGATGTGCTTGGTCTTTCGGCAGGTTTTCGCCAAGTTAAAGATAATATTGTTGGCAGTAATAATCGCGAGTCGCTTCTTGCAACGGCGTCTGCGCGTTATAGCGTGCCAAAACATGGCGCAACTTTCCAAATTTCTCATGAGCAGCCTTTGGGCGGAAAAGATAGTGTTAGTGATTATCCGCAGCGCACGCGTCTCTCGATTGACAAGACTTTGGGCAGCAAAGCCACTGCACATATTACCCATGATATTTTAAACGGCGGTAATATGGGCGGCCAGAACACGGCGATCGGCATTAGCGTTAAGCCCTGGGTTGGCGCTGAAGCGTCCGCTGGCTCTGATATGATTTCCTCCGATAGCGGGCGGCGCCTTGGCGCAACAATTGGCCTTAACCAACAAGTACAGCTTACTGATAAATGGAGCGTGTCCGCAGGTGTTGCCAACCGCCGTATTTTGCAAGCACAAGGCAGTATTAAACAAATAACACCAAAGGCTGCTATTTCGCCTTATGACACCAATGAAGGCTATATGTCTGGCTATGTTGGAGTCGGGTACCGCACCAATAATACCAGCGCGTCAGCCCGAGTAGAAACGCGCCATGGGGCATCGTCCCACACATATATTGTCAGCGTTGCAGGCGCGCGCAAAGTGTCAGAAAGACTATCTTTTGCTGGCGCTGTTCGTGCAAATTGGTCAGACGTCACGCCACTTTCTTTGGCCAGGGGGGGGCTAGGTACGGGCGTTAGCAACCGCGTAGATAGCCGTCTTGCCCTTACTTGGCGTCCGCGCAATGAAAATTTAATTGTACTCAACCGTCTTGATATGATTATCGACAATAAGCTTGATGGTACCCAGGTTAAGAAAGTGGTCAACAATCTTGCTTTGAACAAGCAAATCTTAGATCGCTGGCAGCTGTCTGGAAATTACGGCGTTAAATATGTGCAGACCAATATTGGCGCGCAAAACTTTAGTGGCGTTACCCATCTTATCGGCGGTGAAACCCGTTTTGATATTACCCCGCGCATTGACATTGGTTTTCATGGTTCTGCTTTAAAGAACCGCGATACACTTAGCTATTCTTACGGCCCTTCTATCGGCGTTTCCCCTGTCGAAAATGTCTGGCTGAGCCTTGGCTATAATGTAGATGGGTATAGTGATGATGATTTTACGGCTGCTGATTATGCGCAAAAAGGCGCTTATGTGAAGTTACGCATGAAGTTTGACCAAAACACAGCCCGTAGCCTTTTAAATCGAATTTCACCCAACAAGAAGTAAAATTTAAATGTTTTATTAAGTCACAGCCCCTGCCCCTGCCCTGCCCTGCCCCTGCCCTGCCCTTACCCCGTAATTTGTACGTTCTGATTCGCTAGTGTCTATGTATTTCGGTGTATTTCGGTGTATTTCGGAGGTTTTATAGCAGTAAAAAGTGTGATCCTGATTATATATGTTTTGAATATGTATAAATTCGTTTGAATTATAAGAATAAATGCCTATATAGAGGAGTATTCTTACACGCATATTTGTGTAAGCCTCTTATTTTGGAGAATTTTCATGAATAATTATCAAGGCGGCCCGATATCCACATCCGCGCAAGGCGAAATGGACTTAGGCCTGCGTAGCTTCATGCTCGGGACTTATAAATATATGATCATGGCTATGGGTGTATCGGGTCTTGTTGCTCTGCTTGTCGCTAAATTTTTGTTGTTAGACGCCAATGGTATGCCAACACCATTGGCTTATACATTAACGCGCCCTTCCACGGCTTTGATCTTAAGCCTTGGAATAATGTTTGTGTTTGGCAGGATCGGCGCAAAGCTCCACTCAATGAGTATTGGAGGGGTGAAGACCTTTTTGTTCGGCTTTGCTGCCGTTATAGGGATCTGGCTCTCGGTTATCGCTGCCTTTAAAGACCCGATGATTTCTGTTCGAATCTTCTTTATGGCTGCTGCTATGTTTGGCGGCGTAAGCTTAATTGGTTATACAATTAAGAAAGATTTATCTGGACTGCTTGTATTTTTTACAATGGCGTTTATTGGAGCAATAGTTATGCTATTCCTTAATGCGTTCGTGTTAAAGCAAGCAGCTGATTCAACATTTGTACTCGCTCTTAATGCGTTAGGTTTGTTAGGAATTGCTGGATTGACGGCCTGGAAAACACAAATGCTCAAACGCGTTTATTATAGCACTGTTGGCGACAAGGATATGACGGAAAAATATTCTGTATTTGGTGCTGCGATGTTATTGCTAGCGTTCATCAACATGTTTAGTTTCTTGATGAGTTTATTCGGGCGTGATTAAAACGCCTTCGCTTTCTTCACTATGCAAAAATTGACAACTGGGCAAAAATTGATAACTTTGTGAAACTTGATAACTTTGCGAAACAATGGAAAAGAATCCGTTTTCTTTTTTCTTTTCCTTTCTTTCTTTGATATATTAGAGTCTGTGGACAATTATAACGCACTAAAATTATAAGGCACTAAACCGCTGTTTATCAAACACACACAATACGGCTTTCAAATCATGTCCGCGCTTTAAAATAAGCCCCCCTGGCGCAATGATGCTAAATTGGCCTTGTTTATTGCGCAAGGCTGGGGTTTTAATAATTTGGTAGAGCGGATTTTCGCTAGCTTTGCGGTAAACAGAGAAAACCGCGCGCGCTGGTAGCATGTCCATGGCATAATCTTTCCATAATCCCTTGCTAACCATCTGCCCGTAAATATTGAGGATAAGCCCAATCTCATAGCGATCAAATGAAATTTGCGAAACTGTCTTAGTGTTCTGCGCCAGGTTACGGGGAGTTAACGGAATAATTTTTGCGCTCATATATTTAATCCTGCCATATTTAATCCTACCAATGAAACCCCATGTGTCAATTCACCTGTCATATGAGATTTTTTTAATAAAAAGCACCACATTTGGTAAGCTTTGATTAAGGACATAGGCGTATTTTGGTTTTATGAGAAAATTAACTATAATACTTTCCGCCTTTGTCATCGTGCTTAGCAGTCTTGCTTTGAACGGCTGCCAACTTGTTACCGCTGGTATGAAAAAGGGTGATGAGCGCAATTTTGCCCGCTCCCTCAATGACATAAATGCTGGCCGGGCTATCAAAGCGCGTATGGGGCGTGTTGAAGGGTTTTCACTTGCTGGTGTGAGTGTTGCTGTTGCTCAAGGGGTTGTGGTTCTCTCAGGAAATGTTGATCGTCAAGAAGATCGCATAGAGGCCGAACGAATTGCATGGTCCGCGTCAAAGATTTTCCAAGTTGGTAATGAAATAAAATTAACAGGCAAACAAGGGTTTATCCGTAACACGAAAGATGTCGTTTTGCGCCAATCCGTTCGCGCACGGCTTCTTGCCAATTCTAAGGTTAAATCGAGTAATTATAATATAAAAGTTCATGATGGCATTGTTTATTTGCTCGGCGTAGCGCGCTCGTCCGAAGAATTAGCGCTTGCAGCGCATACGGCTTCGACAACGCGCGGGGCACGCGAAATTATATCCTATGTGCACATTTATGGCGATAGTTCTGTACAAAACGCATCTGTACAAAGCACACAAGAGCCTGGCTATCAAAGGCAGCCAACTAATGGTACGCGCTGGGGTAATGTGCCAAACTATACGCCCCAAAACATTCCACGCCCGAGCTTGCAAGATTACAGATATTTGTCAGTGCCCCAGCCCCAAGAACTATCCCAGCCCCAACAACTATCCCAGCCTCAAGAACTACCACCGATAGGCGCCCCTCAAAATGCACCAAATAAGGCCGCACTTGATTATGATGCGATTGATAGCGGAGAACCATATTATCTTGACCCACAAACGGGTCAGCGCGTAGAAATACCAGAAGGTGTCACGCCTATCCCTTATGTTCCAGATACACCAGGATCTTTAGGCGCGGGCGGCGCGCCCTTGCCGCCAGGCGCAAAACCATCACGGGTTTTGGGTGCAACCACTGCACGTCAAGCTGCACGCCAAGCTGTGCCTGGATCGGAAAGTCAGTCCTATACTCTTAACCCATCAACAGGGAAAATGGTTCCTGTTACTTATGTAAAAGGCCAGTGGATTCGCATTTATAAATAAGCGTCTATTTTAAAGCTGTGCCATAAGCGTAAACTTCAAGCGAGCCAACTAGCTGTTTGGCATCTTGAAACACTGATGATGTCTCCAGCCTAACATTGGCAATCATGCTTGCGCCTTCTTTGTCGGCTTCTTCTTTCATACGCAAGACGGCTTCGCGCCGTGCCCGCTCTAGAAGTGATGTGTATGAGGCTATTCTTCCGCCAACAAGGCCGCGTAAGGCCGCAGCAATTCGTTTAAAATAATCAATGGAAATAACAACATTACCAGCAACAAATTCGCTGGAGCGATACCCATCAGGTAGCTTTTTAGTTGTGGTGATCGTGATGTGAGAGAGTTTTTCTTCGCGTTCAATTAAAGATTTGAAATGGTTTGCTTCTGCTGTGCGGCCAAAAACAAAACCAACACTAAGCAAAGCCAAAAATATGATGAAACCAACCATGTTTATTGTACTACAACTGCGGTGCCGTATACAAATAGCT
Organism: Robiginitomaculum sp.; assembly: GCA_965224735.1. Lineage (GTDB taxonomy): Bacteria > Pseudomonadota > Alphaproteobacteria > Caulobacterales > Maricaulaceae > Robiginitomaculum_A. The sequence goes on along the minus strand of OZ245059.1, from coordinate 1,169,186 downwards.
CTGAGGCGCCTGCGCTTACGGAAGATGTCGAAAACCGTACATTGAGCACAGCATTTGCGCCCAAAGCCTGGGCGTGTTCAATCATGCGCTGGGTACATTCCTCGCGCGAGTCGGTTAAAAGTTCAGTATAACCGCGTAACTCTCCGCCCACGATATTTTTAAGTCCCGCCATGATGTCACGGCCCATATGTTTCGCGCGCACCGTATTGCCTTGTACCATGCCCAAATGTTTGACAATTGTGACGCCTGGAATTGCTTCAAGATTAGAAATAATAATATTGGCCATACTGTCTCCTAAAATAGCTTTCTAATGCTAAGCTCAATGCGGGGCATGAAGTAATAAAAAATCATGAAATAAAAAATGAGCTAGCCATTTTTTACCCATATGATTTAAAGTTAAATATCCATATCTCTTGTTATGTACTTGGTATGAACTTGTAAACCTTATAGAATAAGAAAATGTAAAACGGGCTCCTTTTTTTTATATTAAAATCACCTATACGAAGTTAGGCAATCGTGTGCGCGCCGCTCCGCGTGCTACTGCTTTGTCATTCCCCGACTCTAGCTTACCCTGGCTCTAGCTTACCCTGGCTCTAGGGTCAGGACCTGTTAATTTTAAAGATTTCCATTTAGCTAAGTTTGTGATTCATTGATGGCTAAAGGAGGGTTGAACTCCAAACTCCATGCGGTTTGTGACGGTAAGGGGCAGCTGTTGTTATGGTGCTCAGTGAAGGGCAGATGAACGATCATAAAGGGGCACGGTTGTTGCTAGATAAACTCCCGAATGCTCAACATTTTTTAGGCGACAAAGGCTACGATACAGATTGGTTTCGAGAGGCATTAATCGCACGCAATATCACCGCGTGTATTCCCCCGCGCCGAAACCGAAAAAAGTATATCCCATATGATAAGGTTTTGTACAAACAGCGGCACAAGGCCCAAAACATGTTTGGCAGGCTCAAAGGCTGGAGACGAGTCTCAACACGCTATGATAGGTGCGCACACACCTTTTTCTCAACAATATGTATTGCTGCAATCGTTATATATTGGCGTTAATGAGTCCTGACCCTAGACCACCACCGACTATCGTCGGTGGGTTTGTTAGTAGCAACTGAAGTTGCTTTTTCTTAATTGAGCGCCTCTGGCGCACTTTTGAATTTTATGTCCGTTTGGAAAACGGAGGTTTGAAACCATTTTGTTGAAAAACACCGACATAGCCCCTGTAACAAGTAACCGACGTATATCACGCTGCCCCATTTTGTACGTACGCCCCATTATGTGATAAAAGTGTTTATGCTACCCTACATAAGCACTTGCGCAAATAAAGATATTAGATAGAAATAATGACCCATACCCGTTAGATAAGGGCGCAATTAAAGCATGGAATTTTATGAAATATCTTGTCACAGGCTCGGCTGGTTTTATCGGTAATCAGCTCGCTCTGACTTTGCTGGGCGCTGGCCACAGTGTTGTCGGCATTGATTGTTTGACGGACTATTACGATGTGAACTTAAAAGAAGCGCGACTCAAACGCCTCACTGCTTTTGATACCTTCACCGAGGCGCGGATAGATTTGGCTAACGATGATGCCGTAGAAGCCATCTTTAAAACTCACCACCCGAAAATTGTGATTAATTTGGCCGCGCAAGCAGGCGTGCGCCATAGTCTCGACTATCCGCGCGATTATGTGAAAAGTAATCTTGTTGGTTTCCTCAATGTTTTGGAAAATTGCCGGAATTACCCCGTGGAGCATTTGCTCTATGCATCGACCTCATCAGTTTACGGAGCCAACACCAAGCAGCCCTTTAGCGAGCACCATATCGCTGATCACCCGCTGACGATTTACTCGGCATCAAAGCGTGCCAATGAACTTATGGCCCACTCCTATGCTTATTTGTATGGAATTCCCTGCACTGGCCTTCGATTTTTTACTGTTTACGGGCCATGGATGCGCCCTGATATGGCGCTTTATAAATTTGCTAATCTTATCGTGCAAGACAAGTCCATAGATATCTACAATAATGGTAAAATGGAACGGGATTTCACTTATATCGACGATATTGTCGACGGCATTATCCGCCTGTGCCCGCTTGCTCCGCAAAAAGACAAAAGTTGGGATAGCGAAAACCCTGATCCGTCAAAAAGCGGCGTTGCTCCGTTTAAGGTATATAATATTGGGAATGGCAAAGTAGAGCCGCTCATGCGCTATATTGAGCTTTTAGAAGAGAACCTTGGCAAAAAAGCTATCCGCAATATGCTTCCCATGCAATCGGGTGATGTCCACTCAACATTTGCAGATACCTCAGAACTCCAAAAAACAACTGGTTTTAAGCCTGATACAAATATCGAAGTTGGCGTTAAAAACTTTGTCACTTGGTTTAAAGACTACCATAGTCTTTAAGGGCAAAATTTATTCGACAGTAACGGACTTTGCCAGGTTACGCGGCTGATCCACGTCCGTGCCCAAATGCACAGCTGTGTGATAGGCGATAAGTTGAATAACAATCGTCATGACAATCGGGGAAACAACCGAATCAGAATCTGGGCAAACCAACACTTGATTTGCCATATCTTTGGCATATTTAGCCCCTTTTTCATCTGTGATGAGAAAAGTTTTAGCACCACGGCTTGCAACTTCTTGCATATTGGATATGGTTTTCTCAAACAAACGATCATAAGGCGCAACCACAATAACGGGCGTTCCTTCTTCAATAAGTGCTATTGGGCCATGTTTTAGCTCTCCAGCCGCATAGCCTTCCGCATGAATATAAGAAATTTCCTTAAGCTTAAGCGCACCTTCAAGAGCTATAGGGAAATGCCAACCACGACCAAGATAAAAGACATCTTTCGCCTTGGCAAGTTCAGCAGCATAGGCATCTATTTGTGGCCCTAAGATCAAAGTATCAATAACAAGGCGCGGTAGATGAGTGATGGCAGCAATATAATCCCGCTCTTTTGCTTCGCTGAGCACGCCGCGCTGACGCCCAGCGCTGATCGCCATTGCAAGAAGTGATGTAAGCTGAGCCGTAAAGGCTTTCGTTGACGCAACGCCAATCTCAGGGCCTGCATTAATAGGTATGGTCACATCTGATTCGCGCGCCATGGATGAGGTTAAAACATTGACAAGCGCAGCGACTTTTAGGCTCTTTTTCTGGCAATAGCGCAAAGCCTCTAATGTGTCCAAAGTCTCCCCAGACTGGGATATAGCCATGGCCATCCCGTTGCTTGATAATGCTGGGCAACGATAGCGAAACTCAGAGGCAATATCAACATGGGTTGGCAAATTTGCCAGCTGTTCAAACCAGTATTTAGCAACTTCGCCAGCATAGGCCGCCGTGCCGCAAGCAATAAGATTAAGGCAATCTATTTTAGAAAAATCCAGCCCTTCTATGACCTTTGCTTTATGATTAAAAACGTCGACATAATGGGTCAAAGTATGGCCAATAGTTTCTGGCTGCTCGTGAATTTCTTTGAGCATGAAATGCCTGTAATTCCCTTTTTCCGCAGCAGCTAAAGAGCTTGATATTTTGACAATTTCGCGGGTCACGGCCTTATTATTTTCGTCAAAAATAGATGCGCCGCCGTGCGTTAATACTGCCCAATCTCCTTCTTCCAAAAAGATAAGTTTCTGACTTAGAGACGCGAGTGCAATCGCGTCCGAGCCAAGATATGTTTCCCCGTCGCCAATCCCGATGGCAAGCGGGGAGCCACGGCGCGCAACAAATATTTTATCTTCATGCCCAACGATTATTACAGCGAGAGCAAAAGCGCCCGTAAGACGCGTAAGACTATCAGAAAATGCTTGCTGGGGCTCTTTACCAGCGCACAAACCTTCGTCGATAAGATGCGCTACGACTTCGGTGTCTGTTTCTGTATAAAAAGTTCGCGTTTTCTTAAGCTCGTCTCTAAGCTCCGTAAAATTTTCGATAATGCCGTTATGAACAAGGCCAACATTACCCGAAAAATGTGGATGCGCATTATTTTCAGTTGGCGCGCCATGTGTGGCCCAGCGCGTATGAGCAATGCCAATAAGGCCATCAACAGGCATTTGGTTTAAGCGCTCTTCCAAAGCCTTTATTTTCCCTTTTGAGCGGCTTCGCTCGAGCCCTCCACCATTGAGCACGGCTATGCCAGCGCTATCATAACCACGGTACTCAAGCCGCTTCAGCCCTTCTATGAGGCGCATTGCTACTAACTCGGTTCCTACAATGCCAATAATTCCACACATAAACTACCCTGCCCATTTTTAATTCAGTGTATTTAACAGTATGCTATAGACAAACAAATTACACTGCAAGTATTAGTGCTTAACAAAACGATACTTAAGTATTTCTTACAAACAAGACAGGGCAGGAGTAGAGCAGATGGGCAGAAAACACTTCGGCACTGATGGTATTCGCGGCATGGCCAATACGGGTAGCATGACTGCGGCTAATGTTATGCGGCTTGGTATGGCCGCAGGAAAACACTTTCATAAGGGCGGCAATAGGCGCCATAAAGTTGTTATTGGGAAAGATACGCGTTTATCAGGTTATATGATTGAACCAGCCTTGGTTGCAGGGTTTATATCCGTTGGCATGGATGTTATCTTGTTTGGCCCTATGCCAACCCCTTCCGTTGCCATGATGACCAATACGCTGCGCGCGGATTTGGGCGTGATGATTACGGCCTCTCATAATAAGTTCTTTGATAACGGGGTGAAATTATTTGGTCCTGATGGGCATAAATTAAGCGACAAAGTTGAACGCGAAATAGAAGCCTTGATGCAAAACGGCTGCGAAACTAACCTGGCAACAGGCGCGCAGCTCGGGCGCGCTAAACACATTGAAGATGCACAAGCTCGCTATGTTGAAATTACTAAAGCGACATTCCCCAAATTCATGCGCTTATCGGATTTAAAAATAGTTGTGGACTGCGCTAACGGCGCTGCGTACCAAACTGCGCCAGCGACCCTATGGGAGCTTGGCGCAAAAGAAGTTATTTCTATCGGTGTTTCGCCAGATGGCACCAATATCAATCAAAATTGCGGCTCTACTCACACAGATATGCTCTCGGCCACTGTTATTAAAGAAAAAGCGGACATTGGAATTGCTCTGGACGGCGATGCAGACCGCCTGATTATGTGTGACGAGAACGGCAAGATTATCGATGGCGACCAATTACTCGCCCTTATTGCCAGCGGCTGGAAGGAAACGGGACAACTCTCTCGAAACGGTATTGTCGCGACAGTTATGTCTAACCTAGGACTTGAGCGGTTTATGCAGGCACGAGACCTAGAACTCATTCGAACCCCTGTAGGTGATCGCCATGTGGCAGCCCGCATGCGCGCAGACGGCTATAATGTAGGCGGCGAACAATCTGGGCATTTGCTGATGACGGATTTTGCAACAACGGGCGATGGTACCATAGCCGCCCTGCAAGTTTTGGCAGAAATTGTTCGTAGCGGCAAAAAAGCAAGCGAGGTTTTAAATTTATTCGAACCTGTGCCGCAGCTTTTGAAAAATGTACGATATTCAGGAAAGTCACCGCTAGAAATTGCATCTATTTTGGACGCGATAAAAGATGCCGAGAGCATGATGGGCAATACGGGCCGGTTATTAGTGCGAGCATCGGGCACCGAGCCTCTTATCCGCGTTATGGCAGAAGGGGATGACCCAGCCCTCGTCGCCAAAGTAACGGACAATCTTGCCGCGCTGATCGCAACTGTTTAAACAAAAAAATACTGGGCTAAGCCCAGTATTTTACACTCTCATTATTATGGCCTTTAATGCACCCGCTCATATGGGGTGGCAACAGCGCGTACAAAACCTTTAACAGTCGTATCAAGCTTATACTTGACCATATCCTTACGCCTAAATTGTTTACGCATGCCTATATTGTGTAAAACGCGGCCCAGTGCAGCCTTCACAACCTTTTCTGGTGCAGAGGCATTGACCCAACTCGGGGTGCGTCCATATTTACGCCGCAACACACCATTTGCGAGCATGCCAGCATTGGTAAATGCGCTTTTACGTGTCGAAAATTCCATAACCATAGAAATGCAATACGTTACATTTTCTACGCGGTGTGGCGAGCGATGTGGCCATGCTACCAGTTCTCCGCCCATTAAATCTCCTGCGAAAATAGCTTGCTTATCGAAAGCACTTTCAAAAGGCATATCTTCGTCCACTTCGCCCAAGATAACACGTTCAAAATCTTCGTCTGGCAGAAATTCTGGAGTACGCGGATAAACCCAAGCTTTCTTATGGCCTCTTATGTGCCATAAATGCGTAATTGTCGGGTCTACATGATACGGTGTCGCTGCACTGGCTGAGGAGATTAACACACCGCCTCTACAATTACGTCTATCTTTATTTCTACCTGTAGCTTTTTCCATTTCTTTATGGATTTGGTCTAGAACTTTTTTATACTCTGGTTGACGGTTCATGACTTCGCGTACGTTAATCCATATTTTACTAGAGGATTTTGCCGCCTCAATCATGGTTTTGCCATCCGCGCCGCTAAAATCTACGGTAACCTGTTGATCCTTATAATCAGGGTTATCAGGAATATGTTGAAAATCAATCAAATGACTCGGGTGCTTATCAAGCATTTCAGCCAAAGCTTCATCCGTAAACAATCCTGTATTATTTAAAAATTGTTGGACCATGATCAACTCTTTACCGTATTTTTTACCGTCATCTTGCGTAAATTGTGTTAATTGCATTATTGTCTCCATCCATTTGCATATTGTTTGAACATTTCGCTCTTATTCTGATACAGTCTCATAAAAGTCTTAAAAACTATGCAATATACGCACCGAATCCTAAGGTGCGTTAACATGTCGCACCATATATTAGAGATTCATATTATATGATGTTAGCCTTTCATGTAATATGAGGTACTCTGAAGGCATCGATTTTATATATTGATGAAGCGTAATATAGCGAGTTGTATTCTAACTGAGGGGGTTCATTGTGATTACAAAAGATACATCTATCATAAAAAGTGCTAATGGCGGCGCGTTACCCATTTTGCTTATTGTTGTTCTTGGTTTTATCTGGGCTACGCTCGCAGCATCGCGCGGTGTAGACCCTGTGATCAAACCACATGCTTATATGCTTATGGGTGTATTTGCCCTCGGTATTTTTACCATTGTATATGGCGTTTCACAAAAAAAATTCGTTTATGACCCTTATGAGTATGATGACGGTGTTATCCGTGCAGGCGTGTTTGCCGTTATATTTTGGGGCGTAACTGGTATGCTTGTTGGCGTTATTATCGCCTCAGAACTAGCATTTCCGCAAATGATGGATGCCATGCACCTCCCCTTCACCAATTTTGGCCGCCTAAGACCTCTCCATACATCCGGTGTTATTTTTGGTTTTGGCGGCAATGCTTTACTTGCAACTTCTTTTTATGTGGTGCAGCGTACCTCTCGTACTCGCCTCGCAGGCGGTCTTTGGCCTTGGTTCGTGTTTTGGGGCTATCAAGTATTCCTGTTAATCGCTGGTACAGGTTATTTAATGGGCATTACGGAAGCCCGCGAATATGCAGAGCCAGAATGGTATGTAGATATTTGGCTCACAATCGTTTGGGTTGCTTATTTAGCTATCTTCATGATGACTCTTGTCAAACGTAAAGAGAAGCACATTTATGTAGCCAACTGGTTCTTCCTCTCTTTTATTGTAACCCTTGCAATGCTGCACATTGTCAACAATTTATCACTGCCAGTTAGTTGGCTTGGCGCTAAATCAGTTTCTGGGTTTAGCGGCGTTCAAGACGCTATGACACAGTGGTGGTACGGACATAATGCGGTGGGTTTCTTCCTGACAACTGGATTTTTGGGCATAATGTATTATTTCATCCCAAAGCGCGCTAACCGGCCTGTTTATTCTTATAAACTCTCTATTGTTCACTTTTGGACGGTTATCTTTATTTATATCTGGGCTGGCCCGCACCATCTTCATTATACGGCTCTACCGCAGTGGACACAGACTTTGGGCATGGTGTTCTCGGTTATGCTCTGGATGCCATCTTGGGGTGGAGCTATTAACGGCCTTATGACCCTTTCGGGGGCTTGGGACAAGCTGCGCACAGACCCAGTTTTACGCCTGCTTGTTGTTTCCGTGGCCTTCTACGCTATGTCCACATTTGAAGGCCCGCTCATGGCTGTTCGCTATGTTAACGCCCTTTCGCATTATACAGACTGGACAATCGGTCATGTACACTCTGGCGCGCTTGGCTGGAACGGCATGGTTACATTTGGCGCCATTTACTGCATGGTTCCATGGCTATGGAAAAAGAAAGAGCTTTACTCCCTGCGTATGGTTGAATGGCATTTTTGGCTCTCAACTATCGGTATCATCTTCTATATCTCTGCGATGTGGGTATCGGGCATTATGCAAGGCCTTATGTGGCGCGAGTACACGGAGCAAGGCTTCCTCGCCAACTCATTCGTAGAGAGTGTGAAAGCTATGAAACCTTATTATATGATCCGTGCTTTTGGTGGTTTCTTATACCTGTGCGGTATGTTTGTTATGACTTTCAATGTCTGGATGACAATAGCGGGTAAAGGTGATGCTGTTTCCCTCAATAATACGGCACCTGAAAAAGATTTACCAAATGCCATTCCCAATTTAGCACTAGGAGAATAATCATGGCCAAATTACATGACTTTATGGAAGTGCGCTCCTTCGCCCTTATGGCGGGTATTTTAGTCGTTGTTTCTATCGGCGGCCTGGTAGAAATAGCACCACTATTTTATATAGACAGTACGATTGAAAAAGTAGAAGGCATGCGCCCCTACACCCCGCTTGAGTTAGCTGGACGTGATGTTTATATCCGCGAGGGTTGCTATTTGTGCCATTCACAAATGATCCGCCCATTGCGGGATGAGGTTGAGCGTTATGGCCATTATTCGCTCGCAGCTGAGTCTATGTATGACCATCCTTTCCAATGGGGGTCAAAGCGCACAGGGCCAGACCTTGCCCGCCAAGGCGGTAAAAACTCAGATGCTTGGCACGTCTTGCATCTCAGTAACCCGCGCAAAGTTGTGCCTGCTTCTGTTATGCCGCCTTATGAGTTTTTAGCAAAAACTAAACTGGATTATTCTCATTACGCAATGAACCTTAAAACCTATAAAACTCTTGGCGTACCTTACACAGATGAGATGATAAAACTGGCAGTGTCCGACATCCAAACACAAGTAAACCCTGACGCTGATGATGTGGAGGGCTTACTAGCCCGTTATCCGAAAGCACAAGTCCGTAATTTTGATGGCAAAGAGGATATTACAGAAATGGATGCCATAATAGCATATTTGCAAATGCTCGGTACATTAGTTGACTTTGACGAATACGAAGCCAATTTCAACGAAGGCACTAAAGAGAATACGAGGTAAACAGATGGCATACGAACAAATCTCACATCTCGTAAAAATAGGCGGAACAGTATTTTTCTTTCTATTTTTAGCTGCGGTTGCTGTTTATGTGTTCTGGAGGAAAAACCAAACCTCATTCTTAGGAGCAGCATGGCCAGCGCTTGCCGTGTTTTTTGGGATAACCGCGTCTTTCTTTTTAGCCACTTGGCTAGGCAGTTACGCTCTGATGATAACAGCGATTGTATGGCTTATTGCTTTCGTTGCTTCTATGCGATTTTTCAAATCCGTTGATGATGATCGTTTTGGCGATATCGCCAATTTACCAATTGGAGACGAAAGCCTAATTGTAGATCAAGAATGATAAGGGTTCATAATGAGCAAACATAAAAGAAATTTTGATGAAATCACAGGTACGGAAACCACGGGTCATGAATGGGATGGAATTGACGAGCTTGACACCCCAATGCCGCGTTGGTGGCTAGGTATTTTCTATGCCTGTATTTTATGGGCTGGTATTTACGCTTTTTTGATGCCTGCAATTCCTGCTCTACCAGGGATGGAAGGTTATACTAAAGGAAAATTAGGTTTTTCTGATCGCGCCCGTGTTGCTGTTGCTATGGACGAACTTCATGCAAGCCGCGCCGTGCAGGCGAAGGCTCTAGTTGGGGCTAAGCTTAAAGAAATTCAATCTAATCCAGACCTTATGCGTTTTGCTACTGCGCAAGGAAAATCCCTTTTTGGTGACAACTGCGCTATTTGCCACGGCGAAGGCGGGCAAGGATCAGAAGGCTATCCAAACCTTAATGATGACATCTGGATTTGGGGCGGTAGTTATGAAGATATCAAGCAAACACTCACTCACGGCATTCGCGCAGATGATGATGACAGTCGCATTGGCGACATGCTTGCTTTTGGCCGCGATGAAATACTAGCAAGCGCTGAAATTGATGACCTTGTGCAGCATGTTCTTAATATTTCAGGCCAAACGGCTGACGTTAGCGCGGCATTGCGTGGTGCAAGCTTGTTTGCAGATAATTGCGCATCATGTCACGGCGACAATGCAAAAGGTACACGCGAGCTTGGCGCACCTGACCTAACAGATCAAAATTGGCTTTATGGCGGCGATGTGCTAACAATCCGCAATACAATATTTAATGGTCGTGGCGGTCTTATGCCAAATTGGAACGCGCGTCTTACAGATGAGCAAATTGCTGCACTGAGTGTTTATGTACACGCACTAGGTGGCGGTGAATAATATTATGCAAATGGGTTGCCTTTAATCATAGGCAGCCAATATCCTTTTTTTTACGCAATAACCAAAAATTGGAACGATTCTAATGCTCAATAAAAAAACCGCACAAACTAAACGCGAAGAAGTTGCCCCTGGAATTAAAAAATCCCGATGGAAAGCTTCTGGCCTCTCGACACAATCTGATTTGTACCAAAAGCATGTCAAAGTCATGCCAAAGCGGGTAAAGGGCATTTACCGCCGTATTAAATGGCTCATCCTTTTTATACTTTTGGGAATTTATTATCTCATTCCGTTTATTCGTTGGGATAGAGGGCCCCAAGCCCCCAACCAAGCCGTGCTTGTAGACTTTGCTCATTCCCGGTTTTACTTTTTCTTTATCAAGATTTGGCCGCAAGAAGTCTACTTTATTACTGGGCTTTTGATACTAGCGGCGATGGGGCTGTTTTTAGTCACAGCCCTTTTTGGCCGAATTTGGTGCGGATATACCTGCCCGCAAACAGTGTGGACAGATTTATTTGTCGCCGTCGAGCGTTTTTTTGAAGGTGACCGCAACGCCCGCATAAAGCTAGAAAGATCTCCATGGACGAAAAACAATAAAATTTTAAAAAAAATTGGGAAACATATAACATGGATACTAATCGCCATGGCTACGGGCGGGGCGTGGATATTATATTTCCATGACGCACCAACAATTGTGAAAAACCTTTTTACTGGCCATGCGCCAGTAACATCCTATGTCTTTTTAGGCATAATGACCTTTACAACCTATGCACTTGCAGGGTTTATGCGCGAGCAAGTTTGTACATATATGTGCCCATGGCCGCGTATTCAGGCCTCTATGATTGATGAAGAAAGCCTCAATGTCACCTACCGTTATGATAGAGGAGAGCCACGCGGTCCCCACAAGAAAGGCGCGTCATGGGAAGGGCGAGGCGATTGTATAGATTGTCATCAGTGCATTGCTGTTTGCCCGACAGGCATAGATATTCGTGACGGAGCACAGCTAGAATGTATTGGCTGTGCGCTTTGCATCGATGCGTGCAATGGCATTATGGAAAAAATAAATCGACCTAAAGGGTTGATTGCATATGACACAGATGTAAATATCCAGCGCCGTCTTAAAGGCGAGGAACCGCGCTTTAATCTCGTTCGTGCCCGCACTATTATTTACGCTATGATCGTTTTCGTGATTAGCTCTGTAATTCTCTACGGTCTCGCGAATAGAACAACTATCGAAATGAACATTATGCGGGACAGGGTACCAAATTTCGTGCGCCTCTCGGATGGATCTATTCGCAATGGCTATACTGTGAAGATATTGAACAAGAGCAGTGAAGATAAAAACTTCATCATCACTGCCGAAGATATCATCAATCCAAACATAAATATTATCGGTGTTAAACCAACAAATGGACAATATATTTTGCATGTTCCTGCAGATAAAACCCTCGGCTATAAATTATATCTGTCTCTGGAAGATGTTAAAGATCATAAAAACCGTGAAGTTTTCAACTTCTTGATTAAAGACACCGATACAGGGCATACTGCCCATACTGAAACTATGTTTATTACGGGCACAGGCAAGGAATAACTATGTTAAAAACACAAAAAACAGGTACACGAAAACAGGAAAAAGAACTCACTGGCAAACACGTATTGCTGATTATTATTGCTATTTTCGGTGTGGTTTTCGCGGTCAATGGTTATATGGTTATACAGTCTGTAAAAACCTTTCGTGGTGAAGATACAAAGCAGTCATACCGTCAAGGCCTTGCTTATAATGGAACTTTAGAACACCGAGCCCAGCAAAAAGCAACAGGCTGGAGCGCCGATATTGACCTTGGCCAAGCAAGAACAGTCTCTCTTACGATCATAGACGAAAATGGTACACCCGTGCGCGGGTTGACCATGACAGGCCTGTTAAAACACCCAGCGGAAACCGATTTGGATATTGTGTTGACCTTTACTCAAAATGCACAGGGTCACTATATAGCGTCACTGCCTGACGATTATACACTCACGGGGAAACGATATTTAATGACTAAAGCCGTGCGCTTTGATGGCCTTGTTTTTGAAACAAAAAATGAGATTAAATTTTAAACGCCCTCGCGCTAATGTGTGCATTAGCCTTATTGTAAATATACGAATTACGCCTATGTTGGAATAACACTATAAGAGTTAATCATGGTCAAACTTACATATGGTAAAGATGAAGAGATAGGGTGCCCAAGTGGACAAATTACCGCCCGTGATTTGGCGCGCCAAGATGCTTTAAGTGAGGGCGTTGGCACGAGCAATGAAAAAGCTTTAGCCCCTTATGTTCAGGTTCGCAAAAACGGCAGTCACTCTATTGATCTGATGATAAGTGGCGCACATTGCGCTAGTTGCCTTGCCAAAATTGAGCGCGGCATAGCCACACTGCCAAAAATCAAACTCGCACGCATGAACCTCTCAACCATGCGCCTAAATGTACAGTGGGAGGGTGAAGAAACCAGCGCACTGTCCATTGTCAAGAAACTCGAAGAGTTGGGATATGGCGCAAAGCCCTTCGATATGGAATTAGGGGCTGTGAGCGGCAAAACAGAGCTAAATAGCCTTCTCAAAGCGATGGCGGTAGCAGGATTTGCAATGGTCAATGTCATGTTGCTTTCGGTTTCTGTGTGGGCTGGCGTAGACATGGGTGAAAACACCCATCAAATCATGCATATTATTTCAGGCATGATCGCCTTGCCAGCTGTTGCTTATGCGGGTCGGCCATTTTTTAGGTCCGCTTGGAGCGCTCTTAAAAACAAAAAAACCAACATGGATGTACCCATATCCTTAGCCGTGATACTCGCCTGTACGCTTAGTGTTTATGAAACTATGCAAGGCAATCCAGATACCTATTTTGATGCCGCCGTTATGTTGCTCTTCTTGCTGTTAATTGGTCGGTATCTGGACTCGCGCCTGCGCTTAAAAACGGGTGAGTCGGCCCAAAGACTCGCCGCTATGCAGTCCAGCACCGCCTCTTTAATCGCTTTAGACGGCACTATATCCTCTGTTCCTGCGAGCCAGATAAAGGCTGGCGATATGCTTTTGGTAGCGGCTGGAGAGCGTATTCCTGTTGATTGCGAAATCACTAAAGGCGTTTCCGATATAGACACATCCATCGCCACTGGCGAAACCATGCCGCAAAGCGCAACGCAAGGCGATAAAGTGTATTCGGGCATGATAAATTTATCCGCGCCCCTCACCCTTAAAGCGCTCTCCATAAGCAGCGATAGTTTCCTCTCGGAAATTTCTAATTTGGTTGAAGCAGGCGAGCAGAAAAAAGGTAAATTTGTACGCATTGCAGACCGCGCCGCGCGAGCTTATGTTCCCGTTGTTCACACACTCGCAGTGCTTACTTTTATCGGATGGATGCTCTTTGGGCATAAATTCGGACTTGCGGATAGCACATTGCGAACGGCCTCTTTAAACGCCATTGCAGTCCTCATTATTACCTGCCCATGCGCTCTTGGCCTTGCAGTGCCCGCCGTGCAAATTGTCGCCTCGGGGCGCCTGTTTAAAAAAGGCGTGTTGATAAAATCTGGAGACGCGCTAGAGCGCCTTGCCAAAGTTGACACGATAGTTTTTGATAAAACTGGTACCTTGACCTTGGGGAGCCTAGAACTTTCCAACGCAGATGAAATATCACCAAAGCATTTGGAAATTGCGGCCAAGCTCTCACGCGGTTCGCGCCACCCTATCGCCCGTGCCATAGCGCTTAAGGCTGGAAAAGGTAGCGCGGCAGAAGGCATGCAGGAAACATCTGGCCAAGGTGTGAGCGCTATGATAGATGGCCAAATGACGCAATTTGGCGCGGCTAATTTTGTAGGCCTTAAACCTGATCCAAATGCAGGGACGCAGAGCTGGCTTAAAATCGGCAACAGCAAACCAATTCGGTTTGCCTTTAAAGACAAACCGCGTCTGGATGCCAAGGAAACTATCTCGCAACTGCTAGGGCGCGGTTATAATCTGGAGCTTTTAACGGGCGACAAAAAAGAAATTGCGCGCGAAACCGCAGAGCAGCTTGGCATCAAAAATTGGCAAGCAGAAGTTTCCCCGCAAGATAAGTTGTCCCGCCTTGATACGCTAAGGAGCGAAGGGAAATTCACCCTTATGATTGGTGATGGGATTAACGATGCGCCAGCCCTTGCATCTGCCTACGCATCAGCCTCGCCCGCAGATGCTGCCGATATATCGCGCGCCGCTGCCGATATTATCTTGCAGGGCGATAAACTCTCAGGCCTTATCACAGCGACTGCCACGGCAAAAGATGCCCACAGAAGGGTCATCGAAAATCTAAGCCTTGCCGTTCTTTACAATATTATCGCCGTGCCTCTTGCCGTATTTGGCTTTGTAAATCCGCTCTTTGCTGCGCTTGCTATGTCTGGTTCTTCGATCATTGTAACCTTGAACGCATTGCGGCTCACAAACCACTAGGAGAGCAATATGGCATCTTTACTTTACCTTATCCCAATCGCTATTGGTCTTGGGCTAACTGGTCTTGGCGCGTTTTTCTGGAGCGTAAAATCTGGCCAATACGAAGATTTAGAAGGCGATAGCGCCCGCTTTCTTCACACAGAAGACAAACCCATAATTGGTGATGACGATTTGTAAAATTTTAACGTGCTCTATTGCCTAACTGTACAGATGTAAACGGTGGTGCAAAGCTATAGTTAATTCTAGGAGCTATCCTAGATAACACCGATTAGGTGTTGTATATGGGACGTATGAGGAGGAGTAGAATCAGTTGGGCTAAGCAGGTTCGTTTGATTGAACATTTTGTATCTGGCAGCACGGCCAGATGTGCGTCTCGTTTGGTCGGTGTCAACAAGAGCACTGGAAGAGTACGGGGGCTTATTATTTCCACCGCTTGCGCGAGATTATTGCCTACGAGTTGGATCAGACTGAGCAAGAAGTCTTTGCGGGTGAAATTGAAGTAGATGAAAGCTATTTTGGCGGCAAACGCAAAGGTAAGCGTGGGCGTGGCGCGGGCGGTAAAGTCCCCGTATTTGGGCTGTTAAAGCGCGGTGGCAAGGTCTACACCAAGATTATTCCGAATGCCTCTTTCAAGACTTTATATCCGATCATCCAGCGTAAAGTGGTGCCCGATAGTATCGTTTATAGTGATTGTTGGCGTGGCGATAATGTACTGGATACCTCTGAGATGAAACCCCAAAAAAGATTCAAAACCCAAACGATGCAGTAATTTGATGCAGCCAGACTTGGAATAATCGACTTGCCAGTTGTGCCAGATAAAGGCGCGAACCTCGTGTACATTCTGACAGACACGAGCCTCCAACCAAGACACAAGAGCCGCTTCTATGTCCACACGCAATTTGGAGAAACCACCCTTGTAATCAAAGCTCGCCATCAGCTCGAAACCACCCTCGGCGTATTTTTTGTACCAGGTACGGATCGTGTCATCATCAAGATACAAATATTGCGCTATTTGTTGACAGCTCTTGCCCTCATCCAACAAAAGCAAAGCATTACACCGCCGCGCGATCCCGTGATCCTCGCTCGGACAACGCACGACACTCTCCAACTCACGGCGTTCCCTCTTTGATAAAAAACCAGGCTTAATCATAAACATGAGCCCAATCTATCAGGAGGGAAATGTCAAGGTGAAATTCGGGTTATAGAGGAGTCTGAGTATACTATTCCACCATCGTAGTTCTATTGACATAGAGTGCCAAAACTTCCTCTCTCGTGAGATGATCTGGACTTGTCCCAAGTTTTCTGGTTAGGATTCGCCGTTTATCACATCGTTTTTAGCCGCTTCCATAACAACTGTTTCCAGCGCAGCATCATCTGCCAATACGCCATCTTTGACTTTTTCTTTTGCAACAGAAAATACACCTGATGCTTCTTTCTTTCCTTGAAAAGTTTGGGCTGTGAATGTGTCTTTATCCCACTCACCTTTTACGGTGTAATTTTTGTCTTCGTGCTTAAATTTAAGAGTTTTCATTGTAGTTTCCTCGTTTAAATCAAATTCGTAATTTTACTTATTTCGTACAAATATGTACCAATTTTGCATGGTTTTATTTAGTCTTCCATTGCTGCTATAGTTGCGTCTGAAAGTTCCATATTGTGGTAAACGTTTTGGACATCATCTAGATCTTCAAGCACTTCTACTAGGCGCATCACAGTCACCGCTTTTTCTGGCACATCAATTAAGTTTTGCGCTTTCCAAATTATATTGACACCTTTGGGCTCTTTACCCAGTGTTTTCTCAAGTTCGCCCGCTACATTAGCCAGTTCCTCACGCTCGGTATAAAATGTGTGCAAAGTCTCTACTTCAGGGTCTTCATCGGCTTCATCGGACTCGACATCATCAGCGCCCGCTTCCATGGCCGCTTCCATCATGGCATTTTCATCACCCGCGTCTAGCGGATAAGTAATCTCACCAATTTGATCAAACTGGAAAGAAACAGAGCCAGTTTCGCCTAAATTACCGCCGTTTTTAGAAAACGCTGTGCGCACTTCCATCGCGGCGCGGTTTTTGTTGTCCGTAGACACTTCGACAATCATGCCAATGCCCGCTGGGCCAAAACCCTCATAGCGCATTTCGTCATAATCCGCAGCGTCGCCGCCTGCGCCTTTTTTAATAGCGCGGTTGATATTATCTTTGGGCATAGACTGCCCCTTGGCATTGTTAACAGCAAGGCGTAAACGCGGGTTCATATCTGGATCCTCACCACCCATTTTAGCCGCGATTGTGATATCTTTTGACAATTTGGAAAACAGCTTCGAGCGCAGTTTATCTTGACGCCCTTTACGATGCTGAATATTGGCCCATTTTGAATGTCCAGCCATAAAATCCTCCGATTCAGTGGTTTGTTTGATGGTTATGTAGTCCAACTCGCCTTAAGCTTCAAGTGCTGGTATCGTCTCTATTAGGTGCGGGCCTATGCGGATAGGCTGTGCGCGTAGGGCTAAGCCAGTTTTAGCATCTGTTTCTACGAATATGCCGCATATTGTGCCCTCGCCGCAAGCTGGCGTAAATCTACCGCCACGCATGCGGGTAGTGAAACGGCGCACGGGTTCTTCTTTGTCCATGCCGATAACACCTGAATAATCACCGCACATACCCGCATCTGACTGATAAGCCGTGCCGCCTGCTAAAATGCGCGTATCCGCGCTTGGTACATGTTGGTGCGTGCCAACGACAAGCGAAGCACGGCCATCACAAACATGCCCCATAGCGTTTTTCTCTGACGTGGCTTCAGCATGGATATCCACGATTATAGCATCAGCCATATCGCCCAAAGGACATGCATCAAGCGCTTCTTGAACGGCAACAAACGGATCATCAAGCGCGTCCATAAACACGCGCCCCAATACATTTATCACCAAAAGACGGTAGCATCCAATATCATAAAGATTTGCGCCTTTTCCAGGCGCAGTGCCTTTGGGGTAATTTATGGGCCGTAGCAATCTAGGCTCGCGTTCGATATAGCTGAGCGCACTGGCATTATCAAAACTATGGTTCCCAAGCGTAATAACATCTGCGCCCGCATCGTATAAATCCTTCGCAGTGCTTTCTGATATACCAAAACCGCCCGCAGCATTCTCGCCATTGATGACAACCGCATCAAGTTTTAAATCTTCGCGCAGGCACGGCAGATGCTTCGCAATGGCTCTACGGCCAGATTTGCTGACAATATCCCCAAAAAAGGCTAATCTCATTTTTGCCCAAACTTTCTAAATCCTGTTTCCGTTAAAATGCCGTCCAGTACCTGATCATAAGGCCCCGTTGGCACGATGGCAGCTTCTTGCCCAGAGAAAGCCAAACCGCAAGCAAATATTTGTTTTCTACTGCGTAACCCTAAAAGGCTCCGATCATAAAACCCGCCGCCATACCCAAGGCGCATACCGCTGCCGCTATAGCTCAAAAGCGGCAAGAGTACTATATCAGGCTCTACAATGGGGGTGGTTTGTAACGGCTCGCGCGTATTATAGGCACCGCCCCTCAGTTTGTCACCTAGGCAATAGCGCCGAAACTCTAATGGATGCTTGGCGCCTTTTATACATGGAAGAGCCAACCTATAGCCAGCCTCTTGCAAAGCCCCCATTAAAGGCAGGCTGTCAATTTCAGTCTTTATGGGTAAATATACAGCAACAATCCCGTCTTTTTGACCTAAATCTGGCCAATACTTTATAAGCTCAACACCTGCATCAGGGCGTTCTGCCGCTACTTTAAAGCGGATCATTTTGGCAGCATTGCGCGCCCGCGTTTTTTCTAAACTGTCAAATGCCATAGCGCAGTGTTATTTCCTTTATCTTCAATGAGCAACCGCCGACATTGGAACGCGGTACACTGTAAAATAAAGCGCAATGAAGCCTGAGATCATATTGGCAAAAGCCATACCGTAATATGCACCTGTAAGCCCGTAAAAGGCAACGCCAATCCAAATGAACGCAAGAAACAAAACAAGCGAGCGAACAATTGTATAAACAAGGCCATATTCGGGGCGCCCCAAGCCATTTAGCCCAGCAGCACTTACAAACACGACGCCATAGCCGATCAGCGTTATGGGGACAATTTTAAAATACGGCGCGGCAGCAGTGATTACGGCTGGGTCTGTAGAATAAACAGCTGGTATTTTAGATGCCAACACCCACGACACTGCGGCAATAAATAGCCCCCAGTACAAGCAAATTTTATAAGAGAACCGAAAAGCTTCTCGAACTCTATCCGTCAGTCCTGCGCCGCCATTTTGCCCAGTATTTGCACCAATACAGGCACTGAGCGCATAAAGAAGCGCAATCCCGAGCATCTCGGTCCGCGCGGCAACAACAAAAGCCGCCACTTCAATTTTCCCAAGGATTCGCGCGATAATTGTAGTCGCTATAAAACCAGAGAACGGAACAACTACATGCCCGCCAATGGCAGGAATTCCAACTCGTCCTATTATACTCCATGTTTTATAAAGCGCTTTACCAGTTAACCCCTTAAATTCGGCGGTTTTGCGGTTAAACACAACCAGATACAAACCATAAAAAGCCGTGAATATACTCGAAATCAATGTACCAATAGCAGCCCCCTCTACTTCGAGGCGCGGGAAAGGCCCAATGCCAAAAATAAGCAAGGGGTCGATAATAATGTTTAAAATCGCACCGCTCACCATAATTGTACTTGGCAGTACAGCTTCTCCATTAGCCCGCAAAGTATTGTTGCACATCATGCCCACACCCATAAATATTAATGCTGGGAGCGCATATTTTAGGTAATCGAGCGCCAGCGGTTTTACCTCTGATGTTGCTCCCATCAAGCTCACAATAAGCGGGGCAAATATTAACCCTAGAATACTCACAACAAGCATTGCCAAAGCTGCCAAAAGAATAGAACCCGCTCCATGTTTATGGGCGGCGTCATAATCCTTGCGGCCAAGGTCCCGGGAGATTGCGCTTAGTGTCCCTGCGCCGATCCCAATATTAATGCTATTGCCCAAGAAGATAACCGGGAAACAAAAAGCTATTGCGGCAAGTGCATTTGTGCTGAGGCGACCAAGATAAATTGTATCAACGACACCTGCCGACATCATGGCTAATATAGCAAGCCAGGACGGGCCAAGCATTCGCAAAATATGCAAAGGAACAGAGCCTTGAGTTAAATCTACGCTGCCCTTTTTCGTCACGCGTTTTGCGCTCCAATAGCGCTATAGGCTGCCAAGGTTGCCATGCGGGTAATTTTAGAGGCTGTAGCGCCTAAGTTACAGATTTGCACCGGTTTTTCTAGCCCCGTTAAAAACGGCCCCAATACAGTTGCACCGCCCATTGCATCAACCAAGTTTGTAGATATACTTGCAGAATGAATAGTTGGCATTATCAATATGTTAGCAGCACCACCTAATCTAGAAAACGGATAGGCAAGTACATGATTTGGGTTAAGCGCAACATGGGCCGCTATATCCCCCTCATAGGCAAAGTCAACGCCGCGTTTATCAAGTATTTTTACTGCCTCGCGAACCTTTTGCATACGCTGGCTAGGTGGGTTACCAAATGTCGAATAACTCAGGAATGCAACGCGCGGCACAAAGCCAAATCCGCGAGCAAAATTCGCCGTGCCTATAGCAATATCTGCAAGCTCATTCGCATCTGGAAATTCTGTTATATTAGTATCTGCTATAAACAAAGTTTGGTTTTTATTGATCACCACTGATACACCCATTGTGCGCATACTTTTATCGTGGCTTAAGACCATTCGGACATCGCGCAAAGCCTTATCATAGGTACGCGTTACGCCCGTAACCATGCCATCTGCAAGTCCGTGAACAAGCATGAGCGATGAGAATATATTTCGATCATTATTAACAAGCCTTTGCACATCTCTGCGCAAAAAACCGTGCCGTTGCAGGCGCGCATACAAATATTCTGTAAACTCTGGATTGCGATCCAAAAGTCGCGCATTGAGAATTTCAAGACTATGATCGTCGCCAATACCCAAAAGCTGCATGTTATCGCGAATGGGTTTTTCTCGCCCAATAAGTATAGCTTTGCCAAGGCCGCGTTGCTGGAATGCTTGTGCGCCGCGAATAACAGCAGGCTCTTCACCTTCAGAAAATATAATGGTTGGTCTTATTTTTGAGACGCTAGCTGAAATGCCTTGCAATAGCGCCGCCGTTGGATCTTGGCGCCTCTCTAAATTTTTCGCATACGAATGCATATCCTTGATAGGCTCGCGCGCAACCCCCGTATCCATAGCGGCCTGCGCGACCGCAGGTGGAATTTTGGAGATAAGCCTCGGATCAAACGGTGAGGGAATAATATATTCAGGGCCATATTTAGGGCGATTACCATGATAGGCTGCGGCTACTTCTTCGGGTACGTCTTTACGAGCAAGCTGTGCTAAAGCATGGGCGCAAGCTAATTTCATATCCTCGTTAACATTACGTGCTCTTACATCAAGCGCGCCCCTGAATATATAAGGGAACCCCAGCACATTATTGACTTGGTTAGGATAATCAGAACGTCCCGTAGCTATGATAGCGTCTTCTCGCACGGATTTAATATCCTCGGGCGTAATTTCAGGATCGGGGTTTGCCATCGCAAAAACAATCGGATTATCGGCCATACTCTTAATCATTTCTTTGGTCACGCAGCCCGCAACTGAAAGTCCTAGAAAACAATCTGCCCCGACCATGGCCTCCTCAAGTGTTTCCAGCTTTGTATCAATGGCGTGCGGTGCTTTCCATTGATCAATTGGGTCTTTGCGCCCTCTGCGCAAAACACCCCGGCTATCGAGAACAATCGTATTTTCGTCTTTAACGCCAAGACGTTTAATAAGAGAGAGAACTGATATGCCCGCTGCCCCTGCCCCATTGAGCACAACTTTTAAATCTTCAAAATTACGCCCCGTCAAATTACAGGCGTTTATTAGGCCCGCCGTTGCAATAATGGCCGTGCCGTGCTGATCATCATGAAACACTGGTATATCGAGGATATCTCGCAGTTTTTGCTCAATAATATAGCAGGCAGGCGAGCTAATATCTTCTAAATTAATACCGCCAAAAGTATTACCAAAACGGCGAACACATTCAATAAATGCATCGACATCTTCTTCTTCAATCTCAATGTCGAAACTATCAATATCAGCAAACCTCTTGAACAACACCGCCTTACCTTCCATAACTGGCTTTGATGCCATAGGGCCTAAATTTCCAAGCCCTAAGATAGCAGTGCCGTTTGTAATTACGGCAACAGTATTGCCTTTGGACGTATATTTATAAACATCGTCAGGCTCTTTGGCGATAGCTTCCACTGGCACGGCAACGCCAGGCGAATATGCGAGAGAAAGATCACGCTGCGTTGCCATGGGTTTCGTTGGCAAAAGCGCTAATTTCCCAGGCGTGGGTTTGGCGTGAAAATCCAAAGCTTGTTTGTCGGAAATATAGTCTCTGCCTGACTTGCGTTTCATACATTCTCCTGCGCTTACTAAGCGCCGTTCCTAACGGTTATTACTTTTATTTAATAGCCCTAGTTTATCAACTTTTCGAGAAAAATAATGAATAATTATTATGCAAATTTGATACATATTGCCCATTTTTTGTGCATTTCTTACAAATTGTTAAAAAACAACCCTCGCTTTAACAACAAGACTTCCGTTTTACTCCTAAAAGGAATATGAATTGCGCGGAGAATCACGAGTGAATTATGAAAAAAGTCGAAGCCATTATTAAGCCCTTCAAATTAGACGAGGTTAAAGAGGCTCTGCAAGAGCTTGGCATCCAAGGTATGACTGTCACGGAGGCAAAAGGGTTTGGCCGCCAAAAGGGGCATACCGAGCTATATCGGGGCGCAGAATACGTTGTCGATTTTCTTCCAAAAATAAAAATTGAAATCGTTTTGGCTGATGATCAGGTTGAAAGCGCTCTAGAAGCTATTATCACAGCTGCCAAAACTGGCAAAATTGGTGATGGTAAAATTTTCGTTTCTACAATCGAACAGGCTATTCGTATCCGGACAGGTGAATTCGGCGAAAACGCCCTTTAAAACAAAAAAAAGTAAAAAACAAAAAAAGGAAAACCATGTCAAAAGCATCAGAAGCCGTTCTTAAACGCATCAAAGATGAAAATATCGGGTATGTGGATCTTCGTTTCACGGATATCAAAGGTAAAATGCAGCATGTCACCTTTGACGCCACTATGGTTGACGAAGACTTGTTTGAAGATGGCACCATGTTTGATGGCTCCTCTATCGCAGGCTGGAAAGAGATTAATGAAAGTGATATGGTGCTCATGCCAGACGCGGGTACAGCCGACATAGATCCTTTCTATCAGCAAGAAACCCTAACGATGTTTTGCGACATTTTAGAGCCTGACACAGGTGAAGCATATAATCGCGATCCACGCGGCACGGCTAAAAAAGCAGAGAACTATATTAAATCTGCTGGCATTGGCGATACGGTGTATTTTGGCCCCGAGGCCGAATTTTTCGTTTTCGATGATGTGCGCTGGAGTACGGAAGGACAAAACACTGGCTATTCATTTGACAGTGTTGAAGGGCCTTATAACTCAAACACACAATATACTGGCGGTAATATGGGCCATCGCCCATCACACGGCGGCGGTTATTTCCCCGTTCCACCAATTGATCACGAGCAAGATATGCGCACGGAAATGCTCGCCGTTATGACAGAACTTGGACTTAAGCCCGAAAAACATCACCATGAAGTTGCCCCTTCTCAGCACGAACTTGGCATGAAATTCTCAACGCTTCTCACAATGGCAGACCGTTTGCAACTTTATAAATACATTGTTCAAAATGTCGCACACGCTTATGGTAAAACAGCGACATTTATGCCTAAACCCGTCTTCGGTGATAACGGTACAGGCATGCATGTTCACCAATCTATCTGGAAAGATGGGAAACCATTATTTTCTGGAAACGAATATGCAGGCCTATCTAAAAATTGCTTATATTACATTGGCGGTATCATCAAACATGCCAAAGCTATCAATGCATTTGCAAACTCTTCCACCAATAGTTACAAGCGCTTAGTACCAGGTTTTGAAGCACCCGTTATGCTTGCTTACTCTTCTCGCAATCGCTCGGCCTCTGTGCGTATTCCTTGGTGTGCGTCGCCTAATGGCAAACGCCTAGAAGTGCGTTTCCCTGATCCTGCGGGTAATCCATACCTAACATTTACGGCTCTTTTGATGGCTGGTCTTGACGGTATTAAAAACAAAATTCACCCAGGCGACCCAATGGACAAAGATCTTTATGATCTCCCCCCCCAAGAAGCCGCCAATATCCCGCAAGTATGCGGCACTTTGCACGAGGCACTTGAGAGCTTGGATAGCGATCGTGATTTCCTTAAAGCTGGCAGTGTATTTGATGACGACCATATCGACGCTTATATTGAGCTAAAAATGGAAGAGGTCCATCGCCTCGCAATGCACCCTCACCCTGTCGAATTTGATATGTATTATAAATGCTAACAAGCTTAACCACTTAATTGCCTAGCCGTTTCCAATATTGTACTGGAGGCGGCTTTTTATTTCACGGCAAGCAGTAAACATACACGCCTATTCCTTCCGAATTCTTTGCAGTTTGTAATCAAGTTTTTGTTGGCGCTTTTGGTAATTTTCGTTACAACGGACTCAATCAACGCAAAGGCCTCCTTTGCGCACAAATAGTTTTGGGACAAAAACATGAAATTACGCCAATATTATCTAAGCGCTGGAGTTGCTGCTCTTGCAGTTTCTATGTCTTTTTCTGTGTCTTTTTCTGTGTCTGCGCAAGTCGATATTTCTGACGCACGAACAACAGGCGTTTCTACATCTACTATCGGCACTGGCGGAACGCCAAGTAATATAAAGATTAGTTCAGGCGGTTCGATAAAAATTACTACTGGTGCAGGGGTTACCGTAGATTCTGACAATACCCTCAACACTAAGAGTGGTAGCAATATCACAAGCAATAATAGCGACAACGTGACTGGCATTTTGGTTTCTGGAAATGTCAAAAGTACAATAACCAGTTCTGGTAACATTACATTGACAGAAAAAGCGGCGAAGATACCTGCAAATGGTAATGTCGCAAAAGGTACTGGCCGCATTGGTATATTGATATCTGGCTCAAGCACGCTCACTGGCAATATTATTGCAGGCGGGAAAATCGTTATTAGGGGTCAAAATTCAGCGGGTATTCGTCTTGATGCTGATGCTAGCATAATTGGGAATATAAAAAGCAGCAGTGCAATCTCTCTTCTTGGCGAGAATACGGTTGGCATTGACGTAAGAGGCAATGCAGGCACAACAAGTGTTGACGGTGACGTCAAAGTCACGGGCAATATAAAAGCACTTGGGCAAGGGGCTCAGGCCATTAATGTAGCTGGAGATGTTACGGGCGGCCTTACAGTTACTTCAGGGCTATTCGTAAATGGCTATGTGAATGCTAAGGGCAAATCTGTAAGCACAAGAAGCAAACTTAGTTCTCGTAATAAATTTGTTTCTGAAGGCCGTGCGCGGCAAGCTGGCTCTGCAGTAAACGTCAGCGCCAATATCAGACAAGGTATTCATTTTGGAAAAGTTACAAATAGTAAGGGGAAAACGACAAGTTCAGCGACGGTTTCCTTAGTTGGTAGTGCTCCAGCCATCATTATAGACGGGAAAGGCACGCCAATTTCTATCGGCATAGTCGCCAAAATCATTGACCCCAATGACAAGAAGTATGATGCGGATTTGCAATATGCATTTGTCAATCAGGGCAGGTTAACTGCAAACGGATTATTAAACGATGTCGATGCAACGACCCTCTCTATTGCGGATGCACGCCTTGTTAACGGAATTAACAACACGAATAAGATGACCGCTACAGTGTACCGTAGTGGCATTGCCGCAGATGCTACAGCAGCAACAAATGATGCCACTGCGCGTGTGATCGTTATTGGTAGCGGCGGCATTGTTGACGCCATCAACAATAGCGGTTCAATTCGCGCCTTTGGGTTTGAAGACACTGCGCAAGTCTTTGCGGACAAAGACAACCCGCTAGCTCCCAATCTCATTCAAGTTACTGCTATTGATGTTCAAGCTGGCGGCGCCCTAAACGGCGCACTTACAAACACAGGCACTATCCAAGCCGCTCTAACGGGGCGACGCGGTACAGCCATTGCTATTCGTGACGCCTCTGGTACATTGCGCGTCATAAACAATAGCGGCACTATCAAAGCATTTGCAAAAGACAGCGATAGTCGTGATACAAACACTACGGATTTTACTGTTATCGCCATAGATGTTCGCAACAATACTACTGGCGTGACCATTAGCCAAACGACAGTTACAACTAAGGGAAAGGAAAACAGCCCCTCTATTGATGGTGATATACTGCTCGGGAGTGGTGATGACACACTCACAGTGGCTGGCGGAAAAGTTACAGGGCTCATAGACTTTGGCGCAGGCTCGAACACACTTGATATTTCCAACAAATCAGTGGTCACAACCACTTTGAAAAACAGCGGCAAACTTGCTTTGACTGTCGCAGACAACAGTACTCTTGCCATTACCAGCACTACGGATATCAATACAACTAGCGCAAGTTTTGATAGCACGTCAACATTTCGACCTTTCATAGATGCAACAACAATTGACGCTAACGGGTTTGGGCAAGCGTCTACATTGGTTAGTTCTGGCGCAATTACATTTTCGGATGGTGCTATCATTGCACCCGTTCTTAACAATGTTATGGATGTAAATTCCGCACGCTTTGTGATCGCGCAAGCCGATGGCGGACTGAGAATAGCGGATTTAACTGACCAAGCCGTGCAAGACGCTCTACGCGGCAGTAAAACGCCATTTATGTATAATGCAACTTTATCGCGCTCGACCACAAATCCAAACAAATTGATTTTGACACTGAGTTTACGGGATACAACTGCCCTTGGCCTTGACCGCCAGCAAGCCGAAATGTTTTCCAACGGCGCCTATGAAGCCATGCAATTATCAGACAAACTAGGTGCGGCCTTTGCCAAAATAACTGATGGCAATATTTTTAATGCAGCTATCAACCAACTTATGCCAGGGTATGCAGCTTCTATTCGCGAGTTTATGCTTGCAAATATAGACGGAACGACGGGGGCGGTTGGGACGCACCTAAACAATGCACGCCGCTCTCAAGACAAACCTAGCGGGATATGGATAGAAGAATTTGCCTATTTTGCTGATAAGGGTCTAACAGGTCTCTCTGATCAATTCAGAGGGTATGGCTTTGGTATTACGGGTGGCTTTGATACAACCTTCGGTCCTTTCCATACCGTTGGTTTAAATCTTGGTTTTTCCACAACCGAAATTGAAGACGTTGTAGGTATAGACGAGCCATTAGACATTTTCTCTTTACAAGGTGGGTTCTATGCTGGGTATGAACTTGGCGGACTTGGTATCAATCTCTATGCTGGCGGTGGCTATAATGATTTTGAGTCCAATCGCCGCGTTAAAATTGGCGCATTTGACCAATCTGCCAATGGTAAATGGAAAGGCAGTCACTATAATCTTTCTGCAAATGCTGGTTATGATATCAAAATGGGTAAAAAATACTTCTTACGCCCAGAAGTTGGTATAACATATCTCGGACTTAATGAAAAAGCCTACAAAGAAACGGGCAGCACAGATATAGCACTCGCCATTGATAGCCGCACATCAAAAATTGGGACAGCAAGTGCAATTCTTAATTTTGGCGCGCGGTTTGAAAAAAAACGCATTTGGTGGGCACCGTCAATTCGTGTTGGCTATAGAAATGATTTCGAGCGTAGCGGTACCTTGACAAGCGGACGGTTTATCAATGGAACTTCGCTCTTCTCATTGCGTGGAAATGAATATACAGCCAATGGCGTTCTCTTCGGTATATCTCTTGCGGCAGGTTCTAAATACTCCTCATTTTCACTTGATTATGATGGGGACGTTAGAAGCGGATTTAACCGTCATACGGTTCGCCTTGTACTGCGGCTATTGTTCTAAAAAAGCAAAGTTTTTAACTTTAAAACAGCAATTAAGTCTAGAGTTTTTTCTACGACTCAGACAGAGTGAGTGCTATGGCAAAAAAAAAACAAGGTGGATTTTTCGGCGCAGATAAACATAAATCTGATTCTAGCGGGTATTCCGCTAAGGATATCCGTGTCTTGGAAGGCCTTGAACCTGTCCGGTTACGCCCTGGTATGTATATTGGCGGCACGGACGCGCGGGCGCTACACCATCTCTTTGCCGAAGTTATCGACAATTCTATGGACGAAGCTGTCGCTGGGCATGCGAGCCGTATTGAGGTGGAGCTGGATACTGAAGGGTATTTGTCCGTTACCGATAATGGGCGTGGCATTCCTATCGGTAAGCATCCGAAATTCAAAGACAAATCTGCTCTTGAAGTTATTTTGACAGAACTGCACTCAGGTGGCAAATTTAACAATGATTCTTACGAAACATCAGGCGGGCTGCACGGGGTTGGCGTCTCGGTTGTTAACGCTTTATCGGATCATTTAATTGTCGAGGTCGCTCGTGATCGGCAGCTCTATAGTCAAAGTTTTTCGCGCGGTAAGGTAACAAGCAAATTAGAAAAACTTGGTAACGTTCCCAATAGGCGTGGCACTAAGGTTAAATTCCACCCTGATCCAGAAATATTTGGCGATAAAGCCCACTTTAACCCAGCCCGCCTGTTTCGTATGGCTCGCGCCAAAGCTTACCTTCAGCCTGGCGTAGAAATTCGTTGGAAATGTACGCCTGAACTGGTTGAAAAACTCGAAACTGTGCCCACAGAGGCGACCTTTCATTTTCCAGGCGGCCTCGCTGACTTTCTCAAAGAGGTCATGGGTAATAAAGTTATGGTCACACCTGAAATTTTTTCGGATCAAACCAAAGGCATTAAAGGTCATGGCCGCGTTGAATGGGCAGTATGTTGGACGCCTCAAGGCTTTGACGATGCCGATAGTTTCGTCCGTTCCTATTGTAACACCATCCCGACCTTAGGCGGCGGCACCCATGAGCAAGGGCTTCGCGCAGCCATTACCAAAGGATTACGAGCCTATGCGGACATAAGCGGTATGGGCAAAAAAGCGGCTAATGTGACGCCTGATGATGTGATGGGCAGTGTTGGCGCGCTCATTTCCATCTTTCATAAAGCCCCTCAATTTCAGGGTCAAACCAAAGACAGGCTTTCAAACAAAGACGCGCTTCGCATAGTTGAAAATGCTGTGCGTGACCCGTTCGACCATTGGCTCGCAAGCTCCCCCAAGGACGCAACAAAACTTCTTGAATGGGTGATTGAAAAATCCGAAGAGCGCATGCGTCGCCGTAAAGCTCGCGACGTTAAGCGCAAAGCCGCAACGCGTAAACTGCGCCTACCTGGAAAACTCGCAGATTGTTCTAACAAATCTTCGGAAAATACTGAAATCTTTATCGTGGAAGGGGAAAGTGCGGGCGGCAGCGCCAAACAAGCCCGCAATAGAAAAAATCAAGCTATATTGCCGCTCAAAGGTAAAATTCTCAATGTAGAGAGTGCAACAAGGGCAAAAATCGCGCAAAATAAAGAGATAAATGACCTCTCGACTGCCCTAGGGGTTGGTCTTGGCAAGAAATTCAACCCTGATGATTTGCGCTATGAACGCGTGGTTATCATGACCGACGCGGACGTTGACGGGGCACATATTGCAGCATTGCTCATCACATTTTTCTATCGCTATATGCCAAACCTTATTTACGAAGGCAGGCTCTTTATGGCCATGCCGCCACTATTTAGGATTACCCAAGGCAGCAAATCCATGTATGCCAATGACGAAACGCACAAACAAGAATTGCTGGACACCGAATTTACTGAACGAGGTAAAATTGAAATTGGCCGCTTCAAAGGCCTTGGCGAAATGATGCCAGCCCAGCTAAAAGTCACCACGATGGATCCCGCAACCCGCACCCTCGCCCGCATCACAATCGATGAAGACAATCTGCCAACAACAGAAGCCCTCGTCGAAACTCTCATGGGTAAACGCGCCGATTTACGATATCAATTTATCCAGGAACACGCACAATTTGTTGAAGATTTGGACGTTTAGACCTACTCCCTAATTGCTCTAAAGCCACTTGGTACACATCCGTATTTTGTGACTCGCTCACAGCCAATACGGGTAAATCAAAGCCCTAACGCCTTTTATTCTCATCGCGTCCAGAATGTCTTTTTTGATCTCATAGCACATGATGTCTTTGGAAAAATCACTGCAAACAGTGCCGTCAACTTTTGCATATCATTATCTTCGGAGTTTAAATTAGATCCATATGCCATGCAAAACAAGTTGATTTACAAAAAAGCAAAACGCATAACATCACTATGAGAAAAACCATTGATATCGCTAGCTGGAATGTAAACTCCATAAAAGCGCGATTGCACGCCATCACCCAATGGCTAGATGAAGCCAAGCCTGATATTGTTTGTTTACAAGAAATCAAAACTATTGATGATGGTTTCCCACTTATGCCCTTTGAAGAGCGCGGCTATAATGTGGCTGTGCACGGGCAAAAGTCCTATAATGGCGTGGCTTTGCTCTCAAAATACCCGCTTGAAGATGTACGCATAGGCCTGCCAGGTGATGAGAGCGACGAACAGGCCCGTTATATCGAAGCCGCAGTCAGCACGGGCAAAGGCGCGATGCGTATAGCCTCCATTTACTTACCAAATGGCAATCCTGCGCCTGGGCTTAAATACGAGTATAAGCTTGCGTGGATGGAGCGATTATATCAGCATGCCCAAGAGCTTTTAAAACTTGAAGAGCCTTTGCTGCTTGCGGGCGATTATAATGTTATTCCGAGCGAAAATGATGTTTATGACGCTGCCCTGTGGGCAGACGACGCTTTGTTTTTGCCTGAGACCCGCGCTGCATATCGAAAATTACTCTGGCTAGGTTTCACACCTGCATATGAACAACTCGATAGACGCCCGCATCAATATACCTTTTGGGATTACCAAGGCGGATCTCGGCCAAAAAACCATGGCATTCGCATCGATCATTTGCTCTGCTCTAGCCAAGCCATTGACCACACCAAATCAATCCGCATAGACGAGCATGTCCGTGACCGCGAGAAACCCTCTGATCATGTCCCCATTGTCGGAACGTTTGAGCTATGAGTTTTAAATGGACTTGTCCCTGTTTAGTTCCGAGCTGACTACTCATTACGTGAAACAAACGCTAAACTACAAATCTTTAAGTGCCGCGAATGGATTGTTTTCATTTGGGTTTTTTTGGAGCGTTTTTCCCATATTTCCCCCCATGTCAAGACCATGATTTAGTGGGCCATTACCCTGCCCCAATTGTGGCGCAGTTTTTATCGCCTCATAGATAAATTCGCGCGCTTCTTGCACGGCCGTTTCTATTGGGGCGCCTTTGGCGAGCAAAGCAGCAAGGGCGCTGGCCAGAGTGCAGCCCGTACCATGCGTATGGCGCGAGTGAATACGAGGCGCGCTCATAATTTGATTGCCTTCGGGCGTAACCAGAATATCGATGATGCTTTTACCCTTGATATGCCCGCCTTTCATGAGAGAATTATAAGCCCCCATACCAAGCAAAGCTTCGCCCGCTTTAATCAAGCCATCAGTATCATCAACATTCATACCCGTTAGAATACCTGCCTCAACACTATTAGGTGTTATCACATCGGCGAGAGGAATAAGCCGCTCTTTCAAAACACAAAGCGCCTTATCTTCCAAAAGATTATCACCAGATGTTGACACAAGCACCGGGTCAAGAACCACACTGATATCAGCGCAATCATTTTCAAGAACCTCCGCTACAGCCTCAATAATATCCCGATTTGCCAACATGCCAATTTTTATCACGTCCGCGCCAATATCGCTAAAAACAGAGCGCATTTGATCGGCCACAAGGCTTGGCTTCAACGCCTCAACCCGCTGCACTCCCAGCGTATTTTGAGCCGTAATCGCCGTAATTGCCGTAGTGCTATACACGCCAAAAGCAGCGCAAGTTTTGATATCCGCTTGGATACCAGCCCCACCAGAGGAGTCGGAACCTGCAATTATGAGAACGCGGCCTAGCGTATTCTTGTCAAATTTCATACCTATGCCCAAATACCCATGCCCAAAACTTCTTTGAGCTTTTCATTTTCCCTGCCCGTATTTTCCCTGTCCGTATCTCGCGCGTGAGAAAAAGTTCGATGATAAGAATCAAACCTATTGCAGGCAGGGAACACTATAAAATGTGTTCAAAATATCTGGTGACGTTATAGTGAACCCACTATTGAACTCTTAAAAAAATCAACAAAACAGATAAACACGCCAAACAAAAGAGTATTTTTTTTATGCGTAAACAGACTCTGTTGTTTCTATATCACTGATTTTATTCCCTCTTATTTTTTCCTCCTTATTTTTTCCTCCTTATTCTTTCCTCCTTATTCTTTCCCAAACCTTAACCGCTTGCGCAGTCTCTTGAACATCGTGGACGCGCAGTATTGATGCGCCCATACTGATGGCCCATATGGCACTAGCGATTGAGCCGCCTAGGCGCTCATTTACATCACTTTTATCTATCATGCTGATAAAACTTTTTCGGGAACTGCCAAAAAGTAGTCCGTGTCCCAAAATATGCAAATCGTCTAAATGCTGAATAAGATCGAGATTATCTTCCAGCCGCTTGCCAAAGCCTATACCTGGATCAAGAATGATTTTCTCGCGCGCCACGCCCGCATTTATGGCATCGGAAACGCGGGCTTTTAGATAGGCCATCACCTCGGCGATTACATTCTTGTAGCAAGGACTATTTTGCATAGTTTGCGGCGTTCCTTGCATATGCATAAGCACGACTTTGCAGCCAAGTTTCGCTGCCATATTTGGTGATTTTGCGTCAAAACTAAGTGCGGTAACGTCATTCCAAATGCTGGCTCCTGCCCCTATGGCAGCGCTAGCCACTGCGGGCCGCCTGGTATCTATAGAGATTTGGGCGCCCAGTCCCTTAAGCCCTTCAATAACGGGCATAACCCTATCAAGCTCTTGGTTCTCGCTGACACTCTGTGCACCAGGGCGCGTACTCTCGCCGCCAATATCGATAATATCAGCGCCTTGCTTTGTCATTTTATAGGCATGGTCTACGGCGCGACCTATGCTCTCATATTGGCCGCCATCTGAAAAGCTGTCGGGTGTGACATTGAGAATGCCCATAATTTTTGAATGTTTCACGGCCGTGTTAGGTTTGCGGAGTTGGTTTTGATGGCTTTGGTTTTTTCGTCGTTATCGGAATGGCGCTCATGCCCTTAGAGCCGCTATCGTCTTTGTCAAAATCAGGACGTTTAGGCTTGATATTATCAGAAAGCAGGTTTTTAATCTCATCGCCAGACAATGTTTCATACTCAAGCAAAGCTTCTGAAAGTTTTATCCAATCTTTCTTTTTCTTCTTAAGAATTGCCGCCGCCGTAATATGGGCCTCCGTAACAAAGCGTTTAATTTCGGACTCAATCAGGCTGGCAGTTTCAGGCGATATAGCAGAGCCACGACCAATACCTGGCATGAAACTATCCACATCAGTGTTCTTATAAGCAATCGGGCCAACTTTATCAGATAGCCCCCACTCTGTTACCATCGCGCGCGCAATACGGGTGACGTGCTCAATATCGGAGCTTGCGCCCGACGTAACTTTATCATATCCAAATTTAATTTCCTCCGCAGCACGCCCCCCCATAGCCATTGCCATGCTAGCGATCATTTGCTCGCGAGATTGGGAAATCTGATCACGCTCAGGCAGATATTGTACCATACCAAGAGCACGGCCACGCGGAATGATCGTCGCTTTATGAATGGGATGCGCCCCCACCATATTCAAACCGACAATCGCATGACCCGCTTCGTGATAAGCCGTATTAGCTTTTTCTTCTTCGGTCATAGACAGACTACGGCGCTCTGCGCCCATAAGGACTTTATCGCGCGCATCTTCAAACTCACGCATGGTCACTTTTCTCTTATTACGGCGCGCGGCGAGTAGTGCCGCTTCATTAACAAGGTTGGCAAGATCAGCACCCGACATGCCTGGCGTACCGCGCGCAATATATTTATTATCAACATCTTTGCCAAGTGGAACTTTTTTCATGTGCACGGCAAGAATTTTCTCACGCCCCATAATATCGGGTAACGGCACTTCGATTTGGCGATCAAAACGGCCTGGACGTAGCAAAGCTTTGTCCAAAACGTCTGGGCGATTGGTAGCGGCAATAATGATAACGCCTTCCTGCCCATCAAATCCGTCCATCTCTACAAGCAGTTGATTAAGCGTTTGCTCGCGCTCTTCATGGCCACCAGATGTGCCAACGCCACGATGGCGACCAACAGCATCGATCTCGTCAATAAAGATAATACAAGGCGCATTTTTGCGAGCCTGCTCGAACATATCGCGCACACGGCTCGCGCCAACACCGACAAACATTTCGACAAAATCAGAGCCTGATATAGTGAAAAACGGAACCCCCGCCTCACCTGCAACGGCTTTGGCAAGCAAAGTTTTCCCTGTCCCTGGCGGGCCAATAAGCAATGCGCCCGTTGGAATTTTCGCGCCAAGGCGCTGAAATTTAGTTGGATCTTGCAAAAATTCGATAACCTCTTGCAGATCTTCTTTGGCATTTTCCACGCCAGCAACATCATCAAATGTCACCTTGCCTTGGGCTTCGGTTAGCATTTTTGCCCGCGATTTACCAAAACTCATCGCCCCGCCTTTGCCCCCGCCCTGCATAGAGCGCATAAACCAAATGGCAATACCAACTAGTAAAATAATCGGTAAAACATTCATCAATACCTTAACTAGCATACTGTCTTGCTTGATCCTTTTAGTATCATAAGGAACATGTTTCTCGTTCAGTTTTTTCAGTAAATGTTCGGTAATCGGACCATAGGTGACAAACTCTTCACCGTCGATTTCACCAGTTATCTTACGCCCCTGCACATCAACAATCATGCTTTCGATTTTTCCTTCATCGATAGCATTCATCACTTCATAGGTTTTCATGACGTTTTCTTCGGCCTTATTGAAGGGTTTTTGGGACATGGAAAACATGACCAAAAATAAAGCGATAACGAGAGCCCAAAGGGCAAAATTGCGCATTTGCATAATCGTAACTTTCTTTTTGCTCCCCCAGTTATGTGCGAAGCATGTGTGTTAACCCATTATATAGGAACCCCGTGCGCAAAGTTAAGCCCTAATCACGTGAAAAGCGCAGTCATTTTTCAAGTTTATAACATCAAAGCCTTGATGCGCTCTGAAATGAGACATTTAACAGAAAAATCCATATGTGGCTTATGGAAATTAGCGAACTCTGCGCACATAAAAACATTATTTTGTGTAAAGACAGGCATCGTTATCCGAGCAGCATAGGGCACACAGCTAAGACCTGCCAATTTTTCTTTGAGCAAAGGCCGTACACACGCAGAAAAAGGATTAATTTGAATATTGGCCAAAGCAGTTTTTACCAAAAACCGCCCGTCCCATATTTGTTCTGCTCCTGGATCTAAACAGAGCGGTGCAATAGCCAGGCTTTCATTGCGCCCTAATACTTTCCCCGGATCGCGAATGATTAAAAACTGTTTTTCTTCATTGATAATTTGCGCTCCGCCTAACGTTGCGCCAGAAAACTCAGGCGTGTGCATCCGCTTTGCAAGAGTGGCGAGTTTATCAGGCGGGGTAAAATAACGCTGCCCTGAGGCTGCTAGCAATAAAATGCGTAGCACACTCGCACATGCTGTTTCACCGAGAACATTCTTAGCAAGGTAAATTCCGCCCCAATTAGAAACATCCACAGAAGATTTAAAAATTTCAAAAATAGCTTGTTTTTCTTTTGTAAGCTTAGCGCGAGATTGCTTTGCTGTCTTTAACGCACTCATTTTTAGCGAGGAATTATTCGCAAGCTTATCACGCGTTCTAATGCGGGTAAAATCACGGTTTTCATTCGAGGGGTCATTACTATAAGCAAGGCCTTGCTCTTGATTATAGTCCCGAATCGTTTGTCTATTTATACCAAGCAATGGGCGAACCAGTGTTATTTTGTAAAGCTCTGGCCAAATTGGCGCATAGCTTTGCGCTGTCATGCCCGCAAGGCCGCGCCAAGTAGAGCCTCCTTCCTCCCGCATTAATATAGTTTCCGCTTGATCATCTTCATTATGACCAAGTAAAAGCATTTCAATACCGAGCTTGCGGCAGGCACTCCCAAGTAAATCATAACGCGCCAGCCTTGCTTTTTCTTGAATAGCTGTTTTTGGTTTCTGCCCGCGCCATGTCAATATCTGTGCCTTAACGCGGCTTTTGCCCATAGCATCAGCGCGCCTAGCAGCCAATTTTGCCTCTGAAGCAGAGCCTTCACGTAGGGCGTGATCGACAATAAGAACATGAATTTTTGTCTCTATTGTTGTATGTTTTAAAACACGAGACAGCAGCGCCGTGCTATCACCGCCGCCCGAAAATCCAATAGCTAATTTATTTATGTCTAGTAACGCAAGTTTTGCGGGCACGGCCTAGCATCCAGCGCGGTCACGCTCAATACGCGCTTTGTCTTTAGCGCTTGCAGAAGCATTGGGATATTGCGCAGGAAAGCTAGCTAAAGTTTTACACGCCATTTCTTTATTGCCAAGCGCACTGGCTGTTGCTGCAAGTTTAATCATAGAATCAGGCGCATATGGCCCTTTAGGCGCAAGGCTCATTGACTGGACATAAGCATCTACCGCTTGCGGGTAACCACCTTTGACATAATAAGTTTCCCCAAGCCAATAATAGATATCGCCACGGTCTGCCGCATTTGGATTAAGCTCTAAATATTGTAAAAATGAAGTTTGCGCACCGCCAATATTGCCTTCCAGCATTTGCTCCTGACCAATTTCCGCAAGTTTGGTAATATCATTTCCTTGCTGCGTGGGCACTCCCCCGCCATAGGTAATCGGTGCTCGCGGGGAGGCGCTTGTCTCGTTAGCAACAACTTGAACGGCCTTAAGGTGACGTTTTATGTCTTCCGATAAAGCTTGCATGCCCACAATTTGCGAAGCTAAAGCCTGTACTTCTTGTTGCAAGCTGTCGCGCTCATAGCGAAGACGCTCAATCTCTCCTGTTAGCGAACGCTGTGTCGCTTCAAGTGCGTCCATACGTTGCATAAGCCGTTCTGCCGCTGGATCGCCCGTCAGCATACGGTTTTCAAGCGCCGTTAGGCGCTGCATAAGCTGTATGTTCTGTGCTTCAAGTTCTTTTTTACTAACCGCATGGGCTGGCACTGCAATAACAGATGCAAAAATTGAAACCGAAACAAACAGACCAAAAAGGATGTGATTGCGCATAAATCACCTATAAATAAAAGACGAACCAGTATTATGACCCATACTATAACGGTAAAATTATGTCATGTAATGTTAAAGTTCAGTTAAAAATATGAACAAAAATTTAGCTATCGCCACCAACAAGAACTGCCGTATGCGCATTTCTATTCAACCGCCATGCGGCTTCGTTTGAGCGCCCGTCAATAGGTCTCTCTTTGCCGTAAGAAACGGTTGTAATGCGCGACGGACTTACGCCTTGGTTGATAAAAAAGGATTTTACAGATTCAGCGCGGCGCGCACCCAGGGCAAGATTATACTCACGGGTTCCGCGCTCATCTGCATTGCCGCCAATGACTATGATAGTCGATCCATATTGGTTAAGCCAAGCTGCTTGCCTGGATAAAACAGTGCGGGTTGTGCCATCAAGATCAGCACGATCATAACCAAAATAAACACGATCATCCCCCGATTGGAGCCTAAAATCGTCAATAGTTCCTGGGAACGGTCCAGCCATAACAACACGCGCAGTCGGGGTTTGAATAACGGGAGCAACAGGCGCCGGCACAATAGAAACTGGCGGTGGTGTTTTTTTCTGAACGGGCACTTTCTGCGCAATTAGTTTTTGTTTTGGCGTACTCGCGCACGCAGATAAAACTAAAAGAGCTGTACCCAGTAAAACCAATTTCATCTTCATAATCTCTCTCCTATCCCGAGCTCGTATTATATTTCAAGCTTATATTCTAGCCCAAATCTAGCCTTCTTATCATAAAAGTCAAGTTGGCGTTTTGTTAAGTTAGAGGACTTTTTGTTAAGTTAGAGGACAAAGAGGCGAAACTAAGGCAAAATTGGCGACCATGCGGGGTCTGATGCTGGCCCTGGTGTCGGAACTTTACGAAGGTTACGCCCCGTAAGATCAACAGACCAGATAGCGACCTTACCATGCAGGCCCCTAGTTTCGCGGGTGAACAATATCACACGGCCGTTTGGAGACCATGTTGGCCCCTCGTCCAAATAACTCGATGTAAGAATGCGCTCGCCCCTGCCGTCTTTGGCATTCATAACGCCGATATGAAATTTCCCGCCATCACTTTTTGTAAAGGCAATGAGATCCCCGCGCGGCGACCAGTTTGGCGCAGTATAACGGCCCTCACCAAAGCTGACCCGTTTCACATTTTTGCCGTTCGCACCCATAATATAGATCTGCGGTTTGCCACCCCTATTGGAGTTGAACACAATTTTTTTACCATCAGGCGAAAAACTTGGTGATATATCGATCGCTTGGTTGGTTGTCAGACGTTGGGTCGAACGAGAGTGTAGGTCAAAAACATAAATATCCGTATTACCCTTTTTTACCATAGAAAAAATAAGTTTTTTACCGTCTGGCGAATAGCGCGGCGAAATAGTAATATCAGGGAAATCCCCCAAAAGTTCGCGCTGGCCTGACTCAATATCCAATTGGTATACTTGCGAACGCTTTGGCTCGCCACGGCGGTGGCGCTCCCATGATAAATATGTAATTTTTTGTGCAGACGGAGAGAAACGCGGCGTTATTACAAGGTCTGCTCCTGCCAATAGAAACTGTGGATTAGCGCCATCTTGATCCATAATGGCTAATTTTTTTACGCGCATAGTCTTTGGCCCGCTTTCAGAAATATAAACGATTCGGCTATCAAAATACCCAGACTCGCCCGTGAGGCGTTTATAAATCGAATCTGATACTTTGTGGGCTATTCTGCGCCAGTTATCAGGCGTGGTTGCAAACCGAAGGCCATCAAGTTGCTTCATTCCGTAAATATCCCAAAGACGAAACTCCACTTGCAATCGTGTGCCGCTCGTCAGCACAATACTGCCAGAGAGCAAAACCTTCGCATTAATAAGCCGCCAATCGGAAAAGCGCGGTTGATAATTGATATCCGTTTGCTTCTCTATATAAGCAGCCTGATCAATAGGGGCAAATAGGCCTGATCTCTCTAGGTCTTCGGCAATGACCTGCGCCATATCTTTGGCAATTTGGTCCGTTTGCGGATGAGTGCTTAAAAAATCTGGAATAGCTACAGGGATAGGATCGACAGTTCCTTTGGTAATGTCTATTTCTAGTTCCGCAAACGCGGTTGTAGATGCAAAAATGCTTAGCGCTACGAAAAGAAGTGCGCATATTTTTTTTATAATTTGGCCCCACAATAGAGAAATTTTCATCATTATTCTTCCGGTTTCATATTTATCTTAATCATTTTCCACTTTTCATAATCCAAGCTGCGTAGCCCGTTATAGGGCGCGGCAGTTCTAAGAGCACTCTCGGCGTTCTCAAGCGCCGTTTTCCATGCAGGATTATTAGACGCTATTATTTGCGCCTCATTTAAAATATCCAAGCGAACAATATCGCCCTTTTCATCTAAATACAACCGAACAACCACAAGCAAATCAGAATAATTTGCGGCACCGTCATTTATTTGCCACAGCCCAGCCAATTTTCCAGCGATATATTCTTGTGGTTTCACGGTGTTGCCAGATTGCGCACCAATGCCTTGTTGATCTGTTTGAGCAATATTTGCTTCGCTCACCAGTATTCTTTGCTCACCTGCACTCGTATCACTGTCGCGCGCGTCTTTGGCAAGAACGGCAAAATCATTGAGACTAAATGCGGATTGCTTAGGATCGGGCTTTGGGCTCTCTTCTGCTAGTTCCTTTGTTTCCTCAGTTGCATCTAAAGCCGCCGGCGCAGA
This sequence comes from Robiginitomaculum sp., assembly GCA_965224735.1. Lineage (GTDB taxonomy): Bacteria > Pseudomonadota > Alphaproteobacteria > Caulobacterales > Maricaulaceae > Robiginitomaculum_A. Next base: position 1,129,060 of record OZ245059.1, on the reverse strand, counting down.
CGGTTTTTCTTCTGCTATTTCGGGAATCGCCAGCCCAAGATCAGGTATAATTTCCTTTGGTGGTTTCTTTCTTGTCGCTTTAATATCGGTAATATCAGCAACGCTCACAAGCTCAACAGGCACAATTACAAACTGTTCCAAATCAACATTGCCACGCCAAAGTACAAGCGAGCCAAGCACTGAAAATACGTGTATGCCGAACGATAATGGTAATCCAAATTTCATAAACGGTTTTATTTTTTAATCATTTTAAGTCTCTATACTTGAGACCGATCCTATCAGCATATTCTTTAACAACAACCAAACTTTGCGGTTCTTTATTGTCATCGGCAAAAATACTCAGGCACACATCAATTACTTGAACTACATTTTCTTTCAATTTTCTTTCGAGTTCATTTTTAGTTATTTTATAGCTATTTTATGGCTACTTATCAACAACTGACCACCCGCACGAACAAACATGAAACCAACAATATTGACGGCATAACCCTCCTTTTCCGTTTTAGTCACTGTCATGTTTTTATTATTTTGGCAAGTTTTCCGTCACAAGGCCAATATTAGTGAAGCCTGCCGTATTTATTGCCGCCATGACTCTCATAACTGGGCCGTAATTACCGTTCTCATCTCCGCGCAAATATATGCGTTCTTCAAACCCGTTCTTCGCTATGGCCTTAAGGCGCGGCGCAAGTTCGGCCAACGATATTTCGGTTTCTTGAATGAATATTTTTCCGTTCTTATCCACAGTTATTGTTAAAGGATCAGATTCGGATGGCAGGGATTTTGCATCTGTTTTAGGAAGTTCTACGGGAACACCAGAAGCAAGTTTTGTTGCCGTAACCATGAAAACAATCAGCAATACAAGCATAACATCAACCAATGGCGTCACATTTATGCGGTCATTGAGTTGCCGGCGCGAGCGCCGCCCTCTTCGCCCTCTGCTATGGCTCGTAGCTGTCATGCCTAGCCTCCCTTAGCAATTTTACGCGAGAGGATGGCAGACAACTCGTCCGTATAACCATCAAGTCTGCCTGCATAACGGTCTAAATCCGTTATAAATTTATTATAAAACACAGAGGCTGGGATAGCAGCGATTAAGCCAAGAGCCGTAGCAAAAAGAGCCTCCGCCATGCCTGGTGCAACAACCGCAAAATCCGTGTTTTTCATAGCGCCAATAGCGCGAAACGAATTGATAATGCCCCAAACCGTTCCTAAAAGCCCAATAAACACGGACGCAGAACCGATAGTCGCCAAGACGCTCATACCGCGCTCCGCTTTGGCAAGCTCGCGGTTAACAACCAACCCCATAACGCGGTCAACGCGTTGGCGCGTGCCAGCAACATCAGAGTTTTTAGCATTACTGCCTTTGCTTTCGTTAAACTCACGCATAGCGGCCGAGAACACCCGCCCCATAGGATCACGGCTATCGCCCGCTAGCCCGCGGGACAGCTCATCTAATGTCCGCCCCGACCAAAAGGTTTCCTCAAAAGCAGTCGCTCGTTTCTTTAGCAAATAGAAACTAATTGTCTTATCAATAATGATTGCCCATGACCAAATCGAGGCTATGGCCAAAATAGCCATAATAATTTTTACAACAATATCAGCCCGTTTAAACAGGCTTAGAAAAGAAAAATCCACACCCGCTGTAGGAAGCACGGCCATGAATGTCATAATTTCAGAAACAATTACCATATTGTTTTTCTCCTCTATCGTCTTTTTAGAATATCGTCTTTTTAGAAGCTTTAACCCAAAAATTCCCTACCCGCCAATTAACACACGGTAATCTTGTAGCGAGCTGGTTTTTAAGAATCTTTTATTTCTTATATCACTCACCATAACCATAACTTACCCCACTTCAAATGGATTTCGTTGCCTTCTCTCTATATTGTATGGTTGAGCGTATCAAAGCGCGAATTATATGACGCTATTGTATCTTCACCCCTTGCACAAAACGCATTGCCGTCATAGTTTTGCCCCAATACTTCGCTTAATTTAAGCAAGCAAGGCTATGACGACAGTTTAGCCCAGATATAAGGTAACACTATGAAAAATTCTCTTCTCTTCACAAGCCTAGCTCTATCAGTGTCTCTCTTGTCAGCATGCGTGACTAAACCTGATCCAGTTGAAATCGTGGAAGTAACGCCGCCAAAGATCAAGCAAACCTGCGTGCTCATTGGCAGCTTGAAAAAGGTTGTCGTTCCCGCTGTAACAAAATCTGGTTATTCTGTTACCTCTATTGAAAGCCCATCAGAGTTCTATACAGACTCTAAAACAGGCGAAGTACGCGAATATAAAGTACCGCCAATCGAAAACAAAGTTCCTTACACAAGAATAATCGAGCCAGAGCGTATTATTTACGTTAATGATGAAAACAAAGAAATAACTGACATTTGTGAACTTAATGACCCTAATACGCCCAATACTGAAGAAATTCCAGACGAAATTTCGACCCCGTAATTACGGTTCCCCACTTATTGCTTCAAGAAATACGGTACGAGTTTTTCTACCATTTTTTTGGTAGGACGGCGTGGGCGTCCGTTCATATCTATGCATGCAGCTTCTGAATATGCTGTTGTAAGAAGCTCATCGTCCCGCCAAACCTCTTGCGTTACCCAAAGCCGCGCGCCTTTATATTTATCATAAGTCGTCATAACCAAAAGCGCATCATCAATACGGGCTGGCTTTTTATATTCTAAATCTATCTTGCGAATAGCAAAACCAAGCGGCACATCACGTTCCAAAAGTTCATTATGACTAACACCTGCCAGGCGAAAAAATGAAGAGCGCGCACGTTCAAAAAACCGCAGATAATTGGCATAAAATACAACGCCCGTAAAATCCGTATCTTCATAGAAAACGCGGAGGGGATAGTAATGCTTACGGCCTTCAAAATAACCTGTACTGGGCTTTGATTTATCCATCATCTGATCTTTTGAATAATGTCGGCGCCGCAAGTTCTAAGGGCGCATTAAGCCCAAGGTGCGCGAACGCGCGTGGGGTCGCCACCCTGCCCCTTGGAGTTCTTTGTAAAAACCCTTTTTGTGTAAGGTATGGCTCTATGACATCTTCGAGTGCATCGCGCGCTTCCGCGAGCGCTGCCGCAAGCGTCTCTGCGCCCACAGGCCCGCCGCCAAACATTTCGCAAAGGGCGTATAAATACCGCATATCTTGGGTGTCCAACCCAATATCATCAACGCCCAAACGCACGAGCGCTGCATCTGCGGCTTTTGCATCTATCAGTGTTGCGCCGCTATGTTCGACTAAATCACGCACGCGTCTGAGCAACCGCCCTGCAACACGCGGGGTGCCGCGCGCACGCCTGGCAATTTCGCGCGCGCCATCTGAGTTCATTTCAAGGCCAAGTTTCCCCCCTGCCCGCGTGACAATATGTGCAAGTTCAATCTCATCATAAAACTCAAGCCGCACGGGAATACCAAAACGGTCGCGTAGCGGCGTTGCCAGCAGCCCTGAGCGGGTTGTCGCACCAACCAAAGTAAAAGGTGCAAGATCGATTTTAATCGAGCGAGCCGCCGGGCCTTCGCCGATAATAATATCAAGCTCGTAGTCTTCCAGCGCAGGATAAAGTATTTCTTCGACGGTTGGGTTAAGACGGTGTATTTCGTCAATGAACAGAACATCACGCGGTTCCAAGTTCGTCAAAAGCGCCGCGAGGTCTCCAGCTTTGGATATTACTGGGCCAGAAGTTGAGCGAAAGTTAACACCAAGCTCACGGGCAATAATTTGCGCAAGTGTTGTCTTGCCAAGCCCTGGCGGGCCCGAGAGTAGCACATGATCCAAGGCTTCATTTCGTTTGCCCGCAGCCTCTACAAACACTTTCAAATTAGCAATCGCATCTTTTTGGCCAACAAAATCATCAAAGCTGAGGGGGCGTAAAGCCTTGTCACTTTTATCGCCAATTTGCGTCTCGCTATCTATGATACGCTCATTATCCATTAAGTGTGTACTTCTTTCAGGGCTTGTTTAACAAGCGCGTTTAAATCCAAATCATCCCTAGATAATAGCGCAGAAGCAACCGCGCGCATAGCCTTGGATTGATCTATCCCAAGGCCAGTTAGCGCGGATATGGCATCGCGCTGAAGAGCTGATGCATTCGTTGTTAACGAGCCTTCTGATTTAGTGTCTCCGTGATGGGTTGACATTGCTAGCCCCATATTACGCCCTTGGGGCGGTGCTTTGCCAGATAAATCAAGCACAATGCGCCCCGCAAGGGCTGGCCCAACGCCTTTTGCCGCATTAAACGCTACTTTATTCTCTAGCGCCACCGCATTGATAATTTCATCAGGTCGCATAATATCTAAAATAGCCAAAGCCGCTTTTGGCCCAACCTTTTGCACACTTTGCAAACGCACGAACCAAGCCCGCTCTTCATCATCAGCAAACCCATACAGGGTAATTGCTGTCTCGCGCACGTGGGTTTCAATATGCAAGCTTGCCACCTCACCAATAGAGAGTGTCCCAAGCGTGCTCCCCCCGCACTGCACCAAATACCCAACCCCGGTCACGTCAAGTATGACCTGCCCTAAACCGATAACAAGAATAGTGCCTGTGAGAATACCAATCAAGCAAACCTCCTATGCAAAGCCCCTGCTGCACTTGCTCTGTGGGCGTGGCAAATGGCTATGGCGAGGGCGTCTGCGGCGTCGCCTGCTTTTAGGTTAAGCCCAGGGAGCAAGACATTCATCATAGCGGCGACTTGGATTTTATCTGCTTGCCCTGTGCCAACCACTGACTTTTTAACTTTTTTTGCCGAGTACTCTCCCACATATAATTTTGCTTGCACGGGGGCAAGCAAACATATGGCGCGGGCATAGCCAAGTTTGGCGGCTGAATTGGGATTGTTCTTTAAAAACAAATCTTCGACCGCCGCTTCGTCAGGATTATGAACTTTTATAATGTCCGTAATCGCGTCATAAAGTTCACCTAAGCGCAGAGCCATATCTGCCTTGGTGTCAGGTTTTATCACGCCGTGGGCAATATGGCGAATTTTAAGACCTTCGGCTTCAATAATCCCCCATCCGCATTTAACAATACTTGGATCCAACCCCAATATCCGAATTCGCATAACCATACAAGAACACTACACGAACATTTTTATTTTGCCAAGGATTATTCAAGTGTATAAGTTGGCATAGATATCAGGCTGATTAGGTTTTTGCATATTTAAGCGTTCTCCGCCAGAATCGGTTTATTATAAACCAGACTGCCATAGGCTTTTATGCAAATCAAATATCTCCACCCCAATACCTGAAAAAAACTGGCACTCTTGGCAAATATACCTAAAGCCAGACTGCAAAACCTACAGACCAGGCAATATACAGACTGCTGAGGCAGAAGTACAATACGACCCAGCACTGGACAAAGTTCCGAAAGCCACATAACTTACTCTAAATAACCTCTGGCAAATTTGGGGCGGTACACCCCATGTAACTAAGAAAATTAACACTTCACAGAAAATTGGTGGGGGAGCCATGTAAATAAATAGAGATGTTTGAATGAAAATTGATGTTCCTAATTTGTCTATAATTCGCAATGTGAGGAAAAAATTATCTCCTTATGTCATCGAAACACCAACCTGCCACTTGGAGTCTGATACAGTCTCAAGTATTATCGATAGTAAAATATTTGCCAAACTTGAGTTGTTTCAAAAAACAGGCACGTTTAAAGCACGTGCTGCCATTAATAATGTGCTTGCAATTGAAACAATGCCAGCACGTATTACTTCTGTTAGTGCAGGAAACCATGCTGTGGCCGTTGCTTACGCGGCAAAAAAACTTGGTGCAGATGCGAAACTAGTAATGTTCGCTTCAGCGAACCCGTTTCGGATTGCTTTGACAAAGTCATTTGGTGCTGAGGTAATAATTGCCAAAAACAGTAAAAGAGCATTTGAACTGGTTTCAGCCATAGAAAAAGATGAAGACCGCATTTTTATTCACCCTTTTGAAGGAAAACGCGTGACGGAAGCTACAGCAGGGGTTGGATTAGAGCTCATACAAAGTGTACCGGATCTAGATGCGGTTATTGTCTCTGTAGGCGGAGGGGGGCTCGCTAGCGGTGTTGCATGTGCCGTTAAACAACTGTCACCTAAATGTGCGGTTTATGGTGTTGAACCTGAAGGTGCAGCTGTGATGAGTTTAAGTTTTAAACTGGGGCGAGAAACAACCTTGAACGAGGTCAATACAATTGCTGATAGCCTTGCACCGCCTATGACCACCCCTTACGCTTACGCAATATGCCGACAATATCTTGATAAGCTTGTCACCGTAACAGACGCGCAAATTGCTGCTGCGGCTATGATCACTTTTTCAGATTATAAACTAGCTGTGGAGCCAGCTGGCGCTACTGCGCTTGCTGGATTATTGGGACCATTAAAACGCAAGCTACGAGGTAAGAAGGTCGGGTTAGTTATATGTGGTACTAACATCGATAGCCATGCATTCATGGACTTAATCAACACAGGTCAACAAGAACTTAGCAAAGGCATTTTCGACAGTAACATTATACAGTGAAGCTAATAAAACTGTTTTCCTAAAAGCAGACAGTTTTGCTACGGAATCTCTGAACAATCATTTTTGTGGATGTTTTGGGGGTATTCTGGTTTGCGGGTGAGTTGGGAAGGGTGTTTTGTCGTGTTTGGTGTGGTGTGGTAATACCCCCATATTTAGGGGTACTTATAAGTAGAGCGATTTAAGCGGCCGTCATGGCCAGCTTTTGTTTGGGCGTTATTCCGCCTATGGCCATGTTAGGCCTGTCATTATTGTAAGTCCCCAAGAAGGACTTCCTACGGGCGCAAGCCACTTGGTTGCTGAGTTTTGCACCTCCTCTATTGTTGTAAATATGTATTGGGCGAGCCACTCATATCTGACCGTGCGGTTGTAGCGTTCCACATAGGCGTTTTGCTGAGGGTTCCCTGGCTGGATAAACATCAAGATGATGTTATGCTTCTCTGCCCATGCGGCCAGTAAATGACTGATATACTCCGGGCCGTTGTCGCACCTGATGGCCTTGGGTTTGCCGCGCCATTCTATGATTTGTTCAAGCGCACGAATGACACGACCCGCTGGCAATGAGAAGTCTACTTCAATCGCTAAGCCTTCGCGGTTAAAGTCATCAATCACATTAAATGTTCTAAAGCAGCGCCCGTCCGAGAGCTGATCGTGCATAAAGTCCATCGACTATGTGTCGTTAATCGTCTCTGGCACGGCCAATGGCTCTGGTGTTTCACGGTAAAGACGTTTCTTGGGCTTTATGCGTAAATTGAGCTCTAACTCGCAATAAATGCGGTACACGCGCTTGTGGTTCCAGCCATAGCCTTTGATATTGCGTAGATATAAAAAGCACAGCTTAAAACCCCAACTGCGTTTGGTCTTGGTTAACCGCAAGAGCCAATCGGCTATCACAGCGTTCTCATCGCTAAGCTTGGGAACGTAACGATAACAAGTCTCGCTGATCGTAAATATGTGACAGGCCGCCCGGATGCTTATGCGTTGCTCGGATACATAAGTTTTGGCGATCTCGCGCCGGCGGGACGGCCTCACCACTTTTTTTCACCCACAGGGCACAGGCCATAGCATCCTTGATAATGTCATTCTGTAATTGCACGTCCGCATACATCTTCTTGAGCCGGGCATTCTCTGCTTCCAGCTGCTTCATGCGCCCCATCAAAGAGGCGTCCATGCCGCCATATTTGGTGCGCCATTTATAAAACGATGCGCTGCTCATACCGTGCTCGCGGCAAAGCTCAGAAACTGGTGTACCAGCTTCCGCTTGCTTTAATATGCCAATGATTTGGCCGTCTGAATATCTCGATTTCTTCATAATAAAATCTCCTTCGTTAAAGTACGAGAAAATTCTACTTATAAGTACCCTTAAATATTGGGGGTATTACCACACGTCTCCAGTCTTTGAGACGTCCAAACATGTGATCCAAAAGCCCTATGAGTAACTTCGTGTGTTACTCTCCAAAGTATGTCCCCCAAACTTCCCGCATCTAACGGACCACTGGATACACTTGGAATGGTTATGAATGATAAAACATCTGAACTCGAAGAACTACTTATACTTTGATGCCCTCCACCTTGAGACGTTCCTCCAAAATCTGCACCAGATATAACAATGGGTCCTCCCCCTTGCGCAGACAAGCTCATAATCTCACTAAACCCTGTCCCACCTGGGAGTGAGAAAAGTTCTTGAATTCCGAGCATGATTGGCTCGGACACGCCAGAAAATATAACATCTGGCCTTGATGCATTACCATTCCACAAATAGACACCAAGTAAACTTTGCCCATTTGCACCTAAATTTTGCCAAAGATCCTCACGCCCTACATAGAATTGATCAGATATCAAGTATGATACTCGACCTGCCTCGCCAACTGACGCAACAGTAAGCGGAGCAAAGTCACTATTATTTACAGGCTTCTTCCTCAATAGTATCTTACGATAGCCTTTGGCAGTAAAAAAATCTGATAATAAAACGGCTTCAGTCATTTTGTGTTTCCTTTATTCAAATCAAGAAATATTCCAGCATTCGTATATTTAATTTGATTAATAACACTATTCACAAGGACATCATACTCCTCTCCCCACGTACAATGCATGCAAAGACCATTCTCCTCAGAGGGTATATTAAACGTCGAAATATTATAATTGGCTATTTTATCTGCCAATTTGCACACCAATGTATTAATTTCACATTTACCTTTTTGTATTCGAAATGACGGAACTTCTTGACCAAAAATATCCGCAACTAGGCGTAGATGCAAACTAAAATACAATGTTTTAAACACACAAAATTCAAGGAAATCAATTTCATCTACATTGCTCAAATCATAGCAGTTGACATCTCGTCGTTTTGCATCACGCTCCCGATCATCAAAAAATAAGTTTAAATCTCCTACAATCTCAACAAATAACTCATGGGACAAACTCTGGCCGTGAGCAAGTTTATCACAAGTTTTGTAATGCTGCTCCACTATCAGGTTAAACCCATCTTCAGGTTCATAAAATGGTTTTTCTGGCACGGTAACTTTACACTGATCAATATTCAATGGCCAATCATAATGATAGTCAGTCGGTCTTAGTTGCAGAACTTTAGATATTCTTTGATAACGAATCTTTTTTGCCACCTTGAGTAATTTTTTATTGAAAAATAAATTATCGGTGGGGAGGTTCCCACTTGCACAAGCAGAAACAGCACACAAGGATATTAGGCAAGCAGCCAATGCCAGAACTTTTACTATGCCCTTAAATACTGCGCCCTTAAACTGAATTCTCAACAAACGCATCGCGTTTCCTTTCTCTCAGCACTACCGTAGATGATAAACATCACCATTAACTAAGTCAACAAATTTCGCGCCACCCGTAAAGGTTGTAACTACCACCTCACGCTATCAATGATACAGATGGCCAGTTGTCATTCACAACAAGTCCAAATACATCAGCCGCCGCGCCGTCAAGCCCGATTGCATCCGTAAGCTCAGCCGTTAACAATGAACTCACAGAGCCAATCGCCGCTCCTTGCAACGCTTTGCCTAATTGGGCTGTAGAAAACGCGTCTTTAAGTTTGCCATCAAATCGAGCAAGGAAATCAGTCGCCGCAGCACCTGGCGCATCACCAGCCAAAGCCCGGCCAAATGCCGCCCCAATTTGATCATACACTTCACGGCCTCGATTTATTGAATTTCGTAATGTCGGGTCATCCCTAAATCTCTCATCCAAAAAACCCTCATCGATCAGCAAACCATTAACATCTAAAACAATTTGCACCGTTTGATCGTTAATATCGTCCGTAGAATTCACCAAACTGGCAAGCAGTCCTGCTTGCCCCTCAGCGGTGCTTAAACTAAACCCACGATAGGTGAACGATAACAAATCAGAAAGAGACCCTGTAGGGGAACTATATGTTCTCGCACTCCCAACTCCACTTATTATGGGCCCAATAGCCCCATTTACATCAGAAAATATTGGGTGTGTCCCTAAAGAATCATGTAAGATTTCGTGAATAATGTGTTGAACTTGAACAAGCTGACCTTGAACATCGGTAACACCTCCACTAAGATTGTTTTGTATCCTTATAACCGTGCCATCTCCAGCACTGCCAGACGCACTACGCGCAGAACCAACAGCGTCAAACAAGACTACAATTGGACCACCATGTCCTTGCGCATACGATTCCATTAAAGTATCGCGCCAGACTGCACTGCCAGACAATACTTCTTGAGAAAATAGAGCAGCTACCATTTCAACTTGGGCATCAGTTCCCCCCATGATAACTATATCAGGATGCCCGACTCCCGTGACTACGGCAACTTCTCGTGCATTTCGCGAATATACATTCCCAGTAGACCTATCATTTAAATTATCCACAACTGCCTGCGGAAGTTGATAGCTTGTCCTCACTACTACATTTGTTAGGGTAATAGTACCATTTGTTACAACTACATTTCGACCAATAGTTTCCAAATAAGCGCTGCGATGTCTAAATGTTAGTGTCATTTTATTACCTTTACTTTATTTGGAACCGTCAAGCCTGATTGTTTTTACCTTAACGTAACCTTTATAGCGATTCCAACATCTTTGCACACTTGCAAATATGGACTACCATTTCTAAGACTCTGTTCGTATAGTTGAGATTGAAGTTTGTCATGATTGATTCCAGCGCCCTTTAAAACGAGCCATAGTTTTGCATCTGTTTTTGCATCTGTAGTGATAGGTGGAATTTTATTTGGCAGCGTAATATAGTATTTTCTAAAATCACCGCTATGCATTACAAGTCCCTCGTCCGCTAGATATACACTGGATTGTTTTTTTATTTCTAAATCATAATCTTCAGTAATAATAATATTCATCTTGGTATCTTTATGTTCAAACCGCCAATCAAGATTCCACAAACCATCGTTTAATTCCCTTGGAACTAAAATTCTATCTTTCTTCTGCATCTTATATGAAGCTGTTTCATACGAAAAGTTCGGTGCTTTGTACTTTTCTAATGTCAATATATGCGTAAAACTTATTTTACCGTCTTGCCCACTATCTAGATATTTCATTGGCTCTATATATGCATCAAAAAAAGCATATGAAAAACAATGTGCGTCATACATAGAGGATTCTCCGTGCAACAAATCGCCGGGCTCCCCGTTAACAATGTTTGTTTCTACATCAATAGGATGGGAAACCTCGCATTTTTCTCCATCAGGTAGATTCAATACTTTCCCTGCACCGTCAAGCTTTGTTGGTGGTTGATATAGCTGTTTAAACTTCGGCCTACATCGCACATTCGGATCAGCCTTGATCGCTGCTTTAGTCATATGTTTGGCGTAAAAGTGGCTTATATTTTCACCTGCGTTACTCACAAGTTGGTATTTTGTGACGGCTTTGTCAGCGCAAATATTTGTTGACGCAGGTGTTGCGCCTTCATATCCCATCATGCGTACACGCGCTATACGTTCAACTTCAGGAACATCATTGCCAGAAAGCGAGTCTTTCAAATCCCCTTTTAAAGCATGCTTGAGTATCACAGGGTGTTCACAAGATGAGGCTTGGGCTATTTTCGCAGGGGTTTTTCCATTGGGGAGGTTCTCACTTGCACAAGCGGAAACAGCACACAAGGATATTAGGCAAGCAGCCAATGCCAGAACTTTTACTATGCCCTTAAATACTGCACCTTCAAATACTATATCTTTAAATATTGCGCCCTTAAACTGAATTCTCAACAAACGCATCGCGTTTCCTTTCTCTCAGCACTACCGTAGATGATAAACATCACCATTAACTAAGTCAACAAATTTCGCGCCACCCGTAAAGGCTGTAACCTCCACCTCACGCTACCAATGATACAGATGGCCAGTTGTCATTCACACCAACATTAAGCTTTGCACTGGAACTGCCAAGTGAACCAAGGGATTTTGCAATCGCTTTTCCAGCTCCATGGAACAAATTTGATAAACCCGAAGAAAACAAATTACTGGCTAACTGATTGCCAAGAGCATTCATGACCGAATTACCAACTGTTTGACGTCAACGCTTATGAGACAGATTTAAGTCTGGGCTAAGCGAGAGTTTTTGTTCATCTTCATTTCACGGAGTGAAGAATGAGACATACAAGAACGAGTAAACAATCAGCCGGTGAGCGGATTGTCAAAGACATCAAACGTAAAACCCGCAAGCAGTATTCGGCTGAGGAGAAGATCCGCATCGTGCTGGACGGCCTTCGCGGCGAGGAGAGTATAGCAGAGCTATGCCGCCAAGAAGGCATCGCCCAAGGCCTGTACTACAAGTGGTCGAAGGACTTTATGGAGGCCGGCAAGAAACGGTTAGCTGGCGGCATCGTTCGCCAAGCCAACACCTTTGAAGTCAAAGGCTTGCGTTCAGAAGCCTGTAACATGAAAGAAGTCATTGCCGAGCAAACACTTGAACTACGGTTGCTTACAAAGTGCCCTTTAGGGTGAAAAAAGCATGATAGGGGATGGGGGCGAAGACGTATGAGATACCCTGCATCAGAGAAGTTAGAGATCATAAGCATTGTGGAGCGCTCACATCTCCCCGCCAAGCAAACTTTGGATATGCTGGGCGTGCCAAGGCCAACATTCTACCGTTGGTATGACCGGTACTTGGAGCATGGGGAAGACGGACTTGTGGATCGTGCACCGCTGCCGCGATTGGTGTGGAACCGTATTCCTGACAAGATACGCTGCGAACTGCTGGACATGGCTCTTGATGAAACAGAGCTAAGCCCGCGTGAACTAGCTGTACGATTTACGGATACCAAAGGCTACTTCGTGTCAGAAAGCTCAATCTACCGCCTTCTAAAGGCCCATGACCTAATCTCCAGCCCAGCCTTCATTGTTATGAAAGCTGCTAGTGAGTTCAAAGACAAGACGACGGCCATAAACCAAATGTGGCAGACCTATTTCACCTACTTTAAGATTATAGGCTGGGGTTGGATGTATCTGTCGACCATACTTGATGATTACTCACGCTACATTATCAGTTGGAAATTGTGCAGCACGATGAAGACTTCGGATGTGACAGATACGCTGAATATGGCGCTTGAAGCTTCGGGGTGTGATCAAGTCAATGTGGTTCACAAACCGCGATTGTTATCCGATAATGGTGCCAGTTACATATCTGGCGAGTTAGCAGATTACATCAAAGGTCAAGGCATGAGCCATGTGCGCGGAGCGCCCTATCATCCGCAAACACAGGGCAAAATCGAACGGTGGCATCAGACATTAAAGAACCGAATATTGTTAGAAAATTCCTTCTTGCCGAGCGACTTGGAGCGACAGATTGAAAGCTTCGTGGAGTACTACAACCACGAACGTTACCACGAAAGCCTGAAAAACGTCACACCTGCCGATGCCTACTTCGGGCGAGCACAATCAATTTTAAACAACAGAGAAAGGATAAAACAAAAAACTATCGAACATCGGCGCTTGCAATACCGCAAAGCCCTCGCTTAATATAAACCAACAAAGGTGAGCAAACTCTCGCTTAGCTCAGGCTTAAATCTGTCTCATTTTATATGACGACAGACACAGTTAAGACCACTTAATAAACTTAATGCTTTGCAACTTTATCAGCTCCAAAACCAGTTTCTGATCGGAAAAACTGTTCGTCGAATCTACTTTTCTCTAGGGCTGCTATAGCGCTTTTATCCGTAATAGAGAAGAACCACATAAGTACAAACCCCGCTGGCATTGTAAATATAGTTGGGTATATATAAGGAAAAATTGCCTTTTCATGACCCAAAACCATAACCCAAATATTATTACTCAATATTATAATAATAATTGTAAATATGAATGTCAGTGTTCCGCCAATAACGGCTCCGCGAGATGTTAAGCCCTTCCAATACATTGATAGAAGCAACAGCGGAAAGTTGACACTAGCCGCAATAGCAAGTGCGAATGCCGTAATGACCGCTATGTTTTGGGTTTCAAAAACTAATCCTAAAACAACGCTTAAGGCACCAACAACCAGGACAGCAATCTTGCTAATCTTTAGTTCCGTTTTCGGGTCAGCCTTTCCCTTTTTAATGACGATTGCATATAAATCATGAGCAATAGCCGCCGATGCTGCCAACGTTAAGCCAGCGACGACCGCAAGTATTGTGGCGAAAGCGACTGCAGACATAAACCCTAAGAACAGATCACCCCCGAGAGACTTAGCCGCATGAAGCGCTACCATATTACTACCACCGACAATGTTTCCAGCAGCGTCATAATATTCAGGCTGTCCCCACAATATAGCAACAGCGCCAAGACCAATAATTAGGATGAAAATATAAAATACTGACATGATGAGCGTGGCGTAGGCCACGGACTTGCGGGCACCCGTTGCGTCTTTGACAGTAAAAAACCGCATTAAAACATGTGGCAAACCTAAAATGCCAAAACACATTGTAAGCCCGACTGTCCACACATTTAGAGGATCCTTCTTAAGCCACCCACCTGGCTCAAGCAAAGCCTGCCCTTTGGGATGAACATTGACACTGGCTTGTAGCATTTCGCTAAAACTAAAATTAAACTTGGCCAATAGTGCAAATACGATAAACGCACCCCCGCCCAATAAGAGAATGGCCTTGATCATCTGAACCCATGTGGTGGCAATCATCCCGCCAAATGTTACATAAAGTACCATTAAAACTGAGACAATGATGATCGCATACACATAATCTAGTCCAAATAAAAGCTGTATCAGTTTTCCGGCGCCAACCAATTGCCCGATCAAGTAAAAAATGATAACAACGAGAGAACAAATAGCCATTAATACACGAACTGAATGGCCTTCTAGGCGATAACTAATTACATCGACAAAGGTAAAACGCCCTAAATTCCGAAAACGCTCAGCAATAATCATAAGCATAATAGCCCAGCCAATAACAACACTAAAACTTAAAATATAGGCATCATATCCCCTAAAAAATAAAAGACCCGTAACCCCTAACAGGGTTGCAGCGGATATGAAATCACCAGCAATGGCCAGCGCATTTTGCATGGGCGTCACCCCGCCAGAGGCCGTATAGAAAGCCTCCTTCGTCTTGGTACGCCGGGCGGCCCAGTACGTAATCCCAAGAGTTAATAGCGAAAACACAAAAAAAATCACAATCGCATAAAAATTGGTTTCTTGTTTTTCAACACTGCCCTCAATACCTGATCCATATGCGAAATTGGAAAAGGTTAATAAGGAGGTTAGAAACAAGCCAATAAAGCCTAAAAACTTTCTATATTTACACACTATTAACTACGCCTCCTTGATTTTTCTGCTTGCTCACGAACTTGGTGCATCAAAGGATCAAGCTTAGTATTAGCCCACCAAACATAAAATCCCGAAATAATTGCCCCCAAAAGGACTAAAAACAGTGAATATACTATGGCTACTGTCACCGTGCCGCCCTGGGAAACTGTTTTAGAACCAATATCCGCTCCCGACGACATAAGGTACAAATTGCCAGCTAATGCCATAACTAAAAATATACTCAGAGGCCAAATAACTCGTGCGCGTTTACGAACCAGTTGCTGAAATATGGTTGACTGATTTGTTTCACTGATATCTATTTTACTCATTCTAACTTTTTGCCTATTTAAGTTGCGGAGATGGTAAGGAACCTAACAATGCTTCGACACTTAATGCTATGGCTAATAATTTTTCATCATCACCAGGCAACACATCCAGCTCTAAACCAACAGGCAAACCTGTATTTGTTAGTCCAATTGGCAGACTAATCCCTGGTAAACCCGCATTACTTCCAGGGTCAGTATTTTGAATATATGTTGTAAAAGTTGGGCTTTGCACGCCATTATGTAAAACAGTTTCTTCTGTACCATCGATCAATCCTGCAGGCAGAATTGTTGTAGGAAACACGAGCGCGTCAATATTGTTGGCTTGGAAATAATCCTTATAGAGAGCAATCATAGCTTTGCGATGAATGTCCACAGCCTCTTGATAAACTTGGTTCGTAATCAAACTATCAGGATGCCCATCTTCATCTTTATCCATGGCCAAGCCAGCAAAAAGACCTTTTACATCTGGGCTTTGCGTGCCCTTAGCGATGTCAAAAAAACTAACGCCCGTCTTGTATTGCTCTAAATAAGCCTCCAAATCATATGTGCCCTCATAGAGTGCAATAGGAAAACTGGTTTTTTCGTTTAATTCTGATAGCCCTTGTATATCAACCTCGACTAGTCTCACGCCCGATTTTTGGAGTTTATCCAAGGCAGCGTTCATAATCCGTTCTGTCTCAGAGTTTAAATTTTTATAAAATGGGTTGCGCGCGACGCCAAGCCGTAAGGTTTTTATATCTTTTGCCTTTATAATTTGAGGACGGTCTGCCATGACACTATCGAGCAATGTAATATTTTCCATGGTCAAGGCCATGGGACCAACAACGTCACGGGTATGAGATATTGGTGTGATTCCACCAGATGGGTAGCGATCTATGCTTGGCCGAAATCCAATTATTCCAGTCAAGGATGCAGGTAGCCGTACTGATCCACCCGTATCGGTTCCAATCGCCATTGGTACAATACGGGCAGCAACAGCAACGGCAGATCCGCCACTACTACCACCTGGAAATCTTGTTTGGTCATAAGGGTTTTTAACGGCGCCGAAACGTACATTATGACTAGTAATGCCAAATGCTAATTCGTGCATATTGGTTTTACCGATTATGATGGCCCCTTGTTCCTTTAAACGCGTAATGACTGGCGCATCGACTTGCGGTATGAAACTTGCGAGTGCGTCCGTACCCACTGTGTTAGGAAGCCCAGCCACATGAATATTATCCTTCACCGCCACAACCATTCCAGACAAGCGCCCACTGCTAGTATTTTGCATTTTAAAATTCGAGCTTAACGTGATGAACGCATTTAGTTCTGCATTTTGTGCCGCCATTGCGAGACTGTTTTTATAGTTTTTATGCGCTGCATTAACATTATCTTGCTCACCTGGATCTTGCTCATCTGGTGTTTTTGGAGAACACGACGCTAAAATCGCGTACGCAACCATAATACCAATAACAGAATATTTCTTCATAGGATTATCCATACATTCAGATAAAATTTGCCCAGTTTTCAACTGGGCAAATAGAATTTTTGGTGACTAAAAGTTTGCTGTTGCCGTAACGCCATATGTACGAGGCGCGCCCCATGTACCTATTGTGCCTGGGCCAATAAAATATGAATGGGCTACATAATCTTTATTGGTCAGGTTCTTACCCCAGAATGCGAGATTGTACTTTCCACTCGCGTTTGTCCAGCTGATCCGTCCATCCAAAAGCGTTTTACCCTCGCTCAGGGTTTTGGCCGCTGTTGCGTAATCGTTGTGGGCATCATCAGTATGACTGAGCTGCGCATTAAAATTCAAATCTCCTTTGTTGTTGTGTAACGGCATGTCGAAATCAGCAACAATGTTAAATGAATTTTTAGGTGCTTGCCTAAGTGGAAGCCCAGAAAAATCCTTGCCATCGATAACAAGTTGCTGTGCTTTCGTATCTAAATAGGCATACCCGCCACTGAGTGTGAATTGATCCGTAACCGCCCAATCAAGCTCCACTTCTAGTCCAAGAATATCAGCAGAACCAATATTCGTGGTTAGAAAGGAACCGAATGCCGATCCCGCAACAGGGCCAAAACGAACAATCTGTAAGTCTTTATAGTCCATAAAAAACCCAGTGGCATTGAGCCGAACGCGACTATCAGCTAGCGTACTCTTGAACCCAATTTCATAATTGGTCACTTGCTCTGGTAAAACGGGCTTCGTCGCCGCTGCAGCTACGCCTTGCGATCCCGCAAAACCACCCGATTTGTAACCAGTCGCAATCGTCGCAAACAGCATGACGTCATCCTTGGGACGGAATTGAAGGGAAGCCATCGGTGAAAAATCATTAAAACTAACGGACGCTGATCGTTCAAACGTTTCAGCAACAATTGCTAATGACTTGCCTACACCTTTACAATTTGGGAAATTCGCAAACCCGCCCGCCGCCCGTTCTGCTTCGGTTTGCCCACAATTGACAGCCGTTGCGGTATAGTCTTTTTTGTCATGAGAGTACCTACCTCCAACAAGCACTGACCACCGATCAGCAAAATCCAACTGGGCCTGCCCATAAGCGGCATAGGAAGTTGATTTATTCTGCGTGCGCGTGAACTCATTACCAAGGGTCTTTTGGCCCGCCTTTTTTGTGTTCATTTGTAATTTAAACTGCTCTGGGCGATCCGTATCTTCTTTGAAATAATAAACACCGGCAACAAATTCCAGGGCCCCGCCCAGTTCTGATGTCCAGCGCAGCTCTTGCGAGATCGTGTCTATTTCTTCTTGTATATCGTCATTAACACCAACTCCAAAGCTCCCCTTGGCCAAATCGAGGGCAGCAAGAGGTACACCTACAGACGGCATTTCCCAGTCCGTTTCAACATTGCGAAATGCAGATATTGTGGTCAATGTACCTTTATCAAACTTAATGTTTCCCGTTAAGCTAACCCCTTTGGCTTCGCGCTTGGAAAAACCTTCCAACGGATCAGCCGTGGTTTGCGGGTTTGGCCGGCCAGAGCCTAAAGATATTGCCTGGCCCTGAGCACCTCCTGTAGCCGTTCCATCACCGTTCACATAATGAAAACGTCCGGAATCTTTCGTTTCGTCCTGCATCCAATCAGCAGAGACAATCCATTCACTACGGCCAGCATCAAGCCTGACTTGCCCGCGTACAGATGTGCGGTTTTCGTCGTTGACATCCTTCCCTAGCAACACATTGCGGACAAACCCGTCATGCCGCCTATGGCTTACCACTAGTTTGCCCGATAGGTTTTCTGATATAGGCCCGCTGATCAGACCTTGCGCTCTAATTATGCCTTCATTGCCACCGGTTACAGCAACTTTACCAGTAAATTCATCAGACGGCGGCGCTGTTACTACAGATATGGCGCCGCCAATGGTATTGCGGCCAAACAAAGCACCCTGCGGCCCTTTAAGAACCTCGATGCGCTCAAGATCAAACATATCAAAATCAACACCCGCCCCGCGCCCAATATAAACGCCGTCTAAAAACAACGCTACGGAGTTATCAAGCCCCGCACCATCATCCGCAGAGCCAACACCTCGAATTGCAAATAAATTCTGTCCTGCCGAAAAACTAGCAAAATGCAAACCTGGCACACTGTTCGCAATCCCTGCACCGCCGTGTATGTCAGCTTTAGCAATTTCTTGAGCTCCCAATACAGCAACCGTTACAGGAACATCCTGAACATTCTTTTCACGTCTCGTTGCGGTAACAAGGATTTCATCCAATGTTTGAGCTTGCGCAATATATGTTGGCATTCCGCACGTCATAGCTAATAACGCTACGCCTGTCATCATTTTGAATTTAGTTCTGGCTATCATTTTATTCCCCTCTGTATTGCCCTCAAGCTGTATAAATTCTATAATTTTACTGACCAGTTGGACTATTTTAACACTTGACAGGAGAAGTAGAATATATTTAGCTTTAACGATATAATCATAAATGATGATATTCTGGGCAGCCCAAACGATTATGAACAGGGGTATTTCTTATGAATTTAACGAGCAAAGAATGTACAAGCCTCTTCAGTATTATGGGGGATTTAAGCCGCGACTTTTCACATAAAGAAGTCCGCGAGAGAATCGGCAAAAATTTACTTAAACTTCTAAAAGCTGACTATTTTGCATCCTATGCTTGGAATCCAGTTGAGAAGAAATTTATGGCTGGCGTACAAATCAATATGTGCCCGCAAAATTTAAAAAGCTATGATTCCTACTTTCAGTTTCATGACCCGATAACTCAAATCCTACAAAACCGAAAAAAAGCGACGCCAGTAAGTCATGTTATGGAGCATAGCCGACTTGTTAAGACAGAATTTTTTAATGATTTTCTAAAAAAGGACGGCCTTTGCTATGGTATAAATTACTTTGCTTATGATAAAGGGCATAATAATGGTGACATTCGAATATGGCGAAATTCAAAAAAAAATGATTTTGGAAAAAAAGAAATGGAAATATTAGACGCGATCGGGCCGTGTTTTACCAATGCGCTATCACGCGCCATGCAATTGGATTCTAATAACAACTTTATGAGCTTTGCGCAGTTACACGGTAAGTTAGGTATAACGGTTAGAGAAGCAGAAATTGCAGACCTTGTCATGTCAGGCAGTTCTGACTTAGAAATATGCAATATATTGCACATTGCCAAGCCCACATTAAGAACCCATATCCGATCAATATTTAAGAAAACAGACATGCACAGACGAACTCAATTCGCACCTTTTCTGCTAGAACGTCAATAAAATTTAAATGCTACCTTGTCATTTACTTATAATTATGCCTATGCCAAAAGCCTCACTCAGCTTAGCTTAGCTTAGCTTGGACTTAAACCTATCTCATAAGCGCTGACATCAAACAGGTGAGCAAGCAGATATTTCATTTACACTTAAAATAAACAGAGTTCAGGTATAATCTTGGACACAGAACCATTGGCAATGGCGACATTAAAACCATGTTGAAAACAACCCTGCAACACATCATTGTCCTAAACTTTCAATAAGCGCTAACAAAGACTGGCGAAATTTTTGTCTGTCTGCCTGTGGTAAAACAGACATTATTTTTGCCTCATGCGCAATAGATTTTTTGATGAAAGGAAAGACCAGTTTTTTTCCCTTTTGTGTAAGCCGCAAAGAGACGTTACGACGATCATCATCCCTAACAGTTTTTTCTACCAACCCCGCTTCTTGCAATTGTGCGACCCGCTTGGTAACGCGCGGCTGTTTGTATAATACGTGTCGTGCGAGTTCAGTAAGGCGCATATCAGGTGTACTCCAAAGACAGTACAAAATGCGCCAAGCGGCGGGGCCAATGTCATGTTTTGAGAGCTCATTATGGAACTCACTGGATAGCGCATTGCTTACCATTGCAAGTTGATAGAGTAAATAGTTATCAAAATGTTGCTGGTTCATTTCATATCCTTGCCGTTATTATTAAATAATATTAATTGCATAATCAAGTATATTATATTACAAAGAATATAATATATCAACTCTAACAAATAAATATTGAAACTTATGCCTGACACAAAACCTTCAATTTCTGTAGTCGTTAGCGCTATTAACAACGCCGCACCGAACATCAAAGTCTTTACGCTCAGCTCAGAAAATGGTTCCGTCCTACCCGCATACGCGGCAGGTGCCCATATCAAAGTTAGCATTGGCGGCAACGATACGCGCTGTTATTCCTTAACAACAATTTTGGAAGATGATGGCTTGGCCGATAAATATCGATTAGGTGTGCTTTTGGACGACAATTCCACTGGTGGCTCACGGTTTATGCACGGCTTAGAGCTTGGTGATACGCTTATAATCACCCCGCCAAAAAATGATTTTTCATTGCTCGGAACACCTGAACCCAGCCTTTTATTTGCAGGCGGCATTGGTATTACGCCAATTTACGCCATGGCAGAAAAACTTATGGGAGAAGACGTAGATTTCACACTGCATTATGCGGGTCGCGCAGAGGGTAAATTAGCCTTCGTCAACGAATTAACCGACCTCATAGGGGAAAGATTACACATTCACTATGATGATCAAGACAATGCTTTGGAATTGTCATCCGTTTTAAACAAGGCACCTAAGGATACTAATATATATGTGTGCGGGCCTAAAGGCATGATTGAGGCCGTAAAGAAATTCGCAGCACAAGCTAGCTTTCCCAAAGAACAAATTCACTTTGAACTGTTTAACACCCCCCTTCCCCTGGATGGAAACAAGGCCTTTGAAATTGAAATTGCTTCATCCGGAAAAATATACACCATCCCCGCTGACAAAAGCATAATCGAAGTTTTAAAAGCGGAGGGTGAAGAGCCGCTCTATGATTGCGCCCACGGAAATTGCGGCATATGTCGAACCCAAGTGATTAGCGGGGATATTGATCACCGCGACGTTGTTTTAAGCGACAGTGAAAAGGCGGGTGGGAATGTCATGCAAATCTGTGTTTCGCGAGCTAAATCTGGACGACTGGTTTTGGATTTACACCCAAAAAAAAGCCCAAAGACAAAGAACAAACTAGGTAAGACAGTGCCGCCTATGACCAATGAAACAAATGACAGAAAAGGCACAAACGGTGTGAATTTGGACGCATTGGTACGCCCAGGTGCGAGCGAAATCCACCGGGATGTGTTCACAAGCCAAACCGTTTTTGAACAAGAAATGAAAACCGTGTTTCGCCGCACATGGGTGTATGTCGGACATGACAGCCAAGTGCAAAACAAAGGCGATTTCACCACAACAACGATTGGCAATCAGCCTGTCATCATGGTGCGCCATACAGACGGCGACATTCAGGTATTGTATAATCGTTGCCCCCACAAGGGTACACAGATTGTCAATGAACCCAGTGGAAATACAGGCAAGTTTTTTCGCTGTCCATACCATGCTTGGTCGTTTAAAACTGATGGCAGCCCGCTCGGCATACCATTTAAGCAAGGCTATGAAAACACGGGGTTTGACAAATCGTGTGCCAAAAAAGGCATGTGCGTAGTTAGTTATGTAAAAAACTACCGTGGGTTTGTTTTTGCATGCTTAAGCTATGAAGGGGAAAGTTTCGAGGAATTTTTTGGCGGCTCTCTCTCTAGCATTGATAACATGATCGATAGATCCCCTGAAGGTAGACTTGAAGTCGTTGGAGCACCGCTTCGTTACCTACATCATTGCAACTGGAAAATGCTCGTCGACAATCAAACCGATGCCTGCCACCCTATGATCGCACATGAAAGCTCGGCGGGTACTGTAAAACAGTTATGGGAAGCCACTGCTGGAAAAAATACTGAAAAACCAATGGTCGTCGAACTCGTGCTTCCTTTTATGTCATCATACGAGACCTTCGAAAACATGGGTATTCGCACATGGGATCATGGCCATGGCCATACGGGCGTGTCGTGGTCAATCCATTCAGATTATAGTGATGTGGAAGGGTATCTCGGCTCCATGATAAAATCTTACGGGGAGAAACGCGCTCAAGAAATCTTAGCCGAAACACGCCACAACACATGTTATTTTCCGAATATAATGGTTAAAGGCGCCATTCAAACCTTGCGCCTGTTTAAACCCATTGCCGCCGACAAAACCATTGTCGAGAGCTGGATTTTTAAACTCGTCGGCGCACCAGATACATTCTTAAAACGCACGGCCATGTATAATCGGATCATTAACGCCCCTACTTCCGTTGTTGGTCATGATGATCTCGAAATGTATGAACGGGCACAAGAAGGTTTAAAAGTGGATGCAAATCCTTGGATGAATTTGCAGCGTCACTACCAAGAAGATGAGCTTGGCGGCGAGCAAGTCCACCCTGGAACCTCTGAGGTTCAGATGCGAAATACTTATACGGCGTGGGCGAAATATATGCGTATGGGAGACAACTCATGAGCATAAAGCGCCAGGACATTATTGGTTTCATCTACGCCGAAGCCCGCATGATAGATGAGCAAAAGTTTGACGATTGGCTCGCGCTCTATTCAGAGGATTGCATTTACTGGATGCCTTTGGAATATGGGCAAACCGAAGAACATCTCGCTACATCTCTCATGTATGAAGACAAACTTTTACTGACTGTGCGCGTTGAGCGTTTAAATGGCGAACGTACATTTTCGCAACGGCCCAAAAGTCGGTGTCATCATTTATTGCAAAGCCCTCAAATCCTAAATATTACTGGCGACATAATAAAAACCAAAACTTCGTTTCATTATTCTGAATCCCGATTAGATGAACAATTTTTCCTAGTTGGTTGGATCGAACATACTTTACAAAAAACAAACGATGGTTTCCAAATAGTCCGCAAACAAGTCAACCTCATCAACCCTGAATCTGCACATCGCAATATTCAGCTTTTCGTCTAAAAGGCCCCCCATGCTAGAATCCCCTCTTGACCACAAAAGTGTCGCTGACTTATTTACTGCGGCGGCGAAATTATATCCAAGCAGACCTTTCTTAAACGTCTTACCGGAAACCGCAGCTATTTATAACATTGATGCTGGTGATATATCGTATAGCGCCATGCAATCACAAATAAGGGCCAAAACAAAAGAATACGCAGATGCAGGCTATGGGCCTGGGCATAGGGTCGGCATTTTACTTGAAAACCGTCCAGCCGTTTTTATTCACTGGCTTGCGCTTAACGCGCTCGGCGTTTCCATGGTGCCCATCAATCCAGAGCTTCGAGCCGCAGAATTAGAATATTTAATCTCACATTCAGAAATAGTATTAGCCATAGCCCTTGAGAATAGACAGAGTGAATTGCGTAGCGCTGGGTCATCTGACTTTACAGTTATCGGGGACGACGACCCTATCCCCAAAGCACGTCAATCAGCAAATCAAGAAAACGTCTCACATGATAGTGAGGCCGCTCTTCTTTACACATCGGGAACGACGGGATTGCCAAAAGGTTGCGTACTAACCAATGAGTATTTTTTACATTGCGGGCAATGGTATTTAGAATGCGGCGGGCATTGCGAAATACGCCATGACGGCGAGCGCATGATCACGCCCCTGCCCCTTTTTCACATGAATGCACTTGCCTGTTCGGCTATGGTTATGATGGCTGTCGGCGGATGCGTAAGCTTCGTTGACCGTTTTCACCCGCGCTCTTGGTGGGACAATGTTCGCTTATCCCGCGCCAGTATCCTTCATTATCTTGGCGTTATGCCAGCCATGCTCATTGGCGCAGAACCCTCAAGCGAGGACACAAACCACGATGTCCGGTTTGGGTTTGGGGCAGGCGTGGACGGTAGTTTACATGCGCCGTTTGAAAACCGGTTTGGCTTCCCTCTCGTTGAAGCATGGGCCATGACAGAAACAGGCGGCGGCGGCGCGATTATAGCGTCAAAAGGCGCGCGCCATGTGGGAACACATTGCTTTGGCGCGCCGGGGGGTGGAATGGAAGTTCGCTTGATTGATGATGACGGCACGGTTGTGGATGTCGGTACACAGGGCGAATTATTGGTACGGAGTACACATAAAAACCCGCGTTTTGGCTTTTTCAATCGTTATTTAAAAAATCCAGAAGCGACGGCAGAAGCTTGGCAAGGAGATTGGTTTCATACTGGTGATATTGTCCGGCAAAACACGGATGGGACATATGTATTTGTTGACCGCAAGAAAAACGTAATCCGCCGCAGCGGAGAAAATATCGCGGCTGTGGAAGTGGAAAATGCCTTAATTAGCCACCCGAACATTGATGCCATTGCAATAGCGGCAACGCCTGACCCCGTGCGCGGCGACGAGGTCTTCGCTTTGATAGTTACTAAAAACATCCCGGATGACCAGCAAGCCTTGGCCAAGAATATGCTCGCCTATAGTTTATCACGCCTCGCCTATTATAAGGCGCCTGGTTATATTGCATTTGTGGACAGTTTACCGCTAACATCTACAAACAAAATTAAACGTGGAGAGTTAAAAACCTTGGTCAGTGATTTAATTGATAGACCGACAACGCTCGATATGCGCGCCTTAAAGAAGCGTTCAAAATGAGCGCGCCATACGGCGATGTCGTTGTTACTGCACCGATCAGCGTGCCCTATATTCGGTTCTCAGACAAGCGCACAAATTATTGGCTAGGGTGTGCGTTAGCACAAGTGTGCCAAGCCAGCGGTTTGCGCCACACTGAAATTGACGGATTGTCCATAAGTTCTTTCAAGCTTAACCCAGACAGTGCAGCGTCTTTAACCCAGCATTTTGGCATGTCGCCGCGCTGGCTCTCCCAAGAAGTAACTGGCGGTGCCAGCGGTGTTACGGCTTTGCGTAAGGCGGCGCGCGCCGTGCAAATGGGCGATGTGGATATTGTTGCCTGCCTTGCGGGCGATACGAACTCTAAAGACGGGTTTGAGGCACTGCTGGATAATTTTTCCACCGATATGAGCGCTGCAGTTTTGCCTTACGGCGCAGGTGGCCCCAATGTTAGTTTCGCACTCATTACCGAGGCCTATATGGAAGAATACGGCGCTAGCCGTGAAGATTTTGGGCGCCTTGCTATTTCACAAAGAACAAATGCACTTTCCTACCCTCATGCTTTAATAAAAAAACCACTGAACCTTGACCAGTATATGCAGGCGCGGTTAATTTCTAGCCCGCTTCATTTATTTGATTGCGTAATGCCCTGTGCTGGCGCCGAAGGGTATTTAGTTATGCACGAAACCAAAGCGAAAACCCTTGGCTTGCCCTATGTGAAAATTCGCGCTAGCATAGAGCGCCACAATGCCTTTTCGAGTGATGATATACAGCTTAGAACAGGCCTCGCCGTTGATGCTAAATCATTATGGCAACAAGCTGGTGTAGAACCAAAAAATATTGACCTGGTTGAAACCTATGATGACTATCCGGTCATTTCATTTATGCAATTAGAAGACCTTGGGTTTTACGCCAAAGGCGAGGCTAAAGATTTTATCAAAAAACATGATCTAACCGTAAACGGTGACTTTCCCCATAACACATCAGGCGGACAGCTCTCGTGCGGTCAAGCGGGCGCGGCCGGCGGATTTCTCGGCATTGTTGAGGCCGTACGCCAACTGACGGGCACGGCTTTAGGGGCGCAGGTGAAAGATGCAAAACTTGGCCTAGTGTCTGGGTTTGGCATTATCAATTATGACAAAGGCCTCTCCTGCGCCGCCGCCATATTGGAGCGCGGCAAATGATAAAATTTCAAATCTGCCAGCAATGCCAGACCGTGCACTATCCCGAAAGAGATATTTGCCCAGCCTGTCTCTCACCAGATATGGCATGGCAAGATGTTTCTGGTGAAGGAAAATTGGTGAGTATGACCGAGCTACACATTAGCACTAAAACCAAATGGTTAGATAAGCTACCCTTGGCGTTAGGGTTGGTCAAACTCAAGGCGGGACCAATAATACTCGCCTTTGCCGAAGCAAAATTACCGATGGGTAGTACAGTAGCGCTTATTCACGACGGCGATACCTTCAAAATTAAAAGCAGGAATGCAAAATGAATAAATTATGCGCCGTCATTACAGGGGCAAGCAGTGGAATTGGGAAAGACCTCGCTTTGCGCATGCTGGGGCAAGGTTATGAAGTGATAAATGTATCGCGCCGCGCCGCTGATTTTTCCCACGATAAATTAAGAAATATAAGTTGCGACCTGACTAATGCTGATGAAACCGCCGCCGCCGCTAAAACCATTGCTCATAAATATAAGGTGACCCACTTCATTCACAATGCCGGCATGATTTTACCTAATCTTTTAGAAGATGCCAGCCATGAAGACATTCTCAAACTGTCACAACTCCATGCTGGGGCGGCTTTGATATTTGTCCAAGCCTTAGCGCCTGCAATGAAAGGGGCTGGGTTTGGCCGTATTGTCTTTAACTCATCCCGCGCTGCCATGGGCGTACCAACGCGCACGGCCTATTCCTTTACCAAAGCAGGTATTCACGGCATGGCACGGACATGGGCATTAGAACTCGGCTCCTACGGCATTACGGTAAACTGTGTTGCACCCGGCCCTATCCTGACCGATAATTTTTGGGATATTGTTGACAAGGGTAGCGAACGTGAACAAAAACTGGCGGCGAGCCTACCGATGCGCCGTCTTGGCACACCCGAAGACGTTAGTAATGCCCTGCTGTTTTTCTGCGCGCCCGAAAACGGATTTGTCACAGGACAAACCCTTTATGTTTGCGGCGGGGCCAGTATTGGCGGTGTTTCAATTTAAGCAAAAATAGCCTGGATTGTTGTGTGTTCTTTCAGGCCGTCGATACCGAATTCTACGCCTATGCCAGAACCTTTGACGCCGCCGAACGGAACATTTAGCTGGATCATGCCGTGAGCATTTATCCGGACAATGCCGCACTCAAGGCGAGACGCGATGGCTAAAGCTAAAGCTTTAGCTTTGTCCGCAATGATGACATAATAATTATTCGCGGCGTCAATGTCTTTCCGTCTCAAATTGAAGAAATTATTCTGCAAGAGCCTACCCTCTCGCCTCATTACAAATTACCCTGACGAAAAAGGGCGTATGGACGCAATCTCGATTGCGGTTGAAGGTCGCTCGAGAGCACACATGCCGATACTGAAAAGATTACCATAACTGTCGCTCATCACATCAAAGTCAGAATCAAAATTTCTTCCATGATGGAAATCAAACCCGAAGGCGGCATCCCACGCTCTATGGGCAAAGCCGTGCGGGTTGTAGATAAAAGCTAAGTTATTCGCTTGGCGGCGACAACATCCTAAACAAAGACTCGATCGCACAGGCAATCACAAGCATTTTTTCATCCCTAAGAAAAACAAAGTCACGCTCACTTATACAAAACTCTAAGCAGGTTCTGCAGCACACAATGCTTCATTGATCACTTGTTCATCACCAATATGATTAAAGAGAAGCAGGATCAATTTAGCATTAAATTTATTACTATCATCATCAGACAAGCCATCATGGGCATCAATCAGGCGCTCATAAATATCATCCGTATTTGTCAGGTTTAACGCCGTGATTAGTTTTCGTTTGTCCCCGCTCATGCTCGACCTCCTATTGCAGTTTGATACGCTGCATCAATATCCTCAGCGCTCGCTTGCTTCCAACGCGCCGCAACCACTTGATCTGGACGAATAAGATAGCTTGTCCCGGGCCCAGCTGCGTATCGTTCCGCAGCAAGGCAAATGGCTGGTACCGTAAGTGTTTTAAGTTTGGTTTTTGGCGCTGCATCTCCAAAATGTAGCAAAATAAATTCATTGCCTAAATGCTCCAAAAGCCATTTTACATTCCGCCCTATGGTCAAGGGGGCATCTATGCACGCATGCCCAGGTTTTGGGCCGCGCTCAAATACATCCTTATCCGGTGTTGAAAGCGGGCTATTATGATACGGAGTGGGCATTGACAGCCTGCCAGAATTTACAAAGGGACGGGCAAATTCATAGGTGTTTGCAAGCTCCAAAACCGCATCTCTAAAGGCGGTTGAAATTTTTGATTTTGGCGTTAAAAAATCGGTGGATCGTGTTGAGTTAAGGATGTTTTCATCCGAACCCATAACCCGCTCATAATTATAGCTTTCCAAAATAGACTTGTCTGCCTTACCGCATAGTACCATATCTAGTTTCCATGCTATATTTTCAGCATCAACCAATCCCGCATTCGCACCCCTCGCCCCGAACGGACTGACTAAGTGTGCACTGTCGCCAACAAATATTACGGGTGTGTGCAAAAACCTGTCCATACGTCGACATTGGAATGTATAAACGCTTAGCCAGTCATCTTCATACTCGACATCGTCGCCAAGCAAGCCCTTAACGTAAGGTGCAACATTTTCAGATTTCACGGCTTCTTCGCGGTCAATATCCCAACCAAGCTGAAAGTCTATGCGCCAAATATCATCTGGCTGTTTGTGGAGTAGTGCTGTGCGCCCAGGGTTGAAGGGCGGGTCAAACCAGAACCATCGTTCGGAAGTAAATTCATGTTTAAACTTCACGTCGGCAATTAAAAAATTGTCCTCAAAAATGCGACCGTCATAATCAAGCTTCATAGAATTGCGGATAGTCGAATTAGCCCCGTCACACGCGAGCACATATTCGGCTTCAAGTTTGTAATTCCCATCACGGGTCACCACGGATAAGATAGCGCTATCATTACCAACATCAATGTCACTAACTGTGTGTCCCCAGCGAATTTCAACATTGTCCATAGTTTCCAAGGCATCAACCAAATAATCTTCCAGATAATATTGTTGAATATTGATAAAGCCAGGATTTTTCTGGTCTTTCAGTGGCAACATATCGAACTGGTAAATAGGCTCTTTTTGTGCGCCCCAAAACACTTTGCCAACATTCCAAACAACGCCTTTATCAACAACGCGCGCGCCAACACCTAGCCTATCCAAAATATCAAGACTTTGTTTGGAATAGCATATTCCCTTTGAGCCACTCGCGATAAAATCAAATGCCGTTAGCAGTAAAACCTTATGCCCCTTGCGCGCCATATCAAGGGCAAGCGTCAAGCCAACAGGCCCCGCGCCAACAATTACAAAGGAGTGCTTAGCGCTACTACTGCCAGATAACTCAGGCGCAATTTGATAAGATTTTGGTTTATATATTAGTATGCTAGCATGGCTCATATTCGCCACCTAATCTTGCAAAAGCGCCCAGACTTCCCGGTCGCGTTCCATCGTCCAAATACGTGGCCAGTCTATACCGTCATATTCGTCCCAAAGCCTTTGTACATTAAAAGGAAGACAATGCTCAAATATCGGCCATTGTCCAAATTTAGGCGCGAGTGCATTATGGGTCTCTTCAAAGGCCTCTTTGAGTGTACCGCCGCGGTCGTGAATAGGTTTTACATGATCGCGCATGCCAACCAAAAACTGCCGCGTTTGTTCTATGGCCGCATCAACCGCTTTACGCCCCTTAACTACCGCGCCGCGTCCGCCAATGAGCATCTCTGCTTTAAACTCTTTGACCACATCAAGCGTCCCTGTCGACCAATCCATATGAAACGCATCGCCCGTATAAAGTGCAGCCTCTGCTTCCACCAGATCACCCGCAAACAGGATTTTATGCTTTGGATACCAAACGGCAATATCACCCGCCGTATGGCCACGCCCGCAAAATTTAAGCTCTAAATGCCCACGCTCACCACCAAGTTCAATACGCATATTATCCGCAAAACTTAGTGTCGTATGGGTGCGCCCAGGTATGCCTTCAGGTTCGCGGAACAGACGCGGCATGCGGCCAAATTCACTATCCCAATCCTCTTGTCCGCGCTCTTCAAGCAAGAAACGGGTCGCTTCATGGCCGATAATTTCATCCGCTTCAAATGCCGTAGCGCCTAAAACACGCACGGCATGATAATGGGTCAGCACTAAATAACGAACAGGCTTATCCGTATGCTCACGTAGTTTTTTCAGCCAGTCGGACGCAGCTTTGGGCGTTGCTCGTGCCTCGATCGCAACGATGAAATCTTCACCTTCAATAGCGCCAATATTGGGATCACCCTCAGCGGTAAGTGCATACACACCATCGGCGAGCACGTTTAAAGTTTCTTTCTTTTCTGTTAAATCGCCCGCAGACGCAAATGTTTTAGCCATAGTTATGTTCTCTCTTTTAAAATTTATGCCGTATCAACGATCTGTAAGCCGAGGACTTGCATGTCTTCGGAATGCCTTTTGGCAAGCTTGGTTAAAATTGATTTTAATCGCTTACGGTCACTTGCATTTAGCGATGATAGAACATCGTCTTCATGCAGTTTCGCTTTTTCAATCAGCGGCTCGATTAGGCCCCTGCCCGTTGCCGTAATGTGCACACTGACGCGCCTACGGTCTTTTTGGTCAATGCGGCGTTCAACCAGTTTTTCACCCACCAATTGGTCAACCAGTTTTGTTGTTCGGGATTGTTCATACAGCGCATATTTAGCTAGCCGCGTAAGATACATGCCAGGGCAATCAACAAGGTTGATAAGGATACGCCACTTAGCAGGGCTGACCCCTGCCGCGCGCAACTGCCCATAAAATTCTTCCGAAAATGTATGACTGGCAAGCGCAAGCTGAAACAAAAGATAGTTATCGATAAATCTGTCTGACATAACAGTCGCCCAATATTAGAGTGTTCAGCAGACACAGTAACTAAAACTGCTCACGCATACATTATATATGATTTTTCATATATAATGTATGCGGTAATGCAAGGAAAAAATACATTCAGGAAAACTTTAGAACAGAACCCTAACTTTTGTCATTTGATAGAGTCTTGCTTTAGCAGCGAGTTCTAGGCCGTTTTCGTTGCCTTTTTTCCTCTTATTTTTTCTGACTTTCCTCTGATTTATGCGGTAGCCATCACCATTCATCTCGAGGATGTTGACGTGATGGGTCAGTTGGCCAAGGAGAGCGCCTGTGAGGTGGTCTGAGCCGAAGGTTTCGGTCCATCGTCAAACAAGGGCAGGTTACTGGTAACCATGGTTGAGGCGCACTCATAGCGTTGTGAGAAGACTTCAAACAACAATTCCGCCCCGGTTTTACTGCGCGATACAAAGCCTAGCTCATCAATGATCAGCAACTTATACTATAGATTAGGAGCCTCCGGCAAACCCGGGGCGGTTCACAGCAGTACGCACCTGTAAATATACGAATTACTGCGAAAGTCTGGGCCAAAAACACAAAACCGTCACCTACAATTATGGGACCGTTTAGATTTGGACGAACCGAATGTTCGGTTGACGTCAGACGGAAAAAAACGCCTTATCGCGCCGAACTGGAAATAATACGACTTATTGAAATATGAATTAGGTTATGCCCCTTAATTTTTCATTAGAAAATAAGAAAAGAGTATTACAAGACCAATAAATGAACAGGCTCGGGTATGTCGGTTGCTCCTATTCTATAGTAAAAGGAGCCATTTTGAGTAATACTACGCAGCACTGGACAAGCCCCGAAAGCCGCATAACTTAAACTAAACAGCCTCAGGCAAACTCAGGGCGGCTTAGGGCAGTTCACAATTCACCTATAGAGCTCAAATAAGTGTAAGCTATAAAATTAGGTGTTTACGCAGATCAATATTCGAAAAACCATTGATAAATGTGTCGCATAACAACTTACCAAATACATCTGTCGAGAGTTCACCCTCTCCAGAAAACCAAGTATGCGTCCAATTGATCATACCAATATACATCATCGCAACAGGAAACTGCAAAAATTTATAGACTTCAAGCTCTGGATTAATATTCACTAATGAGTCAAAAATAGACTCGATAGGTTCCCGTAACAAAATTGAAATTTCATTTTTTTTCTGCGCCCCTAAAGAGTCTAGTTCACCAAGAATCAGTTTGTGCTTTGAACGGGACGAGACATTGTGAAAAAGGAGTTTTTGCGCGAATATTTCTAGTTTGTCTGACGCATCAGCATTACTGTCATTGTTAATAGGTAAAAAACTATCCCTGAGTATAACAGCGTGGTCATATAGGATGACGTAAAGCAATTGTTCTTTGGAATCAAAATAGTGATACAAGCTCGACTTTGACGTATTGCATGCTTTCGCAATATCCATAATGGATGTTGCATGGAACCCTTTAGATGCAAATAATTCTGTGGCTACGTCTACTATATGCGTTTTTTTTTGTTTGTAATCATTGGCTTGCGTACGTGCCATAAACTTCCCTTATATTACCAATAATAACATGGCATTATTCGATATAGTAAAAACCTATTGAAGTTTTAGCGGTTGTCAACGACGCGTACAGCTTTTCCTTCTGATCTTGGTAATGCACCAGGAACATTCACGGAAATTTGAGTGGAAACGCCGATCCGTGCTTTAATGTGCTTTACCACATTTTTGGCCGCTTTTTCATGATCAGTTAACGAATGATCAGGACGCCCCTCAACCGCCACCGACATAGCGTCCATGCGGCCAACTTTACTCAAGGTTATTTGATAATGGGACGCTAATGCAGGCTCTTGAAGAATAATCTCTTCAATTTGGGACGGAAATACATTCACACCCCTGATAATCATCATGTCGTCAGTGCGTGCGCTAATACGTTCAAACCGGCGATGGGTAAATGCCGTTCCCGGCAACAGCCTTGTCAAATCTTTAGTCCGGTAACGTATAATCGGCATGGCCTGCTTAAACAATGCAGTCAAAACAAATTCGCCAGCACTTCCATCGGCTAAGGGAACAAACGTATCAGGATCAATGATTTCTGGTAAAAACGCATCTTCCCATATATGTGCCCCGTCTTTTGTCTCTACACACTCATTGGCAACGCCCGGGCCCATCAACTCTGACAGGCCGTAAATATCCACAGCATCAATATCAAACTTGTGTTCAATCTCGCGGCGCATTTCTTCGCTCCATGGTTCTGCGCCAAATATGCCAATCTTGAGCGAAGTCTCGCGCGCATCAATGCCGCGCGCGGCAAACTCGTCAGCTAATGCGAGCATATAGGATGGCGTTACCATAATAATTTCTGGTTCGAAATCGAGGATCATTTGAATTTGTCTTTCCGTTTGGCCTCCTGACATTGGGATAACAACGCAGCCAAGCGCCTCAGCGCCGTAATGAGCGCCCATACCGCCTGTGAATAATCCGTAACCATAGGCAATGTGAATTTTATGTTCTGGCCTCCCACCAGATGCCCGAATAGACCGAGCCACAAGATTTGTCCATACCGCGATATCGTCTTTGGTATAACCAACCACAGTTGGTTTTCCTGTTGTTCCTGATGATGCATGAATACGCACAATGTCTTTCATTGGAACCGCAAACATATTAAATGGATAAGATTTCCGTAAGTCTTCTTTGGTCGTAAAAGGAAATTTTGCCAAATCATCCAAATGAACAAGATCGTCTGGATGAACGCTCGCTGTGTCATATTTATTTTTATACATGGCAACATTGTCATAGGCGTAGCGGATCGCCCACTTTAATTTTTTTAACTGCAACGCCGAAATTTCATCCCGGCTTGCCGCTAAAATTGGCTCGTACTTTACGCAAGAATCAACAATTTTACCCATGATATTTCCTTAAACTCGTTCAATAATAACAGCGATACCTTGCCCAACGCCTATACACATTGTGATCAAAGCATAACGGCCATTTATACGCTCTAGCTGATGCAAAGCAGAGCCCGCGATACGGGTGCCGCTCATGCCTAATGGATGCCCGAGGGCAATCGCTCCGCCATTTGGGTTAACCCTTGGATCATCGTCAGCAACACCAAGTTCGCGAAGAACGGCGAGACCTTGCGCTGCGAATGCTTCATTAAGTTCAATAACATCCATTTGTTCCATTTTAAGCCCTGCTATGGCAAGCACTTTAAGACTTGCGGGCGCAGGGCCAATACCCATGATACGTGGCTCTACGCCTGCGACACAGCCCGCAACAATGCGCGCGCGCGGCGTGAGACCATGGGCTTTAGCAGCCGCCTTTGAGGCTATGACTATCGCCGCTGCGCCGTCATTAATACCCGAAGCGTTGCCCGCAGTAACAGAGCCATTTTCGCGAAAAGGTGTGCGCAGTTTAGCCAACACATCGAGGGGCGAAAGCCTTAAATGCTCATCATGTTCAACAATAGTTACCGCGCCTTTTCGCCCCGGAATTTTAACGGGCATAATTTCTTTGGCTAACAGCCCCTTATCTTGTGCAGATTTGGCTTTTTCTTGGGAACTTAGTGCAAATAAATCTTGGTCTGCTCTGGAAATATTGAATTGCTCTGCAACATTTTCGGCCGTTTCTGGCATAGAGTCCGTGCCATATTGTTGCTTCATAAGTCTGTTGACAAACCGCCAGCCAATCGTCGTGTCATAACTCTCGCAAGCGCGCGAAAAGGCACTTGTAGACTTGGCGGTCACAAAAGGTGCCCGCGACATGCTTTCAGCGCCGCAGGCAAGGGCAAGCCCGCCCTCGCCCGTTTTAATTAGTCTGGCTGCTTGCACAATGGCATCAAGGCCAGACCCACACAGACGATTTAAGGTAACGCCCGGTACATCAACAGGCAATCCCGCCAACAATGACGCCATGCGCGCAACATTACGGTTATCCTCCCCCGCTTGGTTGGCGCAGCCCATAAAAACATCGTCGACTTTCGTCCAGTCAACGCCATTATTTCTATCCATCAACGTTCTTATGGGCAGAGCCGCAAGATCATCAGTGCGCACACTGGATAGCCCCCCGCCATATCGCCCAACAGGCGTGCGGATATAATCACAAATAAAAGCGTCATTCATAGTAGAATTTACCATTTTATTTCCCTATAAAATTTGGTTTACGTTTTTGCATAAAGGCACCAACACCTTCTTTATAATCTTCTGAGAAACCTGCCTGCTGCTGCCATTTTTGTTCTAAGGATAACTGTTCATTGAGATCATTATCAAAAGATTGCCGTATGGCTTTACGGGTTAGCTTAAAGCCAAGGGTTGGCCGCTTTGCCAATTCAGACGCCATTTTAAAAGCTTCATCAAACAAAATATCGTCGTCAAAGACATCCCAAATAAGCCCCCATTCTTTTGCTGTCTCAGCGGGTAAGGGCGTTGCTAATAAAGCCAGTCCCATGGCCCGCGCTTGACCTATATTACGCGGCAAAATATATGTGCCGCCGCTATCAGGAATAAGACCAATATTGGAAAACACTTGCACAAATTTAGCAGAGCGCGCTGCTAACACTATATCAAAGGCAAGAGCGAGGTTTGCGCCTGCTCCTGCCGCTACGCCGTTTACAGCGCAAATAGTTGGAATGTTTGAATTATGCAATCGCTTTATAAGTGGATTGTAAAACTTGCCAATCGTTAGCCCCAAATCTACTGGCGCAGACCCTGGCGCCACATTGCGATCTGAAAGATCCTGCCCCGCGCAAAACCCGCGCCCAGCCCCGGTTAATAGCAAACACCGAATTTTTGGATCTGCTTCAACACGGTTCAAAGCATTTTTCAAAGCCTCGTGCTGTGTTTCATTAAATGAGTTGAGCTTATCAGGGCGGTTAAGCGTGATTATTCCCACGCCTTTATTAACCTCAAAAACAATAGAGTCTTGTTTCATTTGTTCCCCGTAATTAGTATTTCGCAATCTTGCAGAATATTTTTATAGCTTTGTTTTTTCAATAAAGTGTGTATGTTCAATCGGTCGGTCGGTCAATGGTGTTTAGTAATCTTTGTTCAAACCGTCTTTAGAGGCAAAGCATTTATAATGAGGGTTTATGCAAGTAAATAATATAGCAAAAAAAGCCGTTGAAATAATGTTATCAACCGATAGCGCGTCTGCAAATCTTGGAATAACGCTTAAAAGTGTAACATCAGGGCATGCAGAAATGTCCATGACAATACAAAGCAATATGGTCAACGGGCATAACATAGCCCATGGCGGCATCATTTTTTCTCTCGCAGATACCGCATTTGCATGCGCGTGCAATTCCTATAACATTGTTAATGTAGCAGCAAGCTGCCACATTAACTTCATCCGCCCAGCTTTGCTTGGAGACAAATTAACCGCGATAGCAACAGAGCAAAACCGAGGCAACCGCATCGGTGTTTATGATGTAAAAGTGTTGAACAATTCAGGTAAGTTAATCGCAGTGTTTCGTGGTCAGAGCATGAGTCTCGACAAGCCTATATTTTAATAAACCCGCATTTCAATAAAAATTAAAGAGGACGGATAGCATGAAACTTCAAAATTACACACTTGGGAATTGGGTGCAGGGCACTGGAAGTTTCCGTCCATTGTTAGATTCTGTCACAGGTAAAAAAATCGCCGAAACATCATCTGAAGGTTTGGATTTCGAAGCCATGTTGGATTATGCCCGCGCGGTTGGCGGGCCTAATTTACGCAAATACGGTTTTCATGACCGCGCCTATATGCTCAAAGCGCTGGCCGTGTATTTGATGGAACGCAAAGAAGAACTATACGAGCTTTCCTATTCCACGGGCGCGACTCGCAAAGATAGCTGGGTTGATATTGAGGGCGGGTTTAGCACACTGTTCTTCTCATCTTCCAAAGCCCGCCGCGAAATGCCAGACGGAAATGTACATGTAGAAGGCGACCTCGAAGTCCTATCGCGCGGCGGTACATTTATGGGGCAGCATATAGCCCTACCTTTGCAAGGCGTAGCTATTCACATCAATGCTTATAATTTCCCGATCTGGGGAGCGCTGGAGAAGTTCGGCCCAGCCTTTATTGCGGGCGTGCCGATCATTATCAAACCCGCTACGGTCGGGTCATACCTCACCGAAGCCATGGTCAAGATGATGGTAGAATCGGATATTTTGCCCACAGGTGCTGTGCAATTAATTGTCGGCAGTACGGGTGATCTACTGGACCATGTTAGCTGCCAAGACGTTGTTTCGTTCACGGGCTCTGCCCATACTGCCAGCAAGTTACGCTCTGCCAAACCAATCGTGCAAAATTCCACACGTTTTATCGCCGAGCAAGACAGTCTCAATGGATGTGTTTTGGGACTAGGCGCCGCGCCAGGCACACCAGAATTTGATTTATTTATCAAAGAAATTGCTACGGAAATATCTGTGAAAGCCGGTCAGAAATGTACAGCCATTCGCCGCGCTATGGTACCAGAAAAATACATGGAGGCCGCCGCGAAAGCGTTGGCAGAACGCATCGAAAAAATATCCGTCGGTGACCCACGCAACAAAGACACACGCATGGGCGCACTGGCAGGGTTAAGCCAACGCCAAGACGTGCTGGGAAAATTAGAAATACTCTCGGCTGAAAACCCTATCATTATTGGCGATATTGATAAATTTGCATCAAGTAATGGTGCGTTTCTCTCTCCCATCATTATGCGTTGCGACGAACCGTTGAAAAAATCCGTAGTTCACGAGGTCGAAGCTTTTGGCCCTGTGAGCACGTTAATGTCTTACAAAGATACAAATGAAGCTGTGGAGTTATTGCGTAAAGGTGGTGGTTCATTGGTAGCATCTGTCTTTAGTTATGAGCGTACATTTACCCGCGATCTTGTTCTAGGCGGAGCAGCTTTTCATGGCAGAATGTTACTGGCTGACCGGGATAGCGCGGGTGAGTCCACTGGGCACGGCTCCCCGCTCCCGCATCTTGTACACGGCGGTCCAGGACGTGCTGGCGGCGGCGAAGAAATGGGCGGAACGCGCGGCGTCATGCATTATATGCAGCGCACAGCTATTCAAGGTAGTCCGAGCGCTATTGCCAATATCACTGGCGAATGGCTGCCAAGTGCGCCAGAAACCAAGGCATCCGAGCATCCGTTCCGCCGCACCTATCATCAACTTAATATTGGCGAAACCTTGCATACAAAATCGCGTAAAATCACCGTTAAGGAAATTGAATTGTTCGCAAATTCAACTGGCGATAAATTTTACGCCCATATGAACCCGGACGCAGCCAGCGCTAATCCGTTCTTTGAAGACCGTGTTGCTCATGGTTATCTGTTGCTTTCATGGGCGGCGGGGTTATTCGTTGAACCAAACCCCGGCCCGGTTTTAGCCAATACTGGACTTAACAATCTCGCCTTCATCACACCAGTTTATGTTGGCGACGAGATCAAAGTCCGCCTCACGGTCAAACGCAAAAAACGCAGAACCGAAGAGTATGGGGAAGTGGGCTGGGATGTTGAGATCACAAATCAAAAGGATGATATATGCGCCCGCTACGAACTTTTAACCATGGTCGCATTTGAAAACCCATATGCTGAAAATAATTAATTGACCGATCGGTCTACTTATTGTAAGGTCAACACATGTACACAACAGATTTAAGAACAAATAAAGAGAAAAAAACTCAAAAAATTTCCAAATCTGAGGGCATGGCTCTAGAAGACATGGCTCTATGGGATGCATTCCAAGCACGCATAGACGCGGGCGATATTATCGAAGCAAAAGATGCTATGCCAGACAAATATAGGGCGACTTTGGTGCGGCAAATTTCCCAACATGCCCACAGCGAAATCGTTGGCATGCTTCCTGAAAGCAATTGGGTGAGCCGCGCACCGACTTTGATGCGCAAGCTGATATTACTGGCAAAAATTGAAGACGAGGCTGGACACGGGCTTTATCTCTATAGCGCCGCCGAAACACTCGGGCGCAAACGTGATGATATGGTTGCCGATCTTCTATCTGGCAAAGCCAAATTTTCCACCATATTTACTTACCCTGCTACAACATGGGCGGACATAGGCATCATTGGCTGGCTTGTTGACGGCGCGGCAATAACCAACCAGATCCCTCTATGCCGCTGTTCCTTTGGTCCCTATGCGCGCGCCATGGTGCGGGTATGTAAGGAAGAAAGTTTCCACCAACGCCAAGGCTACGAAATCGTCACCGTTCTGGCGCGGGGCACGGCGGAGCAAAAAGCTATGGCGCAAGAGGCCCTAAACCGCATGTGGTGGCCGTCCTTGATGATGTTTGGCCCGTCCGACGCGGCGTCTTTGCACTCTTCACAAAACATGAAATGGAAGATTAAACGCCATTCCAATGACGTGCTGCGCCAACGCTTTGTAGATGCCACCGTGCAGCAAGCAGAATTCCTAGGTCTGACCATTCCTGATCCTGACCTGAAATGGAACGAAGAACGCGGCGCATATGATTACGGCGAGATCAATTGGGACGAGTTTTGGGCCGTACTTAAAGACGGTGGCCAATGCGGTAAATCCCGCATCCGCGCCCGCAAGGCCGCCCACAAAGAAGGCGAATGGGTGCGTGCCGCCGCCGGCGCCTACGCAGAAAAACAAAAATCCCGCTCTGAAAAAATCGCATAAAAGCCGCATAATTGGAGATTAATATGACCAACGAATCCACAAGCGATGAAACTTGGCACCTCTATGAAGTTTTCATCCGCTCTAAAAACGGATTGGCGCACAAACATGCAGGCAGTGTCCACGCTGGGGACCGCGAGACCGCCATACAATCCGCCCGCGACCTGTATACAAGACGCGGCGAGGCTAGCTCGCTTTGGATCATAAAATCCAAAGATATTATTGCTTCTGACCCAGACGCAAGCGGCGAACTATTCGATCCATCCGATGATAAAATCTACCGCCATCCGACATTCTATAGTGTGCCGGACGGCGTGAAGAACATGTGATCCAGATGAGCACCAAAACAACACATATTGGCGTCAAAGCGCCAACCACACCGCAGGCAACATATATCATGCGGCTTGGAGATAATGCGCTCATCTTGGGACAGCGGCTTGCAGAAATGTGCGGCCACGGCCCCGAGATGGAACTCGACATAGCCCTGACCAATTTTGCGCTGGATCTCATCGGACAAGCCAGCCTGCTCTATGAGCATGCGCTCAGTTTCGAAGATATGGCATCAAATGTTGACGCACTGGCTATGACCCGCGTTGAGGAAGCTTACCGCAATTGTCTATTGGTAGCGCAACCAAATGTAGACTTCGCCCACATAGTCTTACGGCAATATTTGTTTTCCTCGTTCCAGAAATTTCAATACGAAGCATTGCTCAATTCATCTGACAAACAGCTTGCAGCTATTGCAGAAAAATCTCTCAAAGAAATCGCATACCATATCCGGTTTGCTAAATCCTGGGTGCTGCGGCTCGGGGACGGCACAGAGGAAAGCCATGCCCGCCTAAGGGATGCCGTGGATTGCCTATGGCGTTTTACGGGTGAATTGTTTGATTTTGATGATGTGGTTTCAGCTGCTACAGAATGTGGATTAACCGAAGATTTCACGGACAAGTACAGCACTTGGCAGGGCGAAATTGTGCAAACACTCGATGAAGCCGGCGGGATCAAAGCCCCGGAGACATTGAATATGCTCAAAGGTGGACACGCCGGACTGCATGATGAAAACCTCGGCCACATCCTCAAAGATCTACAATATATGCAGATAAAATACCCAAATTTGCAATGGTAATGTCTGAACCACAGAGCGCTGCAAAAGTTTTAGACTTGCGCGCAAATTTGCTCGATATCCTAACCCAAGTCCCCGACCCGGAAATTCCAGTGATCAATATAGTCGAGCTTGGCATTGTGCGCGATGTTAGACTCGGCAAACCACCTCAAATCATCATCACGCCCACTTATACGGGCTGTCCAGCCACATATCTCATCACTCAAATGATCCGTGAAAAACTGGACGAATACGGGCATCAGGACGTTGATATCAAGAGCCAACTCGCCCCCGTATGGACAACGGACTGGATTACCGATGCGGCTAAAACAAAACTAAAAGCTTACGGCATTGACCCACCCGCATTGTCCAAAGACAAAAATGCACTGGCCACCTGTCCGCGCTGTTCATCAACGAACTCGGAACTAATCAGCGAGTTTGGTTCCACCCCGTGTAAATCGCTTTATGCCTGCAAAGACTGTCTTGAACCCTTTGACCGTTTTAAATGCCACTAAACTAGAGACCAATTATGAGTAAATTACATGCCGTCACAATCGCTGAAGTTAAACGGGAAACCCCGGATTGCGTATCGGTTCGTTTTGACATCCCAGAGAGCTTAAAGGACACATTTACCTATACCGCAGGGCAGCATGTAATTGTCCGTAAAGAAATAAACGGTGAGGACGTGCGCCGCACCTATTCTTTTTGCTCTGCACCCAATAACGTCGACTATCACATCGCCGTACGCCAAGTGGACGAGGGCCTATTTTCCACTTATGTGAACGCGAAGTTACAAGCAGGCGATACTTTAGAGATATCTGAACCGCTCGGAGATTTTACCCTAAAGACAGAGCCTACCCGCACTGCCAATTATGTGGCATTTGCGGCAGGTTCTGGCATCACACCAGTCATGGCGATGATAAAAGACGTGCTTGCACGCGAACCAAATAGTAGTTTCTTTCTCTATTACGGCAACCGCGATGCAGAACATACAATATTTTCCGAGGAAATTGCGGCGCTGAAAAACCAATTTATGGGGCGGTTCTCCTATCAGTTTTTTCTGACCCGCCAAGCCGTTGACATCCCGTTTTTTAATGGACGGATTAATGCAAAAAAGACGGCTATACTCCACAAGCAAGTATTCGCACCATTAGGCGTTGCTGGATATTATTTGTGCGGCCCCCTCTCCATGGTCAATGATGTGCGCGCGGCATTGGTCGAGGCTGGAGAGCCGGAAGCCAACATCCACAGCGAACTGTTTTTTGCATCAGCGGAAGATGCGCAGAGGGCTGGCACCGCGAAAAAATCCATTGACGGTCTTGCTAAAAGCAAAATTAAAGTCATATCCGATGGCCGCAAAATTACTGTTGATTACCGCGACGAACACGGTTCTATTTTAGATGCCGCGCTAAAATCTGGCATTGATGTAAGTTTTGCCTGCAAGGGCGGTGTTTGCGCAACCTGCCGCGCAAAAGTGATTGACGGAAAAGTTGATATGGCGTTGAACTACGGGCTTGAACCAGAGGAAATTGCTGATAGTTTTGTCTTAACTTGCCAATCCGTTCCCCTGACTAAAAACGTCACTATCAGCTTTGACGAATAGTCGTCATTAAAGGAAAATCATGAGCGTTAACCTTAGCATACAAGAGCATATTGCAATCATTACAATCGACAATCCACCCGTCAACGCCCTATCACAATCAGTGCGCCAAGGCTTGATCGAAACTATCGCCACTATTAATCAAGACACGAGCATTAAAGGTACGGTTTTGCATGGGTCCGAACGTATTTTTAGCGCGGGTGCAGACATCACAGAATTCGGCAAGCCACCCATGGAACCCTCCTTGCCAAACGTTATTGATGTGCTCGAATCTTGCCGCGTGCCAATTGTAGCGGCGCTCAGCGGTGTTGCCTTGGGGGGCGGCTTAGAAGTCGCGCTTGGTTGTCGCTACCGTGTTGGCACGGTGAAGGCAAAAACCGGATTGCCCGAAGTCAATCTCGGGCTATTGCCGGGTGCAGGCGGCACACAGCGTCTGCCGCGTCTTATTGGCGCCGTAAAAGCTGGTGAAATGATCACAACAGGCAAACCGCTAGATGCAGACAAAGCTCTACAGGTGGGTATTTTAGATGCGATGTTCGAGACAAATTTAATCGGCAATGCTCTTGTTTTTCTGGAAAACAAACTCGATGCGAATGACAATCGTCCAGCCCTTTGTGATGTCACCGAACTCCCCAAGCCAGACCCTGATGGTTTCAGAGCGCTAACGAAAAAAACCAAAGCTAAAGCACGCGGGCAATTATCCCCAATCAAAGCATTGGAAGCCGTTGCCGCCGCAGAATTGCCATTCCGTAAAGGCATGGCTAAGGAGCGCGCCTTATTTATGGACTGTATGGCAAGTGATCAACGGGCTGGCCTCATCCATAGTTTTTTCGCCGAGCGCCAAGTCGGTAAAATTCCTGGTCTGGAAGACACCAAAACCAGAGACGTAAAAATCGTTACCATATTGGGCGCTGGCACTATGGGCGCAGGTATCGCCATCGCATTTTTAAATGGCGGTTATACAGTCAATCTGTTTGATATCAACGCAGACGCACTAAAAGCTGGCGAAGCCCTCATCATCAAAACTCTTGAGAGCAGCGCAAGCAAAGGCCGCATAACGCCAGTGCAAATGCAACAACATTTGGGCAAGTTTTCCACCATATCTAATATGGAAGGCGCAGGCACTTCTGATTTGATCATCGAAGCGGCGACTGAAAATATCGCCATCAAGAAATCTATTTTTCGTGATTTAGACGCCATCGCCAAACCAGGTTGTATCCTCGCAAGCAATACATCTTATCTGGATATCAACATCCTTGCCGCTGAAACCAAACGCCCGGCTGACGTTATCGGCATGCATTTCTTTAGCC
This sequence comes from Robiginitomaculum sp., assembly GCA_965224735.1. Lineage (GTDB taxonomy): Bacteria > Pseudomonadota > Alphaproteobacteria > Caulobacterales > Maricaulaceae > Robiginitomaculum_A. The sequence continues at coordinate 1,084,814 of OZ245059.1, read as the reverse complement.
CGGCACACATCATGAAATTGCTAGAAGTTGTCCGTACAGATAGTGTGTCCGATACCGTGATAAATACAGTGATGAAAGTCGGAAAATCCATTGGCAAAATCAGTGTACTTTCTGGTGTTTGCGACGGGTTTATCGGTAATCGCATTCTCAAAGCCTACCGTAAGCAGGCCGATTATATGGTTGAAGACGGCGCCATGCCCCAAGATGTTGACCGCGTTATGCGCGCCTTCGGTTTTGCCATGGGCCCGTTCGAAGTCTCCGACCTAGCGGGTCTCGATATTGGCTGGCATAACCGCCGTAGAGAAGATGCGGCCCGCCCTGATCAAGAGCGCTATAGCGATCTCGCGGATAAACTCTATGACCTTGGTCGCTACGGCCAAAAAACTGGATCGGGTTGGTATCAATACGAAAAAGGGTCTCGCACACCGATCATTGATCCATTTATTACAGGCATGATTGTAGAAAACGCAGTCGAGAAAAACATCGCGCGGCGGGATTTCTCGGACGACGAAATCCGCAAACGCATCCTGTTCGCCATGATTAATGAAGGCGCAAAAATCCTCGACGAAGGCATCGCCCTGCGCTCACTGGATATAGATATGGTCTATGTCAATGGCTACGGTTTCCCCGCCTATCGGGGCGGCCCTATGTTTTACGCCGACGAAATCGGTGCCAAAAATATCTTGGAAGGCATCAACAAATTCGCGAAACAAGACCCTACTTCCTGGAAAGCATCAGCTCTATTAGAAAAGCTTGCGATTACTGGCGGGAAGTTTTCGGATTGTTAGCACAAAATTCCACAGCATTATATGCTAACATGCAATAAAATATGGGCTATCCATATTCCAAATAATACACACAATACTGAACTGACGCAAATTTATGAAATTTACACTGGAGAATATTTCTTGGGACTATACACCTAGTATTTAATCGAGTTATAAAAAAAACCCGCTGACATTGTCAACGGGTTTCAGTCAGGAGAGAGATCTGACTTAGTTTCCGAATTTAAGTTTCCAGCCGACTGTTACCTCGAATTGCTTCATTTCAGCTGTAATAATATGTGTTGGGTTTGGACCCTGTGACGTTACTTCTATGCCACTAACCGCTTCATTGGGTGCGTACATGATACCGAATTCGAGTGTGTTCCTATCATTTATTTTGATCGCCCCACCGCCTGTAAAGTGATCGGTCACAACTCCAGGCGCCAAAATGTTGAGCGTAATGTCATCTCCACTTACGGGTTGATCGTTGTGTGCGTAGCCGGCGCGTAGAGTCCATTTGTCATTTGCCAGATACTCAACGCCGATTTTGTAAATGTCAATATCATCCCACCCAAATCCAGCGGCACCTGGCGCACCAAATGGAAGTTGAACTCGTGAGGAGTTACTAACGGCTGGGGTATCGGAATATTTAATATGTTTGTAATCTGCCGATACGGTTAAATTGTGCATGATGTCAGCTGAAATTCCGACCTGATAATTAGACGGAATATCGAAATCACCTGCATCAGCAAACAATCCCGCATATTTGTCAAACTCGCTCATTGAGATCTTACTCTGGTATGTGCCACCGATCCGAATTCGATCTATGGGAGAAAATTCAATACCAATTTTACCACCAAATCCAGTCGAAGTATCAGAGCCATTATTGGATAAGGCATCTGGGTTTGATGACACTTTGCCAAAAGCAAATAATCCAGTCGCTTCGAACTGTTGGAATCCAAAGATAGGAGCAATGCCAATTTTAAAATTACCCATTTGTTTTGCGTAACCAACGGAAACAAGAGCTTGGACCAAGTTTATACCAGTTGTTCCGCCGCAAAATACGCCGTTTGGAGCGGGTAGAGGAGGTGATACACAAGCAGGGTTTGAAACGTCCCGATAGTTTGTATTCATACCGCCATTGGCTGCAATAGAAACGCCCCAAGATGAGGTGTCATCAATTGCTTTTACATAGGCGATGTTTGGAATGCCGAAAAGGTTCTCTGAACTCTTATTGACATTATTTGTTGTAAAGCCAGGTCCACCCGTTCCTGTAAATTGGCGTGTTGGTTTAAATAGTGAAATGGAGACATCGAGTTCGGTTCCGTTGCCGACCATGCCAGCAGGATTGACAATTAGTGCTGTCGCGTCGCGCCCATCAGCAACACCTGCGCCGCCCATAGCTTTATTTCGCGCGCCAGCTCCATGGGTAAAATACCCCTCTGTCGCGAAGCTACCGCCAGCGACGAGCATGGTGGTTGCCGACAAGGCAATCCCGACAAATAATTTTTGTTTTAAATTGGTCATGATAGTTTCCCCTTTTATTTTAGTTCCTCCCTTTGAACCGCCCTGGATTTACCGGAGGCTGTTTAGTTTAAGTTATGCTTCTTTTGGGGCTTTGTCTAGGTTTGCATCATAATTCTCCTCTGCTTCTGCGAGCGGTATGTTACCGATTGGCTCTAACTGTATAGTCCCTGTGTTAGATGGTATTAAGTTATCATCTCAAGAGAAGGAAGTATTATGGGACAAGTAGGGGCTGTCCCAGATAACGCATAATTATGTGTTATAGAGGGCAGTATGAGAAAGAGCAGATTAAGTCAGTATAAACAGAGACGTTTAGTTGAGTATTTTGTTGCTGGAACGACGGCGCGTTGCGCGGCCCACCTTTGCGGGGTTAATCGTAAGTCAGCGGCTTATTATTTCCACCGTTTGCGCGAGATTATTACCTTCGAGTTGGAGCTGATGGAACAAGAGGTTTTCTGCGGCGAGATCGAAGTAGACGAAAGCTATTTTGGCGGCAAACGCAAAGGTAAGCGTGGACGCGGCGCTAGTGGTGAAATCCTCGTGTTTGGGCTGTTAAAGCGCGGCGACAAGGTCTACACCAAGATTATTTCGAATGCCTCTTCCAAGGTTTTATACCCTATCATCGAGCGCAAGGTAGTGCCCGATAGCATCGTTTATAGCGACTGCTGGCGCGGATATAATGTGCTCGATACGTCAGAGTTCAAACACTACCGGATCAACCATTCAAAACTGTTCGCCAACGGGCACAATCACATCAATGGTATCGAGAATTTCTACCCAAAGGGCATAAATTCCACCAAGCCAAACGTCATATGAGTGTATAAGTTCATATAGATGTGAGCAGGACGAAAGGACAGTAAAGAACAAGGATCTTAGAAACCGAACAGGCAAAACCCGTAGTGGCAACGGAGCATCTATTTGATAGCTCGCAAAGTGGATTGAAGGGAGCTGGTTCGCGAATCTCCATACGGATCCGCAACATGTAAAAGTCGCACTATCCCATAGCCTCAACAAACCCAAATGGAGCGAAGCCGAGAAGCAGCTTGTCTTGCGTATACGCAGAGAAAATCAGACATGAGGTAAGGACAAGATTGCCGTTGTCCTGCGCCGTGATCACGGCCAGACTATAAGCGCCAGCACAGTTGGACGCATATTAAAAACTTTGTTCACTAAAGGCATCATCACAAAATCACGCTCTGCTCCAAGAGCAAAAAGAAACAGAAGCTTCAGAAATACCCACGCCAGACGCTGGGTTTATAAAGCCTACAAGCATATGAAAATGGGCGAACGCGTACAGATCGACCATATGAGGGTGAGCAAAAACGGTATCACCGTAAAACACTTCCAAGCTTGGGAAAGAAAATCCAAATTCATTCACGCGCAGGTTTATTCACATGCTAAGGCTTCCTCTGCAAAACGGTTCTTGGGGGAATTGATTGATAAAACACCCTTTACCATAAAATTCATACAGGTAGACGCAGGTTCGGAATTCATGGCAGAATTTGAACAGGCCTGTGAAGATGTAAACATTCCACTCATCGTCTTGCCGCCCAGCAGGCCAACCTATAACGGCGGCGCCGAGCGCGGAAACCGAACCTTTAAGGAAGAATTCTATTACAAAAGAGACCTCTTGGCTGACAGCATCGGAGCCATGAGATTTGAACTCCGAAAGGCGGTTGAAAAATACAACACATACAGACCACATCACGCCCTTGCAGGGCTAACACCAATGGCCTATATCCAAAACACCCAAAAGGCGGATGAGTCTCAAAACACATGAACTTATACAATTAGATATACGATGCCGTGATGCTCATGTACTTTGGGAGCCCCTAGCGCACAATGGAATTTATGTCCGTAAATTCGAGTCGAACAAAGATCGCCTGCGCATGGGGTTACCAAAAAATCAAAGCGTTGAAATCCGCCTCGCATCAGCCCTTAATCGTCAATGGTAAACCTGCAACAACAAGCTCCACATGCTCGCAAACAGACGCTATTTTTTGATTTAATCGCCCCTGTGCGTCGCGAAAATTTCTCCCTAAAGTTGTTTCAGGTACGAGTCCCATTCCAACCTCATTTGAAACAAGTATGATACCCCCCTTTATATTCAAAATAACTTGCACAAGTGCTTCACTTTCTGCCTCTATATCGCGCCTTGCGTGCATCAGGTTTGACAGCCATAGTGTCAAACAATCTACAATCACCACCTGTTTGTGGTTCATAGATTGTTTAATTGCCTCCACAAGATCAAGAGGTGTTTCAACAGTTTTCCAGCCTAGTCCTCGATCTGAACGATGTCTGTCTATTCGCGCTAACATTTCCGCATCTAACCCTTCAGCCGTAGCGACATAAATACGGTGTTTTGCCATATTTTCTGCCAGTAATTGAGCGCGGCGGCTTTTTCCAGAGCGAGCGCCCCCTAAGATTAAATTTGTTTGCATAAATATATCCTTGGCCAATACACTATATCCCATCTAACATAAATATTAGCATTTTACTTTGAATTTGTGCAAATCCAGGCACATGAGTCTCAAAACACATGAACTTATACATGTGCGCTTTGAATAGTCCGAGATTGCTAGGCTGGACAAGCCTTCAACTTCATATGTGCGCCGCCATGCACGCACCGTTCCCGTGTCCAAAAATAGCGCATTAGCAACCCGCACCGCTGGCCAACCCTTGTCTAAAAGCAAAAGCCCGTTGGCACGAGCATAACCAAACCGTCTTCTTTATGGCGGCGTAAAACAAGCCTAAGCTCTCGGCGCTCGCTTGATGATAAAGAAAAAGATAGGCTCATACAAAGCTTTAGAATCTATCTCCATAAAAACAGCAAGCAAAAAATGGATTGTTTAGGATTCAGAGTATAACAAGATCCACTATAATTATTTGATCGTCACGCCAGAATTTTGATCAGGTTTGGTTACGATATCTTCTATAGTAACATAACCTCTAGTGAGCCCTGTGAAAGTTCCACGTCTTTTTAAGATTTTTTGCTTGTTTCCCACCTCAGATAAGAGGCGTGCGGTTTCAGCTGGTAAATTGCTACTCCCCACAACCCGGCGTTGTCCTCCAGACAAGTCAGCAATTTTCGTCTCATAACGATCGAGGGCAAACGGTTTGCCCGTATTAAAGTCCTTCAAGGTTATACCTTCCGCATATTTTTTGATATGGAGCGCAATATCTTTTTGCCAATTTTTAAAGTAAAATCTTCTAACTTCATGATAGATTTTTGAAACTTTTCGCGTTTTTTTAGATTTATGAAACCCGCGTAGAGAATTTACAAATTCATTTGCATTTCCATTTAAACGATACTCTAAATTATTTGCTGTATACGCCAAGCGCAGCATACGCGGACTGCCAATATCTCCGCGAAAGAAACCATAGATTACGATGGGATCCGACCAATTGGAAAAAACAATGTCTTCACGAATATTTCTCAGTGAAAGTGCTTTCCCGCGAATATTTATAAATTTAGCATCGTCCAACAACGCCTTAGATCCGTTGACATCAATTTGCAAAGTGGATGGAATGTCTTCAGGGTATTCGTGTGCAATTTTTTCAATCAAAGCAACATTATGCAGGTTAAACCAGAAAGCAAGTTGTTCATCCCTAGATAAGCGCGTAATATCCACTTGGTTTGCGATTGCAACAAGGTCTTGCCTATATTGGAGGAGAACGTCTCTATAATTATCATTGAGAAAACTAAACGCAATGCGGCTCCCCTCTAGACGATACGGAGACATATGCCCTGATAACACACGTGTACCCGTGCTCTGTTGTGGACGGGATGCACGGATACGAGATGAGGGACCAAAGTCTATAACAATATTTTGTAAGATATCATCCCAAATTTGATAGTCAAAACGGCGTTTGTCTGTTCGCTGTTTTGGTTTGAAAGCATTGAAGTCTGAGAATGCTTCCGAGTGAGGAATTGTGATTGTCTTTCCAATGGGGCGATTGATGCCCCCTATTTGACTCTGAATTTGACTCTGGGCATATGCTGGCGTCGCTATCCCCATCATCATAAGAAGAATAGCTTTGGGAATGGACTTATAATACACCGATATCATTTTTAGTTTCCTGATAAAATCATACAATACCAAAATTCATACTACAGCCCTCCTGGACCACAATCGTTCTCAAGATAATCAAGCAGTTTTGTATAGAACTTTTTCTGATGCCTATACATTAACGTGCGACTAAAATGATCCGCGCCTTTAAGCGTTAGATACTGAGCCTGAGAGTTTTTTCCAGCTTTTTCCATCGCTTTTTTATAATCCTTAAGATTAAAATACATGACGCGAGCATCGACATCTCCATGTACCATAAGCAAAGGTATATTTACTTTTGACACCTCTTTTATTGGATTGATACCGATCATACCACGGCGCTGTCCCCAATCATCAAGCGCTTTCGGTGAATTTGGTCTACGGCGTTTCAGGTAAACTTTCTCAGGGTCAGCGACTGCAGCTCCAGCAATAGCACATTGGTATATATTATTCTTACGGCTTGTCGCAACCAAAGCAGCATAGCCCCCATATGACCATCCGAACATCGCCATACGGTTCTTATCGACCAATCCTTTTTTAACAAGATACATTGCACCATCATCCAGATCATCTTGCATCGCAAGACCATGTTGACCATAACCAGCATCAAAATGTTTCTTACCCCAACCAGTGGACATACGGTATTCGGGTTGCAAGACCATATAGCCTGCATTTGCAAGGACTTGCCCCCATTCATCATAGCCGACCACTTCAGTTATATGAGGGCCACCATGTGGTAGCACCACTAATGGATAAGGCCCTGCGCCTTTAGGTTTTGTCAGGTAAGCTGGAATCATTAAACCGTCCCGAGCCGGGTATTTGATAAACTCAACATCAGAAAGTTGGGCTGGCTTTAAAAGTGGGTTTTTGCTCCCCAATTTAGACATTTTACCATCTTTAACAAACCAGAATGAACCAGGGTCCCTAGGGCCTGAATTGGAAACAATCATAGACTTACCATCGCGCGATCTGCTCGTAATGTTGACTTGATGGGAGTTAGGAATTTTTTTGGCTAAGCTCTCGTAAAGTGCCTTTTCTTCCATATCAAACCAATGGTACTCATACTTTGCACCTGGGTAAATCGCTGCGACGAGTTTTCGGTTTCCAGCCCAATACATAGAATGCCACTTAACGCCTATCACATCAGCATTTGGATTTCCATAAAGTTTAGAACCAAATTGACTTGTTTTAAAATCAAACTCCCACAAGGCAGCCTTATCTTCACCACGGTCATCAATTATATATCCAATTGTGGGGTCGCTTTGCTTTAAACCAACAAATTTTTGGAAACCACCAAGGTAACGATATAGGTTCTTATGCTCATCGAGGTCATAACGTTCCCCAAATTCCTTCCAGCTCTTATCACCAAGTAAACGATAGTAGGTAATCAGTTCTTTTGTGTTTGGATCAACACCAACGGTAGAGCGAGGGTTACCTTCACTATCAAACGTGGCTCTACGGTGTTTATCATTTCCCTTTAGGACAAGTGACTTCGCCCCAGTCTTTAGGTTAAACCGATAATAAGCACGCGGCCTATAAACTTTATAGGGGTCAACACCACGCCCGCCTCTATTCGCATGCCCTGTTGCGATCAAAATATGATTTGGCTCTTTAGGAAGATTGTTAACAATGCTGAAATCACCAGCAGCTTCAGAGAATTTGTTTGTCTTAAGATTATAAGCATAAATTTTATAACTGCGTACATCTTGTTCTGGTTTTTTTACGGATTTTCGAACAACTTTCCAAGCCGTACCGAAAATGTATTTATCACTGACCCATCGGGCTGAAATTATTTCCATTGGTTTTGCATTCAAGCGGCGAAGTCGCTTGGAGAGATTGTTAGCATCATATATTTCAAGGAGGTTTTCACCTTCCTTGCTTTCAATTTTCAAAACAAGAATATGTTTGCCATCAGGAGAAACTTGAACAGTACTCACGATATTACGAAGCGCCCACACATCGATAGGCACTGATGGCGCTGTTTTAGCCAAGGCCGTTCCAGACATAACGCCCAATGATAAAATTAATGCGACAAGCGTAACCCCGATAAAACTTAAAAACTTCATGTGGTGTCCCCTTTTTAGGTGTTAGTATTTAGGTGTTGGGATAAAATGGCACCAATCACAAATGATTGGAGCCATCTTTAGTGTAACATGTTTATTTAGTGTAACATATTTACAAACGTTTGTTTAGAACTTTTTGCTGACCGCAACGAAAAACTCCCGGCCGTTCAAATCATATCCGTTGCCAATTGGTACATTAGAGACTGAAAAAATTTCATTGCTATCAACCAACGGTGGATCGCGATCAAATATATTTGTTACACCTATGCGCAATGTGTGCGTGTCCGTACGGTATCTGATTGATGCCGAATGCACCATATAACTATCAGCAAAACCGACATCACGACAAAGCGTGTCACTCGCTGCAGTGCCTAAACATGTATCACTTTTTTCGAGTTTTGGATGTTCATTCCCGAATGCATCATTAAACTTATCAAGGTATTCAGTTTTTTGCCTAACGTTTCCGATATAACGTGCAAACCAAGAAAAACGGAACTTATCAATGTCAGCACTAATACTTGCGTTGCCTGTCCATTTCGGGATCCCGAAATTACCTGCATATTTAGATAAGTTTTTGGTTCCATCGGCACCGATATACAGACTATTTCGCTCAAAGATTCTATTGACACGAAGCTTGAGCTTAAGGTCAACATTTTTTTGAAAGGCTATAATTTCCTTACCCAAAGCCGCATTGATATCAAGCCCCTTAATAGTTTCTTGGTTTAGGTTGATGAAATTAGAGTTAATATGAGAGACAAGGAAATTGTCATCCGCACTTGTACTCGCCTTAATACGATCACAGAATACGCTTCTCGTCTTCTTTTTTCGTGTATAACAATCATTAAGGATAAATTGCGAATTTGGCTTCACAATGGCGCCTTTCGTTTTAATGTCAAAATAGTTAACATTTAAATTGAAATCAAAGCTGTCAAAAAACGGTTGATCAAAAGCAAATCCAACCGTTAATGCCTCAGAAGTTTCTTCGTTAAGAGCCAAACTCCCGCCTGTTTTAATTTCCACACTCGTTGAACTGCTCGTATTAAGGCCTTGTTCACCAATACCAACACGTGTTGGATCACGGCCTTCACGGATACAATTAGCCAGCGTGGTCGCCTCACGTTCATCTAATGCGGCATTATAAAATTTCTTATCGCCTTTCTTAGCGCCTTTCTTCCTCACAAAAGCTTCTTCTGGCACGGCACAAGGATCTCTTAGAGTCCTGAAACCAGTACTGCCTGCCAGGAAGTTCTCACGCAAATTCGGTGCGCGGTATGATGTACCAAAACTCGCCTTCAATTGAAGTGAGTCAAATGGGCGCCAGCCACCTTTAATGGCGTAAGTTGCAGCAGTTCCATAATACTCTTCATCCGTTATACGGCCTGAAACGTTCACACCAAGCTCGCGGAAAAACGGCTTATCTGCGACAATAGGAATATCAAGTTCTGCAAACACTTCTTTGATGGTTTTACTCCCCACAGCACCCTTATCTGAAGCGAAGTAGATGAACAATCCGTTTGAAGCCACAGCACTAGGCATTGAGTTAATCTTGTCCTTGCGCCATTCCGCGCCCACAACCATAGCAACCTGACCTGCAGGCAATTCATAAACATTACCTGTGGCATAGGCTGACAACAAAATTTGTTGATAATTGGTATCGAATTTACTTTCACCAAAGACATAATCACGCTCGGCTGCTGTTGCAAAATCACCAATTGCTTTCCCCAACAGGCTCGGCGCAAACAGATTAACTGGCACACAGCCTTGTGCTAGATCATCCATTGCTTGTTCAGGATTAGCAAGAGCCGAGACATCACAAGGCGCTATTACAGGGCCGCCAAATATACCGCCAATTTTAAGATTGGGATTATAATCATCAGCAATACCATCACCATTATTATCTGTAACGCCATCTTTGTTAAAATCAGCTGTAGGGTCAATGCCTAACGCAAATGCAAGTTTATCTTCACGAATACCTTTACGGAAAGATTGACCCACTGCTTCAGAATAAACACCAGCGGCTTCAAAAGCCCAGTTATTCAGCGGCCCTTTATTCAAGAAAGGAAGGTCGCCCTTCAAACCACCGACAAACCGGTACTGCTGTTGCTTAGTCCTGACATTATTACGGTCACCTTTGACCGAAACAATAGGTGCTACTGGAAGATCAAAGCCACCTGTAAGACCTGTTCCAAAAGCTGTGTTCTCTGCAGCGCGGCAGTCAACCCCAGTGCCGCGAAAACAAGGGTTAAAAACATTTTCAGCTGGTACATACGGGCTAATCTGATACGCACCTGCGTTGGGAGAGTTTACCTTTGCTAGTGTATAATTTGCTTCGAAGAAAGGCGTAAGGTTCGCCTCCCCTTCAAATGTGTATTCACCATATGCCATAAGATTATACAATTTTTGTTCACTGATGATGGTTCGATCAAGATTAGAAGCGTTGGTATTAACATCTTGAAAATCAACATCACGGATACCATCGCCGTTCGCATCAACATCGACATCATTAAGTGTCGATTCGTTGAAGCCAGGAATACCAGTATTGCCCGCACCCTTTGTATAATAAACTGATCCATAATTCGTATGTGGAATATAAATACGTCCGCTAATACCCTGAATTTTACATGGGCTTTCTGAGACAGATACGCCTGGTGTACGTTTTTGAACAGTTGCGTTACTTCTTTTATCAATTGTGCGAATTTCGCCAGATGGCGTAATTTCATAATGCGTATTACAGCCAGACAAGAAATCACGATCTTTTAACCTTATTGCCTCGCGCAATCTATACTCAGCGCCGACTCCGAAAAAAGCACGGTCAGTGTTTTTCCCCCAAGAACCACTTATTGTGTGATCATTACCAGCGCCTCGTGGATTATAATCGGTTTGTGCGGAAACTTCAAAACCTTCAAAGTCTTTTTTAAGGATGACGTTTACTACGCCAGCAATCGCATCAGAACCGTAAACAGATGACGCACCATCCAATAACAGCTCGGTGCGTTCGACCAATGAACTTGGAAGCAGGTTAATTGACGGGCTCGTTGGCGCACCCTCTACGCCCGCAGGTGCCATGCGGCGACCATTAATGAGCAACAATGTACGACTTGCGCCTAAGCCACGCAAATTAAGCGTTTGCGATCCAGGGCCGTTATCAAGTACAAAGCCTTGGAAAGTTGCATCAATTTGTTGCCCCGATGCGGATTCTGAATTCTGCAAAATTGTTGCAGGATCAAATAACCCGGCGTCTTGCGACAAATCGGTAGTAATAACCTGAAGCGGTGAAATGCTGCTAAATGTATCCCGTTTAATACGAGAGCCTGTAACAACAACTTCATCAGAGTCATTGCTTTTTTTATTTGCGCTTTTTTTATCTGCTTTCTTTTTTGCTTTATCAAGCGTAATCGTTGCTGGGACAGGTTCATCAGCAACAGCAGCAGGCGGAGGCGTTTGTGCAAACGCAGAAACGGCACATGCCATACTAGCGATCAAGCTCGTGCTCAGTAACAGTTTGTTTATCAGTTGATTTTTCATTAAGTGTCCCCTTTTTTTTACTAAAGAGAGACCTCTGCATAAGAGACCTCTGCATTTATATCTTTATTACAGATACATTACGATAAATTAATACAAAAAACTTAAGTTGCAACCATTAAAACCAACTGTGTAATTTTTTTTAAGAAGGGTTGCAAATATACAACACCACCATAATTTAAAGTAGCGTAAGGTAAGGATGTATCAATAGCGTTTACGCGAGATAGAACCTGCAATACATCCAGCAACAAATAAATTAAAAACAACCTCTTGCGAAGTGAGTCTACTGTAATACAAATCCTTACCGCACATTGGTGGTGGGTAATTGAAAAAAACTACGCCTGTTGCAAAAATACACACTTATTGTATTTAATCACGACTGTGGGTCTAAGCCACACGTTCGAGAGGGTAGCGCAAGCGTGTGAGCATTTCTTTTGGCACAATTTGCCAAAATTTTGAGCACTCATGCTGCCAATCATCCAGAAGCTTCTTTGAGAATCGAGAGCCTGTATGGCGAGCATGCTGCGTAATGAGCTCCCTTAGCTCTGCGTCCCAATGCTTGGTAAGAACCCGTTGCCAAATCACACTATCTGGATTGACCGCCTTTTCAAATATGTTTTCACTATCATAAACAAAAGCCATACCGCCAGTCATACCCGCGCCAAAATTATCACCAACACCGCCAAGCATAACAACAGTGCCGCCAGTCATATACTCGCAGCCATTACTGCCGCAGCCCTCAATAACGGCGCGCGCACCCGAATTGCGCACAGCGAAACGCTCTCCCGCTCTCCCCGCGGCCAATAATGTGCCAGCTGTGGCTCCATAAAGACAAGTATTACCAATAATGGCGCTCTCATGCGGTTTCACTTGGCTTACGCCCTGAGGCGAAAGAAAAATTTCTCCGCCCGAAAGCCCCTTGCCTACATAATCGTTCGCATCACCGTCTACGATAATTCGAAGGCCATTCATAGCAAATGCGCCCAAAGATTGCCCTGCCGAACCGCGCAAACGTACTGTGAGCTGTCCATCAGGCAAACCACGCACGCCAAATTTCTTGTATATATGAGCCGATGTACGGGCTCCAATAGCCCGATCCGTATTTTGAACGCTATAAATAAGTTGCGTTTTCTCGCCGCGCTCGAACACTTGTGCGCCATCTTTGATAATTTGTATATCCAGCGAATCGGGGACTTCGGTGCGACCCTCGCGGCTATCCACAACGAGTTTTGTGTCAACACGGGTGAGCACGGCGTTTAAATCCAGATCGTCAAGATGCTCAGCCCCACGGCTGACCTGCGAGAGTAAATCAGAAGCCCCGATAATCTCAGATAACGATGCCGCACCAAGTTTTGCCAAAATTTCTCGCACTTCTTCAGCCATAAAAGTCATAAGGTTAATAATGTGCTCGGGCTTGCCTGCAAATTTATCACGCAGAGATAAATCTTGGGTGCAAATTCCAACGGGGCATGTATTGCTATGGCATTGCCGCACCATGAGACACCCCAGAGCCACAAGGGCTAATGTACCTACGCCATATTCTTCCGCACCTAGCATAGCCGCGATAACAATATCGCGCCCCGTTTTAAGCCCCCCGTCCGTACGCAAGGTAATTTTGTCCCTAAGACCGTTCAAGGTAAGGATTTGGTGTACTTCCGAAAGTCCAAGCTCCCACGGCGCGCCTGCATATTTCAGGCTCGTATTGGGAGATGCCCCCGTTCCTCCATTATGGCCCGCAATTAAAATCGTATCGGCCTTGGCTTTGGCAACACCCGAGGCAATCGTGCCAATTCCCGAACTTGCCACTAATTTTACGCACACTCGTGCAATGGGGTTTATTTGCTTTAGGTCATAAATAAGCTGGGCCAAGTCCTCAATCGAGTAGATATCGTGGTGTGGCGGCGGACTGATCAGCGTTACGCCTGGTGTTGCGTGACGTAGTTTTGCTATCATTTCTGTGACTTTAAAACCTGGCAATTGCCCGCCCTCACCCGGTTTTGCGCCTTGAGCCACTTTAATTTCAATTTCTCGGCACTGATTTAGGTACTCAGCCGTAACGCCAAAGCGCCCAGACGCAATTTGCTTTACGGCAGAATTGGGATTATCTCCATTAGGCAGCGTTTTATAACGGGCACGGTCTTCCCCGCCCTCACCTGAAACGGATTTTGCGCCAATCCTGTTCATAGCGATGTTTAACGTACCATGCGCTTCAGGAGATAACGCGCCTAATGACATACCAGGGGTGAGAAAACGTTTGCGTATTTCATTGATACTTTCCACTTGCGAGAGCGGGATAGCGTCTCCAAGACCCTTAAAATTAAGTAAATCACGAATTTGAATGGGCGCACGGCTATCAACATAGCTAGAAAACTCTTTAAAACTTTGATAATCACCAGAACGCACCGCTTCTTGGACAAGCAACAGCATTTTTGCGTCATAAGCATGACGCTCCTCGCCTGCCCGAACGCGGAAAAACCCACCAACAGGCAATGGCGCGCAGCCATCATCAAACCCTTTTTTATGGCCTTCCAATATTTTTTTCTCAAGCCCCGCGAACCCAATGCCCGATATCCGCGAGCTCATGCCTGGGAAATGTCCACCTACCAGTGAGCGTGACAGGCCAATGGCCTCAAAATTATTGCCGCCACGAAAGGAAGAAACAACAGAAATCCCAGATTTGGAAATAATTTTCAAAAGGCCTTGCTCAATGGCAAATTTATAATTCTCTATTGCCTTTTTTACGCCAATATCAAGCGCCCCTTTTTTGATCTGATCCGCTATAATGTCTTGCGTTAGATACGCATTAACAACCGTAGCACCTACCCCAATAAGGACGGCAAAATAATGAGTGTCCAAACACTCGCCCGAGCGCACAATAATAGAGCAAGAAGACCGCAAGCCTTTTTTTACAAGATGCGTCTGCACCCCCCCCATACAGAGTATCATGGGCGCAGCAGCGCGTTCTTTGTCCTGATTTTCATCGGTTAAGACAATATTTTCAATGCCTGAGCGGGCCGCTTTCTCAGCCTGTTTTTGAATAGATTTAAGCAAGGCAGCCAAAGCACCACCACGGCGCGCACCCTTTTTAGGCAATTCAAATGTGCAATCAATGATACGGCTGTTGTCCCCGACACGATTGATGTATTTATCATACATACCGTTCGTTAGAACTGGACTCTCCAGCACATACATTTTATCGGTTTGGTCGGGGCCATCTGCCAAAATATTACGAAGGTTTCTAAAGCGAGTTTTAAGACCCATAACGCGCGTTTCGCGCAAGGGATCAATCGGCGGATTGGTTACTTGCGAAAATTTTTGCCGAAAGAAGTGCGACAGCGGTCTGTATTTATCCGACAATACGGCCAAAGGTGTATCATCACCCATGGAGCCAATGCCTTCTTTGCTGTTCCCCGCAAGTGGTGCGAGGATAAGTTTCATATCTTCAAGGCTTTGCCCATAAGCGAGCTGCCTTTGGCGTAAATCATCCCCTGTAACCATTGGCTTAGGTTCCCTGCCAGCCAACACCTCATCAAGATTGGTCGAGCGTTGCATCCATTCACCATAAGGATGCTCATTTGCGAGTTTCTCTATAATTTCGCGCGAGCGGTAAAACTGCCCCTCTTCCAGATCAACAGCAATTAACCGTCCAGGCTTAATCGCGCCCTTGCGCACGATTTGGCTCTCCTCCATTGGGCACGTCCCGCTCTCCGAGCCTACGGCTAGAATACCGTCTGCGCTGAGGGCATAACGCAGTGGCCTTAGCCCGCTCCGGTCAAGCCCTGCCATCACCCAACGCCCATCAAAAGCCACCAAAGCCGCTGGCCCGTCCCAAGGCTCCATAACCGCATTGCAGTATTCGTAAAAATGCCCCCAATTCTCTGGCATAAGCTCACTGCGCTTGGAATAAGCTTCGGGAATCAACAGGGTTTTCGCGAGCGGGGCTGAACGGCCAGCGCGCACTAAAAGTTCGAACACGCCATCTAGAGCGGCAGAATCTGAGGCCCCCTTTTGAATAACAGGTTTAACATCTTCAGCGCGGGTGCCAAAGGCATGTGACGCCATTTTAATCTCATGGCTTTTCATGAAATTCGCATTGGCTTTATAGGTGTTTATCTCGCCATTATGGGCGATCACACGGTAGGGATGCGCGAGCCACCATTGCGGGAATGTATTGGTGGAATAGCGTTGATGATAAAGCACGGCGCGCGATATAAACCGATCGTCTTTTAAGTCAGAGTAAAAACTATCAATTTGCTCGGCCAAAAACATACCTTTATAGGTCATGGTTTGCCCTGATAATGAGCAGATATAAAAACTAGGAATGGCTACTTTTATAGCGCGTTTTTCGATGCGCCTGCGCACGATATATAGCTCACTCTCCAGCTTATTAGCATCGTAGCTTTTTGGGCTTCTGAACATAATTTGTTCAATGGCTGGACGGGTGTCTTGCGCTTTGCGGCCAATGACATCAACATTAATCGGAACTTGACGCCAACCAAAAATATAAAAACCTGCGCGAAGAAGTTCAGACTCAACGATTGTGCGCGCGGCATCCTGAGCAGCAAAGTCCGTACGCGGTAAAAATACCATGCCAACAGCAATTTTTGCTCTGCCTGTTTTATGGCCTGTACGCTCTATTTGTTCTTTGAAAAAAGCACGCGGAATATCGAGCATTATCCCGGCTCCATCCCCAGTTTTTCCGTCCGCGTCAACAGCGCCTCTGTGCCAAACATTTTTAAGAGCCTGTAGACCCATTTCGACAATTTTGCGTTTAGGCTGCCCGTCCGTGCTCGCCACAAGGCCTACGCCGCACGCATCACGTTCATCACGTGGGTCATAACTGCCTGCCTTTATAAGCCTTTGTTTATTGCGCTGATATTCCTCTTGCCAATCACCCATTGCTTTACTCCGCTGCCGCGCTAATTTGCGCGCTTAAATATGTGTTTATAGCGCTTGCTGCCGCGCGTCCTTCTGCTATAGCCCAGACGACTAGCGATGCTCCGCGTACTATATCGCCCGCCGCATAAACCCCCTCAATATTAGTTGAAAACCGCAAAGGATCGGCTTGAATCGTGCCCCAATTCGTTAGAGCCAAGTCTTGGGAAAACAGCTTCATATTTTCTGGTGTAAACCCAAGAGCCTGAATGACTAAATCCGCCTTGGTATCAAAACTAGCGCCTTCTATAACGCTGACACTTTGGCGGCCAGATCTATCCCTTGCGCCAAGCCGCATACGGTCGGCGCGGACAAATTTTACCTCTACTTTGACATCGTGGATACTATTGGGCGCGGCGAGCCATTCAAAGTGCACACCTTCCTCTTTAGCATTGTTTGTCTCGCGGATTGATCCTGGCATATTGCGCTCGTCCCTGCGGTAAAGACAGGTGACGGATTTGGCCTCTTGGCGCAGTGCCGTGCGCACGCAGTCCATTGCTGTATCCCCGCCGCCAATAACAACGACATCTTTACCCTTGGCGCTTATCCCTTTTACTGTGTCACCCAGCCCCACCCGATTGGCATTTATAAGATATGGCAAAGCCTCGATGACACCCATAAGGCCTGCTCCCTGAACGGATAAACGCCTGGCTTTGTAAACACCCGTTGCAACAAGAATTGTAGCATGTTTTTGGCGAAGCTCATTGAAACCGATATCGTTACCAATATCGGTATTAAGGATAAATTTAACACCGCCATCTTCGAGACGCTTTATCCGGCGCACAACAATGGATTTATCCAGCTTAAAGTTTGGGATGCCGTACATAAGTAACCCGCCCGCTCTATCATGGCGTTCGTAAACGCTAACCTGCCAGCCCTGCTCGCACAAAGCTTCAGCCGCCGCAAGACCCGCTGGGCCAGAGCCGATAATGCCAACGGACAAAGGCTTTTCGCCGCGCGAGGCTAGCGGTTTTACCCATCCTTTTTCCCAAGCATTATCCGTGAGCATTCGCTCAATCGCGCCAATAGTCACGCTGCCATGACCTGACTTTTCAATAACGCACGCGCCTTCGCAAAGCCTGTCTTGTGGACAGATACGGCCACATATTTCAGGCATAGGGTTAGTCTGCGCCGAGACTTGATAAGCTTGTTCAAAATGCCCTTCTGCGGCCAAATTCAGCCAGTCAGGAATATTGTTTTGCAAAGGGCAGCCTGATTGACAAAACGGAATGCCGCATTGTGAGCAGCGTGAGGCCTGCTGTTTAGCCTTTTTTTGTATATACTCACCGTAAATTTCAAAAAAATCATGGCGGCGCTCATCAGCAACGCGCTTAGGCGGCATTTGCCCATCAATGCTAATAAATTTCAACATCTTATTTTCCATCAATTCTCTTTCTTTCTACCATAAAAAAAACCGCTCCTTTGTAGGGGGGCGGGTTTAACGTTTTCCATCTTTTAAACCCGTTTATTGTCGCACATAAATTACAGTCGCCATGATAGACGTTATCTTTGTAGTGGTTATAATTGCCGTTAAAATATACATATTATATTTTCCCAGTTCTAGAAGCACCAGGATACAAACATTTTCCCATAAGCCTATAGACATACTTATTGCACATTTGCGAATATTTCAAGAATATTTTCCTTAAAGCTCATTAGTACTGTATATTACCAAGGCAATCATACTCTGCAAAGCGGGTTTAATAGAAAAAAATACCCATACCAGGGAATTTAAGCCAAATATTACCCTAGCACGGGTTGCATTTTGCAATACAGTCCTGCCCCTAGCCTATTTTATCTTTTTGGCATTATCCGTAACTTCTCTCTCGATCAGTAAGCGGCGCGGATCGAGCAATACATAGGCAGGTTTTTCCTCTAAATCAAAGGAGAGTTTGGTTTCACCTTTGGTAATAAGAACACGCTCAAGAGCCATCCAATCACCGCCAAGCGTGTCCTTTGGGTCTTCTTTATAAAACCCAACTTCAACCCATTCAGAGAGTTCTTCACCATCAATTTCGCTGATAGAAGTTTCTTTACTGGTTTTTTCCGAAGCAATTTTCTTATCAACCCTAGCCGTAAAACTAACCCTATACCCGCCGCTAGAATTTTCTCTGATCGCGACATCATCATCAAGCCCTAATTCCCAAAAAACAATCCTATCCCAATAGTCAGTTATAAGGCCTTGCATATTCTCAGGTGCCGCAGCACGCAGCGCTTCAACCAACTCTTTGGTTGTCGGGTAGAGCGGCCCTTTGGAGCCATATTCTTCCAAGAAACCGCGAATAGCGCCCTGCATTTTCTCCTCGCCCATATATTGTTTTAGGCCCCAGAAAACCCAGCTGGCTTTAGCGTAAGTTAGATAGCTCTGCCTCTCTGCTTTGGCAAGGGGTGGTTCATCATCACTGTCAAATATCCGGCCCGTCAAATAGCTACCTTCACTACCATCAATATCATTTTGCTGAAGCAACCTACGGGCTTTCTTCCAGCCAAGCTTGCGTTCATAAGCCGTCATCGCAGCATTTTGCGTCAAGCCCTCAGAGAGAACATTAAAGCCTTTGGTGCGCGCGGGCATAAATTGATGCCCAAACCATTGGTGAGCAATTTCATGCATAGTCACAAATGTAGCTAGATCCGTTTTCTTAATATCATCAGGATCGCCCGCTTCTTGAACAAAGCCAATATTTTCTGAAAACGGAATTGTACCTGCGAAACTTTGCGCAAAATTTGCATAGGGGAATTCCATAATGCGAAGTTGGTTATATTGGTATGGACCGAAAACTTCTGTGTATGTAGAAAGAGAATCTTTCATCCCTTCAATCATCAGATCAATATTATAATCATGTGTCTTGTGATAATAAATTTCTAAAGGAACATTTTTTCCATTTGGGTTTTTCCATACATCATCTTTGACAGCATAATCGGCTGATAGGAATGAAAAGAAATTAGCGATTGGGCGCACGGCCTGATAACTGCGACAAACTTTACCATCTTTGTCATAAGTGCGGATTAAGGCCCCTGGCGCTATTGGAATTTGCCCTTTTTCAGTACAAACACTCGCCTTAAAATTTACATAATCAGAAGCTTTGTCAAAGAAATTAAATCGCCGCGCTTTCCTATCCGTTCTTTCTGGCATTTTTTCCCGTTCAGGCAGTCCATATTTTCTACGTTTGTCAGGGTTATGTAAACGGTTATCCGCAACACCGAACGTTGGCATAATTTTTTTATTACTTACAAATGTCCCATTTTTAGTAACGGGCGAACCACGCCCCAGTTTTGGTTTTGGGAAGGCAAATTCAAAATTTAATCCAATACGCGAACCAAGCTCTAGGGGCGGAGAGAAGCGGTACAATCGCGTACCAAAATCTTCCAATGTTTCCGCGCCATCTTCGCCTTTTGGTTTAATGCGCTTTGCCCCTTCCAAAGAAAGACCTTTGATATACTCATCCTCAATCGAGGGTATATGGATATATAGATCAGTAAGCGGCTTGCCTGTTGTGTTTTCAATCTCATAATGCCCTTTTACGTGCAATATGCGCTCGGAGGGGGTGAAATCAATATCAACCTCTACCGACCTAATTTTGGGAACATCTAGTTTTATAAGCGCGCCATAACTTTTCTCCCAGCGAACCATCTGTTTTTCTTCTTGCTTGCTGGTGAGATATTCTTCATCAATATTGTAAGCCTTATAAATATAGCCGCCAGTGCCCACAAAGCCCGCCAGCAAAAGCGATGCTAATCCAACAGAAGGAACGCTTAAACGCTGGCCTAAGCCTTTGAGGCGGGCGCGCAACGTACTTTGCGTACCGCGCCGCCACAGCCAAACACTAG
This sequence comes from Robiginitomaculum sp., assembly GCA_965224735.1. Taxonomy (GTDB): domain Bacteria; phylum Pseudomonadota; class Alphaproteobacteria; order Caulobacterales; family Maricaulaceae; genus Robiginitomaculum_A. Next base: position 1,064,129 of record OZ245059.1, on the reverse strand, counting down.
CCACAGCCATAAGAGCAGCAAATAGCCCCCAATAAAGTCCGAACCATTTAAAGCGAGTAAGAGATATAAAGCCAGCCATTTCCGACAAGCGACCTGCAGGAACGTGACCATAACCCATAAGCGGGTGGTAGAAAGGCAGCATGCGGATACCGATAAGGAAGAACATCATAATCACACCCGCCCCGATCATGCCCGTAACTCGGTTAGGCATGAAGTTTTGTATGAACATAGCTAGTGCTGCGTACAGCATAAACCCAGGGGCAAATGAAATAAAAGCCGACTTCAAATAAGTCGATATATTAACTGGAATATCTCCCAAGAGCATTTGGGTAATCATACCGACGATTATACCAACACACAAAAGAGATAACACTATTGCCATCATAGAAACCCATTTTGCGGCCATAAGCGAAATGTTTTTCACGGGGGTTGAATCAATAATTTCCATCATACCCGCCGCTTTGTCGCGCCAAATAAAATCACCTCCAAAAAATACAATGATGATCATCATTGGAAGACCCAATGAACCAAGCACAGTATTAATCATTTCTGTGCTTGTTGGTAATGTCGAGCTTGCGCCCATAACTAGGTTTGACAAGATTGCGATCATAAAAAGCGCGACTGTGATCAGTGTTAGAACAGCGAAAGGAATACTTTTCACTGTTGTTAAATATTCAAACTTTGTGCGAGTCAAAAACCCTCTGAATTTTGCGCCAAAGGAATGATCAAGCGCAACAGGCACGAGCTTAATAGGGAGCTGTTCTGTCTCATCATCCTCGCTCAAACTTTTAACTTTACGCGAAGAAAGTCCGCGAACAAAAAAAATGGCTGTTAAAGCATACAGCAAAAGCCCAACCCCACCCCATAGTAGGCGGTTCATCCCCACATACCCCATAATAGGCATAAGGCGGTTATTTTGCTCGAAAGCGGGCCAAAGTTCAGTTGTTGAGCCAAGCGCCGCAATGCCCAATGGATCAACCAATGAAACTATAAGATCAGAGTCGGTTTTTCCAGAAAACATGAGAACGCCAACATAGAGAACAAGCATGCCAACGGCAGAGACATAAACTAATGCCCGGCTACGTGTTGTTGCAGCGATAAATGCAAATAGAGAGCTAACCATCAAAGCATTTATAGCTGAGAATAAGAGCATTGGCAGGAGAAAATAAACAAGGTTTATAGATCCTAAGCTCTCTTTATCCATCCATGGCATAAACTGCCCAGCAAATAACCCGAGCTGCACTGCAGACACGCATAAAAAAGTCGCTAAGAAAACGCCGACCATGCGCGAGACAATCAGGTTCAGGCTTGAAACAGGTGTTGAATGGATAATTTCAACACACTTGTGCGTTTGATCGCGCATGAGCCCGCCAACAACGAAAATTGCCGCAAAGAAAATCATAGAGATACTAAAAATTGCGGCTTGATTAGCGAGGATGACAGAGCCATTGGCTTTAATACGCTCTCCTGTCATGGGGCCAACCGTAAAAGAATCTACGGACATAACGACTAAGCCCAGAATAAACAAAATTGCAAAAGTGATCCAGAACCCCACGGATTTTATATGAAATTTAAGTTCAAATTTTAGGAGTTTACCAAACATGTTGCCCCCCTAAACCATTTTATAAAGATGAGAGAAATAGGCGTCTTCAAGGTTAGGCGCTTCTTTTTCAAAGCCAGCCTCTGGTTTCTTATCAGATAAAACACTCACGATAACAGCCCCCATTAATAAACGTGTTGAGAGCACTTTATGTTTTTCTTTTAGGCCATCAACTCCTGACTTATCAACTTTTTTGCGCCATACTTTACCATCAACTTTATTGATGAGGTCTTCAGGCGCGCCGCGCGCCACGATTTCACCCTCCCCCATAATCGCCATATCCATACATAAATCGCGCACATCATCGACAATGTGAGTGGAGAGAATAATTGTTTTCTCCTCACCTGCCTCACTCAGAAGGTCTAAAAACCTTTGCCGCTCAAACGGGTCAAGACCTGCAGTTGGCTCATCAACGATCAGCACTTTTGGATCGCCTAATAGCGCTTGCGCTACGCCAAACCTTTGGCGCATACCGCCAGAATAATTGGCTACGGACGCATTGCGCATTTTCCATAGGTTTACTGAGTGCAATAAATTCTCCACTTGCGCTTTTCGATCAGATTTATTGGCTATGCCTTTTAAAACAGCCATATGATCAAGGAGTGCTAGCGCGCTCATGCGCGGATAAACGCCGAAATCTTGCGGTAAATACCCCAATGTTCGGCGCATGACATCAGGGTCTTTGGCTATATCTACGCCGTTTAAAGTTATGGTTCCGCTATCAGGAAGCTGCAACGTTGCAAGCGCACGCATGAGCGTAGATTTTCCTGCGCCATTTGGTCCTAAAAGGCCAAATATACCTGACTCTAAATTAAGGGATACATTTTTAAGGGCATGAATTGCTCCAAAGGATTTAGAAATATTGGTAATACTAAGCACGGCGTAACTTCTCCTTTGCCCAAAACAATGGACGGTTTAGAAATTTATTTTTTTATCGTTATACAATTCATTGTTGTTGTTATACGATATATAACGTAGTGACAAGCTATAATTTTTATTATTACTCGCACTGAGAATCCAGTTTTGTAGCAATACAAATTCGTGCTAATGCAAATTAAAGCGGAGGAACATCAATGGCAAAACAAATTTTTATTGCGAGTGCGGCAATGGTATTACTGACTTTATCGGCCTGCGCATCCATACCAACCCCTGAAAAAATTTGCTCGGCAGAATGGATAACTCTAAGGGCAGACCACGCCATGAAAGATTTCAAACGGGACACAAAATCCATTTTCAAGCGCCTCAAAAAAGCAGGGAACAGCTATATGGACAACGGGCGTATCGGGCCACTCCAAATGATATTTCTTATGAGTTCCATCAACAAACTTGCTGATAAATTTGAACATGGCCGATCAATGCGCGATATACGCACCCTTGCATCCACATGCAATGATCCAACGCTCATAAAAAATGCTATGACCGAATTTATGCGCGAACAAGGCTTAAACGCTCGCTTTATTAATTTCGTAAACGATCTCGATGTTTATAAAGAAATGATAAAAACAGGTAAGAAACCAAAATTAAAACTATAAATAAAACTAACCATACATCACAAATTCGTTATTAAACAACCTAAGTATCGTGCTATTTAACAAATTATCCTAAAATATTTAGAGTCACTATGAAACGCCTATTTTTACCAAGTCTACTTATTCTTGTCGCCTGTGACAATGCAAAACCGCAATCCAGAGCACCAAAGAAAACGGCTCCTGACCAACATGTCCAAGCCGTTCTCGCAAGCAAATCATCCCCCATAAAAATGTACGCACTTGAGTGCGGGCGCATTGAAATGCTTGACCTTGGATTGTTTGATAAAGGCGGCGCTTATGATGGGCGCACCAATAGCGCTGTCGATACATGTTATTTAATTCGCCATCCAAAAGGAGATTTACTTTGGGATACAGGCCTGCCAGATGCTCTGCATGCGCAAAAAGACGGCATTACCAATGGGCCATTTCATATTTCCGTCCCCAATACATTGTCTGGACAACTGAAAGACCTAGGGGTCACACCTGCTGATATTGAGTTTCTTTCCATATCACATTCGCATTTTGACCATGTGGGGAATGCTGGGCAATATGCGGGTTCGACCTTCATTGTGAATAAAACGGAACGCGCATATATGTTCCGTGACGAAGCCAAAAGCGATGCACAAACTTTCCCAGCCTATAGCGCGTTGGAGACCGCTAAAACTGTTAATTTCACTGGAAGTTATGATGTTTTTGGCGATGGCCGTGTTCTGATCATCGATACCCCGGGGCACACACCAGGGCACGCAATATTACAACTTGAGCTTAAAAATACTGGCACGGTCTTGCTTACTGGAGATTTATACCATTTGCGCGAAGCGCGCGAAAAACGCACCATACCAGTTTTCAACACGGATGCAGATCAAACACTAGCATCCATGGATAAGTTTGAAGCCATTGCTAAAGATAAAAATGCGAAAGTAATCATCCAGCACTCCGCAGAAGATTTTGACACCTTGCCCAAGCCTCCTGAATATTTGGATTAGATGAATATTCTCTATTCTTTTCGACGTTGCCCCTATGCCATGCGGGCGCGGCTTGCCCTAAGCATAAGCGGAGAAATGTATGAGCACCGCGAAGTTTTACTGCGCAATAAACCCGCCCATATGCTCTCAGCATCGCCTAAGGGGACTGTCCCTGTTCTGATTTTAGAAAACGGCAAGATTATCGATGAAAGCTTTGATATTATGCTCTGGGCGTTAGGGCAAAATGATCCTCAAAATTGGCTGGCGCACAGTTTTGATTCTATGGCATTTCTAATCGACACAATTACAGGCAATTTCAAACACCATCTTGACCGCTATAAATATGCGAGCCGCTATACCGAAGGTGCGGGGCGCGAAAGCGTAGATTTGTCCCACCGCGAGAAAGCGAGTGCTTTACTTGCGGGATTAGAAGACAGGCTTGCGCAAACAAAAAACCTTATGGGCCAAACACTTAGCCTTGCCGATATGGCAATTTTTCCCTTTATCCGCCAATTTTCCAATGTCGAAAAAACGTGGTGGGATACACTTGTTTTCCCTTACCTTCACGCTTGGCTAGAGAGGCATATAAACTCTGAACTTTTTTTGGGTATCATGGAGAAACGCAAACCTTGGCAACCCTGAAGATATAATAAAACCCACGTTTAGTTTGCGGACACATTGAAGCCGCTATATTGAAGCCACTATGAAGACAACGATTCTTACGCTAATAAGGCCTCAACACAGGTGTTGGTTATAAAAAATAATGCATTATTTTTAATTGTTATCGTATCAGTTTTGGGCTTTCCTCCACAAGCTTCCGCGCAACAGACTTGGACGGCATCATTGATGAACCTTAAATAAAGGGCGGACGCATACCTAGGAAAAACAGGCAATTTGGCGGCACAACAGACAATTTAAGCCAAGGCACAAACAGGGTTACACTGCAAGCTACCCCTGATTATTAGTCCTGCTGCACACTTTACCTTTCAGCTTTTCTGCTTTAGGGTAAGCAAATCATTTTTAATTTGCGGAGTACTCTATGCGTTTTCTAAAACCAGCCTTTATTGGCATTATCGGCCTCCCCCTTGTCTTATCTCTAAGCGCGTGCGGCGATAAAAACAAAGCCAAAAACGGTGCTAAATCTCAAAGTGTACACAAAATTGTTAAAGATGATAAATTCACCTATGCTAATTATGATGAAGTACAGGTGAGCCATCTTGATTTGAATTTAGATGTAAACTTTGATGACAAGGTTCTGGACGGAACTGCGGTGTTAACCGTTAAAAAACTAAACTCCGCAGCTGATAAAATTGTCTTGGACACCAAAGATTTGGAAATCATGATGGTCAAAGTCGAAAATCACGGGGAGTTTAAACCCGTCCGTTTCACCCTAGCCAATTATGACGAAATGCTTGGATCTGAGCTAACGATACCGCTGTCAAAAAATTCTGGCCGTATCAGCATTGCCTATAAAACCAGCCCCAAAGCAGAAGGCCTGCAATGGCTTGACCCAGAGCAAACGGCGGGGAAAAAGAAGCCATATCTGTTTTCTCAAGCCCAAACGATTAACGCACGCACCATTGCGCCTTTGCAAGATACGCCCGCTGTGCGTATGACTTACTCGGCCACATTGCGCGTGCCAGACGGGCTATTACCTCTCATGAGCGCGGAGCAAAACGGTAAAGATGCCAATGGTGAATACCATTTTAAAATGCCTCAGCCTATCCCGTCTTATCTTCTGGCCATAGCTGTTGGCGATATTAAATTCAAAGCTATTAACGATCATATAGGCGTTTACGCGGAGCAATACATTCTAGATGCTGCCACCAAAGAATTTGAAGAAACCCCGCGCATGGAAGAAGCCACTGCACGCCTTTACGGGCCTTATCGCTGGAACCGGTATGATCTTATTGTATTGCCACCAAGCTTCCCTTTTGGCGGCATGGAAAATCCGCGCCTCTCCTTCATGACGCCGACCCTGATAGCAGGTGATAAAAGCCTAACCAATGTGGTGGCTCATGAACTTGCCCATTCTTGGTCTGGCAATCTCGTAACCAATGCAAATTGGCGCGATGCGTGGCTTAATGAGGGTTTCACTTCCTATGTTGAAAACCGGATTATGGAAGAACTATACGGCGAGAAACGCGCCGTTATGGAACAAGTTTTAGGCCTTCAAGGGCTTACCCGTGATATTGCGGACGCGGCTCGCCCAGAGCTTACCCATCTAAAATTACCAGCTGATTTGGGTCATCCTGATGACGCTTTTACGCTTGTTGCCTATAAAAAGGGTCAGTTTTTCCTTCGGTTCTTAGAGCAACGTTATGGACGCAAAAAATTTGACCCATTTTTAAAATCCTATTTCGATCATTTTGCATTTAAGAGCATCACTACCGAAGATTTTCTAGGCTATTTACAAGATAATCTTGCGAAGGAAAACCCGGGCAAAGTTAGTAAAGCTGAAATTGATGCTTGGGTTTATGGCCCAGGCTTGCCCGATACATTCGTTCCGCCACAATCAGATGCCTTTGATAAAGTTTTTGCCACGTATCAAAAATGGGACAAAGGCGAGATAAAAGCTTCTGATATTGAAACTAAAGACTGGACAACTCATGAATGGTTACATTTTTTGAACTCAATGAACCGCACATATTCAACTGATAAATACAAAGATCTAGACGATGCATTTCACCTCACGGGTACACAAAATGCCGAAATCGCTTTCGCTTGGTATATGCAAGCGATTAAAGGCAATTATGCTGCGGTTGATACTGACCTTGAAGATTTTCTTATGAGCGTTGGTCGTGGGAAATTTATTTATCGCCTATACGGTGCCTTAGCGAAAAACGAAAACTCTCTTAAAATTGGCAAAAAAGTTTATGCGAAAGCAAGGTCAGGCTATCACCCGATTGCTCAGCGCCGCATTGATGCAATTTTTGCAAAAACGGAAAAATAACCGATCAAACACACACGCCTAGGTGTACAGCCTCTGTATTAGATGGTATTAAGTTATCATCTCAAAAGAAGCAAATATCAAGAGAAGCAAATATTATGGAACAGGTATTACACGGCAGCGCCACAACAACGCACGTTATCAAAAAAGCAATACAGCGATCGGCGGAAGCTTCGACCGTAAAGTTAACCTAACGCTATGGCATTAACCCCAAGACGGTGGTTAAGATGGTGGAAGCACGGTGGCTAACGGTTGCCCCACATCAACCCGCAGCTACTGTGCTTCTTTCTTTATTTTGATACGCCACCAAGAGCTTTAAAATTTCCATTGTCTGCACATCCATATTCCCATCGACTTTATCTGGCCTATAGCGGCGCTGAAATGCTGTGCACACGTAGTGCGTTTGTATGTCAAATTCTCCCGTCGCGGCCACATTATAGCCAAGATTAGCAAAACCGCGCTGTACAATAACTACACCCTTACCGCTCGCGCCTTTTTCGAATAAAATACGCCTGTCATTCGTTTCAACAATTGGCCAATTTCCGATGCCGTGATTCGCCAAAACTTCCCAGGGAAACTTTTCACCCGGATCTTGTTTTCGCTCAGGCACTATATCGCTATGACCAATAAAGGCTTTGTCTGGTAAATTATATCGTGCCTTAATATCTTTGCACAATTCTATCACGGCTTTTATTTGCGCGGAAGAAAAATCTGGCAGTCCAAAATCATGCCCGCCATTGACGATCTCTATGCCAATAGACGCGGAATTGATATCCGTAACCCCGTGCCAGCTACTCACACCCGCATGCCATGCACGTGCGTTTTCCTGCGCCAATTGAAAAATTTCTCCATCCTCAGCCACCATATAATGGGCGCAAACACCGCCTTTTTTCGATTGCATATGCGCAAGAGCTGCAGCGCCGCTTTTCATGCCCGTATAGTGCAAAACCACCAAACTTATGGGTAATTTGCGCTCATCATGATTTGGGGAAGGCGCATCAGTCACCTTCATTCAGTCACCTTCATAATGGATACTCAGATCTACTCATAAATCCTCAGATGATACTTGCTCGTCAAGGCGCTAAATACAAAACATACGGAGATGTCAGCTTTAGTCCGAATCGACACTCCATCCCTCTGGAGTTTGGTGCGCGTCAATAACAGGGCCGTCCGCGTCCGTCTTGCTACTTTTGGGTACAGGCTCTGCCGCAGAACCGGCAACTGTGCCGCCTGCTTCATGGGTTTTAGAAAAACTTTCAAACTCGGCCTGCATTTTTCCAAAGGGCGTTATAGGTTTGCCTAACAATTTCGCCCTTACCCACAAGATAGAAAAAACGATGACACCAAAAATCAGAAGGCCAAGCGCAACAAAGAGCGCAAATGCTGCTGAGGCTACAAAAATGAAAAACCCGCCAATCATCACGCCGATTAGAAAAAGCGTGCGCAAAAAAGATTGCACAGGGGTAAGGCGACCAGTAATAAAATATGCTTTTGTCATAATACCTATAATGTCGGTGTTATTGTCCCATTCGTCAAGGGGGCAAATATGACAGTTTGTTTATAAAAATCAAAAACAATACAAACTACAGACACACTACAGGCAAAATGACCACCTGTTTCGTTTTGATCAATTTAGCAAGCGAACATACACGGGGATATCTTTGCGCATTTCCAAGATTTGCGCATAGGCTTTGTTGATCATGGCCATTTTGTGGGTGGCGAGTTTTTGTAGTTCTGGCGGCAGACCGCGCGCAACGAGCCTATCGGGATGATTTGCCGCCGCCATACACCTATAGGTTTTTTTCAAAGCCGCATCGCTAATATCTTCATCAATGCCCAATATCAGATATGGATCATCATCAGCCCGCCCCAAATGTGCAATACGAATGCGGGCAAATGTGCGCGCATTAAATTTAAATATACCGCCAACCGTTTCTAAAAATTTCAATTTCCCATCCGTGACAATCCCATCCGAGAGCGCAATGTGAAACAGTCCATCGAGAACATCCTCTAAAATATCAGGACGAAGTTTGTATTTATTATAAACAATCCGCGCATAAGGCTCATAGCCAAGCGTGGTTTGTTTAGCCAAATTATAAAACCGCGACACCCCGTCTTGAGCCTCCCGAGTGCTTTGAAATACATTTTTAAACGCATCGATTTCTGCCCGCGTCACCACGCCGTCCACTTTGGCAATTTTCGCGCCCAGCGCAATCAGAGCAGCCACAACGCCCGCATCACCAACGGCGCGGTCAAAACGCTCGTCCCCAGAATTTGTAGGCGGGCCAAACAACCGCGCCGCCGCGTCCAATATACGAAGTCCAAAATTCATAAATTCTTATTGCCTAACATAGCTGCAGGTTTCAAGCGCCACATAGCTCTAAGGTTGAACAAATTTATTAATCTACTGTAAGGGAAAATATACAATTATGAAAACTTCCAGCCGCCCCCCCCTTAAAAACAACCCTGGTTTTTAACGATTAATCATGATGAGCGCTGCAAGGAGCGCCTGTTTAGTGGCGTTAAAGCCGCTACGCACCCATAGGGCTTCTAGCGCGGCCATGACTGTGCCAACTTTGGGGCCTGAGGCGATCCCTGCTGCAATTAAATCTTTACCAGCGATAGGAAATTTGGGCCAATCCCAGTCCCGTGCAGTTTTATATATGTTCAGCCATTCATTGCGGATCATGGACTCGCTCGCCCCCGCCGCGCGCAGCAAGGCTCTATCAATCGCCGTTTGCCGTCCAGCTTTATAAATCGCTATTTTCAAATCTTTCTCGGGTAGGCTCGGTTTGAGTGCAGTTTGATCCCCCGCCCATTGCATCAGGCGTGTTTTTTCTTTCTTGGACATTTTCAAACGTCTGCACAGCCCTGCCATAGCAAATTCATCGCGCGCGCTCATCGCCATCAAGCGAAAATATGGGTCGACCGCAAGCCCCATCTCCATCTCTAGCTCACAAATCAGCTGTAGCCCTTCACTATTACTCGCTTCGGGCAAAAGTATTTCTAAAATCCCGTTAACCAGCATCACATTAACTGTGCGAAAAGGTGCAGGCGTAGCGAGGAGTTTTTTAACTTCAGACCAGATACGTTCGGCAGACAATTTTTTCAAGCCAGTTTTCAATTCACGGCAGGCACTGAGCGCTTCCTTGTCCATAATTTCGGTATCAAAATACTGTGCTTGTAACCGAAAATAGCGCAATATTCGTAAATAGTCTTCTTTGATGCGCCCCTTGGCACTACCAACGAAACGAAGGCGCTTTGCTTTTATGTCAGCAAGGCTCTGCCCACACGGATCAAAAATATTGCCTTCCAAATCACAATAAAGCGCATTAATAGTAAAATCACGGCGCTGGGCATCCTCGGCCCAGTCCTTGGTAAATGCGACGTTAGCCCGCCGCCCGTCCGTAGAAACATCGCGGCGCAAAGTGGTAATTTCAAACACTTCATGATCCGCTACTGCTGTTAATGTGCCGTGGGATAATCCAGTTTCATGCACAGCAATCCCTGCCGATTTCAAAGCCCTGGAAACGGCCTTTGGCTCTAGCGTTGTGGCGATGTCATAATCAGAAACAGGCACGCCTAACAGCGCGTTGCGAACACAGCCACCAACGAAGCGGGCCTGCCCTTCAGATAACGCTTCAAACACTCGCAATACAGGTTTTCCGCCAAGCCAATTATGGTGTTTCGGGTTTAATTTCATGCCTTTAATTGCCCTAATTTTTGATATAGTCTATAGATCATCATAGCCGTCATACCCCATATATGATGTGTGATATTATCTTGACTTGGCCACGGCATATCAAACAGGGTATGTGTCTGTCCATCAAATTCAACATGTCTTTCTATATGGTTATTTTTATTCATAAAAAATGAAAATGAGGCTTCAAAAACTTCGTCCACTTCCCCAGGATCTGGTACGATTTCTACTTGTGGATTAAGCAAGCCAATAAAAGGCGTAATCCGATATTCAGACACAGCATTAAAGGACGGCAGACGGCCAAGTATAAAAATATTTTCTTCGGCTATTCCGATCTCTTCATGGGTCTCGCGCAAAGCGCCTTGGCGCGGACTCTCGCCTGCTTCAATCCCTCCGCCTGGAAAGGCAATTTGCCCTGGATATTTTTTCATATGCATAGGTCTTCGGGTAAACAAAATCTGCCATTCATCCCTACGCACCAGCGGCATGAGGACAGACGCTTGCCGTTGTCCTTCGCGCTTTGGAATATGCGTATCATCAACCATTTCGACAGGCTGTAAAACACTTTGAATTTTTGCAATCAATGGGTCTTCAAGATAGGGACTAAACATTATGCGCTCTCTTCTCGCCAAGCGGGAAAAACAGCCCCGCGCTATAAACACCCAGTCTATCATCCGATTCAATCGCCGCTTCAACAAGTTCATAAAAAACCGGACGACTTAGCAGGGCTTGTAAATTACCCCGAATATGAACAAGCGGAATTGGGGCACCTGTTATGCTGTCCGTAAGAACGCCTAATTTATGATCAGGACCAAGTTCAACCACATCACCAACATTGGTTGTAAAAAACAAGCGCTGGCTTTTCCCTTTGTTCTTTATATCAACGCGCACTGCCAAAAACGGTGCCACATCCACTTTAATTTTTATTTTCTCCACGGGAGTAACCAGGTAAGTTTCTCCGTCATCGTCCCTACGCAAAACCTTTGAGAACAATTTAATCAAAGACTTGCGCGTTATTATTGTCCCTTCATGCTGCCATGTTCCATCACGCCGAATGATCATATCCATTGCGCCGCAAAACTCTGGATGCCATTTATCTACAGGCAAGGCACCATCACCAGCCGCCTTAACAGCCTTTATCAATGCCTCCATATCGGTTTTACCAGAATTTTCGGTTTTACCAGAATTTAATGTCACCACGTGCAAGAATCCTTTTGCGCTTTTACTTCTATAGCTTAAACATAGCCCATAGAAATTAAAAGAGAAGAGAGACTTATGAGCACTTCCACATTGGAAACAAAACTGGAAAATGCAGCCGCAAAACTAACGGCTGTGAAATCAGCCATTGGGCAAGTTGTTATCGGGCAAGAAAAAATCATTGATTTGACCCTAGCCGCCCTGCTCTCAGGCGGGCACGCATTGTTGGTTGGTGTACCAGGCCTTGCCAAAACTCTCTTGGTGGAAACCATCTCTACCTCTATGGGACTGGAGGGAAAGCGCATCCAGTTTACGCCCGACCTTATGCCTGCCGATATTATCGGTTCAGAAGTGCTAGAAGAAACTGCCAAAGGTAAACGCTCTTTTCGGTTTTTGCCTGGCCCAGTGTTTTGCCAGCTTTTAATGGCTGATGAGATTAACCGCGCCTCCCCGCGTACCCAATCTGCGCTTTTGCAGGCTATGCAAGAAAAATTTGTCACCATAGCAGGCGCGCGCCACGATTTGCCTGCGCCATTTCATGTTCTTGCCACCCAAAACCCAATTGAGCAAGAGGGTACATATCCTCTGCCCGAAGCGCAGCTGGATAGGTTTTTGTTCCAAATTGATGTTGGTTATCCAAAACAAGACACAGAGCGCAAAATTCTTATTGCGACTACGGGCACCAAAATCGCAATCGCAAAAAAAGCCATCACACCAAAACAGTTGCAAGATATGCAAAACCTTGTCCGCGCCATGCCTATTGGCGAGCAGGTAGTCAATGCAATATTGCGTCTCGTGCGCAGCGCTCGGCCTGATCAGTCCGAATTTGATTTTGTCAAAAACAGCGTTGCTTGGGGCCCTGGCCCCCGTGCAGGTCAGGCTCTGATGCTGACCACCCGTGCCCGTGCCTTACTAGATGGCCGTATTTCTCCCTCTATTGATGATGTGATTGCTTTGGCTTCCCCTGTCTTGAAACACCGTATGGCACTTACATTTGCCGCACGGGCCGATGGACTAACCATTGATAGCCTTATCAAAAAACTAACTGAGCACGCTGGATAATTTTGCCTATTGCAAGTCCTCATACCCTTGATTTAAGGCGCGAAGCGGAAAACCTCGCCTCGGGTTATCCTGCCTTGCTGGCCGAGGCGGAGCGGGTTGCGGCTATTGTTGCCCAAGGCGTACATGGCCGCAGGCGCTCAGGCGCTGGTGAAACTTTTTGGCAGTATCGCGATTTCACCTACTCCGATACAGCAAGCCAAATTGACTGGCGCAGATCGGCGCGCTCTGACCATCATTATGTCCGTGAGAACGAATGGGAAGCAGCCAATACCGTGTGGATGTGGCGCGATGCTAGCCAAGGCATGAACTGGCATTCCCATAAAGACCTACCAACCAAAAAAGACAGAGCCAGTGTCTTAATGATGGCGCTCTCTTCTCTATTAATGCGTGCGGGCGAGCGCTGTGCTGTGCTTGGCATGAGCGAGCGCCCTCATACGGGAAGATTTGGCATTGAGCGCATTGCTTATAAGCTGTCCACCTCGCCTGGGGGAACCAAATCCCTTAGCGCTGATTTCAACGCCCATGCCCGGCTTGTTATCGCATCTGATTTTTTAGAAAGCACAGATGTATGGCGAGAGCGTTTATCAAAACTGTCCGCACGCCCTGCACGCGGCGTGTTGTTACATATCGTAGACCCTGCCGAGCGCAATTTTCCTTTTAAAGGCCGCACACAGCTCTTTGCACCTGGTCGGTTGCGCGAGAATTTACCACTCATTTTAGGCCGAGCCGAAGCAACACGCGATGAGTATGTTAAAAAATTCAAAGCACACGAGCAAGCACTCGCCAGCACAGCCAGGCGCCTTGGCTGGGCACTGGTAACCCACACGACAGATAAACCCACCACACATGCCCTGAGCGCGCTATACCAAGCTTTATCACACGAAGAGAATAAATAATGGAATTTGGGCCCATCACATTTTTGGAACCGCTTGCGCTTTTTGGGCTGTTAATTTTGCCAATTATCTGGTGGGTTTTACGTATTACGCCGCCTCGCCCGCGCCAGCAAATATTCCCGCCCTTGCGTCTTTTACATGATGTGAAAAAGGAAGAAGAAACACCACAATCCACCCCGCCATGGCTTTTATTGTTCCGCCTTTTACTTGGCGCGATCCTCGCAATAGCGCTGGCCAAACCCATATTGTTTAAACCAAATGTCGATAGCAATAAGCCTGCCGTTCTTATCATCGATAATAGCTGGGCCGCAGCTGGGAATTGGGGGGCTATATTAAGTGAATCAGAAGCGCAAATTCAGCACGCTCTATCAAACAATTTAAAAACGGCCATTTACACAAGTGTTGATCCTAGCGGGAAAAATACCATAGGTTTTGTCCCAGCAGTCCAAGCCCTCAAACGCATTAAAACTTTGCGCCCTCTTCCCTTTGCCCCAAACCGGGTACAATTAGCAAAAACCTTAAAAAAACAAGATTTATCTGGCGCAGATATATTCTGGTTGTCTGATGGTCTTCGTTACGGCCCAGATAACAGCCTAACACGCGTTTTGAAATCAGGAAAAATTTACCTGCCCGCTTCAGAAAACAGCCCCTTAATTGCTGGAAAAACCGAAGAAACTGCAAATGGCTTTCGCTCGTTTTGGCACCGTCCTTATACGGATAACCTGCGTGCATTTAACGCCGTCGCTTACGGGCCGAGCGGGCAGGTTTTGGCACGCGCTGATATTCGGTTTGCGGCAGGAGAAAAAACAGCGGAAGCAGATTTTGACATGCCGTCCGAACTGCGCTCTCAAGTTTCACAAATAAAAGCCGAAGGGCATAACTCGGCTGGTGCAATTACCTTACTTGATGATAGCTGGGGGCGCCCACTAATTGGCCTTTTAAAAGGCAGTGACGAGAATATCCAACCACTTCTCTCCGAATGGCTTTATATCGAAAAAGCTTTAGCCCCCAATGCCGATATTTACCAAGGAGATCTCGATCAGCTTTTAGCCGTTTCGCCAGCCATTATTATTATGACCGATACAGCCCGCACCGAGAGCCCCGCCCTTAAAACCTATGTCGAAGAAGGCGGACTGTTAATCCGCTTTGCGGGGCCAAAGCTTGCTAAACGTACGGACGCACTTCTTCCTGTTGCTATACGCGCTGGAGGCCGCGATCTTGACGGCGCACTCGCATGGGAAGGGCCACAAGGCTTCGCCCCCTTTGCCCAAGAAAGTCCGTTCTTCGGCCTTAAACTCAATGAGGAAATCACCGTTACAAAACAGCTTATGGCAAGACCAGGCGCTGAAACCGATGCGCACACATGGGCGCGGCTAGTGGATGGATCGCCAGTGATTACCTCTGCGCCCTTAGGGCGCGGACGCATTGTTTTGTTCCATGTAACGGCTGGCCCTGATTGGTCATCTTTGCCTCTCTCAGGGCTTTATGTACAGATGCTTAAACGGATACTGCCATTGGCTCGTGCCAGTGTTTCCAAGCAAACCAAGACAGGCGGCGATTGGAGCGCCGAGCGTACTTTAAACGGATTTGGCCAGCTCGGTAGCCCGCCTTCAGGCATTGCCACAATTGCCGATGCAGATTTTGCGAGCACAGTCTCAAGCACCAACAATCCGCCTGGTCTCTATCGCCAAGGCATGCGCCGCGCCGCACTTAATGTCGTTAAAGAGCCAAGCCTATATACAAAACTTGATGCCAAAGGCATGAAAGGCATGAACGTTGCTCGCTATGGCACCCAAAAGCCTAAATCCCTGAGCGGGTTTTTATTGGGGCTGGCCGCGCTTCTGTTTTCTCTTGATGTATTGATGTCCTTGCTCGCATCAGGCCGGCTCAAACACACATTTACAGGCGCACAAAACGCAGCAATACTAATAATAGCCCTTAGCTTAGTCTCTATAAATTCAAGCGATGCACGCGCGCAAGAACACGGCAAAAAACTAGACGCTTTGGATTTATATCTGGCCTATGTCATAACAGGAAATACCAAAATCGACAAGATGAGTAAAGCTGGACTTGAGGGCTTGGCAGCCGAGCTTACGCGGCGCACGACTATTGAGCCAAAAGGAGCCCGTGGTATCGACATTGAAAATGACGAGCTCTCCTATTACCCATTTTTATACTGGCCCGTGCAGCGCAACGAAAAACCATTGAGCGAAAAAGCAAACATAAATTTAAATAGATATATGGCAACTGGCGGCACGATCGTTTTCGATACCCAAGATGCGGACAGACGTAAACTGCTTGGCAATAAAACCCATCCAGGGCTTGCCGTTTTGTCAAAGTCTTTGGATATTCCCCGCCTTGCCCCACCGAGTAAAGACCATGTCATCACCAAGTCTTTTTACCTGATACAGGTTTATGCTGGGCGCTGGGCCGATGGTAAAATTTGGGTGGAAGCCGATCAGCGCGGCAGTGCACGTGACGGCGTAAGCGCCGTTATTGTTGGCTCTAATGATTGGGCTGCGGCATGGGCAAAAGACAAAAAAGGCAGGACACTGGCCGTGATAGAGCAAGACATTCCACGGCAGCGCGAATTTGCCTTTCGCTTTGGTGTGAACCTGGCTATGTATGTGCTATCAGGGAATTACAAAGCCGACCAAGTACACGCGGCAATCCTTATTCGTCGCCTTAGTGGTACCCCAGACGCGCGCCAAAACAAAGCGCCAGACCAAAACCCAAAAGAGGAGCCGTAAATGAATTCCTCCTTTGCCATCGATCCACTTTTACCCATATGGGTCATCACAGCTTTGACCGTGCTTACCCTTATTGCCGCTGGATTTGGCCAATGGCGCGGACTTAAAAGCCTTATTCTGCGTTCAATCGCCGCTTTAATTTTATGCGGCGCACTGCTTAACCCTCAAAAGCTTTTGCAAGAGCGCACCCCCCTACCCGATATAGCTCTTGTTCTTGTGGACCAAACACAAAGCATGCAAATTGGGAGCCGCGAACACGTTGCCAAAATCATAGCAGACACGGTGCGTAAAAAAATTGGTGCGCTGGAAAATTTAGAAATCATCACAGTGCCCGTAATGTCAGGAGATGATGGCACACATTTCATCCAAGTCCTGATCAATGAACTTGGCAAAATTCCAGCAGATCGCCTCTCTGGCGTCATAGCAATCACAGATGGACAAGTCCATGACATGCCAAATTCCGTGGAGAATATCCTGCCTGAAGGCGTACCATTTCACGCGCTAATCATTGGAGAAAAAAATGCCCGTGACCGCCGCTTAGAAACCCTCGTCACACCAAAATATGGTCTTGTTGGTGAGCAAGCCATATTTGAAATTCGTATTGATGATCCAGGTCATGAAGGCGAGCGCGCCCCTTTGGAAATTCGCCAAAACGGCAATGTTATTGCACGCTTCAATGCTATTATTGGCGATAGAATATCTGTTCCGCTCAAAATTGAAAAACGCGGTATCAATACGGTTGAAATTTTGACGGAAACCGCAGACGGGGAACTCACCCCCCTCAACAATCTCATGGTTGCCGAAATATCAGGTGTTCGGGATCGATTGCGCGTTTTACTGATTACGGGTGAGCCTCATAGGGGTGGAAGGGCATGGCGTAATCTTTTAAAATCTGATCCATCCGTTGATTTGGTACAGTTTACAATTTTAACCAACCCAGGCAAGAAAACCACCAATGCTCGCCCGTATGAGCTTTCGCTTATAAGGTTTCCGCAGGCAGAACTGTTTGAAGAAAAAATTACCGAATTTGATTTGGTTGTTTTTGACCAATTTAGGCAACGTTCAGTCAGTGAACATGGACGCTCTGTTTCAATACTCAACCCGTATTATATTGCAAATATTGCCCAATATGTAGAAGATGGCGGCGCGCTATTGGTGGCAACAGGCCCCGCCTTTGCAGGTGAGGAGAGCCTTGCCCACTCCCCGCTCATGGCCGTACTTCCAGCCCGCCCGACTGGCGAGATCAACACGGGTATCTATAAGCCAAAACTAAATGATAAAGGCAAACGGCACCCGATTACATCAAGTTTTAATGGCACAATATCCGATACTTGGGGGCCTTGGTACCGCTCCATTATGGCAGAAATTATTAGCGGTGATGTTTTAATGGTAGATGGGGATAACAATCCCTTGCTTATATTGGATAAGGTCGAGAAAGGCCGCGTTGCCCTATTGATGTCTGACCAAGCTTGGCTTTGGTCCAAAGATCATAAAGGCGGCGGCCCATATAGAGAAATGTTCAAACGCCTCGCCCATTGGCTTATGAGCGAACCTGATTTGGAAGCGGATAGATTAGAAGCGCACATCGAAAATGGTGTTATGAAAATTGACCAGTTCTCACTCAATGACAAAACAGAAAAAATTAAAATTCTTCTCCCAGATGGACAGTCAAAAACCCTTGATTTGCGGCGGGTTGGTTCTGGGCATTTTAGCGGCACATTTAAAACGGAAAACCAAGGTGCTTACCGTGTTAGCACTGGTGGTCTTGGGGGGTTATCCGTTATTGCCGCTGCTGGCGCTCTTAACCCGCGCGAGTACAAACATATCGTGCCCAGCGCCGATATCTTGGCCCCCCTTACCAAAGCCAGTGGCGGCGGGAGTTTCTGGACAAATAGCCCTGCCACTATACCCAATTTCCGTAAAGGGAAATCAGGGGCAAAAACCAACGCAAAAACCGCGAATTTAGTGGGCAATAATCGCTATGACGTGACCAATTCAAAGCGCACACCTTATGGCCCTGGTTGGTTTTATTTTTTGTTGATGATGATTGCTTTGCTTTGGGCCTGGAGAACCGAAGGCAAATAATAGCCTACTGCAAAAACCCCATAAAAACCTGTGAAAACCATTTGTGCTTTACCTACAATTAAGGGTACATATACAAGGTTGCCTTCATAACCAACCGTGAGATTATCATGCACATGTTTTCAAAACTTATCATTCTCGTTGGCGCGGCCTCTGTACTTGGTGGATGCGCCGTTGTAAAAACCACAGGAGCCATTGTAAAAACCACAGGAAAAGTCGCCTCCCTGCCCTTCAAAGGCGTGATAAAAACAGGAAAAGTCACTGGAAAAGGTGTCTATAAAACGGGAAAAATGGCTGGAAAAGGTGCTTATTATACAGGAAAAGGAGCCTATAAGGTTGCTACGGTTCCCTTAAAAATTACCGATGCAGCCCTTGATACCAGCGCTAAGATTCTAACTGTCACCACGCAAACCGTCAACTTAAGTGGTAAAATCATCAGTGTTAGCCGCACGATGCAACGCGGCCAAGTCGACGCTTATGTTGGCCAAGCACAAAAAGCAGCAAATGTCGTGGGTGTATTGGTTGATGTTTTCCGGCCAGGATAAGGCCTCACGGTATTGAGGCTCTATGCAATTGCATAAGATATAGTTTTGTGTCATACTTGTATCCAAGAAGCGCTACACGTGTAGGACACATGAAAAAACAACTCATTATAAAAAAACAATTCATTGCCACAGCATTAATAGCTGGCTTTACACTAGCAAGCTTGAGCCAGACGGCTTTGGCTGATAGCTCTAGGAGATTTAAATCAACCATTAACACGTCTGCCGTTAACACGTCTGCCATTAATACGCCTATAAGGGCAGTGCGTATAAATGTGGTTTTAAGTGATGATCTTATTTATCGCGCCAACCATCTTTCTAAAAACTTAAGGCATCGTCCCCATAATTACAGAGATGGTTTTGAAGGACACGGCTTTTACGGAGAACGCGATCTGAACCACCTAGCTGAACACCTAAAAACTAAACTGGGAAAACAACTTAGCAAGCACGGCATTGCTATAAGTGATGATGCAGACGCTGTTTTAAACGTGATCTTAAAAAATGTTCAGCCTACACGACCAACATTTTACCAACGAACCAAATTTCCATCCCTAAGCTATGAAAGTTATGGTCTTGGGGGTGCGGGTTTTGAAGCAAACCTTGTTGTTGATGG
Source organism: Robiginitomaculum sp. (assembly GCA_965224735.1). Taxonomy (GTDB): domain Bacteria; phylum Pseudomonadota; class Alphaproteobacteria; order Caulobacterales; family Maricaulaceae; genus Robiginitomaculum_A. The sequence continues at coordinate 1,044,246 of OZ245059.1, read as the reverse complement.
TAAAGACTCTGGCTCAACAACGTATGCTTGGTTTGCAACAGATCTTTACGATGCACAGTTTTCAGGGACATGGAGTGACACGCGGCGCGCCATTAGTCACTTTGCTCGAAAAACAGCACAATCCCTTAAACACGATTAGCACTGATGCTCGCCGTGGAGACATAATAGTAAAAGCTTAGACTTTTTGCTTGTCTACAGATTTCACGGCCTATTTTTCTTGGTCTGCTTTAAGGTCTCTGGCTATCTCTGGGAGATTTAGCAGTTCTTGCAAATCGCTGGCTTGTTGAAAAATTGTGTCTTCTTCAAAACGCAAAGCGGGGGTGGAGCGCATGGAAAGCTCGCGGCCTAATTTCCCGCGTAAAAATTTCGACGCGCGGTTAAGCGCTGCAATAACGTCCGCGCTGTTTTTACCGCCTAAAGGCGCAGCATAGACCCGTGCATGCTTCAAATCTGGCGTTGTGCGCACTTCGGATATCGTCACGGATACATCAAACAAATCTGGATCCCGAAAATCCTCCCGCGCAAGTATATCCACCAAAGCCCGGCGAATAAGTGCCCCAGCTTGCAGTTGTCGTTGCGATGGCGCTTTAGTTCTTTTTTTCATGTTTTGCTTTCATTTTCATCTCATCTACTTTTTCTTGACACTCTACGATGAATGATTGCATATCTTTTTGTTAAAAAAAACATTTATAAATTGTGGGTAATATTTTTTATAATTATTATACTCAGAGTCTTACACTATCCAAATTGTCTTTCACTATCCAAATTATGAGATGCCGCAATACGGATTTTGTGTTTTATTTCAAGGTTACTAATCGCCACAAAATACCAAGGCTGATGATTAAACCCCCGTCCAATCCAATATCACTTTCCCAGCTTTCCCCGTCAACATTAAATCAAACGCATCTTGGAATTTTGCCGCAGCAAAATGATCGGTAATAACACCGCTTATATCCAATCCACTGTCAAGCATAGCCAGCATTTTATACCAGGTTTCATACATTTGGCGACCATAAATTCCTTTTAAGGTCAGGGATTTGAACACGATTGCACCCAAGTCTACGGGGAAAGGTTTTGAGGGAATACCGAGCATGGCCACACTGCCGCCCATAATCATTAGGTCAATCATGCCGTCAAAAGCGGATTGTTTACCGCTCATTTCTAGCCCTACATCAAATCCTTCAGTGAGGCCCATTTCATACATGACCTCGCGCGGGTGTTGCTTCAAGACATTGACCGTGCGCACACTGGGCGCGACTTTTTTGGCAAGGTTCAGCCGCCAGTCATTGATATCGGTGAGCATGATGCGCCGCGCGCCTGCGCGTTGAGCCACTGCCGCTGCCATAATACCGATAGGCCCCGCGCCCGTAATCATCACATCTTCGCCGACAAGGTCAAAACTCAGCGCCGTATGGATAGCATTGCCAAGTGGGTCTAAAATTGCGGCAATATCCATAGGCAGATTGTCTTTTAGCGGAATGACATTAAACTCTGGCAGAGCCAGATATTGCGCAAAAGCACCTGGTAGATTCACACCAATCCCTTTGGAGAGCGGGTCGAGATGGTAGCGCCCTGACCGCGCATTGCGCGATACATGTCCAACCACATGCCCCTCTCCCGATACACGCTCACCAATCTTTACCCGCTTCACCGTCGAGCCAATAGCCGCAATCGTGCCGCCATATTCATGGCCAACCACCATAGGCACAGGGATGTTTTTCTGAGCCCATTCATCCCAATTATAAATGTGCATATCCGTGCCGCAAATCGCGGTTTTGTGAATTTTTATCAGTACTTCATTGGGCGCTATGCTTGGTACAGGCACATCTTGCATCCAAAGCCCGGCTTCGGGTTTGGCTTTGACGAGAGCTTTCATCATGCCTTTTGGTATGCGCGGGGAACAATAAGTATCCATCATATCACCCCTAACTCTTTGCCCACCTTAGTGAACGCCGTAATGGCTCTGTCTATCTGCTCAGATGTATGCGCTGCGCTCATTTGGGTGCGAATGCGGGCTTTGCCTTTGGGGACAACAGGAAAGAAAAATCCAGTGACATAAATACCCGCGTCCATAAGTTTCGCTGCCATGTCTTGCGCGAGCTGCGCATCGCCAAGCATAACAGGAATAATCGGGTGATCGCCTTGTTGCAAGGTAAAGCCAGCCCTCTCCATACCCGCGCGAAAACGTTTGGCATTATCAAATAATTGCGCTCGCAAATCATCGCCGTTTTTTGCTAAGTCTATGGCCTTCAGGCTGGCCCCTGCCAGGGACGGCGCCAGAGAGTTAGAGAATAGATAAGGCCGCGAGCGCTGCCTGAGCATATCGACAACGTCTTGGCTGGCGCAGGTAAACCCGCCCATAGCCCCGCCAAGCGCTTTGCCCAGTGTGCCCGTGAGAATATCAATGCGGCCAAGGCAGCCCGTGTGTTCCGCCGTGCCGCGCCCGCCTTTGCCCATAAAGCCCGTCGAATGGCAATCATCGACCATGGTCAGGGCGCCATATTTATCCGCAAGATCGCAAATTTCTGGCAGTTTTGCTATATACCCATCCATTGAGAACACTCCGTCCGTCACAATAAGGATATGACGGGCTCCATCGCTACGGGCTTGCTTAAGCTGCTCTTCCAAATCCGCCATCTCAGAATTGGCGTATCTATACCGCATAGCTTTACACAAACGCACACCGTCGATAATAGATGCATGATTGAGGCTATCAGATATAATCGCGTCTTGCTTCCCAAGTAGCGGTTCAAATACCCCGCCATTGGCGTCAAAACAGGCCGCATAAAGAAGACTGTCTTCATAGCCAAGCCAGTCCGCTATGGTCTTTTCCAAATCCCTGTGAACTGTCTGGGTGCCGCAAATAAAGCGCACACTCGCCATACCAAACCCAAATTCAGCCTGCGCGTCAATGCCCGCTTCTATAAGCTCCTCGTGGTCAGCAAGTCCTAAATAATTATTGGCGCAAAAATTTAAAACATCACGTGTGCATCCGTCATCGGTTACAGATATTTCAGAACCTTGTGGGCTTGTAATCAGTCGCTCACGTTTATAAAGGCCTTGCGCCTGAATGTCTTTTAGTTCTGATTTGATATGATTGAAAAAATGTGATTTTTGCATGGAATAAGCCTGTACTGAATTCATGAAATCTCTATCGCAATTATAAGAAGACGTAAATGCAAAACAGGCTTACAGTTTATCCATAGCGCGGTTATCGGCAAAACTCTTACTCTTGCCGCCTCTTGCCGCTGTTGTAACTCTGCCGTGTAATACTTGTCCTATAATACTTCCTTCTCTTGAGATGATAGTTTAATACCATCTAATACAGGTGCCATACATCTAGGGCGTGGATTAATTACATAATTTGTTAACTTTATTTTTTTGCCCTGACAGGAAAAGCAAAGGATTTTTCATGTCAGAACGACAAAAACGATCCTCGCAGAATACCAAATCGCAGCTATGATGCTATGGATCATGCTATGGATAAAGTAATTAATCCACACCATCTAACCTAATATATGTGAAAAAGCTGCATATAGCGTGGGTTTTAACCTTGTATTAACGAATAATAGTAACATTATGCATGTAATGATTCCGCGCAATCGGGGCGGAACGAAAATAATTTGGAGTCTCTAATGAATAAAAAAGAAATGATCGGCACGGTGGCTGGAAAATGTAATTGTACTCAAGCACAAGCGGCCGAGTTTTTTGAAGCGTTTGCTGGCACAATTATTGGCGAGTTAAAAAACAACAATGAAGTCAATATGCCAGGTTTTGGCAAATTTATCGCCAAGCACCGCCCTGCCCGCGAAATGCGCAACCCTGCAACAGGTAAGATGATGATGAGCAAAGCCAAAACAGGCATGCAATTCAAACCATCTGCATCAAACAAAGACCTTTAATAAAAGCCTTATCGTTTGAATAAAAACCGCTCAAATTTTTCTGGGCGGTTTTTTTATACAGCAATCGCAGGCTTTGCCGCCCTTGCCGCGCGCAATTCCTCAGCGATTAAAAAGGCAAGTTCCAAAGACTGATCAGCGTTGAGGCGCGGATCGCAATGGGTGTGATAACGTGAAGATAAATCTTCTTCGCGCACGGCTTTCGCCCCGCCAATGCATTCGGTGACGTTTTGCCCCGTCATTTCAAAATGCACCCCACCTGGCCAGCAGTTTTCACTATGCAAAACCCGCATGAAGTTTTTCACTTCTAGCAATATCCGATCAAAGGGCCGGGTTTTATAACCAGACTTGGTTTTTAGCGTATTGCCATGCATCGGATCGCAAGACCATACCACATTTTTGCCTTCTTTTTTTACAATCCGCGCCAACATAGGCAATTCCTTGGCCACTTGGTCTGCGCCGTAACGAGCGATTAACGTAATTCTCCCCGCTTCATTACTCGGGTTTAAAACATCAAGGAGCTGGATAAGCTCATCACTGCCAAGCTCAGGCCCAATTTTAATAGCTATAGGGTTCTCAATGCCCTTACAAAATTCCACATGCGCCTCGCCCAAAGAGCGGGTGCGATTACCAATCCATAACAGATGCGCGGATGTATCATACCAACGCCCAGACGTGCTATCAATGCGGGTCATAGCTTGCTCATAACCGAGCAAAAGCCCTTCATGGGAGGTGTAATACTCAGTCGAGGCCATTTGCGGCGTGCTCTGGGGCGTAACCCCGCAAGCAGCCATAAAATCCATAGCTTCGGATATTTTATCGCACAGCTCACCGTATTTTTGCGTTTGCTCGCTCTCGCTCACAAAGCCAAGCGTCCATTTGTGGATATTGTTTAAATTCGCATAGCCACCCGTCGAGAAAGCCCGCAAAAGATTAAGGGTGGCTGCCGACTGCCCATATGCTTTCAAAAGCCGCTCGGGATCGGGCGTACGCGCCTTTTTGCTAAATTCCATGCCGTTGATATTATCACCCCGATAACTAGGCAGCGTTATTTCATCGCGGGTCTCGATAGCAGAGCTGCGCGGCTTGGCGAATTGTCCAGCTATGCGCCCTAATTTCACTACGGGCTTGCCCCCACCATAGGTTAGCACAACGGCCATTTGCATCATGACGCGAAACATGTCGCGCAGATTGTCAGGATGAAACTCGCGAAAGCTCTCAGCGCAATCCCCGCCCTGCATCAAAAAAGCTTTGCCCATAGACACATCGGCAAGGCGGTTTTTGAGGCGGCGAACCTCACCCGCAAATACCAAAGGCGGATACCCGCTCAGGGTCTCTAAAACACTATCAAGATGCGCCTGATCGGGGTAATCATCTGGAATATGCTTAGCGAGCCTACTGCGCCAGCTAGAGGGCGTCCATGCTGCTTTTGATGAACTATTTGGTATGCTCATTGGTTGTCCTCATTATTTAAACGTTTATTAAAACGCACTTATGGGCATAATTGCAAGAAAAATTCACGCCAGATCGCAAATTTTATGCTCGCCTTTACATTTCTCCTTACATCTCGCTCATTTATACTCATCATAACACCCTCCCACTAGGGGACTTCCTTTGCTTTTCGTTTTTCTACAGGCTTAATCATAGCAAACCATAGCAAAAGCTGGAAAACATAGCGCAAACATGGCCATGCTCATATAGCCAAAGACTTTCATAACGAGATGAAAACGCAGAACTATGACCCGATTGGGGCAAAATATCTATTTTGCAGTTGTTTTTCGCATACTGCCCATATTGGTACTTAAGGGTACAGGACTAGGAAGCCCGAACATATAGCCTTGCAGATAATCAACGCCAAGGTTCGTGAGTAAATTTGCGTCTTCACGCGAGCCTACCATTTCGGCCACAGTTTTCACCGAAAATGTCTGGGCAAAGTCAACAATCATACGTACAAACATTTGCTTATGAGGCGTTAGAGACAAATCCCGAATAAAACTACCATCAATTTTTATCTCATCCGCTTTAATAGCCATAAGGTTTTTGAAAGTCGTATAGCCAGCCCCAAAATCATCGATAGCAAAACGACATTCCATAGCCCGTGCCTCAACAGAAAAACGGCTCGCCATTGCAGGATCATCTAGTGCTACAGTTTCCGTCATTTCTATTATAACCCGCCCAGTATCTTTGCCCAGCGCCCTCACAGCGGCAAGATAAGCATTTGCCGTATCCGTATTTTGCACTGTTGCCGCGCTGACATTAAGGGCAAGCTGGATATGGTTATGCTCTTGCAAGGCCCTGCCAGCAATTTCAAGTGCGCGTCGATCTAGAAGGTGCACACATTCAAGACGTTCTGCCGCCATGATAAACTCAGCTGCAGAGACCATTTCCCCATCATCCTTGCGCAAACGAAGCAAGCATTCATAATGATGTATATCACGGGTTTTTGCGCACACTATTGGCTGAAACGCCAAGGTGATACGGCGCTCATTCAAAGCTCTGATAATATCATCGCGGGTTAAGTCTTTAATGCTTTGTCGTGGCTTCAAGTCTGGAAGCGATTCCGAAAAAGCCACAAACGCACCTTGCCTGTTCTCGCTATGGCTAAGGGCCGTATACACCTGCTCCATAGCATCTGTAGCGCTCACCGATTTTTGTGAAAGCGCACACCCGCCAACGGCAAATTCTGCGTATAAATCTCCATATGGGCTCCCATAAGGACTACCGTTTAAAATTTTTCCAATGCGAGCAGCAATCATTTCCATTTGCGCACCATCACAATCAAACATGCCCAAACCAAAAGATGAACCATCAACACGGGCGGAGATATCGGGAGAGCGCATGCCATTCGTCAAGCGCTTAGCAATAGCGTGCAAGAGTCTATCGCCCGCTCCATAGTCATAGGTGGCATTGATGTCTTTCAAGTTAGTGACGCGAAAAACTATATAGGCAGATTGACGATCATAACGGCGTGAAAATCCAAGCATATGGGTTAGGCCCTCGCGCATACGCAACGCGTTCCACATTCCAGTAAGGCTGTCAAAGCTAGCGTGATATCCCGCTTGTTCTTCGCGCGTTTTACGGTTTTGTATATTGGTAAGAACCCCTAATATTTTGGTTGGATTTTTACTGTCACCATTAAGGCGTACACCGCGTTCTTCAACCCAGATATTGCGCCCGTTAAATGTTCTAATTTGGTAATCAATTTTAAATTTTGCACCATTCCAATTTAATGATTTAAAGACTCGTTTACGGGCTGACACGCCCTCGTCGCAAATACGCGCTAAAAACCCGTTCAGACTTTCAGGTATATTTTCAGCTTTCGCGCAAAACAACTCAGTCGCGTTTTTTCCGTTTTGCCAAGCAAATTTTTCTCGCCCGTCTTTTTTTTCCCATATATACGGACAAGCGTCCATAAGCGATAACAAGGAATTATCACCGCGCGCTATTTCAACGAATCTCTCAGCGTCTGTCATTAAGGCGTTCATACCATTGTTTCGTCAGATTTACCCGCCGCCCCTATTCTGTTTTTATTCGTGCTAAGCAGGTTTATACACGAATAGGTTTAACAAAAGATACTATTCCCCATACCCGCCATTAGAGACAGCAAAGTCACGTCTTGCGCTAGCGATTGTCACCATAAAGCCTGCCATAACGTCCATAAGTGTCATAAGCATAATGAGGAAAAATACTGAAGTTGCGAATGCATCAAGCATTAAGAACTCAACAAGGCAGATAATAAATAGCACCATTGAAAATGCATGGTTCATTATTGCTGCGCGTCCAATATCCGTGGATTTCAAAAGTTCGAAGAATAAAACGACCAAGCCAAGCGTTACAAGTGCGTGCCCTGGTGTGATTACCCACTGTGCCCCACTTACCATAGGCACGCTAGCAAACACTTCATCAAGGTTTGCGCGCACGGCAGCAGCGGTAGAAAAGGTCGCCCCACCCCACGCAATAATGTTATAAATCAAAACAGGAATAACCAATAATGGTATAACCGTAAAGAAACCCATGTTCTTTCCTTTTAATGCCACTACGCGAATCCACGCATATATTTAGACAAGATGCCAGAATTATACTTAATAAGCTGTTAAGGTTTTTAAAGTTCCCAGTTTGGATTCAACAAATAGCAAGGATATTTGTTGGTTTTTGACATGCAAAACCTTTCATCACCCAACCAGAACTATTCCACAGCACACTTGACCGTGCCAAGTCCATTATGGCAGAGTTTGAACGCGAACTCTGCGAGTATATACTGATTATATATACGCAAATTGAGGTAAAAATAATGAATATAATGGATATATTGCTGATTACGGGTTATGATCAACAAAAACTGTTTGCGGATTAAGGCCATTTGCTAAATTACGCTCCGTAATAAATTTTTCTGACAAATTTTGGTAAAAACTCACCAACGTCTGGGTTTTTTCATCATGTATAAATTGTATCAATGGGTCGTGTGCATTGACTGGCCTGTATTTTAATCCCTCATGAGCTTTAAGCATAAACATCTTCCAAGCATCAACAGGCAATAGCCCGCCTGTAATTTTACGCATTGGCGAATTATCATCATTCCCCATCCAAACCGCCGTTGTATAGTCTTGCGTAAAGCCAATAAACCATGCGTCTCGGTAATCTTGAGAGGTTCCCGTTTTACCCGCCGCCTGACGCTTGCCAAGCTGGGCGCCATGACCCGTGCCGCTATCAATAACATCGCGTAGCATGCCCGTCATTTGCCGTGCATAGGGCGCGGCGTAAACCCGCTCGGGCGATATTTTGCGGCGCATATATAATGACTTACCACTGGTATCGGTTATGCTTTCAATAATATATGGCCGATAACGAAGGCCTACATTGGCAAAAACCATAAAGGCCGCTGCCATATCAACCAAATGCACTTCGGACGCGCCCAGAGCAATTGAGTAATGCGCGCCCAGCTTAGTAGTTATGCCAAAGCGGTGCGCAAGTTCAACAACTTTATCAGGCCCGATTTCCGCGCCCACTTGCGCGGCAATTGTATTGATCGAAAGCTTAAGGGCTTCGCGCAATGTCATAGGTCCACGGTAGCGGAGCGAATAATTCTCTGGGGCCCAGCCGCCAATATTAACGGGCTGATCTATACGCACGGTTCCTGGTGTAAATCCTTGCTCAAGCGCGGAAGCATAAACAAAAGCCTTGAACGATGAACCTGGCTGGCGCAAAGCTTGGGTTGCGCGATTAAACTTGCTGCTTTGATAGTTTTTGCCGCCAACAAGCGCACGAATTGCCCCCGTCTCCGTTTCAATACTAACAAGTGCACCCTCGCTTACCTTTTTACTTTCTTGAAATTTATCAACAACGGTCACAATAGTCTCAAGCGCTAGCTTTTGCAGTTTAGGGTCAATGGTTGTACGGATAATTAAATCTTTAGATTTTGATCCCGCTAAAGCTTGCACTTTTTCGGCTACAAGATCAAAAGCATGACCAATGGTATCATCATCTATATACGTGTTTTCACCTGAGAGTATCTTTGCCGTATTCAAGTTGGCATCAGCCATTTCTTGCGGCGATATTTTTCCCTGCTCCATCATTGAAACCAAAACCAAATGAGCGCGTGCTTTCGATTTTTCTGGGTGTTTTATTGGATCATATCCACTGGGCGCTTTGGGAAGTGCGGCAAGAACAGCAGCTTCAGCCAAATTTATGACTTGCGCCGATTTACCAAAATAGCGCTGCGCCGCCGCCTCAACGCCAAAAGAACGGTTGCCCATATCAATGCGGTTTAAGTAAAGTTCCAAAATTTCTGGCTTGGTAAGCTCCTGCTCTATTTTATAAGATAGCCACATTTCTTGGAATTTACGTTTATAAGTTTTCTCGCGCGTGAGCATCATATTCCGAACCAGTTGCTGCGTCAGGGTAGAGCCGCCCTGCGCTCTATAACCCGCCTTGGTATTAACCACCATCGCGCGAAAAATAGCCTTTTTATCCACGCCTTTATGTTCATAAAACCGTTTGTCCTCAATGGCCAAAAACGCATCTGGTAAATAACTTGGCATTTCAGAGAGCATAAGTGGCCGTCCGTAATATGGCCCACGGTGCCCTATTACTTCACCGTCTTTATCCAAAAGCGTAATATTGGGCAGAACATTCGTCTCCCACATGGCTTCTTTATCTGGTAAGGAAGGGAGCCCATCAAGCAAATAAACCCGCCCTCGCCAATATCCAATCAAGCCGCCAATAAGCAAAACTAGGAATATCACAGCCGCCCATTTGCGTCTTTTGCGTTTGCGATTATCATTCGCTGCGCTTATATCTGCTCGAAACGTTTCCATAGCCTCTCTTTAACTTCAATTAATGGGTTTTTCCAGACTCATTTTCACGTATTAGACATGATTAAGGCATGATTAAGGCACCAGATATGACACAGCCCTTTTGGAAAACCAAAACCCTAGGCGAAATGAGCAATTCCGAATGGGAAAGTCTATGCGATGGTTGTGGAAAATGCTGCTGTCTGCGTATGGAAGACGAAGATACGGGCGCTATCTACGTCACCGATATTCATTGCAAACTATTTGTCTCCCAAAGTTGCCAGTGTGCAAATTACAAAACTCGTAAAACTTTTGTCCCTGATTGCGTACAATTAAAAGCTGACAAAATAAAAGCGCTAGGATGGATACCCCATACCTGCTCTTACCGGTTAATTGCTGAAGGCAAAAATTTATTTGATTGGCACCATTTGATCAGCGGATCACGTCAAACGATTCACGATGTTGGTATGAGCGTGCAAAACCAAACCTATAGCGAGCTTGATATCCCCGAAAAAGAACACATACAGCATATTGTTATTTGGCCAGGCGAGCCAGATATAACGCCAAACAAAAATGAGAACGAAGAAAACTAAAAATAATTGTTTTTCTTACTCATTTCAGGCTTGAGAACAAGGCAACACAAAGATATGGTCGCCTGGATTTATATGTGAGGTTATTATGGAATTGTCATCAAATATTACCGCTGTGATAACGGGCGGCGCATCTGGCCTTGGCGAAGGCACTGCGCGACTCTTGGCGGCACGCGGCGTTAAAGTTGGTATTTTTGATATGAACGAAGAACGCGGCAAAAAAGTTGCAGCTGAAATCGGCGGCACATTTGCCCTGGTCGATGTTTCAAATGAAGAGAGCGTTGACGCGGGATTTGAAACCGTGCGCTTAGCCAATGGCCAAGAGCGCATTATGGTCAACTGCGCAGGCATTGCAGGCGGCATGAAAACAGCATCACGAGATCGCAAAAGCGGAAAAATTCGCGCTCATGATGCAGGTTTTTTTAGTAAGATTATCAATGTAAACTTAATTGGCACTTTTATGTGCGTTGCCAAATCCGCTGCGGGCATGATGAGCCTGAACGGGGTTGATCCAGATGGAGAACGCGGCGTTATTATCAACACCGCATCCGTTGCCGCCCAAGACGGGCAAATTGGACAAGTGGCCTATGCTGCATCTAAAGGCGGAATTTTGTCAATGGCTCTGCCTGTTGCGCGCGATTTGGCCCGCGAAGGCATACGGTGCAACACGATTTTGCCTGGGTTCTTTGAAACCCCAATTTACGAGCAAATGAAGCCCGAAGTGAAAGAAGCTTTGCGCGCTTATGTGCAATTCCCCGCCCGCTTTGGCACGATGGAAGAATATGCAAAGCTCGTTGCCATGATGTGTGAGCAGGTTTATGTGAACGGAGAGTATCTACGCGCAGATGCTGGCGCGCGTATGCCGCCACGCTAAGGCCAAAGATATAAAGGCGTATTTGCCTCTTGCTCATCAGCACATGAAAGGGTAAATATCCACCATGAATTGGTTATCAAAATTAACGCCTCCTGGTGTGAAAAAAATCTTCACCAAGCGGAACACGCCAGATAATCTTTGGGTGAAATGCCCTGTGTCGGGGGAGATGGTTTTCCATACAGACTTAGGGCAAGCACTGCATGTTACGCCTGCTGGGCATCATATGCGTATTGGGCCAGAATATCGTTTTGGATACACTTTTGATCAAGGCGAGTACCAAGAACTTGATCTGCCAGATGTTGCGATTGACCCTTTAAAATTTAAAGACAGCAAGAAATATACTGATCGCATAAAAACCGCCCGCTCTAAAACCGAAAGAAAAGATGCAATGGCTTTGGCGCTCGGCAATATTAAAGGCATTAAAACCGCCGTACTGGTACAAAATTTTGCCTTTATGGGCGGCTCACTTGGTATGGCTGCTGGTGAAGCATTTATTACCGCTTGCAATGAAGCGATTGATCGGAAATTGCCCCTCATCATCTTTACAGCCGCAGGCGGGGCGCGCATGCAAGAGGGTGCATTATCATTGATGCAAATGCCGCGTACAATCATTGGCGTGCAAAAAATGCGCGAGGCGAGCCTGCCTTATATTGTTGTTCTGACAGACCCAACAACAGGCGGTGTAACAGCGAGCTATGCAATGCTTGGCGATGTGCATCTAGCCGAGCCCAATGCCCTTATTTGTTTCGCAGGCCCGCGCGTTATCGAGCAAACCATTCGCGAAAAACTCCCGGAGGGGTTTCAGCGCAGTGAATATTTGCAAGCCAAAGGGATGATTGATCAGGTTGTTGCGCGTAAAGATATGCGTAAAACACTGGCAAAAATTCTTTCCGTCCTCATGAAAACTAAGTGCACACCCGATACGGTGGTAATCAGTGCCTAAGACGCAGCAGGGCCGCAAAGACAGCGCAACTTTGCTCAAAGCCCTTGCAGAGCTTGAAGCTTTGCACCCCAAAAAAATAGACCTAGAGCTCGGCCGTATTGAACGTGTGCTGAAAAAACTAGGCAATCCTCAAAACAAATTGCCGCCTACGGTTCATATTGCTGGCACAAATGGCAAAGGGTCAACCATTGCATTTTTACGGGCTATGGCTGAGGCGCAAAACCTGAAAGTCCATGTCTATACATCCCCTCATCTGGTGAACTTTACCGAAAGAATTGTATTGGCGGGACAGCAAGTTGAAGAATATATTTTGTTGGAAGCTATAGGGCGCGTACGAACTGCAAATGAGGGGGCGCACTTATCTTTTTTTGAAGCAACAACAGCTGCTGCATTCCTACTGTTTAGCGAAACAAAAGCAGACCTTCTAATTTTGGAAACGGGGCTTGGCGGACGCTATGATGCGACCAATGTTATCGCCGCACCAGCCGCAATTGGCATCTCGCCTATAGATTATGATCATGCGGAGTTTTTAGGCACTGATCTGGCAAGTATTGCCCGCGAGAAAGCGGGCATTTTCAAACCTTTCGTGCCCGTGTTTTCCGCACCTCAATCCGATCTTGTTGGCGCTATCTTAGCCAATGAAGCAAGAAAACACCAGGCCAGTTTTAAAATTATGAACGAAGATTTTCAAACTTATGTACAGCAAGGCGGCCTTGTTTTTGAAGATGAGAATGCTTTACTTGATCTCCCTATTCCTGCACTGCGTGGTCAGCACCAGGTACAAAATGCGGGTCTTGCGATAGCGCTTGCGAGAACACTCCTTATTAAAGATGCGGCAATTGCAAAAGGGCTTGGCAATGTGCGCTGGCCAGCCCGCTTGCAAGTTATCACCACTGGCTCGCTTGCAGACATTACGCAAGATAGTGGCGCAGAACTGTGGCTTGACGGTGGTCATAATCCAAATGCTGCCTGCGCAATCGCAGGCACGATGGCTGGCCTAGAAACTGATAATGCGAAACCTTTAGTGCTGATTACGGGCATGCTTGCCAGCAAAGATGCCCCCGGGTTTTTAGATGCATTTGAAGGCCTCGCCTCTATGCTGATTGCCATTCCCATAGAAGACCATGCTAGTCTTGCCCCTATTACCCTCATGGATATCGCCAAAGGCAGAAGCATGAAAACGTCCTCCGCCAAAAATGTTAAGGAAGCCGTGAAGCAGGCCTGCGCCCTTGATCTGGATACGCCGCCGCGCATTTTAATCTGCGGCTCCCTTTACCTCGCTGGCCAAGTGTTAGCGCTTTAAAACTTTAGCTCAGGCTCTGCTCCATCAAGGCTCGCTTGCCTTGGTACATGGCAAATAACATGGGTGCCCTGACCTTCCTCTGATTCCATTCCACCCAACCGCCATGGCGCGCTACAAAGCGCTCAACCAGCGCCAGGCCAAGCCCCGCCCCGCCCCGTGAAGATTTAAAACTTTCAAACACTTGTGGCTGCCGCTCCGATGGAATGCCAACCCCATCATCTTTCACCCAAATACGGATCCCAGCATCTTCTATATCAGCGCCCAATTCAATTTTCCCGCCCGGCTTGGTAAACCGCAAAGCATTAGAGAGAAGATTATAAACAATTTGTTTTATCCGTTTTTCGTCAGCGCGAATAATGCCAATATCTTTGGGGCAATTCAGCACAACATCTATTCGCGTATCATCGGCTTTGGTCGCAACATAGTCTAGCGCGCCTTCAAGTAAGAAATAGATCTCCACATCGCCAAGTTCTAAATCAATGGTATCAGCTTCAATGGCAGCGAAGTCCAGGATATCATCAATGGTACTCGCCAAATCTTCGGACGCTGTTTGAATTGCAAAAACATACTCGCCTTGTTTATCATCAAGCTCTCCAACAGCCCCGCTTTGTAGCAATTCTGCATAACCAGATATGGTGGTGAGGGGCGTTCGCAATTGATAGCTTACATGGCCGACAAATTCTGTTTTTAGTCGATCTGCGGCCTCCATGGCTTCGGCGCGCTCGCGCAAAGCTGCTTCTGTGCGCCGCGAACTTGTCACATCATCCCATGCAATGAGCGTCGCGCCGTCGGGCAAAGGCTTTGAGAGAAAGGTAAGCATGCTTTCGTCCGAACGCATGATTTCGCCGCTCACTGTGCGCCGCGCCTCGGGCGAAGGATCCGTTGTACGCGCCTGCATTTCGCGCCAAAACTCCCGGTCATGATAAAATTCAAATTTGTGAAGAATTAAATCACTAAAGCGTGGTTCATCCCTTAAAGCATCCTTTGGTAAATTCCACATAGCTTCAAAAGCTGCATTGTGAATTTTTAACCGCCCGTCAGGTCCAAAAACAGCAATCCCTTCAGTGAGTTTATCTAAGGTCGCTTTTTGCACATTAATCAGCGTATTAAATTTGCTTTGCATGCTCATCTGATCGGTAATATCACCAAACAACAAAGATATACCGCCATTGGGGCCACGCATTCTCACAAACCTAAGCTCTCGCCCGTCGGGGAGACTCCATAGCTCGTCGTGCATCTCGCTTGGCCAGTTTACATATAGATCAAGTTCTGACTGTTTCCATTCGAGGTAATTTGGCTGCTCGGGTACGCGGCGTTTCTCGCGCATGTGGTCAAGCCATTCTCCGTGGCTTGGCCTATCTGAGAACCAATCATCTTCTAGGCCAAACATAGTTGCAAAAGCCCGGTTATTAAAATTCATGCGTTGATCCGCACCAAAGCTAACAATCGCCTCTCCCATATTATTGAGTGTCTCGTCATGGATCTGAATATGGGTCGTAAGTACGGCGCGCAGGTTTTCTGCTTCGCTTGCATCAACGGCCATACCAGCCACCCCCCCCGAGATAGGAAACATCGTGACTTGAGTGGTTTTACGTTTTCCAGCCAAGATCAATGGACGCGCCTCACGAACAAGCGCATTGGTTTGCAACACTTTACTGGTTTGCCCTTGGCACGCATCATCCAGCGCCAATTGTTCGTCCAAAACCGTTTGCATATCTTGCGCGCCTACAGCCTTTATATAAGCTGAATTAACCCAAACAATTCTCCCCGTACCGCTCATACGCCACATAGGAAATGGCGCTTTGCCCATAATATCGATAAAAGCAACGGGGTCAGATAATGCTGCAAGTTTTTCTTTTTCAAAATGGGTAATAGCGTCTTGTTCAGACCGTCCGCGAATACTAGCATCTTCAAGCCAAAGTACGACTTGCGCGCCGGCAACGCTCCCATCCGCTTCAATTAATTTTCCACCAGACATAACGATCGTGGTGGAAAAAGCTTCGCCCTTACGCCGTAAGTTTTGTACCAGTTGACGCAAAGTTTGCTTTGTATCTTCGGTTGAAATTGTTTGGTGATCAGCAAGACCATCCAAAACTCTCTTGGCAAATTCTTTTGGTTTTCCAGGCTCTGCGAAACGCACCAACGAGGCCAACGCCGCGCTTGAACCATATACTTTTGGTTGGCCCCAATCAGAATTGGGGTTTGGTACGTTTTCTTCCCAAACCAGTATGAGGCCTGGATAGGCACCAAAAACAGATTCCGCTTTAACGAGTTTATGATCAAGTTTAGATGCGCGCGCTTTCCAACGCGCCGCAGAAGAGCGCCCAGTCATACTTGATCGCATCGTGAGAAAGGCTACGCACACAGCAAACGCTACCGCGCTACCCGTCACAATTAGCGACAACACATTCATATCAGGTGAACCAATGTTCAAACTATCTCCCAGTCCCCGTTAACATAGTTCTTTGAGGGCAAATCACTTTATGCCCTTGCCCAGCCAAAGCATAACGGCGCACACTAACAATATCCATAAGGAAATGAGAACATGCACAATTTTTAAATTTTAAAGAACCTAAGCCCAAAAATCCTAAGCCCAAAGAGCCTAACTCCCAAGAGTAACACCGCCCAATTTATAGCGCAACAACACGCGGCAATTCTCTAAAGGGCCGTCTTGAGGGGGCATAAACTGCCATTTTTCCGCCGCGCGCCTAGCATTACCGCCAAAAACTCCAGCTGGCAATGCACGTTCAACTTCAACATTTTGCACCTCCCCCTGTGCGTTTACATCAAGCCGTAACAAGGCCCAGCCTTGCCGCCCCGACTTATAAGCTTTGCGCGGGTACTCAGGCAAAGCGAAATTACGCGCTGCTAGTTTTTCTCCGCCAAGACAATCATCTGGATTTGAATACCCCTTAACCCAAGGATCATTTGGATAATCAGAACTGGGCATAAAGGCCTGAGGCGCGCTAGCACATGCGGCGAATAAGAGCGCCGTGAAAATAAAGCCGTTTTTTATCATTCGTCTTCCCCAAACCGTGTCTTTACCAAATCTATCAAAGCGTTCACAGCGGCCTGAGCTTCAGGGCCACTCGCTGTAATAGATATGTCTTCTCCGTAAGCAGAGCCAAGCATTAGAAGTTCCATAATCGAGTCCCCTTCAACCGTTTCTTGGCGAATATCATTGACACTCGTAACTTCAATTTTAGCATCATACTTTGCCGCAAGAGCCACAAACTTTGCGGAAGCACGGGCATGAAGGCCGCGCTTATTACACAAGGTGACACGCCCGCTTTTTAAATATAAAGCAGGGCGACTTTCACAATTACGCATTTTCGTCTTCATTTCCTGCAATGATCTCAGAGGCAATAGCGATATAGTGCCGTCCAGAAGTTTTAGCCGTCTTGGCAGCAACTGCCAGGCTTTCCGTTTCTCGGGCTTGCGAGAGTTTAATCAGCATCGGTAGATTAACGCCAGCTATTACCTCTATACTGCCCGTTGATAAAAGACCAATGCACAAATTTGATGGCGTACCGCCAAACATATCGGTCAGGAGCAGAACGCCCTTTCCTGTGTTTACATCTTCCGTAGCAGAACGCACAAGGCTTGACGCCTGTTCCAGATCATCATCTGGCCCTATGCAAATCGTTGCCATCTGAGACATTGGCCCAACAACATGCTCAGCCGCTTTTCGCAGCTCAACAGCCAGTGCACCATGTGTTACTATTACCAAACCTATCAAAGAGTATCCTTTTCTAAAAAGAAAAAATACTAAAACAAAAAAAATGGCACTTGAAAAGCTTTTATTTACCGTGTTTCTTCTTTTTATGCGCGCTGTGCTCGGGCATACGCACTATGAAGCGTGCGCCAATAACCTTATCTTTGTCATCTTTGTGGTTACTCGCTTCAATACTGCCATGGTGCGCTATCATAATTTGTCTGCAAATAGCCAAACCAAGTCCTGAATGATCGCCAAAAGCAGCCCCTGCTGGCCTTTGCGTGTAAAATCTATCAAACACAGTTTCCAATGAACTCACTGGTATACCAGGGCCGTCATCTTCTACTGTAATTATGACAGGGTTTTTCTCCGCTTCATCATCCAACGCCACGGTTAAACGAACTTGGGCATTGCTGTCTTTTGGCGAAACCGTCAGAGCATTGTCTACAAGGTTGCGAATAACTTGGCCCAAAGAATTCTCCAGTGCCCCTATAATAATTGGTCTGTCTGTTTTTGGAGGCGTTAAGACAACATCGACTCCAGTTTTGCGCATTGTCTGCTTATAAAAATCAACCATATCCGCAAGAAACACACCCGCGTCTATGGGCTGAAGGCTTTCCTTTGCAAGCGCGGCGTCCATGCGCGAGGCCTTAGAAATATCAGTGATGAGCCTATCCATGCGCACGACATCTTTTTCGATAATATCAATCATCTTTGCGCGCTGTTCTTTTGTTTTCGCAATGCGCAATGTTTCCGAAGCAGAGCGCAAAGACGTCAACGGGTTTTTAATTTCATGGGCGACATCCGCCGCAAAATTAGCAATGTCGTCGATACGGCTATAGAGCCCCTCCGTCATATCCCTGAGTACCAATGACAAATCACCTATTTCATCATGGCGCGATGATAAGTTTGGGATGATGCCGCGTTTGTCGGACGAGCGGCGTACTTGCTCAGCTGCGTGCGCTAGGCGGCGAATGGGCAGAGCGATAAACAATGTCAATGCGAGAGACGACAATACAGAAGCGAGTATAGCGGTTACTATGATTGGAGAAAGGCCGCGGCGCTGCGAGGCGAGAATATCAGCAACATCATGTGTTTCATAGACAACCACCCCTTGTACATCCTGCACTCTTTTAACAGGCATGACCACCGCAACGAGCAAGTTTTTACCTGCATAACTCTCTCCCGCTATTGTTTCTCCGCGCAATGCATTTTTAATATCCTGGCCTAAATGCCTTTGCAAGCGAGCACGGTGGCGTTTAAAAACTGGGAGGTTATTAACTTTTTCATCAACCCAGTTTTGCAATTTTATCGACAGAGGCACTTTAGGTTTTTCAGCAATCGGCACTGCAATTGGCACTATGGGGTCTAATTGCCCAACCTCGACACTATCATCAAATAAATCGCTGTCTGCGACCAAAGCCCCGTTTTTATCATAAAGGCGCACGCGCGCCTTGGTAGGGACATCAATGCGACGCATAATTTGCCGCGCCGCATCTTCGTCCAAAACGGCAACAACCCCAAAACCCGTCGCCTGGTCTCCAATTAAATTCGTAATAAGCTTGGTTTGGGATTTTAGGCTATCAACCTTAGCAATAATAAGACCACTGCTAAATTGATTTAATACCAATGCACCAATTATGAGCACAACAAGCCCAAGAAAATTGGCCAGAAAAATCATTCGAGTCAAAGCCGAAAAAATTATAAACCGGTGTTGTTTTCTAGGCCAGTTCATACTAAAAATTTTTCCTTTTATCCCCATTTTACTCGTTTCTATTCTGCCCTGTTACCCTGCACACAATTATAGGTGCATAGAAAAATGGCACCTTTAAGCTTCTCTATATTTATAGCCTACACCATAAAGAGTTTCTATGCCGTCAAACTCTTTGTCGATTTTTCTAAATTTTTTCCGCAAGCGCTTTATATGGCTATCAATCGTACGGTCATCCACATAAACTTGGTCATCATACGCGGCATCCATTAAATTGTCGCGGCTTTTCACATAACCAGGCCGCTTTGCCAGCGCCTGGAGAATTAAAAACTCTGTAACGGTCAACCTTACAGGCTCCCCTTTCCAAGAACAAGCATGCCGATTTGGATCCAATAAAAGGGACCCACGCCGCATCACTTGATCATCATCTTCTTGTGGTATTGGCGTTTCAACACTGCCTGATTTCGAGCGCCGAAGCACGGCTTTAATGCGCTCCCCCAAAAGCCTTTGTGAGAAAGGCTTGGTGATATAATCATCCGCGCCCATATTTAGGCCAATTGCTTCATCAAATTCGTCATCTTTAGATGTTAAGAAAATGACTGGCAAATTTGACGTTTGGCGCAAGCGGCGTAAGAGTTCCAAACCATCCATGCGCGGCATTTTAATATCAAAAATAGCAATGTCTACAGGACTGTTTTGCAAGGCCTCAAGAGCCGTTGCCCCATTGTTAAAACAACGTATCGTATGGCCTTGATCTTCTAGAAAAATTGAAACAGACGTTAAAATGTTTTCATCATCATCAACCAGTGCAATATTTGCCATATTAATCTCCCTTATTTACCCACGATATTAACCAGCCTAACATAAGTTCGCAAGCCCAATGCCTAAGGCATTTTTCAGCCTCATGCACCAGTAAGACTAAAACACTCTAATTGTGGCAATGATTTGACATGAAAGTGTTTTCTTTTCTCGCACTGTCTTGCTCATAAAAAAACGACCCTCGAAACCAGGGTCGCCTAATCTTAAATATATTAAAGTGGTTTACTCGTCACCTTTAATGGCTGCCCCCAAGATATCACCAAGAGATGCGCCAGCGTCAGTTGAACCGTATTGCGCAACCGCATCTTTTTCTTCAGATATCTCAAGTGCCTTGATAGACATGTTGGTATTACCCGTTCTCTTATCAACGCGCGTGATAACAGCGTCAACTTTATCGCCAATTGCAAAAAGCTCAGGGCGCTGCTCTGAGCGCTCACGCGAGAGATCAGATTTGCGAATAAAGGCTTTGCCTTCGCCCTCCTCACCATAATTAACCTGGATACCACCACTGGTGATTTCAGTAACCGTACAGGTAACCGTTTTACCGCGTGATGCACCTTTAGGCGCGCCGCTATCTTTGACAAGCTGTTTAATACCAAGAGAAATACGTTCCTTTTCTTGGTCAACTTCAAGAATTTTCGCTTCAACTTCATCACCAATTGTGTACTCAGCCAAAGCTTCTTCGCCAGATTTATCCCAAGATAAATCAGACAAATGCGACATGCCGTCTATTTCGCCATCAAGGCCAATAAACAAACCAAATTCAGTGATTGAGCGAACTTCACCTTTAATAACTGTGCCAACTGGGAAACGGTCAGAGAAGCTATCCCAAGGATTTTCTTGCAATTGTTTAAGGCCAAGAGAAATACGGCGTTTTTCCTGATCAACTTCAAGAACCATAACGTCGATCTTTTGAGATTCAGACAAAATTCTACTTGGATGAACGTTTTTCTTCGTCCAGCTCATTTCAGAAACGTGAACAAGACCTTCAACACCCTCTTCAAGCTCTACAAATGCGCCATAATCAGCAATATTTGTAACAGTACCGCTAAGTTTAGCATTTGGTGGATAGTTTTTAACCGCTGCTAGCCATGGATCTTCTGAAAGTTGTTTAATACCAAGGCTGATGCGCTGCGTTTCAGAGTTAATACGAATGATCCTAACTTTAATCGTTTCATCAACTGTAAGAACCTGACTTGGGTGAGAGATGCGGCGCCAAGACATGTCCGTGACATGCAAGAGACCATCAATACCGCCTAAATCAACGAACGCACCATAATCAGTGATATTTTTAACAATGCCTTCGCGCTCTTCGCCCTCAGCCAATTGGCCAACAAGCTCTGCGCGCTGCTCTGCGCGGCTTTCTTCCAAGATAGCTCGGCGCGAAACAACGATATTGTTGCGCGGACGGTCCATTTTCAAAATCATAAAGGGTTGCGTAATATTCATCAAAGGCGTCACATCGCGCACGGGGCGAATATCAACTTGTGAGCCTGGTAAAAAAGCATTTACGCCGCCAAGGTCAACCGTAAACCCGCCTTTAACGCGGCTAACAATAGCGCCATTTACTGGCTCTTCTGCTGCGCAAATTTTTGCAAGTTTAATCCAACTTTCTTCCCGGCGCGCTTTATCGCGAGAGAGAAGCGCATCCCCAAGAGCATTTTCAATGCGCTCTAGATAGACTTCTACTTTGTCGCCAACTTTAACGCTTTCTTCTTCGCCAGGTGTGTAAAATTCGCGCAAGGGAATACGTCCCGCGCTTTTAAGGCCAACATCAACCGTTACTGTATCTTTATCAACGCTAACAACTGTGCCTGTAATAACCGTGCCTTCTTCCATTGAATTGGTTTCAAGGGACGCTTCTAGCATGGATGCAAAATCTTGCGTTGTTGGGGTGAGTGTATCGTTTTGAGCTACGCTCATAATATCTCCAAATTTTTCTGTGCCAACTGCCCCTCGCATCGATTGCTATGAAGGTCTGCAGTGGTCTGACCCAGCCAATCTGGGCGTATTTTATTCAATCAGGCTTTGGGAAAACCTAAAACGGCATCAATCAGTTTAATTGCCGCTTCGAACGCAGGCTCTATAGCGAGTATTGTTGTATCAAGCAAGTGCGCATTTATAGCAGGCTTTAAAGGCGCATTTTCCCTATTCATATCCCGGCAATCACGTTCCTTAAGTTGGGCCAAGACTTGATCATATGTAATGTCCTCCCCATAGCCTAAAAGCTCCTTATGGCGGCGCTTTGCCCGAACCCTGGGATCCGCATCAATATAAAGTTTCACATCAGCATTTGGACATATAACTGTGCCAATATCGCGGCCATCAAGCACAGAACCTAAAAAATCCTTACCAGGGGCTTGGGCAAAGTTTTGCTGAAAATCAAAAAGAGCGGCTCTTACTTCGTCATGAACAGCAATTTTTGACGCTGCCGCGCCGACAGTGCCGCTTTTTAAGTACAAATTTTCCAAGTCCGAAGGGATAATTATTTTAGCATAGTTCGCACATGCCTTCGCGTCTTGTAAATCAGTGTCCTTGTGCAAAGCCTTTGCCGCGACAGCCCGGTATAACTTTCCCGTATCAAGATAAGCAAAGCCGTAATGCTTGGCGATCTTTTTGCCTAAAGTCCCCTTGCCCGATGCAAAGGTACCATCGATTGCTATAACTGTCATAACCGTTCTATATTTGCGCCAAGCGACGCCATTAAATCAAAAAAGTTTGGAAAACTGGTTGCGATCATACTTTCATCATCAATGCTGATTTTTTGCTGCGCTCCCAAACCCAAAATCAACGCGCTCATGGCAATGCGGTGGTCGTGATGTGTTTTCACCACCCCTCCGCCAGCGACAATACCGCCGCGCACGATCAAATCATCCCCATCTATCTGGGCATCAACCCCGTTATCTGTGAGCAATTGGTAAGTCCCAAATAAGCGGTCGCTTTCTTTTACTCTTAGCTCGTCAAGCCCTTTCATAACTGTTTTTCCTTTTGCAAAGGCGGAAATTACTGCAAGAATTGGATATTCATCAATCATAGATGCGGCGCGTTCTGGCGGCACAATTACGCCAAATAGATTTGAATGCTTCACATGAAAATCTGCGATAGTTTCGCCGCCGCTACGCCTAACATTATCAGCCCGCAAATAAGCGCCCATCTGCGTCAACACGTTAAACAGGCCTGTTCGTGTTGGATTCATCATAACATTTTTTACGGTAATGTCCGAACCTGGCACAATTAAAGCACCTGCAATTAAAAAAGCAGCAGAAGAGGGATCGCCAGGCACATTTATAGTCGTAGAACACAAATGCGCGGGGCCATTTATTGATACTTTTTGCCCCGAGCCAATAGTTTCACGGTTAACTTGAACACCGAAAGCTTCCAGCATATTTTCCGTATGATCACGGGTTAATCTCTTCTCGTGCACTATAGTTGTGCCGCAGGCCTGCAATCCCGCCAATAATATGCAGGACTTCACTTGAGCCGATGCATGGGGCGGCGTGAAAGAAATCGGCGATAGAGCATTTTTGCCCTCTGGCACGGCGCTTGGTTTTTGTGACAACGGCAATTTATCGCCGCGCGCCATAAAAATTGCACCCATTTCCCGCAGTGGCGTGAGCACACGGCTCATGGGGCGCGAGGAAAGACTTTCGTCACCGCAATAGCTTACATCAAGATTAAACCCTGCTGCTGCGCCCAAGATAAGGCGCGCGCCTGTGCCCGCGTTGCCAAAATTTATCGGCGCATCTGGCGCGGAAAACCCTCGCGCGCCGCACCCTTCAACCTGCCATGCTCCTGCTCCTGCTCCTTCTACTGCCCCTTGACGTGTAACTCGAACGCCAAAGCTACGCATGGCATTTGCCGTATGCAAAATGTCATCACCTTCAAGAAGGCCCGTAATCTTCGTTGTGCCTTCAGCTAACGCACCCAAGATAAGGGCACGATGAGATATAGATTTATCCCCTGGCGCACTGACACTTCCACTTAACGATATTTGCATTTTTTTACGCTAACCTGCATTTTTTAAAATTGTTTATTGACTTGAAAAAAGGAACCGCTAACAAGCGATGTACAAGCGTTCATGCTTATAGAGCAAGACATACTTAGACAAGATATTATTAAAGACAGGACACGATTGTGGCTAAAAATAAATTGGGCAACAAACAAAAATGCCCCGAATGCGAAAAAAAGTTTTACGACCTTGGCAAACTTCCAGCTATTTGCTCTTATTGCGGCAATAGCTTTGACCCAGCGCTCTTTGGAGATATCCAAAAACCAATCCTAACGCCAGTAAACGATGATTTAGACGATGAGGATATCGAGGATGAGGATATCGAGGATGAAACGCCAGAAGAGGATATGGACCAGGAAGATATTGAAACCAAAGAACTTGAGCTGAACGGTGATGCTACCTTCGGCGCTGCAGGCACTGATGATGATGATGATGATGACGCCAATGATGATGGCACAAATATGGATGGCTTCTCTTCAGGCGATGAAGAAACAACACTAGATGACGATGATGATGAAGACGCCAATGAAGGCCCGCCAACTGGCGATGATGAAAACAAAGATGACGACATTGAAGAGGTCGAAATTTAGAACGAGGCAAAACCAACAAGGCGCATTTAAGCCGCCAAACCAATAAGGGGCCTTAGCTCAGCTGGTAGAGCGCTTGCATGGCATGCAAGAGGTCAGGGGTTCGACTCCCCTAGGCTCCACCATTTTTCCCCAGAGCAGATACCGCCATGCCCTCTACGGAAACAGCGTGTTTTTGGTAATCTTAATCACTTAAATTTCTGGTTAATTTGGCCGCAAAATCGCAATCCATAGCCCAGCATAAAGATGCCCGCTCGGCGCACGCCACCAGCCATGATCATAACAGCGCAAAAGCGGTCTACGGAGTAGCACACTACAGGTTTGGCGCATGCGGTAAAGCCTCACCCGTCCGTGGATAGAAATCTGGCACATACGCTCAAGATATTGAGTATAACTAAGCTTGCGCGGTAAAAGAATTTGAAACGGCGCTAATTTGCGCGCGGCAGGGATTGCGCGCATGTCCATCTTGCGCTCATGCCTATTCATCGTGCTGGTCATCGTGCTGGTCATCGTGCTGGTCATCGTGCTGGTATCGTGTGCTGGCGCAGGGCAGAACGCACAGCCCCTACAGCCCCTACCCCGCACTGGCCGCGCCCCGCAGCAAGACAAAACCCAAACCTGCATCCATAGCAATAGCGCCCCAAGCCCAAAACGGGTATGGGGCAAGGCGCTATAATTCTGGCAATATGTCGGCGTGTTTAAATTCATATACGCACAATAGGCGCAAAGGCAAATACGGGGAAAAAAATTATAAACTGGCAGCAACACACAGGCTATAGAAAAAAAACCCGTGAATAAGTTTTTTAACCACCCATGTTTTTGCCACTCTACCGCTGATCCCGCGCCCCAAAACAAGAACCAGAAAATAAAGTCCAGAAAATAAAAAATGAGACAGCAGCCCTTACGAAGTGCCCCTTCTGCCTAGGTAGTGTACTCATAAACTCAGGTCGAAATGGCATGTGTCAATTTGTTCACTGGTTAGGCGTAAATCTGCAGGAAATGCTAGTATTTTCAAAAGTTTACAATGATGCCAGTGGGATGCCAGTGGGCAAAATGGCCATGCAAAGTGCGACTATAATCCGGAACTAAATCTGCTTCAATCTGCGTCGTCAAAGCACTTGGCTGGGCAATAAGCCCGACCTGCGCACTTTTCCTAGCATATTTTCGCATATTTAGCTCCATTTCGACCTGAGTTTATCAGTACACTACCTAATTACATAAATCTTCCTGCTTACCGCCATTGCTTTTCTTTATATAAGCTGACGCGCTGGACTGGCTACACACCGTATCTCTTGTTGTATCCGGGCCATCTTCTGTTTGCGGCAAGGTAAGCGGGCTTAGGATTGATGACTGTGCGGGCTGAGTAGCTTGCGTCTTTGAAGCCGCATCTGCGCGCGCGCTGGACTCGCCAGCCTCATTTACCATTGTGCTCGCTGGCTGCGCTTGATTTTTCTGATCTTGTTGTTGACCATTTGCCTCGTCATTAGAATCTTTCCCCTTTGAATTTTTCTCTTTTGAGTTTTTCCCCTTTGAGTTTTTTCTTGACGATGTTTGAGCCCCTGCATTTTGTCCGCTAGGTGATTGTCCATCAGTATTCGAGCCATTTTGTGTTTGGCTATTTTGTCTCTGGCCTGTTTGTGTTTGGCCTGTTTGTGTTTGGCCTGGCTGATTGCCTTTTAGGCCAGCCAAAATAGAGGCCGTGCTTTGCGCACTGCCGCCGCGCATAGCCCTGCTAGATTTCCCGTCTTGTCCTGCACTCTGATTTTGGCTCTGGCTCTGGCTTTGGCTCTGGTTTTGGCTCTGGCTCTGATTTTGGCTTTGAGTCTGATTTTGGCTTTGAGTCTGTGCCCGAGACATACCCTTATTTGTACCCTGACCCGTTTGTGCCTGGCCTGTTTGTGCCTGGCCTGTTTGTGTTTGGCCTGTTTGTGTTTGGCCTGGCTGATTGCCTTTTAGGCCAGCCAAAATAGAGGCCGTGCTTTGCGCACTGCCGCCGCGCATAGCCCTGCTAGATTTCCCGTCTTGTCCTGCACTCTGATTTTGGCTTTGGCTTTGGCTTTGGCTTTGGCTTTGGCTTTGGCTTTGGCTTTGTGTCTGTGCCCGAGACATACCCTTATTTGTACCCTGACCCTTTGATTGTCCAGAGCCTTGCCCAGAATCTTGCCCAGAGCCTTGCCCATACCCCTGTTTTGCACCGCCATTGGGCTGTGTCCCCATAGGAGAACCCAAAGGAGAACCCAAAGGAGAAGTTCCTGTCCCGGTTTTTGGTGCAACACCTGCTTTTTTCATACCCTTGAGCTGGGCTAAAATATCAGACGCGCTTTGCGCGCTGCCCCCCCGCATAACCGAACCTGATTGATTGCCGCCACGGCCAACAACTGCCACTTTATTAGAGCCACCTGCGGCTGAAGCAGAAGGTTTACTTGCCCCCCCACCCTGCATATCGGTGACAATAACGTCCCAAACTTCTTCTTCCTCTTTGGCCAAATCCGGATCAGTTTTAGCGGCTTTGCTTGGTTCGTAAGTTGGTTTTTTTATTTGCTTTGGTTGTTGGCCAAATTCCATATTGGCAATGACTTTTGCACGTTGACGCATCAAATGACGACGCGAGTCTTCTGGCAGCGCATCAATTGGCCGTCTAGGCGGTAAATTGCCCATGCCCGTCATACGGTTATTTTTAAATATGCCAAATGGTGGCATGCCGAATGGGTCAGTAGAACTTTTCTTTTTAGATTTACGCCATGCATCTTCGGATCGGTCGGTTCGGCCAGTTTGCGGGTTAGAAGACTTGTCCGTATTGGCTCCATCAGAGCTTTGCGCAAACGCCAAGCTGCCGCCTATATCCACTAGGCCGCCCATATTAAGGGTTACGCCAAATACAAAAAGGAGTAAATACTTGTTCATCATGCGGTTTTTATAGCAAATTGCATATGACTGAACCATGAATAATTTCGGCGATCTTTATTACGGTTTTGTTAGGTAGTGTACTCATAAATTCAGGTCGAAATGGAGCTAAATACGCTAGGAAAAGTGCGCAGGTCAGGCTTATTGCCCAGCCAAGTGCTTTGACGACGCAGATTGAAGTAGATTTAGCTCCATTTCGACCTGAATTTATCAGTACACTACCTAGTTATCGATCTTTCGTACAAGCCTAAACCCTGTGAAATCATTGCGATCGCCGCGCCTGAGCATAAGACGAGAAGCAAACCGTAAATCCGCAGGGCCAGAGAACCATGACCCGCCGCGCGCTACCCGTTGATTACAGCTGCCGCGCAAATCTGCGCTACCATCAGTGGGCGCGTCGCGCAAGTTGAGCGTATTACAGTCGAGTGTCCACTCGCTAACATTCCCGATCATATCTTTGGTGCCAAACCCATTTGCGCCCAATGTGCCAGATGGGATTGTCCGGTCACTCGCAATATCCGTACACGCAGTATTGGCCCATTTAAGGCCGCTTTCTTGCCCCGCTCCATTGGCAAAGGCGCAGAGAGCCGCTGTCGAGCCACCTGCCCAAATGCCCTTATCACCACCGCGCGCGGCATATTCCCACTGCGCTTCGCTTGGCAAGGAATAGGCAAATCCAGTTTTGCCAGACAGCCAAGTCGCATAACCCCGCGCGTCATCCCAGCTAATATTAATAACGGGGCGATTACCACGTCCCCAGCCATTATCATTCGGCTTTGTTTTGCAGCTCCCCGCCGATACGCACGCGTCCCATTCTTTGAATGTGATTTCGTTCACACCAATGGCGTACAAATTTGTGAAAATCACAGGCCGCGCGGGTTTCTCACTTGATCGTGCTAATTGATCATCTTGCGCTGCGCCTAAATTCGTATTGCCAGCAGGCAGGCTGACCATTACTGGGCAATCAGCGCAATCCTTAAACGTTTTGCCTGGCCTTGGTTTTAATTTATCAAGAGCGGCTATGGCCTGCGCCACATAAGCGCCTTGCGGGAAACTGTTTAAATATTGCTGATAAGCGGCTGCAGTATTGGCCGCTTTAGCCCCCTCCCACGCGGCTTGATCGGCGGCGCTGGCTTTTAATTTATTGATCCGTTTTTGCGCTTCATCAGCATGCTTGCCTATAGGGTGTTTACCAAGATACTTATTGTAACCATCAAGAGTATTGGAGCGCGCAGCGCTTTCCCAGTCCGCCACTTCTTGCGCGCCGCGCTCAGCAGCGTCTTTGGCAAGGGCGTCGCGCTTTGCTTTCATTTCGGCAATAAGCTCGCGCGCTTTACTGGCGTATAACCCCTCAGGCCAGGCTTCTAGATAATCTTCATAACCCGCAATCGTATTGCGGCTTTGCGCGCTGACCCATGCTTTATTATCATATTTATTGATCTCGGCTTGAGCTTCGCTCGCATGCTTTCCTTTGGGGAATTGCTCCAGATATTCACGGTAGCCTTCAAGTGTATCTTTTTCCAGAGCCAGAACCCAAGCTTCATCATCTTTAATCTTTTTGGGGGCGGACTCTGGTTCATCGCCAGGCTTTACTTCAGGGGTTTTCGTTGTTGCAATTTGCGGAATATCATCGGATATGACGACTTTTGTCACAAGCCAAATTGCGCCAGTAGCGACAATCGCAAGCGCGAGAAACCCGACAACCCAGCGTAGCAAAGGCGCGCGTTCTTCGCCAGGGTTAAACCCGTCTTTGTTTGGTCCATCTTGAGGCGGTTGCCACTCACTCATTGTGTGTCTCCACTGCTGTGGCCAGCTCCAAGACGCAGGATAAGATTATCAAGGCAATATTGGCCAGCCTCGTTCAGGGCGCGTTCTTCCTTGGCTTGCACCAAGGATTGTATCAGCACAATAATCGCGGACATAATAAGCGCAAGTAAAGTAGTTGTGAAAGCAACGCCGAGCCTATCGGTAACCTGATAGAGAAAATCCTCGGCTTCTGCATTGGCTGGAACGCCCGCATATTGCAGAGCAAACATAATCCCCATCACCGTACCGATAAACCCTAAGGAAGGGATAAGCCATGTTAGATAGCGCATGGTTGAGTAGCGCAGGTCAATTTCGTGCATATAAAGTTCGAGTGACGAGTTGAGCACCGATATGGCTTGATCTTCTTTCTTGCTCACCGTGTATTGGTCGATCGTGCGCAAAATCATACGCGGCAGGAAACTTTGTTTGCCAAAGCGCCGCCCGATAATCCCTTTGCGAATTTTTGCAAGCACGTCTGGCGTGAGCATTTTTCCTGTGGTGGGAAGATAACCGCGCTTAAGTTGGTTTTCTTCATCACTGGCAGAACTCCACCTAAGAAACAGCTCTCCAAGACCAATAAACATCGCCACCCACATTATGTTTTGAATGGTAAACGGCCAAAAACTGGCATCAGAATCCAGTAATATTTCTTTGACCGCTGGCGAACCTGCAACGCGGATTATGCCGATTACCACGATTGTAGCGACAATCGAGATAAGAAAAACAAAAATGCGTTTCCAAAATTCAGAATTATTATTCATATCTATAGTCCTTAGCTAACCTTACCATAATAATCAATCGCACACACCTTTAGCAGGTGAAGCAAGCGCCATAAATTGTCCATGATTATCACGGGCGAGTTTTTCCATAAACTCAACCGTACCATCATAATCAAAATAATTCCCAACAATAACAGTGTGTATTTCTTTACGCCCAGCGTTGATACGCGTTATCTGGCGCGCGAGCCTATCTGGCGTTAAGCCATTATTGGCTCGCGGATTAGGGAGGCCATCGCTCACCAAAAAAATGGCTTGCCCAGGCCCTGATAACAGCGCCTCAAAAGCATTAAGCATAGATGCAGAGCCGCCAAATTGTTGTGTTAGGTTTTTGGTAAAACGCCCAGCTTCGGCCCGGCTTTGTGCATTGACGCGGCGAAGGCGCCCATCACTTGGCCAAGCGCGCATATGCGGGCCAGCATCAGTTTGCTGAAAACCCACAACTTTTAGGGCGTGACTATCTTGCAGTGAATCGATGATTCGCTCCACAGCGCGCTCAACCGAAGCTTCATGCCCCCCCATACAACGGTTCATATCAAGGGCGATAACAATATCATCCTTACTTGTTTTCATGCCAAGAAACCGAAATGAAGAAATAATTTTCTTTGGCGTAGGGGCTGGCTTTTTCTCAATAGGCTCGGGCACAATAACGGCGCGCTCAGCCAGTGCTTTTTTCTCTTTCAGGGCAGCTTCGGCAGCGCGCAACTGTGCCAAAAGTTTATCAGCTTGACTTTTTATTTTTGACACATTGGCACTAGATGCAGAGCGCTTGGCCTCCAATGCCTTGCGTTTGTCCTTCATGTCCACAGCGCTTGTCTGGGCCGCGCGCGCAAGGTCTGCAAGCGCGTTTTCAGGTGTACGTTCCTGAATTTCTTTTTGGTAATACGGCATAAGCACAATGGTGAGCAGCGCAAAAGCGCCCATGGCCGCCGCGAATAAATCAATGGCGGAGAGCGAGAAAATCTCAATGTCTTTGGAACGGCGCTTCATCTTGATCTGCCAACAAAATCGCCGTTATTGCTCAAAGCAAGTTCTTGTAAAAATAAAGTTAAATTACGGTTTTGGGTATAATTCCCAATGGCGACCGTATGTATTTCTGTTTTGCCACGATTTCGAGTGGTTATCTTTTTTATGATCAATCCAGGTTCCCCGTCATCTGGCGCGCCATCACTCATTAAGATAATCGCCTCTGGTTTAAGATTGAGCGCGCGCACCAAGGCATTTTGGGTAGGCGTGCCGCCGCCAAAACGGCGCGGCATGCCTGCAACAAAGTGCCTAGCCTCACTAAGCCTCGCCGCACTTGCAGATGTCATACGGCCCGAGCGCGGAAACATGTCATAGGTCGGCCCGCCCCGATATCCCATAATAACGAAACTATAGTCAGGTTCCATCTGATCAAGGACTTCATTAACCGCCGCTATCACAGCGCCCGTGTGCTCGTCCATAGAGCCTGACATATCCACAACAATAGCAATTTTTTTCTTGCTCGTGGCCAGTCCCAAAATGGAAAACTCAGCGCCCGTATTAACGCTGCGCGGTGGATCTGGGATTGGTTCAGGCTCTGGGATCGGTTTTGGAATTGGCGGCGGCTTGGGAATTTCTATTGCAGCCGTTTGCTTTTGCACTTCTAAAATTTTCGCCTGCACCGTCGACATATTGTCTTGAGTGGATTTATAGTGCGCGTCCATGAGGCGGATTTCGGCGCGAATGGCACGAATTTTAGCCATTTCCGTTTGCGATGAATTGGCAGCAAAACGGCGCTTTTGCACCAAGTCTTCTAGCTCTTCCATAGACTGGTCTGTACCGCCAAGGCGGTAATATGGGAACAACACCAAGACAATCAAAATGAATGCGCCCAAGGCAGCAGCAAACAAATCAAGAGCCGAAATAGAAAAAACAGAAATGTTATGCCTGCGCGCCCGCATAGAGCCTAGTTTCCATAGCCATTGAGGATATTGATAAGCGTATATAAGCTTCTCTGTTTCTCCTGAGCTTTCAAAGTCTCATTGTAATCGTTTGAAAGCTCCACAGAATTATCAAGGATTTCCCTATCCATTTCGCTATTTGCTAAATCATTTGACTTGGCAAGGCGTTTGTCCAAATCGCCCATATAAAGCGCTTCCAAATCACTCACAACCGCATTGAAACTTGTGAACTCTATCCTGTCACGCGTATTGACAAGTGCGCGCGCATAAGCCGTGACAGCAGCGCCGTGCATGGAATCCGTCTGCGCATTTTGGCTATAAAGAGCATCCAAAATAATCTGGCGCAAAAACAAAGCATCTTGATCAATCACAGCATTGAATTTTGCATTTTTTAAATCAGCGTCATAGGCTTGGAGACTGGCTATTTGGCCATTGATTGCCCCAGCGCAGTTTTGGGCAAAGTCAATCAAATAAGCAGCCTGCCCAATAACAAGCCTTGGCTCGGCTTGCCGTAAAACCGGGTTTGCTATGCCTTCAATGACTTTGGATACAGGTGTCCTAGCGCTTACCGTTGCATCGCTATAATTTGTAAGCGCAGTCTTAAATTCTGGACGTGCATCTTTTGCCAACGATTTTACTAAACGAAAAAACTGATAGCGCACACCTTGGTCTTTGGAGGGAAAGCCAGATATAACATGAATGCATTGTTCTTGCAAACGAGAGGCAGGCTTTGCAATACCCTGATTTTGCGCAATACCCTGATTTTGCACAATATCCTGATTTTGACTCGCCATAATTTGTGCGCTAACTGGCGCGCTAAACATGGTACTTACCGCAAAAATAGAAAGAAAAACTCTGCGCACCTTACAATCTCGCTATTTTTTTGGCTGGCAGTATGTGCATAGTTGCGATATCAAAAGGCGAATTAATTTTAGCGCCGCTAGGCGCTGCGCCCATATCCTGACCAGACGTGTATCGACGAAGCACATCAGGGTGACCAGCTTTGGTAACCCGCATCACCCCATCAGGTTTACCATTTGTGAAATTACCTTCAACGCTGTAACTACCTTTTAGCTCGTGATAAATCATATAGCCAGCACCATTTGCTTTGCCGTTTTGAGCATCGCCAAAATATTCAAATGCCGTACCATCACTTTTACGCAACACGCCAGTGCCTGGCCCAGCGGCCAAACCATTTTCGCATACGCCCATCCAGGCTCCTTTGGGGGAACCGTTGTCAGGCATATACGCACAGCGCGTTGCAATAGTGTCCAAAGAGCGTTGATTCTTTCTATAAAGTGATTGTAATTTATCTTGCAAATCCTCAAATCTAATCGCCGTAATGGTTTCATTGGAGTCGATCAAATTGACCTGCACACTTGTTTGCTCATCAATGGCTGGAACGATGGAGGAGAGATAATTACTACCAACGGCTGCTGATTGGCGTCTATAAAAAAACGCCTTTGTGGCCGAAAAAAGTACCGCATTAACCAAGGTTTGATTAAGCAAAGCCTTGCCAAAATCATATTTTCCTCCTCCGCTCTTGGCTATGGCCGCGCCCGCTGCAACCGCTCCCAAAAGAGTGACGGCTGTGGCTATATTTTGTTTGCGGGCAAGAGCACGCCTTTGCTCTAAAATGCTATATTCAGCCTTAAGCATATCGCGTACCTGTGCACCCATTTCGCCGTTATGAATACCGTCATAGATACGCAGTGATTGCACGGATAGATATTTTTTCTCTGCTTCTAAAAGCCGCTCAGCATACCGAAGACGCGCCTTATAATCTGCATCAGGAGAGCCTGCCAAAGTTAGTGCGGCTAGACTAGAATCAAATTTTGATATGGCGGAGGCTTTGCGCATCATAACGGCCTTTTCCACATCCGTATCATTTAGTATGGCAATAATACGGTCAGCAAAGGCGCTAGAAAAAGCGCTTTCAAGCGGGTCGATATCGTCTTTAGAATCTGTTTCAAGCAGGTGCAAAGCTTCCCTATTGAGTACAATTTTCTCAAGCGGATAGTTCTGAACCTGGTTTTTATCCTGCCCGAATGCCAATGGCCCAGAAGCCACCCGTGCCCCTGCTTTTTTAGACAGGTAAGAAATGAAGGTAAGCTCGGGCGTATCTGTATCAAATTTACCAGCTTCAATCGCTACCATAGACTTCATCGTTGTGCGTTCGCCTTGCCCCGCCGTTTGGGTTAAAAGCGGAGCACTGGCAAGCAAAACTCCATCCGTTGCAGGCGCGGCGCGGTGGTCTGTGCGCACGACAACCAAGGGCGTGACCAAATCTCCAAAAGTAAGCGGCACGTTGCCCATGATTTTTTCCGCGTCAGGGAAAGAATAGATGCTAAAATCAATCAATGTTGCGCTGCCAAGGCTTTCAGCTTTGGTAATTGGTTCCGAGGTGAGAGAGCCATCTTTGGCCAGCTTCACTGCGTGCGGGGAAAGCAAGACAGAATGCTCGGGCATGCGCTCAACCAATTCTTTATAAAGCGAAAGCGCAAAATAATTGGACTTTACAATAACGCTATCAGCAATCGTTCCCGTATCAGGGTCGCCATGTGCATTACCAGAAACAGCCCCGTTTATGGGTGCGTTTGTAAAGGCTTCTATGTATTTATCCCGCGCTGCTGTTTCGACAACAGCTGGGTAACGAATAATTGTGAGCACACTACCCATTGGCGCTTTGACTTGCAGGGTTTCGGCTTGGGTTTTTAGTAAAACCGCAGAATTTGCCCTTCCCGTTGCGGTTGAGGCACAGCCTGCCGTCAGAAGAAGTGCGCCTAATAATACTGGAGATAAAAGGGCTGGAAATAAAAGTGATGTGTTGAATAAATTGCGTTTCATACAAAATCCTAATTTTTGGTTCATACACGCAAGGAGACTAACTAGCCTTACAAAGAGTTTATACACGAGGTAACATGAACGCAAACTGAGCGGGGTTTGTCAAGTTTAATGTTGTTTTTTACGTTCATGACAAAATATATTGGAACGCATGGGCGCATATTGGGGCGCATATTAGGGCGCATATTGGACATTCCCGATAGATATGGCTCGCGCCGAAGTCATTAGTATCTGGCGGCTCTGGCGGCTCTGGCTGGTAACGTCTAATGTTTGTTCTTTTTAAACACCCGCTTTAAAAACCCGCCAACCTCTTCTTTTACTTCCGTTATTTCTTCATGAGCCGCCTCGGCTGTGTCCTCAATTTTATCAACAATAGGGTCGATACGCCTTTTTTTAAACTTGAAAACCATACGGATAATGCCGTTCACAAAAAGCGCGAACACACTTAGAAATATGATATTAAACCAAGGAACAAGCGTTACATCAGGGCCACTTACCTTTTTTACTTTTGTTGCATTTGGGTATTTAGACCAGACTTTAAGCCGCCAGCCATAATGTGTCACAGCGATCCAGACACCATTTTGCCTGGCAAAACTTTGCGCCTTGGCGCTTAGATCGGAACTGTCAAACTTAAAATAGGGCGGGAAGGACCAATTCGTATCTTCGTTACGATAGACACGTGACTTCCCTTCTTGGTCAATCGTGTTAATAAACCGCACATCGCGGGTAAGCTCCTCTTTTGTGCCCGCATCAGCCTTATCCCAAAATTTGGATTTTTCTCCAAGATCCATACGCTTTACGTCCGTACCAACGATTTGCACAATATCGCGCCTTGGCAAAAAATAATGCAAACTTGTAGCAATAAACAAAATTACGAACAAAACTAAAATGCGCTTAAACCATTTCATAGTATTCCTTATGCCTGTTTTAAACCTTGCTTTAGCATTGTTTTTTAATAATGCCAAAGCAAGGTTTACTCTTTGTTGTCACATTAGCCGTATTTGTTTACTATGCACTCCACACGCCTTATATGCCGTCCCAAACTCGCCTATTGGTCTTTGATCATCATGCTTTGCGCGCTGTTTATCGGCGCGCTTTCCTTCGCGGTTGCAGGCTATGCTTTCTTAGGGTTTTTAGGAGATGGCCGTTCAAGGCTTGGCAATGCACAGGCGTTTCTCTTGTGTTTTGGCTTTATGGCTGGGTTTTATCTACCAGCGCTGCTCGTGTTTTTTATGGCCAGGCATGTGCGCGGGTTTGGGCCAAAAAAATCTATTGGGCTGGCTGGCACAATCCTTAGTCTGCCCTTTTGCAGCCTTGGCGGCATTAGTTTGGTTTTAAGACTTCCCTATTGGCCATTTGGCCTTGTAGCCATGCTTATCGGGCTTGGGCTTTTGTTTTGGAGTATTTCTATTTTGAAGAACATTACTTAATCTTAACAGGATTGTGCGGCACAGTATCTTGTAAAATAACCGTGCCTAGGTTATAGCATATCCACAAGAAAGCTAATATAGTGCTGGAGAGCCTCGATGAAAATTTTAAAACGCCTAGCCATAATCACCAGTCTCGCCGTTTTAACAGCGTGCGCCACTGCAACGCCCTACCAACCTGCCGTAAACGGCAAAGGCAACGGATTTTCTGAAACAAAAATTGAAAACAATCGCGTTCTCATTAGCTTTGATGGTAATAGCCTCACCGACAGGCAAACCGTTGAAACATATCTGCTTTATAGAGCTGCTGAACTAACCAAGCAAAAAGGATATACTTATTTCGTTCTTACAAACCGTGGCACTGATAAGAAAACGCGCGTCATAAATACTGGGTTTAATGATCCGTATTATGGTATGTTTGATTATAGTTATTATCACCCGCGCTATGGATGGAGTAACCCGTTTTATAGCCCTTACTACCATCCATTTTACCGCACACGCTGGTCACACTTTGGCCGAGCTTTTGACGGGTATACCCCGTTCCGTGATGCGTGGGGTTCACGCTTTAATTACCAGGAAATCACGCGCTATAAAGCAAGTGCAGAGGTTAGATTTGGCAAAGGCAGCAAGCCAGAAAATAAAGACAATGCCTTTAACGCAAAACAAGTTCTTGATAATCTTGGCGAGAAAATTGTGTACCCCGAGGTTAAATCCTAAAGACAAATTGGCAAAATACTTATAAAGATAAAGGCCGCCTTAATATATTAAGGCGGCCTTTATCTTTATGCATTTTTATACAAATCTTACTTGAATATTTTGCAAAAATAAGCGACATAGCCTACAATTATAGCAATAGATAATAAAGGTGTTTTCCCATGAGCTTTAACGGCGCAAATTTTAACGATAGAATGGCCAACCAAAAAAAGGCTAAACTTGAAATGCTCAAGCGCACCAAGGCTAAGCAGATGAGCGCGGAAGACAAAGAAAAGTTAACGCAAAAGCGGATTGAACGTGCGAAAGAACGTGAAATTCGCCAAACGGAAAACGAGAAAAAGCGAAAATTTAAGGCTCTGCAAGACGCGGCGGTAAAAGCGCAAAAAGAAAAAGATCAAAAGTTAGCGGCTGATAAATTGGCTACCGAGCAAAAGGCGCGGCGTGATGCCAAATATGCGGCTCGCAAAAACCGTAAATAAATATAAGGGTAACAACATAAAACACTAAATAAAAAAAGGCTCGAACATATCGAGCCTTTTCGGCAATTGGTTTCTTATCAGGTTTTAATTCCTAAGCATCAGTTTTATATAAACGCCTCGCCCCGCCCCTGGCAAACGCACACCAAGCGGTACATCGGAATTTTTGATCCGGTTATAGCCAGACAAATGCTCCGCATAGAAAGTATCAAAAATATTTTCCACCCCGGCGCTCACCATAATGCCTTTGCGAATTTGGTAATTGCCTGATAGGCCAACCACAGTATAACCATCTGTTGCAAGCTCTGAATTGCTCGCCGACACATTATTTTGCTTGGCTACAAATTTCCCTTCAAGGCTCAATGACCAATCTTTCGTTTCGTAAGTTCCAGTTAGGCTCAGGTTTGGCGGAGAGACCCTGTAAAGATTGTCATTAATGTCGCGGCGTTGCCCGCGCACATAAGACGCTGTGCCATCTATACGCCATGGCCCGCTTAGTTTAACACCAAAGTCCATATCTACGCCATATAACTTTGCATCTACATTGCCAAATTTGAGCGGCGTTGGATCGCCATTCATTCTAGCAACCATTTCTTGCGGTGTATCAATAACGCCAACGGTATCATCAAATGGTATTCCCTGGATATAATCATCGATAGAGCGGTAAAAAACTGTCGGGCGAAAATAAGCCTGCTTTGATCGGTAATCAAAACCAAGTTCGCCGCTCCAAGCCTTCTCAGATTTTATCGCTTGATCGCCAAGATAAATATTACCATCCGCAAGTCCGGCGCTTGCCGTTGTTGGCAACCAGGCAAAACGGTCAAGATGTCCAGGAACGCGCGTTTTACGGGCCAAAGTGGTGCGCCATGTGATTGGCCCGTCCGTATTTTTCCATAAACGCAACACGCCATCAAATGTGGTGTCACCCCAGACTCTAGCCGTCTTATTATAAGCTTTTGCGAGCATATGCGGCATCATTGGCAAGGCGGGGCCTACGCTTGCCTGCCCTGCTTTAGAGCCGTACCAATCAACACGCCCGCCTATTTCGACATTTAAACTTGCGAGGGCTCCAGTCCATTCTGCAAACAAACCATTCCTATCTTGCGAAACGATTGCTACATTATCGAGATAAAAACCTGCGTTATTTGGATTGCCAATGCGCGATTTAAATTTTGTGAATTCTGTGTCAGCACCGAGTTTCAGCTCACCTTCTGCCAATTTAAAAGCAGCCATGAGCGAAGCATCTCTTTTGAAAGAACTTGCGAGGGTCTCGCGATACAAAGCCCGGCTCGCAGGCGCGGGACGCATTAGAAAGTTTGTCATGCCGTGCGAAATTTCGCCGCCGCTAAATTTCGCTTCTAGCCTGCCAAAGTCAAAATCACCTTTATATGTCAATGTTGCGAAATCAGAATTAAAAAACCTGATGTCCATGGGAAATGGCGGATTGCCACTATTATCTGTTTCTTGCCGCCTTAACTCTAGGCCAAATTCATGTTGACCTACTCTCACGCCGCTAGACACGCCGTAAACAAGCCTATGATATTCGGTTGCACTGATTTCACCGCCTGGGAATTTTAAATTATCACCGTTCTCATCAGAAGCCATAATATTGAACCGAAATTGATCATTACTAAGACCAATAATTCCCCCATAAGCAGTGCCATTATCAGCGCTTCTATAGGCGCCATTGACATCATACCCTAAAGCAAAGTCTGGTTTTTTTGTGAAATCAGTAAATTTAAACACAGCATTAACACCGCCCGCAAAGCCCGGGCCATTGCGCACAGGAGAAACCCCCCGATCGACTTCAATGTGGCTAATAAGCGGCATAGGCGCATAGTGCAAAGGTGGATCCATCCAGCCAGGACCGCCAGAGGCAATAGTTTCGCCATTGACCTTAACATTAATACGCGGGCCAAACAGTCCCCGGTACTGCACTTGGCCTGATATCTGCCCGTTATTGTTTATATTCATGCCAGGCAGACGCGCAATATAGCGAACAATATCAGGGCCTGAAAGTGGCTCAATTTCAGGAATCATAGTATCGACCTCAAGCGGCGTAATAATGGTGCCATTAACCGTTATAATATCTTTAAAGATAGTTTCTTGTTCTTGCCCATAAGCCATAAGGCTTGTGCTAAGCGAAAGGCTGGCAAGTAGCCCCGCGCATGTTAAGCTAAAATATGAGTGTTTCACATTTATCTCCATAAGTTTGTTTTTGGCAATTCACAAAAAAGCCAAAGGCTGCACCCGCAAAACGGCGCAGTAATTTTCAATGTTTGATTAGAAATATTTTTGGGTGTTAAATGCAGAGAGGCGGGCCGCGCGCTGATAAGCGAATAGGCATTTGGCCTACAAATGCAGCGGGTTGCGGCGGGCTGTGTAAAACAGATTTTGCCATGCGCACTGGGGCAAAAGGCACAAAATAGCCGCTAGCTATGGCCGTAGAGGCGGGGATGATAGACGGGCAATCAGAGTGAGGCCCACGTTTGTCATGATCACGAACAGGCGCACCATTTTTACTTAATAAAATCTGAGTCCGCAAGGTTTGGGTTCGCAAGGTTTGGGTTTGCGTAGCATTTGTTTTATCCAAGAATTCGCTTAATGACAGATAATTTGCACCGCGCGCAGAACATATTTGAATTTGTATTTGCCCAGTTTGCTCGTTTTTGGCAAACATTGCTTCTTTTGGTAGGAAACCAGACAGCAAGAAAGCACCGATAAGCAGTATCAAAAATGCAAATCGTAGTGCTTTGGACATGATATTGTCATAAAAAATCATAAAATCATAAAGTGTGATACTTTTCCAATTGCCGCCTCGCATAATGAAAGACGGGGTCTCAATATGAAAGACGGGGTCTGGGTGCAAGACTAAACTTTCCAGCCCCAGTGAAGCGCGCAAACACCGCCGCTGTAATCCTCAAAACTTACCCGTTTGAACCCTGCATTTCTTAGCATGGCCGCAAACTCTTGCTGGCGAGGGAATTTGCGGATGGACTCGACCAGATATTGATAACTCTCGCTATCGCCCGTAAAAACGCCGCCCATTTTTGGGATAACATTAAAACAATAAAGATCATAAAACTTACGAAGCCACTTTGTTGGCGGCGTTGAGAACTCCAGGCAATAAAACCGCCCGCCTGGCTTTAAAACCCTGCGCATATCGCGCAAAGCCATATCCCTGTCCGTCACATTGCGTATGCCAAAAGCTATCGTGACGACATTCGCATAATTATCAGGAAATGGCAATCTTTGCGCGTCCCCGCACACCCGCATTAAATCCATATCCGCATCTTTTCTTGGATCAATACCCGCCAGCAACATCTCGGCATTTATATCAGTGACAAACGCTTTGGCAGGTTGCCCGCCGCGCCGTACGCGCACCGCATCCGCACGCTTGATAAACCGCCGCGCCAAATCCCCCGTGCCGCCAGCAACATCCACATGAACCTCGCCCGGCTGGGGGTTGATTTTAGCTATGGTCATATCTTTCCAGAGGCGATGCACCCCCATGCTCATGGCATCATTCATAAGGTCATATTTAGAGGCTACACTGTCAAACACGCCGCGCACCCGCCCCGCCTTTTCCGAAATCGGAACCTCTTCAAACCCAAAATCAATAGTCTTTTCATTGCTCATGGTTTTGCTTTACGCTAAGCGGGTGTAAATTACAAAGGATTCTATGCCTGAACTGCCAGAAGTCGAAACAGTAAAACGCGGACTTGCACCCGTTATGGAAGGGCGCGTGTTTGAAAACGTGGTTTTAAACCGGGCTGATATACGCTTCCCCTTCCCCAGTAATTTCAAATCAAGGCTTGTGGGTACAACGCTGATCACGCTCTCCCGCAGGGCAAAATTCCTCAAAGCTGATTTATCAAGCGGAGAAACTTTACTTATGCATTTGGGCATGTCGGGTAGTTTTATTATTGGCGCTGCGCGCGGGCGCGAAAACCCAAAGCATGATCATGTCATTTTTACCATGCGCGGAGAGAAAACTCCTATCATATATAATGACCCAAGACGGTTTGGCTTTATGGAGCTGCTAGGCCAAGACAAATTGGGCCGCCTCGCAAACCTAGGGCCAGAGCCATTGTCCAACAATTTCCACGGCCCTGCTCTATACGGTGCCCTGCGCGGCAAAAAATCCCCGATTAAAACCGCCTTGCTTGATCAGCGCGTGGTGGCGGGGCTTGGCAATATATATGTTTGCGAAGCACTTTATAGCGCCAAAATTTCGCCTCTGCGTAAATCGTGCCATGTGAATGAAGCTCAGTGCGAGCGCCTTTGTACCGAAATACAGAAAATTTTAGAGCGTGCCATTAAAGCAGGCGGCT
This sequence comes from Robiginitomaculum sp., assembly GCA_965224735.1. Taxonomy (GTDB): domain Bacteria; phylum Pseudomonadota; class Alphaproteobacteria; order Caulobacterales; family Maricaulaceae; genus Robiginitomaculum_A. Next base: position 1,002,300 of record OZ245059.1, on the reverse strand, counting down.
CCACCTTGAAAGATTTTAGCGCGGTGGATGGCTCGCTTGGTTATTTCCAGCACCGCTTCAAAGTTTACGGGCAGGAAGCAAATACGTGTCACAACAAAGATTGCACTGGGAAAATTGCGCGCATAAAACAATCGGGACGATCGACTTTTCACTGTCCTAAATGTCAAATATAAGTTCTCATTTATGCGTGACTTAATCTTGATATGCGCGTAAAAGGCAGCCTTGAACAAATTGGAGAGCCAATATGAGCTATAAGACACTCGAAGTGACCAGAGATGGCGGCGTTTGCACAATTAAGCTTAACCGCCCAAAAGCGCTCAATGCCCTTTGCGCTGAGTTAACGATGGAACTTGCCAGCGCGCTGGGGAAACTTGAGCTTGATGATAAAATAAGCTGCGTTATCCTAACAGGCTCAGACAAAGCATTTGCAGCAGGCGCTGATATTAAAGAATTAAAAGACAGTACGTTTTTAGACATGTATAACCATGATGTCTTTGCGCTATATTGGGAGAGCGTTGCGCGGTTTCGTAAACCAATTATTGCCGCTGTTGCGGGCTATGCGCTGGGCGGGGGCTGTGAACTTGCTATGATGTGTGATTTTATTATTGCTGCCGATAATGCACGGTTCGGCCAGCCTGAAATCAATCTTGGTGTTATGCCGGGTAGTGGCGGTACGCAAAGACTCACCAAAGCCGTTGGCAAAGCCAAGGCCATGGATATGTGCCTAACGGGCCGAATGATGGGAGCTGATGAAGCTGAAAAAGTTGGGCTTGTTTCTCGTATCGTGCCCCTAGATGATCTTATGGACACAGCCAAAGAAGCTGCCGAAAAAATTGCGGCACAATCTCTGCCAATCGCTATGATGACAAAAGAGGCGGTGAACACATCTTTTGAAACAACGCTGGCCCAAGGCATACATTTTGAGCGCCGCCTTTTTCAAGCTATGTTCAACACCCAAGATCAAAAGGAAGGCATGACCGCCTTTGTCGATAAACGTAGCCCGCACTTCAAAAACAAATAATATCGCTAAAATAGCTCGCATGTTTAGCGCAATCATCTGTTGACGCGCCTTATTGTAAGGGCTATAGCGCCAGTTCGAAATTTACTAGGTTCAAGAGAGTGGGCTCAATAGAGTGGGCTTTTATGAGGATATTATGGCAAATACATCATCAGCTAAAAAATGCGTGCGCAAAATGGCTCGCAAAACGGTGGTTAATAAAAATCGCCGCACGTTGGTACGCTCAACAGTGCGCAAAGTTGAAGACGCAATCATAGCAGGCGACCAAAAAGCGGCTAAAGAAGCTCTTATGCAAGCTGGTCCAGCAATGATGCGCGCCGTTGGCAAAGGCATTTTTCATAAAAACACTGGTTCACGGAAAATTTCCCGCCTTTCTAAGCGCATAAAAGCAATGGCTGACTAAGCCAGCCCTTATTTCTTAAAGTACCTGGCCTTCGCGCCAGGTTTTTTATTGCCTGAAATTACAGGCACCCATAAAATTACAGCACCCATAGAAATTACAGGCACCCATAAATATACACCCGTTCACACAACACTTTTATTATGAATTTTAAATATACATCTATAGCGTTTATCAAAATTATTTTTTAAAAAAAACATTACGCGGCTTTGAAGGCCAAGTGCCCGCTATTATTACATTTTTTTGAGTCAAGTGAAGAAAGTTGAAAAAAGGTGAATTTTGCCCGTTGACGCGGCGCTTCAAACCGTATTTAAAAGGGTAAGAGTTTGCCAACAAACGGATAAGCACACTCGGCGACTAATCAGCTGAAAGAAGCCAATTTTTCAGTAAGATTTATACATTTTTATAATAATTTCAACGGTTTAAGCAGTTTAAGCCTATGGGGTTCTTTGGGGGGTAAGTTGACAGGCTGGCAAGAAAATTCTGATACAAAACAAAGCCACGCAGGGCGACATATGCAGGATTCTACACAAACGAAAAATCAAGCCAGTATTGTCCATACCACCAAGGATGCAAGCCATGTTTGGCAAAAAGTTCAGGCAGAACTACGCCAAAAACTTGGGGAACGCGTTCATATGTCTTGGACTGGACAATTAAAATTACAATTACAAAGTGATAATTTCATTACCCTTACAACACCTTCCCAATTTGTTGCTGGTAGAATTGATAATAAATACGGCGATTTAGTGCGCAGCCTGTGGCGTACCCATGATGACCGCCGCATTGATATATGTGCCGAAACTGCCATTAGGAAAACGCATTTATCAACCCCATTAAAGCAAAGTGCACTGCGCGAGGAAGCGCAAACCAAACCTGCAACGGCGCTGCTAGTAATGCAGGAAAATACCGCCCTAGCGCCAGATAACTTGCAGCAGCAACCCACGGCTTTCAGGAAAGCAAACCACAAAGCGGTTACAAAAGACCGGTTCACATTTGAAAATTTTGTTGTTGGGCCATCAAATGAACTGGCCTACGCTATTGCAAAACGCGTTAGCACAAATACGGAATGTCAATACAACCCGATTATTTTACATGGACCGCACGGCCTTGGTAAGACGCACCTCCTAAATTCGATTAAAATCGAAGCCTTAAAGACGAATCCCAACCGGCAAGTTTGCCTCATAACAGCGGAAGACTTTGTCGCAAGTTTCATCCAGTCCGTACGCGCCCAGGGCCGTAGCCAAATCAACGCTTTTAAATCACGCCTGCGCGATGTGGATTTACTCATTATTGATGATGCCCATTTCATCGCAGATAAGCCTGGCTCCCAAGAAGAACTCCTTCACACCTTGATTTCTTTGGTCGATGCTGGCAAACAAGTCCTGCTTGCGACAGATCGCCACCCTCACAAAATAGACCGCGCAAGCGAGCGGCTTAAATCCTATTTATGCGGTGGCCTTATTTGCGATATTGGCCCGTGCGATTACGAACTGCGTATCCGTATACTCGATCGCCTTATTGAACGTCACCGTGAAAATGGTCATCCGCGCCTTGCCATGCCGCAAAACGCTCGCGATCATCTGGCCGCACGTATCAACGCAACGCCGCGCGATTTGGAAGGCGCCTTGAATCAAGTCTTAGCCCGGTCTGAGTTTTTGGGCACGGCCTTGACTTTGAGCAACGTACAAGAGGCACTCACCCACTCACAGTATACGGGCGCGGCGCGGCCAACGGTCGATAAAATACAACGCGCAACCTGTAAAGAATTTGGCCTGCGTATGGAAGAACTTCTCTCCAAACGCCGTACGCGCGCAATAGCACGCCCGCGCCAAGTCGCGATGTATTTATGTAAATCTTTGACCAAGCGTTCCTTGCCTGATATTGGCAGGCGCTTTGGTGGCCGTGATCATACAACAGTTATTCATGCGGTGAAACGAATAGATATTTTGCGCAAAAAAGACCCTGCGCTCAATGCAAGCCTTCAAAATCTTGAAGATGAGCTTGGCACTTAAAACCAGTCTTTTAACTGGGTAAAACACCCTTATTGCCAACAGTTGTGCTTCCGTCACTTGTAACGGGGGCATTGGTTGCAGCACCCTCACCCCGATCAGCTGTTTTCTTAGAGACAGGGCCAAAGCTAAGCAAGGTGGAACCATCCAGTTTTGATTTCTGTTCAGGGTTTAAAAAATCAAGCGACCCATCCGCTCTTTTAGCAAACAAGATATCCGCGTTCTCGCCCCGATCGCGAATAAAATCTTTGAATGTGTAGGCCTCTGACAATGTGGTTGAACGAAACCGCCAACCTGACCACCAATCACGCGTTAATACATCAAAACTGCGGCCAGGGGTCGCCAAAGTATGCCCGCGCGCTGTGTAAGCAATGCCATCGGCATTTGCTTCTTCTGCCTCTTGGCTCGAAACCTGAAAAACCCGGTGCCGGCCAAGCTCAGGCCCGAACTCGACACAGACCAAAGAATTATAGGCATCATTTGGCGTTGCTGCAATCAGATGCGCAAATGCGGAATGGTCAAGCCTATGGTCCGCGTTTTCAGAGAGCACTTCACCGTAAAATACGGTATGTCCGTCAAGACGAGCGCCTCGAAGACGCCGCCAATTTGTATCTGCTATCAGCACCCTAACATCCATATCCTTGAGCGCTTTGGCCAGCCCCAAAGACCATGGATTGGCGCCAACGATTAGCACGCCTTCATGTTTATCTTTTATCAGGCCAAGCCATTTAGCCAGCGGCGTTATGGTGTAAGCCGAAGAAAGGACAGTTGCAAAAACCATGGAAAAAGCTAAAGGCACGAATATAGCCCCTTCTGGTCGGCCAATTTGCTGAAGCTCTGTTGCAAACAACCCCGCAACTGCCACAGCAACAATACCGCGCGGGGCAATCCAGCTTACCAAAGCCGTTTCTCTCCAATTAAGCCCAGACCAAAATGTTGAAACAAAAACAGCAATGGGGCGTACAATGAACATCATGACCGCTACGAAACCGATAATCCTCCAATTAACATTGGCCAAAAATTTGACTGGATGCCAAGACGATATGGTATCGTGAAAAAACATGGAATGCAGTACTTGTGGGGTTAACGTTGCCGTCAAAACAACGAAAATTCCTGACACAAGTAATATGGCAATATTTTCTTTAAAGCGCCGCATTTCCTGCGCTGCAGCAAATCTTGAATTGGCCATAGCAACACCCATTGCCGTCACAGCAAGCAGCCCCGTTTCCTCGGCCAGCGCATTTGCCATGACATAGATAAATAAGACCCAGGTTAAAACAACGGACGCTTTTAGATAGTCGGGAATATGGCCGCGCCGAAAGGCCCATGTCAGCCCTAGCCCCGATACTGCGCCAATAATAGCGCCTAAAAGCGCTGCAATGACTAACTTTATCATGGCAAATTGAATGCTCTCACCCAGCGCTGTAAAGCGAATAAACTCGTATCCTGCCACGGCGAATAAAGCGCCAAGCGGATCATTGACTATGCCTTCCCATTTCAAAACCGCCGCAGGGCGACCCGGTAGATGGGATTGACGCAAGAGCGGAATGATAACCGTTGGCCCTGTCACAACAAACAAACCACCAATCATTGCGGAAATATCCCAAGGAAGGTGGAGGATATAATGCGCAGCACCTGCGCCCAAAGCAGCGGCAATCGGCGCGGCGATAAGCACCATGCGCCCAACAGCGTGGGAGGCATCGCGCAAGTCTTTAAACCGAAGCGATAATCCACCTTCAAACAAAATAATCGCCACGGCAATACCCACCATAGGCCGATAAACACTGCCAAAGTCCGTTTCTGGATCAAGCCTGAAACCGTTGATCATATCGTGCAAACCTACATGGCTTTGCACCCAATCAAAGCTTAAAGCCCAAGCAAGCAAAGGCCCAAAGAGTAACCCTGCCAACGCCATAAGAACAATGGCTGGCTTTTGCAGGCGCCAAGCAAGCCATTGAGCACCAATCCCTAAAACACCGATTAAGGCAATCTTGAAAGGGAGTAAATTAGTAACAGTGTGTACGGCTTCAGACATACTCTAGGATTCGTCATCTACGCGAAGAATGTCAAAGCCGATATCTGTCGTGCCATAAGTGCCATGATCGTAGTGTTCTACCCGATCATTAAACCAATGTAGTAGATACTGAAACAATCCTTCAAGGCAAGTATCTACATCACTATCGCTTATTGGGAGAATAAAATCATAATTATGTTTATCTTCTATTTGCAATTTAATTTTGTTGCCTTCCTTGCGACAATTTAGAACAAGGCGCATAAAATCGCCCGTTTCTGATATCCGAATACCAAGGCCAAAACTGATGGGTTCTAGCGGTAGAAAACCTTTACCAGAAACAGAATACGCCCCCGATCCATAATTCTCCGCGCCATATAGCCCTTGGGGCGGTACTAAAAACACACATTTTTGATCATGTTGCATATAAGCACATAATCTAGCCTGCATGCGCTCTGCGAGGGAGCGAATTTGTACGTAATTATCAAAACTGCGCGCACCGTAAGTATCGGCTGCAACCGAGAGAGTCTTAAAGCGCGATTGTTTTGCACTCGCGCCAGATTTCTTTTTAGCCATCGTTTCCCCTCTATGTAGGAATTGGCGTTATAACATGCCCCCGCCACTCACCAAGCAAAAAAACAAAAAACAGGGCGTAAGTTCACAATAAAATCTCAAATTTTACCTCAGCGCCACACAGTTCTCTATTTTATAAAAAAATATAGTAAGATAAGATTGCAAAAAAAAGCCAGACGCTCATTGATAGAGTGCCTGGCCGAAGTCTTCGCATTACTATTCGGGGAGGAACTGTAAGCGGTAGTCAAATATGACGCAGAGAATGCATCAACTATTTGATAAACTATCAATAGCAAATCTTGCTCTATATGCGTAGTGCTAAATTGTCACATCTATTATGCATTAATGCATATCTTTTGGAATATATGCTTATTGACTGTGTTGCCAGTCTTTCGCAGCGTGCACAAGAAACTCCCGAAATACTTTTGCCCTGACAGAGCCGCGTAGCTCCGTTGGGTAGACAAAAAATATATCGACGGGTTCGCCACTCACTTGCGGCATAATGCGCACTAAACGGCGTGACATGGCCACCATATAATCTGGAATACCAACAATGCCCATATCAGCCTCAGCGGCGCGCATTATGCCGTGCAAATTATTAACCGCAAGCACGGGGCGCCTTGGATTTTTTGCAAGTCGTCCAAGCTCTAATATCCAATTTGCGTTATTCAGCCTGCTTGGTATCATATTGCCAAATGCGATGAGGTCGTGATTATCAAGCTCACCCACATTTGTTGGTGCGCCGTGCTTGGCCAAATAATTATGGGATGCATATAGGCTTTGAAAAATAGTGCCAAGTTTACGTTCTATTAAATCACCTTGGGTTGATGGCCCAAGGCGTAGAGCACACTCAATATCAAAGCTTGATAAATCGTGTTCTTCATACTCCAAAAGAAGCTGTATTTGTATGAGCGGGTAAAGCTTTTTAAATTCAGGTAAAAGCGAAATAAGCCAGTTAGAGCCAAGGGATATTGGGGTCGAGACTCGCAAAACACCTTGAGGTTTGGCTTGGCTATCGTGAACGATCGATTGAGCAAGAGCTACTTTGACGGCCATTTCTTGTGTTGCCTTAAACAAGATGCGGCCTTGCTCTGTTCGGGTCAAGCCGCGAGCATGGCGGTGAAATAATGGTGTGCCAATTTGCTGCTCAAGGGCTGTTATCTGGCGGCTTACAGCAGATTGGGAAATGCGTAGCCTTACCGCCGCCGCCGTTAAGGATCCGCTCTTTGCGGCTGCGTGAAATGTTTTTAACTTATCCCAATCAAGGTTATCCAGATTTAATCCTCATTTTCAGCCAGCCAATGCTCGGATTCAAGCGCGCTCATACAGCCAAAGCCAGCTGCAGTAACCGCTTGGCGGTATTTCTCGTCCGTAACATCGCCTGCCGCAAACACGCCAGGAATATTTGTCGCCGTGCTACCAGGCGCAGTATCGATATAACCGCCTGCGTTCATATCCACATGGCCTTTGAAAATCTCGGTTGATGGTTTGTGGCCAATAGCAATAAAGATACCGTCAATACTGCGCTCATACACTTCGCCCGTTTTGACGTTTTTAAGCCGCGCAGCTGTCACGCTTTTGGGGAAACCGTCCTCACCTAAAATTTCTTCCAAACACGTGTCCCATAGGATTTCGACTTTCTCGTTTTTAAACAGGCGGTGCTGGAGTATTTTCTCGCTACGGAGTTGATCACGGCGATGGACGAGAATGACTTTAGAGGCAAAATTAGTCAGGAAAAGCGCTTCTTCAACGGCTGTATTGCCGCCGCCTACCACGATAACCTCTTTGCCTTTATAGAAAAAACCATCACATGTCGCGCACGCAGATACACCAAAGCCCTGGAAGGTTTCCTCTGATGCAAGACCCAGCCAGCGCGCCTGCGCCCCCGTTGCAATAATCACTGCGTCCGCCGTATAAAGTGTGCCGCTATCACCTGTCATTTTGAAGGGGTGGTTTGTGAAATCTACATCCACTATCATATCTTCATGGAATTTTGTGCCAAATTTAAGAGCATGCTCTTTGAACTTTTCCATCAGCTCTGGCCCCTGAATTTCTGAATAACTAGGGAAGTTCTCTACTTCCGTTGTAATTGTAAGCTGCCCGCCAGGCTGCATACCCGAAACAATGCCAGGCTCTAGCATAGCGCGGGCGGCATAAACAGCGGCGGTATACCCCGCTGGGCCAGAACCAATAATAAGGACTTTGTGGTGAATTGTATCAGGCATAAGAAACTCTAGTAAATTTACTTTTCCAATACGTAAGGGCACGGCGAACTTATAGCAAGATGGTTAAGGATATTTAAGGCTTATTTATGCATCTTTGCAATAACGATTTTAGCAATGCGCGCGGTTTCATCTAGGGGCTTATATGGCGGTGCTTCTGTGCTGCCGTTAAACGCCCTAAGATGACAGCGTTTTTGTAAATCCTCATAAAGTTTGATAAATTTCCCTGCCTCCCCGCTCATGGGCAAGGTGAAAACGGGTTTGCCCGTGGCGCAACTTTCCGTGAGCATATTGGTGCTATCTTCTGTAACGAGTATCGCATCTGCCCCGCCCAAGAAGGCGAAATATGGATTATCCCCAGTAGTGCCGCCATACCCGTCCCATACCCATACATTGCGGCGATCTTTGCCTAGCTGAACATAGTGCGCACCTGCCCAGCTTGGCGTTCTACGCGATGTGGTAATCATCACAGACATACCTTGTTTAGCAAGGCCACAAATTGCCTGCATATGAACCGTGTGATTGTCCCGAGAAAGACGATGGTTTTTAGAACGGCCGCCAACTAAAACCGCAACCCGAGGTGCGGGAAAAGCAATGAATTTATCAGCAAATTGTTGGACGGATGTGTTTAAAATTTCTTTGGTTACGCGGTTTGGAGAACCAATCATGGTTTCTACAGTGTCCTCCGTTAATGTATCGCCAGTTAACATATCATGAGCGGGCGCAACAACCATATCAAAACAAGATGTTGGTACGCGTGGATTTTGCACATAAATGGTAAAAATATTCGTACCACCCGCTTTTTTAAGGGCGCGCAAGGGCGCGATAGCTTGCCGCCCGCAGCCAATCGCTATTTGTGGTAAATTTTGGCGCAAGCCATAACTTTTAAGCCGAGCGCCGAGCGCATATTGTAAACTAGGCGGCAAAGCGGAAAACAAAGCCCCGTTGCCAATAACATGCCTAGAGAGCGCAAGGGGGGTTAAGCGCCCCATCGCTTCAGCAAGGCCCAAAGCCTGATTTTCAATGCCGCATCGTCCATCACTTATTACCCAACAAGGTGCGGGGGTAAGTTCTGGCTGGGAAGGCATTATTTAAAGCATATTTCTAAAATTTCGTAAGCTTTAGTGCCACCAGGAGCATTAATCTCAAACATATCGTCAACTTCTTTGCCAATCATGCCGCGCGCAATAGGCGCAGTGATAGAGACTTTACCAGCTTTGATATCGGCTTCGTCTTCGCCAACGATTTGGTATGTGCTTTCTTCTTCTGTATCATCATTGATAATTTTTACCGTTGCGCCAAACACAATTTTGCCGCCAGACAATGTGGAGGGGTCAATAACCATAGCGCGGGATAATTTGCCCTCAAGCTCGCCAATGCGGCCTTCGATAAAACCCTGCTTTTCTTTCGCCGCGTGGTATTCCGCATTTTCTTTCAAATCGCCATGCTCGCGCGCCACAGCAATCGCCTCGATAATATAAGGGCGTTCTACAGATTTAAGCTGTTTTAGCTCAACCTTAAGCACGGCATGGCCTTTGGCAGTCATTGGAAATTTTTGCATGTTGTTCTCTTATTGTTTTTTAGTCGTTATATCTAGTATCTGAGGACACTAGTGTGTATGAGAGTGGTTAACAAGGCCTTGCGTAAAGTGCTCTACTACCCGTATTCCTGCAGGCTCAGAACTTGGTAATCATCTTTGGAGAGGGCTTCTATAGCGGCGAGTGATGCGCGGCTGCCTGATACGGTGGTGAAATAGGGAATGTTGCCAATCAGGGCGGCGCGGCGCAGGCCATAGCTGTCTTTCAAAGACTGCTTGCCCCATGTGGTGTTAAATACCAAATTGATTTTTCCGTTTTTCATAGCATCAACAATATGAGGGCGTCCCTCAGAAACTTTTTTGACCCGCTCAAGCGCAATGCCTTTTTTTTGCAAAAATTTGGCCGTGCCGCCCGTGGCAACAATATCAAATCCAATTTCTATAAGTTTTTTTGCCATCGGAATCATATGTTCTTTGTCGCTATCTTTGACCGAGATGAAAGCCGTGCCTGATTTTGGCAACACCATACCCGCACCAAGCTGGGCTTTGGCAAAGGCCATTGCAAATGTACCTGCCTGCCCCATCACTTCGCCAGTGGAGCGCATTTCAGGGCCAAGCACTGTGTCCACACCAGGGAACCGGGCGAAAGGGAATACGGCTTCTTTAACCGCGATTTGACGGCCTTGTTTTGGCGCAAGGTCAAATTCTGAAAGCGCGTGCCCTGCCATAACTTTAGCCGCGATATTAGCAACAGAATGCCCAGTGGCTTTGGCCACAAAGGGCACGGTTCTAGATGCGCGCGGATTAACCTCGATAAGATAAATATCCCCGTCCATAACCGCATATTGCACATTCATTAGGCCAACAACGCCAAGCGCAAGCGCAAGCAGTTTCGTTTGCCGCTTAAGCTCTGTAATAATTTCGGGGCTTAAGGAATACGGCGGGAGCGAGCATGCGCTATCGCCGCTGTGTACGCCCGCTTCCTCGATATGCTCCATAATGGCGGCGACAAAAACGTCTTTGCCATCGCATATAGCGTCCACATCAATTTCAATGGCATCCCGTAAATATTGGTCAATCAGCAATGGTGATTTGCCAGATACTTTTACCGCTTCGCTCACATAGCGGCGTAGTTCTGACTCGCTTTCAACGATTTCCATGGCGCGGCCACCCAGCACAAAGGAAGGGCGCAGCACAACAGGATAACCGACTTGCTCGGCGCCCTTGGCAGCCTCGTCATCCGTACGCGCAATGGCGTTGTTCGGTTGACGTAAATTCAGTTTTTGCAGCAATGCTTTAAAACGCTCGCGGTCTTCTGCAAGGTCAATAGTGTCGCGGGACGTGCCCAAAAGCGGGATATTATTTGCTTCAAGTGCCTCTGCGAGGTTAAGCGGTGTCTGTCCGCCATATTGCACAATCACGCCCAAAAGCGCGCCATTGCTGCGCTCTTTTTCTATCAGCTCTAGCACATCTTCTTCAGACAAAGGTTCAAAATAAAGGCGATCAGACGTGTCATAATCAGTGGACACAGTCTCGGGGTTACAATTGACCATGATACTCTCGACATCAATTTCGCCCAAAGCAAAAGCGGCATGGCAGCAACAATAATCAAATTCAATGCCTTGGCCAATACGGTTTGGCCCGCCGCCTAAAATGATAACCTTTTTACGGTTTGTTGGCCTGCTCTCACATTCTGTTTTGCCCCCAAACGAGGGCATTTCGTAGGTTGAATACATATAAGGCGTCTTGGCAGCGAATTCAGCGGCGCAAGTGTCTACCCGTTTATAAACAGGACGCACATCCAAATCACGGCGCGCCTTGCGCACTTCATGCTCGGGTTTACCTGATAATTGCCCAAGGCGGATATCGGAAAACCCGTCCATTTTTAGGGCGCGAAATCTAGCGGCATCCGTGGGGAGGCCGTTTTTACGAACCCATTTTTCTGCGCCAACAATTTCCCCGATTTGTTCTAAAAACCATGGGTCAATATCGGTTATTTCATGCAAAGTTTCAATGGAAGAACCTTCTCTAAAGGCTTGGGCAACGGCGCGCAAACGATCAGGAGTTTGCTTTGAAAGCGTGGCTCTGATAACCGTATCCATATCATCATTACTTGTGTCAAAAGCGATTTCATCAAAACCAAATATGTCGATCTCTTGCGAGCGAATGGCTTTTTGCAGACTTTCTTTGAAATTACGGCCAATGGACATCACCTCGCCTACAGATTTCATTGAGGTGGAAAGCAAAGCTTCTGCGCCCGGGAATTTTTCAAATGCAAAGCGCGGAATTTTTGTAACCACATAATCAAGAGTAGGCTCAAATGCTGCGGGGGTTGCGCCTGTAATATCATTGTCCAGTTCATCTAGTGTGTAACCAACCGCAAGCTTGGCGGCGATTTTGGCAATGGGGAAACCCGTGGCTTTGGAGGCGAGAGCTGAGGAGCGCGACACACGCGGGTTCATCTCGATCACAACCATGCGCCCATCAACGGGGTTAAGCCCGAACTGCACATTAGAGCCACCTGTCTCAACGCCGATTTCACGCAACACTGCAATCGAAGCATCACGCATGGTTTGGTATTCTTTATCGGTTAGGGTCAGAGCAGGAGCGACGGTGATACTATCACCCGTATGCACGCCCATAGGGTCGATATTTTCGATAGAGCATATGATGATGCAATTATCTGCTTTGTCTCGCACGACTTCCATCTCAAACTCTTTCCACCCCAAAAGGCTTTCATCGACAAGCACTTGCTTTGTCGGGGAGGCAGAAAGGCCAGAGCGAATGAAATGCTCGAACTCTTCGATATTATAAGCAACGCCGCCGCCCGTACCGCCCATAGTAAAGGCAGGGCGAATAATGGCTGGCAGCCCCGTTTGAGGTAATTTGCGCACGGCTTCGGCCACGCCTTCATTGATATCACCGCCTGGCGCTGTGATAATAACAGCGCGCGGGTTTTCCAGCCCGATTTTATCCATAGCTTGCCGAAACCGCTCGCGGTTCTCGGCTTTGTCAATAACATCGGCATTGGCGCCAATCATCTCAACACCATATTTTTTAAGCACCCCCATTTCTTCAAGCGCCAATGCGATGTTAAGCGCCGTTTGCCCTCCCATAGTCGGGAGCAAGGCATCAGGGCGCTCTTTGGCAATGATTTTTTCGACAATTTCGGGCGTAATTGGCTCGATATAGGTTGCATCCGCCATGCCAGGGTCGGTCATAATCGTTGCAGGATTGGAGTTGACCAAAATGACTTTATAGCCTTCATCCCGAAGGGCTTTACACGCTTGCACGCCCGAGTAATCAAATTCGCACGCTTGGCCGATAATGATCGGGCCAGCGCCGATGATTAGGATGGATTTTATGTCGGTTCTTTTGGCCATAGTTTTTGTCAGAATCCTTTTAAGAGGCAAATTTTTGTATGCATAAGCTTCTTGCCATAAACATACAAGTATTCGTACTTGTAAAATGATGTATTTTAGGTGATTTTAACCCTGAGTAAGGAGATGGTATGCGCAGAGGTGGTAGAAGAGGCGGTAGCAGGGGTGGTGGATTTCGCTGGAAGTTGATGCTTATCTTCGCAATTGGCGCGGCGGGGTATTATTTCATCAACCAGAAAACCGTGCCATTTACGGGACGCAAGCAATTACGGACAATGAAGCCCGTCCAGGAAATGCAGCTTGGTTTGCAATCCTATCAACAAATCCTAAACGATAGTGCAGGCGCCGTGCAGCAGTCGGGAGCTGCTGTTGATAAAGTGCGCGAGATCGGCGCAAAAATAGCCTATGCCGCCAAATCCGAAGACCCTGGGTTTAAGTGGGCGTTTAATGTTATTAAGAGCGAACAAATCAATGCTTTCGCACTGCCAGGCGGCTATACTGCTGTTTATACGGGCATTATCCCCATCGCCGCCAATGATGATGGCTTGGCCGCGATTATGGGCCATGAAATTGGCCATGCGCTCGCCCATCACGGGGCAGAACGTATGGCGCAGCAAAATATGAAACGCATTGTTGGCATGGGCGTTTCCATGGGAGCAGGCGGCATGGACATGGGCGCGCAGCGCGCGGTTATGAGTGTGTTTGGCGGCGTTTCCAAATATGGTTTCTCGCTTCCCTTTTCCAGAAGCCACGAATCAGAAGCCGATTATATCGGGCTGGTTCTCATGAGCCGCGCTTGTTATGACCCGCGCGAAGCGCCGCGTCTTTGGCAACGTATGAAACAGGCCAGCGGCGGCAAAGCCCCGCCCGAGTTTTCATCCACGCATCCAGCCGCCGAAACCCGCATCGCCCAGTTCAAAAAACTGATGCCAGAAGCCATAAAAACCTACAACGAAAACTGCCCAAATACGATAAAGTAGGTAAATTTTTATGCACATTCAGGAGCCAGTAATCATTGTATTATGGTGACAGTAACCAAAATTATTTCTTTTTTGGGCTTTAACAGTGTTCTTTTGCTCGTGCTCGCCTATCTTTTGTTTTTACCGCGATCCAAAGGGAATTTTAGCACCACAATAAGCAGTTGCTACCAACGCCGTGCTTTGATATGAGCCGCATACAAACTAGGAAGTTCTTATGAAAATAAACGGCAACGAGATTCGCATTAACAATATAATTGAGCACCAAAATTCCCTTTGGATCGCGGTAAAAACCAACGCGGTAAAACCAGGTAAAGGCGGTGCTTTTAATCAGGTCGAGCTTAAAAACCTGCTTAATGGCTCTAAACTTAATCAGCGCTTTCGCGCCTCTGAAACCGTAGAGCGCGTGCGCCTTGAGCAAAAACTCCATACTTTTCTCTATAAAGATGGAGACATGCTAGTATTTATGAATTCAGAAAACTATGAACAAATTAATCTGGAGGCAGGCTTTATCGGTAAAAAAGCCGCCTTTCTAACAGATGGCATGCAAGTGCAGCTTGAGTTTCATGAACAACGCCCCATTTCTGTATCCCTGCCGCAGCAAGTCACGCTTGAGATTACGCAAACAGAGCCTGTAGTCAAAGGCCAAACAGCCGCCAATTCCTACAAGCCTGCTGTTTTAGAAAACGGCGTGCGTTCATCCGTCCCGCCTTTTATTAATGTCGGAGAACGCATTATTGTCATGACCGAAGATGGCTCATATGTGAAAAGAGCAGACTAATGGCAAATTCATCCCCTCTTGTTGATATTATGATGAAAGCGGCGCGGGCCGGATCACGTACACTTGTGCGCGATTTTGGCGAAGTGGAAAACTTGCAATTTTCCCGCAAAGGCCCCGCTGATTTTGTCTCTCATGCTGATAAAATGGCCGAAGAAAAAATCTTTGAAAGCCTGCGCCAAGACCGCCCAGGCTATAACTACCTTATGGAAGAGCGCGGCGCCGTTAAAGGCACAGATAAAACACATCGTTTTATTATTGATCCGCTAGATGGCACATTAAATTTCATGCACGGCAATCCGCATTTTGCGATCTCTATTGGCGTAGAGCGCGAAGGTGTACTGCATGCAGGCGTGATTTATGACATTATCCGCGACGAAATGTTCCACGCCGAAACGGGCAAAGGCGCATTTATAATTGATAATCGTGGCATGGAAAAACGCCTGCGCATTCCAGGCCGCAAAGACTTTACACAATGCGTATTTGCAACAGGAGCACCGTGGGCTGGGAAACCGGGCCATACACAATTCTTAAGAGAGCTACATAAAATCATGGGCAAAAGCGCTGGTATTCGCCGCAACGGCTCGGCAGCACTTGACCTTGCTTGGTTCGCAGCGGGTCGCTTTAATGGCTATTGGGAGCGCGATCTTAAACCATGGGATATTGCTGCGGGCATTGTTATTGTACGCGAGGCGGGCGGGGTTGCCGAAGACATTGATACAGGTGATAAAGACCTGTTTAAAACTGGAAATATCATCTGCGCTCACATGGATATGCTGCCAAAGTTTAGAGAAACTTTGGGCATTGATGCCCCTAATAAGTAGATATCCATGTTCTAGCTTCTTACTAGAGTTTATGCTATAGGCTGGTTATGAGCTTTAAAACACAAATTGACAAACGGCTAGCCCTTGCGATTTCTATTGCCGATAGTGCACACGAAATTAGTTTGCCCGCTTTTCACCAAGGCGTGGTCTCCAAAAATAAAGAAAACGGCGGGTTTTACGACCCTGTCACCAAGGCGGATACGGATACGGAACTTCATTTACGCAAGCGTATTAGTGCCGCCTTCCCTGATGATGGCATTAGCGGCGAAGAATTTCCTGACAAACCTTGCGAAAATGAATGGTCATGGTGCCTTGATCCTATAGATGGAACCCGCGCTTTCGTGGCAGGAGTCCCAGTATGGAGCACACTTATTTCCGCTTGTTACAACGAAAAGCCCGTCATTGGTATTATTGATCACCCCGCGCTAAATGATCGTTTTATAGGCGCGCACGGCAAAGCATGGCGCATAACGGCGCGCGGGGAAACACGTCTTAAAACAAACAAATGTGCACGCCTTAATGATGCAGTTTTATCCTGTACCGAGCCGCTGGCTATGTTTTCATCTGGGCAGCGCGGCGCTTATGAAATGATCCGCCGCACTGTGCGGTTCTCGCGGCTCGGCCTAGACGCATATGGGTATGCACTTACAGCAGCAGGGCGCATTGATCTGGTTATAGAAGCGCGCCTAAACCCCTTTGACGTTATGGCCCTTATCCCAATCATTGAAGGCGCGGGGGGGGCAATTACTGACTGGCATGGCGGGCCTGCCAGCAAAGGCGGCGCTATTGTTTGCGGTGGTGATCCGAATTTACTGCCACAAGTCTACCCTTATTTGCAACGCGCCTTAGATATATAGTCTCTGATGTACAGTCTCTGATACATAGCCTCTGTGTTAGATGGTATTAAGTTATCATCTCAAGGGTTGGGTAAAGGAGTGTTTTTTTTATTCAATTTTATTTGCATGCCGGGCGGCGACTTACTCTCGCATGCCTTAAGACAGACTACCATCAGCGCAAAGACCCTTAACGACCGAGTTCGGGATGGGATCGGGTGGGGAGGTCTTGCCATAGCCACCCGGCGAGCAAATAAGATTGAAGTGCGTAAAGATATCGTTTTTATGGTTTGCTGAGCTGTGCTCAGCGTCCACTCACGTGCTGGCTGTACTGGTTTGTACGGGCACGGAGCCAAGATGCTTCAAGTTTAAACATGTAAGTTTAAATATGTAAACTTTAGTATTCTTGTTTCATTCTTGTTTTTGGCAAATACTCTGAGCGGGCTTTTCAGCGCGCACGAGCAGTTTGTTTTTATCACCTAGGTGATAAACAGATTAATTTAAAAATGGGAATCAAATCAATCGAGTTATTAGTATCAGTAAGCTTCACATGTCACCATGCTTCCACACCTGACCTATCAACGTCCTGGTCTTGGACGACTCTCAAGGGAGCTCTCGTATTGAGGCTGGTTTCCCGCTTAGATGCTTTCAGCGGTTATCCGTTCCGAACATAGCTACCCTGCAATGCTGCTGGCGCAACAACAGGTCCACCAGAGGTTCGTCCACCCCGGTCCTCTCGTACTAAGGGCAGATCCTCTCAAAACTCCTACTCCCACGGTAGATAGGGACCGAACTGTCTCACGACGTTCTAAACCCAGCTCACGTACCGCTTTAAATGGCGAACAGCCATACCCTTGGGACCTTCTCCAGCCCCAGGATGCGATGAGCCGACATCGAGGTGCCAAACAACGCCGTCGATATGGACTCTTGGGCGTCATCAGCCTGTTATCCCCGGCGTACCTTTTATCCGTTGAGCGATGGCCCTTCCATGCGGGACCACCGGATCACTATGACCGACTTTCGTCTCTGCTCGACTTGTCAGTCTCGCAGTCAGGCAGGCTTATGCCATTGCACTCAACGTCCGATTTCCGACCGGACTGAGCCTACCTTCGCGCGCCTCCGTTACTCTTTGGGAGGCGACCGCCCCAGTCAAACTACCCACCACACAGGGTCCCGGAACCGGATAACGGTCCGCGGTTAGACATCCATAAGGATCAGGGCGGTATTTCAAGGATGACTCCACGCAAGCTGGCGCCTACGCTTCAAAGTCTCCCGCCTATCCTACACAGATCATTACGAATGCCACTGTGAAGTTGTAGTAAAGGTGCACGGGGTCTTTCCGTCTAGCCGCGGGTACCTCGCATCTTCACGAGGAATTCAATTTCACTGAGTCTACACTGGAGACAGCGGGGAAGTCGTTGCGCCATTCGTGCAGGTCGGAACTTACCCGACAAGGAATTTCGCTACCTTAGGACCGTTATAGTTACGGCCGCCGTTTACTGGGGCTTCAGTTCGTAGCTCTCACCACTCCCTTTAACCTTCCAGCACCGGGCAGGCGTCAGACCCTATACGTCGTTTTGCAACTTCGCAGAGCCCTATGTTTTTAATAAACAGTCGCCACCCCCTTTTCTGTGCCCCCTCATCTTGCTTGCGCAAAACAAGGGCCTCCTTCTCGCGAACTTACGGAGGCAATTTGCCGAGTTCCTTCAGCATAGTTCTCTCAAGCGCCGTGGTATACTCTACCTGATCACCTGTGTCGGTTTGGGGTACGGTCTAATGCGGGAGCTATTTCCTGGAACCACTTCACTGCACATTCAATCCAATAAGGATGTACAATACACGTGATCCGTCACTACCCGCTGGCCGAGGAATATTAACCTCGTTCCCATCGTCTACGCATTTCTGCCTCGACTTAGGGGCCGGCTAACCCTGCGCTGATTAGCATTGCGCAGGAAACCTTGATCTTTTGGCGAGAGGGTCTCTCACCCTCTTTGTCGTTACTCATGTCAGCATTCTCACTTCCGATACCTCCAATGCCCCTCACAAGGCACCTTCACAGGCTTACGGAACGCTCCGCTACCGCGCACATAAATGTGCACTCGTGTCTTCGGTATATGGCTTGAGCCCCGGTACATTTTCGGCGCATGAGCGCTTGACCAGTGAGCTGTTACGCTATCTTTAAAGGGTGGCTGCTTCTAAGCCAACCTCCTGGTTGTCTGTGCACTCGCACTTCCTTTACCACTTAGCCATAATTTAGGGACCTTAGACGACGATCAGGGCTGTTTCCCTTTCCACTACGAACCTTAGCACCCGCAGTGTGTCTGCCAAATAGTACTCAACGGTATTCGGAGTTTGATTAGGTTTGGTAAGTCGGTGAGACCCCCTAGCCCATTCAGTGCTCTACCCCCGTTGGTATTCATTTGACGCTCTACCTAAATAGATTTCGCGGAGAACCAGCTATCTCCGAGTTTGATTGGCCTTTCACCCCTAGCAACAAGTCATCCCCCCATTTTTCAACATAGGTGGGTTCGGTCCTCCAGTGCATGTTACTGCACCTTCAACCTGCTCATAGCTAGATCACTCGGTTTCGGGTCTAATCCCACGAACTTAAGCGCCCTATTAAGACTCGGTTTCCCTGCGCCTACACCTATCGGTTTAAGCTTGCTCGTAAGACTAAGTCGCTGACCCATTATACAAAAGGTACGCCGTCGCCCCGTAAAGAGGCTTCGACAGCTTGTAGACGTTCGGTTTCAGGAACTGTTTCACTCCCCTCGTCGGGGTACTTTTCACCTTTCCCTCACGGTACTTGTTCACTATCGGTCACTGGGGAGTATTTAGGCTTGGAGGATGGTCCCCCCATATTCAGACAGGATTTCACGTGTCCCGCCCTACTCATGGATCAAATTAATCTTTCCGCATACGGGGCTGTCACCCGCTAAGGCGTGCTTTTCCAAACACTTCTGCTAGAATTAAAATGACCACTGGCCTAATCCGCGTTCGCTCGCCGCTACTAACGGAATCTCGGTTGATGTCTTTTCCTCCGGGTACTTAGATGTTTCAGTTCCCCGGGTTTGCTTTTTTAACCTATATATTCAGTTAAAAATACCTAACACAAACCTGCATATAAAAAACGCACAGCTTCCTAAACCGCCAAAAACGGTAAAAAAACACTGCCCGCTGGCCCAAATGGACCGCGCCCACGCAGAAGTTCGCCAAAGGCAAAACCGCGTAAGTGCAAAATATACATGTCTGTTAAGGTGGGTTTCCCCATTCGGAAATCGTTGGATCAAAGCTTATTCGCAGCTCACCAACGCTTATCGCAGCGTATCACGTCCTTCATCGCCTCCCAGTGCCAAGGCATCCACTAAACGCCCTTGTAACACTTGATTCTCATTTTTCGGACAAAGCCTAAGCCCTGTCCATACGATATGAATAAATATCAGATATATCCAAAGGACATATCCAAAATTCGTTTTTTTTATGTCCACCCTCAACGTTGACTACGCAAGGACAGACAAATCAGTAAAATTTTCTGTTGTCATGAATTCCGAAAAACTCACAACGTAAACGCTCATGCGCGGTGAACAACCCACTCAAAACTGATGAAGTTAAGTGACTTATAATGATCACGCTCATGTGCATTTGCCAGACGATATCTTTACTTAGAAACACACATTGATAATATAGTTATCCATATTATTGGTAACCCATATTATTGGTAAAATGTGTTTCTATTAAGGTTATCCTCGAGTTGAAGTCTAAACGATACATAAACTATCGTGGAGATGACTTCGGGGCGGATAACCCACTCCTTTACAATGTAAAACATCCGCAAAATTTAAAACCTTGCGAAACTTGTTCTTTCTTTGTCGCATTAATCAGAAAAAATGAAAAAATGGTAGGCCGAAGAAGACTTGAACTTCCGACCTCACGCTTATCAGGCGTGCGCTCTAACCAGCTGAGCTACCGGCCTACAATGCTTCCGCTGCGGCTTTCATAAACCAAAAAATACTGAAACCAGAAATGCTGGAGCCAAAAAATACTGGAAGCCAGGAAATGGTGGGAGCCAGGAAATGGTGGAGCCAGACGGAGTCGAACCGACGACCCTCTGCTTGCAAAGCAGATGCTCTACCAACTGAGCTATGGCCCCAATTAGAATAAATCCATTTTCCAGGGAAGCGCAAAGAACGCGACAAAATCTGCAAAATAAAAACACCATATTGCGTTCAATATTGTGGCCTTTTGCAGACAATCGGGAAAGAGAAACGAAGACGGCTTCTAGCCGTTATGTTTGTGCCAGGCAATAAAGCCCAGCTATATTTCATAAGAGATCCAATTAGATAACATCCAACCAGACCATCCTTAGAAAGGAGGTGATCCAGCCGCAGGTTCCCCTACGGCTACCTTGTTACGACTTCACCCCAGTCGCTAGCCCTACCGTGGTCGCCTGCCTCCCTCAATATAAATAAAAAGGGTTAGCGCAGCGCCTTCGGGTAAAACCAACTCCCATGGTGTGACGGGCGGTGTGTACAAGGCCCGGGAACGTATTCACCGCAGTATGCTGACCTGCGATTACTAGCGATTCCAACTTCATGCCTTCGAGTTGCAGAAGACAATCCGAACTGAGACGCCTTTTAGGGATTAACCCTCTGTCAGCGCCATTGTAGCACGTGTGTAGCCCTACCCGTAAGGGCCATGAGGACTTGACGTCATCCCCACCTTCCTCCGGCTTAGCACCGGCAGTCTCCCTAGAGTGCCCAACTAAATGCTGGCAACTAAGGACGAGGGTTGCGCTCGTTGCGGGACTTAACCCAACATCTCACGACACGAGCTGACGACAGCCATGCAGCACCTGTACATTGTCCAGCCGAACTGAAGAAATCCATCTCTGGAAATCGCGACAAGTATGTCAAGGGTAGGTAAGGTTCTTCGCGTTGCTTCGAATTAAACCACATGCTCCACCGCTTGTGCGGGCCCCCGTCAATTTCTTTGAGTTTTAGCCTTGCGGCCGTACTCCCCAGGCGGAGAGCTTAATGCGTTAGCTGCGTCACCTACATGCATGCATGCAGACAACTAGCTCTCATCGTTTACGGTGTGGACTACCGGGGTATCTAATCCCGTTCGCTCCCCACACTTTCGTTCCTCAGCGTCAGTATATGTCCAGTAAGCCGCCTTCGCCTCTGGTGTTCCTCCTAATATCTACGAATTTCACCTCTACACTAGGAATTCCACTTACCTCTCCATAACTCTAGATACCCAGTTTTAAAGGCAGTTCCAGGGTTGAGCCCTGGGATTTCACCTCTAACTTAAATATCCACCTGCGAACGCTTTACGCCCAGTAATTCCGAACAACGCTAGCCCCCTCCGTATTACCGCGGCTGCTGGCACGGAGTTAGCCGGGGCTTCTTTACTAGGTACAGTCATTATCTTCCCTAGCGAAAGAATTTTACAACCCTAAGGCCTTCATCATTCACGCGGCATGGCTGGATCAGGCTTGCGCCCATTGTCCAATATTCCCCACTGCTGCCTCCCGTAGGAGTCTGGGCCGTGTCTCAGTCCCAGTGTGGCGGATCATCCTCTCAGACCCGCTATAGATCGTCGCCTTGGTGAGCCATTACCTCACCAACTAGCTAATCCAACGCAGCCCCATCTTTTAGCGATAAATCTTTCCCCCCCAATATCTCTAAAGGAGGGCGTATACGGTATTACTCCTCGTTTCCAAGGGCTATTCCGTACAAAAAGGTAGGTTGCTACGCGTTACTCACCCGTCTGCCACTGTCCACTCCCCGAAGGGAGTTTATCGTTCGACTTGCATGTGTTAAGCCTGCCGCCAGCGTTCGTTCTGAGCCAGAATCAAACTCTCAAATTGAGATTGTCATCCGACTGTCTAATCTGGCGTCTTTTAAAGAAATTCAAAAAATAAATTTAACAAATAAATTTAAAAGTCGCTTGCGTTCAAAATTATTGACGAGATCCCTTAAAATTATCCGAGAAAAATCTCGAAATCATCCAAGCGATATCGTTACAAAAATATGTGTCACACATAATCATCATATAAATACAATAATCATGCATAACGTAAAGAAACGTCTAAACAGTCAATAACTATAGGTGACTATCCATGCACAAATACCTTAGCATAAATGCCTAAACACAAGCGCCTAAACACAAGTGCCTAAACATAAATAAAAAGTATAATCTGCAAAGTATAATCGTCACAGCCAAAAGCCGTCTGCGTCTCTCTTTCCGTATTCACAATGTCAAACATCTCGAGCAATCCTGAACTTACAGGAAAAAATCATCAACAAGATGATCATTAGCGAAAAACCGACAAATCAATTTGCCAGACAATGCGCCGCTCATGAAAACCAACAACCGCATAACACCGTCATCACCCCTCAAAAAAAGGCTCTCAAAAAAGAGCCCTCAAAACCAACATGAAAGTGAAAAACCACTCCCGCGCAAGCAAGATGCACCCTATAAGCAAACCAAAACAAACTGTCAAACAACAATCGCAAAAAAAATGAAGTTTTTGTGTTTATTATTGCCAAACCCGTCAAATAGCCAAGCTCGGCTCAGCATATAACCACAAACAGGAGAAAAATTCAACCAAAAACGTTTGATTGCCTCATATTTTATAGTATTTCATATTTTATAGTATTTCATATTTTATAGTATTACAGGCCTGCTTTTTACAAACCAACCTGCTTTTTACAAACCAACTAAAATCATAGCAAATTAGAATTTAATAATGCCGTCTTCGTCCAGATCTACGCGAACCCCATTTCGCATCCTTTAACTGATCTTTAAAGCGGCGTAGTTTCTTTTCAAGCCGGCGGCGTTCATCTCTACTCAAGCTGTTATCCTTAAGGCGAGTAACCATATTGTCATAATTTCTTTGCGCATCGCGCATATCATCATACTCGCGTTCATACTCGTGCCGCCGATGACCATCAGCATAACCGCGTCTATAGCCTTCCATCCCAGAGCCATCGCACATGGCTTTAGAACTGGCGCCATCCTCGCCCTGATCAAAACCCCTATCGTAAGAACAATAGCGCCGCGCACCATCCTCATAACCGCGCCTAAATTCACTCGCGAGAGAACCAGAACATACAGACACATAGCTATTGCCCTGTTCGGAAAGGGAAAAACCCGTGTCGTATGTGCAATATTGAGAAATGCCTTTTTTATAGCCCTCAAGGTAGAGACTAGTGTCCACATTCATGCCATACTTACTGCACGCCTGTATATGACTGCTCAACGCAGAGCGCGTCTTCCCGCTTGCCCCATCGCTATAGCCTTTATTTGCCCAGTTGAGCGTTTGACATTGCTGCTCGGAAACCGTATCGCAAGAAACCGCTATAAAGGCTACGCCCCCAAGCAAAATTACTCTCATTAAAACTGCTCTCATTAAAATCTTATTGAACATGGCAATCCTTCATTAGTAAGTATTTTCATTATGCTCCAATATGACCGACACTAACCATTTTGACTACACATATTATTAAATAATCATAGAAAATACAGCGCTTGTGCCCGTAATATTTTTTAGTTTCACTGTTACAGCATAATTTATCTCTCAATTCCTCGTAAAAACTCATCAATATCCTTTGCTACTTGCTCAGGGATTTCTTCCATGGGGATGTGACCTATATTTGGGTAGATGATTTTTTGGCTGTTGGGGATGGCGCTTTCGAAAAGTTCAGCATCAGACGCGTGAATTAACTGATCTTTTTTACCCCATAATATCAGTGTAGGCACGGTAATTTCATTTAATCTGCTGCCATATTTTATCCCTCTAGGCGCGATGGTACGCAAGGTTGTGGCGCGGCGATTTCCAGGATACCTTAGAAGTTCCCAGTATAAATTCACGGTTTTTTCATTTATTTTTGACGGGTCGCCAACGGTTTGTTCAAGAGATTTTTTGATGAGCGGGCGGGGTGTAATAAATTTGGTTAGTGGCCGCGTTATCGGGTTTTGCACCAGGCGAAAGCCAAGATTAAGCGGTGGAGCCTTATCACTAGGCGCACCAGCAGCGTCTATCAAAACAAGCGCTTTGACGCGCTGGGGATATTTAAGTGCGTAGCGCCAGCTAACCCAGCCGCCCATGGAGTTTCCAACCAAAACGACCTTTTCTATGCCAAGCTCTGTTATCACCGCGTCCAGCGCTTCAAACATGCCGCTCGCTTTATAATTGTCTTGCGGATGCGGGCCCGTTAGGCCATGGCCAGGTTGGTCATAAGAGATCAGTCTGTATTTATCGCCTAGTGCCGACACGACGCCTTCCCATGTATGCAGTGAGGCGCTTGATCCATGGATAAAAACAATCGGTGCGCCCGCAAGGTTTCCCTCATCACGGTAATGCACATGTAATGCCTTGCTATAAGGGGCATTGGGTTTCCCATTGGTGTATTGCGCTTTGGATCCGCCATATTTTTTATGCATAGCGTAAAAATCTGTATCTGGCGTTCGGAGAAAAAACCAAGCACCCGCAGGAATAAAGACAAACGTCAGTAATAATTTAAAGCCGCGCTTTTGCTGCCAAAACCAGTGGTTGATATTTTTCAAAAACTGCATCATAATTTATACTCCTTCACACCCAGAACTTCTGATAGCCGTGTTTTTGCGCTCCCTGGCTTTAAGGGTTTTTGCTGGCTGGAATGTGATGCCCATCCCGTCAGCCATAGAATTTCAAAGCGAACACGGTATTTCTCGTTGTCGCTGAACTCTTTTTTATATACATATTCAAGTTCGGTAAATAGGGATTTGGTCGATGGAACGCGCCGCCGCGCAGTCAGGGCATTTGTATCCCCCATACGGCGCAGATCAGCGAAAAGCGTTTCTAGCTTCTTGTAATTTACCGTGAAGTTGTCTTTATCAACAACGGGCATAGTCAGGCCTGCCTTTTGTAACAGCTTTGCTGCCAAACTCATGTCAATCATAGGGGCGATACGCGGGCTTATCGCGCCGTATATTGTTTCTTCTGCCTTGTAAAAAGCATGGCGTAGCTCTGTTAATGTCGCGCCGCCAAACAGCGCTCCAACGAATAAACCATCAGGTTTTAGCACGCGCTTTGCTTCTAGCATCGCTTTGGGAATATCATTGACACTGTGCAAAGTCAGGCCGTTAATCACTAAATCAAAACTGTTGTTTTTAAAAGGCAGCGCCGTAGCTGCTGCAATGATTTGCGCGTTGTGGGTGGTGTCATCCAGTTGTGCATAGGATTTTATTTTACCGCTTAGCCGCCTTATTACCCGTTTGGCAAAATACTTGTCACCAATGATAAGTGTGTGCTCGAAACTGCGGTTGATATCCAAAAGCCGTTCACATAAATCATCGGCACAACGATCAAGCAAAAATGTACTTCCCGCTATTCTTTGCCCGCGCCCGCGCCGCAGACGAACGATCTTTTGGTCAAAAATATCTTGTTTCGGTTTACTCATATTTCTGATATGCAGGGATTATGGGGATTAGGAAAGAAACAATTTCAATAAATTTGGACACGCTGGTAAAACAAGTGCCCAGAGCGGCGTTAAATACAATATTGCCACCGCACTCACTTATAAGCGGTTTACCCATTAATGATGAGGATTCCGAGCTTTGGCAAGCGGTGAAATTTCTCGATAACCCATGCTGCGATGCTTGCGGATTTCCTTTTGAATTTGATGCAGGCAATGATATTTTATGTATCCGCTGTCAGGTGGCGCGTCCCCGCTATGACAAGGCCCGTGCCGCCATAAGTTATGAGGAGGCAAGCCGTAAAATCATATTGGACTTCAAACATGGTGGGCGTACGGATGGTTTGGAGTTTTTTAGTGCACAAATGCAAAGGGCCGGGTGCTCATTCATTGCAAAAAGCGATTTCATTGTCCCAGTGCCCCTTCACAAAGCCCGCCTGCGCGCCCGTAAATTTAACCAATCAGCACTACTAGCAAGAGCGCTTTCTAAACGCGCAAACTTACCTTATGAAACCTCTTTATTATTGCGTTTGAAAAATACAGCTAGCCAAAGCGGAAAATCGTTCGTGGGGCGTAAAAGAAATGTCCAGGGTGCATTTCGACTTGCAGTTAAAAAATCGGCGAAATTAAAAGGGGCAAATGTCTTGCTTATTGATGATGTATTCACCACAGGGGCCACTCTTGAAGCTTGTGCACACACTCTAAGGCGCGGCGGGGCTGCAAAAATTTACGCTTTAACACTAATGCGGGTTGTCAGGCCCGTTTCTATAGCTAAATAAGGACTATAATTAAATTTGGAGTTTTTATGAAATCTGTCACGATTTACACGCTCGCAACGTGCCCATATTGCATTCGGGCTATTGGCCTTTTGAAACAAAAAAAGGTTACCTTCAAAGAGATAAAAATTGACTTTAATGCGAAGCTAAAAGCGCAGATGGTGCAGCGGGCAAATGGCAGAACAAGTGTACCGCAAATCTTCATTGGCGAGCAGCACATTGGTGGCTGTGATGATTTGATAGCGCAAGAGCGGGCGGGCAAACTCGACGCGCTTTTGGCAGCTGGGTAATGTAATGCGCGTTGCTTGTATACAGCTAAACTCCAGCACAAGCCTTATGGATAACCTTACCGTTGCAGAAAATTTGATCAGACAAGCAGCAAGTGATGGCGCAAAATTTATAGCAACACCAGAAAATACGTCTTTGATGCAAGCTAGCACTGCGGATTTATTCGCCAATATTTTCTACGAGAAAGATTTTGAGGCAGTGGAAAACTTTGCCGCGCTTGCTAAGGAATTATCCATAGATTTGCTCATCGGGTCTATGGCGGTAAAAGTAAGCAACAATAAAGCCGCAAACCGTTCTTATTTGTTTGACCAAAATGGCACTGTCAAAGCGCGCTATGATAAAATGCACATGTTCGATGTGACGATTAATCAGACCGAAACTTGGCAGGAAAGCGCGAACTACCAAGCTGGAGATACACCTGTCATGGTGGACGTAGGCGGGTTTAAACTTGGGCTAAGCATTTGCTATGATCTACGCTTTGCGGCACTTTATAAACACTATGCTGCGCAAGGGGTGAACCTTATTACGGTGCCTGCAGCCTTTACGGCGATTACAGGGAAGGCGCATTGGGAAGTTCTTTTGCGTGCCCGCGCCATTGAAACATCAAGCTATGTCATGGCGCCAGCACAAGGCGGGGTGCATCAAAACGGCCGCGCAACGTGGGGGCGTTCTCTCATTATCAATCCATGGGGCGAGGTCATTGCTAAAATTGATAATGACGCGCCTGGAATTTGTATCGCCGATATAAACCCACAAATGATAGCGGACATGCGGAGAAAAATTCCAGCTTGGCGACAACAGACAAAGCTATGATAAAATATACTTTGCAATGCGAACACGAACACGATTTCGAAGTTTGGTTTGGCCACTCAAACGATTATGATAAACAAGTGAAAGAAAAACAAATCTCTTGCCCGCATTGTGCTTCTACCATGATAACAAAAGCCCCTATGGCGCCAAATATCGTTCGTGGCGGGGGTACTGATATGGACAAGATAGCTGATAAAGTTCGCAATTATATTGCCAAAACTTGTGATGATGTCGGGACTGATTTCACTGAAGAAGGCCGCGCAATGCATTACGGCGAGAAGCCGCAGCGCGGCATTTACGGCAGTGCAAGCCCCAAACAAGTCCTTGATCTATTGAACGACGGTATTGACATTGTACCCCTGCCGCCAACTTTGGTACCAAAACCGAAAAAGAAACTGAATTAATGCCTGTGCTTGATTTTCAAATCATTGGCGGCGGACTTATTGGGTTGTCTACTGCTTATGCGCTTTTAGAACGCGGGGCAAATGTACGCATATTAGAAGCTCGTGAGGACATAGCCCTTGAAACAAGTTTTGCCAATGCGGGCATGGTGCACGCGTCATTGGCAGACCCGTGGAATGAGCCGGGCATAGGAAGACAGCTTGCCCGCGCTATGTTTAACAAACATGCGGCTATGAAATTGCGCCCATCTGCTCTGCCTTCGCTTATAGGCTGGGGGCGAAAATTTTTGCAAGCATCTACGCCGCAAAGACATAGACGAGCCACGCTTGGAAATTATAAACTTGCCGTGTTTTCCATGCAGGTTTTGGCACGTTGGCGCGAAGATTTATCCATAAAGGATGATTATCAAAGCGGCGGCCTTTTGAAAATTTTCCGCCATGACAAAAATTTCCAAAAAGCAAAAGCGCTCACAGATATGCTCGCCGCGCAAGGCCTAAGAGCACAAAACATTGACGCCCAGCAAGCCGTGGATATAGAGCCTGCCCTTGGCCCAATAGCAGATAAAATTACGGGCGGGCTTTATTATCCAGATGATTATAAGGCCGATGCTTATCAATATTGTTGCGCGCTCAAGCACGCAATAACCCAGCTGGGAGGGACAATAGAAACCAATGTGAAGTTCCAAACTTTTGTGCAAGAAAACGGCCTTGTCATTGGTGTGCAAACGGATAAAGGCGAGAGGCGAGCGGGCTTAACAATACTGGCGGCAGGGGCGCGTACATATCAACTTTTGAAGCCATTAGGCATAAAATTGCCCGTGCGTCCCATAAAAGGATATTCCCTAACATTTAGAAATATTTCTGGCCCCAAAATCCCTGTTGTCGATGATAGCCTGCATACGGCCATTACGCCTTTGGGCCGTAATATTCGCATTGCAGGCACCGCAGAAATCACGGGCTTCAACCCAGCTATGCCGCGCGTGCGTATCCAGACAATGCTTAAAATGTTGCAAAATATCTACCCGCAAATTGCGCAAGGTTTGCAAATATCAGACGGCACCGCATGGCACGGATTTCGCCCCGTAAGTGCCGACGGCATGCCCTATATCGGCAAGGCTGCACCTGGCCTTGCCATAAACGCAGGCCAAGGCCATATGGGCTGGACTTTAAGTGCGGGTTCGGGCGCATTGCTCGCAGACATGCTTTTGGGGCAAACACCCAAAATTCCCGTGCGCCCTTTTGAAATTGCTCGGTAAAGCTAGGTAGTGTACTCATAAACCAGAATTGCGAACATTTCGCTGCCCTAAAACTTTCTAAAACTTTGTAGTTATTTCCTCGTTTTGGTGATTATTCCTTTGCAGTTTACAGGTAAGGTTTTTATGCTGAAAAAAATGGAGCAGTTGTTGAAGAAGCAAGCTTGGAAACAAAACTTGATAGAAGGCTATCAGAATTTTCGTAAAGGGACGTTTGAAACCCATAGAGTTCGCTATGAACGGCTTGGAAAAAATGGTCAAAACCCAGACGTTTTGGTGATTGCTTGCTCGGATAGCAGGGCGAGCCCCTCCACTGTGTTTAACGCTTATCCTGGCGAAATATTTGTTGTGCGAAATGTAGCGAATATAGTGCCGCCCTATGAAACAACGGAAGGGGTACATGGGACGAGCGCTGCGCTTGAGTATGGGGTCAGTGTTTTAGGTGTTGATGCGATTATCGTTATGGGCCACGAAAATTGCGGCGGTATCGCCGCTTATTTGGAAGCGGATAACGGCACCGTTGACAGCGCCGTTGACAGCGCCGTTGACGGGGGGTTTATTCGCCAGTGGATTAATAATTTGGATGACGCTATTGTTAGGACTTTTGAAGATACGGATAATGTTTATCGCCAAATGGAATTTGCTAGTGTACGAATGTCTTTGAAAAACCTAATGAATTATCCATTTGTGCGCACAGCCGTTGAGGCTGGAACATTGTCCCTGCTTGGCGCTTATTTTAGCATTATTAATGGCCGTTTATTGTTTGCAGATGATGATGGTGAGTTTATTGAAGTTCCAGATAAGGAATAAAACTAAGGGGATATTAAGCGGCTTTAATTGGCGCAGCAGCTTTAACATCGTCCGTGACACGGTTTTTAAATTTCGCAAAATTTTCAATGAACATGGACACTAATTTTTGCGCTTGCGCATCATAGGCATTACCATCTGCCCACGTAGAGCGCGGGTTAAACAAGGCATCATCAATTCCCTGCACAGAGACAGGCACCTCAAAATTGAAGTTTTTATCTATGCGGAACTCGGATTGATTAAGACTGCCATCCAAAGCGGCGCTTAGCATGGCGCGGGTTGCTCTGATCGGCATGCGATATCCTGTGCCATATGGACCTGCCGTCCAGCCAGTGTTTACAAGCCAGCAACCAACTTTGTGCTTGGCGATAAGATCGCGTAAAATCTCGCCATAAACCGCAGGGTGACGAGGCATAAAGGGCGCGCCAAAGCAGGCGGAAAACGTCGCTGTTGGCTCTGTAACACCTTTTTCTGTACCCGCCACTTTCGCGGTGTAGCCAGAAATGAAGTGGTACATGGCTTGCGCTGGTGTTAGGCGCGCAATTGGAGGTAGGACACCAAAAGCATCTGCTGTGAGCATGATAATATTGTTAGGTAAGCCGCATTTTCCAGTAAGGCTAGCATTTGGAATAGCCGTAAGCGGGTAAGCACCGCGGCTATTCTCAGCGAGGCTGCCATCGTCTAAATCAAGCTCGCGGCTATCCTCATCCATGACAACATTTTCAAGGACTGTGCCCCACATTTTTGTTGTCGCGTAAATTTCAGGTTCCGCGTCTTCAGATAGGCGGATCATTTTAGCATAACAGCCGCCTTCAAAGTTAAAGATACCATTTTCAGACCAACCATGCTCGTCATCACCGATAAGCGTGCGCTCGGGGTTAGCTGAGAGCGTGGTTTTACCCGTGCCTGAGAGTCCAAAAAACACGGCTACGTTATCATTCTCATCCACATTGACTGAACAATGCATAGGCATAACGCGTTTATCGGTAAGCAGATAGTTCAAAATACTAAAGACAGATTTTTTGGTTTCGCCCGCGTAAGACGTGCCCCCGATGAGAACCAGTTTCTCGCTCATGTTCACAGCGATAACCGTTTCAGTATGTGTGCCATGACGCGCAGGATCGGCTTTGAAACTAGGAAGATTGATTATCGTAAATTCAGCTTTGTAGTTTTCAAGCTCACTCGCGCTTGGCATACGAAGCATATGGTTTACGAAAACACCATGCCAAGCAAGCTCGGTAATGATTTGTACGGGCAGGCGGTAATCAAGGTCAGCACCTCCAAATGTATCTTGGGCGTATAATTCCATGCCTTGCATATGTTGTGCGAAATCAGCGCGTAGTGCATCAAATTGCACTGGTGTCATAGATGCATTTTCTTCCCACCAAACAGTGTTTTCTGTCTCGCTATCGCGAACAACAAATTTATCTGTTGCAGAGCGGCCTGTATGTTTACCTGTTTTGACAACCAATGCGCCGCCTTTGGCAATTTTACCCTCGCCGCGCACGATGGCAGCTTCGTACATTTTGGTTGGTGTCCAGTTCCAGTTGAAGGTTTTAAGGCCCTCAAAACCTTTGATGTTGAGCTCACGAGTATTCGCAGGGGTTCTCATTAATAGACCTCATTTCACACATAAGTACCGAGTCGAAAATAAACTTGGTTTAATGGAGTACTTCAGCCATAAACTACATTTATTTAAAACAGACAAGTGGTTTAGTAACGACGTGGTTTTTTCTTCATGGGGATTAGGCCTTCTATCTGGGCGCGTTTGCGGGCTAGTTTACGAACGCGGCGGATAGATTCGGCTTTTACACGAACCTTTTTTTCAGATGGTTTTTCGTAGTGCTTGCGGGCTTTCATTTCGCGCAAAATGCCTTCGTTTTGCATTTTTTTCTTCAAAGCTCGTAATGCCTGATCGACATTGTTAGAGCGCACATAA
Source organism: Robiginitomaculum sp. (assembly GCA_965224735.1). Lineage (GTDB taxonomy): Bacteria > Pseudomonadota > Alphaproteobacteria > Caulobacterales > Maricaulaceae > Robiginitomaculum_A. The sequence continues at coordinate 970,003 of OZ245059.1, read as the reverse complement.
ATTTCAACCATAGAGTCTGCCTACTTTCAAAATAAAACAGCCGCGCTTATGCATAAGGCGGCTTGAATCCTTAACGTGGCGGGTATGTAACGAGTCTTGGGCGTTACGTCTAGGGAAAATTGATATTTTTACAGGTTTTTCTTCCCTTTATGGCAAAAATGATACAGTTTTGTAATTATAGGATTGCCAAGAACCAAAATTATTATTCTGGATTATTATTCTGGATGATGTGCGAATTATAGCTGATCCACTTATTTGTGGTTCAAATGAGATATTTTGTATAGCCAAAAAATGCTAATGCTTAGTCTTGACTACTATGTCATTGTTCTCATCTAGAAGTACGACTTTAGGGGTGTAATTGCGCGCCTTTTCTATGTCCATATCGCAATAGGTGACGATGATAATTTTATCACCCACGTGCACCCTGCGCGCCGCTGCGCCGTTAAGGCCAAATGTTTTCGAACCGCGCGGCGCTTCAATCGCATAAGTGGTAAACCGTTCGCCATTGCTAACATTGAGAATGTCTACTTGTTCATAGGGCAAAATATTAGAACGGTCGAGAAAATCAGCATCAATAGATATTGAGCCTTCATAATGCAAATCCGCCTGAGTAACACTGGCGCGGTGAATTTTGCTTTTCATCATTCTGACTTTCATAGACATACGTACTCTCCGTGTTGTTACAGGCTTAATATAGGAAGGATTGCCACATTTTCAAATCAAAGACCAGCCCCATAAAAGACCAGCCCCATAAAAGATCAGCCCCATAAACGCATAGCAGTTATCTCCCATTTAAATATAGGGATATTACCCTTATTAGAATAAATGCGGTTTGAATTTTGATGCTTAGTCCCTTATTCCTTCCATGTCTTTACTTTTACTTCTATGTCTCTGCCTTATAAATAAGAAAAAATTTATGCAACCCAAACATAAAGATAGACCTATGGCTCGAAAGAAACGCGGTAATCCTATTCATGGTTGGGTGAATTTTGATAAGCCTTTGGGTATGACTTCCACACAAGCAGTGGGCAAAGTACGTTGGCTGTTTGAAGCACAAAAGGCAGGACACGCAGGCACACTCGACCCGCTTGCCAGCGGCATATTACCAATCGCGCTGGGAGATGCAACCAAGACGGTACCGTTTTTGGTTGAAGCCAAGAAAGAATATATCGCCACGATAAAATGGGGCGAGCGCACAAATACACTGGACGCAGAAGGCGATATCGTCGCGTCATCGGATGTGCGCCCAAGCAGCGTAGCCATAAAAACATATTTTCCCGCATTCTTAGGCGAAATATCGCAAACCCCGCCGCAATTCTCTGCCATTAAAATCAACGGAAAGCGAGCTTATGATCTTGTGCGAGCGGGAGGTGACCCGAAAATGAAAGCGCGCACGGTGACAATTCACGAATTAGAGCTTCTAGAAAACAATAATACCCATGCCAAAGTACGAGTGTTGTGCGGAAAAGGCACATATATCCGCTCATTTGCCCGCGATTTGGCACGTTCATTAGGAACGGAAGGCTCCTTGTCAGATTTACGCAGAACTAGCGTTGGCCAGTTTACACAAAACACTACTTTCACACTAGACATGCTTGAAGAATTGCGCCATAAGCGCCACGTTTTAGAGGGCTTGCTCTCGGTCTCAACCGCGCTGGACGACATCCCGGCGCTGGCCGTAACCGAAAATGAGAAAGATGATCTAAAATTAGGACGGGCAATTACCGTTCTTCCGAATGTGTTTAAGAACTTAACGCATGCCTTCAAGCCCCGCCAAATTGGCGATCTGGACGCGAGCCGATATGTTTTAGCAACATATAAGGATAAGGAAATTGCCCTTTGTGAAGCGCGGGCGAGGCGAATAAGTCCCAAACGCGTGTTTAATATTGACGTATAGGAGATACGATGTCGATTACACCACAGCGCAAAGCGGCGCTTATAAAAGAGTTCGCCCGCAAAGAAGGCGACACAGGTTCACCCGAAGTTCAAGTTGCGATTCTCACCGATCGCATTAAAAACTTAACTGAACATTTTAAAACAAATAAAAAAGATAACCATTCCCGCCGTGGCCTCTTGGCCATGGTGTCCTTGCGTAGAAGTCAACTTGACTACCTTAAAGGCAAAGATGAGACTCGTTATCAAGACTTGATTAAAAAATTAGGACTGCGCCGCTAAGCCGCGCATCCAAACCGAGAGGTCGCCATGAGGGCGGCCTTTTCGCGTATTTACGCACTAGAAAATGAAATGGTGGATACGCATTAGTAAGCGATAAGTTCATGTGGATCTTATCTGTAGGAAAGAAGAAAACACTATGTTTAATAAACACACAGTAGAAATTGATTGGGCAGGAACGCCCCTTAAACTCGAAACAGGCGGCATGGCTCGCCAAGCCGACGGCGCGGTTCTTGCCACATACGGCGAAACAATATTGCTTGCCACAGTATGTGCAGCGCGCCAACCCAACCCGAATGTGGATTTTTTTCCATTAACGGTTAACTACCAAGAGAAATTTTATGCCGCTGGTAAAATTCCAGGCGGGTACTTCAAACGCGAAGGCCGTCCAACCGAGCGCGAGACACTGATTTCCCGCCTCACAGACCGCCCGCTTCGTCCTTTGTTTATCAAAGGCTTCAAAAATGAAACTCAGGTTATCATCACCGTGCTTCAGCACGACCTTGAAAACGAGCCTGACGTGCTTGGCATGATTGCGGCATCTGCAGCGATTACCCTTGCAGGGCTTCCTTTTATGGGCCCTATTGGCGCGGCGCGCGTTGCTTATATTGATGGCGATTACGTTGTTCAGCCAACCATACAAGACATGGAAAACTCCGATCTTGATTTGGTTGTAGCGGGCACGCAGGACGCCGTGATGATGGTAGAGAGCGAAGCCAAAGAGCTTAGCGAAGACATCATGCTCGGCGCTGTCGCGGCGGCACATGAAGGCTTACAGCCTGTTATCGACGCGATTATCGACTTGGCTGAAAAAGCGGCCAAAGAGCCTTGGGATTTCCAAGCGCCTGATACCGCGGCGGAGAAAAAACTCGTTGCTAAGCTTCTCGAAAAGGACATCACAAAAGCATACAAAAAAACCGACAAAATGGAACGCCAAGCAGCGCTGGGCAAAGCTCGTGATAAAGGCGCAGAACTCCTCGCATCGGATGAAAATCCAGACGGTATAAGCGGCGCAGTTTTTGACAGCTGTTTCAAAGCTATCGAAAGCGCAGTTGTTCGCGGCTCTGTTATCAAAACCAAAAAACGTATTGATGGCCGCAAGCTTGACCAAGTGCGCCAGATCGTTGGCGAAGTTGGTACATTGCCACGCACACATGGCTCTGCCCTGTTCACACGCGGGGAAACACAAGCCCTTTGTGTGGCAACCCTTGGCACATCGGATGATGAGCAATTTGTTGATCAACTAGATGGCACGATCAAAAATAAATTTATGCTGCACTATAACTTCCCTCCATATTCTGTTGGCGAAGCACGCTTCTTACGCGGCACATCACGCCGAGAACATGGCCATGGTAAGCTCGCCCAGCGCGCACTAGCAGCCGTTCTTCCAGACAGCGAAGAATTCCCATACACGATTCGCCTTGTTTCTGAAATTATGGAATCAAATGGTTCGTCTTCTATGGCAACTGTGTGTGGATGTTCCCTTGCTATGATGGACGCGGGCGTTCCAATTAAACGCCCTGTTTCTGGTATTGCTATGGGCCTTATCAAAGAAGGCGACGATATTGCTATTCTCTCTGATATTTTGGGTGATGAGGATCACCTTGGCGATATGGACTTTAAAGTTGCTGGTACAAGCCAAGGCATTACATCTTTACAAATGGACATTAAAATCGCGGGCATAACTCAAGAGATTATGAAAGATGCGCTGGGGCAAGCCAATGGCGGACGCCTTCATATTCTTGACGAAATGAATAAAGCCCTCGAAGGTTCTCGCGAAGAAGTTGGTGAATTTGCACCGCGTATTGTAACGATCAAAATTCCAGTGGATAAAATCCGCGACGTGATCGGTACAGGCGGTAAAGTCATCCGCGAAATCGTTGAAGTGACAGGCGCGCGCGTTAATGTCGAAGACGATGGCACGATTAAACTAGCATCCAATGACGCGGCTTCTATCGAAGCTGCGAAAGAATGGATTGTTGGCCTGACAGCTGAGCCAGAAGAAGGCGTTATCTATGATGGCAAAGTTGTCAAAGTCATGGATTTTGGTGCATTCGTAAACTTCTTTGGTAAACGCGATGGCCTTGTCCACGTTTCCCAAATCGCTCAAGAACGTGTCGAGCATCCATCTGAATACGTTAAAGAAGGCGACGAGGTAAAAGTTAAACTCATGGGCTTTGACAAGCGCGGCAAAGTCCGTTTGTCCATGAAAGTCGTTGACCAAAAAACTGGCGAAGAAATTAGCCAAGACGAAGGCTAAACTTTAATCTAAAACTTTAATCTAAAACTTTAAATTAAGAAACTTGGCCTCTCTGGCGAGAGGCTGGGTTTTTTTTTGTGCAATAAATGTCTACTTGACCGTATTCTAAGGTGTTAAAAGTAAACATGTGACTTTCAGGTAGCTTTAGCCTACGCAATTTTAACGCTGTATATGCGAAACTTAATACAGTAATCGCAGGCGCAAAAGTAACGCTTGTTATCCAAACAATTTTTACCATGTTGGAAGAAGACCTAAATGTGGTTAGCATATCTGCCCAAAAATTATAATCATGCATATTAACCTCCGATTAAAAGCATAATAGACGATAATCGTCTACATTAAAATATCTATCGCGCAATTTTGTTTTCACGTCAAGGGAGCAGGGCTGATGCGAGTAAATATTTGTGGCCCAAAAATAAAAAATTTGCGCAAACAATTTGGTATGGCGCAAATCGATTTAGCGGAAGCGCTTAATGTCGATCATAGTCTAAAATTTTCTCAATCTGACATTTCTGAAATGGAACGTGGGGTTCGCGGCATAAGGGACTTTGAGCTAAAAGCTATTGCTGATATATTTGATATTCATCCAGGTGAGCTATTTGAATAAAGATGACTAAGGCAATCCCTAAACATTTACCAGGGTGGAAATTTGGACGTTCTAACCGCCAATAGCCGCCATTGGGCTGGACAAATAGGTATCTTGCTTGGCTCGCAAGCGGAGAAAACAAGAAGAGCGCCTAAACTATAATGTCGCAGTGCACAAAAAATTCGTGACCAAGTCTATAAACCTGCCTAAGATAGGCCTATGAAAACCAAATTTGACATACTTATAATTGGCGGCGGGCTTGTTGGACTGACGGCGGCGCTTGCGTGCGCGCAGGCTGGATTTAACATTGGCGTTATCGACATAGCCAAACCATCTGACCAACTAGCTGATGAGCATGACGGGCGGGCAAGCGCTATTGCAACCGCTAGCTTTCGCATGATGCGCGCTTTGGGCGTCGCAGACGCTCTGGTGGATGGTGATGATACGCATGCAGGGCCTATAAATCAGATACTCGTCTCTGACGGGGCGGCGGGCAAAGCGCCTTCGCCTTTGAATCTATTTTTTGATAGCGCCCAAATTGAAGATACCAATGAAGGTGAACCCCTAGGCTATATGGTCGAGAACCGCCGCATGCGACACGCCCTTCACAGCCAAACGAAACAGCAAAAAAATATCACATGGATAGCGCCTGCACAGGTCAACTATATAACCGCAGGCACCAAAAACACGCAAGTCACATTAGCTGATGGCCGCATTTTGAAAGCATCCCTTCTTATTGGCGCCGATGGCCGTAATTCTATCGTCCGCCGCATGGCGGGTATTGACGTGAGCGCATGGCCATGCAACCAAAAAGCATTGGTGACCACGGTTGAACATGAACTGCCTCATGATGGCATTGCTCATGAGCTGTTCTTACCCTCTGGCCCTTTTGCTATCCTGCCGCTTACTGGTAATAGGGCGTCTATCGTATGGACAGAAACCCCGCGCGCGGCGGATGCTGCTATGGCGTTGGATGATGCTGGTTTTGCCGATGAACTCGCAAGGCGGTTTGGTGATTTCCTAGGCGAAGTAAAACCCATCGCAAAACGATGGTGTTACCCGCTAAGCTTTCAGCACGCCAAAACCTATACGGGCGAGCGCCTTATTCTTATTGGTGATGCGGCTCACGGCATTCACCCTATTGCGGGGCAAGGCTTTAATCTTGGGTTACGAGACGTGGCGGCGCTTGCAGATATACTCGTAAGGGCAAAAAATGAGGGCCGCGACATTGGCTCGGCATTGACATTAAACACATTTGAATATTGGCGAAAATTTGATAACACCGTTCTCATTCATGCATGTGACGTGTTTAACCGTTTGTTCTCCAACAATATAGGGCCTCTTAAACATGCACGCCGTATTGGCCTGAGTGTGGTTGATAAAATTCCGCCCGTGCGTGAGTTTTTCATGAAAGAAGCGAGTGGCGAAATTGGAGATCTACCGCCGCTCTTGCGTGGAATAAAATATATATGATTTTCTATGGCTTAAAAACTTGCGATACTTGCCGCAAAGCGCAAAAAGAATTGCGCGAGGCGGGCATAGAGCCTGACGTAATTGATGTACGCACAGATGGCGTAAGCGAGGAAAAATTAAAACAATGGGTTGCAAAAATAAAGTGGAAAGATTTACTGAATACACGATCCACCACCTGGCGAAATTTAGATGCTGGAGACAAAGACAATATTGATGTCTCCAAAGCAATTACCCTGATGGCTAAACATCCCACATTGATCAAGCGCCCTATCATTGAAAAAGATGGGTGTGTTTTTGTGGGCTGGAAACAGCCAGTTAAATCCATTGTATTGGCCAATATGTGCCAAAAAAATTGAACACTAATTTGCGCCCCATTGTTTTGTATGGTACCCCGTTGTTTTGTATGGTAAGAGATTGCAAAATACTTTTCATCATCAATATTGGCGATGAAAAGTATTTTTTTGACAATTTGCTGGAAAATATGTTTTAAAAGCAATTAAATTGCGGCTCTAATATGCTTGATACTCTTAAGGACACATTTGGATTTGATGACTTTCGCGCCAATCAACGCGCGCCAATAGAAGCATTGCTGCGCGGCGAGAGCGTCTTTTGCGTCATGCCGACAGGCGCAGGAAAGTCCATGATCTATCAACTGCCCGCGCTCGTTGGCAATGGACTTACTATCGTCATCTCACCGCTTATTGCTTTAATGAACGACCAAGTCAGCGCGCTTAAAATTTTAGGCGTCAAAGCTTCGAGTCTGAACTCCACCAAAACCCCAGAAGAAAACGCGCAAGTTTGGGACGACATAAAATCTGGTAGTTTGCGGCTCCTCTACCTTGCGCCAGAGCGCCTGATGCAAACTGGCATGCTGGATGCTCTCTCTCGCTATACTATAAATCTTATCGCTATTGATGAAGCCCACTGCATATCTCAATGGGGACCATCTTTCCGGCCTGAATATGAAATGCTTATGGACTTGGGGGCGCACTTCCCAAATGCACCCATTGCCGCGCTAACAGCAAGCGCTGACAAAGCGACGCGCCAAGACATTGTACAAAAGCTTTTTAATGGTAGTGTCCATGAATTTCTAAGCGGGTTTGATCGGCCCAATATTTCCCTGACAGTCAATCCAAAAACCGCATGGAAACAGCAATTGTTAAATTTTGTCAAAACTCATAAAGCCCAAAGCGGCATTGTTTACTGCCTCTCGCGCAAAAAAACCGAAACGGCGGCGCAGGCGTTAACAGCGGCGGGCTTTGCCGCGCTCACTTATCATGCGGGCATGGGTAAAACCGATCGCGACGCGAATCAAAAACGCTTTGTCCGCGATCCTAATATCATTATGTGTGCAACGATTGCTTTTGGCATGGGTATCGACAAACCCGATGTACGGTTTGTTTTTCACACGGACATGCCAGGGTCTATGGAGGCGTATTACCAAGAGTTTGGCCGGGCGGGGCGCGATGGCGACCCTGCTGATGCGTTTATGCTTTACGGCATGGCCGACATTCAAATGCGGCGCCAATTCATAGAGCAAGGTAGCGATAGGGAAGAGCAAAGACGGCGCGAGCATAAACGGCTCGACGCGCTGATCAGTTATTGCGAAGCACCCACATGTAGGCGGCAAACCCTGCTCGCTTACTTTTCTGACGCCAGTGAGCCATGCAAAAATTGTGATGTCTGCCTTGACCCTGTGACGCTCAAGGACGGAACTACGGAAGGACGAATGGCGCTCTCGGCGATTGTGCGCACAGGGCAAGTGTTTGGCGCTGCCCACATAGTTAACCTGCTGATGGGCGCTAATACGGAGCGACTTCGAAAATTCGGCCATGACAAACTCCCCACTTGGGGCGTTGGCAAGGCGCACACTAAAAACCAATGGCGCAGCATTATCAGGCAGCTCGTTGCCAGCGGTTTTTTACACTTGGATATTGCAAAATATGGCGGGCTGTCCTTAACATCCAAAGGCGGTATCTTGTTAAAAGGCGAAGACAGTTTTGCCTACAAGCCCCTGCCCGCCTCTCTGATCGCCCCCCTAGCCGCCTCCATAACTACCTCCCTAACTACCTCCCTAACTACCTCCATGGCCAGCAAAGTGAAAAAAGTAGAGCGCGCATCAAAAATTCCAATCGATGAATCGCCTCTTGATGATTTATCAATGGCACTGTTTGAAAAACTTCGTAGCGTTCGCATCCAAATCGCACGGGAAAATAAAGTGCCTGCTTATGTGATTTTTCATGATAAAACCCTGCGTGAAATGGCGCGCATGCAACCACAAAGCCTGAGCGCTATGTCTACGCTTCACGGCGTGGGTAAATCAAAACTTGACAAATTTGGAGCCGATTTTTTAAAGGTCTTACAAAACGGGTACAGAAAACATTAGCCCATTAATATCGATTTCACTGCAGCCCCCGCCTTGCCCATATCAATGCGGCCCGCATATTCACTTTTAAGCTTGCCCATGATTTTTCCCATATCTTTTAGGCAAGTAGCGCCAACCGCTTCTACCACATCTTTCACAATTTTATTAAGTTCATCATCCGATAATTGTGTTGGCATAAACCGCTTGATAACCGTGATTTCTTCGCGTTCTTGCTCGGCAAGTTCGGGGCGGGCATTATCTTCATAAATTTTTGCGCTTTCCTCGCGCTGTTTAACCATTTTAGCAAGCAGTGACAGAATTTCACCATCATCAATGCCATTTGGTTTGTCTTGGACGCGCGCCGCGATATCTCGGTCTTTGACCGCAGCATTGACAAGCCGTAATGTCGCCAAAGCCACACCATCCTTAGCCTTCATAGAGATTTTAATGCCGTCCAATATATCAGATCGTAAAGTCATAATTATCCATATTCCACCCAAACCGCCCCTTAACCTAGCTTAAGTTCGGGTTTCAAACATAATTTTATCCATCTTTATAGCTCATTATTTGCAATTTGCCCATACTGATTTTTCCATATCCATAATTTTTCCATGCCCATAATTTTTCCATGCCCATAGACGAAAAATCTTGACGCTTCCCCCCTTGCCTCTTAAGCACAAAAAAGTTTAGGCGTGACTCGGCTTATTGCTTAAGGACGTTTTGTATGTATGATAGGTAAAAAATGCAATATCAAGACACATTAGAAACGAAAATACCCACAGGTGCTTTGGTACTCGCGAACGGGCAAGTCTTTTATGGCGAAGGGTGCGGTCATGTTGGCGCTGCAGTTGGCGAGGTATGTTTTAACACAGCTATGACTGGGTATCAGGAAATTATGACCGACCCGTCTTATGCGGTGCAAATCATCTGCTTCACCTTCCCTCATATTGGCAATACGGGCACAAATGACCAAGACGAAGAAGCGGCGTGTAGCACCGCCGAAATAGCAGCACGCGGCGCTATATTTCGGGAGAGAATCACAAACCCTGCCAGCTGGCGCAATCAATCTCACCTTAAAGATTGGCTCAAAAATCGCAATATTATCGGACTAAGCGGCATTGATACTCGGGCTTTAACAGCCCATATCCGTGAGCACGGCATGCCCAACGGTGTTATCACCCACAGCCCAGACGGACAATTTAACATCCCCGCGCTTGTGAAAAAAGCCAAAGACTGGAGCGGCCTTGTTGGGTTGGACCTGGCGAAAAACGTCAGCACGACCCAAAGCTATGCATGGAACGAGACACGATGGCAATGGCCAAATGGGTTTGGCAGCGCGCAAAGCGGCAAACATGTCGTGGTCATTGATTACGGTGTGAAACGCAATATTTTGCGCTCTCTCGCCAGCGCTGGCATGAAGGCTACAGTTGTGCCCGCCAATATGAGCGCAGCTGATATTTTAGCCAAAAAACCAACTGGGATTGTCCTCTCAAACGGTCCAGGCGACCCAGAGGCGACAGGCATATATGCCGTTCCAGTTTTGCAAGATTTAATCAAAAGCAACGTGCCAATATTTGGCATTTGCCTTGGCCATCAAATCCTTGCACTCGCCCTTGGCGGCAAAACCGTGAAAATGCCGCAAGGTCACCACGGCGCCAATCACCCCGTTAAAGATTGCGAAACTGGCAAGGTGGAAATTGTCTCTATGAACCATGGGTTTGCAGTCGATGGAAATAGCTTGCCAAGCAATATACTCGAAACTCACATATCTTTGTTTGATGGCTCCAATTGCGGACTACGTGTTAAAGGCAGGCCTATATTCTCCGTCCAGCACCACCCCGAAGCCAGCCCTGGTCCCAGAGATAGTTTCTATCTGTTCGAAAGATTTGCGCAAGCGCTTTAATTCGCCTGAGTGTTCGCTCCAAGCCAAGCATCAAGCTTCTCAAAGGCCATCTCCGCCTGTTTTTTCCACCTGTTTCGTTCCGCCTGTTTCGTAAAGGCTAATAGGAAATTTTCCAAACAAAAAGCGCCGTGAATGTTGGCTCGCCCTCGGCTCGCAGAAGCTTTGTAACAATTGTGAACTGTATCTGCGAGCTGTATCAGTGCATAAAATTCATCGATTATACCCTATGCGGCGCCTCATAATTCGAAGAGTGAAAGACTCTGGGTATAAAGAATTAACTCGAACCAAATTTTGAAAGCTCTTGTTTTATCTGCAATTTTAGTTTTTTTAATTTCGTGAGGAGAAACTCATCAGGCGCGGGATGTTTCATTTCTGCGAGAATTTTCTCGTCTAATTGTGCATGTTTCATGTTCAGCTGTTCCAAATGCGCTGATAAAGCCATATACGTCTCCTAGGTTTAAATTTAACGATATTCTTCCACTAGCATATTCTCCCGACATTGTCACTTGCCATTAAAATTATAAGGATACTCCCACTACTCCATAACCCGAAATTTTTCATCTGAAATTATTCGGAAATTGTCGGTTACGGTGTCTCGGAAATTTCTCCATTGTTTGGGTATGGTTTCTCGTAAAAATTTGAGTATAGCATGACCAAATTTTGTAAATGTCGGGTAGAATTTATTATGTGTGACATGCCTGTGCATGACCGCTCAATAGCATTTAGATGAGGGCAATATGTTGGCAGCCAAATTGGTTTGATCTTGCAATCTTTGCGCTCTAGCCACTGTCTTACCTTGGCGGAGCGGTGGTAAGGAGCATTATCAAGTATCAGATAAATACATTTTTTGTCGGGATTGCGTGCCTCAAGTTTCTCAAATAATTGAATGGCGTTGTCACTATCAACCCGATCTACATCCATAAAGGGTGTGTCCTAGATATTAACTCAAAAACTCAAGTTCATTGGGAGTTTGCGTAAAAGCTTTACGTACATCATCAAGATCTAGCTCTTCAATACTGGCTACTGCCCATTTGGGATTTCTGTCTTTGTCAATAACGGCAGCCCGAACGCCTTCAAAGAAATCGGGGATATACAGAAAGTTAAGAGATAGGTCCAACTCTTGACGCATGGCTTCACGGAAACTAAAGCCAGCACCGCGCCTTAGAGCCTCAAAGGTAATATAAACAGCAAGTGGAGACTTACTCTCTAGGAATGAAAGTTGCTTGGCCGCCCACCCGCTTTTATCCGCGTGTAGAGCAGCATAGATTTCAGGTAATGTGTCTTTATCAAATGCTGCGAGCCCTGCTGGCGCCGTGCCAGGCATTTCTGGTTGCTTCACAAAACCCTTAATCACGTTCATAACGGGGCCATCAAGACCGTCAAGCGGGGCTTTCGCCAGCGCCGTTTTAAAAGCTTCATGCTGATCACTTGGGATATACACGTTAGCAATGCCATACGCACAGGTTTGAGCAGTTTTTAGGCGTGCGCCCGTCAAGCCGAGCCAATTGCCAATATCGCGGCCAAGGCGCGGCAGGAAATATGTACCGCCCACATCGGGGAAATACCCAATGCCCGTTTCTGGCATGGCGAACAAGGTGTTATCTCCCGCCACCCGCAAACGACCATGAACACTAAGGCCAACTCCTCCGCCCATAACGATGCCGTCAATCATAGAGATATAGGGTTTCTTATAGCAATAAATCAGCTCGTTTAACGCATATTCCGTGCGCCAAAACTCCTCCGCGCGCCCGTCACCTGCGTGGCCAGAATCGTGCAGCATAATGATATCACCGCCCGCGCAAAATGCCCGCTCACCCGCACCTTCGACGAGCACAGCGCCAATACGCGGATCGTCCTGCCAAGCCAGCATCACCTTGGTCATGGCCTTACACATTTTAGTAGTGAGAGCGTTGAGAACCTTAGGGCGGTTTAGCGTGATAACGCCAAGATTTCCAAAAACTTCAAAGTGAATTTGGTCTGTCATTGTAGCAAACTCCGTGAAATAATTACGCGCATGATTTCGTTGGTACCCTCTAGTATCTGGTGCACCCGTAAATCCCTTACAATCCGTTCAATGCCGTAGTCCGCCAAATAGCCGTACCCGCCGTGTAGCTGCAAAGCGTCATTGGCGACTTTGCTGCCCATATCTGTAGCGAAGCGTTTGGCCATAGCGCAGGCTGTGGATTTATGCGCATCATTTTTATCAATCATGTCCCCAGCGCAGTAAATCATCAGGCGGGCTGCTTCTAGCTCGGTTGCCATATCGGCGAGCTTGAATTGGGTGTTTTGAAAGGCGGATATAGGCTTGCCAAATTGCTGCCGCTCGCCTGTGTATGTTATCGCCGCATCCAGAGCCGCGCCCGCGCCGCCCAAAGAACATGCGCCGATATTAACCCGCCCACCATCAAGCCCCGCCATAGCGAACTTAAACCCTGCGCCTTCATCGCCGATTCTATTGGCGGCAGGAATTTTGCAATCTTCCAAAATCACCTGCGCGGTTGGTTGCGCATTCCAACCCATTTTTTTCTCTTGTGCTCCGAAGCTAAGCCCAACCGTTTTGTTTTCAACAAGGAACGCGCTGATAGATTTCTCACTTGTTTGGGCCATGATAAGGTAAACATCAGAAAACCCAGCCCCCGAAATAAACGCCTTGGTACCATTAAGAATATAGCTATCGCCATCACGCACGGCTTTGGTTTTTAGTCCCGCCGCATCCGAACCGCTACCTGGCTCCGTGAGACAGTATGAGCCAATCATTTCCATAGTGGTGAGTTTTGGCACGAACCGCGCTCGCAACTCGTCATCCGCGAATGTATCCACCATCCATGTGACCATATTATGGATCGAAAGAAACGCCGCCGTCGAGATGCACCCGCGCGCGAGCTGCTCGAATATCAAAGCCGCGTCCAGCCGCCCCATCTCCGAGCCGCCATGCTCGGTTTTTGTATATATCCCGCCTAACCCTAGCATGGCTGCTTTCTCAAGCGTAGGCCGAGACATAGTCTTCTCTGCGTCCCACTGCGCCGCAAATGGCGCAAGCTCGGCACCGCTAAACTGTCGTGCCATATCCTGTACCATGATTTGTTCTTCTGTGAGTTGGAAATCCATATTTTAGTCCTTATAAATCCAAATTTCTCCATCACTTGGGAGACGCCGCTCCCGCTAAAGCGATGGAGGAAAACATCGTGTGTTTTTGACGCATCCTTAAAACGTCGGGCTTAAAACGTCGGGCTTAAAACGCCTGGCTTAAAACGCCTGGCTTAAAACGTCGGGATTACAAAGGCGCTGTCGCCAGTGTGTTCATCTTTTTCGGGCCATCTTTGGGTGATTGTTTTTGTTTTTGTGTAAAACCGCAGGCCTTCCATGCCGTATTGGTTGATGTCGCCAAAGGCCGAGCGTTTCCAGCCGCCGAAGCTGTGATAGGCGACGGGTACGGGGATGGGGACGTTAATACCGACCATGCCAACCTCAACGCGGTCAGCAAATTCGCGGGCGGCGCGGCCATTGGCGGTGTAGATAGCAACGCCGTTACCGTATTGATGCTGGCTGGGAAGAGCCAAGGCTTCTTCAAATGTATAGGCGCGCACAATCTGAAGTACAGGGCCGAAGATTTCTTCTTTGTAAGTCGTCATATCCGTGGTGACATTATCAAACAGGGTAGGCCCCATGAAAAACCCGTCTTCATGACCTTGCAGTTCAAAGCCGCGCCCATCAACGAGCAAGTCTGCCCCTTCTTTAATGGCCAGATCAATCATATTTGTAACTTTGGCTTTATGAACCGCCGTAACGACAGGGCCATAATCAGCATCTTTGTCAGTTGAAACGCCAATGCGCAGGCCTTCAATAGCAGGGAGCATTTTCTCTAAAAACCGCTCTGCCGTGCCTTCGCCAACCGGTACCACAACAGGCAAAGCCATACAGCGCTCGCCCGCAGAGCCAAAGGCCGCGCCCAGCACGTCCCCAACGGCTTGATCCATATCCGCGTCTGGCAAGATAATGCCGTGGTTCTTCGCCCCGCCCATGCATTGCGCCCGCTTGCCGTATTTGGCGGCTTCGCGATAAACATAATGGGCGATGTCTGAGGATCCAACAAAGCTAACGGCTTTGATATCAGGGTGTTGCAAGATAGCCTCGACAGCTTCTTTGTCGCCATTGACCACATTGAGTAACCCTTTTGGCCCGCCTGCTTCTACAAAAAGTTCCGCAAGGCGCATGGGAACACTTGGATCTTTCTCTGATGGTTTTAAAATAACGGCATTGCCCGTCGAAATCGCCATACCGAACATCCACATCGGGATCATGGCGGGGAAGTTAAACGGGGTGATAGCGGCGACAACACCCAAAGGCTTTCGGATAGAGTAAACATCAATGCCTGGCCCCGCGCCCATGGTAAACTCGCCCTTTTGATTTTGCGGTACACCGCAAGCAAATTCAATTACGTCAATGCCGCGAATAACATCGCCCCTGCTATCAGCAATAATTTTACCGTGCTCGGAGGAAAGCAAATGCGCAAGATCTTCCATATTGTCTTCAACCAAAGTTTTGAAAGCAAACATGATGCGCGAGCGGCGCTGCGGATTAACCTGCGACCACTGCGCTTGTGCTCTCACAGCGCAAACGACAGCCATGTCCATTTCGCTTGCATTCGCCAGGCTGACCTGCGCCTGCACCGCGCCCGTATTAGGATTGTAAATATCAGCGCTGTTTCCAGAGCATCCAGCAATATTCGCACCTTCAATAAAATGGCCGATTTGTTTCATAGAGTACCCTTATTCTGATTTGCAGTGTATCTTAGAGCAGACTGAACCCGCTTTCAACAGCACCAAGACTTTCATTTTACTATTTTTGAGGTGGTGGTAATTTGAAATGGATACTTAAATACTGCTCGTTCAAGACGGATTCAAACATGTTTATATGAAAACAATGACCCTAGAAGGTGGCATAAAGCCCGGTACTATGGACGACGATATTATGGCAACTCTCCCTCGCTTTATAAAAAAATGTTTCTTCCGCGCACTGAGCAATTGACAACGACTATATCAATGTAACATATTCCGCGCAGATGGTGCCTGTAACAAGGGCCTAAGAGGGAAGCCGGTGTAAATCCGGGACTATACCCGTAACTGTTAGCTGGGAGCTAATGGCCATGAAGCCACTGGAGGTATCTCTGGGAAGGCGGCCAAAAGCGTTAACCAGCAAGTCAGGAGACCTGCCATCGCGTCGTACGTCCGGAGACCGGGTAAGTCTCAGCTGGCGGGGAAGTTTTTTCCTTTTACAACGACATAATAAATAGGCTTGGCCGTCCACACTGATTCTGGTGAGGCCAGATATCGTTACAACAAACGTACAACTGGGCGGGGGTATGTTTAGGAAAAATTATGACTTACAAAACAACACTTTTGAGTGCTATCTCACTATCCGTTACGGCTTTTTCTACGCCTCAGCTTTCTATAGCACAAACATCTAAAACCACTTTAGACAAGGATGAAATCATTGTTACTGGTACGCGGTTAAATCAAATCGCTTCCGAATCTGGCACAAGTATTTCCATCATTACGGCTGAGGACATCGAAACCTTGGGATTTGAATTTGCACTCGACGCGGTTGCCTTTGCACCTGGCGTTACTATTAATCAAAACGGTAGCTTTGGCGGGGTGGCAAGCGTGCGCATTCGCGGCATGAATTCGGGACAAACCCTTGTTCTTGTTGACGGCGTCCCTGTTGGTGACCCAAGCACTACAAATGGTAGTTTTAACTTTGCACGTCTTGATACGGTAGATATCGATCGGATTGAAATTTTGAAAGGCACACAATCTACACTTTGGGGGTCGGATGCTATTGGTGGAGTCATTTCCATACTCACGAAGGCACCACACCGTGGAACTGGCGGCAAAGTTTTTGCCGAGTTTGGATCGTTTAATACATTACGTGGTGGCGCTTCATTTGAATATGGCGGCGAGAATGGTGAGTACCGTCTTTCTGCGAATAGAACTTCAACTGATGGCATTTCCAAAGCGGATGCCGCTAACGGTAATACGGAAGATGATGGCTATAATAGTTTGAACATTTCAGCACGTGGCGGCTATAATTTTAGCCCATCAGTGCGGTTAGACACTGGCCTTTCTTATACAGACGCCAAATCCAATTTTGATCGCTATTCATCTGGAGCGCAAGGGAGTGTTGCAGATGGTGATGCAACAGCCCTGACTGAAGAAATTTTCGGTCATACAAAACTTGCATTTTCTCTCTTTTCTGACAGATTTAAAAACGAATTATTCTTCGGTTACTCTAATACGAAACGTGAAAACCTAACCAATGGCAACACAAGTTATCAGGCCGAAGGCAAGCGCTTTCTCTATCGTTATCAGGGCACTGTATCCGTCAACGGCAATAACACATTGGCCTTTGGCCTAGAACGTGAAGATGCGGCCTTAGGTGATTTAAATCGTGTTATAGATAGTGTCTTTGGATTGTATGAATGGAAACCAATGGGCAATTTTACCCTTAGCGCAGGTCTACGGCTAGATAAGCATGAAAGCTTCGGTTCCCAAACGTCTCCGCGCTTGGCTGCTGCTTATGTTTTAAGCCCTCAAATAATATTTCGCGCGAGTTGGAGCCAAGGGTTCAAAGCACCAAGTGTGTATCAATCCACTTATATTTGCGTCTTCTGTGGTCTAAAAGAACCAAATGCAAACTTAAAACCAGAAGAAGCAACTGGTTTTGACTTGGGTGTTGATCTGCGCACAGCCGATGAGCGCGGCGCTCTTAGTGTAACTTGGTTTGATCAGGATGTCACAAATCAGATTGATTTTTCTTACACCGCAGGTTATGATAATATTGACCAAGTTAATTCCCAAGGCTTGGAAGTTTCAGCCAGTTACCAATTACTGGCCTGGCTACGTCTTGCCACAAATTACGCTTATATTGATGCAAAAAATGGCTTTGGTGCAAAGCTTTCACGCATTCCAAAACATTCTGGCGATCTTAGCCTTAATATAGCGCCAAGCGGACCATTCTCTGGCGCTGTACTTGTTCGCTATAATGGTGAAGAGCAAAATATTAATGGTACACAACTTGACAGTTGGACTCGTGTTGATTTGAACGCTGCGTATAGGTTCAACAACACGGTTGAGTTTTATGGACGGGTTGAAAATCTGTTTGATACACATTATCAACAAATTTTAGGCTACGGCACTCCAGGATTATCGGGAACTGTCGGCATCCGTCTACAGTATTAAGTACGATGTTGAGACTTACCATATTTCTCGCACTGCTGGTTATACAAGCGTGTCATGCACCGTCTGTTAAGAGTAAAAAAGACAATTTACTCACACAACAATCAAAGCCACGAAGAATCGTAAGTCTTGACTATTGTGCGGATCAATATGTTTTGAAATTGGTAGAGCGCAAGAATATTCTCGCGGTCTCGCCAGATGCAGGGAAAGCATTTTCCTATATGCGTGAAAGCGCAAAAGGTATCCCTACCCTTCTCCCGCGCGCAGAAGATGTGTTAATTCATAAGCCAGATCTGGTTGTGCGCTCTTATGGAGGTGGGCCAAATGCTAAAGTTTTCTTTGAACGTGCTGGTGTCCCTGTTCTCAATATTGGTTGGGCTGGTGATCTTGACGGTATTAAAGATGTTATTCAAACAGTAGCAAATCAACTCGGGGAAAGTGAAAAAGGCAAAGCCATCACAGCCAATATGGACATAAGACTTCAAACTGTAAGGAACAAAATCAAACAAGGCACACGTCGTAGCGCTCTTTATATGACACCCTCAGGGGTTACAACTGGCCCAGGATCGCTTGTCCATGAAATGCTTGTTGAAGCCAATCTTGAAAATTTTCAAACACAAGCAGGCTGGCGCCCCATACCATTGGAACGGCTTGCCTATGAACAACCAGATCTCATTGCGGCTGCATTTTTTGGTACAAAAACCGATCACAAAGATGCATGGAGCGCTATGCGCCATCCCATCGCACGCAAGCAGATGCGCGACATTCCAACTGTTGACATACAAGGGGCGTGGACATCATGCGGCGCATGGTATCTTCTGGACGCAATCGAAGCCTTAGTGAAACAGCCTGTAATAGGGGATAATAATGAAAATTAACCGTCTTCTCATTCCAGCTCTGATACTGGCCAGTATCGTAATTTTGTTTCTGGCCTGCTTACTCGGCTCAACCCCCCTAGGCTTAAGCCGTGTAATGGCGGCTTTTTTCGGGCAAGCTGATGCTGGAGATAACCTAGTCATATGGCAAATTCGTTTGCCACGCGCCATCGCCGCATTCGCTGTTGGCAGCGCATTAGGTACAAGCGGAGCCGCCTTGCAAGGCTTATTACGCAACCCTTTAGCCGACCCTGGCGTACTGGGTGTATCTGCCTCAGCGTCCTTGGGCGCAACATTTGCACTTTATTATGGGGTTGTTGGATTTAATTCATGGATGCTACCGATTGCCGCTATTATTGGCGCGCTTGGGGCTATTACGATTATTACCTTTGCGGCTATAAAAACACGTTCGGTTGTCACATTGATTTTGATCGGCATAGGCCTCTCTAGCTTTGCTGGTGCAGCAATGAGCTTATTGATGAATTTGGCACCTAATCCTTTTTCCCTCGCGGATATGATAAATTGGATGCTTGGCTCTGTTGCTAATCGCAGTTTTAATGATCTCGTGCTTTCTGGGCCTTTTCTTGTTATAGGCATGATTATCCTTTTCATAACCCGGCGAGGTTTATCTGCTCTCACTCTTGGTGAAGAAGCCGCTAGCGGTATCGGTGTTAATTTACAACGCCAACGTATTTTTGTCGTCCTAGGTGCAGGGTTAGCAACTGGCGCGGCTGTATCCATTGCAGGTGCAATTGGATTTGTTGGCATAGTCGCCCCGCATATTGTCCGCCCCTTTGTTGGCCATGACCCTGCCCGTTCACTCTTACCTTCAGCTTTGCTTGCAGGTGTATTTTTAGTCTTAGCCGACATTGGCGTACGCGTATTACCGACCAGTTCAGAGCTTAAACTTGGTGTCGTTGCGGCTCTGATCGGGGCACCTGCTTTTGTATGGATTGCAATGCAAAGGCGGGCTAGCCATGACTAAATTGCAGGTAGAAAACATCACACTCCACGCCGAAAGCACAATTCTTGTGCAAGATGCGTCTTTCACTTTACGCCCCAGAGAATTGATCGCTTTGTTAGGGCCAAATGGGGCTGGAAAAACATCGCTCCTACGTGCCGCGCTCGGCCTATTGAAAACAACGTCTGGAAAATCTACACTTGGCGGCGCCAATATCACAGCATTATCCCCGATGACACGTGCTCGCCGCATTGCCTATTTACCGCAATCTCGCCCCTTGGCTTGGCCAAATAATATACGTGATGTCGTTGCACTCGGCCGGTTTTCTCACGGCGCTACTCTTGGTAAATTAAAGGGCATAGATGCCAAGGCTGTTGAGAACGCTATGGCAGCTTGTGATATATTGGACATGCAAATGCGCAAAACGGACACGCTTTCAGGCGGCGAACTCGCTCGCGTCCATTGCGCGCGCGCCTTTGCGGCACAAGCGCCTTTGTTGATTGCTGATGAACCCGTTGCTGCGCTTGACCCACGTCATCAATTTCGCGTTATGGATTTAATCCGCTCTTATGTTGACGAAGGGAGCGGCGCCTTAGTAGTACTGCACAATATTGCCCTCGCCGCCCGTTACGCAGATAAACTCATTTGGATGAAAAATGGGAAAATTCTCGCACAAGGAAGTCCTGCAAAAACCTTAACACAATCCCGGTTGCGGGAGATTTACGGCATTCAAGCACAAATAGACGGTCTTAATATACATATAGAGGGCGTCATATAATGGCAAAAGCCCTTATGATACAAGGCACAGGATCGGATGTTGGTAAATCCGTTATCGTTGCTGGTCTTTGCCGTATTGCCCGCCGCAAAGGCCTGTCCGTTGCACCGTTTAAACCTCAAAATATGTCTAATAACGCGCAAGCTTGTATATCTGGAGGTGAAATTGGTCGCGCACAAGCTTTGCAAGCACGTGCATGTGGCCTTGCCCCTCACACAGATTTCAACCCTGTATTGCTCAAGCCTCAAACAGATAAAATTGCTCAAATCATTATCCAAGGTTACCCCGTAACGGTTATGGACGCTAAAGACTATATGGCGAAACGAGGTGACTTTTTAGACGCTGTTATGGAAAGCTTCAACCGCCTAAGCGCAAAATACGACCTTATTCTTGTAGAAGGCGCAGGTAGTCCTGCCGAGATTAATCTACGCGCACGTGATATTGCCAATATGGGCTTTGCCCGCCAGGCTGGCGTACCTGTCTGCCTTGTTGGTGATATAGAACGCGGCGGCGTAATCGCCAGTGTCGTTGGTACAAAAACTGTCATTGCTCCAAAAGATGCGGCCATGATTACAAGTTTCATCATCAATAAGTTCCGAGGAGACCCTGCCCTGTTTGAAGACGGTGTTCGCGAGATTGAAACCCATACAGGTTGGCCTTGTTTTGGTGTTATTCCGTGGTTGCATGCAACTGCCCATCTTCCTGCAGAAGATGCCGTCAACCTTTCCTATACTTCAGCGTCAAACACACCTGTTATTCGTATTGCGGCTCCAATGTTGTCACGTATGGCAAATTTTGATGATGCCGATCCTTTACGCCTTGAACCTAATGTTGAATTTCAGTGGGTACCACCAGGGAAACCTATACCACACAATATAGATGTGATCATTCTATTTGGAACCAAATCCACATTTGGGGATTTAGCATTCCTTCGTGCGCAAGGTTGGAATCATGACATTCTCGCACATGCCAGAGCCGGTAAACGCGCCCTTGGATTATGCGGAGGGTATCAGATGCTTGGCAAACGCATTTTTGACCCTGATGGAGTGGATGGCATAGCGGGAGAATGTGAAGGCCTTGGCTTGCTTGATATAGAAACAATTATGCGCACGAAAAAAACAGTGCGGCCTATTAAAGGCCGTTGCACAATTACCCAAACCCCTATCACTGGTTATGAAATTCATGTGGGCGAAACAACAGGTGCAGATACTTTGCGCCCTTTTTTGTTTCTAGAGAACACATTAAAAGATAGCGTCCGAAAAGATGGCGCCCGTAACCCTAATGGAAATATTGAAGGCAGTTATGTCCATGGCTTATTTGCCAGTAATGAATTTCGTACAGCATGGTTAGAGCGCATGAAAGCTGGGGCATCTTCTCGCCTTGATTATGAGGTTTCTGTCGACAAAGCTTTAGAAGACTTTGCAGATGGCCTAGAAGCTGCATTAGATATTGAAGCAATTTTTGCATCAGCACAAACAACTGGTTGGCAAGCTTAAATAAAAATACCCTAAAAAACCTCACTTCGATATGAACTTATACACAAGAGGATAATAATTGCTTTATTGCGCGCGGGTTTTATGGTGACCTCTATGACTGACTCGATCTATAAAATTTTTCGCATTGCAGAATGGAAAACGTTTCAAACACAAAAATGTTTTACAGGCAATCCCCATGATAAGTGCGATGGGTTTATTCATTTGTGCACATTTGAGCAGCTTATCGGCACTTTATCCAAACATTATAGGGACGATCCTCAAATTATTTTAGCCTGTTTTTTTGAAAAGGCGGTTCAAAATTTGAAATGGGAAGTTTCCAGAGGAAATATGAAATTTCCGCATCTATATGGTGATTTGCATTATAAAGACCTTATTGGATATAAAGACATACAGCGCAATAAAAACGGTGCATTTACCCTAAGCCCGTTTGACAAGGCGGAGACATAATAATGAGTATTATCCACTCACTCGGCCTTGCCGCTATAAAAACGCTCGCGCCTGAAACTGCACATGACGTTTCTATCAAAGCCCTCAAAATGAGACTTGGCCCAAAACACTGTCAAGAGTATCCAAGCTTGCAAACAAAGCTCGGGGGCCTTAATTTGCCAAACCCTGTTGGGCTTGCCGCAGGGTTTGATAAAGATGCCGAGGTGCCAGATGCTCTGCTCGCCGCAGGATTTGGTTTCGTGGAATGCGGCTCGGTAACACCCCGGGCCCAAGCTGGTAACCCTAAACCACGCCTGTTTCGCCTAACTGAAGATCGGGCCGTTATTAACCGCATGGGGTTTAACAATCATGGCCTTGAAGAATTTACAAAAAACTTAAAAGCACGCGCGCATCGCGGCGGCATTGTCGGCGCAAATCTGGGTGCCAATAAAGACAGTCCAGACCGGGCTGCAGATTATGTTACGGGACTAAAATCCCTATGGGAGCTTGCCGATTATTTTACCGTCAATATTTCTTCGCCCAACACGCCTGGTCTGCGCGGCCTTCAGGACAGGGACGCGCTAGATGATTTGCTGGCGCGCATCAATGAAGCACGCACAAACCTTAGCGGCGATAACCCTGCCAAACCAATTTTCCTTAAAGTCGCACCCGATTTAGACTTTGCCCAAATCGAGAGTATCACCGAGCAAGCCCGCACTTACGGCATAAGCGGCCTCATCATTTCCAACACCACACTCGCGCGGCCAAAAAGCCTTAAGAACCACCATAAAAACGAGAGCGGCGGCCTATCTGGAGCGCCGCTTTTGCATAAATCCACTGAAATTTTAGCCCAGTTTTATTCGGTTTCCAACGGGGAAATTCCGCTCATTGGCGTTGGCGGCATAACAAATGCTAATGATGCCTATCTAAAAATTCGGGCCGGCGCATCTGCGGTGCAAATTTACTCCGCCCTTGTTTTTGAAGGCCTGAGCCTTGCGGCGCACATCTGCGAAGGCCTTACTGCCCGACTCAAACATGATGGTTTTTCTCATATAAGCGAAGCCGTTGGCACTTTGGATCCGAGGCAACATGCTCAGTAAGTAACATTTAAAAGGCGGTTGCGCTTGCGGGCAAAGCACATACGCCTCATCAACAAACCACTCTTTACCCATTATTGTCATTGCCAACGCAAAGCAGTAGACTCACTTCTTAATTAGGGAAATGTCTAGTTTTCAGGTATAATTTTGATGCAGGAGGATTTTTCATGAACACACTCAAAATTTTACGGGGCCGACCGACCTTGTTTTTTCGCCTTAGCGGCATTCGTTTGCACGATTTTGAGGTGTTGGCCAAAGAAACATATCCGCTTTGGCTCAAATCCGAGCATAAACGCCTCTCGCGCACGGGAAGAAAACGCGCCATTGGCGCTGGGCACCCATATGCTCTCGACTTTGCCGCGCAACTTTTGATGTGCCTGATTTACTATCGTACCTACACAAGCCATGTGTTTTTGGCCATGTGTTTTTGGCCATGTGTTTTTGGGTCTGGTTTTTAGTGTTTCATCGCCAACTGTTTGCCGCGTTAACAGGTCGATGACGCATCTTTTAGCCGGGCATTTCAAGATGCCCGAGCGCGAAGTTCGTCTTACCGAAGAAGAAAAGGACGATCTTTTGTACCTTATGGTGGACGGGACGGAGCGGCCTGTTCACCGCGCAGGAAAGCCTGGCAAGCGCAAGAAGAACTATTCGGGGAAAAAGAAGAAACATACAAATGTCCATCAAATTGTCACCGATAATACCAAGCGAATTTTATCTGTTGGCCCTGCGCAAAAAGGCTCAATGCATGGCAAGAGAATTTTTGATGAAAGCAGGCTCAAAAAGCCGCCCGAGATGATGGTTTTAGGTGATTTAGGGTATCTGGGGACGGGGTTTGAACTCCCGATTAAGAAGACGAAAAACAAGGAACTATCGCAAGAAGACAAGGCGTATAATCGTTGGCATTGCTGTCTTTGCGTCGGCGTGGAGCACGCGATCGGGCGGATGAAGAAGTTTAAGATTTTCGCCGATATTCACCGGAATAACGGCCTGCAAAACATGATTGCAAAGAATGTGGGAGCCTTGGCAAACATCAATTTAAGTGCACAGCCTGCCTCTGGTAAAACCGTATAACCATATTGAGCGCAAACAAACGCGCCTGAAAAATGAAACACTATTGTGAATCGAGTCTATTAGAAAATGAAAATACTGCGCTGGCGCAATCTCATTTAGACGCGCTAGAAAAACGAAACTTAACCGAGGCCGCCAAAAAGCTATCCGCCCAATTAGGAAAACCATATTTAGAACGCACAAGACAAGGCAAGATCGCTGGCCACTACCGCGCCGCCATAACCCGCCCAAGCGGAAAATACGCCATCATAGAACGCGCCAAAGATTTCACCCTCGCCCCCTGGCGCGACACCCTAGAAAGAAATCGCGGCAAAGCTGTTTCAGGTATTATGCGAGGGAATACGATATTATGGACGCTGAATAAAGGGCGGGAGATTAATTGATAATAAAAGCCTATTACTGCTTCGGGGGCAGAGGAGCAATCGTTAGATAAAATCATTAACAATCTTTGAAAGGGTAAGCGCGCAATGTTGTTAAATTCTTACAATTCTATTATCTCGCATCATATCTAATTGCTTCCTTTATCAGAGACTTCACTAGTTCGGAATTGAGGTTCTCTGATGATTTAATTTTAATGTGGCGCATATTCTTCCCTTGCCCCTCTAGCAGCTCCTCCGGGTCATTTAAGTGCGCCCCTTGCTGAAATCCGAGTGTTACATGTGTTTTTGATTTTTGAAGATAACACACGAGCTTATTAAGCGAATAACACGGCTGACCCCATTTTATTTCTTCTTTAAAACTGTTGTCCTGACTGCGAACAAGGAGTTGTAACTCTCTGAGTATATCTCTTTGCGCGTCTGGTAGTGCATCAAACCAATTTTCTACTTTGCCAGCCATTTAACTATCCTTCTTTGGTAATACCCCCATATTTAGGGGTACTTATAAGTAGAGCGATTTAAGCGGCCGTCATGGCCAGCTTTTGTTTGGGCGTTATTCCGCCTATGGCCATGTTAGGCCTGTCATTATTGTAAGTCCCCAAGAAGGACTTCCTACGGGCGCAAGCCACTTGGTGGCTGAGTTTTGCACCTCCTCTATTGTTGTAAATATGTATTGGGCGAGCCACTCATATCTGACCGTGCGGTTGTAGCGTTCCACATAGGCGTTTTGCTGAGGGTTCCCTGGCTGGATAAACATCAAGATGATGTTATGCTTCTCTGCCCATGCGGCCAGTAAATGACTGATATACTCCGGGCCGTTGTCGCACCTGATGGCCTTGGGTTTGCCGCGCCATTCTATGATTTGTTCAAGCGCACGAATGACACGACCCGCTGGCAATGAGAAGTCTACTTCAATCGCTAAGCCTTCGCGGTTAAAGTCATCAATCACATTAAATGTTCTAAAGCAGCGCCCGTCCGAGAGCTGATCGTGCATAAAGTCCATCGACCATGTGTCGTTAATCGTCTCTGGCACGGCCAATGGCTCTGGTGTTTCACGGTAAAGACGTTTCTTGGGCTTTATGCGTAAATTGAGCTCTAACTCGCAATAAATGCGGTACACGCGCTTGTGGTTCCAGCCATAGCCTTTGATATTGCGTAGATATAAAAAGCACAGCTTAAAACCCCAACTGCGTTTGGTCTTGGTTAACCGCAAGAGCCAATCGGCTATCACAGCGTTCTCATCGCTAAGCTTGGGAACGTAACGATAACAGGTCTCGCTGATCGTAAATATGTGACAGGCCGCCCGGATGCTTATGCGGTGCCCCGCCACATAAGTTTTGGCGATCTCGCGCCGGCGGGACGGCCTCACCACTTTTTTTCACCCACAGGGCACAGGCCATAGCATCCTTGATAATGTCATTCTGTAATTGCACGTCCGCATACATCTTTTTGAGCCGGGCATTCTCTGCTTCCAGCTGCTTCATGTGCCCCATCAAAGAGGCGTCCATGCCGCCATATTTGGTGCGCCATTTATAAAACGATGCGCTGCTCATACCGTGCTCGCGGCAAAGCTCAGAAACTGGTGTACCAGCTTCCGCTTGCTTTAATATGCCAATGATTTGGCCGTCTGAATATCTCGATTTCTTCATAATAAAATCTCCTTCGTTAAAGTACGAGAAAATTCTACTTATAAGTACCCTTAAATATTGGGGGTATTATCGTTTAGTTTAAACTCCCAAAGAATCACCGAGCCACAAATACATTTAAATGCTCGGATTTTCAGTTATCACAGAACTTGCCAAAAATAAATGTATTCGCAAGTGGGAACAATTTTACTCCAAAATACGGTATATAAATCAAATACTTAGAGGAAGGCAATGGCGGAGAGGGAGGGATTCGAACCCCCGGTACGCTTCCACGCACGTCGGTTTTCAAGACCGATGCATTCAACCACTCTGCCACCTCTCCAAAATGGGGTATTGTTTGCGAAATGTGCGTTAGCAAGTGTTAGCTTTTTTAGCAAGGTCTCAAATCATAAAATTTGAGTTTTTTTGCAAATACTGAATCCTATACTCCGCCCTTATCAGAAAGAAGCATTGCAGCGATATTTGCTTCCGATAGCATTAGCCTTGATATTTCTCTGTTTAAATCTAAGGTGTAATGAAACAACTATGGGGAACAATCCGAAAAGGGCAGTGATGAAAATTTTTGAGACACTTGTTGAGCAGCTCTCGCAAGAAAATAATTTCGTTTCAGATAATGGCGAGATTAAAAAATGGGTTGTTTTGGACAAAGTTCGCTCTTTTGATGAAGAGCTCATTGGGCTTTTGCTTGATAACAAGGTACTAAAACAGGAATTTTTCAAAGACGTCAAAGGCACATTGGTTTCTGACCTTAATCGCTTTGTGTTGTTTTTGGAGCAAAAAAATTACCTCAATGACAGTTTCACGAAATACAAAAACAAAGTTGGGCTTGCCATAGACGGCAAATTTTTGAAACAGCGCAATGAAGTGTCCTTGGTCTGGCCGTTCAAAGATTGTGTGTTGGAGGGAGGCCAAAGCCACGAAGAGGATAAGCGCGAGGAAATCTTCTTTAACGAAGTTTTGGCGCAAGATGAAATCACCCAACTTTTTGAACCCAAGGTTTTGGCTAATGCCAAAACCTATGACAAGAACGGGGAACATAAATTTAAAAATTTTACCCGTGATGCCGCCCTTAATAAGAAACGAGGTCTGCCCGAAGATACCATTACCGACAATTTGATTATTAAAGGTAATAACTTACTTGCTCTTCATTCTTTGGAAAAGGAATTTTCGGGTAAGGTCAAACTTATTTACATCGACCCGCCGTATAATACGGGTGGTGATGGTTTCAAATATAATGATAGTTTCAACCATTCAACTTGGTTAACCTTTATGAATAATCGTTTGTCGGTTGCGAAAAAAATGTTGCAAAACGATGGAGCGATTTTTTTATCAATCGATTTAAATGAAGTCGGATATTTACAGGTGCTTTGTGACGGTATTTTTGGTGAAGAAAATAGATGTGGGTTGATGACTGTTAAGCGAGGTTCAGCTACTGGGCACAAAACCATTAACACTGGAGTAGTGAACCTTACAGAGTATGTGATGATATATGCTAACAACAAATCTGAATGGAAGCCCAATCGGATATATAAACCTAGAGATAGAAATGTTCGGTATAATAATTTTATTCTAAATAGAGACAAACCCATATCAGATTGGCAATTTTGTAGTTTGCTTGATGCCTTTGCAGAACACGAAGGATTGCCAAAAAACAAGCTAAAAAAGCAACTGGGTGGGAATTTTGAAAAGGTAATTTACTCATTTGTAAAAAAGAACGCTAGTGCGGTCATACAGTTTGCTTATCCTGATGCAGATAAAGTAAGTAAAGATGCAAAGGCATTAATAGTTGATTCAAAGGCCAACGCGGATGAAATTTTTCTTCTTAAACGTGATAATTACCCTGATTTATATTTGAGAAATGGTCAGAGAATTTTATTTTACTCAGATAGATTGGTAGAAATTGATGGGGAAGTTGTCACTGCAGAACCAATGGCAGATATTTGGGATGATGTACTTCCTAACGACCTACATAATGAAGGTGGTGTAAAACTTAAAAAAGGGAAAAAACCTGAGAAACTTCTAAAAAGAATTTGTGAGCTAGGTGCCAGCAAGCATGACATTGTTTTGGACTTCCATATAGGCAGTGGAACTTCTGCAGCAGTGGCTCATAAAATGGGATTTCAATATATTGGAGTGGAGCAGCTTGATTATGGCAAAAATGACAGTGTTGTTCGTCTGCAAAATGTGATTGCGGGAGACAAGACAGGGGTATCCAAGGCAGTGAAATGGACAGGCGGTGGTTCATTCACCTATCTCGAGCTAAAAAAATATAATCAGAGTTTTATCGAGCGGATTGAAACGGCCATGAACAGCAAAACCTTGCTGGAAGTTTGGGACAGCATGAAAGAAAAATCGTTCCTTGATTATAATTTGGATATTATAAAACAGGATGAGCACATTGAGGGTTTCAAGGCTTTAAGCCTTGAAGAGCAGAAACAACACCTTTGCGAAATACTTGATAAGAACCAGCTTTATGTCAATCTATCCTCGCTGGAGGATAAGGAATTTGCTTGCACAGGCGACGAAAAAAATATCACTCGTGATTTTTATAAGATGAAGGCTTAAAACTTATGGCTTTTCTCTATACAATTTTTGATAATCCGTTTGCCCGTAAAGCTCTTAATCAAGTGCTGGTACCTGATGATGTTCTGGATAATTTAAAATATAAAATTCGACCTTATCAAGAAGAGGCATTTAAGAGGTTTGTTTTCTTTGAAACCGAAGACTTTGACGGCAAACCAGCAAAACCGTATCACTTGCTTTACAATATGGCGACTGGAAGCGGTAAGACGCTGATTATGGCGGGCTTGATGCTGGAGTTATACGTCAAAGGTTATCGCAATTTTCTGTTCTTTGTAAACTCCAGCAATATCATTGAAAAGACCAAGGATAACTTTCTAAACGGACAGGCCAGCAAATATCTATTTAGCGACAAGATAACCGTGGACGGCAAGGACGTACTCATCAAAGAGGTTGAAAACTTTGACGAGGCCGACGAGCAAAATATCAACATCAAATTCACCACTATACAAAAACTGCATAGCGACCTGACCAACACCAAAGAAAACAGTGTCACCTATGAGGATTTTGAAAACAAAAAAATTGCTCTGATTGCCGATGAAGCACATCACCTAAGTTCATCTACGAAGAAACAAGGCAAGCTGGCTATTATCCCGACATGGGAAAATACCGTTGATAAAATTCTGAACCAAAGTTTTGATAATATCTTGTTGGAGTTTACCGCTACGCTTGATTATGAAGCCGCAGAAATTTCCGATAAATATCAAGATAAAGTAATTTACCGATACGATTTAGCGCAGTTTAGAAAAGACAAATATTCCAAAGAAATCAATCTTGTTCGCAGTGAGTACGAAGAGCAAGACCGTGTCTTGCAGGCTCTTATTCTCAATCTTTATCGCCAAGAATTGGCAACGTCCAACAATATCAATCTAAAACCTGTCATTCTATTTAAGGCCAAGCAGACCATAAAGCAGTCGGAGGAAAACAAAGCTAATTTCCATAAGTTGATTGACGGTTTGTCTGCCTCGATGATTGAGAATATCAAAAATACATCGACTATTTCCATTGTCGGAAAAGCGTTCACTTTTTTTGGGGGCAAGGGCTTGTCTTCAAATGAAATTGCGAAACGGCTCCAAGAAAATTTCAGGGAAGAGAATTGTTTAAGTGCCAACAACGACAAAGAAGCCGAGCTAAACCAAATTCGTTTGAATACTCTCGAAGACGCGAATAATCCTATCCGCGCAATATTTGCAGTGCAGAAATTGAATGAAGGTTGGGACGTTTTGAACCTGTTTGATATTGTGCGGTTGTATGAGGGGCAAAGTACGGGGGGGAATAATAAAAAGATTGGGAAAACAACCTTGTCCGAAGCGCAGCTTATTGGGCGTGGGGCAAGATATTTTCCGTTTACCTTGGAAGCAGGGCAAGACCAATATACTCGTAAATTTGATAATGATATTGAGAACGATCTCAAAGTTTTGGAAGAACTTTACTATCATACCCGCGAAGACAATCGCTATATTTCCGAGTTGAAAAAAGCTTTGATTGCATCAGGTATTTATGAGGATGAAAATGACCTTGTTACCAAACAACTAGAACTAAAAGATGAATTTAAGAAGACCGATTTTTACATGAATGGAAGTGTGGTTTTCAACAAGAAGGTGGTCAAGAACAATAGCAAGGTCAATTCATTTTCTGACCTTGGCGTAACAAAACAAAACATTGTTCATAAACTATCGTCAGGGGTTGGACTTGTCACCAGTGCGTTTGGGAAAGGCGGGGAAGAGCAAGTAGAACAGACGATAAAATTCGAAGACATAAAACTTTCGGATATACCTGCGCATATAATTCGCTATGCACTTACCCGAAACACGTTTTTCTATTTTGATAATTTACTTTCGTTTTTTCCAAATGTTGGGTCGCATAAAAATTTCGTATCAAGCGATAAATATCTTGGCGGTTTGTCGATAACTTTTCAGGGGATGGCAGAACGTATGAAAGATATTTCACACCTTGATTATTTACTCGCCGTGCAAAAATTGTTAGGCGATATTGAAAACCAAATGAAGGCAAATACTACGGATTATGAAAATACGGACTTTGTTTACAAAGACTATGTGCATGAAATTTTTAAGAACAAAGCCATCCGCATACCTAAAGATAGCGAACGCGCCACAGGTCAAGAAGAACTGGTCAAAGATAAATCTTGGTATGTTTATAATGCGAATTACGGAACGACCGAAGAAAAGGACTTTGTTAAACTGTTCGACCGACGATTTGAACTTTTAGAAAAAAAGTTTGAAGACATTTATCTTGTTCGTAGTGAACGAGCACTAAAAATTTACAATAAGATTGGCCAAGCTTTTGAGCCTGATTTCCTTTTATTTTGCAAACAAAAAAAGGGTAAGCAATATACCTACCAAGTGTTCATTGAGCCAAAGGGTAGGCATTTATTGGCGCATGACAAATGGAAAGAAGATTTCCTAAAGAAACTTCGCGCTGATAAGAAGACGCTGAAAATTGATACGGATAAATATTTAATCACTGGTGTGTCATTTTATAATTGCAGTGATGAAAATGCTTTTGCAAAAGAGTTGGAAGAAACTTTAGAGCTTACTTAGCTTATGGCTGGTTTTCCAAAGATCGCAAGCCTGTCATTCCTTGCCAGATCAGGCCGCTTTTAATCTTGCGACTTTCCAATTTCAATATGCCGAAGCCATAAAGATCAATGCAGACAGCACATTGCGCCTGCTTGAAAAGATCGAAACTGCCTATCCAGATAAACGGCATATTCATGTTTTTCTCGGTACAGCCCGCTCTCATCATGCGCGCAAATTCGAGCCGTGGCTGTGCGTAAATGAACGGCGGATACGCCTAAATTTTCTACCAGCCTATGCGCCAGATTCAAACCCGATAGAACGGTTTTGGGGTGTGATGCATAAACAACACGTAATTCACAATAAACATTATGCCAAATTTAATGATTTCGTCGCGGCTATCTTGGCGTTCTTCTACAAAACACTGCCAGATAAATGGCCAACCTTTCGCAACACAATCACCGATAGTTTTAGGGTCATAAACACCGAAAAACATAGGTTTATTCAAAAACATAGGCTTATTCAGTGAAATTAAAACGAGGGTCAGTAATTCTTTGCAAAAATATGATTGATAACACTTGAAGCGCATAGCATGGCGGCTTAGCTTATACGCAAATCATTTTACAAATAACCCAAGGTAAACTCCATGTTTAAAATTCAATCCAGATATGATTATGATGATTTGATTATTTCGGGTAAGCAGGGTCTGTTTGGTGATGGCAATGCGCAACTGCCCACTCCGCCAATGCTGATGTTTGATCGGATCACCCATATTGCAAATACGGGCGGCACATTTGATAAAGGCCTTATCACGGCAGAACTTGATGTGCATCCAGACCTTTGGTTCTTTGATTGCCATTTTAAGGGCGATCCCGTCATGCCAGGTTGCCTTGGACTTGATGCTATGTGGCAGTTGATCGGGTTCTTTTTGAGTTGGACTGGCGCGCCTGGTAAAGGCCGTGCCCTTGGCGTTGGTGATTTAAAATTTACGGGTCAAGTTACAAATGATGTTAAACTTGTAAAATATACCGTAAATATAAAGCGGGTTATTAAGCGCGGAAATTTAGTGATGGGTATTGCCGACGCCATTATGGAAGGCGACGGGGTTCTTTTTTATAAAGCGGAAAAATTACGCGTTGGCGTTTACGTATAATAAGGAAAAAAAATGAGACGAGTTGTTGTTACTGGAATGGGGATTGTTTCTTGCATAGGCAATTCTACTGATGAACTTTCAAAAAATTTACAAGAGGGGAAATCAGGCATTACGGCAGATCCCAATATGATAGAGTATGGTTTTCGTTCGAGAATTTCTGGCCGTCCAAACATAGAACCAAAAGATTTTATACATAAACGTACGATGCGGTTTATGGCGGATGCTTCTGCTTGGTCGGGCGTTGCTATGATGCAAGCCATTGAGCAATCTGGACTTGAAGAGGATATGATTTCCAATCCGCGCACTGGGATTATCGCTGGATCAGGCGGGCCATCGTCCATTGTTTTGGTCAAAGCAGCGGATACAACGCGCGAGAAAGGTAGCCCCAAACGCATCGGCCCGTTCGCGGTGCCTAAAGCCATGTCCTCCTCTGTATCGGCAACACTTGCCACACATTTTAAAATCAAGGGCGTGAATTATTCTATTACGTCTGCTTGTACAACTTCCTTGCACTGCATTGGTTCTGCGGTTGAGCAAATCCAATGGGGTAAGCAAGACGTTATGTTTGCGGGTGGAGGTGAGGAAGTTGAGTGGACAATGTCATCTCTTTTCGATGCGATGGGCGCCATGTCGAGTAAATATAATGATACGCCAACAACTGCCAGCCGCGCCTTTGACGTGAGCCGCGACGGATTCGTGATTGCAGGTGGGGCGGGCATGCTTGTTTTGGAAGAGTATGAACATGCCAAAAAACGCGGCGCCAATATTTTAGCCGAAGTAACGGGCTATGCAGCAACGTCTGATGGCTATGATATGGTTGCGCCTAGCGGTGAAGGGGCTAAGCGCGCTATGATGCTTGCGCTCAAAGACGCGGGTCATGATGTGTGCTATATCAATCCGCATGCAACAGCAACGCCCGTTGGCGATATGGCGGAATGCGGCGCAATCTCTGAAGTTTTCGGAAATGATGGCCCAATGATTTCTGCGACAAAATCCATGACGGGACACAGCCTTGGCGGGGCAGGCGTACAAGAAGCCATCTATGCACTAGTTATGATGCAAGATGGATTTATCGCGCCAAGCATTAACATTACCGAGTTAGATCCCCTCCTACCAAAACTTGACATTGTTAGGGAAACACGTGGTCATAAGATGAAAGCCTTCATGTCTAACTCATTTGGCTTTGGCGGCACGAATGGCAGCGTGATCATGAAGAAAATTTAGGTGGCTGAGTTGGGTAAAAAAATCAATAAAGATGAGCGACTTAAACGGTTATGGGAGCTTGCGCCCATGTTTATCGAAGGTACGCCTCACGCCAAATTTTTAGGTATAAAATTTGTTGCCGTCGATATTGGTCGCGCAACGCTTAGCCTGCCATACGCAGAAAAATTGGTTGGGAATTTAGAGACGAAGGTGATACATGGCGGCGCGATAACGGCTCAACTTGACCAAGCTTCAGGGCTGGCGGCTGTATCTTCTTTTAAGGAACCTTTACCCGTTGTGACTTTAGACTTACGCATTGATTATATGCGTGCTGGTACACCAGGTAAAACCATAATTGCCGAAGCGCATGCCTATAAAACCACCAAGCATATCGCCTTTGTCCGTGCGATCGCCCATGAAGGCGATATTGATGATCCCGTTGCTAGCTCACAGGCTAGTTTTATGACAATAGCGAAGGGTATGATGCGTTTTAACCCGCTTGAGCGAACCAAGGCTATAAAAGAACTACCGCCAGCATCAAATGGAGATAAGCCGTGAGCGAGGATCTTACAGAGGAGCAAATCAAAGAGGCACTTGCGCGCATCCCTTACGCAAAAGAGTTGGCTATTCGGCCGCTCTTAATGGGGGATGAATTAACACTAATTTTGCCATATGCCCCGCAAATTATTGGCAACCCCATGCTGAAAGCTTTGCATGGTGGCGCCGTGGGGGCGTTTATGGAAACAGCTGCGATTGTGCAGTTATGGCTTATGGGGGAGCCTAAGCCGTTA
The DNA here is from genome assembly GCA_965224735.1 of Robiginitomaculum sp. GTDB lineage: Bacteria > Pseudomonadota > Alphaproteobacteria > Caulobacterales > Maricaulaceae > Robiginitomaculum_A. Next base: position 935,024 of record OZ245059.1, on the reverse strand, counting down.
CCAAAACCCATTGGCATTAATATAGATTATCTGCGCCGCGGGTGGCCAAAAGATACCTTCGCGCGCGCCATCGTCGCCCGCCAAGGTTCGCGCGTTGCCAATGTCCATGTGCGGGCATGGCAGCATAATTATGATGAGCCTATCAGTACTTTGCACGGTCACTTTCTAACGGCTTCATGATCGATCCAGAAAATGGAACGTGCGAAAATGTGCCTCGCGAAAAGCTGACGCGTATAGGCGTTATGAAAGGTGCGTTCCCGATCATGCTTGCCAATGCGGCGGCGCCGATTGTTGGCCTTGTCGATGTTTGGGTAGTTGGGAATTATATCAATAAAGAAGCACTTGCGAGCATTTCTTTGGGCGCTGCAATTTTTGGGATTTTTTATTGGAGCTTTGGGTTCTTGCGAATGAGCACGGGCGGGCTTTCCGCGCAAGCTGCGGGCGCTGGTGATACGAGGGAAGTGCAATCACACCTTTTTCGCGCGGTGCCCATGGGGTTTGTCATCGGCTTTCTCATTTTACTTAGCCAAGCCATTTTACTTGACTTTATCATGCCGCTTTACCCCGCCGAAGAGATGGTGGCAAAGGGTACACGTACATATATTCACGCCCGGCTTTGGGGCCTACCTGCGACGCTTTCTTCTATTGCGCTTATGGGCTGGTTTATTGGACTAACCAGTCCAAAGCGCGCGCTTTATATGCAAATTGTGCTTAACGTCATCAACGCGCCGCTTTCACTTTTATTTGTAGCGAAGTTTGGATGGGGCATAATGGGGGTAGGCATTGCATCTGCGATAGCCGAATGGTGCGGGCTTTTAGCGGGGTTATTTTTGGCGGTGCGCGAAATTAAATCACGCGGCGGATTTGAGCCTCTTGCGGCAAAAATGACAACACTTTTGGATATGCATGCCCTTAAAAAACTTGGGACGGCGAACGGCAATATTTTCATTCGAACCGTAGCGCTTACAACTGGATTTTTGTTTTTCTCTCGTGCTGCAACCGAGCAAGGCACAGTTTTCCTCGCAGGCCATGGAGTGCTTTTGCAGTTCATCACAATGAGTGCATTGGTGCTGGATAGTTTCGCTTCTGTGGCCGAAGCGCATGTGGGCGCAGCCTTTGGCGCGAAGGACATAAAACGGTTTGAGCGTGCTGTGCGTTTGACATCCGAATTTTCATTTGTCTTTGCGGTTTTGTGTGGGCTGCTTGCATATTTTGCGGGGCCATATATCATCGATTTTTTAACCAAAGATGCTGCCGTGCGCGAAAGTGCTAAAACCTATCTACCGTTTTGTGCCTTTGCGCCCGTGCTCGGATTTTTAGCCTGGCAGCTTGATGGAATTTATATCGGCATCACCCGCACGGCGGCCATGCGCAATGCTGGCATTATCGCCGTGCTTATTTATCTAGGCGCGCATTTTATACTTGAACCAAACTATGGCGGCGCGGGTGTTTGGATGGCATTTTTGATCTTTTATGTAGCGCGCGGCGTTACTATGCTTCCTGCTTGGCGCGGCATAAAAAAGGATATGCGTTAGATGTTTTTACGGCGATTTAAAAGGCTTGACCTTTACTAGACTCGATTCACAATAGGCTATAATTTTGTAGGCGCAATTGTTTTATTTTCATGTCCTTATGCGGTTTTGAGATTGATGTTGGCGAGGGCGCCAATATTCTTCGCAATCATGTTTTGCAGGCCGTTATTGCGGTGAATATCGGCAAAAATCTTGAACTTCTTCATACGGCCAATAGCATGTTCGACGCCAATGCGCAGGCCTGCGTGCCAACGGTTATAGGCTCTGGCATTTTGGGAAATGGGCTGGTTTTTCGGCTTCTTAATCGGAATTTCAAAATTCGTTCCGAGATAACCAAAGTCGCCTAAAACCATCATATCAGGCGGCTTGACAACACCACTTTCATCAAAAATCCGCTTGTCGTGTTTTGAACCTTTTTGCGCAGGGCCAACGGCCAGAATACGTTTCGTATTATCGGTGATAATCTGATGCACATTCGTGTATCTTTTCTTTTTTCCGGAATAATTTTCTTTCCGTTTTCCCGGCTTTTTTGAACGTAGAATTGGGCGTTCTGTCCCGTCTACCATCAGATAAAGAAGATCATTTTTTTCTTCTTCGTTCAGGCGTATCTTGCGTTCAGGCATACGAAAATGGCCGGTTAAAAGGTGCTCATAGCCCGATTAACGCGGCAGACAGTGGGCGAAGACACGCCAAAAACTAGCCCTAAAAACACATGGCTAGTATAGGTTCGATAATAAATCAAGCACATGAGAAGCTGCGCAGAGAAATCAAGTTCATACTTGCGTCCTGCGCCAATGGCACGCTTGCGCGTAGGGCGGGACAGGCGTTTGTGCTCGCTTTTAAGCCAGAGTGGGTGGGTATCTTTGATAAGCCTGTCAAAATCTTCAAGACGAATGCCTGAAAGGCGGAAAAACAGTGTGGGGCGGGCGCGTAAAACTTTCAACGTGTTCATAAATAATCCTCCTGCTCAAAGATTAGACAAAATAATTAACAAATTACCTAATTACGAAGCGAGTCTAATGGTTACCCCTGCCACACCTAATAGTTGTTTATGATGGTTTGTCAGCGTCATATGCGCAAATTTAATGGTGTACCAAAGGCCCATTTTGGCCTATTTTTGAAGGAATGTGAGTGGCGTTTTAACAATCCAGACCCACTGACACAATTAAGCCAACTAAAACAATGGGTTAAAGTGTATTTGAATTAGTTATCTAGAACAGCCCCAAAAATAATTGTAAATCCATGTAAATGTTATAGTTTTTGTTACCAATTATATTTTTAAAGTGGAGGGTTTCTGTTGCCAGCTACCCTCCGGAGCCCGCCTAGACCTCTGACGGCCTAGGAGTTAAATGCGAGTAATTTCGCGCTGACTAGGCAGCGAGAGCAAACTCTTCAGTATTGTTGTCATTTGCAACTACTGTAAGTGGGCATTTATCGGTACCCATGCGGACGAAAGCTAACGTTTTTAGACGTCTGTCGATACTATTTCGACCCCGTCAAAACACCCATATTATTGGATGTTATGGTGGAGTCGCCGGGTACCGCCCCCGGGTCCAGCCCGTTTATTACACGCGCGTTTATCGTCATAGTCGGCAAGCCGACGCACTCTATATAGGGGGTGATAGCTCTAATGGGAAGAACTAATTAAATTTATACTCCCACTACTCCATAACTCGAAATTTTTCATCTGAAATTATTCGGAAATTGTCGGTTACGGTGTCTCGGAAATTTCTCCATTGTTTGGGTATGGTTTCTCGTAAGAATTTGAGTATAGCATGACCAAATTTTGTAAATGTCGGGTAGAATTTATTATGTGTGACATGCCTGTGCATGACGCCCCAAAGCCTCTCAATAGCATTTAGATGCGGGCAATATGTTGGCAGCCAGATTGGTTTTATTTTACAATCTTTGCGCCCCAGCCACTGTCTTACCTTGGCGGAGCGGTGATAAGGCGCGTTATCCAAGATCAAGTAGATACGCTTTTTATCCAGATTACGTGCCTCCAATTTCTCAAATAATTGAATGGCGTTGTCACTATCAACCCGGTCCACATCCATAAAGGGTGTGTCAAAATTCTCCAGATTAATCGCTGCGTGAATATTGACCCGCCTGCGCCCCGAGCTCCGCTTGATGGCCGTATTGCTGCCTTTACGCATCCAACCGTGGGCGGGCCTTGATTGATGTTCAGGGTGCACAGCATCACAGAAATATACCGTCTCATCAAGCGTTAAGTCGTTCAAGAGCCGTTGATAATTCTCTATAAATTCAGCCTGTGCCTGCTCGTTAATATGAGCTGGTAAAGGCGTAGGTTTTTTGTATTCAAAACCCAAACGATGCAGTAATTTGATACAGCCAGACTTGGAATAATCGACTTGCCAGTTGTGCCAGATAAAGGCGCGAACCTCGTGTACATTCTGACAGACACGAGCCTCTAGCCAAGACACAAGAGCCGCTTCTATGTCCACACTCAATTTGGAGAAACCACCCTTGTAATCAAAACTCGCCATCAGGTCAAAACCACCCTCGGCATATTTTTTGTACCAGGTACGGGTCGTGTCATCATCAAGATACAAATATTGCGCTATTTGTTGACAGCTTTTGCCCTCATCCAACAAAAGCAAAGCATTACACCGCCGCGCTATCCCGTGATCCTCGCTCGGACAACGCACGACACTCTTCAACTCACGGCGTTCCCTCTTTGATAAAAAACCAAACTTAATCATAAATAAGTGGATTAACTATATTTAGTAATCCAGACAATGGGGTAGAGATTGTGACATTCTTAAAATATCAAAAAATATTTAGTGAAATCTAAAAAGTAACACTGCCTTCAATAAAGAGAGCCGCCGCGTCTTCTTTGCGCTCTTCGCGCACGCCGCCATTTATGACGGGGACTTTGCGGTTGATATATTGTACACCCGTGCCAAGGCGAAACTTATCAAAATCATAACTGACACCAAAGACGGCCTGGTCAGATTTCAGGCGCGCGAGCTTATCGCTAGCGTGGCCATAACTGGCAGTAAGGCCCCAATTAGAAGGTTGCCATGTAATCCCAGCATCGTAGGCGGTATAATCACCATCGCCTGCAAACCCGTTATTTGAATTAAGATAAGATGTACCAAAGGTAAAGTTTTTACCCGAAAGCTCTAGCCCAAAGCTATAGGCAGAAAGATCATCAAAAATAGCGTTTCCGTTTACCTCGCTACCGCGTGCATAGGTTCCCGTAAGTTCGGCTTTAAGGCCGTTCTCAAACGTTCTATCAAAAGAAACGCCAAATTCCATTACGTCTTCTATTTCAGGCGCAAGCGCCTCGATCGGATTATTGGTATTTTTGCGCACGCAATAATCAACACCGCAAGCACGGGCATTAAGCGCATAAGACGCGCCAAACTGAATACCAACGCCTATATTATCGCCAAGCATGCGCGGGGACGTATAAGCAATTTTTTCAGAAAACCCTGATGCGTCATTATAGGTCTTCACGCTATCCAGCCCTGTATAATCCACAGGCGAATTGGACGCCTTAACGGCCAAGAGCGAGGGAGCGCCGAGCGAGAATAAATAGGCAGAGCCACCATCACGGCCAATTAAAACATCACCATAGGATGAGCGCAAAAATAAATAAGCGCCCTCTAGGCCAAATTCAGTTTCGCGAACATCGCGAAAACCATCATTATAAAATTGTCCCGTATGGCCTTTAACGCCGCGCGCGTTTGCATCAATTGTGACGCTGGCGCATTGTGGATCAGTAGCTGGGCAATCTCCTACGCGCCCACCAAAGCCCCGGCGGTGTTTATCAAATTGCGCCCGCGCCCGCAGTCCTGCACCGTATTCGAGGCCACCATTTGTAATCGCGCTAACCTCCCCGCGCAAATTTATATCTGCAACACCTGCAAGTTTTACATCTTTATCAACCTGATCCATTGCGGCAACACCTGCTTTTATATAGCCAGAAAATGTGGTTTCGATGCCAAAGCGTTCACTCCATGATGGCTTAGACGTGCCGCGCAGAGCGGGAGCCGCATTATATGTGCCTTGATATGTGCCTTGCGTATTTTGCGGCGCTTGGTTTTGTCTCTGAGAAGGTTGAGTGTATTGCGTTATATTTTGCGTTCCGTTGCGCGGCGCAGTTTGTTGGTAGTCTGTTTGGCGGGCAGGCTGTTTACCAGGATAGTACTGCCCGTTGGTTGTCTCGGTATTTGCAGGCGGCGTATATGTTCCGTTTGGCTGAACGGGCACGGTGGTGGGTTGGTCCGTGAAATGATATGCAGACGCGCCATTAGTATTTTGTGCGGCTGGAGGGATTTGCGGCGTTTGAGCCGCAGGAACATAAGGAGCATGGGGCTCTGGCGGCGGAGGCGCAGCGATTTCCCAAGCTTTTTTCTTGTTTTTATTGGCAAAGGGGGATTGAGATATAGCCTGAGCTGTAGCCATGAGGGATATGGTGGCCAACAAAGTCCCCGTAGCGAACAAAACTAACGTTTTCGTGGCGGCCATGACCCATACCCTTAACAAATCATAAATTAATACTTGTATCGGGTCTTGCTCCCTAACAAAGAGTTAACACAATTTTTAATTTTGGTCATAATTGCTGTTTTAACGTTATTTTTGGCTAGCCTTACGAAAATTTATAGGACTAAACGGCAAAATCATGAATCAAACACTAGAAGTGTGCGTTCTTCGTGTTATATAGCGATTTGATATTGAAACACACCCGCACATTTGGGTTAGGAATGGATAGACGTAATGGCATTGCATTTTCATAAAGTATTATTGGGCGCAGGACTGAGCGTTGTTTTGGCGACTGGGTTTTCTGGCTGTTCCACACTTAAAAAAATAGTGCCAGGTAGTAAATCCAAAGCAAAAGCCAGCACGGGTACTAAAATTAGGAAAACGGCTATGCCGCGCATGGGTGTTAATGAGTTTTTGTGGCGCGCTTCACTGGAAACCTTAAACTTTATGCCTTTGGCTGAGTCGGATCCATTTGGCGGTGTTATTATCACCGATTGGTATTCTAGCCCGCAAGCGCTAGGCGAACGTTTCAAAGCCAATGTTTATATTCTCGATACCAATCTTCGTGCTGACGCGCTTAAAGTGTCTATTTTTAAGCAAGTACGCGGCGCAGGCGGTTGGCAAGATGGTTCTGTTGATGCGGACACGGCTCGTTCAATAGAGAACTCTATTTTAACGCGGGCGCGGCAACTTTATATTGCAACAGTGGACAATAATTAAGGGCATCAACAAAGAGAAATTGCATGACCAGATATAATGCGGCGGACGTAGAGCCAAAATGGCAAGCCGCATGGGACAAAGCGGAAAGCTTTAAAGCAAACGACAATTCAGACAAAGAAAAATACTACGCCCTTGAGATGTTTCCCTACCCAAGTGGAAAAATCCATATGGGTCATGTGCGCAACTATGCTATGGGTGATGTGGTGGCGCGCTATAAACGGGCCCAAGGGTTTGAGGTTTTGCACCCAATGGGCTGGGACGCTTTTGGCATGCCAGCTGAAAATGCAGCTATAGAAAAATCCGTTCATCCGAAAGATTGGACATATGATAATATAAATGCCATGCGCGCGCCCTTAAAGCGGCTTGGCTTTGCCCTTGATTGGAGCCGTGAATTTTCTACATGTGATGTGGCGTATTACAAACAACAACAAGCTATATTTTTGGCCTTTATGGAAAAAGGGCTTGTTTATAAAAAAACGGCCAAGGTGAACTGGGATCCTGTCGATCATACTGTGCTTGCTAATGAGCAAGTGATTGACGGCAAAGGTTGGCGCAGCGGTGCAGAAGTTGAAACCCGAGAGCTTGACCAATGGTTTTTCAAAATAACCTATTATGCGGACGAACTTTACTACGCGCTCGACGGGCTAGAGCGCTGGCCAGAAAAGGTGCGCACAATGCAAAAAAATTGGATTGGGCGAAGCGAAGGCGCGCAGTTTAAGTTTGGGTTTGCAGGGAAAGCTCCAGAAGGGTTTGATGATGGCATAGAAGTTTACACAACCCGGCCAGATACGCTCTTTGGCGCAAGTTTTGTGGCGCTTACTTATGAGCATCCTTTGATAAAATCATTAATGAACGGCAATGAGGATCTGCAAGCCTTTGCCAAAGCCTGTGAAAAAATGGGCAATACCGCACAAGCAATTGAAAAGGCCGAAAAGCTCGGCGTTGATACTGGCTTGCGCGTTATGCATCCATTTGATGAAACTATCACGCTCCCCGTTTACACCGCGAATTTTGTGCTTATGGACTATGGTACGGGCGCAGTGTTTGGTTGCCCTGCCCATGACCAACGCGATTTAGATTTTGCCAGAAAATACGGCTTGACCGTTAAGGCCGTTGTTTTACCAAAAGGTGAGGACGCGAAAACATTTACTGTTGAAAACGAAGCCTATACGGGGCCTGGGAAGTTATTCAATTCTGATTTTCTTAATGGCATGGGGGTTAAGAGAGGGATTGTATCGGCGATTGCCAGGCTCGAAGAATTGGGCGTTGGCACAAAACAAGTTACATATCGTCTTCGTGATTGGGGCGTATCGCGGCAGCGTTATTGGGGTTGTCCTATTCCAATAATTTATTGCAAGGCTTGCGGCGCGTTGCCTGTGCCCGCTAAAGACTTACCCGTCAAATTGCCAAATGATGTGAAATTTGACACGCCAGGCAACCCGCTTGACCATCACCCAAATTGGAAGCATGTAGATTGCCCAAACTGCCACAAACCTGCGCGGCGAGAAACCGATACGCTTGATACCTTTGCGGATAGCTCCTGGTATTTTGCGCGTTTTGCAGGTGGTAATACAGATGAGCGCCCTTTTGATAAAGAGGCGGCGAGCAAGTGGCTCCCCGTCAATCAATATATTGGCGGCGTCGAGCATGCTGTTCTCCATCTTCTTTATGCGCGTTTTTTCACGCGCGGTCTTCGGGACTGTGGTATGCTTGATTTACCAAGTGGTGAGCCATTTGATGGTCTGTTCACGCAAGGTATGGTGACACATGCTACTTTTAAAGACAAAAATGGTAACTGGGTTTTACCAGCAGATGTTGACAATAAAGACGGTGCGTTTTTTGAAATTGATAGCGGCAGTAAAGTGACTAAAGGCGCCATTGAAAAAATGTCTAAGTCCAAGAAAAATGTTATCGATCCCGCTGACATTATTGACGGCTATGGCGCGGACGTGGCGCGTTGGTTTGTACTCTCTGATAGCCCGCCCGAGCGTGATGTGGAGTGGACAGAAAGCGGCGCTATTGGTGCGTGGCGTTTTGCCGCCAAAGTTTGGGCAATCGTGAGTGAAACTTCGCTCGAAATTGCTCCTGTAAAAGATAAAGATGCAGCTCTTTCTTTGCGGCGCACGGCCCATAAAGCGCTTGCAAAAATCACTGAAGGAATTGACGAATTTCGTTTTAACACCTCAGTTGCGCAAATTTATGAGCTGGTTAATGCTCTTAAAAAATACAAACCAAATGACAAAGCCAAACGTGAAGCCTTGAGCATTATGACGCGCACAATCGCGCCTTTTATGCCGCACTTGGCAGAAGAGTGTTGGCAGCATTTGGGAGAGCATGGTTTTGCCTGCGATGCGCCTTGGCCAAAATTTGATTCTGAATTGCTGGTAAAAAATGATCTAACCATCCCCGTGCAAGTTAATGGCAAGCGCCGTGCTGAAATTATAGTGACTAAAAATATGCCCAAAAGCGCACTTGAAAAGCTGGCTCTCGCTGAACCTAGAGTGGCTGATAACATAGCGGGGAAGAACATTCGTAAAATCATCATTGTCCCAGAGCGAATTATCAATATAGTGGTTGGTTAGGAGGGCCTTATGCAGAAGTTGTTTCTTGCCTTTACGTTTATTTCGATGTTTTTTCTAAACGCATGTGGGTTTAAACCCATGCACGCTCCCAATAGTTTTGGCGGAAAGACAACTGGTTTTACCAATATATCGGTAAAAAGCGAGGGGAATGACAAGGAAGATTTTCTGCTCAAACAGGCTTTACGCAATCGTCTTGGTGATAATGGTAGCGCCCGTTATGTTTTAACCGTTGATCCCAAACTTAGACGCGGCGGCCTTGGTATTGGTTCCGATGATGTAGGCTCACGTTATGATCTTTATATGGTTACGGGTTTTAACCTTGCCGATGCCAAGACAGGGAATGTTTTGTTTCGTGATACGGTAACAGCCATCTCAACATTTGCCTCGCCTCGTGATCCTTACGGTACTGTAAGCGCGCAAAATAATGCGGCAGAACAAGTTTCCAAAGAAACTTCTGATCGAATTTTGGTGCGCGTGGCCAGCTATATCCAAACCGATGATGGCAAATGAAATTAAACGGAGTCCGCGCAGAAACCTATTTGAAGGCACCACCAAGAAACAGTATAGGTGCTTTGTTTTATGGGCCAGACAGTGGTCTTTGCGCCGAGCGCGCACAATTGTTAGCAGGCCAATTTTCTGAAACCCCTGACGATCCTTTTTCTGTAACCGTATTAAGTGCAGATGATTTGGCTGGCGATAGCGCAAGATTGATGGATGAAATGTCGGCTATGTCACTTTTAGGTGATAGTCGCCTGATAAGATTGCGGCTCTCGCACGAGCGCAGTGGGGCGATGATTTCTAAAATAATTACTGCCCTTGATAAGCGCCCTGATACATGCGCCGCCAAATTAATCGTTGAAGCGGGGGATTTGTCGCCACGCTCTGCTGTGCGTAAAGTTTTTGAAAAAGCGCAAAACTTTGCCGCTATTGCTTGTTATACTGACACTCAAGATAGCCTAGCGCGCCTTGTTAAAACGAGCCTTTCAGAGCTTGGAATCCGTATTGAAAAAGCCGCGCTTGACGCTTTTGTGCCATCGCTTGAGGGCGATCGCCGTATGGCGCGAAATGAAATAGAAAAACTGGCGCTTTATAAGGGGTATGGCAAAGAGGAAAATCAAACCGTTAGTTTGGAAGATATAAAAGCCATTGCATCAGGCGCAGGCGCAGGCAGACTTGACGACATTATTTTTGACGCGCTGAGCGGAAAATCATTAGAAGCCGATGATGGGTACCATCGTGCACTAGCAAGTAAAGTAAGCCCGCCCGCTATATTATCCGCTTTGCAGCGTCATTTGACGCGCTTGCACCAAGCGCAAAGCCATAGGCAGGGCGGAAAAAGTGTTGATGAGGCAATGTATGCGCTTCGGCCGCCGGTCTTTGTCATGCGCAAAATGGTATTTGCAAACCATATGCGTATTTGGTCTTTGCCTACTCTTAGTCATGCAATCGCTAAGTCTTTGGAAACAGAAAAGTTAATCAAAACAGCGGCCAGTCCCGCCGAAAGTTTGATGGGAAGATTGCTTCTCGCTTTGTCATTATACGCTGCTAAAAGGAATAGATAATGGATGATCTACAAAACATTGTGAACTTGAAACAACTCTATGCGTTCACGCCACTCATCATCAATACTTTAAAGGCATTGGGAATATTGATCCTTGGTTGGATGTTCTCGCGTTGGTCGGCAAGGGTTACCCGCAAAAAATTGGGTAATGCGAAGGGTCTTGAAGCTAATGATACATTCCGGCCCTTAATTGCAACAACGGTCAAATATGCAATCATGCTGGCTGCAATTTACGCGGCGCTCAATGTCGCAGGCATTCCCGCAAGCTCGCTACTCGCGGTGTTTGGCGCGGCGGGCCTTGCGATTGCTTTAGCCCTTCAAGGCACGCTCTCTAATGTAGCCGCGGGCCTTATGCTCATTTTTTTGCGCTCCATAAAGGTTGGCGAATATATCGAAACGTCAAGTGTCGAAGGCAGTGTTTTGGAAATCGGGCTTTTTACCACTGCGATTAAAGATCCAAATGGCGTTTTTGTCACCGTGCCAAATGCGCAAATTTGGAGCGGCCAGATAAAAAACTATTCGCGGTTTAAAACCCGGCGCATTGATATCAATCTTGAGGTTTCCCGTGACAATGATTTAGGCGCAGTCCTGAAAACTTTGTCAGATGTACTGGAAAAACAAGACAGCGTCATAAATAAGCACGCGGCGAGCGTTATTGTTTTTGGTTTCACACAGCACGGCGTAACACTGCAAGCACGTTGCTGGCTTAAGTCGAATAATTTGCGGCCAGATGCTTCAAAACTGCGTGGTTCTTTGCATGCAGCTTTACGTAAGGGTGGTTATAAATTACCGCCAACACTGGCTCTTAAAACCTAACTCTTAAAACCTGGCTCTGCGCCCTAATCCAAGTCTTTGCGTTTTAGGCGCATGATCTATTTACCATTGTTATTTTTTAAGATCAATTCAAATTAAGCTACGTTCACAGACCCTACTATGTCGTCAGCCCAAAAATGGTTGCAGCCACCTTCGCCTTGCAAGCAAAAAGGAAAAGACGGCAATTATAAATTTCATTATGACTTCCTTTTCAAAAAAACATAAAACGCGCCACTACCACCGTGACGAATGTGGGCTCCAGCATAGCTAGCAATGAACGGGCGGATGCTTTCATGGCCCAGCCAGCCATTAAGGCTAAGACGCAAAACACCTTCAAGATTGGCTCCCTTTCCTGTCACAACCAAAACGCAGCGCGCAGCGCGTCCGTGCGCGTGAATAATTTTTTCAACAAGGCGGGGGAAAGCTTCATCTCGGGTAAGATCATGTAGATCGATTTTACGGTCAATTTGCACGCGGCCTTTACGCACTTTTTTGTCGCTATTTATACGCAGAGCGCTGGGTGTTTTATGTAAAATTGGGCGCGGTGCTATTGGCAAGTGAACGTATGTTTTGCGCTCTGGCACCCCCACTGGTTTTAGGTTGAGCGGGCACACTGTGCGAGCCACCTGGTGCCAAATTTGTTTGTCGGCTTCTGTTAAGACTCGTGTCACGAAATTATTTGCGCAGCGATCGCCAGAGCGGTTGGTAAAAAGATCGTCCATTCACCCCTATGCTTCATAACCCCTGCCTTTGCTCCCGCTTCATCGCCAGCGCCGAAATAAATATCACCGCGCATGGGGCCTTTTATGGCATTGCCTGTATCTTGAGCGCTCACTAATAGGCCTGTTTCTTTGCCTTTATAATCCCCGCCATATTGCGGCAACTTTACATGCAGATAAACAAGCGCACCATAAGGCAGATAGCTTGGGTCAACAGCGAGAGAGCCCATATCTGTAAGCGGTACGTGCATGGAACCTTTAGGTCCTTCACCCTCTTTTATGTATTCGGTTCTAAAGAAGATATAGCGCTTGTTTTCGTTCATAAGCGCGCGGGCTTTTTGTGACCCCGCTTTTATCATCCAATTTTCAATACTTTGCTTGGAGGCTTGGTCAAGACTCATATCGCCACGGTTTACTAAAATGCGGCCAATAGAGGTAAAAGATTTTCCATTATTGCCAGCATAAGCGGCGCGGTAAAGAGTCCCGTCTGGGAAAAGAATATGGCCCGATCCTTGTACATGTAAAAAAAACACATCAATAGGGCGGCCATAGGCGAGCACTTTTGAGGTGCGAGCATTTATCTGCGCGCGCGGGAGGTTTTTTACAGAGCTTGAAGAAGGCACGGCTAAAATCGGTTCGGAGTAAACGCTATCAGCATTGCGGCGCACTAAAATTTTCGGCGCATAATATCCTGTTAAAAGCCCTTCAGTTTTATTTGATGTGCGTAGCTTTACGGGTTCAAAGTAGGATTGAAAAAATGTGATAGCGCTCATTTGATCGGGCAGGCTTAACTGAACACGTTCACATACATTGCGCCAATCTTTGAACTGTCCGTACTGAGGTAGGTTAGGGTTTAGCCAATCTTCATCCTTGCGCCGTTTCCAAACTGAACAAGATTTTTTGAAGGACAGCAAGGCAGGCGTTGGGTCCATATCCGCGTTCCATAAAGGCAGTTCGTGAAATCCGCTTTTAAATTCGTAAACTTCTACCTTTGGGGGCTTTGGCGCGGGCGGCGTAGGAAGGAGCGTTGTTACAGGCGGTTTTGGTTTTACTGGTTCAGGCGTAGGATTGGCAGGCGGCGTGCTAGGTGTTTCTATGACGGGGGGTGTTTCTATGACGGGGGGTGTTTCGGGTTTTATCCGAGGCAAAGGCGCCGTTGTTACACAGCCGCTTAAGAACAAGCCAAGACAGACGGCAATAATGATATATTGTGCGCGCATCCCTATCTCTCTTAGGCCGTCTTACTCGAATCGTGATCAGGTGAGTGGTCAGGGCCAGTGTCTGCCTCCCCATCAATCGTGTGCGGGGCTACGCCTGATAAAATCCAATTTGGGTTTTTAGAGCCAAGAGTGCGCTCAAAGCTCCATTCCTCCCGTACCCGCGAGAGCACGTCTAAATCGCCTTCGACAATTTCGCCGCTTTTATTCAATAGAGCGGTGGCAAGTTCTGCCGTATAAACCACTTTGATCTTGCCCGTTTTCCCGTTTCGGTCTGCAGCGATAATATCGGCACTAATCAGTCTGGCTAGATCGGTTGTCTGGCTGAGCTGTTTTTCTTCACGCGCATCAATTGCAGCAAAATAGGCCGTTTTTACATCCTCATTGAGCAAATTTTTCAAAGTGTCGCGGTCGCCATCAGCGAAGGCTTCTAGTATCATGCCATAGGCGGCTTTCGCTCCATCTATAAACAAGGGTAGTGAGAAATTTGAATCCGCCTTGGCAATTTTCAAAAGCCCTTCTTGGCCAGGCCCTTCATAGTCAAGTTCAGGTTGTTCTGAACGGGCATCTTTATTAAATTTATCAAGAAAGTCTTGCGGGCTTACAGCAGTTTCAGAGCGGTGCCCGACATTCTTCCCAAGAACAGAATAAAGCATTGCCGCGACAATAAGAGCCAAAACCCCATATAAAATAATTTCCTGCATTAAATCGCCTTCAGTCTGGTTTGCGGTGAATTTGTTCTTGAATTACGCGCGCAAAATAAGCATGTTAAGCGCAGACAATACACCGATTAAATAATATTTACACTAATAACAATATATTGATTAATATAAAGAGGCAAATATGGCTAAGAAGAAAAAAGAAACAGTAGAAAAACCAGAAGAAGCGGCGACACAGAAACAAGAACCCGCTATGCAAATTCTGGCGCAATATATTAAAGACGCTAGCTTTGAAAACCCAAATGCGCCTAATTCCTTGCGCTCTGACCAAGTTGCGCCGCAAATTGGCATCAATATAGAAATCGGACGCCAAATGATGGACGACGATACGGTTGAAGTTGTACTCATGCTAACAGCCAAAGCAGAGCGCGACGGCAAGCTTGTATTTTTATGTGAGCTAGAATATGCGGGCTTGTTTGGGTTTAGCAATGTGCCTGAGGAGCATTTGCAGCCAATGATTTTAATCGAATGTCCACGCATGCTCTTCCCATTTGCGCGCCAAATTATGGCTGAGATGACGCAAAATGGCGGCTATCCGCCTATCTTGCTTGATCCACCTGACTTTTCTGCTATGTTCCGTGAAGAAATGATGCGCCGCGCGCAAGAGGATGGCGGTTCTGCGGCGGTTAATTAGGCTAGGTGTACAATTAGGTTAAATGTACAATCTCTGTGTTAGACGGTACTAAGTTATCCTCTCAAGAGAAGGAAAAATTATGCAAGAAAACACAGAAAACACAGTCGACTATATCGTTCACTCTAGTGATTTATCTTTTATGGAAGATGTTATCGAAGCATCTAAAACCACTCCAGTTGTTGTCGATTTTTGGGCACCTTGGTGCGGGCCGTGCAAGCAGCTCACACCTGCGCTTGAAAAAATTGCTATGGATAATGGCGGCAAAGTGAAATTGGTTATGGTCAATATTGACGAAAACCAAACCGTGGCAGGGCAGTTGCGTGTGCAGTCCGTGCCTACGGTTTATGCCTTCGTTGATGGCAAACCAGTGGACGGGTTTATGGGCGCGCAACCCGAGAGTGAACTGCGTAAGTTTTTTGGGAAATTAACGGGCGAAACTGATATTGTGGCTGAGGCCGAAACATTGGTGGCTCGCGCGCAAGACAGTCTGGAAGCAGGTGATATTGGCGGCGCGGCTCAAGATTTTGCGAGTGCGCTGCAAATGAACCCAAATAGTACAAGCGCCCGCGCTGGTCTTGCGCGTATCTCCATGGATAGCGGCGATATACAAAGCGCTAAAATGCTCTTATCAGAAGTGCCAGACGAGATAAAAAATCATAAAGATATTGTTAGTGTGCAAACCGCACTGTCCCTTGTGGACAGCGAAGATAATAGTGATGAGCCTGAGCAAGAAGAAGATGGTTTAAGTGTATTGTTAGCTGCGGTAAAAGCGGCGCCAGATGATTTGGATGCGCGCCTTGCAATTGCCAAGGCCATGGCGGGCAAAGGTGATAATCAGGGCGCAAGCGAGCATCTTCTTTTTAGCATTGCTAAAAACCGTAGCTATGATGGCGAGGCCGCGCGCAAATTTTTACTCACCATTTTTGAAGCTGAAGGCTCTGCATCCGACGTTTCTATTGAAGGTCGCAAAGCGCTCGCCGTTATTTTGTTTTCATAATAATAGCGTTTTACGGTTGCCCCTTTTATTATTCGTTGCATTTTTACCGCTACTTTTGGAAGGGTGGGTATTCGAGGTTTGGGGAATGTTGGGGTTATTATTGTTGTGTGGAACATAGTGTAAGTTTATATCTATATCATTTTTGTGATAACGATGGATTCAGTAATAGATTTAACTATTTGTTTCTTCTGTAGGAACAATAAGGTAGACCAACAAGAGTATAGAGATTGAGCTTCTATTATCATTTGTTCTTTACTTTAACCGTAGATTTATTTTTAAAGCATCCAGCTCAGCTTGTAGGCGCGGTAGGGTATTACGCCTGACAGTTTGTGCTGGATAATCGGATATAAAGTCTTGGAAGAGGCATTCGGAATAATCTTGGCGCAGCCTTGCCGCTTCGCTTTTACTCTTCCTCATATATCCCATATACAACACCTAATCGGCGTTATCTAGGACAGCTCCTTAATTTTTTCTATTCTTAATTTTTTCTATTCTTTGACCAGTTTTAAGCTTGGCATTTCTGTGCTGATCGTTTTGGTCTTTGTAGTCGTACTACTTTTCTTTTTCCCGCGAGGTTCATAAAAGCTCTGCCCGACAGCCACACCACTGATAGATGAGTATTCTTCAAGTTTAAGTGATTGTTTCTTATGTTCATGCCGCAAACCTTCCATTTCAGAAAGGAGGCTGAGGAACTTATCGTTTAGCTCCTCATAGTTAGACTTTGCCCGCGCAAGTGCAGCACGGTTTTCGCTCATTTCAATCGATTTTTTATCGAGTTTGATTTTGAAAACATCGGCACGCTGACGTTCGCTTTCGGCCTCAACTTTAAATTTTTCTTTCTCGATATTATCATAACGCGTCATATCTCCATCGATTTTATTTTGTGCTTTAAGACCATCAATCGCTGAATTAAATGCAAAGAATTTATCATCACTACGTGTTTTAAAATCAGTCAATGCTGTTTGGCTAGAATCGACTTCATAAAGTGCTTTGTCTAATTTAGACATCGCTTCCATTTGGTCTGCTTTCAGCTCTGAATAATCAAGGCGTAGCGTTTTAAGTTCAGATACAGCGATTTCTTTCTCGCGGTGTTCATCCGTTATTCTAGCGCTCAGTATTTCCGCTTGTTTTTGTAGTTCCGTATTTTGGCGTGCAAGCAAAGTTTCCGCTTTTTCAAGCGACTGCATTGTATCTTTAAAGCCAAAATTTTCTGCCTTTAAATCGTTGATAATTATCAATAAATCATGGTGTTCAGCCTTAAGTTTATCGAAAGAGTCTTCTTGCTCTACGCGCCCAAAATTTGTTTCACTTAATCTATCTTCTATGGTAGACAATTTAGTGCGTGCATCCTCTAGCTCCGTATGGGTTTCTTCAAAACGCGCTTTATATGCATTGGATTTACTCTCAAGCTCACTGGCCCAAAGTATCTTCTTTGCCAGATCAGATCGCACCCGTTCAAGCTTTGACTTCAAGCTAACATTTTCAGGTTGCAAACGGTCAATGCTCATTGCATTCACCTCGGCTGTCTTTAGGAATCTACTCAGCTTATCAATCTCATCGACAGAATTTTTGCTAAGCCGCATGCTCCAACGAAGTGCATCCGCCATTTTGCTTAAATCTTGTTTTAGGGCATTAATTTCCCCAACTTGCGCGGACTCGCGCGCCCTAACAGGGCGACTTATTTCGTGCGCGGCATTATTTTTCCCTTCAAATTTTATATCTTTGAAATTGATATTTTCTACTTTCGCTTTAGCAATAGGTTCTTGCGATTCTTTATAAGACATTTTTATATTCCGTCCAAAATTACTTAATAATCCCACATTTAATAATCCCACATTTATCTCCCGTTATTCCAATGTTTTGCGCATCGGGCTTTCCCTGCCCTTTGCGCCCCATTTTCCAAACCCACATCGATTCGAATGAGAATGAAAATGCATAAAAATTCCTTAATTCTTCCTTAACAACCCCCGTTTATCTAGAGTTTTGTTATGAATATTGCCCACATGAACATAAATGAAGCACTCCGTATTTTCCTAAACCATTTAAGCGGCGAACGGCGCCTTGCGAAAAACACTGTCGAGGCTTATAGGCGTGACCTCTCATTTTTCTTTGGATTTTTAACCTGGCATTGGGGCCAGCAACCATCTCTTGGGGATATGGCCAAAATAACCACAACCGATTTTCGCAGTTATATGGCCAAGCGCCGTAGCAGTGCAAAACCATTATCAGCGGCCTCACTGGCCCGTAATTTATCTGCCATGCGTGCATTCTTCCGCTATATCGAAAGGCGCTGGGATATCGGTAATGATGCGTTTGCCCTTATCAAAGGTCCAAAACTTGCGAAACGGCTCCCCAAACCAATTAGTGTGCATGAAAGTAACACCCTACTTGCTGAAACGGCCAAGCTGGACGAACGTCCGTGGGTTAATGCCAGAGATACGGCTATATTGCTGTTACTCTACGGGGCCGGACTTCGCATATCCGAAGCTCTGTCTCTCACTGGCTTTGATGCCGATCTAGCTGTAGTTTTGCGCATTACGGGCAAAGGCGACAAATCCCGCCTCGTCCCGATACTGCCAATTATTCGCAAATCCGTGACGAATTATGTTTCCCTCTACCCAGGGCATTTGGAAAAAAACGCGCCCTTGTTTCGCGGCATAAGAGGCGGCGCACTTGGCCCGCGGCCAGTTCAATTAAAAATTCAGCATTTGCGCGCTGCACTTGGCCTACCTGAAACAACCACACCTCACGCTTTGCGTCATAGTTTTGCGACGCACCTCCTCTCTGGCGGCGGGGATTTACGGACTATTCAGGAACTGCTTGGCCATGCCAGCCTGTCCTCCACACAGGTCTATACGGATGTCGATGCAGCAAGCCTGATGAAAATCCACACGAGCGCACATCCAAGAGCGTGATTTTTCTTTTGTTTTGTCTACTCACCTCACCGCAATGCGGGATAATTTTCCCGCGAAGCTAAGAAAATTCATATGCGTTTACTTGCCAAAAATATAGGCTATTTTCCGCACCTCTAAAACCCACCGCCAGTTCTGAAACCGCCTCCGCCAGTTCTGGGTTTTGGTGCTCTGGGTCGTCTTGTTCTGCTGGAACCACTGCCAAAAATACTACCGCCTCGCCTTGATTGCTCTTTTGAACTTCTAGGCAGGCGCATGGCTTCACCCCAGTCAATGCCACCAAAATCAGAGTCGGAATGGCGGCGCACAGTGCGCTGGGTCCGCTTTATTTGTCGCCAAACATCATTGCCAGACAACATACCCGCTAACATTTGCCCCAAAATTGCACCTAAGAGATTACCGCCAAATGTCCCGCCTGGAAATTGCGAGCTTGGCGCGTCATAGCGGCGGCTTTTAAACTTGCGGCGCAATTTTTCCAAGTCTTTCAAGTTGTCTTGATATTTATCCAAAAGTCGTTTTGACTGCTTGCGGTCTTCTTCAAGGTTGCGTGCATGCCCGCTCAACTCAATGAGGCGATCTATTGCTTGTTCATCATCATAGCTCACCGTTTGGGCCGCAAGGCGGCGCAGAAATGGCACATCTTTGCGTTTTAACGTGTTGGCCAAAATTTCCAATGCTTGCCTATAAGGCCCGCTCTCACCCCCGCTTATATTTGACAGCGACGCACGCAAGGCCCCGTGCCGCTCTTCCGCCTGCTCAAGCATCGCGTCAATCGCGTCTAGTTTTGTTTGCGCGCTCAAAGATACCTTTTTTAACTTGGTGACGCCCGCGCTGATTAAAGCTTTTTCTTCAGCGGTTTTTAAGATGAGCTGAGCCGCACCTTCTTTGACCTCTAAATTCTGAACATGGCGTGCCAACCGCTTAGGGATATCAATGAGGCGTTGATAATTAAGGGCGCTTTCTCTGTATTTAAGTTTACGCGCAATCATGCCATCAAACCATTTTATCAAAAGCCAACCTTTGGCTTTTTTGGTGCCATAATTGCGTTTTTTTAGATAGTTAAAATACGGATCATTTCTATAAGGTGCCCCTTTTTCTTCAACTTGCTCTTGCGCAAGCCCATGTTTGGCGCGGGCACGCTTGGTTGTTGTCTCTGCCGTTTCAACACCCATCAAAAGCGCGATATACCCCTCGTCTTTAACCAATTTATGTTGGCAAGCTTCCGCCGCTTTATCATAGGCGGTAACGGCCTTCTCGACATTTGCTTCTTGGGCACGGCGCTGCTCTTCGAGCGCCGTGATTTTAGCAAGGCTATCCTCTGCTTTGGCAAGAAGCCGTGCTTCTTCTTTCTCATGCGCGGCTAGAAGTTTTATAGCTTGCTTATCTACATAGCCAAGCTCACCGCCGCCCTGCCCCTCTTCTATCATTTCAAGGCGTAGTTTCGCGATGCTGTTATAAGCGCTTGCTTGTTTACGGCTCACCTCCGCCAGCGCAGTCGATGCGCGGCTAGGGAGCCGCGAGACTTCGGAGACATTTTTGCGCGCTTTGGCAATCGCGTGGTCAATATCGTGTAAGGCTTTTAATCCTGATGTCATTTTACCACTCCACGATCAGACCGCCCAAGGTCTTTATATTATAAACTGGATCTAAAAAGCCGCGTTTTTTGCTGCCTATAACCGCTTTTTGAATAATTTGATCATCCCCTTTATCAGCAGCAACACGATTAAAGATAGATTTAGGAACTCGAACGCCCCAAATATTTGTCCGTTTCGTTTTCTGGTCTTCCTCGCTCGCGATCGTAACGTCTTGCCGCTTGCCGCTTGCGTCAATGGCTTCGACAATTAAATAATAATTGCGCACACTGGCGTTATTATCATGGACGCGAAACACACCGCTATTCTCCCCTGGGCGCGAGACAATACGTACCGTGTAAGCTTTGCTTATATCTATACTGAGAGTTTGCAGCTTTGCCTTAATACGCCGCGCTTCTTTTGCATTACCTTGCTTTGCAGCAGACATACCGTTTTCATAAAGAGCCTTGATTTTCTCTTTGAGATCGCCCGTTTTAGCGATTGCTAACGCTTTGTCTTTAGTGCTTGCAAGTGCATTTGGAATTTCGACGGTCAGCGCCCGTTCAGTTTGGGCAAGCTTAGCTTGTCTAGGCATTTCAAAAGCGGCATAATTAATACCCCAAGCCATGCCAATCATACCAACAAAGATCAAGAGCGGCTTACCCCATCTGCCGCGGTTGATATAGGCCTTTGAAATAAACCCGCCTTTATGAGCTTCATAGACAAAACGGTGATCATCCATTGCCTTTACGCCCTCGCGCAAAATTCTGTCTGGTACATCAATGCCTTGCGCGTCATAAATTTCACGCAGGCGTTTTATGAGCTGCTCTTCGCGCTCCCCCGCTGACAAATCTTTGGCAAGCATTTGCTGTTCATGGCGCAGTGTATCCACCACATCCATTGCCAGCATAACCTCATCAAGTTTATGAGGTTCTTGCACTGTCTCTAGCTCGGCCAAGGACACCTACTCCAAATTCAAAACATTGCTCGCGCCCATTTCCGCGAGCGCGGCCATGCGGCGTTTTCCATCTTCAACGGCAATGCGAATTTCTTTGGAATTTTCCGTTGAGAGTTTGCGCATTTCTGCGATTATTTCTATGGAGCGCTCTTGATAAGCGATAACGCTATCCAGCAGTTTTTTTACGGCAGCAGCCTTTACGGTTGGACCATAACCCGCGCGTATAGCAGCTTCTTGCACTTTTTCGCCCACCTCAGACAGTGTCTCTAGGCTATCCTCAATTCCTTTTTTCATGGCGTTCAAGGTTTTCGTGCTCTCGTGCAAACCATGCATAGAAGCAAAGGCGGCTGTAAGCGCAGTAAGCACAGTTTCATTGGTGCTAAAAAAGCTAATACTTTGCGCATAAATGCGCTCTTTAGCATTGGTTGTTTGCACAAGGCGCGCCATAACAACTTCGGACGTATTATAACCAATGGTTAGATTATCCGACAAATCTTTAGCAATTTGATATTTTTTATCCATCGCCTGCAATGCCCGCAAAGCTTCGTCGCGGCGCAGTTCAAGCCGCGCTCGCTCGGCGGCGTCTTTCCCTACATAGGCTTTCACCGAATTTGATTTTTCAACCACTTTTTTCTTGGTATTTTCCAATTTACGCGTTGCGGTTTTTTGTACCTGCAAGGCTAATACTTCAGAGTTTTTCATAGCGCCCCGAAAATCCATATAGGCATCCAAGATAAGTTGCTCGCGGCCAATTTGGTCTTGGGTTTCCGTAGCCACATCAAGATATAATTTTTTAATCTTGCCAAACCT
Organism: Robiginitomaculum sp.; assembly: GCA_965224735.1. Classification (GTDB taxonomy): domain Bacteria; phylum Pseudomonadota; class Alphaproteobacteria; order Caulobacterales; family Maricaulaceae; genus Robiginitomaculum_A. Next base: position 912,767 of record OZ245059.1, on the reverse strand, counting down.
CGATTCAATTGACCCGCGGCGAAACTTCATCCAGCCATTTTGGATGCGCTCGGTCGTTGTGATTTTCCCATCAGAAAATTGTTGCACCAAAGCTTTGGCATCATCACGGATGGAATTAAAAGCCGTTGTAATGCCTTCATAACGCTCACCAATACGAAAACCACTCACTTGCTCGCGTACAATTTCGTTAAAATATGACGCTTGGTCGAGGGTACGGGCAATGGCTGTTACTTTTTCCTGATCCAAATCAGAAATTTGATCCAGCAATGTAATGACAGGAACGGGGTCGGACTTACCGCCCAAAAGCCCTAATTTACGCAGCTTCCCAAGTGCGCGATCAAGATATTGCAAAGTTGAGAGAGATTGAGCCATAGTGTCCGCCTTTTTTTATTTCGTTAAACTCATATTAGAGGGCGGATAGCCTAATGACAAATGAAAAACCATTTTCTATACAAAGAGCATGATAAACCGCGAAACCCATGTTCCAGAAAACGCGCCCCCTCTTGGCAACGCACTGAGCAGGTTTATCGGGCGAGTAATTATAAGTATGCTTGGTTATAAGTTTGAAGGCAAATTTGCCAATGAACCTAAAATGGTTCTTATTGCTGCGCCCCATACATCGAATTGGGATTTATTTCTTGCTATTGGTACAATGCTATCTCTTGGCGTTCGTATAAATTTCATGATGAAGAAGGAAGCTTTCTTCTTTCCTTTTGGCGGTTTGTTTAAGGCCTTGGGCGGTGTCATGCTCGATCGCTCCAGCCCGAAAAAAGCAGTTATTAGCACATTAAAAACCTTCAAAACCCGCGAAAAATTATGGATGGTTATATTGCCTGAAGGTACAAGAAAGCCAGTTGATAAATGGAAATCTGGGTTTGCCCGCATTGCCAAGGCCGCCAATGTCCCTGTCTTCATTATGGGCGTAGATAGTCGCACTAAAACCCTGCATCTTGATCGCTTAGTCAATGCAGGCGAAACGCCCGAAGATATCCGCCTCTATACGAAGAAAAAATTCACTGGTATTAACCCAAAGAATGATTAAACCCAAAGAATGATTAAGAGGGCCGATTAGCAAAGATGCAAACATCGCCTCACGTTTTTCTATGCCCTGTTTCCTATCCTGGGCACGAATAGTTAGGGGGCTTGCCTGCGCCTAATTATATTCTGAGACTTGCGGTCAGCTTTGCCTTTTGGACTGGCATTATAAAAATCTAACGCTATAAGGCGGCCATGAGCATAATAAATATTGACGATCTTGCAGCGAGCAAAGGCGCGCTTTTGTGCATTGACCCAGGCACAAGAACTTTTGGCCTAGCAGTGAGCGATACAACGCGCACAATTGCCAGCCCTGTGGAAACCATTTGGCGCAAGAAATTCACACCAGATTCTGGTAAAATTTTTGCGCTCTATAATGATAGAAACTGCGTAGCCATAGTGGTTGGGTACCCGCTCAATATGGACGGAAGCGAAGGCCCGCGTACTCAATCCGTAAAAGATTTTGTGGCCAATTTGTTAGGCATTCGCGACATTCCAGTGCTATTATGGGATGAACGTCTCTCTTCTGCTGCCGTTACCCGCATTATGCTCGAGGCTGGTCTAAGCCGCGCTAAACGCGCAAAAAATATAGACAAACTCGCCGCCAGCTATATTTTACAAGCGGTTTTAGATAGGTTAAAACTCTAGGGTCAGAACCTGTTAATTTTAAAGATTTCCATTTAGCTAAGTTTGTGATTCATTGATGGCTAAAGGAGTTTTCATCATGAATGATTTGTTTTATCTCTCACCGTCCCAGTTGGCACGTATTAAACCTTACTTTCCACTGTCCCACGGCGTGCCCCGTGTCGATGATTTACGTGTCATTAGCGGTATTATCCACGTGCTCAAACGCGGCTTACAATGGCGCGATGCCCCCCGTAGATATGGTCCACACAAAACACTGTATAATCGGTTTGTACGTTGGAGTAAAATGGGGAGTAAAATGGGGAGTAAAATGGGGAGTAAAATGGGGAGTAAAATGGGGAGTAAAATGGGGAGTAAAATGGGGAGTAAAATGGGGATATTCAACAAAATATTTGTAGCGCCCAGCTCATCCGATGGCGTGCCAGAACAATTGCAAATCGACGCAACCCATTTAAAAAACCATAGAACCGCAGCTAGAGCGTTCCCTGATTAAGTAGATTCACTTTATGGGTTCCCTTTTGGTTTAAAATGTGATTCACCATGTTTGGAGGTGTATCATGAATAAAACGATTTCCATTGATCTTCGTCGCCGAGTTGCGGCATTTGTTGATGACGGGCATTCTTGCCGTGCGGCAGCAAGGCAACAGGTTCTATTAAACCAGCACAACAAGGGCGAGCACCTGGGAGTGGGAAACTTGCGCCCTTCCGCAGATATTTATTAGGCCTCGTCACAGCGGAGCCTGATATAACCTTGTCTGAACTCTGTGGTCGACTGGAAGCAGAGCACGGGGTAAAAACTTACACTGGATCACTGTCTACCCTGTTGAGGCAAGCTGGGCTCAGCTATAAAAAAAACTCTGCTCGCTACTGAGCGAGACAGATCAGAAGTTCAGCGCAAACGCCGGGCATGGCATAAGTGCCAGAACCTGATGCGGATGGAGCCTTCTCGCCTAGTTTTCATTGATGAAACCAGCACGAATACCAAGATGACGCGCATGTATGGAAGGGCGCCCAAAGGCGAACGATCGGTCTCTGATACGCCTTTCGGACACTGGCATACGCAGACGTTCATCGCGGGTTTGCGCAGTGACAGTCTTACAGCGCCTTGGGTTTTGGACGGGCCTATGAACCGTGACGCTTTTGATTGTTATATAAAAACCCAATTAGCTCCAACTCTAAGCAAAAGTGATATCGTGATTTTGGATAATCTATCCAGCCACAAAAGCGAACGCGCTAAACCAGCTTTACGCGAACGCGGCGCATGGTTCCTGTTCTTACCGCCTTACAGCCTCGATCTCAATCCAATTGAAATGGCCTTCTCAAAACTAAAAGCGCATCTGAGAAAAGCAAAAGCCCGCACTTATGACGCCCTCTGGAAAGTCATAGGACATATCACAAATCAATGAATAACCCCGCCCCAAGGGGCGAGGTTATTCATTGATTTGGAGATTTTATTATGGCTTTGCGGAGTTTTGCGTCTTTGGATTACGCGCACAAGAAGAAACGTACCAAGCGGGATATATTTTTGAGCGAGATGGATGCGGTTGTGCCTTGGGCGCGTTTGGAGGATTTGATTACGCCCCATTACACCAAGAAGAACCCAAACGGTGGACGAGCACAAATGCCGCTATCTGTGATGCTGCGGGTTTATTGTTTGCAACAATGGTACGGGCTTTCGGATCCAGGCGTAGAAGAAGCGCTCTATGATATGCGGTTCATGCGCGAGTTTTGCGGGTTGGAGTTGGGCAATGATGCCATTCCCGGCGAGACGAGCATCCTCAACTTTCGCCGCCTGCTTGAGACACATAACCTGACCAAAGCAATCTTTAAAGACGTATCAGATTATTTGGAAGAACGCTCTTTGCTGATGCGCGGCGGCACGATTATGGATGCGGCCCTGATCGCTGCGGCGCCCTCGACTAAGAACAAGGCGCGTAAGCGTGACCCTGATATGAGCCACTCAAAGAAGGGTAATCAGTGGCATTTTGGCATGAAGGCGCACATAGGGGTGGATGCAAAGAGCGGGCTTTTGTTCATACGGTGAAAACCAGCACGGGCAAAGTGCATGATGCAAAATTAACGGATGCTCTCATCCGCGCAGATGACAGAGCCGTGTTTGCGGATAAAGCTTATGTCAGTGATGTGCGCAAACGCGCGGCACGGGCGCGGGGTATCTATTGGGCAGTGAAAGAGTGCGAAGCCTGCCTCTTGTACAAGCGCAAACCAAAGCGGGTTTTATCCACATCCCAGAAAAAGCGAAACAGAAAGCATGGGTGTGTCCGCGCCAAGGTGGAGCATGTGTTCAAGGTGATGAAATGCCAGTTTGGCTATCGAAAAGTGCGCTATAAAGGGCTGGCGAAAAACCCGGCTCACATCTTTAGCCTGATGGCGCTCGCCAATTTATACATGGCGCGAAAACGCTTAAGGGCGCGATGAAATATACAAAAATGTGCCTAAAATTACATAAAAGTACCATAAACGCACGATTACACCACACCAAACACGACAAAACACCCTTCCCAACTCACCCGCAAACCAGAATACCCCCAAAATATCCACAAAAATGATTGTTCAGAGATTCCCTAGATAAGCCCCTTAATTAATTATTAGCGGATTAACTATAAAAATTGTACCATAATAGGATGAGGTAACGATGAGCGGAATAGGACGAAGTGGTGATGAGCAGAAAAATTTAGCAAAACTGCCAGAAACGGCGAGTTATGGGTTTATTCCAGGGTTAAACGGTCTACGGGCTTTGTCTGTTCTCATTGTCATCATTGCCCATATGGGGCTTGAACATATTGTGCCTGGCGGATTTGGCGTGACCATGTTCTTTTTTATTTCTGGATTTTTAATCACCCGTCTTTTATTGGCCGAATCAGAAGCCAAAGCCAAAGCTGGGGAAACCCTTGACCTTGGAAAATTTTATCTACGCAGACTAATCCGGCTCTACCCTGCCCTGTTGTTTATGCTGGGTATAACAACAGGCCTGTATATCATCTTGGGCTATGGCGCGCCCGCGCCTATGGAACTTGCGGCAGGAATTGGGTATTTCACCAATATCTATCAAGTCATTGCCCGCATTGCTGGCGAGCTCCCCTTTATGCCGTGGACGCATTTATGGTCTTTGGCCGTGGAAGAACATTTTTATCTCGCTTTTCCACTTCTCGTGATTTTGTTTCGCAAAAACTGGCGCGGGTTGGCGCTCGCGCTTGGAGCAATTATGAGCCTTTCTGTCCTTTGGCGCGCCTATATTATTTTTTGTACAAACCTACCCGTGCAAGATTATAATTATATGATGACAGACGCGCGTATTGATAGCCTTGCTTGGGGATGTTTTCTCGCCGTTATCTTGCATATTAACGGCAGTGTAACGCGCCTTAAAAATTTTATCGGCTTTATCCCTACTTTTCTTGCATTTGTAGGCCTTGGACTTTCCTTCGTATTGAGAGATGAAATATTCCGCTATACTTTGCGTTTTTCCGTACAAGGCGGCGCTATATTTACGCTTATGTTCAACCTGTATTATTGGCGAGGTTTTAGCTTTGCTTTTATAATTTTAGACTGGAAACCGCTGGCGTGGATCGGCAGCATTTCTTATGCACTATACCTTTGGCATGTTCCTGTTTTTGATCTGTTTACACGTGGTTTTGGCGAAAGCCTGATTGTTCGCCTTATCGCTGTTATCTGCAGTTTTTTCCTTGCTGCTTTCTCCTTTTACTATGTTGAGAAACCGTTCCTTGCCCTGCGCCGTAAATTTGGTTCTCATGCAGGCGGCATTACGCCAATGCCATAGCCCTGCCCTGCCTGCCCTGCCTGCCACCCTGGGTGTGTTAAGCACCTCTTAAGCGCCTCGCCAGATTTCAAGAAAAAACTCTAAGCAGACACTGCATTCATTCCTGCTCACAGGCGCGCATTGATCGGGCGGCTTAGAGCGGCCCAGCTAATATATGCTATTAAAACCGTAAGGGGAAAAGAAATTGCAAATAACCCCAGCGGGGAAAGCGTGGGCAGCATGAGCAGGGTTAACTGCGCCATTGGCCAGTTGAAAACATAAAGCCCCAAGGATAAATCTGGCAGCGCTTTTAAAATGTGTGGAAGTTTTTTAGTGCTACACACCGCGCCATAAACCATATAGCCAAATGCACTATCGATAATAATTTCTACAAAGCTTGCCCATGACAATAAGAAACTAACAATAGAAACTATCAAAAACCCAACTGCAATCAATGCTACAGTCAATAAAGACGGCCGTAGTATTTTTCTAAAAGCATATGCGCTCATTCCCGCCATATAGGCCCAGCCAAGCCGTAGGCCTGTGGCGGTGAACTTAATAAGAGGGCTAACACTTGGATTTTCAAGAGCGGGATTTTCAAGAGCGGGATTTTCAAGAGCGTTGACATTTGAGATATAAAACATAATGCCCATATAAGCGAGCAATATTGCTACGCTTAATCCTAGTAATATCCATTTGTTTTTCATCCCCCCAAGACCCCATAAAAGCGCTGTTGCAAAAAAAGCAATCATGCCCCAGCGAAATGTCCACAATCCACCTTGAATAACATTCTTATAAAGCGCGTTATCCAGCAAACCAGGGGTAAGAACATCTGGATCAACGCAAGTAACTACTTTAAGAAAATACTGAAAATGTTGAGATCCACGTGTTGCTTCTGTGCCCAAAGGCGCGCCAAAAACAGGGAAAACAACACATATAATCAAAAGCGCTGAGAGGATCAGCGTTGGCAAATTTCGGCCCATGCGCGAGGTAAGAAATTTCACAATAGAACCATGCTTTTGTAGGCTGCGCAGTGCCATGAACCCGCTCATCATGAACAAAACGGATATACCAATCCAACTCGGATCATAACCGAGAATATTGAGGTATTCGGCTTCGCTTGCCCCGCGCGGCATGGTCGACGCATAGCCAAAAGCGATAAGCGTAATAACCAACATGCGCACAGGCCCTAACCAAGCCAAATGCTCATGAGGCGTGCTGCCTTGTTGCCCACCAATTTGGTTATATCCAGGGCGTATTTTATCTATAGCGTCCACTATCTAACCTACCTTGCCCACAAGATTTATGCAAAATTCTTGCCAGATACTAGCAAAAAAGCCTTAAGATTTATTCATTACTGCCAAAATACACATAATCTCAGACGCTAATAATCTGGTAAGCATGATCGGGTAATGAAGTTCAATACTTGTTTAAGTTTGATAATTTTAGGAATAAATATGGAATGGTCTCACATTTTACTGCTCGCCCTGCTACAGGGCCTGACGGAATTCCTGCCTGTTTCAAGCACGGCCCATCTTATTTTGCCGGCCAAAATTATGCACTGGCCTGACCAAGGCCCGATGATCGATTTAATGGCCCACCTAGGATCGCTTGGCGCCGTGCTCATATATTATCGCCGCGACGTGGGCGCTATGATTGGCGGCGGGTTTGATATTCTAAGTTTCAATAAAGCGCGCCAAGACACGCCGCGTGCAAAACTAGCACTTTACATTTTAATAGCCTCTCCGCCAGCGCTGATTATGGGGCTGATAATGTCCATGCACGGATGGGAGGAAGTTGTGCGCTCGCCGTTTATAATTGCTTGGGCCATGATCGGGTTTGGCATTGTGCTTTGGCTCGCCGATGTCATGGGCAAAAAAATCAAAACCATAGAAGCCATGAGCTGGAAAGGAGCGCTGATGATTGGCATCTCGCAAATGATTGCTTTCATCCCTGGTACATCGCGCTCAGGTATTACCATGACCATGGCCCGCGGGCTTGGCTATACCCGCTCTGAATCGGCACGGTTTTCCATGCTCATGGCCATTCCAATTTTACTTGCTGGCGGTAGTTTTGCATTTTTAAAACTCCTAACTAAGGGCGATGCAACCGCCAGCCTCACAGACGGACTTTGGGTTGCAGGCATGTCTTTGCTCGCCGCTTATTTCGCAATATATGTGTTTATGAAGCTCATAGAAAAGATAAGCTTTTTCCCGTTCATGCTGTATCGCCTTGCTTTTGGCGGGGCTATACTTTGGTGGTTGACGCAAAACGGGGGGTAATTCCCTTTTTTTGTTACAAGAGGCTACCAATGACCCTGGCGCTTTTAATGCGGTTATAACCCAGATTGAAGATACGCTGTATGGCCGCTAATTTTGGCCGTAAGATTTGGCGCTAGCTGACAATTTGATCATGAAACTGCCCGTATTTTTTATAAGGCTCAAGCGCATCTGGCATAATCGATTCCAAGGTTTTTGACATAATGCCTAAATCATCAAACCCTAAATACTTATCACTTAAAACCCCTAAATTCTTATCACTTAAAACCCCTAAATTCTTATCACTTAAAACCCCTAAATTCTTATCACTTAAAACAATGTCTGTTTTTAAAAGGTCGACCTGATCACGGGTAATCATAGGTTTAAACAAACGCAATGAGAATACGCTCATTATCTCGCCAAAAAACCCCATAATTTTAGCCATTGGCCAAAAAACCGGCATCAAGAAACGGCGGCGATCAATAGTTTGCATGGTAAATTGAAGCAGCTGTTTCAATGTGTAAACTTCTGACCCCGCCAGTTCATATACATTGCCGTGCGTGCCTGTATTGAGGATTTTGGCTATGGCGCTGGCGACATCGCCCACATAGACGGGCTGCAAGCGCGTTTTCCCCCTGCCAATAAGTGGCATAACCCAGCTCAGCCGCGCCAACCTTGCAAGCTGTGAGAAAAAACGATCTCCCTCGCCAAAAAACAAAGTTGGGCGGAGAATATCTGCGCTTGGCAAAGCGGTTTTCACTGCTTTCTCCCCGCGTGCTTTTGAGAGGGCATATTTGCTCTTATTGCCAGGGCTTAGAAAAGAAATGTGTACGAAATTTGCAATCCCTAAATGTTTTGCAGCATCAGCTATGCTGGCAGCGCCTTCATTATGTACGGCGTCAAATTTTTGTGCCCCTTGCTGGTAAAATATCCCAGCTAAATTGACAACAGCGTCCACGCCATTTAGAGCCGCCGCAATACTATCAGGAAAACGAAGATTGGCTTGCACAATCTGGATTTGACCAACGGATCCCATAACCCGTAATTCTTGTGCCACATGCGGGCGGCGCACTGCGGCGCGAATACGCCAGCCATCTTGGGCCAGCTTGCGCACAACCTGATGCCCTAAAAACCCGTTCGCGCCAAATACAGTGACAAGACCTTTTTCCATATGGGCAATCTCCTGTTTAAACGGCCTCTTTTAAGGCCTTTGTCAATCGCAAAAACACTAATCGCCTTTCCCGCCTTTGTCTATATGAACTACACTGGGCGCGGTATTTTTTAGTGCCCCCGCCAAATAAGGTCTCTTGCCTCTTGCCTCACACCCACTCTTGTGATTTGCCCATTTGTAATTTTCCCAAGCGTGTATGGCGCCGCGCTTTACGGGCAGCGGGCTTGAAGCAATACTGCATGTTTTCTGGGGCATGTTTTCTAGGGCGGTTTGGCATCGTCAATCTCGTCCAGATTGTCATATAAAGTAGCTGGTGAAGTACCTGGTGAAATATCAGGTGAAGTATCGGGGATACACAGCCAATAGGCGCTGGCGCCAATGCCGCACTTTCGGATCTCGGCGCCATGCCCGCCGCCAAAAGCTTGTAAAACCTGCTCTGGCGGCGCTTCGTCAAGCCAACACAATTGGCGAGTATTGGCTAAATTTGTATACGCGGGTTCAAGCTCGTACGGGTAGAAAAATATGCGAGGAACAGCCCGAGCCATACACGCGCGCATAACCCCTCCTCTCTCTCCTCTCCCTCCTGTACTCTCTCCTGTACTCTCTCCTGTATTCTCTGTGCTCCCGTGCTGCCGCGCCTGAGGGCCAAATGGAACCATAGGCCACAAACCATACCAAGGGCTATATCGAGAAGGGTTATACCGAGAAGAACGCAAACCGTCCGTATCTTCCAATGTTGCACTTGGTTTGCCAAAGCCCAGTTTACCAGAGACCAGTTTACCAGAGACCAGTTCCAAAGCGGCTGACCTCTTGGGAACGCGCCCTTCTGCTAGCATCTGCAGCCGCGCCATCAACCGCGCCATCAAACGCACCTGCCAGCGCGCAATCGCCGCCTCACCAATCAAAGCCCGAACTCTGGCGCGGCGCTTTGGGCATGACAAAACCCAGACTTTAATCCTAAGCATAAGATTAAAAACCTGCGCGGCATACAAACAACGCCGCAGTTTGGCCGCCTGGCGCCAAAACTGCTGTGCTGCTTGCGCGCAAGATTTTCTGCGCGCCCGCTCATAGGGGTGTTCACCTCTATGCTCGGGCGCGCCCGCGATTTTCTCCCGCCCGCGCGCCGAGGCCTCCGCCCCTTCCGCCAAATCCCGATAATAATCCTCATCTTCAGACAAGGCAGGCGCAGGCATATTCATAATGGCGCAATAATCTATGTTCAAATGGATACTCTTCATGCAAGCAAGATAGGGGCACTTTAAAAGGCGTGAAAAAAATATTTGAAAATATTTTTGGCTAGCGTCAGCGCCTTTGGCTAAAGGCTGCAAATTATAATGCTCTTGATGATTTTTGGACAGTATTCGCAACAGATTGCGCCAAAACCATCACTGAAATGATTGATCAAGCGGTGTAAAAAATGGTGGACGATACTGGGATTGAACCAGTGACCCCTACAATGTCAATGTAGTGCTCTACCGCTGAGCTAATCGTCCTTTTTCATTCCCTGCCGCGCAAAGCGCTCCACGCTTCTTTTTTATGCATTCCCTGCCGCGCAAAAGCGCTCCACGCCTCTTTTTTATGCATTCCCTGTCGCGCAAAAGCGCTCCACGCCTCTTTTTTATGCATTCCCTACCGCGCAAAGCGCTCCAGAAGAAATGAGATATACGATAGTCACAAATTTTGCGCAAGCCATAAGTGAGGCTTATTATGCAGCTATGAGTTTATCAATTTCATTGACAAGTTGGCGTAAATGTACGGGCTTTGAGAGTACTTTTGTATCGGGACTTGTGTTCGGGTCTTGTTTGGCAACAGCAGCAAATCCCGTGATGAACATGATTTTAATACCTGGGCTGAGTGTCTCTGCCTGCTTGGCAAGCTCGACCCCATCTAGGCCTGGCATCATAATATCGGTGAGCAACATATCAAAGGCTCCGTCGGCAAATTTAAGAGCCCGAAGCGCCCCCTCCCCATCCGCGCAAGCAATCACATGGTGACCCGCTTTTTCGATCGCTTTTTCAAAAAACCCGCGCATCGAATCATCATCTTCTGCGTATAAAATCGTTGCCATAGACATCCCTTTTAGTGTTTTTATCTGTATAAATTACGCAACAGTTAGATAAATTACGCAACAGTTAGTTTTGCTTTATTTTGATACAAAAACAAGACTATTAATAGTGACTTGCATAAATGAGGCCAGTTTGCTTTTATATGCACAAAAACTAGAACGAGGTTATTAAGGAATACTTTCATGTGGCAAAAAAGTCGCAAAAAAAGAGCGAATTTACAAGAAAAACTGGACGCTATAGTCTTACGTGATTTTGGAGCGCCCTTTGAACTTATCATGCCAGATAAGCCCGCCTCCCCGCTTGTTCTAAGCTCGCCCCATTCCGGGCGGACTTATCCAAAAGAATTTCAAGCCCAAACATCATTATCGCTTTCCCAGCTTCGCCTTGTCGAGGATAGTTATGTAGATCAGATTATAAAGCCGCTTAGTGAGCACAATATTGCTTATATCGGGGCTCTCTTCCCGCGCTCTTATGTCGATCTAAACAGAAGCCCTAATGAAGTACCCCCTTATAGCCGTATCCAGGGAGAGGACACACCTTACCCCCGCGCCATTAGTCCGCGCGCGCGCAGCGGACTGGGCGTCATTCCAACGCACATTCAAATTGACCAAAATATTTACGCACAAAACATTACGGACACACTGATAACCCGCCGCCTTAATAGGTTTTACCATACCTATCATCAGGCGCTTTTAGGCCAAATAAATAAAACAAAAATGCAATTTGGCAAAGCCCTATTGCTGGATTGCCATTCATTGCCAGGCACGGACATGGACGGATCGCCCAGACCAAACATTGTTTTGGGCAATTGTTTTGGCAAAAGCTGCCACAATGATACCCTTGATTTACTGGAAACCCTGTTTCAAGAAGCAGGCTATAGCACGGCGCGCAATCATCCCTATGCAGGTGGGTATATCACCAAAACCTATGGTCGCCCCCATGACAATATAGAAGCAATCCAGATTGAAATAAATAAAGACCTCTATCTAAACCCGGTTACTATAGAACCCCATAGCGGCATTGGCGGGCTTACAGTTGCCATGGAAAATATAATTTTGCGCATGCACAGCCATCTGTTGCCTGACATAAATATAGCCGCTCAATAACACAGCAAAAAAAAACAGCAAAAAAACAGGCCGCGCAAGCGCGGCCTAGTTCCAGGGGGAGGAGTACGAAGCGCGGTATAAAACCTGCTTGGTACAGTTTATATATAGAACGTCTCAACTCGATTTAAACATGTGTGACCAATTTGTAATCTTTCTTGTTTAACCCCTCTTGTTTACCCCCTCTTGGTTTCTCGATTTGAGACAAAGGCGGCCTTAAAAGGTTTATTTTCAGCCATTTTGAGGCATATGCCCGAAAAATAACAGTGATTTCTTCGCTTTTTAGGCGAACAACCCTTATAAGAACTGGCACGGCTTTTGCTCTCCTTCTAGGGGAGCGAACTAAATATTCTAATTACGCCAGCTCCGAGAATTGAGGCTCTGGCACTGCGAAAAGGAAAGTCATGACCAACGAAATTGACCTATTTGTAGGCAAACGCCTACGCCACCGCCGCCGTCTTTTGGGCATGACCCAGCAAATGCTTGCGGAGCAAGTTGGTGTTCGTTTTCAGCAAATTCAAAAATATGAATGCGGCGCAAACCGCGTTAGTGCCTCGCGCTTGTTCGAGCTATCAGAAGCCCTGAGTGTACCCGTCCAACATTTCTATGAAGGCTTGTCCGAACATGATAATCTAAGTCAAACTTCGCCTAATAATGTACTCGCGCCCGATATTCTTTCCAAAAAAGAAACCATGGATCTCGTCCGCGCCTACTATAATATGGGCAAAGCCCCCCGCAAGCACATGCTCGATCTGGCTAAATCACTAGAAGCATCCTCAAAAATTATAGCAGCGCACAGCAGGGGTTAGGGCCAGCAAGCAAAATGCAGCCCCTTTGTATGATAGTATTGTTCCCCTTTGGTTAAGCCGCTCTTGTTATAAAGCAATTCAAAGCCCTACATAATATTACAGACTCGCATTTTCACCAAAAAAACCCTACATAACCCCTATGAGATTTGGTGAAAATTTTTTAGAAGAGATTAAAGCGCGGGTTCGGGTGTCTGACGTTGTTGGCAAGTCTGTGAAACTTAAGCGGCAGGGGCGAGAATTTGCTGGGCTATCACCGTTTACCAATGAAAAAACCCCCTCGTTTTTTGTCAATGACGAAAAAGGGTTTTTTCATTGCTTCTCAAGCGGAAAACACGGTGATGCTATTTCGTTTTTGATGGAAATTGAAGGCTTGAGCTTCCCCGAAGCTGTCGAGCGATTGGCGGGCATAGCGGGCATGGAAATGCCTGCGGTTGACCCCGAGGCCGAAAAACGCGTTGCAGCCAATAAAAAAACCATACGCTGGATTGAAAGGGCGCAAAATTTTTACCAAAAATCCCTGCGCCGCGAGCTAGGGAGCCAAGCTCGCGCCTACCTAAAATCACGCGGGCTGACGGGAGAGGACTGCACACGCTATGGCATTGGTTATGCGCCCGATAGTTTCAACGCGCTTAGGGACGAGTTAACCCAGCAAGGCGCCAATCTTTCGCGCCTTATTGCAGCGGGGCTTTTGATAGAGCCCGAGGACCCTAGCAGGAAGCCATGGGATAGATTTCGCCACCGCATCATGTTCCCGATCACGGACGCTCGCGGGCGGCTCATAGCCTTTGGCGGACGGGCCTTGAAGAAAACCGAGAAAGCCAAATATCTAAACTCGCCCGAAACCAGTTTGTTTCACAAAGGCAAAATTCTCTACCGTTATCCCAATGCGCGTAAAGCTCTGCATAGCCCGCAAAATGGCGGGCGTGGTCTGATTGTAGCCGAAGGATATATGGATGTCATTGCGCTCTCAAAGGCAGGATTTAATCACGCTTGCGCGCCGCTTGGCACAGCGCTCACCCAAGATCAACTTGGCCTATTGTGGCGCGCGGGGCCAGAGCCAACTTTGTGTTTTGACGGCGATAAAGCAGGGCTTCAAGCCGCTTTTAGATCGGTTGAGCGGGCACTGCCTCTTTTACTGCCAGGGCAAACTTTACGGTTTGCTTTGCTGCTTGATGGGCAAGATCCTGACGACCTTGTTCGCGAGAAAGGCGCAAGCGCGATGCAAGAGGTTTTGGATAAATCCGTGCCTTTGATTGATATGCTGTGGCGGCGTGAGCTAGAAGCCGAAAAACTTGATAGCCCCGAAGCAATAGCAGGGCTAAAAAACCGAATCTTTGGGGTTTTAAAACAAATAAGACATGAAGGCGTGCGAGAGCAATATAAAACTGCGCTCCTGAGCCTGTTTGATAAACAGTTCGGACGGCCAAAATGGACGCCAAATAAAAAATACACTTGGAACAAAACCAAGCAAAAACCCAGCAAAACCCTAGAAGTAGGCATGCAACCAACAGCCCTTAGAAAGGCGCGAGAGAGACGATTAATCGGCGCAATTTTGCAATGGCCAAACATGCTTGAGCATATTGATCAAACCCTTTTTAGCCTAGAGTTTCATGATACTAGCCTACAAAAGTTACAAAATACGCTTTTAAAGTACTGGCAAGACACAATTAGTGTTGATAAACGGGCACTTCATGCCCATATAGAGAATGAAAGCCAAGATTCTCTCCTCGCAAGCTTCAGGCGTGAACGCAATTTAACCATAGCTTCTATGGGCGGCGTAGACGCAAACCTTAAAATGCGAGTGAATATCTGGCTCCTTGAAGCACGTGCTTTGGAAAGCTCTGAGAGCAACCAAGATATGCGCTCCGAAACACGCGAGCGAATGGTTGACACTATTCGCGCGGATAATAAAGACGGGCTATCTCGTCTGATGCGCTCGGCACGTTCGAAGCGAAAATAAATTAAGCGGGGGCTGACCTTCGCAAAATCTAGGTTTCAACCAGCTAGGCATTCGCCGAGCAAGGATGGAGCCTATTGGTGTAAAAGAGATTGATTTAGAAACGATTATAACGGTCGTTTCGCTGGAGATAAATTTATGGTTACAACCGCCACAAAAAAGAAAGCCGCCCCTAAAAAGGCCGCTAAAGCAGTGACAAAAAATAAAGCAGTGACAAAAAAAAATCAAAAACAAGACATTAAGACAGAAAAACCCCAAGAAAAAACCATACCACTCAATGTTGATGCTGGAACCGAGAATACAAGCGAGACAACGTTACTAAATATGGACGACACCAAGGTTAAGCGCATGCTGACGATTGCCAAGAAAAGCGGCCTGCTTGCAACGTCTGAACTTAACAAACACATTAACCCTGAAAAAATACTGCCAGAGCAAATTGAAATCACTTTGGCGTTGCTCTCCGATCAGGGTATTTCCGTTTATGATGATAAAAATAAAGGCGATGAGAGCAAAAATATTCTCACCAAGGCCGAAAACCGCACAATAAAGGGCGGTAATTCTAAAAGCCGTCATGACCGTACGGATGACCCTGTGCGCATGTATCTACGCGAAATGGGCACAGTTGATCTGCTCTCCCGCCAAGGCGAAATTGCGATCGCCAAACGCATAGAGGCTGGCAAAGACACAATGATCAAAGGCCTGTGCGAGAGTGCGCTGACCTTTGAAGCGATTATGGTTTGGCGAGAAGAACTTGAAAACGAAACCATTTTACTGCGCGATATTATTGATCTGGACAGCACCTATAATTTATCCATCGGTAATGTCCAAGAAGACCATTCAGATGCTGCCGTGCGGCGCGAAAAAATTGAAAAAGGCGAAATTGAAGCCACCGACGAAGACATTAAACGCAAAAAAGATGAAGAGAACAAAAAGAACGCCGCGCCAGAGCGCGACTATGCCGAAGGCGAAAAACCTGTTGATGACGACGAGGAGGAAGACGAAGAAGAACTCAAGAAAAACCTCTCCATAGCGGCTATGGAAGCCAAGCTTCGCGAAGGTGTTGTTGATACGCTTAATGCTATTGGCAAGAATTTCACGCGCTTCCAAGCCCTACAATCAATGATGATCAATGCGCGCCTTAAAGGCAAAGCTTTGCGCGCGCCCCAAGCCAAAGAATATGAAGGCATTCAAACAAAAATCATCAGAGAGATAAAATCTTTGCACCTTAATAACGCGCGGATTGAAGCTTTGCTTGAGCAGCTCTATGCCATCAATAAAGACCTTATCGGGCTTGAAGGTAGATTAATGCGCCTCGCGGATGGTAATGGTGTACCCAGGCAAGATTTTCTCAAGGCTTATTTGGGCAATGAACTTGAACCAGAATGGATCAATAATCTTAAAGGGAGCTCCGAAGCTTGGGATCGGTTTATTGGCCGCGAGAACAAAGCTATCGTCAAAATTCGCGAAGAAATAGGTCACTTATCGCGCGAAACGGGCGTCCCTGTAGACGAGTTCAGACGCATTGTCCAGACCGTACAAAAAGGCGAGCGTGAAGCCGCGCAAGCGAAAAAAGAAATGGTCGAGGCCAACCTACGTCTTGTGA
The DNA here is from genome assembly GCA_965224735.1 of Robiginitomaculum sp. Lineage (GTDB taxonomy): Bacteria > Pseudomonadota > Alphaproteobacteria > Caulobacterales > Maricaulaceae > Robiginitomaculum_A. The sequence continues at coordinate 896,345 of OZ245059.1, read as the reverse complement.
TCTCTATTGCTAAAAAATACACCAATCGTGGTTTGCAATTTTTAGACCTTATTCAGGAGGGCAATATTGGCCTGATGAAAGCCGTTGATAAATTCGAATATAGACGCGGTTATAAATTCTCAACCTATGCCACTTGGTGGATAAGGCAGGCGATCACCCGCTCGATCGCAGACCAAGCCCGCACTATTCGGATCCCTGTACACATGATTGAGACCATCAATAAAATTGTGCGTACATCGCGGCAAATTCTGCACGAAATTGGCCGCGAGCCAACGCCAGAAGAGCTGGCAAAAAAACTCGCCATGCCGCTAGATAAAGTGCGCAAGGTTATGAAAATAGCCAAAGAACCTATCAGCCTTGAGACACCTATTGGCAGTGAGGAAGACAGCCAGCTTGGTGACTTTATCGAAGATTGTAATGCGACACTCCCGATCGACGCGGCTATTCAGTCAAACCTACGCGAGACCACAACTCGCGTACTTGCCTCCCTTACCCCGCGCGAGGAACGGGTGCTGCGCATGCGCTTTGGCATCGGCATGAACACTGACCATACTTTGGAAGAGGTCGGCCAGCAGTTTAGTGTTACGCGTGAGCGCATACGGCAAATTGAAGCGAAAGCTTTGCGAAAGCTAAAACACCCAAGCAGGTCTCGTAAGCTCCGAAGCTTCTTGGATCAGTAATTGACTGGTTTGGATCAGGAAAGTAATCATAAGAGAAATGTACGAATGCTTGATAATATCCTTCAGCGTAATTTTTGCGCAAACCCAATTGCGCCTTAGGCCGAGCAAGATGCACCGCCTAGAACGCAAAATGTTGCGCAGTGGGGGTGGTTTAGTTTAACTGGCGCGCGGGCGCCTTTAAGTGTCGTGCCCAGGTCAAATTGATCGTCATCCCATAACAAGGTGCAGGCAAGCACGCTTGCCCGCTCACTGCCTTTTTTACGAACAACCATGCGCGCATTAGAGCACATAATGTCGTCTTGGGATTTCCCTAATATGCCCCAACAGGACGTTGTGATTTCCGGAGTGTCTACATGCGCGTCCATTTCTGGAAATAAAACGAGTTCTTTGGGGCTGCCTTTATTGATGCTCCATCCATGCTGGGCAATCAATTTGCCATAATTCTCACGCGATGTCTTTTCGTTTTCATGCCAGATGGTTCGGCCCGCTAGATTGAGGCTAAAACCATTTTCACTAAGCCAGTTAAGGCCAATAAGCACACTCTCAAAGCTGTTGGCGCCGCGTTCTCTATTGTGCCCCTCTTTGGTATAATGATCAAGACTAACGCGAAGTGTCATGGCGCTACCAAAGCGCGCTTGTAAGCCCATAAGCCCTTCTTGGATGTGCAAGCGCATCATGGGTTTCATAGCATTGGTGAGCACAAGTAGGCTATGCCCGCGCTCTAGCGCCATTTCACAGAGCCTGATTATATGCGGGTTCATATAGGGCTCGCCGCCCGTAAAGGCTATTTCCACCTTCCCGTATCCAAGCGCGTCTATTTCATCAAGATAAGGCGCCATGTCCAGGGGGGTTAAATAAACGAAATGATCGGCAGTAGGCGAGCTGTCAATATAGCAATTAATGCATTTTATATTGCAAAGAGAACCCGTGAAGAACCAAAGCGTTTTTAGGGTCTTAAAATATACGCGCGCCCGCTTTTCACCTTTGGCTGTGATGTCTGGGTTTTTGAATTTTTCTGGGTCAAGCGATTTTTGTGCATCCGATTTTTTGGGATTCGTAATAATATTCATTCTTGTTCTTACCGTAAATACCGCACAATATCATACACATTTCTGTGAGTTTCTGTGACTAAAGATGACAAGATTCAGCACTGTAAAAAATGTGCCCTGTGAAAAAGATGCCTTCTGAAAAAGGTGCATGAGGTGTAAAACCAAGTGGAAAAGAATTTTTCGTGTCCAGAGTTCGTGACCAGAGTTGAGAAAGATAATTTGTGCGTGCTTTTGCCCACACAAAATTATGGTTTATTTCACCGCGATAAAGAGCTGTGAGCGGCCGCGCTGAACGGTGAGGGCTACAGCTTTTTTCTTGCCCTTCATGGCGTCTTTGAAACCCTCAAGGTCTTTGATCTTCAGCGTATTCACGGCGCGGATTATATCGCCTTTCTTAAGACCTGCTTCCCACGCGTAAGAGCCGCGTTTCACGGAAATAAGAAACACCCCGTCCATGCCGCCCGTGATATCAGCGCCTGTTGGAATATTGCCAAGCTTTGCACCACCAAGCGCATCAAATTCTGCCACGTCTTGTTTAGTTGGTTTATCACTCGCAACTGGCGCATCGTCCTTATCTATTTTTTCAACGCCAATATGAACGGTATATTTTTTGCCATCGCGAAGATAAGATATTTTTGCTTTGTGTCCGCGCTCAACAACGCCAACGGCATTGCGAATGTCATCACTATCCAAAATATCCACGCCGTTAAACTTGGTGATAATATCGCCTACTTTAAGCCCCGCCTTTTCTGCTGGGCTATTCTCTTGCACTTGTCCGACCAAAGCGCCTTTGCGGGTTGGTAAGCGCATGGCTTCTTGTAATTCAGGTGTGATGTTTTGAATGCTAACACCGATGCGCCCTCTGTGAACTTCACCGTAAGATATAAGTTGGTCAATAATGCCCGTAACCATATTTGCAGGCACTGCAAAGCCAATGCCGTTAGAACCGCCAGATCTAGACATAATCGCAGAGTTAATACCGATAAGATCGCCTTTAGAATTTATCAAAGCCCCGCCTGAATTGCCTTTGTTAATAGCGGCATCTGTTTGGATATAGTCTTGGTATTTATCGCCGCGTGATGTTGTGCGCCCAAGAGCGGAAACAATGCCTGAGGTAACAGTTTGGCCAATGCCAAATGGGTTACCAATAGCAATAACATAATCCCCGACTTTAACAGTGTCAGAATCTGCCAAAGTGAGATCCGTCATATTTTCAAGATCAACTTTTATTAAGGCAATATCCGTGCCCGCATCAGACCCAACCAGTGTTGCTTTGGCTACGCGTCCATCTTTTAAAAAAACTTTAATCGTATCGGCACCTGCCACCACATGATGATTGGTTAAAATATAACCCTTTCCAGCATTGATAATAACGCCAGACCCCGCGCCGCGTGTGAAGTATTCTTCGCTGTCATCATCATTGCTTTTGGGGCGCTGGCTAAACCCAGGATTATCACCGAAAAACTTTTCAAAAAACTCCTTATTTCCACCAAAGGAAGGCCGCGATAGCGCTTTGACTTTAGAGCTAACCGTTATGTTGACAACGGCGGGTGTTGTGCGCTCAAGCAAAGGCGCCATGGTTAGTACTCCTCGCTGCGGGTCAACAGAGAGTGCTTGGCCAGATTTGGCCTTAGCCTTAGTGCTGAAAACAGGCCAGCTCGCCTGTGCCTGCGCGGGCGGCGCTATAAGGGGGGATGCAATCAGGGCACTGGTGATAACTGCGCCAACTGCGCCAAGTAGTAAAGAACTTTTCATTTTTGACTCCATAAAACTCTGTGTACAAAACTATATAAGCGCAATACTGGTATGTTTAAAGAGGGGCGGTTGTTTCTTACTAAAATTTAAGGTGTAATATTGTTTGTTCTATTCCAAGGAATGCGAAACAATCCCCGCGTCCAAAGTTAGTGTGATAATAAAATGATCCACCATTTTCCCCTGCCCTAACCGCGCAAGAAATATTCATACGCAGGATTATCCGTCTCGTCTTGCATATCAAAACCAGTATTTCGGAGGCTCTCTTCTAGCAAATTTCCGTCATCATTAGGGATTTGAAAACCGCATAGGACTTGGCCCGTGCTGGCCCCGTGATTGCGGTAATGAAACAAGGATATATTCCAGCGCCCATCGAGCGTGATGAGGAAATCTAAAAGCGCGCCAGGGCGTTCTGGGAAAGTAAAACTATAAATGCGCTCTGGGATATTAGCACGAACCCGCCCGCCAACCATATGACGCAAATGCTGCTTGGCGAGGCGGTTATTGCTAAGATCCGTTACCGCCATATCTTGGGCGCGCACAGAGTCCATAACCAATTTCCCGTCTTGTTCGGATTTAACCTTCGCGCCAACCAAAACATGCGCCGCCGCCCTATCGACAAAACGGTAATTAAATTCGGTAATTGCGACAGTGCCTAAAGATTGGCAAAATTTCAAAAAGGAGCCAGGCTTTTCAGGTAAACATGCGGCAAATAAAATTTCGCCGCCTGCACCCAGCTCTGCCCGCTCAACCATATGGCCGATACGATCAAAATTAACATTAGCGCCAGAGATTATAACGGCGCAATCGCCCTTTGGAGCCGCGCCTGATTGTGCGTGTTTTATCTGTCCCGCTAGCGCCAAAGCCCCTGCTGGCTCGACCATGGTGCGGGTTTTCTCAAAGATAAGTTTTACCGCCGCGCAAATTTCGTCATTACTGACAAGGATAATTTCAGGCTGTATTTGTTTGGCAATTTCAAGAGTGCGTGCGCCAATTAATTTAACCGCAACCCCATCGGCGAACCCATCAACCCAGTTTAAAGCCGTTGGTTTTCCTGCGAGCAAAGAAGTTTTAAGAGTGGCCGCGCCTTCAGGCTCTACGGCAATAATTTTTGTATCCTTACTATAGGTTTTCATATAAGCGCCAATGCCCGAGATAAGCCCGCCGCCGCCAACTCCTATATAAATTGCGGCCAGCGGGTTTGGGGCTTGCCACAAAATTTCTTTGGCGATTGTCCCCTGCCCAGCAATGACGTCAACTTCGTCAAATGCATGAATAAAAACTGCGCCCGTGGATTTGGAAAATTCAAGCGCAACTTCATAGGCTTCGTCATAACTATCGCCAATAAGCTCAATATCCGCTCCCATTTCGCGCACGGCTTTGGTTTTAATTTCAGGCGTTGTAATGGGCATAAAGATTGTGGCCTTTACGCCAAAATGTTTGGCCGATACGGCTATGCCTTGGGCATGATTTCCTGCGCTCGCCGCAACGACGCCAAGGGCGCGTTCTTTCGCGCTTAATTTAGACATGCGGTTGGCTGCGCCGCGAATTTTAAAGGAAAAAACATCTTGCTGGTCTTCGCGTTTTACCCAAAGAGCGCTCGCATTTTTGCTGGCGAAATTTTGCAAACCCGTAATCTTGGCAAGTGGGTAAACATTAGCCGCATCAATAAGCGCCGCTATGGATTTCAGGTTAGCTAAGGACATTATCGGCTATCCAATCACCCACTTGTTGGGTTGTTAGCTTACCGCCAAGATCACCCGTTACCTGCCCTGCGTCCAGACCCGCTTGGGTAGATTGTTCTATCGCCAAAGCTTCCGCGCCTAGCCCGAAAGAACTGCGTAGCATCCACGCGGCTGACAAAATCATGGCCATGGGATTGGCTTTGCCCTGCCCGGCAATATCAGGCGCGCTACCATGAATAGGTTCATACAGGCCAAGTGTACCATCGCCCAAACTGGCAGAGGGGATAACTCCCATCGATCCACACAGCATACTTGCTTCATCGGTTAAAATATCACCAAACATATTCCCGGTCAAAATCACGTCAAAATCACGCGGACGCGTGAGCATATGCATAGCCATGGCGTCAACCAAAGTGTGCTCAAGTTCTATTTCTGGGTAATCTTTGGCCACTTCCACCACAACCTCGCGCCAAAGCCTAGAGGTCTCCAAAACATTCGATTTATCAACGCTCGTAACTTTTTTGCGCCGGGTTCTAGCAAGCTCAAATGCACGCACAGCAATACGGCGCACTTCCTCTTCGCTATAGCGGCACACATCATAAGCGCCCAAATTGTCACGGCCTTTATCACCAAAGTAAATCCCGCCTGTCAGCTCGCGCATAACAACAAAATCCACGCTGCGCAAAATATGTTTTTTGAGCGGCGATTTATCCGCCAAAGCATCCATAGGCTTGCAAGGGCGCACATTGGCGTAAAGCTGCAAATCTTTGCGAAGCGGCAAAAGCCCGCCTAACTCTGGCCGATCTGCGCCTTTCAGATGATCCCATTTAGGCCCGCCCACCGCGCCCAGTAATATCGCCTGCGTGCGTTTCGCGCTCTCCATGGTCTTGCTGGGCAAAGGCTGCCCCGCTGTGTCAATAGCCGCGCCGCCGATCAAGCATTCTTCTATATTCAGTGTATGATCAAATTTTATCGCGGCAGCATTTAAAACTTTAAGCGCGGCGTGGCCAACCTCTGGGCCAATACCATCGCCCGGCAAATAGGTGAAATTTATGTTCATAGGTTTGCCTCATAGCTGGAAATGGCTTTATCTTGGGCGTTGAGATAATCAAGTTCATCTTGCCCGTTTAAAAGGCAATGGCGGGAGAAAGGATCAATATTAAATGAATAAGTGCCTCCATTTCTAGGCAAACGCACCTCACAATATTTCAAATCAACAGTGACTTCTTCAAACGGGTTGGCGAGCAGCCATTCATGAGCGCCTTGTTCTATAACAATCGCTAGCACGCCATTTTTCAAAGCATTGGCATGAAAAATATCGGCTATTTCAGAACTGATAACCGCGCGAATACCGTAATCACTCAAAGCCCACGGCGCATGCTCGCGCGAGGATCCGCAGCCAAAATTGCGGCCAGCCACTAAAATTTGGCTGGCTTTGGCTTTGTCCGTATTGAGTACATGGTTAGTTTCACTGCCATCATCGCGGTAACGCCAATCGTTAAAGACATGCTTGCCCAGACCCTCGCGGCTGGTTGTCGTGAGAAAACGCGCCGGGATTATTTGGTCCGTGTCGATATTTTCAGCGCTAAGAACCAATGTATTAGATCGCAGCAAAGTAAATGGATCAGAGCTCATGCGAACCTCCCAAGGTTACGGATCCCAAGGCTACGGATTTCAAGGCTACGGATTTCAAGGCTACGGATTTCAAGGCTACGCGGATCCCAAGGCTACGCGGATCAGTGACATACCCCGCGAGCGCACTGGCTGCTGCCGTCTCAGGCGATGCTAAAACCGTGCGCACGCCCGGGCCTTGACGACCGGCAAAATTACGGTTTGATGTGGAAACAATAAGCTCGCCTGGGCTGCCTTTGTCTCCGTTCATGGCGATGCACATAGAACAGCCCGGCTCGCGCCACTGCGCTCCTGCGGCGATAAAAATTTCGTGCAGACCTTCGGCTTCTGCTTGTTTTTTCACCAGCTCGGATCCTGGAACAATTATGGTTTTCACGGATTGTGAAACCTGCTTGCCGCGCAAAATATCTGCCACCCCGCGCATATCTTCAAGGCGCGAATTGGTGCACGACCCGATAAACACGGTATCGACTTTGGCCGTGGTTATTTTGTCACCCGCCGTGAATTGCATATAGGCAAGCGCGTCTTTGTCCGCATTTGGTATGTCCCCATCTATTGGCATGGCCATGCCAGGGTGGGTACCATAAGTCACCATCGGCCCAATGTCAGAGGCTTTCAAATACACCTCTTTGTCATAGCTACAGCCATTATCGGAGACGAGCGAGAGCCAATCTTTGGCGGCTTTTTCAAAATTTTTGGGCGCATAGGCACGGCCGCGCAAATACTCTATTGTGGTCTCATCTGGCGCTATCATACCAGCGCGCGCGCCCGCTTCTATAGACATATTGCACACGGTCATGCGCTCGGACATGCTCATTTTCTCAAAGCACGCCCCTCTATACTCAAGCACATGGCCTGTGCCGCCACCAACGCCAATTTTGGAAATAATATACAAAATTACATCTTTGGCAGAGACACCTTTTGGCAAATTCCCATTAATATGAATGAGCATGGACTTAGGCTTGCGCATCAAAATACATTGGCTCGCGAGAACATGCCCAACCTGAGTTGTCCCTATCCCAAATGCGAGCGCGCCAAAGGCTCCGTGGGTCGCCGTATGGCTATCGCCGCACACTATGGTCATGCCAGGGTGGGTCGCGCCAAGCTCTGGCCCCATAACATGAACGATACCCCGATTTGGACTATCCCAACCATGGGTTATAATGCCGTGTTTTTTCGTGTTGGCGAGCAAGGTATTGACTTGAATTTCGGCTTGCTCCGTGATGAAAGGACGGCTTCCATCTTCGCTTATCAAAGTCGGGGTGGAATGATCTATGGTTGCCAAAGTTCGCTCTGGCCTGCGTACACTCAGCCCGCGCGCAGCCAAAACATCGAACGCTTGCGGGCTAGTTACCTCGTGGATAAGGTGCAAATCTATGTAAAGACTAGCAGGCCTGCTAGGTGTTTCCGCAGTAACAATATGTCGGGCCCAGACTTTATCGAATAAGGAGTGTTTACTCATCATGTTTACTCATCAGTGCTGCGCCGCTATGGATTGCGCGGTTTTGGTGCCAACGCGTTTGCGCTGCCGCTCTATGTGGTTAATGACGTCAAGATAGGCGCGCGCAGTTGCCAAAATTGTATCCGTTGAAGTGCCGCGCCCGTGATAGCTCGCGTGTTTGGTAGAGACACGAATATCCGCCTCCGCCATCGCGTCTTCGCCATCGGTAACAGAGCGGGCAGAGAAACTATCAAGGTGCAAATCATGCCCTGTCAAAAAATTGATGGCAAGCAGTACCGCATTCACTGGCCCGCCCGCTTTTTTTGCGTCGCTCAGTGTGCGCCCATCTTCGTGGGTTAATATGATACTTGCTTCTGGGTTTTTACCCCCATCCGAACCTGCGCTAACATAAAGGCTTTTAATTTCCCAAGGCCCGCTTGCGCCCACCTCTTCGCCCAAAATAAGGGCTTCAATATCCGCGTCGAACACTTCGCGCTTTTTATCCGCCAAGGATTTAAAATCGACAAACACAGATTGCAGCTGATTGTCAGACAGGGTAAAGCCTAGTTTCTCGGCTCGGTTTTTAAGAGCCGCGCGGCCTGAATGTTTGCCCAGCACAAGATTATCTTGCTCTATGCCAACGTCTTCTGGTTTCATAATTTCGTAGGTTTCACGGTTGGCCAAAACCCCGTGTTGGTGAATGCCGCTCTCATGGGCGAAAGCATTTTTACCAACAATCGCCTTATTGCGCGCTACGGGATTACCCGTAATAGAGGTGAGCATTTTTGACGCCATGTAAATTTTCTCAGAATTTATTTTTGTATCAAACTCAAAAAAATCAGAACGGGTTCTAAGCGCCATTGCCACTTCTTCCAGCGCGCAATTTCCTGCCCGCTCGCCTATGCCATTGAGCGCGCACTCAATTTGCCGCGCCCCGCCGCGCACGGCCGCCAGAGAATTAGCGGTAGCAAGGCCCAAATCATCATGGCAATGAGCGGAGAAAATAACTGTGTCCGCCCCGCTTATTTCCGTGGTTAGAAACGAAAACAAATCGGTTATTTCCTCGGGTGTGGTATACCCTACCGTGTCGGGGATATTGATGGTACTCGCGCCCGCGTCAATGGCGGCTTCGACCACGGTTTTAAGATAATCGCGTTCGGTGCGAATGGCGTCCTCACAAGAAAACTCAACATCATCCGTGTATTCGAAAGCTTGGGTGATGCCGCCAATGGCGCGCTCGATTACCTGCTCTTTTGTCATTTTTAATTTAAATTCTCGGTGCAAAGGCGAAGTCGCAATGAACACATGAATGCGTGATTTCTTAGCAGGGGCAATGGCTTTGCCCGCCGCGTGAATATCGCCGCTATTACAGCGCGCAAGCGAGCAAATACGTGTGTCCGTAATTTCCCGCGCAATAGTCTGCACCGCGTCAAAATCCCCAGGAGAGGCAATAGCAAAGCCCGCTTCAATAATGTCAACGCCAAGCTCTGAGAGCGCCCGCGCCATACGAAGCTTGCCGCGCCCGTCCATAGAAAACCCAGGTGCCTGCTCTCCATCGCGCAATGTGGTATCCAAAATTTTAATATATGTATCCATTACCTTATACTCCATTGATCATAGGATAGTGTACTAAGCGATATAATCATGATGCCCACTCGGCGTGTTTGCGGCGGCCAACTTTCTCGGCCGAAACCACATTATAAAGCCGCTCCAATTGTTTGCAAAGCGTATCTAGATTACGCGGGCCACCAAGATCTTCAATGGCAACGAGCAAATCAAAATCACCATCCACCCTTTGGGTGCAATGCACATCGCGATAATCATATCCGCGCCGTTCAATGGTACTAAGGGTTCTAAGGAGCGTCCCCGAAACATCATGCAACACAATTTTTAATTTGCCCGATACACCCGAGCGCTCAAAGGTTTTATCTGCTTGTAGATTAGCCATATTACTGCCTTATAAGTTCATTTAAAATTTTCTGATGACTGGTCTGCCCATAAAGAAGAACCAGCACAAAGCCTTACTTGCGTTAAGCGAATGTGTTAATCGCTGGCTCATCCTAGCGCTCCATCATATCTGCATTGCTGCGCCCTGGCGGCACGAGCGGCCAGACGTTTTCGGACGCGCTGATTTTAACGTGCATTAGGATTGGGCCCTTGGCGGCTAGGAGTTTGTTTATACCGGCATCGACCTGGCTTTGTTTAGTTACGGTGAAAGCATCAATTTGAAAGGCGCGAGCCAGCTTGGCGAAATCCGGGTTATCATAAAGATCAATCTCGGAATAATTTTCATCAAAAAATACTTCTTGCCATTGGCGCACCATGCCCAAAACACCGTTATCAAGGAGAACAATTTTCAAAGGAATTTGATAACGGTTTAAAGTCGCTAACTCTTGAATATTCATCATAATAGAGCCATCGCCAGACACGGTAATCACGGTACGCTCTGGACACCCAAGCTGTGCGCCAAGGCCAGCAGGTATACCAAACCCCATCGTGCCCAGCCCGCCTGATGTGATATGATCTTTGGGGTCATCAAAATAGCAATGCTGAGCCGTCCACATTTGGTGCTGCCCTACATCACAAGTGATAATCGCATTTTCTGGTGCACGGCGCGTGAGGTCATGGAGAAGCTTGGGCGCGTAAACCCCGCCGCCTTTGATATTGGTTTGCGCAGTTTCGTAATCCCAAGCGTATTCTGCGCGGCGATCATAGCATAATTTCCGCCATTCATCCGCATCAGATTTCCCTGGATTAAGAGCAGTGAGGTTTTTCTTAAGTGAACCTTCAAGCCAAATGTCCGCTTTCCTAAGCTTGTTAATCTCGGCTATGTCAATGTCCATATGAATAATTTTAGCATTGGGCGCAAAAGTTTCGAGTGCGCCCGTGGCTCTGTCATCAAAACGCGCGCCCGCTACGATTAAAAGGTCAGCTTCCTGCACCGCATAATTAGCAGCCTTCAGCCCGTGCATCCCAAGCATGCCAAGAAAATGCGGATGGTCGGATTGCATGGCGCCTAGTCCCTTAAGGGTCGAGACCACTGGAATTTCCGTGCGCTCGACAAGGGTGCGAAGCTCCTCAACTCCGTCCCCTTGCGCAATGCCCCCGCCAATATAAAAGAGTGGTTTTTTAGCCGCTCGAATCATATCTTCACAAATTTTTATGTGATCCAAACTGCCCATTTCTGGTTTTACTTTCGGGTATGGCCGCCAACGATGGCGCTTTGTCGTCACCGCATTGGCGACGTCTTTGGGCAGATCAATCAACACGGGGCCAGGCCGGCCTTCGCCTGCAATATAATAGGCTTCCTTGATCATGCCTGGAATATCTGCTGGGTCACGTGCAATATAGCTATGTTTAATCACGGGTAGGGTAATACCAAAAATATCTACTTCTTGAAACGCGTCCGTTCCCATCAAATCAGATGGCACTTGCCCCGTTATAAAAACAACTGGAACACTATCCAAATACGCTTCGGCAATGCCAGTGACGAGGTTTGTAGCCCCCGGCCCCGATGTTACTATACAGCTTCCTACCTTGCCCGTCGCGCGCGCATAGCCAATCGCTGCCATCGCGCAGCCTTGCTCATGCCGGCCTAAAATATGTTTAAGACCAGAGCCTGGCAGCACGTCATAAACAGGCATAATCGCTCCACCAGGATAGCCAAATATTATTTCAACGCCTTGTTTTTTCAGGCTATCAATTAAAAGCTGCGCGCCCGATTTTGCTTCATAGCTCATGTTATATGTTCCCTCACCCATGTTCCAGTCACAGCAGCCACAGCCCCGCCAAAGTCCCCAGTTTTGAGCCAGGGTTTAACTTTTAGATATCTGTGCCTTAGCTTCATCTAGTTCTTTTCTCTATCAATCACTTTGCCAGCTTTAATCCATGGCATCATATCGCGTAGTTTTTCACCTGTTGTCTCAATGAGGTGCGCGGCATTATTGCGGCGACGAGCGGTCATGCTTGGATAACCCAGCGCGCCTTCTTGAATGAAGCTTTTGGCGTAATCTCCGTTTTGGATATTAGCGAGCGCCTCGCGCATTGCCGCGCGGGATTGCTCGTTAATCACTTTATTGCCCGTGACATATTCACCATATTCGGCATTATTGGAAATTGAGTAATTCATGTCCGCTATGCCGCCTTCATACATCAAATCAACGATGAGTTTTAGCTCGTGTAAACATTCAAAATAGGCAAGCTCGGGCGCATAACCGCCTTCAACCAATGTTTCAAACCCCATTTTGACCAGCTCCACTGCGCCGCCACACAGAACTGCTTGCTCACCAAACAAATCAGTTTCGGTTTCGTCTTTGAACGTGGTGTGGATGATGGCAGTGCGCCCGCCGCCTATGGCAGATGCGTATGACTTAGCCAGCTCTATGGCAAAACCTGAATTGGCATCTTGAAACACGGCAATAAGATCGGGTATCCCGCGTCCGCCAGCAAATTCGCTACGCACCGTATGCCCTGGCGCTTTGGGAGCAATCATGATGACATCAAGATCGCGGCGCGGCATGATTTGTCCGTAATGAATGGCAAAACCGTGGCCAAAAGCCAGCGCAGCGCCTTCTTTGATATTTGGCTCTATGTCTTCGCGGTAAATTTTGGCTTGATACTCATCAGGGGCGAGCAGCATAACCACGTCTGCGCCTTTCACAGCCTTTGCGCTTGTCGTTACTTCAAGCCCTAGCGCAATGACTTTTTTGCGGGTATTGGACGTTTCTGGCAAAGCAACGATAACGTCAACGCCACTGTCTTTTAAGTTCAGCGCGTGGGCATGACCCTGAGAGCCAAAGCCAATAATACAAACTTTTTTAGATTTTATAATCGATAGATCGCAATCTTTATCATAGGATATTTGTAGGGTCATTATCTGTCTCTTTCTTTGGAAAATGGAAAACTAGTCAGCGCCCCTTTAGAGGCGGAGCCAACAAGGGCTGCATATTTGGCGTAAGCACCGCTTGGGTATTTCGGAGCGGGCGGTGTCCAGTCTTTGCAACGTGCTTTTAAATTTGCTGCGACATTTATAGTGCGGGTTTCAACGTTTATGGAAATTAGATCGCCGTCTTTTACAAAAGCAATCGGCCCGCCATGCGCGGCTTCGGGGGCGACATGGCCAATCACAAAACCATAGGATGCGCCGCTAAATCGTCCGTCCGTTATCAGCGCCACATCATCGATCAGGTCTTGGCCGACAAGCGCCGCCGTCACAGCAAGCATTTCGCGCATGCCTGGCCCGCCAGCAGGGCCTTCATTTCTGATGATGATAACATCGCCCTTTTTGATGCCGTTCTCTTCGACAACAGCGAAACATTCTTCCTCGCTCTCAAACACCCGCGCAGGGCCTTCAAATTGCAAAGCGCCATGGCCCGCGAGTTTAACCACGCAGCCTTCGGGCGCCATGTCGCCATACAATATACCATAACCGCCGCGCGATTTTACGGGGGCAGCAAATGTTCGCACAACTTTTTGTCCTCTGGCTTCAACACCCTTGTCTACTTCAGCAAATAGTGTGCGGCCAGTAATGGTCAATTCATCGCTCAAACGTCCATCTTCTTTCAGGCGTTTGCCAACCAAAGCAGAGCCGCCCGCTTGATAAAGATCAAACGCCATATAATGCCCGCCAGGTTTAAGATCACCAATAACAGGGGTGGCACGCGATATTTCATCAAACACATCAATATCAAAATCAACGCCTGCTTCGCGAGCGATAGCCAGCAAATGCAAAATAGCATTTGTGGACGCTGCCGTAGCCGTCATAGCGGTGACAGCATTTCTAAGCGCGCCATGGGTAATCATTTGGCGCGGGGTGCGGCCAGCCCTAACCGCGTCCATGAGAAGTTCACCGCACATAAATGCAGCCTCATTTTTCGCCTTGCCAGTTGCAGGTATGTCATTGACGCCCATAGGCGAGAGTCCCAAAAACGTCATAGCCATAGCCATAGAATTGGCAGTAAATTGCCCCCCGCATGCCCCTGCGCCAGGGCAGGCCGCTTTTTCAATGGCTTCAAGTTCTTTATCGTCAATACTGTGCGAGGCGTGCGCGCCCACGGCTTCGAACACATCTTGAACGCTTAAATCTTTGCCTTTGTGATGGCCTGGTTTTATGGAGCCGCCATAAAGAACCACGCCTGGTATATCCATGCGCGCCAGCGCCATCGCCGCCGCTGGAATGGTTTTATCACAGCCGACCAAAACAATAACCCCGTCAAGTGAATGCCCCTTAACGGCAAGCTCTATACTATCGGCGATAACCTCGCGGGACATAAGCGAGGCCCGCATGCCCTCGCTGCCCATAGTGATCCCGTCCGATACCGCAATAGCGTTAAAGTCAACAGGCCAACCACCAGCCGCGCGAAGACCTGCCCGTACAGGCACAGCCAACTTATCAAGGCTCATATTGCATGGCCCCATATTCGTCCATGTGTTGAACACGGCAATAACGGGTTTGTCGAAATCTTCCGACCGCATACCCGCCGCACGCATCATAGCGCGCGCGGGCGCGCGGGCCGTTCCTTTTAAAATAGCATCGCTATTCTTGCTCATTACTCACTCCAATAAAAAACCCGCTCTTTTTACAGAGCGGGCCTTAAAACTTCAATTTCTTAAATTCTAAATCCCGCTCATGTTTTTAATGCTCAGCACGAGCACAATAATCAAACCCACGAGTAAGAGTATAGACAAGCCACTGTGAAGTGTAGCATCATTTTGGCTAGCCTCTCTTGCAAGTACGCGTATTTTGTCCTTAGAATTCATAATATCCTTTAATCTTCTAAAGTGCTTTTACGCAAGACTTTCACTGCTGACAAGCAATACTTTACCTCAAAGCGTTTCAATTGTTTAATTTGCAGGAAAATAAGCTCAAATACAAAATTTACAGGTTAATAATTGCTCATTTAAAATTCAAAGCGAAAACTTTCACCTTAACTATCACGGAAAACGCAAAGTTCCACCATTAACCTGAATTTTTGCGCGCCCGCCATTTAATCCAAATTAAAAAGATTTTCGGACCAGAAACCAGATAACGTTTCCACATACGTTTCGGATCAGACAAAAGCCTATAAAGCCATTCTATCCGCGCAGATTGCATCCATTTTGGTGCACGATTTTGCTTGCCAGCCAGAAAATCCAGACTGGCTCCGACACAAAGACCCAGCCCAACGCAATCGCCTCTATCTCGCGCCTCTTTGGCAATCATTTCTTGCTGGGGTGAACCAACACAAATAAATGTATAACGCGCGGGATGCTCTGCTATAAATTTTGCACAAGCATGTATTTCGTGCGGTTTATGACGCAGTCCCATAGGCGGCCGATAATGATGAACATGCATCAAGCCATAAAGCTCCTTCACTTTGGCAATAACATCATCATCTGCGCCAATGACATTGATAGGTTCATCAAGCTCTAATAGGGTTTCTATAATTTGGCGCGTAAGATCCGATCCTGGAACGGCCTTTAGCGGCACACCTGATAATTTACCCAAGGGCTCTAAAATACGGCTATCACAAACCGAGAGCCAAGAAGCTTGATAAAGCGGTTTATAAAGCTCAGGTTCTTTATTCAGGCGCACCAGGTGATCAACATTGGGCGTGACGATATAGCGAAAGCCATGCCTCGCGCTGATCCATTTACAGCGCTCTAGGGTTTGGGAGAGCGTCAGTGGATCAAAATTCGCGCCGCAAAATTCATAGGTATCCATGCCAAGGCGCAAGTCATTTTTGCCCTCTTCTGGATTACCCTCTTCTGGGGCGCGTTCTTGCTCGTGCCTATTGCTGCCGCGCGGCACAGGAGACACTAGTTTTTGCTGTGTATTCATAACCTACCCACCATATTTTATGAATATATAGCCAAAGAGGTTAAAGATTGGGTTTACAAAGACCTAATTTCTTCTCGCATAGCCGTTATTATTTCTATACTCGCCTGTGGACTCATTTTAATAAATAAACAAGATAAGGGCAAATGCAACTGGGACTGGAACTGGGACTGGAACTGGCTCAAAGTCATATTGGAAATAAAATGGTAAATTTTGATATCATAATAATTGGTGCGGGCGCTGCGGGCATGATGTGCGGTGCAATTGCGGGCGCTCGCTCTGGCTCTGGCTCTGTGCTTTTAATCGATAGTGCAAAATCAGCAGGCGAGAAGATCCGTATATCGGGGGGCGGGCGCTGTAATTTCACCAATATTTTCACGGCGCCCCATAATTTCATTTCGCAAAACCCGCATTTTTGCAAATCCGCATTGGCTGGATACTCACCGCAGGATTTTATCCATATGGTGAACCAGCATAAAATCAAATGGCATGAAAAAGAAAAGGGGCAATTATTTTGCGATGAAAGTGCCAACCAAATTATCGGCATGCTCAGGGCGGCCTGTAAAGATGCTGGCAACAGGTTTGTTTTTGAAACACTAATTGCTGATATAAAAAAAACAGATGATGGGTTTATCCTCACCACGGATAAACAATCATACATGTGTACCTCGCTTGTTATTGCCACGGGCGGGCCGAGCATTCCAAAAATGGGGGCTAGTGGTTTTGGTTATAAAGTGGCTAAACAATTTGGCTTGAAGGTCATTGACCCACAGCCCGCCCTTGTGCCGTTCACCTTTACGGATGGGTTCAAAGAGACCCTTAAGGATTTGTCTGGCACGAGCTTGGATGCGTGCGTTTCATGCAAAGGCGCGCATTTTGATGGCGCGGTTCTTTTTACGCACCGTGGGTTGTCTGGCCCTGCCATATTGCAAATCTCAACCTATTGGCAGGCGGGAGATGCGATATGTGTTGACCTCGCCCCTAGCATTGATGTTTTTGCGCGCCTCAAAGAGGCCCGCATATGCACAGCCAAACAAAAACCTTCCGTTTTTCTAGCGCAGTTTTTGCCCAAAAAAATCGCCGCATACCTTGTGAAAGATTGCCGCTATCAACGCCTCGCAGATATGAACGATGACGCGCTGGAAACATTAGCCCAAAGTGTCCATGCATGGCCGCTCAAACCAGCTGGCACAGAAGGCTTTCGCAAAGCAGAGGTTACGCGCGGCGGCGTAGATACCAATGCACTCTCGTCCAAAACTATGCAAGTGCGCACAATACCTGGTCTTTATTTTATCGGAGAAGTGGTCGATGTTACGGGCCATTTAGGCGGTTATAATTTTCAATGGGCGTGGGCGAGCGGCTATGCTTGCGGCAATGCATTATAATATTTTGGATATTATTTATCCACGGCCCTAGCGGGGAATCTGAGCGGTAAACATGAGCGCGATTAAAGCGCATCAATCTGGCGCGATTAACAACACAAAGAGGTATTATTTTGTTTCCTGCACCGAGTTTGTATGTTATTCTGCGCCTATGAATTCTGTTTTTTATATAAGCATACGAATTATCAGCCCGGCGTCCTAATGATGTCGGGATAATTGAACTTGCCCAAAACCAGATTTAAACTAAAGATATTTTCATGACTGATACCAATAATTCTCGTGATTACCGCGAAACCCTTTTCTTGCCAAAAACCGATTTCCCTATGCGGGCAGGCTTGCCCAAAAAAGAGCCTGAATGGCTCGTGTATTGGAACAAAATTGATCTCTATAATACGCTGCGCAAAAATAGCGCAGATAAGCCCAGCTATATCCTCCATGACGGGCCGCCTTATGCCAATGGTCATATTCATATGGGCACGGCTATGAATAAAATTCTCAAAGATATGGTCACGCGCACTCACCAAATGATGGGCTTTAATGCTCAGTATGTGCCAGGCTGGGATTGTCATGGTTTGCCGATTGAATGGAAAGTCGAAGAAGAATTTCGCGCCAAAGGCCGCACTAAGGACGATGTTCCTGGCGGTGAGTTCCGCAAGCGTTGCCGCGAATACGCGGCAGGATGGCTTGATACACAGCGCGAAGAATTTAAACGGCTGGGTGTGATCGGTGATTGGGACAATCCTTATAAGACAATGAATTTTGACAGCGAAGCTATCATTTGCGGCGAGCTGTTAAAAATTGCCAAAACTGGGCACTTATACCAAGGCTCCAAACCCATCATGTGGAGTCCCGTGGAACGCACAGCGCTGGCCGAAGCCGAAGTGGAATACGCCGAGCGTAGAGCTACGCAGATTTATGTGAAGTTTCCCGTGCGCAAAGCGTATTGTTGGACGGGTGAATTGAAAAGCTCGCTTGAAGATAAAGTTATCAAAAAACTTAAAGATGCCAATGTCGTGATCTGGACAACCACGCCTTGGACTATTCCCGCTAACCGTGCCGTGAGTTATTCACCAAAAATTACGTATGGCCTTTATGAGGTTACGGCAATGATGGAAGCCGAATTTGAGCCGTGGTCCAAACCAGGGGATAAGTTAATAGTTGCTGACGAATTATGGGAAACAGTGGCAAAGGCTGGGTTAATTAAGCTGTTTAACAGGGTGGCAGATGTCACCTCAGAAGAGCTTGAACTGTTAATTTTAAACCACCCTCTTAAAAACATGGAGGGGGCAGAAGAAAAATTTGATTTCCCGGTACCCTTACTAGCAGGTACTCATGTGAGTGCTGAAGCAGGTACAGGATTTGTACATACAGCACCAAGTCATGGTGAAGATGATTATATGGTCTGGATGGGAAATACAGATAATTTAAGTGCTTTAGAAAGTGATGGCTTGGAAACAGTCGTTCCCATGACCCTCGATGACGAGGGCTGCTATACGGACGTTCTCCCAACCCGTTTCCAAGGGCTTGATGTTATCCGCACGAGCGGAAAGAAACGCGGGCAGGACGGGAAGGCTAACCCGGAGGCGATTAAGGCTTTGATGGAGTGCGGCAATCTTTTGGCGCGCGGCATTGTGACTTTGCGTGACGCCCATAGCTGGCGCTCCAAAGCGCCTGTTATTCGCCGCGCCACGCCGCAATGGTTTGTGTCCATGAGTAAAGACGGTCTACGCGAAAAGGCGCTTAAAGCGATCAAAGAAACAATGTGGTATCCTGCGCGCGGAGAGAACCGTATCACGGCGATGGTAGCGGATAGACCTGATTGGCTTATTTCTCGTCAACGAAATTGGGGCGTGCCAATCACGCTTATCGTCAACAAAGAAACAGGCGCGCTACACACAGAACTGCCCGAGGCGGACGCTATTAACGCGCGTATTTTGGCGGCTGTGAATGCGACGGGCGTGGACGGTTGGTTTGATACATCTATTCAAGATTTAATGGGTAATGTCGATGCGAACGGCTGGGGGAAAGTCACGGATATTCTTGACGTTTGGTTTGATAGCGGCTGTACTCATGTGCTTTGTTTGAAACAGCGTGACGAGCTCACAGAGCGCGCCGATTTATATCTTGAAGGCTCTGACCAACATCGCGGTTGGTTCCAGTCTTCACTCCTTGAAAGCTGTGCCGTGTACGGAGAAGCCCCCTACAAAGCCGTACTTACCCACGGATTTGTTATGGCTGATGATGGCCGAAAAATGTCTAAATCTCTTGGCAATACGGTAGCGCCCGAAACCATCATTCGCCAATACGGCGCAGAAATTTTGCGCCTGTGGGCGGCGAGTTCCGACTTCACTGACGATTTGCGCATTGGCAACGAGATTATCAAAACCGCAGCAGACGCTTACCGTAAATTGCGTAATACAGTGCGCTATATGGTTGGCGCGCTTGATGGCTATCAGGCGAGCGAGGCAGTGGACTACGCCGATAGTCCCGCCCTTGAAAAATGGGTATTGCACAGATTATCAGAGCTAGACGAGCAAGTGCGTAAATCCTACGCAGAGCATGACTTTAAAAAAGTATTCTCTAGCCTGTTTAATTTTTGCACCAATGATCTCTCAAGCTTTTATTTCGATATTCGCAAAGACGCGCTCTATTGCGACGCGCTTGGCTCCACAAGGCGCCGTGCTTGCCGCACGGTGATGAACGCTTTGTTCGAGCGCTTAACTCTATGGCTTGCCCCCATCTTGTGCTTCACCATGGAAGAAGTGTGGCAGAGCAGGCAGGGGGAAATAAAAGGCTCTGTGCATTTGGAGCAATTTCCCAAAACCCCCGAAAGTTGGAAAAACCAAGCCCTGTCTGAAAAAATGGCACGTGTTCAATCTTTGCGCGAAGCTGTGAACGAAAAAATCGAACCATTGCGGGCTGAAAAAACCATTCGCTCCAGCCTGGAAGCCAGCGTTAACGCGCCCGCAGACAGCGGGCTGGTTTCTGCGCTTACAGCACTGAACATTACGCGCAAAGATGTTTACGATGACAATAAAAACCCGATGGATACGCTGGCCGATTATCTGATCGTTAGTGAGTGTGATTTGTCAAAGCAAGCTAAAGAGGTTACCATTAGCCCGCTAACGCAAAACACGGCCTTCAGCAAATGCGAGCGCTCTTGGAAATATTTCAAGCCTAAAGCGGGCGCGGATATTACCCCGCGCGATATGGTGGCAACACAGCAGTGGGATGATGCGCATGGGTAATTTTTGCACACTATTTTTATTTATGCTTCCTTTATTTATGCCTTCTTTATTTATGATTGATAGGATCGGTCCAAAGCCTAGGGCCCTAAAAACACGAATATGGGGTGTTCATGCTTAAACTACGCAAGGATTTATGGCTTTGGGGGGGGCTTGTGCCCGCACTTGTTATTGCGGTTGACCAAGCTAGCAAATACTGGGTCATCAATAAATTTGGCGTGCCGCAAAATATATGCGCCACTAATCCCTATTCAGGACTACAAATCGAAGTTAGCCCCGTTTTTGATTTGGCGCTGGTGTGTAATCTTGGCGTCAGTTTTGGATTGTTCTCTAACCATCCAGAAATTTCACGTATTGTGTTTACTATTTTTGCTGCCGTTATGTGCGTTGTGCTGTTATTTTGGATCAATAAGGAAAAAAGCAAGCTGATGACGTTCTCTCTCTCGCTAATAATTGGCGGGGCGATCGGCAATGCAATTGACCGCGCCCGTTTTGGCGCTGTGACAGATTTTCTTAATTTTGGCGATATCTATTTCAAATGGGTGTTTAACGTGGCCGATAGCATGATTACTTGCGGCGTTATCGGGCTTATCATCGCTATGTTTTTACAGTCAAAAGCAGAAAAATCACCATAAGTTAACTTGGCAGAGCAGTATAAGTTGGCTAGAAGGCATAAACTTTAGGAGTCGGAAATGATATCTCGCAACATTATTATTGTTACAGCCGCTGTTTCGGCTTTGCTGGCTACGGGCTGCTCTAGCGCGGGTAAAGTGCTGGGCATGCGCAGAAACTCGCCCAATGAATTTAATATTCTCACCAAACCGCCATTGGTTGTGCCGCCAGAGTATAATCTGCGTCCGCCAAAACCAGGCGAGCTGAATGTCGAAGAAAAATACGCGACGGTTGCGGCTCGCAAAGCGCTTTTGGGTGAAATAGATCCCGCTGCGCCATCCCAAGGCGAAGTCGTTCTTATGGCAAAAGCAGGCGGGAGCAAAGCTGATCCTGCTGTGCGGGCAATTATTGACGGGCAAAACTCTATTGAGCGTAAAAGTCGGGGCTTTGCTGACCGGGTTTTATTTTGGAAAAACGGCAAAGCAATTGCGCCCGATGGTACCCCGCTCGACCCTGACCAGGAAGTCCGCCGCCAAAAAGCCGTGCAAGCGGCAACAGGGGGCAATAAAGTCAAAATTGGACGCCGGCCTGCAAAGGAAAAACTACCTGGTCTTTAAGAGCTTTAAGCGAATATATAATTATTTGAATCGACCCTAGCTTGTTTTCAAGCTAGGGTTTTTTCATGCAAAAAAACAATGTATCGATTCGCAGACTGCCCCAACACACCATTAACCGAATCGCGGCAGGTGAGGTGGTTGAGCGCCCTGCGAGCGTGATTAAGGAGCTAACAGAAAATGCGCTAGACGCGGGTGCGTGCCAAATTGATATTCGCTTTGAAGCGGGCGGACGGCGTAGCCTCACCGTAACCGATGATGGCAAGGGCATGAACAAAGACGAACTGCTCTTGGCCATAGAGCGCCATGCCACGTCGAAACTTGCGCCAGATGATAAAGGTCAATGGGATCTGCTAAATATTGGAACAATGGGCTTTCGCGGCGAAGCCCTGCCCTCTATTGGCTCTATTGCGCGGCTTAAAATTACCACGCAAACTTTGGGCGATGGGGGCGACAATATGGCGTGGGAAATATCGGTTGAAGGCGGCGAAGTGAACCGCCCTCGCCCCGCCCCGCGTTTTGGTCTTTCGGGCACGCGGGTTGACGTAAAAGATTTGTTTTACGCAACGCCCGCGCGGTTAAAGTTTTTAAAAACTGAGCGCTCCGAGAGCATAGCTATATCCGATATTGTCAAACGTATGGCTATGTCCCGCGCCGATGTTGGCTTTAGCCTGCATAATGGCAGGCGCGCGGTTTTAAACCTGCTGCGCGAGGCGGATAATGATGAAGGCAGACTTAAAAGGTTGGCTGATATATTGGGCAGGGATTTCAAAGACAATGCACTGCTGATCGATAGTGAGCGCGAAGGCGTGAAACTTACGGGCTATGCTGGCCTGCCAACGTTTTCGCGCGGATCAAGCACGCATCAATATCTTTTTATCAATGGGCGGCCTGTGCGCGATAAGCTGTTATATGGAGCCGTGCGCGGGGCTTACCAAGATTTTCTGGCTCGCGGACGGCACCCTGTTGTGGCACTTTATCTAGAGCTTGATCCACATTTTGTAGACGTGAATGTGCACCCTGCTAAGTCCGAAGTGCGCTTTCGCGACCCTGGGCTTGTACGCGGGCTTATTGTGGGCGCCCTACGGCACGCGCTAGCAGGGGCAGGTCACAGGGCTTCGACGACGGTGAGCGATTACGCTTTAGGCCGTGTGCAGCTCGGCGGAAAATTAGGCAGTTACCGCCCGAAATATGGCAATTACCAAACGCCGCCATCGCCTGACCCGAAAATGCAGCCTATTATAGATGGCATAGATGGGTTCTCGGGCAAGGTTGAAGAAGGCAGCGAGAATTTCCAAGACTATCAAATCCAAGACCATCGAATCCAAAGCGAACAAGCACAGCAAGAAGATTTGACAGAGCGGCCTTTAGGCGTAGCGCGGGCTCAGCTTCACGAAACCTATATTGTCACCCAAACCAAAGACGGTATGATTGTTGTGGATCAACACGCTGCTCATGAAAGGCTTGTCTATGAGCGTATGAAGAAATCTATGGCACAAAAAACCCTCGAAAGGCAGGCTTTGCTTATTCCTGAAATTGTCGAGCTTGGCGATGAAGACGCACACCGCGTTTTAGCACGAGGGGAAGAGCTTGGCGCGATGGGGTTGGTGCTAGAGCCGTTCGGCGTAGGTGCAATTGCCGTGCGCGAAACCCCTGCCATTCTTGGCGAGATGAACGTGCAAGGCCTTTTGCGTGACCTCGCGGATGATTTGCGTGATTATGATGAGGCGCTTTCGCTAAATGAGCAGTTTGAACATGTGTGTGGAACCATGGCGTGCCATGGCAGTGTGCGCGCAGGGCGCAGGCTCAATGGGGCGGAGATGAATGCACTGTTGCGCCAAATGGAAGAAACCCCGCACTCGGGCCAATGTAATCATGGCCGTCCGACCTATGTGGAGTTAAAATTAGCTGATATTGAACGGTTGTTTGGCAGACGATGATGGGAACAGATTTGGCCAAAGCTTTGGCCAAATCCAGCACGCCCGCATTGCTCAAAATTTTACGTTTTAGACTCCTAAAAAACAAAGTGCGACGTTCTGACAAACGGCCTAATTGTGACTCCACTTTTTGAACAATAAAGTGTAGAGTGTTTTTAACAACAAGCCCGTATTTAGCATTCATTCAAGGGGGACATACCGTTATGGATAAGCCAGTTAATAAAGAACAAAACATACCTTCAAATGCAGCGCCCAAAACGCCTCTGCCCCCCCTGAAAAAACCACGTAAAAGGCCAGTTAAGCTCAGCCCTTTAAATGAAAATGGCGAAGTAAAAACCACTAAACTTGCTATTCGCGAAGCCTATGAAAATGGTGAATATCCTTATGCAGAGCGGGTCAATGTCAAAACCTACGAGCGGGAGAAACGCGCGCTTCAGGTTGAACTTTTAAAGGTTCAAAAATGGGTGGAAGATACGGATCAAAAAATTATCTTTATCTTTGAGGGCCGTGACGCTGCGGGTAAGGGGGGAACAATTAAACGGTTTACAGAACACCTTAATCCGCGGCAAGCACGCGTTGTTGCTTTGAATAAGCCTACCGATACAGAGCGGCATCAATGGTATTTTCAGCGCTATGTACAAAATTTGCCGACCGCAGGAGAAATGGTTTTCTTTGATCGCTCGTGGTATAACCGCGCGGGCGTCGAGCGGGTAATGGGCTTTTGTGAGCCAGGTGAGTATCTAGAATTTATGCGCCAAACACCATCTTTTGAGCGCATGCTTGTGCGCTCAGGTATACGGATTTTTAAATTCTGGTTTTCGGTCACGCAAAACGAACAATTACGCCGTTTTAAATCTCGCGAGCTTGATCCGCTCAAGCAGTGGAAACTTTCCCCGATTGATAAAGCCTCGCTTAACAAATGGCATGATTATGGCGAGGCGAAAGAGGCCATGTTTTTTTACACGGATACAGCGGATGCACCTTGGACGATCATAAAGTCCAATGATAAAAAACGCGCCCGTCTGGAAACCATGCGCTATGTGCTTGATAGTTTGCCATATCCGCATAAAAATCCTGATGTTGTGAACGACTTTGATCCACTGATTGTCAAAGGAACACAACACATTATTAATAAATTAGATCATATTTTAGGCAGGAGTCTACACCCCGATATGCGCAAAACCAAAGCTTAGTTAAGATAGGTTTTGATACGTTTTGCGCCTGAAGTGGGCGTGAGCCCTGCGAATTTTCCGTCTCCAAGCATCGCATCTGCCGCGCCCACGCTTACCCTTTCGCTTGCCGCCAAAATAACTTTCGTCCACCTTGATCTCGCCAGCAAAAACCTTTTGCTCAGCTTGTTCTAACTCATAAGAAATAATTTCGCGAAGACAGTGGAAATAATAGGAGGCAGATTTACGATTAACACCGCAAAGATTAGCCGCGCAACGCACCGTAGTCCCTGCAACAAAATGCTCGGCTAACCACCTCTGTTTTATACTGACTTAATCTGCTCTTTCTCATGCCGTCATCTATAACACATCTTATGCGTTATCTGGGACAGCCCCAAATTATATTGAAACTTTTACAGTATCCCGCAAAGCTCGCAAGCTCGTTTTCTCCTTGATGTTTCCTGGTTAAATTCTAGGGTATAATGAATCGATTACAGGATACGCCTGAAAACAGTTAGTAAGAAAAAATATGACCAATTTTAAATTTATCGACTTATTTGCGGGGATTGGTGGCTTCCACACGGCACTGCATCGCTTAGGCGGCGAGTGTGTCTTTGCCTCTGAGATTGATAGCTACGCCAGAAAAACTTATGAGCATAATTTTAAGAGCGTATCCCCAGACTTGTTTACAAGCGGTAATTTTAATGACGACATTAGAAGTATATCCCCAAATGATATTCCTGATTTTGATGTCCTATGCGCGGGGTTTCCTTGTCAGCCATTTAGCCAAGCTGGTCACAAAAGAGGATTTGGGGATACGCATAAATCGGAGAGGGGAAATTTATTTTTTAATATAGTCGATATTATTGCTGCCAAACTACCCAAAGCATTTTTTTTAGAAAACGTACGAGGAATTGTAAATCACGATAACGGTAATACGTTTAAGGTCATTAGAGAAATTATTGAAGAGGAACTTGGCTATAGTTTTTATTTTGAAGTCATTAGAGCCTCTGATTATGGATTGCCTCAACTCAGACCAAGAGCCTTTATGATTGGATTTAAGAAAGAAACTGGCCTAAAAAGTTTTTATTTTCCGGAAAAAATACCTCTGAAATTCAATATGTCCGATGTTTGGAACGGTAAGTGTTCCCGAGAAGTAGGCTTTACCCTTAGGGTTGGGGGTAGAGGCTCTAATATCAACGATAGGCGTAATTGGGATTCATATTTGGTTGATGGTGAAGTTAAACGGCTAATGCCAGAACAAGGGAAGAAAATGCAAGGGTTTCCCGACGACTTTGATTTCCCCGTGCCAAAAACACAAGCAATGAAACAACTCGGTAATAGCGTTGCTGTTGATGCAATTCAAGCTTGTGCATCTGCAATGGTGTCTCATATGGTAAGATTAGATGAAACAGGGGATTATATGATAAAGACAAAAAACAAGGGAGAATGGACAGAACTATATTCCTTTCTTAAATTTGTGAGCGACAAAAAACTGATGCTTGCAGATAAAAAATTGAATGTAAACAAGGCAAACTTTTTTAATGTAACTAAGATGACCACTCTAAATATCCAGGAAGTTTGCTATTTGAGCGATAGTGATGTTGTTCTTGTTAAGAACGAAACAACGAAGAAAGAGAAGAAAATAAAGGTTTCCGATTTTCTAAATAAAGATGTTCTTTCCAA
Source organism: Robiginitomaculum sp. (assembly GCA_965224735.1). Taxonomy (GTDB): domain Bacteria; phylum Pseudomonadota; class Alphaproteobacteria; order Caulobacterales; family Maricaulaceae; genus Robiginitomaculum_A. The sequence goes on along the minus strand of OZ245059.1, from coordinate 869,645 downwards.
TCTTGCAAAAAAAATTAAGGGGGGTTCAAAAACTTTTCATATTTCTGAATTTGATGCAATTCAAGATTCTCTGGGTATTTCAATTGTAAAAGGTGGGAACAGTAACCAAAAATCTGACATTGTTTTAGATATAGACAATGACAACATATCAAAAAAAGACGAGGGGTTTGGAATAAAATCGTATTTGGGCAGTAAACCAACCTTACTTAATGCTTCGGGGAACACCAACTTCATTTTTAAAGCTGTAAATTTAACGTCCGAGCATATTGATATTGTGAACTCTATTGAAACTAGAACTAAGCTCATAGATAGAATAAAAAAAATATATTCATTGGGTGGCGAACTTGTCTTTCATAAAGTTGAAACCGATACCATGTCTTATAACCTTTCTATGGTTGATGACATAATGCCCAGCCTTATAGCAAAAATGCTTACACATTTTTTCATAGATAGAGTTTCAGGTATAGATGAAAATTTAAAAAGCCTTTATGAACAAGGAACCCTCGAAAATTTTACAGGCAATGACTTAGTCTCTTTTCAGGTAAAAGTTAAAAGGTTGTTAGTGGCAGTTTTATTAGGTTTTTTTGCGGGAACGAAGTGGGACGGCAAATATGTATCCAGTGGAACTATTGTTGTAAAAGAAAATGGTGAACAGGTCGGATTTCATATTATGGACATTTCAACTTTGGAAGATTATTTGTTTGAAAACATTAAATTTGATACTCCCTCTATGACTAGGCACCGGTACGGTAGCCTAATCGTAGAAAATGATAAAAATATTTACTTTAAGCTGAACTTGCAATTACGGTTTTAAATCTCGCGAGCTTGATCCGCTCAAGCAGTGGAAACTTTCCCCGATTGATAAAGCCTCGCTTAACAAATGGCATGATTATGGCGAGGCGAAAGAGGCCATGTTTTTTTACACGGATACAGCGGATGCACCTTGGACGATCATAAAGTCCAATGATAAAAAACGCGCCCGTCTGGAAACCATGCGCTATGTGCTTGATAGTTTGCCATATCCACATAAAGATCCTGATGTTGTGAACGGCTTTGATCCACTGATTGTCAAAGGTACACAACACATTATTAATAAATTAGATCATATTTTAGGCAGGAGCCTACACCCCGATATGCGCAAAACCAAAGCTTAGTTAAGATAGGTTTTGATACGTTTTGCGCCTGGGGTGGGCGTGAGCCCTGCGAATTTTCCGTCTCCAAGCATCGCATCTGCCGCGCCCGCAAGACTGCCATAAGCATTAAACGCCAGTGCGCCGCCAATAGAGAGCCGAGCTGCGCCCGCTTGCGCAAAATCATCCAGGCTGTGCTGAGTGAGGCCAAATAAAACCAAGACATTCACGGGCTGCGAGACAGCGCTGCACACTTTATGCACGGCGTCTAAATCAGGCAATCCTGGCGCGAACAAAACATCCGCCCCCGCAGCCTCAAATGCTTGTAGACGCTCAATGATCATGTTCAAATCTGTCACCCCGTGCAAGAGACCATCGGCTCTTGCGGTGAGCACAAACCCGCTTTTTTTAATGGCTTGAACCGCTGCTTTTATGCGGGCGGTGGCATGGGAGAGTTCGTAAATTGGATTGTCCGCATCGCCGCTCACATCTTCAATAGATCCGCCGCAAAGGCTGGTATTTGCTGCCAGAGTCATTGTTTTAGCCACTGCATCTACGCTCTCACCAAACCCGTTTTCCAGATCAGCAGAAACGGGAATGTCTACAGTGTTAGCAATCGCGCTGGCATAGGCCATAGTTTCCTCGTGGCTCACAGCATAGTCACGCCGCCCAAGCGTGGCCGCAAATCCAGACGAAGTGGTTGCGAGCCCGCAAAACCCCAAATCTTGCATCATGCGCGCAGAGCCAATATCCCAAGGATTAGGGCTAACAAACGGGTTTCCTGGTTTGTGCAAAGCCAGAAAGTGTTTGCGTTTTTTTGTGCATTGGGTCAATGTGTTCTCCTATTCGTTATTTAGCCCCATAAACACCACCTTAGCTCCACCCCACACTCTTGTGTCATGTATAGTGTATCTGCTCAGGTTTGGTTCTTCGTCTTTGGCCATTTCGTAGATGATGACGGCAGTGTCGGCGATTAGGTTTTGATCTTTTAACTTTCGTAACACTGGGCTGGCGAGGCCTTTAGTATAGGGCGGGTCGAGGAAAATATGGGTGAAGGGACCCCGTAGATTGCTGGTGGCGATACGCAGTTTTGTCGCATCACGGCGGTGCAGGCGCGATATACCGCCAAAGCCCATAGTTTCAATGTTCTCGCGAATAGCCGCCCGCGCCTTGGGCTCGGTTTCAACAAAGAGGCAAAATTGCGCTCCGCGCGAGAGCGCTTCAAGGCCAAGCGCGCCAGAGCCTGCAAAAATATCAGTGACAATCGCGCTTTCTAAATCAGGTGACCAGTTAGCATGTTGCAAAATATTAAAAATGCTCTCGCGGGCTTGATCGGATGTTGGCCGCGTGTCTTTGCCTTTAGGGGCGGCAATATTGCGCCCGCAATGCTGACCACCGACTATACGCATTATTTTTTGCCTTTATAATTTTTATTGGTAAATTTACGGTTTCCGCGCATGGGTTTGGCTTTGATTTTTTTGCTGATTTTTCTGTTGATTTTTTCGCGCGCCTGAAGTGTTCCCCTTGGCCGTTCGGTGGAAATATCAACGAGGTGGCCAACTTGGTCACGCAAGATGCGGTTTGGTACAAGTTCCACCTTGCCTTTATCCAAATCCCCAAGCTGAAATGGGCCATAAGAAATACGGATAAGGCGGTTGACCTTAAGGCCAATGACTTCCAGAGCGCGGCGCACTTCGCGGTTTTTGCCCTCGCGAATAGTAATGCTCATCCACGCATTGGTGCCTTGCTGTTTATCCAACTTGGCTTCGATAGGGCCAGTGCGTCTGCCGTCAATCATCACGCCTTGCATCAAACTATCAAGTTTTTCTTGGGTAGGCTTGCCATATGCGCGCGTTTTATAGCGGCGTGCCCATGCGGTGGAAGGAAGTTCAAGTTTGCGCGCTAGCTCCCCATCATTGGTCAAAAGCAAGAGGCCTTCGGAGGTCATATCAAGACGGCCAATAGAAATAACGCGCGGTAAATCGGCGGGCAAGTTTTCAAACACGGTTGGCCGCCCGCCCGGGTCATTATGTGTGGTTAAAAATCCGCTGGGCTTGTGATAACGCCAAAGGCGCGGTATTTCTTTGCCCATTATTATTTTTCCGTTGACTTCTATTTTGTCCTTATCTGTCACGAGGAACGCAGGCGTGTCCAAAGCTTTGCCATTGACCTTAACCTGGCCTGCTTTAATCATACGTTCAGACTCACGCCGTGATGCCACGCCTGCTCGTGCCATAATTTTGGCGATGCGTTGACCTTTTGGCGTGGCCCTGGGACCTTTTGGCGTGGCGCTGGGCATTTTCTCTTTTTTTTCTTTTGTTGACACGGCGAATACCCTAGTAGTTTTGATATGAACGATGAACACTATATACGCCAAGATGAACACTATATGCGCCAATGTATAAACCAAGCGCAAGCGGCAAGTGCGCGAGGAGAAGTGCCTGTTGGCGCGCTGATTGTCAATCCAAAAACTGGGGAAATACTCTCGCAAGTGGGCAATGCCCCGATTGGGATTTGTGATCCGACAGCGCACGCGGAAATTTTGGCGCTTCGCGGCGCTGCCTATAAGCTGGATAATTACCGCCTGGCGGGCCATACCCTTTATGTAACGCTGGAGCCATGTGCCATGTGCGCGGGGGCTATCTCCCATGCCCGTATTGATCGCGTGGTTTACGGCGCGCTTGACTCCAAAGGCGGCGCTGTCGAAAACGGCGTTCGGTTTTTCAACAGCGCAAGTTGTCATTCAAAACCCGCAGTTACGGGCGGTGTGCTGGCGCAAGAATGCGGCCAACTTTTGAAAACTTTTTTTAAAGCAAGACGCAGATTGAAAACAGAACAATAAAACCAAAAACACAGCCCTATCGCTCACAGCTCTATCGCTCGTAATTTTTTACCCACTGCCCCTAAATATGGCCCTCGCGTATCCGTAGCGCCAAAGCTTGCTTGGCAATATCGCGGCGACAAAATCCACCTGGCCATTTTATGACTTCATCAATAGCCGCATAGGCGCGCGCAGTGGCTTGTTTGGCGTTTTTGCCGCTGGCGGTAATATTTAGAACCCGTCCGCCATCTGAGAGAAGCTTGCCTTTATCATCACGCTTAGTGCCTGCGTGAAAAACCAAAACACCATCCATTTGATTAGCTGCATCAACGCCTTGTATAGGGAGACCTTTGCCATAATCGCCTGGATAACCTTTGGCAGCGAGCACAACATTAACACATGTCTCCTCGCGCCAGAGCGCGTTTGGGAAATTGTCCAAAGTGCCGTTTTGACAAGCGATCATCAGCGCAAGAATATCTCCCTTAAGGCGGCGCATTAATACCTGACATTCAGGGTCGCCAAAACGCACATTATACTCAATCAGTTTCGGGCCTGTTTTGGTCATCATAAGCCCGGCAAAAAGCACGCCTGCAAATGGCGTGCCTGCGCGCGCCATGCCTTGCACTGTAGGGATAAGAATTTCATCTATAATGCGTTGGCGCTGGGTAAATCCAGGCACAGGTGAGTATGCGCCCATACCGCCTGTATTGGGGCCTTTATCACCATCATAAGCGCGTTTATGATCTTGGGCTTCGCACAAAGGATAAACCGTTTTGCCATCGGTGAGGGCGAAAAAGGATATTTCATGCCCGCGCATAAATTCTTCAATCACCACGCACTCGCCAGCGGGGCCTAATTTGCCGCTAAAAAATGCTTTTAACTCGGTAATGGCTTCGGTTTTATCTTCGGTGATAATAACGCCTTTACCAGCCGCCAGCCCGTCCGCCTTGATAACATAGGGCGGCTGCATCTCGTCTAAATAGATGATGGCTTCTTTGGCATTAGTAAACACGTCATAGGGCGCGGTGGGGATTTGGTGACGGATGCAAAAATCTTTGGTGAAAGCCTTGGAGGTTTCCAGCATAGCGGCGGCTTGCGTTGGGCCAAAGGCAGGCACGCCCACCTTAGCAAGCGTGTCAACAAGGCCCAGCGCGAGAGGCATTTCAGGACCTACTACAACAAAATCTACCAATTCCGTTTTGATGAATGCCAAAAGGCCCGCAATGTTATTGGGTTTGATATTAACGCAATCAGCGATCTCGCATATGCCTGCATTGCCAGGCGCGCAAATAAGTTGATCACATAAAGGGCTTTGGATGATTTTCCATGCCAGGCTATGTTCGCGCCCGCCGCTGCCGATAAGAAGAATTTTCATTTTACCCTCGTGATAAACTCTTATAAGTCTATAAACTGACTCGTATAAAATAGGGAAGAGCTTAGGTGGAAGATAATCAAATAAACGTAGCCAGTAACGCACATGAGTATTCAGTTTCAGAACTGGCGTTTTCTTTAAAGCGCACGGTCGAGGAAACCTATGGCCGTGTGCGGGTAAGGGGCGAGCTTGGCCGCGTCACCATTGCTAAATCCGGGCATATGTACGCTGATGTCAAAGACGACAAGGCCGTGATTTCTGGCGTTATGTGGAAGGGCAGTGTAAACCGCCTCTCTGTGCGCCCTGAAGAAGGCATGGAAGTGGTGGTTGAAGGCAAATTATCCACTTATCCTGGGCGCTCCCAATACCAACTTATTATGGACAAGCTAGAACCTGCTGGCGAGGGCGCGCTTATGGCGCTTTTAGAGAAACGCAAAAAGAAGTTCGCCGCAGAAGGCCTGTTTGATGCAGAGCGTAAGGTAGAGCTGCCATATTTGCCAAGGGCCATAGGCGTGGTCACATCGCCAACGGGGGCGGTTATCCGCGATATAATCCACCGAGTTTCCGACCGTTTCCCTGTGCGGGTTTTAGTCTGGCCTGTTCTTGTGCAAGGCGATAAAGCGGCGGCGCAAATCGCCGCTGCCATTACGGGGTTTAACCATATGGAAGACAGCGCCGATTTACCGCGCCCTGATGTGATTATTGTGGCGCGTGGGGGAGGATCCATCGAAGACCTTTGGTGCTTTAACGAAGAAACTGTCGTGCGCGCTGCGGCAGGATCGGCCATTCCGCTGATCAGCGCGGTCGGGCACGAAACCGACTGGACCTTAATTGATTATGTGTCGGACGCGCGCGCGCCAACGCCCACAGGCGCCGCCGAGATCGCCGTGCCCGTACGGAGCGAGCTAATCGGCACTGTGACTGATTATGCCCTTAGGTTAAGACGCGGGCTCGGGCGCATGGTGGAGCACAAAAAAATGGGCTTTGCCGCTGCCCGCCTGCCAAAACTTGAAAATATACTGGCCATGCCACGGCAAAGGCTAGATATAATCTCGGGGCGTCTCTTGCCTGCCCTTAATAGCCGCCGCTCGTTGGCGCGAGGCCAATTGCAAACGATGGCTACGCGTTTGCGTCCAAGCATGCTCAGATTGAATTTAAAGCGCCATAGCGAGAGCCTGGATATGAACGGGCGTGCATTGGCGGCGGCGGCGCGCAGGCGGTTAGAGCGCGCAAATACCCGTTTGGAAGCAGCAGGAAAATTACTATCCGCGTATTCATATCAAGGGGTGTTGGCGCGCGGATATGCTTTGGTTACGGATAGGGACGGACATATTGTGCGCGAGGGAAAACCGTTATTTTCAGGAGAAAAGATCACGCTTACCTTTGGCGATGGGCCGCGCAATGCAATCATTGATGCCGTTACCGCTGCCGCTGCCGCTAGCATAAAGCCTCTTGAAAAAAGCGCAAAAAAACGGGCGCGAAAACCTGTAAAAAAAACTGACAATAATCAAGGCAACCTCTTTTGATTGCCAGTAAATTAGTATAGAAAGCTTTTATGTTGAATTTTACAAGAGACCAAGGCGAAGCGAAAATTCATTATGGCGCGTCCGATTATATCATTTTAAACGCGGGTGCATTTGTGCGCTGCGCGGTGACAGGTGATAAAATCTTGCTTGAGGATCTAAAATACTGGAACGACGAATTGCAAGAAGCCTATTGCGACGCGCGCGCTAGCACAAAACGCCTGCTAGAGAACAAATCTTGAAGCGAATTTTCCTTTTAGGTTTGGCGCTGGCGTTATCAGCCTGCGGACAAAGCGAAAGTAGGGCACAGGAAAGTAAACCAGAGGAAAGTAAGTTAGAGAAAAGTAGGGCGCAGGAGCACACTAGGCTTATCGCGCAAGACGCTGAACTTGCCACAGATGGTTCCCGCTTGGATGGTCGTCCAAAGGGTATTAAAGTTAAAAATTTTCAGGTTTTTAATCAGGGTATTTCTTGCAATGGTGTGTTGGAACAAGGCGGTGCGCTCCTGTGTAAAACATTTCCAAATGCACGTGTTAAGGTTGGCGGGATAAAGACTCTCGCAGATAAAGATGGCCTTGTTATCATCGGTTTTGATCGTGATGCGCCTAGGCAAGAAAAACTTTCTGTTACACTGGAAGATGGCGTGAAATTATCCGATATATCTTTAAATATCGCCCCCCGCAAATACAGCATATCGCGTATAGATGGCCTGCCGCCAAGCCAAGTTTCTACGTTTTCAGATGCGCAATTAAAACGCATTCGCGATTCATCTGCGCGTAAGAAAAAAGGGTTCGCATCGCGGGAGAAAGTTTTGTGGTTTCGGGACGGGTTTACCTATCCCCTAAAAGAGTTCACCAAAACATCGCCTTTTGGCGCGCAACGAATTTTAAACGGAGTGAAGAAAAAACCTCATTACGGGGTCGATATTGCTGCGCCTGGCGGGACACCAATTTATGCACCTGCGAAGGGGGTGATATCCCTCGCGGATGATAATTTATATTTTGAAGGTGCTATGGTTTTAATTGATCACGGGCAAGGACTTATCTCTATGTATTTGCATATGAGTGCGATTGATGTGACTTCGGGGCAAATTGTAAAGCGCGGCGAGAAAATTGGCGCGGTTGGCTCAACAGGCCGCTCCACTGGGCCGCACTTATGTTGGCGTTTGAAATGGCGTAATCGGCATCTTGACCCCGAGCTGCTAACAAAATGGCCTTCTGATGGGTGATATAAAAGACGCTAAAGAGTGCACCACAATGGGGCAGGTGCGTGCAGGCGTAGACGCGCTTGACTGCAAGTTGGTCGCCATGATTGTAAAACGCCAAGCCTATATGAGCGCCGCCGCCCGCATCAAAGAAGACAGAGGCACTGTCTATGATAGCGCGCGCATCGAAGAGGTAATCACCAAGGTTAAAACGGAAGCAAAGCGCCTTGGTCTCTCAGCCCAGATCGCCGAGCCCGTTTGGCGCGAAATGATAAAACAATCTATTACCTATGAGTTTAAAGAATGGGACCGCATTAGAAAAACCGCTTAAGGGATGTTAGGGGGCTTAAGGGTAAGCTAAAACGTTACAAAGCTCCTGGCACATTTAAAGATAAAACCGTTTTTGATATGAAAACGAGCGGCGTTGGCGCATAAAGAGCGGGGTAAGGACTAACTGCTTACGAATATGTTTGTAAAATATGGTAAAATGAACCAAAAAGATTTAAACAAAACCCAAACCACCTAACACAGGGACTGTACAACTAGGATGTTCAATCAGATAATGCTACTTAATGACTAAAGTTTGAATTGTCCTTTTTTCACCTCCGTCAAAAGAGGCTAAAATTTTATAATTCCCTGATCGTAGCAATATATCAATAGTTTCTCCATATTTGAAATATATTCTATCAGCCACAATATTATCTTCAGTATTAACTGCCTCAATAATCACACTATTGAACTTATTATGCTCTATTAAAGCATTCGCGGAAATACGTTGATATCCAAATAGGTCAAGCCATTCTGGCCTTTTATTCTTAAGTATTTCGGGCATTGAATGAACAAGTAAATCCACGCCATCTGAGTCATCTGCCGTGGAGTAAGTCCATCCATCCATCAAGGAACTAGATATGCAATTTGTTTGCGAAATTGTTAAGGGGTTAATGCCATATTTATTCTTCAGTACTGTAGCTAACCAAGATCGTCCTCTGTGATCAATATCCTCTTTAACATGTGAATAGCCCACATGCATGACAATTTTATTTTTTGGGTTATTAAGGGCTCTTTGCCATATGTTCAAAGCCTGTCCTTCTTCACGCCGTTTAATACGGTCACTAACAGACAAAGAACTATTTTTTGTACCTTTAAATTCATATGGAACCAATTCAAAACCTTCCTTTACAGCTTTATTTATCAATCTAGAAAAAGTGGGTTCTGTGGTATAAAAACCTGTGGCAGCAATCGAACCGCGTTCTTCAATCTCATATTTCCATTCTTCAAGGGTTTTTTCACCTAATGAAAAGGTTTCGGCGGCGTATACATTAAACCCTCTGTCTGCTAGATACGGCAAAAGTTGTAAAATGAACTCTCTATGTTGAGGGGTATCATGGGCTTCATTGATGATTATTAGGCGGGTATCCTTTATTTCAGATAATACCTTGCCAATTGCGTTAGAATTAAGGGTAGTTTCATTTTTACATGAATTTACTTGCCCCCACTTGCCATTAGAATATTCAATTTTATCCCTTCCAACGACTGGTATAAGTTGTTTGTGTAAACCATAAATATCCTCTTCAGTGGCCATTAAGTTGATCATTGCATGAAAGTCCCCCGCTTCATATGCCGCTTGAGCACTTTTATAATTCAAATGTTTAGTAGGAGCCGTATTAAGTATAGAATCTAAATTATGTTTCCCAACACTAGAAGAACATCCTGCAATAAATAAAATTAATATCATAACTTTAAAAAATGGATTTTTCATACTACATCACCTACTTCTATACATTAAATACTATTAGTAGTTGTTTTTTGTTGGTAAGTGCGTCTAAAAACAACAACTTCATAGTTGTGTTTTTCGCTTTTATATCATATATTGATTTGCGGCAATGGTGCCGTTTCTATTAACTAAAAGAGGTATAGGGGTTTGAAGTCCATTGGTACCGAAACGTACTAAGGGATTTATGGATCACATAAAACCTCCTTCGTTAAAACTACGAGAAAATTCTACTTCCAACCCCTACTAAAATAAGGGGGTATTACCTTTGCACCCGCTCAGTCACTTGCTCACTTTCAGGCTTGCGTTTATGGCCTACAGGACGAGAAGTCTTCTTTATGGTAGTGGGTTTTGCTTTCCCTTTGTCTGATACCACAGGCTCTAAGATGGGCTTTTTTTTCTTTAGTATCGCTTGAAAATCATTTTTCATATTATTTCTCATTGATAGTTTGTTTAATATGCTTGGTAATCGCCTCTAATTGAGTGGCAAGATCTTGATAATTCCAATCTGGATAACCTGTGATTGTTTGGTTAAATGTTATGGCAACTTTTGCAATAAATGCCACTATTGCTCTTGGTGCATTGAGAATTATAAAGCGTTGATACTCACATCATCTATTTTAAATTATCTGAAGGTACAACTTTATTATCATCTTTCTTTACCAAAAGACCAAGCAGGTGCAACCCAGGAAACCCAAAAACAATAAAAAAAGATATTTTTACGAAAGCTACAATTATATTTCTCTGTGGTTCCGTGAGCGAGCTGGTGACTTCCCAAACCAACCACATTGATCCACTGAAAAACAGCACATAAAACACTAAAACGGCCATAAAAATTATGGCCTCTTTAAACACTTTTGCGGTTGCCTAGAGGTGGTCCTATACTGAAAGCTATTTAGGCCAGCCTTCACATGTAATTGCCATATTTCGCCATTAATTATGAGCTTGTAACGGTACAATAATAACATATTTATTAATGCCTTCCATAAACTACACCCTTAATATTATCGACAAAATCAATATAATAAAGGTGCAGTTTAAAAGTCATGTTATTTTTAGTTGGCAGCGTTTTAACACCTCAGACACACTGACATAATTAAAGAAGTTAAAACAATAGGTTAAGATATGTTTGAACGAGTTATATAGGACTAACCCTTTCCTTTTAGTTAATCACATTTTTTCTCAGTTTTAGTAACTGTGCTTCCTTCCTCGTTCGTTGATACTGATTCAGTAGTTATACATATATTCTTCCTTGAAAAAACATCGTACAAACAAATTGATAGCAAACCTACAACCGTAACACCAAAAATAATAACAAGTTGCCAACTAGTTTTTTTTGTTATTTCAAATTTAAAACTAGTTTCTTCTGTCATTTTAAGTACACACAGTCGTTGATACGGTAGTTGTTGTACTACCTTTTGTTGTAGATTTAGTGGTAGTAGTGCAGTCATCTGTACGTGTTGCCGCGACTATGGCTCCAACAGCAGCAATTGCTGCTGCAACTACTAGAGGTGCTATAGCCTCATTGGCTTCCTGACGTTCTATTTTTGTTAATTCACGCATGTTTTTCTTCATATTTAGTGTTTTGAATGCTTATTTTTGTCAGTAAGTAAAATCCCTACAGCGGCGGCCAAGGCGATAAGAAAAATATTAATTTCTAACCCAAATAAAAGTGAGGCGAGCGCGAAAACTGCTCCCGCCGCCACACTTTTCAAAAGAAAATCTAACCAATAAGTATAATTGATATTAATTTCCGGTTACCTCTTTTACAATCACTGCACCTGTTGCAGCACCTGCGCCAGCTACAGCACTTTTTGCAAACAATTTAGCCGCTGCTCTTGCCGCCGCTGCCGCTAGAGGTAAAGGCCCGCCACTAATTTCCTGACGTTCTATTTTTGTTAATTCACGCATGTTTTTCTCCATATTTAGCGTTTTACAAAATACTCAAATTATGAAGAACAAGTTCGGGGCGACATATTTCTATATATCGAGATGCCCCCCAAAATGTCAATTGCCCAATTCCGTTCCTACGGTTTTGAGTAATGTTTATATTATGGATAAAAGGCATTACTGTCAAGATACACTCTGTAGGAAGATGGTTAAAAAGTGTTAACAAATATAATTAGCCCAGTTAAGATATGACGATTTTTTTATCCGCTCTTTTCAAAAACTCTCTCTTGGTGCAGGCTCAAAGCCGTGCCAAGCAGCCGAGCTTTGTTACAATAAAAATATCATTTGGCCGTAAATGCCCAAGTAATTTTTCAAGCTCAGAGCAGGGCGTTCAGAAACATTTGCCTGGGAACGCCCTACTCTAAATTGTAGGCGTAATGATTACAAAATAAACAATTAACCAGTGGAGGTAGATTGGGATTGTTTATTCTCATCTTTCTTATTATCTCTTTCAGCTCTGTCTTTGCCATATTTATACCCAGCCGCAAATGCGACGATAACTAGTGGCCAAAGACCCCCATTAACTGCTTTAATTTCAGATGTAGTAAGAGTTCGCATTTTATTCTCCTGAATTAATATGATGTTGTTGAACTAAGAGGTCTTTAGCGTTATCGTGCAGAGCTCGATCTTTTCCAAAAAAATACCCTCCAACAAAAAATATTACGATAAAAAATACAAAACTAGATTTTATCAATTCTTTTATAATTATAACAAGGGTTTTACTTTCTTGGGTCATTAGGTTTTATTATTTTCATATCCAACTGCTGCGCCAACTGCTGCGGCACCAGATGCAACGGCAGCCTTACAGCTAGTGCTCTTGGAACAAGCCTTTACTCCAACTTTTACAGCGAGGACAACCGCAGCCACGATTGGAAAAGGGCCGCCATTGACTTCCTGACGTTCTATTTTTGTTAATTCACGCATGTTTTTCTCCATATTTAGCGTTTTACAAAATACTCAAATTATGAAGAACAAGTTCGGGGCGACATATTTCTATATATCGAGATGCTCCCCAAAATGTCAATTGCCCAATTCCGTTCCTACGGTTTTGAGTAATGTTTACATTATGGATAAAACACATGAACTTTTATACTTAGGGCTTTTCAGGCGCACATTAGCAAGCTATAGGATGCCCGTAACCATTTGGGGGTGTGTAGCTCAGTTGGTTAGAGCCGCCGGCTCATAACCGGCTGGTCGGGGGTTCAAGTCCCTCCGCACCCACCAGCAACCCAACGCCTTCCCCCTCCAACTCATGGGTAATGCTAAAGTTTGATAGTGACGGGGACTTTTTAGATATAGAGATGCTTAGACAGACCAAATATACCCCAATATATGGCTATAAACAGCATCAGTCTCAAACTCGGAATTTTTGCTCCAACAGGCTTGGTTCACTGAATGTGTAATTAATGGAATTTATGTGACCTTTAGGTCTCGAAGCCAAGAAACATGCGTTGATCATTCCAGTTCAGAGGCAGGTGTGAAGTTTTACGACGTAAGTTATTTGGAGACATATCAATAGGGGACTGGTCAATAGGGGACTGGTCACTAATAATGGCGGAAACAATGGAGGGCGTTAAAAAGACGAGAGGCAATGTACGATTTACATCACCCTTGTCCATTTTTTCGGATGCAGCTATGTCATTTATAGATTGGTGTGTACCTGATGGCCGTGCCTGAAAAGTGGTAAATTTGGTTTTTCAACAAAATGGTTTCAAACCTCCGTTTTCCAAACGGACATAAAATTCAAAAGTGCGCCAGAGGCGCTCAATTAAAAAAAAGCAACTTCAGTTGCTACTAACAAACCCACCGACTTTAGTCGGTGGTGGTTTAGTTAGTGTATTCAATACATTAACTAAAATAAATGGAGGTGAGGAAGGGATTCGAACCCTCGGTACGCTATTAACGCACACACGCTTTCCAAGCGTGCGCCTTAAACCACTCGGCCACCTCACCAACAATCTCAAACGGCGCTATCACCAAGCAAATCAAGACAAGCGCACGCTTCATCTTATATAATGGTTTTTGTCGCTAAACGACAAAAACTGTGCGCCTTAAACCACTCGGCCAGCTTACCATAACAAGAACTTGACGGTGACTTATAGAAGTTGCCTTAGAAAATCTAGTGGTATTTTTGTTTTTTCACGCACATGAATTCTTCTCCTATGATGATTGTTTGTATAGGTTCATGTATTTTGAGGCTCATCCGCCTTTTGGGTGTTTTGGATATAGGCCATTGGCGTTAGCCCTGCAAGGGTATGATGTGGTCTGTATGTGTTGTATTTTTCAACCGCCTTTCGGAGTTCAAATCTCATGGCTCCGATGCTGTCAGCCAAGAGGTCTCTGCGGCAACCGAATTCTTCTTTAAAGGTAGGGTTTGCGCGCTCAACACCGCCGTTATAGGTTGGTTTGCTGGGCGGCAGGACGATGAGCGGCATGCTTTTATCTTCGCAAGCCTGCCCAAATTCCGCCATGAATTCCAAGCCTGCGTCTACCTGTATGGATTTAAGACCTCTGCGTAAGTTATGTTTATTTTATCTAAAGGGTGAGGGCGCAGTTTTCCTCTAATATTTAATATCTACCCAGTTCACTGAATAAGCATATGCTTTTCTCTGGTTATTATTCTGAAATTATCGGTTATGGTATCGCGGAATTTGAACCACTTATCTGGCAGGGTTTTGTGGAAGAAAGCCAAAACTGCGGCGACAAAATCATTGAATTTAGCGTAGTGTTTATTGTGGGTGACGTGCTTGTGCATGAGCCCCACAGCCGTTCAATCGGGTTTAAGTGCGGTGCATAGGCGGGCAGAAAGTGCAACTTTATGCGTCTATTTTTATCTGCAAGCCACGGCTTCAAGGTTCTAGCATGGTGATAGCGGGCGTTGCCGAGAAATACATGGACACACTGTTTGTTAGGGACACACTGTTTGTTAGGGACACACTGTTTGTTAGGGTAAGCTGTTTCGATTTTCTTGAGCAAGCGCAATGTACTGTCTGCGTTGACTTTTAGGGTTTCGACATGTTGGAACTGAAAGGTTTCAAGATTAAGGGCGGCATGAATATTTATCCGTTTGCGGCCTGAATTTGCGGTCAGAACGGGTTGGCGGTTCTTGGGAAACCAGCCGTAAGCCGTTTGCCTAGGTTGGCGGCTTTGATGTTCAGGATGCACCGCATCAACGAAGACAATCGCCTCATCATTGGGTAATTCTGTGCATAAATTCTCATAATCTGCGATGAATTTCTCTTGTGCCTCTGGGCTGGCTTGCAGAGGTAAAAGCTTGGGTTTTTTCCAAATAAAACCAAGGCGAGCCATCAGCTTTATTGCGCCCGGACGAGTGTATAACGATTGTAGCGATACATATTGTTGAGAAAAAGGTGTGTGCGCACCTATCATAGCGTGTTGAGACTCGTCTCCAGTCTTTGAGCCTGCCAAATATGTTTTGGGCCTTGTGGCGCTGTTTGTACAAAACCTTATCATATGGGATATGCTTTTTTCGGTTTCGGCGCGGGGGAATACAGGCGATGATATTGCGTGCGATTAATGCCTCTCGAAACCAATTTGAATCATAGCCTTTGTCGCCTAAAAGATGTTGAGCATTTTGGAGCTTATCTAGGGAATCTCTGAACAATCATTTTTGTGGATATTTTGGGGGTATTCTGGTTTGCGGGTGAGTTGGGAAGGGTGTTTTGTCGTGTTTGGTGTGGTGTAATCGTGCGTTTATGGTACTTTTATGTAATTTTAGGCACATTTTTGTATATTTCATCGCGCCCTTAAGCGTTTTCGCGCCATGTATAAATTGGCGAGCGCCATCAGGCTAAAGATGTGAGCCGGGTTTTTCGCCAGCCCTTTATAGCGCACTTTTCGATAGCCAAACTGGCATTTCATCACCTTGAACACATGCTCCACCTTGGCGCGGACACACCCATGCTTTCTGTTTCGCTTTTTCTGGGATGTGGATAAAACCCGCTTTGGTTTGCGCTTGTACAAGAGGCAGGCTTCGCACTCTTTCACTGCCCAATAGATACCCCGCGCCCGTGCCGCGCGTTTGCGCACATCACTGACATAAGCTTTATCCGCAAACACGGCTCTGTCATCTGCGCGGATGAGAGCATCCGTTAATTTTGCATCATGCACTTTGCCCGTGCTGGTTTTCACCGTATGAACAAAAGCCCGCTCTTTGCATCCACCCCTATGTGCGCCTTCATGCCAAAATGCCACTGATTACCCTTCTTTGAGTGGCTCATATCAGGGTCACGCTTACGCGCCTTGTTCTTAGTCGAGGGCGCCGCAGCGATCAGGGCCGCATCCATAATCGTGCCGCCGCGCATCAGCAAAGAGCGTTCTTCCAAATAATCTGATACGTCTTTAAAGATTGCTTTGGTCAGGTTATGTGTCTCAAGCAGGCGGCGAAAGTTGAGGATGCTCGTCTCGCCGGGAATGGCATCATTGCCCAACTCCAACCCGCAAAACTCGCGCATGAACCGCATATCATAGAGCGCTTCTTCTACGCCTGGATCCGAAAGCCCGTACCATTGTTGCAAACAATAAACCCGCAGCATCACAGATAGCGGCATTTGTGCTCGTCCACCGTTTGGGTTCTTCTTGGTGTAATGGGGCGTAATCAAATCCTCCAAACGCGCCCAAGGCACAACCGCATCCATCTCGCTCAAAAATATATCCCGCTTGGTACGTTTCTTCTTGTGCGCGTAATCCAAAGACGCAAAACTCCGCAAAGCCATAATAAAATCTCCAAATCAATGAATAACCTCGCCCCTTGGGGCGGGGTTATTCATTGATTTGTGATATGTCCTATGACTTTCCAGAGGGCGTCATAAGTGCGGGCTTTTGCTTTTCTCAGATGCGCTTTTAGTTTTGAGAAGGCCATTTCAATTGGATTGAGATCGAGGCTGTAAGGCGGTAAGAACAGGAACCATGCGCCGCGTTCGCGTAAAGCTCGTTTAGCGCGTTCGCCTTTGGGCGCCCTTCCATACATGCGCGTCATCTTGGTATTCGTGCTGGTTTCATCAATGAAAACTAGGGTCAGGACCTATTAATGTGTGCCGCCTAAAAGCAACGATGATAGCTTCTTCCTCACGGGAGAGTACTGTGGACTTCGGCTCTGGCCCGCTCTTGCGGTCTTCCGCGCTGTCGCGGTTCTTCCATTTAACCACCGTCTTGTAACCACTGTCTTGGGGTTGACCCCGTAGCGCTTGGCTAGTTTCGCGATCGAAGTCCGATCGGAATATTTCTGCTCTAATGGCGTACGTCGTCTTGGCACTGCCGTGTAATACTTGTCCCATAATAGTGCCTTCTCTTGAGATGATAATTTAATACCACCTAACACAGGGACTATACAGTTACTCTCTGACAATATTTAAAGCGGCTTGAGAAAACGGGATAACTTTGGCTTCGGTTTTTGATTTTCCAAACCTTACAAACCCGCGCTCAAAATCAATTTCAGACCATTTGAGAGATTCAACTTCATTCTTACGGCACTCAGTAAGCATGAGTAAACTGTAAGGAGTTTTTCATATTGTTTGCTTTGTGTAAAGCGCCATAAATGAATGACTAGGCTTCATTTCTATCCACTAATTTCATGATGGTAAGAGAGAGAACCCCAAGCACAGCAAAACCGCCGATCATAGGCAAGACGCTTTGATTGTATAAAAGCCCGATAATTGCACCGATGCCCATAGACAAAAAAGTCGAGATAGATCCGACAATGGCTGCGCCTATTCCTGCTATATGCCCAAGCGGGGAAAGCGCTATGGCGTTAAAATTGCCAAAGAGAAAGCCCATCATGAAAAATGCGCTCAAGGCCCAAACCATAAACATGGCGAGTGATAATTGCCCGCCTTGGCATAATGCAATGACAAAAAATATAGCGGATAAACTAATTTGTATCACAAGAGAAAACTGACAGAGCTTTCGCATGCCAAATTTTTCTACTAAGGAAGCGTTGAATATAGAGGCGCAACCGATCATGATTGCAAGCGCGCCAAAATAATATGGAAATGCCTCATCTATGCCAAACAAATCTTTGAATAATTGCTCGGACGTTACGATATAGCTGATAAAAGCGCCAAAGATAAGCCCCGCTGCGATTGTGTACCAAAAGCTGACTTTCGTGCTGAGGACTTCCGCGGTGTTTTTACGTAGCTGCGCAAGGTTAAACGCGCGCCTATATTCAGGATGTAAGGTTTCTGGTTGCCTAAACAGAAGCCATGAACCGACAAGTATGGCCTGAGTAAGCAAGACAGCAAAAATGGCGCGCCATGGCGCAAAATTGACAATAAACTGTCCCAGTGCAGGCGCAATGGCAGGAACGAGAATGAAAAACCCCATAATGATTGATGTGACTTTAGCCATCTCGCGCCCATCATAAAGGTCGCGGATCATCGACATTGATATGATGCGCGGTGCAGCAGAGCCAAGACCTTGCAAAAATCTGCCAATGAGCAAAGCATGAAAACTGTGCGCAAACAGGCAAAGTAATGTCCCAGCGATAAAAACCCCAAACCCGTAGGCCATAGCAGGCTTTCGGCCAATCGTATCAGATACGGGGCCGTATATAAGCTGCCCGATGGCGAGGCCTAAGAATAAAGAAGTAATCACAAGCTGGGTGGTGTTCTCATTGGTAATGCCCATTTCCAATCCAATTTCTGTTTTTACGGGCAGGATTATATCAATGGAAAGCGCAGTTATAGAGATTAAAAATGCCATCAGAGCGGCAAATTCAGCAAGGCCGAGCCGTTTTAAGGCGCGTTTGGTTGGTTTTGTACGTTTTGTTTTGCGCATTGGTTTTGCATAAAGAGATTTAACCGCATGGCAAGCGCTAAATAAACCTTCACAACCCTGATGTAAGTGTGTCTATATTTTGGGAAAACCCCGCGTTAAAAGCACAGTATGAATTCTATTAAATTGCTCACTATAGCTATACTGACTTTGGGTATGGCATTTTTGTTAAGCCGTGTTGGCGCATTTGCGCAAGTTCTTAAGCAGACCTCCCAAAAGTTATACCCGTAAATCTGGAACAAGCGGCTGTATACGCGCCTTTAAAAGGCTGACATTTACGAGGCTATTATGAAACCGAATTTTTATGAAACTAGCTCTAAGAGGCCCTATAAAAAACCTTGCCGAGGGGGAAACGGCAAGGTTTTTTTACGTGGGAAAATGGTGGGAAAATGATCGGGAAGCCAAAACTTGGAGGCTGGGAGGCTGATTAAAAACCGCGTTTTGTAACGCTTCCCGATCAATGATTGTTGTATGCATCCTCATTGTGTGCAAATCAGGACAGAATTAAGGCAACATTGTGATAAAAGTTAAATCTCGTTAAGATACTTAACAAAGGCTAATTAGAGTTTCCCCTAAGTGTTTGAGTATAAAAGCAAGGCTCTGAAACCCGCATAAATCCGTGCAATTTACCTGAGTTTGCCCTATATTATCGACTTAATATAAGGGTGATTCGCACGCCCATTTAATCCAGAAGGTAATCCAGAAGGAAAAATATGGCTGATCCAGTCCAGAACGAAGAATATGGCGCTGATAGTATCAAGGTTTTAAAAGGCCTTGATGCGGTTCGCAAGCGCCCTGGCATGTATATTGGCGATACGGATGATGGTTCGGGTTTGCATCATATGGTCTATGAGGTTGTTGACAATGCGATTGACGAAGCTCTGGCGGGGCATTGTGATACGGTATTTGTGGCGCTGCATAGTGATGGTAGTGCAAGCGTGCGAGATAATGGGCGCGGCATTCCTGTGGCAATCCACAAAGAAGAGGGTGTCTCTGCCGCCGAAGTGATTATGACACAGCTCCATGCTGGCGGTAAATTTGATAGCAATTCCTATAAAATTTCAGGGGGCCTGCATGGGGTTGGTGTTTCTGTAGTGAACGCGCTTTCGGTCACGCTTGACCTGACCATATGGCGCGATGGCAAAGAGCACACAATGCGGTTCTCACACGGAGACGCTGTTGCACCCCTAAAAATAGTTGGCGATGCACCTATAATTAATGGCACGCCGTTAACAGGGACAGAGGTGCGTTTTTTGCCATCTGAAAAAACCTTTTCTATGGTTGAGTTTAGCCGAAAAACCCTAGAGCGCCGCTTACGCGAGCTTGCCTTTCTAAATTCGGGCGTTCGTATTGAGTTGGCGGACAAGCGCGGGGAAGAATCAATTGTCACAAAGCTTTACTATGAAGGCGGTATAGAAGCTTTTGTGCGTCATCTTGATGCTAATAAAGAAGGACAGCTTGAAAAACCAATTGTTGTCATGAAAGAAGGTGATAACGGGATAAGCGTTGAGGCGGCCATGTGGTGGAATGATAGCTATCATGAAAATGTGCGCTGCTTTACCAACAATATTCCCCAGCGCGATGGGGGCACTCATTTGGCCGGCTTTCGCGGCGCGCTCACCCGCGCGGTCAACAAATATGCGGCCAACTCTGGCCTTGCTAAAAAAGAAAAAGTCAATATTTCTGGCGATGATGCGCGCGAAGGCCTTACCTGTGTTCTTTCGATTAAAGTGCCAGATCCGAAATTCTCATCCCAAACTAAAGACAAATTAGTCTCCTCCGAAGTGCGGCCTATTGTCGAAAGCATTATGGGCGAGGCGCTTAATGAGTGGTTTGAAGAAAACCCAAATGAAGCCAAGCAAGTGATTATGAAAATCGTTGAAGCAGCGGCGGCGCGCGAAGCGGCCCGAAAAGCGCGGGATTTAACGCGGCGAAAATCTGCCCTCGATATTGCTTCCTTACCAGGAAAGCTCGCGGATTGTCAGGAAAAAGACGCCTCCAAAGCAGAAATATTTATTGTGGAAGGAGATAGTGCGGGAGGCTCTGCCAAGCAGGCTCGCAACCGCCATAACCAAGCCATTTTACCGCTTAAGGGTAAAATTCTCAATGTGGAGCGGGCTCGTTTTGACCGTATGCTCTCCTCCCAAGAAATAGGCACGATGATTACGGCGCTAGGTACGGGTATTGGCCGCGATGATTTTGACATTGAAAAATTGCGCTATCACAAAGTCGTTATCATGACCGACGCGGATGTGGATGGGGCGCATATCAGAACGCTGCTTTTAACCTTTTTCTATCGCCAAATGCCCGAGCTAATAGAACGCGGGTATCTTTATATTGCCCAGCCGCCTCTTTATAAAGTTGAGCGCGGTAAATCTGCGCGCTATCTTAAAGATCAAGAAGAGCTTGATAATTACCTTATCGAAATGGGTTCTGGCAACGCTACGCTTACGCTTGGCAGCGGGGCGGTTATTGCGGGGGAAGATTTAAAACGGGTTGCGGGCGAAGCTTTACAGGTGCAAACTTTAATCAACCGCCTAAAATCGAAAACCTCCGATACTATCATTGCGCAGCTGGCAATTTCTGGCGCGCTGAGCGCGGAAGCAGGGGAAAAAGAAGCCAAAGACGCAGCGAGGCATCTAGACCGCGTTGCGGATGAGGGCGAAGATGGTTGGTCTGGTCGCTTTGATGATGACGGGACTTTGGTTATGAAGCGCGAAGTGCGCGGCGTTATGGAGCGCGTGGCTTTGCGGCCTAGCTTTAGGGACAGTGCTGACGCGCGCCGTTTGCACAAAATGGCGACAGCTTTGAGCGAAACTTACGGCGATACGGGTATGTTTAGACGTGGCGAAGAAGACGCGGTTGAGATTTATGACCCAGCGCAATTGCTTGAAATTATTTTTGCAGGCGGACGCAAGGGCTTTAAAATTCAGCGTTATAAAGGCCTTGGCGAAATGAACCCTGATCAGCTCTGGGAGACTACGTTGGATGAAAACGCGCGTTCGCTTTTGCAGGTAAAAGTCGGCACCGCCGACGGCGCAGATGACCTCTTTACCAAGCTTATGGGGGACATAGTTGAGCCGCGCCGCGACTTCATTATCGAACACGCACTGGATGCTGATGTGGATAGCTAAAGCGCCCTGCCCTTGGTTAGAGTCTTTTTTGTATCATTTCTTTGATTTCATGATGCAGTGCGAGTTTTGATTTCATTGACGAAATCCTTCCAATACAGAAATGACCCGCCTTTATGGGCGTGCCCGCTTCCACTTGCTTTTAAAATGCCAATGATCTAGCTATCTGAATATTTCGATTTCTTCATAATAAAATTTCCTTCGGTAAAGTTACGAGAAAATTCTACTTATGAGCACCCTTAAATATTGGGGGTATTAGTAGGTGTTGATTGGGTGGATTTGTTATGACGTAGCCTGGATTTTTTTCATTGGATTATGCGCACAAGAACAAGCGTACAAAAGGCGCACAAAAACCAACCATAAAACAAAAACACTTCAAAACCTATTGTGCAGAAATTTCCTGCAAAAATGGGTTTTACAATCAAGCTTATCTTATTAAGTTATCCGTCCGTGGCAATGTTTGAACTTTCTGCCTGAGGCGCAAGGGCATGGTGCATTTCTGGAGATGCGGCCATTTTCCTTTTGGTATGTATCAATATCAAAATCTGGCATATCGGAAGGTACTCCGCTTAATGCTGACATTGGTGCGCTGAGAGCACGCTCATCTGCAGCCAGGCCATTTTCAAGTGCACGTGGGTCAAAATCGGTATAATCGTCTGGATTAAAGGCTGGTTTTTCTGGCTGCGGGGCTTGTTGACTTTGCGAATTGATGAGCAGTTGGCACATATTATTGGTAACGCCCTCGCGTAGATTCGTCAACAGATTGTCAAAGAGGGTAAAGGCTTCGGATTTATACTCATTGAGTGGATCGCGCTGCCCGTAAGAGCGAAAGCCAATAACCGATTTTAAATGATCAAGTTGCTGCAAATGGTCTTGCCAATTTTTGTCGATGACTTGTAGCAAGATTTGTTTTTCAACGTTTTGTAACTGCTTTTTATCAAGGTTTTTCGTAAGCTTTACGAACACTTCATCCGTTGTGGTAATAAGGCGCTCTTGCATTTCTTCATCGGCAATACCTTCTTCTTTTGCCCATTTGTCAAATGGAAGTTCCATAAGAAGGACTTTCTTGGTTTCTTCGCTCAGGTTGTCAATGTCCCATTGTTCCGCATAAGCTTTTTTAGGTATGTGGGTAGTAATCAAGTCTTCGCAAACCTGATGACGCATATCCTGCACAACATCGGATACATCATCATCAGTCATAAATTCAAGGCGCTGCTCGAAAATAGTTTTGCGCTGATCATTAGATACATCATCATATTTAAGCAGATTTTTGCGAATATCAAAATTGCGGGCTTCGACGCGCGCCTGAGCGCGTTCAACCGCCTTGGACATAAATTTAGAGGTTAGGCTTTCGCCTTCTTCCCACCCCATTTTCCCCATCATAGTTTTAAGGCGGTCGCCGCCAAAAATACGCATGAGATCGTCTTCGGTAGAAATAAAAAATTTAGAGCGGCCCGGATCGCCTTGGCGGCCAGTCCTGCCGCGAAGCTGATTATCAATACGGCGACTTTCATGGCGCTCTGTGCCCAAAACGTAAAGCCCACCCGCGCCCAAAGCTTTTTCCTTCAGTGTTTGTACTTCAGCGGTTAGCTTGGCAATACGCGCTTGTTTGTCTTTATCGTTCTCGCCTTCGGGGGCTTCTTGTTCAATGCGCATGTCAAGATTACCGCCTAACTGAATATCAGTCCCGCGCCCTGCCATATTAGTAGCAATGGTGACCGCGCCTGGCACGCCTGCTTGCGCGATAATCGCTGCTTCTTGGTCATGGTAACGGGCATTGAGCACTTGGTGCTTAAGAGCGCGATCAGTAAGAAATTTAGATAAAATTTCAGATTTTTCAATGGAAGCTGTACCGACAAGCATGGGTTGACCCTTGGCGGAGCATTCTTTGATTTCTTCGACAATCGCCGAGAATTTTTCCTGTTCTGTACGGTAGATAACGTCTTGGTCGTCTATGCGCTGGATAGGTAAATTGGTCGGAATTTCTAAAACGTCAAGCTTATAGGTTTCATAAAACTCACTGGCTTCCGTGAGGGCTGTGCCTGTCATGCCAGAGAGTTTATCAAACAAACGAAAATAGTTTTGATAGGTAACAGAGGCAAGGGTAACGTTTTCAGATTGCACATCTACGCCTTCTTTGGCTTCAATGGCTTGATGGAGACCATCTGAGAGACGTGAACCTTCTTTCATACGTCCAGTAAATTCATCGATAAGAATAACTTGGTCGTTTTTGATAATGTAATCTTTGTCACGAATTTGTAATTTGTGCGCCCGTAATGCATTGTTGATATGATGAACAATCGTAACGTTTTCCACATCATAAAGACTTTCGCCCTCCAAAAGATTGCGCTCGTGCAGGATTTTTTCAATTTGCTCAGTGCCCTTTTCGTTAAATACAGCCGTGCGGTTTTTCTCGTCTATATCGTACCCGTCTTCACCAATAAGCGGAATGAAAGTATCGATAAGCTTGTAAAAATCAGACCGGTCATCCGTTGGTCCAGAAATTATGAGCGGGGTACGCGCCTCGTCGATTAGAATAGAATCGATCTCGTCAATAATTACATAATGGTGACTGCGCTGCGCCATACTCTCAACAGAGTATTTCATGTTATCGCGCAGATAATCGAACCCAAATTCATTATTGGTTCCATAAGTAATGTCGCAATCATAAGCAGCTTTGCGCTGAATATCGTCCATGTCATGAATGATACAGCCCGTTGTCAGGCCAACAGCTTCGTAGACTTGCCCCATCCATTCCGCGTCGCGCAAGGCTAAATAATCGTTCACTGTTACCACATGCACACCCAGTTCTGGGATAGCGTTTAGATACCCAGCCAATGTCGCAACAAGGGTTTTACCTTCGCCCGTTCGCATTTCAGCAATTATACCACGGTGCAAAGCAATACCACCAATAAGCTGCACATCGTAATGTCGCTGTCCTAGGGCGCGTTTGGCACCCTCGCGAACGGCGGCAAAGCTTTCGGGTAAAAGATCATCAAGGCTCTCGCCGTCATGAAAACGTTTGCGAAACTCAAAAACTTTCTCTTTTAGGGCTTCATCGCTAAGGGTTTCAAACTCTGTCTCAAGGGCATTAATTGTGTTAACAATTGGCTTGAGTTTTTTAATTTTACGGTCATTTTCCGTGCCGAATATTTTTTTCGCGATACCTAACATGGTCTATCCTAGAATTTCTATATCTGCCTTGTCAATAAATAGGGTTTGCAGGCAAAAAGAGTACTTTGGGGTGACTTAAGGACGGTTATCCCTTAAGTCAATAATAGGCCTACAGTTTAGGGCATTTTAGGATGATTTAGCGCGCAAAATAAGGAAAAACTATGCGGAGTGACAAAATAGAAGATTTATTTTGGCCATTTTGGACAAGGGCACTTTTCAGCGGGGTTATGGCCTTTGGCGTTTTGGCGGGCTGCCAAGAGAAACCAATCGCAGATAAGCTTAACACACCAACTGTGCGCCTTGGTAATACGGTTGTGGCAGAAGTTGGCGGTACAAAAATATATTTATCCGATATTGAGCATGAGGCACTAGCGAAGGGGGACTTAAATCCTGGTGAAGTTCTCACGCCTACTGAACCTGCCTTTCAAAATACCCTAGATGCGTTGATAGATCAAAGATTGCTTGTGCTCGATGCATTATCGCGCTCGCTTGACCAAAGCGATGAAGTACGGCGACGCCTAGCGATAGCGCGAGAGAAAATTTTATCCAATGTTGTGGTTGAAGACTTAATAGCCGAAAAAGTTACAGATGAAACTGTCAAGCGCATGTTTGATGAGCAAGCGGCGCTTAGAGGAAATGTGCCGCAAATAAGAGCACGGCAGCTCATCGTTAAGACCAAGGAAAAAGCTATAGAACTTAGAGAACTTATTGAAAAAGAAAGTGTTGAAAAAGAGGGTGATGAAAAAGAAAGTGTTAAAAAAGAGAGTGATGAAAAAGAGAGTGATTTTTCACGGATAGCGAAAGAATTTTCTATTGATAATTCCACGCGTGATCTTGGTGGAGATCTTGGTTATTTCTCAAGGAACGCACTGAATAAAACCATCGCTGATGTGGCGTTTGCGACGAAAAAAGGTACAATTTCCCCCCCCTTTAAAACCAAAACGGGTTGGCACATTTTGATGGTCACAAACAAGCGCAAGGCGCCGCAAAAACCCTTTGAAGAAATAAAAGCAGAAATCGTAGAATTTATGACCTATGATGAGATCGGGAAAAAATTAAAATCTTTACGAAAAAACAGTAATATTCAGAAAAACCTGGGGCAGATAAAAGACCATGATGCGGGTTCTGAAATCAAGGAAAAATAATGAAATTGAAGCGATCGCCTCTTGCCCCAAACAGTTTTCCCCAAATGCCTGTTGTTGAAGGTTTGAAAATGTGGACTGCGGAAACTGGTTCCAAGTATAAAAATAGGCCAGATGTATATTTGGTGAAATTTGGTAAGAACGCGCGCGTTGCTGGCGTGTTCACAAAATCAAGCGCGCCAGGCGCGCCCGTAGATTGGTCAAAAAAATGTTTGGCGGCGGGTGCTACTGGCGGGCTTTTGGTGAATGCGGGCAATGCCAATGTGTTTACAGGGGCAGCAGGGGTCAAAGGTGTTTCAGACCTGGCGACAATGGCAGCCCATACACTAAGCTGCGCGCCAAGCGATATTTATGTGTGCTCGACGGGCGTTGTAGGCGAACCGCTTAATACGCTCCCAATTAGAAAGGCGCTACACGGGCTAAAAAATACGAAAATTTGCTCATGGGAGATGGCTGCGCGTGCAATATCAACTACGGATACATTCCCTAAAGGGGCTTTTGCGAATGCAAATATAGATGGCACGCCAATAAAAATTTGCGGCATTGTCAAAGGTTCAGGCATGATTATGCCCGACATGGCAACCATGCTTGGCTTTATTTACACAGATGCTAATATCGCGCGGGACGTATTGCAGACGCTTTTATCTGAGTATTGCGAAACCAGTTTTAACGCCATTACGGTAGATAGTGATACTTCGACCAGTGACACTGTTTTACTTATCTCAACGGCTAAAGCCAAGCACGACGAAATTACCGCTCTTAATGATCCGTACCTTTTGGGTTTTTCCAAATCATTGCGCGCGGTTATGCTAGATCTCGCCCATCAAGTTATCAAGGACGGAGAAGGGGTATCCAAATTTATCACTATTAATGTGAGCGGCGCGAAGAATGCCAGGGCTGCCAAAACCATCGCTATGAGTATCGCCAATTCACCTCTCGTCAAAACGGCTATTGCAGGCGAGGACGCGAATTGGGGCCGCATTGTTATGGCGGTTGGCAAGTCGGGCGTGCAGGTGGACAGAGACAGGCTTGCTATTTCTTTTGGCCCGCATTTGGTAGCAAAGAACGGACTGCGTGCAGATGGGTATAATGAAAATGTTATGAGCAAATATATGCGCGGGGACAGCTTAGAAATCCATGTCGATATCGGTCTTGGCAGTGGAAGCTTTACCGTTTGGACGTGCGATCTGACCCATGGCTATATTGATATAAATGCGGACTATAGAAGTTAATATGAACGCGAAAAAAGATATACTTTTGGTTGTCGCTTGCGCGCTTATTGATAAAGACGGGCGCATCTTAATGACCCAGCGCCCGAAGGGAAAACCTATGGCTGGACTGTGGGAGTTTCCAGGCGGAAAGATTGAAAAAGGTGAGAGTCCCGAGCATGCCTTGGTGCGAGAGCTGTGGGAAGAGCTGGGCGTGGAGCCATGTGAGACTTGCCTGCAGGCATTTTCATTTGTGTCTTACGAATACAAAGATTTTCACCTCCTCATGCCGCTCTATCTGTGCAGGGAATGGGACGGCATTGCTCGCGGTAAAGAAGGCCAGACCATAATCTGGCTCTACCCCGACCAAATCCCAAGCCTTGCCCTCGTCCCCGCAGACATCGATATAGCCCGCGAACTTGAAGGGCGAATTCCAAAAGGGAAACGGTTTGCAGATTAGGATATTCTTTAAGCAAACTCTCAAAATCTTCGCCATAGATAAACCCAGCCATTCGCTCGTTTACACCAAGGTCCAATTTTGCCTGAGAGCCAACCAGCACGCTAAAAATTGCAGCACTTCAGGCGATATATTGGCCGCCTGTAAGCATTCATCTTTTCAGGGCGCAGTCGTTCGCATAATCACTTTCCTTTGTTCACAAAAACAGTTAATCTTGCCCTTAAAGGAGATGGCATGAATAAATTGTGAGCGGCTGGGGTTTGAAGATTTCGCCAAATTCAAACTAGACAGTCAAAAAATGACTGGGCAATCATCATAGGAGAAGGAGGGATTATGGATAACGGAACAGCAAGACGCGGGCGCAAATTCGTTCTTTTGGCAATGTTAACGGCGGCTTTATTTACGCTGGTCATTATGAGCATTGTCAGCAAATCTCTGAGCAAGGATGCATTTGCTATTGCTTTGTGTGCCGCTTCATCCATTGGTGCGACGAGCTTTATCTCTTGGTTCTTGATTATGCCCAAGCGCGAAACAAAGTTTCGTGGCGCTTGGGCGGGGGTGAGCGCCGTTTTGTTTGCGTATCCAATCTTGAGTATTTTAATGGCTGTGTTTGATACTAGCAAAATAGACCTTATCAATTATGTCGCCACGACTACAATTTTGTCCTTTAGCATGACTGGGCTTTTTACCACCTCCATAGGTGGCTATATGGGTCACAAACTTGCACGCAATATAGGAGTGAAGTTTAATCCCTGTTTTCATAAGTGATGGAGGCGAGGCCACATTCCACAAGCGTAAGGATATCCAGATAGCCATTACGAGAGCGGGCACACACTGCAATACCTTCTGCAATACCTTCTGCAATACCTGCCCCCATATTCGCCAGACCTAAACCCACCATACCTGAATCCAATAGAACAAATCAGGAAACTCAAATGCACAGTTGAGAATCTATTTGCCAACCATATAACTTAAATCAAAATAAATAGGATTAGCTATATTAACGTTGAGAAATGGAAAACCCGTTTCTGGGTTGTGTTTTTTTTATGCAGAAATTTTTCTGTGTGTGTCTTTTGTTTCCGCGCGCAGAGCTTCGAGTAGGGCAGGTGCTATAGCGACTGCATCCTGTTTTTGGAAAATGATGCCGCCAAGGGCTGGTGGGGCTCCTAAAAAATCGCGGACTGTCCCTGCGAACAAATCATAGGTTTCCAAGCATTCTTCTTCTGATACCACTTCTTCTGTGCCTGCTTTTTTTGATCCATCAACAATCATAAGCGGATCAAATTTTGGACTGCACGCCCGCACCACATCGAGCATCCAATAGGCGCGCATAAATTGGTCGCGCGCACTGGCATACGAAAGCAAAGATGCGTCGCTAGCACCCGCTAGTCTAATATGAGCTGGCGTGCATCCCATAGGCGCGCCAACAAATACCCAGTCATAACCAAGCGAGAGCGCTGCCATTGAGCCAAGTAGTGCATCCAAATTAGCATCCCCCGCATTTGCCACTGTAAAATCTTCGTTGTTTGAAATGTATTTCGCATCTTTTATATCTGCGCCACAGTACAAAACATCACCAAGGTTTACGCGCGCAATAATACCTGCCTCTGCAAGCAAGGCGCCGTCCATAACATCAAGCATAAGCACGGTTTCCCCGCGCGCGGCCGCCGCTTTTGAAAGGGCTAGAACCAAGCTTGCACTCGCTAGTCCATCATGAGCTGAAAACACAGGAACAAGCCGCCCCGCTGGCCGAAAATCTTCGATACGCATACCACCACCATTTATACTTCGAGACGCTCTTTTGGCATCTTCAACTCAAACAAGTATAGGAAATAAGGCTTAAAATTTTGATAAACAAAGCGCAAAAACCGAGAAAACTTGAACCATTTTGACTGTTTAAAGGCAAAAGAAAACCAAAGAAAACCACTGCCAAAGTTGCGTTCAACGGTGGCTCTTTCCCTATCCTTTTACTTTAGAATTATCTGTATTGTTGAATACGCGTTGTGCGCAATCCTGAAATGCCGTACGACTCGATGGAACGTTGCCAAGTCATAAATTCTTCTGACGACAAACCGTACCGATTACAAGCTCCTTCCAGTGTTAATAATCCCCCGCGAACCGCTGCGACCACTTCGGCCTTGCGGCGAATAACCCAGCGCACAGTGTCTGGCTTTGGCAAATCTGCCAATGTGAGGGGTGTACCCTCTGGACCTATGACAACGTTTTCTCTTTTCATTGTTCTCTTTACCACCTAAGTTCTCTTTACCACCTAAAATTCCGTGTATTGTATTTTGAGTTTCTATAATGCTGTTATACGAGCAACGTGTAAAAAAAAACCTAACAAAGAAAAAATAACTCAATAAAAACAAATATTTACAAAGGTTAATGGAAATAAATATCCTTAAAAAAGTATTGCTATTTTTATAAAGTTTTGATTCTATTGAATGTTTTTGCATGGTTTCTTTAACCTTTTGAGCAAAGACAAATGCAACTTCCCCTAGACGTCATGGTAAAGTTTCCCTAATTTAGGTTTCTATGCATACGCAAATGAGTAAATCTGTGAACCAATCATTAAAAAACGCACCTAATTCCTTAGGCTTTGACAAAGCGCCAAAGGATACGCGCGTAGTTGTCGCCATGTCGGGCGGAGTGGATAGCTCCGTATGTGCGGCTATGCTTGCGAAAGAAGGCTATGAGGTTATCGGAATTACTCTGCAGCTTTACGACCATGGCGCGGCGATAAAAAAAGCCAAAGCGTGTTGCTCTGGCCAGGATATATATGATGCACGCCGTGTGGCCGAGTCTCATAACTTCCCACATTATGTACTCGATTATGAGAGTAAATTTAGCGATGGGGTTATGAATGATTTCGTCGATACCTATCTTAAGGGCGCAACGCCGATCCCGTGCGTGCGTTGCAATCAGACAGTTAAGTTTCGCGATTTGTTGCGGGTGGCTAAAGAGCTTGGTGCAGACTGCATGGCGACGGGGCATTATATTCGGCGCATAGATAATCATGGCAAAGCAGAGCTGCACCGCGCCATAGACGAAAGCAAAGATCAATCTTATTTCTTGTTTACAACAACGCAGGAGCAACTTGATTTTTTGCGCTTTCCTTTGGGTGCGCAAGATAAATCCGTAACGCGCGCTATGGCAATAGAGCTTGGCCTGAGCGTTGCCAATAAACCCGATAGCCAAGATATATGCTTTGTGCCCGAGGGAAAATATACGGACGTGATTAAGAAACTGCGCCCAGACGCGGCTAAATCTGGCGATATTTTGCATGCGGACGGAAGCCTGCTAGGGCAACATGAAGGCATACTGCATTATACGATCGGGCAAAGGCGCGGGCTTGGCATTCCAGATGGGAGCGGCCAAAATCCGCTCTATGTTTTGCGGCTTGATGCGGGCAAAAACCAAGTTATTGTTGGCCCGCGCAAAAGACTTGAGAAATCGCGTATATACATAAAAGATGTGAATTGGCTGGGTGCGGGATTGTTTGAGCAGGCGCTGGACGGACGAAATATACTCGTTAAAACTCGGTCTATGCGCCCGCCTGTTCCTGCAATATTCACCGCATTGGGCAATGAAATTGTCGTGGATTTGGCAAGCCCAGAAGAAGGCATAGCGCCAGGGCAAGCCTGCGTGTTTTATGACGGGGATGTCCCATCGCGCGTGTTAGGCGGCGGCTGGATTGATAGCGCAAAATAGACAGACTTTAGGCTGTATCATCAAAATTGAGATGCATTGATACATTACATTTGTAAGGTGTCTTTTTATCGAAACTATATTTTTCTCTAAGTTCATTATTAAGTCCATTATTGTGTAGGGGAGACTAATATCATGAATGCTGCAACGAATTTATATTCGCAGAGCCCGCAAAATATTCCCGCTGATCTTTCGACGTTGATGATTGATGATGAAAACAACGGTATGCCTGGTTAGGGAAGCTCTGAACAACCATTTCAATTTTATAGTATAGATATTTTCAAGAAATTTGTAGGGTTTGTTATGGTTCAGCAAAATTTTGCGTTTTTGGATTATGCTCACAAGAAGAAGCGCCTTACGACATGCCGTCCATGCGCGGTTTTGTCGAGCTGGAACTGGTAAGATGCTATTCTAAACAAAAATTGGCCATGATGGCCACTTAAATCGCTCTACTTATGAGAATCCCTAAATATGGTATTACTGGAGCCTGCAAACTGGCTTTAAATTGATTCACAGGGCTAAGAACAGCATATCTTCATAGCTGTCACAGGCTTACAGGACAAGGTCGCCATGCACACTAAAACCACAGGCGGTGACATTGATAACCCAACAAGTCCAGTTTCGCGCATACCACTGCAAAGTTCGTTTTCCATATCGTCACTTTTATTTAACAAGTGCCTTATATTTTTCACAATTGCGCCTTAAATATCAAAAATGCCTTAAATATCAAAAATGAAGGGAGAAAAATGCATAAAAGCCATAAATTCCATGCTAATAATAAATTTGATTTACTATCTTTTTGCTTACTTTCTATTTTGATTGCTCTGGCAAGTTTTTTTGTTATACGCAGTACGCTTGCCCGCATATCTCCAGCGGCAGACATATCTATAATTGCCAGAACGCCATCCATTATTGATAGCGCGCCTACTAAGACCACGATAATTGCCAGAACACCATTCATTATTGATAACGCGCCTACTAAGACCACGATAATTGCCAGAACACCATTCATTATTGATAACGCGCCTACTAAGACCACGATAATTGCCAGAACGCCATTCATTATTGATAACGCGCCTACTAAAGCCACGATAATTGCCAGAACGCCATCCATTATTGATAGTGTGCCTACTAAGGCCACAATATCCCAAAAAAAACCTGACACCACTGTACTCGAAGTAACCCCCAAGATTAATAACAGAATTAATATAGCCCCAACCCTAAAGCCTGCACTGTCTAAACCTTCTACATTTATGCTCAACGATGCCTATTCATTTCGTCAAGACAATATTGATTGGGGCTATGATCCTATTGGGAAAACATCACAAGCTCTGTTTAATTTCGGTTGTACAATTACAAGTGTTGCTATGGCCGCATCCAATCTTATGCAAACCAAAATTACACCAGGAGAAATGGAAGACCGTCTTGAAAAGTATGACGGATTTACCAATACGGGCTTGTTAATATGGAACCGATTAGAACCCGCCACAAATGGGCGCGTTCATGCCATTATCAATGCAAACCCAAGCCATACGACTATCCGAAATTGCGCGGCACAAAACGGTTATCCTATTATCAAAATTCGGCTCGCAAGCGGTTTTATCCATTGGGTCATAATTGTCGGGCACTCAGGGCAAGACTATCTTATTCGTGATCCTCTTGTTGGCGAGCCCAGCAATGATCCTATTTTTCTCTCCCAAAGGAGCGATAATATTTATGCTATGCGCTGTTTGGTTCTAAGAGAGTAGGCCGCTATTATGGCCTATCTTTTGTATTTTAACACATTGAGAGAAACTAACCCTTCAAATCTGGATCCATACCTTGGCAGTCTGCCATAAGACTTTCGACGGCAGCGACGGAGTTCAGGAAGCCCTCGCGCTCGGTTTTATTCAGGCGAATATTGAGAACTTTCTCAACGCCGCGCTTACCGATAACGGCTGGAGCGCCAACATAAAGACCGCGAACACCTGCGATTTGGCCAGACAACCTAACAGCGCATGGCAAAATGCGGCGTTTGTCTTTCAGGTATGATTTTGCCATTTCTATGGCGCTTTCTGCAGGCGCATAATAGGCTGAACCATTGCCCAAAAGACCAACAATTTCACCGCCGCCCTTGCGAGTACGATCAACAATGGCGTCAATGCGCTCCTGCGTTGTCCATTTCATTTTAATCATGTCAGGGAGCGGGATACCAGCAACGGTGGAATAGCGCACAAGCGGCACCATACTATCGCCATGACCGCCTAGAACGAACGCTGTTACATCTTCGATCGAAACATTAAATTCCTCCGCCAAGAAATAACGGAAACGAGAACTGTCCAAAACACCCGCCATGCCGACAACTTTGCGCGGCTGTATGCCCAAAAATTTTTGTAAGGCCCAAACCATTGCATCGAGCGGGTTGGTGATACAGATAACGAAAGCCTTGGGCGCGTATTCTTTAATACCTGCCGCAACCTGTTTAATTACGCCCAAGTTTTTTGAAACAAGATCATCGCGGCTCATGCCAGGCTTGCGAGGGAAACCCGCTGTGATGATAACAACATCAGCGCCCGCAATATCGGCATAATCATCCGTGCCTTTGAAATTACTATCATTTGAGAAGATAGCGCTGGCTTGGTTTAAATCCAGAGCCTTACCTTGCGCAGGGCCTTTGAAAATATCAAACATAACGATATCACCAATATCTTCGCGCGCCGCAACATGAGCCAAAGTTCCACCGATCATACCAGCGCCAATAAGGGCTATTTTTGCTCTTGCCATTTTTCTCTCCATTCATGGTTTAGATTTGCGTAAATCTTACCCCCATATAAAAAAAAGCACAATCATTCTTGAGCCCATGCGGCAATAAATTTGATAAAAAAAAAGCCAGGACAAGCCCAGCCTTTTTAATTTATTTCAAAGAAATCATTATTTGTTTTTTGCTACGGTTTTGCGTTTAACCGGAGCCCAAGTGTTAAGCTTGCCCTTTGCCCATTCGCGGCCGCCAAGGCCAAAGGCAATCGCGCCGCCAACCCCAGCTGCAAATGCAGCAGCATAAACAAAAGAACCAAACGCTGTTGCAACGATTCCACCGCCAATGTTCATCTCGCCAAGACCCATAAAAGTAATCAACACGATAGTAGCATACTTAATTACATTACCTGCTTTTTCGCCCCAAGCCTGCGCGCCGATACGGCCAATAAAACCAGCAATAAAGAAACCAATACCAATGATAATTAACCCAACAGTAATCCTACCGCCAAAGGAAAGGACAATTTCAAAAATGTTAGTAATTTCCTGAATACCAAGCGATCTAAATGCAGCCATTAAACCCATTAAAGATATGCTAACAAAAGCCAGCATACCAATTATTTTGGATGGTGCTGTACCACTGACACTACTTTCGCCATTAAGACCACCGATTGAACGGATCGTACTATCAAACCCAATACTTGGTAGAATGTTGTTTGCAAGTTTTGCGACAAAACGAGCAATAATAACCGAAATAACCAAGATAGCCGTTGCACCAAATACTTCAGGTAGATACCCAGTAATTTGTTTTAGCATCGCACTAATATCAGTAAGGCCTATTTTTGCGAACGCTTCCCCAGAGAACAATAACAACAAGATACCAAACACTAAACCGCCAAGCGCTTTCGCGATCGTATTGCTTGAACTTTCTTCATCATTAACATTAAATTTGTTAACAATTCTATCTACTTGCATCGCTTCCAAAGTACTTGTTGTCGTGATGCGGGCTACATTAGAGATTATCCAACCAACGACACCAATAAGTAAACCAACGATAATATTTGGCATAAATTCGAAGATTTTTGTCATCATACTGTTTAGAGCGGCAAGTGGTTTGCCTGCACCTGATAACGCTTCAAATCCGCTGAGTGCAGAAAGAATAAACATAAGCCAAATAATCCAAAAAGCAGCTTTTGCCAGTGATTTACCGATATTTCCGCCTGTTGTTCGGGCTTTTTTACCAAGGCCTGTGCCGTTAATTGCACTTGCTATAACTTTTGAAATAAGCCAAGCGATAACGAGCCCAATAAAAATAACGACTGCAGCCGTTATATAGGGCGCGATTGATTCTGGCAAACCAATTTTTTCCATCAAATCACCGATAGGATTGGTTACAATCCTCGTGATATCTGTAGTGTTTTCCATTTTATTCTCCAATATTATATTGGGCTATCTCCAAGCCCCCCAAAAAACTTTATTGTGCCCTAATATAGACACACTTTACGATTAACAATAGTTAACCTAACATAAGCACAGCCTAAAGGAAAGTTTTCTTTACACCGAAAAAATCTTATTATGCGCACGTTATCTTTGCTAAAAATTTTAGTACAAAAAGGAATTGTATTTTTATGGACAAAATAACCAATTCCGCCCTGTTTTAGGTTTTCTGCTTTTTAACCTTTACCTTGCTAGCCCTTGCCTCCTATTCTTTATCATTACCACCGCCGCAAATTCTATAAGGAAAGCGCATGCTTGCAAAAAAACTTCTCTTAATTTTTTTAAAAGAAAATGGCGTTAACATGATTTTCCCCACTTTAATTTGGCAAGATGCGGATGGGAATTGGAAAGCCGTTGTTGGCAATAGCCGCAAAACAAATGCCTTAATTCGCAAAGATTTTGCAGTCTATAATCTGGGCAGCAAATAATATGAGCGTGAAAGCATATTTAAACGCTAAAATTAACGCAAACGTTTTGCGCCAAGACGACATGCAGTTCAAAGCCGCGCAAGCCCTTGATAAGCGGTTATCTACGCTAAAATCATATACACCAAAACGAACTCTTTTTAGCGGATCTAATGCCCCCCCCAAAGGCCTATATCTTTGGGGTAATGTCGGGCGTGGAAAATCTATGCTCATGGATGTTTTTTATGAAGAACTAAAGGTACAAAAAAAACAGCGTGTCCATTTTCACGCTTTCATGCAAGACGTTCACAAACGAATCGCCGCATGGAGAAAACTTGACAATAAGGCACGAAAAAAACAGCCTAATTATATCCGCAGCGCGGGAGATGACCCTATCGCCCCAACCGCCAAAGCCATTGCGGATCGCGCGCATGTTTTATGTTTTGACGAATTTCAAGTCACAGATATTACGGATGCCATGATTATAAGCCGCCTTTTTAGTGCGCTGCTTGGGCGCGGCGTGGTGATCATCGCAACGTCTAACCGCCCGCCAAAGGATCTTTATAAAGACGGGCTAAACCGCAAACTATTCTTACCTTTCATAAAACTGCTTAAGGAAAAGCTTGAGATCTTTAATTTTGCTGGTAATGAAGACCACAGGTTGCGGAAACTAAAACGCGCGCCCGTTTATTATTACCCCCTTGATAGTGATGCTGATAAAGGCATTGAAGCGGCGTGGCAAAGACTCATTCGTCCCGTAAAACCCGCCATTACCACGCTCAATGTTCAAGGGCGAACGCTTAACATTCAAAGTGCGTCTGGGATTGCAAGGAGCAACTTTAATAAATTGTGCGCCGCTGCATTAGGCCCTGCCGATTATCTAGCCATCGCCCAAATGTTTGGCACACTTATCCTAGAAAATGTACCAATATTAAGCCCAGACAAACGCAATGAAGCAAAACGATTTGTCACGCTTATAGACGCGCTTTATGAAAGTCGCACCAAGCTCATTTTATCAGCCGCGAGTGCGCCAGGTAACCTTTATCAAAACGGGGATGGCAGGTTTGAATTTGCCCGCACCGCATCCAGGCTCATGGAAATGCAAAGCGTCGACTATCTTGGCGCTTCTCATAGATTAATTACCGATAGTCTTTAGGGCGTAGACCCAGGAACCTCCAGCAAACCTGGGGCGGTTCAGTCCCATATATACGGCCTTCTCTTGCAATGATAACGTAATACCATTTAATACAGAGACTGTACATCTAGAGGGTTAGTGGCCATCTGTTTTAGGGGCGTCGTGCTCGGCTGTTTCTTGTTTGGGCATTGGCACTTCTTTGAGCATTGGCACTTCGTGGTCAGTCGGAACGTCCATTTGCACAGGTTGCACAGGTTGCACAGGGGAGGATACTGCCGTTAAGGCTTCCATGGGGTTATCGGACCGTGAACGCAAATAAGCAATAAGCGCAGCACGGTCTTCTTCTTTTTTAAGACCGTTAAAGCCCATTTTGGTTTTTGGAATAAAGTCTTTTGGTTTCGTTAAAAACGTGTCCAAATCTTCTATTTCCCAATTACCGCCTTTTGCAAGCATGCCTGCAGAATATTTAAAATGGTCTGCGCTACCTTTAGGTCGGCCAACAATATTCCATAGAGCAGGACCAGTTGTGTTTTTGCCACCATTGTTTGCATTGTGGCAAGACGTACATTTTTTGAAAATCTTTTTACCCTTTTCAGTATTTTGTGATGCGATCCAAAGCGGGCTTGGAAAGGGAACGGGTGCTGTTTTTTCAGTGTGTTTTGGTGCGTCATTGCTCACTATAGAATATGCAAATTCAGCAGACTTTAGTTCATCTGGATGAACAACAATGCCAGAAAATTTATTAATACCTATAAACCCTAATACCGATGCGAGCATTGCTCCAGCTATTTTATTAAAAAACAGATCACTCATATTTTTCTTCCTTTATTCCCGCCGCTTTGTACACATCTTTAACGGTAGGTGGACGAGCCGTGCAATTTCTCTTCCATACTATAAAAAAACGGTATTGCGTGCAAACCTTTTTCTGGGTTAAATCCAGTAAAAATTCTCTATAACGTCTTGGCAAACCCCTCTTCTCATGGCTAAAGGGAGTATGAAGACTTTGCAGCATGATAAATTAACACCACTTTTGGTTATTCCTGCCCGTATGGCGTCTAGCCGTCTTCCAGGAAAACCGCTCAAAGATATTGGCGGGGTGCCGATGATCGTCCACGTTATGGAGCGGGCAAAGGCTGCAAATATTGGTCCAGTTATTATTGCGTGTAGCGAAGAAGAAGTGGCAATCGCAGTTAGGGCCGTAGGCGGAACAGCGGTTCTCACTGATCCTGGCCTGCCATCTGGTACGGACCGCATCAGAGTTGCCGCCGAAATGATTGACCCGAAATGGCGTTATAACTGTGTTGTAAATGTGCAAGGTGATTTACCAGGTCTTGACCCACTTGCGATAATAAAAGCCGTTGATGTTTTGCAAAATGTGCCCCAGTGCGATATCGCAACATTAGCCGTTGAAACATTGGATAGTCGCGAGATCGCTGATCCTAATGTTGTCAAAGCAGTGCTGAGTATGGAAACGCTAAATCGGGGACGCGCCTTATATTTTACGCGCGCTAGCGCGCCGAGTGGCGATGGCGGCGTATTTCATCATGTAGGGCTTTATGCTTATCGCCGCGCGGCCCTTGATAAGTTCTGTGCCTTGCAACCATCACCCCTAGAGAAACGCGAACGGCTTGAGCAGTTGCGCGCTCTTGAAGCAGGCATGCGTATTGATGCGGCTATTATAACGACTGCACCTGAGGGGGTGGATACGCCAGAGGATTTAGAGCGGGCGCGCATGCAAATATTGGGTAAATTTTAGGATACCATCATGAATAAAATAATTGTTTATCAAGGCATGCCAGGGGCATTTTCACACCTTGCTTGTACGCAGTATCATCCTGATTATGAAGCGGTACAATGCCGCAGTTTTGCTCATGCTTTTGCGCTTGTTCGGGCGGGCGATGCCAAGCTTGCTATGGTTCCTGTGGAAAATTCTCTCGCGGGGCGCGTGTCGGATATTTACCATTTATTGCCGAACGGCAAACTATCAATTGTAGAAGAACATTATTTGTCCGTGCATCACAATTTACTTGGTCTGCGCGGCACAAAACGCACGGATATAAAAACGGCCTATTCACATCCTATGGCGCTTTCACAAGTGCGCAATAGGCTTAAAGATTGGGACATTGTCGCGCGTGCAGATTTGGATACGGCTGGCGCAGCGCAGCGCGTTGAAACCTCTGGCGACAAGTCTATCGCTGCGATCGCATCCTCCCTAGCGGCCGAGATTTATAATTTAGATGTATTGGAAAGTAATATCGAAGATGAAACCCATAATACAACCCGGTTTTTAACTTTGGCAAGGCAGGCACAAATTCCAAAATTTGGTAGCGGGAAAGTCGTCACCAGTTTCGTATTTAAAGTACGTAATTTACCAGCCGCTCTTTACAAGGCTATGGGCGGGTTCGCCACCAATGGGATTAATATGACCAAGCTTGAAAGCTATATGGTAGAGGGTAGTTTTACGGCAACCCAATTTTATGCCGATGTTGAAGCGCACCCAGAAGAAACAGCGATGAAGCACGCCATGGAAGAACTCACGTTTTTTACAGAAAGTATTCACATGCTTGGTACTTATAAAGCAGATGAAATGCGAAATGGGTAACGAAAGCTCACAGACCCTAGTTTGATTTGATTCTTACCTGCTACACATATATAAACAGAATCAATAAATTGATTGAAAATTTTATGAAAAGAATACTAATTTCATGCGCCATCGCCCTTTCATTGCTTGGGGCAAGCACAGCTATTGCAACAAATTCTTACGCAAAGTCCGATGAAATCTATACGTCGTGGCGTAATAATTTAGCCGTAGGTGGGTATGATATTTTGAGTTTTTATCAAGGCAACCTTATTAAAGGATCTCCTAAGATTTCCGTTAACTGGAAAGGAGTTCGCTGGCAGTTCGCCACAAAAACCAATTTGGAAACTTTTATCAAAGAGCCAGA
This sequence comes from Robiginitomaculum sp., assembly GCA_965224735.1. Lineage (GTDB taxonomy): Bacteria > Pseudomonadota > Alphaproteobacteria > Caulobacterales > Maricaulaceae > Robiginitomaculum_A. The sequence continues at coordinate 829,548 of OZ245059.1, read as the reverse complement.
GAAATATGAGCCAGCTTATGGCGGTTATTGCGCATGGGCGCTGGCCAATAATAAATTGGCGAAAGGCAAGCCAAAGCATTGGACAATAAAAGACGGGCGTTTATTTTTAAACATCAACAGTCAAATTAAACAACTCTGGCTTAAACATATGGATAAATTTATCGAGCAGGGCGATAAAAATTGGCCAACTGTTTTTGGAGCACAGTGATGAAAAATAGCATTAAATACATTCTGCGCGGGCTTACGATCATGAGCGGCGCTCTTAGTTTTCATTTGTTTGCACCCCTTGCTATCGCGCCCAATAATGATGGCGGGCTATTGCTTGCACCTCTTAAAAGCGCTATTTTAGCAAGATAGATCTAGCAGTAAGTTAGTCCTTTAGCCAAAGCTTCATTAAATGGTGGGCAATGGTAAAATCGGGCGGACACAAAAATCTGTTATTTGTACCTGCGAAAACACCACGGACATCTTCTTTGTAAAACCAGTCTGCCGTGTCGAGCTCTGTTTTGTTTATTTTCAAAGTTGTGTCTGAGGTTTCGCAAAAGAGACCGATCATAAGCTGGCTTGGAAAAGGCCAAGGCTGCGAGAATTTATAACTGATAGTATCAACGCGCACGCCAACCTCTTCCATAACTTCACGTTTGCATGCCTCTTCAATACTCTCGCCTGGAGAGACAAATCCTGCCAGTGCAGAAAAGGCACCATCGGGCCAGCCTGGCGAGCGGCCTAGCAGGCAATTATCTCCATTGGTAATGAACATGATAACAACTGGGTTTACGCGCGGATAATGATCCGTATTACAGGACGGGCATTTGCGCATAATTCCGCCAAGACGTGGCTCGCTCTTTTGCCCGCACGCGGCGCAAAAGAGGTGAAAGCGGTGCCAATCAATTAGGGATTTTGCTTTACCTGCAAGCGCCAAGTCTTTGGGCTTGGCTTGGCTGGCCATTCCGCGTATGGGGACAAATTTAGAGCCTTTGACCAGTGCGAGTGCTTCTTCGGGTTTTGAAAAAGAAAACGCAAAAACAGGAATTTTGCCATCAAGCCCTAAAAATATAGGGCCAGGGTCATAAAGATGTGTGCCCTTCATCTTCATGGGTTCTAAAAAAATGGGACGGCCATCCTTACCGGTTAATATCTCGCCATGGTGAAATAAAAGCGCGCGGGCATTTTTTGCATTGGTAAAAGCGTGTAATTGCTCGTGGCTGCGCTCATTTTCTGCAAGGTCGAGCGCCGCGCCGCTAAAGGGGAGAATATCGGTCATAAAGGGTTGTCCTAATCTAAGGGTTGTCCTAATCTACAGTTCTCTCTCTCTAACGCTCTTGTCAGGCGGGGGCAAATCAGATTATGAGTAAAGTCATAATTTTTTTGGGAGGATAATATGGCCGAATTATTAACAATGGAAAGCTTGTTCACACTCTTAATGCTGATCTTATTACAAGCTGTACTTGGTTTTGACAATCTCCTCTATATTGCCATTGAGGCTAATAAGGTTGGCGAGAAAGACGCGCCAAGAGTGCGGCGTTGGGGCATCGGTATCGCAGTACTTTTGCGCATTGTTTTGCTAATCATTATTGTAAAATCTTTTACGTTGTTAAGCGGGAGATTGTTTAACATCGATCTGCCAAAAATAATTTCAGGGCATTTTACTTTGCAATCCCTTGTTACGCTTTTGGGCGGCGGATTCATTATTTATACGGCCGTCAAAGAAATTACCCACATGCTTACTGTTGAGCATATTGAACATAGCGAAGGCACAGGTAAAAACTCGGTTATAAAAGCCATATCTTTTATTGTGCTTATGAACCTTGTGTTTTCCTTTGACTCTATTCTTTCCGCCATGGCGATAGCCAATACGAAGACTGCAGATGGGTCGGTTGTTTACCAAGTGCCGCTCATGGCGATTGCCATTATTATTTCAGGCATAGCGATGATGCTCATGGCAGGTGCTGTGACAAATTTTTTAAAGAAAAACCGTATGTATGAAGTGATGGGGCTTTTCATTTTATTTATGGTTGGCGTATTGCTCGTAACAGATGGAGCGCATCTTGCGCATCTAACGCTGTTTACATACCCGATTGAAGCTATGTCTAAAGCGACTTTCTATCTTATTGTTGGTGTTTTGGTGATTACGGATGTGATTTCATCCAAATATCAGAAACGGCTCTGGGCACAAAAAGAAGCGGAAATTATGGGAAAAACTGAAATGGCTGGCGCGGATGCCGTCAATAAAATTATGAACCCCCATTAAACCCAATCCTAATTGTCCACAGACTCTAAAATAGGGCAATTAATACCTGTGCCGCCGATATGGCAATAGCCGTCTGGGTTCTTGGCCAGGTATTGCTGATGATAATTTTCAGCAGGATAATATTTCGGCATTGGCAATATTTGCGTAGTTATTGGGTTTTTCCCAGCTTTTTTATAAGTCATATCGTAGAGCATTTTAACTGACTTTGCGGCTTCTTCTTGCCCTTTATTATGAGTATAAATGATACTGCGGTATTGGGTGCCAGTATCATTGCCTTGGCGATTGCCTTGGGTTGGATCATGGCTTTCAAAAAAGATTTTCAAAAGCTCGGCATAGGGTAGACTATCTTGTGAGAAAACAATATAGACAAGTTCGGCATGGCCTGTAGTGCCCAAACATACTTGCTCATAATCTGGATTGTCCGTACCCCCGCCGCCATAGCCAACCGAAGTTACATAAACGCCGCCAAGTTCCCAGAATAACCGCTCTGCGCCCCAAAAACAGCCTAGCCCCAATAGAGCGTGCGAGAGACCATCAGGGTAATTTTCATACATGTCTTTGCCGTTTACGAAATGCTTGTTTTGCATCAATGGCTCCGTATAAAATGTGCCAAAACTTTGGAGAGATGGTTTGCCATTTTTTTTACTTTGGCTTTGGTGTCAATTAAATCCTGTTTGACTTCAAATGTAATATGGCGCAACCCTCGCGGGATAATGTGCTTGTCTATAGTATGGTTTAATTTTAAAGCCGAATATGGTTTATTGAGGCCGACCTGGTAGGGGTAGATGCTTTCGATTTCGGCCTTGATACGCAGGGCTTTTTCTTTGTCAACTTTCCACAAGAGGCCGATATCTAAGTCGCGTTTTTCTCCACTTGCCATTTGCGGTGTAAAACTGTGTACGGACACAATAAGTGGGTCGAAGAAACGTGCCGTTAATTTATCAAATTCAATTTCAAGCGCTTGGTGATATGGCTTATAAAATTGCTCTATGCGTACATTAATTTGCGTTTGGTTTAGATTTTGATTGCCAGGAATAGGCAGGGCGTCGCTAATTTTTGGAATAAGTCCAGGCGAGTTAAGATCGCGATTTGGGTCAATAAGAAGCCTAGAAAACCCTGCCAACAAACTCGCGGCGCCGAAAGTGTTACTGATTTGGCGTGTGAGGGTTGCTGCGCCAATATCCCAAGCGATGTGGCGGTTTAAATCTTTATCTGATAGTCCTAATTTTTCAAATTCATAGGGTATGTGATTGGTCGCATGGTCGCAAAAAACAAAAACGGGTACCTCTGATTTTGCAGAAATTATTGTGGGGGGGGCATCACTGAACATAGGGATTATTCCTATGCCAAAATATAGCTATGTAAACCCCTAATTACGGATCATATTATAGCTTCCATCCTACCTTTGATGAGGTCGTCTACTACGGCCTTAAGGGCTTTTTTCTTCGCAAGTCCATCTCTTTTATACTGGCATCATAAACACAAACTCACACATTGCCAGACAGGGGCATCATGTCAGTATTTTGGAAATGAACGGCTTAGTTACCGCTTGGCACAGAGTAAAGACAGAGTAAAGCTAGAATGGACAAAGCCAAACAAAGGTAAGAAAAACCAAATCCATTTAACACAAAGGCCATCTAACACAAAGGCCATACATATATTATGTAATATATGCGCAAAGACGCCGCGCTAAAACGATTGGCCTAACGACCACCTTTAACATAAGGCATTGAGGCAAAAATCGGGTCTAAATAGACATCTTTATTTTTAGCACTCCAATTCCCTACATTTTTAATACAAAATGAACGGGTTTCAGGCGCTTGGCCACGGCGTTTACGTTTGTCCTCATCTTTCTCAAAGGCTATAATTTCGGACAGAGAAGTCGCCATCCCGCGGGCACACTGCTCAACACGGTCCGACACACCTTTATCAATCAGGTTTATAAATTCGCGTCGATTATAGGCTTTGTAATTCGCGCTAACATCATTGCCACTAAGATATTTCACATACACCATACGGCGATATTCAGGTTTATCGCTTGGCCCTGTTTCGATTAATAGTACTGGGCTACTATCTGCCATAGCCACACTTGGCGCAAAAAAGGTTAGCAAAAGACTGCCAAAAATAACTGTCTTAAACAATGTACCCACAAAGGCCTCCATAGTTTACCTTCTGCCCAAAAATAGAACATCCTAACTATAATAGCAATAAACTCGCCACAGTGGGCGGGTTTATGCAGTAAACTTTAAAAAAATATAATTATTTACGCGTTTTCTGATTCAGATGCGGCCATTCTGGCACGATCTGTTGCACCTTTAGCGTCAACGTCACGATCAACAAATTCAATAACAGCCATTGGCGCATTATCGCCATAACGATACCCAGCTTTAAGCACGCGGCAATATCCGCCTTGGCGGTCTTTATAACGCGGGCCAAGAACATCAAACATTTTTTTGACCATTTCAGGATTGCGCGTGCGGGCTATGGCAAGACGGCGCGACCCAAGATCACCTTTTTTAGCAAGCGTAATCAGCTTTTCAACGAATGGACGCAACTCTTTTGCTTTTGGCAAAGTCGTTACGATTTGCTCATGCTCAATGAGGCTTGAAGACATGTTGGCAAACATCGCTTTACGGTGTGACGACGTTCTATTAAGTTTGCGATGAGCAATGCGATGGCGCATGGCGATATTCCTTATTCTTGGCTGATCAGCTTAGTATTGATCAACGTGTTTTTTAGCAAGTTCTTCGATATTTTCTGGTGGCCAATTCGGCGCGTCCATACCAAGATGAAGACCCATAGCAGCAAGCACTTCTTTGATCTCGTTAAGGGACTTACGGCCAAAGTTTGGCGTGCGGAGCATTTCAGCTTCAGTTTTGAGGATCAAATCACCGATATAAACAATATTGTCATTCTTGAGGCAATTAGCAGAGCGAACAGAAAGTTCAAGCTCATCAACCTTGCGCAAAAGCGTTGGATTAAAGTCAAGCTCAGGTTTTTCTTCGCCGCGGCCAATATCTTCGGGATCATCGAAATTGACAAACACTTGGAACTGGTCTTGCAAAATACGCGCAGCATATGCAATCGCGTCTTCTGGCGTTACCGTGCCATTTGTTTCAATGTCGATAATGAGTTTATCATAATCAAGCACTTGGCCTTCGCGTGTATCTTGAACACGATAAGCAACGCGCTTAACGGGGCTATAAAGAGCATCAATAGCAATAAGGCCAATCGGCGCGTCTTCTTTGCGCAATGTGTTAGCAACCACATAACCCTTGCCAGTTGTGACCGTTAGTTCCATGCGAAGATCCGCAGCCTCGTCCAGTGTACAAATAACATGGTCGGGATTAAGAATTTCAACATCTGCAGTTTCTTCGATATCAGCAGCCGTAACAAGGCCTGGCCCTTTTTTCTTCAAAAGTAAACGCTTAGGCCCCTCAGAATGCATGTGTACAGCAAGGCCTTTAAGATTCAGAACGATATTGGTCACGTCTTCCAGAACACCTGGAATAGATGTAAACTCGTGCAAAATACCATCAATTTGTACAGCCGATACAGCAGATCCTTGCAAAGACGACAATAAAACACGGCGCAAAGCATTGCCAAGCGTCATGCCATAGCCGCGCTCTAACGGTTCTGCGATAATAGTCGCTTGGCGCAATGGATCGCGGCCAAGATCAATATGAGGATTAATCGGGCGAATTAGTTCTTGCCAGTTTTTTTCAATCACTGTGGACCCCTTTTAAAAGTTAAGTTCGAGGCAAAAGCCTCAATAATATTTATTGCCAGTTATACGCGGCGACGTTTTGGCGGACGACAACCATTGTGCGGAATAGGTGTTACGTCGCGAATAGTAGTGATGGTGAAACCAGCAGCCCCCAATGCGCGAATAGCGCTCTCGCGGCCAGAACCTGGTCCGTTAACATTGATCTCCAAAGTTGTCATACCATGCTCTTGTGCTTTGCGTGCAACTTCTTCAGCGGCGATTTGCGCCGCATATGGCGTTGATTTACGAGAGCCTTTAAAACCCATAGCACCTGCACTACACCATGCAATCGAATTGCCCTGAGTGTCGGTAATTGTAACCATTGTATTGTTAAATGTTGCGTTAATGTGCGCAACACCTGTTGTAATATTTTTTCTATCAGCGCGGCGGACGCGACCCTGTTCTTTAGTCATTGCTTTGCCCTATCCTTATTTTTTCTTGCCAGCGATTGCTTTCGCTGGGCCTTTGCGTGTGCGAGCATTTGTGTGTGTACGTTGCCCGCGAACAGGCAAACCGCGACGATGGCGCAGACCTCTGTAATTACCCATATCCATCAAACGTTTAATGTTCATAGATATCTCGCGGCGAAGATCACCTTCCACCAAATGATCACCGCCCGTTACAGCTTCACGAATTTGCAACACTTCAGCGTCACTGAGCTCTTGTACGCGGCGCTCTGGCGCAATGCCAATGGCTTCACAAATCTGCTTTGATTTGTGCGGGCCAATGCCGTGAATGTATGTCAGCGCAATTAAAACGCGCTTGTTTGTTGGTATGTTTACACCTGCAATCCGTGCCACATTGGCCTCCTTAAAATTCCTTACTCGCAAAACCCGCCTTAAAACCACAATTACCCATACGAAATGGACGTTGTATAAACCAATTTCTTGAAAACGGATACTTATATTCTTTCTGTGTCATAGGTCAACACTACAAATGGCCTATTTCACATTTTTTACCACAAATTTTACACACCAATACTTGCCCGTATTTTTTTCCAAAACCCGAATACTTCGGTATATTCTTTCCCTTTACCATGCATATCAAGAACGCGCGCTACATGTTCCGCTACGGTTTCAATATCTGCCAGTCCATCGACTTCGGCAAGTTTTCCTTGCGCCGCATAAAAAGGCAGCAATGGCTCTGTTTGTTTATTGTAATTACCAAGGCGGATTTTGAAACTTTCCACATTATCGTCTTTACGGCCTTCTTCCAAAAACCGTTTTTGAATGCGCCCTATAAGGACAGTGTCGTCAACACAGAGACGAATAACACTGTCCACTGTCATTCCGCGTTCTTTAAGACTGTTATCAAGCGCTTTTGCTTGCTTCACCGTGCGCGGGAAACCATCAAAAATAAATCCTGGTGCATCTTTATTGTTATCAAGTTGCTCTTCGATAAGCGCAATAACGATTGTATCAGAAACCAGATCACCCCGGTCCATTATACCAGCAACTTTTTTGCCAAGTTCGGAGCCAGATAAACGGGCGGTGCGAAGCATATCACCTGTGGAGAGCTGCAAAAATCCACGATCTTTCGTTATAATCTTAGCTTGTGTGCCTTTGCCCGCAGCGGGCGGGCCAAACAATACAATATTCATACGCCCCCTAACGCTTTCTACGCCGTCCCATACGGGACTTTTTGATAAGGCCTTCATATTGATGGGCTACCAAATGAGATTGAACTTGCGCTACGGTATCCAGTGTCACGGACACGATAATCAAAAGTGACATACCGCTAATAAGTTGTTGAACACTTGGCGGAATATTGGCGTTTTTAGAAATTAACATCGTTGGCACAATCACGACGAAAGCAACATAAAGCGCACCAATAAATGTAAGGCGGTTTAACACATAAGACAAATACTCGGACGTGCGCGCTCCTGGGCGAATACCTGGCAAAAACCCGCCATGATTACGTAAATTATCTGCCGTATCATCTGGTTTAAAAACGTAAGGTACATAGAAAAAGCAGAAGAAAATAATCAATACTGCATAAATGATTAAGTAAAGAGGAGAACCATAACCCGTTACCGCTAAAACGGTACGCACCCACTCAGGCCCGCTTGTGGCAAAAGCTGCGCCTGCCATAGTTGGCAGCATCAAAAGGGAGGACGCAAAAATCGGCGGGATAACACCAGCCGCATTTAGTTTGAGTGGTAAAAAGGAACTATCCCCACCAAACATTTTACCGCCAGCAACTTGCCGCTTTGGGTATTGAATGAGGAGGCGCCGCTGCGCGCGCTCAACAAAAACAATAAGCAAAGCCATTCCAACAAACATAACAACAAGCACAAGCAGCAAAGTTCCAGAAATAGAGCCCTTTTCATTGAGATTAAAAGTTTGAAATAAAGCTTTGGGAAGCTCGGCAACAATTCCAGCTAAAATGATCAAAGACACACCATTGCCAATGCCGCGCACCGTTACTTGCTCGCCCAACCACATCAAAAACATAGTGCCACCCACAAGCGTAATTACTGTTGTTGCTTGAAAAAACAGCCCTGGACTAATCACAAAACCAGACCCTTCCAGCCAACGGGCTATACCATAAGCTTGGAAAGCAGCCAAAAATACTGTCAAATACCGCGTGTATTGGTTGATTTGTTTATTCCCCTGCGCGCCTTCTTTCTCAAGTGCTTTGAGAGAAGGCACAGAGCCTTTCATCAAAGTCATGATAATGGACGCGGTAATATAGGGCATCACGTTCAGGGCAAAGACAGCCATGCGTTCCACAGCACCACCCGCAAATAAATTCATACGCGTGGCAAAACCACCCGCAGCGCCGCCGCCAGCACTACCCGTGCTAAAAATTTGCGAATAGGAAGACATGTCGACGCCTGGAACTGGTATAAAAGTCCCGATTCGGTAGACAACAAGGATCAGCAAAGTAAACAAAATACGTTTCTGGAGCTCTTTGGCCTTACCAAAAGACCCAAGGTTCATATTGCTCGCAAGTTGTTCAGACGCTGACGCCATAATATTTCCTTATAAGATAGTGGCCTCTATATAGGAACCAAACACCTGATTTAAAGATCGCCAAGCTTGTTTTCGTTTTGCGCAAGTAAATAATAGAAAACAACGCGGTTCTTAAATCGATCTTTTTTCATTTGCTCACAAACAGCCATGACTTTTTCGTCAAGCTCTTCGTCTTTACCTTTAAGGGCAAGTTTTTTCTTGATGAAACCATCACGAACCGTATTGCGCTCTTCTTCGTCCGTACACGCGACAAATTTACCATCACGGCTATTAAGGGCAATTCCGCAATAATTGACAATTTTGCGAACAACATCTTCGTCGGCTTTTTTATCATATTTTTTCACAACTTCCCAATAAGGAATGTGGCGCGCTTCGGCATCATCCTTTTTCTTCGCTTTTTTAGGGGCCGTTTTTTGGGGGGCCGTTTTTTGGGGGGTAGGAGCAGGCTTGTCTGTTTTTTCAACACTTGGCTTACTTTCAACAATCGTGACGGAGCCTTTGGCTTTTTCAACGATTTTAGTTGCGCCAGGCGTTGCGCCAGTCACAACAAGTTTCACTGCTGTCGACAATTTACCCGTACCGATAAGACGAATACCCTCATGAGCACGGCGAATAACACCAGCGTGAACAAGCGCAGACGCATCAACATCTTTCTTAAGATTTAAAACACCAGCTTCGATAGCTTGGCCAAGACGGCGGATAGAAAGCTCCGCAAATTTCTTACGGTTTGGTTTATTAAACCCGCGCTTTGGAAGGCGTTGGTAAATAGGCATTTGCCCACCTTCAAAACCTTTAATCGCAACGCCTGAGCGAGATTTTTGACCTTTAACACCGCGTCCAGCTGTTTTACCTTTGCCAGAGCCAATACCACGGCCAACACGTTTGCGCGCTTTTGTTGCGCCCGGATTATCGCTAAGTTCATTTAATCGCATGATCGTCTCCTAAAAGAAACAGCCTTATATTTCAAAGGACTAGTTCTCAATAATTTCTACCATATGTGCCACTTTGCTGATAGCACCGCGAATGGATGGTGTGTCTTCTAATATTCGCTGTTTGCCAATTCGGCCAAGCCCAAGGCCAACCAAAGTCGCGTGCTGCGTTTTTGGACGGCGCGTAGAACTACCAGTTTGGCGAACGGTTAATGTTTTCTTTTTAGCTGCTTTAGCCATAATAAAATCTCGCTATACCTATGCTTCAGATGCAGTTTCAACAACTTCAGGAGCTGAAACACCATCTTGACGACGACCAACTATATCACCAATTTTTTTGCCGCGTTTGTTCGCAATCGTGCGCGGGCTCTCTTGGCGCTTAAGCGCGTCAAAAGTTGCCCTAACCATGTTGTACGGATTTGAGCTACCAGTGGATTTCGTTACAACGTCTTGAACACCGAGCATCTCAAGCACTGCGCGCATTGGGCCACCAGCAATCACGCCAGTCCCTGGAGGAGCAGCACGCAAAGTTACTTTACCAGCGCCGTGACGGCCTTTGCCATCATGGTGTAGTGTACGCCCTTCGCGAAGCGGCACACGGATAAGGCTTTTCTTGGCAAGCTCAGTGCCCTTGCGGATAGCTTCTGGTACTTCTTGAGCTTTCCCCTTGCCAAAACCAACACGTCCCTTTTCATCGCCAACCACAACAAGAGCGGCAAAGCTCATATTGCGGCCACCTTTAACGGTTTTGGCAACCCGGTTAATGTGTACAAGACGATCGCTAAAGCCGTCATCTTCTTCGCGGCCACGGCCTCTGCCGCCACCACGTTTATTATTTTCTTCGTTGCGAGCCATATCTTACTCCTAAAACTTTAGTCCGGCCTCACGGGCCGCTACGGCAAGGGCTTTCACCCGGCCGTGATACAAATAACCGCCCCGATCAAAGATAACATCTTTAACGCCAGCTGTAACGGCACGCTCGCCTATCAATTTCCCAATAGCACTTGCCGCCGCAGCGTCAGAGCCTTTTCCTTTGTGCGCTTTTTCCAATGTGGAAGCAAATGCCAAAGTAACACCTTTCGCATCATCAATGATTTGCGCAGAAATATTTTTATTGCTGCGAAAAACAGAGAGGCGTGCTTGGCCATTTGCATTTTTCTTTAAACGGCGACGCACACGAGCAGCGCGGTTTTTCATTTTTTGTCTAACGGTTTTCATCTTACTTCTTCTTACCTTCTTTAGACCTTACAAACTCGCCCTCATAACGAACCCCTTTGCCTTTATATGGCTCAGGTTTACGATATGCACGAATTTCGGCGGCCACTTGACCAACTTTTTGCTTATCAAGACCGCTCACCTCTATGATGGTCGGTTTTGGCACAGCAATGGTAATACCTTCAGGCGGACTGTAATTCACATCATGTGAAAAACCAAGTTGCATAGTTAAATTACGCCCTTTAAGCTGCGCACGATAGCCAACGCCGCGAAGTTCTAGGTTTTTCTTATACCCGTTTATAACGCCTTCAATAAGGTTTGCCACCATTGTGCGGGACATGCCCCACATTGAACGGGCTTCTTTGGTTTCATTCACAGGTTTGATTACAAATGCGCCGTCTTCAAGCGCGCCGCGAATAGATTTAGGCAGGGTAAAGCTAAGCTCGCCCTTGGGGCCTTTAACTGTAACCTCTTGACCATTTTGCGCCAAAGTAACGCCAACTGGTACAGAGACAGGATTTTTTCCAATTCTTGACATGATCCCCCCTAAGACACTTGGCAAAGAATTTCGCCACCGACATTTTCCTGGCGCGCTACATCGTCAGACATAACACCTTTAGGAGTCGAGAGGATAGAAATTCCAAGACCGTTACGGATTTGTGGCAAACTTTTCACGGATGAATACACACGGCGGCCAGGTTTAGACACGCGCGAGATTTCCCGAATAACAGGCTCGCCTTCATAATATTTAAGCTCAATTTCATAGCTGGAAAAACCATTGGTTTCGATTTCGTTATAGCCACGAATATAACCTTCATCGACAAGTACATCGAGAACGCGTCCGCGCATTTTTGAAGCAGGTGTTTCACATTTTGCTTTGCCGCGCATCAACGCGTTACGAATACGGGTGAGCATATCCCCGATAGGATCACTAAAAGACATATTTCCCCCCTACCAACTAGACTTAACAAGACCAGGCAAAAGACCTTGTGAACCAAGTTCACGAAGGGCAATTCTGGACATTTTCATTTTACGGTAATACCCACGCGGGCGACCGCTAATTTGACAACGGTTGCGAACCCGTGAAGGCGCAGAGTTACGCGGCAATTTAGATAATTTAATCTGTGCTGCAAAACGCTCCTCAACGGGCAATTCCTTATTGCGAGCAATCTCTTTTAATTGCGCGCGCTTATCGGCATAGCGCGCAACAAGTTTTTTTCTTTTTTCATTACGCTCGACCGAGCTAACTTTAGCCATTTACTTCTCCATTTGCTGGGCTTTACCACCTTTGTTTAGAGGGGCCCGCTTTGCCTACTGCGTTAATCCAGATTGTTTACTTCTTAAACGGGAAACTGAACTCGGCCAGTAGTGCCTTTGCTTCTTCATTTATTTTTGCTGTTGTACAAACAACAATGTCCATTCCGCGAATTTGATCCACTTTATCATAATCAATTTCAGGAAATACGATTTGTTCTTTTATACCCATGGCAAAATTGCCATTGCCATCAAAGCTTTTGCTATTCAAGCCACGAAAATCGCGCACACGCGGCAAAGCCACATTGGTAAGACGGTCAATAAATTCATACATTCGGTTACGGCGCAATGTCACCTTTGTTCCGATATTCATGCCATCGCGCAATTTAAAGGTTGCGATAGAATTTTTAGCAATAGTCGCGACAGGCTTTTGCCCTGCAATATATTCCATATCAGACAATGCGCCTTTGATCTTTTTACTGTCACCCACAGCTTCGCCAACGCCCATATTAAGGACAACTTTGGTGATGCGCGGAATTTGCATATCATTTGTGTAACCAAATTTCTCTTTCATTTTGGCACGAATTGTTTCTCGGTAGCGCGTAGCTAATCTTGGCTCGTAATCTTTAGTCATCGATCACTTCTCCTGAACGTTTTGCTACGCGAACTTTTTTCCCGTCTTTAAGGGATTTAAAACCAACGCGTGTCGGTTTGCCATCCTTGGGATCCAAATGCGCAACATTTGAAATACTGATAGGGGCTTCAAACCGTTTGACGCCGCCCTCTGGGTCTTCTTGCGTCGGGCGCACATGGCGTTTGACCATGTTAATACCTGCGACAAGCACACGGTTTTCTCTTGTGAAAACCTGAAGAACTTCACCTTTTTTGCCTTTACCGTTCTTTAGAGAACCAGAAATGACCTGAACATAATCGCCCTTTTTAATCTTAGCAGCCATTATAATACCTCTGGAGCAAGAGAGATGATTTTCATATGATTCTTAGCGCGAAGCTCGCGCGGAACAGGGCCAAAAATACGAGTACCCATCATTTCTCCATTGTTATTTACGATCACAGCTGCGTTGCCGTCAAAACGGATAACACTGCCATCAGCACGCTGAATATCTTTGCGCACGCGCACAACAACTGCGCGGCGAACCTCGCCCTTTTTTACGCGGCCTTGCGGCGTCGCTTCTTTAATAGAAACAACGATTGTATCGCCAACACTTGCATAGCGGCGGTGTGAACCGCCAAGCACTTTAATACATTGAACGCGGCGCGCACCCGAATTATCGGCAACTTCTAAATTTGATTGCATCTGAATCATAACAGACCTCTTACCTTATTAAGAAAAATAACTTGGCTTAACTTAGCCCTTAACCACTTCCCAGCGTTTCAATTTTGAGCGCGGCGGACATTCTTGAATGCGGACAGTTTCACCCATTTTGCACTCATTCTTTTCATCATGCGCATGATATTTTTTAGACTTCCGCAAAGTTTTACGCAGCAAAGGATGTAAATACGTCCGGTTGACCTGAACCACAACTGTTTTATTGCCTTTGTCGCTAACGACTTCACCTTGTAATATACGTCTTGGCATCTTCTTATCCTACTTCTTCGCTGCTTTAGCTTGATTCATAATTGTCTTAAAGCGCGCAATATCGCGGCGGACAATCCGAAATTGGCCCGTTTTCTCAAGCTGACCCGTTGCCTGCTGAAAGCGCAGGTTAAATTGTTCTTTTTTCAGTTTCAGAAGTTCTTCCGAAATCTGATCTTCGCTCATGGCGCGTATATCTGTTGCGTTCATGATAACCCTCTATCTTCCTGTTTGCTCACCCGGGCGGGTAACAACTTTACACTTAATTGGTAATTTCGCAGCGCCAAGACGTAAAGATTCGCGCGCGACTTCATCTGTAACACCATCAATTTCAAACATAATGCGGCCAGGCTTAACCTTAGCAGCCCAAAATTCAACACTACCCTTACCCTTGCCCATTCGAACTTCGGTTGGTTTTTTAGTCACAGGCACATCAGGAAAGATGCGGATCCACACGCGTCCAGCCCGTTTCATGTGACGGGTAATTGCACGACGACTCGCCTCGATTTGGCGTGCAGTCACGCGTGATGGCTCCAAAGCTTTAAGGCCATAAGATCCAAAGTTAAGGCTAGCGCCGCCTTTGGTCATACCCTTAATTCGGCCTTTGTGGGCCTTGCGGTATTTTGTACGTTTTGGCTGTAACATCTTCTTACTTTCTAGTTTCTAGCTGGACGGCGTCCGCCCCGATCGCCACCTGGGCGTCCCCCTGGGCGTCCCCCTGGGCGTCCACGGCCATTACCGCCGCTGCTTTGATCATTCATACGTTTGTCGTGTGCAGCTGGATCATGTTCCATGATCTCGCCTTTATTAATCCAAATTTTGATACCGATAATACCATATGCAGTTGATGCTCGCGCCGTTCCGTAATCAATATCAGCACGAAGCGTGTGCAAGGGCACACTGCCTTCTTGGTATTGCTCAATACGGGCGATTTCAGCCCCTCCAAGACGACCACCAACTTTCATTTTACAGCCAATAGCGCCCATGCGCATAGCAGACTGCAATGAGCGCTTCATCGCGCGGCGATAAGATACACGGCGCTCTAGCTGCTGGGCGATACTGTCAGCAACGATATTCGCATCGACCTCAGGCTTACGCACTTCAACCAAATTGATAAACACTTCAGCACTTGTCATCGTTGATATTTTTTTGCGCAAAACTTCAATGTCAGCACCTTTTTTACCAATTACAATCCCAGGACGCGCTGTGTAAACCGTGATGCGGCATTTTTTGTGCGGGCGCTCAATAATAACGCGCGCAATACTAGCCGCTTTAAGCTTGTCAAAAATGAAGTTACGAATTGCAATATCTTCATGCAATAAATCACCATATCGCTCAGATCCCGCATACCAACGAGATTCCCAAGTGCGGTTAATACCAAGGCGCAAGCCAATCGGATTAATCTTCTGACCCATTACACAGTCTCCTCTTCTTGCCGAACGATGATTGTAATCTCTGAAAACGGTTTCAAAATTTTAGCACCCCGGCCGCGAGCACGGGCGCGAAAGCGTTTCATCACAAGGTTTTTGCCGACGAATGCTTCGGCAACAACCAAGTTATCAAGGTCAAGGCCGTGATTGTTTTCAGCGTTAGACGCAGCGGAGTAAAGACATTTGTAAACGTCTTTAGCAATACGCTTACGACTAAAAGTAAGATCATCCAATGCTTTTTGAACTTTTTGACCACGGATCATTTGCGCAACCAAATTAAGCTTTTGCGAGCTCGTGCGAAGCATGCGAAGTTTCGCCATAGCTTCGTTTTCTGCAATGCGGCGTTTATTTTTCTTCTGAGACATATCGACTACCGCTTCGTTTTTTTATCTGCGCCGTGACCATAATAAGTACGGGTTGGAGAAAACTCTCCAAGTTTATGACCAACCATGTCCTCATCAATAAGAACAGGCACAAATTTATTGCCATTGTGAACCTGAAATGTCAGGCCGACAAATTGCGGCATAATTGTAGAACGGCGCGACCAAGTTTTGATCGGTTTACGAGAGCCCTCATTTTTTGCTTTTGCTGCTTTTTTGAGCAAATACCCATCAACAAATGGGCCTTTCCATACTGAACGTGGCATATCTAATTCACCCTATCGTTTCTTCTTCGCGTGGCGCGAACGAATAATGTATTTATCAGTTGATTTGTTAGACCGCGTACGCGCGCCCTTTGTTGGCTTACCCCAAGGCGTCACGGGATGACGGCCACCAGATGTACGGCCTTCACCACCACCATGCGGGTGATCAACCGGGTTCATGGCCACGCCGCGAACAGATGGGCGCACGCCAAGCCAGCGTTTACGGCCAGCTTTACCAAGATTGATGTTCATGTGGTCAGGGTTTGACACCGCGCCAACACTCGCCAGACATTCTTGGTGAATCATACGAAGCTCGCCAGACTTAAGACGAACCTGCGCATAGCCGCCATCACGTCCAACAAGCTGCGCATATGTCCCCGCAGAACGCGCAATTTGTCCGCCCTTGCCAGGCTTCATTTCAACATTATGAATGATAGTCCCAATAGGCATAGAGCGTAAAGGCATCGCATTACCCGGCTTTACATCAACATTAAGGCCAGCAATAACAGTGTCACCTGCCTGCAAACGTTGCGGCGCTAGGATATAAGCCTTCTCACCATCCGCGTATTCAATAAGCGCAATAAATGAAGTTCGATTCGGATCATATTGCAAATTCAAAACTGTTGCAGGAACGTCAAATTTACGGCGTTTGAAATCAATAATACGGTAAGACTGTTTATGTCCCCCGCCCTGACGACGCATTGTGATACGCCCAGTATTGTTACGGCCACCCTTTTTAGTTTTACCAACGGTCAGATTTTTTTCCGACTTACCCTTATAAAGGGCAGATCGGTCAACCTGCACAAGAGCCCGGCGTGAGGGCGATGTTGGATTAAATGTCTTTAAAGCCACAAATGTCTCCTACAATCCAGTGGAAAGATCAATTGAATCGCCATCTTTGAGCGTTACAACTGCTTTTTTCACATCTTTACGGCGCCCAGCAACTCCGCGAAACTGCTTGGTTTTACCTTTAACGCGCATGGTATTGACTGCTGTCACACTGACTTTGAACAATGTTTCAACAGCTTCTTTAATTTCAGGTTTCGTTGCATCGATAGCAACTTCAAAAATTACCTGATTATGCTCAGATACAATCGTTGATTTTTCTGTAATGACAGGGCTAACAATCGTATCATAATGGCGTGCACTTATACTCATTTTAGGCGAGCCTCCAAATCAATAATGGCTTGTTTGGTCAAAACCAATTTATGACGGCGAAGAATGTCATAAACATTAGCGCCTTGGCTCGGCAATACGTCGAGGTTAGGAATATTACGGGCTGCTTTGGAAAAATTAACGTCAACTTCAGTGCCGCTAATGATCAAAGCATTATCAAGACCAAGCTTGCCCAAAGTTTTTTTAAGATCAGATGTTTTTGCAGTTTTTAAAGCCACATCATCCAAAATAATGACCTCGCCAGCACCTGCTTTTGCAGATAATGCGTGGCGAAGCGCCAGTGCACGCACTTTTTTCGGCAGGCTATGCGCGTGCCCGCGCGCGCGCGGGCCATGGGCTTTACCACCGCCGCGAAACTGGGATACAGATCCATTACCATGACGAGCAGTACCACCGCCTTTTTGGCGACCAATACGTTTTGTTGTTTTCTTTACATCACTACGCTCTTGCACGAAATGCGTACCCGCGCGGCGTTTTGCAAGTTGATAGCGAACCATGCGGTGCAAAATATCTTTGCGTGGTTCGCACCCAAATACAGCTTTATCTAAGGTCACAGACCCTGATTTTTTCGCTGCCAATGTTTGTACATCAAGTTTCATGACTACTCTTCTTCCTCACCCGAGCCTTTAAGCATTTTTGCTTTTAGGTCTTGGTCAACTTTTGCGCGCGGCTCGCCGCCTGCAATCATCTCCTTGGCTTGCTTAACCCATTCCTCTTTGGCAACAACGCCTTCTTTGCCAATTTTTTCTTCGATAGCTTTGATGTCGTCAGCACTCCAAGCCGCCACTTGTGTTAGCCTCGTTACACCTTCAGCCGCGAGAACTTCTTCGCCTTTAGGGCCGATGCCATCAATAAGAACAACTGCGTCAACGAAACCAGTTTTAGGAGTCTCTTCTTTTTTCTCGGCCTTAGGAGCATTCGCTGCCTTAAACTTACCAGGCACTGGCAAATCAGAAACTTTCGTTCCTTTATTCGCATCGCGAATTTCAACCCAACCGCCTTTTGAACCTGGCACAGCACCGCGAACAAGAATAAGACCATCTTCTGCGTCAATACGAGCAACTTGGATATTTTGCGTTGTCACACGAACAGCGCCCATATGGCCAGCCATTTTCTTGCCTTTAAAAACTTTGCCCGGGTCTTGACACTGGCCAGTAGAGCCGTGCGATCTATGAGAGATAGACACACCATGGGTTGCGCGAAGGCCACTAAAGTTATGACGTTTCATAGCCCCTGCAAAACCTTTACCAATTGATGTGCCAGCCACATCAATTTTTTGACCCGCAACAAAGTGGTCTGCACAAAGCTGGGCGCCAACTTCAATCATATTGTCTTCACCAACACGAAACTCAACAAGTTTCATTTTGGGCGCAACTTTAGCCTTGGAAAAACGTTCACGTTCAGCTTTAGAAACCCGTTTCGGTTTTGCCGTTCCAGAACCAAGCTGAAGGGCAGTGTAACCATCACGATCAATTGTTTTATGCGCGACAACCTGACAACCCTCTAGTGACAATACAGTCACAGGAACATCAACACCTTCATCTGTAAAGATACGTGTCATGCCAAGTTTTTTTGCTAAAATACCAGTACGGCCTGCGATAGCAGTCATAGCTATGCTCCTAACTTAATTTCAACATCAACGCCAGTAGCAAGGTCGAGCTTCATAAGCGCGTCCACAGTTTGCGGCGTCGGATCAACAATATCGAGCATCCGTTTATGGGTGCGAATTTCAAATTGCTCACGAGATTTTTTATTCACATGCGGTGAACGATTCACAGTGAATTTTTCAATACGGGTAGGCAACGGGATAGGCCCACGCACTTGCGCGCCAGTGCGCTTGGCAGTGGACACAATCTCCTGAGTCGAATGATCAAGAATCCTGTGATCAAAGGCCTTGAGCCTGATGCGTATGTTCTGACGTTCCATATTTTTAGTCCGATATATTCTTGTTAAAAAATGAACCGCCTTAATTAAGACGGCCCGTTAAAATCTAATTACTCAACAATTTTGCCAACAACGCCAGCTCCGACTGTGCGGCCGCCTTCGCGGATCGCGAAACGGAGTTTTTCTTCCATTGCAATCGGCACGATAAGCTCGACATTCACTTCAACATTATCGCCAGGCATAACCATTTCCGTGCCGCTTTGTAGCGTCACAACGCCCGTCACATCCGTTGTACGGAAGTAAAATTGCGGACGATAATTTGTAAAGAACGGTGTATGACGACCGCCCTCCTCTTTGGTCAAAATATAAGCTTCGCCAACAAACTTTTTGTGCGGTGTAACACTGCCAGGCTTACAGAGAACCTGACCACGCTCAACTTTATCACGGTCAATACCGCGAATAAGCGCGCCAATATTGTCACCAGCCTCACCACGGTCAAGAAGTTTACGGAACATTTCAACGCCCGTACAGGTGGTTTTTTGCGTATCTTTGAGGCCAACAATTTCAATCTCGTCACCAATATTGATTGCGCCGCGCTCAACACGTCCAGTTACCACGGTGCCCCGGCCAGAAATAGAAAATACATCCTCAATCGGAAGCAAGAAAGGTTGATCAATCGCGCGCTCAGGCTGCGGAATATAGCTATCAACAGCTTCCATCAATTTGCGAATGCTATCCTCGCCGATTTCTTTGTCGCGTCCCTCAAGAGCAGCCAAAGCCGAGCCAGGAATTATGGGAATATCCTCGCCAGGGAAGTCATAGGAGCTTAGAAGCTCGCGGATTTCCATCTCGACAAGCTCCAAAAGTTCTTCATCATCAACTTGGTCAACCTTGTTCATGTAAACAACCAAAGCAGGAACGCCAACCTGACGGGCTAGCAAAATATGCTCGCGTGTCTGAGGCATAGGGCCATCAGCAGCGTTCACAACCAAGATACCACCATCCATTTGAGCCGCGCCTGTGATCATGTTTTTCACATAATCGGCATGTCCAGGGCAATCAACATGCGCATAGTGACGATTGTCTGTTTCATACTCAACGTGAGCCGTAGAAATCGTGATACCACGCGCTTTTTCTTCTGGCGCGCCATCAATTTCATCATAATCTTTAAAATCACCAAAATACTTTGTGATCGCCGCCGTTAGCGTTGTCTTGCCATGGTCAACATGACCAATCGTACCAATATTCGCATGTGGCTTCGTGCGTTCAAACTTCTCTTTAGCCATCTTAGTCTCCGTTTTTATATAAAAAACGGACGGTGCGTAATTACGCACCGCCCTGTTTAGAAATTACTTCTTCTGCTACTGCCTTCGGTGTTGCTTCGTAATGATCAAATGTCATCGTAAATTGCGCACGGCCCTGAGACATAGAGCGCAAATTATTCACATAGCCAAACATATTAGCCAGCGGTACCATAGCGTTAATCACGGTTGTGACGCTGCGCGCTTCTGTTCCTGAAATTTGGCCACGGCGTGAGTTTAAATCACCAATAACATCGCCCATATAATCTTCAGGTGTCACCACTTCAACCTTCATGATCGGCTCAAGTAATTTAATTTCACCTTCGACTTTAAGCTGACGGAACGCTGCGCGCGCCGCAATTTCAAAAGCCATAACCGAACTATCAACATCATGATAGGCACCATCATAAAGCTCTGCCTTAAAGTCGATAACAGGGAAACCAGCCAAAAGGCCGGATTCAGCCATAGTACGAATACCTTTTTCAACACCTGGAATATATTCTTTAGGAACATTACCGCCAACAACTTTGCTTTCGAACTCAATGCCACTCCCTGGCTCAAGTGGCTCAAACTTAATTTTAACACGGCCAAACTGACCAGAACCACCAGACTGCTTTTTATGGGTGTAATCAATATCAACTGGCGCAGCAAGCGCTTCGCGGTAAGCCACTTGCGGCTGACCAATATTAGCTTCAACGCCAAATTCACGCTTAAGACGGTCAACAAGAATGTCCAAATGTAACTCGCCCATACCCGCCATAATCGTTTGGCCAGATTCATGGTCAGTCGTCACACGAAAGGACGGATCTTCAGCAGCCAATCTTTGCAGACCGACGCCCAGCTTTTCTTGGTCAGCTTTGGTTTTTGGTTCAACAGCAATTTCAATCACTGGATCAGGGAATTCCATACGTTCAAGAATAACTGGCTTAAGTGGATCAGAAAGCGTGTCGCCCGTTGTTGTTTGCTTTAATGACGCAATCGCCACAATATCACCCGCATGAGCCGTTTTAATGTCATCACGGTCATTGGAGTGCATGATAAGCATCCGCCCAACACGTTCACGCTTCTCCTTAACGGTATTAAGCAATGTATCGCCAGAGTTCAACACACCAGAATAGATACGGCAGAATGTCAATGTGCCAACGAATTTGTCGTTCATAATTTTAAAGGCGAGCAATGAAAGCGGCTCTTCATCAGACGCTGGGCGAGTTGTGTCTTCGCCAGTTTTAACATCAATGCCCTTAATCGCAGGAATTTCCGTCGGGTTTGGCAAATAATCAACAACAGCGTCGAGAAGAGGCTGAACACCCTTGTTCTTAAATGCGGTGCCGCAGAACACAGGTACAAGCTTGTTTTCAATCGTACCCTTGCGGATAAGACGCTTTAAAGTGTCATTATCAACGGCTACGCCCTCAAGATAAGCCATCATCACGTCATCATCAAGCTCAGCAACCATTTCCACGAGTTTTTCGCGATACTCCGCCGCCTTATCAGCCAAATCGGCTGGAATATCAACCGTATCAAATTTCGCGCCAAGCTCGGCATCATCGGCCCAAATATATGCATGCATTTCGATCAAATCAACCATGCCTTTAAATTCGTTTTCAGCACCGATCGGAAGCTGCATCGCAAGTGCAGGCGCGCCAAGACGCTTGGCCACACTATCCAATGAAGCGTAAAAATCAGCACCAAGCTTATCCATCTTGTTGACAAAGATCATCCTGGGCACGTTATATTTATCAGCCTGACGCCAAACGGTTTCCGTTTGCGGTTCAACACCTGCATTGGCATCTAAAAGCGCAACCGCGCCGTCCAAGACACGCAAAGAACGCTCAACTTCAATCGTGAAGTCAACGTGCCCTGGTGTATCAATAATATTTAGACGTTTTCCGTGCCAAAAACAGGTCGTCGCAGCAGAGGTAATTGTAATACCTCGCTCTTGCTCCTGCTCCATCCAATCCATCGTCGCAGCACCGTCATGCACTTCGGAAATTTTATGGTTTTTACCAGTATAATAAAGAATGCGCTCCGTACATGTGGTTTTACCCGCATCGATATGCGCCATGATACCAAAATTACGATAATCTTCAATTTTATGTGTACGTGATGACATAGTCTTCTCTGTCCCTACCAGCGGTAATGCGCAAACGCACGGTTAGCTTCGGCCATTTTGTGTGTGTCTTCACGCTTCTTAACCGCACTGCCGCGATTGTTAGCAGCATCCATCAATTCACCTGCCAGACGTTCACGCATTGTATTTTCATTGCGAGAGCGCGACGCGCTTACAAGCCAGCGAATTGCCAGAGCTTGTTTGCGCTCATGGCGAACCTCGACAGGCACCTGATAAGTAGCGCCGCCAACTCGGCGGGAGCGCACCTCGACAGAGGGCTTGATATTTTCAAGCGCATCGTGAAACATACGCATAGGCTCTGCTTTCGCTTTATTCTCGACAATATCCAAAGCACCATAAACGATTTGCTCAGCTGCGGATTTTTTACCATCAAGCATGATAGCATTCATGAATTTAGAAAGAACAAGATCTCCAAATTTTGGATCTGGAAGAATCTCTCGTTTCTCAGCGCGATGACGACGTGACATAATATATTACCTTAATCTGAGCTTACTTAGGACGCTTAGCGCCATATTTGGAACGACGTTGCTTACGGTCTTTAACACCTTGCGTATCAAGGACACCGCGAAGAACGTGATAACGAACACCTGGCAAGTCTTTTACCCGGCCACCGCGAATAAGAACAACACTATGCTCTTGCAGATTATGACCCTCGCCTGGAATATAACTCACAACCTCAAAACCATTAGTCAGACGCACTTTAGCAACTTTACGCAAAGCCGAGTTTGGCTTTTTCGGCGTTGTTGTATAAACGCGCGTACAAACACCGCGTTTTTGTGGACACGCCTCCATGGCTGGAACTTTGTTCCGCTTGATTTTTGGCTTCCGCGGCTTCCGGATAAGTTGCGATACGGTTGGCATAAAGCCCCCTTCATATATTGTTTTCACGCAGGTAAGCCCCTTGCTTCCTGCACAAAGTTTCCTGCACAAAAACGCAAAAAACCGCTATAAAAGCACGCTTTTCACGCAATAACGCCCCGCCTTCCGAAAGCTATCTCGAAATTTAGAGCAAAAATCTCTACTATTCTCACCAGAAAAAGGGTCTCGGAACTTAAGAACCGACGGTCAGTTTCCCAGTGAGCGCGCATCATAGTTCCGAGAATTAGATACGTCAACAAGAGTATTAGGGTTTTTACAGATTTTTTGAAGGATTCGCCAATAAAATTATAATTTAATCCCCAGAAAGCATACGGCAAAATATTTATGAATTCACATGAATTTTTCTTTGCATCTTTATAAAATAAATGTGACAAGCCCTTGAGAGAGCCAATCTAGATTGACACATATTGCATGGGGGGGGGTAGCTATGCGAAAACTAGCCAAAAACCCTAGCGGGAAACTTATTAGTATTAACGCCATGGATATAGGGCGGCTACTCCTCGCAATCGTTTTTCTTATTGCAATTTATTTTTTCATTTCAGCCAATCCAGCAGGCACAGGCATTAATTCAAAACTTTTAATTATTGCAGCCATTATTGGCGGCTATATGGCGCTTAATATTGGTGCCAATGACGTGGCCAATAATGTAGGCCCTGCAGTTGGCGCGGGGGCGATGACCCTAACGGGGGCTATATTCATCGCCGTAGTTTTTGAGGCCAGCGGCGCGCTTATCGCTGGTGGTAATGTGGTCGAAACTATTAAAAAAGGTATTATTGACCCGCAGATGATTGCGGACACGGCCACCTTTATTTGGGTGATGACAGCCGCTTTGCTCTCTGCTGCCATTTGGCTCAATATCGCGACCTATAGTGGCGCGCCCGTTTCTACCACCCATTCGATAGTTGGCGGCGTTTTAGGCGCAGGCATAGCCGCAGGCGGCTGGGGCATTGCTGATTGGGGCGTCATGCAAAAAATTATAGCCTCCTGGGTCATATCCCCTGCCCTTGGCGGAGTAATTGCTGCGGCATTTTTGCTGATAATCAGGCGCGCTATTTTGGAGCGAACCGACAAGAAGAAAGCGGCCATAACAGTTGTCCCCATCCTTATGGCGATTATGGCTCTGGTATTTGTGAGCTACCTCACTCTAAAAGGCCTAAAGCATATTCATAAATTTTCTTTCCCTGAAGCTGGGGGTATAGGGCTTGTTGCGGGTATAATCGTTTATTTATTAGTCCGCATTCGGATTCATCAACGCGCAGAAAACATCAAAGACATTGATTCTCTTTTCACACTTCCTCTAATCGTTGGCGCAGCATTTTTAAGTTTCGCCCACGGCGCTAATGATGTCGCCAATGCGGTCGGCCCGCTCGCTGCCATTAATGACGCCGTTGTTCACGGCATAGCCCATGGCAAAGCGTCCATTCCGATTTGGGTTATGCTGATCGGCGCGCTTGGCATTGCTTTTGGCCTCGCGCTTTATGGGCCAAAATTGATTAAAACCGTTGGCAATGAAATCACCGAGCTTGATAAAGTGCGGGCTTTTTGCGTCGCCCTCTCTGCGGCTATTACCGTGATTATTGCTTCCCAATTTGGCCTGCCCGTAAGCTCGACCCACATTGCGGTTGGTGGAATTTTTGGCGTTGGTTTTCTGCGCGAGCACCTACACACTAATTACAATCAAAAAATCGATAAAATTCGCCGCCATATGCGTGAAATGGAAGAAAAAGACGAAGAAACCATTGATGCCTTTATCGAAAAATTCAACCACGCTTCCCTGTCTCAAAAGAAGGTTATTCTCTCCAATATGAAACGCCAAGCTCGTGCCGAAGAAATCACATGGTGGGAGCGCCGCCGGGTAAAAAAAGCGTTTAAGGCTCAATTGGTCGAGCGCTCAATGCTTCTCAAAATTGTTGCCGCCTGGATATTCACCGTACCTGTAGCAGGTCTACTCTCTGCGGCTATTTTTTTCATGATCCGCGGCATGTTGGTGGTAAGCGCTTAAAACTATCCTTTTTTAGGGCTACATCTGTCACAGCCCTGAATTCACGACTCGCTATTTAATTATGACTAGGGTACAAAATTTTCAGTTAACATCCAAAAGGAGGCCTCACAATGCCCAAAATGAATTTACTCGATATGATCATGCAATCTCAAGACGGTAAAGTCGCCCAGACGGCCGGTAGTCAATATGGCCTGGATCAACAACAATCCCAACAAGCCGTTACTGCTCTTTTGCCAGCTATTTCTTCGGCTCTAAAAATGAATACAAAAAACCCACAAGGACTGGGCGCTCTTTTAGGTGCCTTGCAAGGCGGGCAGCACGAACAATATTTGGACCAAGCTGATGTTTACGCCCGCCCCGAAGCGCGCGAACAAGGCAATGCAATTCTTGGTCATTTGTTTGGCTCCAAAGACGTTAGCCGCGCCGTTGCAGGCCAAGCCGCCAAGCAAACAGGCATTGGCGCAGATGTACTTAAAAAAATGATGCCAATGGTAGCTATGATGGCCATGGGCTCACTCTCCAAACAAACACGCCAGCCTAGCATGGCCAGCCAACTTGCTGGGCTTGCGCTCGGCGATGGTCAGCAGAAACAATCGAGCGGTGGCGGCAGTCTTTTAGGCATGCTTTTGGGCGGCAATAAACGCCGCGAGCGCGGCTATGAGCAACAACGTCAACAAGGCATGGGAATTTTAGGGAAAATCCTCGACGCTGATGGCGATGGCAATATGATGGATGATGTTCTGGGCATGGCCATGAAACAAATGATGAAACGCTAAAGCTTTGCACAAATATTACGTTTCAGGCGGCTCTCATTTGTAAGAGCCGTTTTTTTTGCGCCGCCCCAACGCCCATAGCGCCATACCCTCTCGGAAATTGCGTGTTTTTATATTTTCATTGATTGTCAAGCGCACAGCTAATTCGATGGGTTTTGATAAAACAGGGGGTACAGAAGAAATAGACGCAGAAACACCTTGGGCAAAGTGCGCCAAAACCCAAGCGCGCAGCAAAAGCAAAAACGGCGCAAACTGCCAAAATAAAAAGCCTGCTCAAATTGACCAGGCTTTTATATGTATCCTTTATATGGTTGTTATACTAGCGCAGTTTTCTTTCTGGTTAGCATAGTGTAAGCAAACCTAAGAACCACAGCGATTAGCATTACTGCAAAAGACCACGTCCCTGGCACCTTGCCTAGTAAAAGCATAAACACACCGCCAACAGCGATTAACGTAAAAGCTCCATATACCCAATCAAGTGTAACGAACTCAAAGTCCTTATCCGTCATTTCCTTTTCAGCTACCGTAGCACCGTCACCACCGTGCATTAATTTGTATACGATAGGCGAGAACAAAAGCATAGCCGCAGCAATCATAATCGCTACATAAGAAACCTGAGAATAAACTTCTATATATACTGCCTTAGCAGCTGCCATATCGGTGACTTTGCCGCCAAGCGTCTCCGCACCAGTAGAACGCGCAACAATACCAGCCAAATAATTAGACAGACCAGAGTAGAGGAACCATGACCCCATTGTCAGCCCAACAACTTTCGCAGGTGCCATTTTTGTCACTGATGACAAACCAACAGGCGACAGGAGTAATTCACCCATTGTATGTATCCAGTAAATCAAAAATACAAACCCAACAGCTGTAAGGCCTGTAGAGCCAGCTGCGGACATACCAGCAATTAAAGATAAGAAACCAGCACCAGCAAAGAAAACGCCCAAAGCAAATTTAACAGGCGTTGAAGGGTTTAAGTTTTTCTTAGCAAGTATAATCCACATCCACGCAACGAGCGGCGCAAATATAAAGATATACCCTGCATTCAGCGACTGGAAGACTGGCGTAGGCACTTCCCAGCCAAATATTGTTCGGTCAACCATACGATCTGTGAACAATGTCAATGATGACCCAGCTTGTTCAAACAAAGCCCAGAACGGGATTTGCGCGAGCACAATATAAATAGCCGCGAACATTTTCTTACGCGCAGGGCCTTTTAAAGCAAATATTGCATAGGACATGAGAACTAGGAACATTACGATACCAACAATACCAGCAACGCTTCCAAAACCATCCGGGTTCATAACGAAGAACATCGCTACCGCAATAATAATGAGGCCAGCGAGATAGCATGCTAGTTCCACATTAATTGGCCCAAAGATTTTTTCTTTCAGGCGAGCAGGGTTAGGCGGATCAGCCTTGCCTTCAAGCCAAGGTTGGAATTTTAGAAATGTAAAAAGCCCGACAGCCATGCCAATACCCGCAAGACCAAAGCCCCATTTCCAGCCGTAAACAATCCCTAGAATACCGCATGTCCAAGATGCAAGAAACGACCCGAGGTTAATCCCCATATAGAAAATTGTGAAACCTGAGTCCCGGCGAACATCACCAACCTCATAAAGAGCACCAACAATAGTGGAAATATTTGCTTTCAAATACCCAACACCCGCGATAATAAGCGCCAATGAAAAATAAAGAATATAGAGGTATTTTTTCTCCTTAATAATTTTAGTGGTGTAATCAGATACGTTAATTGTTGCGGGCAAGCCAACTGCGGCAGGATCGGCAATAATCATTTGCATCGCCCCTTTGTTAAAAGAAATATCCGATTGTCCTTTATCGCCAATGAGTATCTGATTGATATTTTTACCGCTACCGCGACCATTGAGCGTAATTTCATACTCAGAACCATTATATGACATTATCTGTTTTGACCCGCTCCCTTCAAAAGCCATCCCAAAATGGCCAAGACATAGGAGAATAGCGCCGAAGGTAACGGCCTTTCGCGAGCCAAGATAACGATCAGCGAGTGTACCGCCAATAATCGTCATTATATACACGAGCGCGGTATAGGCGCCATAAATCACTGCCGAACGTTCATCCGAAAACAAGAAATGCTGCGTAAGATATAAAATCAAAAGGCCGCGCATGCCGTAATAAGAAAAACGTTCCCACATTTCTGTAAAAAACAAAATAACTAACCCGCGTGGGTGCCCCATTATGGTTCCGCCTTTTGGCAAAGTAGCAACTTCACTCATAGATAAATCCCCTAAAATTTTATTTAACCCCAAAAGACACTATAGCCCGCTTGCACTCAAGTGTTTTTTTATTAAAAGCTGTCAAAGTTTATAAAGTACAAAGATTGTCGTTTTTTCACCTTACATAACGACACATGTCGTTTATAGTAAATGTTATGATCCAAAAGGATGCTCTGTGCCCGGCACTGTCGCCAAAACATCATCGGTAAAAACCATCAGAAGCAGAAGTTGAAATTTTGCAAATCCTTTGAGACAAGCAACCAGGGACAGCCCCGAAACAAAAATAATCCTGCCAAAATTGCGCCTGATGCATAAGCGTTGACGTCAAATAGCATTATAGCACTTTTACTCTAGCAATCTTTTTGCTAGTGTGACTAGGTAGTGTACTCATAAACTCAGGTCGAAATGGAGCTAAATATGCGAAAATATGCTAGGAAAAGTGCGCAGGTCGGGCTTATTGCCCAGCCAAGTGCTTTGACAACGCAGATTGAAGTAGATTTAGTTCTGGATTATAGTCGCACCCTGCATGGCCGCTTTGCCCACTGGCATCCCAACTGGCATCGTTGTAAATCTTTGAAAATGCTAGCATTTCCTGCAACTTTACGCCTAACCAATGAACAAATTGACACATGCCATTTCGACCTGAGTTTATGAGTACACTACCTAGTATTTCGTTTACATTAAGCAAGGAAAAAACTTGAAAAATGACGCAAAAAAAATTAACTATCACCACGGACAACTTGCTTACGCTTTAGTAGAAGCTGGTAGAAAAATCATTGAAGAAAAAGGCCAGGGTGGACTTTCATTACGCGCAGTTGCTTCGCGCGTAGGCGTAACGCAAATGGCGCCGTATGCTCACTTCAAGAATAAAGATGAACTACTTCAAGCTATCGCTGCTTCTGGTTTTTTTGAACTTGCCAATAATCTTGAGGAAAGTATATCTGCCTCATCAAAGAAACAAAACCCAATTATAGAATGTGGAATTTGTTACATCGAATTTGCGATAAAGAATCACAAAATATACCAACTTATGTTTTCTAACTCTAAATTACATAACAACTTTTCTGGAACTGAAAGCATTTCAAAAAATTGTGAAAGTTTGTCTTTTGAGTCTCAACGTGCCTACCATCAACTTTTTAAGGTCTGTAAGCTGCAAGCGAAAAACGATGCTACTGCAAAAAAACAAGCGTCTTTTGCATGGAGTTTAGCACACGGCACCTCTTCACTTATCAATACTGGATTTCTTATCATTCCCGACGCTACAAAGTTACGATCATTTTTGCGCGATATATTGTCAACAAACTCCAAGTTATAAAAACCCAAATACTAAAGGAAATATCACATTGAGACCTCTGCATTTATATCTTTGGGGCTGTCCTAGATAACACCGATTAGGTGTTGTATATGGGACGTATGAGGAAGAGTAGAATCAGTTGGGCTAAGTAGGTTCGTTTGATTGAACATTTTGTATCTGGCAGCACGGCCAAATGTGCGTCTCGTTTGGTCGGTGTGAACAAGAGCACTGGAAGAGTACGGGGGTTTATTATTTCCACCGCTTGCGCGAGATTATTGCCTACGAGTTGGATCAGACTGAGCAAGAAGTCTTTGCGGGTGAAATTGAAGTAGATGAAAGCTATTTTGGCGGCAAACGCAAAGGTAAGCGTGGGCGTGGCGCGGGCGGTAAAGTCCCCGTATTTGGGCTGTTAAAGCGCGGTGGCAAGGTCTACACCAAGATTATTCCGAATGCCTCTTCCAAGACTTTATATCCGATCATCCAGCGTAAAGTGGTGCCCGATAGTATCGTTTATAGTGATTGTTGGCGTGGCGATAATGTACTGGATACCTCTGAGTTCAAACACTACCGGATCAACCATTCAAAACTGTTTGCTAATGGGCATAATCATATCAATGGCATTGAGAACTTCTACCCAAAGGGCATAAATTCCACCAAGCTAAGCGTCATATAAGGAAATTTAATGGTGTAGCAAAGGCCTATTTTGGCCTATTTTTGAAGGAATGTGAGTGGGGTTTTTATAACCCAGACCCACTGACACAATTAAGCCAACTAAAACAATGGGTTAAAGTGTATTTGAATTAGTTATCTAGGACAGCCCCATATCTTTATTACAGATACATTACGATAAATTAATACAAAAAACTTAACTGTATAATCCCTGTGTTAGGTGGTTTGGGTTTTGGTTAAACTTTTGTGGCTCATTTTGCCATATTTTGCAAATATATTCGTAAGGGGTCAGGCCTTTGAGAGTTTTTAATCTCTTGGCGAAATTATATGCCCTCATGAACCCCTCAAGGTGAGTTTCAAGCTGGTCTTTGTTGTCATAATAATACCGTTTGACCGTCGCCTCCTTGATGGTGCGGTTCATGCGTTCTACCTGACCATTGGTCCAGGCCATTGATTCAGGCCATTAATCCAGGGATGATTGATTTTGGTCAGGCGGTGCCGGATGCCATGTTTACGGCAAACACGATCAAAGATGTGTTCTCCTGCATGTGTATCCTTGGAGCGGTTGGTAAACTGGATGCCATTATCACTTAACCACTACCGACTGTCGTCGGTAGGTTTTTCTGAGTGGTTTTCTATATACTGAAGTATGATAGCATTTGTGACGTTACCTGATGTGGTGCAAAAATATCCACGCGCCCAAAACCTACGTCCCCAATAGCGTTTCTTAAGCTCTGGAAACTCCATTTGTATTTTGCGCGATGTAGCACCTTTGATCCGGCGCATAACATCACTGACGGAATGTTTTGGCGGTATCTCCATAAACATATGGACATGATTATTGGACAAAACACCTTTGAGAATGCGAACACCAAGGTTTTTGCAAATTTGACGGATCAGGGCACGAATGCGCAATCGCATCTCTCGTGTCAGAACTTTATACCTGTATTTGGTAATCCAAACTATATGATAGCGATTGTGAAATTTACAGTGGGCGGAAGTAGAGTAGACCATTCTTAGACTCCTTAAATTTGAGGCTTCGCTTGCGGCTCGCCTCAAATTTAAGGAGTCTAAGAATGGTAACATAAACGGACTAAAAGTCCCTTAACCGACTGAAAGTCGGTGGCTTAGAACCGAAAAAGTTGGAAAGTTAATAAACTTGCTTCAGTAATCTCAATACTAAAAGGTATATCCGTAAAACTAACATCGCCCGTTAATTGCCCTCCACTACCATCACAATATGAGCATTGGACTGTTGCGCCAAGGTTACCACTGGCCACCAAATCCAACCAACCAAGTCTATCTCTAAATGGATCATTTACACCTCGCCCAATCACGCCATCAGGCCTTATATTCATTCCCAACCATCCAGAACGAGTGTTTCTCACAGCACTAACATTTGCCCGAAAATTTGTAAACTCTCCCTGAACTTGACACGTCTCCCCCGCCCCATTCTCCGCGGCGCGGATGACTGGGATGTTAAATTGGATTGGAGGTCGAGTGTTTTTAGTGCTCCAATTAAATTGTGTTGTCAGGTTTAGGTTGGATCTTTCTTCACCTAAAAATCGACTGCAAAATCCCCGGTTCCGATACCGGAAGCCAGGTTCTTGGCATCTGAATTCATAACTTAAGAAACCATGCGAAATAATCTCATCAATCCCTGTTGATAACCCGCTCGGATCAGTAAAGTTTACGGGATCACCGCCAACGTATGCGTACATGTTCATGCCGTCTGCATAGCTTATGGGGCCGGATTCAAGCAGATGGAAGAAGCTTGCGGCGATCGCATTATCGTAGCCATCGATGATTGAACCTGTAGATTATTATTTTCAATTTGCCTTTTGTAGTAGGTTCTTTGGAGTTTTCCAAATAAACATCTTTAATGTAAAGTGTAAGAGGAATACGAGTTCCAACATCGGAAGCATCAAAAGTTAAAAAATCCATCCCTGTCGCAGCAGAGTGATTAGGTAACTTTAAATTTGCTTTAACTTTTGCTTCAATAGATTTCTTTGCAATTTCCACACTTGCCGAAAGATTGATAGGCACACCTATGTTAGGGTTCTTATCTTGCCCTGACTAAACCCGCCCCTTTTGTCAACCCAAATTGGTCTTTTTCCAAACATACCATTTTCCTTTCATGTCTGCACATCTTCATTTTGCGCGCAGTATTGCGCTGTAATTTTTTGGCTTCCCAGACGGTTCATGCACTACTTCGTGCTCGATCATTTGTGACCCGCACATGCTGTTTTCAGAGGGGATGGACGTCCAGAAGCACTGCAAACGCACTTAAATAATTCGTCATAATAATTACTCAGTGCCGGCAAGATAGCGGGATCATCCCTCCCGCGACCCCGTCTTGGAGCCATCCACTTTACGTGGAATTCGGAAGATTGTTGATTATATTTTACTTAGTTTTCTGTCTCCATTCTTGTGTTTATGTGTTGCGATTAGGCCGCGTTCAGTTCGTCGCGGCTCGCCTTAAACTCTGTTCCGTCCACCCACATTCGGTGTAATATTGTCGCTAGTTTGCGGGCAACGGCAACAATGGCGCGGCGCTTTCCAGCCCGCTTTTGTATGCTCATCCCCCAGGCTTTGAGCACCGACCAGCTCTGTACACGGGTGAGCATTGACTGGGCTGCTTCATAAAGAAGCGAGCGCATTTCAGGGTCGCCGCACTTGGATATGCGCCCGTCATAGTCCACCGTCCCCGATTGGTATCGCTTCGGTGTTAGGCCCAAATGCGCCCCGACCGTCTTTGATTTTGCAAACCTAGACGGGTCATCAATGGTTGTTTTAAAGGCAAGTGAAGTCACCGGGCCGACGCCTGGCACCGTCATAAACCGGCGGCAAACTTCATCTTCGCGCACCGTTTGCACAAGCAGTTTGTGGAACTTATTATGTTGCTCCAAAAGCGTATGCCTGACCGATAACATACTGGCCGTCATATCGCGCAGCATGGGGTCTTCATTCTCCAACTTCATCAACAAATCGCGCTCGAAATTTCCTCTGGTCGAACGGTTCATCTTAATGCCAAACACCTTGAGCGTCCCGCGAATGGCGTTTTCAATATCGATAAATTTACGCTTTAACATGCGGCGATTGGTCAACAATATCCGCAAACGGTGGCTGTTATCGCTCTTGACATGCACCTGTCTGAACCATCCTGTGCGCATCATATGGGCAAGTCCTCGCGCATCATTGCGATCCGTCTTGTTGCGCATCGCCCCAAGCGCGCTTGCCATATGGCGCGTCTCGACAACAATCGCCGGGAAGCCTAGCTTGATAAGTTCATTGCTCAGCCAAGGCGACAGGCTGCTGGCCTCAAATCCAACCCGTTCAATACGGCCAGCAAATGGCTTCAGTACAGGCGCAATTGCTTCTGGCTCCGTCATAACCGACACTTGTTTTAGCACCTTGCCGTCCTTATCAACTACGCAAACAGCCGTCTCTTCAAGTGATATATCCAATCCTACAAATACGTTCATAATGGTCTCCTCAATAATTTATGTGTGAACACATTCACTATACCAACCCACACTCCAGTCTCCACAATACTTAGCGAATCACACACGGCGGGTTTACCCAAGCACTTCATAACTCCATGAGTACGAAACTTTGTACATTCCCTTATCACTGATCCAAAACCTTTTTTCGTAGCTCCTAAGATGTTTAGTTACGTCAACCTCAAACACTAAAGGTGTGTTTTTTCCTAACATATGGCCAAATGGAAGAGCTGATGAGGAGCATGAACATGCAAATGTAGAAAACAAAAAACAAATAATACTATATTTAATCATTCCTAATCCAATCCCAAACATTTTCTATTAGCCTCAGTATTATCGAAATATATGGTATCAATTAGTCCCTTTTTCAATGGATCAACTTCTTTTCTTCCGTGCATTATCATTGCAAAAATACCAGACGTGGGATCATAGTAGTCATCGTGCAAGTAAAGGCCTTGTCTTCCAGAATCCTCTTCGGAGCCTAAATGCAACCCCGTTCCGATTTGATTCGCGGCGACGGTTTTATCGAGCTGGTTCAGGGTTTATTGGATGCGCTGGGCAAAGGCTTTGCTGTGGTCAACCAGATTTGGGATACACAGGGAGCCAACAGCGCCGCGCCTTGGGTGCCAGTAGCATGGGAACGACAAGACCCGCGCCTGTTCCAGCTTGACCCGAGCGGTCGGGGTTTGCGGATTAAAGACAAAAATGTGCGAGATGGTCTACCGTTGGAGCCGTTTAAATATATCACCCATTTTTCCAAGCTTAAATCTGGTGCCCCGCATCGGGCGGCTCTGGCGCGCGCTTGTGCATGGCCTTATATGTTCGAGAACTTCACCGCCAAAGACTGGGTTGGGTTTGTGGAAACTTACGGCCAGCCGTTTAGGGTTGGTAAATATGGCCCGAACACATCCGATGAAGATGTGGCCAAGCTTGTCAGCGCCTTGCAAAACATTGGCACCGATGCCGCCGCAGCTATTCCGCAATCCATGATGATAGAATTTGTGGAATCAGCCAGCAGCGCCAATGGCGATGTATTCAAAGCCCTGGCAAAATACTGCCAGCAATTAATATCGAAATCCGTGCTTGGCCAAACCATGACAACGGACGACGGCGCTAGCAATGCCCAGAGCACCACGCACAATGAAGTGCGGCATGATATCACCCGGTCTGATGCAAGGCGAATTTGTTCCACGGTTATGCGCTTTGTGCTGGGGCCGTTTATTGATCTGAATTTTGGCCGCCAACTGCGTTACCCGCTTTTGACGGCTCCGGTGCTTTCCCCGGAAGATTTAAAGGTCTTGGTTACCGTTGTGCAGACACTGGTTGGGATCGGCTTACCCGTTTCCCAAAACTATGCCTATCAACGTTTTGCCATTTCTGTCCCGGCAGCAGGTGAAAAATTGCTAACGCCAGCCACAGGTAACACGGCCCCTGCGACTGATCAGGCGCAAACTGCACGGCAACGCATAGCAATGGCAGCCGCTAATGGTTCGCCCGAAGCTGAAGAGATTATTGATGATATTATTGGCGGTTCTCTTGATGACTGGGAGCGGGTTAGTTCGGGTCTTTTAGATGCGCCGATAGCGGCGATAGAGACAGCCAGTTCATACGGCGAAGCTATTGCCGCTTTACTTGCAAGTTACCCGGACACTGACCCATCTGCTTTAGCCAACTCGTTGCGTATTGCTACCGCCGCCGCCCGCGCTGTGGGCGATGCAACCGACTAAGTGGTTGAAGAAAGGAAATGCTGTGGATGGTTATGATTTTAAGCCCAAGCCGCCAAGAGCGGTTACGGACTTTCTTAAAAATAAAGGTCTAAAACCTGCATTCAGTTGGCTTGATGTTTACCCAGAAGAACACGCCTTTGATTTTACCGTGTCTAAAGCCACACAAATTAATGTGCTCACTGATATTCGCGAGGAGATACAGCGTGCCCTCGACGAAGGCCTGCCCTATAGCGAGTTTCAAAAGCGGCTTAAACCCCGGTTAAAGGCTCGTGGATGGTGGGGCACCAAAACGCTTGTTGATCCAAAGACAGGCAAAAAGGTCAAAGCCCGGCTTGGTTCGCCGCGCCGCTTGCGGACAATCTATTGGGCCAATGTCCGTACTGCCCGCGCAGCAGGGCAATGGGAGCGCATACAAAACAACAAAGATATGTCGCCTTATATCATCTACAAGCTTGGCCCTTCTGAAAACCATCGACCGTTGCATGCAGATAAAGCGGGTATCATCCTGCCTGTCGATGATCCGTTCTGGCGTGAATGGTTTGCCCCCAATGGCTGGGGCTGTAAATGCAGCCACAGAACGGTGAGTGTAGATGAGGCCAAGAAGCTTGGCTATAGGGGTAAGCCCGCTCCGAAAATTCCCCGCGATAAACATATTAATAAACGCACAGGCCAAGTGACAGACGTACCGCGCGGTATCGATCCAGGCTGGCACACCAATCCAGGGTTATCTCGCAGAAAAAATATTAAAATGTTTTTGTCTGAAGCCTTGGAAAAGGCACCACCAGATTTAGCACGTATAGCTATTTCTGATTTGGTGCGCGATGATGAGTTTAAAGCTCACATATTGGGCGAACGATTAAGCACATATCCTGTTGCAATTGTTCCTGAAAATGACGCTAAGTATCTTAAATCCAAATCCCGCACTGTTTTATTAAGTCAACAGACTGCAAAGCACCACAGTATTAACAAAACCCCAAAAAAATATGTAAAGCCAGAACATTGGGTTCGCATTCAAGAAAATATTGAGATTGCCAAACGATATGCAGACCCAAAAAATTCCAGCATTATAATTTACATTATCACAGCCAAAGACGGTGAGAAATATAGGCTCGTTGTTAAAACAACAAATGACCAGAGTGAACTCTATGTTAAAACATTCTATAGGCTGGGGTTAAACCCAGTGAAAAAATTTAGGGGAGATCAACATCCGCTTAAATTTAATGAAGAATAAAATGAAAAGAGACTGGGCGGGTCGGACAGTCCGCGCTGATCACAATGTCAGGAGCTCCTTACTCCAGTCTCTGTATAGATCTTAGAGCACATTTCACACCAAAAAACAAACATTTTCTCATAAATCACATTTTTTGTGGTCTGTAACCCTGTGCGCGAACTAAAAACGGGGCTCTCATCCCCGTTAACGGGGGGTGACTGTATAAGTTCATATAGATGTGAGGCTTTTTAGGTTTGCTTTATTTAAGTTGCTTCCGCCATGTTGGGTTTGTTACGAACCAAACTGGAGGAAGCAGCTATGCAGATCAAATATCTACACCCGAATATCTATAAACTGTACGCTTGGGCGCGTACACAAGAATGTCTGGATGTCTACAGGCGCAAGCACGAAGACGCGGTACGGCAGTACTGCTCATGCGGCAAAACCTAAAATTCGAGGGTGTCAGTGAGCGTAAATGTGCTGAGTTTGTCGGTATATCGCGGGCGACATATTATCGTTACAAAAAGGTTTTGGATAGGCTTGCACACGGAATTACACCGCTCTCAAAGCGGCCCCATAGCCTCAACAAACCCAAATGGGGCGAGGCCGAGAAGCAGCTTGTCTTGCGTATACGCAGAGAAAATCAGACATGGGGTAAGGACAAGATTGCCGTTGTCCTGCGCCGTGACCACGGCCAGACTATAAGCGCCAGCACAGTTGCCAGCACAGTTGGACGCATATTAAAAACTTTGTTCACTAAAGGTATCATCACAAAATCACGCTCTGCTCCAAGAGCAAAAAGAAACACAAACTTCAGAAAATCCCATGCCAAACGCTGGGTCTACAAGGCCTACAAGTTCATGAAAATGGGCGAACGGGTGCAGATCGACCACATGAGGGTGAGCAAAAACGGTATCACCGTGAAGCACTTCCAAGCTTGGGAGAGAAAATCAAAATTCATTCATGCTCAAGTGTACTCACACGCCAAAGCGTCTTCTGCCAAGCGGTTCTTGGGGGAATTGATCGACAAAGCCCCGTTTAAAATCAAATCCATACAGGTGGACGGCGGCTCGGAATTCATGGCAAAATTTGAACAGGCCTGTGAAGATGTAAACATTCCACTCATCGTCTTGCCGCCCAGCAGGCCAACCTATAACGGCGGCATCGAGCGCGGAAACAGAACCTTTAAGGAAGAATTCTATTACAAAAGAGACCTCTTGGCTGACAGCATCGGAGCCATGGGATTTGAACTCCGAAAGGCGGTTGAAAAATACAACACATACAGACCACATCACGCTCTTGCAGGACTAACGCCAATGGAGTATATAAAAAAACACCCAAATGGCGGATGAGTCTCAAAACACATGAACCTATACAGATCAATCCTTGCGGTTGTTATATATTTTGCTATGTTCTGATCAATATCAGATTTAAAAGGATGAATTATGTCAACATCTGGTGGTGGGGTAACATCTTACGGAACATATTATGGTGCTTTTGGAATAGGTGCAACAATTGGTAGTCTGGTAACGCAAGGGTTTGGTGGATTTGGCAATTATAGTTTGGCTGGATATGATGGTGCATCTGACGATGAAAATGAAGATGATGACCAAACAGAGACACCTCCTCCTGAAGACGAAGTTATTAGTTATGGAACCATAATAAGACACGACAATAATGGTATCTTAAAGCCACCGTGGCTTGATGACCCTGAGTACAATGATTACTTAGTTCCTAGTATAGACGATTTACTCATCAACCTGTGTGGTCTACCCATCACACCAGATGGAAGTATCGTACCTGATGTGCCCCTAGATTTGTAGACACCTTGTCACTTCATTTTGTTGCCATCTCAAACTGTGCGGGTGACAACATCCCGCACTTACCATGCTTTCGCTTAGAATTATAGAACATTTCAATATAATCGAACACGTCTTGGCGTGCGAGCTGGCGCGTTTTGTAAGTCTTGCGTCTGATCCGTTCGGTTTTGAGCAGATGGAAGAAGCTTTCAACTACCGCATTATCATAACAGTTTCCACGCCGGCTCATGCTAGCTTCCAGATTGTGAGCGACTAAAAAAGATTGCCACTCTTGGCTGGTAAACTGGCTGCCTTGATCGGAATGGACTATCACTTTCGCCTTCGGTCTGCGCCGCCAAACGGCCATCAATAAAGCATTTAAAGCCAGACTTGTTTGCATCCGCACACCCATTGACCACCCAACAACACGGCGTGAGTATAGGTCGATAACGACGGATAAAAACAACCATCCCTCATGAGTCTTAATGTAAGTAATGTCCGTCACCCAAACCGTATTGGGATGCGCTATATCAAAGTTCTGCTTCAACTGATTAGCCGCCACAATCGACGGCTTAATGCCATACTTGCCAGGGCGGCGTTTATAGCCGACTTGTGCCCTAAGGCCACACTTTTGCATAAGCTTGGCCACCGTATTAGGCGCACAAGTCTCGCCCATATCGAGCAGGTCATGATGAATTTTACGGTAGCCATAAACGCAGCCGCTCTCTAGCCATGATTGCTTGATAAGTCCTGTAAGGCGGCGTTGCCGCTTAGCCATTTTACTCAGGCCCGATTTAAGCCACGCATAAAACCCGCTCGGGTGAACGCGCAGCACGCGGCACATGGCCCGCACGGAAAACTCCATGCGGTGTGCTTTGATAAAGGCGTACTTCACTTGGCCTGCTTTGCAAAGTACACCGTGGCCTTTTTCACCCTAAAGGGCACTTCGTAAGATATCACGCTCTTCAGTAACGCGCCTAAGCTCGGCCTTTAAGCGGCGGTTCTCTTGCACATGCTCGTTCATATCAGCGGGTGGTCGCTCTGGTTCATGAAACTTGCCAATCCAATCATACATGGACTTGGTACAAACCCCCAGTCGCTCCGACACATCTTTGACCGAATAACCGCGCTCTTTTACCTGCGCCACAGCGTCCCGTTTGAACTCGTCCGTATACCGTATTCCCTTACCCATCTTCATATCTCCTTGCTTCCAATTGTAACAAACAAGGTGTCTACAAATCTAGGGGCACATCAACCTTTGGGTCAATTGAACAGTACACATGCTGATATCCTTACAAATTTTCTTGAAGCTTTGAGAAATACAAATAGCTCAAATATTACAGGCTCTATTCCTGCAGAACAACATGCTCATGGAAATACAACCACATTTACTTT
The DNA here is from genome assembly GCA_965224735.1 of Robiginitomaculum sp. Taxonomy (GTDB): domain Bacteria; phylum Pseudomonadota; class Alphaproteobacteria; order Caulobacterales; family Maricaulaceae; genus Robiginitomaculum_A. The sequence continues at coordinate 789,487 of OZ245059.1, read as the reverse complement.
GGCAGATTTAGTAAATACTTTAGCCAATATTACTATAGTTTCTGCTGATATTCCAGATGATATAACTACTCCTGGACGTACAGAGGGGTATTTTAATTCTGGTACCAATACATTGACGTTAGGTACGCATTTAACAGATTACGCTGATATAATCGATACAGTTATTCATGAGTCCTTACATGCATATATATTCTCTATTCCATCCTTAGATGTTGTTGTATCACACGGGACTTTTGGTGCAGAGCAACAAGCGCATCAAGCTTGGTTTCAAGCTATCGTAGATGATTTAATTGCTCAGTTAGAAGCTCAGGTTGGTGATTTGGAAAACCATGCAAATTGCTCCTAGTTAAAAATGTATAAATTAGCCTCATTATGGCCCCCAGTAGTACTCGTCGGAGTATTATTGGGGCTATGTTCGTGTGAGAAAATTAGGAATAAATGGCTTATCTCTTCTCCTGATGCGATCGAGTTTAATGATGAACCCAAGATTGAATTAGAACACCCTAAAACAATCGTGAGTAAGAAAATTCATCTAGACCACTGTATGGGATCTTCTTTATTGGATACCTGGGCTTATTTTGCACCCACAGGCCCTGATTATCCTGTGCCTAGTCACGACGGATATAGGGGAGTATCAGAACTATATTTTAAGGGAGAACTGGATGCGGCAAGAATAGCTCTAAACGAGACCCCCTTTGATCCAAATTTTGAACTTACCTGGAAGGTGGGAGATGAGTTTCACAAGCTTTATATGGATTATGTGCCTCAGGTTTATTTGGGTATGTGTTTTAATCGTACTGATGAACTTAAAGCGTTACTTCCACAAATTGTGTCACTATCTATAGGTTTAGACAATAAACCAGAGAAAGCATATTATGACGCAAAAGTCAGCTACCATGCAAAATTATTGGCATGGGAGATAAAGTTAACATTAGCTAACCAAAGCCAGGATTTAGCGCAATTTGAAAAATTGATGACCGAAGTTGACGGTTTTTTATTGTTTAAGGGTGCTGACATTTCAGACACCAGTAAACTTAGAGCAGCTTCAGATTTGAAATACTTTAATTTAAAAGCACGCGTATACAGCTATTATGCTATTTTGAATGATGATCCGGTTATATACCTTCAGGCGCTTAAAATATTTGAGTTTGTTGAAAATAATTTTGCTCGCCATAATATGCGGCGACAGTCCATTTTTAGCACTGCTGATATCTCATGGTTTAGTGTGAAACGCTTTACCCGAGCAATGAATTTGCTACATTGGATGGATAGTATTCAAAAGCAAATACAACATCGTCCAGCTTGGTTACAAGATTATTCTGAACAGCTTGATGACTATGAAAAGCGTATTATGACATCTTTTAACTCACCGAACTCACACCTTTGTAGAGTTACGACCAAACAAGGAATCCAAAAGTTTGTCAAGCACAGAGAAAAACAATTACAATGCCGACCTATAGAACAGATTACGTATACATCTATGAAGCTTAAAACCCGAAAATTTACGAACCTTAGCAATCAATTATCTAAAGAGCTCGTTTATGAAGACAGCCCTATGTTGTGGGCTCAACACCAATACACGCGGTATTTATTTTATAGAGACTATGTCTATACACATAAAGAACAGTGGCATACCAAGAGAGTAGAGGAGTTCTGCTACTCAAAGAGAGCTCTGGACAACACATTGCATGTGTTGCCAAATATAAAATATGAGAAAGGCGTTATGGAATGGTGTTAGATTATACTCAATATTGTTAAGAGACTGTTCAAAATTTTGTCTGACGTCAGCGCCTATGGCACAGACTTAAATCTGTACTAAGAGAGAGTTTTTGTTCATCATCATCTTAGGAGTAAATGATGAGACAGAAACATACAGGGCGTTCTTCGGAGCGCATTATTAAAGACATCAAGCGTAAAACCCGCCGCCAATGATAGTGTTTAAAATTCTGTGTCATTCCAGTAGATTTGTACCCAAGGGCAGGCTTTGCTCTTAAAAACAGGACTGACTATTATGAGCAAATTACCAAGCAAGACCGCCAACCAAGGGTAGTGGGCACATTCGTGCGTAAATACGTAGAGGCTTTGCGTAGTATCTCATTGGCTTGACGAAGCTCCCGCACCTCACGTTCCAGTGCCTTCATCTTGTCAGCGACATCGGTAGGAACGCCAACTCGCGTACCGCTATCAACCTCCATGCGCTTAATCCAACTGCTCAAGGTCTGCGGTACACAGCCAATCTTCGTTGAAATTGATGTAATTGCCGCCCAACGGGACGAATATTCGTCCTCATGCTCCAACACCATCCACACAGCGCGCGCGTACTTCGAGTGTAAATGTGTTTCTCGTATTGCTCATAATGGCTCCTTCTACTATAGATTAGGAGCCTCCGGCAAACCCGGGGCGGTTCAATACCGCAAAGCCGTAGCTTAATATCAATCCACAATAGATGAGCAAACTCTCTCTTAGTACAGACTTAAATCTGTGCCATTTTATATGAAGACGGACAGTCACTAGTTTGACGAAGCCCACGAAGTTTCGGATGAGTTTATCATATCGCGAGCAAAAGCAATATCAAGGATTGCCTAGGACCTAGAGATATTACTATTCCTTCAGATGGTTGCGTACAATAATTGTGCCGCTGCGGCTTGCGTTAGCTCAATTGGATTCCCGCCAGCGGACGGGTCCTGAGTTGCCATCAGCGCAATCTCATCAATACGGTCATCTTTGACACCAAGCTCGCGTAGTTTTTCTGGAATTTTTATATCAGAGCGCAAATTTAGTACCCAGTCATAGAAGCCCGGATAGCCGCCTTTAATATCAAGATAATTCGCTAGGTTTACGATCCGGTTCTCGATAGCTGGCCGATTAAATGTCAACACCGTCGGTAAGATAATACCATTCGTTGTACCGTGATGCGTGTTGTAAACTGCGCCGATTGGATGAGCGAGTGCATGAACGGCGCCGAGACCTTTTTGGAAAGCAACGGCTCCCATGGCGGCAGCACTCATCATATGGCCTCGGGCTTCGATATCTGTCCCGTCTGTAAAAGCCCGTAATAGGTTGTCTTTAACCAAACGCATGCCTTCAAGAGCAATGCCTTGGCTCATCGGATGATAAAACGGACTTGAATAGGCCTCTAGGCAATGAATAAAAGCGTCAATACCTGTACCAGCTGTTATAAAATTTGGCATACCGACCGTTAATTCTGGGTCAGCAATAACGATAGACGGAAGAATTTTCGGATGAAAAATAATTTTCTTCACGTGAGTTTTGAATTCGTGATGACGCCAGCACGTCCCACTTCAGAACCTGTACCCGCTGTTGTTGGCACAGCGATTATTGGGACAATGGCGTCGGTATCGGCGCGTGTCCAATAATCACCAATATCTTCAAAATCCCAAATCGGACGTGTTTGACCCGATTGGAAGGCTACGAGTTTGCCAAGATCAAGCGCAGAACCACCGCCAAATGCGATAACGCCATCATGTCCGCCTGAATTAAATGCCGTAACGCCAGCATCAAGATTGATATCCGTTGGATTGGCGTCTACGTCGATAAACGTAGCGATCCCTAAAGACGCAGCATCCAACACATCAAGTGCGGTTTGTGTAATTGGCAGAGTTGCCAAAACTTTGTCAGTGACAAGAAGAGGTTTTGTAATACCAAGATCGGCGCAAGCAGCGGCGAGTTCTTGGATACGTCCAGCCCCGAAACGAATTGCGGTCGGGTAAGACCAGTTTGCAGTAAGAGTCATTAGACGACTTTTTTCAAATGATAGGATTTCGGACGCGTTACCGATTGATAACCTAGCGAAGAGAGAGCTGCCCCACGGCCAGTGTCTTTACAGCCAGTCCAGCAAAGACCTGGATCGACATAGTCACAACGGTTCATGAAAACCGTCCCTGTTTCTAGCTGAGCGCCAATGCGAGCAGCATTTTCCAGATTGCTCGTCCAGATCGAAGCTGTTAAACCAAAGTTACTATCGTTCATAAGTTCAATAGCTTCGACTTCACTTTTGACCTTCATAATGCCAACAAGCGGACCAAAAGTTTCGTCACGCATGACTCGTATAGTATGGTCAACATCCACAAGAATTTGCGGTGCAACATAAGCCGGGCCAAGATCAGGAAAAAGCGACGGATCAACCGTACCTTTAGCACCATCAGCTAAAGCTTCGGCGAGCTGTGCTTTTACTTCTTTGGCGAAACGCTCATGGGCCATTGGGCCAAGTGTCGTTTCAGGGTCTAGTGGATTGCCAAGCGTATAGCCCGTAACAATCGCTGTCGCCTTTTCAACGAACGCATCATAAAGCGACTCGTCAACATAAATGCGTTCGATACTACAACAACACTGACCGGAATTAAACATAGCGCCATCAATGAGCGTCTCTACCGCCACGTCCAGATTGGCATCAGCCATGACATAACCCGGATCTTTACCGCCAAGCTCGAGCCCGATATTTGTAAATGTACCAGCTGCGCCTGTTTCTATAGCTTTTCCGCCATCGACAGAACCGGTGAAATTGATAAAGCCAAAGCTACGGTCTTTAATCAGTTGACCCGTTGTCGCGTGATCAAGATAGACGTTAGAAAATACGCCCTCTGGAACACCAGCGGATTTGAAAGCCTCAACCATACGCTCTCCTACGAGCAAGGTCTGAGTTGAATGTTTAAGTACAACAGCATTGCCAGCCGCGAGAGCCGGAACGATTGTGTTTACAGCTGTCAAATATGGATAATTCCAAGGTGCGATAACCAGCACAACACCAACAGCTTCGCGAGTGATGTAGCGAGAAAAATTATCGCTTTCTTCAACGACCACAGGCTTTAAGGCATCAGCAGCCATATTGAGCATGGCATAGCTGCGTTCCTTAACGCCACCAAATTCACCGCCGTAACGAACAGGACGGCCCATCATATGGGCAAGTTCAGGAACAATTTCATCGTTCATGGCTTCAAGGGCTGATAGGCCTTTTTTGATTAAAGCAATCCGGTCATCAAGTGACGTTGCCTGCCATGGTTTTTGCGCCGCTTTTGACTGCTCGACAATGGTCCGCGCAGTTGTAATATCAAATGCGTTGCGCTCAGCGAAAACTGAGCCGTCTATGGGTGAAATACATTTTAAACTAGACATAATTTTACTTAGGACCTTTCAAAGCCTCTTTCGCGTTCCCAATCAGTCACGCTTTTATCGTAACAATTCTGCTCCCAACGGGCCGCATGAACATAGTGATCAATGACATCGGTGCCGAAAGCTTCACGCAGCATTTTAGAGTTGTCGAGTGCCGCTGTCGCATCGCGTAGCGTTGCAGGGACTTTCTGCACACCCACTGCGCTATAAGCATCGCCCGAAAATTCTTCAGGAAGGTCATATTCGGCTTCCATGCCCTTAATTCCGGCAGCGACACAGGCCGCCATAGCGAGGTATGGATTTAGATCGGCCCCGCCGATACGGCATTCAATGCGAACATTTTTGTTACCAGGGGCACAAATCCGGTAGCCGGCTGTGCGGTTATCAACCGACCAAACAGTTTTTGTAGGCGCAAATGTTCCTTCAGAGAACCGTTTATAAGAGTTGATGTTAGGGGCTAGAAAAAATGTAAAATCGGCAGTATATTGCAGCAGGCCAGAAAGGTAATTTCTGCCAAGATCAGAGAATCCATATTGAGCGTTTTTATCATAAAAAAGAGGTTCATTTTTTTCATTGACCATAGATTGATGAATATGGCTGGAGTTACCAGCAGCATCCTGATGCCATTTCGCCATAAAGCAGACGGATTGATCGCTCAACCAAGCGATTTCCTTGATGCCATTTTTCATGATCGAATGCCTATCGGCTGTTAGAAGTGATTCAGCATATTTAACATTGACTTCGGCTTGACCTGGGTCGGCTTCGCCTTTTGAGTTTTCTACCGGAATATCCGCGCCGTTAAGGCCATTTCGAATGGCCCGCATAATATTCTCTTCCTTGGTTGTTTGGAAAATATGATAGTCTTCGTTATAGTGACTGATCAAATCTAGATCGCGATAACTTTTTTTGTGAGCAGTTTCGTAAGAATCTTTAAATATGTGGAATTCAAGTTCCGTTGCCATCATCGGAGTTATACCCATTTTCTGAAGTCGCGCTAATTGCTTCTTCAAAATTGCACGAGGGGAATGAGGAACTTCGACTAATTTGTGATCAGCTGTGTGCATATAAACGTCGCAAATCACCAGCGCTGTACGTTGGAGCCACGGAATGACCCGCAGCGTATCAAGATCGGGCTTCATTTCATAATCACCATAACCCTGTTTCCAGCTTGTGGAGTTATACCCTTGAACCGGTGACATTTCTATATCAGTTGCGAGCAAATAGTTGCAGGCATGGGTCCCGTTGCACGCGCTATTTAGAAAGAAATCTACATGAAACCTCTTACCCATTAGGCGGCCCTGCATGTCGACCTGTACAGCCAGTACAGTGTCAACTTCGCCGATTTTAGCGAGCGCGTGTAATTTTTTTAAATCTAGTTTACCGGGCATATTTGGCCTAATTTTTAAATTATTCAGATGATGTTTTACAGATGGAAATGGAAATCGAACTCAAAACGACGCGGGGAGTACCCCGCGTCAAAGTCATAAAGCCAATTCTAGTAGCGGTAAGGTTTACCTGCCTTTTCCATAGTTTGGCTATATTTCTTGATGATATTAACAACTTTTGCCTTTGTTGGTGACTCTGCAGCAATCTCATCCCAAAACTTATAAGCTGCTTTTTCAACTTGCGCCCACTCATTATCAGGTATGGATGTCAATTTCATTTTCGGACCATTCACGCGCAGATCAGCTTCACCGCCCCAATACCACCATTGACGATAGTAGTGTGAGCTGTCCATTGTGATTTTTAGGAGCTCCTTGAGATGAGCAGATAGTTCATTATACTTATCCATATTGGCGTAAAATGAACCGGCCCAAGCGCCAGAAATATTGTTTGTCAGGAAGTAATTCGTCGCATCTGCCCAACCAACTGTATAGTCTTCTGTAATACCAGACCACGCAATTCCATCAAGTTCGCCAGTTTGAAGTGCGACGTTAATGTCTTCCCAAGGTAGTGTTACTGGCACAACGCCGAACTGCTCAAGAAAGCGGCCCGCTGTTGGGAATGTAAAGACGCGTTTGCCTTTAAGGTCAGCCAAACGGTAGATAGGCTCTTTTGTCGCAAAGTGACAAGGATCCCAAGAGCCCGCTGACAACCATTTGACGCCAACTTTTGCGTATTCTTCTTCCCAAATTTCGCCCAAGCCATATTGATTAAACAACACTGGAACATCGAGAGAGTATCGGCAGGCGAATGGAAAATATCCACCAAATACAGTAACTTCGGTCGGTGAAGCCATTGAGTCATCATCTGACTGAACGGCGTCAATTGTACCGTTTTGCATTGCGCGGAATAGCTCGCCTGTAGGAACAAGCTGGTCAGCAAAATACAATTCGATTTCCATGTCATCGGCGGCAATTTTATTAAAGCTGTCGATGGCAGGCTTAATGACGTGTTCAGCCAAGGCCGGGCCGGCGTATGTCTGCATACGCCATTTGATTTTCTTCTTAGTGTGAACGGCTGGTGCCGCCATCTCGGAAGTTCCCGGACTGTTATCGGAGCAGGCCGCTGCGATACCAACGACCCCTGCAGCCCCCACTGTTGTTATGAATTTTCTTCTATCTGTCATTTTCATCCTCCCTTTTTGTGGACGTTTTGGTTATGTGCCCGACCATCGGGCGGTCTCTCTGGTAGAGATCTCGTGCTTTTATTGGCCATCATTTTCCGTAGACTTGTTCTGGTAGCCAAAGTGCAATTTGTGGAAATACAGTTACTAATCCGAGCGCGATGATCATGATGAAGACAAAGGGTATGATCGAAATATAGATATCCTTTAGAGACACAACGTCCGGCGCCATGGCCCGCATTAGGAACAAATTATATCCAAATGGCGGCGTCATATAAGCAATCTGACAAGTGATTGTATAAAGAATACCATACCAGATAAGATCAAATCCTAGACTACCGACCAGCGGCACATAAAGTGGCGCAACGATAACCAGCATCGCAGTATCATCTAGGAACATGCCCAGAATAATATATGAGAGCTGCATGAGTAGTAAAATCTGCCATGGGCTCAAATTAAGGTCTTCAAGAAAGAAGCCCTCGATAGCCTTAATAGCTCCGAGCCCGTCAAAGACTGCTCCAAAACACAAAGCAGCGACGATAATCCACATAAACATGCAGGTAATACCGAGGGTTTTACGGGTCGAGGCCTCAAGAACTTTTAAAGTTAGTTTACCTTTGAGTGCCGCAGCACCCAAAGCGGCAAGAGCACCAATCGCAGAACTTTCAACAAGACTCGTCCAGCCACGCACAAAAGGAATCATCATAATAGCAAATATCATGATCGGCAGTAAGCCCGCCAGCAAGAGTCTGTATTTCTCAGCCTTAGGCACATTGCGTTCTTCCTCTGGAAGAGGCGGGCCTAGCTCGGGCTGCAATTTACAACGAATAACGATATAGAGGATAAATAATGTGGCCATGAGTAAACCCGGGCCGATACCAGCAAGCCATAGCTCTCCGACGGGTTGACGGGCGATCATGGCGTAAAGCACCAGCACGACGGAAGGCGGCACCAATATTCCGAGGGATGAACCCGCTTGGATTACTCCGGTTACCATACGTTTGTCATAGTTACGTTCGAGTAACTCAGGTAACGCGATTGTGGCCCCGATGGCCATGCCGGCGACTGAAAGGCCGTTCATGGCAGAAATCAGAACCATAAGAATAATCGTGCCAATGGCAAGGCCGCCGTGGAGTGAACCCATCCATACGTGCAGCATGCGATAAAGATCATTAGCTATTTTGGACTCGGAAAGAATATAACCCATGAAAATAAACATTGGGAGCGTCAACAGAGGGTACCACTTCATGGCTTTCATGAGGCTGAAGTATGCTAGATTGCCGCCACCATCGCCCCAGAGTAACAGTGCCGCGATAACAGCCACGGATCCAATAGCTGCAAACACTCGCTGACCTGTCATTAACGACAGCATCATCGAGGCAAACATCAATATCGCGATTAATTCATATGACACTATTTAACCCTCGCCTGTATGGCCATGGAGCTCAGCCGGAGTTTTAATTTCTACCCCGCGAAGTCTCGCAAGGTTTCTTAAAAGTGAGGCAAGCGCCTGAAGCAACATCAACCCTATCGCGATGCAAGTTATGATTTTTATGGGAGCCATTTTAGGGCGCCAGGCTGTCGCACTGGTTTCATTGTATTTCAGAGCATATTGCGCACTCGCAATACCGCCATAAAGAAGCACTCCAAGATAAAGAATGAGCGCCAAAACTGTAAAGCAATCCACGAAGGCTTTGGTGCGCACCGACCAACTATCGTAAAAAAGATCCATCCTAACATCGCTGCTCATTTGCATGGCATAAGGTCCACCTAAGACAAAATATCCGATCATTAGAAACTGCGCCATTTCAAGCGTCCACAATGAAGGCGATAAAAACGCCTTTGAAAACGATGACCACAATAGAACTGCGATCATAGCAAATAAAAGCAACATGGCCACGCGACCAATGTAATAATTCACCCAGTCTATGGATTTTACGAGGTAAATAATGAACTTAGGCATTGTTCTTCGCCTCCTAAAGTTTGAAGGTCGGCTATCCCATGCTTTATCATTGCCTTTAAAAAGGCGCCCATTTTTTCGACATCTTCAGGCGTGCGCAATAGGTCGTTTTTAACCTCGATCATCGCATTAGGTAGATTGCGCGACAGCGCATGAAGCTTGAGGGTATGCATGACACCATCATTAGGACCGTAAGGTGCATTTCTAGCAACCTTTACGGCCTTGTCCACTGTATATCGAAGCATGGTGTCGGCTAGGCGCGAATCCGCATCGTGTAGTATTCCTACCTCCACTGTACGATGGGCACCAAGGAATATAGGTGTAAAGGAATGAATTGAGATAATTACGAGATCATCTCTCCGGTCAGCAATACTGTCAACCACACTGCGAACCGCATATTCAAAGGGCCGATAAATTTCTTGTACTCTGTCAAAATGGTCCTCTCTGGTAAGTTCCAAATTCCCAGGAATTACGCATTTGGCACTCTCTGTAGGAATGGCATTTTGCGCAAATGGAGGGCGATTGCAATCATATACAAGCCGGGAATAGTTGGCGCTTATCAACGGAGCGTCGAGTGCGTCGGATAAAAATTTAGCGACTTTATATGCCCCCGGATCCCATGAAATATGGCTAGTTAATTCAGACGAGGACAAACCTAAATCATTCAAAGCTATAGGAATATCCATACAGGCATGCTCACATACCAAAATCAGGGGTGCGACACCTGTTAGATTTTCCGCTAAAAAAGGCGGTTTTTCATTAACTGACAAAAGAGCCATTCAGTTGTTTTCTGTTTTTAATGGGCGTCCTGACATCAAAATAAGACCTTCTCTAAATATATGTAAAATATTACACAGAGCGATCTATTCTGTCAATATCTCTTCACTAATATTGTTCTCAAAACCCTTGATTAGGGTGAATTTAACCCATAATGTTGTCGCAAAAGAATAAAGTTGTAAATTTGTTTCATTATCAGGATTAAAGTTATGGATATTTTTTCCGTTACAATTGCCGCCAAATTGAAAGAGAATTACGATTCTTTTACACGTGCTGAAGTGCAACTCGTCGGCTCGCTCCTTAATGATTACCCTGTATCCGCCCTAGGCTCGATTACAACGATCGCAGAGAACGCAAAAGTCTCAACTCCGACAGTTGCTCGCATGATTAAAAAGATAGGGTTTTCTGGATTTAGTGATTTTCGATCAGCGATCCGCGACGAACTTGCCGCAATGATATCCAATCCGATGGTCAAACGTGAAACGCAGTTCGCGGCATCAAACACTGACCAGTCTGTCATGGATAGTCACTTTATCGACACATTCGCCAAATCGGTCCAGAATAATATTGAGCAGACATTGCGTCGACTCGATCGGGCGGATTTAGATTCTCTCGTCAATATTTTGACCCAATCAGATCGCAATCTATATATTCTTGGCGGACGAGTGACCTGTAGTCTAGCAGAATATTTTTTCACTCACCTACAAGTCATTCGTCCTAATGTTCACTTGATCAGTTCGATTGCAGGTGTCTGGGCTCCCCATGTTTTAAACATGCAAAAAGATGATGTGTTGCTGATTATCGACATCCGACGATATGAAAACCTATTGCTGAAGCTGGCGAATATTGTCAATGTTCGCGGTATCGAAATTGTCCTTTTCACAGATCAATGGGGGTCTCCGATTTCCAAACTCGCTAGCCATAGCTTTAATTGTAATATCACTGCGCCATCGGCGTGGGACTCTTCATTAACCATCTTATTTGCCCTCGAGGCCCTCGTCTCGGAAGTTCAAAACAAGACCTGGGAAACCAGCAAGGAACGCATGAAAGAACTCGAATACATATTTGACCAAACACGGTTATTCAGAAAATTTGTTTAGCTAACATCTGGCAAGCTTGCAACGTACCGATAGTCAAATATCGCCCAAGCGTATATCAAACACGGGGTTGATTTTGCCATAAAATCAATTGTCTATCCTGGATATTCCGGCCACTGATCTTTGCACCTGAGCAGGCGTTGTGGCCAACTCGTGATTCTAGCATCATTTCGCCGATTACACTTATGTCAGTCATAAATTTCAGAGGTCAAAGTGATTCTAGCTTTACTCACCTGAGGTGGTTCTGCTAAATCGGACAGTTTGTTAAGGTGTGTTTTTTATCCTTTGAGGAGGAGAACGACATGAGCAAACGAAGACGATTTACGGATGATTTTAAGGCGAAGATTGCGCTTGAGGCTTTGCGCGGAGACCAAACACTTTCGCAAATAGCGGCGCGGCACAAACTGCACCCTAACCAGATCAGCCAGTGGAAGCTGCAAGCTTTGGAAGGGCTTAGCGGGGTGTTTTCTAGCGGCAAGCGCGGGGCCCAGCCCTCCGATATGGATGCCAAGATTAAAGACCTGCACGCGAAGATTGGAGAGTTGACAGTGGAGCGGGATTTTCCCCTAAAGGAGGCTTCGCACTCTCTCGCGGCTTAGGGCGATGAGCGTGCGAGAGCGCAAGGCTATGCTTGAACCAAGGTGTTCTGATGTATCCCTAAGCCGGCCAGTGCAAGATATTATCGATTAGCCGCTCTACGGCTTATTATCAGGCCAAGGGCGAAAGTTCACAAACGTTGGCCTTGATGCGTAGGATTGACGAATTGTTTATGGCCTGCCCGTTTTATGGTTCGCGCCAGATGCGGGCAGCTATGGCCTTGGAAGGCGTATCAGTTGGCCGTCACCGCGTGCGCAGATTGATGGCTTTGATGGGCTTGCAAGCCATATATCAACGCCCCAACACCAGTAAACCTCACCCGGAACACAGGATTTATTCTTACAAACTCCGTGGTCTCAAAATCACCAAGCCCAATCATGTTTGGTGCACGGATATTACCTATATTCCGATGCAACGAGGGTTTTTATATCTGGTCGCCGTCATGGATTGGGCGACACGGAAAGTACTGAGTTGGCGGTTGTCCAATACGCTTGATACCAAATTCTGTCTAGAAGCACTGGACGAGGCTGTCGCGAAATATGGCGCACCTGAAATTTTCAACTCTGACCAAGGCAGTCAGTTCACTAGCCTAGCCTTTACAAGCAGATTGAAACAGGCAGGCATCACGATCTCTATGGATGGCCGAGGTCGGTATCTTGATAACATCTTCATTGAACGCCTGTGGCGATCAATGAAATATGAAGCGGTATATCTGCATGAAATGAGTGACGGCTTTGCGGCAAAGCGGGTCATTGGTGGCTGGATCAGCTTCTATAATACGCAACGTCCCCATTCAACCCTTGACGGTGCTACGCCCGATATGGCTTATAGAACCACACAAACAAGGAATTTGGCAGCATAAATGAAACCCAAAATACACCTTAACTAAGCTGCCAAACTGTCCAATCAATCAGGACCACCTCACCGGCCTAGCCATAATTTTAATTGAATATTTATATCACGTTCAAATTAGAGGGTAATAAAAAAGGGCTACAACGTTTGAATGTCGTAGCCCGTAAATTTGACGGCATCAAACGAGTGACGCCTAGAGTTCTCGCCATAACGTAAAGGCGAGAATATCAAATTTATAGTGTTTTACTCAGAGATAAAACCAATCCACCTTTAGCATTATCATCACCATTAAGATTGGTATCCATATAGGAGACACCTACATCTACACCTCCGAATGTACCGAAAAGACCAAGATTCCAGTTCATACGATCATTGGCAAAGGCACCATCTTCCAAGCCAATAGCGCCCCCTAGCGAAATACCTGAATCCCCCAATGGCATAGATCCGTTAAGTTCGATATATGTGTTATCGGCATTGCCAGTATTATCTTGCTCAAAGACATAACCGCCAGAAACTCCAACTTCACCAGCACCAAGAGCTGTACTGATAGACCCAAGAATTTCAGTATAATTGACATCGCTGGAGTTATCTGGGAAAAAGTAGTGTATGGCCCCGGCGTCAAAGTTCAAACCACCCGCGCTAAAGCCGTAACCAGCATAGAGGTCTAGCTCGGAACCGCCAATACCCATATCGGAGTCGAGATTAGATCCCCAGATACCAGCGTAAAAGCCAGAATCGTGGGCAATATCGAAAGAGCCTTGGACCGCAAAATTACGATCACTGAGCGAATAGCCACGAAAACGGTAATCGCTAACCATGCCAACTGTGCCGGATAATGCCCATGCTCCCTCGGCTTCATCCGCTGCAAACGCCGCTGTCGAAACAAATGTGGTTGATAGAATAAGTGCAAGTGCACTAGATTTAAAGAATTTCTTGTTCATCATTTTCCCCTGAATTTAATTTAGGCCGCTCGTGTTGTAAAAAAAATTACTCATAAGTACAACAGATTTGTTAGTTTCTATACAGATAAAACTGATATGTCAATATGTTAACATTTTGTTTGTTATTTATCAGAACGCATTGACTTGTAGAAAGTTCAACAACATTGAGTCGGAGCTATCGGCTATACGTTGGCTGGGGACTTGCAAGAATGAAATGCCCAATATAGGCCATATGTGCCATTGATGTGCCCCTAGATTTGTAGACACCTTGTCACTTCATTTTGTTGCCATCTCAAACTGTGCGGGTGACAACATCCCGCACTTACCATACTTTCGCTTAGAATTATAGAACATTTCAATATAATCGAACACGTCTTGGCGTGCGAGCTGGCGCGTTTTGTAAGTCTTGCGTCTGATCCGTTCGGTTTTGAGCAGATGGAAGAAGCTTTCAGCTACCGCATTATCATAACAGTTTCCACGCCGGCTCATGCTAGCTTCCAGATTGTGAGCGACTAAAAAAGATTGCCACTCTTGGCTGGTAAACTGGCTGCCTTGATCGGAATGGACTATCACTTTCGCCTTCGGTCTGCGCCGCCAAACGGCCATCAATAAAGCATTTAAAGCCAGACTTGTTTGCATCCGCACACCCATTGACCACCCAACAACACGGCGTGAGTATAGGTCGATAACGACGGATAAAAACAACCATCCCTCATGAGTCTTAATGTAAGTAATGTCCGTCACCCAAACCGTATTGGGATGCGCTATATCAAAGTTCTGCTTCAACTGATTAGCCGCCACAATCGACGGCTTAATGCCATACTTGCCAGGGCGGCGTTTATAGCCGACTTGTGCCCTAAGGCCACACTTTTGCATAAGCTTGGCCACCGTATTAGGCGCACAAGTCTCGCCCATATCGAGCAGGTCATGATGAATTTTACGGTAGCCATAAACGCAGCCGCTCTCTAGCCATGATTGCTTGATAAGTCCTGTAAGGCGGCGTTGCCGCTTAGCCATTTTACTCAGGCCCGATTTAAGCCACGCATAAAACCCGCTCGGGTGAACGCGCAGCACGCGGCACATGGCCCGCACGGAAAACTCCATGCGGTGTGCTTTGATAAAGGCGTACTTCACTTGGCCTGCTTTGCAAAGTACACCGTGGCCTTTTTCACCCTAAAGGGCACTTCGTAAGATATCACGCTCTTCAGTAACGCGCCTAAGCTCGGCCTTTAAGCGGCGGTTCTCTTGCACATGCTCGTTCATATCAGCGGGTGGTCGCTCTGGTTCATGAAACTTGCCAATCCAATCATACATGGACTTGGTACAAACCCCCAGTCGCTCCGACACATCTTTGACCGAATAACCGCGCTCTTTTACCTGCGCCACAGCGTCCCGTTTGAACTCGTCCGTATACCGTATTCCCTTACCCATCTTCATATCTCCTTGCTTCCAATTGTAACAAACAAGGTGTCTACAAATCTAGGGGCACATCTGTTATATAAACCTTTTTATGGAAAGTGTTAAGCTAATGTGTGCACGGTTTATATATTTGTCACTATTTTTGTCACTCTTTTGGGTTTGACCATGGCAAATAACAAAGACCTATATCTGCTGAAACGGAAGGGGCAATGGTATTATAGTAGGCGTACACCGCTACGATATCGACACTTGGAAACGCGCGAATACGTAAGAACATCCCTCCAAACAATGTTGTTTTTGTGTGTTTCGTAAGTTTTGAGTGCGTTTATTCTGTGTACGCTCAGCCTGGTAAACCATAGAGGTTCAGAAACTTTGCTCCCTTTTGGATGTTGTGAGCCATAGCAGCGAGGCCGTAAAAGGTCAGGTTTTTAGCGAGCCCTATCAGTCGCGTTCGCGCCAGTCCGTAGCGCGCTTTGTAAGGTGCAAATGGGCGTTCACCGCCTGATCTGGTGACGGCAATAGCCGCGTTTCTGATTTTGTCCACTTGGGACAATGGATGAGCGCGATAGCCTTTGCGTTGCACTTGATCGGCAATCCCAAACCGTTCCAGCTTGCGGCGCGTGGGTTCGCCGTCCTTACCTTTACCGCGGCCAGACTGTGCCGCCTCAATGGGCGCGTGGCATCAATGATATTGATCCGTCCTTCTGTCATGATAATATGCTTGTTCTCCAGTTAAAGATTGACTTCACCCAGTAAAACTTCCCAAAGGTCATGCTCGACCAACCGCGCCCTAAACCGACCAATAGTGGTGGCGTCCGGCACATCCCCGCCCAACTCAAGATGGCAAAACTTGCGAAATAATAAATCACGAAACAGGGTTTGAGCCAACTCGACATCCGAGAGCCTATACCAAATCCCGAGCAAAGATGCGCGTAGCAATGTCAGAAGCGGATAGCTTGGACGACCCGTTTTACTGGCGTAAATCCCAGACATCAGATGCTCAAGTTTATGCCAGTCCAAAACTGCTTCAGCAGCATCCAAGCCCCGCAAGGCAGGATGATTAAAGTCAGCATTGGTGATAAAAAGCTCGGCTTGGGTCGTGAATGATTTTTGCATGCATCAACATAACAAAACTATCCCAAAAAGGAATCCCTAACTTATGCAGAGGCCTCAATGCATAAAATGCGTTAGATGGTTTAGATTTTGTTTAAACTTTTTTGATGCTGGCCTTGTGGCAGTTTTTGCCTTGTCTAGGCCGGGTCGGGTGGAGAGTTTGGACACGAGATGTGAAGCATTTACAAAGGCCCGCTGGGCGCCAAATTCACCACTTTTCAAGCACTGCCATAAAAGGGCTAAAAGTCCTTTAACCGACTGAAGCCGGTGGCTTAAAGCCTAAAAAGTTGAAAAATAAACCTTTCATTTACTATAATACCGTATATTCGGCTCATGAATGAGTGCGTAGAAAATATTGACATAAGTTCAGATGATATTCGAAATTTGGTAACCCATCCTGACTGTGATGTGCGTGCCGTGTTAACGCAAAAAGTGTGCCGGCAAATAAAAACAGCAGACCTGTCCGTCTATGAGCAAGTTCTCGTGTCAAGAATTCTATCAATTATTGTGAAAGATACGACCGCAGTTGTCCGCAGAGCATTGGCGGTTACTTTGAAAAATTCACCTAATTTACCGAGGGATATTGCCAACAGGCTCATACGCGATGTAGATTCTATTGCTGTGCCTCTTTTAACCCATTCTCCCGTTCTAGAAGATGAGGACTTGTTAGAGGTTTTAAAATCTAAGGCAGCAGCAAAACTAATGGCCGTGAGTAAGCGGGCTCATATTAGTGGTGATTTGGTTAAGGCGGTTATTCGGTATGGTGATAGCCGCGTAGTTGCTAGTATCGCTGCTAATGAGGGGGCGCAAATTGGCGCTGAGCTTGGTTCAAAAATTCTTGATATCTACCACGATGATGATTTAATCAAAGAAAGCTTCATAGCACGTAAAGATTTACCGCCACTTTTGATTGAAAAATTAATCACTATGGTAAGCGTTGAGGCGGCAAGGCGCCTCCATGAAAACCATGAAATTCCTATTGATATAGCTATCGATCTTGCAACGAGGACGCGGGAGAGGGCCAGCATAGATTTTATTTCCCAAAGCTGGGTAAGTCAGGATTTAAAGTCTTTGATCGCAAGATTAAGCCGTGAAGGGCGTCTTACGGTGTCCTTAATAATTCGTGCCGCAGCGTGCGGACAAATGCGGTTTTGCGAAATTGCATTGGCTCAAAAAACTGGTATTAGCACCAATAAATCTACCCTTATGATCCATGATAGCGGCCCCTTTGGCTTAAAAGCTTTGTGCACGCGCGCGGGACTGACTGACAGAGATTATGTAATCCTGCGAGCAAGCACCGTAATTTACCGTGATCTTGAGCAAAAAAGCGTATTGTTTAGTAAGGAAAAATTTCAAAGACTTATGCTTGAACGTGTTCTTAGCCTGCCCGTGCCTATAAGTGAAGATGATCAAGATTATCTGCTTGAGCGTCTTGATAGATTAGGGGATAAACACGCCGCTTAGGTGGCAAATTGTTCGCGCAATATTTTCTCGTCTAATTCATGCCCTTCGTCAAATAAAAGCGTAAAGTTGATGTCATTTACTTGCTCAATGCTTACTTCGGTAATGTTGCGAACTTCTTTACTATCAGCCACGGCACTCACAGGGCGTTTTTTGGGGTTTAGAATTTCAAACTTTATTTTAGCGGTATTTTTCAAAAGCGCCCCGCGCCATCGCCGTGGACGAAAGGCACTAATCGGGGTTAGCGGCAAAACGTCAGAACCGAGCGGTATAACAGGGCCGTGCGCTGATAAATTATAGGCGGTTGATCCTGCTGGCGTTGAAATAAGAATACCATCAGCCATCAACCTCTCTAGCCGAACTTTTCCATCGATTATTACGCGGATATGGGCTGCTTGCCGAGTTTGTCTAAGCAGGGATATTTCATTAATGGCCAAGGATTCTGTGATGCCATCCTTATTATGTGCTTGCATACGTAAAGGCTGAATATGGGCTGCTTGGGCCTTCCTAAGGCGCTTGGTGAGCCCCTCACTTTCAAAGTTATTGAGAAGAAATCCAATAGTGCCTTGGTTCATACCATATACGGGGATGCCATTTTTAAGGATAGGCATATAGTGCCGCAAAACTTCAAGCATAAACCCATCCCCGCCAAGAGGAATGAGAATATCTGCATCCTCGGGTTCTACATTGCCGTATTTTTTTATAAGCTCTGCCATCGCCTTTTGGGCACTGGGCTTATCAACGCTGAGAAAAGCGATCTTTGGGGCTTTGGGTTTTGTACTCATAGTGATGCCATTGTGATGCTATTTTATACTATTTGACCAATAGTGCAATCATAGATTAGTGTGGTCGTAAACATTGGAGTCACATGAAGCGGGTAGGTTTTTATTTTGCAAAAAAGTATAGCATATCTATTTGTACGCAAGTGCTCATCATTATGGTTTTTGTATCTTGCGAAAGCACGGCACATGCGGGCGCATGGCCAATGGCTGGTGGCAAAGGGCAGATAATTACCACCAATTTATATGATAGAGCCCATCGAGCCTATGATGACACGGGCGTGCTGAGAGGTGGTGAAAATTTTTCAAAAACGGATATTTCTATTTTTTATGAACGTGGCCTGTCCGATAAATATACGTTGGTTATTCAAACTGGCTATCAAGATATTAAGTTTGTTTCTGGTGATGTTGATGCGCAGTATAAGGGGGTGGGGGAGAGTTCTATCGGTATGCGCAGGGTGCTGTGGCAAGGTAATAAAACCGTATTGTCGACACAATTAAGCGCAATTTTTGGAAGTTCACCAGAACTGATATCTGATGCAGATTTGGGTGTTGGGAGCACTTTAGTTGAAGGCCGTATACTTGCTGGACGGAGTTTTAAAGTGCTTGGCCGCAATGGATTTGCAGAGGCGCAGGCGGCGTGGCGCCTACATATTAGCGATAATCCTGATGAAATTAGACTCGCCATTACGGTCGGGGTTCGGCCGGTAAAAAAATTGCAAGTTTTTGTGCAAGGGTTTTATGCGGCAGGGGATGGAGCGCTTAATATCGCACGCCCAACAAAACGTACAAAAGTGCAAACTTCCATTGTTTGGGATATTAATGAGAAGAATGCAGTGCAACTTGGCGCATACCAAACTATTGCAGGGCGTAACATTGTTAGAGAAAAGGCCGTATTTATAGGTAGCTGGGTAAAGTTTTAAGATTTATTTCAATATCGCTAAATTTTCGCGGACTGACATAACTTTGATGAAAGTATGGATGTTTATTAGCATCATAAATATCACCAAGCTATTCACTTATGGCCAAAAAGACGAATAAATCATCCTAAGGAAACTCTGAACAACGGGTTTTGGAGTGTTTGTTTTTTAGGTTTGCATGTTTTGCTTGGGCGTGCTCTTATCTGAGTAACATTTTGAAAAACTTTCTTCATTTCTCTGACTTTAGTTCGGTATAAAAATGGTACGGGTGGTCGGAATCGAACCGACACTTCCTAGGAAATAGGATTTTGAATCCTACGCGTCTACCAATTCCGCCACACCCGCGTGTCAAAAAATAGAAGCCATATTGAGCAGACTTTTAATAAAAAGTACAACACTTTTTCAGTTCAATCTGTATTATTTTTACTTTTCTTTTTTATGGAAACTGGATTGGCTATATGTGCTGATTTTACGCCGTCAATACTGTTTTTTCGCAATTACCAATAGCTTATTTACACATTTGGGATTAAAGAAGCGCATGATTTTTAAATTTGCATTTTTAGAGCGTTGGTATGTGCGCGTCAAAGAGATGGCGCGGCATAAACATGCCCTGCGTGCGCTCATAATTATTGCCTTTACCGAGAGCTTTATCTTCCCTGTGCCAACATCAATTATCTTGATGTCTATGGTACAAGCTAACCGCGATAAAGCATGGCGCTACGCGACCATATGCGCTATCGCCTCCGTTATGGGCGCCATAGTTGGGTACGGTATTGGCTGGTACGCTTACGAAACATTTGCTGTCCCATTACTTGAGAAAATGGGTAAAGCCCACTCCATTGAAAGCTTTAAAGGCATGGTGGAACAATATGGCGCTTTGGCGGTTTTTGGCGCGGGTCTAACCCCGTTCCCGTTTAAAGTCATTACAATTTTAAGCGGCGCTCTCAAGTTAAATTTTATCGTATTTTTTCTTGCTAGTATCGTGGCGCGATTCGCACAATTTTTCCTCGCCGCTGGCCTTGTGTGGAAATTTGGCCAGCAGGCCGAAGAGATTATGAAAAAACATTTTGCCATTATCACAACCGCAGTTTTTGCCCTTATTACTGCAGGTTGGCTATTGTGGAAATTTGTATTCTCTGGACACTAACAAAACACGTTCACCAGCGTTTAAAAGTCTGGTAAGGTCACCGTTTTTTCAAAGCCAAATTTTGCAAAAAGAGCGCTTCGCTCAGGCGTGTTTGCGCCGCCAATAAGCAAGGCTGTTCGCGGTGCGTCTATGCTCTCTTTTGGCATATATTTTGTTAAATCTTTGGTGCGCGCGGCAATAGCTGCCCCTGAATCCACCCAAGAAACATTGTGCGCTACGCATGCTTGCAATTCGTCCACAAGAAATGGGAAATGGGTGCAAGCAAGCACAATCGTATCAATTTCACTACCGTTTTTATGAGCCAAAAGAGGGCTGATTTCATGAGCGATAACGCCCATATCAACGCCCAGACCGCTGAGTTTATTCTCTGCTTGCGCAACAAGCTTAGTCGAGCCGTGCACTATGATCTCATAGCCCGCCGTAAACGTATCAATAAGCCCGCGTACATATTTTTGCCGCACAGTCCCAGGCGTACCAAGCACGGCAATGGTCTTGGTTTTGCTGTGCAGCGTAGCAGGCTTGATGGCGGGCACAACCCCAACAACGGGTATATCCAAAACGTCCCGAATGTGCGAGAGTGCAATGGTGGACGCTGTGTTGCATGCCAGAACGACAATGTCCGCGCCGCTTGCCATGGTCAATACTTTGAGAAGACCTGGCAGGCGCGCTCGCAGGGCGGCTTCTGATTTCTCTCCATATGGACGAAACGCATCATCAGCAGCATAAGTCAAATGCAAATCGGGCATGAGCGCGCGCATATGCGTCGCGACGCTAAGCCCGCCTACTCCCGAATCAAATACCAATGCATGTACCATAACGCATCACTTACACCGCAATTTAGTTTATTTTTTGATAGCAAAAAGTAATAACCAATTAATTTTACTTTGCTAAACAAATTTCCATGTCAAAATACTTTTCATTAAAACCTGAACTGCCACGTATTATTGGCTTTTTCCTTGTTGGCGGCGGGGGATTTATCATCCATGCAGGCATGGTTTTCATCTTAACGTCATTGTTCTCATTTGGTGATATTCTATCATGGTTTCCCGCCTTTCTTCTCGCTGTCACCTTCACTTGGCTACTCAACCGTTTTCTAACATTTCGCGGCATGGGAAAACAGACCGCGCCCCAAGAAGCGTTACGCTATTTTAGCGTGCTAGCCATCGGAGCCGCCATAAATTTTACCGTTTATGCTGGGGTGATATCGGTTGAAATTCCTGTCTTATCTACGCCCGTTATCGCGCTTGCCTGCGGGGCTGGAATAGCATTTTTCTGCAATTATTTACTCTTGCGTTTACTGATTTTCAACACTGCAAAAAAACCGAACCCGCTTAAAGATACCTCGCCCGAGGACATTGACAATATTTTCTATGAACACGCCATGTCCATCCCGCTAGCGCGCAAGGTAACGGGGCACGCACGTCATAAAATGTTTCGCCATTTCATGGCCGTAATGCAGCCAAATGAGAACAGCAAAATTTTAGACTTTGGCACATCCGAGGTAGAAAATGACCAAGCCAATATGCTGGAAAAATCTTATAAATATAAGCATAACATCACATGTGCAGGCCTTGGGGACGGTGCGAAAATTCTCAAAGCATATGAAGGGATAAATTACACCCCCATCAAGCCTGGCAAAGCGTTGCCCTTTACCGATAATAGTTTTGATATTGCCTATTCAAACGCGGTTTTTGAACATATCGGCTCTCGGGAAAACCAGCTGTTTATCCTAAAAGAGCTGAGCCGCGTTGCGGGCAAAGTTTACATCACTACGCCCAATCGTTATTTTCCTATAGAACACCACACCGCTATTCCGCTTTTGCATTTTTTCCCAAGCCTGTTTCGCAGCTTTACTAAAACTGGAAAATATGAGTATTGGTCATTACCGCAAAATTTGCAATTTATCAGCCTTGGAGATTTAAAATTCATTTTTGAAAAAACAAATTTAAAAGGCAAAGGCGCGCACACGGGCATCAATCTAGGGCTATTTAGTTCCAATATTGCTTTTTGGACGACGCCATAACCCCCGCAGTTTTAAAAAAATGGATGTGGGCCAGTTTGGTTCCGCTTATTTTTATGATTGTCTCTCTTTATGCACGAGCCATTTGGCGCGACGAAGTTTGGGCTCTTTATTACACGGAACCATCCCTAAGCCTAAGCGAAACAACGCAGCGTCTTTACAACAATGTCCACCCGCCAGGCTATTTTTATATTCTCCATTATTGGCGCATGATCTCAAACAGCATTGCTTGGGAGAAAACCCTAAATTTGCTCTTTATCATAATTGGATGTTTTGGTGCACGGGCCATTGGCGCTGTTGACAAAAAACAAACCAATGTTTTTTTACTCCTTTGCGCCGGGTCTTATTGGTTGATTTATTTTGCTGCCGTAATTCGGCCTTATACATTGATGTTTGTGCTGGCATCGCTTTCAGTCTTAACGCTAGCCCGCATTTTAGAATCCAAGAAGAGCGATAGTATTTTAGTGTGGGCCCTAGTATGGGCCGCGCTGGGGATGCTGAACGCTCTAAGCCATTATTTTGCGCTGGTGTGGATTGGGCTTGCAGGGCTTTTTACGGGGCTTGTTTTTCTACGGCAAAAACGGTTTTCCGATTTCGTTATCATCGGTATTTGTTCCGTACTAGCCCTCGCGCCATCTTGCCTTTGGATATGGGCGAGTTATAGCGATATTGGCTATCGCCCCGACCGCGCCCCTGGCACTTGGGATAATTTTACCTATGGCCTCAATCAATTTATGCGCGGCATGACGGCCAAGCTTATAGGGTCTAACCCCGCTGCTTATCTTATCGGTATTTTATCACTCGGCGCATTATGGCAGCTTAGAAAACCTTTGGACTTTGTGCTTGCCGCCAGCGCGCTTGCAACTGTTTTGGTTATTTTTATTGGCCATATGACATGGATGCCGCTGATTAAAGAGCGCGCCTTTATGGTGATTATACCCGCGCTTATTTTGCTCATTGCCCGCGCGATACTTACGGCGCCGCAAGATAAATATAAAAAGCTTTGGCGCGCGCTTCCAATTATTTGCGCCCTGATGCCGTTTTTGTTTGTTGGCGAGTATTTCAAAGACCGCGAAAGATTGAACGATGTACGCACGCTCTTCCTCCAATACCCTGCCTGTACGAGGGCACCTATTTATACTTTTTACCGTCCATTTCGCGAAGGCGACGGGTTTAGCGAATATTATACGGACATGGCCATCCCGCGCAATCATTTAGTAGAAGCCAGGCTCGAAAACGCAGGCATGGCCAAAGAGATTATAAGCGCTCCCTGCCCCATCAAAGCCATCGCCCTTGGCATGCCGCGCGGCGAGAAAGCGGATCATAAGAAAATGCGCACAGCCTTCAAAGACATGGGTTTGCCGTTAGAAACCTTAATAGAAACCCGCCTTGGTAAGGGGCGTAATGTTGTGTACTTAGCGCAAGAAAAGCGATAAGAATTTTCCATGAACTTAGAGAAAAGCCCCCATAAACAGTTTCTTTTTCTACTTGTTGGCATAAGCGTTATACGCCTTTTTATGCTGCTTCTCTCGCCACTTAACCTGCACGGGGACGAAGCTCAATATTGGTATTGGTCGCGCAGTTTCGATTGGGGTTATTTTTCAAAACCGCCAATGATTGCCTGGCTTATCGGGGCAACAACCTCCATCTTTGGTAATGGGGAATGGGCGGTGCGCCTCTCCTCTATTCTCATCCACCCCATCACTGCCTATATCCTGTTTCGCACGGGCCAGTTTTTATATGATGCCCGCACTGGGTTTTGGGCGGGGGCACTTTATTTTTTAATGCCCGCAGTCTGGCTCTCCTCTGGCATAGTAAGCACCGATGTCGCCTTACTTCTATTTTGGGCTTTGGCGTTAAACGCTTGGGCTCATATACGAGAAACACCGAACATTCAATGGGCTGTGCTCTTGGGCATAGCCATCGGACTGGGGTTTTTGTCCAAATATGCCATGGTCTTTTTCCTGATCGCCCTTAGCATTGGATTTGTTTTTGATAGCAAAATTCGCCGCGCCCTTCGCTCTTGGCATGGACTTTTAATGGCGGCGATCGCGGGCACGCTCATGGCTCCAAATATAATATGGAACGCCCGCCACGACTTTGCTACCCTAAGCCATACAGCAGCCAACGCTAATATTCAGAAAAACCTGTTTCATCCATTGGAGTTTTTAGAGTTTACCGGCTCCCAATTTTTAGTCTTTGGCCCGATCGCAATGATGTTACTCATACTTGCGCTTTATAGTTTGATCAAAAAAAAAGCAGATAAAACCGCGTTGTTTTTATCTTTCTTTACCCTCGTACCGCTTTTGGTGATTTGCGCTGAGAGCTTGCTCTCGCGCGCCAACGCGAATTGGGCCGTCAACGCTTATATCAGCGGATCCCTACTCGCAGCGCGCTTTGGCATCATAAACGCGCCGCTCTGGTTAGGCCGCAGCTTTGCACTTCGCTTACTCCTGGGAATATTTTTCACCATAGCGGTTTTATCGCCGCCCCTTGTTAATGCGCTGGGGCAAGCCAATGCGGTCAAGCACGTACGCGGTTGGCCGCAAACCAACGCGCTTGTTAAAAAAATCACCACCAAGGGATATGACAAAGGATATGGCAAGGGATATGGCAGGCAAAACTATAGCGCCATTGCAGTTGATAACCGCCTTTTGTTTTTTGAACTCTCTTATTACGGCCTTGAAAAAGACACGGGGCTTCCCCTACATATGTGGCTTAACACCAACCACGCAACCCACCACGCCGAGGCCGTTGCTCCCCTGCCCGCCAGCAAAACTGAAGATGGCCCCGTGCTTATTATTAATTATTATTGGGATTGTCCTGATATGAAAGGGGCAATAAAACAGGCTTGCTTAAATGCTATTTATGCGCGCGGGAAAATTCCTTTTGAGGAAAAATTTAAATCTGACTTTAAAAAATTAGAAGAATTAAAGCCGCTTTTGCTTGACCTTGGCGGTGGAAAAACTCGAAAATTGCGCCTCTGGGCTGGTTATGGATATACGCCGACGACGGCGAATGATCGCTAAATCAATGTGCGCCCCAAATTTTCTTAACCCGCTTATCGCGCCCGCAGCGAGTGCGGTAATATTTATACCGCACTGGATTTTTCTTGTAATAATCCTGATGATATTTTTCTGCCCTATAAAAAGGCTGGGCTTCCAAAATAGGCGTCACCACATCAGACTCAAGCCGTCCTGATTTTTGCAAACTAGCTTTAGAGGCGCGCGCGGTTTCCAATTGCTCTTCGCTGGCAAATATAGCCGTTTCATAGGGCTGGCCACGGTCACAAAATTGACCGCCTGCATCCATAGGGTCAACATGGATCCAAAAATACTCCAAAAGTTCAGAGTAACTAACCACCTTAGGATCATAAA
Organism: Robiginitomaculum sp.; assembly: GCA_965224735.1. Taxonomy (GTDB): domain Bacteria; phylum Pseudomonadota; class Alphaproteobacteria; order Caulobacterales; family Maricaulaceae; genus Robiginitomaculum_A. Next base: position 763,331 of record OZ245059.1, on the reverse strand, counting down.
TTATTTTCGCCGCTTCGTAATGTCCCGTACCGCCATGGCTGACTTGTTTATATGTGGGATTAGCGGCATGGCCGCCCGTATAACCAGATATGGCTTCATAAACACCAGGCAGTTTTTCGAAATCTGATTCGATACACCAAAAACAGCCGCCTGCGAAAATAGCTTCGGCGCGTGTGCCTTGAGCCTTTGGTGCATCTGGCATTTTTACTGTAGTTTGGTTCTGAGTTTGGCTCTGAGCCTGAACAGACGATTGGCCACAAGCCGCTACTGCAGAGTATAACGCGATCACTAGGATATATTTTTTCATAGGAATTTATATAGCTCGCAAATTGCTCACATACTATACACGTTTTTGCTATCTCTGTTTAACGCTCGCCCTCGCCTGCATCCAGATAGGCTTGCATTTTTTGCTGAATACGCCCGCGTTTGACCGTGTCTAAAATGACGCCGCATGTAAAGCTAAGCGCCGCACCGCCCGCAAGGCCAACTGCCAAAATAGCGGATGGCATTCTTGTCACACTGCCCGTTTTTAAAAACTCAACAATAACGGGAATACCGACGGCCAGTGAAAATAGCCCGATAATAAAGGCGCCAAAGGTGAAAAATCGCAAGGGCTGTTGATCCCGATAAAGCTTCATCATCAACCACGCTATGCGGCGGCCATCCGCAAAGGTTGATAATTTACTCTCCCCGCCCACGCGGTCAAAAAATGGAACAGGTATATCGGCAAAAGAAAGGCGTAGCTCAAGCGCGTGAATTGTCATCTCCGCTTCGATCTCAAAACGGTCTGACATCATTGGGAAAGACTTTATAAACTGGCGCGAGAAAACTCTATAACCCGAAAAAATATCTTCAAAATATTTGCCAAAAGCCGCGCCCATAGCCCAGCTAAATATTCTGTTCCCAACAGCATGGCCTGGACGGTATGTTTCATCCGAGCTATCACGCGCCGCGACGACCATATCAAGTTTATCGTCAACCAATGTGCTTACCAGCATCGGCGCGGCGCTAGCATCATATGACCCATCCGCGTCACACATAATATACACATCAGCTACAATTTCACGAAACAGGCGGCGCATAGCATTGCCTTTGCCTTCAAGCGGCTGGAAGAAAACTTCCGCGCCCGCTTTTTTAGCAACTTGGCTGGTTTTATCAGATGAGTTATTATCACACACAATAATGCGTGCATGGGGCAATGATTTGCGAAACCCGTCAATAACGTGCCTTAGGCCCTCTTCTTCATTATAGGCAGGCAACAGAACAACAACGCTGTATTGTGGTTTTTTTGCAGTTTTCCTCGTCGGTTTCTGGGTGGCCTTTTTAGTTATTTTGGACATATTCACCCTTTATGGTTTTGGGTAAAACAACTAGCTATAGTTTATATTCGGTTTGAATTATTCTGCTAAACTGGGTAATTTACGCGCTTTGTACTTCTTCAGAAACCTCTGGATCAGACTTAGCTTCAGTTTTTTTACGGCGCGGTTTAGGCTTTTTAGCTTGCATTTCCACTTTCGTTTCCTCATCGCCGTTTTTATTGGCCTGTTTGCCGTTCTTTTTGGGCTGAGCCGCGCTTTTAGAAGCGGTTTCTTGCTCTGCTTTTCTTTGCTCTGTTTTTTTGGCTTCATGCTGTTGATTCTGTTTGTTTTGGCGCGCTTCGTGATCGGCTTGGCGTTTTTCTTTTTCCGCATTTGCTTTGGCCTGCACTGCTTCATAAATACGCAAATAATGCTCTGCGTGCTGCAAAAAGTTTTCTGCTTTCACTCGGTGACCAGATGTGCGGGCATCGCGCGCAAGACTGATATATTTATCATAAATGGTTTTAGCAGAGCCGCGCACGCGCACATCTGGACCATTGGAATCCAAAGATTTGTTTGGATTGTTGTTCTGTCTATTATTATTGTTAGGCCGGTTACGACCACGGCGGCGCTTAATCATAAAAGCATCCTATTTTAAAGGGGTTTATTTCCATAAACGCACGCATCCCCAAGTATTTCCAGCGACGTTTTATAACGGTGTCTTACAAAATTTCTGGTATATTTTCTCAACACTAAGAAGCACCCCAATCACTATAACTCCATGATTATATGAAGACGGCGCTGTCTTTATTTCTCTTTTATTCTCTGGCGAGACTTCAAGCCTACTAACCTTTGGGAGCAAACTAGCCTTTTTTGGCAGACTTTCCAAGCTCTTTTTAAAATTATTTACAATTATTTTTAGATGTATTTAGCACTCACAATACGGTCAAGCCCAGCCAAATCTGACTGGCAGGAGAGGTCAGAGAAACCTGCCTTGGCGAGTAAAGCTTCGACAGGTATTTTTTGGTCATACCCGATTTCAAAAATAACATGCCCGCCCGGTTTGAGCCTGCGCGGCAAATTATCGATTATTTTGCGGTATGCATTTAGCCCGTCTTCCCCGCCCGAGAGAGCCAAATCAGGTTCATAATCTTTCACCCCTTCAGGCAAAACTTGCATGGCCGCGCGGTCAATATAAGGCGGGTTGGAAACAATGATGTCAAATTGCCCTACCACATTTTTTAAAAAATCAGAACGGTCAAATTTGCACCGCTCTAATACCCCTAGAGTGGTTGCATTTTTCTGCGCAATGCTTAGCGCTTTTTGCGAGATATCAATGCCATACCCACGCGCGGTTTTATGGGTATGCAAAATAGAAATAAGAATAGCGCCCGCCCCTGTGCCGACATCTAAAACCTTATAATCCTTCCTCTCTTTCATTAGATCAAGGGCCGCGCTCACCACGCCTTCGGTTTCAGGGCGGGGGATAAGCACATTTTTGGTAACAGCAAAATCCAAAGACCAGAATTCTTTTTTGCCAATTATATAAGCGATAGGTTCGCCAGCCTCGCGCCGCATGAGGGCTTGCCAAAACTTTGTTTTTACTGGTTTTGAAATCGGATCGTCTGCGCACACAATAAAATCGCTTCGGGTAAGACCCGATACATGCGTCATCAAAAGACACGCATCTACCATCGGGGTTTCAATGCCAGCCGCCTCTAACTGGCCTTTAGCTGCGTGCAAGATTTGTTGGAAACTAGCCATCCATTTCAAGCTCGGCTAATTTGGCGACTTGATCCTCGGCAATAAGAGAATTGATAACGTCTTCCAAAGCATCACCCGAGACAATTTTATCAAGATTATAAACGGTTAGATTAATGCGGTGATCCGACACACGGCCTTGCGGATAATTATAGGTGCGTATGCGCTCGGAGCGATCGCCAGAGCCAACTTGTGCTTTTCTATCCCCTGCCCGCTCAGCGTCAATACGGGCGCGTTCCAGTTCGTAAAGTTTCATTTTAAGGATTTTTTCAGCATTGGCTCTATTTTGATGTTGGGATTTCGCGTCGCACACGACCACTATGCCAGTCGGCTCATGGGTCATACGCACGGCACTATCCGTTTTATTCACATGCTGCCCGCCAGCACCAGATGCGCGCATCGTGTCCACGCGCACATCGTTCATGGAAAAATTTACTTCGATATTTTCGGGCGCAGGCAATACGGCTACGGTGGCGGCAGATGTATGCACACGGCCTTGGGTTTCAGTAACTGGCACGCGCTGCACCCGGTGAACCCCACTTTCAAACTTTAAATTCCCAAATACGCCATTGCCAGTGATAGAGGCAACGATTTCCTTATAGCCACCCATATCGGCTTCGGACGCAGTTTCCACTTCCATTCTCCAGCCCTGAAGCTGCGCATGGCGTGCATACATGCGGTATAAATCGCCTGCAAAAATCGCGGCCTCGTCCCCGCCTGTCCCTGCGCGAATTTCCATAACCACGGAGGCTTCATCATCTTTGTCTTTAGGCAGAAGTAATATGCTCACATCTTTTTCAAGGTTCGGCAGTTTTTCTTTCAGAGCTTGCAGCTCTTCTTTGGCCATAGTGCCCATTTCAGGGTCACTCGCCATTTCTTCTAGCTCTGCCATCTCCGCTATCATATCGCGCAAAACCCTCACCCCATCTGCCACGGGTTTTAGCTCTGCGTATTCCTTCCCAAGCTTGACAATTTCAGCTGGCTCTGACACCACGGACATGCGCGCTTCGATCGCTTCAAACTTCTCCAAGACTTGCTCAAGTTTTTGCTGTGGAATTTTCATAAAATGTCTTTAGGCGGCCAGCCTATTAAATTCAAGCTATAACTAGGTAGTGTACTGATAAGCAAGACAGGAACATGCCATGTATCATTGTAGGCGTGTGCTTAAATCTAAGCATCCTCTTTGGGTTTGGGTGCTGGGAGGTTTTTATTGCCTTTTTTGCCTTCTATTTTTAACTGGGCTGGTTTTAGGATTTGGAACTTTAATTTATCGTTCTTTGTCTCCACACCGACCTTGACAAGACCGCCATTTTTCAGCTTGCCAAACAGGATTTCATCCGCGAGCGGTTTTTTTAAATACTCCTGGATAGCCCGCGAGAGAGGCCTTGCGCCAAGGGCGCGGTCATAGCCTTTTTTGGCAATCCACTTATTGGCCGCAGAGCTCAGCTCAAACAAGATTCTTCGGTCTGATAATTGCGCTTCTAGCTGGATGATGAATTTATCAACAACTTTGGAAATGCTCTCCTCGCCCAAAGGCGCGAATTTCACGGTTGCGTCCAAACGGTTTCTAAACTCGGGCGTGAACAAGCGCTTGATGGCTTTCTCGTTCTCATCCGAGCGCGTACCGCGCCCAAACCCGATTTCTGCTTTAGCAGCATCTGCCGCACCCGCATTAGTCGTCATAATTAAAATAACATTGCGAAAATCTATGGCTCGTCCGCTGGCATCTGTCAGCGTGCCATTGTCCATGACTTGCAAAAGAATATTAAACACATCGGGGTGCGCTTTTTCAATCTCGTCCAAAAGCACGATAGAGTGCGGATGCTCGCTAACCCTGTCGGTTAGAAGTCCGCCTTGATCATACCCGACATAACCTGGAGGCGCACCCAAAAGCCGCGAAACCGTATGGCGCTCCATATACTCCGACATATCAAAACGCAAAAGCTCAAGTCCTAACGCTTCAGCAAGCTGCTTGGCGACTTCAGTTTTGCCAACACCCGTCGGCCCAGAGAACAAATAAGAGCCAATGGGTTTGTTTGGTTCCCTAAGGCCCGCGCGCGCAAGCTTAACCGCGCTCGACACTTGTTCAATGGCTTCGTTTTGGCCAAAAACGACACGCTGCAAATCCGCCGAGAGGGTTTTAAGAATCTTCTCGTCATCTTTAGACACGGTTTTAGGTGGAATGCGTGCAATTTTGGCAATCACGGCTTCAATGTTTTTAACGCCAATGGTTTTCTTTCTCTTGTTCTTGGGCAATAGTTTTTGATACGCACCCGCTTCGTCAATCACATCGATAGCTTTGTCAGGAAGTTTGCGGTCGGTAATGTGGCGCACGGCCAGATACACCGCCGCTTCGATAGCCTCTTTCGTATAGCGAACATTATGGAATTTTTCAAAATACCGTTTCAAGCCCTTAAGGATAGCAATTGTGTCTTTGGCGTTTGGTTCTTTAACATCTATCTTTAAAAATCTACGAGCGAGCGCGCGATCTTTTTCAAAATGATTGCGGTATTCTTTATAAGTGGTCGAGCCCATACAGCGAAGTTTGCCCGACTGTAAAGCTGGCTTGAGTAAATTGGACGCGTCCATAGCACCGCCACTGGTCGAACCAGCGCCAATAATGGTATGAATTTCGTCAATAAATAAAATCGCGTCAGGAGTTTGTTCCAGATTTTTCATCACCGCTTTCAGGCGTTCTTCAAAATCTCCTCTATAGCGTGTCCCTGCCAAAAGCGCGCCCATGTCAAGGGAGAATATAATTGCGTCCTTGATCACCTCTGGCACTTTTCCTTTAATTATTTTCCGCGCTATACCCTCAGCAATGGCCGTTTTGCCCACGCCTGAATCGCCAACCAATAATGGGTTGTTTTTTCGGCGGCGCGAGAGCACTTGAATACAGCGCTCCACCTCAGACTCACGGCCAATAAGCGGATCAATACCGTCATTTTTTGCTTTTTCGTTCAGATTGACGCAATACACATCAAGCAGGTTTTCTTGTTCTTTCCCCCCATTGTCTCCATGAGGATCTTCTTGCCTCGCGCCCAGCATCGGGCGGCTCTCGCTGTGTTCACCATTTTTAGAAATGCCGTGGGAAATATAATTGACCGCGTCATATCGGGTCATATCGCGCTCTTGTAAAAAATAAATTGCTTGGCTCTCACGCTCATTAAACAAAGCAACCAAAGCATTAGCCCCCGTCACTTCTTCGCGACCAGAGCTTTGCACATGGATAACGGCGCGCTGAATAACCCGGTGGAAAGCCGCCGTCGGCCGCGTTTCCTCAAAGTTCTCAATAATAAGCGAGGAGAGATCTTCATCTAAATAATGCGTCAACGCCCCGCGTAAAGGTTCAATCTCAACATCACAGGCACCCAAGACAGCCCTCGCATCTTTATCATCAAGCAGTGCGAGCAAAAGATGCTCCAGCGTTGCCAACTCATGCTTGCGCTCGCCCGCCAAGGTCAGCGCGCGGTGAATGGTTTCTTCAAGCAGCGGCGAAAATGATGCCATTTGTTTTTCCTAACTGTTATTTTTCTCTGTCTTTTATCTTATGTGACTATGTTTTATGCTTTTTCAAGAGTGCATTGAAGCGGATGTTGCCCCCGCCTGGCCGCATCTATAACCTGCCCTACTTTGGTTTCGGCCACTTCAAAGGTATAAATACCGCATTGTCCGACCCCGTGCTGGTGAACATCGAGCATGATTTGCGTTGCTTCTTCTTGTGTTTTTTTGAAAATTCCCATCAAAATCGAGACGACAAATTCCATAGGCGTATAATCGTCATTCATCAAAATAACCCTGTATTGTGAGGGTTTTTTGGTTTTAGGCCGTGTTTTGGTGACAACGCCGCGTTCTGCAGCGCCTTTTTCATCACCCTTTTTAGACCCCATAGTATTAGGCTCCATAGTAAATGCGTAATCTTGCTTCATTTCCCAAAGATAATGGCTTTTACAGTTTTTGAAAGACCTGATTGCCCGTTTTCCCTGATATTTTTGTGAACAAGCTGTGATTTGTTAACGGTTTCGTAAGCGCGCCTCAACTAAATATTTACCATGTTCTTTCGCGCAATTTTATATACGGTTTTGGCAATTTTTCTAGCATGCACACCCGCAAAAGCTGGGCAAAACAAATACGCCTCTATCATTATTGACGCAGATAGCCTTGAGATATTGCATGCGCGCAAAATAGACGAGGCGCGTTATCCAGCATCGCTCGCCAAAATGATGACGCTTTATTTGGCCTTTGACGCGCTAGAGCGCCGCCAAATTCATATGAATGATAAAATGATTGTCTCGCGCCGCGCCCAAAACACTGCGCCCATAAAACTTGGCCTGCGCGCGGGGACAACAATAACTGTCGACCAAGCCATACAAGCATTAACCGTGCGCTCAGCCAATGATGCCGCCATAGTTCTGGCCGAGTATATCGGTGGCAGTGAGGGCGAATTTGCCCGCAGTATGAGCGAAAAAGCGCGCCAACTTGGTATGATAAGAACGCGCTTCATCAATGCACATGGCCTGCCCAATCAAGCCCAAACCACCACGGCTCGCGATATGGCAAAACTCGCCTCCGCACTTTTGCAAAACCACAGACGCTATTACCCCTATTTCAGCCAAAAAAGTTTCACTTATAAAGGCCGCCTCTACCATAACCATAACTCTCTTTTGGGCACGGTAGAAGGCGTTGATGGTTTCAAAACTGGGTACACCAACGCATCTGGCTATAATATTGTGCTGTCAGCCAAACGTAATAATCGGCGCATTATTGCCGTTGTCCTCGGCGGGGCAAGCAATGATTCGCGCGATAAACACATGGCGGATTTGCTAGAGCGCGGCTTTAATGTCATCAAGAAAAATGAAGCCCGCAAAGCAGTGCAATACGCGCTTAACGCCGATTTAAAACCAACGCCCATAGTGCGCAAAACCGAGCCCGTGCCCAGTATACCCTTGCCCAATATACCCTTGCCCAATATACCCTTGCCCAGTATAAATGCCTACACATTGCGGGCTGGACATAATAACCTTTTAAAAACAATCCCAACAACAGTACGTATAATTGAAGGGGCGAATGGCATGCATATCCCGCAAACACCACCAACAACAGGTTGGGCCATTCAAATCGGAGCTTTTTCTAATGCAGAGGCGGCACAAACTGCTAATTTTATGGCTAAAGGAGATGTCGCACTAGAACTTGCCGCTGCCCTCTCGCAAATCATTCCAGTGCAGCGCAAAAACGGACTTATTTACCGTGCGCGGCTTGGCGAGCTTACTGCGAAACACGCGCAAGAGACCTGCAAAACCCTTGCCCAACGCCGCCAAGTTTGCTTAGTAATATCTCCTTCATAGGGGAGAAAATGGTAAAATTTATTGTGAAATCCGAAACCAGTCTGCGCGAGCAGGTCCAGGAATGGCGCAGAGCTGGCGAGAGCATTGGCTTTGTTCCTACTATGGGCGCGTTGCACAAAGGACATTTGTCCTTGGTTGAAAAAGTAAAAGAGCACGCTAGCAAAATCGTCGCCAGTATTTATGTCAACCCCACCCAATTCGCCCAAGGCGAGGATTTAGATAGCTATCCAAGGCAGGTAAAGAAAGACGCAGCCATGCTTAAAGCGGCAGGCTGTGATCTTGTGTATACGCCAGATAATATGTACGCGCCAAACCACACGACCAGCGTCACTGTTAAAGGCCCTGCCCTTGGCCTTGAGACCGAATATCGTCCGCATTTCTTTGGCGGAGTAGCGCTGATCGTCACCAAGCTTTTCAACCGCGTCCAGCCTGACATTGCCGTGTTTGGCGAGAAAGACTATCAGCAATTTCTCACGATAAAACACCTCACCAAAGACCTTGATATGCCCGTGCGCATTATTGGCGCCCCTATTATGCGCGAACCAGACGGCCTGGCTATGAGCTCCCGCAATGCCTATTTTGACAAGCAGGGACGCAAAATTGCGGGCCAGTTAAATGTCATCATGCGCGCCTGCGCTAAAGACATCAAAAACGGCAGCACCATAAAAACTGCCACAGACAAAGCCGCGCAAGCATTGCGAGAAGCAGGTTTCGAGAGTGTAGATTATGTCGCCTTGGCAGACGCTGGTTCGCTAAAGCTTCTATCAGGAAAATTACGAACCAAACACGCAAGACTGCTCATAGCAGCAACCTGTAAGGGCGTGCGGTTAATAGATAATTGCGGGTATGAGCGGTAACGGTGGATCACCAAGCCCCCAAATTTACGAGTTTTGTCCGCAGGCTTGCGGGGAGGTTTGCAGCGTCTCCTAGAGAAGACAGATCTTTCGGAGCATCTTCAGGGGTTAAGTAACGCCAGCCTTGGAAGGCGCGGCGCGGGGTTGGGGTAATCAGGATTAGGTCTGGGTGCAGGACAATGCGGCAGGCTTTTCGGCCATCTTGGGTTAGGGTTTTCTCAAGCCCCAGAATTTTATTACGGCACTGCATGACGCCTTTAATCACCCAATATATGGAGCCGCCACCGAGTAATTCTTCGCGGCGTTTTGGGCTCATGCGAGTAATGTGATCTGCGTAGTCTCCAACCCCCTCAGCCTTACGGCGTATGGCGAGATTTTTTTGATAAGCGCCCAGAGTTTCGATGGACTGGGAACCTACCGAGAGTTTTTGCAAATGCATGGTCATGGTCTAAGCTTAGCCGAGACGTGCGCAAAAATCTAGCTCTTCCGAAGCAAAGTTTTAAACATGTAGTATAGAGCCGCCAGCACCATCATTGCGCCGACAATTGTGGAAATAGTGGCCAAGAACGCACTCCAGCCGCCAGCAATTTCGCTAGGCTTTATGATCCATTTTACAAGTCCGCTGCCCAGTAGCGCCGCACCAACGATAAGCGTTGTCCAATACCCTTCGTAAGATTTTTTCGGGGCAGGAACAGGGGCAGGGGCAGGGGCAGGGGCAGATTTGGTTTTTTGAATAAACCGATCGAGGCTGCGTACAACTGGTTTCTCGCGGGTCTCGCGGCGTTGAAAATCTTCGTGTGTGCCTTCATTAGCCGCCAGTGGTTTTGCAAGCGGTTTTTCTTCCATATGAGGCATTGTTTGAGGCACCAGAGGATCTTTAAGAGGATGTTTAAGAGGTTCTTCAAGTGTGTCTTCAATAAAGGGCGAGTCGGTGTCTTGTACTGGTTCATCACAACCGACGGCAATTAATTTGTCAAGCCTGTCACTAACCTGTGCCGCCGCAACGGCTATAGGCGAGGTTATGGGCGAGAGGCCTGTGCCGCGTTCTTCATGTAGCGTTTCGAATTTTGTTTCGGGGTTGGCGGGCAAGGACTGGGGGGGATCAATATCCGTATACTCAACATCATCATTCGCTAGCTCTTTGAGCGTTAAAACGCCAACGGGGCCATCATCTTTACAACGAAATTTTGTTACTTGGGCCGCGTAAGGAGCCATATCAACAATGCCTTTGTTATCGCCAATAAATTCGGGTACAGACCCTTCATCGCGGCGATAATCCAAATCTGGTTTTGGCGGCAATTCATGGCGCGACGCGGCAACTATGCCCACACTTGGCCGTAAAAACAAAGATTTCTCGGCTGTGCGGCGGCGCACCAGCGCATCAACCACATAGGTTTTGCCAGAAATAACACTCTTGCGCCATTCATCAAAACCGTTCGCAGCCTCCAGCGGACGGCCATTGTTAAGCGCATGCACTATATTGGAGTTTAGAAATGCGCGCGGCCCGATATTAAAGGCCAGCGAAACAAGCGCATCAAATTGGCTTTGAGCTAAAGGGGCGAAAACATTCTCGTTTATAAGAGCCTGATAAGGCGCTAAATCATCTTTAAGCAAGTCTTCGGCCTGAGCCCGGGTGACAGCCTGTTCTTCGCCAGGGCTAATTTTATGGCCATACCCGATAACTTGTTGTCCAGAAACAAGAGTTGTTTCCACAGAACGAAACCCCTCATAAGCCTTTATCAGCTTGAGTCCAAACTCAGATAATTTAAATTCATGTGCCATAATTGTCCCAAAACAATACAAAATTCCCCTATTGGGGTCACTTGTATGAGATATTGCAATCATTAGGCCTAAACAAGGCGAACAAGCACTTTAAAGTAAAAAGATGGATGCCAAGCCTAGAAAAGCAAAAAAACCAAACACATCTGTCACAGTCGTCACGAAAACTGACGAAGCTACGGCAGGATCGGCCCCCACTTTCTTCAAGCTCAAAGGCACCAAAATACCAGCAAGGCCAGCGCAGAAAAAATTGAACAAAAGCGCAGTGGCTATGACGGCAGAGAGCTGCCAATTTCTAAACCAAACAAAGGTAATCCCAGCCAAAAGTATAGCAAATATCATACCGTTTATCAAGGCTGCACTCCCCTCGCGCCGTATGACTCGCCACGCATTGGCCGATGTGAGATCCCGCGTTGCAAGCGCCCGTATAGCCACGGTCAAGGTCTGCATTCCCGTATTGCCGCCCAAGGAGGCAACAATCGGCATAAGCACGGCGAGCGCAACGAACTGGGCAATATTGTCTTGAAACAAAGAAATAACAAAGGATGCGCCAATGGCTGTGATAAGGTTTACAAGCAGCCACGGCGCGCGGGAGCGCACGGTACTCATAGCTGTATCAACAACCCCCGCATCACTCACGCCCGCAAGCGCGAGCATATCTTCTTTGTTTTCTTCGTGAATAATTTCCACAATATCATCCACGGTAATCATGCCCGATAAACGCCCGCCTTCATCTAGCACAGGGGCGGAAATTAAATCGTATTTTTCAAACAAATACGCAACGTCCTCTTGATCCATATCTGGATTAATGACCGTAAGCTTTGCATCCATACATGCATTTAAAACCTGCTTACGCGGTAAGCGCATCAGGGTAGAGAGCGGTAAATACCCCAGTGGATGGAATTGTGGGTTTACAATATAGATGTCAAAAAACAAATCGGGCAAATCTTCGCCGCAGGCGCGCATATGGTCAATGGTTTGCCCAACTGTCCAAAACTGCGGCGCGGCGACAAATTCGCGTTGCATAAGCCGCCCAGCGGTCTCCTCATCAAAGGCAAAGCCCGCTTCAACTTCCTCGCGCGCGCGCTCAGGCAAAGCTTGCATAACTTCTTGGCGCTGCGTCTCGTCTAATTCTTCGATAAGCTGAATAGCATCATCACTCTCAAGCTCTGTCACCGCTTCTGAGATTTGCATTGCGCCCAAATTGGGCAAAACATCGGCAGTAACGTCGTCAACAAGCTCGGCCAGCACACCCGAGGTGAACACTTGCGGCGCAAGGTTGGCCACCGCTTCGCGCTCGTCAGTTGAGAGTTGCTCAAAATAATCAGCAATATCGGCAGGGCGGACATCTTCCAAAATATCCACCAACGCACTGGCATCACCGCCAGAGATTATATCACAGATTATATTTCGGAGAAAATCGACATTTTTAAGCTCAAGTCCAGAAACGTGAGTGGGCACTGAAGCCCTCGCCAAAGAAACTGATGGGGAAGCTGATGAAGAAGCCGTTTCATCACCGCGATTAGAATGTTCAACCATATACCCCTCCTGCGCGTGCCACCTCGCCCTCTTATACCGATAAACTTACATTAGCATACCAAATATTTATGCATACACCCAAACGTTGCCTGCACCCAAACTTTGCCTGCGTTTAAGGCCATAAATTTACCATTTTTTTGTTACCAATAATTAATATTTTTTTTTGCCTGACCTTTGGTTTTTATTTGTGCTAAGCTTGGACATCATTAACAAAAAGGAGTTCCCCTATGCAAATCCAAATTGTTTCTAAAGGTATTGATGTTTCCCCCGCAATCTCTGACAGAATTAAAGGCCGGCTTGAAGACATGATGGATAAATACATACACAGGGAGGGGGAAGCGCATATCGCTTTGTCTAAAGAAGGGAGCGGATTTAACACAGCAATTTCCCTGCATCTGCCTTCAGGCGCGGTTATGCAAGCTAGCGGCACTGGCCCCGAAGCATATGGTGCATCTGATGAAGCCCTGAAGCATTTGGAAAAACGCCTAAGGCGCTATAAACGCCGCCTAAAGGACCATCAGCAAGAGAGTAAAGCTGAGGCCTTGGCAATGTATATTTTGCAAAATCCAGTTGGCAAAGAACTGGAGGACGGCGCTGATACGACCCCGAAAGAGCCCTTGGTCATTGCCGAGCAAAAGGCAGAAATTCGCACAATGACCGTGAGTATGGCATCACTTGAGCTTGGCCTGACAGATGTGAGCGCTGTGATGTTTCGCAATGCTGCCCATGGCGGCTTTAATGTTGTTTTTCGGCGCGAAGATGGCAATGTAGGGTGGATTGACCCACAGCGTTAAACCTGTATAAGAACGCGGTTGGGAAAATGGGACACAAAATTTTATCCGTGGTTCCTCTAAAATAATAATCAGGAGGTGCTGTGAGTGATCATGAAGGCTGAAGATTTGTTTATATCAGAATGTATTGCCGATAAAATAACTGCGAGTAGTAAAAAACAACTTTTACAGGAAATGGCAGAACGCGTTGTGCAGTGCGGCGCCTTGGGCGAGAGCACAGATCTCGATGTTCGCGATGTTGTGTGTGCAGTTATGGAGCGTGAGCGACTTGGATCTACGGGCGTTGGCGCAGGCGTTGCTATCCCCCACGCAAGGCTGAGAGGCCTGCAGACGGTTAAGGCCGTTTTTGCCAGGCTTGAAACCCCGCTTGATTATGAAGCGCTGGATGATCGCCCTGTTGATCTTGTGATTATGCTGCTTGCCCCCGCTCATGCTAGCGGTGATCATTTAAAAGCCCTAGCCCAAGTATCCCGCCTGATGCGCCGCAAGGAAATGCGCGATCGGCTTAGAAATGCCCCCGATGCGGAAAGCCTTTATATGCTGCTCACCGAAGACCGCTCGGCTAATGCAGCCTAAAGATGGCTTGGAAAAAGAGCCCTTTGCATTTACATTAAAACGCATTGGTGTTCTCGACATTGGATCTAACTCTGTACGGCTTGTGATTTACGAAATTTACGGTGCCGCCTTTACGCCTATCTATAACGAAAAAGTGTTGGCTGGTCTTGGCCGAGATTTAAAGACCACTGGGCGCTTGCATGTGGCGGGCGCAAAAATGGCGCTGACAGCGCTCAAACGGTTCAAACTGCTTACGGACGCTTTGGGACTAGACAAGGTTTTAATTGCGGCCACGGCTGCGCTTCGTGACGCTCAAGATGCGGGCGCATTTATTACACAAGTAAAAGCCGATACGGGCTTTGATATAAAACCGCTCTCTGGCGAAACCGAAGCCTATATGACGGCCATGGGCGTCATTGCGGGCGATTATCGCGCTCGCGGCCTCGTAGCGGATCTTGGCGGAGCCAGCCTTGAATTTATGTCTATAGAAAATGGCAAAGCAGGCACAGGGGTTTCTTATCCACTTGGGCCATTTTCCATGTTTAAAGATATGTTTACTCCGCAAGATTTAAAGCACCGTATCCTTGATATACTCAAGGGTTCAAGCCTAGGCGTTAAAGGGAAAACACTTTATCTGATTGGCGGAGCGTGGCGAAACCTGGCCCTTATTCACCAAAAAAATATCGGCTATCCTTTGCGCGTTGCTCATAATTATAAGCTAGAGCCAAATGCGGCAAAAACTCTCGCGCGCTGGGCCTATAGTGATAAAGGTGCTCAAACATTTGGCAGCATAAACAGCCTGTCAAAACGCCGCGCGGATACCCTGCCCTATAGCGGGCTCATGCTCGAAATATTGCTGGATAAATTGCAACCATTTCAAGTGATTCTCGCCCCTGGCGGTTTGCGCGAAGGCTTGGTGTTTAACGCGCTGGACCCGAAAACCCAAAGCCGCAACGCATTGTTTGATGCCTGCCGCGCCCTCGCACTTGGCAACCAAAAAGCCATTCGCTTTAGCACGCCGCTTTATAATTTTTTATATCAAGCCAGCAGTATTTTTCCCAAAGCCTTTGAAAGCAAAAACGAAAATCGCCTGCGCATGGCCGCCTGTCTTTTGGTTGGCATAGGCAAAGGCTTTCACCCAGCTCACAAAGCCAAGCTCGTGTTTCGCACAATTATTTCCGCGCCCCTACCAGACCTTACCCATAAGGAACGGGCTTACTTGGCCTTGATCTTATACACATCCTACACCAGCAAAAGTGCAACACCCAATGACGCTGCCATCGGTATTTTGCTGAGCGAGGAGGAGCGCTTATCGGCCCGTATTTACGGCCAAGCCATGCGCGCGGGTGTCGTGCTCTCGGGCCGATCGCGCACGATATTGTCCAAGTTTAAACTGGCGAAAACTGCAAGCGCTCTCTCATTACAGGTGGAAGCTGGTTTTGACGCCCTCTTCTCTGGGCAAAGTCTCTCCCACGTGTACAGCTTCGAGAAACTTTCAAATATCAACGTCCATATCATCAAATAATTATTTACTGGTGCGGGTGACGTTGGGGGTTTTCATGGTGAAGATTTGCGTTTCTTTTTTCTTGCGTTTTAATTGATCATCAGTCTTTATTATCGACGCACTTTCAATACTAGAGCCCATGAGGATAAGCGGTTTTTTAGGGTTTTCCAGTAAGCCAGTTTTAGATTCCAAAGCAGGCTTTGTCTTAGGCTTGGGCTTAAGCGCGATCGCTTTCGGAATTTCTGGAGGGCCAGGCTGGGCGACTAATGACCAGAGCGCGCCGCCATTTTGCTCGGCAAAGATAAATTTCTCGTTGGGCAATATGGTTATAGCCGATGGCAGACCCCATATTTCGCGCCGCCCCCTTATCAGAGATTGGCGTGAGAAGCCATCAATTACCACTGTGTATTTGGCGCTTAGAGTTCCGTATTCATACTCGGCCAACGCAAGCATTGGACGCACACCGCCAAGCGCCATCAGAACGCCGCCTTGCCAAAATTTTAAATCTTCTATGCTGGTTTGCTCCGCAAGTTTTAAACCCTCTAGGATTTGAACGTGTCTATTTTTAATTGGAGCGATTATGTTACCATCTTTGGTCTCAAGACCTACCAGTACTTGCCCCGCAGGATTTATGGCAAACGCTTTGGGTTGCCAATTGCCGCTGGTAAATATCGAAGGCGCGCGCGAGGTCAGATCAATAACGATAATTTGCCCGGTTTGACTTTGCGCATGCGTCAGCCCTACATATAGCAAATGACCATTTTGGCTAAGAGCCAAAGGGCGCGGGCCAGATGTGTATTTGTTCTTGGCAAGCGGCAATATATTTTTAGGATGGGCGCTAGCGCTCATGGAGGTGCCAGTCTTGATTTGCCAAACCCCGGCCGCGTCGGCTACAAATACGAAATCTTTATTGACGGCAATGCTTGATGCACGATCAAACCCGATGAGAAATTTTGAACGCAGTTCAAAGTCGCCATCTTGGTCGCGATCTCTTAGGCGAAAAAGCTGGCCACTGCTTTGCTCAAGCACAAACAAATCTGTTCCTGCATGGCCAATCGCGCTTATCTTGCCTAGATTTTTGGCGATATTTTGAGCCGCAAACCCTTCGGGTACAAAGGGCGTGTCAGACGAGCGAGCCCGCCTTTGCATTATCTGGACAGTTTCGGTCTGGACAGTTTCGCCCTCCTTGTTCTGGCCAGCTTGCAAAGTATCGCCTGGCTTGGCCAATGCCGCGCCGCTACCGCAAAAAACGAGAGAAGCAAAAAGTAAAATTCCGAATCGCATTGATCGCATTGGGTGAGTATGAACCATAAACCTATAATAACCTATTATTGATGAACAAGCCCTGACATAAATATAAACTTTCAAATCCACTCTCTCCCAGTACTCCCTTCTTGCCACAGAGGGGGTATCTGTCCTATCTTGTCACTGTAAATACGAGGAGATTCGCTTTCTGGGATAAAAATACACCAAATTTTCTTAGCCCGCGTCTTCATTTCAAAATGGGAATAATGGGAATTTTGTCATGGGTGTAATTACGCCGCCCCTGGTTTTACCCGTTGATGTTAAAGACGGCACTTATCCTTGCCTTGTTCTAAACGCAGATTATCAACCTCTGAGCTATTTTCCGCTGTCGCTCTGGACTTGGCAAGACGCTATCAAGGCCGTGTTTTTACAGCGGGTCAGCGTTGTCGATGAGTATGAAAAACATGTGCACTCTACCAGCATGCATATGCCAATCCCTTCGGTTATTGCGCTCAAAGAATTTGTCTCTCAAAACCGCGCGCCAGTGTTTACCCGGTTTAATCTTTTTTTGCGTGATGGGTTTAAATGCGTTTATTGCGGCAGTAGCTCCGAGCTTACTTTTGACCATGTTATTCCGCGCCGCCTTGGCGGGGGAACGAATTGGCAAAACATTGTTGCCGCTTGCACGCGCTGCAATTTAAAAAAAGGCGGACGCACCCCAAAACAGGCCAAAATGGCCTTGCAGAAAAAACCAGAGCAACCCAGTATATACACACTGCAAGCCCAAGGTAAAAAATTTCCACCTGGGCATTTGCATGAAAGCTGGCTCGATTATCTTTATTGGGATTTGGAACTACAATCATGAAAACATTTTTAAAAATATTTGCTTCATGCTTGCTTTTATTGCTTGTCGCTTGCGGTAATAAAAAAACCATAAATGTTATTCTCGACACAGATTTAGGCCAAATAGGCATAGAAATTTACACGGACAAAGCGCCCAAAACGGCGGCAGACTTTCTCTATTATGTGGATAATGAACTCTATAATGGCGAAGGGTTTTACCGCGCCGTGCGCCCAGAAACCGACCCGCTTGGCATAGGCATGGAAATCATCCAAGGCGGGCTTTTGAGCCTTGAAACCGTCACAGTAACCATTGATCACGAGAGTACACAAATGAGCGGACTAAGCCATACGGACGGCGCCATCTCCATGGCTCGTGACGCGCCTGGTACTGGGAGCGCCGCTTATTTTTTTATCTCTATCGGGGACAATACTTTCCTTGATTATGGCGGCAAACGTAATCCAGACGGGCAAGGCTATGCCGTGTTTGGCCAAGTCGTTAAAGGCATGGATGTAGTGCGTGCCATCCAGTCCCGCGAAACCAAAGGAACAAGCGATAGCAAGGTCACCAAAGGCCAATACCTAACCCAGCCGGTTCTTATAAAAACCGCGCGGCGTAAATAATTCAAACCATAAAACTAACGTTTCCCCTCCCCTTTAACTCCTCCCCCTTGGCCCCTCACTCTGCCACTCATACGATGTCTTTACTGGTATGAGAGCATGGTGAAAGAGAGCCAGAGGGGGAGTGCTTCTTGGGTTAACGGCCCATATTGGCGATTATTGCTTTCACTACGGCCTTGGGATCATTGGCCTGTGTTATAGCCCGGCCAACAACGATATGAGAAGCGCCGTTTTTTATAGCCTGCCCTGGGGTTGCTATGCGTTTTTGGTCACCAATGTCCTCGCCTGGCATGCGCACACCTGGCGTGATAATGAGAAAGTTCTTTGGTACCAGTGCGCGAATTTTTCCAGCTTCCAAAGGCGATGAAATTACCCCGTTTATGCCCGCCTTAACCGCTTGCCGCACCCGGTGCAGCACTAAGTCTTCCACGGACGTGAAATAATAACCCATATCATAAAGGGATAAATCATCTAAAGAGGTCAAAACTGTGACACCCATTATTTTAAGTTTGCTCTCCCCGCGCCCGCGCACGCAAGCGGCCATAACATCGGGCGTTGCGTGTATGGTCAAAATATCGCCGCCAGTTGCCACAATTGAGCGCGTAGCTTTTTCGACCGTAGCGCCAATATCATGCAGTTTAAAATCGAAGAAAACATTTTTGCCTTGAGCCTTCAATTCGCGGCCAAATTCAACCCCGCCAAGCGGCAAAAGCTGCAAACCTATTTTATAGCAACAAACACTATCGCCAAGCCTGTTAACAAGCACGCGCGCCTCCTCTATGCTTGGCACATCAAGGGCTACATATAACCTCGGGTCTGGCTTAGTACTCATTATCCTTTACGTATTTTATCAGAATTTTTGTTCATAAGTTTCAGCGCCCATGAGGCAGGGATAAGGCGAGCAAAGAGCGCAATCGCATTATTGACAGCCCCTGGAATATAAACAGCTTTATTACGCTCCAGAGCTAAAAACCCACTTTCGGCCACTTCCTCAGCACTCATCCACATAAAGTCCGGAAGTTTGCGCACCGCACCGCGGGTTCCATTCACGTCATGAAATTCGCTCATGGTAAACCCCGGACAAAGGGCAGAAACCTTTATACCATATGGAGAAAGTTCAAGATTAAGAGATTGAGAAAACTTTATGAGATAGGTTTTTACCGCCGAGTAAAGCGTATGACCGCGCGAACCAGGTATATGCCCAGCCAGCGAAGCCACATTTATGATACGTCCAAAACCTTGGGCTTTCATATGACCCAGAACCAGATGGCTCATTTCGGTAGGTGCTTCAAGCATTAGCCTGAGAAAATCTTTGTGGGCTTGCCAATCATTATCAAGGAATTGTCCACTCATGCCATAACCTGCATTATTAACAAGGCCATCAATGGTCACTTTTTGCTTGGCCAACCGCCCTAGAATATCAGTGCAAGCCCCTGGCTTTGATAAATCGGCGGCAATAATATGGGACTTTGTTCCGTATTCTATCTTAAGATCCTGCGCCAGTTTGACCATTGGCGGTTTGCGGCGCGCTATTAACGCAAGGTTCCAGCCCGCACTTGCAAATTCCCACGCAAGCGCTGCCCCGATGCCAGCCGACGCGCCCGTGATGAGACAAACAGGTTTTTGTTCGGTGTTTCCCATAAGCACTAACTACTAAAACTTGGCAACAAGGGCAAGTCTTAAGAAAAATATTCGCCTCAAAGAGTATAAATTAAAAAGGCATTAAACTAAACCCCCACCGACTAAAGTCGGTGGGTTTGTTAGTAGCAATTGAAGTTACTTTTTCTTAATTGAGCGCCTCTGGCGCACTTTTGAATTTTATGTCCGTTTGGAAAACGGAGGTTTGAAACCATTTTGTTGAAAACAAAACCCATTAAAAATTGACTTTAACGCCGACATAACCGCCATGCTTATCTTGTGGAACAAGGCGGTCTCCGCGCAATGTTCCTTTGCCGCTGGAGTACATTTTTGCGGTTACAGAAAATCTATCATTAACGGTATAGTCTCCTCCCAATGTGACAAAGACGCCTTCTTGCGTATTGAGAGTCAGGCTCCCTTCAGGATGCCATTTTCCAAGTGACGTTGCAAAGGAAGCGGTAATGTCCATGCCTTCGTTTTTGCCCAAAACATTTTTCTCTAGGGCTAGGCCAAATAGACCATACCCAGAGATCTTAGCAAAAACTTCGCCCTGCACAGACACGCCTGTGCCGTTTAAATAAGTTGAAAACTCTGGCCAATATATAGACGTATCGCGCCCGCCAAATGTTGTATCATATTTAAGCAAGGCGACCGTCTGGTTGGCACTGAAATATTTCGGCACAGAACGCACACTGGAAATAAAACCATTTGATAAAATCGTAGTGGCCAGATTGTATTTTTGCACTTGCTCTTTTGTTAGTTTCGGCCCGAGCCAAGATAACGCTTCAATATACATCGAAGGATCGCCGCCAATCTTGCCATCAGCAATAAAATAGATGATTGGAAATACTTTGTTGGTGAGATAGCTAATGCTTTCTGTAACTGGTCTTTCTGATCTGAGCATGTTATGAAAACTTTGCTCGGCTAAAAACGTATTCAGATTTAGCCCCGCACCAACCGACTCGACATAACTAATTACCGTTGGGGAATTACCGTCGCTGGTAACGCCAACTCTACGGTTGGTTACAACCCAAGGCGCCATACCAAATGACATTGTCAATAGATTGCCAAGGTAGGAATTCTTACGAGCCACGTTTCCCTTAGCGTCTGTTTTACCTACAAATGTATTTTTTAAACCGAGGTGATAGCCTTCTTCGGCATGTGCATACTCATGCAGGACATAGGCATTACCAAATTGCAGCCGAATACTCGCAATCAAATGCAGACCCAAGGCACCGTATTTCACGAAACCTGGTTTATCTTCAACAGCCTTAGCAAGCACGTCGTGAGATAATGTTGTAAGAGATGTTAAATTGTCAGTATGGGTTTTTGAAATAAAGCTTTGCCCTACATTATCAAAGGAAAAACTCCCCGTGTTGAGTGTGAAACTAACGCGGTTTTCAGTCGGTGTATCCGTTGACAATTGTGTTGGCAATTGTTGTGTGGATGTTTGCGCGCTCGCGCCTATTCCAAATTGCGCAAGGCAGGCGAATGCCCATAGCATAGCTAATGTTTTCTTACTCATTAGTTGTTCCCCAATATTTGTTTTTTCAAATTGAACTATGCACATAACTTTAAAAGTAAGTATAGTCAAGATTAATGTTCAATAAATATGACATTCTCTAATAATTCATGGGGTTGTCCCAAATAACGCATAATTATGTGTTATAGAGGGCGGTATGAGAAAGAGCAGATTAAGCCAGCATAAACAGAGGCGTTAAGGCTAGGCAACACCACCGTGCAACATTTGTTCCATAAAAAAATCAAAATACAACGTCGAGGCTAAATACGGTAAATACACTTAATGCACTTAATCAAACATCACTCTAGCAGGTGGCAAGTTACACAAATTACAATGGAAAAATTGTATTATAACTTAAACTAAAATGGTATCTATCAGATTCTAATTACTATAAACATTGAGACGTTAGTTTAATAGAGGAACGGTAATACCGAACGTGATGAACGAAAATTGCTATTTTTCTAAAAATTATGAAGAAGCTCGCGATAAATTCCTTTCGGTTGCACTAAAAAACGAATTTATAGCCAATAATTATAGAAACCCGATACTTGGACTGTCGGGTGAGCCGTTGTATACAGACGCTCTTTGGATCGGGCCAAAGGACGCAAAAAATGTGTTGGTAACGAGCAGTGGTACACATGGCGTAGAGGCATTTCTCGGTTCAGCAGTACAGGTTGGTGCCATGGAAACAGGGTTATATTCTGACTTACAACCAAACACAGCTGTTCTTTTGATTCATGCGATCAACCCCTGGGGATTTTCATGGCTGAGACGAACGAATGAAGACGGCGTAGATCTTTTCAGAAACTTTATCAATTTCGACAATGATGTACCAATAAATGAACTCTATGATGATCTAATCGATTTCATTGTACCTAAAAAAAATAACCTGAAATCAAAAGTTTCAATGGCCTTGGCTATATTAAAATATGGTCGTAAAAATATAAAGGCAAGGATTCCATCTGGCCAATATACTCAGCCCCACGGTCCCTTCTATGGCGGCTTACAGCCGACATGGTCAAACAAAACCTTGCGCACTATTATCAATACATACCTTGACCGGGCTGAAAAAGTTATTGTCATTGATTATCATACTGGCCTTGGCGAAAAAGGAAATGGAGAACTCATTGGTTTCACAAAGCTTGCCGACTCAACATCTGGTTGGGGGCAAAAATGTTGGGGTTCAAAATACGTGTCAGTGTTTTCATCAAAGAGCACGGCCTACGAGATACATGGAATTTTGGAAAACGCCTATAAGGAAGAACTGAACGATATTCCACTACTGTTTTCTGCGCACGAATTTGGAACATACCCTGAGAGGAAGGTTTTTAACGCACTTCAAAAAGATCACTGGCTTCACGCCTATGGAGATATAAATTCGCCAACGGCCATTCGCATTCAACAAGATATGAAAAACATATTTTTTCCAGATCAAGATAGCTGGAAACACACTGTGATCGAGCAAGCGTTTGGGGCTGAGCAAGAAGCTCTGAATTTCTTTAAAAATTGGTCCACCTAAATGTCGTTCGAAGTTGACCACATTGTCATTAAAGTCAAAAATTTGAAAATGGCTATAAACAAGTTTGAAGGTTTAGGCTTCAGTATCACTGCTGGAGGTGACCATGGATTTACTCACAATGCCCTTATTCCACTGGAAAATGATACCTATATTGAATTAATTTCTACGAAATCCCAAATGGCAAAAGCCTTGTTTAAGGCTATGGATGATACGGGATTCGCAAAATGGCAACTTTATAGTCGTAATAATATAGTAGGACGATTGATCAAATGGTTTTCTTTGCCTCCAGGGCCAGTTGACTGGTGTGTTCGGGAAAGAAAAACTATTCCCAAGACCAATGAACACGTTAAATCAAAAAAAGCAAACTGGACCACTCAGCGTAAATTCAGCCGTGTTAAAAAGGACAATGCTGAAATTCGTTGGATGCTGGCTGCTCCGAAATCCAACCTTTTGCCCATGTTGATAAAAGATATAACTTCTCGGAAATTGAGGGTGCCAAAATATACAGTTGGAATGCATGCCAATGGTGCGATTTTACTAGATGCTATTTTATTTCCTCAGGAAGATTTTGAGATAATATCGGATCAAATGTCATCCATGAAATATCCCGTACAATCATTAGATGATGTTCGTTCAGTTCTGATGGTCGGGACAACGTGTCTGGGTAGCGACGCCAAGATTAAGCCACCTATAAAATTCGGTATAAGGCTTTTAACTTCTATTAAAGGAAGTTTATATATTCCACCTGATCAGTCGCTCGGTGTTCCAATTTGGATAAACGGAAATTGATAGTGAGAAAATTTTATTAAGGGACAACCCCTAAAATAAAATACAAAAACTCCAGCCTAAAAGCCAGAGTTTTTCCCACAATACCCTATAAAAAAAGGTTATTAAGCGCGTTTGCTTGCCAGTTTTTCTGCTTGCATTGCAAGTCGGCGCGCGCGAACCCGCTCAAAACTATCGAGGGTCTCCATAGCCAGACAAAGCTTTGCGTTTAGACCAGTGTTTTGACATTCAATGTCGTCCATTGTATTTCGCAAATTTTTCTTACGCAAAAGAACCGATTTTGCATACGACCCATAGGCTACAAATCCGTCCTTTTGTGCATTTGGCGCTACGTCCTCTTCAGGAACGCTATCATTGAGCTTACGCATCTGACATGCTAAATCTTCCCGTGTTGCTTCTAATACAGCAATTCGTCTTTGCAAGTCAGAAATAGAAAACCGAACTGTACGCACACTTCTATCCATTGAATTATTCATAGTATTCACCTTAACCCTACCTTGTGGCTTTTCGCCTTATGAGAATGTTCTAGCTCAACAAACTTTAATTTCGGTAAACGCGGAGCAAAAAAACACGGTATGCCCCATATCGAGACACATTTTCTGCATTTTTTTTTGATTTTACTAATTATTGTTAACATTTGATTTACAGGATTCACCTAGGACTCATAATCAGTTAACTTATTTTAAAAATGATTCGCCTGGGAGGTAATTAATATGCGCGTTCTTCTAATTGAAGATGATGCTGCGACTGCACAAAGCATCGAATTAATGCTTAAATCCGAAGGGTTTAACGTTTACACAACTGATCTTGGTGAGGAAGGTATCGATTTGGGTAAGCTCTATGATTATGATATCATCCTGCTTGACCTCAATCTACCAGATATACCTGGTTTCGACGTTCTTAAGACTTTGCGTCTTGCGAAAGTCAATACGCCTGTGTTTATTTTGTCGGGTACATCCGACATTGACACGAAAGTCAGAGGCCTTGGCACTGGCGCGGATGATTATATGACGAAACCTTTCCATAAGGACGAACTTGTCGCCCGTATTCATGCCGTTGTTCGTCGCTCTAAAGGTCATGCACAATCAATCATCAGAACTGGTGAAATTGCTGTTAATCTTGATGCGAAAACCGTTGAAGTCGCAGACCACCGCATACATTTGACTGGCAAAGAATATCAAATGCTTGAGCTTCTCTCATTGCGCAAAGGGACAACGCTTACTAAAGAGATGTTCCTAAACCATCTTTATGGCGGTATGGACGAGCCTGAACTAAAAATTATCGATGTCTTTATTTGTAAGCTGCGCAAGAAACTTGCGGCTGTCGATGGCGGTGATCATTACATTGAAACCGTTTGGGGACGCGGCTATGTGCTTCGCGAACCAAATCGGGATAAAATTAGCGCCTAAAGCTCCCACTTAAGGATGCTTATTAAAGTCTCACATAAATTTGGAGAATCTTTAAGAAATTAAAAATTTAATAAGGTGCAATTGAAAAGAAACATGAAACACACACTATGTTAGGCTACACTACTGTCCCTGTGCGTACCTTTTGCGGTTTCTTGAAATGTTGAGATTGGCTTTTCAGCAATATTTTCTGGTTTAGAGTGCGAATGCTTTTTATAACAACCTGTAGCATCTTGAAAAATATCAAACCCGTAATTAGCTTCACCAATTTCTTCGCCGCTACCAAGTACCAAATAACCGTTTTCCCTCACAAGGCGACTAAGAGACCGTAATATCCTGATAACCGCAGGCGGTGAGTATTGCGTTAGTTTTCCGCAAAACATAACAATTTGAAAAATTCCTAAATCACCAATATCAGCAAGCAGATTATGATCAACAAAACGAACTTTCTCTCTAAGGTCTTTTTTGACAACCCAATCCTCGCCTGCGCGATCAAAATATGAAACCAAATGTCTAATTGGCAAACCGCGCTGCACTTCAAAATGGGTGAAGCGACCTTCTTTAGCGCTCTCAAGTGCCCATGAGGGATAATCAACGCCAATAATTTCAAATTTCATGCCCGCAAAACTAGCCGATAACTTATCAAGCAATATAGCTATACTATAAGCTTCCTGCCCGCTTGAGCAACCATAGGACAAAATCCGCACCGTGCCTCCTTTATAAAACTGATGCAATTTTGGCAGTAAAATATCGCCGATCATTTCAAAGCTAGGCCTGTCTTCAAAAAACCGTGTGGCTCTTTGTAAAAGTGCAGAAACCACATGAATAGCAAGGCGCGTTTGCCCGCGGCTAAAAAGCTCGTCTATCATTTGCTCAAGGTTTGCAAAACCTTCCTTACGGGCTAAAGCAGAAAGGCGTGTTTCTACCAAGAACCTGTGATCATCTCCCAAACGTATACCAGCAAGTTCAAGCGTAAGCCGCTTAAGCGCTCTATAATATGTGGGACTAAGGGAAAGAACACAGCTCATGATTATTACTACAGCAATCCTGTTTCTAGGAATTTTGATTCGATGATATCACTATCAAAGGGCTTCATAATATACTCGTCAGCACCAGCATCAAGCGCTTGTGCTATTTTTATGACATCTCGCTCCGCCGTGCAAAAAATGACAATCGGATCGTCCCCCCCTGCCTCTTCGCGCAGAGCTTTTAAAAAGGACATACCGTCCATAATCGGCATATTCCAATCAAGCAAAATAGCATCAGGCATTTTTTTTTGACATATTTTTATCGCCTCGCTGCCATCACCTGCTTCTATCGTTTCAAACTGCATATCTTTAACGATGCGCAACGCCACACGCCGTATCATTTTTGAATCATCAACAATAAGACATGTTTTTAACGCTCTAGCCACGCTCACCTCCCGCTACCATTCTACCCGCCCCTATATTATTTTTCTCACTAAGTTTTATGGTTGTTTCTTTTATATTTTTTGGAAAACTAATATCTGCAAATTGTATTGTTGCATCCATGCCTTGGGATATTTTTCCTTGCCTGAGTATAAATGCACCGCCTCGTGCCTCCAACGCCGTGATCGCTTTTTCAAAATGGCTATTACCGTTTTGTTGCACAAATCTAATTACTTGCCCATGCCAACTAATGTTAAAACGTATGTTTTTATCGCCCATTTGCGCCGTTAAATTAATTTGCGCAGCACTATCGCCAATACTCCTAGCTACAATATTTAAACAAACTAGTTGTACAAATCTTCGCACCCGTGTCGCCAAATTTTCTTCTAAATCGTCAAAATTTGCACCATAGGAAATGCTAACATTCTTACCATTTTGCCGGGCTGCACTTAGAACCAAATTAGTAATTGGGCGCATCACGACATCAAAGTCTTGCCTATTTTCTGTATCAGGTAGTAATGCTTTCTGGGGCCATTCGTGTACGTCCATCAAAGTTTGCAAAGCGGATATGCAGTTTTCCTTTTTCACCAACTGTAGTAATGGTTTCAATGCCTGCGTGGCTTGTAAATGACCAGCACGAATATCGGCAAGAAAAATTTCCTCAGCCTCTGTCTGTTTGACGCTTTGCTGTCGGTTCTTCATCTGCATTTCAAAACTTGGGTCAATTTCGTAAAGACCGCCTGCATATTGACCGATTAAAGCTTTCAGCCCAATAAGGTTTTGCCGCAACCGTCCACCTGCATTTTGACCAAGACGGAGACAAATATCTTGACAAAGCACCGCCGCCCGAAAAACTGCCAGCGCTTGTACTTGCAAGGCCACATCTCTAATCGCTTGTAGTGCTTTTTGCGTATCACGCGCATAATTTGCAGAAATTTCTCCATGCCAAATGCTTTCCAACACCTGAATTTGTGCATGTGCTGTCGTCACAAATTTTCGCTCTTGTTTATACATTTATTATCCAGATAGCCTTCAAGCACGTTTCACAAGATTGATTGTAAAATTTCAAACTCTAGTGTGCTTGAAATTGGTTAAAACCAGATAAATAAATTTTTTATTTTAGAAGATTTCACGCCTACTCTAGGGTCTGTGGCCACTAAAAATTGGGTATAATCGCCGTAAACGTCACGGTTTCACCTTCTATTTTCGTATCAATGCTCCCTTTAGCATCACGGGTAATCATACCCGTATAAAAGGGCTGAATAGTGCGGCCATCAAATCCGTCTTCTGGCGCTTTACCAGCAAGTGTCATAAGGGTTTTTTTATCCAATCTCGCTTTTGGCCCTGTGCAAACAAAAACCATTTTTGCGGCATTGTCCACGGCATCAACGCTGACACTCATTTTACCGCCGCGCGGTATAGATTGCAAGGCCAGCATAACAAGATTGAGGAGGATACGCGCGGCTGGTTTATCGATACCCTCTACAGAGAATTGCCAGTTAAGTTTGGTTTTTCCTTCACCGTAAACGCCCATGCTCAGGCGTTCTAACTCTTTAACGCCAAGTACGCCAGGCGCCGCGCCACCCGCGCCAAAAGCAAGGCGTAGAAACTGTAATTTTGCACTCGCCTGCCCCGCGCTGAGCTTGATAAGTTCCATGGCATCCTCGCGCATGTCCATATTATCGTCATCATCCAATACCTCTATGGCAGCGCCCAAAGCACCGATTGGACTCACAAGATCATGGCAAATACGCGCGCATAAAAGCGCAGCAAAATCGGAAGCTGTTAATTTCATTATTGGTGCAAACATAGGGAAACTCTCACTGATTCGAACATTTCAAAGAATGTAACCCGAAAGTGCTGCGAGTAAAACTATTTAAAAAAAAATGAGAGTGTGGCGGCCTTATCGAACCTTGCGCCACTGGCCATTATTACCCTTAATCATTTCGCCAAATTTGGCTTTTGCGATCAGCAGCTCTCCAAACACACCAGCCGTATCGGCAACAGAAATATTTTTCTTACGCGCAAGCTTGGTATAAGTGGTCTTACGGCGAATATTTATCTCATTAACAGCTGTTTTTACGCTGGCGGGCGCGGAAAGGTTGACAAGTCCAAGATAGCCATCAATTTTCTCGCCCACTTGCCCTTTGCTCTTCGCTTGCACAATAATGCTCTTTGCGTCAATCGTCTTTGCGTCCATAGTTTGCGCGCGCGCTATTGGCGCATATGCATATACTGTGCTTACCACAGTGCCTGTACTTAGTAAGCCTAATGCCAAAACAGCGGCTGTAATCTTTTTGGTCATTTTCATGACGACCTCCTTCATCTGCCAAATACTAAAAAATACCTGGGTTGTTTGCAATCAAATCTTCCACATCTTTTTCAAGACTAACGCGGACTTGTTGATCAATATGTACGTTTAATTCTATCACTATCGGCTTGTCAGGTGCCTTGATCTGCAAAGCTGGTGTACATGATGCACCGAGCAACACAAATCCTAATAGGGGGGATATGGACATTAAACTTTTCATAAAAAAACCTTATTAAATTTGATCTGAACCTGCCATTAACAAGGTATTTAAGCAATGCTCATCTTCAAAATTATTCTTTGAGATTTTTGTCTATCATATTGACAACATCAAGCATTTTACTATCCACACTAAATGCATCAGCCGTATTATGCGCTATATTTGCAAGCTCGCCTGAGAAAGAGGTGTTAAATTCAAATTTTGCCCCATACAGAACGTCTTTATTGCTACCGATAAAATCTAAATTTATCTCCATATCCCCATCAAGAGGGCCATCTATATGCGCTTCCAGTTTCTTATATTCAAAGTTTTTAAGAGCCTCAAAAGCGTATCCAGCCGCGACATTTTTCTCACCCGCAGCATCTGTGTAAGCACTTTTAAATTTGATAATCCCGCCATTTTTTACGAACAAAGCTCCTTTCTCTATGTTCACATTCACGTCATGAATACGGACTGGCAATTGCCCGCTAATAAGCCCAGTGGCAAAAATATCCTTCTTCCCTAGCCCTGCAATCAATGCCCCAAGTGATAAATCATGCACGTTAACAAGTACGAAGTTTTCGCCGCCGCCAAATTCCCAATCCACAGGTTCTATTGAAAGAGCGCCATCTACCCCATCAGGTTTTTCACTTACCAATGGCCAAACCGCCTTATGAATACGTACACCACCATCAATAAGTTCAAAATCAACACTGCCGTTTTTCAAAGGAAGCCCTGGATCAAAACCCCCAAGATTAATGGTTTGTATTCCTTCCGATTTAAGCGGGTACATAGAGCTGAATTTCAAATTCGCATTTACACCCGTAAATGGGCCCACCAATGTACCAAAGTCTAAATCATGCAAAGAAATATTGCCGCTAGAGTTTACGGGCGTCCCGCCGCCAAATGAAAAATCCATTTTAGCGCTCACTCGCCCGTTAACATCCGCGAGTTTACCGCTTAGCGAAGGCGCAAAAATATGTGGTTGTAGCCCGCCTGGATCAAAAATAATCTCTTCAATAGTGACAACCGCCCGCCCGCGCCCGTTTTGTGAGGTAAAATTTATATTCACTGGCGCATCTAGTCCGCTGGACAAATAGGTGACCGCTTTCGCGCTCAGCACGCCCGCTCGCATTTTCGCTGTGCCCTTGATTGGCAAAGCCAATAACTCACCTTGCTTAAACCGCGCTGCTTGCACCGTATATTCAGCCGTAAAGTCATCTGGTTTTCCTTGCAACGTTACTTTTATATCTGCGGCAAGTACATTATCCGTTTCAACATTCATTTTAGGGCTGGTTGCTACGAATGTAATCTCACCGCTCTCATGCTGTAAAACTTGCATCTGCGCTGTTGGCGCAAGTATATGAGTGCCTGGCGAGGGGAAATCGTCCGAGCGAATATCTGCGCCGCCAACGCCTATATCCCAATTTATCGGATGTTGGGATAGGTCAGCCGATACGGCCATGTCAGCAATTTTCGTGTGAAGGTGTTTATCGCCAAGAGGACTGATAATTTGTACACTTACCGTGTTTAAATGCATTTGCACAGGCTGGTGCACAGGCTGGTTTTTTCCGTGTTTTTGGTATAAATTTTCTGTCTTGCGCACGGTGAAACTTAGATCTTTAGCCTGCCAGCCTGAACCACTTACAAAATTTTTAATGCGCACAGTTTTATCAGAATTATACCCCACCTTTGTGGACGTGCCATCAAAAGACATTTTGATTTCCCCAGACGCTCTCAATCCGCGCACTGCGCCGCCTGGTACAAGACCATCATAATCCAAACTTCCGCGAACAACGATTCCATGATATGTTTTCGAATGATCAAAGCCAAAAGTCATTAAAAAAGGCGCAAGCCTAAAATCTTGCCCCCCCTTTTTGAGAGACCATTCAGATGTACTCTTAATACTTGCGGTGAGTTTTCTCACCTCGTCAAGAGCAATGCCATTGCGGCTAATGGCATTCAACTGTAGATCTTTTATTTTTAATGGGCGTATCCCTAACCAATCCACATGCGCGAATAAGGACATTGCATTACTGCCGCGCCTATAAGTTAGAACAGGCGCATACTTTGCCTGTGTAATCATAACGGTTTGGGCTTTACTGGTGATACGCAAAGGGTTTTCAAACCCAATGGCATAGCCGTGCCGGTCAAGCGTAAAAACACCATGCCCAGCCAAATTAAAATCTTTTAAAAGCGCATCAAACTTACGGGTGAAATACGGCGCAAAATGCAGTGCGATTGGCGTGCTAGACAATCCTTTATAAGCTGTCATTTTTTGCGACCACCGCGCGCGTTTCTCCGTATCACTGATGCTTGCCGCGCCCAAATTCATATTCCAATTCGTATTCAGAGTTTTAAAATTACCCTGATTTTTATCATATACGGCCTGTATATTGGATAACTTTAGAACGCCCGTGCCTAAAGATAAGCCTGCGTTATGTCCCTGTTCAATTTTTGTATTGGCCCAGCCCTCAAGAGCAATATCTTGAGTGTTTGGACGGCGCTCGATGCTCATGTTAAATTGAGAAGCTAGCGCACTTAGCCCGTGTTGGTCATTTCCGATTGCCCGCGTTTTGACTTCTCCGCTCAGGCGTAGAAAGTTTTCCGATAAAGATTCTACGGCGCCCGATAGTTGCAAGTGTATTTCTTCTTCCCCGCCCTGTGTAACCACAATCAGATCGTCAGAGCTAATATCTGCGTTCCAATTTGTTAGTGTTTTTATTTCGGCGTTGATTTTGGCCGTACCCCGGGCTTGCGGCGCTTGCCATACGATTTCTCCGCCATTGATTTCTATGCCGTCTTTGGGTATTTTAAATCCTGTGCTGCCGTCTTTTTTTGCAGGCAACCAATCATCAATAATATGGCCCTGCCCGTCCAAGGTAATATTGGCATAAACGCCTTTTAGCACAATTCGCGTAAGCAAACCCTCAAGCACATTTGGGTACTCATAATCAATCTGAGCCTGTTTTGTTTTAAAAAATATCTTTCCGTTTTTAGACAGACTGATTTCGCTAATATTTGCATGTTGTTTGGTAATACCGCTAATATCAAGCTGCGCATCAACGCCCATGGCCGCAAGCTTGCGGCGCACTTGGAATTCCGCTAAACTGTATCGGTTATGCCACACCAAGGCGGCGCCAATGACAAGAAGTAGCGTAAGTGCAAAAACAATCCATCCAAACCATTTCCAAATTTTTCGCCCGCGCCCACGGCTTTTACCGTCATGCATAGCTTGTTGCGTGTGGATCGTAGTTTTAACCTTACCAATACGTGACATTAACCTTACCAATACGTGACATTTACAACTTTTCTAACATCTTTGTTTGCGAAAACCTTTTCATTCTTTTAAACATAGTGAGCAATTGGGAGGAAATTACTAGTTAAAATTAACTAATCATAAGCCATATTTGTGGCAAAACAGCGCCAAGCACAGTTACAGGAAATAAGTATTCATGAAATTCTTTAACAAAAGCGTAAACTATTGGCGTAAAGCCCTCGTTACTGACACAAAAACGTTGAAAATCGATACAAAGGGTCAAGTCGCGGCCAATTCCAAAACCGTTTTAATAACTTCAAGTATCGTGTTGACCAGCCTTTTATTGTATATAGTATTTTTTAACTCATCCTCGGCTCTATCCGAAACGCCAGATATTGCCATGGCCGCAAACTCAGTAGAAATCTCAACTGATCTTTATGATAACCGCCCTTATGGCGAGCGCGATAATACGAGTGAATCCAAGCTATCTTTGACCCTAAAATCTGGGCAATCTTTGGGGCCGCTTTTACAAAAAAATGGCGTTGAACCAGATGTCGCTTACGCGGCCACGCAGGCATTTTCCAGCGCTTATAGCCCAAGAAACCTAAGGGCAGATCAGAAAATAAACCTTTATTTTGATGCAAGCACAGATACATTTTCAGGCCTTAGCTTAAAGCCGAATTACAGTAATACTGTTTTTGTCGAGCGCGATAGGAATGGCGATTTTAAGGCACGGAAAATAGAAGCTGAGTTTAAAAAAGATATCGTGCGCATAGAAACTGGCATCGAAAATTCACTTTATCTTGACGCGCAAGACCTTGGCGTACCTGATAAAGTTATTGTACAGTTTTCACAAATATATGCCCATAGTGTCGATTTTCAACGCGATATTCACAAGGGTGATAAGTTTGAAATGCTGTTTGAGGTTTACAAAGACCATCAGGGAAATACCATTAAAGCGGGCGACCTTTTGTTCGCTAGCTTCTCTCCGCGCGGCAAAACAACGGATTATTATTTGTTCACCAAGTCCGATAGCCACGATGGCTATTATGACATAAACGGCAAAGGCGCAAAACGCATGCTTATGCGTACTCCAATTAGCGGCGCGCGTATATCTTCACGTTTTGGCAAGCGTAAACACCCTATTCTTGGCTATGTGAAAAACCATACTGGCGTTGATTTTGCGGCCGCGCGCGGCACACCAATTATGGCGGGCGGCACGGGCACAATCGTGCGCGCTGGACGGTATGGCAGTTATGGTAATTACATAAAAATTAAACATGCGGACGGCTACGCCACGGCTTATGCTCATATGTCAAAATTTGTACGCGGGATAAAAAAAGGACGCCACGTTACTCAAAACCAAATCATTGGTTATGTCGGCACGACAGGCCGCTCTACTGGGCCACACTTGCATTATGAAGTGCTTAAAAACGGTAAACGAATTAACCCGATGCGCCTGAGCACATTGACGGGTAAACCATTGAAGAAATTTGAATTGCCTGCATTTAAAACCCGCGTAGCAGAAATCGACAAGCTTTATCAAGCCACACAAATCGTTCAAAAGGACCCCCCCGCTGCAATCATTGCTGCCAATCCAGTGGATACCCCAACAGATCGCCTGTCTGACAATCAGGCGGCTGCAAGCCAACCGCAAAATTAAATTTTTCTTTAAGACAAAACCGTTAGGAACTTGCGATTTTCTAATAATAGGGTATAATAATCCCAAACAGTCTAAGGATTTACGCTATGCTTGATTTATTTAAACAATTTTTTTCGTTTAAAAAGTTCATGAAGGATCGCCTCGTAACGTTCTTCTTCTACCTTGGGTTGATAGTGATTGCAGGACTGTTTTTCTCTACCCTTAAAGCCGCATTTTGTCTGATGGAATTCTTCTTCTTTAAAGGGCTATTTTTAATATTTATTGACTTTTTCTTTTTGATTTTCCTCTTTGTCGGCTGGAGATTGATTTGCGAATTAATGGTGACAATTTTTCATATTAATAACAATCTCTCACCCGATGGTGGCAAGTCTGACCTCGCGGATATTGACCCTTTTGAAACGGCAAGAGAGGCAGTCGCAAAAGCGGCAAAAACGGCCTCAGATACAACACGCTCTGCTATCGATAAAACAAAAACAAAAATAGCGGATCGTAAAGATAATGCCGATGATGAATATGCTGACTATGAAGATGTAACGCCGCCTAAAAAGAAAACGGCTCCAAAGAAAAAACCTATTGCTAAAAAACCAGTTGTCAAAAAATCAGTTGTAAAAAAAACAACGCCGAAGAAAACAGTTAAAAAAACTGCCTCAAAAAAACGCGCGACAAAGCCTAAAAAATAAACTTGGTTTTTTAACTGCTGATAGGGTTTTGGGGCAAGAAGTTACGCCCCAAAACATTGGTTTCCAAAATATCGCGACTTTCTAAAAATTGCACCAATTCACCCAAATTATCCGTTTGGATAAACAAAGCGCCAGCGTCCAGACTATCTTGAAACCCGCGCTCGCAATCGTCCTTGCCCATAACATTACAAAAAAGGTGCATTCCGTGGCTTCGTATCGCCGTTGCCGCTTTGAAACTAAAAGAAAACCTACGTAGGCCCATCACTTCTAATTTATGCTTTTGCATAAGCTGCTTTGTGCGCCTTCTTGATATATAATGGGGCCGAAGTGCATATTGCGGGCACAAATCACGCAAGCGTGAAAAGTGCTGTCTTCGTACAAAAATTGTAACCAAATGATTGTTACCAAACCCCTCTTCATCAAGTTGTTTTTTTAAGATCATCGCCGAGTTTTTAGGCCCGCCCTTAAAATCCAAATCAACGGCAAATCGTCCTCTGACATTTCGGAGAGCCTCTTGAAGGCTTGGAACTTTTTCGCCCTTATAACGCGCGCCCATTTTTATGCCAGCATCCAGGGCCGTTATTTCCGCAAGCGTCATGTTGCTTACGCGGCCTGTACCATTTGTTGTGCGGCTAACATTCGCGTCGTGCATCAAAATAAAATGACCATCTTTCGTACATCGGATATCAAATTCAATCGCCCGCGCGCCCATAGAATAGGCTACTTCATGGGCAATAAGCGTGTTTTCTGGTGCATATTTTTTTGAACCACGATGGGCAACAGCTACAATTTTCTGGCGCGGCGTCTTGCCATTACTCGCACCAGGCTCTTCCTTTGATTGTAGCCAAGCATAGGCAAGTGTGTGCATGTCCTCACAATCAACATCAAACCAAACCGCCTTGCCTATGTCAATGCCAAAGGCCATGCCTTTATCCGCAAGCAGGCGCATCCCCCCTGAAATGCTGCAATCGCCCGTTTGTTTTTCAGATTGCAAAATAGCATCGAAAAGACTAGGTGTTGCCCTGAAAATTCCCACATCAAAGGCATTATATTTTGTGAGTTTTTTATCAATTTGTTTTATCGCGCACTCATCTAGCAGTACTTTTGTTACATCTTCAAGGTCAACATTTGAATTTTCCATATCCAAATCAACACCAAGTCCAACCGCACCTTTCGGTAAATCGACTGCGCAAAGGTTTTTATAAAGCGCTGGCTCAATTAAGTGATCGCACATGGCGAGGAAAAAATCAGACTTTAGATAAGGCTCCCCAGCCAAAACAGAAATACCATTTGCTTTGTCAAATTCAGGGTTAAATACGGTTTGAATATTCCACCCGTATTTTTTTGCAAGTGCGCGCAAGAAAGTCTCTAAGAGTTGCGCTTTATACCCTGTAACAACCACAAAGTTTTCCACGCCATTTTTTGCTGCCGATAACATAGCCCATTCGATAAGCGGTTTGCCGCCGATATTAATCATAGGCTTTAAATCACCCAACCCCTTAATGCGTGTGCCCTTACCTGCCGCTACAATCAGGCAGTCTTTTATTTTAACCACGCTAACCTACCCCGCGCCTTCTGATCCAGCTTCTATACGCTTCAAGCAGTGCTGGCAATAATGTCCAAGTAATAACAAGGCAGGCAACAAAACCAATAATCGCCAAAATTCCCATAGAGCGAAGCCCGCCCATAGAGGCGGTTACCATTCCACCAAACCCGAGCATAGTCGTCAACGTTGTCAAAACGGCCGCGCGCCCCGTATTGTTCATAATTTCGTCTATATCCGCATGCGCGATATTTTTTTCAAATCTGTGAAAAATATGAATACTATTATCAACGGCGATCCCAATAAGCGATGGTAAAATCACCATATTGATAATAGACAATTTAGGGCCAAAGGCGCCCATAATCCCAACTGTTAAGAAGACCCCAAACAGTGCTGGAATAAGAACAACAACACTTCCGACAAATTTTCGAATGAAAACAAAAACCAGTATTGCCGTTGCCAGTATCACAAGAACAATCGCTTTAAGGGCATCTGCTTTCATCAATGCTATCATTTCAACAAAAATAAATCCTTCTGATGCTGCATTATAGGTTTTACCGTCTACAACCGTTATGGCCGCATCATCATAATAACGTTTCGCATCATCACTATTGTTCATGCTCACAGAATTAAAAACATACATCAAATACCCAGGTTCACTATCCGTGCCTATATATGTGCGCAAAATGGCATCTGGCATATCCGCAAGATTTAAATCATCAATAGAAAGATAGCGCTCAAGCGCATTATATTTGGAAGGGTAAAAAGCCCGCGATAGCTTGGCTCGATCCTCTAGACGTTTGATGACTTCATGGCGCTTCTTTTGCGCGGCTTGGGCTGGTAGAAAATCAAGCAAGCTGGATATTTTTTTAATTGTCGGCGTGTCTGTATCCTCTTTTATTTTTTTCTTAAAATACCTATCCAGCTTCCCAAGTGCATCAAGTGTCTCGACAACAATAATGGCTCTATCATGACCGTCTGGGAAAACATCATGAATCATAGCATTGGCATCTTGTAAAATTGGCGGCTGTTTGGCTTCAAGGTTTTTAAAATTTCGTTCGAAAGAAATTTGTGGTGCAAAAACAAGAGAAAAAGCAAAGAAGGCTATGGCGCTCCCAAAAATAAATTTATTACGCTTTTTCTTTTGAACTTCAGATTTGGCTTCTTTTTTAAAAAGACGCCTGCCAGATTTTTCAGTGTGCCACCATCCTGATTTTTCCAACACGACAACGATTGCTGGAAAGATTGTGTACATAGAAACGTATGTCAACAAAACGCCAGAGCCTGCGATAAACCCGAATTCTGTGAACGCCCTAAAATCCGTCAAGAGCAAAGAGTAAAAACCAACGGCCGTTGTTAGCGCCGCAATGAGAGAAGCGCTTCCTGTATCAACAACCATGGTTTGCAAGGCTTCTTCAATAGATAAGCCATTGCGGCGTTCTTCCCTATAACGGCTAAAATTATGAATCCCAAAATCAATTCCAAGCCCAAATAAAATAATAGTCAAGAATATCGTGATTAAATTTAACCCGCCAATCGTTACAGCCGTTAGTCCCAATGTCCAAAGGATACCGATCGATAAAGGAATGAAAATTGACGGGACAACAATAAGGCTTCTAAAAGAAAAAATTAATAAAAGTCCGATAAGAAAAATAGACCCAATCAGTCCAAATTTCACATCATTAATAATCGCATCAAATTGTGCTACTTTATTGGCAATGCGCCCGCCAACGCCAGCTTTTAAATTATTGCCATACTCATCTAAAGATAAAGAGGCGAGAACGGAATTTACATCGGATATCATGGACTTTGCTGAACTTAGCGATTCAAGCCTTGGATTTGGCCATACGACGAGAACTGCCGTAAGGCCATCCTGGGAAACAAAATAACGCCGGTTTTTGGTTTTTCCGTCTGTGTTTTGTTG
This sequence comes from Robiginitomaculum sp., assembly GCA_965224735.1. Lineage (GTDB taxonomy): Bacteria > Pseudomonadota > Alphaproteobacteria > Caulobacterales > Maricaulaceae > Robiginitomaculum_A. The sequence goes on along the minus strand of OZ245059.1, from coordinate 725,343 downwards.
GAATTGTTCCATCAGTTCTTTGTCGATCACCGCGCTTGATGTCCCAACTAAATTTTCATCACGCAAGGTAATGTTAACCTCAGATCCAAACTGTTTTGATATTTCTTGCGCAACATAATTTGGAAAGGCCTTGTTGACCCGCGCTTCAAGTTCAAGCAATTGATCAAGGCTGAGCAAAAGCAGTTTGTGGGTTTCTAATACCTCAACATCTTCATAATATTGGCTTGAACTAACCCAATCAAATGTATCAATTTTTGCCTGTGCATCCTTGATATATTTTAACGTCGTTTCTTCGTTATCCGAATGAGCAACAAGCTGGATCGAGGCAAAACTTCCTGTTTTTTTCAGCGCGTTATTAAGCGTTTTTACGCTTTCTGCGCCTTGCGGCATGAGGGCTTCAAGATTGGTGGAAATCGCTAATTTCCCTAGATTATTGAAAGCCAGTACTGTCACGATTGCTGCAACAAGTAATACCGCTACTGAATTTCTATAGATAAGAGAAGCCCAAGATTTTGCAAATTGTTTCAACATTATTTGCTCTACCTACTTTCTCTGCGGTGTGATCGTTTCGACTTCTTGTGTGTGAATGCTCGCCATATGATTTTATCTGTTTTAGTCAGTGAAAATGCCCGCGTCAAATAGACATATAAAGTTAGCGCAATGAAAATTGCGAAAACCATCCACAAACCATGATGCCCTTGTGCTAAAACCCGCGCCACGATCAGAACCGCGGTCATAACCGCGCCGATAATCACCGTCGAAAAATAATCTGGTGTTAGCACCATAATACCCATTTTACGTTTAAGCATTAGTAAGCGCCCAAGCGTTATGGTAATAATTCCGAGTAAAAACCCAATCGCTGCTCCCTCAAGTCCCCAAAGATGCGAGCATAAAGCAATCATAATCACTTCAACGACAAGACCTATAAAGAGTATCCATTGCGGCAGCTTTGGCTGTGCGTATAAAAGAGCCGTTTCCGTTGTAATAAAACTGCCATCAATTAATTCGGCAAGCAATATAATTGCCAAACTTACGATCCCAGCAGAGAAACCTGGCCCGAACCACGAAAGGATAAAGTCACCAAAGAGAACCATGGGTATGCTCAACGCCAACTGGATAATAAAAATCCAACGGCAAATACTCACGAGGTTTGCCCGTATTCCTTCTTTTTTATACTGGTTATGTAGGCGCGCAATAACAGGAGAAACCATAGGCTCGAAAAGATTGTTCACGCGCTGTGGAATTGTCGCTAGCTGCTGCAAAATATAATAAATGCCCGTAACATTTTGCGGGACAAATACCCCTAAAACGAGAATATCTACTCGTCTTAGCATCATAACGCCAAGGTCTGTTAGACCAACTGGCAAGCTTTGCTTTGGTATTTTAAGTATATTGGCAAGTTTTGGCCGTGCGCTTAACAGTGATCGCACCCCATATACAGAGCATAAACCTATGCCAACCGTCAGCGCGGATATTATTAAAGAGCCGCAATAGGCCATTACCAAACCGGTTTGCGTTAGGCCAATTTTATAGAATATAACGGCAAGAATTAAAAAACTCCAAGGCTCCGTAATCCCGCGTGAGAGCACGTCCCATTTGATGACCCGCTTAAATTTTATGGCGCTTAGAGCAACTTCTGTTAAAACAATCGCAGGTATACCCAAAAACAGCAAGGGCAGAATACGCGCCGTTTGCGGCTCTATAAACGGCCATGCAAATATCATTATGACCGATAAAATCAGGCCTAATCCCACGCTTAAAATTATGGCCTCAACAAGGCGTTGTTCTATTGACTGACCGCGCTCGGCTCTATAACTCAGCATATCCAACAGACTACGCTTGAGCCCCAGTACGCCAAATGTTGCTGCAATTTCTGTTATAGCCGCGACTTGTCCCAAACCACCGACAACAGACATACCATACCAATGCCCCGCGAATATCATTAGGATAGCCCGCGCAAAGAGACGACCGCCGAAACCAAATAAAGAAGAGAGAGCCCCGCGAATAATATCGCGTATGTCACCCATGGAAGCCACTAGATAACTTGCAGTTTTGTATCAATGCCTTGAGAAATTTTTGCTTCTACAGTTTTCTCGTAAAAGAGCACGCTTATAAAGACGATATTTAGCACGAGTATTTCATACCAAAAATATAAACTTGGTTTGGCGAAAAGTGCAAAAACAGCAATCATTATGGTTCTATTGTTGGCGTTGAGCAAAGCCCAAGCCCGTACGATTGGTACAGTTTTATTGATGATATTCTGTATATCTTTGTCAGGCACATCGCTATCTCTTAGCAGTTTTAGCTTATCGTCAAGCGGAGATAACCTAGGAGTAGATAGTTTCTGGAGCCAATCGTATAGCCCAGCCATGGCATTTTTTTTGCCACCAACAACAAGCAGTTTATCAGTAATTTTGGCTCTTTGTTGTCCGCGCGTACGGCGTTGGTATTTCTGCCTGCGCTCTTCATAGCCCGCCGAATGCAATGCATGTGAGACTGCGGAAAGACCCCCTAAAAGCCACCCCCAATTTGAGCCCCCATGATGAATGCTATAAAGCACAATCGCGATATAAACAGCACCAAAGACTAAATGATCACAAATGCCGTCCAAAATACGGCCAAAGGAACTTGATGTACCAGTGGCTCTGGCTATGCGCCCATCCGCACCATCAAGAACATGCCACATAAACATAAAGGCAAAGGCTAGCAGAACGGTAAGACGGCTATCTTGATAATAATAAAGCACACCTGCAACAAAGCCTGCACCAAGCCCCATAACAGATACAAAATTTGCTCTCAGTTTTAGAGGTAAGGCAAGCCTGACAATTACATCCGATAACGGGTGCACTATGCGCCTGTTGGAAAATTCCTCAATAGAAAGCGGACGCCCGTATTGTTCTGATTTTAAGTCTGCACTTTCAGACATGCATATTTCCAATATAGGTTAAAGCTATGTTTTAAAATCTATTTTTTTAACTAGGTCGCAACCATTTTGGTGGGTGTTTTTTTTTGCATAATTTCAATGTTTTCACCTTCAATGAAGCTCTCCGTTAGTTGGTAAGCCACTTCATCTGTATATTGTACGGGCGGATGCTTACAAAAATAAGCCGACGGGGCAGCGATTACACCCGCAATATTACGATCCAAAGCCACTTTTGCACACCTGATCATATCAATAGAAACACCGGCTGAATTTGGCGAGTCTTCAACAGAAAGGCGAAGTTCTATATTCATAGGCACATCGCCAAATAGACGGCCTTCCATACGAATAAATGCAATTTTATTATCATTTTGCCAAGGCACATAATCACTTGGACCAACGTGAATGTTTTCATCATCCAAACGTTCAGCGGCTACAGATTGTACAGCTTCTGTCTTTGATTTCTTTTTTGATTCCAGCCTGTGTTGATTTTTCATATTGAGGAAATCAGTATTACCGCCTGTATTCAATTGATATGTACGGTCACATGGAACACCGCGTTTATGGAACAAATCCGTCAAAACACGATGAACGATTGTTGCGCCCACTTGGGATTTAATATCGTCGCCAATAATTGGAACGCCTGCATCTTCAAACTTTTTAGCCCATACTGGATTACTAGCGATAAACACTGGAATATTGTTTACAAACGCGACGCCTGCCTCAAGCGCACACTCGGCATAAAATTCGGTTGCTTTTTGGCTGCCAACAGGAAGATAGTTTACAAAAACATCGGCGCCCGTATCCTTAAGAATTTTAACCACATCAGCTTTTTCAGGTTGTTCAGCACTACTGGGAACAAATCGGCGCTCTTCAGGGTAATTTTCAAGATGCGCTGAAAATCCGTCTAATAAACGACCCATGCTCACTTTGGTGCCTGTAGCAGGCACATCTTTTTGAAACACTGTTGTACAATTTGGCGCACAAAAAATAGCGTCAGCAACATCTTTACCGACTTTGCGGTTATCAATATCAAAAGCAGCCACAATATTAAGATCGCTCGGATGATATCCAGCTAAATATTCATGCATGAGGCCTGCGCATTTCTTGTCGGAGTTTTTCCTATAATAACTAATGCCTTGCACCAGAGAGCTTGCGCAATTACCCACACCGATGAGCGCTACCTTAACAGATTTCGCATTGGCTTCGCCTTTTGCATATTCGTCGTGTTTCATGTCTTGTCTCTCCTTCTAATAAGACTTAGTTTTCTGTAAAGCAGATATTAAAAAATATCGCTGGCTTTACGCATTATAATGTCAATCTCGACACCCGCTTCAGGAACCTGAAATGCTGCCTGTTCATATTTAGGCTTTTTAATACTAAATTTCGGATTGTTTGACATTCCAAAACGCTCTTTTGGAATACCAAGGAAATTCTTATCAAACTTTTTATTGTTATTTTTGTCTTGATATAACGCAATCGCATATTCTCCAGGCTTGGTCAATGGAACACACAAAGTTGTTACGCCTTCTGTTACAGGCACACGTAGTCGCACTACGACCTTATCCCATTCCAAAAAATTTTCAATAACATCATTATGTAAATCTGCAACGATAGACCCTTTAATTTTTTTCATGTTTTTCACATTCAATTTTATCTCTAAAGGACTCTTGCCACAAGTGTCCGCCGCTTCAATCACAGGAATACCCTGCACAATTTCGGTGTAACGGTGTGAAATATCAAGCGGGTATAGGGGCGCTATCCGAGGAGCAGTATCGGTGTGAGCTTTAGGCACGTAAGTTACGCCTGCCGAAGTGACTGTGTTCGCCGCCAAATTTGTATTTGTGGCGGACTGCGGCGCGGGCGCTGTGATTTGTCCAGAGGATTGCCCAGAAGATTGTCCAGAGGAGGGCCGAGCAGGCGTTGCCGTTGGCAATTTTTCGTAAACGTGCGGCTGCATATTAGAAGATGGAAGAAACCTAACTCTCTGCTCAGATGTTGTCGCGCCTGATGTTACCAAAGATGAGTTCGGACTGATCGCTGTATTAGATACAGGTGTATTTGTTTGCGTGTTTTTTTGCTGCGCTGGCTGTTGCTGGATTTGCTCTTTTTGCTCTTTTTGCTCTTTCTGAACTAGCTGTTGCTTTTTCTGAGCGCTAAAGCTTTTTTGCGCATCTACGCTTGCCGTTGAGCAAGAGATTGTTGTAATCGCCAACATTGGGATTGCGAAAAAAGCAACTTTATTTTTTAATATAAACGTCATATCCGACACTCCGTATCATAATAAAAATAAACTTCAAGAAACTTATCAATAAGCTCATTTTACTTTTTATGAAAACATGTGACCAATTTCTTAAATTGTTATCAACACACAGCCTACCCATGCACCCAAACGCGCCAATTAAAAATAATCCATACCCCTAAAGCAAGGCAGAAATACAGAATATTACTATATCTTAAGCATTAAAAAGAAGGGGCTGTTCCAGGTAACACAGTTTATGCGTTACCTGGGACAGCCCCTAACAATATATGGCAATTTTACTGGCTTACCAGTCCATTTGTAGGCGCATTTGTAGCCCATTTGCATCAAATGTGTCACCATTTGCATCAATATAATTGAGTTTGACGCGCAAATGGCTCTCAGGGTACCATGTCAGCCCCAAAGTATAAGCATCGACTTTTTCATCACCTGCATCCCTAGCATCAAATGTATCAAAACGCGCGCCAACTTCCAAAGCACCATACCCACCTTTCGATAAAGGTTTTGCAGGTTTGGTGCGATCAAATTTACCACCTTTATATTTACGATTTTCTCCTGTAAGAAAATATCCAACCTGCATAAATCCACCCTTAGCCGTGCCAAGGTCGCCATTTTCGCTTAGATATTCTCCATGAGCATGAAATGGCCCTTTAATCATCGCTATTTCAAGACCAAATAAAAGCGCATCATCCCCAACATTTGGTTTGGCCTTTTCTGTAGCTTGGTGCAATCCCCAACGCGCAGAATGCTTGGGTCCGCCGCGTGCTCTGTTCGTGTGACGCACAGAAGCCCCCAAATGCACAACATTTCCTTTTTCAAATATAGGCGCATAATACCCGCGCGCTGCCAAAACGGTATTTGTTGACTTTCCTTCTCTAGCCCCGTCAATAGAATTCCCATAAGCTCCCGCGCTTATCCCGTAATTATCCCAGGATTTGGCAATTTTAATACCCAGGCGCCGGTCAAACCCTAGCCCGTCCGTAGCCATGCCACGCTCCATAAAGGCAATATGGCGAGACGAGGTTATTTCTTCCATTGAGCCGCCAGCTTTCATCTGCCCAGCGGTGATGACAACTGGCCCTTTCCAAGTGAGGTTAACGTCTTTAAAATTGGTTTTTCCACCAGAAAAATCTAGCTCGGCTTTAAACTTAAGCTTTTCGTAAACACCTTCAACCCCAAGGCGCGCGGCGCGAAACTCATCGTGGGTAAAAGAGCGTTCCGCCGCGCCCGTGTGCGTTTCATTTATATTTGCCAAATCCCAAAACACGCGTCCACGCAATTTCCAGTAATTTCCATGATCATCTTTGATTTTAGGCGCGCCATGAAACAAATTCCATGGCGTTTCACTGGCCTCACCTGCCACAGCCATGCTGGTTACATTTATACTAAAACCAAGTGCTAGCAATCCTGCGATTCCAGTTTTTACAAATATCATAACAAAGCCTTTTATAATTTACGGCTTTTTGCCATGCACACATGACATTCTCATGACGTTCTCATGACAAAATTAAATATTTATCTATCAAATTCACATGTCAAAACCTCGCCTCCAGAGAAAATTTAAAATTACGTCCAGGCAGAGGCACAACATCCTTCAAAAATGAAGTATGTTGACGTGCCTCTTGATCGGTAATATTTAAAACCGAAGCGCGCAAGCGTAGCGTATCCGTTAAATCATAATGAATATAGGCATTGAGCAAAGTAAACTGCTGTGTAAGAGTTTCGCGTGCAGCTAGGTCTTTTTTATGTGCAGCATGGTCAAGCTCGGCTCTTGCGCCCCACCGCTTCGCATTCGCCTCTAACCCAAATGTAAACCCAAGCGGGGGAATACGCGGCAAAGCATTCGGCGCAGATTTGTCTAGATGTGCACTCACATATTCGATAGAGCCATCAACGTCCCAATCAAGTCCTGCGAATGAGCCTATGTTTTTGCCAACATCAATCTCAAAGCCTTTAAAGCGCACTTGCGCTGGTGTGAACTGCGATACAGATAGCCCGTCCATGATAGCGCCCGTTGTTCTCTCAAAAACATAATCATCATAATCGGTCAAAAAACCATTGAGCGTTAAATGATCACCACCATTTTTATAGCGCAGAGAGACTTCCGCTCCCGTGGCAATTTCCTTGCCAAGATCAAGTTTACCGATTTCAAACTGATTGGTTGCCAAATGCGGACCATTTGAGAAAATTTCTTCACTGGTCGGCGCGCGTTCGGTTCTATACACAGTGCCGCCTAGTTTGAGTGTATCTGTAATATGAAAGTCACTGCCCAGTGAAAAGCTTAGGCCATCATAATTTATCTTCGCACCCGCTACGCTATTCTCATGCCCCGTATGTTCATAGCGCCCAGAAGCTTCTAAATGCCAACCATCAAAATCAAAATCGTGAAATGTAAACAGGCCAAATTGTTTGGTTGTTGTAGGCGGCACAAATGCTTCCTCGCCAATAGCGGCAAATTTTCGACTTTTATATTGCGCCCCGTAAGCCGCTTGCCAATGCCCCTTTTGAGCCTCAACAAGTTCTGCTCTTACTTCCCAACCTTTATTGGTAAACACCGTTCCCGTGTCTCCGCTCGCCTCAATTTCTTTATGTTCATAATCAGCGCCGCCGCCCGCAATCGAGAGCGTTTCGAAAACATTTCCCATAAAATTGTATTTACTGTTAAAATCATAGCGGGTTTGTTTGAGAATAATTTGTGTGCCTTCACCGCCAGGTACGCCGTAACGACTATCCAAAGCTTTTATAGCCCCGCCAATAAAATTGCGCGCGCCTATATAGGACAAACCTGCAGCGTAAGATTGCCCGCGCGTTGCCGAATTTTCTAAAACATCGCGCTCTAACCCATCGCCCGTATTTGCCTGCAAAGTAGCCGATCTGGCAAAACCTGGAATATTATAATCTTGGGTTTTACGATAAGCCGCTTCCACATGGCCAACCAAGTTACCCTGCCCCAATGCGCCCAGAGAAATGTCTGACCCCAGTGCGCCCTCATAGCCATTGTCGGCGCTTGAAACAGAAAAGCGCGCCGCCCCTTCAAATTGTTGAGACGGTACACTATCTGGAATACGGCCATCAATAACATTGATGACTCCGCCAGCTGCCGAGCTACCATAGCGCAAAAGGCCTGCGCCGCGTATCACCTCAATGCGCCCAGCCATCGCTGGCTCTACAGAGGCTGCATGATCAGGGCTGGCCGATGACGCATCAATAGCGCCAATCCCATTATCAAGCAAAAGTACTCGAACCCCCCCTTGCCCGCGTATAATGGGGCGCGAGGCACCTGGTCCGAAAAATGTTGAAGAAATCCCAGGTTCAAACTTTAAAGTTTCCCCCAAAGAGCCTGAAAGTCTGCGGGATAATTCTTCATTGGTTAGGATAGATACACCAGCCAAATTTTCATCCGATGTTGCTGATAGGGGTGATATGCCCGTAACAACAATCTCATCAACAGGTTTTTCATTATCAAGCCCTATGTCATTAGTATTGGTTTGCGCGTGCGCTAGCCCCGCGCAAAGACTCACACTCACAAGCGCTATCGTACTTACGCCCATGAGGCGCGTATTTGTTTTAAACATAGATAAATCTCTTAATCATTTTGCCGCAAAGACGGTCCATTTTTAGTTATAATCGTTTGTTGGTATGATTAAGTATTTGGCGGGCCACGTGTGGATGGAATGATGCGTGTTCGGTCTTGTGGCAATACAGTATTTTGCCGTGTGAACAGCCATATTTGTCCAATGATAGCAAGTTTTATTTCAGCAGGCGGAATACATACATCATTCTCATGTTTTTCCGCAACGCTTAACGCGCAAAGAATGCCGTTATGCTTATGCGGCTCGTTACCGTGTTTACTGGCATGAGCAATGCCGTCTGCCTTAATAAAGACGAACATAAACGCAATAATGAGCGAAACTATACGCTCTTTATGAATTTTTCCTATACTCATAAGCAGATTTATATAATACATATACAGAATATGCAACACTATAACGTATCGTTCTTAAAATATAAATCATGGCCAATGTGATGCAACCCCAAAAAAAATCCAATGTTCTCTAAACTGCATTAGAACCCACCTTATAGCCTAGCGCGCACAGTTTTGCGTAAAAATTCACCCATCTGAAGCGGAAGTGTCTTAGACTTGGGGAAGGCTTTTGAAAAGTTTAAGAACCCGTGCGGTAGAGCTTTTTCGTGTACATATTCTACTGCAACGCCATTGGCTTCCAAATGCTCTTTATAAAGCCGTCCTTCGGCTCGCAGCGGGTCAAGCCCGCAGGTTAAAACATACGCAGGGGGCAAACCCTTGAGTTTCTTCTCAAAAAGTGGCGACACCCTAGGATCCATAACGTCCGCATCAACAACATAATACTTTTTTATAAAGGTCAGTGCAACCACACCTAACTGCAACACATCTTGTGGCCCTGGTTTATGAGGTTTCATTTCCGCCATCTGCATAAGCGGATAGAGCAAAAGCTGAGCCAACAAATCCTTGCGGTATTTTTGCGCAAGCCACGCCGATATATTTCCACCTGCGCTGTCGCCGCCAATTGCCAACAAGGATGAATTAATGCCGTATTGTAGACCACCGCCTGACAGCGCCCAGTTTAAAACATGTTCGCAATCATCAGGCCCCGCTGGGAACGGATATTGTGGCGCGAGTCGGTAATCAGCGGATAAAACCCGCATTTTAGAACTATCAGCAAGGCGCAAGCATAAGCTTTCATGAGAATCCATAGAACATGTCACAAACCCACCGCCATGAATATAAACAAGGCATGGCCCTGCCCCTTTTGAAGCTCCTTTGGGTTCATAGAGCCGCACAGGAACAGGGAAATGTTTGTGGGGAATATCGAAATCCAACACCTCGTGCATTTTAGGACCTGGCGCGTCAAAGCGATTGGTCAGCGTACGAATTTTGTTGTGAATAGAATAAATTTGATCTGGCTTGGGTTTTATTTTTTCCCATTGCTTTTGTAAGTCATCTGCAAGGCTCATACATTATCCTTTCACGGTGTATATCCACCATTATCTAGGTATTTTTGCTCTGCGTGGCTAGGGCTACGGCCGAGTATAATATTACGATGCGGAAATCTTCCAAACTTTCTTATCACATCTCTATGCGCGTGTGCATGAAAAAGCATACTCTTATTTTCAAGGCGGCTATCGACAAGACGGACAGATTAATTTTGTGGCAGTATATCTTCGGCATGTATCGTGGCTCTGCCTGAAAAGTGGTGGCTAAATTGAATAATAGACTCACTTCTTAATTAGGGAAATGTATAGTTTTCAGGTATAATTTTGATGCAGGAGGATTTTTCATGAACACACTCAAAATTTTACGGGGCCGACCGACCTTGTTTTTTCGCCTTAGCGGCATTCGTTTGCACGATTTTGAGGTGCTGGCCAAAGAAACATATCCGCTTTGGCTCAAATCCGAGCATAAACGCCTCTCGCGCACGGGAAGAAAACGCGCCATTGGCGCTGGGCACCCATATGCTCTCGACTTTGCCGCGCAACTTTTGATGTGCCTGATTTACTATCGTACCTACACAAGTCATGTGTTTTTGGGTCTGGTTTTTAGTGTTTCATCGCCAACTGTTTGCCGCGTTAACAGGTCGATGACGCATCTTTTAGCCGGGCATTTCAAGATGCCCGAGCGCGAAGTTCGTCTTACCGAAGAAGAAAAGGACGATCTTTTGTACCTTATGGTGGACGGGACGGAGCGGCCTGTTCACCGCGCAGGAAAGCCTGGCAAGCGCAAGAAGAACTATTCGGGGAAAAAGAAGAAACATACAAATGTCCATCAAATTGTCACCGATAATACCAAGCGAATTTTATCTGTTGGCTCTGCGCAAAAAGGCTCAATGCATGACAAGAGAATTTTTGATGAAAGCAGGCTCAAAAAGCCGCCCGAGATGATGGTTTTAGGTGATTTAGGGTATCTGGGGACGGGGTTTGAACTCCCGATTAAGAAGCCGAAAAACAAGGAACTATCGCAAGAAGACAAGGCGTATAATCGTTGGCATTGCTGTCTTCGCGTCGGCGTGGAGTACGCGATCGGGCGGATGAAGAAGTTTAAGATTTTCGCCGATATTCACTGGAATAACGGCCTGCAAAGAATGTTGGAGCCTTGGCAAACATCAATTTAAGTGCACAGCCTGCCTCGGGTAAAACCCTATAACCACATTGAGCGCAAACAAACGCACCTGAAAAATAAAACACTATTGTGAATCGAGTCTCTTATACAAAACTGTCAAATTATTGAGGAGTATTTCATAATTTTTCTTACCCATAGGCAGTGAAAACACCAAATCAAAAGCAAAGGTTAAATTTTTTAACCTGCTTAATTTTTGTGCAACACCTCGTTTTGGTGGTTAATTATTGGGCGTTTTATGAGTATTTCAAAATCTTACCTCGCATCAGGGCAAATTGTCTCGACTCTTAATATGGTAAGCCCTTAGCCAAACCCCGAATAGATATTACAGCTTTGGGAGAATTGTATGAAAAAAATAGAAGCAATAATTAAGCCTTTTAAACTTGATGAAGTGAAGGACGCTTTGCAAGACATTGGCATTATGGGCATGACAGTAACGGAGGCCAAAGGGTTTGGTCGCCAAAAAGGCCATACGGAACTTTACCGTGGTGCAGAATACACAGTTGATTTTCTGCCCAAGATTAAAATTGAAATTGTCATCTCAGATGATCAGTTAGAAAACACCGTAGAGATCATTCAAAAAACTACTGCAACGGGGAAAATTGGTGACGGGAAAATTTTTGTCGTCCCTATTGATCACGCCATCCGTATTCGCACCGGGGAAACTGGTGAAACCGCGCTTTAATAAACTTCAAAATTTCAAGAAACAAAATTCATAAGACTAAGGAGACACAAATGTCTAAACTCAAAAGACTCATACTGCTCGCACCATTAGCCCTGTTAGTCACAGGCAACGCGCACGCTGGAGAGATTGCCGACATTACCGCACGGATCAATGCCAACGAAGCACAGACCAGTTATATTTTCAATACGCTCCTCTTCCTCATTGGCGGATTTCTCGTCATGTGGATGGCGGCAGGCTTTGCCATGCTCGAAGCAGGATTGGTACGCTCAAAAAACGTATCCATGCAGTGCCTTAAAAACATCAGCCATTATGCCGTAGCAGGAATTATGTTTTGGCTGATTGGTTATAAATTAATGTACACAATTCCACAGGGCGGAATCTTGGGTACATTACATTTCATGGATTTTTCTCTTACCCCAGGTGTATCGCCTTATGCCGATTGGCTTTTTCAAATGATGTTTTGCGCCGCAACTGCATCCATCGTATCAGGCGCGGTTGCAGAACGCATAAAATTTTGGCCATTCTTGATATTTACAAGCATTCTTTGCGGCATAATTTATCCTATTACGGGTTCATGGGAATGGGGCAAAGGATGGTTAGATGTTCTTGGGTTTAGCGACTTTGCTGGTTCAACACTCGTGCACTCTGTGGGTGGCTGGGCAGCCTTGGCTGGCATAATAATCTTAGGGCCAAGAGCTGGAAAATATAACGGGAACCGCGTGCACCCAATGCCAGGTTCATCAATGCCGTTAGCGACGCTGGGTATGTTTATTTTGTGGTTTGGTTGGTTTGGGTTTAACGGAGCTTCGCAACTGGCCATGGGCACGATCAGCGATGTCGATTCCATAGCAAAAATATTTGTAAATACCAATATGGCAGGATGCGCGGGTATGATGGCGGCCATTATCTATATGAGTGTTCGTTATAAAAAAATTGACGTTACAATGGCCATTAATGGCGCACTTGCTGGCCTTGTTGCGATCACAGCCGAGCCGCTAGCGCCAAATGTACCCGTTAGCATGTTAGTCGGCGCGATTGGGTCAATACTGGCTATGCTTACCGTGCCCTTACTGGATAAATTTAAAATTGACGATGTTATAGGCGCAGTCCCAGTTCATTTAGTCGCAGGTGTTTTTGGAACACTCGCCGTTGCCTTCACCAATCCAGATGTTAGTTTCAAAGCACAAATCATTGGCGTGCTCGCCGTTGGCATCTTTGCTGTGACGACAAGCGCAATCATCTGGCTTGCCCTCAAATACACAATCGGTATTCGGGTGAGTGCAGAAGATGAAAGCATTGGGCTAGATCATGCTGAAGTCGGCATTGCCGCCTACCCAGAATTCGTTTCATAATTTAAAAATTACTTAAGGAAAATATCATGAAAAAATTATTTGTAAAACTGGCGCTTACGCCTATCGCCCTCCCCTTGCTTATTCTCGGCGCATCAACATATGCGATCGCTGATGACACAAAGACGTTAAGCGTGAACATCTCAACCGATTACGTTACCGAATATGTGTTTCGCGGCGTCACACTCGCGGGTGAAGCCTTTCAGCCTGGTGCCGAGGCTTCCTACGGCAATTTCACCGCAGGAGTTTGGGTTAGCCTTGCTTCTGGTGAAGAAAGCGCCGCATTTGACGATGAAATCGATCTCTATGCTGGATACGCATTTGACATAAACGACAAAGTATCCGCAAATATAGGCGCAACACTTTACCATTATCCACAAAAGGGCGGACTTTTTGATATTGGCAAGAATGATGCTAGCACTATAGAACCTTACGGCGGTCTTTCATTTAATGTCCCCTTCTCGCCAAGCCTTACAGCCTATTACGATGTAACCCTAGACGCTTTCACCATAGAGGGAGGGGCAGAATATTCAATCCCTATGGGCGGAAAAGTGGGCGAAAAAATGGGCGAAAAAACCAATCTTGATATAAGCGGCGCCATTGGCAGTGTCAGCGTTGATGGGGGCACGGACTATCAATATGGTTCTCTATCGCTCGCGCTGTCCTATGCGCTCGCCAGTAACACCTCCGTTTACGCAGGTGTGAACGGCGGGCTAAGCTCCAAAGACAGCTTTGTCGACACAAATTTTGACCTTGCAGACCTCGCAAATACTGTGGGCGCACCAAACTCGTCATCGGTATGGTTTAGCGTTGGTATTTCATCTGGTTTTTGACCCAAAACTATACGAACATGTGGGCAGTATATTATAAACCGCTATGGTTTTGGTGAGCGCTATTTTAACAAAATATCCGCTTTTATGAAAGGGAATTACCTATTGCTTAAACGTGCCTAACGCACGCATTTTTGGCAAAAATTCTGCGGTCAAACCTTGTTTGAGGGCGATATTGGTATTGGTGTAATGCTCGTGCCGCGTCTTATTAACAAAAAAAGAAGTGGAAGGCTGAACAATGACCCGAACAAAACTCGTTACGGCTGCTTCGTTCCCGACCTGACCGGGTTGGCGAGACGTTCGTCCACAGCCAACCTTCCGAGCGTGCTTATGCAGGGGTTGGGCTCTAAATGCAAGAAAAAATGATGCAAAGGCTAAGCGCCAATAAATTTGAGCAAATTCTCTAGCAAGGAGAAAAAACACTTGGCGTTACGCTAAATTTGCGTATGTTCGTTCTTAAACTAAACCACAGCTATGGCGGCATGTGGCGAAACGAAATAGGTTTGATATGAAATTTTCTATGGACAGATCGGCGCTATTAGGTGCTCTGGGGCATGTGCAAAATGTAGTGGAACGGCGTAATACAATCCCGATTCTCTCAAATGTTTTAATGAATGCAGAAGATGGAAAAGTCAACTTTGTCGCAACAGACCTTGATATAGAAATATCCGAAGCGGCACAGGCCAATGTTGACGCGCCTGGAAATGTAACCGCGCCCGCTCACACGCTTTATGACATTGCCCGTAAATTGCCAGATGGATCCGAAGTATCGCTGAGCATTGGCGTGGATGGTCGCCTGGAAGTTATTGCAGGGCGTTCGCAATTTACTTTACCGCTTTTACCGCCGGGTGATTTTCCGAAAATGGTGTCTGATGACTTTACCCATAATTTCACCCTCACCGCGCCAGAGCTTATTCGTCTTATCGATAAAACCCGTTTCGCTATTTCTACAGAAGAAACCCGTTATTATTTGAACGGCATTTATTTCCACGTTGATGATGGTAAATTACGTTGTGTGGCCACGGATGGACACCGGCTTGCTTTGTCGGAAATGGCTTTGCCAACTGGGGCAGAAAGCATACCAGGTATTATCATTCCGCGCAAAACGATTGCTGAAATTCGCCGCTTAATCGATGGCCTGTCGGAAAGCGTAAAAATATCAGTATCAGACGCTAAAATTCAGTTTAAGGTCGGCACAGCCGTGCTTATCTCCAAACTTATCGATGGTACTTTCCCAGACTATAACCGGGTCATTCCAAAAGATGGCGATAAAGAACTTATTATCGACAACAAAGTATTTGCAAATGCGGTCGATCGTGTTGCTACGATATCGGCAGAAAAATCCCGTTCGATTAAACTAACGATTAGCGGTGATAGCCTAACGCTTGCGGTGAACAATCCCGAACACGGGAATGCCCATGAAGATTTGATGGTAAATTATGGCGCGGAAGATTTGGAAATTGGTTTTAATGCAAAATATCTTTTGGATGTATCGCGGCAAATTGAAAGCCGCGATATTCATTTTTATCTCTCCGATCCAGCCGCGCCTGCGCTTGTGAAAGATACCGAAGATCCAGGCTCGCTCTTTGTGCTTATGCCGCTGCGGGTCTAGCGTCGCGTTGTGCCCAAATTCAAATTTGAAGCCCTAAAATTTGTTCACTCTTTATTGCTAACCAATTATCGCTCCTATGAGGAATTGAACATTCAGTTTGATGGACGGCCTGTGGTGTTATTTGGCGAAAATGGCGCTGGAAAGACCAATTTGCTAGAGGCCATCTCCTTGCTCTCGCCAGGGCGGGGTCTAAGGCGAACAAAGCTTGAAGATATTGTTAGGCGCGATGATAAAATTCTGCCGCGTCTATGGTCTGTCGCTAGCGAAATAAAAACGGGTAATGATCTTATCAAAGCAGGCACGGGGCAAATACAAAATGCACCGAGGCGGAGGCAAATTCGAATTGATGGTAAGCCCGCCAGCGGCGTTGACTTTGCCGCACTTCTCACCGTCAATTGGCTCACGCCAGAACAAGATCGTTTATTCGTTGGCCCAGCAGCGGATCGGCGTAAGTTTTTTGACCGCCTGTGTCTTGCGCGCTGTAAAAGCCACGGCCGTACATTTTTGACCTATGAGAAAGCGCGCAGGGAACGCGGTAGATTATTAGCAGAAGGTATTGATGACGATTATTGGTTTGATGCTCTCGAAACTGACTTGGCTAAACGCGGTGCAAAAATAGCCAAAGCCCGTTTTGAAACACTGCAAAAACTGCAAGAAGAAATTAGCGCCCGCCCGCAAGGTGCCTTTCCCAAAGCAGTTATTGGCATTGAGGGTGAAGCAGAAACGCTTTATCAAAACGGCGCAGATGAGCGCGATGTTTATGAATTTATTAAAGCGGCTTTGCAAAGGGATCGCCCGATTGACAAACGTGCGGGCCGAACTTTGCGCGGCGTCCATAAATCCGATCTTATCGTTTCCCATATGGATAAAAATATGCCCGCAAAAGATTGCTCAACGGGCGAGCAAAAGGCGCTTCTTATCGGCTTGTTTCTCGCTCATGCCCGTGCCCAAAGTGCCCATAGCCCTATATTGCTTTTGGACGAGGTGGCGGCCCACCTAGACGAGGTGCGCCGCGCGGCCTTGGTAGACGAACTATTAGAACTAGGCACTCAGGTGTTTATGACTGGCACGGATAAAAACTTATTTAAAGCCTTTAAAGGTTGGGCGCAAATTTTCAAAGTCACTGGCGGAACCCTAGAAGCGTGCGACTAAGGTTTATTGACGCGCAATCGTTTCTCCATTTGCACAGCATTTGGATAACACGCACCCAATTTTCATAATTGGGCTTTGAGGCCTAATTACAGTATGCCGCTCGATCGCCCTTTGCCATCACCCACCACAGTGTCGCCAACGAAAGGATTGTTTTTGCGCTCATCGCCAAATGTGCTCATGGGGCCGTGACCAGGTATGAAACTCATATCGTTGCCAAGCGGCCAAAGTTTCTCAGTGATAGAATCGATGAGTTGTTGCGGGTTAGATTTTGGGAAGTCCGTGCGTCCAACACTGCCTTTGAAAATAACGTCTCCGACAAAAGCAATTTTCATGTCCTTGTTATAAATGACCACATGACCAGGCGTGTGCCCAGGGCAATGGACGACTTGAAATAATACGCCGCCAATAGCAAGCACGTCTCCATCTTTTAAATACCGATCAGGCTTGCAGTCTCTACCCATACCCTCTTGTCCGTATTTTTTCCAATCTTTGGATATTTGGTCCATCCAAAACTGATCGTCTTTGTGCGGGCCAATAATTGGGCAGCCATAGGCCGCTTTTACATCTTCCGCTCCGCCCGCATGATCAAGATGTCCGTGGGTGAGCCATATTTCAACGATGCTCACGCCAAGCTCTTTTACGGTTTGTAGGATCTTTTCGCTCTCCCCGCCTGGGTCAACAAGCACGCCCTTCTTACTGATCGTGTCCCAAAGCAGTGAGCAATTTTGAGAAAGAGGCGTTACGGGGATTATACGAAGGTCAAGCTGTGTACTGATCATGCTCTTAGTGAACAGTATTCTAAAAAATATAACAAGTCATTTTTGTTAATACTGTCATCAATCCGTGAAATAATTCACCCCAAACGCTTGAAAACGAGACATCTGAAAATTCTGATATGCTTGTTTTTGAATTTGATGAACACGGACAGCAATGCAGGCACAAAAATGAACGGTAACAAATTTATGACTATAAAAGACGGCGTAAAGAAAACCCGTATTGTTATTGAAATAAAAAACCTTGCTGACGATTAAGTTTCGAGCATTTTTTTTATAGTTTCGACGAGTTTTTCGCGCGGCGCAATTTTTTGCGCTGGACGGCTCTCGCGCCATTCTTTATTGTCTTTGATAGTCTTGGCTTTTTCTGCGCCAAGCACAAGGTCTTTAATGGTAACCTCGCCGCGATCTTTTTCATCACTGCCCATCAGCACGGCCAGTTTCACGCCCCGGCTATCAGCGTATTTTAATTGCTTGCCGACATTGCCCCCGCCAATAAAGCACTCCGTGCGAACACCAGCGGCGCGCAGCTCGGCCGCCATTTGGAAATACTCGCCCATAAGCTCTTTATCAAAAACGCAAATAAGAACGGGCGCCGTGTCTTTGTTCTCCACAAGTCCCATGCGCGAGAGGGCGCTGGCAAAACGAGACACGCCAAAAGAATAGCCTGTTGCTGGAACCGCTTGGCCGCGAAACCGAGAAACTAAATCATCATAACGCCCGCCGCCGCCTACAGAGCCAAGGCGCACAGAGCGGCCCTTTTTATCTGTAATATTCGCCAAAATTTCAGCTTCAAAAACGGGGCCTGTGTAATATCCAAGTCCGCGCACAATTGAGGTATCAAAGACAACTTTGTCTGGCCCATATCCACAAGTGCCCAAAATTTCATCTATAGTTTTCAGCTCGGCAACGCCGTTTGCCCCTTGCTCGGACGTACCGACAAGTTTTGACAATGTGTCGATTGTTTTGCCACGGTCATTATCGCTAGCAGTAGTAAAACCAAGCACGGCTTGAATGCCAGCTACATCAAGCCCAGCCCCTTTGGTGTAATCTCCGCTCTTATCTTTGCGCCCATCGCCTAACAAATCCGCAACGCCGCTCTCGCCCAGGCGGTCAAGCTTATCAATAGCGCGCAGCACTTGCAGCCTTTGCAAGCTGCCTTCCTTAGTATTAGGAACACCGCTTGCTTCTAAAATGCCGTCTAAAAGTTTGCGGTTGTTAACGCGTATAGCGTATTGCCCGCGCTCTAGCCCCGCTGCTTCCATAACGTCAGCAGCGAGCATGATCATCTCGCTATCAGCCGTGGCGCCTGGTGCGCCAACGCTGTCTGCATCGCACTGGATAAATTCACGAAACCGTCCAGGGCCTGGTTTTTCATTGCGCCAAACACTGCCCGCTTGGTAGCGGCGATACGGCTTTGGGATGTCATTATAATGCTCTGCCACGAACCGAGCCAACGGCGCGGTGAGGTCATACCGCAGCGCCATCCATTGCTCGTCATCATCACGCAAGGCAAAAACACCAACGTTTGGGCGATCTTCATCGGGTAAAAACTTACCAAGCACATCTGCATACTCAAAGGCGGGGGTTTGCAACGGCTCAAAGCCATAACAATCATAAACGCTAAAAGCTGCTACAATGAGCTTTTGCTCGGCCCGTAGCACATCGGCGTTTTTATCTTCAAAGCCGCGCGGACGCCGTGCTTTGGTGCGCTGTATTTTATTCTTCTTACTCATGGGATTTGTTTAGGGCTTTGTGCTCTCGCGAGCAAGAGCAATAAGCGCATTGGTCGAGCTATCATGGTTTAAAGCCGCATTACCGCTTAGTTCTGGCAAAATTGCGCCCGCTAACACCTTTCCAAGCTCCACGCCCCATTGGTCAAATGCGTTGATTTTCCATATGATGGACTGGACAAAAACCTTGTGCTCATACAAGGCAATTAATTGCCCAAGTATGCGTGCATCAAGGCGGTTTAGCAAAATGGTGGTGGAGGGGCGGTTGCCTGAGAAAAACTTTTGCGGTGCAAGTTTCCTAATATCGGACTCCGATAGGCCTTGCGCGCGTAGATCTTTTTCAACGCTGGCTAATTTATTGCCCACCATCAAAGCTTCGGATTGAGCAAAACAATTTGCGAGCAAGGCTTTGTGATGCGCGGGTCTGTTTTCAGCGTCTTCCAAAACTGCAATAAAATCTACTGGCGCGCCTGTATTACTTTGGTGCAAATATTGGAAAAAAGCATGCTGGCTATTGGTGCCTTCATCGCCCCAAATAACTGGGCTGGTGTCTTTCGCCGTCTGGCCATCGCGTTGCACGCCCTTGCCGTTAGATTCCATTTCTAGCTGCTGCAAATAGGCTGGTAATTTACCAAGGCGCGTAGAATAGGGTATAACGGCTTGGGAATGATAGCCAATAAAATTACGGTTCCATACACTGGTAAGCGCCATCATCACGGGTAGGTTTTCGTTAAGGGGCGCATTTGTAAAGTGTTGATCCATATCAAAAGCGCCGCTTAAAAATTCATCAAATATATCAGAGCCATAACAAATTTGCAGGCTCAGGCTTACGGCTGACCACAAAGAAAAACGGCCCCCTACCCAATCCCAAAATTCAAAACCGTGCGCCACGCCAAATTCTTTCACGCCAGCATTGTTGGCACTAATGGCTACCATATTTGTGCTGGCATACTCCCCAAGCCATGCCCGCGCCGCTTCGCCGTTCATGCGAGTTTCTTGGGTGGTGAACGATTTTGAAACGATGATAACCAATGTAGTTTTTGGATCAATACCCTTTACAGCTTCATTGATAGAAGCCCCGTCCACATTGACAACGAAACGCAAATCCAAATCCGCGTGAGTTTGAGCTGCAAACACTTGAGAGCATAAATTTGTGCCAAGATCTGAACCGCCAATGCCAATGTGCAAAACGGCTTTAAAGTGCCTATCGTGCCTAATTTTTTCGGCAAATTCACGGGTTTTAGCGCGCATGTCTTGCACTTGTTTTTTTATCTTTGCGTTATCGCCAGAGCCGCGTAAAGTTGGATGCAAAACGGCGCGCCCTTCTGATACATTGATTTTCTCACCTGCGAACATGCGCGTGCGCCAACCCTCTACATCAACAGCTTTTGCCAGTGCCATTAAAGCGGTATTGACCTCTTTAGTGATTTTTTGTTTTGAGAAATCCACATAAAGCCCGCCGACCTTGTATGACAAGTTTTGCTCTCTATCCGCTTCATTTTCAAACATATCAGTAAGGTTTGGTAATTCGCTTTGTGCAAGCGTTTTTAGGCTTTTCCATGCCAGATTCGTTTTACTCATGCGCGTTTATACTCGCTTAAAAGTTAATCCTTAATTACCATTCTGCTGCGTTTTTTCCAGTGCAGTCTTTAGTATCTTATAGCTTAGGATTTGCGGCAAGACTTGCGGCACACTTGATTTTGGCCCGTAGACCAGATAGAGCGGCACGCCCGATCGCCCGTGTTTTGCTAACTCTGCCGCGATGCGCGCATCTTTACGTGTCCAATTTGCAATCAAGACCGTGGTGTTCATCGCCTTAAACAGATGTTTAGTTTTTTTGCGACCAAGAATTAGTTTTTCATTCATTTTACACGTCACGCACCAATCTGCTGTAAAGTCTACGAACACTGTTTTGCCCCGAGACTGTAAATCTTTCACAGCTTCTGGCGACCAAATAATTTCAAACTCGCTAGACATATGATCGGCTTGGCTTGGAGGTATTTTAAGACTTGCTACAAAATAACCGCCCAGCAAGAGAGCCACGATAGAGAATATTTTTATGGCGGACGCTTTGCGCTTCCAAAGCCATATTGCAAACCCAGTCAAGAGCATTGCCATAAGTGCACGCACGAGTGCATCCGCTCCGCCCATTTGCGTGAGCACCCAAATTAACCAAATGGCTGTAGCGAGCATTGGAAAGGCTAAAGACTGTTTGAAGACATCCATCCAAGCACCTGGTTTGGGCAAGCGCTTTAATAGAGCGGGTGAGTAGGACAAGAGCAAAAAAGGCAAAGCAAAGCCAATCCCTAAGGCAAGAAAAACCAAGAGTGTTATAATTGCGGTTTGCGAGAAAGCAAACCCAAGCGCGCCTGCCATAAAGGGGGCTGTGCATGGAGTAGCAACGATAACGGCGAGAACGCCCGTAAAAAATGCGCCTTTATTACCGTCAGTGCGTGCGAGTGCTGCGCCCGTATTTTGCCAGCGCCCGCCAGTTTCAAAATAACCAAATAAGTTGAGCGCGATGATAAAAAACAAAAGCGCTAGTCCGCCCACGACAATCGGGTTTTGTAGTTGAAATCCCCAACCTAGTCCTGCACCGCTGGCTTTTAAAGCAATTAAAAGTCCAGCCAAAAGCAAGAAAGACAAAATCGCGCCCAGTGCATAAAGCAGCCCATGCCTGCGAATGGTGCCGCGCTCGTCATGAGCAATGCGGGCGAAGCCAAGCGCTTTTAGAGAGAGCACTGGAAACACGCAGGGCATAAAATTTAAAATCACCCCGCCAATCAATGCTCCCACAAGCGCGGCCCAAAGCCCAAACGTGCCACCTGTTTTGGCGCCGCTATTGTGAGCGGATGCAAGTGTACCAATATCAAGGCTTTGGTTGGGCGCAATCGTGACGATTACGCCGCGCTTTCTCCATTTTTCGTCTTGCTTGCTCTCAAAGGCCAGCAGTCCCGTTGTTTCTTTTTTGAACCCGCCCTCAAGGCCAAAACCAGGCGCCATACTAAGGCGTAATCCTTTTGAGCCAAGGGTGGTGATTTGCGGGTCATCCGCTTCGATTAAACCTTGCTCATAAGGGAAAAAATAAGCTTCCCGAACTTGAGCATCTGATAATGCCACGCCCGTAAAATCAATAATGAATTTTTCGTTTTCCAAGCGCCCCGTAGCTGCGTAAGCCTCATCTTCTTTTGGAGCTTCTTTAATGACTTTGCCGATTTTGTAAGACCAGCGTCTATCAATATCAGGCGCGCCGATTAGGAGCGGTACGGATAATTGTGCCGATTCAGGCAAACACACTTCGTAGCAAACCAAATATGCTGCCTCGGCCTTGATTGTTATGACATCGCCAATCTTTGCGTCTTTTGATATCTGTACAGGCATTGGCAAGAGCAGGCTATCTTCAAACGCATAATTAACAATCGGCCCTGTGCGTACAATTTGTGGAATAGGCCAAACCATATCCCCTATAATAATGCTGGAAGGGATGTCCCAATTCATTTCGGCTGGCACGCCAGGCCCACCCGCATTGCGCCAATAGGTATGCCAATGTTTTTCAAGTTCCAGCCATAAGCCAACATAAATTGTATCGCCTGGCGCGGCGCTATGGTGTGTTGTCACAAGCTGCGCAGTGGCGTGCCTTGACTTTACAGCTGCCGATTCGCTTGCTCCTGCGTGCAGCCCTGCAAATCCAGTCCAAAGCAGGCAAAGTACAAAAAATAATATATGCCTAATTTTCATAGGCTCTATATATAGAATGGTTCGGTTAATAACTAGGGTGTGTTTTCGCGGTTCACATAAAATTGAACCAATAAAAAACCTAGCGCGGAGGACAAGTTTCCAATCACTTTTTCAAAGGCTTATTTTTCTTTGCTTGAGCTTGTGATCTGGCAAGTGTCATGTTTACCAAACGCTGCCAATTACCAAGCGAGAACATACTAGCATAGATAACGGCAAGATAGCCATTGTCGATAAATTCTTTAAGAATTTTTGGATCAAGCGCGCGAAGTTTTTCATCTGTAATCGCGAAATAATCTGCAATTTTTTGTTTTTCCGCAGGGCTACCATCGGCATTTTGCCCTTGGAAATTCATTTCTTTTTTCTCGAACAAATCAAGCTCTTTAATGCGGTTAATCATCACTTGTGTTGCGCGGCGATCTTGTTCAAATTGCTTTAGAAACTCAAAAGCTTCATTAGTGAATTTTGATGGTTGGTCACCATCAAAAAACGGCTGTGATGGTTTGTTATTAGTGACGCATTCAGCTTTTTCGTCAACGCAAACAACAAAGCGGTCATTGTCTGTATCGCCGGCAAGCACAAACGGATACCGGCGCGCAAAGGCTGGCATATAAAATTGGTTGTCAAATTGGCCTTTTTCGATGAAAAGGTTTTCCTCTGTGCGAATACCCATAACGGCAAGCGGTGTTTTTTCTGCGCCTGCAAAGATGATTGGAAAGCTACCGCAAGCAGATGCAAATTCAGGAGCTGTAATCGGCATGAAATGGCTTTTAGCCATAAATTCAAATGGTTTTTTAACCTGCTTAACGCCAAAACCTTCGTGTTTGTCTTTGGTTAGGGGTTGCGGGTTTTCGTATAGCATTACATTGCCTGTAATGCCTGATTTCTGTGGTGCTTTTCCCATAATAATTACCTCTTCATGTCCCGCCTTTGTAACGAGCTTATTCTATAAAATAGGGGTCAATAGCGCAATGTTACGTGCGCTTCAATGCTAAAGTGTCGTTAACCATAAGTAATGGTGAATTTTTCTAGCTTATGGGGGAAAATTCACGGGTGTATTTGCTAAAATTTTGTTATAGGGTAGAAACAAGAGAGAATAAGGTTGTCAAATGGCTCATTGTAAACACGATCACGAACATAAATCTGCCGAGGCACTTATGCACTCCGCCCGCGAAATATGCGAGCGCGAAGGGCGGCGGTTTACGCCGCTGCGCGAACACATCTTTAGTTTAATTTTACAAACAGATGGCCCTGTAAAGGCGTATGATTTGCTGGATAAATTAAAACCAGAAATCGGCTCTCCCAAACCTCCAACCGTTTATAGGGCTCTAGAATTTTTGACCAATCTTGGCCTTATTCATAGGGTTGAAGCGTTGAATGCTTTCGTGGCGTGTGATCATTCGCAGGGCCGGCATATTGCAGAATTTTTCATTTGCGAAAAATGTGACGCTTTGCAAGAGCGCTCGGCCAATGATCATATAGGTTGCGTCCCAGAAGGGTTCGAAATTCGCCGCTCCGTCATAGAGCATTATGGTCTTTGTGCGAACTGCTCCCCCTAGGATTCTATGGCGATGCTAGATACATATTTGGGCGAAGCGCTTGCGTGGGAAGCAGACGATCTTGGCCATCTTAATATGCGGTTTTATTTTGATCGCGCCGCGCAGGCACGAATTTTCTTTATGGCACATCTTGGAAATACGCGCATTGCAAAAACCATAGGCGCGAGCGAGATCATTGCACAAACGCAGCATATTCTTTACCGCAAAGAAATTCGCCCTGGTAACGGTATGCGCGTACAAAGCGGCGTCTTGTCCATGGGCGAAACTGATATAATTTTATTGCACATGGTTTACAAAACACCTGATATTTTATCGGCGTGTATTGTGGAGTCGCTCTCGCACATTTCCAGTCGCACGCGGCAAGTATTTGCTTGGCCCAAGCGTGTCCGCGAGCGGACAAGCCAGTTTGTGGTAACACTCCCACAAGAGGCGAAACCGCGTAATATCAACCCAGATGAAGGCCTTGGCAGGCCGAGCATGAATGCAGCAGATAAGTTGGACTTGCCTGTTATTGGCCGTGGTATGTTTACGCCGCAAGAGTGCGATGTGTTTGGCTATGTGCGGCCAGATGCCATTATTGGCCGAGTATCAGATTGCGCTCAGCACTTAAAATCTGCTTGGCCAGATTTTGATTTTAGCTCTGATGACGCTATGAGTGGCGCTCTCTTGGAAGCTCGCGCCAATCACAGAAACCAGCCAAAAGCAGGCGATCTTTTTGTAATACGCTCTGGTTTGCGCAAAGCGGGAAACAATACGCGCGAGCTTTGCCATTGGATATTAGACCCTGTATCGGGAAAGTGCTGGAGTAGTTTTATTGGCGTTGCTTGCCGATTTAACTTGAAAACCAGGCGGCTTGTAAAAGTTGAAGATGATGTTCTTACCCTTTTGCAAAGCGGCATTGTGAACGGTTTAAAGCCCTAATATTTTTTGTAACGCGGCGATTGTTATTACTGGATTTGTCATTGGAAAAAAATGTTCCAGAATAGGCGGTAACGTCTTGAACATAGGTATGGAATGTCGCCAAACCATTGATTTTTGCAGGCAAGCGCGTAAAGCCATGCCCGCGCAGATCCAGTGATACACACTGCACACCGAGGGTCTCTAAAATTGTTCTATAGCTAAGCGCGTTAAAGCCGTTAGCATGCAAAAACACGAGGCGCACTGGCGCATCTCTAGGCTCGAAATGCACTCCTGACATAAAACCATCAGGAATTCTCTTGACGGTGCGGACTATAGTCTTGTTGGAGTTAAACAAAGTGCTCATTATGTGTAAGAGTTTAGGGTCAGGACACATTAAAGCCAATATATAACGATTGCAGCGATACATATTGTTGAGAAAAAGGTGTGTGCGCACCTATCATAGCGTGTTGAGACACGTCTCCAGTCTTTGAGCCTGCCAAACATGTTTTGGGCCTTGTGGCGCTGTTTGTACAAAACCTTATCATATGGGATATGCTTTTTTCGGTTTCGGCGCGGGGGAATACAGGCGGTAATATTGCGTGCGATTAATGCCTCTCGAAACCAATCTGAATCATAGCCTTTGTCGCCTAAAAGATGTTGAGCATTCGGGAGCTTATCTAGCAACAACCGTGCCCCTTTATGATCGTTCATCTGCCCTTCACTGAGCACCATAACAACAGCTCGCCCCTTACCGTCACAAACCGCATGGAGTTTGGAGTTCAACCCTCCTTTGGTGCGTCTAATACATCGGGCAATACATCGGGGTACATCCCTTTTTTTAGCAAACTGGTTTTAGCAGGCTAGCTGCGGTTCTATGGGCTTTGGGGTGGGTTGCGTCGATTCGCAATTGTTCTGGCGCGCCATCGGATGAGCTGGGCGCTACAAATATTTTTTTGAATCTTTTTTAGGGTTTCATTCCTCGCCGCTTGCGGCGTAGAATATTCGCGTGAGCGAATATATCCATAAACGACATAACGTAACGATACTTCTTTACCATTTTGTGTTTCCCGCAAAATATAGGCGTGCTGTTTTTGACCCCCAAGTTGATGAAGTTTTACGTGATGTTTGTTTGGAGATTGAAGATCGTTACCAGTTAAAGTTTTTGGAGATTGGAACGGATAAAGGCCATGTTCATTTTTTGGTACAGTCGGTTCCGACCTATACAGTGACCAAGTTGATCACTGTAATAAAAAGTATCACCGCACGCGAAATATTTAGGTTGTGTCCTCATGTTAAAAAGTCACTTTGGGGTGGAGAATTTTGGAGTGATGGTTATCTTGCATCCACAGTTGGGCGTCACGGAGATGAGAGCACAATAACAAGCTACGTCCAAAATAAAGGCAAAGAATATACAAAACTACACAGTGATAAACAACTTACACTCTTTTGATACCTCGCCCCTTGGGGCGGGGTTATTCATCATGAGAAAATTATGGAGTCCATACACTGTTACAATAAAAAATGTCGCGCACGGTTGTTCGACGCAGAAAAGGGCGCTATCAAAGGCGTGCTTAGTATCAAATGCCGCCGATGCGGTACACTTAACATCTTCAGGCCAGCCAACAGGCACAAGAGCCATAATCCGAATGCCACGAGCGTCTAAACCTTTTGAAAGGAATATTGTGACGTGGTTATTCGTACCTGGGGGTAAAAGCCCCAAAGCCTTAACGGGCTCTCTTTGTGCAGTGGATTTGGCGGCTTGGAACTTGGCTTACTCATTGCACAACCCAACTATAAAACTGTGTGTTACGTCGAGCGGGAAGCGGCCGCTGCGGCCACACTCGTGGCGAGGATGGGCGACCAGACAATGGATTGTGCACCTATCTGGGATGACGTTAAAACCTTTGATGGCCGACGATGGCGTGACAAAGTACATATCGTCACTGGCGGATATCCATGCCAACCATTCTCACAAGCAGGGCATCAAAGAGGCGAAAAAGATCCAAGACATTTATGGCCGTACATTGAAACAATCGTGCAAGATGTCCAACCAGATGCCGTGTTCTTTGAAAACGTCAAAGGGCATCTCAATGTGGGATTTTCCAAAGTCGCCAAGTCGTTACAAAGAATGGGCGTTAAGGTTAAAGCGGGCGTGTTCAGCGCAGCAGAAGTTGGTGCAAGTCACTTTCGAGACAGGCTCTTCATATTGGGCTACACCAACCGCGTCCATAGCTGGGAACGCAATGGAATTCTGGCTGGAAGATGGGAAGATGAAGTCTCGTTCAGACAGCGCCCTAAATGCGAAACAATACTCTCCAAAAGATCAAGCCCTATCGTGGACTTGCATGGTGGAATTTTTGAAGGCGTGTGGAGCATGGGACAAACCACTAGCCAAAAGCATCCGCTCATCTACGCACCGGATCCGGATTACTTTTCGCAATGGCAAGAAATACTCAACCTCGACCCTACGTTTGAACCCTCGGTTTCTCGAACTTCTGATGGGTAGTCCGCCCTTGTCCCGCCTAGTTCTGCTTCTGGCCACTGATTACTGCGCCCTACAATTTGGTAGAGCTTACGCTCGCCCTACAACTTTAGTGCGTCTTACAAGTTGTTACAATTTGCTTACTGAGGGAAAATTTAACTTAAATGGTGGTGGGAGAGAGACTTGAACTCTCGACCTCAGGATTATGAGTCCTGCGCTCTAACCAGCTGAGCTACCCCACCGTTTTTATATTGGTCGCATTTGCGAACCGAACAACCGCATTTTACTTTTTTTGGAAACGCTCCGAAGAGTAATTGTTCCTAATGGCAAGGCCGTTCCTATAAGGCAAAAGGTTTACTGTGCCAAGCCTTGATTGCGGAAAATTATATAGAATGTAGTTGTTTAGTCCCACAGTGTGCTGGTGTTGTGTGTAGTGATCTGTCAACCAAGGAGGTTTTATGAGACAAGTATTACACGAAAGCGCCAAGACGATGTACATTACGAGAGCAGAGCTACAGCGATCGCAAACTTCAACCCAAGCATTAGCCTTGCAATACGGGTTGAATGTGAAAACGATTGCGAAATGGCGCAAACGCGATTTCACGCATGATGTCGCGATGGGGCCAAACAAACGATCTTCGAGAGTGTTGAGCATTGAAGAGGAAGCTATGTGTGTGGCGTTTCGCCAGCATACATTACTGCCTCTTGATGATTGTCTGTATGCTTTGCAAGAGACGCTTGCTCATCTCTTCAGATCCGCTCTACACCGCTGTTATCAGCGCCACGGTATAAGCCGTCTCCCCAACCCGAAAAATGACAAACCTGCAAAGAAGGTGTTCAAGACATATCCAATAGGGTATTTTCATGTTGATATTGCCAAAGTGCGCACAGAGGAAGAGAAACTCTACATGTTTGTGTATAAATTCATATAGATGTGAGGCTTTTTAGGTTTGCTTTATTTAAGTTGCTTCCGCCATGTTGGGTTTGTTACGAACCAAACTGGAGGAAGCAGCTATGCAGATCAAATATCTACACCCGAATATCTATAAACTGTACGCTTGGGCGCGTACACAAGAATGTCTGGATGTCTACAGGCGCAAGCACGAAGACGCGGTACGGCAGTACTGCTCATGCGGCAAAGCCTAAAATTCGAGGGTGTCAGTGAGCGTAAATGCGCTGAATTTGTCGGTATATCGCGGGCGACATATTATCGTTACAAAAAGGTTTTGGATAGGCTTGCACACGGAATTACACCGCTCTCAAAGCGGCCCCATAGCCTCAACAAACCCAAATGGGGCGAGGCCGAGAAGCAGCTTGTCTTGCGTATACGCAGAGAAAATCAGACATGGGGTAAGGACAAGATGGGGTAAGGACAAGATTGCCGTTGTCCTGCGCCGTGACCACGGCCAAACTATAAGCGCCAGCACAGTTGCCAGCACAGTTGGACGTATATTAAAAACTTTGTTCACTAAAGGCATCATCACAAAATCACGCTCTGCCCCGCGCGCTAAAAAGAAAAGGAACTTCAGAAATACCCACGCCAGACGCTGGGTTTATAAAGCCTACAAGCTCATGAAAATGGGCGAACGCGTACAGATCGACCACATGAGGGTGAGCAAAAACGGTATCACCGTCAAACACTTCCAGGCTTGGGAGAGAAAGTCCAAATTCATTCACGCGCAGGTTTATTCACATGCTAAGGCTTCCTCTGCAAGGAGGCTCTTGGGTGAACTGATCGACAAAACACCGTTCACCATAAAATCCATACAGGTTGACGGCGGCTCCGAATTCATGGCCGAGTTTGAACAGGCCTGTGAAGATGTAAACATTCCGCTCATCGTCTTGCCGCCCAGCAGGCCAACCTATAACGGCGGCGTCGAGAGAGGAAACCGAACCTTTAAGGAAGAATTCTATTACAAAAGAGACCTCTTGGCTGACAGTATCGGAGCCATGCGGTTCGAGCAAAAAAAGGCCGTGCAAAAGTACA
This sequence comes from Robiginitomaculum sp., assembly GCA_965224735.1. Taxonomy (GTDB): domain Bacteria; phylum Pseudomonadota; class Alphaproteobacteria; order Caulobacterales; family Maricaulaceae; genus Robiginitomaculum_A. The sequence goes on along the minus strand of OZ245059.1, from coordinate 695,212 downwards.
ATACATACAGACCACATCACGCCCTTGCAGGACTAACGCCAATGGAGTATATAAAAAAACACCCAAATGGCGAATGAGTCTCAAAACACATGAACTTATACATCATGCTATTAAGTAAACCTGTTAGCCCTAACCAGCTCTATAAATTTCTTGAGCAATGCGTTGTGAGGATTTGAAAAATTAACTTCTTTGCATATCTGTTGCGTCTCTGTAAATAAGTAAAGCTTGTGTCCTGTTTGTTGCGCCGAGCTTACGAAAAATAGCTGTCATATGGGCCTTAACTGTCGCAATCGTAATCCCCATCTCAAAAGCGATTTGTTTGTTTAATAGGCCGTCGGAAAGGCCAGATAAAACGCGCCGTTGCGCAGGTGTTAGGCTTGCAAGCCGTACGCTCACATCTTGCTGGTTTGTGTTGTTTTCTTCAAGCATTGGCGGAAATGAAGTTTCGCCATTAAGGATATTAGACAGTGCAGCAACCATAAGAGCAAATGGCATGCTTTTGGGAATGTACCCTGAAGCGCCCAATGATTTCGCCATTTGATACGCGGCCGCAAGCTCCGTTGCAGAAACAATGGCAATTGGGCAATTAGGTTCAGCTAGGTGAATGCGGTTAAGACCTTCAAAATTTTTAGAATCGGATAGGTTTAAGTCCAGTAATATCAAATTAAATGAAACTTGATCAATCACAGCTAGCCCATCAATTAAAGAGGAAACTTTTTTGGTTTGAACCCCTAACGGACAACACTCTTGCAACGCTGTCTCAAGTGCATCTTGAAAAAGAGGATGGTCTTCTATAATGAGTATTTTTGGCAAATTTGCCATTTTAGTCCCTGCAGCCGTGTATTCTATTTGTAACGGTCTTCTTGCTATTGAATATACGATAAGTCCATAAAGTCTATACGGCTTAGACCTTAGTCTTATGTACCAATGGCTAATGGTAAAACGCCAATATTGGATTGATAGTGATTTTTAGCTACCAAAGGGAAATATTTTATGAAAATTCGTATAAAAACCGCGTTACTGCTTGGGACAACACTGTGCCTCGCAGGCACAGCTACAGCGCAAAGCTCAAATGTTGAAGAACGTCTCGCGGCCATGGAAGCAGAAATTGCGGCACTTCGTTCTGAATTGGCTGCAGAACGCTCGCAAACCGATCACGATTTAATTGAGTTAAAGACGACCGTACACCAGGCACCAATGCAAGCAGCTTCATTGAGTTCTGGGGACAGTATAAAAGTTGGTGGATTTATCGATTTTGATGCACATGTAACAGATTTTTCTGATGGCGGTTTTGGTGCAAATTCCATTGTACGCGATTTTTATATCCCAGGCGCCACACCAATAGGGGGGACAAGTACCAATACAACTGATTTTACGGCACAAGCTTCCAGATTGTGGATTGACGCTAAGAAGAATGTGAACGGAACACCTGTTTCTGCCCGTATTGAGATGGATTTCTTGGGATCGGCACAAGGAAACCAGAGAGTTTCAAACTCGTATTCCCCGCGTTTGCGTAGGGCTTATGTTGACTTTAACGGTTGGCGTATTGGGCAGGAATGGTCAACATTCCAAAATACATCGGCTATTCCAGAAAGTGCGAGTTTTCTTGCTCTATCTGATGGAATGATCTTCATGAGGCAACCTCAAATTCGTTACACGTCAGGCAATTTTCAAATTGCACTTGAAAATGGAAACGCAACGATTACGCCAGCAGGCGGTTCTGGCAGGATAGAAGCCGACGGAAATATCATCCCGGATATAATCGGACGGTATAATTTTAAAGGTGATTTCGGCAATGTGTCCCTTTCAGTCATGGGACGACAATTACGCCTCGAATCTAAAGGGGAAACTGATATAAGTACATTTTCCATAAGTGGGAATATAGCAGGCCGTGTAAAAGTGGGAAGCAATGGTGATATTCGCTTTACTTTAGCTGGAGGTAAAGGTTTAGGCCGGTATATTGGTTTAAACACAGCAAACGGAGCGGCAATTAACCCGCTTACAGGCGATTTAGAAGCGATCTCATCCTATGGAGGGTATGTTGCTTACCGCCATCCCTTTGAAAATGGCTCGCGTATTAATTTTGGTGTATCCGCTCTGTTTGTAGATAATCATGATTTTATGGCTTTAACCTCCACCAAAAAAGTCAAATCCGCTTTTGCAGCCTATCTCTTTAATATTGCTCCGAAAGTTACTCTTGGCGGTGAAATTATGTATGGTAACCGCGAGAATGAAGCAGGCGCAAACGGTGACTTTACGCGCTTCACTTTCTCGACTAAATATGGTTTCTAGCATTTAATTTTTACAGGAGGCAAACTACATGTCACACGGTAAATTATCGTATCCTGTTCCGCAAAAATTTGCGGAACAGTCAAATTTGACACCAGAAATATATAACAAAATGTACGCCCAATCGATTGCTGATCCAGAAGCCTTTTGGGCGCAGCATGGGAAACGGATCGACTGGATCAAGCCATATTCCAAAGCAAAGAACGTATCCTGGGAAAAAGATGATTTTAGAACGCAATGGTATGCTGACGGTGTCTTGAACGTGTCTGCAAATTGCTTGGATCGCCATCTCGAAACGCGCGGTGATAAAATAGCGATAATCTGGGAGGGTGATAACCCTAACCAAAGCCAATCTTTAACATACCGCCAAGTTCATAAGGCAGTGTGCAAATTTGCCAATGTACTAAAAAAAATAGGTGTAAAAAAAGGTGATCGCGTCACAATTTATATGCCAATGATTTTGGAAGCTTCCTATGCTATGCTCGCTTGCGCGCGTATTGGCGCAGTGCATTCTGTGGTCTTCGGGGGATTTTCACCAGATGCACTTGCTGGCCGCATTACGGATTGTGATTCTAAATTTGTCATTACGGCTGATGAAGGCTTGCGGGGTTCAAAAAAAATTCCATTAAAAATTAACTGTGACAAAGCCTGTGATATTGCTGGCATTGTAGAAAGCGTTCTGGTCGTAAAACGTACTGGTGCGCACATTGCGATGCTGTCTGGCCGTGACGTATATTTGCATGATGAATTACAAGGCGTGGGTGATGAATGCCAGCCCGAACCTATGAATGCAGAAGACCCTTTATTTATTCTTTATACATCTGGCTCTACTGGTAAGCCCAAAGGAGTTTTGCATACAACGGGTGGTTATATTGTATGGGCATCAATGACCCATGAATATGTTTTTGATTTAAAAGAAGAGGATGTTTATTGGTGCACCGCCGATGTCGGATGGGTGACAGGCCATACTTATATTGTATATGGGCCGCTGGCCAATGGCGCGACGACTTTAATGTTTGAGGGCGTTCCTACTTATCCAGATGCGAGTCGTTTTTGGCAAGTTTGCGATAAACATCAAGTGTCAATATTCTACACTGCGCCAACAGCTATTCGTGCTCTCATGCGGGAGGGCGAAGAGCCTGTTAATGCCACATCCAGAAAATCACTTCGACTCCTTGGCACGGTTGGAGAGCCTATAAACCCAGAAGCATGGGAATGGTATTTCCATGTGATCGGGGAAGGTCGTTGTCCAATCGTTGACACATGGTGGCAAACAGAAACTGGTGGTGCCATGATCGTGCCATTGCCTGGCGCTACAGATATGAAACCGGGTGCAGGTTCACATCCATTTTTTGGTATTGAGCTGGAGCTTGTTGATGCGAATGGTCATGCGCTAGATGGGGCAAATGATGGCAATCTTATTATTAAACAGTCGTGGCCAGGGCAAATGCGGACGATTTATGGGGATCATGACCGTTTTCTCAAGGCATATTTTAGCGCTTACCCTGGTAATTATTTTACTGGTGACGGTTGCCGGCGCGATGAGGATCAATTTTATTGGATCACTGGCCGTGTCGATGACGTTATCAATGTATCAGGGCATAGAATGGGTACAGCCGAAGTTGAAAGTGCACTTGTGTCTCATGACGCTATCGCAGAAGCTGCGGTTGTGGGTTTTCCACACGACATTAAAGGACAGGGGATATACGCATATGTAACCACCCGGGCCAATGTCGAAGGTGATGATCAGTTAAGGGCAGATTTAGTGAAACATGTACGCAGAGAAATTGGACCGATTGCAACACCCAATTTTATTCAATTTGCACCAGGGTTACCCAAAACACGTTCAGGAAAAATCATGCGAAGAATACTTCGGAAGATTGCCAAGAATGAATTTTCTAATCTTGGTGATACATCCACATTAGCAGATCCTGAGGTGGTAGAGGAGTTGATAGAAAATAGAATGAACCAGTAACCTAGTTCCCGCACGACAACCAACGAGGTTTTCTATAAACTTTTCCCCCAACTTACAGCTAATCCTATTGGGTGTGGTGAAAGATAAACGCATACAAAATGCTACCCAGGTAAAATGCTACCCAGAGTGTAAAGCCTGCCTCTTACAAGCTCTCTCTCCAACAAAACACACGCAATAATAAGCGGACAGATCAAAAACCGTTGTTTAGAAAGCCCCTAAATATAGGCGGCTTCTGGGTTTACAGGGTCACTCGTATCGGCCTCATTTTTACTACAATAAAGTTCATACAGTGCATTGATCAACATCCGCGCATCATCGCTAGCGAGCGAGTAATTAATTGACTGCGCATCGCGCCGCGTTACAACGATATTTTCACGGCGCAACATTGATAAATGCTGCGAGAGTGCCGATTGAGAAAGCGGAATATTTTTATGAAGCTCACCAACAGACATTTCCCGCTCAGCAAGTTGACATAAAATCATAAGCCGTGATTCGTTTGCCATGGATCTCAAAAGCGAGCATGCCTGCGCTACATTTCCCCTCATGTCTTCCATTGTTGCCATGCTAACCCCCGATATCTTTGTTAAGCGTCACAACCTGCAAAACCGTCAGCATCCATTTTAACTTCATATGGGCTTGCAACTTCGAAGCCAAGCACCAATGTAGTTTTTGCCTCTTCCCAACTTTCTGGCTGCAAAATAACCATCCAGTTCGTGTAAGGATTTTCATTAGCAAGGCTCGGATTATCAACCAAGGCTGTATTTACTTCTAAAACCTCTCCGCCTGCAACAGATTTAGCCGGGCCAACCCATTTACCGCTCTCGACCGTTGCGCAAGATTTACCAGCGCGTACCTTGCGGCCAACTTTCTTAGGCGTGAAAGCGACAAGGTCACCAGCAAGCGCTGTGGCAATGGTTGTCATGCCCATTTTCACGCGCCCATCGCCAAGTTCAGTAAACCAAGTGTGGTTATCTACATCATATAAAAGATCGTCTGGTAGATCACATCCGCGTACACTCGCCATTATTTGACTCCTATTCGTGTCTTAAGTTCATCACAGTCTAGCCTATTTACTTTCGCAGAGCAACAAAACTCGCCAACTTCTGCAACTTGCATTTTCGAGCCAATGAACAAGACTAAATGCTTGGCTACCATTTTCATCATAGAGAGGCGGGTAACCATATCATCACTGTTAGGCTCCATAGTAATCAGGGTATAAAAATAGGCCAACTCGCGGCAGGTTTCACGGCAAGCATTAAAGCTTGGATCCCCCTTACAGCCTTGGCGATGCAGCGCCAGAATACGGAACCCTTCCTTTTTACCAGTGCTTGGCACTAGCTCTTTGGCCAAAAGCCAATGGATCAGCATGTCTTCGCCCACTTGCAGATAGTTTTGCGCCAGTTCTTCTGGACTTACGCCCTGTTTAGTAGGAGCTTCCATGAAAACTTCAAGCTGGGCAACGCTACGCATATTAGAGGATACCTTTTTCTTTCATGAGTTTGGTTGAATTAGAAATATTCCCGTTCAAGCCAACCTTGCGAGCCGATAATCCCATCGCCATACCAAGTAATTGGGTAAAATAAATCACTTTCACATTCGTGTCTTTGGAAAGGCGTTTCAAGGCACGAATTTGGTGCATTTCAAGGCCCGAATGACACGTTGGACACTCGGTTGCGATAACATCAGCGCCAGCCGCTTCAGCCGCTTCCAAAATATTTAGCACAAGCTTGGTCGACATGTCAGAATCAGACAATGTATGCGCACCGCCGCAGCACGCCGTCTTAAGCGGAAACTCTACATTTTCCGCGCCAGCAACGGCAAGTAAATCATCCATATAATGTGGTTTGGTTGAGCTATCCCCACCAGCGCCCTCTGCTTTTTCAGGAAAAATATGCCGAGGGCGTGTATACATACAGCCGTAATAATTGGCAACTTTCAGACCCTTAAGTCCGCCTTTAATCTTTTTTCGAAGCTCTTCCTCGCCATACCCCATTTTAATCCAATCAAGCGCATGGATGGTTTCCACTTCACCCGCCTTATAAGTCTCATGACCAGCCTTCTTGGAAATTTTGCCGACAACGTCTTTGGATTTTTCGCTGTGACCAAGTTCGTACTCAGCTTGTTTCAAGTTTTTATAACAGCCATTACAAGGTGCCATCACCACATTAAGTTTGTTCTTATATTGTGCGTTTGAAAGCACGCGCGATGACAAATATGTCTCAACCTTCGGATCAATATTTTTCACCTCCATAGCGCCGCAACAATTCCAGTCCTTAACATCGACAAGTTCAAGACCCAATGCTTTGCCAATCGCGCGCGTGGATTTATCATAGGGTATAGCAGACCCTTCAAGAGCGCATCCTGGATAATAGGCAACTTTTTTATACTTTTTTTTCAAGGTAGATTTATCAATAATTACAGTCATAATTTTTCTCTATTTATACCTTATTCTGTGGCGTCTAGACCAAGCGATTTTTTATGCCCAGCTTGTTGTTCAGCAATATGTTCTTCAATAGCAGAGCGGGCACCATCCCATCCCCTGGTTTTTGGGTGAAACACACTCGCTATCCCCATGCGCATAAGCTGGATTACGGGAAGCCCTTTCATCATATTTTTAACAAGCTGAACAACCCAGTCTTGCAGCAAAGGCTGGTTGGTTTTCTTCATATAATTTTTAAGAATTTCGCCATCTTCAATTTTGCCGTATTTAACGACTTGGTGTGTAAATACTTCGTCAAAAATAGTCGACTGTGTTGGCGCCGTATGCCCTTTAAGCTCCATCCAGTGGGCAGTGGCTTTCATGACACCTTCTGGCATAACGTCGCGTGGGCAAATAGAGGTACATTTATTGCACGATACGCATTGCCAGATAATATCTTTATCGCGCAATAGCTCTTCTTCCATACCCATGCGAATAAGATAAATCCAATAACGCGGATTAAAATCAGGATTTTCAGCATAGACCGTACATGCATTTGTACAAGAGCCGCACTGCCAACAACGGTGAATATACTCACCGCCTGGAAGTGCTTCTATTTCGTCTTGCAGGTCTTCATTATAATCTTTCACAACGCGCGTATGGATGAAGGTCGACCAATCACCCGATACATCAATACCATCAATGATAAGCTCATCATGGGTTTGGATGTTTTCTGGGCGGATAAGGCTTTTTTCGTGGATAGCCATGCTTAATTACTCCCCTGCAACCGCAGTACGGTTTCTATCGATAGGTTCTTAGCAGACTGGCCTTCAATCATTGAAGGCGCAATAAGATTGGTTTTTGCCGCAACGCCGTCAAGGCCAAGTAAACGGCGGGTAAATACAATAGGCTCTTCACGAGTGGTGAAATCAGCTTTTAAGTAAAGCCCGCCTTGCGAGGATACATAGCCCGCATAAACGCCAGCGCACAGTAAATCGACATAATAAAGTACATCAGCATAAATACCATTTGATGATAAATAGTCCGATAGCTCTTCTCGGAGTTTCATGAAAACTTCATAGTCATCATCGACTTCAAGAGTTTGGCTATCCACATCGCCATGCCACATTTCTCGGATAACCCCAGAATTGGCTTTGCGGTCCCATACCCAGCGGTGCATAAGTGGGTAAGTTTCAGGATCAGTATTGTGCAAAATTTCTGTGGCGAGGTCTTTGACCCAGCGGTGTTTTTTATCTTGCGGGAATTTATTTACGAATGCATTGATACGCGTATCCACATCCTCTTCGCCAAATAGACCTTCCATCGCTCTGCGTAAAAAATTATATTTTCCGTTTTCAACATAATCACCTACGCGCCTGCGAACTGTTGGCATGAACATACATAATTTGACGAAATTAACCGCGCTGAGGCTTTTAGCGCCGTCGTGAAACCCATCTTGGAAAATCCCGATTTTATATTTAAGAGCCAGAACATAACGCTCAGCGCCCCCGTCATCATCACAAGCGGAAATAAGTGTTTCGAAATTATTGCGCAAAAATGGCCCGCTAAGCTCAAGTGCAATGATGCGCTGCCCCGCTTGCACTGCCGCCACGTCCTTTGCTTTAAACCTTGAGAAAAACGAGGCCATATCGAACTACTCCGCAGTAACTTTTGCAGTAACTTTCGCAGTTAGGCCCGCTAAAACTGACATAGCAGCTGCATTGCCCTGCGCGATACTATCGTCAATCGTTTCTGGGCCACTCGCAGAACCTGCAACATAAACGCCTTCGCGGTTGGTTGCGCCGACAACGCCATACCTATTCTTCTGGGCAACAAAGCCCCAATTGTGTAAATCAACCCCAAAGATTGAAGAGATAAGCATATTATCAACATTTGGATCCATACCAATCGCATGAACAACCATATCAAATGGAATAGTAATTGGGCGTTTAACCAGAGTGTCTTCGCCTTTAACGATGACTTTGTCACCATCGGAAGTTACCTCGGCAATACGCGCTTTAATGTATTTTACCTTATACTCTTCTTGGGACTTCCAATAAAACTCTTCATAAAGGCCAAATGTACGGACATCCATATAATAAATATAAACGTGACAATCAGGAAGTTCTTCGCGAATTTCCATACCCATTTTTGCAGACACAGTACAGCAAATTTTTGAACACCATTCGCGGCCAATCTGGCGATCACGCGAACCAACGCAAAGTAAAATAGCAACCCGTTTTGGTTTTTCACCATTTGATGGACGGCGCACGCCCTGCCCGCTGGAAATCATTTGCTCAACTTGTGTTGTTGTCACAACATCTGGAAATTGGCCAAAGCCCCATTCGGGTTTATTCACACTATCAAAATGCGTAAAGCCCGTGCAAAGAATTGTTGCGCTTACGCTAACATTTTTCTCACTCGAAAGCACTGCTTTAAAATTACCTAGTTTACCAGAAAATTCTTTGACAGTTACGTCTTTGCGGATTGTGATAAGTTTGTTTTTCACAACTCTATCAACCATTGAACCGATAGCATCTTTCGCCCACTCGCCAGATGGCACAAGTTTTGAATAGCCAGACAAAATTGGCGCGCCGCCCAGCGTGTCTTCTTTCTCAACTAGGACAACTTTTTGGCCTAAAGACGCCAGTGAATGGGCTGCCGCAAGGCCAGCTGGGCCAGCGCCCACGATAAGAACTGGTTTGCTCATTATAGTATTCCTAATTTTTTACGTTCTGCAACATTGATATATCCTGGTCCGCCCGTAATGCGGCGGCGTGGGTCATAGAGATTTTCTTGTTTGCCTTGCTCGACAAGTTTCAAATAATCTTCAAACTCGGCTTTTTTCTCATCCCAATTTATGCCCATTTTCTCAAACAAGTTTTCAAGCGGCGAAGCATGCCAATGGGATTGCACAATTTTAAAAGGGTGCGCGCCGCACACAAGTGCGGCAAATTGGATATCAGAAATAACTGGTAATTCATATTTTTTACCAGCATTCCGCTCGTCAGCTTTAGCAATCCATTGGTTCTTATCCAGCGTCGTGATACAGCCCGTATCATGGCCAATCATTACATCAGAATTTGCTTCGTCAATGGCAATTTTTATCTTGCGGTCAATCGCGTAAGAGCGCGTAAATTCACGCTCTGAAATAATGTGCCTAAAGCCAAATCCACAGCAATCATACCATGTCGAATAATCTATAATTTGCGCGCCCAATGACTGCATAATGCCAGTAGAAACAGCAACACGGTTACCATCCAAAACATCTTCATCATAGATAACATCTTGCGGTATCATTTTGTAAACATGACAAGCAGGATGAATAGTTGCGCGCACATTAGAGCAATCAATCACTTGGCGCTGTGCTATATCTTTGCGCATGACATGCACCCACTCTGAATAATGGACGATTTCTTCAGGGATTAGAAGTTTACCATCCACGAGGCGGTCTAATTTACCCAGTATCTTTTTGACACGTTCACGAAGTTCTGCGGACAAAAGAAGGTACTCACGTACTTCTTTATAATTCCCAAAAGACGTCCCGCAATGCACAAGCGGATAATAATAGCCTTCTGGTTTACCCTCAGCTTTCGCTGATACATACGCTTGGTGAAAATTGCGCAAGAACACAGCCGCCAAACTTTCGATATTACCAATACCAGAACCATGATAATTCCACGCTGTACAAGACGTTTGATCCGTCTCGTCTAGATAAGGAATATCCATCTCGTTCATCATCCAAAGAAGAGACGTCGGATACCCTGGGATATTACCGCACTGCCCGCAAGATTTATGGTGCCACAATTGCCGCGTTGGAATTTTTTTATCCCAACCATAAAGGGTCTTAGCCATGCGTGGCGCATGATCTGTGGATACGCGGTGTACTTTTATCTCGCCTTCCTTTTCGAGCTGCCACATTACGTCGCGTATATCGTGGACGCGGTCTTTATTGGTGAGCATAGAGCGCTTGTCGATTTTATTTTCAACCCATGAAGTTGCCGTTAACGCATCTGCTTGGCTTAGCTTGCTATTGCGCCATTCCGAGCCATGCCCGGTAAAACGTTTGCCGTCATTATTGTTGTTATTTTCCATAATCTAGTTCTTTATGTATCTGCTGCAATTCCAAACCGAAAATTAGTGCCCTCTTTTGTAAATTAAACCTAGTCATCTTCCTCCTCCAGAAAATCATCCCAGTCATCGCGTTTTTCGTCCATAATATCGACGATTACATCAAACAAGTTTTCATCCACGGTCTCAAGTTGATCCAAAACACCCGTTTCTTCCCAGATTGTGTAAAGTTCAATAGAGGTTTTCAAATTTGTTTCCCATGCGGTCTTAAGTGTATTCATAGTCGGCATCGGGATAGCGGCGCGCAAAAGCTTAAGTGGGGCGTCAACCTTACAAATATTAGGTCCCCAGTCTGGAAAACCCTCCGCATTGATCATATCAGGCGACAATTGGTTGCCCGTGGAAATAAGCTTGAGCAAAACCCGTGAAAACGGGCGTAACACTGATTTCGCAGATTCCATACCCTGTTTAATAGCAGATTCACGTAACAGCATCACAAGGCCACCTGGCGAGTTGCCAAATGGACAACGTGCCGCGCATGTGTAGCACTGTGCACAAGACCAGATTTTTTCTTGCATAGCATCATAAATACCTTCAAGATTTTCTGTCCATAAAAGTTGTACGATTTCGCGCGGGCTAAAATCATAGTAATAAGCCGCTGGGCAAGTGGCCGTGCAAATTCCGCAGTTCAAACAGCCATTCAACTCGTGATCAAATCGTATATCACTTTGGATGTCTTTGAAAATTTCCTCAAGGGTTTCGCGGCTAACCTCTTCAAGCCCAACCATTGGATCGCCAATATGTTCTTGAACGCGTGTTGAAGACGAATGATGTCCCATGGGAATACTCCTAGTAAGTCATTACTTTGGTTTCTTCTTCCATCAATTCTTCGATAAGATAAGCACCGCCAACAATACCTGAACATTCAGGAATAAGATCATCTTTGCTCATATCGAACAAATCAAGGTTTGGCGAACAAGTCAAAAACTTAACGCCAGCCTCGTGCGCATCTTTGATAAAATCGTAAACGCTCTTCTCAGAACCTGCTTTAACAACGAGTTTTTCAGCAAAACCTTTTTTCATCAAAATGCCTGACGTTGCTGTACAAATTACTTCAACTTCATAGTCCATAGCCGCCGCAACGGTTGCTTGAAAAAATGGCGCGCCAAGTTCTTCTCCATTTCTTGGATCCGTATTTGCCATAACGATAATTAGTTTTTCAGCCATGAGCAGTCCCTTATAAAATGCCAATTTTGGTCTCTGCCGCAATTGTTGATCACCCGCAAATACCATTCCCATGTTCTTATGAACGCTATTGTTTAGCCTTGTATATTAGCATGCGCTAATAAATGCAACAATTTTTTCTATAATACTCAAAATCCCTGACAATCCTAATTGTATAAGTTTCGCATAGATATGAGACCTGATTAGGTTTGCTTTATTTAAGCTCCTCCGCCAGAATGGGTTTGTTATAAACCAGACTTGTTGGGGCAAGGACAAGATCGCTGTCGTTTTGCCCCGTGAGCATGGCCAAGCCATGAGCACAAGCACGGTTGGGTTGATACTCAAAACTCTGTTCACCAAAGGGTCTTGCCTGCAAATGTGTGAAATACATCAAAGATCACATTGAAATCACATAACCTTATGTTTTAGCTACAATTTTTCTACTTTTCTACAGCGATTTTGCATTTCTTTTCTATCCACTCTTTAATATCGCTTTCCCGTAAGAGAAACCACGCACTTGCGAGCACCGCAGTAAAAATGGCTCCAATTTTTAAAATACGTATCAAACTCACTCTTCTACCCATTTATCTCCAGTGCTATCGCAGTGGCTTCACCGCCGCCTATGCACAGGGACGCTATGCCTTTGGTGACGCCGCGTTTCTCCATTGCGGCGATTAGGGTTGCCAGAATACGCGCGCCTGACGCCCCGATTGGGTGACCGAGCACACAGGCACCACCGTTTACATTTACTTTGTCATGATTTAACCCCATATCGCGCATGGCGATCATGGGGACGACTGCAAACGCCTCATTAATTTCCCAAAGGTCAACACTTTGAGCGTCCCAACCCGCGCGCTGCAAACATTTATTCATAGCGTGAACAGGGGCGGTGGTGAAATATTTTGGCTCGTGAGCGTGAGCCGCATGAGCCTTAATCTCAGCAAGGATTTTAAGGCCGCGTTTTTTCGCTTCGGATTTACGTATCATCACCAAAGCCGCTGCGCCGTCATTAATAGAGCTAGCATTGGCGGCTGTGACTGTGCCGTCTTTGGTAAAGACGGGGCGCAAGTTTGGAATTTTCTCTGGGCGCGCGCCCTCAGGGCCAGCGTCAGTGGATACGGTAATATCACCTTTACGGTTTGGCACAACAACATTTGTAATCTCGCGTTCAAAATCGCCTTCTTTAGCGGCGCGGCGCGCACGGTTTACAGACTCGATGGCGTAAGCATCTTGTTCCTCGCGGGTAAATTGATACTCGCTCGCAACCATATCTGCGAAAACGCCCATGGGCTTGTGATCATAAGCATCCGTCAGCCCGTCATGCATCATCGTATCAATCATCACACCATTGCCCATGCGGTACCCGCCGCGCGCTTTGGGCAGAACATAAGGTGCCCCCGTCATGCTCTCCATACCGCCCGCGACAATAATACCTGCACTGCCTGCCTTAATCGTATCATGTGCCAATATAACCGCTTGCATAGCAGAGCCGCACATTTTGTTCACGGTCGTCGCTTCGCATGTCATAGTCAGGCCCGCTTTGAGACCCGCTTGGCGTGCAGGTGCTTGGCCTAGGCCTGCTGGCAAAACGCAGCCCATAATTACTTGCTCGACATCGCCCGCTTCAACTTTGCTTTCAGTAAGCGCTGCTTTAATCGCCGCCGCGCCAAGATCAGGCGCCGTGAGCGCACTAAACGCACCTTGAAACGCCGCCATAGGGGTGCGAGCAAGACCAACAATAACAATAGGATCAAACTTAATATCAGAGAGAGACATAGATAATTCCTTATATATATAAATAGCCCGCCATTTATAGGCGGGCTATCTTGGTATTACAATGTGACTTTTAGTCTATTTTTTAACTTCAAAAGTGATTTGAAGGTTTACGCGATATTTTGTGATCTTACCGCTTTTAACAACAACAGATTGATTATTGACATTGGCAGAGCGCACATGATTGACGCTGTTAGACATACGGCTAACGGCAGTTTCAATCGCATCTTCGAAAGATTTGCTTGATTCTGACATGATTTGTACGGATTTCATTATGGCCATTTTTTCTCCTTCTAATAGCTAAGTCTATGTAACAGATTTAAAACGCCTTGAACATCAATGATTGCCGTGACATCTTAATTTTTCATAATGTACAGTCCCTGTGTTAGATGGCTTTGTATAGGTTCATGTGTTTTGAGACTCATCCGCCTTTTGGGTATTTTGGATATAGGCCATTGGTGTTAGCCCTGCAAGGGCGTGATGTGGTCTGTATGTGTTGTATTTTTCAACCGCCTTTCGGAGTTCAAATCTCATGGCTCCGATGCTGTCAGCCAAGAGGTCTCTTTTGTAATAGAATTCTTCCTTAAAGGTTAGGTTTCCGCGCTCGACACCGCCGTTATATGTTGGCCTGCTGGGCGGCAAGACGATGAGTGGAATGTTTACATCTTCACAGGCCTGCTCAAATTCTGCCATGAATTCCGAGCCGCCATCCACCTGTATGGATTTTATGGTGAACGGTGTTTTGTCGATAAATTCTTTTAAGAACCGTTTTGCAGAAGACGCTTTGGCGTGTGAGTACATTTGAGCATGAATGAATTTGGACCTTCTCTCCCAAGCTTGGAAGTGCTTCACGGTGATACCGTTTTTGCTCACCCTCATGTGGTCGATCTGCACCCGTTCGCCCATTTTCATGAGCTTGTAGGCCTTGTAGATCCAGCGTTTGGCATGGGATTTTTTGAAGTTTCTGTTTCTTTTTGCTCTTGGAGCAGAGCGTGATTTTGTGATGATGCCTTTAGTGAACAAAGTTTTTAATATACGTCCAACTGTGCTGGCAACTGTGCTGGCGCTTATAGTCTGGCCGTGGTCACGGCGCAGGACAACGGCAATCTTGTCCTTACCTCATGTCTGATTTTCTCTGCGTATACGCAAGACAAGCTGCTTCTCGGCTTCGCCCCATTTGGGTTTGTTGAGGCTATGGGGCCGCTTTGAGAGCGGTGTAATTCCGTGTGCAAGCCTATCCAAAACCTTTTTGTAACGATAATATGTCGGCCGCGATATACCGACAAATTCAGCACATTTGCGCTCACTGACACCCTCGAATTTTAGGCTTTGCCGCATGAGCAGTACTGCCGTACCGCGTCTTCGTGCTTGCGCCTGTAGACATCCAGACATTCTTGTGCACGCGCCCAAGCGTACAATCTATAGATATTCGGGCTATAGATATTCGGGTGTAGATATTTGATCTGCATAGCTGCTTCCTCCAGTTTGGTTCGTAACAAACCCAACATGGCGGAAGCAACTTAAATAAAGCAAACCTAAAAAGTCTCACATCTATATGAACTTATACACCCTGCTGTGGGCAATTGCAGAATTTTACTCCGCTGGCGCCATGCCTCCTTCAGCAGAACCATGTGAAGTCCGTGTACCAGGGACACGGATATCTTCCACAAGATCCTGAATTTCTTGCGGAGGTTCTGGTGTCATAAGCGAGACGATTACACCTATGCCGCCAGCAAGCCACATAAAGACAAAGCCAATACCTTCTGGCGAGATGCCAAACCACCAACCGTCAACTGTACCACCACCAAATTTAAAGTAACTTATATAGCTTACAGTTGTGATGAGTCCGATAAGCATGGAGGCAATCGCTCCTTCCTTATTCATACGTTTCCAGAAAATTCCCAAGAAGATAATCGGGAAGAAAGACGCGGCGGCAATACCGAAAGCAAAAGCCACCACTTGCGCCACAAAGGGCAATTGCGAAGCAAATGCCCCAGTGAGGCCAGCCAACACCACCGCAAACCCAGCAGCAATTCGTGCAACACGCATTTCTTGTTTTTCGGTCATATTTGGCCTGAAGGTTCGTTTCATCAAATCATGTGAAACCGCCGAACTAATCACCATCAACAAACCAGCAGCTGTAGAAAGCGCGGCTGCAAGGCCGCCCGCCACAACGAGGCCAATGACCCAGCCTGGAAGTTTAGCAATTTGTGGATTGGCCAGTACAAAGATATCACGGTTTGGCACCACTTCATTGGCAACACCATCAAGCGCTTTCGGGCCTCGGTACTGCATAATGCCGTCTTCGTTTTTATCATCATACTTAAGCAGGCCCGTTTTTTCCCAAGATTTATACCATACAGGAACAGGCTTGCCACCTTCTGCTGTGATCTGTGCGGCACGCACGTCATAGTTTTCAGCGTCAGTGATGTACGTCGCCTCATTTACAGTATCAATAAAATTGATCCGCGCAAAAGCGCCAACTGCTGGAGCCGTTGTGTATAAAAGAGCAATAAACATCAAAGCCCAACCAGCAGATTTGCGCGCTGCTTGAGCCGATTTCACTGTAAAGAACCTGATGATAACATGAGGCAGACCAGCCGTGCCAAACATCAAAGCGGCCGTAATACAAAAAATATCAATGGTTGTTTTTGTGGTTGATGTATATTCAGTAAACCCGAGATTGGTGACCACTGTGTTAAGCTTCTCCAACATGCTGACATCTGTTCCTGCAGCATTGCTAATAAAACCAAGCTGCGGAATTGGATTGCCAGTAATGGTGAGGAGATAAAGATTGCTGGAACCGTATAGGCAAAGATCAACACCACATATTGTGCGACTTGCGTATATGTAACGCCCTTCATTCCGCCAAGAACCGCATAAACAAACACGATACAGCTACCGATGAAAATACCCCAGTTAAAGGGAATACCAAGAAAGCCAGAAAAGGCAACGCCTACCCCCTTCATCTGTCCCGCAATATAGGTGAACGACACCATCAATGCACAAACAACGGCTATTATACGGGCAATCTTGGAATAATATCGGTCTCCAACAAAATCTGGAACCGTAAACTTACCAAATTCCCTAAGAAATGGCGCCAATAGCAAGGCCAGTAATACATAACCGCCTGTCCAGCCCATAAGATACACCGAACCACCATAGCCTAGAAAGGCTATCAATCCCGCCATTGACAAGAACGAGGCCGCAGACATCCAGTCTGCTGCTGTCGCCATACCGTTTACAAGTGGCGGCACGTCATGACCAGCTACATAAAATTCTTCGGTGGAACCAGCCCTCGCCCAAATCGCTATGCCGATATAAACTGAAAAAGTTAGAATAACCCAAAATAATGTCCAAGGATCAACCATAATTTACCTCCTTATCCCAAATTTCTTTTCAAGCTTTGTCATCTGACGGCAATAAATCACGATCAAGGTAAGAAAAATGTAAATAGCGCCGTTTTGGGCAAACCAGAAGCCAAGCGGAGCGCCGCCAATGCGTAAATTATCGAGTGCGCCTCTAAATAATATACCAGCGCCATATGACGCTAAAAACCATACGATAAGTAATGAAATCGTCAGCCGTATAGTAGCCTTCCAGTACCCTTTCGCATCGATTGTTGTTGAGTTTGACATTTTCTCTCCCCTTTTTGCCATAAACGTGGCGTTGATTGGATTTTTCCAATCTATAAATCTAACAAAAAGTAAACATTGGGTAGTGGACTTTGGTCTAAGGGGCGACGTTCCAATATTATTTGCCAATATTATTTGTCTTTTTTGCTTTCTCGCCGCGCTTCTCGAAAGTCGCGGATTCCTCTCCACAAAAGAATGCTACAAAAAACAAACCCACCTAAAACATACACTTCTTGCATGCCCCATCCAGGCTCCGCAAGTGCACCCGCTGCACGAATTATAAATATAATTGTTAATACAAACCCAAACGCAATCATAATGTGGTGTTTCATTTTCCCTCCTATTCTATATCCTGTATTGATGTGCCCCTAGCTTTGTAGACACCTTGTTACTTCATTTTTGCTGTCGTTCGTATTCTACGGATGACAACATCCCGCACTTACCATGTTTTCGCCGCGAGTTGTAAAACATTTCGATATAATCGAACACGTCTTGCCGTGCGTGCTGGCGCATTTTGTAGGTTTTGCGCCTGATTCGCTCGGTTTTTAGCAAGTGGAAAAAACTTTCTGCAACGGCATTATCATAACAGTTCCCGCGCCGGCTCATGCTAGAGCGTTCCCTGATTAAGTAGATTCACTTTATGGATTCTCTTTGGTTTAAGATGTGATTCACCATGTTTGGAGGTGTATCATGAGTAAAACGATTTCCATTGATCTTCGTCGCCGAGTTGCGGCAGCAAGGCAACAGGTTCTATTAAACCAGCACAACAAGGGCGAGCACCTGGGAGTGGGAAACTTGCGCCCTTCCGCAGATATTTATTAGGTCTCGTCACAGCGGAGCCTGATATAACCTTGTCTGAACTCTGAACTCTGTGGTCGACTGGAGGCAGAGCACGGGGTAAAAACTTACACTGGATCACTGTCTACCCTGTTGAGGCAAGCTGGGCTCAGCTATAAAAAAAACTCTGCTCGCTACTGAGCGGGACAGATCAGAAGTTCAGCGCAAACGCCGGGCATGGCATAAGTGCCAGAACCTGATGCGGATGGAGCCTTCTCGCCTAGTTTTCATTGATGAAACCAGCACGAATACCAAGATGACGCGCATGTATGGAAGAGCGCCCAAAGGCGAACGCGCTAAACCAGCTTTACGCGAACGCGGCGCATGGTTCCTGTTCCTACCGCCTTACAGCCTCGATCTCAATCCAATTGAAATGGCCTTCTCAAAACTAAAAGCGCATCTGAGAAAAGCAAAAGCCTGCACTTATGACGCCCTCTGGAAAGTCATAGGACATATCACAAATCAATATTCAAAAAAAGAATGTTGGAACTACTTCAAGACAGCTGGATATGCGTACGACTAAACAGGGAACGCTCTAAGTAAAACATATTTTTACTGAATTTATTCAATTAATGTTATTACATTGAAACACCTAATACTCAAGAATACGTCACAGTTTTTTTGCAATGTTTTTTGGCTAACTATTCCAACTAATTCGTATTTTTTATCTTTTAAGTGGAAGACTGGAGAACCTGACATACCCGATGCCATATCCATGTCAGTCCCTATCAGTGGTTTTTTGAGATTTGCTAGTTTTCTTAATTTAAATCCAGTCTGTAGGAAGCGTTCAATTTCTCGTTTACCACTAGTTGAAAGCACTGAAATTGAATCTTTTTTAGGGTTTCATCTACACTGGGCGCGGTATTTTTTAGTGCCCCCGCCAAATAAGGTCTCTCGCCCCATACCTCACACCCACTCTTGTGATTTGCCCATTTGTAATTTTCCCATTTGTAATTTTCCCAAGTGTGTATGGCGCCGCGCTTTACGGGCAGCGGGCTTGAAGCAATACTGCATGTTTTCTGGGGCATGTTTTCTAGGGCGGTTTGGCATCGTCAAGCTCGTCCAGATTGTCATATAAAGTAGCTGGTAAAGTAGCTGGTGAAGTATCGGGGATACACAGCCAATAGGCGCTGGCGCCAATGCCGCACTTTCGGATCTCGGCGCCATGCCCGCCGCCAAAAGCTTGTAAAACCTGCTCTGGCGGCGCTTCGTCAAGCCAACACAGTTGGCGAGTATTGGCTAAATTTGTATACGCGGGTTCAAGCTCGTACGGGTAGAAAAATATGCGAGGAACAGCCCGAGCCATACACGCGCGCATAACCCCTCCTCTCTCTCCTCTCTCTCCTCTCCCTCCTGTACTCTCTCCTGTGCTCTCTCCTGTGCTCCCGTGCTGCCGCGCCTGAGGGCCAAATGGAACCATAGGCCACAAACCATACCAAGGGCTATATCGAGAAGGGCTATACCGAGAAGAGCCATGCCAAGAAGAACGCAAACCGTCCGTATTTTCCAATGTTGCACTTGGTTTGCCAAAGCCCAGTTTACCAGAGACCAGTTTACCAGAGACCAGTTCAAGAGCGGCTGACCTCTTGGGAACGCGCCCTTCTGCTAGCATCTGCAGCCGCGCCATCAAACGCACCTGCCAGCGCGCAATCGCCGCCTCACCAATCAAAGCCCGAACTCTGGCGCGGCGCTTCGGGCATGACAAAACCCAGACTTTAATCCTAAGCATAAGATTAAAAACCTGCGCGGCATACAAACAACGCCGCAGTTTGGCCGCCTGGCGCCAAAACTGCTGTGCTGCTTGCGCGCAAGATTTTCTGCGCGCCCGCTCATAGGGGTGTTCACCTCTATGCTCGGGCGCGCCCGCAATTTTCTCCCGCCCGCGCGCCGAGGCCTCCGCCCCTTTCGCCAAATCCCGATAATAATCCTCATCTTCAGACAAGGCAGGCGCAGGCATATTCATAATGGCGCAATAATCTATGTTCAAATGGATACTCTTCATGCAAGCAAGATAGGGGCACTTTAAAAGGCGTGAAAAAAATATTTGAAAATATTTTTGGCTAACGTCAGCGCCACAACGACGCACACTATCAGAAAAACAATACAGTGATCGGAGGCTTCGACTGTAAAGTCAGCCAAACCCTATGGCATTAACCCCAAGACGGTGGTTAAAAGACCCAGCATAGAACCTGATTTGGTCATCCCCGTAACACAAATAACTTTGGTCTTTAAACAAAGCACCTGCACAAACACCGATGTGCGCAACATTTTATGGGCATCCTATATAAGGCTATCTGCGCGGGCGATTTCTTCCCATATTTATATTAAAAGCCTGGATTTATCAGGGCATCTCAATAAAGTAAGTAAGAAGCCGCGCACAGCTTTATGTGCTGGGTATGAAAAGTAAATAGGAAGAGGGTATAAAAATGAAACCATCTGTAATACTTATGGCATCTTGCGCGATTTTAGGGTTAAGCGCCTGCGGTACTAAAAAAGCCAAAGCTGCTGCTTCTCTATCGCGAGAGAAAGCGCAAATGGCACCTGCTGTTAATCCATATACGAAGGGCATGGTGGCGGCGGCCAACCCCCACGCGGTGGAGGCAGGGCTTGAAGCTCTTAGAAATGGCGGCAGCGCTATCGATGCGGCTATTGCAGTACAAACAACGCTCGGCCTTGTGGAGCCACAAAGCTCGGGCGTGGGCGGGGGTGCATTTTTGGTTTTTTATGATGCAAAATCTGGAAAAGTCATTGCTTATAATGGCCGTGAAACGGCTCCTGCTGCCGTTGATGAAAATTTATTTTTGGGCGAGGATGGCAAGCCCGTGCGCTATATTGAAGGCATTACATCGGGTCAATCTACGGGCGTTCCAGGCGTGATGGCTATGCTGTCTATGGCCCATCATGAGTATGGCAAACGCCCATGGGCCGATGATTTCAACTACGCTATTGATCTGGCCGATAAAGGATTTGAGGTAAGCCCGCGCATGGCGGGGCTGATCAAACGCGCGGGTGATTATGCTTTGCGGGTACAGCCGCAGGCACGAGCCTATTTCTTCCATGAAGATGGTAGCCCGATTGAAGCAGGGTTTCATCGTGACAATAAACCTTATGCTGAAAGCTTGCGCCTTATCGCCAAAGATGTTCGCAACTTATATGAAGGGCCGCTCGCCGAAAAAATTGTAGCCGCCGTACACGAAGACCCGCGCCCAGGCCTGCTTAGTCTTGATGATTTAAAAAATTACAAAGCCAAAAAGACTATGGCGCTGTGCTCGCCCTATAAAGACTACACACTTTGCAGCGCCCCGCCGCCATCCTCAGGCGGTATTGCTGTGCAAAGCATTATGGGACAGCTTTCAAATTTTGATATGCGCGCCCTAGGTTCGACCCTTGAAGGCTGGCACGTTTTTGCGGAAGTGTCCGAATTGGCCTATGCTGATCGTGATCTTTATGTGGCTGACCCTGATTTTATTGATGTACCTACCCGGGCAATGCTTGCGCCCACTTATCTGAAATCCCGCGCCGCGCTGGTGAAAATGGACAGCGCAATGAAAGACGTAAAGGCTGGCGATCCTGTCAATTTCCG
Source organism: Robiginitomaculum sp. (assembly GCA_965224735.1). Taxonomy (GTDB): domain Bacteria; phylum Pseudomonadota; class Alphaproteobacteria; order Caulobacterales; family Maricaulaceae; genus Robiginitomaculum_A. The sequence continues at coordinate 673,406 of OZ245059.1, read as the reverse complement.
TCCTGGCAAAGATGCAACGCCAGATGTGCCAGGCACGTCCCATATGTCTATTGTTGATAAATGGGGCAATGTGGTTTCAATGACAACCACGGTTGAGAGCCTGTTTGGATCCGAGCGTATGGCGGGAGGGTTTATGCTCAACAATCAACTAACAGACTTTTCCTTTGCCCCGCGCGATGCAAGCGGAAACCCTGTTGCCAATCGCGTGCAGGCTGGAAAACGGCCACGCTCCTCTATGGCACCCCATATTATTTTTGATAAAGATGGTAATTTTAGCTTCGCCACGGGTTCTCCTGGCGGTTCGTCTATCATCGCTTATACAGCCAAAACGATAATCGGCATTATTGATTGGGGCTTAAGCCCGCAAGAAGCAATAAATCTACCTAATTTTATTGCGCGCAATGGGGTGGTACGGCTAGAAGAAGCTGGGTTTTCAAACGAACACATAAAGGCATTAGAAAAACTTGGCCACAAAATTACCCGCTCCAAAGGCGAAATTTCAGGCCTGCATATTATCCGCAAAAATCCTGATGGCAGTTATACGGGCGGCGCAGACCCACGGCGGGAAGGGAAAGCCACTAGCGAGTAAAGCGCAGAGACCTACTTTGTTTTTTCATCTATCAACAGCGGCAATCCAACTATAAATATGGTGCCTTCTGGCCCTGTTTTATCAAGGATTAAATTGCCGCCTTGCGCGCGAGCAAGCTCGCGCGCTATGGTGAGACCAAGGCCCGTGCCACCGCTACGGGCTGATGATGTAAAGGCTTTGAACAAATTTTCTTGTGCTTTTTTAGGAAGCCCCGTACCTGTATCAATAACCTGGACGCGTACTTTATCATCTTTGATGCTCGCCTTGACTTTTAAGATGTTCTTAGCCTCAACATTGCTTGCGAGCAGAGCCTGCACAGCATTGCGGAACAGGTTGTGAAAAATACGGTAAGTCTGATCAGGATCAGCCATAATTTTCAGATTGCTATCCACATCATTAACAAACTTGACCTTGCCTGCCTCTGCCATGCTATCCGTTGCCGCCTCCTCTATCAGCAAGGCGATACGAATACTACGTGGTTTGGGTAGCTCTTCTACCGATTGTGAAAATTTGAGGGTTGCTTCGCATAAATTCACCCCGCGCCCAACCACGCGCTCAAGCCGTTCGCCCATGCCTTTGATACTATCTTCCTTAGCCATAAGGAGGCGATCAGAAATAAGCTGGGTTGAGCTTAGCACATTACGAAGGTCATGATTAATCTTCGCCATAGCCATACCCAATGTAGCAAGTCTTTCTTGCCGCTGAAAAGCCAAGCGCACACCGTCTTTCATATCAATAAACTCGTTCTCTAACTGCCCAATTTCATCTTGCCGTAAAATGGGTTTATCATCCGCAAGATGTTTGCGTGGGTCTTGGCGAAAACGTGCCAGGCCCCGCGCCAATTTACTTATAGGCCGCACAATCATACGCGAAAGCGCCGCGTAAATCATCAGACCTGTCAGGATAGAAATGGCCAATGACCACAACAGCACGCGGCGGCTATAATCAGTGAGCGCCATTTTTAGGGCTTTTTGTGGCACGAGCAGTTCCAAAGATTCTACGCCTTGGACACTGGGCTCGGATAGAACACGAATATAGGCGTCCCCTTTTGAGAAGAAATCGCGAAAACTTTCCCGAAATAAAGGCAAACGGCGCTTGGTTCGCAAATCGGCAATGATGATTTTATCTGTATCAGGCGGCGCGCCCAAAACCAATTGGCTCATGCTCTCCCCATTTGGCCCTATGCGTTTTTGCACCACCAAACTCACGTCCGTATCGTGCATGAATTTTTTAGAAAGCATTTCTCCGCCCTCATACCCTGGAACGCCTTCTATAGCGAGCGTTAGCAGCCCTGCTGCCTCAGCGCGCTTTTGCAGCCATGTTTGGCGAAACATGGCGGCTGATGGTATAAAGATAATCGCCTCTGCCGCCATGACGAACAGGAAAGTTAAAACCAACAATTTTCCCGATAAACTACGAATGGGATATCCTTATAATTTTCCCTATCATAGAGGGCATAGGCATCAATGCCAAGAGCACCTAAATACCAAGAGCGCCTAAATACCAAGTTTGGTCATTATTCCAGCCAGTTTTTTAGATTTGGGGCTAAAAACAGCTTCAGTGTACCAAGAAGACGCAGCGCGTTTAACCGCCTCGCCCCGGCTTGGGTATGGGGAAATCATTTTCGTTAACGCAATTATTTTCATTTTATTGGCCATAACGATCCCAACAATTTGAATGAGTTCACCAGCGTTTTCACCCACAATTGATGCTCCTAAAATTATGCCGTTTTTACGAGCAATAATTTTCACACCGCCGCTAAATGAACGCTCCGCAATCGCCCGATCATTGTCTTCAAATTTCCAATGCACAGATTTCACATCTGAAAATTTGGCTTTGGCCGCTGTTTCGCTCAGCCCAAGAGTGGCCAATTCAGGCTGCGCGTAAATAACCGCAGGCATATGGCCTGTCTCGGCACTCGCTTTGAAAAACGGAATGAAATAAAAGTTTTTGATAAGAATGCCCGCATGATGCCCCGCCGCATGGGTAAGGCCGCCGCGCCCCGATACATCGCCAACAGCATAAACCCGCTTGTTAGATGTGCGCAAAGTCTTATCCGTCACAATACCGCCGCTGTCTGTCTTTATGCCCGCTTTCTCAAGTTCTAATCCATCGGTTACAGATCTACGCCCCGCCGCCACTAAAAGGTGAGAACCTTTGAGCCTGCGCCCATCATCAAGATCAATCGCAACGCCGTCTTTAGTTTTGCGAATAAGTTTTGTGTTCACTGGCGTGTGAAAAACAACGCCTTCCGCTTCCAAAGCCTTGACCAGCACATCAACATGTTCTGGCTCAAAGTGACCTAGTGGCGGGGCGTTGTCTATAATTTCAACCTTGCTGCCAAGGCGCGCAAAGGCTTGCCCAAGCTCCAGCCCGATTGGACCTGCGCCGATAATCAGCAAATGCTTTGGCAATTCAGGTACACTGAAAATATCTTCATTGGTAAGGTAAGGCGTCTCTTTAAGCCCTGGAATTGGCGGAGCGAACGCACGACTACCTGTTGCGACAACAATGCGCCTAGCCCGCGTTATAGTGTTTTGAGAACCAACCGTATTGCCGTCTTTAAAAAAAGCGCGCTCGCGAATAACCGTGCAGCCAAGGTCTTCAAAACGCTCTTGGCTATCCTGAGGGGCTATGGTGTCAATAACGCCTGCCACATGGGCTTTGACCTTGGCAAAATCAACTTTGGCCTTGCCCTTGTTGATGCCAAATGGCAGGCCATTTTCAAAATTATGGGCATGCTTACCCGCAGCAATAAGCGCTTTTGAGGGCACACAGCCATAGTTCAAGCAATCACCGCCCATTTCGCCCGCTTCATACAAAACAACTGAGCGGCCAAGTTGAGCCGCGCCTGAGGCAAGAGACAAACCGCCCGAACCTGCGCCAATAACGCACAGGTCTACATTATAAGTTTTTGTGCTCATAAGTCTCTCTTTTTCCAGGCCGCTTTGGCCGTGTTAAATTTTTATAGGCAATGGGGATAAGGGACAAAACAATCAGCCCTATAATCGGCCCTATAACAGCAGGGCGTAGCATTAAACCGCTTAAAGGAACATCGTTGCCATTGGTGAGCGCATCACCAATGCCATTACCAACGCTCACATAAACAAACGAGCCTGGGATTATACCCAATAGGGTCGTAATAACATAATTACGGGTTTTCACATCAAACAACGCAGGCACTATATTGACGATAAAAAAAGGGAAGATTGGCATAAGGCGCACTATAAACAAATAAGAAAGCTCGTTTTCTTTCAGGCCCTTTTCAAACTTTTGCATAAATGGGCCAGCCTTTGCCGCAAGGCCTGTGCCAAGCGCCGAGCGTGCTACCAAAAAAATAATTGTTGCTCCAATCGTTGCGCCAATGACAACGGCAGGAACGGCAGCAACAAGACCAAACAAAAACCCACCAAAAATACTGAGAAACCCAGCGCCTGGGAAAGAAATTGCCACAAGCGCTGCGTATAAAACTGTAAATCCCAAAATAGCCCCTAAAAAATTATCGGCGACAAAGGTTTTAAGTATATTTTGGTTCTCACGCAGTGCATCCATACTAATATATTTCGGACCGCCAAGAGCAAAAAAGGCACCTAGGGCTAGAAGGATAACGATCAGCGGGACAAACCGTTTTATGGGGGGGTGCCCTTGCTTAGGCGCATCCGCGCCAGCTTTCCTAGGCGCATCCGCGCCGGGTGAATTTTGTATTGCCATGGGATTGTCCTAATGCTGTGCTGTTTAGGCAGGCATAGTTTGCATCGATACTTCTTGCGGGCTGACTACTGGGCTGGCTACTATCTTCTGAGCATAGGCACATAGTGCCTCCAAACAGGTAGCACTACCGATTAAAATTGCTAAAAATAGTTCTCTTGAATACCTAATACCTCCAAATTTTATCCCCACTTATAACAAACGCTAATCCTTATGCACCTCAACACTATTCACAAAGGCGTGCGCAATATGTGGGGCATTCGTGAGAGAGCTGTTTATATAAACAAAAACCAAACCATCTAACACGGGGACTATACACCTAATTCTTATTGTAGTTTTCCCAAGATACTGATTGTAAAGCTTGGGATAGAGCCGCTATTATTTGGGGCGAAAGTTTCTGTTGGTTTGAAACGCACATGCGTGACGGTATTATCTTCTGGAGATGTGGGGACATAGGAGTAGTCTATGCCATCGGTAGAGAACTCAACGCTGTCTGTCGTACTCGTGGGACCGGCATAGGTAAAGCTTAGACCTGACGAGACTGTACCATCTGTAAACGCAAATGCCCCTGTTCCCGTTACGATAAGGGCTACATTATCTGGAAATGTGTCGATAAGCACCAAAGATGCAGGGTCAACTTTTTGCCCAGGGTTATTTATGTGAAAGTCATACCGAAGAATGGCACCTGGCACGGCATATGGTGTAAGGCTAGAATCGTCAATCTCCACGACTTTTGATGCATTTAAAACCGTGCTACAACTGTCTGTGGCTATCACGCTAACACTTACCGTTGACGCGATACATTCCGCCGCTCGTATGTCGTAATTTGATGACGACAAGTCTTGCCATGTACCTCCTGGCGCACGGGCCTGAAAACTTGTAAAAGCTCCATCACAGCAACCTTCAAACCCAAGGGCTTCATATCGATGCCAACCAACAGGGAGATTAATACTCCCAGAGAGCGTTTCATCTGTATTAGCAAACTACCGCCCCACCATAAATCATCATTCCAAGCTTCTTCCAAAACTTGTCCACGCACATATAAATGTCCGCCTCTCCCAAAATCACCACCATACCTGAAACCCCAATTGCCTGTAGTGGCTGCCGTAACATTTAAAACTGCGCTAATACACCAAGCAAAATCTACGAAATCACCGCCTAATGCTTGGTTATTAATATTCGAAATAGAAGAGCGCACAGAATTGTTTACATCAACGGTAGCTGTTTCAAATGCTGTCCGAGCTGTAGCTGCACTTGTTGGATCAACGGTCGAAACGCGGCTCCGTAATCGAACCCCCACATCAGGAAAAACCAGTGTCGCATTTCCAGCTGCTTCCAACGCATTATCGCCGAGATATATATAAATGGTCTGCGTTGTCTCCTCTGCCATTGTTGGTAATCGTACATATATTGTTGCAGTTCTCATACCGCTATCCCAACTAGAAACGAAAAAATCTATGGACGTTGTATCATCGCTTGTGAAAATACGAATATCATCACCTGTAGGAGAAAAAGTATAGCTCGCAGGAAAATCTGCGCTTGTGTATAAGTTCATGTGTTTTGAGACTCATCCGCCTTTTGGGTGTTTTGGATATAGGCCATAGGAGTTAGCTCTGGCAACGCGGTGTAATGCCGCATGCAAGCCTCTCCTTATTATTAGGTTATAGTACGAGACCACAGCATAACACGGTATTTCAGCAACACAGGGATTAATTTTGTGGGCTTTGTGCACCTGTAAGAGTTCCGCATGTTGACGGTATGTTGACGGTATGTTGACGGTGATTTTTACCAAATTTCCGCAGGTACAGACCAAACAGTTTCCGAGGAGCACAATGGGTAGAATATGGCTCTGTAAAAAGTGATCTTGAATGGCAAATGACACCTAAAACGGTGCTCGCTTTTGAAATTGGTGTGAAATATGAGGGAGCTAGAAGCCAAGTTGGTAGAAAAATAGCAAAGCGAATATCACAATTCGCGTCGGAATTCGCGGTAACTATAACTTTTAGTTAACAGTTTGAAATTTAAGGATTAATTAACGAAAATTTCAAATAAAGCAACGTTTTGTTAAACATATTGTGGTTAATTGATAGGGATTAATAACTTAGTTTAAAAAAAGGAGGCGGCTTTGCGTCTAACGATTTGCGCACTATCAGCGGTTTTATTATCAGGCTGTTCATGGATGGGAATGGGAAGTCATTCATCTTCTTCCTATGGAAATAATTACGGTTGCCAATCCACGCAATATGCGGGTCAATACGGCAATGGCTATACTGGCGCGGGAGCAGATGGTTGTGGCGGCGTAGCTGGTAATGGTTACGGCGCTGGAGCAACTGGCAATGTCACAGGTACTTATGGTATGGGCGCAAACGGTTATAGTGTGGGCACAGGCGGTCTGGGCGTTGCAGACCAAGGTTTGCGCGGTGCTCAGACTGTCGGCGCTAACGGCCTTGTAGCTGGCGGTACTTATGGGGTAAATGAGGGCATTATGCTTAGCGCAAATGCGCCTTATGGAACAGCAGTTTCAGGCGGACAATACGCCGGTGGTCAGTATGCAAATAGCCAAATAGCAGGCGTACAAACAGTTCAAGGTGCACCAATTTATGTGCCGCAACCATACCCAGAATATTGCGGCGTACGTCGCAATCTTTGCACTACAAGTAGCGCGGCGCTGCCATTTGGTATTGAGGCAGGCATTGGTACAGAGCTTGCAATAGGCGGCAATATTTTCAGTGCAAAACCAGCGGGTCCTGCAATGGGTAGTGATACACGTGGTGTTTCAAAATCACCAGCTATTAGTTATCGGGACGCTTATAAAAATGCGGTAAGTTATGACCTCGCAGCGACATATGATATTGCTCCGAGCATGACAGTCATTGGCCGTGTTGGTTATGCGAAAGCAAAAGGTCAGCGCGTACAAATTGGTAATGTTACCGATAAGACTAAGATGAAAGGTTCTGAACCATATTATGCGACTTGGAGTGATTTGGAAGAAATTACACTTGAAGGCGGCGTTCGTAAATATATGGGTGGTTGGAATAATAGTACGAGCGGCATTCGCCCATATGTTGGCGCAACGGCAGGCTTTACGCACAATAAGGCGGTAAGCGTTGTGCAGGATAGTGCAAAAATCATAAACCCTGCAGACCCGAAAATTAATTATATTGATGCAGGTTGGATACCAACTGCGGCTGGTGTCATTGGCGCAGAAATGCAAGTCGGTTCGCGCACAGCTATCGGCGTAGAAACAGGTATTCGCTGGCGCGATAATCTAAACTCGATCATTCCAACAGACGACCGTTGGTCTGTGCCATTGAAAATTCGCGGACGCGTTTCTTTCTAAATACTTTATAACACGAGATTTAAGCCTGGGAGTTTACCCCTGGGCTTTTTTTTTGGTTTTTTATAATCGCTAGTTTGGCACTTTAATTGCATGCCTCTCCCAACAGTTATAGAAAAGCGGCAAGTGTGCCGTTTTAAGACAAAGGGAAATTGATATGCGTATTTTATTATGTAGTGTCGCAACTATAGCACTTTCTGGGTGCTCTTGGATGGGTTTAGGACATGGTAACCATCATGGACGTAATGCCGCCTATATGGGCAAACAAAACTCATATAGTCAAAGCAATGATGATTGTTGTGTTGGCGGAAAAACTTTAAGCCGCTGGAATATTGAAGGCGGTCTTGGAACGTCTTTGCCAGCAGGCGGTGATGTTCTTACAGGAGCGCAGGCGCACCCGCAGTTTAATAATGTTCGTACACTAAAAAATCTATCATACAATGATGCTTTTGATAAAGGTATTCGTGCTGAACTTGGTGGGTCTTATGCTCTAAACCCAAACCGTAAAGTTACGGGCCAGATTTACCAAGAAAAAGCAAATGGCAAGGACATTGTTATTGGTAGCCAAAACGGGAATGCTTTGCGCGGTTCGATTTCTGACTACAAAGAATACGGCGTAGAGGTGGGTCTTCGTCAATATTTTCAGCCAAAAGCGCTGCCTCTCTTAAAAACAGTGCGTCCATATGTTGAAGGCAAGCTTGGCGCGGCTCATGTCGATGATATCCGCGTTGATAACATTCGCGAAATTGGCGGTGCTGCTACTCCGATTAGCGTAAACGCCTATGAGTCAAGCTGGGTACCGACAGCGGCTGGCCTTGTTGGTGTTGAAACACTAGTTTTTGATCGTTTCACAATGGGCATCGAAACGGGTCTTCGCTTTAGAGGCGTGCAAAAGTCCGATAATTCAACCATTGGTACGCCAGGCGGTGCACAATATGGTGGATTTAATAATGGCGGCTCAAAGTATTCTGTGCCGATCACAATTCGCGGTCGTTACCGTTTCTAATAACCTTAAGAACGGGTTAATTCGCGCTGGCAATTGAAAGCCTATATGGCTTTCAATATCGGGGATAAACCCAAAGAATTTTCATTAGAATTTTCATTGATTTTTTGGGTTTTCTTTTGGGAGTTTGTTTATTTGACCCGTTTTTGCTCGGCAATCCACATATTGATCTGGTCTTCCAAGATATTCAAAGGAATACCGCCATTTTTCAAAACCGCGTCATGAAATTTGCGAATATCAAATTTAGGCCCAAGCTCTACTGCCGCTTTTTTGCGCAATTCGACAATTTTAAGCTCACCAATTTTATAAGACAAAGCCTGCCCTGGCCAAGAAATATAGCGGTCAACTTCGGTACGAATGTTATGCTCACTCAAGGCTGAGTTTTCTAAAAAACAAGCTTCGGCCCGCTCCCGGCTCCAACCCTTCCAATGCATGCCCGTGTCGACTACGAGGCGGCAAGCGCGCCACATTTCATAGGTAAGGCGGCCAAATTTTTCATAGGGCGTACGGTAAATTCCCATCTCCTCGCCCAATTTTTCTGCGTATAAACCCCAACCTTCCCCAAATGCGTTTGGATACAAGCTTTGGCGAAACTTTGGCACATTTTGCATTTCCTGCGCCAGCGATATTTGGTGATGATGCCCTGGAACCCCTTCGTGCAAGGCAAGCGCTGGCAAATTATATAAGGGCCTTTGGGAAAGATCATATGTATTCACGACAAAATTCCCAGCAAGGCCTTGCGCGGCATTCCCGCTCCAATACCGCCCCGTTGTGTAATTGGGCGCAATTTCATCAGGCACTTTGATAATGCCATAAGAAAGGCGCGGCAAGCGGCCAAAATAGCGAGGCATCTGCCCGTCTATACGCTTGGCAATCCAAGCCGCTTCTTTGAGAAGGTCTTCAGGTGTTTTGGCATAGAACTGTTTGTCTGTGCGAAGGAATGCTAAAAATTTCTTGAAATCACCCTTGAAACCAGTTTGCTTGATAACCGTGTTCATTTCGCCGCGTATGCGTTTCACCTCAGAGAGGCCAATTTCATGCACCTCGTCTGGCGTAATATCAAGCGTTGTATAATATTTGACGAGATCTTTGTAATATTCGCGCATTTGCATGCTATCGCCAATGCCCGCAGTTTTGCGCGCGTGAGGCGCATATTCGGTTTCCAAAAATGTAAGCAAGTTTTGATAGGCAGGGATAACCTGTTCGCCAATGACTTTTTGACCTAAGGCTTTAAGCCGCTTTTGCTCGTTTTTGTTAATGGTATCAGGGAAAATGGTGAAAGGTTTAAAGAATGCATGCCTAGTGACATCAGCATTTGCATAGATTTTAACTGTGTTAATAATACTAGGCAAGATATCAGCGGAAGCCACAAATTTTGTTTCAATGCCGCGCTGCATATTGGCTTGATGTTGTTTAAAAAATCGCGGCAGTTCAGAGAGGCGCGCCGCATAGGCTTCATAATCTTCGGCGATCTTAAACTGGGTTTGGCGCGAGACATAGCTCATTAAATTGAAAAACCCCGTATCATTGGTAAAGGGCAAACGTCCCGTATCATGCCCTGAGAGCAGTACTTTTTGCCGCAAAACAAAGCCAAGCAAATCATGGTTGAGTTTTTGCTCGCCCGTGAGGTTTGACGCGTCTATACTTTCAAAACGGCGTAGCAATCCGCGCGTATAATTCCAATTTTCTATATTGGTTTCCTGATTTACATAGGGAAGATGTCGCAAGGCAGCGCGGTTGCCTTCATTCCCCGCCTCGATAGGGTCATTTTGCAAATCGATGCTCTGCATATCTTCGATAATTTTATCAAAACTATCAAAGGGTTTTGATTGGCATTGAAAATGGCCATCCACATTGACGATAATCATATCTGTGCATATTTTCTGCATTTTCTCAAGTGAAATTCCGTCAGGTATTTTTATAATAACTGGGCTTTCACCTGCAAAAGCCAGAGCAGAACCAACGCCTTGCACGAAGGCTAGAATGGCCAAACTAGTTACTATTTTTTTCATTATACGTCCCTAGAGGCGAAAACTGTGCAACATCATTAACCTTTATTGCGCTCAGTGCCAAGAGTTGGAGTGCACTTTTCTCATTTGATTTATAGAGAGAGACCTCTGCATACCTCTTAGTTTTAAGAATTTCATAAAACTGAACATTAATTTTGAAGTGTTTTTGCTTTATGATTGGTGGTTTTTTGACTCGCTGCGACCTAATTGCTTGACTTGAGCACGAGCGGGTTTAGGTTTGCCCTTATATCTGGACAACTGGATTTAGTGGAGGGTTTTATGGCAGGTGGATGGAGTGACGAGCGGCCTATGTCGCCGCATGTGAGTATCTGGAAGTGGCACCCGACCATGCTCTCGTCAATATTGCACAGGGCGAGCGGCATTGTCCTTTACATCGGTCTTTTGAAAATTTGCCTGTTTTTGGCCATTATGGCGGCAGGCCCCAAAGTTTTTGAGCGCTGGGAAGGCCTTGTTTACTCGCCCCTTGGCGCATTTTCATTTTTTGTTTTTACGGGCATTTTAATCTTTCATTTGCTCAACGGTATTCGCCATTTGGTATGGGACGCGGGGCACGGGTTTAATGCAAAAACCTCCAATATGGTTTCGCTGCTCATTATCTTAACCGTAGCCATTATCGCGGCTGGCCTGACCTTTATAATGGTGGGAAGCATGTCATGAACGATCTAAGAACTGATTTAAGTAAAGTACGCGGCCACGGGGCTGCAAATGAAGGCGTTCACGAATTTATCACTAGCCGCGTTAGCGCGATGATTTTAGCGCTTGTTTTCCCGTTCTTTTTATACGGCATTATGAAAGCTCTGCCAGGCGGATATGAAGGGCTTATTGCTTGGGCGAAGTCGGCCTTTGGCGCGTTTACACTGCTGATAATGGTGACAGCAGGGCTTTATCATGGACGCATCGGAATTAACGAAGTTATTGCTGATTATGTGCCGTCGACAGCTCTGCGCTCGTTCTTGCTTATCCTCAACGCCATGGTGGCATTTGGGGTGTGGCTTATGGGCGTCATGGCGATTTTGAAAATATGGTTGGGAGCTTAGTTAATGCCTGAACAAAAAATAACCGACCATAGTTTTGATGTTGTCGTTGTCGGGGCGGGGGGCTCTGGCCTGCGTGCTGCTCTTGGAGCGGCACAGGCTGGTTTGAAAACCGCCTGCGTTTCCAAAGTGTTTCCAACGCGTTCTCACACGGTTGCAGCTCAAGGCGGCATTGCGGCCTCACTTGGCAATATGGGGCCTGATAATTGGCGCTGGCACATGTATGACACGGTCAAAGGTTCAGACTGGTTGGGCGATCAGGACAGTATTGAATATCTATGCCGCGAAGCGCCCAAAGCTGTGTATGAACTTGAGCATTGGGGGCTACCGTTCTCGCGTACCGAAGATGGCGATATTTATCAAAGACCATTTGGCGGTATGATGCAAAATATGGGCAAGGGTCCAGTAGCACAACGTACGTGCGCGGCGGCTGACCGTACGGGTCATGCTATGCTGCACACGCTTTACGGTCAATCTTTACGCCATACGGCCAAGTTTTTCATCGAATATTTTGTGCTTGATTTGATTATGGAAGATGGCGTGTGCCGCGGTATAACGGCGTGGAAACTGGATGATGGCACGCTGCACCGCTTTAGCGCGAAAACAGTTATCCTCGCAACGGGCGGCTATAATAGAATCTTCTTCTCTTGCACCTCCGCCCATACCTGCACGGGTGATGGTAATGCTATGATTATGCGGGCGGGTCTTCCCATCCAAGATCCTGAATTTGTCCAGTTTCACCCCACCGGAATTTATGGCGCAGGGTGCCTCATCACCGAAGGGTGCCGGGGCGAGGGTGGTTATTTGGTTAACTCTGAGGGCGAGCGGTTTATGGAACGTTATGCTCCGTCTGCCAAAGATTTGGCGTCTCGCGATGTTGTCTCGCGCGCTATGACCATTGAAATTCGCGAGGGGCGTGGCGTTGGGCCGAAAAAAGACCATCTGTATTTGCATCTTGATCATCTCGACCCTGAAGTTTTGCATGAGCGCCTGCCGGGTATTTCCGAGAGCGCGCGCATTTTTTCGGGCGTTGATGTGACCAAAGATCCTATCCCCGTCCTGCCAACAGCGCACTATAATATGGGCGGCATACCGACAAATTATCACGGCGAAGTCGTGACTAAAAAAGGAAAAAACCCAGACGCTGTTGTGTCTGGCCTTATGGCTGTGGGGGAAGCTGCGTGCGTGAGCGTACATGGTGGCAATCGCCTTGGCTCGAACAGTTTGATTGATCTGGTTGTATTTGGCCGCGCGGCGGGTTTGCGCTGCGCTGACATTATCGACCCCAATGAAGTGACCATTGCCCTGCCTGATGATGCAGGTCTGGAAAGCTTCGCGCGTCTTGAAAAATTTAGAACAGCGGACGGCATATTAGGCACAGCAAAAATCCGCCTTGAAATGCAAAAAACGATGCAAAATCATTGTTCTGTTTTCCGCACGGATGTGAGCCTCAAAGAGGGCGTAGAAGAAATCCTGAAAGTCCAAGCCACGATGAAAGATATCGGGGTGTCTGATAGAACCCTCATTTGGAACACGGATTTGGTCGAAACGCTAGAGCTTGATAATCTTATGGCGCAAGCTGTCGCGACGATGACGGCGGCCGAGAACCGCACCGAGAGCCGTGGCGCCCATGCCCGCGAAGACTACCCAGACAGAGATGATAAAAACTGGATGAAGCATACGCTTGCCTGGATAAACGATGGTAAATCAAAAATTAACTACCGCCCTGTGCACAACTATACTATGACAGATGACATAGACTATATTAAGCCCGCAAAACGGGTTTATTAACTGTTGTTTTGGAATTGGGATGGTTAGTGTAACCATGGTAGGATCTTTTGGCGTTAAGCAAGGCCTGCTCGGAGTAAATCGTGTAAGTGTAATATCCCGACAGGTTTGCCGTCTTCAAGCGCAAATACCTGTGTTACTTTGGGCTTTTTTGCTGTCATAAAATGTAGGGCTTGCTCGGCGAGCATGTCAGGATTTACAATTTTTGGCGCCTTGGTCATCAAATCTTCTGGGCGCATTGCTAGTATATTTTCGCCAAGATGCCGCCTGATATCCCCATCCGTAATCATGCCAATAAGCGCGTCATTTGCATCTGTAATGCCAACGCAGCCAAAGTTCTTTGTGCTAAGGATCCCAAGGGCGGTTGCCATGCTTTCATTCATTGCGCAAAGCGGCATAGCCTCGCCTTTACGCATAAGGTCGCGCACGCTGGTAAGCTGCGCGCCAAGGGAGCCGCCTGGATGAAAGGTTTTAAAATCACCAGCCGTAAATCCGCGCGCGTCTAAAAGCGCTACCGCAAGCGCATCGCCAAGGGCAATTTGTAGCGTTGTTGATGTGGTCGGCGCACCCGTAACATTGCACGCTTCGGGGCTATCGGGCAGGAGAAGCAGATAATCGCTGGCTTTGGCAAGTGTACTGCTCTTTATGCACGTCATAGCAATAAGGGGCACAGAAAAGCGTTTGCAATAGCGCGTTATGTCTGCAAGCTCCTTGGTTTCGCCAGAACGTGAGAGGGCGATGACGCAATCATTTTTGGTTATCATTCCCATATCGCCATGGCTGGCTTCGGTTGGGTGGACAAACAAAGACGGCGTTCCTGTTGAGGCAAATGTTGCGGATATTTTACGCGCTACATGGCCGCTTTTTCCAACGCCCGTTAGGACGACATGACCGCTTATATCTTTTACAAGGGCCGTAGTTTCCTCAAAACTTTTATTTAAAATTTTGGACAAAGCGCTCAGGCCTTCACTTTCGACTTTAATGACGCGGCGCGCGGTTTCTATAGCGTTGAATTTACTCATAATGGCCTCTTAACAGACATTGGTTTATTTGGGAAGTGTGCGCGTGCTGATGCCGCGTGTAATGACTTTAATTGGGGATAGAGTCATTTTACCGAGCATTTCGCTTGCGCTTACTATGCGTTTTTGTTGCACGGTTTTTCGGTCTCTAAAGGTCTGAGGCAGACCTTTAATACCGTCCTTAATGCCGCGAAAGGTAGGTCTTAATCGGCCTTTACGAAAAATACTCCAGCCAAGATAGGCCAGGTTTGCGCTGATATGCAGCGGGGTAAGCAAGATAAGGAGAGGCCACGGCATGTTTTTAAAAAACGTCCAAATACGGTTGCGTGTCCCGTGGTAAACGGCAAATTCAGGCACTGTATCTGATATGGCGGAGCTGACATGATCAACAATAGCCTTTGTTGACTGTACACACTCCGCGCCTGTTAATTGCATACGAAAGGCGAGGTCAACATCCTCGTGATAGCAAAAAAACCGTTCGTCAAACCCGCCAAGGTTTAAGAATTTCTCGCGGTGATAAAGTGCAGCAGCAGCGCAAGGGCCAAAGACAAATGCTGTTTTAAGGTTTTGCGGCGGTAGTTTTTTGTGCGCGGCCCGGTACGCAATGCCAAATATGGAATAGCAATCGCCAAACCCGTCCAAAGTCGGTATTTCCTCTAATGCCAAATATTGTGTAGACCCAACCATCATGGTGTTTAGGCTCGTGTTTTTAGCAATGAGCAGCTGTTCTAGCCAGTCAGGGCGGGCAAAAGCATCAGGATTGAGCAAGGCTATCCAAGGCGCTTTGGCCTTTTTTGCTGCGATATTATTCGCCCGCGCAAATCCTGTATTTTCGCCAAGCTCCATTTTTATAAACCGTTTATCAAGTTTTGGGAGCGTGCCCATAGACCCATCCGTTGAGCCATTGTCGACAATGAAACACTCAAAGTCTGTTTCGGTTTGAGAGAGCAAAGAGTGCACAGACTGCCAGAGCCATTTTCCGCCGTTGAAGTTGACAATTATGACAGAGACAGTTGGTATTGGCTCACCTTTTAATTTCAGTTATATGCTTGTAGTGTATTTATTTCGTCTTTAAAGGGCAAACTCTGAAATTAACGCGATCCGTATCAAAGTTGGCTATTACAGAACGGCAATCCTTTATGTCGCCAATGAAATGTTCAATCAATCAAACGACCTTGCTTAGCCCAACTTCTCCTACTCTTCTTCATATATCCCATAGATAACACCTAATTGGCGTTATCTAGGACAGCCCCTAATAAAATGTACCCCGAACCTTTTTTATAAATTGTGTGCGGCTTTTGCAAGCTGGATTGTCAAATCCAGCGCGGCTTCTTTCCCGCTTTTATGAAACGCATTAACAATGGCGCTGCCCACGACAACCGCGTCGGCATGCTTCGCAACTTCACTTGATTGTTTGGGCGTCTTAACGCCAAAGCCAACAACAACGGGCAAGCCAGAGGATTTGCGGATGCTGGTCACGGCATGCTCAACAGATGCAGATTGGCCGAGTGCTTTGCCTGTGACGCCTGCGACTGACACATAATAAACAAAACCTTTTGTGTTTGCTGTGACGATAGGTAGGCGGTTGGCATCGGTTGTTGGCGTTGCAAGGCGGATGAGCGCAAGCCCGTATTTTTCGAACGCGGCGCGCAGTTCCCCGTCTTCTTCGGGCGGTAGGTCAACAATAATTGCCCCGTCTACGCTTGCGCTGTGTGCGGCCTTGGCAAACTTTGCATACCCCATATTGTGCACAGGATTAGCATAACCCATCAAAATAATCGGCGTTGTGTCATTGTTTTTGCGAAACGCGGCGGCCATTTTTAAAATCGATATGACGGTTGTGCCCGCCTTAATGCTACGCAATCCCGCCAGTTCAATCACAGGCCCGTCCGCAGCAGGGTCAGTAAAGGGCATGCCGAGTTCAATTATATCCACGCCCGCATCTGGCAAAGCTTTCATAAGCTCAAGCGAAGCCTCATAACTAGGATCTCCGCCCATAATATAGGCAATAAATCCAGATTTGTTTTCGGCTTTTAGGGCTGCAAAAGTCGTATCAATACGGTGTGTCATATTTAAACTTTCATCAAATTAGCGATTGTGTTCACATCTTTGTCTCCGCGCCCAGATAAGTTTAGGATAATCAGGCCATCTTTGCCAAGATCGCTCGCTATATCCAGCGCACGGGGGATGGCGTGGGCGCTCTCAAGTGCGGGGATGATGCCTTCGAGTTGTGTGCAAAGGTGAAAGGCTTCGACCGCTTCGTCGTCCGTGCAGCTAACATATTCGGCGCGGCCAATTTCGTGCAAATAGGAGTGCTCTGGCCCGATGCCTGGGTAATCCAGGCCCGCGGATATAGAATGAGCGTCCTTGATCTGGCCATGTTCGTCTTGCAGTAAATATGTGCGATTGCCGTGAAGTATGCCCGGGCTACCGCCCGTAAGACTCGCTGCGTGCAGGCCAGTTTTCACGCCATGTCCTGCCGCTTCAACGCCAACCAGGCGTACATTTTTATCTGATTTAAAATCATGAAATATTCCCATAGCGTTCGATCCTCCGCCTATGCAAGCGACCACAGCATCGGGTAACCTGTTTTCTGTTTTCATGATTTGTGCGCGCGCTTCACGGCCAATAATAGCTTGAAATTCACGCACCATTTCAGGGTAAGGGTGCGGGCCTGCAACAGTGCCAATGCAGTAAAAAGTCTCATTCACATTGGTCACCCAATCGCGCAACGCCTCGTTCATCGCGTCTTTTAAGGTTGCGGTTCCTGATGTTACAGAGCGCACTTCTGCTCCCAGTAATTTCATGCGAATCACATTGGGTTTTTGCCGCTCTATATCGACCTGCCCCATGATGACGATACAGTTCATACCAAGTCTTGCAGCCATAGTGGCGGTGGCGACCCCGTGCTGGCCTGCGCCTGTTTCCGCAATAATGCGGGTTTTTCCCATGCGTTTTGCGAGAAGTAATTGCCCAAGAACATTGTTAATTTTGTGTGCACCAGTATGATTAAGATCTTCCCGTTTAAAATAAATTTTTGCGCCCCCCCCATGTTCCGTCAATCTTTTAGCGAAATAAAGCGGGCTTGGGCGACCTACATAATGCTGTGCAAAACTATCAAACTCTGCCCAGAAAGATTTATCGGCTCGCGCAATTTTGTAGGCTTTTTCCAGAGCTAAAATTGGCGGCATCAAAGTCTCGGCGACATAACGGCCACCAAAATTGCCAAAACGTCCGTTCTCGTCAGGATAATTACTCATGAGCAGCTTTCATAAAATCGCGAATTAAAGAGCTATCTTTTACCCCCGCTTTGCTTTCTACGCCAGAACTTACATCGAAAAAATTTATACCCGTAGCTTTGGCCGCTTTAATGTTTCTAGCTGATAGCCCCCCCGCAAGGATGAGCGGGGTTTTTGACGTAAACCCTTTTAGCAAATTCCACTCAAAATTTAGCCCGTGCCCGCCTTGTTGCCTCGCGCCGTTTGGCGGCTTGGCGTCAAGTAAAATATAATCCGTCACACCTTCAAAGCTACGGGCGTTTTCCAAATCTTTTTTTGTGCGAATTTGTATGGCTTTGATAATAGGGATATTTGTAAGGCGTTTTGCCGCGCGCACAGTTTCTAAATCTTCCTGCCCGTGAAATTGTAAATAATCTGGGCGCATTATATTGGCAATATGCTTTAGTAGTTTTTCAGATGGGTTTACGGTCACTGCAACGCACTTGGCAATTCCCGCTGCGGGCGAAGATAGTTTCGCGGCTTGCTTTACGCTGAGTTTTCTCACGCTTTGCGCTTCCACGATAAAGCCTAAATAATTGGCACCATTGTGAAGCGCTGCCTCAACATCTTGGAAGCAGGTTAATCCACATATTTTAACTTTGATACTTTCCATAATAGTTTATAGGCGCTTGCATGAATTTCTACCAATAAAAAAGGCGTTCCAAATGAAGCGCCTTTTCTTATATATAAAATTTTGTAGTTTACTTCTTGAGTAAATCACGGATTTCTGCGAGGAGAACTTCATTTGCAGGTGGGGCTGCAGGTGCTTCTTCTTCGGCTTTTTTGGTTTTATTCATACCTCTGATGATGATAAACATCACACAGGCTACAATAATGAAAGAGATAAGCGCAGTTAGAAAGCTGCCAATATTAATTTGTACGGCTTCTTTGACGATTTTATCACCTTCCATAACAGCTTCAGACATTGTGTATTTCATATTAGCAAGGTCGATGCCGCCCATGATTGGGCTGATAGCTGGCATGAAAATACCGTCTATAAATGATTTTACGACTGTGCCAAAGGCTGCCCCCATGACAACGCCAACGGCCATGTCGACCAAATTGCCTTTCATGGCAAATTCTTTAAATTCTGAGATCATTCCCATTTTTATATTCCCCCTTAAGGATTCGTTGTGATTCGCATTTGCAAATATACCATATACATAACAGCCGCGTCAAAATTTTACCAATTTCAATTTCACCTCAATTTCATCTCAATGTCGGGCATTCGTGCTAAATTAGCGCTTAATAGTCTATTTTTTTGCGAATTTTTTTTCCAGCCTGGAAAAACGGGACATATTTCTCGGCCACAGCAATACTTTTCCCTGTACGAGGGTTCCGGCCTGCCCGTGCTTTTCTGTAACGCGGTGCAAAAGTTCCAAAGCCGCGCAACTCGACGCGGGCACCCTTTTCAAGGGTTTGGGTAATGCTTTCAAAAAACACGGCAACAATCCGAACCACCTCATCAGGGCTAAGGTGCGGATTTTCTCGTTCTAATTTGTCTATCAGTTCAGATTTAAGCATGGTTTCTTTATAGGCGAATAAAATTTGCAACGTCAAGACTAAATGGAAATATCACCTGATGTTTCAAGTTCCACCGGGCCAGTCATAATAACATGGCCATCTGATTTGTGCCAATCAATGAATAAATCACCGCCGTCCATAATAACTTTAGCCTTGCGGCCCGTTCGGGATTGTCGGTGTGCCGCAACGAGAGCCGCGCAGGCACCCGTTCCGCAAGCTTTCGTTAGCCCCGCGCCGCGCTCCCACACACGCAGGCGAATTTCATTTTGTGATAAAATTTGTGCAAACCCAATATTGGCTTGCTCAAGGAAAAGTGGATGAAACTCTATCATTGGCCCGATTTTATCGGCTGCAATTGTCACCGCGTTTTCAACAAAAAACACGCAGTGGGGATTACCCATATTAACGGCACCTGGCCTTGCTAAGAGAGGCGCGTCTATCGGGCCAACCTTTACATCAATGACACGTGTGTCCATATATTCTTTGAGAGGGATTTGACTCCATTTTAATTTAGGTGCGCCCATATCAACAGAAACTTGAAACTCGCCTTCGCGCCGTGTTTGCAAAAGCCCAGCATTGGTTTCAAGTGTAATTTCACTCCGCCCAGTTTCTTCCATAATGAGCCAGGGGATACAGCGCGACGCATTTCCACAAGCGTCAACTTCAAAGCCCGCCGCGTTCCAAATTTCCATAAAGACGTCTGCGTTATTTGATTTAGGATTACGCACAACAATAATTTGGTCTGCCCCCTTTGGCCCCATAGGTCCATTTTTTTTAGCCGTTTCTATGGCAAGTTTTTCAGACATAGCAAAGCTTAGGTTACCGCGTGCATCAAACACACCAAAGCGATTACCCGCCCCGTTCATAATATAAAACTTCATAGGCCATGACCATAAATGCATGCGATTGCTTTAGCAAGCTGCGTCATAACAAACCCTCATAACAAACCCTAGTCATGACCTTTAAATTTTTTCACTAGCAGTTTAGTGATTTGGTTGCGGTGACGTTTTTTAATCTCAAAACGGTAACCGTAAAAATCAAATACTTGGCCTGGGTCGGGAATTGTTTGCGACTCATGGATGACCAGACCTGCTATGGTTACAGCTTCATCATCAGGAAGTGCCCACTCGAACGCGCGGTTAATGTCGCGCACAGGTACGTCACCATTTACTAAAATTGATCCGTCTTCTCGTAACTTAGCGCCAACAACATGGTGGTCATGCTCATCTTTAATATCACCGACGATTTCTTCCAAAATATCTTCGAGTGTCACGACTCCCATAATTGCTCCATATTCATCCACGGCCAAAGCAAAGTGTGCGTGCTTTTGTTGGAAAGCACGTAACTGCGTTAGTACTGGCGTTGTCTCGGGTACAAACCAAGCTTTGCGCATAATTTTAGCAAAGTTCAAATTGGCCATATTACCATCAACCTTGCTTAGCGCCTTAAGCATATCCTTGGCATGCAAAACCCCGATAACATTGTCCTTATCATCTTTCCAAACAGGGAGACGCGTATGCCCAGAAACCAAAACATGATTGACCATCTCCTTGGGAGGTAAACCAGCCTCGACCATTTTTAGATTTTTACGGTGAATCATCACGTCTTCAACGGTGAGATCGCCAATGCTCAAAACACCTAAAAGCTGATCACGTTCATTTTTTTCCACACTGCCTTCTTTGTGATGCAAATCAACCTGCCCCTTAATTTCATCGACTGCTGACCACGATACATCTTTGGTATCCACGCCAAATAATTTAAGAAAAAAATTGACAAGCCCTTGAACGAAACTCACGATTGGGGCAAGCACCAAAACCAAAATCCTAACAGGGCGCGCTACGCCCATAGCGGAATTTTCGGGTTTGGTGATCGCATAAGTTTTGGGTAATACTTCAGCAAAAATTAAAATTAGAACAGTCATAACGACGGTTGCGTAGACAATACCAGTCTCGCCAAACAAGGTCAGCATTAAACTTGCCATCAAAGTCGACGCGAGGATATTAACCAGATTATTCCCCAGTAAAAGCGCGCCAATAAGTCGCTCTCGTTTTTCTAAAAGTGTGCCGACAAGTCCTGCGCGCTTAGACCCTTCTTTTTCTTTGGCAAGAATACGCGCGCGCGAAGCGGCAGTTAATGCAGTTTCTGAGCCTGAAAAAAAAGCGGAAAAAACCAAAAGCAGTAATATAACTCCAAGTTTAAATAGGTTTTCCGTTTCTAATATCCGTTCCATTAATTCACAAGCTCGCATTTTGATTTCAGGTAATTAAGCACATAGGTTTTATCACTATTTTGGGCCATAAACGCTCTGCCAATTTTTTGTGCAAGAATTAGGTTTAATTGCCCGCGTATATTTTTCTTATCGTGCATCATAAATTCAAAAAGAAGATTCGCATCATCCGTAATACTGGGCGGCAAAGTTTCAAACACTGGCATAGTATGCGCCGCCAAGTGCGTGCTCAATCTGTCCACATCTTGACCAGAACAAAGCCCAAGATTTTGGCTAAATTCAAACGCCATTAGCATACCCGCGCTCACTGCCTCCCCGTGCAGGAGCGAGCCATCAAATCCCGCTTTTGCTTCCAAGGCGTGAGCAAAGGTATGGCCAAGGTTGAGCAAAGCACGGCGTCCGCGCTCAAACTCATCAGCCTTAACAATCGCGGCCTTGGCAGTGCAGGACACGCTAATCGCGCGGACTAAAGCTTCACTTTTACAAGCTAGAACATTGCCCGCATTTTTCTCAAGCCAATTAAAAAAACTGAGATTATCAATAAGGGCGTATTTTAAAACTTCCGCATACCCCGCCCGCCTTTGCCGTAGCTCTAATGTCTTCAACACATCCGTATCCGCTAGAACTAATTTGGGTTGATAAAAACTGCCTACGAGGTTTTTACCCACAGCTGTATTGATAGCTGTCTTCCCGCCAACCGAGCTATCAACTTGCGCTAATAATGTCGTTGGAACTTGCACAAAGAGGCACCCCCGCTTTAAAATACTGGCAACAAACCCAGTCAAATCGCCTATTACTCCACCGCCAAATGCCAGCAGGGTATCATCACGCGAAAAATTCAGCGCTAATAACCTAGCCAATATATCTTGCAAAACTTCAAAACTCTTTAGGGCTTCTCCAGGCGGTAAAACAATGGTTTCAATTTCAACATCAAGGCCCGATAGCCCTAAAAGTAAAGTCCTAAGATGCAAATCCGCAACGGTTTCATCTGTTATAATTGCCAGGCGCGAACCTTTGAGTATTGGCGCAATATATCTCCCCGCTGTGCCAAGTAAGCCAGAGCCAATTAAGATCGGATATGAGCGCGCCCCTAAATCAACATCTATTATCTTTACGCTCATACCGTATCCGCATGATAGTGTTTCAAAGCTTCAATAACCAGCCCTACGGTTTGGCTATGAGTACTCCCTTCAGCCTTTACCGTGATATGAGCCTGAGCATAAAGAGGATACCGTGCGTCCATAAGTTTGCGCATAACCGCTTCGGGGTTTTCAACATCCAAAAGTGGGCGCTTGTTGCGCTGTCTGTTAACCCGCTCCATAACCGTATCAAAGTCTGCTTTTAGCCAGACTGTAAGGCTGTTTTTCCTTAAAACTGTACGGGTTTTTTCTGGAATAAACGCGCCTCCGCCCGTAGAGAGCACCATCGACCCTTGCCCCAAAATTCGCGTTATAACCTTGCGCTCACCAGCTCGGAAAGCTTCTTCTCCATGCTCTTTAAAATAACCTTTGATTGTACGTCCAGAGGCAAATTCAATCTCGTCATCAGAATCGTAAAATGGCAAATCAAGACGCTTGGCAAGACGGCGTCCAATGGTGGTTTTGCCAACCCCCATTAAACCGACGATTGAAATCGGCCTCGCTTTGATTTTTTGAATGTCTTGCGCCATAATTTTATTATCCTGTTTAATCATTGTATACTCCCACTACTCCATAACCCGAAATTTTTCATCTGAAATTATTCGAAAATTGTCGGTTACGGTGTCTCGGAAATTTCTCCATTGTTTGGGTATGGTTTCTCGTAAGAATTTTAGTATTGCATGGCCAAATTTTGTAAATGGCGGGTAGAATTTATTATGTGTGACATGCCTGTGCATGACGCCCCAAAGCCTCTCAATAGCATTTAGATGCGGGCAATATGTTGGCAGCCAGATTGGTTTTATTTTGCAATCTTTGCGCCCCAGCCACTGTCTTACCTTGGCGAAGCGGTGATAAGGCGCATTATCCAAGATCAAGTAGATACGCTTTTTATCCAAATTGCGTGCTTCAAGTTTCTCAAATAACTGAATGGCGTTGTCACTATCAACCCGGTTCACATCCATCTGGGCCACATCCATAAAGGGTGTGTCAAAATTCTCCAGATTAACCGCTGCGTGAATATTCACTCGCTTGCGCCGCGTACTGCGTTTTATGGCCATGTTAGCACTCTTGCGCATCCAGCCACGGCTTGGTCTTGATTGATGTTCAGGGTGCACAGCATCACAGAAATATACCGTCTCATCAAGCGTTAAGCCGTTCAAGAGCCGCTGATAATTCTCTATAAATTCAGCCTGTGCCTGCTCGTTAATATGAGCTGGTAAAGGCGTAGGTTTTTTGTATTCAAAACCCAAACGATGCAGTAATTTGATACAGCCAGACTTGGAATAATCGACTTGCCAGTTGTGCCAGATAAAGGCGCGATCCTCGCTCGGACAACGCACGACACTCTCCAACTCACGGCGTTCCCTCTTTGATAAAAAACCAGACTTAATCATAAACATGAGCCGAATCTATCAGGAGGGAAATGTCAAGGTGAAATTCGGGTTATAGAGAAATCTGAGTATATATGTTCAATTACTTAATAATGAAACTTATAGAAGAGCCATTGTTGCAATATATCCTGCCCGGCTCACCTCTGTTTCATCCAAACTAAGAGCGCAATTGAAACAACGCGAAGAGGCAGTCCTGCGTATAGAAGAAAAACTGAAACAAACCGATAGTTTCTCCAAATATATACCCTCAGAGTGGGAAAGGGAATACAATATTTATAAGTGAAAATTGGTTAGAGCCTGGTATATTTAATGCATTAGACAAACACGTCGCTGACCGCCTAAAACGAACTTTCTCAGGATGTTAATATGATAAAAACAATTGTCCGCCTAAAATATTTGGTCTTTATTTTACCTGTTATGCTTTTGACTGGATGCGGTTATGATACAGCACTTAAGTACAAAACCAAAGGATCTACCAGCTATAGGTTAAAAATAACTGCCGATACCCCGCAACAAGCGGAATTTGATCTTAGGCAGGCATTTCTGCAGGAAAACTTACAACTCGTTCGATATCACCTCTACGATGATATAGATAGAAGTTTGTATAAGTTCATATAGATGTGAGAGAAAGTCCCAATTCATTCACGCGCAGGTTTATTCACATGCTAAGGCTTCCTCTGCAAAACGGTTCTTAAAAGAATTTATCGACAAAACACCGTTCACCATAAAATCCATATAGGTGGACGGCGGCTCGGAATTCATGGCAGAATTTGAACAGGCCTGTGAAGATGTAAACATTCCACTCATCGTCTTGCCGCCCAGCAGGCCAACCTATAACGGCGGTGTCGAGCGCGGAAACCGAACCTTTAAGGAAGAATTCTATTACAAAAGAGACCTCTTGGCTGACAGAATCGAAGCCATGAGATTTGAACTCCGAAAGGCGGTTGAGTCTCAAAACACATGAACCTATACAATCAAGGGATGCACCCTTGACAAAAAGAAAAATTAAACTATGATTACTGGGGATAAGTGATAAACTAAAACTGATTATTACAACTGGGAGTTTGATGCAAAAATAGGAGATTGAGACATGGGTAGAGAATTAACATACGCTGAATTGGATTTGGTGAGTGGAGGACGCGCTAGGCCAGCCCCTTGCCCACCTGGAACCCTGCCTGGCACAGGATGTGGTGTCTACACTCCAGATCGACGTCCAGATCCATATGATTTTATGTTTATGCACGATACTGCTCCTTGGATGGGCAGTGAATACCAACGGTTAGCAGATCAGGCTCTAAACCCAGCTGAACCACCTCCACACGAGGATGAAGGTTTTTGCGAATACAATGCTTCTACATTTGATGGGAATACTGCAACTATTTTTGGTGGTACAGAGCAACAAAGTGAACAACTCATAAATATTCTTGAGGCAATAACCCAATTAGGCAGTCAAATTTCTGGAACCTTCCAAATAGGAGGGCAGTCTGTAGATATAAATTTGGGAAACATATTTTCTACTGACAATTATCTTTTTATGTTCCATTTTCAAGATCTCGGCGCTAGTTTAGGGAGAACGGATTACACTCAGTATGAGAATTATAGGTCTATTGACATCAAGTTTGATATGAATTCAATTGCCTCACAGGCAAACGGTAATGTTCTCAATGAGTTGGTCACTACAGTTATCCATGAACTCATTCATAGTTATGGGCATGTTAAAAATATCGATGTATTGCATAAGGGTGTTAATATTGAAAAACCCCTAGACGCTGCCGCCAAAATTTTGGCGACTCAGTTAATGATTGCTGTTGCCACAAATAATGTTGATTTAAACCGTGACAGGGATAGTTGTAGAGAATAGTAACGGTAAAATTGGATGACTAAGAAATTTTATATAATATTTTTTTTATGTTTGTTGGTGGTTTTACCTGCAGCTTGTAACGCAAAAGAAAATAAAAATGGCCAAGTGCAATGCCGACCTTTCGGCCAGTCTTTGTTCATGAGATTGTCCACTTTTTCCCCTGATGCTATTGATCAAAAAA
Source organism: Robiginitomaculum sp. (assembly GCA_965224735.1). Classification (GTDB taxonomy): domain Bacteria; phylum Pseudomonadota; class Alphaproteobacteria; order Caulobacterales; family Maricaulaceae; genus Robiginitomaculum_A. The sequence goes on along the minus strand of OZ245059.1, from coordinate 647,297 downwards.
AAGCGCGGTTTGTTTTTTCTGGTAATTGGAAGACAAAACATTTTTTTTCAAAAAAATCAAATGACCTTGCTACAAATGATCGAAGACTATCAGTTTTTTCTGCTATTTTATCAAACAAGGTATGTACTGGTTCAATAACTGCAAAAGAATTTGAGAATATTATAAATAAATTACTCAAAAACAACGACAACATATATTCTGAAGACAAGAACAAAGATCCTAACTACAACAACAGATATGCTAAAAACTACCACAACAGAATTTCTAAAGCTCTAGAGTTGTTAAAATTTGAGGGTTTATCCGAAATTGCAATTCGTAACAAAAATTGGAGTCTGCTGCAAACTCATATTAAAAATTTCAAGAATACAACTAAATCTTGGGTAAAACCGCTTAATTTTAATGATGTAGAGCCCACTTCTAGGTTATATTATTTGACTAATGACAATGAGGCGTTCCATTTTAAACTTGCAGCTCTTGAAAATTACTACACTGGCGTTTTAGCTTTAAAAAATGGTGATACAAGTGAAATTGTCATGAGTATCATGAAATTTGTAAAATTCAATGAGTATTATGCATTTTCACCTCGTCCTGATAACATTAAGGTGTCTCATGACAATAATGATCTGCTGAGATCAGCCCTGGTCATCAATTTAGTTCTTACAATGGATTTCGCATATCACCTTTTGAACAATGATCAAAAGTTTAGCCTTACCCCCGAACAACGACTTGATGTGGCTGTTATTGTCTTGCGAAACTTAGCATTGCATCCCCGAAGCAAAAACAAGCCTTTTTCTTTTTCTTCAGAACCCACATTATCGCCATCTTTCTTAAACAAACAATTGCAAACCTTTAAAACTTCTAACCCGAAACTTTCCGATGGAAAACAATTTTCCTTCTCTCTTTTTGAAACTAGTCAAGATAATTTTAAACGTTGGTGGCCGTATGATTACGGGCCATATCTATGGAAATATATATCACACCTTAACATTAATTATTGGCGAAAAATGTCAGAAGTCGCATCCACTAAAAATGGGTTTAGAAAAAGTAAAGCGGGCTTATGTTCAGCTCTACTACTACAAAACTCTTTAGGGTTATCCTCCAAAGACGACTGCTCTTAGATTTAAAAACTCACAAACTAATAGTTTTGAATTTCCCTGCTCTCTTACGGTTTTGTTGAGAAGTTAAAGACTCAAAACCAAGGTTCAAAAGGTTCAAAATTGTGTCCGTCTTCATATAAAATGAGACAGATTTAAGTCTGGGCTAAGTGAGAGTTTGCTCACCTCTGTTGATTTATATTAAGCGACGGCTTTCCTGAACAAGCAAGAGATGCCGCAGCCCAACAGGTTGCTGAACAGATAAACCAAATGGACGAAAGATTGGAACACGCTAGGGTCAGGACTCATTAAAGCCAATATATAACGATTGCAGCGATGCATATTGTAGAGAAAAAGGTGTGTGCGCAGCGATCATAACGGGTTGAGACACGTCTCCAGTCTTTGAGACGCCCAAACATGTTTTGGGCCTTGTGACGCTGTTTGTATAAAGTTTTATCGTATGGGATCAGTGTTTTTCGGTTTCGACGCGGCGGAATACACGGGGTAATATTGCGAGCACGTAATGCCTCTCGAAACCAGTTTGAATCATATCCTTTGTCACCCAGAAGGCATTTTGCTTTTGGAAGTTGATCTAGCAATAACCGCGCCCCTTTATGGTCGCTCATTTGTCCTTCACTCAGCAACATGACCACCGGACGACCCACACCATCACAAACCGCATGGAGTTTTGAATTTAGCCCACCTTTGGTGCGGCCAATACATCTGGGAACATCCCCTTTTTAAGCAGACTAGCTGCGGTTCTGTGAGCTTTTAGGTGGGTTGCGTCGATTTGCAATTGTTCTGGCACACCTTCAGATGTGCTTAGCGCAATAAAGATTTTGTTGAATACACCCATTTTACTCCAACGGATAAACCGATTGTAAAGTGTCTTGTGGGGGCCATATTCTCGCGGAGCATCGCGCCATTGAAGGCCTCGTTTAAGCACATGGATAATGCCGCTGATCACACGTAAATCATCGACACGTGGTACGCCGTGAGACAAGGGAAAATAAGGCTCAATACGAGCCAATTGGGACTTCGATAGATAAAACAAATCATTCATGGTGAAAGCTCCTTTGACCATCAATGAATCACAAATTAGACAAAATGGGAATCCCTAAAATTAATAGGTCCTGACCCTAATCAAAACCAGTTGATCAAATACAATGAAAACAGTAGTTTAGTTAACCAATCCCTCCTCAAGAATAGGTCGCCCCTCATACTTTAGAGTTCACAATGAAAAACGTTAAAATAGCCCTTATAGGGTGCGGTTATTGGGGTAAAAATCTTGCTCGTATTTATTCGCAACTTGGGGCGCTAGGAGCAATTGTCGATACTAATACCAAAAGAGCTAAATCATACTCCAAAAAATATGGCGTCCCCTGCATTGATATGGACACCATGTTATCTGACCCGTCAATTGACGGTGTCGTAATTGCTTCCCCTGCTAAATGTCATAAGGATCAAAGTTTACAAGCTATAAAAGCAGGAAAGCATGTTTATGTGGAAAAGCCATTGGCTTTAAGTCTTTCAGATGGGAAAATTGTGTGCAATGCTGCTCGGGTTACAAATTTAACGCTAATGACAGGGCATCTCTTACAATACCATCCAACTTTCATCACTTTACGTGATATGGTTGAGCGCGGCGAGTTGGGGGCATTGCGATATGCCTATTCTACGCGTGTTTAGATGGGTATCTTTCGTATTGAAGAAGATGTTTTTTGGTCGCTCGCCCCTCACGATGTTTCCATGATGCTGGCTCTTTTCAAAGAGGAGCCTCGAGAAATAAAATTAGATGGGCAAAGTTTTATTACACCTGGCGTGAAAGATGAGGCTCGACTTAATATGACATTCCCATCGGGAGGCCGCGCTCATATTTTTGTAAGCTGGCTTCACCCCTTCAAAGAACAACGCCTTGTTGTTGTCGGGGAGCGAGCTATGGCCGTATTCGAAGACACAGAAGCTGATTGGAACAAGAAATTGGCGATCTACCCCCATCAAGTCGATATGTCCAGCTCGGAACCTGTTCCCATAATTGCTAAACCAAATTATGTTTCAGTGCCAAAAATAGAGCCCCTTAAAAATGAGTGTGAAGAGTTCCTAAGGGCTATTTGCAAACAAACTATTCCTTATACGAATGCAAAAGAAGCGCTAAAGGTTCTACAGGTCATGGAAGAGGTTTCACGTTTTACCTAATAACTCTATTTTTACACCGCAAGCCTATTTGAGCAGGTAAAATCAGCCCCTCAGAGAGCGCTTAATAATGTGGGCGTTCTGGGTTGTTATGAGAAATAATAACCATCAAGGAGAACTATTTTGGCCAAGCAGAAGAATTATACTACGCAGCACTGGACAAGGAGTTATGACTGAATTTGGTGTTTGGATGATTTGAAAGTTGGCGGCGTATCTGGTTAATTTGTTGTTTGATGACATCAATTCAACCAAAGCCAAAGGAGATACACCACCATGGATACGAATAACATTATTGATATTGCGGGTCGAGAGGCCATTACCGATACACTGACGGACTTACTGAGAACAGGAGCACAGCGCCGTAAAACTTCGGTAAAATTCATAAAAAGTATTCATATTAAGGCGTTTCTAACTAAATTTTGATAAACAATGAAAAACAAAAACAGGTTTAGAGTTTGAGCACACTGAGTATTGACATAAAATCTCCTAAAAGTTTAAGCCTTGAAGAGCGAGAGACATGGACGGTTTTTCGGAAAACTAACCCTGCTTTATATAGTCCGTATTTTCATATTGGCTATACGGATATCTTAGGTTCGTTGCGTGATGATACGTATGTTTTAGTTTTGCGCAAGGGCGGGCAAGTTAGTGCCTTTTTACCATTTCAAGCTAAAATCGGGAACACTGGGCGCATTGGATTTGCGCGGCCAGTTGGTGCGCCTATGACTGATTATCATGGATTTATCTACGGCCCTGATACGAAATTCAATGTTTTGGATGTATTTAAACAGGCAGGCTTTGGCGCTTTTCATTATGATGCACTCGTTGATCCAAACGGATTGTTTGAAGCCCATATGCGTGACCAAGTTTTGTGCGCCATTATTGATGTCTCCAGCGGCGGCGACGTTTGGCGCTCTGAGCAAGGCTCTAGTTATCGTAGGCATTTGAAAACTAATCGCCGCCGCACGCGCAAAGCTGCTGAGCTTGGCCAGCGCCGCGTAGAGTTTGGCTGTAGGGATGAGAAAATTTTTGAGCAACTTATTACTTGGAAGCGCCAAAAATTTTTAGATACAGGGAAATACGATGTGCTTTGCGCAGGCTGGACATTGGAAATGCTCAAACAATTTTGGCTACGCGGGAAAAATTCTGACCTTCGCGCTGACATGCATGTTCTTTATTTTGGTGACGATATAGCGGCGATTGATTTGGGGCTAACGGACGGGGCAACATTTCACTCTTGGATTGTCGCCTATAATAGTAAACATCACACGCTCGCCCCTGGTATACAATTGCTGGAAGAAGTTATTGAGGCATCTACGAGTCTTGGTTATTCGCGTATTGATATGGGGGAGGGTATTGATAGCTATAAGCGTCATTATGCTAGCAGCGAAGTCCACGTTTCATCTGGGTTTATTGCAGCGTCAGGCCCTACTGCTTCCTTAAGTAATATTTATGGCCTTGCCGAAAATTTTGGCGAGAGAAATTTTGGTAGTTTTGGACGCCTTCCAGGCAAAGCGCGTCGCCGCTATGCCCAAATAAGTGCGTGCGAACCTACATTTAATGGCAGGGCTAAGGCAATGCTGCGCGCTGTTAAGGGTATTTACGCAATAAAAAACCCGCGATTTTCGCGAGTTTTTTTATTGAAATAATTTTGATTACCAAATTGTGACACGTTTTTCGGGCGGTAAATAAAGCGCGTCTCCTGGCTGAACATTAAAAGCTTTATACCAAGCATCAAAATTACGTACAGGGCCGTTAGCACGGTATTCGCCAGGGCTATGTGGATCCGTTGTGACTTGGTTGCGCAAAGCTTCGTCGCGGCTCTTATTACGCCAGATTTGAGCAAAGGATAGGAAGAAACGCTGATCGCCCGTAAGACCATCAATAATCGGGGCTTCCCTGCCATTTAGTGACTTCTTATAGGCTTTATAAGCCATAGTCAGGCCAGTTAAATCACCAATGTTTTCACCAAGGGTAAGTTGGCCTTTGACATGTAATCCTGGTAATGGTTCATATGAATCATATTGTTGGATCAAAGCTTGTGTACGTTTCTTAAAAATAGCCTCATCTTCAGAAGTCCACCAATTACGCTGAACGCCATCCCCATCTGACTTGGCGCCTTGGTCATCAAAACCGTGCCCCATTTCATGCCCGATGACAGCACCAATGCCGCCATAATTAACGGCTGGATCGGCAGCTGGGTCGAAAAACGGCGCTTGCAAAATAGCCGCTGGGAAAACAATCTCATTGAGGCTAGGGTTATAATAAGCGTTAACCGTTTGCGGGAACATACCCCATTCTTCGCGGTCAATAGGTTTGCCAAGGTCATCAATCATATCATTCCATTGCCATACATCAGCGGACTTCGTAGTACCGATCAGATCATTTTTATCGACTTTAAGCGTTGAATAATTTTTCCAATTTTTCGGGTAACCAATTTTTGGATAGAACTTGCCTAATTTATATTGAGCTTGAGATTTTGTTTTGTTACTCATCCACTCCAAATTATTGATGCCGTCTTTAAACGCACCGCGCAAATTCTCGACCAAATCATCCATTTGTGCTTTGGCTTCGGGTTTGAAATATAGTTTGACATAAACCTGCCCAATGGCCTCGCCAAGTGTGCTGTTAACAACGCCAACGCCGCGTTTCCAGCGCGGGCGCTGCTCTGTGGTACCGCGCAGAGCCGTGCCATAAAAAGAAAAATTCACATCATCGATTTCTTTGGGCAAATAGCCTGCTTTACTGCTGATATAATGGGCAATCATATAATCTTTTAAAACGTCCATAGATGTCCCAGCAAAAATTTTAGCCAGTTCTTTAAGGGCACTTTTTTCGCGAACGATAAAGTTCTTCTCGCCGCCAATACCCGCCGTTTTAGCCATTGCTGCCCAGTCAAAACCAGGTGCATAAGCCCTGATTTCAGCGGGTGTCATTTTATTATATGTTTTATCACGGTCTCTACGTTCTTCTGGTTTCCAATGCACTTCCGCCATTTTGGTTTCAAAATCGAGTATAGCTTTGGCGCGCGTATCGGGATGGTCTTCGCCCGCGAAAGTAAGCATTTGCGCCAAGAAGGTCAGATATTTAACACGCAAGGCTTTAGATTTATCGGCATCTTTCAAATAATAAGAACGGCTTGGCAGACCAAGGCCTGATTGGGTCATAAAGAATATATAATGATCAATATCTTTTGGGTCTATATCAACCCAGCCTCCAACAGGAGAGCTCACATTCATTGAAGGATCACCGATCATTGCAGATACGGCACTGTGATCTTTTAGAGCGCGAATAGCAGCCAAGTCGGCCTGAATTGGCTTAAGACCATTGGCGTTAATCGTGTCTTCATCCATGAAAGCACCATAGAGGTCACCGATTTTTTGCTCAACGGAGCCAGCTTTGTGTTTTTCCTTACCCATGTCTTGAATAATGCTCTTAACACGTTCGGTTGAACGGTCACCCAAGAGGCTAAACCCGCCATATCTGGATTTATCAGCAGGGATTTCCGTGTTGTCGAGCCATTTACCATTAACATATTTAAAAAAATTATCGCCAGGCTTTATGGATTTATCCATATTTTTAAGCTCAATGCCAAATGTGCCAAGTTCTGGTTTTATAGCTTTGTGACTTGCCATTTTTGGGTCAGAAGTTTTTGACTTACAGGCGGTAAGGCCTGCCGCTAATCCAAGCGCAAGCAGGCTTGGGACGAGTAGTCTTTTTATATTCATGGTTTGCTCCTTGGTTTTTATTATGTTGTTGTAGAGTTGGTATTTAAATGTGGAATATCTGGCATTATATCATCTATTTCATGGCCTTCAAGGGCAATTGTAAGTTCAGGGTCATAGCTTGATCCAAGTGCGGGCTGTTTTTGCCCTGTCCAGATATATTTGGTAAAGCGTTTTATGTCTTCGCCAACACCATACATAGCAGGCACCAAAATAAGGGTGAGGAAGAAGTCAAACAAAACGCCAAAGGCGAGCGCGACAATCATTGGCTTGAGAAATGTTGCTTGCGCAGATTTCTCTGCAAACATGGGCATCACGCCAAAGAACGTCGTGACCGAGGTCAGCAATATAGGCCGAAAGCGCGAAACACAGGAATCAATAATTGCCTGGTGTGCGCCCACGCCTTTAGCGCGCAATCTATTGGTATAGTCAATCAGCACCAGATTGTCATTCACTGCAACACCTGCAGCAGCAAAAAATCCGAATGCAGCCATAATTCCTAAAGGAACATCAACAATAATCGCGCCTGCCACCATGCCAACAAAGGCAAATGGAATAGCAATTAAAATAAGAAATGGCTGGAAGATGGAACGAAAACCAATGGCCAAGAGCGCGTACATAGCAAGAAGCACGATTGTGCCTGATAGCTTTAATTCACTCATTAAAGTAATTTTTTCTTGATCATCACCAATTTGCAAGCGCTCTGCATTTGGGTGTGCAAGTTCCCATTCGGGTAAAAAATTCTCATCAATTTCCTTTTGTATTTCTTGTTTTGCTTTTGGCCCACCTTTGATGACCGCACCAACGCTAATAACCTGCTTACGGTCACGGCGGTTAATGCTTGTAATACCTGGCGCGAAACTAACATTTGCAACAGTATAAAGAGGAACCTCCGTACCAGTGTCCGTGCGGATACGAAGCTGCTGCAAGCTATCAATAGACTCGCGTGCTTGTTTTGGATAACGCAAAACAACACGTACATCATCACCATTACGCGGTAAGCGTTGTACTTCGCTGCCATAAAAAGCCTCACGGACTTGCCGCGTGAGGGTTGCTAAATCAATACCAAGGCTTTCCGCACCAGGTTTTAACTTAAACTGCATTTCCAGAGTTGAACTTTCAAGGGAGTCCCATGTGCGGGTTACATTGCCATAATTTTCCAAATGTTCTTTGAAGTCCGTCGTTGCCCGTGCCAATGCTTTTTCATTATCAGAGGCAATCGAGTAGCGTATAATTTGTCGCCCGCCGCCACTATGGCCTTGGCCAGCAGAAATATTAACTCTGTAGGCGTCAGGTATTTCGCCTATATAATCTTCTAGTTTTTCAGCGATTTGAGTTGAGGAAATTTTATTGAGTTTTTCTGCGGGCGCTAGGCCTAAAAATGCCTGCAACTGATTGCCAGAAACAAAACTACCTGGTCGCGGGATAATATCAAAATCGACGCCAAAATCTCTTTGTCCGTTTTCATTTATTTGCTTAACGCCATCCGCCAATTGGTCTTGAATTTGAGAGAGGCGCGCAAAGCTTGTGCCTTTTGGTAAACGGATTGTAACGGACAACATGTCACCGCCAAAGTCAGGGAACATGTCTATTTTAACCAAATTGGCTTTAATGGCCGATACGGACAAAAGCATCAACCCCATAAAAAATGCAATCGTTGCGTACCGAAATTTAATGATGAAAGCCAAAAATGGCCGGAAAAACATATGGGCAAAATGGATAAGACTCTCAGCAAGTTTTGTTTGAAAACGGCCAAAGACGTTCATCTCATCGCGCGGCTTAAGGGGTTTTAAATGCGCCAGGTGAGACGGTAAAATAAAGAAAGCTTCAATAAGCGAGAATATAAGCGCCGCGATAACAACCAATGATATTTGTGAGGTGAAATCCGATGTTGTACCCGAGAGCATCATCCAAGGCATAAAGGTCATGATTGTCGTAATTATGGCGAAAAACACTGGCTTAGTCACCATATTGGTGCCCGCAATACTGGCCTTAGTCCCTTTCATGCCATGCTCGACGTGAAAGTGCACACTCTCCCCCACAACAATGGCATCATCAACAACAATACCGATCACGAGTAAAAATGCGAATGTGGAAATCATGTTAAGGGAAATATCCATATAAGGGGCGAGGGCAAATGCACCGAAAAATGAGGTGACAATTCCAAGCGTTACCCAAATAGCAATTGCGGGCCTTAGGAAAAGAGTGAGAATAATCAACACCAGCAAAAGGCCCATTAGGGAGTTTGAACCGATAAGAGCCATACGTGAGTCAAAACCCGCCGACCAATCGCCCCACATAGAAAGTTGTATTCCTTTTGGCAGAGTTTTATTGCGCTTCTTGATATAGTCTCTAAAGGCTTTACCTGCTTTGGAAACATTGGGGTTTTCAGGTGAGAGCACTTGAAAAAAGACAGCCTCTTGCCCTTTATATTTAGCATCGAAATCAAGATCCACCAACCCGTCCGTAACGGCGGCGATATCTTTAAGGCGAATTAAGCCGCCATCACTTGTTTGCCTAATAATGATGTCTTCAAAATCTGATTGCGTGTCAGCTAAAGAGCGGGCACGAAGCTGTAGCTTACCTGTGGTCGTTTTGATAACGCCCGCTGATAGATTAACTGAGGAGCCAGAAATAGCTCGTGAAATTTGCTGGAAGTTAAGGCCAAATTGCCGTAACTTTTCTTCTGAAATTTCAATAGTGATTTCGCGGTTAAGCCGCGTTATATCTTGCGTTAGATCTCCACCTGGTAATTGCGCCATTTCATCACGGATATCATCGCCAAGCTCTTGCAATGTTATGCGGTCAATATCGCCGTGCAGAGCAAGGAACATATAGGGAATTTGTGGTGTTTGCCTCTTAACGGTAATGCGAAAAGCGTCAGGCGGAAGATTGTTGATACTGTCGACGCGAACTTTAACTTCGTCTAAGATTTTATCGAAATCAACATTGACCTTGGTTTTTATAGTGACAGTGCCGCGCCCTTCGCGGACACTGGCTTTTATATAATCAATACCATCTATGTTATGGACGACTTCTTCAATGCGGGTGATAATTTGGTCTTGAAGGTCACGCGGCGAGGCTCCGTTCCATATGGAAACAATCTGAATTTCATTGATACTAATCTCGGGGAAGGTTTGTCTGTTTAATTTGTTATAGCCAATATAACCAGAAATGATGACCGTGGCCATAAGAAGGTTAGCCGCTATCGGGTTTTTTGCCCACCATGCAATAAGAGCGCGCATTATTTCCCCCCTTTATGCTTTGCCTGATGTTGTTTTTTTTTACTTAATTTTGCCTCATCGCCTTTGTTTTTTTTCTCGTTTTTTGTGGCGTCATTTTCTTCTTCTGATTTTTTTGCTTCAACCAATGTAATGTTCGGGTCATTCGCATCTAAAACGCGGAAGTTTAGGCTGATTTGGGATTTTTCAAGCGGTGATACGATGACCAATTGTCCGGTCTCAATACCGCTTCCAATAACGGCCCGGTTCATATTGGTGTCGAGTACCAAAACGCTATTACTTTTTGCGATACCTTCTTGGTCTACGGTGTACACAAGGTCTTCTGGCCGCAAGCCATCGCGTGGTATGGTAATGACATTTTCGAGAAGTTTGCCTGATATTTCCGCGTCGACGAAGAGGCCAGGTGCAAGGGGAAAATTGCCATCAGCGGCGCCTTTGCCATATGGGTCTGTTACTTCAGCGATTGCATAAAGAGAGCGTGTTTGTGGGTCATAAGCGGCTTCTGTACGGGTTATTTTGCCATCCCAAACGCGAAGCTTGCCGCCAACAAGCGCACTGAGTCTTACATCAGGCGCAGATTTACGAGTCTTAGCGACATAAGCAACAGGCAAATCAAGGCGGGCAAGATCTGCATCGCTTAGTGCTAAGCGCACTTCAGCGATATTTGTGGAAAAAATGCGCCCCAAACGAGCGCCTGGATTTACAAATTGGCCAATGTCAGCAAATTTGTCCCGTACGCGGCCATTAAAAGGAGCCTTTACTTCGGTGCGCCCGAGGCGAATATTGGCATTATCCAAATCTGCTTGTGCCGATTGAAGGCCTGCTCGTGCTTCCAAGAGTTGCGGTTTTCGCAAAGTTAGTGCGCTCGCTTCGCCTTGTCCTAAATCTTTCCAGTCTTCTTTGGCAATCGCGCCTTCCGCCATTTCGCGGGTTAGAACTTGTTGCGCGCGGGCAACGCTGGCTTTAGCACGAATAACGGCGACTTTATAATCGGCATCATCTATGCGATAAAGCACTTCGCCCTTATTGAAAATACCGCCAGTAACAAATTTTGGTGAGACATGAGTGATTTTCCCGCTAACTTCAGGTACTAAATCGATTTCAGTTTTAGGACGGGCTTGTCCTTGTACGCTCACTTTAAGACGCACAGAATTCTGTACGGCCATTGCAGCCATAACGGCGAGTGTCGGACGGGTTTTCTTTTTAATTTCTGGCTTTGGGCTCATAACCTTCATAAAAACTGCCAGCAATATAAAGGCAGTTAATATTGCAATCACAGTAACAACAACCATGATTTTTCTAAAAATGGAGCCTTGCGGCTCAACTATGGCCTCGCTCATGGATTATCCTTTCAATCCGTTGGCTTATTCATCTCTAACTAATGGATAGTGAACCACCCCAAACTTTAATTTAGACAAGTCCTAGGCGTTAATTACAAGCCTAAAAATTTTGGTTTTGGTAATTTTTTTCTCGCTTGTTCCTGCCCATAAAGCCCGCCGCCTAACGCTAAATATAAGCGCACCCGGTTCGCCAATCTCTCTTTGCGGGCACTAATGAGCTGCCCTTCTGTTCTGTTCCGCCTTGTTTGCGCGTCGAGAAGTTGCAATATACTGGCAAGGCCTTCACTGAACCTTTGCTCAAGACGCTCTTCTGCTTTGACGGCTTCTTCCAGAGATATTTTCAAAGATTGCTCGCGTGTTTCAAGTAATGTTTCCGCGTCAAGCGCATCTTCCACTTCTCTGTACGCGGTAAGGGCTGTGCCAGCATAGGTTTCAAGCTGTTGGGTTAGAAAGGCTTCATTGCGAGCAACATCCGCTTTGAGCGCGCCGCCGTGAAAAATTGGAGCCGATAAGCCGCCAGCAATAGAGCCTATGAGTGAGTCTAAACTAAAGAGCCGCCCTAATGAACTACCGCTTGAATTGCCTTTGCCACTAAGGGTAAGGCGCGGCAATAATTTCTTTTTAGAAATATCGACCCGTAAGCCTGCCGCTTGCATACGCCGTTCTTGGGCGAGCAAATCTGGACGGCGCAGAAAAATTTCGGGTGGCGCGCCAGCGCTTGTTAGCGGGGGAAGTTTTGGCAAATCTTTTGTTGCTGCGATAGCATCCTGCGGGTAGCGCCTGAGTAAAGTTTCAAGCCGCCTCGCTGTTGAAGATTGTAATTGTTGTCTTAGGGCAAGCGTTGCTTCGGCATTCGCAAAGGCGGAGCGCGCAAGACGAAAATCCGATGCCCCTGAAACGCCGCCATCAAACCGGCGCTTAGTAAGGCGCAAAGCGCGCTTTTGTGTTTTTACATTACGTATAGCGAGGTCTGTTTGCAGACGGGCTTCAATAAGATCAAACCATGTTTGGGTAACTGCGCCCGCAATAGAGAGCCGCGCTCCAGCATAATCAGCATTAGATGCCTGTGCGTCGAGATCGCCAGCATTTGCGGTATCTTTGACTCGACCCCACATATCGACCTCCCAACTAATACTAGAGCCGAGGCTAAAGCTATTTGTACCACCACTGCCAATAGGGTTGGTGTTGGCGATTTCTCTATGACTAGCGTTACCAGTTGCGTTTAGGCTTGGGTAAAAACCTGAGCGTGATGATTTGGCGCTGGCTTCAGCAGCCGCAAGGCGTGCCGCTGCTATACGAATATTTGTATTGGCCCCCATGGCTTCGTCCACGAGCTTACTAAGCGTTGTGTCGTCAAAGCTTGCGACCCAATCTGTTGTGGGGAGCCGGTCGGGTGATGGTTCGCCCCATTCTTGTTGCGCTGTTTCTGCGTTCACGGGCGGTGTCGGTATATTGGCATTTATAATAGATTTCCTAAGGCCAATACCTTTCATACTTAAGCTTGCGCATCCTGAAAGAGTACTTAAGCTAATGCTTAATATTAAAATAGAAGCCAATGGTCGCATTTCAACGTTTCCTTTTTCAGCATTCATTAAGTAAAATACACTGATTGTCAATTAAATATTATTGAAAAACGATAACAGTGAAATTTCAAGAAACGCTAAAGATGTATATTAACGTAGAGCTCGTTTCTGCGCATAACCCAGTGTGCGTTGGGGTGCGCCGCGCTTACGCGCTGGCTGGTAAGCAAGCTGGGCGTGAGCTTTGCAATAAGGTTCATCTTTACTAACCCCGCGTCCACAAAACCGAAAATTAGCACTAGATGGATCACCGATTGGCCATTTGCACATATTTTCTGTTACCGACAAAATATTCGCGTATTCACCATTGTCCATTAATTTAGCTTCTAGGGGCGGCGGCGTTGTGATCACTTGCTTTGGCGTGCGAGGACTGACTTTGGCAACGCTGCGGCGCCGCGTTGTTGTCGACGTTTTACGTGTGCGCTTAGTGAGGCGAGATGGCTTTGCGCGGCCTGACAAACCAAGGCGGTGAACTTTGCCGATAACAGCGTTGCGCGTTACACCACCAAGCTGTTTGGCAACTTGCGAAGCGCTCAGGCCATTCATCCATAATTTAGTTAGAACTTTTACCCGTTCTTCAGTCCATGCCATTTTAATTCTCCTTTAAAAATATATGTGTAAAAATATATGTGCAAATTGTCACTCTAAACACCAGATGTAGTCGCTAGTTGTCAAATTTGTACCAAAACTAGCTGTATTTCACAAAATACAGTATATATATTTTTTATGGACACAAGATAAGCTATAAACCTATCCACAGTTTTCTATATATTGTGTTTGCTCTAATGTCGAAACGTGATTTTTCTTTTTTATAATTAGCCCTATTTGAACCTTGGCGCCCCTAATTTGTTGTGATAGAGCCGATAATAATATTAAGGACAAAATATGAGTGCAAATACGCATTTAGCGGATAGCTTGATAATAAATTCGGTCTCAAACACAAAGCGGGAATTTGGCCGTATTAACGGGATGGGACTTTGGACACTTTATAAAAAAGAGGTCAGGCGGTTTTTGCGCATTATTCCGCAAACCCTGCTTGCCCCTATGGTCTCGAATGTATTGTTGATGACTGTATTTATTTTGGCCTTCCCAGGGCGAAGCGGCGGTAATAGTACTGAGTTCATTCAGTTTTTAATCCCAGGCCTGATAATGATGGGTATTTTAAACAACGCATCTGCCAATTCCTCTTCCTCAATGATGACCTCCAAAGTAAATGGCTCCATAACCGACATTTTAATGCCGCCATTGTCTTACACGGAGATAGCTGTTGGTTATATAGGCGGGGCGATAACGCGCGGTATTTTGGTTGCAGCTTCAACATTTGTGGCGTTATCCATTTTCTTTACATTGATAATACCTATGGTGCCTTGGGCTGTGCTTTATTATAGTTTTTCAGCCGCCGCTTGCCTTGCTATGATAGGCCTTCTGTCTGGTATATGGGCAGAAAAATTTGATCAACTTGCAGCCGTCAACCAATTCATCATTACGCCGCTAAGCATGCTATCGGGTACCTTTTACCACATCAATATCCTACCAGAATATTTTCAGAAAATGTCACTCGTTAATCCACTGTTTTATTTTATTGATGGTTTTCGATATGGGTTTTTGGGGCAGGCGGATGGTAGTATTATGACAGGTGTGATTTATACATCTATTCTTAATCTCATTTTATTTATTACTTGTTTGAAAGTTTTGAAATCAGGGTGGCGCCTTAAAGCTTAAATAGTTTTGCTGAAAATATGCCAAGAAATTAAGGGATACATCATGGCTGAAAATGATCACATTTATAATTGCTATTCACCGCCTCCACAGGAGTTTGTGCGCGGCGAAGGGGTATATCTTTACACAAAAAGCGGCGAGAAATATCTAGACTTTATCGCAGGTATAGCTGTGAACAACCTTGGTCATAATCACCCAATGCTTGTAAATACTTTGCAAGAACAAGCGGGAAAACTCTGGCATCTCTCCAATATGTTCCGCGTTCAAGATCAATATAAATTGGCCGATAAATACTGCGCCTCTACATTCGCAGACAAAGTCTTTTTCACCAATTCAGGCGCAGAGGCTGTCGAGACAGCGATGAAAACTGCACGGCGTTGCCATTATGTAGAAGGTGATAAAGAGCGCTATGAAATCCTGACCTGCAAAGGCGCGTTTCATGGACGTACTTTGGCAACGGTACATGCTGGCGGTAATCCAAAATATATGGCGGGCTTTGGGCCAGAGCTTCCAGGCTTTACCAATCTTCCGTTCGGAGATTTTGATGCCATAAAAAATGCCATTAGCGACAAGACGGCCGCGATTTTGATCGAGCCAGTACAAGGAGAAGGCGGCGTAAGGGCATTGCCAGTGCAATTCCTTAAAGACGTGCGCAAATTATGCGATGACCATGGCGCGCTGGTAATTTATGACGAAGTGCAAAGCGGGGCTGGGCGCACGGGCAAGCTCTTCGCGCATCAATGGGCTGATGGCCATGCTGACCCTGATGTAATGGCTGTGGCCAAAGGCATGGGCGGTGGTTTCCCTATGGGCGCATGTTTTGCTACAGAGCGCGCAGCCAAAGGCATGGTTGTTGGGACACACGGCACGACTTATGGCGGTGGGCCTTTGGCGATGGCCGTTGGCAATGTGGTGTTTGACGAACTTACTAATCCTGACCTTATGGCCAATGTCAATAAAGTCTCTAATTATTTAACACAGCAATTTGAAGCACTAAAAGACACACATCCAGATGTGGTTGAGGATGTGCGCGGCAAAGGCCTTTTGTGTGGTATGAAGCTTAAGAAAAAAGCTTTGGATGTGCGCAATCTAGCGCGCGAGCATAAATTATTAATCGGCAATGCTGGTGACAATGTTTTGCGTATTACTCCGCCACTTATTATTAGCGAAGAAAATGTTCACGAAGCTATCTCTATTTTGGACACAGTCTTTACCACGGCCAAAGATATGGACGATTTTAAAGGCTAATAAGTGCTATATACCCAGAATTCTTGATACTCCGAGTTTCACCTTGACATTTCCCTCCTGATAGATTGGGCTCATGTTTATGATTAAGTCTGGTTTTTTATCAAAGAGGGAACGCCGTGAGTTGGAGAGTGTCGTGCGTTGTCCGAGCGAGGATCACGGGATAGCGCGGCGGTGTAATGCTTTGCTTTTGTTGGATGATGGCAAGAGCTGTCAACAAATAGCGCAATATTTGTATCTTGATGATGACACGATCCGTACCTGGTACAAAAAATATACCGAGGGTGGTTTTGACCTGATGGCGAGTTTTGATTACAAGGGTGGTTTCTCCAAATTGAGTGTGGACATAGAAGCGGCTCTTGTGTCTTGGCTAAAGGCTCGTGTCTGTCAGAATGTACACGAGGTTCGCGCCTTTATCTGGCACAACTGGCAAGTCGATTATTCCAAGTCTGGCTGCATCAAATTACTGCATCGTTTGGGTTTTGAATACAAAAAGCCTACGCCTTTACCAGCTCATATTAACGAGCAGGCACAGGCTGAATTTATAGAGGATTATCAGCGGCTCTTGAACGGCTTAACGCTTGATGAGACGGTATATTTCTGTGATGCTGTGCACCCTGAACATCAATCAAGACCAAGCCGTGGCTGGATGCGCAAGGATGCGAACATGGCCATAAAACGCAGTACGCGGCGCAAGCGAGTGAATATTCACGCAGTGGTTAATCTGGAGAATTTTGACACACCCTTTATGGATGTGGACCGGGTTGATAGTGACAACGCCATTCAATTATTTGAAAAACTGGAGGCACGCAATCTGGATAAAAAATGTATTTATTTGATACTTGATAATGCGCCTTATCACCGCTCCGCCAAGGTAAGACAGTGGCTGGGGCGCAAAGATTGCAAAATAAAACCAATCTGGCTGCCAACATATTGCCCGCATCTAAATGCTATTGAGCGGCTTTTGGGCGTCATGCACAGGCATGTCACACATAATAAATTCTACCCGACATTTACGAAATTTGGCCATGCAATACTAAAATTCTTACGAGAAACCATACCCAAACAATGGAGAAATTTCCGAGACACCGTAACCGACAATTTCCGAATAATTTCAGATGAAAAATTTCGGGTTATGGAGTAGTGGGAGTATAGCATTGTTTATATGTGGTTAAGCCTGCGCCGTGGTTCCATGAAAGAGAAAGGCTGGTCAACAAAACACAAGCTGCACATGGCCAATGATGACCAAGCGTGTCTGAAAGCTCTTGATGCAATGTGGGCACAAGCACGGCAATCGCTTCCCAAAAACATAAAGATTGTTCGTGTTGGCGTAACACTTGGTGATCTTACCCACTCGGACACCCGCCAACTTGATATGCTTATCAATGATGATCCTGAAAGACAGAAATAGGAATCCATAACAAATGCAATCGATGGGTTAAATAGCCGCTACGGAAAATCACTGGTAACAATGGGGTCGTGGAAACTCCCGCCCGGCGGCAATCTTGGCGGCAAAATTTCTTTCACCCGTATTCCAAGGGCGGAGGATTTCTGGTGAGTTGGAAATCCCGCATACAAATTCTCGACCTCGGAACTAACGACCGTATTGAATCTACCTGCAAATCGTGCGGCTACACATGGTATGAATTTGTATCAGACTACATCGACAAACCTTACTCACGCCAACTCTACCTCGATGAATTCGAAGCAAACCTCCACTGCCACCAATGGAACTGCAAAGGCAAAATCCGTATTGCTCTTTCAAGCGAAGCTGAGACAGAAGGGTTTCAGGGTGGATTGGCGTAAACTTGGATATAAATGCTTTAGGAACAAAAATCCCCTTAGCAGACGTTAGCTTGTAGACTTGAAATGCCCAAAATGAAACCCTGGGAAATATTCAACGAATGGAATAATTCACCTCGCGGAATGATTATTCAGGCCACTCAAATGGAAGGTCAAAACATTCACCTAACGGCACTTCGTCGGACACTGACTCCAGGTATTCACCTTGAAGCCTAAAGCTTTGCACGGGCAAGGAACTGCCTATGAGTGGATGGCGTGCCTCAGGGTGATGTACGAGTTTACCAACCTGTTTTGCCATAGACCATTCTGTTAAGCCTTTAAAAAAGAGCACAGCGCTGCAACGTGTATATCGCCCAGCTCTAGAGCGCCAAAGACCCGCATCATCTCTAGTATTACGAACGCTGCCTTGGATGTCGTCAGGATCAAATGTAACAGCTGAGTTGCCAAATAAAGCGTTAATACACTCATCAAAATCCACAAATAGTTTATGAGGAGTAATTGCTATACACAGCGGTAAATCAAGCTCACCATATTTTTTCATTTTCGTCTTCAAGGCAGATTTCAAACCTCCATCTTGTGGCACAAAACCCGGCGTTCCGAATTCCATGCCAATGTTGCGCCCATCTGTATTCACCTTTTTGAATAGCGCCTTCGCTACAACCTTTAGGCCGTTGCTTTCCCAAATGAAGGGCCTTGCCTTTGCTTGCTTCTCGTCATTGGTTAAATCTTTCGCCCAAGTTTGTAGCGCATGCTTAAATTTTTTCTGTGAAGGGTGTTGCTTAGGTAAGCCTGTAATTTTGACATCCAAGTAGTAATCACAATCGATTTCATTCGCTGCATTACGAAAATCATTCTGAATGGAGTTTCCAGCCTTTTCATCCTGACGAATTTTAGCATAACTTAGTGCCTCTAGATAGAATTTTTCTCCATCTGGAGCCTGTACAAGAAAATCCGGGCGCTTATCACCTGTGGAAATTTCCGGTTCAATTGCCAATATCGTATGCCCTGTTTTAATGAGCATTTCATGTAAGATAAGTTCAAACATCGCACTCGTAAAAACGTCGTTATTTCGAGACTTCAAGCGACTAACTAAATCAGGTGGGTGTTCTTCGGGATAATTGGATAACATCTCTTCGACCTTGTCGCGCATTTTTGCAGCTTCGGGTCTTGCTGATCTATCATAGTACTTCCAATGGCTTTCGCCATTTTCAGCAGGGCCCGTAAATGTTCGGTCTTTAGATTTGAATAGAATCGGCATGGCGTCATCATAACATATGTGCCCAAAGTGTAAGTTGAACTTACCACATATCCAGTGTAAAAATTTTATCCCTAAAACTCCTGACAATCCAAGCCCAACACTCCCAACCTAATCGGCTCATTTGCGTTAGTTTCTACTTTCTTTGCATACAAGCTAAGAGGTGGTCCTATAAATTCGGACCATGTGTTAAGGTGAATTGTGCTTTAGAAAGGACGATTTACAATGACCAAGAGAAAACGACATTCAGCAGAGTTTAAGGCCCGTGTGGCGCTCGATGCCATCCGCGAGGAACTGACGCTGGCCGAGCTGAGCGCCAAGCACGGCGTTCACCCCAATATGATCAGTGCGTGGAAACGTTCTGCCATAAAAAACATGGCAGATGCCTTTAGCAAACGAGGTGCCGGGCAAGGACAAACGAGTGAGGCAGAGCTTGATAAGCTGCACGCCAAGATTGGTCAGCTGGTGGTGGAGCGGGATTTTTTGCAAAAGGCCTTCGGTCGTTAAGCAAGGAGCGAAGGCAAATGTGTATTGATAAAAATCATACAAGGCTGAGCGTTCGCCGCCAGTGCACACTTTTATCCTTTGTGCGCTCTGGGCTGTATTATCACCGCGTCGGGGAGAGCGCCGAGAATTTGAGGTTCATGCGGATTATTGAGTGCGCAGCCTGCCTCTTGTGCAAGCAGTTTCTCAAAACACCGTGGTATGGGTCTCGGCAAATGGCGCGGTATATGCAGCGCCAAGGCCACAAGGCTGGCCGGCACCGTATCCGCCGCTTGATGCGCCTCATGCGGCTCGTACCCATATACCAAACGCCCAATACCAGTAGGAAACACGCGAAACACAAAGTCTATCCCTACCTGCTGGGAAAGCTTAATATCAACAGACCCAATCAGGTTTGGTGCACAGATATTACCTATATTCCCATGCGCAAAGGGTTTTTGTACCTTGTTGCGGTTATGGATTGGTATAGCCGTAAGGTGCTATCGTGGCGGTTGTCCAACACGATGGAGGTTGAGTTTTGCACCGAGGCCCTCAAAGAAGCCTTGGCCAGATATGGCCCGCCGGAAATCTTCAACACAGATCAGGGAAGCCAATTTACCAGCCATGAATTTACAAAGGTATTGAAAGATGCAAGCGTCAAAATCTCCATGGACGGCAAAGGCCGCTGGATTGACAACCGTATGATCGAACGGCTCTGGCGGTCTTTGAAATATGAATGCGTATATTTGCGAGCCTTTGAAAATGGCCCGCAAGCCAAGCGGGATATTGGCGAATGGATTACTTATTACAACACCGAGCGCCCTCATTCAACGCACGGAATATTGACACCAGGCGAAACCTATGACATGAAAACACAACCAGAGAAATTGGCAGCATAATGATAACAGCAATTCACCTTATTTAAGCTGCCACATGGTCCAAATCATAGGATCACCTCTGTCTTTATCCGTTCCAATCTCCAAAAACTTTAACTGGTAACGATCTTCAATCTCCAAACAAACATCACGTAAAACTTCATCAACTTGGGGGTCAAAAACAGCACGCCTATATTTTGCGGGAAACATAAAATGGTAAAGAAGTATCGTTACGTTATGTCGTTATGGATATATTCGCTCACGCGAATATTCTACGCCGCAAGCGGCGAGGAATGAAACCCTAAAAAAGATTCAACCCGTATTGCAAGGCTAATGCTTGGGTTGAAGCTTGCGATCGCTGTAGCTCTGCTCTCGTAATGTACGTCGTCTTGGCGCTTTCGTGTAATACTTGTCTCATAAAACTTCCTTGGTTGACAGATCACTATACACAACACCAGCACACTGTCGGACTAAACAGCTAATTCTACTCTTCCTCATATGTCCCATATACAAAACCTAATCGGTGTTATCTAGAGTCAGGACCTAACATTTTTTTGATCAATATTCAGAAATTACCAATGATGCTCCCTATTTACCAATTTTTCTAAACAGTATATGAAAACTATCATGCCTAAAAGGAAACTTGGAGATATTACTATGAGCATAATTGCATTTATAGGGCTTGGCAATATGGGCGGCGGCATGGCGGCTAATTTAGCGGCAGCAGGCCATACTATACGCGCTTTTGATCTCTCGAAAGATGCTATTGATAAGGCAGTCGGAGCAGGGTGTATTGCAACTAATTCTGTATTAAATGCAATTAAAAGCGCAGATGTTGTTGTAACGATGCTGCCAGCAGGCACGCATGTGCGCGATGTATATTTTGGCAAAAATGGTATTATTGAAAACGCTCATAAAAATACACTGCTAATCGATAGCTCCACCATCGACATAGACAGCGCCCGCGCTGTGATAGAGACAGCCGAGACCAAAGGCCTATCCATGGTTGATGCGCCCGTATCTGGCGGTGTGACGGCCGCTACGGCAGGAACGCTTACATTTATGACGGGCGGCACAAAATCCGCCTTTGCCAAAGCCGAGCCAATCTTAGAAAAAATGGGTAAGAACATTTTTCATGCGGGCGCTGCGGGCAATGGACAAGCGGCCAAGGTGTGCAATAATATGCTGCTGGGCATATCTATGATCGGGACATGCGAAGCATTTGCTTTGGCTGAAAAACTGGGACTGAACGCGCAAACATTTTACGATATTTCTTCAACTGCATCAGGCCAAAACTGGTCCATGACCAGCTATTGCCCCGCCCCTGGCCCCGTGCCTGCCGCGCCGTCAAACCGTAACTACGCGGCAGGCTTTACGGCTGCCATGATGCTTAAAGATATGCGCCTCGCCAAAGATGCGGCCAAGAGCGTCAAAGCTGAAACGCCGCTAGGCACGCATGCCGAAACGCTCTATGCTCAGATGGAAACACAGGGAAAAGACGATTTAGATTTTTCTGGCATTATGAAATTTATTAAAGGCGAGCTTTAACGCCTTTAAAAGCCCGCCCAAAACTTGGCGGTTTATTTTTCTACATTTTTCCATAAAATTAAAGCGGGGAGCCTAGGTGTACAGTCTTCTGTGTTAGATGATATTAAGTTATCATCTCAAGAGAAGCAAGTATTATGGGACTGTATAGGTTCATGTGTTTTGAGACTCATCCGCCTTTTGGGTATTTTGGATATAGGCCATTGGTGTTAGCCCTGCAAGGGCGTGATGTGGTCTGTATGTGTTGTATTTTTCAACCGCCTTTCGGAGTTCAAATCTCATGGCTCCGATGCTGTCAGCCAAGAGGTCTCTTTTGTAATAGAATTCTTCCTTGAAGGTTGGGTTTCCTCTCTCGACGCCGCCGTTATATGTTGGCCTGCTGGGCGGCAAGACGATGAGTGGAATGTTTACATCTTCACAGGCCTGTTCAAATTTTGCCATGAATTCCGAGCCGCCATCCACCTGTATGGGTTTTATGGTAAAGGGTGTTTTATCAATCAATTCCCCCAAGAACCGCTTGGCAGAAGACGCTTTGGCGTGTGAGTACACTTGAGCATGAATGAATTTTGATTTTCTCTCCCAAGCTTGTAAGTGTTTTGCGGGGCAAGGCAAGTGTACCGACCAAGGGGCACACGATATATCCGTATCTGTTAAAACATCTGAACATCACGCAGGTCAACCGTGTTTGGTGCGCCGATATTACCTATATCCCGATGCACAAAGGATTCTTATCTGGTGGCCATCATGGACTGGGCAACGCGCAAAGTGCTGGCGTGGCGAGTGTCTAACACTATGGATGCGGAGTTTTGTATTGAGGCTTTGAACGAAGCCATTGCCCGTTTTGGCCCACCCAAGATATTTAACACCGATCAAGGTAGCCAGTTCACATCATGGCAGTGGATTGATACGCTCAAGGTTGCTGGCATCAAAATATCCATGGACGGCAAAGGTCGGTTTCTCGAGAGCTTGCCCTTTGGGTACAATATTTTTATCGAACGGCTCTGGCGCTCTCTTAAATATGAGTGCGTATATTTACATGCTTGGAGCGGCGGGCGCGAGGCCAAAGCTGGGATCGGCAAGTGGATGAAGTTCTACAACACCAAAAGACCCCACAAAGCCCATTGCTGCCAAACGCTCGATGTGGTTTATTGGCAAAACAGAAACGAAAGAAACCATGACTGGTCAGCCAAAAGCGTAGCTTAAATCACACCAAAAACTGTCCGATTATTGGGGAGTACCTCAGTGTTGCCTGTTTAGTCGTACCTTTTCTAGAGCATATTAATAGCACTCAAAAAACTAATATTGAAGACTCAAAAGTTTTGATTGGGAAAATCTCTAATGATATTTTTGTTTCTCTTTGTGCGTCACGTTCTGGATAATTTTCGTGCACTACCGCGATTGATACGGCTCAAATTTTTCCTTGACGAATATTTTTTCCTGACTGCCATCCAATATATGAATCAAGTATCCGTTACCCCTGAGCAAACCCAGATAGCTACATGCCCTTGCATGCTTTTGTTATTCTTGGTTAACCACGACCCTATTGCATTTTTTGGAATAAACAGATAAAATATCTGACACATTCGTGACGCCAAGTACTCAATTCGGACTCCCTGGGTTGTTCCCAAGAATAGCCTCATTAAATAAAGCCCTAACCTGTTGCTCTTTATTTCTCATAGTTCCGTGGTTCAGCACCGTTACACCGTCAATTCCAAGTATGGTTAAATACTTATCGTGCAGAGTGACATCTGCGCCTGGTACACCAAATCCCCATTTCATAAGATCACCAGCTAAATCATTATTCATCAAAATGTATTGCTTTTTAAAATACCGTACTGTCCAATCGCCGCCTATATCCTTGGGATTATACATGTAAACCTCTGCTCGCCCTTCATCATAGGCCATAACAAAATAAACCCAGGAGGAGGAATCTTTTGAAATTACAAATGGAGTAGGTAAAGAAAACTTCCAGTCAAAATCAGCTCTAGAAACAAATGGTTTTACAATGCTATTGTCACCAGAAACAAATGGTTTTACAATGCTATTATCACCAAAATTGCCAATTCTCTCAATTCTTTCCTTGCTTTTCATGTTCAGGAAACTCCGATTAATTGCATAATGTACCTCCTTGTCCATTTTTGAAGTCTCTATCGACAACCCCACAGGCATTAAATATTCCCCTTTTTCCTCCTGCCTGTTTATCCCGAAAAAGATTGACCGCAAATTCCCGTCTTTTAATGTGGAAGCTTTTGGAATTTTTGCCCAGAAGCCGATAACAAATTTATTGCGCTTTGATAAGGCGTTTAACAAATTTTGTGGTAACACGAAGGTGGAGTTCTTAGAACTGTTGAAAATCAAAGCACTCTTATCACTGTCAAAACGATCTTTCCCATAATCTGAAAAATAAAACTCACCACAATATTTACCACTTGTATCACAAGAAGTATCATCAAAGTTGAAGTGTGCGAGTACGTTTGGCACTGATATTGCCGACCGTCTCAACTTAAATTTTATGTTCCCCAAAGGATGAGCCGTTTGGCCAGCGCAGATATTCGTTCTAAGATAGCTTGGACTATATCCAGTACCAACATAATAAGATTTTTGTTTTAACCTTTGTGTCTGGTTTGGTTCGTTTTCAAGGAGTCGAACAGAAAGATCACCTCTGACAAGCGAGGGATCCTTATTTGTATAAATATACGAACCATCAGCTACCTGGCAAAGGGGGAAAAACGCAGCAGCATACCAGCGAACCTTACTCTTATAATATGCACTATAAAACGTTTGTCGCCCTGTATCCACAACAGTGCTATACGGACGATAATACATCGCAAGCTTGACTTCATCAAACTTGCCTGAGGGATAGTGAGCGGGATCTGGATTAAATTCGCGGTGGAATGAGTACAATTCAGCTGTACCAGTCACACCAGCATCAGGGTGAATATAGTAAAGACCATCAGACCATGAAAAAAACGAACCCAACGATCCCTCAGGAATATGATTCAATCGCTCAAAATCTCTTTGCTTTAAAAATTTTGAATCAACAGTAGTGCCATTTGCATCAATATCTGAAAGACGATATGGTAAATACACCCCCTTTTTCTTCCCGTTTTCTCCACTATCATCAGCTGCGGCCACCGCCCACATGCTTGATGATAAAACAAATAACGACAAAACAAAGCACAATTTAAACGTATGAAGACACATACGTGGTAAATAAAACATAACAACCCTCCAGTAACAGCTATAGTGACAAATCAAAAAATCTACGTTGGAACTAACACCTCATGCCTAGCTAAAACTCACACACCTTATTGAAGAAATACCTAAGTTGGGGCTGGCGTATTATCCCTTAAACCTCTTTTCACCAGATAATCCGTCATAGTGCATGGCCGATCAGTAATTATATAATTCGCCATGGAAACTCCCATTAACCAGTCCCAATCCGTTCGAGAATCATTCCTTTTGTGTTGTTTCTGATGAAAATCCTGAGGATCCACCCAGGCTCCAAGCCAAAAAGAACCCCTCCCCGTTTCTGGGATATCATCAAATTGACCTACCCGCCCGTTTGCATTCCTGACTTTACGAGCCAGTTGCAGTAAAATTTTATCATTTGGTGATTGAATTGAAAGTTCAAAATTACGAAACCCTTTATTAAAATATTTGTTGAATTCAATTTCCAGGTTTTCTGTTTCCTCAAAAAACACGGGTGTAAATATGACCTCGTCAGGCGTCGCAATGCCCTCTATGTATTTCAGGTAAGTTTCGTAAGTAAACCTTCCTTTAAATATAGCCTGATCTAACATCCCCGCGTCTTTAGTTTTCTGCAATGTTGTACGAAAAAGCCGTTCCCAAGTATCCTTCTTGCCCTTGACCTCATGATTAACTATAATTTTGCCTTTGGTTAGCTTAAGATACTCGTCAAGTGACAGGATAGTCGAGCTAGTTACATTTGAATTACGATCCAGGTACCGGTAATGTTCAGTCAATTCAGCAAATGTATAATTATCAAGAAACCCAGTCGCGGGTACGTGAGTTTTGTCAACGATTTTTGTAACTCGTGCATCAAGTTCCTTGTCGTGAAAAACAACAACGACACTGTCCTTTGTCATCCTCAAATCATTTTCAACACAATCTATGTGCAAATCTATGGCCTTCTGCACTGCTCCTCTAGAGTTTTCGGGATAATTAAACCATACGCCGCGATGCGCACAAACCAATGTAAAATCAGGGTAAGTGGAAGCTTTTTTAAACATTTCCATTTTGTTTTTTACGCTTGAAGGCGATGAGGCCGCACATTCTTCCTGAGCAGCAAATGCCTCAGCACTCCAAAGAAGGAAAAATACACCTAAAAATATAGATTTACAAACCATGCCTATTCCCCAAATCATTTGACAAAAACACTGTATGTATCTATATTGTAGTCAATTTCATACAAAAGTCAAGCTCAGGCTAGCAAATCAATGTGAATATCGCACAAGATGCAGCCATAATTACTGTCGAAATTATATTGAATCGTAGTTGTAGTAATGCAGTCATTACCCAACCTCAATAAAAAACCGTACTCAGAAACATTCCAAGCACGGCTTTAAAAGTTCACATTTTCGTTGCTCTAGACTTTAGTTCTCAAACTTCAGTCCCAGCCAAATTGTGCGTCCACCATTTATCGAGCGGGACAATGAATTATCAAGACCTTTTTGTTCAACCCAAGCCTCATTTGTCAAATTTTTGACAGAACTAAATACTGTGAATTTATCAGTAACCGCATAGTGAGCCTTTAGATCGAGTCGGTTGTAATTATCGGCCCACAAATCACCCGCCTCAGTAAGCGCTTTATCTAATTGTCCATCATCATCAAACACATTTGGTCCGAATTTACCTCTGAAAGTCTTACCCCGTAAGCGGTATCCTAAGCTGGCACCAAACTTATCGTAATTATAGACAAGGTTTAGGTTAGCGATCCACTTTGGTTGATTTCTCAACCCATTAATTGATCGCCTCGTCCCATCTTTAAAGACCACATCCCATTGACCATCCATGATTGTCAGGTTCCCGTTAAACCCAAGACCACTTAGAAAACCTGGCAGTTGTTCAAAGCTATCCTTGATAAGCACCAATTCAAGTCCTTTAACCTTCGCACTTCCAGAATTTAGGGGTAGCACTTCAGTAAGCGTAACAACATCATTTGCATCTCGTGTCTGTATAACCTGCTCAAAGGTTTCATTGTCAATATTTTTATAAAACCCGCCAACGGAAATAAGGCCGCCACTAAAGTAATATTCTAAACTAGCATCTAAGTTACTTGACAATCTGGCATCTAAATCAGGGTTCCCTCTTTTAATAACTTTATTGTTATTCTTATCGAACGATATTGACGTCCCCATTGCAAAATCAGCGAAGTCCGGCCGGGCTAAAGTTTTCGTAAAGGCTACACGAAATTTAAGATTGTCTTTAATGTTATATATTGCTTGGACATTAGGTAAAAAATTAGTATACTTAGCTTCTCTTGTTTCTGGAGTAACCACTTTTCCCTCGATAACGGCGGAATCATTTGTATAGTCTGTTACTTCAACTCTAGCACCGCCCATAATGCGGTAGTTTGCACCAGAGTACATTAGGTTTGCATGAAATGCATACACGTTTTCATCAAGTGTGTAGTCCGACCCCAATTCTTTGCTGGTAGTTGTTGCCCCTAGAGCAGATACAGCAGCCCAATAAGCTGGCCCATCGATAAACGTTGTATTGACACCATCAGGCGTTGTTTGAAAATCTCCATTTGGATGCAGAACTTTATCCAAAAATAAAGATTTTTTTGGAACTTTCTTATAAGAAACGAATGATTGATCAAAAACTCTACTAAGCTTTCTCCATTCGACTCCTGCGACGACACCAAAACCTTCAGAAGTAGGATGGGCGTTGTATTTGTACTGAGCGCTCAATGAATAAACGCTGTCATTGTGTGGAATAACAAAATCCCATGGAGCTTTTTTCTTTTTATGCACCCAATTTGCAGGGTCAGATACACGTGCAACCGACGCAGGATCCAGTGTTACAAGATGTTTGTCATTGCCAATGTCATAGCTCCCAGACAATTTACCCACTTGAAACTGCCTTGAACGTGACAGAACCTCTCTGTGGTTCATATCTGTATATGAACCACGTAATTCGACGCTGCTGAGTTCTCCGATTCTGTAATCCAGCCCTGTAGCCAGAAGAAGAGTTTCACGGTCGAGTGAGTAATCCTCAAAATAAGCTTCAGCAGTACCTTTGGTGAAATCACCAGTTCCCTTGCCAGCATTGGTCACCTTTTTTGATGGAACAAAGACACCCGTATAGTTAAAGGTCTCTACATCATCCTCGCGAAAATAATTAGCCATTAGAAATGTATAATACTGGTCTGATTCGCGCGCCTCCAACTTACCAAACACACCTGTCCGTTTGATTTTTGGCTGGAACTTACCGCGATAGAGATTACCATTGGGAACATCGTTACCATTGATTTGGGAGTAACCCGTAACATCAAATAATTCGTTTGTGTATTCATGCTTTTGCAGATCCAGCCCTAACACAACACCAAATTTATTGTCGGGTCCAAATGTGGTTGTACCAACCGCATCAACACGATACGACCCCTCTCCATCAGATGGTTCACCATTTTTATTATAAAAACCCTTAGATATAGACGCTTTCATGTACGGCTCTATACCCTTATCAAATGCACGAATTGTTCGCATAGACAAATGCGCACCGACAGAATTTCCGTCCATACTTGGCGTAATTGTTTTATACACATCTACTTGATTGATAGCCGAAGAAGGAAATACATCCAGCTGCGTACCGCGGTTGTTACGGCTAGAGTTCCAAACAGGAACGCCGTCTATTTCAGTGCTATTGTAACGAGAATCGAATCCACGGACTGTGGCTGTTCTTGCTTGCGTGCCGTTAAATCCAAGATCCGTACTAACACCAGCTATGCGACCTAGAACCTCTGCGAGAGAATTGTCGGGCAAAAGCTTGATTTGATCCGCTGTCAGGGAATCTTGGATTACAAAAGAACTTCTTTTTACGCCAACAATATTGTGAGTGCGGGATCGTATGCCAGTAACAACAATTTCCTCTTCCACGCGTATTTCAGAAGCATCCTCTTCTCCGTCGGAGTTTGCAGTTTGAGCGTATGCGGACGCCGTCATAAGAGCCGAAAGCATTGCGAATATTGATATGCCCCTCTTTAATGTGGACTTTTTTAAGTGATTTTGCATGAACCATCTCCCTTAAATACAAATTTTGACAAAATTGTTGCACATTTAAAACACAATTGCAAATATAAAATACTTTTTTATATTTGCAATCTAAGTAACGCCTATTAAATTGAAATAAAACATGCTAAACTCAAACCAATTATTGATTATGGAGACAGATGATATGTCCTTAAAACTCAAAAACTGCTTACTGCTGTGCACCCTAATTTCTACGTTACTAGGATGCAGCACGGCGAGTTCACAAACTTCTCAATTCGCATCTGATAGAGAAGTTTCAGGTAACATTGGTGAATTACACTTAAATCAGCTACAATATATTGGCACTCATAATTCATACCATATTGCGCCAAATGGAGCACTAAAAACGCTAATACGGCTTTTGGACTACAAGGAAAGCAAAAGTTGGCCAGCGTCAAAACTATTGCCAGCACTTGACTTCACCCACATTCCGATTTCCACACAACTAGAATTGGGAATGCGCCAATTTGAACTAGATATTCATTACGATCCGAAAGGTGGAAAATTTTCTAATCCTGGCGCATTAAGGGTCTTGCAATCAAGTGATGTTCCCAGTTCCATCAATTATGACCCTAACGGTGACCTCCGAAAACCTGGGTTTAAAGTATTCCATGGAGGAATTGACGTTGAAAGCACATGCTTGTTACTTAAAAAGTGTTTGACAGAAATCAAAACATGGTCGGACTCAAACCCTGGCCATTTTCCAATCATTATTCAAATTGAAGCGAAAGAAGGCCAAAAACGAGCCTTGGCAGAAGCATATAAACCTATACCTGAACCAAATTTTGGATTGAAGGCCTGGCAAGACCTTGAAGGTGAAATTTTGACCGTTTTTAAGAAATCGCAAATCATTACCCCCCAAGACATTCAGGGCTCTCATAGAAACTTAAATAAAGCCATTAGAGAAGACGGTTGGCCTAAACTCAAGGACATATCTGGCAAGGTAATGTTTCTACTGTTGAATAAGAAAAAACCTACCAATCGGTATGAAAAAGCACGACCCGATTTGAAACATAAACTGTTCTTTACGAGTGTTGGAGAGGGCCAAAAAAATACAGCATGGCTACGCGTTCCAGACCCAAATTATCCGGACAGTAGACGATTTATAAGAAACGATTTGTTGATAACCGTTCAAGCGGATGTACACACAATTCAGTCACGGTTAAATGACACCAAACGGCGAGATAAAACATTTTCTCTTGGCGCACATTTTATCCTCACGGATTACGCAATACCTGACAAACGATTTTCAGATTACCAAGTGAGATTTGGCCCAAATAAATACGTGCGGTGCAATCCAGTGACGTTTTCGGGGGTTTGCCCATTTTAAAGCGCTTTATGCCAATTAAAAACCATATTGACACAAGAGTTCCAATTATAGAGAAAATGATTACTGCTAAATAAAGCGTCTGGAGCGATGCGGAGCAATGGTTTTGCTGACTCTACTTTAAAGTGAATTAATTTTTAAGTCTCAGCGATGCTTAGGCGCTCACATCCATGTACAAACACATTGCTAAGAATGGAGTTTTGATGAGTATACTCAATCTACTCCATAACCCGAAATTTTTCATCTGAAATTATTCGGAAGTTGTCGGTTACGGTGTCTCGGAAATTTCTCCATTGTTTGGGTATGGTTTCTCGTAAGAATTTTAGTATTGCATGGCCAAATTTTGTAAATGGCGGGTAGAATTTATTATGTGTGACATGCCTGTGCATGACGCCCCAAAGCCTCTCAATAGCATTTAGATGCGGGCAATATGTTGGCAGCCAGATTGGTTTTATTTTGCAATCTTTGCGCCCCAGCCACTGTCTTACCTTGGCGAAGCGGTGATAAGGCGCATTATCCAAGATCAAGTAGATACGCTTTTTATCCAAATTGCGTGCTTCAAGTTTCTCAAATAACTGAATGGCGTTGTCACTATCAACCCGGTTCACATCCATCTGGGCCACATCCATAAAGGGTGTGTCAAAATTCTCCAGATTAACCGCTGCGTGAATATTCACTCGCTTGCGCCGCGTACTGCGTTTTATGGCCATGTTCGCACCCTTGCGCATCCAGCCACGGCTTGGTCTTGATTGATGTTCAGGGTGCACAGCATCACAGAAATATACCGTCTCATCAAGCGTTAAGCCGTTCAAGAGCCGCTGATAATTCTCTATAAATTCAGCCTGTGCCTGCTCGTTAATATGAGCTGGTAAAGGCGTAGGCTTTTTGTATTCAAAACCCAAACGATGCAGTAATTTGATGCAGCCAGACTTGGAATAATCGACTTGCCAGTTGTGCCAGATAAAGGCGCGAACCTCGTGTACATTCTGACAGACACGAGCCCCCAACCAAGACACAAGAGCCGCTTCTATGTCCACACTCAATTTGGAGAAACCACCCTTGTAATCAAAACTCGCCATCAGGTCAAAACCACCCTCGGCATATTTTTTGTACCAAGTGCGGATTGTATCATCATCAAGGTAAAGGACTTGACTAGCCCGCTCACAACTCCAACCGTCATCCAACAAAAGCAAAGCATTGCACCGCCGCGCGATCCCGTGATCCTCGCCCGGACAACGCACGACACTCTTCAACTCACGGCGTTCTCTCTTTGATAAAAAACCAGGCTTAATCATAAACATGAGCCGAATCTATCAGGAGGGAAATGTCAAGGTGAAATTCGGGTTATCAAGGATTCTGAGTATAGCACGCCAAAACATCCTGATGATTTAAAGGGCCATAATTGCCTCATCATGAAATTTGGCCCTGTCATTGACGGCAAATGGATGTTCAAGGTCAGCGGACGGCAACGCGCCTATACGGTGTCAGGCAACCGCGCAACCAATAATGGCGCGCAAGTACATAAATGGTGCCTCGAAGGGCGCGGCATTGCCCTCAAATCAATCTGGGACGTAAAAGAAGATATAAAGGCAGGGCGGCTAATAGAACTTTTGCCAAACTTCTCGCCGCCCTCAAACTCATCACTACAGCTTGTCTACCCAGGCAGCGGAAAACCCAACAGACGTATCAGAGCGCTTATCGACTTTTTGGCATCAGATTTTTAAACTAGAGAGAAGAAACCGTATTTTGAAAGCTGAACTGATGATCAGTTGTTTGGAATTGGTGTATCGATTTGGAGAAGCTTAACATCAGAGTCTATGAGATAGACTTAAAGTTTGGCAAGTGAGAGCTTTTCCTTAATTGAAGTCGCCGCCGCATTAAAAATGGTAATATCATCATTAACTGAGCTTATAATCATTGCCCCTTCCAGCAAGGCAAGAGTGGTTTTTGCGTGATCGATTGGCACTGTAAAGCCTAAAGCTCGATACTGCGTTGTCAGCCAGGTTATATTCTCAGTAAAAAAGTTTTTGACCTCTGCCGTGATGGCGCGGGGAAGGCCCGGAGCTTCGGCGCCTAAGATAGCGCATAAACAGACCAAACATTGTTCCTCCAAAGCATAACGATAAATGCCGATAAAAATGGTTATCATCTTTTGTGGGTTAGGTTCATCTATTGTCAAGTCTGCGAGACGCGCGTTAAAATTGTTTGAATAACGCTGAACTAAAGCGACACCCAAATCTTCTTTCTTGGGAAAATAGTAATGTAGGCTAGCGCTATTGATGCCTATTTCTGCGGCAATGTCACGGTAGCTCACGGCATTATAACCTGCTAACCGCATTTTACGTTCTGCGATATCGAGAATTTGTAATGTTCTATCCATGGAGCCAGTTATCAACTTTCTGTGTTCTTGGCAATTCGCGTTATTTATTGCTTGAAGAATAAATTTTATCAGCTATCTATCTAGTACTAGATAGATTTATATATTCAAGGATAAAACATTTCGCCATGCGCCTCAATGCTGATTTTTCTAAAAGCGTCGTTATCGATACCAATGCTCTGCCGTGGGAGGTTTCGCCGATGGCAGGTGTGCATCGCCGCAAGCTTGATAGGATCGGCGATGAAGTGGCCCGGGCAACATCGCTTGTTAAATATGATCCCAAATCCTATTTCAGCCCCCATACTCATGGCGGCGGAGAAGAGTTCCTTGTATTAGAAGGTACGTTTTCCGACGAACACGGGGATTATCCTGTTGGGACTTATGTGCGCAATCCGGTTGGTTCAATCCACAGGCCGCATAGCGAGGGGGGCTGCATTATTTTCGTCAAACTTCATCAATTTGACGAGAGAGACATAGCGCAGTTTTCCATCGATACAAATGCGGCAAAATTTCAACCGGGTTCTGTACCGGGTTTGACGGTTTTACCCTTGCACAGTTTTGAGGGTGAATCGTGTGCTCTGGTACGCTGGGCACCGGGTACAGTCTTTAATCCGCATAAACATTGGGGCGGTGAAGAAATCCTGGTGCTTGAAGGCACATTCTCAGATGATTATGGGCATTACCCCAAAGGCACATGGATGCGCAGTCCGCATCTCTCCAAGCACCATCCTTACTCGGAAGAGGGCTGCTTAATATATGTGAAAACAGGTCATCTGCCCGCAAATAATCCTTCTATTAATTAACTATCCTGAACCCTTGAAAGGACATCACATGATTGGATATACAACACTCGGCGTCAAAGATTTGGACGCTGCTA
Organism: Robiginitomaculum sp.; assembly: GCA_965224735.1. Taxonomy (GTDB): domain Bacteria; phylum Pseudomonadota; class Alphaproteobacteria; order Caulobacterales; family Maricaulaceae; genus Robiginitomaculum_A. The sequence goes on along the minus strand of OZ245059.1, from coordinate 613,346 downwards.
AAAAGTTTTACACAGGGCTTTTCGATGCTGAGGTCTTGGTGGACGTTGGCCGCCTCGCCATGATTGGTAAATCTATGGACGAACCAATGATTGCCGTGTGCATTCCTTTCAACGAACAAGACCCGCATCCGGGCAATGGTATTATGGTGGCTTTCCCGGGCGGCTCAAAAGAAGGTGCAGCTGCGCTCTATAAAAAAGCGATTGAACTAGGCGCGACCTGTGATGGAGAGCCAGGGCAACGTATCGACAAGGTGTTTTACGGCGCTTATGTTAAGGATCCAGACGGTAATAAGCTTTGCTTCTTTGACTTCAGCTAGTCCAAGAGCCGCTAGTGCTAGAATAGAATTTCGGGTTTATGGAACACTCATAGTAGTGGTATTTCTAAGTCAGTTCTGGGGATGGATTGCCCAATTTCAAAAATTGCTTTGCTTTCAAGCTGCTTAACGACGTTTGCTTGGACGCCGAGAACTGACATCAAATTTCAGCTTCGAACGTCTCCTTCCCTCCCAGTTTAGCCGAAAATTTTGCTATACTCCCACTACTCCATAACCCGAAATTTTTCATCTGAAATTATTCGGGAGTTGTCGGTTACGGTGTCTCGGAAATTTCTCCATTGTTTGGGTATGGTTTCTCGTAAGAATTTTAGTATTGCATGACCAAATTTTGTAAATGTCGGGTAGAATTTATTATGTGTGACATGCCTGCGCATGACGCCCCAAAGCCTCTCAATAGCATTTAGATGAGGGCAATATGTTGGCAGCCAGATTGGTTTTATTTTGCAATCTTTGCGCTCCAGCCACTGTCTTACCTTGGCGGAGCGGTGATAAGGCGCATTATCCAAGATCAAGTAGATACGCTTTTTATCCAGATTACGTGCCTGCAGTTTCTCAAATAATTGAATCTTTTTTAGGGTTTCATTCCTCGCCGCTTGCGGCGTAGAATATTCGCGTGAGCGAATATATCCATAAACGACATAACGTAACGATACTTCTTTACCATTTTGTGTTTCCCGCAAAATATAGGCGTGCTGTTTTTGACCCCCAAGTTGATGAAGTTTTACGTGATGTTTGTTTGGAGATTGAAGATCGTTACCAGTTAAAGTTTTTGGAGATTGGAACGGATAAAGACCATGTTCATTTTTTGGTACAGTCGGTTCCGACCTATACAGTGACCAAGTTGGTCACTGTAATAAAAAATATCACCGCACGCGAGATATTTAGGTTGTGTCCTCATGTTAAAAAGTCACTTTGGGGTGGAGAATTTTGGAGTGATGGTTATTTTGCATCCACAGTTGGGCGTCACGGAGATGAGAGCACAATAACAAGCTACGTCCAAAATCAAGGCAAAGAATATACAAAACTACACAGTGATAAACAACTTACACTCTTTTGATACCTCGCCCCTTGGGGCGGGGTTATTCATTCTTATATAAATAGACTCTGAATAAAACTTATTCGTTATCATCTGTAATTTCACTTGGAAATTCTTCGTCCGAAGTTGATTGCGCTTCAGCCGCCCGCTCCGCAAGGAGTTTCGTATCACGGTCATTAGCCAGTTTTTGATAACGGCGCAGATTAGCGCCTGTACCAGCGGGGATAAGACGCCCAACAATCACATTTTCTTTCAAGCCTTCAAGCAAGTCTTCTTTGCCCTCAACAGACGCTTGGGTAAGAACCCGCGTTGTTTCTTGAAAAGACGCCGCCGAGATAAAGGATCGTGTTTGCAAAGACGCTTTGGTAATACCAAGCAAGACAGGCTTGCTTACAGCAGGCATTTTATCTTTATCGCGTTCAAGCAAATCAGAATTGGTTTTGGCAAATTCAATCCGGTCAAGCTGCTCGCCTTTAAGAAGACTGGTATCGCCCTCGTCCGTGACTTCAACTTTTTGCAACATTTGACGCACAATCACTTCTATATGTTTGTCATTAATCGGCACGCCTTGGAGACGATAAACCGCTTGCACTTCTTCAACCAGATAATCAGCCAAAGCATGTACGCCCATGATTTCCAAAATATCGTGCGGCTTGGGATTACCATCGATAATGTAATCACCTTTGCTAACGCGGTCACCTTCGCGCACGCTCATATGCTTACCCTTGGCGATCAAAAAGCTTGACGGCTCTAGGGTCTCATCATCAGGCGTGATTTGAATACGGCGTTTGTTTTTATACTCACGTGTAAATTCAATAATGCCGTCCATATCAGCGATAACCGCATCATCTTTTGGCTTACGGGCTTCAAACAACTCGGCCACGCGCGGCAAACCACCCGTGATATCACGCTGGGTCGCACCGCCTTTGGCAATACGCGCGAGCGGATCACCTGGCATGACTTCATCATCGTCGTTCACAGACAAGATAGAGCCAACCGCAAGCATATAGGTAGCAGGTTTGCCATTCACCGTTTTCACAGGCTCGCCATCTTGACCAGCGACAATGGCCATAGGCTGCAAATCACCACCTTTAGAAGATGAACGCCAGTCAACAACCACTTTGGATGTAATGCCAGTTTCTTCGTCCGTTTCTTCGCGAACAGATACACCTTCTACCAAATCAAGAAGCTTAATTTTGCCGCCAACTTCCGTAATGATTGGCTCCGCATATGGATCCCAATCCGCGATTTTGTCACCGCGTTTTATCTTAACGCCATCTTTAACGGCAACACTACTACCATAAGAGATTTTGTGGTTTTCAAGCACTTTTCCGTTTGCAGTCTCAATATTGACTTGCATATTGCGGCCCATAACAATGAAAGCGCCTTTACGGTCTTGAACAACATTACCATTAACATAAACAATTTTGCCTTCATGGGAACTATCCACAGAGGAGTTATCAGAAACTGTCGCCGTGCCGCCAATATGGAAGGTACGCATCGTAAGCTGTGTACCTGGCTCGCCAATAGACTGGGCTGCAATAACGCCAACCGCTTCGCCCATATTTATTTTCGTGCCGCGAGCAAGATCGCGTCCATAACAAGCGGCGCAAATACCGTGCGTAGTTTCGCAAGTAAGCGGAGAGCGAACAACAATATCCTGAAGGCCAGATTCGTCCACCTGAGCGGCAATGTCCTCATCAATATAAGTATTGGCCGGGAACATAACTTCGCCACTGCGCGGATCACGCACATCTTCGGCGACAAGGCGCCCAAGCATATTTTCACCCAAAGACACAACTACATTACCGCCATCAACAACAGGCGTTTTACGCACGCCCTCAGACGTTCCGCAATCTTGTTCGTTAACGATACAATCCTGCGCTACATCAACAAGCCGGCGGGTTAGATACCCAGAGTTCGCCGTTTTAAGTGCCGTATCAGCAAGACCTTTCCTGGCTCCATGCGTGGAGTTAAAATACTCTAGAACAGATAGACCTTCTTTAAAGTTAGAAATAATCGGTGTTTCGATAATCTCGCCAGACGGTTTTGCCATAAGCCCGCGCATACCCGCAAGCTGCTTCATTTGGTTTTTAGAACCACGAGCGCCGCTATCCGCCATCATAAAGATAGAATTGATCATTTTACGCGGCTTGGCCGTCTCGTCCATCATGGCATCCGCCACTTTGTCCGTACATTTAGACCAAGCATCAACAACTTTGTTATACTTCTCGCCACGGGTAATAAGGCCATCCGCGTATTGCTGTTCAAAATCAGAAACAAGCGCTTGCGTATCGCCCACAAGAACCGCTTTGGCATCAGGGATAATCATATCGTCTTTACCAAATGATATCCCCGCATTACAAGCTTCCTTAAACCCAAGACTCATGATTTTATCACAAAAAATTACCGTCGCTTTTTGGCCAGCGTGACGATAAATCACATCAATCAATTTACCGATTGTTTTCTTGGATAAATCTTGATTGATCATGGAATAGTGCACTTTGTTATGCTTTGGTAAATGCTCCGCAACCATGAAACGACCAGGCGTTGTTTCTGCAACTTCGCGAACAATAGAGCCATCTTCTTGCACCACATCAAAGAGCGCTTTGATTTTTGTGTGCATAGTAACATGGCCACCATCAAGCGCAACTTCAAGTTCCGCCATATCAGAGATCATAAGGCCCTCGCCTTTCTCCCCGTCTACAGCAAGAGAGATGTAGTAAAGTCCAAGAATGATATCTTGCGATGGCACAATGACTGGGTTGCCGTTAGACGGCGAGAGGATATTGTTTGTAGACATCATTAAGACGCGCGCTTCAAGCTGCGCTTCAATAGACAAAGGCACATGAACCGCCATTTGGTCGCCATCAAAATCAGCATTAAAAGCCGTACACACAAGTGGATGCAAGCGGATCGCTTTGCCTTCCGTTAGGACAGGTTCAAACGCTTGAATGCCAAGCCTATGCAGGGTTGGCGCGCGATTAAGAAGCACAGGATGCTCACGGATAACTTCATCCAAAATATCCCAAACTTCTGGGCGCTGTTTCTCAACGATTTTTTTGGATTGCTTGACCGTGCTCGATAGACCTTTGGCGTCAAGACGGGCGTAGATAAATGGCTTGAAAAGCTCAAGCGCCATTTTCTTAGGAATACCGCATTGATGGAGCATCAATTCAGGGCCAACCACGATAACCGAGCGCCCAGAATAATCGACCCGTTTACCCAAAAGGTTCTGGCGGAAACGGCCTTGCTTACCCTTAAGCATGTCAGACATAGATTTAAGTGGGCGTTTATTGGCACCTGTAATCACGCGGCCACGGCGGCCATTGTCAAACAAAGCGTCAACACTCTCTTGCAACATACGCTTTTCATTGCGCACAATGATGTCTGGCGCGCGCAATTCTATAAGGCGTTTAAGACGGTTGTTACGGTTGATAACGCGGCGATAAAGATCGTTCAGGTCAGAGGTGGCGAACCGGCCACCATCCAAAGGCACAAGCGGGCGTAGCTCTGGCGGAATAACAGGGACAACTGTTAAAATCATCCACTCAGGGCGATTTCCAGATTGGATAAACGCTTCGAGGAGTTTAAGGCGTTTTTTGTACTTTTTAAGCTTAAGCTGTGAACCCGTTTCCGTCATATCGAAGCGCACGCGGTCAACTTCGGCTTCCAGATCAAGATTGATGAGCATTTCGCGCACAGCTTCCGCTCCGATGGCGGCGGTAAAACTGTCTTCGCCAAATTCAGACTGGGCGTCCAAAAATTCTTCTTCCGTCAAAAGTTCGCGTTCTTTCAAAGAAGTCAAGCCTGGCTCTGTCACCACAAAGCTCTCGAAATACAAAATGCTTTCAACTTCTTTGAGAGTAATATCAAGCATTGTTGCGATGCGTGATGGTAGTGATTTTAAGAACCAAATATGAGCGACAGGCGCAGCCAGTTCAATATGACCCATGCGCTCACGGCGAACCCGGCTAACAGTAACTTCAACGCCACATTTTTCGCAAACAACGCCTTTATACTTCATACGTTTGTATTTGCCGCACAGACATTCATAGTCTTTTTGCGGGCCAAAAATACGGGCGCAGAACAGACCGTCTTTCTCAGGCTTAAACGTTCTGTAATTGATGGTTTCTGGCTTGCGGATTTCACCAAATGACCAACTTAAAATTTTCTCTGGACTTGCTAGAGAGATTTTTATGCGATCAAAACTTGGCCCTTCTTGGGCGGGATTGAAAATGTTCATGATCTCTTGGTTCATGATCGTCTCCTTTTAATCGGCGCAAAGCGCGCCTGTAAATTATTAACCGTTCGTGAGTTCAATATTAAGACCCAGTGCATGGATTTCTTTAATCAGTACGTTAAAGCTCTCGGGAATGCCTGCTTCAAACGCGTCATCGCCGCGCACAATGCTCTCATAGACTTTCGTTCTACCAGCCACATCGTCAGATTTGACCGTAAGCATTTCTTGCAAGGTGTACGCCGCACCATACGCCTCCAAAGCCCAAACTTCCATTTCCCCAAAGCGCTGCCCACCGAACTGCGCTTTACCGCCAAGTGGCTGCTGGGTAACAAGAGAGTATGGCCCGATAGAACGGGCATGAATTTTATCATCAACCAAGTGATGCAGTTTGAGCAAATATTTATAGCCGACCGTCACAGGGCGCGTAAATTGTTCGCCCGTCCGTCCGTCACACAAATATTCTTGGCCAGAACTTGTGAGACCCGCTTTCTCAAGCATTTCAACAATATCTTCCTCATGCGCGCCATCAAACACAGGCGTTTCAATAGGAACTCCTTTGGTCAAATTACCCGCAAGCTCAATGAGCTCATCGTTTTTGCGCGGCAAAGCAATAGCGTCGCCATAAACATCTTCAAGCTGGGTACGAAGCGGTGCCATATCGCCGTTTTGGCGGTATGTTTGCAAAGCGTCATTAATCAACTTGCCCAAGCCCGCGCAGGCCCAGCCCAAATGGGTTTCCAAAATCTGCCCGACGTTCATCCGCGATGGCACGCCAAGTGGATTGAGAACAATATCAACGGCAGTGCCATCAGAAAGATATGGCATGTCTTCGATGGGATTGATCTTTGAAATCACACCTTTATTACCATGGCGCCCAGCCATTTTATCACCTGGCTGCAATTTACGTTTTACAGCAACAAAGACTTTGACCATTTTCATAACGCCTGGCGGTAGTTCGTCGCCGCGCTGAAGCTTATCAACCTTGTCTTCAAAGCGTGCATCAAGAGCTGCTTTGGAGGTGTCATACTGTGTCTTAAGAGCTTCAAGCTCACCAATGGCTTTCTCGTCATCAACGCCAATACGCCACCAATCAGAACGCGGGATATCGCCAAGTGTCTCTTCCGTGACAGGGCCTTTTTTAAAGCCCCGCGGGCCAGAAACAGCCTTTGTGCCAATCAATGTCTTTTTGACATTGTCAAACACATTGCGTTCCAAAATAGAAAGTTCGTCATCACGGTCTTTGCCCAAAGCTTCGATTTCCTCACGCTCGATTTGCATGGCGCGTTCATCTTTTTCAATGCCGTGGCGGTTAAACACGCGCACTTCAACAACCGTGCCCGATGAGCCTGGTTTCATTTTCAAAGATGTATCGCGAACATCAGACGCTTTTTCGCCAAAGATTGCGCGAAGCAATTTCTCTTCAGGCGTCATTGGGCTCTCGCCTTTTGGCGTGACCTTACCAACCAGGATATCGCCAGCATGCACTTCAGAACCAACGGCCACAATGCCCGCTTCATCAAGATTGCGCAAAACTTCTTCACCAACATTTGGAATGTCGCGGGTGATTTCTTCAGGGCCAAGCTTTGTATCGCGGGCCATGATGGAGAACTCTTCTAGATGAAGGGAAGTATAAACATCATCGCGCACAATACGCTCTGAGATCAAAATACTATCCTCATAGTTAAGGCCGTTCCACGGCATAAAGGCCACAAGAACGTTTTTACCAACAGCCAATTCTCCCAAATCCGTAGACGGCCCATCAGCAATAATATCGCCGACATTAACCTCATCGCCAACACGTACAAGCGGCGTTTGGTTAATACATGTACTTTGATTTGAGCGCTTAAATTTAGCAAGTGTATAAATGTCTACACCAGATTTTGACAAATCTTTTTCTTTTGTAGCCCGTATAACAATACGTTTTGCATCAACCTGCTCGACTATGCCAGAACGTTTCGCCGCTACAGTCGCGCCACTATCTTTAGCAACAACTTGCTCCATACCCGTGCCAACAAGCGGGGCTTCTGTCTTAAGAAGCGGCACAGCTTGGCGCATCATATTGGAACCCATAAGCGCGCGGTTCGCATCATCGTTCTCCAGGAACGGAATAAGCGCAGCGGCTACAGACACAATCTGTTTTGGCGACACGTCAATAAAATCAACTTCAGCACGCTCAACTGGCATAACGTCGCCGCAAACCCGGCAGGTAATAAAGTCGCCAACAAGCATACCCTTATCATCAATCTGTGCATTGGCCTGCGCAATTTTATAGCGCGCTTCTTCCATCGCAGAAATATATTCCACTTTGTCCGTAACCTTACCGTTTTTTATGCGGCGATACGGGCTTTCGATAAAGCCGTATTTGTTAATTCTCGCATGGGTTGCCAGTGAGTTAATCAGACCAATATTTGGCCCCTCGGGCGTTTCAATCGGACAAATACGGCCATAATGGGTTGGATGCACATCGCGCACCTCAAAACCAGCCCGTTCGCGGGTAAGACCGCCAGGTCCAAGCGCTGACAGACGGCGCTTATGGGTAATTTCTGAAAGCGGATTGGTTTGATCCATAAATTGTGAAAGCTGCGAGCTGCCAAAGAACTCACGCACAACGGCGGCGGCAGGTTTAGCATTGATAAGATCGTGCGGCATTACCGTTTCAATATCAACGGATGTCATACGCTCTTTAATGGCGCGCTCCATACGTAATAAACCGATTCTATGTTGATTTTGCATCAACTCACCAACAGAGCGAACCCGGCGATTGCCAAGATTATCAATATCATCCGTTTGGCCAATACCATCTTTTAGTTTCACGATCGTATCGACAACAGCCAATAAATCTTCCTTGCGCAGCACACGAATTTCATCGGAACAATCAAGGTCCATACGAAGGTTCATTTTCACGCGGCCAACAGCTGATAGATCATAACGTTCTTTCTCAAAGAACAAACTTTGGAACAAAGCGTCCGCTGTTTCTGGCGTTGGCGGCTCGCCTGGGCGCATAACCCGGTATATATCAACCAAAGCACCATCGCGGTCTTCGTTTTTATCAGCAGCCAATGTATTGCGAATAAATGGTCCGACATTGACATGGTCAATATTGAGAACTGAAATATCGGTAATGCCCGCTTCATTAATCGCTACAACAACGTCAATATTAAGTTCGTCGCCCGCCTCTGCGTAAATTTCGCCCGTCGACATATTGACTATATCTTCAGCTGCGTAGCGCTCCGCAAGTTCTTCGTCTGTAATAAGAAGGTTTTTAAGGCCTTTCTCCGCCATTTTTTCCGCGCCGCGTTTTGTAAGCTTACGCCCAGCAGGCGCTACAACTTCACCAGATTTAACATCTACCAAATCACGAAGCAATTTGGAGCCACGATAATTGTCTACATTAAAGGGAAGCTGCCAGCCTTTTTTAGCCTTATTGCGTTTATAGGTAATTCTCTCATAGTAATGCTCAAGAATTTCTTCCTTGCTCATACCCAAAGCATAGAGAATGGTTGTCGCTGGTAATTTACGTTTGCGGTCGATACGTGCATGTAAAATGTCTTTGGCGTCAAACTCAAAATCAAGCCATGATCCACGGTATGGAATAATCCGTGCACTGTGCAAAACCTTGCCTGATGAGTGCTTCTTACCGCCATCATGGCCGAAGAACACACCTGGTGATCTGTGCATTTGCGAAACGATAACCCGCTCCGTACCATTAATAATAAAAGTACCCTTGCCAGTCATGAGTGGAATATCGCCCATATAAACTTCTTGCTCTTTGATGTCTTTAACAGAACGTGCGCCTGTATCATCGTCAATTTCAAAAACAACCAAACGCATTTTAACTTTGAGCGGTGCTGCGTATGTTATATCGCGCTGCTGGCACTCTTCTTCATCAAATTTCGGTTTATCAAATTTGAACGATACATATTCCAATACTGCCCGGTCGGAAAAGTCTCGAACAGGAAATACTGATGTAAAGACACCATTTAGACCATCATCCCCGCGCTCGTCGAGCGGGACATCCATTTGTAGGAATTGATGGTAGGAAGATTTTTGCACTTCAATAAGATTTGGCATTTCGATAACGTTTGAAATTTTGCCAAAACTTTTGCGAATACGTTTTTTTCCAGTAAATGTAAGCGACATCCAAGACACCTCTAATCTCTCGATAACCAGGAAAAGCCTGGATCTCTAGTAAAATTCTTTGGAAATTTTTACCCTGGCCCCGCCCAGCACACCCTTAATCTTGGCGCAAAGAAGTGTTCGGCGCGAATAAATCGCGCCGAACAGTCTGATTATTTAAGCTCAACAGATGCACCAGCTGCTTCCAGCTTAGTTTTGATCTCTTCAGCTTCGTCCTTAGAAACGCCTTCTTTGACGGCTTTAGGAGCCGCTTCAACAAGGTCTTTTGCTTCTTTAAGACCAAGCCCCGTGATTGCGCGGACTTCTTTAATCACATTGATCTTCTTTTCACCAAACGATGTCATAACAACATCAAATTCAGTTTTCTCAGCAACAGCTTCGCCGCCGCCAGCAGCAGGGCCAGCAACTGCAACAGCAGCCGCGGCTTTGATGCCGTTTTCTTCAAGAATATCATTTAGTTCTTTTGCTTCCATAATGGTAAGGCCCATCAAATCTTTAGCAAGTTTAGCTACATCAGCCATTTTAGTTTCCTTTAGTTAGTTTAGTTTCAGTTCGAGTGTGCGGGCCTGACTAGGCTGCTGCTTTCTCCTCAATAACGCTAATGGCGCCAGCAAGTGCTGAACCTGGTGCGTTAAGACGAGAACCGATTTCAGATGCTTGGCCAAGTAGCCGTGAAGCCACCATTCCAATAAGGTCTTCACGGGATGGTAGTTTGGACAATGCCTCAATACCAGCCACATCAAAAACTTCATCTCCCATGACACCGCCTAAGATATTGAAATAATCACTATCTTTGGCAAATCTCACGGCCACTTTTGGCGCACTTAACATATCCTCGGCATATGCGATTGCGACAGGACCTTTAAAAAGGTCAGCCACACATTCGCTGGGGGTACCTTTGAGTGCGATTTTAGCGAGACGGTTTTTAACAACTTTTACCACAGCGTCGTTTTCACGTAATTGAACGCGTAGTTCAGTCAGTTCCGCAACAGTCATGCCTGAATATTCAGCCATAACGACGGATCCGGCGTCAGCAAAAATGCCTTCAAGCATTTTGACCTGTTCCTCTTTTTGTTTGCGATCCATTGCGGTCTCCCTGTTTTTAATAACCCCTCATGGGTTATCTTCAGTTTTGCACTGAAATATCCCATAATCGGGATATCTCCTTGCGGTTAGCTGTCCCAGGGCTCGAACCAAAGTGCCTTGCGGCAAAAATTTGGTTTTTGCTCTGTCTCACACGGGATAATTAAGCACGCCATACCGCGCGCACCAGTGATCTCGGACAGTGCGGATACGCCTCAAAAATGAGAAGCACCCTGTATTGGCGGAGCAAGCCCCGCCAAATTCTTAACTTACGATACCGCTTCTGACGGATCGATTTTAACGCCAGGCCCCATTGTCGAGCTTACCGTTACGCGTTTCATAAATGTGCCTTTGGCACCCGTTGGTTTGGCTTTCATGATAGCCCTTAAAAATGCGCTAATATTTTCAGCCAAAGCCGTTTCCGTAAAGCTCGCTTTCCCAACACCTGCGTGGACGATACCAGTTTTTTCAACTCGAAACTCTGCCGCGCCGCCTTTGGCATTGCCCACTGCTTTCGCGACATCCATAGTCACAGTACCTACTTTAGGGTTCGGCATCATGCCCTTTGGTCCCAAAATTTGACCAAGGCGACCAACGATTGGCATCATGTCAGGCGTTGCGATAACTTTATCAAAGTCCATCTGGCCATCTTGTACCATTTTCATAAGGTCTTCAGCGCCAACAATATCCGCACCTGCTTTTTTTGCTTCCTCAGCCTTTGCATCTTTTGCGAAAACAGCAACGCGCGCTGTGCGGCCTGTACCATTGGGCAGATTACACACGCCGCGAACCATTTGGTCTGCATGGCGCGGGTCAACACCCAAATTAATAGCCAGCTCTACAGTTTCATCAAACTTAGCCTTTGCATTTTTCTTAACGATGCCAACAGCATCTTTAACCGTGTAAAGCGCATTACGGTCAACAGCTTCCAAAGCGGTTGCATAGCGTTTTCCTAGTTTAGCCATGATTAATCCTCCACCTTAAAGCCCATTGAACGGGCAGAACCTGCGATAATTTTTGCACCAGCTTCAACATCATTAGCGCTCAAATCAGCGAGTTTAATCTCGGCTATTTTGCGGCACTGCTCCATGCTCACAGTCGCAACAATATCGCGCCCAGGATGGTTAGAACCTGATTTAAGCTTGGTTGTTTTTTTCAAGTAATAACTCGCAGGCGGGGTTTTGGTTTCAAATGTAAAGGATTTATCAGCGAACACAGTAATCGTGGTCGGAACTGGAACTCCTTTTTCCATGTCATCCGTCTTAGCGTTAAACGCCTTCGTGAATTCCATGATATTAACACCGCGCTGCCCAAGGGCTGGGCCAAGAGGTGGTGACGGGTTGGCTGTACCCGCAGGGACCATCAATTTGATGTATCCTTCAATTTTTTTTGCCATCTTCTCACTCCAATATACACAAAGACCCAATGCCTCTATGCTTTAGTGTGTCCGTGGTCAGGCCACCAAATGGATGAAGGTGCATGGTCTTTGCACCCGCCTCCCACAGACTGTTTAATATGCTAGTCGGCTTTTTCGACTTGCGTGTATCCTAGCTCGACTGGGGTCCCCCTGCCGAAAATATTAATCAAAACCTTCAGACGCTGGCTCTCAGCATCCACAGACTCGACCGTGCCGTTAAAGGATACGAACGACCCATCAACAACTTTAACTGTTTCGCCAATTTCAAAAATGACTGTAGAAATGGGCGCATCTTCACTCTCGGCAATTTTACCAACAATCCGCGCAACTTCTGCGTCCGACACTGGCAATGGTTTATTTGCAGCGCCCAAAAAACCGCTAACCTTGGGGGTGTTTTTCACCAGATGATAAGCTTCGTCCGTCAAATCCATTTTAATCAAAACATAGCCTGGGAAATATTTACGATCAGACTCGACCTTGCGCCCGCGCCGCATTTCCACAACATGTTCGGTTGGCACTAAAATTTCTTCGAACAAGTGTGACAACCCCTTTCTCTCGGCTTCCGAGAGCAGGCTTTCCTGAACACGCCGTTCAAAATTTGAATGCGCTTGGACGATATACCATTTAGCCGCCACTATTATTTACCTCCAAAACACGCCTACACTATAGCAAGCGCAAATTCTTATTTTCCGAGCTTAAGCAAATTTGTTACGCCTGTTGCAGCAGCCCAATCGACCAACCAAAAGAAGAGGCCAAACAAAACCGTCACAATTAAAACCAAAATAGTTGTAATGACAGCTTCGCGCGGGGTTGGCCAAACGACCTTACGGCCTTCTTGGCGCACCTGTTCCAGATATTTTACTGGGCCAACTTTTGCATCATTCTTTGCCATTTTCCGCCTTTTCCTTTTTTGCCTTATGCATACACCCTAATTTTGCCTTATGTATACACCCGAAAACTCCAAAATGCGGGTAAAAATTTATGTCCCTAGCCGCGCTTCTTACTAAATCTTAACTGGCAGAGGTGGAGAGACTCGAACTCCCGACACTCGGTTTTGGAGACCGATGCTCTACCATCTGAGCTACACCTCTATATTCCTTACCTACTCAACAATTTTGCCAACAACGCCAGCTCCGACTGTGCGGCCGCCTTCGCGGATCGCGAAACGGAGTTTTTCTTCCATTGCAATCGGCACGATAAGCTCGACATTCACTTCAACATTATCGCCAGGCATAACCATTTCCGTGCCACTTTGTAGCGTCACAACGCCCGTCACATCCGTTGTACGGAAGTAAAATTGCGGACGATAATTTGTAAAGAACGGTGTATGACGACCGCCCTCCTCTTTGGTCAAAATATAAGCTTCGCCAACAAACTTTTTGTGCGGTGTAACACTGCCAGGCTTACAGAGAACCTGACCACGCTCAACTTTATCACGGTCAATACCGCGAATAAGCGCGCCAATATTGTCACCAGCCTCACCACGGTCAAGAAGTTTACGGAACATTTCAACGCCCGTACAGGTGGTTTTTTGCGTATCTTTGAGGCCAACAATTTCAATCTCGTCACCAATATTGATTGCGCCGCGCTCAACACGTCCAGTTACCACGGTGCCCCGGCCAGAAATAGAAAATACATCCTCAATCGGAAGCAAGAAAGGTTGATCAATCGCGCGCTCAGGCTGCGGAATATAGCTATCAACAGCTTCCATCAATTTGCGAATGCTATCCTCGCCGATTTCTTTGTCGCGTCCCTCAAGAGCAGCCAAAGCCGAGCCAGGAATTATTGGGATATCCTCGCCAGGGAAGTCATAGGAGCTTAGAAGCTCACGGATTTCCATCTCGACAAGCTCCAAAAGTTCTTCATCATCAACTTGGTCAACCTTGTTCATGTAAACAACCAAAGCAGGCACGCCAACCTGACGGGCTAGCAAAATATGCTCGCGTGTCTGAGGCATAGGGCCATCAGCAGCGTTCACAACCAAGATACCACCATCCATTTGAGCCGCGCCTGTGATCATGTTTTTCACATAATCGGCATGTCCAGGGCAATCAACATGCGCATAGTGACGATTGTCTGTTTCATACTCAACGTGAGCCGTAGAAATCGTGATACCACGCGCCTTTTCTTCTGGCGCGCCATCAATTTCATCATAATCTTTAAAATCACCAAAATACTTTGTGATCGCCGCCGTTAGCGTTGTCTTGCCATGGTCAACATGACCAATCGTACCAATATTCGCATGTGGCTTCGTGCGTTCAAACTTCTCTTTAGCCATCTTAGTCTCACTTTTCAGTCTGTGGCCCCTAGCTAACAGGCCGGTTAAAATTCTATATGGTTCTCAAACTTGTCTTTAACAAGCCCGAAAAAATACTCTGGCCCGAAAAAAATACTCTGGCCCGACAAAACACTCTGGAGCGGGTAGCGGGAATCGAACCCGCGTAGTCAGCTTGGAAGGCTGCTGTATTACCACTATACTATACCCGCAACAAGTTAGATAAATGCAGTTTGGTTAGAACTTACGCCCCACCTACGCCCACTTTCAGACAATAAGTGGTGGAGGGGATTGGATTCGAACCAATGTACACATACGTGATCAGATTTACAGTCTGACGCCTTTAACCACTCGGCCACCCCTCCATTTATACTTCATCTAACAACTGCCCGTTTTATGGGTTGACAAATCGGGCAGTAAAAACTCTTCTCCTCACAATAAAAAACACTCCGAAATGGCCCGATTTCGTAAAAATCAGTCTATCCAGAGAGTTTATCAGTCAATTGGAGGCGCAATATAGAGATGTCAGACCGTTCGCGCAATAGAAATTATCGTCAAAACAGACGAAAAAATGCAAATAATTCAGTGGATTCCTCCACCTATGACTCTGCTGGGGAAAATGGCTCTAAAAATCAAAATTTTAGGTCTAAAAACAGCAAAGACATGCGCCCGATCCGCTCGCAGGGTATGAAAAGCCATGGCGCAACAGCAAAACCCATGCGCCCCAATACAAAATCGGGCACAAAAATTACTGTAAAAGTCGCCCCAGGCAAGTGGATTTGGGGATATCACGCCGTATTTGCCGCCATAGCCAACCCAAAACGGAGCCTAAATGCACTTTATGTGAGCAAAAAAATGGCCGAGCGGATGAAAATCACGCCGCGCTCCTGCGCAGCAGAAGTGTATATCGTTCGCCCATCAGAAATTGACGCGCTTTTACCAGAAGGAGCCGTGCACCAAGGGGTAGCGCTGTCCTGTGCGCCGCTCGGTAGCCAGCATTTGGACGAAATCACCAAAGAGGCACGCGGCCTTATTTTGGTACTCGACCAAATCACCGACCCACACAATGTTGGGGCTATATTCAGACTGGCCAAGGCGTTTAATGCCAACGGAATTGTCATGCAGTCCCGCCATGCCCCACCTTTAATGGGGGCCACGGCCAAGGTCGCAGTCGGCACGGTCGAAACCGTACCGCATGTTTTAGTGACCAATATTGCCAATACATTACTAACCTTGCAAAAATATAATTGGCGCGTCACAGGACTTGCGGGCGAAGCCAAAATTACTTTGCAACAAGCGCTTGTCAATTCTGAAGCAGAAATCATCGTCATGGGCGCAGAAGGCCCTGGACTACGAAAACGCGTGCGCGATTGCTGTGACCAGTTGGCCAAAATCCCCATGCCTGGCGGGACAGAGAGTCTTAATGTCTCAACAGCGGCCGCAATAGCGCTTTATGAGACAGTTCGTAGCGCGGGTTAATCGAAAACAGTTGCAAAATTACAGGACGGATAGACCGCTCTTGAAAATCTACAAAGCGCTAATAAAACGATTTTATTACATCCGTAAACCCATGAACTATTCCTATATAAAACGAATAAGTCCGCACTATTAAAGCGCGGCTCAAATATTTTTGATAGCTTTAGTAATTTTCAACCTAGTCAAATATTTGACCAATATTATTGAGCGGATCATCACCATATTGATTAGGTCCCACAGTGCCACGCAGGCAGTACCAATAGAGCACGAGCAGACTGACAATCGGTATAAAACCAAGCAAACAAAACCAGCCGCTTTTGCCCAAATCATGCATGCGCCTAATCATGACAGCAATCCCTGGAATAAAAAGTCCCAGAAGAGCTATGCCAAGAATAGCAAAAACTGGAGTCATCTCAATTAAGGCAAAGAAAATAATTTCTACAATGAGTATTGCCAAGGTATACCACCAATATTCTGACCGTGACGCTCTTCCATTGAAATTAGCGTAGTTCTCTAAAACAACGCTTCTGACCGCTTCTTTAAGATTCATTGTTTTTCCCTCGTTATAAAATATGATGCCTAGTGCTAAACATGTATTACGGCGTAAGCAATGCCGAATTTATAGATTCATATGTTTTGAGCCTCATGTGCCTGTTTGGATATTTTTTATATTTAGTCCTGCTAGGTTGTGGTGTGGTCTGTATGTGTTGTATTTTTGTACGGCCTTTTTTAGCTCATATCTCATGGCTCCAGTGCTGTCTGCCAAAAGATCTTTGTGGTAATAGAACTCTTCCTTAAAGGTTCGGTTTGCGCGCCGCCGTCCACTGTACAGTCTCTGTGTTAGATAGTATTAAGTTATCATTTAACACAGAGACTGTATATTTAGGATCACCCCAAACCTTTTTATAATTAAACTTGGCCGCTTTAATTAAGAATTTCCATACGTGCAGGTACGCGAAGCCAAATTATCGGACCATTTTGCAGTTCGATCCAGCCGCGCACGCGCACATGTGCACCCACCAAATTAAGCAAGTCAAGACTCGCTTTTTCAAAAGCGCTGCGGTCTTTTTTTGCAATCGCTATGGTAAAATCTGTTTTGTAATTCGCGCCAAAGTTCAAATAAATTTT
The DNA here is from genome assembly GCA_965224735.1 of Robiginitomaculum sp. Classification (GTDB taxonomy): domain Bacteria; phylum Pseudomonadota; class Alphaproteobacteria; order Caulobacterales; family Maricaulaceae; genus Robiginitomaculum_A. Next base: position 596,216 of record OZ245059.1, on the reverse strand, counting down.
GCCGCGTATATCAGCACATGAAATAATTACACCCTCTACAATTTGCAAGCTATCAACATGCTGCACAAGCAGATTAGGATCAGGCGAACGCACGTCATAATACCCGCCCGTTTTGGCTCCGTTCCAAATACCTAATTTAGCTTCGCGGGCACGCCTCTCGGCCGCATAAAGCTGTCCCAATTCATATGTCTGTCCTGCCCAATGATAAATACGGGCATACCCGCGCGCGGCCAGTGCGCGCTGCACCCATAACTCGTTTTCATCACCGATAAAAACCTGCGCATTGGCGCGCCCATATCTATCGCGCCTATCGCCCTGATAATAAAGCGTCACCTGTTTACCTTTAATCAAATCCGATAATGCATTTTTAGCCGCGCCCGACAAAGGCCAAGCCTTATAACCCTTATCAGGCCATGCCTGTTTGGGAATTTGTACCCCCGCCAAGTTTACACGCAGGCCTGACGCAAGCACAAATGTATCCCCATCGATAATGCGCACTGCCATACCTCGCTCGCCTTTTACAAGCCCTTTATTTCCGCCTTCAATTGTTGGAGAAACCGTGTTTGTTGCTTTGGCTATAGCGTTTGACGCGAGCCAAAATGAAAATAAAAAAAGCGCGCTACTTGCAAGAACACCTATTATCCATTTCAGCATAGGCTTGTGTTTAAGTTTTTTCATTAGGGACAATCTTGCCGCCTTTCACCACACCCCTGTCGCGGTATTTTACCAGCGTATTAGAGGCTTACTAAAATTAGTATAGCAACAATATAACCATTGTGCAACATTGCCTATGCTAGGACGTAAACCTATCAACTCGAATGTGATTTAAGGAATCTCTGAACAATATCACTTCCTGCTTTAAGAGTATTGTTTAGTTTTTATCATTGGGAAGCATTGCTTTTTTAGCAGCTTTGCGCCGCCGTAAGTTGTCGCGCAAAGCTTTAGTTATGCGCTCGTCTCGCCTTGTTTTTTCAAGCGCTTTTTCTTTTTTCTTGGCTGTTTGTTTCTTTGTCATAATGTTCGTTCTAATAACAACTCATTTTGGACTTGCCCCAGTTTAGGTTTAATGTGTTATACTCCCACTACTCCATAACCCGAAATTTTTCATCTGAAATTATTCGGAAGTTGTCGGTTATGGTGTCTCGGAAATTTCTCCATTGTTTGGGTATGGTTTAACGATGCAGCAATTTGATGCAGCCAGACTTGGAATAATCGACTTGCCAGTTGCGCCAGATAAAGGCGCGAACCTCGTGTACATTCTGACAGACACGAGCCTCCAACCAAGACACAAGAGCCGCTTCTATGTCCACACTCAATTTGGAGAAACCACCCTTGTAATCAAAACTCGCCATCAGATCAAAACCACCCTCGGCATATTTTTTGTACCAGGTACGGATCGTGTCATCATCAAGATACAAATATTGCGCTATTTGTTGACAGCTCTTGCCGTCATCCAACAAAAGCAAAGCATTACACCGCCGCGCGATCCCGTGATCCTCGCTCGGACAACGCACGACACTCTCCAACTCACGGCGTTCCCTCTTTGATAAAAAACCAGACTTAATCATAAACATGAGCCGAATCTATCAGGAGGGAAATGTCAAGGTGAAATTCGGAGTATCAAGGATTCTGAGTATACATAGGTTTGAGACTTCGGTTTGAACACCGCTCCGTAAGAAGTGCTCATCGTTACCTATCCTTCTTGTCTACGTACCTTGTGTACAGGCAATTGTTCGATACAATACAATGAAGAGCAACGGTCGTCTCGCTACCGAGCGACACTTAAGTGTCAAGTGGTTTATCGACGCACCGTCACAAATTATATCTGCACAGGCCTGTGCAAATATAGTACTTCCAAAATAGAAGCCTTCAGCCAGAGACTACGCTATTGAAAACAGACAAGGAAAAGCAACTTCAGTTGCTACTAACAAACCCACCGACTTTAGTCGGTGGTGGTTTAGTTGTTCGCTCAATATGTCAGAGTTTACAACCAAAAAGCACCAGACATAAAACCTCCATGTTCCGTGCATTAAACCACATTTTGGTTTATAGGTCTACGTGCTAGTTATCTGGGACAGCCTCTTTTTTCTTTTTACGCCAAATCTATTCGCAAGCAATACATTCTGCATAATTTGTTGGGGCGGCTTTTTGCATAGCTTTTTCCATATCATTAGCAGGCTTATCATCTTGTCCAGCGAACGCAGCACGCTGCACCGATTTTGACCGACAATAATAAAGTGACTTAACACCCTGCTCCCAAGCCGTCCAATGGAGCATATGTAAATCCCATTTCTCGACATCACCTGGAATGAAAATATTGAGAGACTGAGCCTGGCAAATAAGAGGCGCGCGGTCGCCAGCAAGTTCAATCACCCAGCGTTGATCAAGTTCAAACGCCGTTTTGAAGCAGGCCTTTTCGTGCTCGTCTAAACAATCAAGGTGGGCAACACTGCCTTCATTTTGCAGAATTAACGACCAAATAGTGTCTGTATTTTTTCCTTTTTCTTCCAGCACTTTTTCAAGTTGTGTATTGCGAACCGTAAAGGATCCTGAGAGTGTTTTATGGGTATAAATATTGGCTGGAATTGGCTCAATGCCTGCTGATGTTCCACCGCAAATAATAGAAATAGACGCGGTCGGTGCCACTGCCATTTTATGAGAAAAGCGCGCCATCATACCAGCATCCGCAGCATCTGGGCATGGGCCACGCTCTTCGGCCAGTTTCACACTGGCCGCATCTGCCCGCGAGCGAATATGTTTAAAGAGGCGCAAATTTAAGGCCTTCGCCATAGCGCTTTCAAAGGCGACACCTTTTGACTGCAAGAGCGAATGGAAACCCATAAGCCCTAGCCCAACCGAGCGCTCTCTGGAAGCTGAATAAATAGCGCTGGCCATTTTATCTGGGGCGTTATCGATATAATCTTGCAAGACATTATCAAGCATACGCATAATGTCTTCGATAAAATTATCATTGTTTTTCCACGCATCAAATTTTTCTGCGTTAACAGAAGAGAGACAGCAAACGGCCGTGCGCTGTTTGCCATATTTATCTACACCCGTTGGTAGCATAATCTCGGCGCAAAGGTTAGACTGCTGGACTTTAAGGCCTTGCTCTTTTTGGTGTACAGCCAAAGCTTTGTTGACCGTATCTGAGAATACCATATAAGGTTCGCCCGTTTGCAAGCGCAGTTCAAGAATCTTTTGCCATAGCTTGCGCGCATTTATGGTCTTAATAACTTCACCAGATTTTGGCGAAATAAGATCAAATTCTTTATCATCACGAACGGCGTACATGAACTCATCCGTAATATTTAGGCCATGATGTAGGTTGAGACTTTTGCGGTTAAAATCGCCACTTGGTTTACGAATTTCTAAGAATTCTTCAATCTCTGGATGGTAGATATCAAGATAGACCGCAGCCGAGCCGCGGCGCAAAGAACCTTGGGAAATCGCGAGCGTTAGGCTATCCATAACACGGATAAATGGAATGATGCCAGATGTCTCTCCTGCTCTGCCGATTTTCTCGCCAATCGAGCGCACATTGCCCCAATATGTTCCAATGCCCCCACCATTGGAGGCGAGCCAAACATTTTCTGTCCACGCATCCACAATACTATCTAGACTATCATCAACGGCGTTTAGAAAACAGGAAATCGGAAGACCGCGCTTTGCACCACCATTTGAGAGCACAGGCGTTGCTGGCATAAACCAAAGCTGTGATATATAATCGTAAAGACGTTGAGCATGCTCTGCATTATCGCCATAGGCCATTGCCACGCGAGCAAACATGTCTTGATAACTTTCTTCAGGAAGAAGGTAGCGATCCACCAAAGTTTTTTTGCCAAAATCAGTGAGGAGATCGTCCCGAGATCGATCAATTTTAACGCTCGTTACAACTTTAAGCGCAAGTTTTTCATCTTCCTTAACGGGCTGCGCCACAAGTTTACGGTTAAAGGCTTTTGAGCCTCTGGTTTTTTCTTCATCCGCGCCTAATTCTTCGATGATATTTACAGCTGTTTCTTCAGACATCTATTTCCCCAGTTAAAATCGGTAAATCCACATGATTTACCAAATCAGTATCAAAATTAAAGTGACAGAGCCCACTCGAAAATTCTTAAATTCTCGTTTTTTGCTTGTTAATGTTTGAGAGTACCCTTAGGCCTTTCACACAACATATAGTGCCTATTCCTTCCCTAACGTCAATACCATGTATCTCTTCTAGGCAATATTATTGTTAATAAGCCGTTAAAAAACTAGGTTAACAAACCCTTGCTTTTCAAAAACTCCTGCTATTTTAAGGACTTGCCGTAATATTTGTTGGCAAAATAATTGTGATTTTTTTTTGAAAAAAAACGCCCCAAGAAAGGCGTTAACCACGTTTGGAGTTTTTCTAATTCTAAGGAACAAGAAAATTTGGTAAAATAGGCCTGAATTGTCGTGATTCTCATCAAGTTTCACCTTAAAGATGCAAATTAAAACGAAACTATTTGTACTAAGATTCGCACACAACGGGCGCAATTGGTCAGTATTATGGCTGAGACCCCTGCATACCTTATTTTTCCAAAAAACTGCTTCGGCGGCGCCCAACCCGCGCAGAGCGGGATGTTTAAGGTCGGCATTGGTGATAAAAAGCTCGGCTTGGGCCGTGAATGATTTTTGCATCCCCAAACATAATAGACTCACTTCTTAATTAGGGAAATGTCTAGGGTCAGGACTCATTAAAGCCAATATATAACGATTGCAGCGATGCATATTGTAGAGAAAAAGGTGTGTGCGCAGCGATCATAACGGGTTGAGACACGTCTCCAGTCTTTGAGACGCCCAAACATGTTTTGGGCCTTGTGACGCTGTTTGTATAAAGTTTTATCGTATGGGATCAGTGTTTTTCGGTTTCGACGCGGCGGAATACACGGGGTAATATTGCGAGCACGTAATGCCTCTCGAAACCAGTTTGAATCATATCCTTTGTCACCCAGAAGGCATTTTGCTTTTGGAAGTTGATCTAGCAATAACCGCGCCCCTTTATGGTCGCTCATTTGTCCTTCACTCAGCAACATGACCACCGGACGACCCACACCATCACAAACCGCATGGAGTTTTGAATTTAGCCCACCTTTGGTGCGGCCAATACATCTGGGAACATCCCCTTTTTAAGCAGACTAGCTGCGGTTCTGTGAGCTTTTAGGTGGGTTGCGTCGATTTGCAATTGTTCTGGCACACCTTCAGATGTGCTTAGCGCAATAAAGATTTTGTTGAATACACCCATTTTACTCCAACGGATAAACCGATTGTAAAGTGTCTTGTGGGGGCCATATTCTCGCGGAGCATCGCGCCATTGAAGGCCTCGTTTAAGCACATGGATAATGCCGCTGATCACACGTAAATCATCGACACGTGGTACACCGTGAGACAAGGGAAAATAAGGCTCAATACGAGCCAATTGGGACTTCGATAGATAAAACAAATCATTCATGGTGAAAGCTCCTTTGACCATCAATGAATCACAAATTAGACAAAATGGGAATCCCTAAAATTAATAGGTCCTGACCCTAGGTATTACGCAAATAGCGCCTTGTTATTTGATCATGTCGCGTATCCAGTTAGCATCATAAGCACGGTCAGCCAGCACTTGTTGACCAGGCTTCAAGCTTGACAATAACACCTTGGCGGGCGGCGCGTCATGGGCTTGCCCAGGGGTAAGCAGGAACCGCAAGGGCAGACCGTGCTCGTTAACGAGCGCATGTATCTTTGTACCTAATCCGCCTCTTGAATGGCTCAAACATCGTTCTGGCCAAACATCGATCTGGGTGGCTTTTTTTAAAGTAGCGCCAGCGTGGTGAACCCGAACACTGGTGCCATCAATCATAACAACGTCCCCGCCATTGGCATCAATAACAGCATCCATAATCCTGTCCCATATCCCGGCCTTGGCCCAGCGGTTAAATCGGTTGTACACCGTTGTATAAGCCCCATAACGCTGGGGTAAGTCGCGCCACGCGCATCCCGAACGAAGGATATAAAAGATACCGTTAATCACCCGCCTATCGTCCACGCGGGGAACGCCGCGAACCTTGGTTGGTAAAGACGGCTGAATATACCGCCATTTAGTTTCAGTCATATCGTATCGCGCTATAGTTAATCTCCATCATAAATTAATGGAGCCATGGAATCACAAATTAACTGATTTGGGAATCCTTTTTATGAGTACACCACCTAATTCAAATACACTTTAACCCATTGTTTTAGTTATTTAATTGTGTCAGTGGGTCTGGGTTATTAAAACGCCACTCATGCATAAGTTCATATAGATGTGAGGCTTTTTAGGTTTGCTTTATTTAAGCTGCTTTCGCCATGTTGGGTTTGTTACGAACCAAACTGGAGGAAGCAGCTATGCAGATCAAATATCTACACCCGAATATCTATAGCCCGAATATCTATAAACTGTACGCTTGGGCGCGTACACAAGAATGCCTGGATGTCTACAGGCGCAAGCACGAAGACGCGGTACGGCAGTACTGCTCATGCGGCAAAGCCTAAAATTCGAGGGTGTCAATGAGCGTAAATGTGCTGAGTTTGTCGGTATATCGCGGCCGACATATTATCGTTACAAAAAGGTTTTGGATAGGCTTACACACGGAATTACACCGCTCTCAAAGCGGCCCCATAGCCTCAACAAACCCAAATGGGGCGAAGCCGAGAAGCAGCTTGTCTTGCGTATACGCAGAGAAAATCAGACATGGGGTAAGGATAAGATGGGGTAAGGACAAGATTGCCGTTGTCCTGCGCCGTGACCACGGCCAGACTATAAGCGCCAGCACACTTGCCAGCACAGTTGGACGCATATTAAAAACTTTGTTCACTAAAGGCATCATCACAAAATCACGCTCTGCTCCAAGAGCAAAAAGAAACAGAAACTTCAGAAAATCCCATGCCAAACGCTGGGTCTACAAGGCCTACAAGCTCATGAAAATGGGCGAACGCGTACAGATCGATCATATGACGGTGAGCAAAAACGGTATCACCGTAAAACACTTACAAGCTTGGGAAAGAAAATCCAAGTTCATTCATGCCCAAGTTTATTCACACGCCAAGGCGTCTTCCGCAAGGAGGTTCTTGGGTGAACTGATCGACAAAGCCCCGTTTAAAATCAAATCCATACAGGTGGATGGCGGCTCGGAATTCATGACAGAATTTGAACAGGCCTGTGAAGATGTAAACATTCCACTCATCGTCTTGCCGCCCAGCAGGCCAACATATAACGGCGGCATCGAGAGAGGAAACCGAACCTTTAAGGAAGAATTCTATTACAAAAGAGACCTCTTGGCAGGCAGTATCGGAGCCATGAGATTTGAACTCCGAAAGGCGGTTGAAAAATACAACACATACAGACCACATCACGCTCTTGCAGGACTAACGCCAATGGAGTATATCCCAAATACCCAAAAGGCGGATGAGTCTCAAAACACATGAACCTATACAGATCAATTTAAATATACGGGTAAACTCAAACATCAATAGCCAAACTTACAAGGATTTACAAAATGGATACAGGAACATTTATATTATTTGCGCTCACAACTATAGTCGTTGTGTTTTCTCCTGGCCCCGCTGCAATAACGGTTGCATCACAAGGTTCAGGGAATGGTATTAGGCACGCAATTTTTTGCGTATTTGGTGTTGCTTTCGCCAATGTTGTTTATTTTGTATTGTCAGCTACAGGCATCGCATCTTTAATTATTGCATCACATTTAGTTTTCTCAATAATTAAATGGGTCGGAGTAGCATACTTAGTTTATTTGGGCGTATCTGCTATATTTAGTAAGTCTGGCGGATTGCAAATTTCGCAAGGCAAAAAAAACACACGTTTTTCCCTATTCTCAAAAGGGTTTATTGTTGAGTTCTCCAACCCTAAAGCGCTCTTATATTTCGCAGCTATTTTACCACAATTTATCAATATAAATTACGAGATAATACCGCAAATTCTTATTATGGGGCTAACAACAATCGTAATAGACATTACTGTATATTCCGCATATGCTTTTTTAGGACACCGAATTGGAAAAAGTGGAGTAAAGGCTTGGATAATAAAAAGCATAAACTGCACTGCTGGCGGCGCTTTACTGTTTGCTGCCGTCAAAATGGCATCTGTTAATGCGGTGAAAACATAAACAACAGACTTAACTATGTCTCAAGAAATCACTCTTTACGGTAATCGATATAGTGGTCATTCCTATAAGGTAAGGTTATTTTTAGCGCTTACTAAAACACCCCATGAGTATAAAACGATTGACATAATGCTGCCAAGAGAACAACGTCCAGAACCCTTTCGTAGTAATTCAAAATTTGGAGAAGTACCGGTTTTATTCATGGGTTCCCGCGTAGTTATTCAATCCAATTCCATTTTGTTGTTCCTATCAAAAAAATTAAAACTCATGCAAACGGTAGGTAATCAAGTGGGCATTAGTGAGTGGCTGATGTGGGGACAAAGCCGCCTAGGGTTTTCCTTGCCAAACTTACGTTTTGAGAAAAAGTTTAAGAAAAATACAGAGCCAGCCTTATTATCTTGGCTTGAAAATAGATTGCGCAATGATCTTACAGCCTTGGATATACACCTTGAAATGCATCGCAATTTCGTTCTTGGTGAAAGCATCACCATTGCGGACTGTTCCCTTGCGGGCTACTTGTATTGGCTAAATGATACGGGGCTTGAAATTAATGACTGGCCAAATATTGAAAAATGGTTGTACCGAATTTCTCATTTAAAGGGATGGCAACACCCAGATGACTTAATGTTATAGCACCCAGTGTTCCTTGAATATCATGCCATTACAGCCAACAAATACGGCTCGCGCCCTTTTGGGTAACCGCCCATCCCCGCCCTTCTGGCGGAGGCGCTAATGATGTGGAGATTTAGGGTCAGGACTCATTAAAGCCAATATATAACGATTGCAGCGATACATATTGTTGAGAAAAAGGTGTGTGCGCACCTATCATAGCGTGTTGAGACACGTCTCCAGTCTTTGAGCTTGCCAAACATGTTTTCTACTTTGTGGCGCTGTTTGTACAAAACCTTATCATATGGGATATGCTTTTTTCGGTTTCGGCGCGGGGGAATACAGGCGGTGATATTGCGTGCGATTAATGCCTCTCGAAACCAATTTGAATCATAGCCTTTGTCGCCTAAAAGATGTTGAGCATTCGGGAGCTTATCTAGCAACAACCGTGCCCCTTTATGATCGTTCATCTGCTCTTCACTGAGCACCATAACAACAGCTCGCCCCTTACCGTCACAAACCGCATGGAGTTTGGAGTTCAACCCTCCTTTGGTGCGTCTAATACATCGGGCAATACATCGGGGTACATCCCTTTTTTTAGCAAACTGGTTTTAGCAAACTGGTTTTAGCAGGCTAGTTGCGGTTCTATGGGCTTTTAAATGGGTTGCGTCGATTTGCAATTGTTCTGGCGCGCCATCGGATGAGCTGGGCGCTACAAATATTTTGTTGAATCTTTTTTGGGGTTTCATTCCTCGCCGCTTGCGGCGTAGAATATTCGCGTGAGCGAATATATCCATAACGACATAACGTAACGATACTTCTTTACCATTTTGTGTTTCCCGCAAAATATAGGCGTGCTGTTTTTGACCCCCAAGTTGATGAAGTTTTACGTGATGTTTGTTTGGAGATTGAAGATCGTTACCAGTTAAAGTTTTTGGAGATTGGAACGGATAAAGACCATGTTCATTTTTTGGTACAATCGGTTCCGACCTATACTGATGTGCCCCTAGATTTGTAGACACCTTGTTTGTTACAATTGGAAGCAAGGAGATATGAAGATGGGTAAGGGAATACGGTATACGGACGAGTTCAAACGGGACGCTGTGGCGCAGGTAAAAGAGCGCGGTTATTCGGTCAAAGATGTGTCGGAGCGACTGGGGGTTTGTACCAAGTCCATGTATGATTGGATTGGCAAGTTTCATGAACCAGAGCGACCACCCGCTGATATGAACGAGCATGTGCAAGAGAACCGCCGCTTAAAGGCCGAGCTTAGGCGCGTTACTGAAGAGCGTGATATCTTACGAAGTGCCCTTTAGGGTGAAAAAGGCCACGGTGTACTTTGCAAAGCAGGCCAAGTGAAGTACGCCTTTATCAAAGCACACCGCATGGAGTTTTCCGTGCGGGCCATGTGCGCGTGCTGCGCGTTCACCCGAGCGGGTTTTATGCGTGGCTTAAATCGGGCCTGAGTAAAATGGCTAAGCGGCAACGCCGCCTTACAGGACTTATCAAGCAATCATGGCTAGAGAGCGGCTGCGTTTATGGCTACCGTAAAATTCATCATGACCTGCTCGATATGGGCGAGACTTGTGCGCCTAATACGGTGGCCAAGCTTATGCAAAAGTGTGGCCTTAGGGCACAAGTCGGCTATAAACGCCGCCCTGGCAAGTATGGCATTAAGCCGTCGATTGTGGCGGCTAATCAGTTGAAGCAGAACTTTGATATAGCGCATCCCAATACGGTTTGGGTGACGGACATTACTTACATTAAGACTCATGAGGGATGGTTGTTTTTATCCGTCGTTATCGACCTATACTCACGCCGTGTTGTTGGGTGGTCAATGGGTGTGCGGATGCAAACAAGTCTGGCTTTAAATGCTTTATTGATGGCCGTTTGGCGGCGCAGACCGAAGGCGAAAGTGATAGTCCATTCCGATCAAGGCAGCCAGTTTACCAGCCAAGAGTGGCAATCTTTTTTAGTCGCTCACAATCTGGAAGCTAGCATGAGCCGGCGTGGAAACTGTTATGATAATGCGGTAGCTGAAAGCTTCTTCCATCTGCTCAAAACCGAACGGATCAGACGCAAGACTTACAAAACGCGCCAGCTCGCACGCCAAGACGTGTTCGATTATATTGAAATGTTCTATAATTCTAAGAGAAAGCATGGTAAGTGCGGGATGTTGTCACCCGCACAGTTTGAGATGGCAACAAAATGAAGTGACAAGGTGTCTACAAATCTAGGGGCACATCAGAGATACCCTGCATCAGAGAAGTTAGAGATCATAAGCATTGTGGAGCGCTCACATCTCCCCGCCAAGCAAACTTTGGATATGCTGGGCGTGCCAAGGCCAACATTCTACCGTTGGTATGACCGGTACTTGGAGCATGGGGAAGACGGACTTGTGGATCGTGCACCGCTGCCGCGATTGGTGTGGAACTGTATTCCTGACAAGATACGCTGCGAACTGCTGGACATGGCTCTTGATGAAACAGAGCTAAACCCGCGTGAACTAGCTGTACGATTTACGGATACCAAAGGCTACTTCGTGTCAGAAAGCTCAGTCTACCGCCTTCTAAAGGCCCATGATCTAATCTCCAACCCAGCCTTCATTGTTATGAAAGCTGCTAGTGAGTTCAAAGACAAGACGACGGCCATAAACCAAATGTGGCAGACCTATTTCACCTACTTTAAGATTATAGGCTGGGGTTGGATGTATCTGTCGACCATACTTGATGATTACTCACGCTACATTATCAGTTGGAAATTGTGCAGCACGATGAAGACTTCGGATGTGACAGATACGCTGAATATGGCGCTTGAAGCTTCGGGGTGTGATCAAGTCAATGTGGTTCACAAACCGCGATTGTTATCCGATAATGGTGCCAGTTACATATCTGGCGAGTTAGCAGATTACATCAAAGGTCAAGGCATGAGCCATGTGCGCGGAGCGCCCTATCATCTGCAAACACAGGGCAAAATCGAACGGTGGCATCAGACATTAAAGAACCGAATATTGTTAGAAAATTACTTCTTGCCGAGCGACTTGGAGCGACAGATTGAAAGCTTCGTGGAGTACTACAACCACGAACGTTACCACGAAAGCCTGAAAAACGTCACACCTGCCGATGCCTACTTCGGGCGAGCACAATCAATTTTAAACAAAAGGGAAAGGATCAAAAAACAAACTATCGAACATCGGCGCTTGCAATACCGCAAAGCCCTCGCTTAATATCAATCAACAATAGATGAGCAAACTCTCTCTTAGTGCAGGCCTAAATCTGTGCCATTTTATATGAAGATGGACAGGCTACATACACCCAGAAGGGTTTATTCATCATAGCCAGTTAATATCTCAATAGATGGTTTTGCAGCACCAGTTGTGAGTTTAACTCCTGTTGGGGTATAATGAGCAAGGTTAAACTTTCTTGTCGCATGCAAAAGTTTCAAAATGTATTTTTGTGAACGATTTGCCTAGAGAGCCGGAACCCAGACACATTTAAAATTATTCCAAACGGATCGTGGAATGGTCAGTGGAGCCGCGGAGATGATAAAGTCTAGGAAGTGCTTTATTTGAATTTGTTTGTTGCAATAGCGAGCTCTGCGCCTTTCGACGAATATAGTGAGCTGAAGCGGGGACTACTTTATGCTTGATACCTGAGGCAATTGTACGAGCATTCCAACTCCAATCTTCATATGCAAGGCCGTTTTTAAAATCATTTTTTTCGTATGGAAACTGTAAATAAATTTCGCGTGGGGCCATGGAGAGTGCTGTCCAATAATTTTCCGCATTAAACACAGCAGGAACGTAACTTGGACTATCCATATCACAGTGTAGAAAGATATAAGTATCGCCATCACCAAAAATATAATTCATACTAGGATGAAGAATTGTGCTCATTTCTTGCAAACGCCCAAAACGAATTCCTTGACTTACCCAATTGCGGCTTGGCATATCGTCACCATCCATAAAAGCAATAAACTCTCCCTTAGCTTCCCTTACTGCCCCATTTCTTGCGGCGCCCAAATCTTTTACATTTAGATACACAATTCGATAATCGTGCAGTTTTACAAAGTCCTCGCATATTTGGCGTGTTTCTACATCAGGGTTATCTAATACAATGAGGAGCTCACAGGAAAAATTATCCGCTAGACAAAATTGTACCGTTTTGTGGCAAGCATGTAGGGTGGGTAAAATCCAATAACCTTCCTTATGTCCATTAATAACGAGTGTTGCATCTAAAGTGAATGGCTTAATACCTTTCACCACTGGTCTGGGGGCTTTTGGTAAGCTTGGTGGTTTAGGATTAATGAGACCATAGCGTTTTAAGGTCGTGAGAAAAACCTTATAGGAGTGTTGTGCCCCTGTATGCTTTTGCGCACACAATACTTTATCTGCAGTTACCATAACATCCGTTAGACATTCACGTAACGCCCGAACTGCACCATCAACATCATTTTTTTCTATTAACCAACCGGACTCATTATCAATCAAATCTTTAACGCCGCCAACTCGTGTAGCGATAATAGGCAACCCTTCTGTTGTCGCTTCAATTAATGTTGTTGGGAGACCTTCCCAATCCGAGGTCAACAACATGGCATCCATATCCTGTGCGGCCATGTTAGAAAAGTTAGTATTGTCATTAAGTATAATTAGATTGTCAGGTGCCTTGCCTCCACCAAATTGCTTACTCCATTTATCTGTTGTCCATGCAATAAAATCTACTTTTGGCATAGCTATCGCGATTTCACGAAGAAACGCAGGGTTTTTTTGCTTAACAAATCGGGCTGGCCATAAAACACGTGGACGCCGCGCGTTTAATTTTTTTGAGGTGAAAGTGGTAGCCCCAGGTAAAAAAGGCTTTAGGTCGCCGTCAAATGGTTGGTATAGAACTTGAAAAATATCATGAGCAGTGGACCCAAGGTAAAAATCACGAATAAGGGAATTAGCAAATGAGGAGTTATCAATAAATACGTTGTTGAGATACTTTATTGTTTCGCGTATAAAATCACGCGCATACCCAACAGGTTGCCCAAATTCATCAAACTCATAACAGAAAAGGCATGCTGTAAGTTTCATGCAGGTCGATAAACTATTACCATATGTTTGATACGTCAGCCAGCCTGCGTGAGAGTTGTTGTTGATTATTTTTGCGGGGCAACACCATATAAGGATTTTGGCCAGCATGTCAGTGCGTTCCTGAAGCGTAAGCGTTAGTTGCAACTTATCGAACTGTACAATTTTGATGTGAGGGCTTGGTTTAAACCAAGCAAATGTGTCCATTATGTCATTATCAGTGCTTAGAACCAATATTTTGGGAGGTGTTTTACTGCTAGAAAGAGCATTTATAAGTTTTGTGCCGTATTTTTCCGCGCCACCTTTCATAAAGCCAGGACATAAATAGATAATGTCTGCCTTAAATTCACCAATCCTATCAGTTAGGTCGCTAGTTGCCAAAACAAGTGGATCCTGCATGCGTGGCATTTCAACTACATTGGCCAATTTAATTTGCTGATGTGGCGCAACAATATCTAATTCCAAAGTCAACATATAACGAAAATCCTCAGAGTCACGCTGTAACATTGTAGAGAACTTTTGTCTGCCTTCCTTTTGGCCATAACGCAAATAGTGGTATAGCCCGTTCATTGCATGAAGGGCAGGAAACTGTTCTTTATAAGCTAGTTCAGAAAAAGCAATGCTTGGGTCTACAAGAGGTGTTTTGGCATCAAGAAAAATTTCAATGGCTTCTATATTTTTCCGAGTAAACTCTTTAGTGAGTGCTGGCGCAGTGCCCTCTAGGCCAGTCACATAATAGTCAACATTAAAATAAGGATGCGGATTAAGTGTGTTGTCGGTATTTAAAAATATTTCCAGTGGGTTTTCTGTGAATTGTTCTAGTGGCAACTCAGGATCAATCTGCTTCGCTACATAACACAAATCAAATATCGGGTGTGGGTTAAGTCCTGCATGCCATCCCTTCTCAACAAAATGTTCAAGTGGATTTTGCTGCCTAATTTTGTTAAAATTATTCTCTATATAGTAAGCCGAATCAAACAAAGGGTTGGGATAATGGGCTTCATGGCACCCATGATTAATATAGTGTAGCAACGAGTTTTGTTGACTGACCCATGGGTATTTCCGTTTATAAAATTCGTTATTAAATAATGGGTGGGGATCTGCCGAGCTAGTGTCCGATTTAAGAAAGTGATTTAATGGGTCGGAATCACCCAATAAAATAGCCTTAGTTTTAAGCTGTTGAAGGTAATAATTAGTATCAAAAAGTGGGTGTGGGTTGAGCCCTAGTTTCCAACCTTCTTCCTTATAATGCTTTAGAGCTAGTTCTGGAGTTTTAAATTTATTTTCAAGTTGAGATTGATAGTAATCAGGAGAAAACAACTGTGAAGATTCAAAATAAGATAAGGGTTTACGAGGTGTCGCACTGATCTGCATGCCCTTAACTGTTTCAACAATTTTTGATGAAATAAATTGTGTCTTATTACTAGCTTTATTTCTAATATGATGGCGAACTTGTCCCATAACATGGGGATCGTTATTAACAATCCGTACAATTGTTTGCCTAATTTTCTCTAGCATTTTATTCATTGTCTGAGGTATTCCTAATATTAAGACAGTTTATGATATTGAACCGCCCCGAGTTTGCCGGAGGCTGTTTAGCTTAAGTTATGCTGCTTTTGGAACTTTGTCGAGTGCTGCGTAATAATTTTCCTCTGCTTCGGCGGGTGGGATTGATGTGCCCCTAGATTTGTAGACACCTTGTTACTTCATTTTGTTGCCATCTCGAACTGAGCGGGTGACAACATCCCGCACTTACCATGCTTTCGCTTAGAATTATAGAACATTTCAATATAATCGAACACGTCTTGGCGTGCGAGCTGGCGCATTTTGTAAGTCTTGCGTCTGATCCGTTCGGTTTTGAGCAGATGGAAGAAGCTTTCAGCTACCGCATTATCATAACAGTTTCCACGCCGGCTCATGCTAGCTTCCAGATTGTGAGCGACTAAAAAAGATTGCCACTCTTGGCTGGTAAACTGGCTGCCTTGATCGGAATGGACTATCACTTTCGCCTTCGGTCTGCGCCGCCAAACGGCCATCAATAAAGCATTTAAAGCCAGACTTGTTTGCATCCGCACACCCATTGACCACCCAACAACACGGCGTGAGTATAGGTCGATAACGACGGATAAAAACAACCATCCCTCATGAGTCTTAATGTAAGTAATGTCCGTCACCCAAACCGTATTGGGATGCGCTATATCAAAGTTCTGCTTCAACTGATTAGCCGCCACAATCGACGGCTTAATGCCATACTTGCCAGGGCGGCGTTTATAGCCGACTTGTGCCCTAAGGCCACACTTTTGCATAAGCTTGGCCACCGTATTAGGCGCACAAGTCTCGCCCATATCGAGCAGGTCATGATGAATTTTACGGTAGCCATAAACGCAGCCGCTCTCTAGCCATGATTGCTTGATAAGTCCTGTAAGGCGGCGTTGCCGCTTAGCCATTTTACTCAGGTCCGATTTAAGCCACGCATAAAACCCGCTCGGGTGAACGCGCAGCACGCGCACATGGCCCGCACGGAAAACTCCATGCGGTGTGCTTTGATAAAGGCGTACTTCACTTGGCCTGCTTTGCAAAGTACACCGTGGCCTTTTTCACCCTAAAGGGCACTTCGTAAGATATCACGCTCTTCAGTAACGCGCCTAAGCTCGGCCTTTAAGCGGCGGTTCTCTTGCACATGCTCGTTCATATCAGCGGGTGGTCGCTCTGGTTCATGAAACTTGCCAATCCAATCATACATGGACTTGGTACAAACCCCCAGTCGCTCCGACACATCTTTGACCGAATAACCGCGCTCTTTTACCTGCGCCACAGCGTCCCGTTTGAACTCGTCCGTATACCGTATTCCCTTACCCATCTTCATATCTCCTTGCTTCCAATTGTAACAAACAAGGTGTCTACAAATCTAGGGGCACATCAATTCATGATAATCGGTTATGCACGCGTTTCCACCATAGGACAAAACCTGGATATTCAAAACGAACATTTAGAGAAAGCTGGGTGTGATATAATTTATCATGAAAAGCGTACAGGCTTTGATCGGCGGCGTCCACAGCTTGAAAAAATGCTACAGAAAATCACTCAAGGCGATACACTCATCATTACCAGTCTTGACCGATTGGCCCGTTCAACACATGATTTGTTCTCCATAACAAAAAACTTGGAACAAAAAGGCGCTCAATTTAAATCGCTACGAGAGCCCTGGGCAGATACATCAAGCTCTATGGGCACGTTCTTACTCACTGTTTTTGCTGGACTTTCTGAACTTGAGCGTAGCCTCATCAATGACCGAACGGCTGAGGGAAGAGTCTTAGCCAAAAAACGCGGGGTCAAGTTTGGACGGAAACACAAATTGACAGAGCATCAGCAAAATCAGGTTCGAGCTATGCTCAAAGACGGCGATACCTTACGCGCTATCTCAAGGCACTTTAATGTCGGGGTGGCAACAATCGATCGCATTAAAAAAACAATCCTGCCTGATTGATTGTAAAGTTTGTCCGTTTTTACACCTTCGAGGGAACTGGGCCTTTTAGGCCTACTTCAGCAGACGCTTAGATGAAATACTAGATATCTAAATGTCTACACTGACATAGAATTTTGAACAATCTCAGTCGATTATTTTTTAGACATCATGACCGCAGTATATGTATCAGCAACCTCTTCCATTGAGCCATATGCTTTAACTTCGCCTTGCTCTAGCCATAATGCAAGGTCGCAAGTTTTGCGCAAAATATCCATACTATGTGACGCCAAAATGAGAATATTAGATTGATTAACATATGAAGTCATACGCGTCGCAACTTTTTCCCGAAAGGCGACGTCTCCCGTGCCAATCCATTCATCGAGTAATAAAATTTGTGCAGGAATAGCTGTAGACAATGCAAAGTTGAGCCGCATTGCCATACCGCTAGAATAAAACCTCAGAGGTAGGTTAATATACGAACCCAGCTCTGCAAATTCTATCACGCTTTCAATCACATCCTGCGTCTGACTTTTATTTAGCCCCCCCATCATGCACCGAATTTGGATGTTTTTTAGACCAGTAGAATCATTTCTCATTCCTAATCCAGCATTAAAAATGGCCGACACTTTTCCATCAATTTCGCAATGTCCACCAGTTGGCTCCAAAATGCCACTAAGAACTTTCAATAGTGTGGACTTTCCACCACCATTTCGCCCAATTAAAGCAAGGCGTGCACCTTCATGTAGCTCAAAAGAAATATTTTTTAAGGCTTCTATGCTTCTTTTTTCAAAGTTGATTTTTGCACCAACTTTAGTGTCTCGGCCTTCTGTATTGGCCGCACAAGTCTCTAATACTTGATAGTGTAAAGAAAGATCGTTTGCAATTACATGAGCCATATTTTGCCCCCTAAAACCAAAATACAATACGGGTTCGAAACTTCGCAAACAACAGAAAAGAAACTGTCCAGCCAATAATGGCTATTGAACCGCACACCAACCAGCTAATAGAGGCAGACGACCCATAAACTAACGGATCCCGTACAATGGCCAAAGCGTGGGCGAATGGATTGTATAATGCGAACAGTTGGAATTTGTGACTCATTGTACTGGGAATCCATAGAATGGGTGTGACAAAAAAGAGGATGCCCATTCCCGTTCGCACCACATGCACAATATCTCTATAACGCGTTGCAATAACCCCAAGGAAAAGCGTTATCCAAACCGCGTTAATAAGCGTGAGTAACAACGCAGGAATAACCATTAACGCGTGCCATGTCAAGCCTTGGCGAAGAAGTAAAAAAATCGCGATAAGTGCAATTCCCGAGTAAGACATCGTGACAAAATTGCGGAAAATTACCTGAAAAACAAAAATACTTTTTGGGGTATTAATACCACATAACCAAGATTCGGAATTAATCCAAACCGTGCAGGCATCTGTAACGGTTGCAGATAGGAAACCCCATATCAAAAATGATGTCGCCATATATAAGGTATACTCTTTGAAGGGTACGGCCATAATACCGCCGAATACCATGGACTTTGCCAAAATAAACAAGCTAAAAGTCGCAGTCAACCACAGCACCCCAAAGGCGGTACGCCGGTAGCGTGACCGCAAGTCCTCCGATGACATAGCAAACCAAACGTTATTTTTTCGAATGCCTTCGAGAATATCATTCGCAGCATTTTTATATTTTTGTACGCTATTCATGTCGAGTGACCCAGATATTATAATCCCCTATTTAAATGGAAATAATCGTAAAAATATTGATAGAACGATTAACGGTTACCCTTTAACAATTTATATTTTTTTGGGGTCTTATTTATACCTAAAGAATCTATCAAGGGCTGTTTTACAAGTTTCTTAAAACTACTAAGTTGAGAGCCTGTACTTGTAACATAATCCGCACCAGCAGTAATCATTTGGGAAAGTGAGGCCTCTGGCTTGTCGACCTCGCCTCGAGCGGGCCAAGATCCATGCACATAAAATAAAACCTGTAGGCCGTATTTTTTCAAACGCTTCATAAAAGGTTTACAGTCTTCATAATGCATTGGCCAAAACAGCATCAACCCATCAACCTGTTTTTCCATCAATTCTTCCAAAACAAAATCGTCTATCTCTACATGTGATCCATAATACTTATATAAGATTACACTTTCAGGAAAATGAACATTGAGTGCCTTGACGCCTGCGTCACCGTAACCACAAAACAATATTTTTCCTGGTTCGAACCCTGCTTTATCAACCGTCTTGCGAAGTTTGGGAAGTTCATCTTCACTGACCCGTGGATCCAACATTACAACCTTGTCTTCCATCAATAATAAGGCTTTTTCCAATGTAATGACTGGGTTGGCCTTTTTTTGATAGTCCCCTAGATTAAACTGACTCAATTGCTTAGAGGAGGTCTTTGAAATTTGTATCTTGGAGCCCTGCTTGCCAATGATTACATCATCGTGCCCCAAAACATAAACGCTATCTTTTGATAAACGAACATCAATTTCAATCGCATCAAAATTTTCTGAAATTGCTTTGCTTATTAAGGCCGGAGAATTTTTCGGGGGGCTGGTTTCTGTTGTTCCAACAACTTGCCCCCAAGCAACCATAACAGTTCTTTTAGCATTTAACGACCTAACAGATTGTCGGCGCGGCCACTCTTCATGCAATTCTAGTTCCCACGGCCACTCATAAAATGGATTGGCCTGGCTCCAACTTGTCCCATAGCGTTCTTCAAGAAACCGCTCCACCTGATTTGGCACATCAAATTCATGTCCGTAAAATTCTATTGTTTTAGTGGGAAGTAAAACATCAGTGTCAATCATTCTATATTTATAGTGCTCCATCATTAATGAAGTTTGTTTTTTGTTTGACCACTCAGGAAAAAGGTCCACACCCACTAAACATCCGGGGGGAATAACAGTGAAATTTATACCAGAATTGTGCGTATCATATCCAGCCTCTTTAAATTTTTCGAGAACTTCCAGACGTTTTTTCATCATCTCGGCTTCACTTTTTGCACCGTAAAAGAACAACATGTCAACGTCATCATCATGTGCAATAAAAGCTTGATTGCGAACCGCACCTAAAAGCGTACCGTAGCAAATCACTGAGTCGATAGACCAAGCCTTTAGCTGGTCTCTAACTATATTCATTACTTTGAGATTCTCTTCTTTTTTCTCACTAAGCTCAGACCTACCTATTTTATGTTTACCAGCGATTAGCGTCGTCGGCTTACCGTATTGATGACTATAAATAATTGACGCATGCTCTATGGCTCGAATTATTCTTTTTGGTGTTATAAGTATTTTTTTAAATGCGTTAAGTTGAGCCGTTTCAGTTGTGCCAGTATCTAAAATGAGATTTGCTATGACCCCCCCCATAAAAATGAGGACATCATTGTTAACTAGAGGATTCGGGTCGTATGTGGGCAAAAATGAGATTAAAGTGGGCAGGTTATACTTCAAACTGCCATCGCTTATTTTTTTCGCAAGTGCCGCGCGTATTTCATTTGCCTTGATATCAACTTGGTTCATACCCGCAAGAGTAAAGTCGTTAGAAAAACCTATGCCCTCCAAAATTTCACGATAGGCACTCAACAGTCGCTGCCCACAAAAATTATCAAACCGCCCAATTTCAACGCCACCATCCAGACTTATAACAACCAAGTGTTTTGAGCGAACACCATAACTATCTGATCGATTTGCAATTTCAATACGACTAATATATATTGAGCTGTGTAAGTCTAGTATCAAGGAAGGGATCTTCTCCTTATCACTGTGGATAAGCGCCCCAGCCTTAAGTAAACTGTGTACATTTAGAGGTTCTTTCTCAAAGTTAGATGAGATTGTTGCTGAGCGACAAACCTTTGCAAAATCCAACAACTCTCCATTTTTCCCGTAAAATAAAACTCGTGTAATGTTGAGATAAGAAGGGGTTTTATTCCTAACCTCTAATTGCACCTCGTCGACCACCGCATCAACAGAAACTTTCAACCTGTCAAATGTATATGATCCAAAAAAACCAAATCCGGGCAACACCTTCTTCGCCAATGCGAGCTCTAAACTAGAATTCATTGTACTGCACCTTAACTTAATTGCTCAACGATCAGCTGAATTGCATCAACGCCGTCTTTGAATTGTTTCATTTTCTCGGCCTCAAAAGCACTTAGAACCTCTTTCAAACCAGTCGTGGAAATGCCTTCGGTGCGCTCTAAATAGGTGACGTCACAAAATTCTTTAAGATGGTCAAACTTTCCACGCCAATCATCCCCCATAACAAATACATCTACACCAAACCGACTAATGTCCTCAATTTTTTGTTCCCAATTATTTTCCGGAAATACTTTGTGGACATATTTAATTGCGCTTACGATTTCAGCTCTATTTTTATATGGTATTACGCACTTTTTACCTTTGACCTCATTAAATATGTCGCTAGACATGCCAACGTACAATCTATCGCCTAAAGCCGCCGCTCGTTGCAATAGCTTTACATGGCCTACATGAAACAAATCAAACGTCCCATAAGTTAGCACTGTTTTCATTTTTTATATCCATTGATTAGCATAGGTTAAGTACACGCAAACAGAACAAATGCCACATTTTCACTATTTCTACACTGCGCTATTTTAGATTACAAGCGATTTAACTTGGTTTGGCTAGCGTCAGCGCAGTGTAGAAATAGTGAAAATGTGGCATTTGTTCTGTTTTAAGATATCCCCATCTTCTTTGAGGGGCTAGTTTTCCTTGCGAAGACGTGCAACCTCTTGTTCCAAGTTTATACCGGTGGAGCCATGTGCGCGGAGACTCCCATCATCTACAAACACAGGGCAAAATCGAAAGCTTAAAAAATGTCACACCAGCGGTCGTCTATTTTGGACAATCAGAGCCAACTTTAAACAAAAGGAAAAGGATAAAGCAAGAAACTACCAAATATCAACGCTTGTGCCGTACCGCAAATTCTTTAGGGCAATATGGCCACTATGCGCTCCATATAAAACAGTAGAGGCGAACATCTCGTTTAGTTTAGACTTAAATCGGTCTTATTTTATATGAAGACTACACTACACCAAAATTTTAAAGTAACCCGCCGTGTTATTTTTCCGCCGACCGCTTACATAAAAAGTGAGACAAAGATACGTTTGGAATTAATTCTCCATTAATTACGCAAGTAGTTCGTTAGCAGGCTCAATCCCTGCGTCGGCTGCTGAGGTGGTCCTGCTAAATAGGACAGTTTGTTAAGGTGTGTTTTTTATCCTTTGAGGAGGAGAACGACATGAGCAAACGAAGACGATTTACGGATGATTTCAAGGCGAAGATTGCGCTTGAGGCTCTGCGCGGAGACCAAACACTTTCCCAGATAGCGGCGCGGCAAACGCGGGGCACAGCCCTCCGACATGGATGCGAAGATTAAAGACCTGCACGCGAAGATTGGAGAGTTGACGGTGGAGCGGGATTTTCCCCTAAAGGAGGCTTCGCACTCTCACGCGGCTTAGGGCGATGAGCGTGCATAAACGCAAGGCCATGCTTGAGCCGTCAAGTCCGCATTTATCCTTAAGTCGCCAGTGCAAGATATTATCCATAAGCCGCTCTACGGCTTATTACCAAGCTAAAGGCGAGAGCGTGGAAACCCTGGCTTTGATGGGCTTGCAGGCCATATATCAGCGCCCCAACACCAGCAAACCGCACCCAGAGCACAGGATATATTCTTACAAACTCCGTGGCCTAAAAATCACCAAGCCGAACCATGTTTGGTGCACGGATATTACCTATATCCCGATGCAACGCGGGTTTTTATATCTGGTCGTTGTCATGGATTGGGCGACACGAAAAGTGTTAAGTTGGCGGCTGTCCAATACGTTTGATACCAAGTTCTGCCTTGAGGCTCTGGACGAAGCGATTGCCAAATATGGCCTGCCTGAAATCTTCAACTCGGATCAGGGAAGTCAGTTCACCAGTCTGGCCTTTACCAGCCGCTTGAAACAGGCAGGCATCACGATCTCCATGGATGGCCGTGGTCGGTATCTCGACAATATCTTCATTGAACGACTGTGGCGGTCACTCAAATATGAAGCCGTTTATTTGCATGAAATGGGCGACGGCTTTGCGGCCAAACGTGTTATTGGCGACTGGATCCGCTTCTACAACACGAAACGTCCCCACTCAGCCCTTGACGGTGCTACTCCCGATATGGCTTATCGAACAACACAAACAAGGAATTTGGCAGCATAAATGAAACCCAAAGCACACCTTAAATAAGCTGCCAAACTGTCCAATCAATCAGGACCACTGATGTGCCCCTAGATTTGTAGACACCTTGTTTGTTACAATTGGAAGCAAGGAGATATGAAGATGGGTAAGGGAATACGGTATACGGACGAGTTCAAACGGGACGCTGTGGCGCAGGTAAAAGAGCGCGGTTATTCGGTCAAAGATGTGTCGGAGCGACTGGGGGTTTGTACCAAGTCCATGTATGATTGGATTGGCAAGTTTCATGAACCAGAGCGACCACCCGCTGATATGAACGAGCATGTGCAAGAGAACCGCCGCTTAAAGGCCGAGCTTAGGCGCGTTACTGAAGAGCGTGATATCTTACGAAGTGCCCTTTAGGGTGAAAAAGGCCACGGTGTACTTTGCAAAGCAGGCCAAGTGAAGTACGCCTTTATCAAAGCACACCGCATGGAGTTTTCCGTGCGGGCCATGTGCCGCGTGCTGCGCGTTCACCCGAGCGGGTTTTATGCGTGGCTTAAATCGGGCCTGAGTAAAATGGCTAAGCGGCAACGCCGCCTTACAGGACTTATCAAGCAATCATGGCTAGAGAGCGGCTGCGTTTATGGCTACCGTAAAATTCATCATGACCTGCTCGATATGGGCGAGACTTGTGCGCCTAATACGGTGGCCAAGCTTATGCAAAAGTGTGGCCTTCGGGCACAAGTCGGCTATAAGCGACGTCCTGGCAAATATGGCGTTAAGCCATCTATTGTGGCAGCTAATCAGTTGAAGCAAAACTTTGACATCGCAGCACCTAACAGGGTTTGGGTGACGGACATCACCTATATCAAAACCCATGAAGGTTGGTTGTTTTTATCCGTCGTTATCGACTTGCACTCACGCCGGGTTATCGGTTGGTCAATGGATGGGCAGATGCAAACTAGCCTTGCACTCACAGCATTGTTGATGGCCGTTTGGCGGCGCAAACCTAAAGCTAAAGTGATAGTCCATTCTGACCAAGGCAGCCAGTTTACAAGTGCGGAGTGGCAATCATTCTTAGCTGCGCATAATCTAGAAGCTAGTATGAGCCGGCGCGGGAATTGTTACGACAACGCGGTCGCCGAAAGCTTCTTCCGCTTGCTTAAAACCGAGCGGATCAGGCGCAAGACCTACAAAACACGGCAGCTCGCACGTGAGGACGTGTTCGATTATATCGAAATGTTCTACAATTCTAAGCGAAAGCATGGTAAGTCGGGATGTTGTCACCCGCTCAGTTCGAGATGGCAACAAAATGAAGTAACAAGGTGTCTACAAATCTAGGGGCACATCAATGGGTTAAATCATGGGGTTCCCTCTTTACAAACAAATTTTTAAGATGGAGTGCACATTTATATCTTGATATTTAGAAAAAAAATGGTTATTGAAAAATGATAACTTACACCAAAATGAGCAAGAAAAATGAGTACAACAAGGGGCAACGTACTAGTAACCGGTGGCGCAGGTTATATTGGATCACACACTGTTATTTCCTTAGTGAAGCAGGGATTCAAGCCAGTTATTTTAGATAATTTTGTCAATTCTAGTCCGATAGTAATAGATCGTCTGTCTAATTTAATTGGCAAGCCCATTAGTTGTGTTCAATGTGATTGTAGGGATAACGCGGCTTTAGATGCAGTGTTTGCGGCGTATAACTTTTTGGCACTGATCCATTTTGCGGGCCTAAAATCTGTTTCAGAATCTATTTCAGATTCGCTGGGTTATTATGATTGCAATGTAAGTGGTTTTATTGACACTTTGCGTGCCGCTCAACGCGCGAAGGTCGACCGCATTATATTTAGCTCGTCTGCAACAGTTTATCGAGCAAATGATCAGCGTTTGATTTCGGAAACAGACCCGCTTCAACCAACTAATCCCTATGGACAATCTAAGCTGATTTGTGAACAAATTTTACAAGACTATTGTATTGAAAATCCTTCCGTTAGCGCAGTGATATTGCGTTATTTTAACCCGATAGGTGCGCACCCTAGTGGAAATATAGGGGAATCCCCATTGGGTATACCAAATAATATATTGCCATTCATTAGCCGGGTAGGTGCTGGGAAGACGCCTGCCTTAACTATTTATGGTGGGGATTATGAGACGGTTGACGGAACAGGTGTGCGCGATTACATTCATGTAAATGATTTGGCGGACGGACATGTTCGATCACTAGAGTATACTCAGGGGCGCAAAGGTGCGAAGGTTTTCAATTTGGGCACTGGTAAGGGAACAAGCGTACTTGAACTTGTTCGGTTTTTTGAACAAGAAAATAATATAACAATACCGTATACAATTGGGCCTAGGCGACTTGGGGACTTGGGGCAAGTCGTTGCTAACCCTGTGCTGGCCGAGCGGGAACTTAATTTTAAGGCTCTACGGAGCGTAGCAGAGGCTTGTCGCGATGCATGGAACTGGACAACCTATAACCCCGAAGGGTTTACTTAATTTTTTATCTAAATTAATTTTACTTCTAACCTAAAATGAGTGTTAATTATGAAAACTATATTACTTGCAGGTGGATACGGAACGCGGCTATCTGAAGAAACAGACCTCCGACCCAAACCAATGATTATACTAGGTGACCGCCCTATGCTGTCACATATTATGGGCATGTACGCGCGGCATGGATTCGATGATTTTTTGGTAGCAGGTGGTTACCGTGTAGATTTCATTAAAAATTTCTTCGCAAACTTACCGATGAAGCTTAATGATTACAGGATTGATTTGAAGACAGGCGAAGTCGAAATTTATGGCAACAACTCACTGGACTGGAAAGTTGCCATTATAGATACAGGTTTGAACACAATGACCGGAGGGCGTATTAAACGCTTGGCGTCATTTGTTGGCAATGAAACGTGCATGGCAACATATGGAGATGGTGTCGCTAATGTTGACATCGCGGCTTTGGTGGCATTCCATAAGTCCCACGGCAAAAAAGCCACAGTTACTGCCGTTCGCCCCCCGGCACGTTTTGGTAATCTTGTCATTGAGGGTGACCAAGTTACAGCTTTCGAAGAAAAGAATCCACTTAAAGAGGGTTGGATAAACGGTGGATTTTTCGTACTTGAACCGGAAGTTTTTGATTATATTGATGACGACACCCAACCGTTTGAACGCGAACCGTTGGCTCGTTTGGCGAATGATGGTGAGTTAATGGTATTTAAGCACGAGGGTTTTTGGCAACCCATGGATACATTGCGCGAAAAACAAGAACTTGAAAAATTGTGGAAGGATGGTCTTTCACCATGGGATCCCGACAATTGTTAATCTGTTGATACTAAACCACTACCGACTGACGTCGGTAGAATTATGGGCTTCTAAATACTGAAGTATGACATCGTCGGTAATTTGACCACTTGTTGTCGAGAAATATCCCCTACCCCAAAAGTGTCGTCCCCAATAACGTTTATTTAACTCTGGAAATTCCATCTGTATCTAGCATGATGAACGCCCCTTAGCTTTGAGCATGAAATCACTGATAGACAGTTTTGGCGGCACTGACACTGAGGTGATCCTGATTGATTGGACAGTTTGGCAGCTTAGTTAAGGTGTATTTTGGGTTTCATTTATGCTGCCAAATTCCTTGTTTGTGTGGTTCTATAAGCCATATCGGGCGTAGCACCGTCAAGGGTTGAATGGGGACGTTGCGTATTATAGAAGCTGATCCAGCCACCAATGACCCGCTTTGCCGCAAAGCCGTCACTCATTTCATGCAGATATACCGCTTCATATTTCGTTGATCGCCACAGGCGTTCAATGAAGATGTTATCAAGATACCGACCACGGCCATCCATAGAGATCGTGATGCCTGCCTGTTTCAATCTGCTTGTAAAGGCTAGGCTAGTGAACTGACTGCCTTGGTCAGAGTTGAAAATTTCAGGTGCGCCATATTTCGCGACAGCCTCGTCCAGTGCTTCTAGACAGAATTTGGTATCAAGCGTATTGGACAACCGCCAACTCAGCACTTTCCGTGTCGCCCAATCCATGACGGCGACCAGATATAAAAACCCTCGTTGCATCGGAATATAGGTAATATCCGTGCACCAAACATGATTGGGCTTGGTGATTTTGAGACCACGGAGTTTGTAAGAATAAATCCTGTGTTCCGGGTGAGGTTTACTGGTGTTGGGGCGTTGATATATGGCTTGCAAGCCCATCAAAGCCATCAATCTGCGCACGCGGTGACGGCCAACTGATACGCCTTCCAAGGCCATAGCTGCCCGCATCTGGCGCGAACCATAAAACGGGCAGGCCATAAACAATTCGTCAATCCTACGCATCAAGGCCAACGTTTGTGAACTTTCGCCCTTGGCCTGATAATAAGCCGTAGAGCGGCTAATCGATAATATCTTGCACTGGCGGCTTAGGGATACATCAGAACACCTTGGTTCAAGCATAGCCTTGCGCTCTCGCACGCTCATCGCCCTAAGCCGCGAGAGAGTGCGAAGCCTCCTTTAGGAGAAAATCCCGCTCCACTGTCAACTCTCCAATCTTCGCGTGCAGGTCTTTAATCTTGGCATCCATATCGGAGGGTTGGGCCCCGCGCTTGCCGCTAGAAAACACCCCGCTAAGCCCTTCCAAAGCTTGCAGCTTCCACTGGCTGATCTGGTTAGGGTGCAGTTTGTGCCGCGCCGCTATCTGGGAAAGTGTTTGGTCTCCGCGCAGAGCCTCAAGCGCAATCTTCGCCTTAAAATCATCCGTAAATCGTCTTCGTTTGCTCATGTCGTTCTCCTCCTCAAAGGATAAAAAACACACCTTAACAAACTGTCCGATTTAGCAGGACCACCTCAAACAAACATATGAACTTGGTCCTTTGAGATGATACCTTTGATAATCTCGACGCCGTTTTCGTTACAAACTTGGCGAATAATATCTCGAATGCGTAAAGCAGTCCCGCCCAGCAAGACTACATAGAGATACTTTTTTTAACCATTTTATGTGATACCTTGAGATGGTCCCCAATAATTGGACAGTGACTTTAGCTACTATTTTGTGTTGTCTGGTCTCGACAAAGAGGAGATCAGAATGTCGAAACGTAAAAACCATAAACCAGCTTTCAAGGCTCGTGTTGCATTGGAAGCTATCAAGGGCGAACGAACGGTTGCAGAACTGGCCAGCCAATGATGACACAAAGTGTAGCTTAAAAATCATTGAAAGTTGTCCAATTATTGGGGACCACCTCACCTATGATAATAGACGGTAATGCTTACCTTCTGTCATACACCTAAGATTTATGCTAAAGCTACCCGTCTGGAAGACGGGGGGTTAGACCAAAAAAGAGGATACTAAACTAGGCATTACATTTTTTACAGTCCAACGGGCTTGCCAGTTAAGTAACGTTTTGGCTTTTCTCGTATCAGCAACTAAATACGGAGCGTCTGTATCTCGCATTGGTAAATGCCCAAATTTAAGTAATTTTTGATCAAAGTTACCTTCTGTGCATAAACTCATCACAAAATCACGAACACTCACTCCTTGTCCTGTGCCGATATTGATGATGTGGTGTTTTGCTGGTAAATCAACGAAGGATGCTCGGTGCATAGCTTCGACAGCATCTTTAACATAAATAAAATCGCGAACCTGCGTACCTTTTGATAAGGGCACATTTTGGCCGGTACGAAGTTTTTTCAAAAGCTGCGTAGTCAGCCTATGTTCTGCTTCAAGAGGGCCGTATATACCAAATAGGCGCAGAGTGATTAATGGTATATTTGCATTGAACGCTAATGTCGAAAGCATGAGCGTAGCAGCAGCTTTGCTAGTGCCATATGTATTTTCATATCCGATTGGATGAGTTTCCGCCAGAGGTACTCTAGCTACTGGGGGGGCATATTCTGCCATCGACCCTATTTGAATAAAGCGTGACACCTTTGTACTACGCGAAGCTTGTAAGAGCTGTACAGGCAAATAACTGTTTATTTTACTGAGGTAGTTTGGGTCACGTTCATCAGGGCGTATACCTGCAGCAGCACAATTAATAACTATGTCTGGGTCATTTTTTTTGAGTAAATGAATTAGGGATTCTGACGTACCATTTGTGCGGATGTACTGAATATTCTTATCTTGAAAACTATCGGCAGACCGAGTTGGAACTATTATTGTAGAAAAATTAGTTCGCTCGCTTTGTAAAAATGCCTGACCAATATAGCCTGTTCCACCCGTTAGAAAAAGTACAGGCACCGCTAGAATTTTTCGCGGCGAAGATCGCTATAAATTTCAATTTGCTCATAAGTTAAACGTCGAGCCATTTCAGGGCTTTTAAGGAAGGTAGTGTACCAATCGGCAGTGAAAGCAATAGATTCGTTGACCGTCAGGCCTGGCTGCCAACATAATTCTCGGGCTGCTTTAGAGATATCTAGAGTTAGGTAATGTGCTTCGGGAACACTGGGCTTGCGATCAATGTTAATGGTTAGCGGGTTTCCCTGCCAATGAGTTTTTAATTTTTCCGCAAGATCGTAAACCGTGACAATGGACATTGGATCAGAGCCGATATTCCACCCACCTTCATAACTTTTTGCAGCTTTGCTCATTAATTTTTCTGCTATTGTCATATATCCGTGACACAAATCAAGCACATGTTGCCAAGGACGCACGGCATCTGGGTTGCGTATATGAAGCGCCTTACCCTCCATAGAAGCCCGGACAGCGTCTGGGATAATCCTATCAACAGCCCAATCCCCTCCTCCGATGACATTGCCTCCTCGCATCACAGCTAAGTGCGGACGTTCATCACCCATAAGGGGGTAGAGGCTTCGCATATAGGCCATGGACACCATCTCTGCGCCGGCTTTACTTGCACTATAGGGATCCTTGCCACCTAATTTATCAGACTCACGATATGGCCATACCCAATTAACATTATCATATACCTTATCCGTTGTAATACAAACAATAGCTGGGTTCGTTTTTAGGTGGCGACAAGCCTCCAATATGTGAGCGGTACCCATTATGTTTGTGCTAAATGAGTGTAATGGGTCTTCAAAAGAAGGCCTGACAAGGGCTTGTGCCGCTAAATGAAAAACGCAATCTGGTTCTATGTCATTGAAAAGTTTTTGCACCTTATCATAGTCTCGAATATCTTGGATATAGGAAGCGTGATAAGCCTTTTTGCCCAAAAGAGCATGAAGGCTATCTTCACCATCTGGCACCGAAAGGCTAATACCATACACTTTAGCGCCAATGCTTGTAAGCCAAGCAGCCAGCCATGCACCTTTAAATCCAGTGTGGCCGGTTAATATAATTTTTTTATTCTTAAATGTATCGCGCATGTTGGTGCCCCCTTGTAAAATAATCTGGGTGTTCCAATAGTTGGACGTTCGAGTTACCCTGCCATTTTCCGCTTGTCTAGTATGACGTCGCTAAATTTCACAAAAATAAAATGGGCCGTCCTCTATAACGCATAATTATGTGCTATAGAGGACGGTATGAGGAAGAGCAGACTAAGTCAATATAAGCAGAGACGGTTATAGTGCTCCACAAAGTTTTCGATCTGATGTCCCAAGTCGCCGAACACGGGCTATGAGTGCTCCTGCCCAACTTTGATAGCTTACAACAAGTCCAAATATATATCACAAACTAAAGCTTGTAACCGCGCCAATAACTTCGTCTTGATGCGCTCTCGTTAAATAGGCATGCATTGGTAGAGACATAACATTTTTCATAAGCGTTTCAGTAACTGGTAAGTTGTTATATGGCATCTGAAAACTCGTATAAGCCGTTTGTAAATGTATTGGTTTTGGATAATAGGCGGCGGCTGGAATACCTAGGTTTTTGAGATGTGCCATGAGGCCGTCGCGGTCTTCCACTTCGATCGTGTATTGCGCCCAAGTCGATAGGCCGCCAGCGATAACTGTTGGCGTTTTGCATGTGTTAGATGACAAGCCTTTACTATATCTGTCGGCAATTTCATTGCGGGTTTTGATTTCACTGGTATAGATTTTTAGTTTTTCTAGCAAGATTGCCGCTTGTATGGTGTCCAACCTGGAATTTATGCCAATGTCGGTATGGTCATAGGCTTGCGTACCACGACCGTGAAAGGCAAGTGAGCGAATTTGCGCGGTTAGGTCAGCATCATTGGTTAAAACTGCACCGCCGTCTCCATAACAGCCAAGTGGTTTGGCGGGGAAAAAACTGGTTGTAGCGATGTCGGCCCAGTGTGCAGGGCTTTTCCCATCTAGGCGACACCCGGTAGCTTGGGCATTGTCTGCAATGAGTTTCAGGTCGAACCGTTTGGCAAGCTCAGAAATCGCAGGGTAATCAGCACTTTGGCCAAATAAGTCCACGGCAATAATTGCTTTGGGTTTTAACTTGCCGTCCTTAATAACGGCTTCGTAGGCTGCGGATAATGATTTTGGACAGATTGTGTATGTGTCTGGGTCAACATCAACAAAGACGGGCGTCGCACGTAAAAATGCGACGGCTTCGGCGGTCGCGGTATAGGTGAATGAGGGACAGAAAACTGCATCACCGGGACCAATACCCCAAGCCATCATTGGCAGGGTCAATGCGTCTGTACCATTAGCACAAGCGGCGACGTGTTTCACATTTTCAAACTCGGCGAGCTCTTGCTCGAACTGCGTAACCTCTGGGCCGAGAATATAGGCGCCGTGGCGGAGTACCTTAGACTCGCTTCGTAATTAGGTAATTTGTTAATTATTTTGTCTAATCTTTGAGCAGGAGGATTATTGATGAACACGTTGAAAGTTTTACGCGCCCGCCCCACACTGTTTTTCCGCCTTTCAGGCATTCGTCTTGAAGATTTTGACAGGCTTTATCAAAGATACCCACCCACTCTGGCTTAAAAGCGAGCACAAACGCCTGTCCCGCCCTACGCGCAAGCGTGCCATTGGCGCAGGACGCAAGTATGAGCTTGATTTCTCTGCGCAGCTTCTCATGTGCTTGATTTATTATCGAACCTATACTAGCCATGTGTTTTTAGGGCTAGTTTTTGGCGTGTCTTCGCCCACTGTCTGCCGCGTTAATCGGGCTATGAGCACCTTTTAACCGGCCATTTTCGTATGCCTGAACGCAAGATACGCCTGAACGAAGAAGAAAAAAATGATCTTCTTTATCTGATGGTAGACGGGACAGAACGCCCAATTCTACGTTCAAAAAAGCCGGGAAAACGGAAGGAAAATTATTCCGGAAAAAAGAAAAGATACACGAATGTGCATCAGATTATCACCGATAATACGAAACGTATTCTGGCCGTTGGCCCTGCGCAAAAAGGCTCAAAACACGACAAGCGGATTTTTGATGAAAGTGGTGTTGTCAAGCCGCCTGATATGATGGTTTTAGGCGACCTTGGTTATCTCGGAACGAATTTTGAAATTCCGATTAAGAAGCCGAAAAACCAGCCCATTTCCCAAAATGCCAGAGCCTATAACCGTTGGTACGCAGGCCTGCGCATTGGCGTCGAACATGCTATTGGCCGTATGAAGAAGTTCAAGATTTTTGCCGATATTCACCGCAATAACGGCCTGCAAAACATGATTGCGAAGAATATTGGCGCCCTCGCCAACATCAATCTCAAAACCGCATAAGGACATGAAAATAAAACAATTGCGCCTACAAAATTATAGCCTATTGTGAATCGAGTCTAGGGTAGTTTTGTATATTCTTTGCCTTGATTTTGGACGTAGCTTGTTATTGTGCTCTCATCTCCGTGACGCCCAACTGTGGATGCAAAATAACCATCACTCCAAAATTCTCCACCCCAAAGTGACTTTTTAACATGAGAACACAACCTAAATATCTCGCGTGCGGTGATACTTTTTATTACAGTGACCAACTTGGTCACTGTATAGGTCGGAACCGACTGTACCAAAAAATGAACATGGTCTTTATCCGTTCCAATCTCCAAAAACTTTAACTGGTAACGATCTTCAATATCCAAACAAACATCACGTAAAACTTCATCAACTTGGGGGTCAAAAACAGCACGCCTATATTTTGCGGGAAACACAAAATGGTAAAGAAGTATCGTTACGTTATGTCGTTTATGGATATATTCGCTCACGCGAATATTCTACGCCGCAAGCGGCGAGGAATGAAACCCTAAAAAAGAGTCAACCGCAGAGGTTATCAAATGCTGTGCTCCTGTTCTCAGTAAGTCCGTCAGTGTATCGGTAATGGCCTCTCGACCCGCAATATCAATAATGTTATTCGTATCCATGGTGGTGTATCTCCTTTGGCTTTGGTTGAATCTTTTTTAGGGTTTCATTGGTCAGTATTTAGCTCAATATAGAACATTGTTAAAATATAACCATATACAGCTTGGCTAAATATCACCAAGAATGTGACAAAATAGAACGCTGGAGCGTGTACTGTGTCTTGCACTTGGCAAAGTCAAAGCGTATCACCTCCCCATGAACGGACTTTTATATGTAGCCTTTGGCGGCGCGATCGGTGCAAGTGGACGCCACATGCTTGGGCATCTTATGTTTAAACTCATGGGCCCTGGCTACCCGTGGGGAACTTTAGTTGCAAATATTCTTGGCGGTTTGCTTATGGGTGTTCTTGTTGGCTGGCTTGCGTTTAAAGTTTCGGGGGGTGAAAATTTGCGCCTGCTGTTAGGCGTTGGGGTTTTGGGTGGGTTCACCACATTCTCATCCTTCTCACTTGAGGCTGTGCGGATGATTGAAACTAAAGCATATGGCGCCGCAGCAGGGTATATTTCTGCCTCGGTTATCCTCTCTGTTCTCGCCGTATTTATCGGTCTTATGATTGCCCGCAAAGTGTTTGCCTTATGAGCGCTGTACAGCACATAAAAATTACAAATGAGGATGACGAGGGCATAAGGCTTGATAGATGGTTTAAGCGCCGCTTCCCCCATATCCCCCATGGACGAGTTGAGAAGTTATTGCGCACAGGTCAGCTTCGCATAGATGGAAAACGAGCCAAGGGGAAAATGCGCCTTGAAATGGGGCAGACCGTGCGTGTGCCGCCATTGCCAGAACCTGGAGTTAAACAGCCGCCAAGACGGTTAAATGATCAAGACATGAAGTTCATGCAAGATATGGTTATCTATGAAGATAATGATATGCTTGCGCTTAATAAACCTGCTGGTCTTGCTGTTCAGGGCGGTACAAAGACCAGCCGTCATATTGACGGCATGCTTATGGCGCTGGCCTATAAAGGCCGTCCGCCGCGCCTTGTTCATCGGCTTGATAAAGATACAAGCGGGGTTTTGGTCGTGGCGAAAAACTCAAAATCTGCTGCCTGGATTGCCAAAGCGTTCCAAAACCGGCGCGCCCGCAAAGTTTACTGGGGCATTACCAATGGCGTGCCGCGTCCGCAATCTGGCGAAGTTAAAGGCTATGTAGCCAAAGGCGCAGGATTTGACGGGCGCGAGATTATGATACCTGTGCGTCATGGCAGCGAAGGGGCTAAACATGCCCGCACGTTTTATCAATGCGCGCAAGTGGCTGGAAAGCAGGTGGCTTGGGTGGTCATGCAACCGCTCACAGGGCGCAAGCATCAATTAAGATTGCACATGCAGCTTTTAGAAACGCCGCTTATTGGTGACCCTAAATATGGATGTGACCGCGAAGAACCTGTGGGACTGGAAGCACGTCTGCATTTGCATGCGCGCTCTTTGGTAATACCCACACCCGATGGTAGCGAGGTTCATATCCAAGCCAAATTATCACCCCATATGCAGCGCGCCTTTGACGTGCTCGATTTTAATCCAAAGCTTGATATCGGCTTGATGGAAGAGTAATTTTGGCAAAACGATTTTACAAAACGGTCTGTGTAAAAGAGCAAGAGAACGGTTATAGTATTTTGCTTGATGGTCGGGTTTTAAAAACCCCTGGCAAATGCACGCTCATATTGGCCGAGAAATTTCGCGCCAAATTAGTGGCACAAGAGTGGCAGGTACAAGGCGAGGAAATAAGGCCCGAAACCATGCCGTGTACGCGCCTTGCCAATGTAGCGTGCGAACTTACGCCAGCACGCCGCCCAGAATTGGTTGACGAATTTATCTCTTACCTTACCACAGATCTTTTGTGTTACTGGGCGGCAGAACCATTGGCCCTAGTCGAAAAACAAGATGAAGAGTGGCAGCCGCTTTTGGATTGGGCCAGTGAAACGTTCACTCTTGATCTAGCCACGACAACGGGGCTGGAAGCCCTCACCCATAATAAAGCCAGCCAGAGCCATGCAGAAAAGTATGCAAATGCGCTTGGCGGTCTTGATTTGACGTTATTGTTACATCTTACGGCTTGTTTCGGATCGAGTGTTTTGGCACTTTGTGTTATGGAAGGTCATAAGGACGTGCTCGGCGCTTACCAAATATCACGGCTTGACGAAATATTTCAAATCAGCCGTTGGGGCGAAGACCCGCTCACGCGTGAACGCGTAGCCACTATGGAAAAAGAGCTTAACGCTCTTGGCAAGATGATAAAAGTAAAGCGAGAGACCACGGGCTAGGAGCAAAATATGGGAAACAAAGTCACGGTCAAAGAACGCCCAGGCGGCATTTATACCCAAGATGTTATCGCCAGAGACCACAGATTATACGCCGACGAGCCAGTTAATTTTGGCGGGGCGGATATTGGCCCAAGCCCTTATGAATTCATACTTGCGGGGCTGGGCGCATGCACAGTCATAACATTGCGCATGTATGCGGAGCGCAAAAAATGGCCCGTAACTCATATAGCCGTTGATGTATCCTATATAAAATCAGGCTTTGGTAAGAATAATACCACCAATGTTTTTATCCGCGATATTACCATCAAAGGTGACCTCAATGATAAGCAACTCGCGCGCATGATGCAAATCGCCGACAAATGCCCCGTCCACAAAATGCTAGAGCCCACAGGAGAAATCAGAACAAAAGGAGAAATCAGAACAAAATTGGCGGAGTAAAACAAAGACATAATCATTGTTCCAGCACAAATAGCGCTATCAAAGCCTTGCCTGATCGCGGTTTTTTTGCTCTTGGGGATTTACTTGTTTTATTTGTTCATTATCGCCTATACCGTCTATTCCAGCGCGGTTTATAAACCAAAAACATGAGGGATAAGTCTGTATTTATAAGAGCAACGCCCCCCAAAGGGCATAAACATAATCAGCCGCTGAAACACTGTGCTGTGTACACGTATCTGCGTGTGTTACTTGGCGCTGATTAGCGCGCCACAGCTCTACCTGCCGTTTCTTAATATCCGCCTGCGCTGAACGGATGATGGAATACCGATGGACTCGCGGTATTTGGCGACTGTGCGGCGGGCTATGTCTATGCCTTGCTTCCCTAAAATTTGAACAATTTTATCGTCAGAGAGCACGGATTTGGGCGTGGTTTCTTCAGCGGTTATATTTTTTATTTTGTAGCGCACGGCTTCCGCGCTGTGCGCGTCCCCTCCATTTGTTGAGGCAATGGCAGCAGTGAAGAAATATTTAAGTTCAAACGTGCCGCGCGGCGTCGACATATATTTATTTGACGTAACGCGGCTGACCGTGCTCTCATGCATTTCAATGGCATCCGCCACTGTGCGCAGGTTTAGCGGGCGTAAATGGTCAATCCCGTAAGCGAAAAAACTATCTTGCTGCTTGATGATTTCGCTGGAAACTTTCAAAATTGTCCGCGCACGCTGGTCGAGGCTTTTGACGAGCCAAGAAGCGTTTTCTTGGCACTCGGACATATAGGTTTTAACTTTTTCGTCTTTGGTTTGACCGCAAATCTCGGCGTAATAGCGTGAATTTACCAGCACACGCGGCAGGGTGTCAGTGTTAAGATCAACGCTCCAACCGCCATCTGGGCGCTCTAAAACAAACACATCTGGCTCTATGGGAGCCGCCGATCCGCTCCCAAATGCCAAGCCAGGTTTTGGCGCAAGCGTGCGCAGGCACAAAATATAGTCTTTAAGGGTATCAAAACTGATGCCGCATACTTTGGCAAGGCCAGACAAATCATGTTTGGCAAGCATTTCTAAATTATCCAAAAGAATAGTCATTGGCGCATCGAGTTTGTGTCTTTCTTTGAGTTGCAAGGAGAGGCACTCGCGTAAATTTCTAGCCATCACGCCTGTGGGTTCGAAACTTTGCAATATTGCCAAAGTCGAAAGCACGCGCGTAACCTGAACGCCAAGCCGCATAGCCACATCATTGATATCTGTGTGCAAATATCCGTTCTCGTCAACTTGATCGATAAGATAAGCCCCAATCATACGCTCTGATGGATCATGAATTGCCATTGCCAATTGTGCATTGAGATGTTGGTTTAAAGATATTTCTTCTGCTGTGTTTGCGGCCGCGTCATAATCATCAGAGCCGCTAAAAGAGCCGCCTTTACCTGCCTTAGACCAGTCAATTTCGCCGCCAACAGATGGCGCGTTTGGAGCCAAATCTATTGCTGTCGCGTCCACATTGAGCGCGCTATCAGACGCGTCCATGGATGCAGCAGCTTCTGCGCTTGGTGCATGCAAATCAAGCTCCACTAGATCGCCTACTTGTTGTTCTAACCGCGTGTCTTCTTTGCGCTGGTTTTCATCACCCCTGCCCCGTTCTAAAAGCGGGTTTTTCTCAAGCTGTTCTTCCACATACGCGGCCAGTTCGATATTATTAAGTTGCAACATTTTGATCGCCTGCTGCAACTGCGGCGTCATAGCCAGTCGCTGGCCTTGCTTTAGTTTTATTTGTGGCGACAGCGCCATAAAAATTCCTCACCCGATTGACCCCAAACTTGGCATAGTTTGGCTTGCTGTAACAGTTTCTCCTTAAAGAGAAGTTGTCAAATTACTAAAACGAGCGCTAATTTATAAATTAGCTGTATTTTTCACCTAGATAAACGCGGCGTACATCTTTGTTAGCGCGAATTTCCTCAGGCGTACCTTCAAAAAGCACATCACCTTGGAACATAATCGAAGCGCGGTCGACAATATCCAAGGTCTCGCGCACGCGATGATCTGTGATTAAAATTCCTATGCCGCGTTTTTTTAAATACCGTATCAGCTCGGAAATATCATTGATAGCAATAGGATCTATACCCGTAAAAGGTTCATCAAGCAAGATAAAAGAAGGGCGTGAGGCGAGGGCGCGGGCGATTTCGACGCGGCGGCGCTCTCCGCCCGAGAGGGCCAACGCGGGGCTTTTGCGAATATGCTCAATGTTAAGCTCGCCTAAAAGCGCATCGACATTGCCCGCCCATTTGGTTTTGTCTTTTTCAGCAAGTTCAACCACGGCGCGGATATTGTCTTCAACCGAAAGCCCTCTGAAAATACTTTCTTCTTGCGGTAAATAGCCAACGCCAAGACGGGCACGTTGATACATCGGCAAGGTGGTAATGTCTTGTCCATCAAGACAAATTGTGCCTTTGTCAGCTTCGATAAGACCCATAATTATGTAAAAACTGGTGGTTTTGCCTGCCCCGTTCGGCCCCATGAGGGCGACAATTTCCCCGCGCCGCACGGACAGGGTGATGCCTTTAACCACCTCGCGCCCCTTATAGGACTTGCCGATACCAGTTGCAACTAGACCAGTTTGTGATCCAGATAGTGTGGGAGTATTCTGGCTTAGATCACTCATAGATTAATTGCTGGCGCTACTCTTTTTCTTGGAGTTATTAATCAATATATTAACCCGGCCCCTGGATCCACATTTACGGCCTTCACAAGTGCCAACCACACGGGATTTTTCTGTGGTAAGGTTATAATAGAGCTTGTTTCCAGTTACGATACTGCCGTCCGCTTGTTTTAAAATAACGTCACCCATTACAACAAATGTATCATTTGATTTTGTGTAAATGCTTTTTTTGCCCCGCATTTCTTGGTCTTTGGTAATGTAATAAAAATTACCAATAGCCTCAACACGGGAAAAATTACGGCCTTGAAAATTGGTGCCATCCGTGGAGGTTATGACCATTTTATCTGCAAGTACGCGGGTATCGCCTTGGCGGACGTCAACGCCGCCAGTGAGCGTTGTTTTCTTCCCTTCGGAAATCATATTATCGGCAAAAATGCTTATTGGTCCTTCACCAGCGGAAGAAAACTGTGCATAGGCATTTGTCGACATGAGCATTAAAGTTGCCCAAAACGTTGTCAAGTTTAAAAGCGGTTTAATAATTTTCATGCCCTTAGTGTCCTTTATTCTGTTTGGGAATTCGTCCCGATTAGTTACCAGTAACAACAGCGACGCGGTCGCTGTCTTTGCATTTTTCCCCCAAGCATTTGCCTGCAAAGCGCATGCTTTTGGTGGTTAAATCATAGATCAATTCATCACTACCCACAAAATCGTTATTATTTTGCGAAAAAACAACATTCCCTGTTACAGTGATAATATTTTTATCCTGTTCGTAAACCCCTTTATCGCCTGTAATGGTATTTTGTTTGCCGACATATTTAAAACCGCCAACGGCGACTAACTTGTTTATATCGCCATATTTCCCTTGTTCAAGCGCAGGGGGCAGTTCTGTCCTGAATACGTCTATACTATCAGCAAAGATTTCAGCTTCGCCTTGGGTGATGTGCGCCGAGCCGCTGAGTAGTATTATTGACCCTTTATAGACGGCCTTTTGCGCGAGGATATCTATGGGTGCATCGCCGCCAAAAGAAAGAACGCTTGGCGCATTGCTTGCAGAATTTGATCCACGCAAATTTGTGTTTGTTTGCGGTGGTGATTTTGATATAAGCTGTGCATTCATGCCATTTTTGAAAACGAACTCGGTATACTGTTGATTAATCTCATAAGCATTACCGCTTGCTTGCCCAAATGCGCCCATGCAATCAATCGCCTTATCGCCTTCAGCGCGCTTTGCTTGAAGAAAAAGGCGCGTATGGGACGTGAGGCAAACATTGCCGTCTGCCATTGTAATATGCACATTTTTTTCAAGTTCTATGATTTGTTTTGCATTATTAAAAAGCCCGTAATAAGCTAATATTGTACTCTCACTAGGAGTCGTTCCTAACTCTAATGCCCCGCTCTGATTGACAAAATGTAAAATTGGGCGCTCCAGTTCTACGATTTCTGGCGTTTGTGTATTGCGCGTAGCAAAATCTGCGCTCAAGCGGTATGGCTCCCCATCGGACATACGACCTTTATAGGTTGGGTTGACCATTTTAACCGCATAGGCTTGGGGTGTCGGTGCGGGGCTGTGCTTGCTTGTCTTGAGGAAAAAATAAATAAGAACGGCAAGGATAAGTGCGCATAATCCCAAAAGAATTTTCCGCACAAACCCAACCCGCGCAGAATGCTTGCGCGCAGCGTCCAAGGTGAGAACTCGGCGGGGCTCCCACAAATCCAATGCATGATTGGCCTCATGTAATGTGTTTATTGTACTCATTTAGCCCTAATTTATAGCGTAAAACCGTGCTTGACGCGATATATGAATGCAGGTTTTTAATTATTTTTAAGGGGTTGTCCCAGATAACTATGTCAAATACTTCTTAACCCGCTGATTTAACAATCTTTTTTGTGTCAGTGGGTCACTGTTGTTAAAACGTCACTCACATTCCTTTAAATATAGGCCAAAATGGGCTTTTGGTACACCATTAAATTTGCGCATATGACGCTTAGCTTGGTGGAATTTATGCCCTTTGGGTAGAAATTCTCGATACCATTGATGTGATTGTGCCCGTTGGCGAACAGTTTTGAATGGTTGATCCGGTAGCGTTTGAACTCTGACGTATCGAGCACATTATATCCGCGCCAGCAGCCGCTATAAACGATGCTATCGGGCACTACCTTGCGCTCTATGATAGGGTATAAAACCTTGGAAGAGGCATTCGAAATAATCTTGGTGTAGACCTTGCCGCCGCGCTTTAACAGCCCAAATACGGGAACTTTACCGCCCGCGCCACGTCCACGCTTACCTTTGCGTTTGCCGCCAAAATAGCTTTCGTCTACTTCGATCTTGCCGCAGAAAACCTCTTGTTCCATCAGCTCCAACTCGAAGGCAATAATCTCGCGCAAACGGTGGAAATAATAAGCCGCTGATTTACGATTAACCCCGCAAAGGTGGGCCGCGCAACGCGCCGTCGTTCCAGCAACAAAATGCTCAACTAAACGTCTCTGTTTATACTGACTTAATCTGCTCTTTCTCATACTGCCCTCTATAACACATAATTATGCGTTATCTGGGACAACCCCTTGTATTTTTGAAAATGCAGCTTCTAAACGGTTAATTTGATCTGCAACCGTATTGCCTGTTTGCGCGGCTATGGTGCCGTAAAGACTTCTGTCAAGACGAATAATCCTCTCATACAGAGAACTAGAACGCGCCAGCAAATCAAGCAATAAGGCAGGCAAGCTACGGGCATATTCTTTCAGGGGTTTTTGCGCATTGGTTTGTGAAACATTTTCGGGCACTAGGCGGTATTTATCCTGCCGCGCTTCAGCCCCGCTCATTTCCCCCTCTTTGAGAGCGCGCTGTACCAATAGCCAAGAGGCCACTTGCATCAGGCGCGTCGTGAGACGCATGCTTTGCGAGGCATAGGTGAGCGCGTCATTGCGGCCTAGTTTTTTGCTGTCCTGACGCCCTGGCCCGTCCAAATAAGCGGCTACTTCTTCGACCAAATCCATACCTTCACGGAAGGTTTTGGCAAAAAGTTCAGAAGCCGTAAACTCAAGCAAGCGAGCTTCAGCCTGAGGGCTGAGTGTATCAAATCTTGCATTTTTTTTCGCCTGCCCCGTAATATCTGTCATATTAACTCCGTTTTTGTTCGTCCAGATCTATTTAGCCCGACTGGGGCCTTAATGTCAAAATAAGCTAGTGTATCAAAATAGCTGTGTTGTGGGAACTCGTGCAATCCTCACGCCAATTTTCAAGATTACTTAAAAAAACTTTTCGCAGCCGATAGTTCCGATGCTTTTTTATCAAGTGCAGCCTGTACCCGTACAAGCTCTGTTTTCAGAATTATTATCCGCTCTGTAAGTTGCTGCACTGAAAAACTCCAAAATAATTTCACCCCTTATAAGCGCACATTAGGATAAACATCCAAGAAATAACCAATACCTCTTGCAAATCTTCACAAAAAGGCTTAGTTAAGTCTTAATGAGCGGTTTGGCGACAAACTACCAGATTTAGCCCCGCCGAGCGGGGTTTTTTAGTGCCTGTAAAAACACCCTTAACAGATAAGGAAAATTCAGGCCATCGGAGGATGATATGAGCAAAATTTTAATGCCTAAAGCAACAGCCGTTTGGTTAATTGACAACACGGCTCTTACATTTGAGCAAATTTCTATTTTTTGCGATCTCCATATATTGGAAGTCAATGGTATAGCCGACGGCGATGTTGCCGCAGGCATTCGCGGTGCTGACCCGATCTCAAACGGGCAAGTCACGCGCGTGGAACTCGAAACCGCCGAAAGGGATGCTAAATACCAAATGAAACCAGTTAGCTATGATCATGATCCAAGTCGCGGCAGTAACAAAAAGACGAGACGCCGCGTTCCGCGTTATACACCGCTTTCGCGCAGGCAAGACCGTCCAGATGCTATTGCCTGGATTGTACGCAATCACCCAGAAATTACGGACGCACAAATTTCCAAACTTATAGGAACAACAAAACCCACTATTAAATCTATTCGCGACCGCACGCATTGGAAAACGGCAACGATCAACCCGACAGATCCTGTTTCCCTTGGTCTGTGCCGCCAGCTTGATCTTGACGAAATTGTTAAAAAGGCTGCAAACAAACTGGCCAAACGACAAGGTGAAACCACTAAAGAAACAGGCGAAAGCTTAGCGCCTGCTCAAGACGCACCAACACTAGGCCTAGAGTCCGAGGCGCCTGCAAAAGAGCATACGCTTGAAAGTTTGTTTAAACCCTCTGAGCCAAACTCCTAAGCAAAGTTTTTTAGTCTGCAACAGTAGATTTTGGCGGCATAATATAATTCAGTGCCAAACGGCCACCATCTACATATATACACTCCCCCGTCACATAACTTGCGTCTTTGGACGCAAGGAATGCAGCAACGCTAGCGACCTCGTCTGGGTGCGCAATCCGCCCCAAAGGGGTGCGCGAATGTATCATACCAAGCGTCGTTTCGTTTTCGGTAACTCCCGCTAACATATCGGTGTTAATACTGCCAGGGCCAATGGCATTTACCCTTATGCCGTAAGGCGCTAGTTCAATCGCCATCCCCTTGGTTAATTGATTGAGCCCGCCTTTGGAAACTTCATAAGCCAAAATATCAGCGATCGCTACTTTGGCATTTACTGACGACATATTAATAATTGCATAAAGCGTTTTGCGCGTGCCAGACCGATCATCAGCATTTTCTATTTCGCCCACCATATGTTTAGCCACGGCCTGCGATACCAAAAATGCGCCGCGTAAGTTTACAGACAGCACTTTGTCGAATTCATCAGCGTTTAGTGTCAAAACGCCACCCTTAATAACAATCCCAGCATTATTGACCAAGACATCAATGCGGCCAAAGACGCTAAGAGTTTGGGCAATTAAATTATGCACAGCAAGCTTATCAGAAACGTCGCAAGACACAAAAATCACCCTGTCTTTATCAGCACCCAGTTTTTTTAATGCTGCCTCGCCCGCCTCTTTACCCTGATCAGCAATAACGACATTATCACCATCTTCAAAAAATCGCCTGACGCAAGCATAGCCAATGCCGCGCGCGCCGCCCGTGACGATAACTACTCTTCTTTCACTCATATTTACACTCCTTAAAAGGCACAGGCTTGAAAGGTAATCTTTTGCGCTCAAAGGAGCTGTAAGGTCAAGCCTGTTTATACTCCCCTCCCTCCCAAACCTGAAAGGTTTTGTGAAATTACAAAGCAAAGGCACGAGCAAAAAATATCAATCAAAAAGACCTTAAACGGCCTAGCGCTTTATTGTGACTCGGGGTATAAGGCGCTCATGCACGATAAAACCGATTCCAGCACAAAAACCGCCACAGGTAAAAACTACCAAGTTTTAGCGCGCAAATATCGGCCGCAGGTTTTTGAAGATATGATTGGGCAAGAGGCATTGGTTAAAACCTTAACCAATGCGTTTGAAACTGGCCGTGTCGCCCATGCTTTTATGCTCACAGGGGTGCGCGGCGTTGGCAAGACCACAACGGCCCGGCTTTTAGCGCGCGCCCTTAATTACGAAAGTGATGATCATAGCGGCCCAAGTGTCGTTTTAAATCCGCCAGGCACGCATTGCGA
Source organism: Robiginitomaculum sp. (assembly GCA_965224735.1). Taxonomy (GTDB): domain Bacteria; phylum Pseudomonadota; class Alphaproteobacteria; order Caulobacterales; family Maricaulaceae; genus Robiginitomaculum_A. The sequence continues at coordinate 551,557 of OZ245059.1, read as the reverse complement.
TGCTATCAATAAAACCGCCCATATGGATGTGATGGAAATGGACGCAGCGTCCCGAACAGGCGTAGGCGATATTCGTGAAATTTTAGATAGTGTCCGCTACGCTCCTGTGTCAGCGCGCTATAAAGTCTATATTATTGACGAAGTACATATGCTCTCAGCAGCAGCATTTAATGCGCTGCTTAAAACTTTGGAAGAACCGCCAGATCACGCCAAGTTTATTTTCGCGACAACAGAAATTCGTAAAATTCCGATCACGGTGCTCTCGCGTTGCCAGCGTTTTGATTTGCGCCGTATTGAAGTTGGGCCATTGACGGCGCATTTGAAAAATATTTGCAAGAAAGAAGGGGCCAACATTTCCCAAGCGGGGCTTACCTTAATCGCGCGTGCCGCTGAAGGCTCTGTACGCGACGCACTTTCTTTTCTAGACCAAGCGATTGTGCATGCTTTGAACACCGATGATGACAACGAAGTAAGCGCCGAAGATGTTCGCTCTATGCTAGGTCTCGCGGATCGCTCTCGGGTGCTTGACCTTTTTTCTATGGCTGCAAAAGGGGATACCAAAGCAGCGCTTAGCGAAGTGCGGGCGCAATACGCGGATGGCGCTGATCCTGTTATAATCATTCGCGACTTACTCGATATTTGCCACGAAGTTTCTCGCGCCAAAGCCTTAGGCAAGGACTGCAATTTTGATGCTACTCCTGATATGGCCGCGCGAATTTTTGAAACTGCTGAACTTTTAACCATGGGGCAAATCACGCGCAATTGGGAAATGCTCTTAAAGTCTTACGCCGATGTGCGCACAGCGCCTGATCCACTGGCGGCTTGCGAAATGGCACTTTTGCGCCTGTGTGTTGCTGGCGAATTGCCGCCGCCAGAACTAGCGGCGCAAATATTAGAAAACCTCAAGGCTGTCAATGCTTTGCCCGCAAGCAAACAAGAGGCTAGTAGCGGCACACATAGCCCAAGCGCACAATCTTCACAATTGTTAGCAAATACGAGCCCGCAAAACACGGCGCCCGCTCTAAGCCTGACACCCGCCCCGCAGGCACGGCCTAAATTACAGATCGAAAGCCTTGAAAATTTGGTCGCTGGCATGCTTAAAACTGAAACCCAGCTCAAATATGATATTCGCAAATTTGTGCGCCCAATTACATTTGAACCAGGTCGCTTAATCTTTAGCCCCGCGCCCGATACGCCTGCTAACTTGGAAATGCGTGTGCGCACTTATTTAACCCGCGCGACAAACCGGCCTTGGGAAGTGCGTCAAGAAGACAATGAGCAAGGCGAACCCAGCCTGATAGAGCTGGCACAATGCCGCAAAGAGCAGCGCAAAAAATATGAGGAAAACCATCCTGTTGTCTTGCAAGCAAAACAACTTTTCCCAGGCGTTATCGTTGAATTTAGAGATTGCATCCCTATATCTGATAATGTAATTGCGGCTGATTTCTCTGGTGCCGATTCTCATGAGCAAGGTGAAGACCAATGAAAGATATTATGAGCCTGATGAAACAGGCAAAAGAAATGCAGGCCAACATGGAAGTGGCTAAAGCGCAAGTTGCCGACTTGGTTGCAGAAGGCCAATCTGGCGGCGGCATGGTGCGTCTTACACTGTCGGGCGAAGGCCATATGAAAAAACTCAGTATTGATCCTGCTCTTGTTGATAAGGACGAAATTGAAATTCTTGAAGATCTGATTATTGCAGCTTTCCACGATGCCAAGGTTAAAATAGACCAAAAACAAGCCGAGACGATGAAAAATGCTATGGGAGACATCCAACTTCCACCTGGCATGGATATGCCGTTTTAGTTAGGATTCTTGGCATATTGGGTAATACAGCGGGTAATATAGCGGATCTCATGGCCAATTTTCTCTCTGGGTTTTCACTTTCGCAAGCAAATAATAAACGTGCTAAAACTGCAAGTAAAAATACGGTGTGGCGCGATGAGCGCGATCCGCGCATTTTTTACCGTTTGCGTCCGCGCGCTAAGAAGATAGTCATTAAGGTTGATGCGGCGCGGCGCGAAATTACTGCCGTTGTTCCTGAAAAAGAAAGCAACCTGAACGCCGCAAAGGCCTTTGTGAACGCGAAATGGGACTGGGTAGTGTTTCAGCTTGAAACCCTGCCAAAGGCTCAACCTTTTGTTCCGAGGGGCACTATTTTATTTCATGGTAAGACCTACGCGCTTATTTGCCCAGAGAAACGCGGACGCGCCACTATAGACCATGATACCCGCGATATATTTGTTCCAGGTGATATGGATACTTTTGAAGGGCGGACAAAACGGTTTTTAATCAGGCAGGCAAGAGAAGCGCTCACCCAATGCTCGCGCGTGCATGCGGATACTTTAGGGAGAAAAATAAAAAGCATCAGTGTGCGCGATACCGCCTCGCGCTGGGGCTCGTGCAAAAAGGGTAATGTGCAACAGGGCGGCACGATTTCATACTCGTGGCGGCTCATTTGCGCGCCGCCCTTTGTGCTTGATTATGTCTGCGCTCATGAATGCGCCCACCTGATAGAAGGCAATCACGGCAAAGGCTTTTGGGCTTTGTGCGATAGTTTGGTTGATACGGTGCGCCCCGCCAAACGCTGGCTGCGCGAAAATGGCGATATGCTGCATGCAATCGGCGCGAGGGCATAGGGAGTTTAAGGCAGACTTTGTTTTAAATCTGCAAGCAAGTCGTCAAGGCTTTGCTGTTTTTTCTCTAAGGGGCGAATGGCAGTTGGCAGATTTGTATCAGGGATTGTCTTTATAATTTCGCCCATAAAGGATTTCCAAATGCTGGCGGGGATAGAGCCACCTGTGACTTTGGCCATGCGTGAATTATCATCATTGCCAACCCACACCCCAGTAACATAATCTTGGGTATAGCCAATAAACCAAGCGTCGCGGTAATCGTCTGTCGTGCCCGTTTTTCCAGCTATATCCCTCCCTGCAATCCGCACTATTTTGGCCGTGCCTTTTGCGACCACGGTTTTAAGCATCATATTTATTTGCCCTAAAACATCAACAGAAAGCAGGCGCGTTTTGGGCGGTGGGTTGCGAGTGTAAAGGGTTTTCCCATCTGCTCCATCAATGCTCACAAGGCCGTAAGGCTTTATTTTATAGCCCCAATTTGCAAAAGGGATATAGGCGGCTGTAATATCGAAAAGACTCATTTCTTGTGCGCCCAGCGCCAAAGATGCATAGGGTTTAAGGCCCGGAAGACCCATTTTAGATGCCGTTTCTACAACTTTTTCGCGGCCTGTTTCTTCGCTAATTTTTACTGCTATGGTATTAATAGAAAGGGCGAGTGCGCGCTCTAGGCTCATGGCACCCTTATAGGTGTTTGAGTAATTACCAGGTTGCCAACCATCAATATCAATCGGGGCGTCAAAGCGAATATCCCACGGCTTGCGCCCCGCCTGGAGCGCGGCAAGATACACGAAGGGCTTAAAGGAGGACCCCGCTTGGCGTTTGGATAAAACGGCGCGGTTATAGCTCGAGTGCTGATAGCTTACGCCGCCCACCATAGCGCGTACGCCGCCCGTGCCATCATACGCAACAAGTGCGGCCTGCTGGGCGTTGCGGGCCGTATTGACGCCACCTTTAATGGCGCGCTCGGCGGCAATTTGCGCGCCAAGGTCAAGGCTCGAATGGATTGTGATGTCTTGACTTGGCGGCGCAATCACCGCGTCCATTTGCGCAAGTATCCAATCTGAAAAATAACCCGCGCTGGCATTGGCTTTCACAGAAATAGGTTCTACGGCAATTGGATCTTTCATGGCGGAGATATAGGTTTGATCATTGATATAATTTTGTTTATACAACTGCCCTAACACATTTGCTGTGCGCGTTGCGCTTGCGTCTTTGTTTTTAACGGGGTTAAGGCGGTCGGGGGCTTGCAAAATACCCGCCAGCAGAGCAGCCTCGCCTATGGTGAGATCAATGGCAGGTTTGTTGAAAAACCGTTTTGCGCCCGATTCTATCCCAAGTGTGCCGCCGCCAAAATATACGCGCGCGAGATACATCTCCAAAATCTGGTCTTTGGTATATTTATGCTCTAGCCATACCGCGAGCATAATTTCTTGCGCTTTGCGTTTCATGGTTTGCTTGCGGGTCAAAAATATGTTTTTAGCAAGCTGCTGGGTTAAGGTTGATCCACCTTGCACAACGCGCCGCGCGCGCCAATTTTCGCGCATGGCGCGAGCGAGGCTCTTCACATCAAAGCCTGGATGATCATAATAGCGGCGATCTTCGATGGCAATGAGCGCGTCTGTTAGGGTTTGGGACATATCCGATAATTTTACGCCCCGCGCTTCTGTGCCACCCTTTTGCAAAATGACTTTGCCATACCGGTCGAGGATAAGGATTTTTGGCGTTGATTTTGGCACAAGCAAGGCATGGGTATCGGGCAGATCAAGCCCGAGCCAACCAAGGGTTCCGATAAGCGATGCAAAGCCAAAATAAGCGGGGGTGCCAAACCCCCAAAGCGCGCGCAATGGCCATGTACGCACTTTTGTCTTTGCGGGTCTTTGTAGTATCGGCGTGAAAATATGGTGCCACCACGCGCGGTTCATTTCTTTGGGCGGGGCGTGCGGCACTAAAAGCGCGGGGCGTTCAGACGCTTGCTGTTCTGCGATGCTTGTATCGTTTTCCACGGACTAACTTATACTTAATAAATTCTAAAGCTTACAATCGCCCAAAGCCCTTAAGCATGTATGAACCGATTTGGTTTTAATGCACTCTTAATATATACTAAACAATAAGGAATTTGGCAGCATAAATGAAACCCAATACACCTTAACTCAGCTGCCAAACTGTCCAATCCATCAAGACCACCTCAACCCTTTCTGTGTTTAAAACTACCCAAAAGCTCTGTTCATCTTAGGTTATAAGATGTAAGCTTCTTTCATGAATGCTCCAGAGTCGGAAAAGGTCATAGATTTTGACCATTTGAAGAATCATATTGGTGATGATGTTTCAATTATTGCTGAGGTGTTTGGTCTGTTTAAACATCAGGTGGAAATGTGGAGTAAAATGCTCGACGCACATGTAGATGATGAAAGTTGGGTTTCCGTCATGCACTCTTTAAAGGGAACCTCTGGGGCTGTTGGCGCACATTCCCTTTCCAGGTTATGTGAAAAAGGTGAGGCCATGATTGGCACGCGCGGGACGATTGCTATTCGTCAACTAATAATAGATGATGTTCAATTTGATATTGAACAAGTAAAAATAGAAATAGGACGTTGGGAGTACCGACAAAAACTTGCCAGTATGCGTTCATAGTTTTAGTTTCACTGTCATAATGAAAAGCAATAAAAATAAACTGGAAAAATAAACTGGAAAAATAAACTGGAAAAATAAACTGGGTACACAAAATGGGAACATTTAAAGAGAGTAAAGCCAATATCAATATCTTTGGCGCCTTGCTTCGTGCCCGAAAAAAGTTTGGCGGAACACGTGACGCGATTATTGATGCTGATGATAGTGTCTTTACATACAACGAGATTGTCCGCGCATCATTTGCGCTCGGTAGCGCTATAAAAGTCGACACTGATGCGCGTGAACGCGTCGGTATCTTGCTGCCGACAAGTGTGGGTTGTTTGCTCGCATTTTTTGCGTTGCAGGCTTTTGGGCGGGTTCCAGCCATGTTAAATTTCACGGCAGGGGCTCATAACCTTAAAGCTGCTTTTAAGATGGCGCAAATATCCAAAGTCCTTACATCAAAAAAATTCATTAAACTTGCAAACCTAGAAGCCTTAATTGAAAACCTTGTTCCACATGTAAAAGTGATCTATCTTGAAGATGTAAAACGTAATATTTCCAAGAAAGATAAACTTGTTGCTGTTTTTGGATCGACTTTTCCAGCTCTCTTTGCTACGAAAACATCATATAAAAAACCGGCTGTTATTTTATTCACATCTGGAACCGAAGGTGATCCGAAAGGTGTTGTCCTTAGTCACAAGAACCTGGTGGCTAATGTTGAACAAGTACGCGCTCATATAGATGAGTTATATCCAAAGAGCGATGTGGTGTTTAACCCTCTGCCAACATTTCATTGTTTTGGCCTTACTGCCGGGGTACTCTTGCCGTTGTTTGCTGGATTAAAGTTGGCGCTTTACCCATCACCACTGCATATTAAAATTATTCCTGAGCGTATAAAAAAACTCGGAACAACGATTTTGTTTGCGACCGATACATTTATCAGTCGTTATGCGCGCTCTGCTAAAGAAGGCAGTCTTGATAGTCTGCGATTTGCGGTATGTGGGGCGGAACAAGTTCGCCCTGAAACACGGGCGTTTTTGCAAAAGAAATTTGGCGTCATTATTTTGGAAGGATATGGCGCAACAGAGACGTCCCCTATCGCCGCCGTTAACCGCCCCAATGCTAATCGCCAAGGCACGGTTGGGCATTTTATGCCAGGTACAAAATACCGCCTTGAACCCGTTGACGGAATTAATACTGGCGGACGTCTTATGCTTAAGGGGCCAAATGTTATGATGGGGTATCTAACTACGGATAAACCAGGCGAGATACAATATCTCGAAGATGGCTGGCATGACATGGGCGACATTGTTGATGTAGACGAAGAAGGTTTTGTTTCCATCAAGGGCAGGGTGAAACGTTTTGCTAATATCGGCGGAGAAACCATATCCCTAACTGTTGTTGAAAATTGCGCTAAGGCTGTGTGGCCTGACAATGAACACGTTGCGCTCATACTGCCAGATCCTAATAAGGGTGAGAAGATTGTGGTTATTTCGGATAGTAAAGTCATTAACCGTGATGACATTCGCACATGGACGCAACAACACGGCGTCCCTGAACTTGCCATTCCTCGTAAGGTGTTTACGGTTGCCGAAATACCATTACTGGGCACAGGCAAGGTCGATTATGCAGGTGCCCAAAAATTAATGGAAAGCCTTACTTGAATCTATAGTCCCTGTATTTGGTGGCTGTATTCGGTAGCTTGATTAGATGGCTTGATTAGGTGGTTTGGGTTTTGTTTAAACTTATTTCAAAATACCCATCTTGCTGTCTGTATCAATGGCCCAGTTTAGTTTTTCTAAAAACGTTTTTCGAGATTTTAATTTTGTGCCTTTGAAGGCGCACATATTAAGAAGCTTCATCATTTCGGCGGTTATTTTAGCGGTGTTAAGAACTTGCTCTTTGGGAACAAGTTTATCAAAATAACCTACCAATTTGGCATCATCAGGTGCGAAAATTTCACCATTAATCAGCGAGCGGTTTAAATAATGCTTGGGGATAAATTCGCGGGCGAGCTCTATGCCAAAATCATGCATAGTCAGGCCGATGGCTGTTTCGTTTAGGCCCGTTTTTGTACCAGTGTCTGCGCCAATGCGATAATCACAGGCAAGCAAAGTGAACGCGCCCATGGCAATAGCATGCCCGCTCGCCGCTGCAATCACGGGGTAAGGAAAGGTCAAAATTCGCACTGCAAAGCGCGACCCCTGGCAGGTGAGATTGATAGCATTTTCTGGCCCACTCATCATAACCTTCAAATCAAACCCGCCAGAAAATGCACCACCCTCGCGCCCCGTTAAAATCACTACGGCTTTGTCCGTTTCGGCTTTATCAAATGCAGCACTAAGGTCATCGAGCATAACAGGCGAGAGCACATTGGCTTTCCCGTCATCCATTGCGATTGTGGCAATGCCGTCTTCCAAAGTGTAGGTTACATTGCTCATGATTAATCCTTTATGCGGTTACGAGTTTAGAGTTTTTGCGCGCAAGGCGCGGTGATTAATGGTCGAATTTTCGGTAACCCCGAACATAGGCAAAAAGGCCATAAATTTCACGCGAGCACGGCACTTCAGAATAGAGCATATTTTTCCAACGTAAATAGCCACGCGCTTTTCCACAATAAAGCGATAGCGGTGCAGCGTAGAGGGTGTAGGTTATAATTCTTGTATTTTCAAAATTTTATTTTACACTTTTTCATAATACTGTCCACAGCCTTTATTCGTCACCGAACACTTCATCATTGACCAAGTTCCAGATAAATTGTTCGAAATTATCAGCTAAAACAGTAATTTCGTAATCACATTCTTAATCTACATGAACCACTCCTGGTTTAGTGGGGGGTCACTGGGAGTTAACTGGGGGGTTCACTGGCTTTGCAACAATTTTAATAGTCAATTAGGCGACCATTCATTGCGTATCGTATATTTTCCTATGTTAATGTTTCATAAGCCGTTAGGAAACTGGAAGGTGATTTTGGCAAACTCATTGTACCCAGTCGAGCTTGACCATTATGTTGGTAATATTTAGGTATGAATTAATAAATAGCTCTTGGTATGAGGGGCTTAAACCAGTATTTTTTTAAAAGTGGGAAAACATCATGTACAACAAAATTATATTGTTGCTAATACTAAGTTTAATTTTTACGGGCTGCAAGCAGCCTGAGACGGTGGTTTCAGAACCTAAAGTCAGACCAGCAAAACTTGTGACCGTTTCGATAGCGAGCACGTCACGTTCTCTAAGTTTTCCTGCTGTTATCGAAGCAGAAAATTCTTCCGAACTTACGTTTCAAGTCAGTGGCCAAATTACGACTTTAACAGTTTTAGAAGGTGACGACGTAAAAAAAGGCCAAGTCATTGCTAGAGTTGAACAACGCGATTTTCAAAACTCACTGGCTCAAGCACAGGCGCAATATGATAATGCCGAGACAGAGTATCAGCGCGCAAAAAGACTTGCAGATCAAGATGCTATTTCTAGAAGCGTGCTTGAAACCAGAAAGACAAACCGTGAAGTTGCGAGAGCTGCATTAGATACAGCACAAAAAACATCATCTGATACCGTATTACGAGCGCCGTTTTCTGGTTTTATTTCAAAAGTTTTTGTAAAACGCTATCAAAATATTCAAGCCAAAGAACCAATCGCAAATCTTCAAAGTACCGAAGTGGTTGCTGTGATGAATGCACCTGCTGATATTGTCGCGAGAACACCGCAGTTAGATCCAACAGATACGCATGTAATATTAGATGCGGCTCCTTATATGTCATTGCCAGCAGTTTTCAAAGAAGCCTCGGGACAAGCTGACCCCGCGACACAAACATATGAAATCAGTTTCAAATTTTCCCGACCCGAAAATTTGTTCGTGTTGCCCGGCATGACCGCGACACTAAACACAAATTTCCAATTTAATGAACTGTCAGATATCGTACCAAGCGGCATTGCCGTTCCTGTTTCGGCCGTGATTGCGGAAGGTGAGGCGCTTTATGTATGGCGGGTAAACCCTGAAACAATGGAGATTTCAAAAGCACATGTTGTAACGGGGCATGGTATGTCTCAAAGGAATGTCATCGTAACGGATGGCTTAAACAGTGGTGATCTTATCGTAGCGGCAGGGGGTTCCTTTATGCATGAGGGCATGAAAGTGCGCGCTTGGCAAAACAAATAAGGGTTATGCTATGAATCTCTCTGAATTTTCCATTAAGAATCCACTTATTTCTATCATTGTTATTTTGATATCGCTGATTGGCGGCTGGATGGCCTATGATAAAATGCCGCGTTTTGAAGACCCTGAATTTACGATCCGTGTTGCCAAAGTGTTTACGCAATACCCAGGTGCAAGTCCGCAAGAGGTATTAAATGAAGTGACCGAGCCATTGGAAACGGCGATACAGCAAATGCCCGAAGTAAAATTGGTTTCCTCCGAATCTTCTACTGGTTTATCAAACATTACCGTTGAGATTAAATTTGAAGCCTCTCCATCCAAGAATGATTTACAGGTGGTTTGGACAAAGTTACGCAATTCAATTAATGATGCGCAACGCAACCTTCCTCCAGGCGCAGGCCCCAGTGTTGTAAACGATGATTTTGGCGATGTTTATGGCTTGTATTATCTCATAACTGGCGAAGGGTTCACCCCAACCGAAATTCTAAGTTATGCCAAAGATTTAAGGAAAGATCTACTTCAGGTTAAAGGGGTTGGCAAGGTTGCCATCACAGGCGAGCGAGATGAGGCTATCTATGTCGAAATCTCGCGCGAAAAAGCTGCGGCCTTGGGCGTGTCCATCAACAATATATACAATACGCTCGACCAGCAAAACACCGTAACAGGTGCTGGCAATCTAAAAATTGGCAATGAGCGTTTATTCTTACAGCCAACAGGCGGGCTTAATTCCGTAGAAGCTATCCGCAATTTAATCATAAATGATACGGCAAGCGGCACGGTTATGCGGCTCAGAGATATAGCCGATGTCAAGAAAGGGTATGAAGACCCCATTGCGAAAATTATCCAGTATGATGGTTCTCCCGCAATAGGGATTGGTGTTGCCAATGTATCGGGTATCAATGTTGTGCAAATGGGTAAAGATATTGACCTCAAACTAGCCGAGATCGAAGGCTTACGTCCCATCGGAATCAAACTACACGAATATTATCACCAAGGAAAAGTTGTCGATATTGCGATTAAAGATTTCGCAAAAAATGTCTTTATGTCGCTTGCAATCGTATTCACAACTTTATTGATATTTATGGGATATCGTTCGGGCATTATTATGGGGGCAACCGTCCTGATTACTATGGCAGCCACGCTCCTTATCATGTGGGTTGGTGGTATTCCCATGCACCGAATTTCCTTAGGCGCTCTTGTTATTTCTTTGGGTATGCTTGTGGACAATGGGGTTGTTGTTACGGATGGTATTTTGGTTGGCGTGAAAGAGGGTCGTAAGAAACTTGATGTGGCTATTGACGTTGCGAAAAGTAATATGAAACCGCTTATTGGCGGCACACTTGTTGGCATAATTGCATTTGCGCCGATTGGGTTTGCGCCTGGCGATACGGCAGAGTTTACCAATGCCTTGTTTTGGGTTGTGATGATTGCCTTGGCGCTAAGCTGGCTATTTGCATTTACCTTAACACCTTTATTTTGTTACTGGTTATTCCCTGAAGGTAAAGCCAGTAATGCAAAGACTGGCTCAAAGCCCAAAGGGCGGTTCATGCGCGGATATGAAAATATCATTCGCGGCGTGCTCCGCCATAAAGTTTTAGCACTCGTGATCGTAATAGGCATTTTTGGAACATCTATATGGGGATTTAAATTTGTTAAGGGTGGTTTTTTCCCTGCTTCTACCTCCCCACAAGTCATTGTCAATTATCAGCGTCCTGAAGGGGCGGATATTTCACAAACAACGCAAGACATGATCCGTCTTGAGAAATATGCAATGGGCCTTGAAGGTGTAACAAATGTGCAAACGCTTATTGGCGGCGGTACACTACGCTATATGCTCGTTTACGATGCAGGTTCAGATAATCCTGCCAATGGGCAGCTTTTGATAAAAGTGGATGATTATCATAAGGTCGATATAATCATTCCAAAGCTACAAGCTTATATTGATAACAATTTTCCTGATGGCCTTGGCAAAGCGTGGAAGTTTAGGTTAGGCCCTGGTGGAGGTTCAAAAATTGAGGCCGTCTTTAAAGGCCCCGATGCACAAGTGCTGCGCTCTCTTGCAAATGAGGCCAAAGTTATCATGGCGGCAGATGGTGGCGCTGTCTTAATTAAAGATGATTGGCGGCGCGCCATTAGCTACGTAGAGCCAGAATATTCACAAAACAAAGGCGAGCGTGTCGGCATTACACGCAAGGAGTTTTCAGAAGCGCTGCAATCAAGTTTTTCAGGGTTGCAACGTGGAGTTTTCCGCGATGGGGATACGCTTATTCCTATCGTTTTCCGGGCACCAGAAAAAGAAAGAACCAATCCGTGGAGTATGGCATCTATTCAAGTTCTAAGTCCAACAACAAATAAAACGGTTCCTTTGGGTCAACTGCTTGATGGTGTGAATGTAAAGTGGCGGGACGGGCGCCTTCTACGAGAAGGCCGTGTTTTGACGATCAAGGCGCAAAGCGATCCTGCACTCGGTGTCATCGCTGATGAATTATTTCAAAGAATAAAGCCAAAAATTGAAAATATGAAATTACCTGAGGGCTATAGTTTGGAGTGGGATGGTGAATTCGGCAGTTCTGCAGAGGCTCAAGGTAGTCTTGCTTCCACCATACCTTTAGGTCTTCTAGCAATGATACTTGTTGTCGTGATTTTATTTAACCGCCTTCGCCAACCGATTATTATTTGGTCAGTGGTACCGCTTGGCCTGATCGGTATTGTCTTTGGGTTAGTGGTAACGGGTACACCCTTGGAATTTATGGGAATATTAGGAGTGCTGTCGCTCTCAGGTCTTATTATTCAAAATTCACTGGTGCTAGTTGATAATACTGACAACTTAATAGCGGGCGGAATGCCGCGATTTGACGCTCTAGTCGAATCTGCATCTAGCCGTTTTCGACCTGTTATGATGGGTGCATTTACTACTGTGCTTGGTATTATGCCGCTTTATTTTGATGCGTTTTTTAGATCTATGACGGTTGTATTAGCTTTTGGGCTTAGTTTCGCCACCTTGATAACGCTTTTAATAACACCTGTACTTTACGCGATTTTCTTTCGAATTAAAAAGACGGAGATCACGACATGAGACACTTAAATTACTTATCTGTTGCGATTCTTAGCTTGGCTATATCAGGATGCTCAACCCTTTCACACTTGAAAGCAGGAACGCCTGATATCATTATTAAAGAGGCGACAAGCCAAGGCATTACCGATATGCCAAATACATGGCAAGTTGCACTGGCGCGCGCTGGCAATGTTCAAATTGGTTGGATAAATGCATTAGGAGATCCAATTCTTTCAAACTTGGTTAAAAAAGCGCAAGTTAATAACAGGAACTTGCAGATTGCGGCCGCAAATGTGGAGCGTTCACGGGCGCTTGTTCGGCAAGCGGGCATTGGTTTGAAACCCAATGTCGGTCTATCTACGAGTACTAAGCGCCAAGTTTTTATAGACGGCCCTGCGCCAGATACGGCCTCTTTTAACTGGGGCGTAAAAGCAAGCTGGGAAGTAGATATATGGGGAAGGATTAAGTCGGGAGAAAAAGCGGTTATCGCCAGTGCACAATCAGCCGAAGCTGATTACCGCGCCTCGCAGCACTCAATCGCCGCAGCTGTTGCCAGTGCCTATTTTATAGGTATGGAAGCATGGCTGCAAGCAGGTGTCGCGCGCAAAACATTGAAGACACTTAGTAAGACGAACAAAATTGTTAATGTTCAATATAAGGAAGGCATTGCAACAGCTCAAGATGTAGCGCTCTCTGCCTCAGACCTTGCTGCAACGCGGGCCTCTTTAGTTGCTGCAGAAGGTGCATACAGAGACGCTAAGAAAGCGCTTCAAGTTCTTATCGGCCGTTATCCGGATGGTGATCTTGCCTTGAGTAAATCTTTGCCAGTAATACCGTCTATGCCCGCATCAGGGATCCCTTCTGAACTTTTGGAGCGTAGAGCTGATATTGTTGCCGCCGAACGAAAAGTTGCCGCTAGCTTCTACTCGCTTGACCAAGCTAAAGTCGCTAACATGCCGCGCTTTAGTTTGTCTGGTAATACGGGAGGCGCTTCTAGTCAGCTCCTGAATATGCTTAATCCAAATAATGTTTTGCTAAATGTTGCAGGTAGTATTTCTTATTTTTTATTTGATGGCGGCCTGACAAAATATAAAATTGAGCAAGCAAAAGCCGAACAAAAGCAGGCCTTAGCGTCTTATGAACAAACCCTCCTTACAGCTTTTCAGGAGGTTGAAACGAGCCTCGATCAAATCGGTGTTCTGCGTGATAGAGCTGCCGCGCTTCGAGAAGCCGCTGAGCAAGCAAACAAAGCGCTTCATATTGTACGGTTACGCTACAACGAGGGTGAAACAGACCTAATTGATGTGTTAACAATTCAGCAACGGGTCTTCACAGCAGAAAGCAATCTAGTGAGCGCCCAGCGCGCCCGCCTAGACGAGTGGATAGACCTAAATCTAGCTCTTGGCGGAAGTTGGGAGTAGGTTGATGTGACTTTTGCTCTAGAATATACCCCGTATCCGAAAATAACGCATCGGCAACTTTCACCGCTGGCCACCCCTTAAAGTGCACAAAACCCACAAAATTAATCCCTGTGTTGCTGAAATACCGTGTTATGCTGCGGCCTCTTAGAATCAATCCACCATATATTTTTTAGCATTATCATAAGTTGTCAATTATCATAAATACTATCACCGATCTAAGGTGTTAACGATTGATAATTTGCCACTGCCTTTGGTTGGTTAATGCCGAAAATGGCGCATACCTGTGAAGACCATGGCGAGGCCTGCTTTGTCAGCGGCGGCTATGACTTCATCGTCACGAATAGAGCCGCCAGGTTGGATGACGGCGGTGGCTCCAGCACCAGCGGCGTGCATCAAGCCATCCGAAAACGGGAAAAAAGCGTCGGACGCACACACGCACCCTTCAGTGCGCGGGGCATCCCATCCAGCTGCTTCTTGCGCGTCACCCGCTTTGCGCGCAGCGATGCGGGCGCTATCAATGCGGCTCATTTGGCCTGCGCCAATACCTGCAGTAGAACCATCTTTAACATAAATAATCGCATTTGATTTAACGTGTTTGGCAACGCGCCAAGCAAAGAGCAAATCATCCATTTCTTTGTCCGTTGGTTTGCGCTTGGTCACGACCTTAAAATCAGAGTGGGTGATAAAACCATTGTCGCGATCTTGCACCAAAAGCCCGCCTGCGACATTGCGCATGGTAACGGCCTTATCGCTAGGGTTTGGCAAGCCGCCCGTTATCAACACGCGAATATTTTTCTTCTTTGCTAAAATTGCAAGCGCGCCTTTGTCTGCTTTGGGGGCAATAACAACTTCGGTAAATACTTTTGATATGGCTTTTGCCGTGTCTTCATCCAGTGTGCCGTTAAGCGCTACAATACCGCCAAATGCCGATACTGGATCACATGCTAGTGCTTTTTCATAAGCATCTAGATAACTCTCCCCCTGCGCAACGCCGCACGGGTTTGCATGTTTGATAATGGCAATCGTTGGCAATATATTGCCAAACTCCGCAACAAGCTCAAACGCAGCATCCGTATCGTTGATATTGTTGTAAGACAGCTCTTTGCCTTGAATTTGCGCCGCACTAGCAACGCCCATGCGCTCATTTCCACTTGCGTAAAATGCTGCCGTTTGGTGTGGGTTTTCCCCATAGCGTAAAGACTGCTTAAGCGCTCCGCCCTGTGCGATAAAATCTGGTGTTTTCACGCCCAACTGCCGCGCAAACCAGTTTGATATCTGCGCGTCATATTGCGCCGTGCGCGCAAAAGCTTTTTGCGCAAGTTTTTTGCGCAATTTCGGACAAGTAGAACCATCATGTTGCGCCATATCGCCAAGCAGTTTTGCAACACTTTTTCCGTCAATACACACGGATACATGTTTATGGTTCTTCGCAGCAGCGCGGATCATAGCGGGGCCGCCAATGTCTATATTTTCAACGCACGTGTCATAATCTGCCCCGCTCGAAACCGTTTCTTCAAACGGATAAAGATTGACAATTAAAAGATCAATTTTAGGAATATTATGCGCTACCAACGAGTCCATGTGGTGACCAATATCGCGATCAGCCAAAAGCCCTCCATGAATGCTCGGGTGCAGGGTCTTCACGCGCCCGTCCATCATTTCAGGAAAGCCAGTGATCGAGGCAACTTCCTCAACTTCAATCCCAGCGTCTTTCAAAGCCTTATAAGTCCCGCCAGTTGACAAAAGCCTGACATTAAACCCATGCAAAGCACGGGCGTATTCAAGGAGTTTTAATTTATCAGAAACAGAAATAAGGGCCGTTTTAATCGGGGTGAGTTGACCAGGGTTTTTGGAAGTAGGCATAGAATCACTTTCGCTAGTTTTGCCCCGCGCTAACACGAATTGAAATTTTAGGAAAGCCCGCCATTTGGTTCAAACTCTGGTATCAAGTCCTTCAATGCTTTTTGCACAGCTTGGCGGTCTCTGTTTTTAGCGGCCATAAGGAGTTTATCTACCCGTCGTTCCAAGGACTTGGGATCTGATATAGTGCCCGTAAACCGCAAAATACCCTCCACATAAGTGGTTTCCAATGCTTCTTCTAGCCCTGTGAGTTCTTCTGTTATTTTTTCCCCAGAGCGCAGCCCCGTATATTCAATTTTTATATCGCGCCCAGGCACAAATCCGCGCAAACGAATAAGCTGTTCAGCAAGTTTTGTGATATTGACAGGTTTTCCCATATCCAAAACATAAATAGTCGAAACTTCTTTACGCTGCCCACCGTTTAAAGCTGTCGCCTGCAATACAAGCGTAGCGGCTTCGCTAGTGGTCATGAAAAAACGGTTAACATCTTTATGGGTTACCGTTACGGGGCCGCCGTTTTTTATCTGTTGTTCAAACAAAGGTACAACGGAACCATTAGACGCGAGCACATTGCCAAAACGGACAGCACTTGCCGATATTTGGGCCTGGCTAACCGCCCGCGCCATAGTCAACATTTCTGCAATACGCTTGCTGGTGCCCATAATATTGCTAGGGCTAACGGCTTTGTCGGTTGAAATTAACGTGAAGCTTTCAACTTGGTGTTTAATAGCCATATCAAGCACGGTTTTTGTGCCACCAACGTTTGTCAAAACGGCTTCGAGAGGGTTGGCTTCCATCAAGGGAACATGTTTAAGCGCAGCAGCATGCAGTACTATTTGCGGGCGTTCCATTTCAAATATCTCGTTCATATGCAAAGCATCACGTACATCACCTAAATAGCTCTTATAGGGCACTTCATAATTCTGAGAAAACGTTTTATCTACGGTGTATAAATTCATCTCAGAACTATCAATCAACGTCATATGGGCAGGCGTAAAACTGGCAATTTGCTTCGTAAGTTCTGACCCTATCGTGCCACCCGCGCCCGTAATTAATACTCGCTTATTAGACAGCAAGCGCCGCACTGGTGCCATATCCAAAGATTTGACTTTACGCCCGATAAGGTCAGCCGCTTCAAACGTCGTGAGGCTATCATCGTCACCCGTACGTATACGCACAAGAGGCGCACCTATTTCAGACGCCATTTTTACAAGCTCGCGGGCTATTTTACGGTTAGTACTTGTATCCGTTAATATCAAGGTTGGCTTCAGGCCATGTAAGCGCTCAAGGTTGCCAACAATACCGCGCACATCCGTTAGATCACCAATCACTGGAACACCGCGAATAGACCGCCCTTTATGGGATCCATTCGTTTCAATCAATCCGCTTATTCTATGAGTATAATCATTTTTATTCTGAACACGGTTGCGCAAAAAATCATGCAAAACATGGCTACGCCCAATTAAAATAGCGAATGGTTTTTCGGCTTTACTGGGCCAAAATAAGGCTCTTATATCCCCATTATGAAAATAGGTCGCCAAAGCGCGGGTTGCAATCAAAAAGAAAAAGAAAAGGAAAGCACCAAGGAAAGGCGCCGAGCGCGGAAAATATTCCGCCCGGTTAAAAAACAAAAACAAAATAACGAGCGTCAACAAACCAGTAAGGATGACGCCGCGTAATAATAGCCGTATATCGTCAAATGATGTAAATCGCCAGACAGCCCTGTTGGCCTTAATAAGCAACCAAATAAAGAAACACGATATAGAAAATATAAGACTGGCTTTAATATCAATATTTTCGGGCGCAAGTTTACCCTCATAAATATAGCGAAGACGCATAACCCCATACATACTCAGCCCGCCAAGACAGGCATCAAAGATCGTTACCCCTAGTTTATAAAACCATGGATTTTGAGCTTTCTTTTTAGTCATTTTTGTATTTGCATTTTTGTATTTGCCATGTATCAAACACCCATTATTCAATATCATCCATTCGTTTCAGCGACCACCTAACACGATTTGAACGGGTTTGACCATCACCATCTGCAAGTGCTGCGCCTGTAATAACCAGTTGTTCCGTCCGCATTGGCCGGTTCCCTTTGGCTAAATATACGGATTTTTCTATTTTTAGTGGGCCAGCATCGGTTCTAAATCGCCATCCTTTATTCCCAGGTTGGATTAAGAGTGCGCTTTGTTGATTCTGTGCCAAGGTAACTTTTACGCTTGGGTGTAAATGGAACCGTATTTGAAACAAAATTTCGCTACGCCCCAAAGGTGCTTCGCCCAAAGGCACAAATAAGCTATCTTCGCCGCGAATATCCGTGCCCGTAAGATCAAGATATAAGCGGCGGCGGTGCGCAAGGCCATATTTCTTTTTATACCCTTCGTGGACGGCTTCCAGCCAAGTGCCTAATTCTTGTTCTTTGCGCGTACACTGCACGACCCCGACATCGTTTGCTATACATCGTCCCAATACGCGCTCGCCAAAACCCATATTTAAAACATTACCAAGACCCTGCCCCGCTAAAACAAGTGTAGAGTGAGCCGCCGTGCCGCGCATAGGGTCATGCCATAGGCTCGGCTGTTCCTGGTTCCAGCCGCAATTCACAATAAGGCGTCCCTCGCCCGTACTCATTTCAAATGCGAGTGGAGCCAGATGGGCGCACATATCATAAGGGCGCGGTGCAGTTTCTCCAACATCGATTAAAATTGATGTCTTATTGTAATCAAGACGCTGATATTTAGTATGCGGGGCAAAACCAAAACGTTTGGCCTTTATTTTTGCTTTACTCAGTAGAGCATCATAGTACTTGGCACGTCCCTCGCCACTGCCGTTAAAATTAAAAGTGCCGCCATCGCTGGTCCTGAAAAATGCGACCATAGGCGTGAGGCGATCTATAGCCCTGCGAATCTCCTTAGAGCCAACAACACCTTTTGATTCCAAAATAGTCTCTGTTTGGATCAAAATTTCTAACGCCTGCACTGCCGCCAAAGGTGACCTGGAAACATGTCCACCGTCTGATAAAATTTGCAAATCTATCTCGTCATCAAGCCAATCAAGTCCGCGCTCCAAAAGCCCGTCTTGCCGGCCTGAAAATGCAGCGCCTGCCATCACTAATGCACTTGCGGCCTTTAGTTTTGTGATACCAGCGTGCGTGCGCTTATAGCTGCGGCGCAACTGGATTATTTGCCGTAGTAAATTGATGCGGCGCGCTTTGCCTTGTGGTGTTTCTTTGTCTCCATCCAGTAAAATGCGCCAATTTGATAACCACGCATAAACCCTATTGGCTAAAATGTCGTTGTTCCAAGCATAAGGGTTCCATTTGCCGTAAATTTGTATCCAGCGATCCACCAAGTATTGCGCTCGTGCGCTTGATTTATTGGCCAAATCTGGTTTTTTACGCAGCCGTTTTTTGTCAAAATTAACGGCGGCGAGATCAGCAAACCAATCAAAGCTATGAAGACGAAAAGCAAAATGTTCTGAGGGTGTTACGTTCGACCAAGGATCCCCATGCGCACCTACATCCAGACTTTGTGAACCGATTAAAAACCGCCCGTCAAGTATCCGCACACCCAAATCAGGTTCGCCAAGTCCTAAGGGCGTTGGTAGCGTTCCAAAATTTGGAGCCCGCAATACGCGCGTATTCATGGAGCGCATCGGGCCGCCAAAATTGATGGCCATACGCCTATAGGTGCTCTTAAGAACGCCGCCAACTATATCTGTAAACCCTATACGCTTGGTCATACTACCTCTAAACCTGCGTCTATCTATCAATTTGTCCTGTTGTGTACAAGTTTGTCATACATATACTTGCAAAACAAAAAAACCCCGTTCTACAATACAGAACGGGGTCTTAATTTTTTACTATTTTCTAAGCCAAAAAAGTCGTTTATTTGCGAATTGGCATATAATTCGTTGGGTTAGAATATGTTGGAACATAGCCCGTAGACATACAAGAACCATTGCTATTTGGCGTTGTGCCAGATGGGCAAGCTACAGAGCTTAAAGTATTAGTATATGTTGATCCAGTGTTATAACCAGAGCTTTCCATACATGTGCCATCGCCATTGTCTGTTGTGCCAACTGGGCAAGAAACAGGGCCACCGCTATATGCTAATGTAGACACTGTATAAGCAGAACTGTTTTCCATGCAGCTATGGCCATTTGACGTGGTACCAGCTGGGCAGGTTACAGGTGCGCTAGAAGACTGCATCGCTTGGTAAGTAGGCGCTGGCTGTGTGTTACAATTCACGCCGCTCACAACGGAACAATCGGCATAAACAACGGCAGGGCTGACTTGTTGCCTGCTAATAACTGGCGCAGGACTGTAACTAGGTTTTGCAACTGGCGCTACAACAATTTCGGTATCGCAAGGACTAACGCCGCAATTACCGCCGCTTTCATAGTCATACGCGGAACTACCATAACGACTATTGTGATTTTGGCCTCTGGATGCGCATGCCGTTAACGTTAAACTGACCACACATGCACTGGCAATAAGGCCTGATTTTAAGATTGAAATTTTATTCATTAGAAACTCCTGTTTTGAAACACTTGTGCCATTTCTTGCAAATTTTAAGCCAAATCATATGAAGTAGACTTAAAAACCATCAAATTGGGTCAACTTCTACTGGTTTATGCTTAACAGCTAGTAAACCTTGCAATGAAAAACCCGTCCATACCCCCCTTTTCTCGCAAAAAAGGTGGCAATATTCTTATATATCCAGCCTCTGTAATAGATTGGGACAACGAGAACATCTCGGAACTTAATATTGAATTAAGGCGAAAATTAGACTTGTTTTTCGTGAATTTGGCGACTTGCTCCTCCCCTTCACCCGCCTCAAGAGAACATGTGCAATAAATCAAGGTTCCGTGCGTTTTTACATGCTTTGCCGCCGCTAAAAGCAGCTTTTCTTGCACGCGCATAAGGCTCGCGACATTTTCAGGGGTTTTTAGGTGCAAAACATCTGGACGCCTACGGTATGTGCCCGTGGCACTGCACGGCGCATCCAAAAGCACCATATCAAAACCGCCCCCATCAGGATTTTGCGGATCGCGCCAATCCTTTGCGTTTCCTGCCGCTATAGTGGCGTTTAAGCCCGTGCGTTTTAAATTCTCTATGAGCCGCCCTAGCCGCAATTTGTTTTTATCCAGCGCCGTAACATCTGCCCCAAGTGCTGCAAGCTGTAAGGTTTTACCGCCAGGGGCAGCGCACATATCAAGGACGCGCTTACCTTTTACATCGCCTAATAGTTTCACGGGTAGGCTTGCGGAAATATCTTGTACCCACCACGCGCCCTCATCAAAGCCAGCAAGGCTAGGGACATTACCGATTTTTTCACGCCTTATGGTACCGCCTGGCAGTAATTGTGCGCCAAGTTCCTCGGCCCAATTTTGCGGATTTTCTTTTACGCTTAAATCTAGCGGCGGGTCTTGGGCGAGCATATCCGCCATAGCGCTGGCATTTGTCTCCCCATAACTCTCACGCCATGACGCGGCTAGCCATTTAGGGACATTATCCAAAGTTCGCGTTTTTGAGAGCAAAGCTTCGCCTTGCTCGGATACACGCCGTAGCACTGCATTAGCCATGCCAGCCGCGCGCGTAGTTTTTTTCGAGCGCTTCAATAGAGTAACCGCCCCGTCTACCGCCGCATGCGGCGCTGTTCCTAAAAACAAAACCTGTGCCGCCCCCGTTCTAAGCACAGCCATTATATAAGAGGGCGGCGCTTTCTTTATAAATGGGGAGAGCACTTTATCAATTTGCCCAAGGCGGCGCAATGTGCTTGCGGCAATTAGATGCGCAAAGGCTCTATCGCGCGGCTCTAATTGCGCAAACAAAGCCTGCCCAGTAAGAGCCTGATCCAACGGCACCAACTTACCAAGCACATCCTCCAACCCCCGAGCCGCGACATAACGCGACGCGTACTTAGGTGTACGTTTGGGTGGCATCCGTTCTCTGAATTTGTTGTTTCTAGTTTTCATAGGGGCGCGTTAGCATACCCCTGTGAGAATACATAGCCTATTTTGGAACAAGAGGAACAAGCCTCACTTGCTCACCAATAAGGTGTATATGTTACAATCATGCTTAACAGACTTTAAAGAGTGACTTAATTATATTTTAGCCCTCTTAGGGTATAGGGTTGTTTCGTGGCGGGACATTTATAGTTTGTCTTGCCATAACCTTGGCGATGTCTATATAATGGGCAAGGTTTGGTCAGCACTGCAAAGGAGATTTTATGATAGATACTCCAAATGCAGCGCCCGGAAAAAAACTTTCTCCTGCGGCCATTAGAGCCCTTCAGGAAGCCACCGCGCGAAAAGATGCAAATACCAAACTAAAACCCACCGAGACAGGCGGACCCAAGGGGGCTGAGCCCACTCGTTTTGGCGATTGGGAACGTGGCGGCATTACTTATGATTTTTAGAGGCGGGTATGGCTCTTTCTAAAATTGATAAGGAAACACGCCTGGGCACTATAAATACGCCTGGGCACTATAAAAATGCAGCTTGAAAAATGCAGCTTGAAAAATGCAGCTTGAAAAGTGCAGTTTGGCTTTTCATTTGAGTATTATGGCACAAGCCCCGCTTAAGAGGGTGCCATAGAGTTTTTTAGTGGGGTTTGGGCACAAAGCTACAAGCCGATATATGGGAGAGCGCATATGCGTATCTATCGTTTTGTTTCTGTTGCAATAGGCAGTGTTTTAATGGCTGGGGCAAGCTCTGCCGCTTTCGCGGGGTGCTATAGCCCTCCAAATTGTACACCGCGGGTGGTTATGCACCCCACACAAATGGATGCTCCAGCGCCAATTAATGTTTATAATAATGCGCCATTTGGTTATTTAAAAACTTTTGAGTATAAAAATACACCTAATGTAAACATAATACGCATTGGTGGCTGCTCGGCCGCACCATCACCATATTGTAGTGCGCCTGTTATGGCGCCGCGCCCTGTTATGCCTCCGCCGATCAATGTAGCCCCAGTTGTACACACCCCGCGTATTACAGTTGGCAATGGCTATAATGCTGCTAATTTCGCGCCGCGCCAATATGGCAGTACAGATTTTGTTCCAGGCATTGCCCATATTCCAACTTCTATTGTTGACCGCTCGCCAATCACGCATATTGGCGGCGTACCTCAACCACAAGTTCGCTCCGTGACTACGGCAACTATGTCTAGGCCAATCGCTCCTCGCCCTGTTATCGTCGCACCTTTTGCGCCGCGCCGTGTTGTCGCGCCTGTTATGACGCCGCGCCCAAATATTCGTTCTGGCGTTCTTAGATATGTCAATGCTGGATCATACACATATCAACCAGAAGGTGGCGGCGGGCAGTATTGGGAAAAAACGTCAGGCCCAACTATGATTGATGGTATGTTTGCGAGCAAAGTTCTTTGCCGCCGTCAAGCTCCGCGCCCAGCACCAGTAAGAGTTAATGTTGTCCGTCCCGTTATCGGCGTACCACATCCTGTGCCAACGCCAGTACCTGTCGTGCCAATGTGCGCAGGCGCGCCTATGCAAAACCAAGGTATAGCACCTGCAAGCAATAGCCGTTATGGCAGCCGCTGGACTTACTAAGGTCAGTGATAAAACATAATATTAAAAGGCTCACCAAAATAATGGCGAGCCTTTTTTTATCTCCTATACTGCGCCTTATTTAAAAGTGCAAATTTACCATATCTATTCTCCCAAAAGGGGAACACCATTGAACATAGAGTTATTTTAGGCTTGTTTAGCGTCAAATACGTTTTTAGGGAGAAACAAATGCGTCTATCATATTTAACAGCCACAAGGCTGACAACTGGGTTGGCAATTGGCTTTGTCGCTATTAGTACACCAGCTTTTGCAGCTTGCGGTTCTAACAAAATGACCTGTAATTCATCCGTTTCCAAATACGAATCTAGTCATCATAGACAATTAAACCATATGGGTTCTCACCATATGGTTGACGGTGCACAATCACATAACTATTCACATAACTATTCATCTAGCTCTGCAAATAATCCGTGTCCGTCAGGCTCGACTCGCGGCAAAGGCGGACTTTGCATGGTCGATGGCAGCTCGTCATACACAGCATCAACTTATAACCACGCTCCTCGTGGCAGTTATTCAAGCCACAGATTATCAACAAGCTCTAGCAACGCAGATTATGGCCACGGGTCTATCTCCCGAGCATATACGAATGGCAATACAACGGTTATTCCGTTAAGCACATCTTCACTAAGCTCATTAACAGCGAAGAATATGGACACAGGCGATAGTCTTGTGCCAACACATTGCCCCGTTAGTGTCAATGCGCCAACAGGCTCCCGCGTTCTAGGCTGCTATGCTGTTAGTCGCCCTGCACCAGCGCCCGTTGTTATTCCAGCGCCCATTGTTATTCCGCAATATAATATCGTGCGCGTTGTTCGCCCTGTGATTTACGTGCGCTACCCTGTGCCAACACCTGTTATGATGCCAAGCTGCGGCGTTGTGACAAATTACTCTCGTTATGGCGGTGCTTGCCCATGATGGCGCCCGACATCTTGTGCTGGCTTAGGGGTCGATTTCCCTTAGGGCTACGCATTAAGCGTAGATTATGCAATAGGCGGTATCGGTTTTGCGCGGGTCTCGTCTAAATATCTAGCGGACTTAACCTTCAGTGTATCATTATCCTCAAGGTCTATCAAAAGCGGGTTACCTGTTGGGACTTCAAAATTTGGAATGTCCTTATCAGAAACATTAAAAAGTTGCTTAAGAAGAGCGCGCAAAGAATTGCCGTGAGCGGAAATAAGCAGGGTTTCACCGGCTTTTATTTGCGGCGCTATATTGGTTTCAAAATATGGCACGACGCGATCAAGTGTGAGTTTAAGGCTCTCTCCGCCAGGCAGAAGCCTAGGATCAATACCCGCGTAACGTGGATCGTGGCTTGGGTGATATTCGTGATTTGGCCCGATAATTGGCGGCGGCACGTCATAACTACGGCGCCAAATATGAACTTGCTCATCACCATATTCATCGCGAGAGTCTTGTTTGTTTAGCCCCGTAAGCCCGCCATAATGGCGCTCGTTAAGATGCCAATCTTTGGTCACGGGAATATAGCATTGGTCTAGCGCTTCAAGCCCTAGCCATAATGTGCGAATAGCGCGGGTAAGATAGCTTGTAAAGGCCGCATCAAACCGAATGCCTTCTTTGGCTAAAAGGGAGCCGCCAAGTTTTGCTTCGGCAATGCCCTTTTCGGTCAAATCAACATCGACCCAACCCGTGAAACGATTTTGCAAATTCCACTCGCTTTGCCCATGTCTGGACAGAACTAATTTTGTCATAATAGAAAACCTATTTTTTTGGTTTGATATAAAGATGCATAATTGCCTTCATTTTGCTCTCCAGAACGTCGCCCCGCTTAATGTGCATCATTCCAATTGTAAGCAGCTTTCGCGTCTACGATTAGCGGGACACTAAGATCAATCACTGGCGCGCACGCTCCCGCCATAACAGGTTTAACCAGTGCAATCAAATCAGGCGCGTTTTGTTCAGATACTTCAAAAATCAATTCATCGTGAACTTGCAAAAGCATCCGCGCGTCATCAATAGTCTCTATGGCGCTTGGCATACGCATCATGGCCCTGCGCATAATATCGGCTGCCGCGCCTTGAATGGGCGCGTTGATCGCTTGCCGCTCAGCAAAACTACCCATCGGGCCTTTGTCATTAATGCCATTAATATGGCATTTTCTGCCAAAGACGGTTTTCACATAACCAAATGTGCGCGCTTCATCTTTCGCCGCTTCCATATAGACTTTAATGCCTGGAAATTTATCAAAATAGCTATCAATATATTGTTTTGCCTCACTGCGCGATATGCCCAAATTATTGGCAAGGCCAAACGCGGATATACCATAAATAATGCCAAAATTAATCGCTTTAGCGCGGCGGCGGGTTGTGCTATCCATGCCCTCTATGGGCACGCCAAACATCTCGCTGGCCGTCATGGCGTGGATATCTACGCCGTCGGAAAAGGCTTGTTTCATAGTTGGCAAATCAGCCACATGAGCCAAAACCCGCAATTCGACCTGACTATAATCTGCCGCCACTAAAATATTGCCAGGCTCTGCTATAAATGCAGTGCGAATTTTTCGCCCATCTTCTGTACGGATCGGAATATTTTGCAAATTCGGATTAGAAGATGAAAGCCGCCCCGTTGTTGTTGATGCCAGAGAAAAACTGGTATGCACTCTCCCTGTGCGCGGATTAATTTCTTTTGGCAAGGCATCCGTATAGGTAGATTTTAATTTGGCATAATGCCGCCAGTCCAAAATTGTTTTTGGCAAAGCGTGTTCATTGGCAAGGTCTTCCAAAACACCTGCGCCAGTTTTCCACGCACCCGTTTTAGTTTTCTTCCCGCCAGGCATGCCAAGCTCATCAAAAAGTATTTCGCCAAGCTGCTTTGGTGAAGCAAGGTTAAATGCGTGCCCTGCCAGCTCATATGCTTGCGCTTCTAGCCCTGCTTTTTTTTGTGCAAAATCAGCGGACAAGCGCGCAAGCGCGGCTTTGTCGACTTTGATACCATTATTTTCCATGCGCGCCAAAACTGCTGGCATACCCCGTTCCAGGGTTTCGTAAACTGTATTAACGCCTGACTTTGCCAATTCTGGTTTTAGACGTTTCCAAAGCCGTAAAGTTACATCCGCATCTTCTGCCGCATAGGGCGTAGCCACATCAAGATTTATCTGGTCAAAGGTTTTTTGCGCTTTCCCGCTTCCAGCCACCTCTTTAAACGGGATTGGTTCATGGCCAAAATGCAATGCGGACAATTCGTCCATGCCATGCCGGTGCAACCCGCAAGCAAGCGCATAGGATATGAGCATTGTATCATCATAAGGCGCAGGGTTGAGATTGTATCTTTGGAAAACCCCCAGATCATATTTGAAATTTTGCCCAACTTTTAAAACGGTTTTATCATGCAGCATTGGTTCCAAAATATCCAAAGCCTCTTGCATTGGAATTTGTTTGGGCGCGCCATCCCCCAAAAGATCTCCCTCTCCGACATGGCCAAGCGGGATATAACACGCTTCATTATCACAAGCCGCAAGGCAGATACCAACCAAATTTGCCGCCGCGCTATCAAGGCTATCTGTTTCCAAATCTACGGCGCAAATACCCATTTCAGTGCAGCGCACTGCCCAATGCTTAAGCCGCTCAACATCTTGAATGCATTCATATTTTTCTTTGTCAAACACGGGAAGAATCGGCGCTTTGACATCCTTTCTATCAGCTTTGCGCAGGCTATCTGTTGCCCCCTCGCCCATGGCTGCCATGACCCGTTTTGTCAGGGTACTAAATGTCATATTTTCAAGAAAATTCAAAAGCATGTCGCGGTCAGGGTCTTGCACAGCTAGCTCTTCAAGTGGAATTTTCAGGTCCATATCGCGCTTAAGCGTTACCAGATCACGCGAAATACGGGCCATATCTGCGTTTTCAATAATTTTCTCGCGGCGGCCTTTTTGCGGAATTTCACCAGCCCGGGCCAAAAGGCTATCCAGATCGCCATACTGGTTAATCAAAAGGGCTGCTGTCTTAATGCCAATGCCTGGCACGCCTGGTACATTGTCCGAGCTATCGCCAGCTAACGCCTGAATATCGATAACTTTTTCAGGGCCAACGCCAAACTTTTCCACGACCTGCGGCGCGCAAATGGTTTTATTTTTCATAGTATCCACCATGCAAATTTTATCACTCACCATTTGCATTAAATCTTTGTCGCTAGAAATGATGGTAACGCGTGCGCCCTTTTTCTCAGCTTGATCGGCATAAGACGCGATAATATCATCCGCCTCAAAGCCTTCATGCTCTATTGCAAGCGTGCCAAATGCTCTTGTTGCTTCGCGCACAAGCGGAAATTGCGGCACCAAATCTTCAGGCGCTGGTGGACGATGCGCCTTATACTCTTCATAAATTTTTGAGCGAAACGTTTTGCCTTTTGCGTCAAATATTACGGCAAAATGTGTGGGGCGATCCTCCCCATGTTGCTCCCGTAAAAGCTTAAACAGCATATTAGAAAACCCTGCAACCGCACCAACAATAAGACCATCAGAACGGCGGGTGAGCGCCGGCAGTGCATAATAGGCTCTAAAAATATAACCTGATCCGTCTACTAATACGACATGCGAATTTTTATCAATTGGGCAAGAATGATTCATGAAAAGAGTTTGCGTCGCGCCTGAAAAATTATCAAGGGGGTTGCCCTATATTTGCCAAAATATTAAATAAATAGTATTATCGTAATTTTTAGGAGGTATTTTGAGTCTTGGAAGAAGATAATATTGAAATTAAAGACGGTGCAGATCAGCACCCGAAGCAGTATAAAATTATATGGCTATGGCTGCTTCTACTGGCCATAGTGTTCGCCTATGCGGTTCTTATTATTAAAAACCCAAAAGCGGTACGCAATACGCCTGCGCTGTCGCAAGAAACAGCGCGCTCCGCCTACCAGCTCATTTTGGAAGAAACCCGCACAGGCATCAGGCTGGCACGGTTAGAGGACTATTTAGTACAATTTCCAAAAACCGTAAATATCGCGGCCTCCCGCGCCCAACGTGATGCTCTGAAAACCAACGAAGAAGCGGCATGGTCTAAACTTACAGGTATTTATTATGACTTGGACGTCGACGAAACTGACAAGTCTCTCGCGCTAAAAAGCTATATTAAAAACTGGAGCCAACTCTCTCGCGAAGAACAATTGACGACATTAACGCAAAATGCGCCCACGCAAGATAATCCTGATCGTCGTTTGGTGAAAGAAAGTACCCGCTTTTCAACAAAACGTCCAGGCGACAAAGCACTTGCAGGCGGGTTGGGTTCTCACACGCAAAAAAGATCAAATCGTATAATAACACACGCGCCGATCAGGCCCGTTTCGCAAATATTCATTGTTAACGCAAAGATCAAATATTCCAGAAAACCCAAATACCCACGCAAAGCACAACGAAGGCGTATCTCAGGCACCGTCGCCCTCGCCTTTACGGTTGGAAAGGACGGGCATGTTAGTGATATCAGGGTTGTTTTTGTGCAAGCTGCAAAATATAAAAGTCAATTTATCAAAGCAGCGCGGCGCGCCGCGCTACGCTCACGCTTTCACCCCAAAACCATTGGCGGTAAGCCTGTGCCAACATATAGCTATACCCGCACTTATAGATTTACACCTTAATGGCCTTTCAATACGAAAGTTTTATCACAATACTTACAGCGCACTGAATTGCTTTGGCCCATGTCCATATAAACTTTTGGATGGCCAAGCGTGCTATTGTTTTTTTGGGCTCCCCCGTCACATGAAGTACGGCGGCTTGTGACCTCAATTATCTTTGAGGCTTTTGTTTTTTGATTTGGCATAATTTTCACGCTTTTTTGATTGATGTTCTTCTTGCCTCTCCCTATATATTTCAGACGGACACGCCCGTCAATCGGAAGCGAGATTATGAGTACAAAAAATAGCTCCACAATCGAGGCCCCAGCGATTGAAATTAAAGGCCTGACAAAAACATATAAGGCAAACAAAAAATCAAAAGCGAAACAAGCCTTAAAGGGAATCGACCTGACAATACCGCGCGGCTCTATTTTCGGACTGCTTGGCCCCAATGGTGCGGGCAAGTCAACCATGATTAACATCATAGCGGGGCTTGTGAATAAAACAAGTGGCAGCGTCAAAATTTGCGGATATGATATCAAAACACATACACGGCAAGCCCGCGCGTCTATTGGCGTTGTTTTGCAAGAAATATCTATGGATGTGTTTTTCACGCCCTATCAGGCCCTTGAAAATCAGGCAGGGTATTACGGCGTGCCAAAATCTGAACGGCGCACGGATGAAATATTGAACGCGCTTGGCCTTTTAGAAAAACGTGATGCTTATGTGCGGCAATTATCGGGCGGTATGAAACGCAGGCTTTTAATCGCCAAAGCGCTTGTTCATAATCCGCATGTTTTGATTTTAGACGAGCCAACCGCAGGCGTTGATATAGAACTAAGACGGCAATTATGGGAATATGTCAATATTTTGCATGAACGCGGCACTACAATTATTCTTACCACCCATTATCTGGAAGAAGCAGAACAGCTTTGTGACCGCATCGCTATTATTCATAATGGCGTTATAACGGCAAATGAAGACAAGAAAGATTTAATGGGCCGTTTGGACCAAAAAACCTTGGTTATTACGCCTGCAAAACCGATTGCCAAACTCCCAAATATGCTCAATACTTTTGATCCCGTATTGAGAAATGACGGGCAAATTGCTATCACGTATCGCACTTCAAAAACATCGATACCAGCTTTGCTTGAGCAAATACGAGCGGCTGGTCTTGATATTGCGGACTTGCGTACGGAAGAGCCTGATCTCGAAGATGTTTTCATGGCCTTGACCTATGATTTTTCTGGGTAATAAAGCTTAGTCAGGGCGCCACGCGTTTTTACGATGAACTATTTTAAGGTTTTTTAACACAAAAATAGCATCGTAACGTACACCTAATTTCTGCGCAAAACAATTTCTGGCAATATATATCTCGCACGCGTCTTCAATTCTATTCAAAGCTGAAGGATATAAAGAACGCTCAGCCTCTTCCAAATTATCGCGACTTTTAACCTCTATGATAATGAGTAGATTTTTCCTGCGCGCAATTATATCAATTTCGCCTTGCGCCGTTTTATAGCGTACTTCTAAAACCCTATACCCCTTAAGACGCAGGAAAACAACGGCAAGACTTTCAGCGCGGCGCCCCCGTTTCTCCGCTAGCTTGCGCTTATCTGTCATTTTTTAACTTAAGCGCCAGCTGATAGACGTCGCGTTTTTTATGTCCCGAAAGCACCGCAATTTCCTCGGAAGCGCGTTTCATGCCAAGAGGTTTTATACGCTGCTCTAGAGCCTCTATGATTTGCGCATCGCTCCACACTTCGCCTCTTTCGGGCGGGCCAATCACAACTACGATTTCCCCGCGCAGAATTTTATCGCCAAGTTTATCTATAAGGTCTTTAGCCGTGCCGCGAAGTATCTCTTCATATTTTTTTGTGAGTTCCCGCGCTATAGCCACATTTCGATTGCCAAAGACGAGGTATACATCCGCGAGCATTTTTGACAATCTGCGAACGCTTTCAAAAAACACGAGAGAAGCTGGAACAGACTGTAAGTCCTGCAAAGCTTTAATACGCGCCGCAGATTTGGTTGGTAGAAACCCTGCAAACATAAACTTATCACTCGGTAAGCCCGCACTAACGATCGCACTGAGTACGGAACTTGCCCCTGGAACGGCGTAAACAGGCAGGTCCTCATCAATGCAGGCGCGCGCTAATTTATATCCAGGGTCTGAGACAAGCGGTGTGCCTGCGTCTGAAATTAGAGCAATCGCGGCTCCTGCCTTTATACGCGTCACCAAATTAGGTACTCGTTTTGCCGCATTATGGTCATGATATGCGGATAAAACTGGCTTTAGATTATATGCCTGCATGAGCTTTGCGCTCGTGCGTGTGTCTTCTGCCAATACGAGGTCAGCGCTGCGCAAGGTATCAAGCGCACGCAGGGTTATGTCGCGTAAATTTCCGACAGGCGTTGCGACCAAGTACAGCCCTGACGCTAATTGCACAGACTGTGCAATGGCATCTTGCACTTGGCGCGGCGCGCGACTAATGTCGGTATTGGTAAATTCGGGCACACTTTGTCCATCACATAAAGGTTCAATATGTCAGTCTACTCAGTTTCACTGTCAAAAGCGAGATTAAAAGCGAAACCCTTTAACCCAGCTGGACGTTTCATGCGATGCGGTATGGCTTTGTCAGGCGGATTGATACTGCTTAGTGGCTGCGCAACGACTAGGGTGGGCACATCCCAAGGCCCTTATCCAAACCAGCCGCCTATAACAAAGCAAACAACATTAAAAAGACCTGACCTAAAAAGACCAGACCCCAAAAAACCAGAAGTTAAAACTCCTAAAACAGCAAGTAATGACGGCCTCACCCCTACTTTTATGGCGGGGAAAAACATAAAACGCGTTGCTATTTTACTCCCGTTTTCGGCAAAGTCATCACGCCTGCGCAGCGAAGCGCAGTCTATGCTCCGTGCAGCCGAGCTATCATTATTTGCCAGCAAAGATGATGATGTATTACTAATCGCTTTGGATAGCAAAGGCACAGGGGCAGGCGCTAAACAAGCCGCCCAGAAGGCCTTAAAACAAGGCGCTGATATTATTCTTGGACCAATTCTTGCAAAATCTGTCAAGGCGGTTGGCAAAACGGCGAGCCGCAAGCACATTCCCGTCATCGGATTTTCAACAGATACATCAGTGGCTGGAAACGGGGTTTATCTTCTAAGCTTCCCACCTGAAGCCGAAGTAAAGCGTGTTACGCAATATGCAGCCGCATCAGGCGCTACAAAATTTGCTTTTCTTGGTCCAAATTCCAACTATGGACGCCGCGTATTAGGCGCTTACCGCAAGCAGATAAATGACCTTGGCGGCCTTATGACGGGGGTCGAAACCTATAGCGGTAAAGACATTACCGTTATGCAGGCACCTGCTGCAAAACTTGCAAAACTTTATACAAACCAAGAAGTTAGAAACAAAGCAGAAGGACGCCCCCCATCCGAATCTGCTTATCACGCTATACTGCTGCCTGAAAGCGGGACGGCGTTGCGCTCTCTAGCGCCACTCCTGCCGTTTTATGATGTAAATCCCACCGATGTGCAATTTATGGGCACAGGCATTTGGAACAAAAAAGATGTTACCCGTGAGCCTGCCCTCAAGGGGGGAATTTTCGCAGGGCCAGAAATGGAAGGTAAAGACGCGTTTAAAGCAAATTATGACGCGGTTTTCGGCGAAGAGCCAACAGCGCTCGCCTCCCTCGCCTATGACGCGGTTAGCATTGCCACTTTTGTTACGGACGGAAAAGCCAATGACGTGCGCGCGCGCCTTATTAACCCCGCTGGATTTTACGGCGTTGATGGCTTGGTTCGCTTCACGCCCTTTGGCGCGCCCGAACGCAGCCTTGCAATTTATCAGGTTAAATATGGCCGCACTGTCGTCATTGATCCCGCGCCAAAAACAGCAAATGGCGCATTTTAAACTCTCCAAACACGTTCATCTCAGCAAGAATGGTGTAAACACACGGGTATGAAAAAAATAAGTTTCACAAAACCTTAAGCGCTCTTTATCTGGCGGACATGCGCTTAGTTTACACATTGATCCCTATAATAATATGGGACCCCTATAATAATATGGCTCAAATAATTCCTACACACCGTCTAATATAGGAATTGTACATCTAGCTTACTCCAGAAATAACAAGGGGCTGTCCTAGATAACTAGCTGTTTAGTCCCACAGTGTGCTGGTATGGGTTTACGTTAAACCGTTGTGGCTCCTTTGTAGATATTTTGCAAATATATTCGTAAGGCGTGAGGCCTTTGAGGGTTTTTAGTCGCTTTGCAAAATTGTAGGCCATCATGAAGTCATACAGATGGGTCTTCAGCTGTGTGTGCGAACCATAATGGCATTCTTTAACGGTAGCCTCTTGAGGGTACGGTTCATGCGTTCCATCTGTCCATTCGTCCAAGGGTGGTGGGTTTTCGTCAGACGGTGCTGGATGTCATGTTCGTGACACACATGATCAAAGATATGTATGCCAGCATATTTATCTTGTTTGCAATTGGTGAACTGTATCTCGTTATCAGTAAGAAGGGTGTGGATTTTATAAGGCACGGTTGTGATTAGCTTAGGTAAAAATGTTGCAGCAACCATTTTCGTTTGCCGCGCGTGCAAATGAATAACCCCGCCCCAAGGGGCGAGGTATCAAAAGAGTGTAAGTGGTTTATCACTGTGTAGTTTTGTATATTCTTTGCCTTGATTTTGGACGTAGCTTGTTATTGTGCTCTCATCTCCGTGACGCCCAACTGTGGATGCAAGATAACCATCACTCCAAAATTCTCCACCCCAAAGTGACTTTTTAACATGAGGACACAACCTAAATATTTCGCGTGCGGTGATGCTTTTTATTACAGTGACCAACTTGGTCACTGTATAGGTCGGAACCGATTGTACCAAAAAATGAACATGGTCTTTATCCGTTCCAATCTCCAAAAACTTTAACTGGTAACGATCTTCAATCTCCAAACAAACATCACGTAAAACTTCATCAACTTGGGGGTCAAAAACAGCACGCCTATATTTTGCGGGAAACACAAAATGGTAAAGAAGTATCGTTACGTTATGTCGTTTATGGATATATTCGCTCACGCGAATATTCTACGCCGCAAGCGGCGAGGAATGAAACCCTAAAAAAGATTCAACATATGCATATTTCGATGTCCGCTCTATGCCAACAAACATGTAGAGTTTTCCTTCCTCTGTGCGCACTTTGGCAATATCAACATGAAAATACCCTATTGGATATGTCCTGAACACCTTCTTTGCAGGTTTGTCATTTTTCGGGTTGGGGAGACGGCTTATACCGTGGCGCTGATAACAGCGGTGTAGAGCGGATCTGGAGAGATGAGGAAGCGTCTCTTGCAAAGCATACAGACAATCATCAAGAGGCAGTAATGTATGCTGGCGAAACGCCACACACATAGCTTCCTCTTCAATGCTCAACTCTTACAGCTCAACACTCTCGAAGATCGTTTCTTTGGCCCCATCGCGACATTATGCGTGAAATCGCGTTTGCGCCATTTCGCAATCGTTTTCACATTCAACCCGTATTACAAGGCTAATGCTTGGGTTGAAGCTTGCGATCGCTGTAGCTTTGCTCT
Source organism: Robiginitomaculum sp. (assembly GCA_965224735.1). Classification (GTDB taxonomy): domain Bacteria; phylum Pseudomonadota; class Alphaproteobacteria; order Caulobacterales; family Maricaulaceae; genus Robiginitomaculum_A. The sequence continues at coordinate 517,063 of OZ245059.1, read as the reverse complement.
CGTAATGTACGTCGTCTTGGCGCTTTCGTGTAATACTTGTCCCATAAAACCTCCTTGGTTGACAGATCACTATACACAACACCAGCACACTGTCGGACTAAACATACTCCAGAAATAACAATTCATGGCTAAGACTATCAAGCACTAGGCGACCATGATCTGTGGCGAAGAGGCGTCCTTGCTTTACTGCGAGCAAACCAGTGCTTACATAATGCTTTATGGCTTGCGGGTTTAAAGCATGCCCAGAAATTTCGATATAGCGTGCAAGCGAAATACCTTCATTTATACGCAGCCCCATCAGTACATATTCTTGGGCCCAGTCACTGCGGCTAAGGTTTTCAATTTCGTGGCTACCATGGCCATATTTTTCCACATGTTCCCTGTAATCATTGGGGCGTTTCGTGCAGATATTAGCCTTGCGGCGCATATTTGATGTCAACCTTCCGTGAGCGCCTGGGCCAACGCCGATATAATCCTCGCCCTGCCAATACAGTAAGTTATGGCGAGAGCGATCTGTTTTTGTCTTTGCGTAATTTGATACTTCATATTGAGAAAAACCGCACTGTTTTATAACCTGCAAACCGTGCTCGTAAAGATCTGCACTGGTGTCCGTATCAACGACGCGGCCCTCCCCGCGCGCCTGCGCTTTGGCAAAGGCCGTGCGTGCTTCTATGGTCAGTTGGTAGGCGGAAATATGTCCCACGCCCAAACCAAGTGTTTGCCGTAAATCTTTATCCCATATCGCAATATCTTGCCCAACCCAGCCATATATGAGATCCGCCGATACACGCGGCATGATTTGCGCCGCCTCATAAAGCGCCGCCTTTGCCTGCTTTTTGTCGTGATCTCGGCCTAGAAAATTTAGTGCCTTATCACTAAAACTTTGCACCCCAATGGACACGCGCTCTACTCCAGCGCCGCGCCAAGCTTTCAAAATAGATTTGGAAATATCATTGGGGTTTGCTTCCATACCAACCTCAAGGTCAGAATCCGTCGCCCATAAATTTTTGGCACGCTCTATAATAATTTGTACATTTTCGGGGTGCATCAAGGACGGTGTCCCGCCGCCAAAATGGATACTGGCCAAACGACGCGGCCCGCTTTGCCCCCGCCAGTATTTCATGTCAGCCAATATGGCGCTGATTAGGTTTTGCTCCATATCTGGTTTATTTTTATAGATATTAAAATCACAATACGGGCAAATTCGCGTGCAATAGGGCCAGTGAATATAGAGTCCTATTTTTTGCATCAAGGTGTTTTAGGCGCAAACCAAGCAGAGACAAATTGCGCAAACGCATCGGCTCGGTGGCTCTTTGCATGTTTTTTTTCAGGAGCAATCTCGGCAAATGTTAGCGTATCGCCAATTGCTTGAAATATAGAATCATAACCAAATCCTTTATCGCCGCGCGGCGGCCAGACAAGAGTGCCCTCAACCTTGCCCTCGTAAGTAAATGCACCTTTATTTGGAAACGCCAACGAGAGCGCGCAGATAAACCGAGCCGTTTTCGCCCCGCCATTTGCGAGCATTTTCGTGTAAACTTTCTCCATGGCCATTTGAAAATCACGCTTACCGTTCTTACCTTCCGCCCATCGCGCCGAATATATTCCAGGCGCGCCACCAAGCGCGTCCACAGCAAGGCCGCTATCATCAGCGAGCGTAATCAAACCAGAAGCATTAGCCGCAAGTTGCGCTTTTAGCTCTGCATTTGCAATAAAACTATCGCCTGTTTCTTCGGGGTCTGCTAAGCCAAGCTCGCTTGCACTGAAAGTCTCCACACCAAAAGGCACGAGCAAATCACGAATTTCTCGTACTTTACCTTTGTTGTGGGAAGCAACAAGTAGTTTTTGAATTGGATATTTCATAGCGTTGCGTAGCGGGTTTTCTACTTGCGTGCAAATTGATTACGGTGTTTTATACTTGCATTTATTGCTATTATTGTTTATCGATAATACTAGAAGGACATTATGACCGTAAAAACTTTTTATGATTCGGATACGCTTGCAGTTAAGCCCAGCAAAACCAGTGCGGTTTTGAACGGCTTACTCACGATATTATGGTGGGCAAGCTGGCTCTCTTTTGGTATCACTGTATTATTATTTATTGTCGCATTATTGGCTCATTTCGGTGTAAAATCTACACAAAGCGTGTTCAACAGCGTTAGTCCGTTCACTATAATTTTTTTCTGTATAGGGGCATTTGTTGCCATCGGCGCTCTTTTAATCATTATAAAGCAACTTCGCAGAATATGCCATACGCTCTTACTTGGCGACCCGTTTGTACCTGAGAATGCTCGGCGACTTCGTATAATATGGATTGCTGTAGCCGTGGCAGAAGCCTTTAGATTGTTATCAGGCGTAATAATTCCGCATGTACATAAAACTACGCAAGCTGCAAAAGTGAGCACAGTAACTTTGGAGCCCAGATTTTACGTTTGGTTTTTAGTGCTGGCTCTTATGGTGCTTGCCGAAGTTTTTCGCGAGGGTACACGCTTGCGCTACGAACAAAAACTAACGATTTAGGAGCAGCAGTATGGCTATTCGTGTAAATCTTGATCGGGTTTTGGTAGACCGCCGTATATCCTTGACCGAGTTATCGGAACGAGTCGGCATTACCTTGGCTAATCTCTCCATCCTGAAAACAAGCAAAGCAAGGGCTGTGCGTTTCTCTACACTCGGAGCCCTGTGCCGCGAGCTTAATTGCCAGCCATCCGATTTACTTGCCTACGAGCCAGACGAGGAAGTTGACCCTATTATCAAAGCCGCTGAATAAAGCTTATTTAAGTGCAGCGCTTTGCATGTCACAAAGCTGACTAATTCCTTTGCCTGCAAGCTTAACCAATTGCGCAAAATATTCTGCACTAAACGGTGTATCTTCGGCGCTCGCTTGCACTTCAATGATACCGCCCGCTTTAGAGAATACGAAATTGGCATCTGCCTGTGCGGCGCTGTCTTCGACATATTCAAGGTCAAGCCGGCAAGTATCTTCTACAATACCTGCAGACACGGCGGCAATTTGATCTGTAATAGGATCTTTGCTTAGTACACCTTCTTCAAGCAGGTAATTAACCGCAATGCGTAGCGCGACCCAAGCGCCCGTTATAGACGCTGTACGCGTGCCGCCGTCTGCTTGCAATACATCACAATCTAAAACAATTTGACGTTCGCCCAATTTTTTCATATCAACCCCTGCCCGCAGCGCACGCCCAATAAGCCTTTGGATTTCCATAGTCCGCCCGCTCTGACCACCGCGCGCCGCCTCGCGCCGCATGCGAGAATGGGTTGAGCGCGGTAGCATACCATATTCCGCCGTTACCCAACCTTTGCCCTTGCCTTTCATCCAGCGCGGCACATTTTCATCGACACTCGCCGTACAAAGGACGTGGGTATTCCCACACTTTATCAGGCAAGACCCCTCCGCATAAGGCGAAAATCCTGTTTTTATGCTAATCGTGCGAAGCTCATCAAGGTTACGATCATTAGGGCGCATATTTTCTCCTGAAATTTTTCTACACTCCTCTAACGCAGACGCTCTTGATTGGCTAGTGCGTAAATGCCAAAGAAGAGTATGAGTTTCATTTCTTCATCATTATCACTCCCGGAACTAGATGGTCGCGCTCGGGAGGTCTTTAAATCAATTGTTGAAACATATCTGGAAACTAACGTTCCCGTTGGCTCGCATACACTGGCCAAAAATATTGAAGGTTCGCCCGCCACCATTCGTAACACTATGGCAGATCTCGCAGCAATGGGTCTACTCTCCTCAGCCCATATTAGTGCAGGGCGTATGCCAACGCACCAAGGTTTGCGCCTCTTTGTGGACGGGCTTTTGGAAATTGGTGATTTAAGTTCCAAAGAACGTCGCTCAATCGACACGCAATTAACAACACAGGACAGGCGTATCGAGTCCGTACTTGAGCAAACCTCACGCGCTCTTGCGGGCATTGCAGGCGGCGCAGGGTTGGTGTTGACGCCCAAGCAAGATAGTAATGCTGACATATTGCGCCACGTAGAATTTGTTGGACTGGACGGGGGGCAAGCTTTAGCCGTCTTGGTTTATGAGAACGGCCACGTGGAAAACCGCATCATGGATGTGCCAACAGGCCTCGTGCCCTCCGCACTAGAACGCGCTGGGAATTTTTTATCAAATCGGCTAAAAGGAAAGCCATTATCAGGTGCCCGCGCCGATATTATAGCTGAAATTAAGTCAGGCCAAGCAGAACTGGATAACGCGGCGGGTGCATTGGTCGAGCAAGGTATTGCCAATTGGGCTGGAAATGGGGAAAACACCAAGAAAAATGCACAAATGCGCAATTTAATTGTCCGCGGAAGGGCCCAGCTTCTTGACAATACGGACGTGCGTTCCGATTTGGAGCGTATAAGACTATTATTTGAAGATTTGGAAAAAAAAGAAGAATTAATTGCTTTGCTAGACATGGCGGAAATTGCAGATGGGGTGAAAATTTTCATCGGCTCTGAAAACCCGCTCTTTAGCTTGTCTGGATCAAGTGTGGTCGTGGCTCCTTATCGGGACACAGAGCAAAGAATTATTGGCGCGGTCGGAGTGATCGGGCCAACAAGACTAAATTATGCACGGGTTATTCCTATGGTGGATTATACTGCCAATGTTGTGGGCCGGTTACTGCAAAATAAACCATAAGGACACAGGTAAAACAATGACTAAAAAACCAACAAAATTCACATCCGATATAGATGCTCTTCCAACAGATGCAGAGCTAAACGCACTGCAAGTACAGATCGATAAAGCCGCGCGCGCGGCCGAAAACCGTAAGAACAATCCTGATGACAATGATGGAGGTATAAAGCCCGAGCTAAGTACTAAGCAAATTGCCACGGCCCGTATTAAAGAACTGGAAACCGAACTCGCCACACTTAAAGATCAAGCTTTGCGAGCACTGGCAGAAGCAGATAACGTCAAAAAACGGGCTGAACGTGAAGTCAAGGCCGCCAACATTTATGGCATTGAGCGCTTTAGCGCCGACATGCTCTCCGTTTTTGATAATCTTGGGCGCGCCCTAGGCGGGCTTGATGAGGAAACCAGAAAGAGTCTTGGCGATAATGCAAAAAACCTACTAGAGGGCATAGAGCTTACACAAAAAGAACTCATCTCTGTATTTTCTCGGCATGACATTAAACCTGTATCAGGGAAAGGGTCAAAATTCGACCCTAATATTCATCAAGCCGTTGCGCAAATATCGTCAACCGAAAGCAAAGGCGATGTTGCTGAAGTCATGCAAATTGGATTTACCCTTGGCGATCGTACACTAAGGGCGGCAATGGTTGCCGTTTCAACAGGGCCGGTTCAAGCATAAATATAGACAATTTTGTATAACGCATAAAATGCGTTATACAGGGCAGTAATTTCTGTATTTTTATGTAATGGATATGAGGGAGAGTACAATAAAAACTATAAGCATAAGTTCAGTAAATACGCCTGAAGCAACAGGTGGTTACTCAGAGGCAATAATGGTAAAAAATGCCCATCGCCAATTATTTATTAGTGGCCAAATACCTGTTAATGTACAGGGAATTGTTCCAGAAACTTTCGAAGAGCAAGCCCGCCTGGCTTGGGAAAATATTAAGCATTTATTAGAGGCTGCTGGTATGGGGTTAGAAAACATTGTTAAACACACAACATATTTATCTAGCCGTAAATACACATCTGCCAATAGTGAAGTCCGGCAAGAAATACTTGGCAATCTTAAACCTGCCCTCACAGTAATAATCGCTGATATTTACGATAAAGAATGGCTCCTTGAAATTGAAGCAATAGCTGTAGATTAAATCTTTTTTAGGGCTTTGGTCCATATTTTACAGGTATATTCATACGGGGTTAGGCCGTTTAGAGTTTTTAGTCTTTTCGCATAATTGTAAGCCCTCATGAAGCCCTCTACTGGGAACCACGGCCGCTGTGATGAATGCAGCCCTTTGCAGGTTTAGCAAAGCAATCGCCATCAGCCCAACCAACGATGCGCCTGGAATATAAATCCATGACGAGGGCATCCGCGTGATGTGACACGTAGCATTTGGCACAACCGTTCAATCGCCCCCTTGAACTCACAGGGACCTTTTAGAATATCGCGCTCCTCGGTAACACGTCTAAGCTCAGCCTTTAAACATCGTAACTCGCCAGATTGCTCATTACTAGATTGCGCATCTTCTTGGTAATAAATCTTAATCCAGTCATACATAGATTTGGTTCAAATCCCCAACCGCTCCGACACATCTTTGACCCAATAGCCCCGCTCTTTAACCTGCGCCACAGCATCTCGTTTGAACTCGTCCATATACCGTATTTCCTTGCTTCCAATTATAACAAACAAGGTGTCTACAAATCTATGGGCACATCAGATATACCAAGGACACAAGTAAAAAGAACAATAGTCAGTCCGCCATATCTATATCTAAAGGACTCAAATGGAGAAGTTCTTCATAAGTGGATAGTTGAGGAACCAGAAAAATATTCTGAGTAATTTTTGAGGCTGTTCAAAATTTTGTGTCAGTTTAACATTTAAATGTCCAGCATTTCATCTAAGCGTCCGCCGAAGTATATGGCGAGTTGCGAGAGGGTCAAGTTCCAGTTTTGAATTGGCATTGTCCATTTTTTGGTCATGTTTTTTATCCCTACATAAAGAAGTTTTAGCAGGCTGTTTTACAAGAGGCAGGCTACGCACTCGTTGGGGAAAGCGCCTTTGGTTTTGGTCAGTTTTCGGAACTGGCGGTGTACGGCTTCGATAGCATTTGTGGTGTAGATGGCCTTTCGGATTGGCGCGGAGTATTTGAAATAAATCGATAGATTGTCCCATTTATTGCGCCATGAGCGGATGACGATTGGGTGTTTTTCACCCCATTTTTCTTCCAGTTTATCAAGGGTAATTTCTGCCAAATCTTTGGTTTCGGCTTTGTAGACAAGCTTCAGGTCAGCCATGAATTCTTTGTGGTTTTTAGAGCCAACATAACGAAGGGAATTGATAATTTGATGAATGATACACAGTTGCACCTCCGTGTCTGGGAAGCCAGACAAGCCGTCTACACAGGCGATTAGAATATCTTCGACCCCCCGATTATTGATGTTTGTGAGCACGCAGAGCCAGAAGTTGGCTCCCTGGGTGTCGGACGTGTAAAGACCCAATATTTCCTTGGTACCGTCGATTTTAAGATCCAGTACGGTGTAATAGCTTTCGATCTATAATGTCCATCCTCACGAACCTTATAATGTATAGCGTCGAGCCAGATGAATGGATAGTGGCTCTCCAGTGGACGATTTTGCCACTCCTTGAGTTTAGGGATTATCTTGTCGGTGAGGGCGCTAATGGCCGCTGTAGAAACATTGATGCCGTACAGCTCTTCGAGGTGGCCGGATATACCCAAATAACTGGAACCCAGAGCATAGAGCGACAATATCTTGCGCTCAATCTCGTCAGACATATGGGTTTGGTGCTTCTTGATTAACTGCGGTTCAAAGCTGCCCGAACGGTCACGGGGCGTGTCCAGCAAAAAACTGCCTCAGGTGGATTTGATGGTCTTGCGGGTGCTAGCGTTTTTGCGATTGCTCGTTGGTTCGCTGTCAATATGTGCTTCCAGTTCAGCCGCCAGAGCGGCCTCGGTTAGCTGTTTGATCAGCGGCGTTAAAACCCCGCACTTACCAGAAAGCGGCTGGCCAGCCTGTAACGATTTAAGAGCTTCATCAAAGCTGAAGTCCCCAGTTTGGTTCAAGGTCTTGGTTGGTAATTTGGTCATAATACTCAGTCCTGTTTTTAAGAGCAAAGCCTGCCCTTGGGTACAAATTTACTGGAATGACACAGAATTTTAAACACTATCGGTAGAATAATAGGCCTCGTTACCCAGTTTCTCCAAATAACTCTCTACCAATAAGCCATCTACGGATTTCGCTAGTGCCTGCGCCGATTTCGTACAATTTAGCGTCTCGAAGCAATCTGCCTGTTGGATATTCGTTGATATAACCATTGCCGCCTAGCATTTGGATGGCATCAAGGGCTACGAGGGTAGCCTTTTCTGCGGCGTATAAAATTGCGCCCGCAGCGTCTTTTCGCGCAGTTTCTCCCCGGTCGCAAGCCCTGGCCACGGCATAGGTATAGGCCCGCGCGGTAGAGGTGGCCACATACATATCGGCGAGTTTGCCTTGCATAAGCTGGAATTCTCCAATGGCTTTGCCGAACTGTTTACGCTCGTGAATATAAGGCAACACTACATCAAGGCAGGCCTGCATAATCCCGATAGAGCCGCCCGACAAAACTGTGCGCTCGTAATCAAGGCCAGACATAAGTATGCCTACGCCCTTACCAACTGGCCCCATAATATTTTCTGCGGGCACTTCGCAGTCTTCAAACACCAGCTCGCATGTGTCACTGCCACGCATACCCAGCTTGTCGAGTTTTTGCGCCGTCGAGAAGCCTTTGAAATCTTTTTCGATGATAAAGGCAGTGATACCTTTGGAGCCTGCTTGCATATCCGTCTTGGCATAGACAATAAGAATATCTGCAATCGGGCCATTGGTGATCCACATCTTATTGCCGTTTAGGACATAGTGTTCCCCCTTTTTGTTGGCCAGTAAAGCCATGGAAACGACGTCAGAACCTGCGCCTGGTTCACTCATGGCCAAAGAGCCAATGTGCGCGCCGCTTATCAATTTTGGCAGATATTTTTTCTTTTGTGCGTCGTTGCCCCAGCGCCTGAGTTGATTGACACAAAGGTTTGAGTGCGCTCCGTAAGACAAGCCAACAGATGCGCTTGCGCGGCTAATCTCTTCCATAGTGATGGTGTGCTCAAGATAGCCAAGCCCGCTGCCGCCAAACTCTTCCTCGACCGTAATGCCTAAGAGTCCTAGCTGGCCCATTTTGTTCCACAGCGCGCGCGGGAAATTATTATTGCGGTCTATTTGCTCTGCAATCGGCGCGATCTCGGCTTGCGCAAAAGCGTGGACGCTCTTACGGATCATATCAGCAGTTTCCCCGTGGTTAAAATTCAGGCTTGGATATGTAGTACTCATGTTTCTTTTCCTTTTCCTATTTATCTCTGCCTTGCTTTAGCGGGAGTAAAATTACTTATGTGTCTTTCTCAAGTTCTAATAAAACTTCACCATCAGAGACAAGCGCGCCTTCTGCGTAATTGACAATCGCTACCACCCCATCTCTCGGAGCTTCAAGCGACATCTCCATTTTCATCGCTTCCATAATAATAAGCTTATCTCCAGCTGTAACACTGTCCCCCGCCTTAACATTCACAGCAATGATTTTTCCAGGCATGGGAGCCAGTAATGTGTTGCCGCCAGCATCTGCTATCTCTGCGGCTTCGGGCTGGTAGAGATGAATTTTCAGCGTCTCGCCGTCTTTGTAAAGCTCAATCGGATCAAGCCGTAGATTATCGCCCCATGCGTTAAGAAAGCCAAGTGCATCTCTTATGTTAATTTTGTGCTCAGGGACGTGGCGCTCTATATGGAAATATTCACCTCCAATACAAACTGTCCAGGCGGTAAAACTAATTTTTTGTACGCGAGCCGTGATAATCTCGCCGCCTTTGTTAAATTTCCATACCAGCGAGGCGGGCCGGTTTAATTTCCAGCCATCAGAATTATCCCAAGGTGTCATGTTATAAGGCGATGTACCAGCATGACTGAACAAATTGGCATCACTAAGTTTTACGGCTGCGAGGGCAAAGGCCTGAGGGGTATTTGTTAAATCTTTTGGGATAAGCGCATTTAGATATTTAGGAATAAACCCAGTACTGATTTTGGCTGCTTTGAAATCCTTATGCTCCAGCGCGCGTTTTAAAAACCCCATATTGGTCGTCACGCCCTGCAAGCCAGAATGTATGATAGCTTCAATAGCGTTTATGATGGCTTTCTTGCGGGTTTTACCGTGACCGATAAGTTTGGCAATCATGGGGTCATAAAAAATACTGATCTGGTCTTTGTCTTCCACGCCGCTATCAATGCGCACGCCTCCGCCGTCTTTATTATGCCAGCCATAAAGGTCAAATGTATGCACTGTGCCAATAGAGGGCATGAAATCATTTGCGGGGTCTTCGGCATATATTCGCGCTTCAAGCGCATGACCTTTTAGCTTTATCTTATTTTGTTTGGGGAGTTTTTCACCTTGAGCCACGCGAATTTGTAGCTCCACTAAATCAAGCCCTGTTATCATCTCCGTAACAGGGTGCTCCACCTGCAAGCGCGTGTTCATTTCCATGAACCAAAAGCCATCTTTGCACAGCTTACCTGACCCATCGACAATAAATTCTACTGTGCCTGCACCGACATAATTCACGGCTTTGGCGGCCTGTATTGCTGCGTCGGTCATGGCTTTACGAACGGCATCCGTCATGCCTGGGGCTGGGGCTTCTTCTATGACTTTTTGGTGCCGGCGCTGTAGCGAACAATCGCGCTCGAACATATGCACCACATTACCGTGTGTATCGCCAAACACTTGCACTTCGATATGGCGCGGCGAGAGAATGTATTTTTCAATCAAAACACGCTCGTCCCCAAAGGATGATTTTGCTTCGCGCTGACAGCTAGCGAGCGCATCGTAAAAATCAGTTTCTGCATCCACTTTACGCATGCCCTTACCGCCGCCGCCTGCAATAGCTTTGATCAAAACAGGATAACCAATCTCGCCCGCTTTAGTTTTGAGGAGTTTCGTATTTTGGTCTTTTCTGTGATAACCAGGGGTGACCGGTACGCCCGCTTTTTGCATGAGTTTCTTGGCCGCGTCTTTTAGCCCCATAGCCTCCATGCTGCTAGGCGAGGGGCCGATGAAAGTGATGCCTTCTTTTTTAAGTCTGCGTGCAAATTCAGGGTTTTCGGATAAAAACCCATAGCCAGGGTGCACCGCGTCCGCGCCGCTTGACTTACACGCTGCAATGATTTGATCAATAACGAGATAGCTCTCCGCCGCAGGGCTCGCGCCAATATGCACAGCCTCATCTGCCATGCGCACATGCAATGCCTTGCGGTCAGCATCCGAATACACGGCCACACTAGCAATGCCCATCTTACGGCAGGTCTTCATGACACGGCACGCAATTTCGCCGCGATTAGCGATGAGAATTTTTTTAATTTTTTTTGTCATAGTCTTATCTTACTTCAACAGTTTTTCGCTTCGTTCGAACGCCCTAAAATGTGCAGATTTTCATATTTCATCATTACATCCTAAATATACCAAATTCAGTATCATCGACATCGGCATTGGCCGCCATAGCCAGCCCCAAGCCCAGAACCCTGCGTGTGTCCGTTGGCGCAATGATACCGTCATCCCATAATCTTGCGCTAGCATAATAAGGATGGCCTTCGCGTTCGTATTTTTCTAGCAGTGGTTTTCTAAATTCGGCCTCTTCTTTGGCGCTCCAGCTCTCGCCGCGCCGCTCTTTGCCGTCTCTTGTAATGGTGGCCAAAACGCTGGCTGCTTGCTCGCCGCCCATCACGGATATACGCGCATTGGGCCACATGAACATCAAGCGGGGCGAATATGCTCGCCCGCACATGCCGTAATTGCCCGCGCCATAAGAGCCGCCAATAATGATGGTGAATTTTGGAACGGCTGCGCAGGCTACGGCGGTGACAAATTTTGCTCCATCTTTGGCAATGCCGCCTGCTTCATATTTAGAGCCTACCATAAAGCCCGTAATGTTTTGCAAAAACACAAGCGGGATTTTACGTTTTGCACACAGCTGCACAAAGTGCGCACCCTTCAAAGCGCTTTGAGTAAACAGCACCCCGTTATTGGCGACAATCCCGACTTTATAGCCGTGAATTTTAGCAAACCCGCACACCAAAGTTTCGCCGTATAGCTTTTTAAACTCGTCAAATTTTGACCCATCCACAATGCGCGCAATAACCTCGCGCACCTCAAAGGGCTTGCGCGTGTCATTGGGTATAATGCCGAGAAGTTCGTTTTCATCATAGGCAGGGTCTTCGGCAGTAGAGGGCGCATAAGATTTTTGGGTACTCCCCAGCATGGCAACACTATTTCTCGCAATCGCGAGTGCATGTTCATCAGAGCTGGCAAGGTGATCCACCACGCCCGATGTTTTTGCGTGCAACATGCCGCCGCCTAAATCTTCCGCGCTGACTATCTCGCCCGTAGCTGCTTTAACGAGCGGCGGCCCAGCAAGGAAAATTGTGCCTTGATCTGCGACGATAATGCTCTCATCTGCCATAGCAGGGACATAAGCCCCACCCGCCGTACAGCTCCCCATGACTACAGCGATTTGGGCAATGTTTTTGGCGGACATGGTGGCTTGGTTATAAAAGATACGACCAAAATGTTCTTTGTCTGGAAACACCTCGTCTTGACGCGGCAGGTTCGCCCCGCCAGAGTCCACGAGGTAGATACAAGGCAGATTATTCTCGCGCGCGATCTCTTGCGCCCGCAAATGTTTCTTCACCGTGAGCGGATAGTATGAGCCGCCCTTCACCGTCGCGTCATTACACACAATCATGCACTCGCGCCCCGACACGCGGCCAATGCCCGCAATCATGCCCGCAGCAGGTACATAATCATCATAAACGTCATAGGCGGCGAATTGCCCGATTTCAAGGAACGGAGTGCCAGGGTCAAGCAAACGCTCGACGCGCTCGCGCGGCAAAAGCTTTCCCTTAGAGAGATGCCGCTCCCGCGAGGACTTTGGCCCGCCCAGCGCAATCTTGGTCACCTTCTCACGCAACTCAGCAACAAGTGCTTCCATAGACGTGTGAGCGGCGCGGAATGCGGCGCTATCCACATTAATTTTAGTCGCTAATTTGGGCATAATACTCTTTCCGCTTGTTCCGCCACTTGTCCACTCACGAGCCAGCCAACATTAATTTCGCCGCTATGCGCCAGCTTTAATTTTTTGCTCTGGCAAGGAGCAAAGACTTTAGCCACATCCAAGTTTAACTACTTACACTCTCTAATTAGACTTGATATACATAAATTCGACCCAATAGTCAAATTATTTTAAAAAAGAAGGAATGTGGGTGAAGAAATGTGGGTGACGCTAGGGCGTAGGATCATAAGCATTACGAGTGTATGGTCCCTGTATTAGAGGGCGTGGATTAATTACATAAAATTGTTATTTAAGATTTCACCTGTGTATTTTTGCAACACTATAAAAAATAATAATGTGATCTCTTGATAAGAGGTTTTATTCCTTGAATTAGTCTTTTAAATAGTTACAACACCGTAATAATTCACTGATCAGACATTCACTGATCAGACATTCACTGATCAGACATTCACTGATCAGACATTCACTGATCAGACATTCACTGATCAGACATTCACTGATCAGACATTCACTGATCAGACATTCACTGATCAGACATTCACTGATCAGACATTCACTGATCAGACATTCACTGATCAGACATTCACTGATCAGACATTCACTGATCAGACATTCACTGATCAGACATTCACTGATCAGACATTCACTGATCAGACATTCACTGATCAGACATTCACTGATCAGACATTCACTGATCAGACATTCACTGATCAGACATTCACTGATCAGACATTCACTGATCAGACATTCACTGATCAGACATTCACTGATCAGACATTCACTGATCAGACATTCACTGATCAGACATTCACTGATCAGACATTCACTGATCAGACATTCACTGATCAGACATTCACTGATCAGACATTCACTGATCAGACATTCACTGATCAGGGGATTTTATGATTGAAAACCCCTTTAACTAAATTAAGGGATTTTCAAATGAAAACGATAAGTAAAAAGAACTTATTCTTAACGAGTATATTAACAATGACGTTTGTTAGCGTAACCGCTACATCAGGTTTCGCTCAGGAAAATAACGATGAAGTTGTCGTTACGGGGTCACTCATACCAAGGGATTCAAATTTTACCTCTACAAGCCCAGTAACGACTGTTACTGATCTGGAATTTAAGGCACGTGGTGTGGTAAAAGTTGAAGATATGATCAATACTTTGCCGCAAGCATTCGGCGCGCAGGGGTCTAATTTGGCTAATGGCGCAACTGGTTTGTCTTCATTGGACTTACGTGGTTTAGGCTCCAATCGTAATCTTGTCTTGTTAAACGGACGCCGTTTACCGTATGGTTCAACAAACGCTGCCTCTACAGATGTGAACTTTATTCCCTCTTCATTGATTAAAAAAGTTGAAATTCTAACAGGCGGTGCATCGACTGCTTATGGTTCAGATGCGATTTCTGGTGTTGCAAACTTTATTCTTGATACTGATTTTGAAGGGGTACGGATTGATTCAAACTATTCAGTTTATCAGCACAATAACAAGAATAAAGAAATGGCGAAATTGTTAGGCGAAAACGCTGCGAAAAACCCTACACAATTTACTGTACCAACAGGGAGTCATTGGGGCGGTGAAACATTTGATATCACGGCTTCATTTGGCGGTTCTATCAATGATGGCAAAGGTCATGCAATGGCATATGCAGGCTATCAAGATACCAAAGCATTGATGCAGGCTGATCGTGATTACTCACAGTGTTCACTTGGGACTACGGGTAAGGATGGTAAAGATTTCTCATGTGGAGGTTCGTCAACCAACCAAGTTGCAAATTTATTGGATCTTACTGATGGTTATGATTTTGGTACAGGAAGTGTTTGGGCGCGTGTAAATCCAGAAGACGGTACAATTGCGGCTCGTAATTTCACTACAGATACATTTAATTACAATCCATATAACTTCTATCAACGTCCCAATAAACGTTATAACTTTGGTGCGTTCGCAAATTATGATGTTGCCGAGAATACAAATGCATACACAGAAATAATGTTTATGCAAAATCATACAAATGTTCAAATTGCGCCCTCTGGTATCTTTGGCCTTGGTGTAACTGGTGAAAATGGCGGCATTAATTGTAACAATGTGTTCCTTAGTGATGCGCAACGTCAAACATTATGTGGTGCAAATGGTTTAGGCGTGGACGATATTGCTCCTGCTCTTATTCTTCGCCGTAATGTTGAAGGGGGAAACCGTAATGAAGACATAACGAATACCACATTCAGAGGGCTGTTCGGTCTCAAAGGCGGTATTGGTGAAACAAATTTTTCATATGATGTTTCTGCATCATATTCAGCAGTTTCACGTTCCAGTGTTTATAATAATGATTTGTCTAAGAAAAAAGTTGCAAAGGCACTTTATGCCGTAGCTGATCCTAAAACAGGCAAACCAGTATGTTTCGTCAATATTGATGAAGATCCGACAAATGATGACGCTGCATGCGTTCCTTACGATATTTGGAGCTCTGCAGGTCCGTCAAAAGAAGCGGTTAATTATCTATCAAACCCATTGTTACGCAGTGGCCGTGTATCACAAGGCGTAATAAAAGGTATTGTTCATGGAACGGTCGAGAGTTTGAAGTTTCCAACGGCTGGCATTGCACCTTCAATCGCGTTTGGTGCTGAATATCGTATCGACAAATTGAAAGATACACCAGATTCAAACTACCAATCCAATGATGGTGCTGGGCAAGGTGGGGCAACACTGCCAATCGAAGGCGAACAAGATGTATTTGATTTTTTTGCCGAGGTTAACTTGCCTTTAGTACAAGACCGCGCAGGTATTGAAGATTTAAGCCTTGATCTTGCGTATCGCCATTCAATATATGATAAAGGATCTGCTGGTGCTTATAAAATTGCAGCAGAATACGCACCAGTAAGCGATATTCGTTTCCGTGGTTCTTATCAGCGTGCTGTACGCGCGCCAAATATTTTCGAATTGTTCAAGACACAATCATTTGGTTTGTTTGACTTAACTTCAGGTGCTAATGGTCTTTATGATCCGTGTGCTGGTCCAACTCCAGAAGCAACAGCTGCCCAGTGTGCGAATACTGGTGTTACGGCTGCTCAATATGGCAATATCGCGGATAACCCTGCAGGTCAGTTCAACAACTTAACTGGCGGAAATCCAGACCTTAAGCCAGAAACTGCAAACACAATCACACTTGGTTTTGTGGCAACGCCAAATATGATTGAAGGGTTAACTGTGTCATTTGATTATTTTGATATCAAAGTTAATGATTTTATTGGTACTGTTCCTGAAAATTTGACTATGAAACAATGTATTAAAACAGGCGCAGAGTTTTTCTGTAGCTTAATCAACCGTGGTAATGGCGGCACATTATGGGCCAATAGTACAGGGTATATAAAAGCCACGAATATCAATACAGGTGAACTAGCGACAACTGGGTTTGATATTTTAGCGAATTATGCATATGATTTGGATAATTTTGGTAGCTTGAATTTTGAATATGTTTCTACATTCTTGACGAAACATGAAACAAAGCCTTTGCCAACATCAGGCAAAGAAGAGATTTATGATTGCGTAGGATATTATGGTGGTAGTTGTGGAGCTCCAACACCTAAATACCGTCATAAAGCCAATATACGTTGGGCAACTGCAAATGAAAAACTCGGTGTAAATTTTGCTTGGCGTTATTATGGCTCTGTTCGTGTTTCTCAAGCCTCAAAACAAGAGGCTCTTAACGGCAAATTCTCTAAAAGAAATGCGCGCCTGGGTGCACAAAACTATTTTGACTTATCAGGTAGCTATGCGCTTCGTGATAATGTGAATTTACGGTTTGGTGTGAACAATATCCTTGATAGAGAACCGCCATTAAGCTCACTCGCTGGTACTGCACCAGGTAATGGTAATACATACCCACAGGTTTATGATGCACTTGGCCGTAAATTCTTTATGGGCGCAACTGTAGACTTTTAGGCTCTGGTAAGTACGGTTTTCTGGCACGGTTTTCGAACCGTGCCTCTGGCCTTCGCATATTTTTGAACTTGCTTTGAACTTGCAAAGGAAGGGTTCAAATTAGGCCGTTAGGGTTTAAAATGGTAGGGACTGACAAATATTGAAGTATTTTCTTCATGGTTTTATCCGTCTATGAATTGCAAACCCTTTATGAATTTTATGCCTAGTCCTGGCTCATCTCCAAGGATAATGTCAGGGCCGTCAAAAGTTGCTCCGCCCTCTACTGGGTCGAATGTACCCAATGCAGGGCCGTCTAGATCTATGCGCGTAATGATATCGCTTCGCGAGACGGCAAAATGTGCGGCGGCTGAGACGCTGATAGACGTTTCTAGCATGCAGCCAATCATGCATTGTGCGCCGTAACTTTTTGCGATATTTGCAATTTCAATTGCGTTAGAAATACCGCCAGTTTTCATCAGTTTTATATTAATAATATCGCAAGCGCCTCGCTGTAAAAGCTCTGTCACTTGCGCGGCATTAAAAGCGCTCTCATCCGCCATGACGGGCGTGTTGACGCCTTTGGTGACAAAGTCCATACCGTCAATGTCATCGGCCTTGACTGGCTGCTCAACTAGGTCAAGCTTAACGCCAGCGTTTTCCAATTTTTGTATAGCATTGACGGTGTTTTTTGCGCTCCAACCTTGGTTGGCATCGAGTATAAGTTTGGCTTTTCCGTTTGTTTGTTTGAAGATAGCTTTGATGCGTTTTATGTCCATTTCGATATCTTTTCCGACTTTTATTTTTAAAGTTTTATATCCTTGCTGAAGGGCAAGCAGGCTGTCGGAGACCATTTTATCTATGCTGCCTACGCTAATCGTGAGGTCAGTGGATAGGCGCTTTTTACCACCGCCTAATAGCTTATAAAGCGGCTTGTTTTGCGCTTGTGCCTGCAGATCATAAACGGCAATTTCAGCCGCCGCCTTGGCATTGGTATTATGCACAATCGCGCTTTGAATGGCCGTTGTCATGGCGTCAATATTACCCACCTCCATACCCATAAGTGCGGGCATGATATGCACACGCAATGCATCGATTATAGATCCGTGCGTGTCGCCCGTTATCACCGCCGTTGCAGGCGCTTCGCCATAGCCGATATTGCCCGTATCCGTTTCTATGAGCAGGATAATATCGTCTATTTTTGTGACCGTACGCAGGGCCGTTTTGAACGGCGTTACCAAAGGCACACAAAGTTTGGCAAGTCTAAATCCAGTAATTTTCATGCGGCGTGCCTGCTATTTTATGGTTGCAATTGTTCTTGCCGTGTCCAGATAAGTGCGCTTTTTGTTTGACTGGAGCAAAGCATTGGGGTGACAGATACGCCGTTCCCCTGTTTTATAAACCTACCATAACAATGCTGCCGTTCAAGGTATAGCCTCTAAATTCAACCCTTAAATCCAACCTTTAAATCCAATCTGGTACGCGCTCTGCTTTGAGCATATCTTCAATGCTTGGACGTTTGCGGATGATTTCAAACTTGTTGCCGCTGACGATAACTTCGGGGACAAGGGGGCGGGTGTTATACTCGCACGCTTGCACAGCGCCATATGCGCCCGCAGAACGGATCGCAACAAGGTCGCCTTCGCTCATTTTTGGCATAGAGCGCAGCACGGCGAAGGTGTCGCCCGTTTCGCATACGGGGCCTACTATGTCGCAATCAATATACTCACTGGTAGATTTATTGATTACCACGGGATCAATATCGTGGTGAGCGCTGTAAAGCGCGGGGCGGATGAAGTCATTCATAGCAGCGTCTAAAATTACAAATGTGCGCGCGCCGCCTGATTTTATATAACGCACTTTCGTGAGGAGTATGCCAGCATTACCAGCAATCGAACGGCCTGGTTCAAAAATGGCTTTTAGGTTTTGGCCTTTAAATTTTTCGGTGACCATTTGGCCATAAGCCGCAGGTAATGGCGGAGCATCATTTGTATCGTCATACGTAATGCCAAGACCGCCGCCCAAATCAT
This sequence comes from Robiginitomaculum sp., assembly GCA_965224735.1. Taxonomy (GTDB): domain Bacteria; phylum Pseudomonadota; class Alphaproteobacteria; order Caulobacterales; family Maricaulaceae; genus Robiginitomaculum_A. Next base: position 498,305 of record OZ245059.1, on the reverse strand, counting down.
AGGTTTGGATATCGTGCCCATTGGCGCGTAATTTTTTGATTAATTTTAGAATTTTATCAATGGCCTTCTCGAACGGGGCAAGACTGTCTATCTGGCTACCAATATGCATATCGACGCTTTGTGTTGTAACGCCTGGAAGATCGCGAATAGTGTTATAGGCTTCCTCCGCCAGCCTTATGTCGACACCAAATTTATTCTCGGCTTTCCCTGTTGATATTTTTTCATGCCCGCCCGCATCAACGTCGGGGTTAATACGCAGCGCTACAGGCGCGACTTTTCCCATCTCGATGGCCACACTACTTAGCGCCAAAAGCTCGGGCAAGCTCTCGACATTAAACTGTAAAATACCAGCTTTAAGAGCGGCGCGCATTTCATCTTTGCTTTTACCAACGCCAGAGAAAACAATTTTTTGCGGGTCAATGCCAGCGCGAAGCGCCCGTTCTAATTCACCGCCACTCACCACATCAGCGCCAGCGCCAAGCTTGGCCAGCAGGGTTAAAACGGCAAGATTGGAATTGGCTTTGACCGAGTAAGCAATGAAATGATCAAGATCTTTAGCCGCATCTTCAAACACTTTAAAATGCCGCGTAAATGTAGCTGCACTATAGACATAAACGGGCGTGCCAACTTCGCGAGCGATTTGCGCAAGAGGAATATTTTCGGCGCACAATTCGCCGTTCTTGTATTGAAAATGGTTCATGAATACCTAACCTTATCAGATGGTTATTTATGGGTGTACGCTTGCGCTGCGTTTAAAACGCGGAGTAAAGGATAGAATAAGCGTTAAAACACCAATGGTTTTTATAATCTGTAGATTTAACATGACCAGTCTCCTTAATTATGTTCACGCTAGTAGATTTACTTATATCTGCCAACAAAAATTATGAATGATTAACTTGAATATGGTTAAAAGGCGCATAATGTGGGTAGGAATGAAAAAGGCCATGAGCATGAAACCAAGAACTGATTTAAAAGAGAATACGGCGGCCTATGAAAATTATGCCTTGATTAAACCGACTGGGTTTCGCGAATATGACGCGCGGTGGTGGTTTGGTCATCCTGACAGCAACAAACCCTCCGAAATTAATCTTTATGGCATACAGGTCTTGGGCGCATCATTAGGCACGCTTATTCATGAACTTGGTAAAAAGCCACAAATCGTTGTTGGTCATGATTATCGTTCTTATTCTTTGTCTATCAAACAGGCGCTGATTGTCGGTCTTATGAGCGCTGGGATTGAAGTTATGGATATTGGCCTCGCACTCTCGCCAACGGCTTATTTTGCTCAATTTGCGCTTGATGTACCGTGCGTTGCTATGGTCACGGCATCACACAACATTAATGGCTGGACAGGCGTGAAAATGGGAGTCGATCGCCCGCTCACCTTTGGTCCAGATGAAATGATCCGCCTGAAAGAAATTGCGCTTGGGGGCTTAGCAAAGAGCCGATCGGGTGGGGGGTATCAAAAAATTGGGGACATGGCAGAGCTTTATATTCGCGACCTTGCCCAAGGCATTAAGATTAAACGCAAATTGCGCGTTGTTGCTGCATGCGGTAATGGAACGGCAGGTGCATTTGCGCCGCAAGTGCTAGAGAAAATTGGCGTGGAGGTCATTCCCGTGCAATGTGAACTTGACCATAATTTCCCCAATTATAATCCAAACCCTGAAGATATGAAAATGCTTCATGCTATGCGCGACGCGGTGCTAGAGCACAAAGCGGATCTAGCCGTAGGGTTTGATGGTGATGGGGATCGTTGCGGTATTGTTGATAATGAGGGCGAAGAAATATTTGCCGATAAGGTTGGCGTTATGCTCGCGCGGGATCTTTCTGCTAAGTTTAAAAACGCACAGTTCGTTGCTGATGTAAAATCAACGGGGCTTTATGCGACCGATCCAGTTCTAATCAATAACGGCGCTAAGACCGATTATTGGAAAACTGGACATTCATATATAAAACGCCGTTCCAAAGAAATCGGCGCACTTGTTGGGTTTGAAAAATCTGGACATTATTTCTTTAATAAACCCATTGGCAGGGGGTATGATGATGGCATTCTCTCCGCTATTGCCGTTTTGCAAATGTTGGACCGCGCACCCGATAAAACTATGGCTGATTTGCGTAAAGACTTACCCAAAACATGGGGTAGTCCTACCATGTCTCCATTTTGTGCTGATGAGGAAAAATACGGCGTAGTTGAACGCGTTATTGCCGAATATCAAGCTGCTTTCAAGAACGGCGATAAAATACTCGGCCAATCTATTCGCGACGTTAACACAGTCAACGGCGTACGCGTTACACTAGAAGACGGTACATGGGGCCTTGTGCGCGCAAGCTCCAACACACCAAACCTTGTTGTTGTTGTTGAAAGTCCAACCACTGAGGACAACAAAACCAACATATTTAGAGAAATAGAAGCTCGCCTTGCCAAATACAAAGAAATTGGCGAGTACGATCAAAAGATTTAAGAATAGGCACTGACATATCTCGTGGCGATAGTTTCTAAAACGGCATGGTCTGTCTCACCAGAATTTGCGGCTGCCAGTGCCGCTGCGTTTGCTAAATCTTCGTAATTGGTTTTTCGCGTCATCATTCCGCTATAATCAACAGCAACTCCCACACCTTAACAGGAGTATCATTATACAGATACAGGCCGCCGACTGGCCGCCGTAATGATAGCCATGCCCCCATATGTGTTTTTTAAAAATGATTTATGCAATGCCATCTCCACTTGTTTTCAATATAAATACGTTAAATTTTTAGTTAAATGCTTAATAAGCGCGGTTAATGTGCATTAAAGACTGCGCCCAGCAGCGCACTTACTTCTGCGCTTTGCCAGTCGACTTCGCCAGAAATACGCAGGATTTCCTGCCCGCTCTTATCGTAAAATATACTAATCGGTATGCCAGATGCTCCAACATCCGCGCTAACACCAAATGATGGATCGTGATAGAGACCCAGGGTTTTAATCTTGGCCGTTTGGTAAAATACGTTTGCCTCGATAGGGCTTCTATCCATACTAACGGCAATAACGGCAAAATTATCGCTATTATATTGCGCGGCAAATTGATCAAGGCTTGGGAGTTCTTTTACGCACGGCACGCACCAAGACGCCCATATGTTTAGCAAAATCACTTTTCCTCGAAAATCTTTAAGGCTAACTTTATGGGCGTTGATGTCTTCAAAACTGCGCGTTGGTTGAGGCGGAGGTGTTTCCAAGACCTGCATTTTCTTAAGGCTCCCTTTAGCAAATTGCATTAGGGTGGTTTTGGGCTGAGAACAGGATTGCATGAGAACGAACAATACCGCTATAACGCCAAACAAGACCATAAGGCGGACGGTCATTATCAGTCGCCTTGTTACAGGATCAGAATAAACAGAATTAGAAATTTGAGGCTCGGACATGTCACAATCACTAAAGAACAATTCCCCAAAGAACAATCCCTCAAAGAACAATCTCCCAAAGAACAATCTCCCAAAGAACAATCTAAAGGGAAAGAGCCAAAAAATGTGGGGTGGGCGCTTTTCTGACAAACCTTCGGACATAATGCAAGCAATCAATGTTTCTATTGGCTTTGATAAGCGTATGGCCAAAGAGGATATTGCAGGCTCCAAAGCCCATGCGGATATGTTAGCTGCGCAAAATATTATCATAGATACGGATAATGCCGCTATCCAAGTTGGTCTTGATGATATTCTCAAAGAGTTAGAAGACGGGGTGTTTCCATTTCGTGATGAGTATGAAGACATTCACCTTAATATCGAGGCTCGGCTTAAGGAGCTCATCGCCGAGAGCGCAGGGCGTTTGCACACGGCCCGCTCGCGTAATGATCAAGTGACGACAGATTTCCGTCTTTGGGTGCGCGCACACTTAGAGAGTTTTGTAAGCCAAATTGAAAGCTTACAGCGCGCGCTCCTGCGCCAGGCGCAGGCGCATGCTGACACGCTTATGCCTGGATTTACCCATTTACAAGTGGCGCAGCCTATTACCTTTGGACACCATATGATGGCCTATGTGGAAATGTTTGCTCGCGACAAATCCCGCTTTGAAGATTGTCATAAGCGTATGAATGAGTGCCCGTTGGGCGCGGCGGCTTTGGCGGGTACACCTTACCCAATAGATCGATATATGACGGCAAAAACACTTGGTTTTCAAAGGCCTATGGCCAATTCCTTAGACGCTGTTTCGGCGCGGGATTTTGCGCTTGAAGCTTTGTCATGCGCCAGTATTTGTGCAACCCATCTCTCTCGCCTCGCCGAAGAAATCGTTATTTGGACTTCAGCGCAATTTAGCTTTGTATCCCTATCCGATAAATTTACCACGGGCTCATCCATCATGCCGCAAAAACGAAACCCAGACGCTGCCGAGCTAGTTCGTGCCAAAACTGGGCGGATTTCAGGCGCGCTTATTTCGCTGACCATGGTCATGAAAGGGCTGCCGCTCGCCTATTCCAAGGATATGCAAGAAGACAAAGAACCTGTGTTTGAGGCTTTCGATGCGCTTGGTCTCGCCCTTGCTGCGATGGCTGGGATGACCGAAGACATCACGCCCAACAAAGAACGCATGGCTAAGGCTGCAGGCAGTGGGTTTTCAACGGCGACCGATCTTGCGGATTGGCTTGTGCGCGCCCTTGGTATGCCGTTCAGGGAAGCCCATCATGCAACAGGCGAAATCGTTGTGATGGCGGAACGGCAAGATAAATTTTTGCACGAGCTTAGCCTTGCAGACATGCAAAAAATCGTCCCGCCCATCCATGATGATATCTATTTAGTTCTTAGCCCCAAGGCATCTTGCGAAAGCCGCACATCATACGGCGGCACCGCTCCCAACAATGTCCGCGCGCAAATCAAACGCTGGCAAAGTTCTCTGGGGCCATAAAGGGTTCTCTGGGGCCATAAGTTTTATGAACTAAGGTGACGGAAAAATTCCGTCATGTGGTTTATTTCTCTGAGAGAGGTTTGAAACCTTTGGAGAAAATTATGAAATGTCCATTTTTTAGTACTATAGATAATTCCATTTAGATTGATATATTTCAACTATGTTTTATCGTAGTTTCAAATAGGATTATCTATACGAAACAGGTAATTATAGATTTGCAAGACACCTTCATAAGGGTAGTAAATCGCTATAATATCACAGCGTTAAACCGAACACTAAATTTTGGAAATGTGCTTCCCGAGGGTCCTGCAAATTCCCCTTTGGGCCGTATGCGCACATCTGTTATATTTTGATCTGCTCCATTTGCCCCGGGAATAGGAGTGTAAGTAAATGTTGCTCCATCATCGTTGGAGAATTCCACATCATCAGACGTATCTGACAGTCCTGAAAAATTATAAGCCAACATACTCGATGGGGTTCCGTCGGTAAATATTATCGGCCCGCTACCTATACCATCAATGTCACTGACAATTAAGGCCACATTTGGCGGTATTTTATCAGTGATAACAACGCTATCCTTATCGATTGGCCCATCTCCAAAACTTTCTACCGCAATAGTATATTGCACTTTTGCTCCTGGTAAAGCGTAAGGGTTGGTGGCACCGTTTTGAGGATCGTCTAACAACATTACAGCCTTATCTGCCCTTACCTGTCCATTAAACTCCGCATGGAAAGATTGGGAAAATGCTATTATTCCAGCACGTTCGAAAGTATGGTGACGCTCGGTATCAAATGCCGTATCTTCGTCAACAAGTAAGCCAATTTGTGTACCAGATTTTGAGCATCGCCGAAGCCACCCTCCATCATCTCCGGTCCTTGTATTTTTAGTCGCAACAACACGTGCATTTGCCCAGTTTATGCCGCTAAATGTCTGTAAGGTACACGTACCCCAACCTATTATTGTAGCTGGTGTTGCCCTAGAATCCCAACTGACAGTTTGGCTCGTAGTATCAACGAAGCTTCCAGTGCGACCGCTTGGAAAGGCAATCCACCCAATATCTTCACTTACGACTATACCTGCTGCCGCTTGACTTCGTTCTAAAGCCATATTAACAAAAGTTGTCGTCGGGATTTGCATAGCCACTGTTAGAAAGGGTTGGGAAAAGGAGGCAGGCGGCGTACCACTCTCACTGTTCATTGTTTGAATTTGAGCAACGACACTTGCATTTGAGGAAAATGTCGTTCCAAAAGATACCCTGTCCCATCCCTCGGCACTACCTGGTGATGTAAAAACAAGACCAGGTGTTGTACTCGCCTGAATGTTTGTAGTCGCACGTATCCCAGCGGCTATAATATCGCCGTTTGGCAAAGAATGGATGCCCGTTTCAATAGCAATATAATCAAACGTCATGCTCTCATGCTCCCCATTTTCGGGAGCGTCAATTTTTTGTGGTTCGACCACTGCAGCGTCAAAGCCAGTTAACGTTATATTCCGAACACGAATTGATGCGGGATTTGAACCCACATTTGTTGCTAAAACAACGACAACTGGAATGGTGTCAAAAGGTTGTTGGAATGTGATTGTTCTGAATGCGGGATTAACAAATGTATCATTCGTGGAGGCTTGTCCAGCCTCTAAATGCCACGCGGTTGCAATTGGCGCAAACAAGCATGCAAAACCAACACCAATAAAGGACAATAGATATCGCAAAAAAAAATTCATATTTGTATCCCCAACTTAATTGAATATTTAAAGTGTCTCATCTCTTGTGAAGCAAATATAATAACTATACTTGCTATAGGGTTTTGCCTAGGGTGTCATGCGTTTATCTGGGATAACCCTAATATATAGTTAACCCCGCGCTCCAAACAACGTTGTTCCCACCCTCACATGGGTTGCGCCGAACTCTATTGCGGGTTCGAAATCTGCGCTCATGCCCATGGAGAGATTGGTGAGGCCATTGTGCTCGGCGAGTTTTTTTAGCAGGGCGAAGTGGGGGCCAGGGGCTTGGCCAGGGTGTTGGCCTTGGTATTGGGTGAAAGCTGGGGGGATGCACATGAGGCCTGCTGGCTCTATGGCATACTCTTTGCGCAAAGTTTTGATGAAAGTGTCAACTTCACTGGGGGCGAGTCCTGCTTTTTGCGGCTCCTGGCCTGTGTTTACTTGCACAAAAAGCTCTGGCATGCGGCCACATTTATCAGCGGCGCGCACTAGTGCGCGAGCCAATTTCTCTCTATCCAGAGTTTCGATAACGTCAAACAATTCACACGCGGCCAAAGCTTTGTTGGTTTGCAAAGGCCCGATAAGGCGCAAATTTATATCTTTGCGCGCGGTCGCAAAACGCCCGCCCCAGCGGCCCTCAGCTTCTTGGACGCGGTTCTCGCCAAACACGCGCTGGCCTGTTTCCAGCATGGCGGCAATGCGCTTGTCTGGCTGCACTTTGGAAACAGCAACCAAAGTTATATCCCCCGCCTTGCGATTTGCGCGCTTGGCGGCGCGCGCAATGCGGGTTAAGACATGGTCTCTGGATTTTGAAATGGATATTTGAGTCATGGTTTTGACATATAGACTAAATGATCAACTCGCAAGAACTGCGTCCCGAACTTGGGCTCAAAGCAATATTGAATGCCGCCTTGCCCCCTATGTGTTTATGACCAAGCCTGAAATTTATGGGCTTTTGTCACGCGTACATAATGTGCCACAAGGCGGGGCGGTTATCTATCGCCATTTTGCAGAGGCAAACCGCGAGAGCATGGCGCGTAAAATGCGCACGATAACCACGAAAAACGGAGTGCAACTTCTCATTGGTAAGGACGCCGAACTGGCAGAGTTAGTGGGTGCGGACGGTGTGCATTTACCAGAGCGCGATCTTGGCCGCGCAGCAGCTTTGCGCGAAAAACATCCGCATTGGATATTAAGCGGCGCGGTGCATAATTTTGACATAATCGACGAATACAGCGCGCTGGACGCAGTTATTTATGCCAAAGTTTCTATATGCAGGCAGCGCGCTTTCACGAACGGCATTAAAGGCAAAACCATGCCCGTCATTGCGCTGGGCGGCATAAACCGCGCCAGCGCCCACGAGTTTATTTATAGCGGCGCGGCGGGTCTTGCAGGAAGCTCTGGCTTTGCGCTTGGCTTTCAACCCTATGTGCAAAGAGCCGCCAGAAGCATGGCCGAGCATATGGCTACGCTTCATGCTTTGTGTTTTGACAAACCGTGGCCAGCGGGCGATTTTACCGCCCATATAGAAAACAATATGGACACCGTATTGGTGATTGAAAATGAACCACAAAGAGATGGGTTTGGCGCTGTGCTTGGCTTTATCATAATCCGTACGCAAGAAGGCCAAGCAGAGGTTCTAACCATCGCCGTACACCCAAAACTGCACGCAAGCGGTCTTGGCACTGCTTTACTGGAAATGGGGATGAAAACTATTGTTTGGAGAAATTACCAAACAAAGGAGAAATTAATGTCTCCAGCCGAAATACTCTTTTTGGAGGTTGCCAAAGATAATGAGAGCGCAATTTCGCTTTATAAAAATTTTGGTTTTGCGCACTGCGGTACGCGGCCTGGATATTATAGGCGGGCGAAAGGCCGCGTTGACGCCCTGCTCTTTCAAAAGCATTTGCCATAAGCGCAAATTAATATTAAAAGCATTATGAATATAAAGGAAATCATGAACCCGATTATTGCAAAATGCACCGAAAAAGGCCTGAGAATGACGGAGCAGCGCCGCGTCATTGCTAGCGTTTTAACTGATTCTGAGGATCACCCAGATGCAGAGAGTGTCTTGCGCCGCTCTGTGCGTATTGATAGCAAAATTTCGCTAGCCACCGTGTACCGTACTCTGCGCTTGTTTGAGGATACGGGCATTATTGAAGCCCATGATTTTCGCGATGGGCGCGCGCGTTACGAAACCGCAGACCCGAAGCATCATCATGATCACCTCATTGATTTAAAAACTGGCGAGGTCATTGAATTTGTCGATGAGGAGATAGAATGCCTGCAAGAACGCATTGCCAAAAAATTAGGGTATGAACTCGTTGACCATACATTAGAATTGTATGGGCGGCCCTTAAAAGGTAAAAAAAGTAAGCAAAAAGACTCCGCATAAGGCTTGCGGAATCTGTGAATTTGAGCTGTAAGCACGCACTATGACTAAAATCGTAAAAAACACAAAAAAACTGTTCATAAAAACCTATGGGTGTCAAATGAATGTTTATGATAGCGAACGTATGCACGACGTGCTTGCGCCTATTGGTTATGCGCCAACGGACACGCCAGAGGGCGCCGATATGGTGGTGCTCAACACATGTCATATTCGCGAGAAAGCGGCAGAGAAGGTCTATTCAGAACTAGGCCGCATTCGCAAATTAAAGGACAAAAAAGAAAACGAAGGCGGAAAAATGATTGTGGCCGTTGCAGGCTGTGTTGCCCAAGCAGAGGGCGAAGAAATAATGCGCCGCGCGCCCGTTGTTGATCTTGTGCTTGGTCCGCAAACCTATCACAAATTCCCTGAAATGATTGCCAAGGTGAGCCGCTCGCGCGGCGAACGGCTTGAGACGAATTTTGATACGCAGGAAAAATTCGATGTTTTAACGCCCGCCCGCAAACCAACTGGATTTAGCGCATTTCTTACTATCCAGGAAGGTTGCGATAAATTTTGCACATTTTGCGTCGTTCCTTATACGCGCGGGGCTGAATACTCCCGCCCCGTTGATCAAATTGTTACCGAAGCACGTTCTTTGGTCGCAGGCGGGGTGAAAGAAATCACGCTGATTGGCCAAAACGTCAACGCTTATCTTGGCGCACCGCCCAAGGTCGAAGGCGGCGATGACTGGGGCCTTGGAAAGTTAATTCGCCATCTTGCGAAAATGGACGGGTTAGAAAGACTGCGTTTCACCACATCTCACCCACGCGATATGGACGAAGAGCTTATCAAAGCCCATGGCTGCGAAACTAAACTAATGCCATATCTACATCTGCCTTTGCAAGCAGGCAGTGATAGAATTTTAAAAGCTATGAACCGTGACCATACTTATGCGCAATATCGTGACGTGATTGCCCGTATTCGCAAAGCGCGGCCTGACCTTGCGCTTTCATCCGATTTTATTGTCGGGTTTCCAGGCGAGAGTGAACTTGATTTTCAGCGCACGATGGACGCGGTTAAAGAAATTGGCTTCGCCTCCGCCTTTAGTTTTAAATACTCCCTCCGCCCTGGAACAACGGGGGCAGCCTTGCCTGGGCAAATTGATGAAAATATAAAATCAGACCGCCTTGCCCGCTTACAAGAACTCTTGGTTTCGCAGCAGCTTGCATTTAATGAGAGCTTGATTGGCCGCACGCTTGGGGTTTTGGTTGAAGGCACAAGCCAGGGCAAAGGCGAGCTCTTTGGCCGTGCGCCTTATTTGCAAGGAACGCATTTTAATGGTAGCGTAGATTTAATTGGCCAGATCGTTCAAGTTAAGATCACGGACGCGGGCCGAAATTCTCTTACTGGGATATTAGAGCAATAATGGCCAAAATACCAAAAGCCGATATAGTCGAATTTGAAAACAAAGACCTTGTGCAAGACCTTGCGGGCGCAGGGCATACAAACCTTGCGCTCATAGAAAAAGCCTATGATGTGTACCTTGAAGCGCCTGGCGCGAGCATTGTTATTAATGGTCACCCTTCAGCGCGCAGACGCGTAGCCGAACTTTTAAAGGACATTTATACGCGGCTTGAAAAAGGCTGGAACTGCGGCCCAGCAGATATTAAACGTATGATTGGGCAAACAGATAAAACCCGCCAAGCAGCCGCTAAAATGAGCGTCAACATTACTTTCCCGCGCCGCAAAGCCATTGTGCCCAAAACCCCGCGCCAGGAAACATTTATCAAATCCATGGGCGATAACACCATTATTTTCGGGGTTGGCCCTGCAGGAACAGGTAAGACATTTCTAGCCACTGCCTATGGCGCATCTATGCTGGCGCGCGGTGAGGTTAGCCAGTTTATCGCCTGCCGTCCTGCCGTCGAAGCGGGCGAAAAATTAGGATTTTTACCAGGAGATTTAAAAGAAAAAGTTGATCCTTATATGCAGCCGATTTGGGATGCGCTGAATATGGTTTTAGGTCATGACCAAGTAGAACGGCGTATGGAATCAGGCGAAATTGAAGTCGCGCCATTAGCATTTATGCGCGGGCGGACATTAGCGGACGCGTTTGTGCTGATTGACGAGGCGCAAAATGCGACAGTTTCGCAAATGAAAATGGCGCTCACGAGATTGGGTGAGCGGGCAAAATATGCTGTGACAGGCGACCCTAGCCAAAGCGATTTACCGCACGGGCAAATATCTGGCCTCTCACATGCGCTGAATATTTTACAAAATATAGACGATATAGACGCGGTCATATTTGAAGCTTCGGACGTTGTCCGCCATCCACTGGTTGGTAAAATTGTTGGCGCCTATGAAAAGGATGCCAAAAACCCATAATGAGCGCGCCCCTGCAAGATTTTGAGATCGCTATTCATATAGGCGCGCCTGCATGGCAAAAGGCGTTACATGATATCGATAGCCTTTGTGCAAAAGCTGTGACTGTAGCACAGTCGCAAACTTTGCTTCGTCCATTTGCTGAAATTAGTATTGCTCTTTTGTCCGATAAAGATGTGCAAAGCTTAAATGAAAAATATCGTAATAAGAACAAGCCTACTAACGTGCTTTCTTTTCCAGGCACCACAATGGATGGTTTTACACCATTACTTGGTGATATCGTTTTAGGCTATACAACCGTCAGTGCAGAAGCAAAAGCCCGCAGGATACCCTTACGGGATCATGTCACGCATTTGCTTATTCATGGATTTTACCATTTGCAAGGCTATAATCATGAAAGTAATGTAGAAGCGAAAATTATGGAAGCCTTGGAAATAAAAGCGCTAAACGCCTTGGGGATTTCAAACCCCTATGCTAAGGAAATATTATTGTGAATACATCTGGCACTATACCCGAGCAAAAAAAAACTTTTTTCGCACACATTTTTGGCAAGCGTGACAAACCCGCCGAGGCAAGTGCTGAAGCTTTGATGAGCGCAGCAAAAAACTTCCACACGGTTCGGGTTGAAGACGTAATGGTGCCGCGCGCTGAAATCATCTCTATTTCTGATGACACAAGCCTAAAAGATATTACGACCGCTTTTAAAGAGGCTGGTCATTCCCGCTTGCCTGTCTATAAGGGCACGCTTGATGAGCCAACGGGTATGGTTCATGTGAAAGATTTGCTGCCCTATCTTGCGCTTGACGCGCGCGGGCGCACCGCAAAAATATATCCAGATAAAAAAATTATCAACCGTATCAAGCGCCCAGTTTTATTCGTCCCCCCTTCAATGTCTGCGCAGGATTTATTGCGTAAAATGCAGGCCGTTCGCATCCAAATGGCTATTGTTGTTGATGAATATGGCGGAACAGATGGTTTGGTTACAATGGAAGATTTAATTGAAATCATTGTGGGTGATATTGAAGATGAACACGATAGCGGCGAGCCAGAAATTATTGCTAAAAAAACAGCTAAATCAGGCACTTATTGGGAAATCGATGGCAATGCTAGCATTGATGATTTTGCGGCTGTGTTTGGCAGCGATATTGCAACGCCCGAGCAAGACGAAGAGGTGGACACAATGGGCGGGCTTGTGTTTTCCCTTGTTGGGCGTGTCCCCACTCAACGAGAAATAATTCGCCATCCATTAGGCTTAGAGTTTGAAATCATGAACGCAGATGCAAGACGAATTAACAAGATTCGCGTGCGCCGTCTGCATGACTCCGTGCAAAAAAAAGAAAGCTGTAAATAATTTATGGATGCCTTACCTGTTAGTTTTTTTGCAAACTTTTTTGTAAAACGAAAATTTACAGGCTGGCTTATTAGTTTTGCCTTGGGCGGGTTAGCAATATTAGGCCAAGCACCCTTTCATATTTGGCCGATTACTATTCTTTGCTTTGCGCTTTTCATGGTGCGCCTAGAAAGTGTGCGCGGCCTTGAAAAACCAAACAAATCTGCTTTCTGGCAAGGCTTTGGTTTTGGCCTCGGGTATTGCTTGTTTGGACTTTACTGGATTGGCTCTGCCTTTATCGTACGCGGGTCAGAATTTATCCTAATTATGCCCTTTGCTATTTTAGGGTTCTGCGCTGGCCTGGCGCTGTTTTGGGCTATTGCCGCATGGGCTTATCTGAAACTTAGCGTACCTGGGCATGCCCTACGGGCTGTTAGTTTTTCAGGGGCTTTCTTTATTACCGAATTTGCCCGCGCGCGTGTTTTATCTGGCTTTCCTTGGAACCTCCCTGGCACGGTTTTTGAAGCGGGGAAGCCTATGTCTCAAATTGCATCTATTGTTGGGGTATCAGGTCTTAGCGCGCTTGTATTGTTTAGCGCGGGTGCGTTGGCGCTTTTGCTGCAAGGTAAAAACCGTAAATTCATTCCCGCTACAACAAGCGCCTTGGTTCTAGCAGTGGTTTATGTGTTTGGCGCTTTGCGGCTTTCAAACGCCGTTATAGAGTATGTCCCTAACATAAAGCTTCGTATTGTGCATGCGAACATCTCTCAACGCGATAAACTCGATCCAAATAAATACGTTGAAACGATCAACCATTATTTGCGCCTAACAACAAGCGAAGGCTTTGATGAAATCACCCATGTTATATGGCCTGAAGGCACGGTGCCAGGCCTTATGCTGAAAGACAAAAATTTGATGCAAGCCATAGAGAATATATTTGTGTCACAGGGCGGTGAACAGCCGCCCGTTTTTATTATCCAAACCTTACGATCAGAAATGCAAGCTGGGCGCTCTAAACCAAATTATTACAATTCTGCGCTCGCCATAACGTATGCGAAAGATAGGCCCGCGCAGCTATCAAGTTTTTATGACAAGCAAAAGCTGGTGCCCTTTGGTGAGTATATACCTGGCCATGGCGCACTAAAAAAACTCGGATTTAAAACTCTTTCATCTGCACTCGAATCCATGACGCCAGGCACCACTGGAAACACACCTATAATTAATGGATTACCGCCCGTTAGTTTACAAATTTGCTATGAAATTAACTTTACCAATTTGACGTCAGAAATTTTAAAAGCAAGCGGCGAAGAACCTCAGTGGATTTTAAACCTGTCCAATGATGCTTGGTATGGGCAATCAAGCGGGCCATATCAGCAAGCGAATCAAGCTCGGTATCGCGCAATTGAGACAGGCCTTCCTTTGGTGCGCTCTACCTCGGGGGGAATATCAACCATCACAGACGCCTATGGGCGGGTGCTCATGAGCCTCAGTCTTAAAGATGATAGTGTTTTAGATGCATCTCTTCCTAGACATGTGCAAAAAACTGCATATAATAACAACGTTAACTATATAATACTCTTGCTTATTGGGTTAATGCAATTAGGGTGTTATCTATTTATGCAGCGTAGGCGTTAGTTACATATTATACTTCCTCTGTACGGAGAGGGTTTTGTGGCATGGGGATGCACAAAACTTAAATTTTAATTGATTTTATAGGGATGAAGACAATGAAATCACAACATGCACCGAGGTCACCAAACCCAGTCGATATACATGTAGGCACACGCGTACGACTACGGCGACTGCTTTTAAAAATGAGTCAAGAAAAATTAGGCAACGCTCTTGGTGTTACTTTCCAGCAGGTTCAAAAATACGAGCGCGGCTCAAACCGTGTCGGCGCAAGCCGCCTTTGGAAAATGGCGCAAGTCATGGAAGTTCCAGTAGGCTTCTTCTACGAAGGCTTAGGCGAAAATGCACCTAGTGCTGAATTTGCAGAAGGCGATCAAACACCTATTGTTTATGATTTTATCAACTCGACTGATGGCGTTTCGCTTGCAATGGCTGTATCAAAAATAAAAAACAAAGCTATCCGCCGCCAAATTCTTGAACTCGCAAGATCGCTAGCAAAAGAGCAATAGTAAGAAGCGAATACAGCATTGGGTTTTTATCCAATATAATTTAAAAGGCTCTGCTAATGCAGGGTTTTTTTTGAGTGGATTATGAACCAGCCACATAAGAAACGAAACAAGCAGCGGCGCCAGTTATGGGGCCGTGCCCAAGGCCGCCCGCTTAGTCCCTATCAAATGGAATTGATGGAAACTATTTTTCCAAACTACAAACTGTCATTAGATAAAGCTTTACACGCATTTTTAAGCAAATACGAAAAGCGGTCACTAGAAATAGGGTTTGGCAACGCTGGGCATCTCTTGCACCGAGCGAAAGAAAATCCCAACACCTTATATATAGGTGTCGATCCTTATCTGAACGGTGTTGCTAAAGCTGTTGTAGGTATTCACGAAGCGCGTATCAAGAATATACGCTTGCACCATGGAGATGTGCGTGATGTCTTTTCCTGTCTTCGCGACGCAAGCCTTGATGAAATTTATATTCTCTATCCTGATCCTTGGCCTAAAACACGGCACTACAAACGCCGCCTGATCCAAGAACAGATTATATCAGAATTTTATAGAAGCCTTAAACTAAGTGCTCCACTCTATTTTGCTAGTGATATTGTCTCTTATGTGGATTGGGCGCTAGCGCGTATATTGCGGTATAAAACCACCCATAGATCTGGCTTTATCTGGGAGGTAGAAAACTGCGCTGACTGGCTCACCCCTTACCCCACTTGGCCCTCAACCCGCTATGAAGCCAAAGCCATCAGGGAAGGCCGTACGCCGCATTATTTTACGTTTTTGAAGCGCTAGCCTCGATCTATATCTCGATCTATATGAAGGGTCAGTTTGGGGGGCGTTTTTCTGCGCGGATCTAGGTCTTGCCCAATGAGTATAATATTGGCTTCAGGGTAATATTTCCTTCTCTTGAGATGATAACTTAATACCATCTAACACCATCTAACACCACCTAACACCACCTAACACAGAGACCTGTACACCAATGTGTTTGCAGGGTAAAAATTCCAAGGCTCAAGGTAGTGGATGACCTTAGAGGAAAGATAAAAGCTCATCCTCTCCCAGCCTCCCCATAAGGAGTGGCCAGAATGTAACACTAACATATCTCAAAACACCTATCGGCAACTCATTAAAGAATTATTATAGATTATAACCTATACGGACAGCTCAATCTATTGAAAGAAGTGGTACTTTGATTATGTTTGGAGTATCTTTGTATGAACTTATTTAAAAATACTAACTGGATAATAAGCTATAGTTTTACTCCAGGAGGTTCCAAAAAGGGTGAAGCGGATAACAATTTGCAAAGCATTGGCGAAACTATTGCTCTGGCCAACCATCACTTAACCTTTGGCCAAAAAGTATTAAACAGCAAGCCCTTATTTATTGGGTTGCTTTACATAATATCAGCCTATATTGGACTTTTCCTGTGCTCTACGTACGCACAGGCGCAAATCTCAACGCCACAAGATGTCCCTGGTCTCGTCTTTTGGGTTGATGCCACAGATGTCAACAGTAACGGAGTGCAGCCTGCAGATAACAGTGTCGTGACACGCTGGGTTGACAAAAGCGGAAACGGTAACAACCTAACGACTACAGCTGGCACAATTACCTTTGAAGCTACGGGATTTGACGGCATTAAACCAGGTTTGAGATTTCCTAGTGGCGCAGATATGGATGCCGCTAATCCATTTTCGGGCGTTACCCAAAATGCAATAACACTGTTCTTTGTCATGGCAAACGTGACAAGAACGCGCAACTTTGCCGTTAGTTTGAACGGGCATACCATTGACACAAAGAGTAATAATCGGTTTTCCTTGCATGCTCCGTGGCTCGGAGGTAAGCTTATCTTTGACGCGGGGGGATGCTGCAAACGACAACGTATAATGGCCGAGTATCCAAACGTCTTGACTGCAACCACGCTTGTTGCGGCGATCAATGATCAACCTGGCCAATCACAACGTTTGCGCGTTGATGGACAAGCCTTTGCCGCAGATACAACAGCCAATAATGCGAGGGTGTCTCTCGGCATACATTTGGGCAGCGTAAGTGCCTACTATAATTATGATGGCCGGTTTGCCGAGGTTTTAATATATGACCGGGCATTGACGACGGGAGAAATTACAGATATTGAGTGTTTGCTGCTTTTAAAGTGGAAACTATCAGCGGCACCGGCTGGATGCAGGGTTGTTGTTTCAGCGAACAAAACGGTAAATGTGTGGGATCCAACCGCATCTGGTTTATATGCAGTGCCTGGAAATGATGTTATTTATACGATCACCATGACACATGAAAGCGGCCCCAATCTAGATGCTGGGACTGTCTTTATAGCGGATACATTGCCAGCAGAAACTATATTTTATAATGGTGATATTGATGATACTGGCCCTGAAACTAATCCCGTATCCTTCGCGGATACTTCTTCTGGACTAACTCTTAATTATGCGACTGATGTTAAGTTTTCTGACTCGGACACCAAGCCCAAGAACATGTCAGATTGTACTTATACGCCAACAACAGGATATGATGCCTCTGTACGGCATGTGTGTATAAAGCCATCTAGTGTTTTTAGTTCGGGAACGCCAGATCCCTCATTTTCCATATCCTTTAGAGCGCGGATAAAGTGATTTTCGATCTTTTCCCCCATTAAACGCGGAAATCAAGGTTATATGGACCAAAGACCCAAAAAAGTTTAAACAAAACCCAAGCCATCTAACACAGGAACTATACAGCTAGCCACTTTCTGGCACAGAGGTGATATTAACGACGCTGATGCAAAGTCAACTCAATTGGTGTTTGCATTTTGCTCCTATGCGGCTGTGGCTCTGAGCATCCATGCTGTTTTTTCGTGTAAAGTAATGCGCGGCGTAACTGTGTCTGCAGTCGCATCATCGCCAATTTCTTCTGCAATGCGCAAAACTTCGCGGGCACTATTGGCGATCATTTCATGGCCTTGCGCCAAATTTTTCACCATGGATTGCCAGTTTCTTCTTTGATAGAACTAAGTTTCATGAAAGCGCTATAGGAGCCTGGAGCATAATGACCCAGCGCGCGAATACGCTCTGCTATTTCGTCAACGGCTGTCCACATTTCTGTGTACTGTTCCATAAATTGGATATGTAAAGACTGAAAATGTGGCCCTTCAACATTCCAATGATAGCCGTGTGTTTTCAAATAAAGCGTGTATGTATCTGCCAGTAATTTGCTCAAAGCGTCTGTCGAGCGTTTACGGTCTTCGCTGGATATTCCAATATTGATGTCAATTTCCTCCTACATTTTAGAAGTATTCTAAATATAATAAATTTCAGAGAAGAATCAAGGCATTTTTTATGACAAACTGTCGCAGAAGTCTGCAATACGGCTACAGGCTGTCTCTAGGGATTTCATATCTGTTGCGTAGGAAATTCTAAAATTCGGGGAGCTATGAAAAGCTGCCCCTGGTACAACCGCAACATAGACTTCTTCGAGCAGTGCCTGCGCAACATCCAAATCCGTTTCCAGTTTATGTCCACCCTTACTTGTTTTTCCAATAAGATCCTTGCAGTCTGGATACACATAAAATGCCCCGTCGGGTCGCATACACCGCAGACCTTTCGCAGGTTTTAACATAGAGAGCACTGTATCGCGGCGGGCCATAAATTCAGCATTGCGCGCGCTTAAAAAATCTTGCGGCCCAGTGAGCGCGGCGTGTGCTGCCCATTGGGAAATAGAGCATGCATTTGAGGTGGTCTGCGCCATAACTTTGGCCATTAATTTTATCAACGGCGCTGGCCCTGCGCCATAGCCAATCCGCCAACCCGTCATGGCATAAGCTTTAGAGACGCCGTTCATTGTCAAAGTACGCTCATATAAATCGGGCGCGACTTCAGAAATAGTGGCAAAATTCAGATCGTCATAGAGCAAATGCTCATACATATCGTCAGTTAAAATCATAACATTGGGAAACGCACGCAAGACATCTGCAAGGGCGGCAAGTTCTGATGCCCTATAGGCAGCCCCTGTAGGGTTAGAGGGTGAGTTTAAAATAAGCCATTTGGTTTTATTGGTTATGGCCCCTCTTAAAGCGCCAGGTTTTAATTTATATCCGCTGGAGCGCGGGCATTGAACCAGCACGGGCACTCCACCTGCAAGGCGCACCATTTCAGGATAAGAAACCCAACACGGGGTCGGGATAAGAACCTCATCACCAGGATTTAAAGTGGCCAAAAGCGCATTGTAAATCACGGGTTTACCGCCCGGCGCGACGCTAATTTGCTCGGAGGCGTAGGTTAAATTATTATCGCGTTTGAACTTTTCGCAAATGGCCTGCTTTAGCTCGGGGATACCGTCCACATTTGTATATTTGGTTTTGCCCGACGCGATAGCCTTCACCGCAGCCTGCTTAATATGCTCGGGCGTATCAAAATCAGGTTCCCCCGTCCCAAGTCCTATAACATCAATGCCTTGCGCTTTTAGCTCTCGTGCTTTTTGTGAAACAGCAAGCGTTGCCGATTGCGCGACACTCGCCAATAGGTTTGAAGGTTTTATATCCATGCTCATAACTCCTTAATAACACGTTTTGAAAATATGTGTTACTTTTTCCCGCCTGATATAATCGTGAGCTTTGGTTTTCTTTTCACGGGCTGAGGCTTTGCGCAAGCTATGTCCTCAATCATATCATCTTCGATATGGCGCACGCGGGGTTTAAACCCTGATTTGTTTTTAATACGGGAACCCCATTTTTTTGGCGCCCTCTTTTCTCTGCCCAGCGCTTGCTGCCCTTTGTCTTTAATTTTGCGGCGCATTTGCGATAGCACTTGTTTTTGCCGCACAGAAAGAGCATCTGCCGTCCCGCCTTTTTCGCGGTCTTGAAAGGCAGCGCCATATTTATCCAGCCGCTGATCAACAGAGGCGATAAAGTTCTCTTCCCAATCGGTTATTTCGCCTAAATCCTCAAGCTGCCGCCGGGTTTTCTTTAACTGGCGCTGGGCAGTACGCGCGCGGCGCAACCGTGCTTTTGCATCTTTCTCGCGCCGTTTCTCAAGCTCAAAATCACGGGCAATTTGCTGTTTTTGCCACGCATATTTATCTGGATTTATGGGTTCATCGCTCAGAGTTATCACCTAACCGCCTTTACTCTAAGGCGTCCATATAAAGCTCGATCAAGGCTTCTTGCTCGGCCCTTTCACTGGCTTCTATTTTACGCAGCGCTACGGTTTTTCGCAAAATTTTTGTATCAAGGCCAAAGGTTTTAGCTTCGGAGTAAACCTCGCGAATATCCGCCGCTAGCTCCATTTTTTCCGCTTCAAGGCGCTCAATACGAGCAATAAACTGCTTTAGTTTCTCGCGGGTTGCTTGCCCCATATTTTCGGCGCGCTGTTCATCAGTAATCATGTAAGTCTCCAAAATTCATATCACTTTAAAAAAATGCTGCGCCGCGCGCAAGCCCAACGCCCCCAAAATTTAAAGATTGTTGTGGATACATTATACCTTTATAATGCCAACAGGGAGAGAACAAAGAAAGAAAAATATGAAACGATTTGCCAAATTCACGTTAGGTTTTTTAGGCATTATCTTAATCTTGGCTGCGCTGTATGTTTTTTTAATTTTGCCTCACAAGGTCGACAACAAGCTTAACCAAGTTATCGCGCATGACGCTTATCCTATTTCTAAAGAGGTGACAGAATTTCATAAAACTTTGCGAGTTGCGGATTTACACGCTGATACACTTTTATGGAAACGTAACCCCGCCAAAAGAAATACGGTTGGGCAAACCGATATGCCGCGCCTTCGCGATGGAGGTTACGCGTTACAAGTTTTCTCCGCCGTAACCTTCGTGCCTGCCAATATGAAACATCATGGCAATACTATGAACAAAGACAGGATGGTGCTTTTGACCTTTATTCAGGAGTGGCCCGCGCGCACTTGGCATTCTATTTTCGAGCGCGCTCGCTACCAAGCTCAGCGCCTGCAAAAGCTAGAGAGACAATCTGGCGGGAAATTTGTTCTTGCGCGCACAAAAACCGATTTACGCAAAGCCTTAGAAGCGCGCCAATCTGACCGCGACATCCTTATCGGTATACTAGAGACAGAAGGCGCGCACCCCCTAGAGGGAAATTTGAATAATATAGATAAATTATACGCCGAAGGCTACCGCATGTTTGGGCTGCAGCATTTCTTTGACAACGCGCTCGGCGGATCTTTGCACGGGGTATCAGATGCGGGCCTGACAAACTTTGGCCGCAACGTTGTTCGAAAAATGGGTGAGAAGGGTATAATCATTGACCTGGCACACTCATCCGTCAAAACCGTAAAAGATGTCTTAGCCATGACAAAGCAACCCTTGCTGATCTCTCACACTGGAATTCTAAGTCTGTGCAAGCATCCACAGCGCAACATACCAGATCGCTATATGCAGGAAATCGCCGACAGGGGCGGACTCATTGGCATTGGGTTTTGGGAGACAGCAAATTGCGACCCAACTCCAGACGGCATTGCCAAAATGCTCATCTATGGCGCAAAAACATTTGGCGTGGATGCCATTGCGCTTGGCTCTGATTTTGACGGCGCAGTTACAACAAAAATTGACGCGACAGAAATAAGCACTATCACGGATGCTCTTTTACGCCAAGGCATGAGTAAACCCGATATCACCAAAGTTATGGGAGAAAACCAAATTGCGTTTTTTCTCAATAATCTTCCGAACTAAAATGTGGACAGTTTATATTGTGCATTGCCAAGACGGAACATATTATACGGGTATTACCAATGATGTGGACAAACGCATTGCTACCCACAACATTGGCAAAGGCGCTAAATACACGATGGCGCGCCGTCCTGTGCGATTGGTTTACACCGAAGCCGCGCAAAACAGATCAGAAGCGACAAAACGCGAGCGCTGCATAAAACGATTAAACCGCACGCAAAAAGAGCGCTTAATCCATACGTAAACTTATCTATTTCTTACTTATTTGTTTCTTAAAGGAAATATTATAAACTAAGACCCCTGCATAAAGGACGATTCTTTAAACAACCTCCAGCAAATTCGGGACGGTTCAATGCGGCTAAAAAATTGACTCACTCTTCTCTAAATGCAAACAAATATTTTTATTTATGAAAGTGAAAAACATGAAAGCTATTAAAGTAGCCTTAATCGTAACGACGGCTATAGTTACATGCATAGGAGCGGGAGCTGCATATTATATAAAAAGTGGCATCCCAGTGAAAAGTTTTGCAGAACTCGAAGTTAAAGGGCTGTTGGGAGAAATTACTATTTTGCGCGACCACATGGGGGTCCCTCATATCTATGGTGATCATTCCACAGATATTTTGTTCGCCGCAGGCTACACGCAAATGCAAGATCGGTTATTCCAGTTCGAACTGCGCCGCCGCGCCGGTTCCGGGGAACTGTCTGAATTATTTGGCAAGACTATGCTAAATGCAGACCTTTATGCCCGCAAATCTAGTTATTCAAAGGCACAGGTGAAGGCCATGATGGCACGGATGAAGCTGGATCATCGAGAGCATTTTTTAGCAATGTTAGCAGGTATTAACCTATATATTGACCAAATACAGGCGAATCCTGGTAAGTTTTTACCTCTTGAGTTTAAAACACTAGGCATTCCAGTTAGGCATTACACCGAAGCTGATATAATAGCGGCAATAAGTGTCACAGGCCGGCTATATGGTGCGGCGGGCGGTAACGAAGTCAAAAACCTGAAATTCTTAACTGAGATGATAGAAAAGCATGGTCCCCAAGTAGGTAAGATGATTTTTGATGACGTGTTGGTTCTCAATGATCCCGACGCCTATGCGTTTGCGGAAGAAGGCTCAGAGGTCTATGTGAAAATTCCGCGTGAATTTCAGGAAACTAAAAATGAAGTCGGTGGAAGTTTCAAAAATACCGCCGATTCCATGATTGAGCAAAGTACAGCCTATAAAAACGCACTAAGCAAATTCGGTCTGTCCGAAGGTGCTAGCCGTACAATTGTTGTCGGCCCGGAGCGTTCCGCTTCCGGGAATGTTCTTATGATGCAGGCAACTGCAGATGGCCACGAAGTTCACCTTAGCGGAGACGGTTTTGAAGCGGCTGGATTGGCAATGGTTCCTTCAGGCTTTCCGACGATGGGACGAACCCCCGATTTTGGATGGCTCATTACGACCAGTGAGCGGGACACTGTCGACACTTATGTTGAAAAATTGAATCCAAATAACAAGTATCAATATTGGTATGTCGGTGCGTGGCGAGATATGGATGTCCGTACCGAAATAATTAAAATTGCTGGCGAAGAGCCTCTTGAAGTCAAAGTTGCTCACACCGTTCATGGCCCGGTCTTTGGGTGGAATGAAGAATCAAATATAGCCTATTCCAAACGATGGGCTGTTTGGGAAGCCGAAGTAGATGCCTGGGGGACGTTACTTGAATTTGCACGCACTAAAACAAAAGAGGGTTTTGAAGAAATTATCTTGAATTCAACTCAGGCCAGCGTAAATATAACAATCGGTGACAAATATGGTCATATCGAGACATGGCATTCTGGTCATAAACCAAATCGCCTAGCCAATGTAGATCCTCGTTTGCCCATTCCAGGAACCGGAGAATACGAATGGTTAGCTTTCATTAAGCCGGAACAGTGGCCTAATTTGGAAAACCCCGATCGTGGTTATATTGTCGTGTGGAACAACAAACCGACCTCAGATGCGATTTACGGAGACGCCGGCAGGTGGGGGAAGCACTACCGTACTTATTTACCACTTTCGTTATTGAAGTCCGACGAAAGCATTACTCTGGATGATATGCGAAACTTTAATAAAATTATTTCACGTTCATGGGGCAGCGTCGACCTGAATGTCACTTCATCCGAATTTTTTGAACCGTTCTGGAAGGAAGCCGTTTTGGAGGCCGATGACCCACGCATTACTAAAGCGGTTGCAATTCTAATTGATTGGGATGGTTTATATCTGGATAGTGACAATGACGGAAAATACGATCATGCAGGCATGCCGCTTTTCCAGACGTGGCTCAGCGCAGCTCGGGATGTCATTTTTGAGGATGAACTGGGCGAATGGCGTTACGGTTTCGAAGACCACAACTATATTAAATATGGCTCTAGTTTGGTTTTGCGGGCTCTTGAAGGCCAAGACGCCGGGTTACCCACTAAATGGGATTTTTTGAACGGTAAAAGCCGTAACGAAGTTGTGCGCATTATTCTAATTGAGACAATCGAACGCATGGAGAAAAAATTCGGTAAAAACATGGCAGCATGGCAACAACCCATTTATTGGCGCTATATGGGGCAAAAGGCGTTATCTTCTCCAGAAAAAGGTAAACTGCCTGTACGAAACACTGAACATATACGCGCTACTCATTACACTGGCGCAGCCGTTGATCTTGGATATATAGACAACGCAGTTCCACACAATGGCGCGCCTAACTGGATGGCTTTAATGGAAATTAGCAGCGATGCTCCCAAAATCGAAAGTGTGATCCCAAGTGGCGGCCAAAGCTGGTTTATCAACCGTTGGTATCGAGCCTCACGACATTTAAATGATCAAACTAATCGCCATGTCAATTTCAATCTGAAGACTATTGAAATGGATAGAAACAAAATTGAAGATGTGCTGGAATCAACATTACTTTTGAAACCTGCGCGTTAATTTGGACTTTTGAACCAAATACGATATGATCGTACGTAGCAATTATATTCTGGTGAAAGCATTTGGGTTACGCACACATATTTGCACCGCAAATCCCCCAATCACGCGCTGATAGTATCGAGTAGGCGCTCGTCTGTATATTACACACGCAAAGGCGAGAGGGCATATAAAGGCTCTGCCTGAAAAGTGTGGCTAAATTGAATAATATCTGATTGAGTGTTTCCATAGTTATTTGGCGGGTTTTATGTCCGTTCGTACTCAGTCAGAGGTCTTGATTTGTCTTGATGAGCTTGTTGTCAATCACCACCCTTATCGCCATCTCAATCAATTGCTCGATTTCGCCTAATTGTGCAAACCCTTGCAGGCTGTGTACAGCCATAAAGGCTCTGCTTGAAAAGTGGTGAATTTGGTGCCCAGCGGACCTTTGGTTTATTGGTTTTGCAATATAACTGTGTCCAAAATTTCGTCAAAAGGACAACAACACCACAATACCTGAAAAAAAACTGGCAGTCTTGACAAATATACCTAAAGCCAGACTGCAAAACCTACAGATCAGGTCATAAAACGCGCGCAGTACCGTTACATTAGAGATTTTTCCTCAAAGACATCAACCCCACCTCGCGGGTAAAAGCCTTGCTCAACAAACAATCTTTAGGGTATACGCAGTTCAATAAAACCAAAAAAACTATTGCCTTTAGTATCAAGCCTGGGCAACTCAAAGCATCCCAAATATTGCCCGCGCCCCGTCTTTATCTTTTTTCATTTGTTCAATCATGGACTCGAGGTTATCAAATTTTTCATCGGCGCGGATAAAAGTGCGGAAGGCCACTTCTAGGATTTTACCATAAATGTCGCGGTCAAAGTCAAAAATGTGCATCTCAAGCCTATGGTCAACCCCGCCCACGGTTGGCCGCTCGCCCACATAGGCAACACCCTTAAGCCATTCATTCTCGCCCTCTATGCGGCACTTTGCAGCGTAAATACCAGGCTTTGGATGAATGCGGTCATAAAAATATAAATTGGCCGTTGGGAACCCTAATGTACGGCCAAGTTGATCACCCATAACCACTTCCCCATCCACAATCCATGGGCGTGAAAGCATATGGGCCGCGAAAAACACGTCCCCATCTCGAAGCGCTTGCCTGATTTCTGTGGAACCATATTTTCCGTAAGATTGGTGTAAGCTAATAGGCTTTATACCCGTAACCCCAATGCCGCGTGCGGCGCAGTGCTTTTGCAAGCTTGCAAAATTGCCGTAGCGCTTATGGCCATAGCGAAAATCTTCACCAACAACCACATGCTTGATGCCTAGGCCTTGATGGAGAACAATTTCGACAAAATCCTCATCGCTCATTTGCGTGAGTGTTTTATCAAAGGGAATTTCATAGAGCATATCCACTCTCATATCACTCAAAATTCGCGCGCGCATGCGCGGACTCATCAGGCGAAATGGAAGGCAATCAGGGTCGAAATACTGGCTAGGGTGCGGGCGAAAACAAGCGATTGCAAGCGGCGCGGCAAAGTTTTTAGCAATAGAGACAGCCTTGTTGATGACAACTTGGTGTCCCCTATGAATGCCGTCAAAATTACCCAGCGCAATCACAGCTCCGCGCGCCGATTTTTCCAGATCGGTATAATGCTCCAGCCGCTTCATACTTATTAATCGTCTTTTGGTCTTTTAGACACAATCACGCCCGCATCCCCGCGAATGATTTGCTTGCCATTAACAGCGCAAGACACTTTCATTTTAATGCGTCCCGTGCGCTCATTAATTTCAGCCACCTCGGCGCGGGCGATAATCAAGTCGTCAATCATAGCGGGGCGGCGAAACCACATATTCAACTCGACAAATATTGCGCCTGGCCCTGGTAGATCATTACCCAAAATAGCGGATATCAGAGAGGCCGACAAAGCCCCATGTGCTATGCGCTTACCAAAGTGAGTTGCCTTGGCAAAGTCTTCGTCCACATGGATTGGATTAAAATCGCCAGATAATTTAGCAAATGTATCAATTTTCTCGCCTGAAACCACCATTGACGTTTCAGCCGACATACCAATTTCCATCTCATCAAGATAATAGCCACGTTTATATTTTTTGATTTCACTCATACTCAAAGCCTATACGCCTACCAGAGCATCACTTCTACCAAAAAAGGGACAAAAGCATATATTTTACAAATATACCATGTTTTTCGAGCAGCGCGCACACTTGCGCAGCATTGCCGCTGTCCATGCCAGAGGCGATAAACATACAGTCATAATCTTGGTTTTGTGCACCCGACAAATCCGTGTAGATATTATCGCCAATAGCAAGCACCCGATCACGGGGTATCTCATACCCCGATATCTCCGAGAGCCAATGCCGCGAGAGACGATAAATCGGATCGTGGGGTTTGCCCGCATAAATCACTTCGCCTTGCATTTGTTCGTATTTTTGCGCTAAAGCGCCGCCGCAATAAATAGTTTTATCACCTTTCTTCACCTGCACGTCAGGGTTAGCGCACACCATGGGTATGCCAAGTTCAAGCGCTTGGCTGAGCATATCTTCATAATCATCAGGCGTTTCATTGTTATCATCAAACAAACCTGTGCAGGTGATGAAAGCCGCGTCTTCCAACGTGGAAAAATTGAGATCAAGATTTTCATAAAGCGGATCATCACGGTCTGGACCCAGCTTGAAAGCGGGCCCTGGCGCGCGGCGTGCAAGCTCGTCAATCGTGGCGTCACCCGACGTGACGATTGCGTCATAAATAGTTTGGGGCACACCAATTTCGTCAAATTGTGCAGGGATGGCAATGCTTGGCCGTGGTGAGTTTGATATCAAAACCACAGGTCCGCGCTCGCTCCGAAACCGCTGCAACGCTACGACTGCCTCATCAAATGCCTCGCGTCCATTATGAATCACGCCCCATATGTCCACAAGCAAAGCATCATAATCTTCTGCGATTTGCCCAAGACCAGATATGTCTGTGTATGTATTTGTCATGAGTGTGAGTTAAGCACTTACGTCATAAATAGCAAGGCTCGCAAGTGAAAGTCTTTATAGGCATTCATATAGTGTGTTTATTAACGCAAGCGGCCTTGGATCGCCAAGTAGAACGGGGCTTTGTTTGTTCATCACATAGGCGCATGTAAGTCCTGCTTCTCTGTCTGCAAAAACGCAGGAACCGCCCCAGCCGCTATGACCCAATGTATTGTCATTCGGGCCATAAAAATGATTGTCTTTATTGATCATAAGACCCGCCGCAAAGGTGAGACGAAACGGCAGAACTAAATCCTGCCCAGAAATGCGCGGTTTTGACATGGCATCTAGGGTGTGAGTATCCAGATATCGGGTGCTGCCTATTTTACCATCAAGGGCAAGTTGCATAAGGCGTGCTATAGCTTTAGCAGTGCCATGCCCATTTGCGCCCGCAAATTCTGCTTCGCGCCATGCCGCCGCTCCGCGCCCGCCCGTTGATGACCATTTCGAGAGAAAAGCGGCTTTGGTTGCTACATTAATATCACCAAATTTTGAAAGAGCGAGCGGTTTGTGCAAATTGGCGCAACGGTGGTGTTCACTCTGCGGGGTACCTATATAAAAATCAATATTCTCAGGATTGCATATATCTGCACGCAAAATAGTGCCAAGCGTACGGTTTTTCGGGTCAGCGCGCCGCGCTATTTCTCCTGCTAAAAACCCAAAGGTAAGCGGATGATATCCGCTAGCACTGCCTGGCTCCCATATCGGGTTTTGCGCCGCAAGGCGTGCGCAAATATCGTCCCAGTTAAACCAGTCAGACGGATCAATAGGGCCTGTAAGCCCTGAAAGCCCAGCTTGATGCGAGAGTATTTGCGCAATGGTCAAATCGCCTTTGCCATGTTGAGCAAATTCAGGCCATAGATCTGTGACTCTTTGATCATAGGATAAAGCTCCAGCATTGGCGAGATGCGCGATAACAAGGGCGGCGATAGCTTTAGTGGTCGAAAAGACAGGGACAAGCGTATCTTTTTGCCATGCTTCTTTCTCTTTACGGTCTTTTGTGCCGCCAATTAAGTCTATGATTATCTCACCGTCTTTGATGACGCAAAACCCTGCACCGGCCTCTAGGCCATTTTCAAAACTTTTTTCAAAAACACTATGGACAGGGTCAAAGCCTTGCCCGCAATACCCAGAAATTTTAGTAGTTGACGGTATTGTCATTCTTTTTCCTTTGCAAATGCTCACAGAACCTTATTTATGGTGGGAGACTTTATCTCAGTGAGTTTTATAAAGTAAAAATAGTGAGAGTGGAGAAAAAATGACAATAAAAATTTATCACAATCCGCGCTGTAGCAAATCGCGGCAAACTTTAAACTTGCTCAATGAAAATGGAGTTAATCCAGATATTGAGGAATATACGAAAAAAAGCCCCAGCGTTGCAGAAATAAAAAAATTACTGAATATGCTCGGGTTTGATAGGGTACGAAAGCTTATGAGAACGGGCGAATCAATCTATAAAGAACTCGGCCTTAAAGATGAGAATGACGAGGAAAAACTTATCCGCGCCATGAATGAAAACCCTATATTAATGGAAAGACCCATTATAGTGCGCGGCAACAAAGCCGTTATTGGCCGCCCGCCAGAAAATGTTTTGTCTTTATTGTAGTTTTTCTATTTTTTTAATAAACGAGTTGTTAAACATAACAGGGCAATAAGTCATTACCCATAGTGCATTTTGTACTAAAAGGAGATGGCATGAATGACTTGTGAGCGGTTGATATTTTCGGTGCTATGTTGGCGTTGGAAGAAGCGGATAGGTTTTAGGTTGGATATGTCATCTAGGGCTTTTGACCCTGTAAAGGAGATTAACTCACACCTATTACCGAACGACCATCTTGAGGCCCGGCCCGTGTTTACGCACGGATTGGTGACCTCGTATAGGAGTTTGGTTTGGCCGTTCACACCCGCTTTCCTGCATTTGGAATTGGGTCTCCGCTTCCTCTTAACATTAACACGAGGCGGTTTTGCCTCAAGAGGAGTATAGCTATGTCTTTTATTGGTGTCGACCTACATACGAATTCTTTTACCATTTGCCGCCGTGAGGCGGATGGGTCTGAAATTCTGAAAACCTATCAATTATGCCAAGCTGAACTGGCTCAGTTTTGCATGAGCCTGTCAGCGGATAATGAGATCGCGGTGGAGGCCACGGGCAATTCCGCCTATTTCCGCGATGAAGTGATTGCCTGTGTTGGCCGCGTTGTTGTGGTGAACCCTGATCAGTTTCAGGTTATCCGCAAATCGGTCAAAAAAACCGACAAGAACGATGCCCGTGCTTTGGCTTTGTTCTTGTCCAAGGATATGCTTCCCGAAACCCGGATCAAGTCGACCGAACATGCGCAGTTGGCATCTGTCACTCACACCCGTGATTTACTGGTAAAACGGCGCACTCGTTTGCTCAATAAACTGCATGCGCTTTATAACCGCCATGGCATCAAGACGAAAAAATCCAAATTTGCCTCCATGCGGGCTTTACGCGCTTTGGATATGGCTCCGTTCTCCAAACTGGAGCAGATTGAGGCCGGGATCGTTTGCGAGCAGGCCATAAGCCTGACGCAAGCCATCAAAGAACTCGACGAGCATATTGAAACATATGCCACACCGCTTGATGGATTTGAAGGCCTGACCAGCATCAAGGGTATTGGCGCACGGGCGGCCGCCATATTTCTATCTGGGATTGGTGATGTGAGCAATTTTGAAACTTCGGACAAGCTGGCAGCATATTTTGGTATTGTACCGCGCGTAAGCCAGTCAAACCAGACCACCAATATGGGGGGAATCACCAAGCGCGGCAACAAACTTGTCCGCACAACTTTGGTGCAGTGCGCCCTGATTGCCATCCGGTATTCCGGTTATCTCAACAGTTTTTACAGGCGCATTAAAGACAGGCGCGGCTTTGGCAAAGCCATCATCGCCACCGCACGCAAACTACTCAAAATAATATACGACACTCTCAAAAACAACTGGGTGTTCGAAGATTTCACCAAATTCAAACTAGCCAGCCAACAAATGGCTGGACAATCATCATAGGAGAACCACAATGCCATTGTAAACAGATGAGCCACGTTTTTTTTCATTACGCAGATCAAGGCTTTTGAAGCGTGTTTTAAATTCACCAATAAGTGTTGGCTCCGCACTGTCATTTTCGATCCATCGCTTCATACACAAAAAATCTCGGGCGCTTGTCGATTCTACTGAACCGGAATAGCGCTTCAAGAAAACTGATGACCAATACCACAGTCTTATCTTACGTTGAGCTTTAAGACGTATGTCTGCCGGGCAGGTTCTGACATAAACTTGCATCGCCGCAAAAGCAGGTAAGATCGATACATAAGGGGTGTAACGTGCTGCAATGACGCCAAACTCCTGCGGGTGCCTAAGCATATCTATAGCTTTTTCCAATGCGTTCACAACTTGATCCCAGTAAGAGGTAAACTCTTGGGTGTTTTCGATCAATATTTCTTCGCGGCGTGTCCCGTCTGGGTCACGAACTGGCTTCTTCTGCCCCGGCAAGAGGAAATAGAGATATTTGGGCGAACAGTAGGCTTGCCGAAGAATGGACATAACTTGGAGTACATAGACGTTCATCTTACTGCTTCCGACAAAATCGAGGCGTGATGAAGCTTCCCGCCACATGTGTTTGAGTTGAACCCCCTTGGGTTTCAAAAGCGCATTTATTAGATCAAAGACATCAAGTTGAACGCCCTTGCTGTTAATTTGTGTGAATATGTCACAGACCTTGTCGATACCGATATCTTCATCAAGTTCAATGTAAGATACTTGAAATTGATCAGTCAGATTTTCGAGAAAGCTATCGAAAACTTTGGCATTTTCCTCGTGTGTCCGAGTTAATTTAACGTCCTTTTCCTGCCCTTTTTCTTCGACCAACACGGCTTGAGTCTTCCAGTATTCCTCATAGCCTGTAACCCATTTCAGCGCCGCACGGCCACCAGCACTCAATATTGATAGAGGGAAAATATGGTGCTGGTATTGTAGTTTGGGGTCGATAAGTGTTTTTGAAAACTTTCGTGTATGCCACTCATAATCGAAAGCTTGGTCATATTGCTCCGCCATGAATTGATTGACGCGAACAAAATAGGTTGCTCTGTTGCTACGACTCGGGAGCGGTATGTCAGGTGAGAAAAATGCATAGTACAGTGCGGTTAAACGCTGCTGACCATCAAGGACAATATATTCGGGCTTGCCAGCATTGTCGTAGGCGGCAAATTTCTTATTGTTGAAGCCGTAAACATGTTCGCACGATAAAGCATCAAAGTTGCTGCTCTTACCCTTCCAGAGCAACAGACTACCGATATAATAATCGAGGAAAATTGAACGAATGAGATCGCGGATATCCCAAGGCTTCCACTCAAAATCTCGTTGAAAATCGGGGATAACATAACGCCCCTCTCGCAGGCGAGAGATTAACGTGTTCAGGCTAATGTGATCTGGTTTTTGTGCGTTTTTCATTTGTTTTCCCTAAGCCCGATACTTACCAACAGTGCAGTCACTGGGCCGCCCCTTGTTCCATTCCATAATAAGGATGTCTTTGTTGTTTGCCCACCAAATTTGGATATTCTTCTCAAATCGCAAGATATCCCCCGAGCCGTTCAATTTACGGCATGTCGCAATCTCAAAGTTTGCTGTGCTACCCTGATATTTTACACGAAAATGAGGCGGTGGGTGCTCATTTGAAAATACTTCGACCTTCAAGCTGTTGATATTTGCAACAGTGCGCTCAGTAAGCATACGCCTCGGAGTACCATTAACAACGTCAATGCGATGTGCCCCTAGATTTGTAGACACCTTGTCACTTCATTTTGTTGCCATCTCAAACTGTGCGGGTGACAACATCCCGCACTTACCATGCTTTCTCTTAGAATTATAGAACATTTCAATATAATCGAACACGTCTTGGCGTGCGAGCTGGCGCGTTTTGTAAGTCTTGCGTCTGATCCGTTCGGTTTTGAGCAGATGGAAGAAACTTTCAGCTACCGCATTATCATAACAGTTTCCACGCCGGCTCATGCTAGCTTCCAGATTGTGAGCGACTAAAAAAGATTGCCACTCTTGGCTGGTAAACTGGCTGCCTTGATCGGAATGGACTATCACTTTAGCCTTCGGTCTGCGCCGCCAAACGGCCATCAATAAAGCATTTAAAGCCAGACTTGTTTGCATCCGCACACCCATTGACCACCCAACAACACGGCGTGAGTATAGGTCGATAACGACGGATAAAAACAACCATCCCTCATGAGTCTTAATGTAAGTAATGTCCGTCACCCAAACCGTATTGGGATGCGCTATATCAAAGTTCTGCTTCAACTGATTAGCCGCCACAATCGACGGCTTAATGCCATACTTGCCAGGGCGGCGTTTATAGCCGACTTGTGCCCTAAGGCCACACTTTTGCATAAGCTTGGCCACCGTATTAGGCGCACAAGTCTCGCCCATATCGAGCAGGTCATGATGAATTTTACGGTAGCCATAAACGCAGCCGCTCTCTAGCCATGATTGCTTGATAAGTCCTGTAAGGCGGCGTTGCCGCTTAGCCATTTTACTCAGGCCCGATTTAAGCCACGCATAAAACCCGCTCGGGTGAACGCGCAGCACGCGGCACATGGCCCGCACGGAAAACTCCATGCGGTGTGCTTTGATAAAGGCGTACTTCACTTGGCCTGCTTTGCAAAGTACACCGTGGCCTTTTTCACCCTAAAGGGCACTTCGTAAGATATCACGCTCTTCAGTAACGCGCCTAAGCTCGGCCTTTAAGCGGCGGTTCTCTTGCACATGCTCGTTCATATCAGCGGGTGGTCGCTCTGGTTCATGAAACTTGCCAATCCAATCATACATGGACTTGGTACAAACCCCCAGTCGCTCCGACACATCTTTGACCGAATAACCGCGCTCTTTTACCTGCGCCACAGCCTCCCGTTTGAACTCGTCCGTATACCGTATTCCCTTACCCATCTTCATATCTCCTTGCTTCCAATTGTAACAAACAAGGTGTCTACAAATCTAGGGGCACATCAATCAACATTGAGCCCAGACCAGTGATAACCCACCCTCCAAACCCTAACATTCCATAAGGGGCTAAAACAGTTGGGACTTAACCACTACCGACTGTCGTCGGTAGGTTTTTCTGAGTGGTTTTCTATATACTGAAGTATGATAGCATTTGTGACGTTACCTGATGTGGTGCAAAAATATCCACGCGCCCAAAACCTACGTCCCCAATAGCGTTTCTTAAGCTCTGGAAACTCCATTTGTATTTTGCGCGATGTAGCACCTTTGATCCGGCGCATAACATCACTGACGGAATGTTTTGGCGGTATCTCCATAAACATATGGACATGATTATTGGACAAAACACCTTTGAGAATGCGAACACCAAGGTTTTTGCAAATTTGACGGATCAGGGCACGAATGCGCAATCGCATCTCTCGTGTCAGAACTTTATACCTGTATTTGGTAATCCAAACTATATGATAGCGATTGTGAAATTTACAGTGGGCGGAAGTAGAGTAGACCATTCTTAGACTCCTTAAATTTGAGGCTTCGCTTGCGGCTCGCCTCAAATTTAAGGAGTCTAAGAATGGTAACATAAACGGACTAAAAGTCCCTTAACCGACTGAAAGTCGGTGGCTTAGAACCGAAAAAGTTGGAAAGTTAAAATATGCCCGAACAGATCATACAGCAAACAGTCATCGACCATGCGCCTCAAAACCCTATTTTTTTTTTTGTAGACAGAGTATTCTGTGGTATGTTGGGCATATGTTTTTCCACTTTAGTATTTTTTACGTTGCCCCGTTTTGTCAAGAGGGATATTAGTTGTATAGTCCCTGTGTTAGATATCTTGGGTTTTGTTTAAACTTTTTTTGGTCTTGTGTCCATATTTTGCAAATATATTCGTATGGTGTGAAACCGTTTAAGGTTTTTAGTCTTTTGGCGTAATTATAAACTGTCATGAATCCTTCAAGGTGATTTGAAAGCTGCTGCTGATTGGTGTAATAATAACGTTTCACTGTTACCTCTTTTATGGTAACGCGAAATGCTGCAAGCGGCTATCGATAAATCACAAGAATTGGTTGATGGGACAGTTCGCCTCAAACTATATAAAGGCTCTGTCACCATTGTTGGCCGCACATCGCCTTACTCGCTGTACTCGCAAGAACACGTGACGTTTGAAGAAGATGATGTGTATAACCAAGCAGATGCTGGTGGCTTTATCAAAATTAACGCCCTGCGCCTGCGCTTGCTCAAAGCCCGCGACCGCAAAATTGGGAAAAACGATTAAAACGGCACGGATTTGACATAGTTATTCTTTATAGATGGTATTAAGTTATCATCTCAAGGGTTGGGTAAAGGAGTGTTTTTTTTATTCAATTTTATTTGCATGCCGGGCGGCGACTTACTCTCGCATGCCTTAAGACAGACTACCATCAGCGCAAAGACCCTTAACGACCGAGTTCGGGATGGGATCGGGTGGGGAGGTCTTGCCATAGCCACCCGGCGAGCAAATAAGATTGAAGTGCGTAAAGATATCGTTTTTATGGTTTGCTGAGCTGTGCTCAGCGTCCACTCACGTGCTGGCTGTACTGGTTTGTACGGGCACGGAGCCAAGATGCTTCAAGTTTAAACATGTAAGTTTAAATATGTAAACTTTAGTATTCTTGTTTCATTCTTGTTTTTGGCAAATACTCTGAGCGGGCTTTTCAGCGCGCACGAGCAGTTTGTTTTTATCACCTAGGTGATAAACAGATTAATTTAAAAATGGGAATCAAATCAATCGAGTTATTAGTATCAGTAAGCTTCACATGTCACCATGCTTCCACACCTGACCTATCAACGTCCTGGTCTTGGACGACTCTCAAGGGAGCTCTCGTATTGAGGCTGGTTTCCCGCTTAGATGCTTTCAGCGGTTATCCGTTCCGAACATAGCTACCCTGCAATGCTGCTGGCGCAACAACAGGTCCACCAGAGGTTCGTCCACCCCGGTCCTCTCGTACTAAGGGCAGATCCTCTCAAAACTCCTACTCCCACGGTAGATAGGGACCGAACTGTCTCACGACGTTCTAAACCCAGCTCACGTACCGCTTTAAATGGCGAACAGCCATACCCTTGGGACCTTCTCCAGCCCCAGGATGCGATGAGCCGACATCGAGGTGCCAAACAACGCCGTCGATATGGACTCTTGGGCGTCATCAGCCTGTTATCCCCGGCGTACCTTTTATCCGTTGAGCGATGGCCCTTCCATGCGGGACCACCGGATCACTATGACCGACTTTCGTCTCTGCTCGACTTGTCAGTCTCGCAGTCAGGCAGGCTTATGCCATTGCACTCAACGTCCGATTTCCGACCGGACTGAGCCTACCTTCGCGCGCCTCCGTTACTCTTTGGGAGGCGACCGCCCCAGTCAAACTACCCACCACACAGGGTCCCGGAACCGGATAACGGTCCGCGGTTAGACATCCATAAGGATCAGGGCGGTATTTCAAGGATGACTCCACGCAAGCTGGCGCCTACGCTTCAAAGTCTCCCGCCTATCCTACACAGATCATTACGAATGCCACTGTGAAGTTGTAGTAAAGGTGCACGGGGTCTTTCCGTCTAGCCGCGGGTACCTCGCATCTTCACGAGGAATTCAATTTCACTGAGTCTACACTGGAGACAGCGGGGAAGTCGTTGCGCCATTCGTGCAGGTCGGAACTTACCCGACAAGGAATTTCGCTACCTTAGGACCGTTATAGTTACGGCCGCCGTTTACTGGGGCTTCAGTTCGTAGCTCTCACCACTCCCTTTAACCTTCCAGCACCGGGCAGGCGTCAGACCCTATACGTCGTTTTGCAACTTCGCAGAGCCCTATGTTTTTAATAAACAGTCGCCACCCCCTTTTCTGTGCCCCCTCATCTTGCTTGCGCAAAACAAGGGCCTCCTTCTCGCGAACTTACGGAGGCAATTTGCCGAGTTCCTTCAGCATAGTTCTCTCAAGCGCCGTGGTATACTCTACCTGATCACCTGTGTCGGTTTGGGGTACGGTCTAATGCGGGAGCTATTTCCTGGAACCACTTCACTGCACATTCAATCCAATAAGGATGTACAATACACGTGATCCGTCACTACCCGCTGGCCGAGGAATATTAACCTCGTTCCCATCGTCTACGCATTTCTGCCTCGACTTAGGGGCCGGCTAACCCTGCGCTGATTAGCATTGCGCAGGAAACCTTGATCTTTTGGCGAGAGGGTCTCTCACCCTCTTTGTCGTTACTCATGTCAGCATTCTCACTTCCGATACCTCCAATGCCCCTCACAAGGCACCTTCACAGGCTTACGGAACGCTCCGCTACCGCGCACATAAATGTGCACTCGTGTCTTCGGTATATGGCTTGAGCCCCGGTACATTTTCGGCGCATGAGCGCTTGACCAGTGAGCTGTTACGCTATCTTTAAAGGGTGGCTGCTTCTAAGCCAACCTCCTGGTTGTCTGTGCACTCGCACTTCCTTTACCACTTAGCCATAATTTAGGGACCTTAGACGACGATCAGGGCTGTTTCCCTTTCCACTACGAACCTTAGCACCCGCAGTGTGTCTGCCAAATAGTACTCAACGGTATTCGGAGTTTGATTAGGTTTGGTAAGTCGGTGAGACCCCCTAGCCCATTCAGTGCTCTACCCCCGTTGGTATTCATTTGACGCTCTACCTAAATAGATTTCGCGGAGAACCAGCTATCTCCGAGTTTGATTGGCCTTTCACCCCTAGCAACAAGTCATCCCCCCATTTTTCAACATAGGTGGGTTCGGTCCTCCAGTGCATGTTACTGCACCTTCAACCTGCTCATAGCTAGATCACTCGGTTTCGGGTCTAATCCCACGAACTTAAGCGCCCTATTAAGACTCGGTTTCCCTGCGCCTACACCTATCGGTTTAAGCTTGCTCGTAAGACTAAGTCGCTGACCCATTATACAAAAGGTACGCCGTCGCCCCGTAAAGAGGCTTCGACAGCTTGTAGACGTTCGGTTTCAGGAACTGTTTCACTCCCCTCGTCGGGGTACTTTTCACCTTTCCCTCACGGTACTTGTTCACTATCGGTCACTGGGGAGTATTTAGGCTTGGAGGATGGTCCCCCCATATTCAGACAGGATTTCACGTGTCCCGCCCTACTCATGGATCAAATTAATCTTTCCGCATACGGGGCTGTCACCCGCTAAGGCGTGCTTTTCCAAACACTTCTGCTAGAATTAAAATGACCACTGGCCTAATCCGCGTTCGCTCGCCGCTACTAACGGAATCTCGGTTGATGTCTTTTCCTCCGGGTACTTAGATGTTTCAGTTCCCCGGGTTTGCTTTTTTAACCTATATATTCAGTTAAAAATACCTAACACAAACCTGCATATAAAAAACGCACAGCTTCCTAAACCGCCAAAAACGGTAAAAAAACACTGCCCGCTGGCCCAAATGGACCGCGCCCACGCAGAAGTTCGCCAAAGGCAAAACCGCGTAAGTGCAAAATATACATGTCTGTTAAGGTGGGTTTCCCCATTCGGAAATCGTTGGATCAAAGCTTATTCGCAGCTCACCAACGCTTATCGCAGCGTATCACGTCCTTCATCGCCTCCCAGTGCCAAGGCATCCACTAAACGCCCTTGTAACACTTGATTCTCATTTTTCGGACAAAGCCTAAGCCCTGTCCATACGATATGAATAAATATCAGATATATCCAAAGGACATATCCAAAATTCGTTTTTTTTATGTCCACCCTCAACGTTGACTACGCAAGGACAGACAAATCAGTAAAATTTTCTGTTGTCATGAATTCCGAAAAACTCACAACGTAAACGCTCATGCGCGGTGAACAACCCACTCAAAACTGATGAAGTTAAGTGACTTATAATGATCACGCTCATGTGCATTTGCCAGACGATATCTTTACTTAGAAACACACATTGATAATATAGTTATCCATATTATTGGTAACCCATATTATTGGTAAAATGTGTTTCTATTAAGGTTATCCTCGAGTTGAAGTCTAAACGATACATAAACTATCGTGGAGATGACTTCGGGGCGGATAACCCACTCCTTTACAATGTAAAACATCCGCAAAATTTAAAACCTTGCGAAACTTGTTCTTTCTTTGTCGCATTAATCAGAAAAAATGAAAAAATGGTAGGCCGAAGAAGACTTGAACTTCCGACCTCACGCTTATCAGGCGTGCGCTCTAACCAGCTGAGCTACCGGCCTACAATGCTTCCGCTGCGGCTTTCATAAACCAAAAAATACTGAAACCAGAAATGCTGGAGCCAAAAAATACTGGAGCCAAAAAATACTGGAAGCCAGGAAATGGTGGGAGCCAGGAAATGGTGGAGTCAGGAAATGGTGGAGCCAGACGGAGTCGAACCGACGACCCTCTGCTTGCAAAGCAGATGCTCTACCAACTGAGCTATGGCCCCAATTAGAATAAATCCATTTTCCAGGGAAGCGCAAAGAACGCGACAAAATCTGCAAAATAAAAATACCATAAAATAAAAACACCATATTGCGTTCAATATTGTGGCCTTTTGCAGACAATCGGGAAAGAGAAACGAAGACGGCTTCTAGCCGTTATGTTTGTGCCAGGCAATAAAGCCCAGCTATATTTCATAAGAGATCCAATTAGATAACATCCAACCAGACCATCCTTAGAAAGGAGGTGATCCAGCCGCAGGTTCCCCTACGGCTACCTTGTTACGACTTCACCCCAGTCGCTAGCCCTACCGTGGTCGCCTGCCTCCCTCAATATAAATAAAAAGGGTTAGCGCAGCGCCTTCGGGTAAAACCAACTCCCATGGTGTGACGGGCGGTGTGTACAAGGCCCGGGAACGTATTCACCGCAGTATGCTGACCTGCGATTACTAGCGATTCCAACTTCATGCCTTCGAGTTGCAGAAGACAATCCGAACTGAGACGCCTTTTAGGGATTAACCCTCTGTCAGCGCCATTGTAGCACGTGTGTAGCCCTACCCGTAAGGGCCATGAGGACTTGACGTCATCCCCACCTTCCTCCGGCTTAGCACCGGCAGTCTCCCTAGAGTGCCCAACTAAATGCTGGCAACTAAGGACGAGGGTTGCGCTCGTTGCGGGACTTAACCCAACATCTCACGACACGAGCTGACGACAGCCATGCAGCACCTGTACATTGTCCAGCCGAACTGAAGAAATCCATCTCTGGAAATCGCGACAAGTATGTCAAGGGTAGGTAAGGTTCTTCGCGTTGCTTCGAATTAAACCACATGCTCCACCGCTTGTGCGGGCCCCCGTCAATTTCTTTGAGTTTTAGCCTTGCGGCCGTACTCCCCAGGCGGAGAGCTTAATGCGTTAGCTGCGTCACCTACATGCATGCATGCAGACAACTAGCTCTCATCGTTTACGGTGTGGACTACCGGGGTATCTAATCCCGTTCGCTCCCCACACTTTCGTTCCTCAGCGTCAGTATATGTCCAGTAAGCCGCCTTCGCCTCTGGTGTTCCTCCTAATATCTACGAATTTCACCTCTACACTAGGAATTCCACTTACCTCTCCATAACTCTAGATACCCAGTTTTAAAGGCAGTTCCAGGGTTGAGCCCTGGGATTTCACCTCTAACTTAAATATCCACCTGCGAACGCTTTACGCCCAGTAATTCCGAACAACGCTAGCCCCCTCCGTATTACCGCGGCTGCTGGCACGGAGTTAGCCGGGGCTTCTTTACTAGGTACAGTCATTATCTTCCCTAGCGAAAGAATTTTACAACCCTAAGGCCTTCATCATTCACGCGGCATGGCTGGATCAGGCTTGCGCCCATTGTCCAATATTCCCCACTGCTGCCTCCCGTAGGAGTCTGGGCCGTGTCTCAGTCCCAGTGTGGCGGATCATCCTCTCAGACCCGCTATAGATCGTCGCCTTGGTGAGCCATTACCTCACCAACTAGCTAATCCAACGCAGCCCCATCTTTTAGCGATAAATCTTTCCCCCCCAATATCTCTAAAGGAGGGCGTATACGGTATTACTCCTCGTTTCCAAGGGCTATTCCGTACAAAAAGGTAGGTTGCTACGCGTTACTCACCCGTCTGCCACTGTCCACTCCCCGAAGGGAGTTTATCGTTCGACTTGCATGTGTTAAGCCTGCCGCCAGCGTTCGTTCTGAGCCAGAATCAAACTCTCAAATTGAGATTGTCATCCGACTGTCTAATCTGGCGTCTTTTAAAGAAATTCAAAAAATAAATTTAACAAATAAATTTAAAAGTCGCTTGCGTTCAAAATTATTGACGAGATCCCTTAAAATTATCCGAGAAAAATCTCGAAATCATCCAAGCGATATCGTTACAAAAATATGTGTCACACATAATCATCATATAAATACAATAATCATGCATAACGTAAAGAAACGTCTAAACAGTCAATAACTATAGGTGACTATCCATGCACAAATACCTTAGCATAAATGCCTAAACACAAGCGCCTAAACACAAGTGCCTAAACATAAATAAAAAGTATAATCTGCAAAGTATAATCGTCACAGCCAAAAGCCGTCTGCGTCTCTCTTTCCGTATTCACAATGTCAAACATCTCGAGCAATCCTGAACTTACAGGAAAAAATCATCAACAAGATGATCATTAGCGAAAAACCGACAAATCAATTTGCCAGACAATGCGCCGCTCATGAAAACCAACAACCGCATAACACCGTCATCACCCCTCAAAAAAAGGCTCTCAAAAAAGAGCCCTCAAAACCAACATGAAAGTGAAAAACCACTCCCGCGCAAGCAAGATGCACCCTATAAGCAAACCAAAACAAACTGTCAAACAACAATCGCAAAAAAAATGAAGTTTTTGTGTTTATTATTGCCAAACCCGTCAAATAGCCAAGCTCGGCTCAGCATATAACCACAAACAGGAGAAAAATTCAACCAAAAAC
Organism: Robiginitomaculum sp.; assembly: GCA_965224735.1. GTDB lineage: Bacteria > Pseudomonadota > Alphaproteobacteria > Caulobacterales > Maricaulaceae > Robiginitomaculum_A. The sequence continues at coordinate 456,907 of OZ245059.1, read as the reverse complement.
GTTTGATTGCCTCATATTTTATAGTATTTCATATTTTATAGTATTTCATATTTTATAGTATTTCATATTTTATAGTATTACAGGCCTGCTTTTTACAAACCAACCTGCTTTTTACAAACCAACTAAAATCATAGCAAATTAGAATTTAATAATGCCGTCTTCGTCCAGATCTACGCGAACCCCATTTCGCATCCTTTAACTGATCTTTAAAGCGGCGTAGTTTCTTTTCAAGCCGGCGGCGTTCATCTCTACTCAAGCTGTTATCCTTAAGGCGAGTAACCATATTGTCATAATTTCTTTGCGCATCGCGCATATCATCATACTCGCGTTCATACTCGTGCCGCCGATGACCATCAGCATAACCGCGTCTATAGCCTTCCATCCCAGAGCCATCGCACATGGCTTTAGAACTGGCGCCATCCTCGCCCTGATCAAAACCCCTATCGTAAGAACAATAGCGCCGCGCACCATCCTCATAACCGCGCCTAAATTCACTCGCGAGAGAACCAGAACATACAGACACATAGCTATTGCCCTGTTCGGAAAGGGAAAAACCCGTGTCGTATGTGCAATATTGAGAAATGCCTTTTTTATAGCCCTCAAGGTAGAGACTAGTGTCCACATTCATGCCATACTTACTGCACGCCTGTATATGACTGCTCAACGCAGAGCGCGTCTTCCCGCTTGCCCCATCGCTATAGCCTTTATTTGCCCAGTTGAGCGTTTGACATTGCTGCTCGGAAACCGTATCGCAAGAAACCGCTATAAAGGCTACGCCCCCAAGCAAAATTACTCTCATTAAAACTGCTCTCATTAAAATCTTATTGAACATGGCAATCCTTCATTAGTAAGTATTTTCATTATGCTCCAATATGACCGACACTAACCATTTTGACTACACATATTATTAAATAATCATAGAAAATACAGCGCTTGTGCCCGTAATATTTTTTAGTTTCACTGTTACAGCATAATTTATCTCTCCCTAAATACGAAAAATATAGGCAAAATGTCATCCCGCCGTTCACATTTTCACTTGCTCGACGAACAATGAACCTTAAAGTGCCTGTATGAAACTGGGGAATAAATGAAACTGGGGAATAAATGAGACTGGGTACTAAATGAGACTGGGTACTAAATGAGACTGGGTACTAAATGAGACTGGGTACTAAATGAGACTGGGTACTAAATGAGACTGGGTACTAAATCTGGCGTTCATGATGACTATCAGCATAAAGAGCGCAAACACCCGCCCATCGGGCTTGCGCTTGGCGGCGGTGTTGCGCGCGGCTGGGCTCATATTGGCGCCATAAGAGCGCTTACCGAAGGGGGTATAAGGCCCGATATTATCAGCGGCACTTCTATTGGCGCACTTGTTGGCGCCGCCTATATTGCAGGCGAGCTTGATACGATTGAAGACTGGGCTCGCAAGCTCAATAAAAGGCGAATGCTCGGCTATATGGATATTCGCTGGGGCGGATCTGGTCTTATGCGCGGGGATCGTCTTGCAAAAGTGTTGGCCCATTATTTGGGCACTATAAATATTGAAGATATGGAGCGTAAATTTGCGGCTGTCGCATGTGATTTGCGCACGGGTTACGAAGTCTGGTTACAAAATGGACCACTTGTCCCTGCCCTGCGCGCGAGTTACGCCTTGCCCGGTGCTTTTGAGCCAGTGCTAATAGATGGCCGTCATATGATAGACGGAGCTTTGGTCAATCCCGTCCCCGTGTCTACATGCAGAGCTTTGGGCGCTCATATTGTCATTGCTGTTAGTCTTAATGGCGATGCTTTTGGCCCCATCGGTAGCTCCCATGATATGGATTTCGATGACCAGGATGAGGATTCTTTGGATCCATTTGAACTTGCGGGACAATCTTTGAACAAATTACGCCCCGACAGATTACTGCTGAAAAGCCTTTTAGGTGGCACGCGATCCAAAAAAGGGGCACCTAAGCTTGGCTCCGTCATGATGGGAACGCTTAACATTGTTATGGATAGAATTTCGCGCTCGCGGCTCGCAGGTGACCCACCTGATGTATTTGTCGCGCCACGTATTGGCCATATCGGTATGACAGAGTTCAACAAAGCACCTGAGCTTATCGAACGCGGTTACCGCGCTATGCAACACGAAATCCCGCTTATACAGTCTGTGATTGAGGTGTTAGAGAAATTACCCTCTAGAGAGGATTAGGTGGTGTACTCATAAACTCAGGTCGAAATGGAGCTAAATATGCTAGGAAGCGGCGAAGCCGTTTACACCCCGCAAGCGAAAGCTATATTTCTAGCGCAACCAGCTCTTGGTTCATGTCATTTGTTTGAATTTGTCCCAATTTATATCTGGTGTGTTATCTCGTTTTGCGTGACCATTTCAGTCCATTTTTATGCATAACCCATAGGCCTCATTCCGCCAAGTGATGAATGCTGCCTTAAATAATACAAAATAGATCAACCAAAGAACCTCATACTAACACAATTTGGTTTAAGTAATAGCGGCACAAGAGCAACGCCCGCAAGATAACCCCCAAGATGTCCAGCCCATGCTGGATTCCCCATCATTCCGCCCGTCACCAATGCAAAAGCATCCATCGCAACAAGAAAAATTCCAAAAGAATACATGCGAGCCCTGCCGCCGATAACCCAACCCGCTGCAGCAAAAAGTGCCGCACTACCAGTAGATGCGCCGACGGCGGAGCTAAATTCTGGCTTCGTAATCATCCAAAGCAACCATTGCCCGAGGCCGCCTGCTACAGCGCCCGCAATAAACAGGCCCAAAAATACAATGCCAGCACGGTTTAATCGTCCCCAAATTAGTGTGTTCTTATTCCTTACACCCCGCATGGCAAGAATGCCAAAAATACCTATGAAAGCTGAATTCATCAAGACATGTTGCCACCCTGCATGAACAAGTACATGTGTTAGAAGCGTGGGAATATTCCCGATCGTCCTATGGGGTATAAAAACAGTGCCTTTTTGCGCTGCAAGCGAAAATGCATTGATTAAATAATTCCCAACTGAGGGTACGAATATCATTAAGGCATGCATTCCAATGAGAATCGCAATCAAATAAATTGGCGTTTTTTCTTCAATATTGAAAATAGGCTCTTTATGAGTGATATTAGGATCATATTTTTTCATACACAACATCTATGGCCTACGTGGCTTATGGGCAAGACGGTAATTCATTATTATCCGTTAGAAATATCATGCTGGAAATCTACTGCTCATGCTATAAACAATGAAAACCGAAGTGAGTCGAAAACACAAGTAGGAATATAGGCCGTTCATGAATTGGTATGTACAAGTAGATAACCGAGCTTATGGGCCCTATAGCGAACAACAAATGCAAAGTTTTGTCGACGAGAAACGCGTGAATGCGCATTCGCTAATTTCCAACACACCGCAACAAGGTTTTCTTGCTGCGAGTGGCTATGCGGTATTCGCGCACTGGAACGATATTGAACAAGCGACAGAGCGAGTAACAAAGAAAGCCATCGCCGTAGGCGCAACAGCCCAGCCTTTTGCGCAAATACAGCAACCAATTCGGTCCCAATTTAAGTCTAAACCTCAAGTGCAAACGAGCCAGAAATACCCCCCCGAGCTTGTGGCCTCGCAAGATGCCGCCCTTAGCCCCAATGCAGACTCTTGTATCTATCTCATTATGGCAGAAATTCGTTCTGAAGGCGCAATGGGTTTTCTAAGAGGCCTGCAAAGCTTTGGCGCGGCTCAGCGTATCGGCGATACGGTGTGGGTTTTGCGCAGCGTCTATTCAGCCGAGCAGCTTCGCAACACATTAAGCCAAAGTTTGGATCGCCAAGATAGATTATTCATATTAGATGCTAGCAACAACAAAACTGCGTGGTTTAATATTGGCGCTGACCTTGACCACCGCATTCGCGAATTGTGGAATGAGGACGAAGATTAAACTTTTTTCAATCCATCTCTAAATTTTCTGGCATTTTCCACATAATGCAGAGCGCTGGCTTTTAGCATTTGTTCTTGCACCTCGCTCAAAGTTTTCATCACTCTACCTGGCACGCCTACCACAAGAGAATTATCAGGAATAATTTTACCTTCTGTCACCAAAGCATGCGCCCCGACAATACAATTTTTACCAAGAACAGCCCCGTTTAGAACCGTCGCGCCAATACCGATCAAGCTATTATCCCCAATCGTGCAGCCATGTAGCATGGCTTTATGGCCTACCGTTACCCCTGCCCCGATTGTAAGCGGCTTGCCCGCGTCAGAGTGGAGCACACTATTATCTTGAATATTCGTTGATTTGCCAATTTTTATGGGCTCATTATCACAGCGAATAACAACGCCAAACCAAATAGAAACATCTACGCCAAGATATACATCGCCAATGACACTGGCATTTGGAGCACACCAAACAGTTTTATCTACACTAGGAGTTTTATCGCCAAGAGCATAAAGCGTCATGGTTACATTTCATCCAAATCTTGTTGCAAAATAGAGATATTTAAATCATAAGAAATATCGTTTTTGTCCTCATCATCTATATAAAGAAGTCCAAGAATTTCATCATTTAGATACACTTCAACACTGTCGGAAACTTTACGCGGTTTAATAACTATATTTTCACAGCCTAGTCTCTTTTTAAGATAAACTTGAACTTTTGCGAGTTGTTGTACGGTCATATAAGTCTCCAAAGTTTTCTTAGACTAACGCTTCAAAATTTGGAATCAATCTTTTTCGCCTAAAATTTGATTCATCTCTGCAGCTGGGTTTTCACAGCATGGCCCACCTACGGGTTTTGCAGGTACGCCTGCCACTGTACACTGCGCATGTACTGGCTTTAAAACCACCGAACCCGATGCAATTCTTGCGCTTTCGCCCACAGTGATATTGCCAAGAATTTTTGCACCAGCGCCAATAAGCACATTCTTGCCAATCTTTGGATGTCTATCCGAATGCTCTTTGCCAGTACCGCCCAAAGTTACCCCATGCAGTATAGAACAGCCATCACCAACAGCGCTGGTTTCGCCAGCCACAAGCCCCGTCGCGTGATCAAGCATTATGCCGTAGCCAAAGCGAGCCGCAGGGTGAATATCGACTGCAAATAACTCGCTCGCGCGGCTTTGCATATGATAGGCAAGTAACTTTCGCCCTTGCCCCCAAAGCGCATGAGAAATACGGTAAGTTTGCAGGGCGACGAACCCTTTAAAATACAAGAAACACTGCAAATAAGAAAGACAAGCAGGGTCACGCTCTCGCACCGCAACAAGGTCTGCAACAGCGCCTTTTATGATGGCATCATCGCTTCTATAAATATCCAGAAATAATTTTCGTAAATGCAAATCCGAAAACTCTGACGTGCCAAGTTTTCCCGCAAGGTGCGAGGCGAGCGCACGGCAAAAACTTTCTTGATTGATGATCGAGGCAAAAAGCAATGAAGAGAGCGCTTGCTCTCGGCCCGCATACTCTACGGCCTCGACTTGCAATGCGCCCCAAACGGCTTCCGTACTGCTTTGTGCCTCGCTGATTTGAACAATGCTCATAATTATCTCCTCGTCAGGATTAGAAATAAGGGCTTTGCACTCTAACACAAGAGCCAAAGTGTTTTATACAAAACTGTGTTAGCCGCGCCCCCGATAGGGCGCAACGCCTTGCTTCGGCACCCACAAACCTTTAGGTTTTTCGCCGTGCTGAAAAAACACGTCAATAGGAATGCCGCCGCGTGGATACCAATACCCGCCAATACGCAGCCATAACGGGTTTATTTCTTTAATAATGCGCTTAGCAATTCTGACCGTACAAGCCTCGTGAAAATCGCCATGATTGCGATAAGAAGTCAAATAAAGCTTTAATGATTTACTCTCGACAATCCATTTATTTGGCGCGTAATCAATAACCAAATGCGCATAATCAGGCTGGCCCGTTACAGGACAAAGAGACGTAAATTCCGGGCAAGTAAACCGGATAAGATAAGGCACATCCTCAGACGGGTTTGCTACCCGCTCCAACTTGGCCTGAGCAGGCGATGTTGGCATGATCGTATTGCTACCAAGTTGCCCAAGTTTATTATAAGGATCATTACTCATATCTTAATCTCAATCCTAATTTTGTCCACAGACCCTAGACCGTTTTTGCCCAAATTTCAAGTCTTACTCGGCTTAAGTTTTGAGAAAATACTCCGCAAATGTCCTTGAAAATCGTATTTAAGTATGGCTCTACGGCCTGGCATTTCTACATATTTATAGGTAAAATGAGATATCAAGAGCACGAGGCCTAGATATGGAATAAGAAGCAAATCCCCACTGATTTTCGTGGCATTCCACAGTGGTCCAAATAAACGAGGAAAAAACAACTCTATCCCGATAGAAAAAGCCAGAGAAATGATAAAATGCACCATATATATTGAGTATGATATTTTTGCGAGATACCAAAACGGTTTCATCGCCAACACGCGCGATATAAGCCCCATATCAAAAGCAAAGCCGAAGACAAAAACAAAAGCAATCGGGGCAATAAAAAACTGTGCTTTACCAGGAAAATAAATCATAAACCCGCCCATGAGCGAAAGCAAGAAAATTTCAAAAATGGTCGCAAACGCAACAAAAGCCTTGGCTTTGGTTTTTTGCTTTAGCTTCGTATAAAAAGGCAGAGTTTTTCGATAGCAATAAGCAACCAGCACGCCCGTGAAAAAACCACCAAGGCAACGCCAAAACCCAAGATCATAATGGAAATTAATATCGGGTTTTAATGTCGATAAAACATAATAATTGATCCCGATTAGTATAGCGATAACACTAAAATGCCAAGCCTTTTTGGGTCGCGCCCAAAGCATGACTCCAAGGAATACAAAATAAGTCCAAAACTCCACACTCACCGACCAAGACGGCATGTTATAGGATAAGTGATCATGAAAACCCATTGATTGCGTGAGCGTCAAATTGGAGAGAAAGCTTTGTATGGTCTCGGTAGCGCCATGCTCGAAAGGCAAAATTTCCCCTACATCATATGTGGCCACCCCCACCCATTGGGCGACAAGTCTTGCGAGTGCATACAAAAACAAAACCAAAAGCATGAAAAACTGCAAGGGGTACACCCGTGCAAACCTGCGTTTGATAAAATTCCGCCCGTCCCCCCCCGAGTTTAAATGCCCGTCATACAGCCTGAACATCAAAAAACCTGATAACACAAAAAATATGTCGACCATGAGGGTACCATTGGTGAGCAAATCCGATGAATTAATATTGGAGATCCAGCTAGCATGATAGATCGCTATAAGTATAGCAAATATTCCGCGAACTCCGCCAAGGCTCACAAAATATTTCATATGACCCGTTTTGATTTGACCCATTTCAGTCCACATTCACACAAAAAGAACCCCTTTATGGGGCTGTTATCACGCTAGTATACAAGAGTAAGATAAATATAGAGTTAAAGGTGCCCCTATGAAGTATAGCTTTGGCAGTTGCGCCGCCGTGCGGGCACTGGCGCTGAAGAGCGCTACACAAGGGTTTTTTAGGCATTTATATTTGCTACAGGCAGTATTTTGTTTTCAGTATTTACCTACCTTTACTTATGCGTTATTAGGTGTCAGTAATGGGTTTATTTGCCTGCACACCTATAGGAGTGTCTTTTGAAATCAATCGCTGCCATTGCCGTAAAAGCTGGAAAAAAACTGGTTGTTGACGAGATCAATGTTAAAGGCCCAAAGGCAGGCGAAGTATTGGTCGAGATTAAAGCCACAGGCATTTGTCACACAGATTCTTTTACATTGTCTGGCGATGATCCAGAAGGAGCATTTCCTGCCATCTTAGGCCATGAAGGCGCTGGGATTGTGCGTGAAGTTGGCAAAGGCGTTGCTTCGCTAAAGCCTGGCGATCATGTTATCCCGCTTTATACTGCAGAGTGCCGTGAGTGCGATTATTGCCTGCACCCCAAAACCAATTTATGCCAAAGCGTGCGCGCGACCCAAGGTCAGGGCCTTATGCCAGACGGTACATCGCGCTTTAGCTATAAGGGCAAGCCAGTGTTGCATTATATGGGGTGCTCTACATTTTCTAATTACACTGTTTTGCCAGAAGTTTCTCTTGCCAAAATCCGCAAAGACGCACCCTTTGACAAAGCCTGCTATATCGGCTGCGGCGTGACCACGGGCGTTGGCGCAGTTATCTACACGGCCAAAGTTGAACCCAACACGAATTGCATTGTTTTTGGTCTTGGCGGCATTGGCCTTAATGTTATTCAAGGGCTTAAAATGATCGGAGCCAAACAAATCGTTGGCGTTGATCTGAACCCTGCTCGCGAAGCCACTGCACGCAAATTTGGCATGACCCATTTCGTTAACCCCAATGATGTCAAAGGCGAGTTAACTGGACATTTAGTAGAAATCACAGGCGGCGGAGCGGACTACACATTTGAGTGCATCGGCAATACGGACGTGATGCGAGTCGCGCTTGAGAGCTGCCATAAAGGCTGGGGCGAGAGTATTATCGTAGGCGTTGCTGGCGCAGGCAAAGAAATCACTACCCGTCCTTTCCAACTCGTTACTGGCCGCTCTTGGCGCGGCACAGCCTTTGGCGGCGCACGCGGACGCACAGATGTACCAAGCATAGTTGACATGTATATGGATGGTCGCATCAACATAGACGATCTCATCACCCACAAAATGGGTATCGAAGATATCAATAAGGCTTTCGATCTAATGCACGCAGGGGAAAGTATCCGAAGCGTTGTGGAATTTTAAATGAAATGGCCAGCCATAAGCTTTCCCCCTACCTTTGTTGTCAGCTTTTTTATTTCTCAAAACGCATCTGGTACCCATGAAATTTACCACGTTAGCGGCTAGGAAAAAGGTTTTCATATGACCAAACAAATCAGTGCTAATAAAATGTTCGGCGGAACGCAATATGTGTTTTCGCATCGCTCGGATGCTAATGATTGCCATATGCAGGTGGCGGTGTATATGCCGCCACAAGCGAAAGACAAAAAATGCCCTGCCCTTATTTGGCTCTCTGGCCTAACATGCACGGAGGATAATTTCACTGTGAAGGCTGGGGCGCAACGGGTTGCGGCGGAGCTTGGCTTGATACTAGTCGCGCCAGACACCTCCCCGCGCGGCGACAATGTGCCTGATGATGAGGCGCATGATTTTGGCAAAGGCGCTGGACTTTACCTCGATGCAACACAGAAACCTTGGGCGAAAAATTTTCAAATGGAAACCTATATCCGCGACGAGCTTACCGCATGGATGAAAGAAGACCCCGCGTGCGATCCTGATCGCTTCGGCATAAGCGGCCATTCTATGGGCGGGCACGGGGCAATAAGTTTGCACCTTAAAAACCCAGACCTGTATAAAACCTGCTCAGCCTTTGCGCCCATAACATCGCCCAGCCAAGTCCCGTGGGGCCAAAAAGCGTTTAAAGGCTATTTGGGAGATGATGAGAAGACATGGGAAAAATATGATTCCACTTGCTTGGTCAAATCCGCGTCCTCAGCAGCTCATATTTTAATCGATCAAGGCACAGATGACAATTTTTTAACCGAGCAATTACAGCCAGAAACTTTCAAAGCAGCGTGCGCAGACACAGGCCAATCAATGACGCTCCGTATGCAAAACGGATATGACCATTCTTATTTCTTTATCGCCACATTTATCGAAGACCATCTGCGTCACCACGTTACAAATCTTACTTAGCGCGCACATAAATTTATTCAACGCTCTTACTATTACTGATCTTAAATATAACGGCTGGCCCATGCGGAGAGAACGCGAGCTACATATTTCGCGTCATCTGGGTTGCGCAATAAAAGATGATCGGCACCATCTAAGCTCACGAAACTTTTGGGATGGCGCGCTTCTGAGTAAATATGGCTGGCATTTTGAATGCCAACAACCCTGTCCTGCGGCGAGTGAAACACCATAAGAGCCCGATTTAAATTCGCTATGGCTTTGCCCATATCTTGATTGGCAACATCTTCCAAAAATTGTTCTTTAATGACGAAAGGCCGCCCCGCGAGCAAAACTTGCGCTTCGCCCTGTTCTTCAATTTCTTCAAGCTGACCCGCAAATTGATGGACAATATGCTGGGTATCGCAGGGAGAACCTATAGTCGCAATCGCTTTGCACTCGGGAATATCCCCCGCCGCCATCAACGCCGCTGTGCCGCCAAAACTATGGCCAACCAATATCGACGGTGCTTTGCGGTAGCCGCGCAGATAGGCACTTGCTGCTAAAATATCTTTGACATTGGAGCTAAAATTAGTGTCGGAGAAATCACCGCCGCTTTGCCCCAAGCCTGTAAAATCAAACCGGATCATACCAAAGCCGTGACTAACCAATGTTTTGGAAATGGTGCGGATCGGCTTTAGATCTTTAGTAACGGAAAACCCGTGCGCAAAAAGCACCCAAGCGCGCACTTCCCCATGATCGGGCCAATCCAGTTTAGCCGAAAGACTATCACCAAATGCGCCGATAAATTTAGCGTTCTTACTCGCCATCTTTTATTTCCACCCGCTTTGCGTAAGGATAGTTTTTGCTGTTTTTGGATCATTTTTGAACGCTTCACTCATGCGTGCTATCTCAGTTTTGGCTTTATCCTCTTGGCTCAAAGCTTTGCGCGATTTTAAGAGTTTAATCCAGCCATTCACATTTTTTGGATTCTCGATAAGTTTTTGCGATAATCCATCGACCATACCTTCAATCATAGCTTGACGCTCCTGCGGGCTCATTTTTGCGGCGGCCTGTATCTCCTGCTCGCTCGGACCCGCGCTCGCCTTTTTAGCGCTCTTCGTTTGAGACTCAACTATATACCGTTTGGCACTTAAAAATTCCTCGACAACTTTTGGATGCTTACCCGTGAGCACAAGCACATTTTGGTACGCAGACAGCGCATCATCATAACGCTGCACACGCATAAGGCTACGCGCATATAACAACCACCCCTGGGTATCATATTTGTTTTTGGCCAACACTGTTTCCATTTGCGCGATAAGTTTTTCAAGAGTTTCGCCGTTTTCACTCACCTCTCCACTGTCAATAGATGTGGCAGTGTCCAGATTTGGCAGAGTGATAATGGGCCTTATCAGCGCGCCTTCTTTGGTGAGAGTGGGCTGACCGAGAAACATATAGAGGCTAAATGTAGCTGTGCCAAAAAAAGCAAACAAAGCAACAATTAAAGGCAATGATGGCTTGGATTGTCTAACACTTTCATCATTTGTTTTTGAAAGAAGCTGTCTTTGTAAATCCAGTTTAGCCGATTTTAACACTTCAATATCAGCGGGGGTTTGCGCAATTTGCACAGTGAGCCTTTCAATCTGATTTTGGTAATCTTGCACTTCGCTATCAACTTTAGCCGCAGGGGTTTGAGCTGCATAGAGCGGGTTAAGAGCAAAAAGTAGTGTTGCTAATATTAATATGGCTGCGAGTATCCAAATCATTTACGGCCTTCCGCAAGCATATCATCAAGGCGCTTTTGCTCTTCTTCACTCAAAGGCTGGTTCTTAACGGCTACAGTCTTTCGCTTTGCCCTAAATAAGTACCACGCAAACGAACCCAGCAACAAAAGCGCTGGTCCAAACCAAAGAATATAGGTGTTGGCCTGCACAGGCGGATCAAGCAAAACATAGTCGCCATAACGGTTTTGCATCGTTGCGATTATAGCCTCATTGCTATCCCCTGCGGCAAGGCGCTCGCGGATAAATACACGCATATCAGCGGCCAAAGACGCATTTGATTCTTCAATAGATTCGTTTTGGCAAACAACACAACGCAGAGATTTCCCAATCTCGCGGGCGCGGCTTTCCAGATCGGCATTACCTTGCATATTTTGTCCATGTGCCAAGCCAGATAAACTAAAAGACAAGCTAAGTGCGAACAGGACAATTATTGTTTTCATCAAAGCTCTCATCTCATGTCCCTGCCTTTCATGTCTCTGCCTCTAATTTTTGCGTCAAAGGCTCTATAACTTCGCGCCAGGCCTTTAGGGTTATCACCCCAGTATGTTTATAGCGGATACGTCCAGTTTTATCGACAAGAAAACTTTCTGGCGCTTTTGCCACGCCAAGCGCTTGGACTAAAGAACTATGCTTATCACTGAGCGTATAAGTATATGGATTACCATGTTTTTTCAACCAATCACGACCATTTTCCCTTGTGTCCATCCAATTAACCCCCAGCAGAGTTACCGCCTTGGTTTGCTCGATTTTCATCAGTACTGGATGCTCGATTGCGCATGGCGCACACCATGTCCCAAACACATTGACCAAAGTAACATTTCCTTCCAAAACTTCATTCCCCAGTAAACCTTCGCCGTGCAAATTTGGCAGTGAAAATTCAGGGAAAGGTTTATCAATCATCATAGATTGTAATTCGCTTGGATCCTTGGTCAAACCAATAGCCAAAGCAATGCACAGCGCCGCAAATACTGCCAAAGGAATAAGAGCTTTGAGGGATATATTCATGCCGCGCCCCTTGTTTTTCGCCGCCTGCCCAGCGGCCTGCCCAGGAGCGAAACAAACCCTGCAAGCGCCATCATCAAAGCGCCAACCCAAATCCACACCACCATAGTATGAACATAGGCCCGCACAACAAAGCTTTCACTATCTTTGCCTTTACTCACGCCAACATAAAGATTGCGCATAGGCCTTACCTGAATACCTGCTTCAGTCGTTCCCATACCATCGCGGCCATAATTGGGGTATTGGCGAATTTCAGACTTCAAAGTCCCGACTTTGCGCTCTTTTTTACTTACTTTTACCATAGAGCTTGAATAGCTATAATTATCCCTTTGCCCTGAAGTCACGCTCGCAAGCGTAAATTCGTACCCACCAAGTTGCATGCTCTCACCAATTTTTAGCACTTTAGCATCATCTTTAGCCCAAACAGACATAGCGGTAACGCCTGCCATAAAAATTGCTATGCCAAGGTGTGCCAGTAAAAACCCATATGTTTGGGCAGGTTGAGCGCGCAGCCGTCTGATACCACCCTTACCAAACCCTATTTTGCGGCCAAAAGCCACCAAAGTACTAAAAGCCAAATAGGCAGCAAGTCCCATAGCGATTCCGCCTAAAATTGACTTCCCTATGAGCGCCGTTAACACAGACACAATTATAATAATGATAAGGGAAACAAGCAAATGCACACGTAGGTTCGCAAAACTGTCCTTACGCCATTTAACAAGCGGCCCTATGCCCATAAATGCAATTAATATAAACATGACAGAGCCAAATGTTTTATCAAAATATGAGCTACCAACGGAGATTTTATCGTTCGTAAATATATCAATCATCAGTGGATAAAACGTACCCAAAAACACGGTGGCCGTGGCCGTAACAAGCAAAAGGTTATTCAAGATAAGCCCGCCCTCTTTTGACAAAGCTTCAAACCTGGGCGTGCCACGCAAAGTGTGCGCTTTCAGCGCATAGAGCGTTAACCCCCCGCCCGTTGCCAGTACCAAAAGCGCCAAAATAAAAACGCCCCTTGTAGGGTCAACCGCAAAGGCATGTACAGAAACAAGCACACCAGAGCGCACAACAAATGTTCCAATAAGGCTTAATGAAAATGCGGCTATGCCAAGCAATATAGTCCAACTGGCCATAGAATGTCTTTTGCCAAACACTAAGATAGAATGCAGCAAAGCTGTGCCAACCAGCCAAGGCATAAACGATACATTTTCAACGGGATCCCACATCCACCAGCCGCCCCAGCCAAGTTCATAATACGCCCACACACTGCCCATCGTGATACCAATGGTCAGAAAACTCCACGCAAGCAATACCCACGGTCGGAGCCATCTGGCCCACACCGCATCCACGCGCCCTTCAATAAGCGCAGCGATGGAAAAGGAAAAGGGCATGGAAAACCCGACATAGCCCAAATAGAGAAACGGTGGATGAAATGCCAGACCTGGGTCTTGCAAAAGCGGGTTTAAGCCATTGCCATTTACCAACGCAGGATTAAGCCGTAAAAACGGATTAGACGTAAAAAGAATGAAGGCCAAAAACCCGGCGCCGATGAGACCCTGCACCGCAAGTGCCCGCGTTTTAAGGCTCTCTGGCAGCATTTTGCCAAATAAAGGGACAAGCGCGCCAAATACACTAAGGATAAACACCCAAAGCAGCATAGAGCCTTCATGATTGCCCCAAACGCCGCTGATTTTATACAAAAGCGGTTTGTCCGTATGCGAATGGAGCGCGACCAATTTAACTGAAAAATCAGACTGTATGAACGAAATGGTTAAAGCGCCAAAAGCTATAGCGATCAATATAAATTGCGTGATGGCAGCGCGGCTCCCCAAAGCCATAAGCCGCCTATCCCCGCGCTCTGCCCCAATCATAGGCAAAACCGCCTGCACGCAAGCCGTTAAAAACGCCAAGATAAGCGCAAGTAATCCAATTTCAGCAAACAATAAACCCTCGCATAACACTATTAGGCTCTACATAACGGACAAGGTTCTCCCTAACAACGGCTAACACGACAAAAAGAAAAAATACGGCATTTTTACGTATCTGCGTGGTGCGGACTTGTCCCAACTCGCCATATACTTCGACGGACGCCAGGATGAAATACTGAACATTAAATGTTTATGCTTAAATATTTATGTTGGCACAAAATTTTGAACAGCCGCCTTTTTTGACCGTTGGGATAGAGTTTGAAGCCGTAAACTAAAATTAATAACGCTACAGCCATTTTTCTTGTGGCTATCAATATCTTTCTATTATAAACTAACCCCACACATTTATGGAGACAAACCATGCGCACTTTTTCAAAATTTTGCTTACTAACTTTATCGATAAGCGCACTTGCTTTATCAGCATGTCAAGAAACGAGGCAAAGTCAGACGGCGTCACAAAAAAGACAAAGCGCAGCCAGTGCCCAAACTGGCAAAGCCAAAAATGTGATTTTGTTTATTGGGGATGGCATGGGCATCTCGACTATAACCGCTGCACGTATATTTGACGGACAATCCAAAGGTATGAGCGGAGAGGATAACAAACTCTCCTTTGAAGAATTTCCAAATGTGTCCTTGGTCAAAACTTATAATCTTGACGCGCAAGTCCCTGATAGTGCAGGCACTGCCAGCGCTATGAATACAGGGCTTAAAACCCAGATCGGTAAAATTTCTGTCCAGCCAGATGCTTTATTTGCCATGTGTGAAAACGGCGAAGGCACACCGCCAACTCTTATGGCCGATTTAGCTGAGCGCGCGGGTATGTCAACGGGCATTGTCTCCACGGCGCGCCTTACCCACGCAACCCCTGCCGCTGTTTATGGCCATGCCTTTAGCAGGAACTGGGAGAGCGATAAGGATATAAAAGATATTGGCAAAAATAAAGGCTGTATAGATCTGGCTATGCAGCTTGTAAATTATAGCACAGGGGATGGTCTTGATATCGCTTTGGGAGGCGGGTTACGTAGTTTTGTCCCCAAAGAAAATGGTGGACGCAGGCTTGATAGCAAGGATTTAACCAAAGTTTGGGAAGCCAAAGATGACAATCATATCTTCGCGGCCAATGCAGAGGGACTACGCGGACTAAAGCCTGAGAACAAACAGGATGTTTTGGGCTTGTTCAGCAACGGCCATATGGCATTCGAAACTGACCGCAAGAGTGAGCGCGAGCCTTCCTTGCACGAAATGACAGAATTTGCCATTAAAAATTTACAGGCGCGCGGTACAGGGTATTTCCTTATGGTAGAGGCGGGGCGCATTGATCATGCACATCATAATACAAATGCTTACCGCGCTCTGAGTGAAACTCAAGAACTTGCAAAAGCCGTAGCCCTCGCAGATAAACTCACGAATGATGCAGATACGCTTATATTGGTTACGGCAGATCATTCCCATGTATTTACGATGGCGGGTTATCCAAAAATAGGCAATCCAATTTTAGGCCTTGTCTACCCTGCAGGCGGGGCTGACGCAGAACATGCAAGCAAAGCTGCTGATGGCCTGCCTTACACAACACTTGGCTATCAAAATGGTGCCAAAGTTCGTGACGACACCGTGCAAACGGACGAAATGGTACAAAATAAAGACTACCATCAGCAAGTTGCCGTTAAACGTGACTCTGAAACCCATGGCGGCGAAGATGTGGCCCTCTTTGCCAAAGGCCCAGGCGCAGATGAAGTCCATGGCGTCATTGATCAAGCCGAAATATTTGGCATTATGGTGGATGCGCTAGGACTAAAAAAATAGGCTCCTACCGATTGTCATCGGTAGGTTTTTGTGAGTGGTTTTCTTGTATAAGTTCATATAGATGTGCGACTGATTAGGTTTGCTTTATTTAAGTTGCTTCCGCCATGATGGGTGTGTAAAAACAACCATTTGGAGAAATCAGCTATGCAGATAAAATATCTCCACCCGAATATCTATAGGCTGTACGCTTGGGCGCGTACACAAGAATGTCTGGACGTTTAGCGCAAACATGAAGATATACGCGCCACTGGCAATCATTGAAGGCTGAGGGTGTGTGCGAGAGAAAATGCGCCGAATTTGTTGGTATATCCCTGTATAGGTTCATGTGTTTTGAGACTCATCCGCCTTTTGGGTGTTTTGGATATAGGCCATTGGTGTTAGCCCTGCAAGGGCGTGATGTGGTCTGTATGTGTTGTATTTTTCAACCGCCTTTCGGAGTTCAAATCTCATGGCTCCGATACTGTCTGCCAAGAGGTTTCTTTTGTAATGAATAACCCCGCCCCAAGGGGCGAGGTATCAAAAGAGTGTAAGTTGTTTATCACTGTGTAGTTTTGTATATTCTTTGCCTTGATTTTGGACGTAGCTTGTTATTGTGCTCTCATCTCCGTGACGCCCAACTGTGGATGCAAAATAACCATCACTCCAAAATTCTCCACCCCGAAGTGACTTTTTAACATGAGGACACAACCTAAATACCTCGCGTGCGGTGATACTTTTTATTACAGTGACCAACTTGGTCACTGTATAGGTCGGAACCGACTGTACCAAAAAATGAACATGGTCTTTATCCGTTCCAATCTCCAAAAACTTTAACTGGTAACGATCTTCAATCTCCAAACAAACATCACGTAAAACTTCATCAACTTGGGGGTCAAAAACAGCACGCCTATATTTTGCGGGAAACACAAAATGGTAAAGAAGTATCGTTACGTTATGTCGTTTATGGATATATTCGCTCACGCGAATATTCTACGCCGCAAGCGGCGAGGAATGAAACCCTAAAAAAGATTCAAAGGAGTTCTTGATGACCATAAATACCGCCCTACTTGCCGCCATCGGCACTTATTTTGATGCTATATATTTTTGTGATGCGGGAAAACTGGATCAAGTTTTTCATAAAACCTCTAACCTATTTGATGTGGACGAAGGCAATATATTCACGGACCCGATTGCATCTTTCAGGCAAGGCGTGGCCACTCGTCCCTCACCAGCCAGCGCAGGGCAAAAGCGCGAAGAAGAAATTATCATGATTGACTGGCTCTCCAAAGATGCCGCTACTGTGAAAATCAGACTGCTAGCCCACAAAAATGTTTTTGTCGATCACCTGTGTTTTGTGCACGGGGGAGAAGGTTCAAATAAAAAATGGAAAATTGTCTCCAAAGTTTGGCACCTTGAAAGCGTGCGGGATTAACTAAAATCTCTGTCTAGCTCTGCTATACCCGCGCGTGAAAGTACGCTTATATAAGCAGAACTTGGATGGTCAGAGCCAAGACTGGACTGACAGCCAGTTAATGTTAATAGCTTGCAAGTTCATCAGCAAGCACCTCTCTTTTGGAGGTTGTAGCATGATAAAATCCTTTTAGGATATATGTAAAAAATAGGATATATGTAAAAAAAGTCCGGCAGATTGATGTGGGGCAATCTGCCGGATTTTAAAGAGACAGACTAATCGTCCATGCTCCTCAAAGTTTTAGTAAAGCGGCCCGTAGGGGGGGACACTTTGGCAAAAGTTACGAACCAATCGGAGATTTCATCAAATCCCTCTTCACGGGCTACGCGTGCCATGCCTGAAGACACATATCCATATATTGGTGGATTTAAACCTTCAAAGGTAGTTTTTAAATTATCAAAAGTTTTACTGTTAGCTAGCTCCATGTCTAATTCCACAATATCGCTTCTAGTAATGCACGTTAGAGTAAATGAGATTCCCTTTATGGTCAACTACTTTTAGAATTGTTTTAAATTATGAAAATTGGTCTCAACTAAAGACTAAATCCGCACTGTCACGTCAATCGCTTTAATGCGCTGGCCTTGCGGCAATTCTGGCAGGCCTGTGATCTGAATAGTGCCAACAGGAATATCTTCGAGCTGGTTTTCATTTTCAAAATAAAGATGGTGATGTTCAGACAAGTTCGTGTCAAAAAAGACTTTGCCTTGCTTGACAGTAACTTTACGCAACAACCCCGCTGCCGCAAATTGGTTTAAGGTGTTATAAACGCTGGCAATTGATGTCTTGATATGGCTCTGCCGTGCCATATCAATTACATCATAGGCCGTGACATGTTTATCCGCGCCGTCAAACAACAGCCCCACAATTGCCTTGCGAATTTTAGTCGGCCTGATGTTTTTTTGTCTTAATAGTTTTTTAGTATCCATTACAGACTCTCATTTATCCCTAAATTCAGTATAAGAATACTGCTAATCTTGGCAAGTAAATTTATCTGTCCTACTTTATGCGCAAAGCCGCCCACCGCTCTAGTCTTGCTTTTATCTCGCGCTCACGGCCATCCCCTTTGGGAGCGTAAAACTGTTCGCGTTTCATCTCGTCTGGGAAATAGTTTTGCCCAGAAAACCCATGTTCGGTGTCATGGTCATAGGCGTAGTCTTTACCATAGCCCATATCTTTCATCATCTTGGTCGGGGCGTTTAAAATATGTGTGGGTGGCATCAGAGATCCTGTTTTTTTTGCCGCCCTCATAGCCGACTTAAACGCCATATAAACCGCATTAGATTTTGGCGCTGTTGCCATATGGACAACTGCGTGGGCAATAGCCAGCTCTCCTTCTGGCGATCCTAAAAACCGATATGTATTCATAGCTTCATTGGCCAGCATAAGCGCCAATGGGTCAGCAAGCCCTATATCTTCGCTCGCCATGCGGATAAGCCTGCGGGTAATATAGAGCGGGTCTTCCCCGCCCGTCAGCATACGCGCCAACCAATACAGCGCTGCATCGGGATCTGATCCGCGTATGGATTTATGCAGGGCGGAGATAATATTGTAATGCTCTTCTTTGTTTTTATCATAGGCAGGTGCACGCTTTTGCAAATGTGCTGCCACGCCTTTAGAATCCAGTCTCTTAGGTGGACTTAGAGTCAATATTTCCTCTGCCAAATTGAGCAAATACCGTCCGTCCCCATCTGCTAGGCTTATAAGAGTGTCCTTGCCCTCTTTGGTAAGGGGAAGCTTTTTGTCTGTAATATTTTCAGCGCGCATAAGCAATTTCTCAAGCGCCCGTTCAGACAAGCGCTTTAGAACAAAAACCTGTGCCCGTGAGAGCAAAGCGCCGTTAAGCTCAAATGAAGGGTTTTCTGTCGTCGCGCCAATGAGAGTAATAATACCTTCTTCGACAAAGGGCAAAAAACCGTCTTGCTGGGCGCGGTTAAATCGGTGAATTTCGTCAACGAATAAAAGAGTGCCGCGCCCTGCAGCGCGCCTGCCTTTAGCAGCATCGAAAGCTTTGCGCAAATCAGCCACGCCCGAGAACACAGCCGAGAGCTGCACAAATTTCATATCCGCATGATTTGCAACAAGGCGCGCTATTGTGGTTTTACCAACGCCTGGCGGCCCCCATAAAATCAATGAAGCAAGCCGTCTGGATTTTAGCATGCGGCCAATAGGTTTGTTTTCACCAAGCAAATGATCTTGCCCGACAACCTCTTCAATACTTTGCGGGCGCAACATATCCGCAAGCGGGCGCGGGGCATCCCCTTCTAGGCCTGCGGATTTAAAAAGATCACTCATAAAGAGCTTCTAACGGTTAAGACACAATGCAAAAGTTAAAAACGAATGCGGGTTTCAATGAGGCGCCCCCCGCGTTCCATAGTGATATTCCAAGTTCTGGATTCATCAAATTTATCTAATATTTTTTGAAGCTGTTTTGTGCTTGTAATATCCTTGTCCTGAATATCGAGAATAATATCACCAGTCCTAAAACGATACCGCGCCGAATAACTACGCTGGGTCCGCCCCGTTATCACAACGCCCATAAGAAAAGGATCAAAATCCATTTCTTCCGCCAACGCAGGTGACATATTAGCGACCTTTAGCCCCGCAAATGGGTTCGTCCCATCTAAAACAATTTCGCTACGCGCTGGGCTTTCCTTGGGTACATCCGCGCGCACAGATAAGGTTTTTATTTTCCCCTCACGCCACAATTTTACATGTGCACGGTGACCAGGCGAGAAAGTCGCGAGCTTAAACCGCAGCCCGCTATCATCAAATATATCCGTACCATCTACGGAAAGAATCACATCGCGTTTTTTCAAACCTGCCTTATCCGCAGGGCCTTTTTTATAAATTTCTTCCACAATAGCGCCCTGCGGACGATCAAGACCAAGTGCTTCTGCCATAACAGCATTCACGCCTTCCGTACGCGCGCCAATCCATGGACGGACAATTGTGCCGTTGGTCAGCGCGCTATCCACAGCATGTTTAACAAGTTCGCCTGGTATGGCAAAGCCTATGCCGTTAGATCCGCCTGAACGTGAAAAAATAGCTGTGTTGACGCCAATTAATTGTCCGTCCATATCCACAAGAGCGCCGCCAGAATTACCCGGGTTAACTGCTGCATCCGTTTGAATAAATGAGGCAAGATCGGAAACCTGCGTGCGGCCAAGCGCTGAGACGATACGCTGGTCACCGTCTGGCCAACGCCAAATGGATTGCCAATAGCCAAGACCAAATCACCAACTTCAAGACTGTTGGAGCCATCAATTTGTAGATATGGTAAGCGTTCACCTTTGGTATCAATACGCAAGATTGCCAGGTCAGATTTTTTATCTTCTGCTATGATTTTAGCTTCAAACTCACGCCTATCGCTTAGAACAACGCGCAGTTCTGTTGCGCCTTTAACCACATGAGAATTCGTGACAACGATACCATTGGAGCGCACAATCACGCCTGAGCCCAAAGAGCGCTCGGTACGTTCACGCGGCACGCCCCTGCCAAACATAGAAAAGAACGGGTCAATTTCACGGCGAACAACTTTACGTTCTGTATAGACATTCACTACGGCAGGCGCGGTTTCTTTAACAATAGGCGCAAAAGACATTTTCATTTGCACCGTATTGTGTGGAACGATAGCTTTGGGCACTAAAACAGGATCCGCACAAGCCGTAGGCATAATAAATGCGCCAAGAACCAAAGCACCACTAAAAAAGAAGGTAATATATTTTTTCATAAAAGTTTCCATATAGGATTTCGTGAACTTAATTTAAACACCGTGGCGTCTTTTTAAACCCCCAAAACGCGCAAATGAAGGGTTTTTAATGTTATACTCTACTTCTCTAGCAATAAACACCCACTAGCCTTACTAAAATTTAAGTGCCCTTTTATCCATAAAGTGTGTAAATATGCCACAAGTTCTCGACATATGGGCTGCAACCCTTATTGTTTTGAATCAGTTTTGAAACAGTTTTGAAACAGTGGCAATAGTGCCTTTCGTAACATGTGAGTCGTACTTGCGCTATCTGGATACATTTTCTCCGTACCTAGACGACGAGCCGATTGCTAGTTTTTTCGACGATCTGGGCATGCGTAGCGGCTTGTCTATTTTCATTGCACTCGCCCTTAATCTCGGGGTGCTTTGGATTTTGCAAGCCCAAGTCAAAGCACCCAACCCATTACAAGCGCACCATATTGTTACGCGGCTTATGAAAAGCGGCCTTAATTTCGAGCTTCCCGATCCGCAAATGTCCCGCACCGTGGATGTTCAAATTGTAACCATGCCTGAGCCAGAACCAAAACCTATAGTAGAAGCAAAAAAACTACTGCCAAAACCAAAGCCGAAATCACGGCAAAAACCAAAGTCAAAACCAAAACCAAAACTAAAGCCACAGCCACAGCCAAAACCAAAGGCTATACCCGAGACAGAACCCGTTCCAGATGCGGTGATACTGCCACCCGAAATCATAGCACAGCCGGCACTTGAGCCTAAAATATCCCAACCCGTGCGAATCATAGAGCCTGAACCTGTGCCAGAACCAGAGCCAGAACCAGAAATTATTATTTATGAACCTGCTCCAGACCCTATTGTTGAACCAGTTATTGAGCCAGAGCCAATTTCTGAGCCAATTCCAGAACCTATTATAGAAGCTCTGCCCGAGCCCTTGCCCCTTCGTGAACCCCTCGTCATAGAACCAGAACCAGAACCTCTCCCTGATCTTGTTATTGAACCAGAACCTCTAGCAATTATACCTAGGCCTTTACCCGAGATGCTGCCAACGCCCCAACCTGTTCCCCAACCTGTTGTTGAACCTGCTGCTGAGTCTATAAAACCCGAGATTATAAAACCAACTATGCCCGTTAGCGAGCCTGCAATTATAACGACCGCGCCGATCATCCTCGCATCACCCGATGCGCCAACGAGCGAAATCGAACAAAAGCGCGCCATCCAGCAACCGCAAGCTACAGTTATTGATCCGATCACAGGCAGGCCCGACCCCCCGCCCAGCAGCCCATCTGGCGGGGGGGGCAATGAAGGCTCTATTCCAATTGGCGGCGGCGCGCGACGGCCAAACCCTGGCGCTGGCGGCAAGTGGACACTCACGCCCGGCTCATACGGACAAGGCTCTGCGGGCGGCAAGGGCATTGTTATGGACATCCAATGCCGAGGGCTTGACAGAACTCATTTGGATTGCCCAGAATATGTACAAAAACACACTGGGCGAGCCGCAAATGGTTATGAAAATTTTGCTCCCCACACCCCCCTTGGTACATCGACAGCACATACCCCGCGCGGCACGGCGCTTGGCAGTCAAGAAAGCCCGTCCATTGGTGGATCGCGTAGCACTTTAAGCGCCGTAGACCCAACAAGTCCTGGTAGTGACCGTCCTTCCGAAAGCGTTTTAGATGATGCGGGTTTTGGCCGCCTTTATAGGGGAACCGACCTTAGTCTTGGCGAACCTAAAAAGCGGCTTAGCGACCTGTTTTCTGGAAAACCTTCTTGGATGCTGGACGGAAATGGCACATTGTCGCCCCCGCCGCCTGGCACCAAAGACGATGAAGAAAAACAAGATATGGGCCTTATCATTCTCAAACCCAGGCAATAAACCCAGGCATAAACATTGGCAATAAATTTACGTAAATTACTAGCGAGCCCATGTACTTCTTGATATGCTCGCCCTGCTAAAGGGAATAACCATGATACAGTATATACAAAACACATCTGATATATTGGCAAAGCTAGCGGCGACTGGACTTAATGTTTTCTCTGTTGTTTTTTTGGGGCTGCTTGCCATTATAGCCTTTACTATTTTAGTATTTTTCATTGTCGACATTTCTCAAACCAAAGACAGCGTCAGGCGTAATTATCCAGTGCTTGGTCGTTTTCGCGGTTTTTTTAGCCAGCTTGGTGAATTTTTTCGGCAATATTTTTTCGCTATGGATAGAGAAGAAATGCCCTTTAACCGGGCTGAGCGCGAGTGGATAAATGTGGTTAGCAAAACGGGCAGCGAGACCACACCCTTTGGCTCCACCCGCCCTCTCACCCAAGGCGCGGTAATTTTTGCCAATGGCATGTTTCCAAAAATGGAAGGCGAGCACGAACTGCATGTCCCCAAACTTATTGGTAAAAATACCAAATATCCCTATCAACCCCGTAGTATTTATAATATCTCCGCTATGTCTTATGGATCGCTCTCAAAACCCGCCGTGCAGGCGCTCTCATATGGGGCGGCGATGGGCGAGTGCTGGCTAAATACGGGCGAAGGCGGGGTTTCCCCTTATCACAAACAAGGCGGGTGCGATCTGGTTTATCAGCTCGGCACTGCTAAATTTGGCGCCCGCAATGATGATGGCACGCTCAATGAAGATAAACTGCACAAAATTTGCGAGAACCCGAATATAAAAATGATAGAGCTTAAGCTTTCACAAGGCGCAAAGCCTGGTAAGGGCGGCATACTGCCCGCCGCAAAGGTCACTGAAGAAATCGCTGAAATTCGCCATATCCCTGTTGGCGAGGCAGCGATTTCTCCAAACCGCCACGTCGAAGCTTCAAATCCAGACGAGTTGCTCGATCTTATCCATCAAATTCGCGAAGTTTCTGGCCGCCCTACGGGCATTAAAATGGTGGTTGGCAATATGCAAACCGTGCACGATTTTGTGGCCGCCATTAAAAAACGCGGCGCGGGTAGTGCACCTAATTTTATCACACTTGATGGCGGTGATGGCGGCACAGGGGCTGCGCCCATGCCGCTTATTGATAATATGGGACTTACGATCCGAGAAAGCCTGCCTGCGGTTGTTGATATTCTTGAACAAGCGGAATTAAAAGAATGCATTTGTGTCATTGCTTCGGGTAAATTAATTACGCCTGCAGAAGTGGCTTGGGCCTTTTGCGCGGGCGCAGATTTCGTCAACTCTGCACGCGGATTTATGTTCGCTCTTGGCTGTATCCAAGCTATGAAATGCAATAAAAACACCTGCCCAACTGGCATTACCACTCATGATAAACGGTATCAACGCGGTCTTGATATGCATAACAAAGCAAAGCGGGTTCAAAAATTTGTCAAAACCATGCGCTATGAGGTGGGTATGATCGCTCATAGCTGCGGCGTTGACCACCCCAATCAACTGCGCCGCGAACACGCCCTTATCGTGCAAGCAGATGGGCGCTCCAAACCCTTATCTGAATTTTAGCACTGCAAAGGACAAAAAATGATCAGCAAAGTCAGAGACATTTATGTGTACAGTCTCTGTGTGATGTACTGGTAGATATACTGGCAAAGTAATGACAGATACGGGCGACGTCCTTTAGTCGCGAGTCTGAGACCATAAAGCAAAATGAGCAATACCTCTACATTTGCATGGCCCATTTCTCTACGTCCATGGCGGCTTGGCGGACGGCTTCGGAACAGGTTGGATGAGCATGGCAAGTGCGGGCTATGTCTTCACTCGCGGCGCGAAATTCCATGGCGAGGGCGACTTCAGCAATCATTTCCGACACTCCTGCCCCGATCATATGGGCTCCTAGAATTTCATCCGTTTTTGTGTGCGCGAGGATTTTGACAAAGCCTTCCGTTTCATGATTGGCTCGCGCGCGCGAATTAGCTGCAAATGGAAATTTTCCAACATTATAAGCAATGCCTGCTTCTTTAAGCTCTTCTTCGGTTTTGCCAACGCTGGCAATTTCAGGGCTTGTGTAAATAACGCTCGGGACAACGCCATAATTCACATGGCCCGCCTTGCCAGCAATCAGCTCGGCCACGGCCACGGCTTCTTCCTCGGCTTTGTGAGCCAGCATGGGGCCAGTGGTGCAATCCCCCAGCGCCCATATGCCGCTTATACTGGTTTTAAAATGCGACGTCTTGATAAAGCCGCGCTTATCCATTGCAACGCCTACCCCCTCTAGCCCCAAGCCTTTGGTGAACGGGCGGCGGCCAATGGCGACCAAGACCACATCCGCGCCTATGCCTTTGGGTTTGCCGCCCGCGCTTGCTTCGCTAGCAACCACAAGCGCGCCACCTTTTTTGGTTACGCCCGTGACTTTACGGCCAAGCTCGAAGTTCATTTTTTGTTTTTTAAGTATACGAGTAACCTGCTTTTGCATCTCCCCGTCCATGCCTGGCAAAATATGGGGTAGATACTCAACCACGGTTACTTCCGCGCCAAGACGCCGCCAGACCGAGCCAAGCTCCAGCCCGATAACGCCCGCGCCTATGACTAGCATTTTATTGGGAACTTTGGTGAGAGAGAGCGCGCCCGTTGAAGACACAATTTGCTTTTCGTCTATTTCAACACCCGGCAATGGCGTGACTTCAGAACCCGTTGCGATAACAATGTTTTTCGCTTTATAAATTTTGCCATCAACATCCACCTTATCCACATCAGTGATTTTTCCAAAACCTTCAATATGGTCAACTTTATTTTTCTTAAACAAAAACCCTATGCCTGCCGTAAGTCCATCTACGGTTTTCTCTTTGGCTTTCATCATCGTTGGCAAATCAAGTTCGACCTTGGCTTTGATACCAAGAGCAGGAAAATCTTTGCGCGCCGCTTCGTACATTTCAGAGCTGTGCAAAAGGGCTTTAGAAGGAATACAACCAACATTAAGGCACGTCCCTCCCAAGGTTTTTCGGCTTTCAATGCACGCGGTTTTCAGGCCAAGCTGCCCAGCGCGAATGGCTAAATTATACCCACCTGGCCCACCACCAATTACCAATACATCATAAAGTTCAGACATATAAAACCTCACTATTTAACCTTTTAAGATACGAATAAATTACGCTCTTAAGACTAGCGGTCAATGCTTATTTTGGTTTTTTTATGATCGGGGAGCATATCGGGTTATATACACATCAATTTGATCAATGCTCGCCTGCGCTCTTGGTCAACGAGGCTGAACATTTGTTGATAGCGCAGCAACAACATGTTTATGAGCACGAATAATAGCGGTATAAATTTGTATCCAGAGACCTTTGCATAAGTTAGGGATTGCTAAGAGGTTCGGGTTATCTGTAGTAGGTAAAGCACAAACCCCTTCACCCAATAGGCAAGGGCATCATTGTCCTTAGCCATCTTAAGTAGTAGGTAAAGCACAAACCCCTTCACCCAATAGGGCGGATAGTGTATACAACCTATCCAGGTAACGCAATATTGGACGCCCAAATTCTTAATATTGAAGGTTTGCAGAGAGCTATCTTAGTGGAGCATTTGATTGAGTGTCATGATTATAATGGCTTTAGTTTCGATAATACATTTACGGCTAAACGATATTTTTATTGTAACAAAGCTCGGCTGCTTGGCACGGATTTGAGCCTGCACCAAGAGAGAGTTTTTGAAAAGAGCGGATAAAAAAATCGTCATATCCTCACTGGGTTAATTATATTTGTTAACACTTTTTAACCATCTTCCTACAGAGTGTATCTTGACAGTAATGCCTTTTATCCATAATACAAACATTACTCAAAACCGTAGGAACGGAATTGGGCAATTGACATTTTGGGGGGCATCTCGATATATCGAAATATGTCGCCCCAAGCTTGTTCTTCATAATTTGAGTATTTTGTAAAACGCTAAATATGGAGAAAAACACGCGTGAATTAACAAAAATAGAAATAGCCGTAGTTTTGGGTGGAACTATGGGGAGTGGTTGTAGTAACGGCGGCTCCGCAGGTGGATCATCAACAAATCCCAGTGGTGCAGATATGAGCGTTAGGCAAGCGGTTTGCTATGCTGCAAACACGGCTGCTGGCTCAAGCCCCGATCAGGCAGATCGCAGCTGTGGAACCAATAACGGCGGAAACAATTAAGCACATATACCAATTTTTGCTTATTGTTGTATTAATAGCAACAACAGCTTGCTCGGAATCTAAAAAACCCGAGCAAGCATCTTCTGAAATTAGGGTCATTGGTGAAAACGTTTATGTCGTTGAGAAGCCCAGAAAAACATTAATTTATGGGAAAATTAACGAAGCATTTGTTACTGAGCTTCGTTCTGCTGCTAAAAATGGGCGTACGATACAGATAATGTCACAGGGCGGCGATGTGCTGGCTGGGCAAGCGGCGGCAATGGTCATTAGAGAATTTCAACCAAAAATTGAAATTGCCACTTTTTGCTTTTCAGCTTGTGCCGAATTCATCCTTGTCGAAGCCTCAAGGTATCAACGCATTGATAACACGGCTAATGTTTTGATCGGTTTTCATCATAACCCGCTCATCGCACGCAAAGCAATGTCATCTAAGCCTGAGTTATTTGAGGCGTGTTTTGGAAAACACTTGCGTGCCTTCGAAAGTGTTCGCAATTTAGACAGCGATTTTCTAGACTTTCAGATCAAAAAAATAGATCTATTTTGGGAGATGCCATTTTATGTAAACCAAACAAAATGCTCCACAGTGGAAATCAATTATAAATATGATTATTGGCTTCCTACCTCACAGGTTCTAAATGATGAATTGGGGATACGGTTTAAAAAACCACTTTGTGCTGATCTTGGGCCTAAAAAGTGTTTATTAGTCATACAAAACATCCCTTCGATGCCAAAAAAAAATGTCGCTTTTTAAAAAGCCTGAAGCTCTCTGAAGTATATTTGGATGAGATTAAATTTTCAAGGCTTTGCCTTGCCATAGGCACTATCTTTGTTTCTTAATACTCTCAAAATCGATAATGTTAGCAACACTATTAAAGCTCACAAACGAACGTATATGAGCCTATTGTCCACCAACCAACGGTATTGTTGAAGTTTCAAAGGCTCAAAATATAAACTCAAAACCATTTGGCATTTGATACGAGTGTATCTTGACAGTAATGCCTTTTATCCATAATATAAACATTACTCAAAACCGTAGGATCGGGATTGGGCAGTTGACATTTTGGGGGGCATCTCGATATATCGAAATATGTCGCCCCGAACTTGTTCTTCATAATTTGAGTATTTTGTAAAACGCTAAATATGGAGAAAAACACGCGTGAATTAACTAATATGGAAATGAAATTTGTTACTGGTGGATCAACTGGAGCAAGTTTTTGTCTTGAGGGAAAACAAAGTAGCTCATCTGGTAGCAGTACTCAAAGTGCCTATGCTGCTGCAGGCGGCGCCGTTGCAGCAAACGATAAAGCATCTACCGACAATGCCAACAAAATGATTGATGCCATTCGGGGTTTCTTTGGCCTTTAGCATAAATAAATGTATTTTTACTCCCCCTTTTTTTGGGGGGAGTACTTAGTCATATGAATCGAATTATTGGGAATATAGCTATTTCCATCCTTTTTGGAATATTAGCACGAATATCAATAATGCTAATGGGTAGTATTCATTTTAGAGAAAATGTATTTTCTAAGGCATGGAAATTACTCCAAACAAATGGTATAAATAGTACCTTTTCTAATGTGGCTTGGTTTGGGTATGAATCTCTTTCTACCAACGTATTTGTACCATTTTTTGAGAATCTTTTTCTCATGGCAATTGTTTTAATTTGTCAAAAAATACATAAAAGTTGGTGGCTACCATTATTACCCATTTTATTTTTGTCCTATTTTGAGCATGGGAGTGGCTTATTTGGTGTTCTTGGGGCAACAGCATTTTTCTTTTTTTATTTTGTATATTTTTATGTGTTACAGACAAATATGGGCTCACACACTAAGGCATATATTTTTTCAACATTTACGCACTGTTTTTATAATTTTACAGGTGAATTCCTTGCCCATGTTTATTCTATAAGTCCGTAGATGTTTTTACCTGGCTCATTACAAGCATAATCATGACCCGCATTATTGTGGCGCACAAGCCAGAGTTTTTGAAACAGGTGGATAAAAAAATCGTCATATCTTAACTGGGCTAATTATATTTGTTAACACTTTTTAACCATCTTCCTATGTATAAGTTCATATAGATGTGAGACTTTTTAGGTTTGCTTTATTTAAGTTGCTTCCGCCATGTTGGGTTTGTTACGAACCAAACTGGAGGAAGCAGCTATGCAGATCAAATATCTACACCCGAATATCTATAGACTGTACGCTTGGGCGCGTACACAAGAATGTCTGGATGTCTACAGGCGCAAGCACGAAGACGCGGTACGGCAATGGCAAAGCCTGAAATTCGAGGGTGTCAGTGAGCGTAAATGTGCCGAATTTGTCGGTATATCGCGGGCGACATATTATCGTTACAAAAAGGTTTTGGATAGGCTTGCACACGGAATTACACCGCTCTCAAAGCGGCCCCATAGCCTCAATAAACCCAAATGGGGCGAAGCCGAGAAGCAGCTTGTCTTGCGTATACGCAGAGAAAATCAGACATGGGGTAAGGACAAGATGGGGTAAGGACAAGATTGCCGTTGTCCTGCGCCGTGACCACGGCCAGACTATAAGCGCCAGCACAGTTGCCAGCACAGTTGGACGTATATTAAAAACTTTGTTCACTAAAGGCATCATCACAAAATCACGCTCTGCCCCGCGCGCTAGAAAGAAAAGGAACTTCAGAAATACCCACGCCAAACGCTGGATCTACAAGGCCTACAAGCTCATGAAAATGGGCGAACGCGTACAGATCGATCACATGACGGTGACCAAAAACGGTATCACCGTCAAACACTTCCAGGCTTGGGAGAGAAAGTCCAAATTCATTCACGCGCAGGTTTATTCACATGCTAAGGCTTCCTCTGCAAAACGGTTCTTAAAAGAATTTATCGACAAAACACCGTTCACCATAAAATCCATACAGGTGGACGGCGGCTCGGAATTCATGGCCGAGTTTGAACAGGCCTGCAAAGATTTGAACGTCCCGCTCATCGTCCTGCCGCCCAGCAGGCCAACCTATAACGGCGGCGTAGAGCGTGGAAACCGAACCTTTAAAGAAGAGTTCTATTACAAAAGAGACCTCCTGGCCGACAGCATCGGAACCATGAGATTTGAACTCCGAAAGGCGGTTGAAAAATACAACACATATAGATCACATCACGCCCTTGCAGGGCTAACACCAATGGCCTACATTCAAAACACCCAAATGACGGATGAGTCTCAAAACACATGAACCTATACAGCCACTCAATGGCGCTGGACTTACAATAATGACAGGCCTAACATGGCCATAAGCGGCATAACACCCGCCCAAAAACTTAGGCAGCACATGAAACACGCCGCCTAAAATAAGCCTACTTCACGCCCCCACTAAAAATGGGGGTATTACCAAACGACCCCACAATATTGACTTTATGTTTAATTCATACTTAATATAAAATTGTAAGTTTAACAACCATGAAGGAGAACACACACGCATACTAAAGTAACAAATGAGATAATTGAGTTAGACGAAATTATAATGTTTGGCTCAGGGTGTTTAGATATTAACAACTGTTCAAGTGCTGTAGAGATGGAGTATCAGATTAAATGCTCGTCAAACCCAGAAACTTGTGAAGGTAGTGTTAAAGCAAAAAAAACTAAATAATTGTGCACAACAACATAGGCTAATTAGGGAATATTTGTGTATAAATCGCTAACTATCACCTTTTTATTGTTTACCTTGTCTGCTTGCGTAACAATCAATAATACTGGCAAACTACAATTTCCCTGTTCTATTTCAGATGACAATCAAACCCTTACTCTGTCAGGTCAAATAAACCAAGACATGTTGTTGTGTGTACAGTCGCACACTTCAAAACCTATTCAAACGGTTGTTTTGAACAGTCAGGGTGGGGCATGGTCTGCAGGGT
The DNA here is from genome assembly GCA_965224735.1 of Robiginitomaculum sp. Lineage (GTDB taxonomy): Bacteria > Pseudomonadota > Alphaproteobacteria > Caulobacterales > Maricaulaceae > Robiginitomaculum_A. Next base: position 425,593 of record OZ245059.1, on the reverse strand, counting down.
TAAATATTGCAAATATATTAGCCACATTTGATGCAGATATGGTTGTAGAAAATGAATGTAATTCATCTTGTGCAAACTATTTTATTCCTGTTGCTAAATCCGTCCGTATCAACAAAAATGCATACTTTGCTCTTCACGGCTCATTTGATAAGGGTTTATTAAAAAAAGCTCTTTTGGAAGCCAAAACAAAAGAAAAAGAAAAGCAACTTGTTAAAGATCACCAAAATCATCTTATGTTTTTAGAGAAATATAATGTTCCAAAAGGATGGTTTTTATACCGTACCGCTGAAGAATATGGAACAAAAAGTTTTGGAAAACATATCGATGGTAAACCTAAAACTTGGGAAGATATTAAAGCTACAAAAGTGCTTTTCCTTCTTGTTGAAGAACTCTTTATAAGAAGTTGTCTAAAAAATGTAAAAGTCTACCCTTTTGAAAACACCAAAGTACAGCAAATGTACATCAATAAAAAAATTCGCAAAAAAATCACAAAGCAGGGTTTTTTTCCAACAGGGTCAATGCGATGTAAAGTTGCAATATAAGTTATGTTGTTTGATAGACATAAAACTAATCCTGTTATTCATACAGTCCTTAACCAAAAAACAGTTTTTGTTGCAGGTCGTCGCCTACTGTTACCATCTACTTATAAGGAGGGAACAATGTTTGATGTAAAACAGGCGGTTCTACCTCCTGCAGACCCAAACAAGAAAGACCATGCTAGAAAATTTTTATCAAGTGTTTCTTTTGTTTCTGAACCTGTTGCCAACCTATTAGGGGAAACATTTAAAGCTTTAGTGCCGGAGAAACGCTATTTTATGATTTTCATCATTCTTGTTGTATTAAATATTATGAGTTCAATTTTAATTTTCAGGGATGATGTCGTGCTTTCCTCACCTGTAACAGGTTTTAGAGAAGGAGTACTCTATTACATTTTCCTTGCCAGTCTTCTCTTTTGGCACGAAATAGGGCACTGTGCAGCGGCGAGAAAATTTAATGTTAGGGTTGATGATATCGGTGGCGGACTATATTTAATTTTTCCAGCGTTTTTTTCTAGGATTAGTCTTCTAAAATTACTCAGTTTTAGAGAGCGTATAATTGTTTTTTCCACGGGTATCATGTTTCAACTGTATGCGTCTATATTAATGGGTACAGTTTATTTTTTTAACCCTTGGGGTTTTCTTAAATATGCCATAATGATGAATTTTATTTTGGTTTTTTTGAACCTTCTACCAATTTTTCATTTAGATGGGTACCGAATACTGGAAGAGTGTTTAAAGCAAATCAAACGAGAAAAAATTAAACAAGTAATTTTTTCGCTCTGCCTCATGTTAACAATCGCAGTAATAGGTTTTTTTGTTTTTATGATGGGATCCTTTTTACTAAGATTAACTCCTCTTGTTTTTACCTCCCCTTCATGGATGAATATTCTACAATTCAGTTTTGTATCATTAATATTAGTGTCGATTGGCCTATCCATTCCTAAATGGTTAAAAAAACCACATGGGTAAAACGCTCACGTTTTTTTATGGTGCCTCTCCAAAGCTAGGGGAACACGGCAAAGTGATTATAAGTATACAGGCTGTCTTGACTATTAGAAAAAACCCTCAGAATATAGATATTTATTGTGATACAGGCGCACACGTAATGCTCTCCAGCCCTGTTACAAAGTTAGAAATCAATGGTAATAGTGTTTATACAAACCATTTAGAAGCTGTACTTTACAATATTTCGGACACAACTCAATTTTATCACAACAACAAAAAAACGCCTTTTAACTGTCGTGAGGTTTCTTTACCAAATATTCAAAAGGATATATTTCAACAGGCTTTGAGAATATATGGGGATAGGTTTTTTGTATCTTTGTTAGACATTTCAAAACGCGCTCAGCGTTCAAAAACAAGGCGTTTAGAGGTGTTGCGTTGCATAGCACATTACATGCAAACGGAGATAAGTTTGCGAGACACAGGCACTAAGATTGAGAAGACTATACTCAATTTGAACCTAAAAACCATTAAAACAACCATACCTAGTAGTGTAGGAGAAGACGATAGCAGATGATCAAGAAAAATATGAGCGAATGCAAAAAGAGATCGACATTCGCCGTAAGGAAAATGAAAAAAGGTTTATTGCTATAACATCTGGTCGTTCCCCGATGCCAACGTTAAAATATGTGGGTGATGATTTGGAGGAATCATTGCGTAAAATTAGAAATAATGAAAGTGGAACAATCGTTGTTTCGTTTCATACAAAATCCTACTTTCTATTGTTACAGTTTCTCCTTGAGGTCAATATTCCCTGTATAGCCATAACAACGGAAGCCTTAAGTAAAAGATTAAATCACTCCAAATATATGCCACCAAAGGGGCTTGAATTTTCTGCGACTTTGGGACGCAAGGAACTTAAGAAATGTATCAACAATGAATGTATTTTGTTTATCATGGCAGATGTTCTTATAGACTATGCCTCTAATACTTGGATACCACTACAAAACAAGTGTGTCCGCTATACTATTTCATGGGCAGAGTTAGCATATAAATTAAAATTAAATGTATTCACCACAATATTAAAAGAACAAAATAACACAGCAACTGTGCACTTAAAATCATTTGGTAATTTCCATTCGTCCGTAACTCAGTTGGTATATTCAGTTTTTGATACATTTGGAAGCTTTATTGAAAAAGATATAATATTTTGGGAAAATTATCCTGAATGGCAAGCAACAGGAATTACGTTACCACCACTAGACAAAGGTTTGACTGAGGAACTTCTAGCCACGCTCTATGATTTGGCTGTTTGTGATCAAACTGTTATAAATATACTGCGGAATCAGGTCAATCAGTAAGGGAGTTCACGCCCTAATTGTATAGTCCGACAGTGTGCTGGTGTTGTGTATAGTGATCTGTCAACCAAGGAGGTTTTATGGGACAAGTATTACACGAAAGCGCCAAGACGACGTACATTACGAGAGCAAAGCTACAGCGATCGCAAGCTTCAACCCAAGCATTAGCCTTGCAATACGGGTTGAATGTGAAAACGATTGCGAAATGGCGCAAACGCGATTTCACGCATGATGTCGCGATGGGGCCAAAGAAACGATCTTCGAGAGTGTTGAGCTGTAAGAGTTGAGCATTGAAGAGGAAGCTATGTGTGTGGCGCTTCGCCAGCATACATTACTGCCTCTTGATGATTGTCTGTATGCTTTGCAAGAGACGCTTCCTCATCTCTCCAGATCCGCTCTACACCGCTGTTATCAGCGCCACGGTATAAGCCGTCTCCCCAACCCGAAAAATGACAAACCTGCAAAGAAGGTGTTCAGGACATATCCAATAGGGTATTTTCATGTTGATATTGCCAAAGTGCGCACAGAGGAAGGAAAACTCTACATGTTTGTTGGCATAGAGCGGACATCGAAATATGCATATGTTGAATTGCACGCGCGGCAAACGAAAATGGTTGCTGCAACATTTTTACCTAAGCTAATCACAACCGTGCCTTATAAAATCCACACCCTTCTTACTGATAACGAGATACAGTTCACCAATCGCAAACAAGATAAATATGCTGGCATACATATCTTTGATCATGTGTGTCACGAACATGACATCCAGCACCCTTGGACGAATGGACAGATGGAACGCATGAACCGTACCCTCAAAGGCCTCACGCCTTACGAATATATTTGCAAAATATCTACAAAGGAGCCACAACGGTTTAACGTAAACCCATACCAGCACACTGTGGGACTAAACAGCTAACCCAATGACCGCACCTAGAACTGAAACACCGAGCCAAGCCCAACCTACAGGGAGCCTAGCCGCACCATTCGCGCTTGCACCCCCATGGCACCTCCCCCCATGCACCTCAAGGGTATTCCTGCGCTAACGCTCACAGCACAATACCGCAAAGCCGCCGCTTAATATAAACCAACAAAGGTGAGAAAACTCTCGCTAAACCCACGCTAAACTCAGGCTTAAATCCAGTTTATTTTATATGAAGACGGACATGCAGAAAAGGCATATTACCCCCTAAAACGCCTCAATCTCAGGTAAGAATATTTCGCGTTTACCGCCAGCGCCAGCAGGACCGATCATGTCTTCGGCTTCCATGCGCTCGACTATATTGGCGGCGCGGTTATAGCCGATTGATAGTCTTCGTTGGATGTAGCTGGTCGAGCATTTTCTGGTGGTGGCGACTATGTCGACGGCTTTATCAAATGTTTCGTCGCCCGTCTTGGAGGCCGGGCCGCCTGCTTCTGCTTCTTCCTCTTTGTCGACTATGATGTCTTCCAGGTAGGTTGGTGCGCCTTGAGCTTTGATGAAGTTTGCAATTTTTTCCACTTCGTCATCAGAGACAAAAGGCCCGTGCAAGCGGTGTGGTTTGCGCCCGCCCAGCATGAACAGCATATCGCCCATGCCGAGTAATTGCTCGCCGCCTTGCTCTCCCAAAATAGTGCGGCTATCAATTTTAGAGCTGACCGAGAACGAAATTCGCGTTGGGAAATTGGCTTTGATCGTGCCCGTAATCACATCAACGGATGGGCGCTGTGTTGCCATGATCATATGAATGCCCGCAGCCCGCGCCATTTGTGCGAGGCGTTGCACTGTGCCTTCTATGTCTTTGCCTGCCACCATCATAAGGTCGGCCATTTCGTCAATAATGATGACGATGAACGGCATAAATTCGAACTCTAGCATTTCTGTTTCGTACATTGGCTCGCCCGTGGCCTTGTCATATCCAGTCATCACTGTGCGCGAGAGCTGCTCGCCCGCTTTTTGCGCAGCAGTTACTTTGTCATTATAGCCTGCAATAGAGCGCACGCCGATTTTGGCCATATTTTTATAACGAGATTCCATTTCTTGCACGGCCCATTTTAGAGCGACAACAGCTTTTTTGGGGTTGGTCACAACGGGGGTTAGAAGATGCGGTACGCCGTCATAAACGGAGAGTTCAAGCATTTTGGGGTCAATCATAATGAACTTACAAAGGTTTGGCGACAGGGTGTACATGAGCGAAAGGATGAAAGAGTTGATACCAACCGATTTACCAGAGCCCGTTGTACCCGCCACAAGCATATGTGGCATTTTAGCAAGGTCAGCAAAGAACGGTTTGCCGCCAATGTCTTCGCCAAGCGCCAGTGGCAATTTATGGCCGCAGTCTTTGAAAGCGCGGCTAGCCAGCATATCACGCAAATAAACAGTTTTGCGGCGACGGTTTGGTAACTCAATACCAATCGCGTTGCGGCCAGGCACCACGGCGACCCGCGCGCTTCTGGCTGCCATAGAGCGGGCAATATCATCAGCAAGGTTTATTATGCGCGAGGATTTCACACCAGGCGCAGGTTCAAATTCATACAAAGTCACAACAGGGCCAGGACGCACGGCGCCAATGTCGCCCTTTACGCCAAAGTCTTCCAGCACCACGCCAAGCTGCTCGGCTGATTTTTGCAGTGCTCCCGCGTCTGTAACAGCTATGCGGGGCGGGGGGATGTTTAAGAGGTTAACTTTGGGCAACACAAATTTTCCGCCTTTAATAGTTTTGCGCGGCGTGGAGGCAGGCTTTGCATTCGCTTCGCACACAGCATTAGGCACAGGAGCGGATGCAATCGCCTCGTCATAAGGGGCTTCGTCATAATGTTCAGGTTCATATTCAGGCTGAACTTGCGCTGCTGACCCTTCAACCCAAGTATGTGCATTATCAATCTCTGCTCTCTCCATTGGGTCAATATAGTCCTTTTGAAACTTGCGTTTTAAAAATAAAATAAATTGGTCGAGCCGCACGCGAAACGTCGCCCAAACAAGCCCTGTTGCATCAAGAAGTAAAACCACATCGCGTTCCACCATGCCCAAAAACCTACCTATGCTATAGCCAAGGCCGCAAAACGCTAAAAATGCTGTGAGCGCTCCTGCTACTTTGTTGGGCGCATTGACGGCAAGAAACAGGCCTTTAAGGCACGCAAATACGCCATCGCCAAACCAACCGCCAATGCTTGTGGCCATGGGCCAAGACTGGGGCACTGGGAAGGCGGCTAAAAACATAGATAGAAAGATGATGCTAGACACAAGCAGGCCAGAGCGCCGCACCGTGTCCAAACGGGTTGCACTAAGGCGCGGTATTAAAACGGCGCGTGCGGCGGCGAATATCATAAGTGCGCCAAGGGGAAATGCCGCCCAGCCAATAAATTGCAATAGAAAATTCGCAAGGCTTGCGCTGGGCCTACCTAAAAAATTATGAATTGTAGGGGCGGAGCTGGCCGTATCCGCTGTATTGTCGAAGGGCGAAAATGTAAGAATAGCCACGGTAATAATAAGGCCCACGCCAGCAACAAAAAATGCCCACAAAGCCCGCTTTAATGCACTGGGCGCAGAAATGTTCTCATCCAAGAGCGCTTTATCATAATCTTCTCGATTATAATCATTATGATACTCGCGGGTCATTTGCGCAGGTGGCAGCACATGTCTCTCCAAAAAAAAGGTTTAGGAGCCAAAAGAATGGTTTAAGAGAATGTAAACCGCGAGAGTAAACGAGGGGTAAACAAAGTGTAAATTTACTGCTAAAACAATGGCACTGGACACAAGTGAGAAGTTTGATAAAAAAACGCTATAATCATTAAGGCGCTTACAACAAAACGGCTTATATTACGCGGGGTCAGGCTTGCAATTGGCTAGCGACGTTGAGAGCTAAGGTAAAATAATATGCCCACATATTGACCTCTGGCGCTAAATCACCATGTTAGCGTTAAGGAGATAAATATGAGTTATAATTACGCGGATGCGAGCCAGTGGCGCGGGACGACTATATTAACTGTGCGCAAGTGCGGCAAAGTTGTTGTGATTGGTGACGGACAGGTTAGCGCGGGCAATACGGTCATGAAAGGCAGTGCACGTAAAGTGCGCAGGATTATTGGCGGGTCTGTAATTATTGGGTTTGCGGGCGCCACGGCGGATGCTTTTGCGCTGATGGAGCGGCTTGAAGCCAAGCTTGAGCAGTTTCCAACCCAACTTGCTCGCGCTTGCGTCGAGCTTGCCAAGGACTGGCGTACGGACAAAGTATTGCGCCAGCTGCAAGCCATGATGATTGTTGCCGATAAAAAAGAAACTTATGTGCTTACGGGCAATGGCGATGTAGTCGAACCTGATGTGGGTAAAGACGGCGGCGCGATCACGGCCATTGGCTCAGGTGGAAATTTCGCTCTCGCCGCTGCCCGCGCACTAGATGGCTATGAGAAAGACGCAGAAAAGCTAGCCCGCAAAGCCATGGAAATTGCGGCTGATATTTGCGTTTTCACCAATAATAATTTTGTGGTTGAGACGCTAGACGAATAAATCCCTTTAGTACATTGTTAAAAGACTTGGCACGGCGAGTGGTAATTTTTCCAGCCCACAAAATAGTGCAAGGCTCGCCGTAAATGCTTTTGGTTGGTTTATCCAGTGCCTAAGAATTTTCGGAGAATTTGCGATACTACCAGATATAGACTGGCCCGCAAGGTGCGTCGATGCGATGTATAGGTTCATCCGTCTGCACAGGTTTACTCAAACTCTGCCTTGAATTCCAAGCCTTCGTTCACGTGTATTACTCCATACTATTTGCAGGTTTGTCTATTTCTCTGACTTGCCCATTTTCCACATAAAAAACACGGTTAGCCGCATTAATGGCGGCGGGTCTGTGAGCAACAATAATTTGCGTTGCAGAGAGTTTGGTCAATTCTTCTATGACTTTTTTTTCTGTCTCTTGATCCAAATTTGCCGTCCCTTCATCTAAAAAAATGATGTCAGGGTCATTATACAAAGCCCGAGCCAAAAGAACACGCTGTTTCTGCCCACCCGATAAGATGGAACCCATATCTCCAACAAGGCTTTGATAGCCCATTGGCATATTCATAATATCCTTATGGACACGGGCTTGTTTTGCACAGACCTCTACTTTTTCAGCATCAATATCAGGATCGAAAAAACTAATATTGTCATAAAGAGAACCCGACAAAAGCCTATCGTCCTGCATGACTACACCAATCTGATTTCTTATGGCTCTGACGCCTATTGCTGAAAGTGGGCGTCCGTCATAAAGAATTTCTCCTTCAATCGGGTTATGCAAACCGATAAGAAGTTTGAGTAGTGTAGTTTTTCCTCCGCCAGACAACCCGATTAAAGCCACTCGGTCTTTTGGGTTGATTGAAAAACTGACGTCATCCAAAATCCAAGGCTCATTATCGCCATAACGAAACTTTATATTTTTAACATCAATTTGCCCCGTTAAATCCTTACCAACCATCAACGGAGCATCAATGCCCTTTTCTTGGTTGGCATAGACAATATCGGCCAATCGTTCCAGATGCAGCCCGACTGTCTTGAATGAAAAGAACAACCCAATAAGAGAGTTAACTCGGCCTGTAAATTGCCCGCGATAGGATTGAAAAGCGAAAAACATACCCAATGTCAGCTTTTGATCAATTACCAACATTGCCCCAAGATAATAAATCCCAAGCTCCAACAAACCAAATAATATACCCCCTGCCGCTCCCGCAGAAATTCCAAATCTTTGCAATCGTAGTCCGACATTCATGCTATCAGCATAGGCGTTTTGCCAAAAAGCGTGGCGTTCTTGCTCTCTGCCAAAAATCTTGATGGTTCGGGCTCCTCTAATAGTTTCCAAGAAAATTGTTTGTAAATCAGCATCCTTTTGTATTTGCTCTTCAGTCAGCCTAATGACATATGGGAATGTGGCAAGACGGGATAAAAATGACAGAACAATCACACCGCAGACGACACCTCCAAGCAAAGGCGAATACAAGAACATGATGATAGCCGTTACAAAGGCCATAATGCCGTCAAGAAGCACAGTGACAAAAACAGTTGTGAATAAATTCTGTACAGGTTTCAAAGACCCCATCCGAGACATGATATCGCCAATATGCCGCTTTTCAAAAAACTCAGCTTCCAACCGCATTACATGCCGCAAAATATTAGAGCTCATCTGGAAATTCAAAAGCGTACCAAAATACATGGATATGTAAGACCGCAAAACGCCAATGGCCGTTTGTATTAATAAAAGAACGGCAAAACCTAAAATAATAACCTTGAGAAAATTAGCGTCCCCTTTGGCAATCGCCTCGTCAACAACCAGCTGGTTCACTAACGGCGCTAGTACAGCAAATACTTGAAGGATTACTGTAATCCCGATAATCTGAAGAATAACTGGTATAAACCCTGTCATTTTTGACCAAAGATCAAATATGCGTACCCGCTGCTTATCTTCTTTTTTCTCGAAATTGGGTGTGGGTGTCAAATCAAGTGCAACGCCAGTAAAATGTTTGGAAACCTCAGTGATCAGGATATTTCGTTTACCCCGTGCAGGATCATGAATGGTGACCTTTTTCCTCTTACCTTTTTGAGAACCACAAAATGGTTAAGCCCCCAATGGAGTATACAAGGCATTTTAAGCCGCCCTAAATCCTCAAGTTCACACCTTAATCCACGAGCGGACAGGCCAAGTTGATCGGCGCAAAGGGACAACGATTGAAGATTTGTCCCTTTGAGGGATACAGAAAACTTACGGCGCAGTTCCATTAAACTCGTCTGATAACCATAAAAACCTGCTACCATTGCGATACAAGCAAGCCCACATTCCGCCGCTTCCGCTTGCAAAATAACTGGGAGTTTATTCCAGCGAAATAGATTAAGTTTTTCTGTGCCGTGAGGTAAAGTCGCCATATATTGATATTCCCAAAAGCCGTAAAGTTGTCACAAACACCTTTAGCGTCATAACACTTTGTCAATTGAATGCTAGACTTTTTCTAAAACTGTGCTATAGGAGATGTATCGTGTGAACTCAACTAGGAGGAATTTATGATACGGGATCTTAGTTTAGAAGAAATGAAATGTGTAAGTGGTGGGTATTTTCATGAGAAACTACCTGGTATCATGGACGATGAGCAACACTCCCGCTTCGTAGATCCGTATCGACCTCCTCTGTACGGAGGCGGAGACGAAGTGGTCTCAACTGGCACCAAGAAAAGTGGTCTCTGGGGTAAAATGAAAAACGCTTTCAGCGGTTCTGGTGATAACAAACCTTACAACCCTAACCAAGCAAACGAAGATTTTTGTAAGGGGGTGCAGTATGGAGGACTTGCGCTTGCAGGTATTGGCGCCCTTGCAACCATTGCTACACTAACCGCCCCAATAACAGGTGGAACTTCGGTAGCTGCGTTTAGTTTTGCTTTTGGTACAAGTATGGTAGGATTATTCGCGAATTCTGCGGGTGCCGCTTGTGGTAGTGTAAAGCAATGAATGTAATAAAACCCCGTATCCCATGCCCCGTATCCTATGCAAAGAGGTACGGGACTTATCTTCACAATTAATAAGCTGGTCATTAAGATGAAATCTGGCAAAGATGTACGACAAATGTTTCTAGAGGCCCTTGTCCCTGTTTCAATTTATTTTATTGCAGTTTTCATTTCTATACTTCTACTTTTTAAAGGCCACATAGATGCTGTAAATTCTCTAACAATGATCCTATCTTTTTCATCATTCGCGATTTTATATCTAAAGTTTTTTTCAAGGGTGCGAAACAACGAGGCTATGTTAATCGCTGGAGTTTGCTACGTTTTTTTGGGCTCAGTACTAGTGAATATACTTTGGTTAATTTTTCATTGAGTAAAAGAGTTTGATAATGAAAAACCAGCCCACCCCATTAAGGATCTTAGTAGGAAGTATGATCGTTTTATTTTTCATAATACTACTTTCTCAATTCATTTTCGTGCTCAAAGGCTTTGGAAATGTGTATGCTGCTATGGGAATGGCACAAAGACAAGGTGGTTTCTGGGGTAAAATGAAAAACGCTTTAAGCGGTTTTGGCCGTAAAGCCTTTGGTTTTCCTGCTCAACCTGAATCTGTTGAGTGCAAATAATTCCTCCAAAGTATTCTTTTAATTTTGGCCATTCGCGCTAACACAACGCTTTTTGCATCATAACCCTTTGTACTCTTAATGCTAGATTTTTCCTAAAACTGTGCTATAGAGAATGTACCGTGTGAACTCAACCTAGGAGGAATTTATGATACGGGATCTTAGTTTAGCAGAAATGAAATGTGTAAGTGGTGGACATATTAATGGGCAGCATGATCCATCTTTGTTAGCGGCTGGTATATTAGGAGATATAGGCGGCGCAATTTGGGGAGGAGTTAATTCAGTGATTGGACTCGGAATTGGCTTCACAGGATTTGCAATAGATCATGCATTTGGGAACGGTGACGCCACAATTTCCATCAGCGGGTCTACCATACAGTTTGGTAACAATCCACTCATGGTATCAGGTTCAGCTCTCACATTAGGCAATGTTCAAATTTATAGCGTGGGACTTACGGGTAAGCCAGGCACAATAGCTCACGAAAATGCTCATACTAAACAATCAAATATGCTCGGGCCGTTTTATTTGATAGCTTGGGCTGGCGGAGCCATTTTAGCTGGAATTAATGGAGGCAGTCCTTTCGGCGAAGGAAACCCTATGGAAAGGGGCCCATATTCAAATCCACCAACTCCATTTTAGCATGCCATTATTGAACTGGCATTCAGTAAAGAAAGTTTTCCTTTGTGGAATTGCTCTACTGATCACTGGATGTCAAATATATCCGAATGTCCAATTTGTCAATCACACACAGCACTCCATAATAATAACCTCTGGTGAGTTAACTTTTAATATTCCACCAAATACTAGCAGCAGGTCGGTCAATATAGCTTCTTTTTTTAGAGAAGGTATTCGGGTTGAACGAAATGGTTGCATGGCAACTTATAATAACATACCTGACACTTTAGACAAACCACCCAACACTGACCAGAGTTTTGCTCGCGAATGGTCGGCACGAAACCCTCAAGATTTTATTGCAACAATCGATGTACTAGAGGATTTTAGCCTAACACTAAAAGTTACTCGCAAGAAAAATAATTCATCCCAACTGATCGAAATCTTTGGTTTTCCTGCTCAACCTGAATCTGTTGAGTGCAAATAATTCCTCCAAAGTGTTACTTTCACATTTAGAGTTTACCAAAGAATTAAAGTTTTATTTCAATGTCCCTTTTTCGCCAAGAATCTATAGACCACAAACGCCAGAAGTTACACGGGGAGGTCATCCTCGTGCAGCCTGTCGGGTTTTATGTTATCACAGGCGTGTTTTTTGTCATAACATTGGCGCTTGTCGGATTTTTAGTGACGGGTGAGTATAAACGCAAGGAAACCGTTCTTGGTTATTTGGCTCCATCAAGCGGACTATCCATTGTTAGAGCCGACCAAGGAGGGCGGCTCATACAGGTATTTGTCAATGAAGGCGATACTGTAGAAGCTGGCACGCCTTTGTTTGAAAGCCGGGTTGATACAGAAACGGAAAGCGGGTTTGTTGGAGAGCAGCGCATTGCAAGCATTGATGTTCGCCTGTCAGAATTAAGTGAACAAATTGCCAATATTAAAACCCGCTACCAACAAGAACATGAGCGGCTAAATTCCCAAGTTACCAATTATGAACGTGAACTGAAGGGATTGAAAACTCGTAAAACCCTACAATTAAAAGCCGTTGAAATCGCCTCGCAACAATTGGGCAAGTTTGAGCGATTAACCAAGCAAGAAGTAACGTCACAATTAGAGCTCGACAATGCTCGCTCGAATGACATAACGCAGCGGTTAAGTATTGAAGGCATTAATCAGCAAATTATTACGCGGCAAGGTACACTCACAGAAGTTCGCCATACATTATCCAGTCTAAATAACACCGAAGACAGAGACCTTTCTCAAATCCGTGTACAAATTAGTCAACTTGAAGATAGCCGAGCTGGTTTGGAAGCCACACGGCAATATCTAGTTCGGAGTCCGTTATCAGGTACAGTTACAGCTTTGCAAGGCACAGTCGGGCAAAGCATTTCACCAAACGCCCCCATTGTCATGATTATCCCCACAGGATCAGAGTTAGTTGTCCACTTGCTAGCACCATCTCGCTCAGCTGGTTTCCTTGAACCAGGGCAGGAGGTAAATCTGCTCGTTGATGCGTTTCCTTACCAAAAATTTGGAGTTCAAAAAGGCATCATCAAAACTGTATCTACCTCGCCCTATCGACCCGGTGAACTTGATGCTCCCATTCCTTACGAACAATCGGTTTTTCGTGTAACTGTTGGCCTTTATAAACAATCTGTCACCGCCTATGGTAAAGAAGTTCCTCTCAAATCAGGCATGACCCTGCAAGGAGACCTCATTGTTGATCGCCGAACTCTCATGCAATGGATGTTAGACCCGCTCCTCACCCTCCGACGGGGGTAGCTTCACAACCGAACGATTGGAAACCCCTAGAATTTAGACCTCCCTGAATTATCCCGTCCATGCTCCTGCTCTTTTCGGGCTTACGCCTTGGAATCCAGACATTCTTGTGTACGCGCCCAAGCGTACAGTTTATAGATATTCGGGTGTAGATATTTGATTTGCATAGCTGCTTCCTCCAGTTTGGTTCGTAACAAACCCAACATGGCGGAAGCAACTTAAATAAAGCAAACCTAAAAAGCCTCACATCTATATGAACTTATGCATGATGATACAATCCGCACTTGGTACAAAAAATATGCCGAGGGTGGTTTCGAGCTGATGGCGAGCTTTGATTACAAGGGTGGTTTCTCCAAATTGAGTGTGGACATAGAAACGGTTCTTGTGTCTTGGTTGGAGGCTCGTGTCTGTCAGAATGTACACGAGGTTCGCGCCTTTATCTGGCACAACTGGCAAGTCGATTATTCCAAGTCTGGCTGTATCAAATTACTGCATCGTTTGGGTTTTGAATACAAAAAGCCTACGCCTTTACCAGCTCATACTAACGAGCAGGCACAGGCTGAATTTATAGAGAATTATCAGCAGCTCTTGAACGGCTTAACGCTTGATGAGACGGTATATTTCTGTGATGCTGTGCACCCTGAACATCAGTCAAGACGCGGCCACGGTTGGATGCGTAAAGGCAGCAATACGGCCATCAAGCGGAGCTCGGGGCGCAGGCGGGTCAATATTCACGCAGCGGTTAATCTGGAGAATTTTGACACACCCTTTATGGATGTGGACCGGGTTGATAGTGACAACGCCATTCAATTATTTGAGAAATTGGAGGCACGCAATCTGGATAAAAAGCGTATCTACTTGATCTTGGATAATGCGCCTTATCACCGCTCCGCCAAGGTAAGACAGTGGCTAGAGCGCAAAGATTGTAAAATAAAACCAATCTGGCTGCCAACATATTGCCCGCATCTAAATGCTATTGAGCGGCTTTGGGGCGTCATGCATCGATGTGTGACACATAACAGGTTCTACCCGACATTTACGAAATTTGGCCATGCAATACTAAAATTCTTACGAGAAACCATACCCAAACAATGGAGAAATTTCCGAGACACCGTAACCGACAACTTCCGAATAATTTCAGATGAAGAATTTCGGGTTATGGAGTAGTGGGAGTATATCTGTTTTTATTTTAATTAAAATTAGGGGCTTATAGGCTGGGGGCTTGCGAATTCAATATCTGTTAATAATCCGAATAGGATTTCTTGCTTTTCTCGTCGCAAGGGCCTGGCGGCGTCTGTTTCTAGCACATAAATAGCCTTGTTGAGCGTGTTGTTATTACCGCCAAAGCCAAGGGCTCGGCCAAATTCCACCCGCGATAGGCCAAGGCGTTTGCGCGCATCCTTGATAGCGCTTGGAGTTAAATTTTTTTTCGACATTAAATCATCTTTTTTTTGAATAAAAACAACGTTTACTATTGCGTGACGCAATACTTTGTGTTATAAAATGGTTATCGGAGGGGAATTCGCCCCGCCGAACAACCAGAAAGGAGGTGTTGTTTATCATTATACTACTCTTGTGGTGGTTACTTTCAAAGATTAACAGTCATAAAAAGTAAATCACAGGGGGGTCGAAAGACCTCCCGCACAAGATATATAATAGATAACACACCTCTTTTCAAGCAAGCATTAACATAAAACACAATAAACAGGGGACACAATAAACATGGAACACAATAAAAAATACGCAGCCAAGATTAAGGCTCTTGGCCTCTCGCAACGAAAATTTGCTCTGCACCCTTTAGTCGACGTTGACCCTGGCACGATTTCTCGGCATATATCCGGCGAAATAAGCCCCATACCCAACCGTTTTTGGAACACCCTTATATGGATGGACAAAGGCAAAGTGGACATGTCCTAACGTGTTATTCGCGCAAAACGCCCCGCGCAAGTTTGTTGATTTCTTGCAGGTTTTAATTTCGGTAACTGTCTGGCTGCCACAAAAAGGGGAAAAAAGTTAAATAAGGGCTTGACTGTTCTTTAAAAATAAGGTAATTCTTGAGGTGGCTTGCTATGTCTAAAGATTGAAACACTAAGTGAGCTTGATAAATCAGCCGCATAAATTAGCATTATTTTCAAAAAAGTGGGGCTTGTATTAATCTTTAGGCCAATCAGTTGGTTTATAGCCAGACATATACGCATCAATAAGCCGTTTTTGGGGTTCTCTTGTGTTTCGGGAGCCGTTTTCTAAATCGTTTTGCATCGTGCGCAGGTTTTGGGTTTTTTGGCTCTTATAACCAAGCATAAGCGCCATATCGGATAAAGAAAGACCCAGACTAAGCCGAGCCTCTCTCACTTCTTTACCGCTCATCATTATAAAAACATCTTAACAATAGCCACAATGGCTAAGGTCGCGGTTGAGCCAACAATCAGCGGGTACCAACGATTTTCTGAATTAATTTTAGCGGTTTCGGCCATAAGTTTGGCAATTTCTGCCTGGATTTTAGTGTCCATAAGCGGTTTCTCTATACTTTTCATTTCAGTCTCCTTTTCTGGTGAGGCGTGGTGCCTCTTGACTATCAAAAATATAGGGCAGTTGCCCTATATTGTCAATAAGAAAATAGCGGGAAATAACGGGGAAATATATGCTCAACGCAACGCCGCGCGTGCCCCAGCGCGTACGGGGACGCAAGGGGATGGCGGCTCGGAATTCATGGCAGAATTTGAACAGGCCTGTGAAGATGTAAACATTCCACTCATCGTCTTGCCGCCCAGCAGGCCAACCTATAACGGCGGTGTCGAGCGCGGAAACAGAACCTTTAAGGAAGAATTCTATTACCGCCGAGACCTCCTGGCCGACAGCATCGGAGCCATGCGGTTCGAGCTAAAAAAGGCCGTGCAAAAGTACAATACATACAGACCACATCACGCCCTTGCAGGACTAACGCCAATGGAGTATATCCAAAACACCCAAATGGCGGATGAGTCTCAAAACACATGAACTTATACACTTCCGAATAATTTCAGATGAAAAATTTCGGGTTATGGAGTAGTGGGAGTATAATGTATGCTGGCGAAACGCCACACACATAGCTTCCTCTTCAATGCTCAACTCTTACAGCTCAACACTCTCGAAGATCGTTTCTTTGGCCCCATCGCGACATCATGCGTGAAATCGCGTTTGCGCCATTTCGCAATCGTTTTCACATTCAATCCGTATTGCAAGGCTAATGCTTGGGTTGAAGCTTGCGATCGCTGTAGCCCTGCTCTCGTAATGTACGTCGTCTTGGCGCTTTCGTGTAATACTTGTCCCATAAAACCTCCTTGGTTGACAGATCACTATACACAACACCAGCACACTGTCGGACTAAACAGTTAGCCTACCCTCTTGATAAAAAAAAGCGCCACAATACCGTGAACGAGATGAAGAGCGCCGCGAATCCTATGCAGAATTAATCTGTACTTACTGTACTTACCCAAAAGATAGCCGTATTTATTTGGACGAAAGCGGGGGTTGCCATAAGCTGGCGCGCGCTCATGGATATGGAGTTAGCGGTAAACGTGTGCATGGTTTGACGTTTGGCAAACGTAAAGGGCGCACGAACATTATCAGTGCGTGGTTATCATCGTATAGGCTCTTTGCGACACAAACCTATGAGCACACGCTCAACAAATCCGTGTTTATGAATTGGCTACACACCAAACTCCTTGCTTGGTTAAAAAAGGGCATGGTGGTTGTTATGGGCAACGCGCCTTGGCACAAAGGATTGGCACAAAGAACAAGACATTAAAGCAAGTATAGAAAATACAGGCGCAAAGCTCTTAATGCTGCCGCCTTACAGCCCAGATCTAAACCCAATAGAACATACGTGGGCAAACCTCAAATCAGCAATTAAAGCCAACGCCCATTCACAGAAAAACATCAAAGACAACATTCAAACCCAACTCGAAAAAATCAATCAATCAAATGTGAATTAGCTATAATTCTACTCTTCCTCATATTGCCCATATAAAACACCTAAGCGGCGTTATCTAGGACAGCACTTTTTACAAATATATTCATACGGGGTTATTAGGCCTTTTAGAGTTTCAGTCTTTTAGCATAATTGTAAACCCTCATGAAGACTATAGCACTTAAAACAAACAACACCAAAAACATACGGGAAAATTAAGTTATTGATTTAACGTTCGAATTTCATGAATTTTAATCGTCTTGGAATATCGGCATCATCGCCGAGTCGGCGTTTTTTGTCTTCTATGTAATCAGAGAAACTGCCTTCAAACCATTCCACATGGCTATCGCCTTCATAGGCCAAAATATGGGTTGCAATCCGGTCGAGGAAAAAACGATCATGAGAGATAATAACCGCGCAGCCCGCATAGCTCTCAAGCGCGACTTCGAGCGCAGACAATGTTTCCATATCCAAATCATTGGTCGGTTCATCGAGGAGCAGCAGATTGGACGGCTTGGTAAGCATCTTTGCGAGGTGAACCCGGTTGCGCTCCCCGCCTGATAACTTGCCAACATTTTTTTGCTGGTCTGTGCCCTTAAAATTAAACGCGCCCACATAAGCACGCGAGTTCATTTCGCGATTACCAAGATCTAAAACATCAACCCCGCCAGATATTTCCTGCCAGACATTATTGGCAGGATTGAGCGCGTCGCGGCTTTGATCCACATAGCCAAGCTTGACGGTTTCGCCAACTTTGAACGTGCCTTTGTCGGGCGTTTCCGCCCCTGTAATCATTTTAAACAGCGTTGTCTTACCCGCGCCATTTGGCCCGATAACGCCAACAATCCCGCCAGGCGGTAGGCGGAAAGAAAGGTCTTTAATCAGCAGTTTATTGTCAAATCCTTTCTCAATGCCGTTCGCTTCCACAACCACATTGCCAAGCCGCGGCCCGAGCGGGATACGGATTTCAGCAACGCCAACTTTTTCGTGCTCCGCCGCGTCGCGCAAAGCTTCATAAGACTTGATACGAGCTTTGGATTTCGCTTGGCGCGCTTTAGGGTTAGAGCGTATCCAGTCAAGCTCGCGGGCAAGCGCGCGCTCTTTAGCATCGCCCTCACGGCCTTCTTGCTGCATGCGTTTATGTTTTGCCGCCGCCCATGAAGAATAATTCCCTTCATGCGGAAGCCCATGTCCTCTGTCAATTTCAAGCGTCCAGTTCGTGATGTTGTCAAGAAAATATCTATCATGAGTAATCAGTATAACTGCGCCCGTATATTTAATCAGATAGTTCTCAAGCCAAGCAACAGTTTCCGCGTCCAAATGATTGGTTGGCTCATCCATCAAAAGCATGTCGGGTTTGGAGAGCAAAAGCTGGCATATGGCTACGCGGCGCGCCTCCCCGCCTGATAAATTATCAACGGGCCAATCTTTGGGCGGGCAGCGCAATGCGCCCATAGCCATTTCAATTTTACTGTCAATATCCCACGCATCACGATTATCAACCTGCTCTTGGAGCGCTGTCATTTCTTCCATCAGCTCGTCTGTATATTCTTCCGCCATTTGCGTGGCGATGGCGTTAAATTTGTCCAAAACGATTCTATCTTCGCAACCCGAAATCACATTACCCCAAACGTCTTTGCTCTCATCAAGGCGCGGTTCTTGGGCTAGATATCCTATTTTTGTGCCCTCAGCCGCCCAATGCTCGCCCGTAACCTCATCATCAACCCCTGCCATGATTTTCAAGAGGGTCGATTTACCAGAACCATTAACACCAACCATGCCAATTTTAGCATCTGGATAGAAAGACAAATGGATATTATCCAAAATGGTTTTATTACCAAATTTCTTGGACAAACCTTGCATATGATAAATAAATTGACGCGCCATTTTAGGCTCCCTCATACATTATAGTTTGGATAGTTTGGCGCTTATATGACGTTAGTGAGGCGCTTATGCAAGTAGCAATTACGGCCAAATAAGGTAGCTATTTTCTCAACTAACATTTCACCATATTACGCCTTACTTCTTCGCGCCAAATTGCCAATCCGAGTAATGCTCTGCAATCGCGCGAAACAGTGTGATATTTTGGGCCATATAACCTTCGCCAGTTTCGTCGGTTTCCATGAATTCGCGGTGAGCCGCGTTTTTGGCGATAACGATGTTAGCCTTTGGGTTGACGTAAATATATTGACCATAGACACCTACGGCATAATACTCGCCGTCCGCGTTTGGCGGTATCCACCATTGATAACCATAACCATTTTCGCTTCCATCTTCTGTCGTGTTGTGATTGTCGACCATAGGCGGAGCGCTATTAACCGTAGATTTATGCACCCAGTCCACAGGGATGATTTGCACGCGATCTCCATTGGGCATTATGCGCACGCCATCATTGCGAAACAACTCCCCAAACAGGGCATAATCTCTTGTGCGCACATTAAGACCGCCGAGCGCAAAAGCATTGCCCTTCCCGTCCGTAGAGTATGTCGCGTCTGCCCCTGCCCCGATTTTTGACCAAAGGTTTTCCACTAAATAATCTTGCAAAGTCTTGCCAGAGGCTGCGCGTAGCACCATAGAAATCACATGGGTGTCAATGGAGCAATACTGCCAAGCCCGCCCAGCTGGACGCGCAGTTTTCTTTTGTTTTGCGGTAAATTTATCCAGCGAACCGCCGAGAGCCAAAATCGTACCCATCTTATTAATGTCAGATTTTGGATCGAGATAATCTTCGTCAAAATCAATACCGCTGGCCATATTCATGACATTGCGTAAAGACACCCCCTCATAAGCAGAGCCCTTTAAGCTGGGTACATATTTGGTTACAGGATCATCTATGCTCTCTATGTCGCCATTTTCTAGTGCAAGTCCCGTTAGTGCGGAAACAAATGATTTGGACATGGACCATGAAATGCGCAAATCATCTTTGTGTGTGCCTTTGTAGTACTCTTCAAAAACAATCGCGCCATCTTTGATGACGACCAAAGCCGTAGTGCTGAGCTCTTCTAGCATGACCTTTGTGTTCTTCTCCCTGCCCCTGTCTAAATAGGTTTCAGGCAATGGCGAGAGCGCTATTGGCCATTCATGGACAGGCCCATTTTTTGGCAATGGGTCAGAAAAGAGAACCCCGTCCATATGGGAGAAATTATAAACTATCCTATCTGCGTCAAACATAGATTTAACCCGCACAAGCCGCTGAATATTTGCCCAATTAAAAGCGACAACAACAAGTATTAAGAGTAGAAACCATGCAAAAATTTTTGATAGTAATTTCATCATGTTTTCCTATGATATTTCGCGCCGAAGCCGCCCGTCAATTTTAAGTGCCATTTCCAACGCGTCCAGCCCCGCTTGTCCTGGCACGGCTATGGGGGTTCCATCTAAAATGGACGATGTGAAAGCCGTCGTTGCCGCGCCCAGACTATCGTGCGCCAAAGGATGGTTTACGAAATCTTTGTTCAGACCAAACCCCGTTGTGTCTTCAAATATCTTGCCCACGAAATCAATTTTCACATGCCCGTTTGGATATTTTATTTCCATTATGCGCTCAAGGCCATTTTCGCAGCGGCTGGCTTCCAAATGCGCTTTGCAAATACCCTCCCATTCCAAACAAGCATAGGCCGTATCAGGCTGCTCCGAGTACACACGCAGCGCCTCCCCGCGAATAGTATCAGGCCGCCCTCCCATCAGCCACATAGCCATGTCCAAATCATGGATCATCAAATCTAGGGTTACGGAAACATCTGTGCCGCGCGTGGCCATTGAGCCAAAGCGCACGGCCTTAATGGAGAGCGGTTTTTCAGGCACCCTATCAAGGCCAATCGCACGAGCGACAAACCGTTCTTGGTGCCCCACTTGCAAAACCAAATTATTTTCGCGCGCAAGCCGTACCATTGTTGTTGCGCTTTCCAAATCTGCCGCGATCGATTTTTCCACCAA
Source organism: Robiginitomaculum sp. (assembly GCA_965224735.1). Taxonomy (GTDB): domain Bacteria; phylum Pseudomonadota; class Alphaproteobacteria; order Caulobacterales; family Maricaulaceae; genus Robiginitomaculum_A. The sequence continues at coordinate 404,417 of OZ245059.1, read as the reverse complement.
AACATGCCGCCCTGCCCGCAGAGCGGCAAGAGAAATCGGTCCGTGATGCACAGCAGGGCAGGCTACGATGACCGCGTCGACGCTGGCAAGCAAGGTATTATAGTTGTCAAAAGCCTGCGTGTGGTACTTTTTGGCAGCAGCGCGCACACGCTTATGGTTTGGGTCAAAAATACCAATGAAATCATGACGCGGATGGGCAGCGCATTTTCCTGCATGATAATTGCCAAAGACACCAGCCCCGATAACGCCAATTTTCAGGCTATCTTTATTCAATTTTGTTTCTCCAATATTTATTTGTACTCTCCTCTATTCAGGCTCCCTGTTCAAGTGCTAGATAGTCTGCATATTAGTTTGTTGCATAAATGGAGCGTATTATGAGCCTTTTGTCTAAAAACATTTGTATGAAATCATATCCGAAAGGCATGCCAAACACAGACGATTTCATGATGACGACTACGAATATCACATCTGCGAAGAGTGGAGAAATAACAGTTAAAAACCATTGGATGAGTGTTGATCCTTATATGCGCGGGCGGATGAGCGGTATAAAAACATATATTGATCCCTTTGCGATTGGCGAGCCTATGGAAGGCGGCGCGGTTGGCGAAATAATTCACTCTGGCCATCCAGATTACAAAGTTGGTGATTGGATTATGACCATGCTAGGCTGGCGCGAAATTTTCACTGCCGAGATAGATAGCCTCAAAAAAACCATGCTGCAAAAAATAAATCCAAATTTAATTCCGCCCCAAGCATTTCTCGGCGTGGCTGGAATGCCAGGCCTAACCGCCTATGCTGGACTGTATAAAGTGGCTGAATTTAAACCAAGTGAAACCGTTTTGGTATCGGGTGCAGCGGGGGCCGTTGGCTCCACCGTTTGCCAACTTGCTAAGGCAGATGGAGCCAAAGTTGTGGGTATTGCGGGCAGCGAGGAAAAGTGCAAATGGCTAGAATCACATGGCGTCGACGTGGCTGTAAACTACAAAGCCAGCGAAAACATCACGAAATCCCTGCAAGATGCCCTAAAAACCGTCGGTGCGCGCGGCTTTGACATTTATTTCGATAATGTCGGCGGCGCTATGCTAGAAGGAGCGCTCAACACTATGAATATGTTTGGTAGAATTGCCGCCTGCGGAATGATATCACAATACAATAATGACAAACCAATTCCAGGGCCAAATAATCTCGTGATGATTGTTGGCAAATCTTTGAAAATACAAGGATTTATCGTGTTTAACTACCAAAAATACGCTCTTGAATACTTGGACAAATTAAGCCCCTTAATGGCTGCAGGAAAATTGGTTCAACAAGAAACAATAGAGCACGGCATTGAAAACGCACCAAACGCATTTTTGCGTCTCTTTAGCGGCGACAAACAAGGAAAAATGCTGGTTAAACTAGGTGTTTAATCCCTGTGTTAGGTGGTTTGGGTTTTGGTTAAATTTTTGTGGCTCATTTTGCCATATTTTGCAAATATATTCGTAAGGAGTCAGGCCTTTGAGAGTTTTTAGTCTCTTGGCGAAATTATATGCACTCATAAACCCCTCAAGGTGAGTTTCAAGCTGGTCTTTGTTGTCATAATAATACCGTTTGACCGTCGCCTCCTTGATGGTGCGGTTCATGCGTTCTACCTGACCATTGGTCCAGGCCATTGATCCAGGCCATTAATCCAGAGATGATTGATTTTGGTCAGGCGGTGCTGGATGTCATGTTTACGGCAAACACGATCAAAGATGTGTTCTCCTGCCAAAGATGTGTTCTCCTGCATGTGTATCCTTGGAGCGGTTGGTAAACTGGATGCCATTATCTGTCAAAATAGTATGAATATGGTAGGGCAGAAGCTTGATGGTATTGCGCAAAAACTGAGCCGCTATCATCTTGGTCATACGAGGGTGTAGCTCTACATAGGTGAACTTTGATGTGCGGTCTATGGCCACAAACAGGTATAATTTACCCGCCTCTGCGCGCATTTCGGCGATGTCGATGTGGACATACCCAATCGGGTAGGTCTTAAACTTTTGTTTCTTGCGTGTGCCTTCATCAAGCTTTGGCAAGCGAGATATTCCGTGGCGCTGCAAGCAGCGGTGCAACACAGAACGACTGAGTTTGGGGATGGTGTCTTGCAGGGCATAGAGGCAATCATCTAGGGGCAGTAATGTGTGCCGCCTAAACACGACAATGGACTTGTCCCTGTTTAGTTCCGGGTTGTTATGAGTATACCCACAAGGGGCACTGGGTAACAGCCATCAAGGAGAACTATTATGGCCAAGAAACATACAAAAGAGTTTCAACAAGAAGCCGTGCGCATCGCATTGTCGAGTAATTTATCGCGCAAGCAGGTTGCAGCTGATTTAGGTGTCGGGTTTTCAACCCTTGGCCGCTGGATCCAAATACACCGTCACCGGGATGATGTGTCGCCCCCCACTGACATAGACTTGGAACAAGAGGTTGCGCACCTCCGTAAAGAGAACAGGCTCCTCAAGGAGGAGAGGGATGTGTTACGAAGTGCCCTTTAGGGTGAAAAAAGCCACCCAATTCTTCGCTAGGCAAAAATGAAACGGTTTGCATTTATTGAGCAGTACGGTGTGGATGTTCCGACTAAACGATTGTGCCAGATGCTTGGCGTGACATCACGTGGGTTTCGGGCTTGGCGTAATCGTCCGATGAGCAGGCGGCAACGTGATGATATGGTGCTTTTGGCGCCCATCAGGGAAGAACATAGGCTTAGCCTTGGCTCCTATGGTCGTCCACGTATGACGGAGGAGTTAAAGGAATTAGGCTTTGCGGTTGGACATTGCCGTGTTGGTCGTTTGATGCGTGATAACGGGATAAAGGGATAAAGGTCGTCAGAACCCATAAATACAAGGCAACAACGAACAGCAAGCACAGCTACGCTATAGCTCCTAACTTGCTGGACAAGAACTTCACTACCAAGCAGGCCAACCAGAAATGGTTCGTAGATATATCCTATATTTGGACAAGAGAAGCTTGGCTGTATCTGGCCGTCGTCATGGGTTTATATTCCAAACGCATTGTTGGTTGGGCTGTCAGTAACCGCATGAAAAAAGATTTAGCCATCCGTGCTCTGGATATGGCGATTGCCTTGCGCAGGCCAGAAAAAGGCTGTATCCATCATAGCGATCGTGGCTCCCAATACTACTCAAATGATTACCAAAGACTGCTCAAGAAACATGGATTTAAAGTCTCCATGAGCGGTAAAGGTAATTGTTACGATAATGCAGTTGTAGAAACATTCTTCAGTGCGAAGCCTCCCCCTTGGAAAACCCTTAAGGCTGAGATGATTTGGAGGAACATCTGGCCCACACGAAAACAGGCACATATAGCCCTGTTCAAATACATCAATGGATTCTAGGGGCTACCCTTGGGGTATAATCCAAAACGAAGACATTCCACCTTGGGCGGAATGTCACCCATTGCCTTCGAAAGCAAGGCAGCCTAAATGAGTAGTCAACCTGGAACTAAACCGTGACAAGTCCAAAATGAATTTTCTGAGGTTTTTCATTTTTTATTGGTCACGAACACCTACTCCCCTGCTTCCACTTTATCTGTTTTCAAATAAATCTCCCCACCCATCTCTTTAAACTTATCGGACATCCCTGCCATGCCTTCTGCAGCAGCGACTTCTAGGCTGGCTTTTTCATTATCGGATAGGCCTTTGGCGTAGTCGCGCACATCTTGCGTTATCTTCATAGAGCAGAACTTCGGACCGCACATGGAGCAGAAATGCGCTACTTTATGGGCATCTTTGGGCATGGTTTGGTCGTGATAGTCTTTGGCGGTTTCTGGGTCTAGGGCTAGGTTGAACTGATCTTCCCATCTAAATTCGAACCTTGCGCGGGAGAGCGCATCATCGCGAATTTGCGCTGCTGGGTGGCCTTTGGCGAGGTCAGCCGCATGAGCGGCGAGTTTGTAGGTGATAACGCCTACTTTCACGTCGTCGCGGTCAGGTAGTCCAAGATGCTCTTTGGGCGTTACATAGCACAGCATGCTTGTGCCAAACCAACCGATCATGGCAGCCCCTATCCCAGATGTGATATGATCATAGCCAGGCGCGATGTCGGTGGTTAACGGGCCGAGCGTGTAGAACGGAGCCTCGCCGCATACATCAAGCTGCTTTTCCATATTGGCTTTAATCTTGTGCATAGGCACATGGCCAGGACCTTCGATCATCACTTGGCAGCCCTTGGCCCACGCGATTTTCGTCAACTCGCCCAAGGTCTCTAGCTCCGCGAATTGGGCGCGGTCATTGGCGTCCGCGATAGAGCCTGGGCGCAAGCCATCACCCAATGAAAACGACACATCATAAGTGCGCATAATATCGCAAATATCCTCGAAATGCGTATAGAGAAAGCTTTCCTCATGGCGGGACAGCATCCATTTTGCCATGATAGAGCCACCGCGCGAGACTATGCCCGTGACGCGGCGCGCCGTTAGGTGGATATAGGCGAGGCGCACGCCCGCATGGATGGTAAAATAATCCACCCCCTGTTCGGCTTGCTCAATCAGCGTATCACGGAAAATTTCCCATGTTAGATCTTCGGCCACCCCCTTCACTTTTTCAAGCGCTTGGTACATAGGCACCGTGCCAATAGGCACGGGCGAGTTGCGGATAATCCATTCGCGGGTGTTGTGAATATTACGGCCCGTGGAGAGATCCATGACATTATCTGCGCCCCAACGTGTGGCCCAAACCATTTTATCAACTTCTTCCTCAACAGATGAAGCGATCGCGCTATTGCCAATATTCGCATTTATTTTAACAAGGAAATTACGGCCAATAATTTGCGGCTCTATCTCTGGGTGATTGACGTTGGACGGAATGATGGCGCGGCCCTTGGCAATTTCATCCATCACGAATTCCGGCGTGACAAAAGCGGGAATATTTGCGCCAAAACTCTCACCTGCATTGATCCGTGCTTGCGCGCCTGGCACAGCTTCTGCGCAGCCCAAATTCTCCCGCTCGGCCACATAGATCATTTCTTTGGTGATAATGCCTGCCTTGGCGTATTCGTATTGGGTGAATGGTTTTCCCTTATCTTTGCGCCGCAAAGAATTATTTTTAATTGGAAATTCCCTTGCTAAATATTTACCACTCGCCCCGCCATTGTCCTCGGGATTAACCTCGCGGCCCGTATATTCTTCGGCATTCTCGCGCCCCAATATCCACTCGGTGCGCAGGCGCGAGAGACCCTTTTCCACATCAATTTCAATGGACGGATCAGAGTAAGGTCCGCTCGTATCATACACCACCACGTCAGGTTCATTGGCGCTAGGATGCAAAGCAATCGAGCGATGCGCGACAGATATATCAGGAGCAGCGGCGGGGTTTGTGAAGAACTTCTTGGATGCAGGCAGCGCCCCCATGGTCACGGTCGGCGTTTTAAACTGGCTTTGGTCTATTGGTTTATTCATGCCATCTCCTGTTTTAGTTTTATAGCCCCAATTTCTTCTTCAAAATAACGGATAACGCCGAGCCAGCATTGCACCAACGTTGTCCGCGCGAATTTGCTACCGCGTTTCACGATACACCCACGGTTATCAGTATTGTCTGTTGCCTCAACAGCAATCTCATCAGCAGCAGACAGTGTTTGACAAAACAGATCTAGAACTGCCGTGCAAAGTTTAAATGTTTCACTCTGTTCACCCCCATCTCCCTCTCGGTGACCGATCGTAAAAGAATTCGTATGCAGGCTGGCACCAATAAAAACCATGTTATAATATTCTCTGTGTTTATGGGGGAGCGTGCCGAAAAATTCATTATATTCATCTTGTGTCATCCCCCTTCCTCCAACACAGCAATCATCGGCCCCATCGGGCGTCCTTTATCGTGGCGTTTTAGCTCTGGGGCATAGATTTTGCTAACTGTGCCGTCTAGGTAGAGCGCGTTGGGGGTTTTTAAATGCTCTTTGAATAGGCTGGCAAAGTTGTAGAAATTGACCTTCTCATTGCTGATGGCGAAATAGATGGTGTCACCTTTAACCCCGACCCCATTTCTGACATGCACGGATGTGCTGTCTTTGTTGAATTTGGGGTGAATATTACCATTAATCACAATCATAGGGCCAGACTGGGTAGCGTATTTACTATCAGTTTTAGTCAAGAGATAGGCGTTGCTCTCAAGCACGCCTACTCTGTTCTCACCCATATAAAATACCCCATTGGGCAACATGTGAAAATTACCAGGGCCTTTATTGGTGTTGATCTTTTGGTATTGTTTACCCCCTTCAATGTAAAGGCCAACGGAGCTTCGGTCATTGTGATACATGCCGCCATTCATAGCAAAGAGCAAGGTTTTTCCCTGCACGTCCAGACTCGCTTTTAATTTGCCAAAGCTGGCATAAGGCGCGCCATTTATATCGTTTAAATAGGTGCGGATTTCAAAGGCACTGGCATCAAATTTACACATCGTATAACTTGCACCCTTATAGGCGACGTCTTGGCATGCCGCCGCGCTGCTTTGTGCACACGAACTCGTGCCAAAAGCGGCACAAAACAAAGAAATAATAATGCCAAAACGTGCTTTCACGCCTTTCCGTCCTTCCGCCCGCATAATCAGGATCAAGTTATCAGGGTACATCTCAACCAAATAGGTGCCCCTCGGAAAGCGCAGTATGACATGAGCGCGTCTCCACTACAAGAAGCATTTGTGTATTGTATAGGTTCATGTGTTTTGAGACTCATTCACCTTTTTGGATGTTTTGGATATAGGCCATCGCCGTACCGCGTCTTCGTGCTTGCGCCTGTAGACATCCAGACATTCTTGTGTACGCGCCCAAGCGTACAGTCTATAGATATTCGGGCTATAGATATTCGGGCTATAGATATTCGGGTGTAGATATTTGATCTGCATAGCTGCTTCCTCCAGTTTGGTTCGTAACAAACCCAACATGGCGGAAGCAACTTAAATAAAGTAAACCTAAAAAGTCTCACATCTATATGAACTTATACAGAATAGAAGCAAATAATGTAGCACCTCCATTTCATGTGATTTCAGGCAATGCGGTGAATTCAATTCTAGCCGAACACCACACACATATCATTGAACTGGTCAAACAGACCTACCTTCAACATCATGCATCGCAGACCATCAACCCCGACAGCTATTTTCTGCAGTTTCCCGATCAACCTAAGGATCGCATCATTGCTTTACCTGCGGCTATCACAGGCGAAGCGCCTATAGCGGGCATTAAATGGATACCTAGGGTCAGGACCTATTAATTTTAGGGATTCCCATTTTGTCTAATTTGTGATTCATTGATGGTCAAAGGAGCTTTCACCATGAATGATTTGTTTTATCTATCGAAGTCCCAATTGGCTCGTATTGAGCCTTATTTTCCCTTGTCTCACGGTGTACCACGTGTCGATGATTTACGTGTGATCAGCGGCATTATCCATGTGCTTAAACGAGGCCTTCAATGGCGCGATGCTCCGCGAGAATATGGCCCCCACAAGACACTTTACAATCGGTTTATCCGTTGGAGTAAAATGGGTGTATTCAACAAAATCTTTATTGCGCTAAGCACATCTGAAGGTGTGCCAGAACAATTGCAAATCGACGCAACCCACCTAAAAGCTCACAGAACCGCAGCTAGTCTGCTTAAAAAGGGGATGTTCCCAGATGTATTGGCCGCACCAAAGGTGGGCTAAATTCAAAACTCCATGCGGTTTGTGATGGTGTGGGTCGTCCGGTGGTCATGTTGCTGAGTGAAGGACAAATGAGCGACCATAAAGGGGCGCGGTTATTGCTAGATCAACTTCCAAAAGCAAAATGCCTTCTGGGTGACAAAGGATATGATTCAAACTGGTTTCGAGAGGCATTACGTGCTCGCAATATTACCCCGTGTATTCCGCCGCGTCGAAACCGAAAAACACTGATCCCATACGATAAAACTTTATACAAACAGCGTCACAAGGTTGAGAACATGTTTGGGCGTCTCAAAGACTGGAGACGTGTCTCAACCCGTTATGATCGCTGCGCACACACCTTTTTCTCTACAATATGCATCGCTGCAATCGTTATATATTGACTTTAATGAGTCCTGACCCTAGGTAAAGTACAGGGAAAGTGCACTGTCGGGCTGATGGCAGCGGTGGGTAAGCATGAGTTTTATGAAACATTTGGGTTTATCTGTAGGCCAAATGGTAGGTTTGACCCTGGGATGATCAAAGATATAGAATAAGATCCCAATAACGCAATTTTTTCTTTGGGGTGCAAGACATGTGATCAAGATCTATCTTGTGTTCGAGCTCCTAGTGCGACTTTCACGCGTCGGGGGTCTGTATGGAGATACGCGGACAGGTTCCAAATCTTGAAGGCGGATTAAAAATCTTGAGGGAACTACTGGTTTTGCCGATTCTGTAAACGGCGGTCCAAAACTAGCCCACTTAGACGGTGATATTGTATTGCTGTTGGCGGTGTAAAAGTCTGCCATTTTTACCCTCCTTGTTTAACGGTGCGTTGTGCGGCCAATCTTTGCAGTGCTAATCGTAAATCTGCGGCTTATTATTTCCACCGATTGCGCAAGATCATTGCCTACGAGTTAAAGCTGGCGAAGCAAGAGGTTTTTGCGGGCGAGATTGAGGAGGACGAAAGCTATTTTGCGGCAAGCGTAAAGGTAAGCGCGGACGCGGGCGGGCGGCGAAACCCATCAAGGCCTTTCCGAAGTGCGGGGCTATCAAGAGGCGGCGTGATTGACATTCGTTTCCCCTCAATAAGGATTGTTTACGCAGATTTAAATGAAATCATGCAAGCCTACACTAGAGCGTTCCCTGATTAAGTAGATTCACTTTATGGGTTCCCTTTTGGTTTAAAATGTGATTCACCATGTTTGGAAGTGTATCATGAGTAAAACGATTTCCATTGATCTTCGTCGCCGAGTTGCGGCAGCAAGGCAACAGGTTCTATTAAACCAGCACAACAAGGGCGAGCACCTGGGAGTGGGAAACTTGCGCCCTTCCGCAGATATTTATTAGGCCTCGTCACAGCGGAGCCTGATATAACCTTGTCTGAACTCTGTGGTCGACTGGAAGCAGAGCACGGGGTAAAAACTTACACTGGATCACTGTCTACCCTGTTGAGGCAAGCTGGGCTCAGCTATAAAAAAAACTCTGCTCGCTACTGAGCGAGACAGATCAGAAGTTCAGCGCAAACGCCGGGCATGGCATAAGTGCCAGAACCTGATGCGGATGGAGCCTTCTCGCCTAGTTTTCATTGATGAAACCAGCACGAATACCAAGATGACGCGCATGTATGGAAGAGCGCCCAAAGGCGAACGACGGGTCTCTGATACGCCTTTCGGACACTGGCATACGCAGACGTTCATCGCGGGTTTGCGCAGTGACAGTCTTACAGCGCCTTGGGTTTTGGACGGGCCTATGAACCGTGACGCTTTTGATTGTTATATAAAAACCCAATTAGCTCCAACTCTAAGCAAAAGTGATATCGTGATTTTGGATAATCTATCCAGCCACAAAAGCGAACGCGCTAAACCAGCTTTACGCGAACGCGGCGCATGGTTCCTGTTCTTACCGCCTTACAGCCTCGATCTCAATCCAATTGAAATGGCCTTCTCAAAACTAAAAGCGCATCTGAGAAAAGCAAAAACCCGCACTTATGACGCCCTCTGGAAAGTCATAGGACATATCACAAATCAATATTCAAAAAAAGAATGTTGGAACTACTTCAAGGCAGCTGGATATGCGTACGACTAAACAAAAAAGCATCTTTACAACACAATATATACGTTGTAAAGATAAGTTTGTGTTGGAGAGTAATAGGTTCGATTTTTGTCGACTGTGGAGAAAATGTAGTGAGTGTTGAACTGGGAAGTTATCCATTTTGGAAGCTAATTCACATTGTTGGCGTCGTGATATTTCTTGGTAATATTACTGTAACAGCCGTTTGGAAAACATTAGCAAATGCGACAAAGGAGCCTAAAGTAATTGCTTATGCCCAACGGCTTGTTACGATTACGGATATTTGGTTTACATTTGGTGGGGTTGTTCTCATCCTTATTAGCGGATATAATATGGCGGAACAATTCGGCGGTATAACAGGGACTGTGTGGTTAAAAAAAGCTCTTACCTTATTCATTGCATCCGCTGTAATATGGCTCGTTATACTGATACCTGTTCAAATCATGCAGTCCAAAATGGCTAAATCATTCCAAAATGACACTATGATTCCAGAGCGGTATTGGAAGCTTTCAAAAGTTTGGGCGCTCGCAGGAACGATTACTGTGATACTGCCTTTTATTATCCTTTACTTAATGGTCGCAAAATAATTTTACTAAACATTAGAATTTTAGGTGTTTATCTTAGAGGGGAGCGAATATGGCGGTGCAGAAAAATAATCCAGCGGAGAGAACTGCAATTTTTTCCGTAATGCGAGAACTCGTTACTGCAGATAATACATTATCCTATGAAAAAAGAATTGAGCTCCTTAAAGCGTTGCGTAAGGGAATAATTGCTCGCAAGGCGGCTTTGATCACAGCGGTGAATGAAGATTTTAATGGTCGTTCATCCCATGAAACCATTTTGACCGATATCATCCCGACCATTGGAATTATCGACTATACGATTAAGCGGTTGCGTAAATGGATGAGGCCGCAAAAAAAGCACGTGGCAATGCATTTTACGCCCGCTAAAAATAGGGTGGAGCTTCAACCCAAAGGCATCGTTCTTATTATTTCGCCGTGGAATTACCCAGTGTCATTGTCGATCTTACCGATGGCTACTGCGCTGGCTGCGGGCAACAGGGTTATATTGAAGCCATCAGAATTCACACCACACACTTCCGAAGTGCTTGCGCAACTTGTTAGCGACGCTTTACCGAGCGATCGGGCTACTGTGTTGACGGGTGGGGCTGATGTTTCAATCGAACTTTGTAAATTGCCGTTTGATCATATTTTGTTCACAGGGTCAACTAATGTTGGTCGTGCGGTAATGAGAAGTGCTGCAGAGAATCTTACCCCTGTTACGTTGGAATTAGGCGGAAAATCCCCAACAGTTGTTCACACAAATTATAACATGTTTAACGCGGCGGAACGGATTGCCCGTGGAAAATTTATCAATGCAGGGCAAACCTGTGTCGCGCCAGACTATGCAATGATACCGCGTGATAAGGTAAAGGAATTTGTTTCGCAGTATGAAAAAATAATTGCGCGTTTTTATCCGAAGTTGACAGACAATTCTGACTATTCATCCATCATAAATGAGCGCCATTTCAAGCGGCTCACTAGCCTGCTTGATGACGCGCAAAACAAAGGAGCCGCCGTTCTTGCCGTGGGGCCAGACAAGCTCCAAAGTTCAGGCAGCCGTAAATTACACCCGCATGTGGTTCTAGATGTTACTGATGAAATGGATCTGGTTAAAGAGGAAATATTTGGCCCCATTTTGCCGATAATTCCCTATGATAGCATTGAGCAAGCGTGCGAGTATATTAATCAACGCCCCCGGCCATTAGCGATATATTATTTTGACAAAGACAAGAGCCGTGTTGCCAGTTTTCTTAAGAAAACGATTTCTGGCGGCGCTGCGGTAAATGACACTTTGATGCAATTCGCTCAAGATGATCTACCTTTTGGAGGAATTGGACCAAGCGGTATGGGTGTCTGCCACGGTTATGAAGGTTTTAAGGAATTCAGCCATGCCAAGTCTGTGTTTTATCAGTCACAAATGAATGGGGGAGCCATGCTTTATCCGCCTTATGGCAAGTTATTTGATCGGGTTACTGGGTTCTTATCCCGTTAAGTTACCCCAAACACTTTTAACAGTCAGGTTGAGGATTTATGATGCATGAACAGGAATTTGATTTTGTCATAGTCGGCGGTGGGTCGGCAGGCTGTGTACTGGCTAATAGATTATCGCAAAATTCTGGTCACCGAGTGTGTTTGGTTGAAGCAGGTCCTAAGGATAATAAGGCACTTATTCAAATGCCCGCTGGCGTTGCCGGCATTCTATCTACCAAAAATTACAACTGGGCTTTTAAAACCGTTCCGCAGGCCGGGTTAAATAATCGGCGTGGCTATCAGCCCCGTGGAAAGGTCTTGGGCGGCTGCTCTTCGATCAACGGCATGGTCTATACCCGCGGGCATCCGAAGGATTATGACGAGTGGGAAAGTTTGGGAAATGCGGGTTGGGGATATAAAGACGTTCTACCGTATTTCAAGCGCTCTCAAAATCAAGAGCGCGGAGCCAGTGAATATCACGGAGTTGGTGGAATGCTCAATGTCGCGGATCAGCGCAACGACGACACGTTTGCAAAAGTATTTGTCGAGGCTGGGCGCGAGATCCAGCTGCCGATGCAAGATGACTTTAATGGCCGTATACAAGAGGGTCTTGGGATTTACCAAGTAACCCAAAAGGACGGGCTGCGCTGCAGTGCGGCCAAAGCCTTCCTATCACCGATTGGCGTGCGGCCCAACTTGAAAATTATTACTGGAGCAATGGCCAGGCGTATATTGCTTGAAGGCAAAAAAGCGGTTGGCGTTGAAATCAGTATTGGCGGACAACAAAGCACTATCAAGGCTAACCGTGAAGTTATCCTATCCGCTGGGACGTTTCAGTCACCACAGCTTTTGTTGCTTTCAGGGATCGGGCCAGCTGATGCTATACAGCCCCACGGACTTGAGGTATTGCATGAATTGCCTGGTGTGGGCCGGAATTTTCAAGACCATATTGATTACATAGAAAATGTGCGCGCTAAGACCATTAACACGATTGGTGTTTCCCTTCGTGGTGGTCCGTTTATGGCAAAACAGGTGTTTAAATTTTTTAATGGGCGGCGCGGGTTGTTTGCAAGCAATGGCGCAGAAGGTGGTGCCTTTTTAAAAACACGGCCGGATTTGGATAAACCTGATATCCAGATACATTTCTTTTTGCTAATGATTGATGATCATATGCGCAAATTTAACTTTGGCCATGGATATGGCGCCGCGGTTTGTGTGCTTCGGCCGAAATCGCGTGGCTATATTGGCCTTAACAGCGCTGATCCGATGGATGCGCCGCTGATCGACCCCAATTTCCTGTCAGACGAAAACGATTTAGACACGCTTGTGGACGGCTACAAGTTGACACGCCGTATCCTTGACGCCCCAGCATTTGACCCCCATCGCAAATGCTCGCTTTACCCGGTGGATGTAAATGACGACGCTGCTATTCGCGCGGCTATGCGCGAGCGGGCGGATTCTGTGTATCATCCCGTTGGTTCTTGCAAAATGGGGACAGACCCGATGGCAGTGGTTGATCCGCAGTTAAGGGTGCGTGGGATACAGGGCTTACGAGTGGTCGATGCCTCCATTATGCCAACACTAATCGGCGGCAATACAAATGCCCCGGCGATCATGATCGCTGAAAAGGCCAGCGACATGATTTTACATTCCACCTAATCCATATCCAAATAAGGAGATTATTAAAATGAATATACATCAGTTATCAATTAAATTTGTCGCAGATAATGAGGCGGGGAACTTCGGTGATATTGCAAAGTTTTTTCATGAAAATATTGTATTTTGTATGTTGGATGGGACTGAAGTTAGTGGTGTCGATAATGTAATCAAAACCCTTCAGGAGCTAATGAGTGGTCCTATGGGGAAGATGTCATTTGAGTTGTTGAGCGTAATAGCGGATGAAGACGCACACATTTCAACCGTATATTGGCGTGCCGTTCATAAAGACAAGGATGGCAACGCCATGTTTTCTTGGTTGGGAAACGACATTCTGACCTGGCGAGATAGTAAAATTGTCCGAAAAGATACATTTGGTAAGTGTGATGCTCCCAAAATAGTCCCCTCATAATTTTATATCGGCTAAGGGCTAAAAACCCATTTTACACTGATTTGGTCACTATTAACCGTGCCTGTTGTAACCGCGCCTGTTGAGTGAGGATATAAAAAAACAATAATCAAACTTTACAAAGTAAAGTATATACTGTAAAGATAGACTTGCTTTGCTGAATGTTGAATCAAAAAATTAGTTCAGTGAAGCGCACAGCTAACAATGTGATGCATGAGATTTGCGATTCAAGTGAACAAAATGCATTAAGAAATCAAGGGGATTATTGCCATGGGTACCTATAGATTAGGATTATTAATTTCTACAGCATTTGCTACGAGTTTCAGTTTTGTGGGTGTTGCTAAGGCACAATTGGCAGACGAAATCATCGTCACGGCTACCAAGCGTGAGAAAACACTACAAGAAACGCCTCTTTCGGTCTCAGTCACATCTGCTGAAACTATGGAGCGGGCTCGGATTGTTGACATAAGTGATTTGCAATCTGTGGTACCGTCTTTACAGGTTACTGAGCGACAAAGCACTCAAAATACTACCTTTATAATTCGTGGTTTTGGTAATGGCGCTAACAATACTGGTATTGAACCATCCGTTGGCGTGTTTATTGATGGGGTGTATCGTTCGCGTGCCGTGTCACAAATCACCGATTTGCCAAAGTTGCAACGCGTTGAAGTGTTAAATGGCCCGCAATCTACGTTATTTGGAAAAAATGCTTCTTCAGGGGTTATAAGTATAACGACGTCTAAGCCGTCCTTCGATACAACTGGGTATGTGGAAGCTGGCGTTGGTAATTTCAACCAACGTCTCGTGCGCGGGTATGTTTCTGGTGGGATTTCCGATAATGTCGCTGTCAGCTTAGGCGGAAGCTGGAATAAACGTGATGGGTATTTTGATGCGTTTCTTGCTGACCGAAAAGATACAAATGATCGCAACCGATGGAACTTGCGCGCACAGGCATTATTTGAGCCATCCGATAACGTGTCGTTGCGCCTTATTGCCGATTACAGTGATTTAGACGAAATTTGTTGTAGCACTACAGCTTTTGTGCTGGGCTCTTCGGCGCGGGCTGTGCGAGCTTTGGGCGGTGTATTAGGGGATCCTAACAATCAATTTAATTATGTTTCTTATGCAGATAATGATTCGAATAATTTTGTTACAGATAAGGGTATTTCTGCTCATTTAGATGTAGATTTGGGGAATGTATCTTTAACATCAATTTCTTCTTATCGGAAAAATGACGCGGGGTTTGATTTTGATGGCGATTTTACAACTGCTCGCATTGTTGATCTAAATCAGGTGTCTGAAATAAAGACAATTACTCAGGAGCTTAGGCTTACATCAGCGAATGCGTCATCTTTTGAATGGATGCTGGGGGGGTACTTTTTTAAAGAAAATATAGATCAGAGTTCTGGCCTTTATATCCAAGAAAACTTCAGAGCTTATGCCGAATCTTTATTAGGTCCTGGTGGCTCTGGCCTGCTGGGTTTGGTCGAAGCGGCAAACGGTCTAAAGCCTGGTACGATTTTTAAAGATGATCAGGAAGAAATAGTGACTGTTACGCAGCGCAATACTGCTTACTCTTTGTTCGGCACTGCGGACTTTCATGTAAGCGACAAACTAACGGTAATGGCTGGGTTAAACTACACCAAAGACAAAAAAAATGTGACGGCGAATTCCATCAATACTGAAATATTTTCGACTCTTGATTTTGCAGGTGCCGCAGGGTTTAATTCACTCGTTTTTGCTGGCCTTGCCCAAAACTTTCCGGGGTTAGCCGCTGCTTTTGGACTTGGTCCATTGCCCTTTACGAACGCGAATGTTGCTACATTAACATCATTGCCTGGTGGCGCGGGAGCCCTTGCTGGATTAAAGGCTGGGGTGACAGGGGCGGTTAGCGGTTTAGATTTGAGTGATCCTAAGCAAAACCCTTTTCTGGCATTGCAAAAGTTACAATTTGTGCCTCAACTTTTACCATTTCCAAACTCAGTAGAAGATGGGCGCTCTAGTGATGATAAGATTACCTATACTTTGCGTGCCGCATATAAAATTAACGATAATGTAAACATATATGCTAGCACGGCATCTGGATTTAAGGCGACGTCTTGGAATTTATCAAGAGACTCGCGGCCTACCGTAAGTGATCGCTCTGCTATAATCGCAGCGGGTCTTGCCCGGCCCAATCAAAAATATCGTACGCGTTTTGCTAGGCCAGAAGATGTTGTCGTGTATGAATTGGGACTTAAATCCCAGTTCGATAACGGCTTTGTAAACGTCGCAGTCTTTAATCAGACCGTCAATGGGTTTCAGGATAACACATTTTTGGGATCTGGGTTTGCCCTTGTTAATGCGGGCATACAAAGAACAAATGGAGTTGAAATTGATGCTTCTTATGTACCAGTAGACCCATTAACATTAACTTTTTCGGTAACGTTTTTAGATGCTAAATTTAAAGAATATAAAAATGCAACAGGGCCAAATAATACTACCGTTGATCGCAGCGGTGAAAAAGTCGCTGGGGTACCAAGGTTCAACTTTTCCACCTCAGCAACTTACACACATGAATTTTATAACGGTATGACGGGCTATGTACGCGGTGATTTTCAACATGCGAGTAATGTAAAATTGCAAGCCCTGCTTGATGCAAAGACGAAAGTAAACATTTTTAACGGAAGTCTCGGAGTGCAAACAAATAATGGTTTAGCGGTTCAAATTTGGGCGCGTAATTTATTTGGTGGTGAGCATTACTTGGCCGCTTTCCCTGGCCCAATTCAAAGTGGCACAACATTAGTTTATCCTAATCAGCCCCGTACTTATGGAATTTCCGTACGAAAAAACTTTTGATTGCTCTTAGGGGCTTTGCGGGTAAGGGCTTTGCGGGGGTGCCGTGAATGCTTAAAATATTTTGTTGAATGTGAAAACGATTGCGAAATGGCGCAAACGCGATTTCACGCATGATGTCGCGATGGGGCCAAAGAAACGATCTTCGAGAGTGTTGAGCTGTAAGAGTTGAGCATTGAAGAGGAAGCTATGTGTGTGGCGCTTCGCCAGCATACATTACTGCCTCTTGATGATTGTCTGTATGCTTTGCAAGAGACGCTTCCTCATCTCTCCAGATCCGCTCTACACCGCTGTTATCAGCGCCACGGTATAAGCCGTCTCCCCAACCCGAAAAATGACAAACCTGCAAAGAAGGTGTTCAGGACATATCCAATAGGGTGTTTTCATGTTGATATTGCCAAAGTGCGCACAGAGGAAGGGAAACTCTACATGTTTGTTGGCATAGAGCGGACATCGAAATATGCATATGTTGAATTGCACGCGCGGCAAACGAAAATGGTTGCTGCAACATTTTTACCTAAGCTAATCACAACCGTGCCTTATAAAATCCACACCCTTCTTACTGATAACGAGATACAGTTCACCAATCGCAAACAAGATAAATATGCTGGCATACATATCTTTGATCATGTGTGTCACGAACATGACATCCAGCACCGCCCGACGAAAACCCAGCACCCTTGGACGAATGGACAGGTGGAACGCATGAACCGTACCCTCAAAGGCCTCACTCACGCCTTACGAATATATTTGCAAAATATCTACAAAGGATCCACAACGGTTTAACGTAAACCCATACCAGCACACTGTGGGACTAAACATGTAGGGGTGTGCCTAGCGCG
This sequence comes from Robiginitomaculum sp., assembly GCA_965224735.1. Lineage (GTDB taxonomy): Bacteria > Pseudomonadota > Alphaproteobacteria > Caulobacterales > Maricaulaceae > Robiginitomaculum_A. The sequence continues at coordinate 386,925 of OZ245059.1, read as the reverse complement.
TCAAGGCCAGCTTCCATGAAGGCTTCGCTTAATGTCGGGTGGGCGTGGATAGTTCCCGCCAGATCTTCCAGCGTTGCGTTCATTTCTATAGCCAGCACAAATTCGCCCGAAAGCTCTGATACATGGCGGCCTACAGCCTGTACACCAACAATGCGGCCGGTGTCATTGAGCGTAAGGACACGAATGAAACCGCCGCCATCTGCCGTTCCGTTGGTAAGGGCGCGGCCATTGGCGGCCCAACGAAATTTGCCTTCTACTGCATCTAAACCTTGGTCTTTCACATCTTGGGGCGCAAGACCAACGGAGACGATTTCAGGGTCAGTGAAACATACGGCAGGTATGGCGGCAGGGTTAAAGCTGCGTTTATGCCCCGCAATAATTTCGGCAACCATTTTGCCCTGAGCGCTGGCTTTATGGGCCAGCATAGGTTCCCCGACTACATCGCCAATGGCGTAAACACTGCGCATGGATGTTTTGCATTTATCATCAATTTTGATGAACTCTCCTTCCATATCGACAGCCATATTTTCAAGCCCCCATCCGTTAGTGCAAGGCTTGCGGCCAACGGTAACGAGGACTTTATCACACTCAAGTTTTACGTCTTTGCCGCTTTTCTCCGTATAGGTCAGGGTGGTTTTTCCACCTTTAGAGGTTACAGATTTCGCCAGTGCATTTTTGTGTACATCCACCTTGTAATCGCGGAGCCATTTAGCCACAGGCGCGGTGATCTGTTTATCAAAGCCAGGCAAAATGTTGGGTGCAGATTCAATAAAGGTAACCGCGCTACCAAGTTTACGGTAAGCTATGCCAAGCTCCATGCCGATATAACCTGCGCCGATAACAGCGAGGTGTTTTGGCACTTCGGCAAGGTCCAAAGCCTGAGTAGACGAGATTACATTACCGCCAAAGGGAATGCTCGGCAGCTCTACTACAGCTGATCCTGTTGCGAGGATAACGTTTTTAGCTGTGATTTTTGTCTCACCGATCTTGCAGGTTTTCGAATTTTCAAATACGGCCCAGCCATTGATAACCCGCACGCCAGCCGCCTTAAGAAGGCCTGCAACGCCGCTGCTAAGTTGGTCAGTAATGCCGTTTTTCCACGCGATTGTTTGCTTGAAATCAAGGCTTGGTTTGCTAGCTTTGATGCCGTGAACGTTTGTTTTCGCAGCGTTCTCGCATGCTTGTGCGTAGCGCTCGGCCGCTTCAATGATGGCTTTGGAGGGGATGCAACCGCGGAGGAGGCATGTGCCGCCAAGCCGCTTTTTTTCAACCAAAACCGTATCAAGGCCAAGCTGCCCAGCGCGGATGGCGGCTATATAACCGCCAGGACCAGAACCAACTACCAAAACATCACATTTAATCGTGCTCATATTTTAATCCAAAAATAAAGTTGCAGGATGCTCAAGACAGTCCTTGATATAGCCAATCATTTCCGCCGCGTGGAAACCGTCAACAACGCGGTGATCAAAGCTTGATGAAAAGTTCATCATTTTTCGCACAGTGATCTGTCCGTTTTTGACAACGGGCATTTCGATAATTTTATTGGGGCACAGAATACCAACTTCTGGGCGGTTGATGACAGGTGTTGCCGTTACGCCTGCAAGCTTGCCAAGTGAGGTGAGAGTTATGGTGGAGCCTGAAAGTTCTGAAGCTGTAATGCTTCCCGTTTTCGCCGCTTCGCCAAGTCGCGAAATTTTGCGCGCTATCTGCCAGACATCAAGACTTTCTGCATGCCGCAGTACTGGCACCATAAGACCATTTGGTGTTTGCGCGGCCATACCAAGATGCACGGCATTGTGCTGGGTAACCACGCCTGCATCATCATCAAATGTAGCATTACATTGCGGCCAAAGCTTTGCCGCCTTAACAATAGCGCGCGTAAAAAAGGGAAAGAGTGTCAATTTAGATTGATGCTCGGATCTTGTCTTATTTAAGTGCGTGCGCAGGTCTTCCAAATTGGTCATGTCGATTTGTTCGACAAAGGTGAAATGCGGAATACGGCGTTTGGCTTCACTCATACGATTGGAAATCACGCGGCGCATACCCGTAATTTTAATGTCCGTACCGCCTGTGCGTTTTACATAGCCTTTAGAAGAGGATGCCGCGCCGCTTTTTTTATAGGCCTTTAAATCTTTATGGGTGATATTGCCTGCGTTACCGCTGGCGGGGACAAGGGAGAGATCAATATCTGCGTCCATTGCCGCTTTGCGCACGGCAGGCGAGGCGAGGGGTTTCGCCGATGGGCTGCTCGTAACCACAGAAGCAGACACAGGAGCAGACACTGGCTTGGCGCGCTCTTTTTTAGGTGCTGGCTTTGGCTCTTCTTGTGTTTCCTTTTGTACAGGCCTTTGGCCGTCCGTGTCAAAAACCACAAGCGCGGCGCCAATCGCCATTACTTCGCCGTCATCGCAGCCTACTTTTGTGATGGTTCCAGCAACGGGGGCTGTTAGCTCAACTGTGGCTTTGTCCGTCATAGCATCACAAATAGGAACGTCTTCTTCGACTTTATCGCCAATTTTAACGTGCCACGTTATGATTTCTGCTTCAGTAACGCCTTCGCCAATATCAGGCATTTTAAAAATAAATTCGGCCATGCTTTAACCCTCCATCATTTGGGTAATCGATCTGGAAATGCGCTCAAGTCCTGGGAAGTATTCCCACTCTAGTGCATGCGGATAAGGCGTGTCCCAACCTGTGACGCGCACAATCGGTTTTTCCAGATAATAAAAACAATGCTCTTGCACTTCTGCGATAAGCTCGGCGCCAAAACCTGATGTGCGGGTGGCTTCATGAAGAACCATGCACTGCCCCGTTTTTTTGACAGATTTAACAATGGTGTCCAGATCAAGCGGGACAAGCGAGCGCAGATCAATAATATCGGCGCTAATGCCCGTCTCGCGCGCGGCGGCCTCAGCCACCCAAACCATGGTGCCGTAACATAATATGGTAAGCTCGTTGCCTTCTTCGTGAACGCGCGCCTTTTCAAAATCAATTGTGTAATGACCTTCTGGAACTTGTCCTAATTCATGCCTGGACCAGCTCTCGACGGGTTTGGTATGGTCGCCATCAAATGGGCCGTTATAAAGACGTTTTGGTTCAAAAAAAACTACTGGATCATTGTCCTCAATAGCTTTGATAAGCAAGCCTTTTGCATCATAAGGATTGGAGGGGATAATGGTTTTTATGCCAGAAATATGGGTAAATAAGGCCTCGGGGCTTTGCGAGTGAGACGTGCCGCCATGAATGCCGCCGCCCATAGGCGAGCGAATGGTAATCGGGGCAGTAAAATCTCCATTGGAGCGATAACGAAGGCGCGCTGCTTCCGAGCAAATTTGATCATACCCTGGGTAAATATAATCAGCAAACTGGATCTCGACAACAGGGCGCAGTCCAAAAGCTCCCATGCCTACCGCAGTGCCAACAATGCCGCCTTCAGAAATAGGGGCGTCGAAACAGCGGTGCAGGCCGTGTTTTTCTTGTAAGCCAGCCGTGCAACGAAATACGCCGCCAAAATAGCCGACATCCTCGCCAAAAACCAAAACATCTGGATCTTGGCTCATTTTTACATCCAGCGCAGAATTAATCGCCTGTATCATATTCATTTGCTTCAGGCCTGTTTTTTGGGAACTCATGACTATATCCCCGATTCTTGGCGCTGGCGGCGTAAATTTGAAGGCATATGCTCGTAAACTTTCTCAAACATAGTTATCGGGTTAATGCCAGTTTCTGTCGCGAGCGTGCCAAAGCTCTCCGCTTCCTTGTAGCAATCGCGTACATAGGTGGTGAGTTCTTTTTCTTGCGCTTCGTGGCGCTTATCGTCCCATTCACCGATTAAGATTAAATGCTTTTTCAGGCGTTCAAACGGATCACCGAGGGGCCATGCATCTGGCTCGTCCTTGGCGCGGTATTTACTTGGGTCATCAGATGTGGAATGCCCTTCTTTGCGGTAGCTGAAATGCTCGATAACTGTAGCCCCGCCGCCTCTGCGAGCCCGCTCAGCCGCCCATTTTATCACAGCATAAACGGCTATGAAATCATTGCCATCAACCCGAATAGAGGCCAACCCATACCCAAGGCCTCGATAAGCAAATGTCTTGCTTTGCCCTGCTGCAATGCCCTGAAAAGACGAAATGGCCCATTGATTGTTGACCACATTAATAATAGCGGGGGCGCGGTAAGTAGAGGAGAAGGTTAGCGCGTAGTGAAAGTCGCCTTCTGCAGTTGCGCCCTCGCCAGTAAATGCGCAGGCAAGCCCGTCCGTGCCTTTATAGGCGCAAGCCATCGCCCAGCCAATTGCATGGCTCATTTGGTTGCCTAATGAAGCGCCAATAGAATAAAACCCCTTTTCGCGTGAGGAGTAGCAAATCGGAATGGCTTTGCCTTCCAGTTTATCGCCCGCATTTGATAAGACCTGGCACATCAAATCGCGTAGCGGGTAACCGCGGGTTATCAAAAGCCCTTGCTGGCGATAGGATGGAAACACCATATCCGTGCCCTCAAGAGCCATGGCAGTGGCGACTGAGATGGCTTCTTCGCCGAGGCTTTTCATGTAAAAAGAGGCTTTACCTTGGCGTTGCATATTAAACATACGTTTGTCGACGCAACGGGTTAGATGCATATTACGCAAACCTTCACGTAGCACATCAGGGCTAAGTTTTGGATCCCACGGCCCTTTGGTACAGCCATCAAGCGTAAGGACACGCACAAGCCCTGTGGCCAATGGCTCTGTTTCATATGCATCAATAAGCGCATCAGGGCGCGGCAAAGTATGGGTTTTGTCAGACGTTAGATCTGGCATATGGAGGTCAGAAAAATCTGGTGTAGTTCCTGGGCGATTTTTTGGCTCTGGAATATGTAAATTGTTGACATTGCGCCTATTGCTGGCTTCACTCATAAGGGGGCACCATTGTTTAGCTTTTTTGATAGTTTCATAAGTATCGGTTATTATTACCTTAAATTTAGCCCTTATTGTTTGCTTATTTCCAATATTTATACTAAATTTAGGTAAATAATTCCTGTTATTGTAAGAAAGAAGGAAAATATGTCTAAGAGAATTGATGATATAGATGTAAAGATATTGCATGAGCTACAAAAAGATGCGGCGCTTTCTGTGGCCGATATCTCGGAACGGGTTGGTTTGTCTTCGTCTCCGTGTTGGCGGCGTATAAAACGCATGGAGGAAGTTGGGATTATCAAACAGCGCGTTACGCGTCTTTCTCGGCAAAAACTGGGGCTGGATTTTGAAGTTTTTGTTGCTGTAAAACTTGATCTTCCTAACAAAGAAAACATGGAAAAGTTTGAGCAAGAAGTTAAAGTCATGCCCGAAGTTGTCCAGTGCGCTGTCGTTACGGGGGTTGTTGATTATATGCTACGCATCGTCACAAAGGATATGCATGCTTATGATGATTTTTTGCGTGAAAAGCTTTTGTCAATGTCGCTTGTTTCCGATGTACAATCGCGCATTGTTCTGCGTCAAACCAAAGATACAACGGCATTGCCACTTAACTTAAGGAAGCTCTGAACAACGGGTTTTGGAGTGAACGGGTTTTGAAGTGTCTGTTTTTTAAGTTTGCATGTTTTTCTTGGATGTAGTCTTATCTGGGTGACACTCGAGTCTGTTTTGTGGTTTTGATGTTATGCTATAGCTAATTCTATTTATTTTGATTTAAGTTATATGCTTGGCAAATAGATTTTCAACTGTGCTTTTGAGTTTCCTGATTTTTGCTTTTGCGTGGATCGTTTTTGTTCTATCGGTAATTACTTCAATGGTCTGAGCCTATTTGATATCACCGTTATTATTTAGATTTACTCGTTGATTCGTTGAAACAGAACAGTTCCCAGCATAATCCTATGCTCTTCACGCTCTTCATTGCAGATAGCATAAAGAAATACTGGCGGGTGTTCATGATTAGTTTCATCATCATCCGCTAAAATCCATGTTTCTCGTTTATCAATGCTTGTATGCTTAGGAGAACAACCTTTACGCCATTCTTTGCGTGCTAAAGGCCTAGCGCTATAGGTTTGAACGGTCTTTCCATTAACCACGAGCGAAACACTATACTTTTTTGCATCTACATGTAGAACTTCAACAATATCGTCCAGCACTGGTACTGTATCAAATATACCACTTTGATATGTTCCCGTTTCAATCATATGGTTGCTCCCACATGCCGATAACAAAGTGATTGACCATAAAATAATGGACTTTGCTCCAAATTTCACTTCATCGCTCCTAAAAAATATTTTATTCTTTTATAAATTGATCTCCTGTCATACAATCGTGACCAAAATAAGATGAATGAATGCTGAATACGCATGTTTAAAAGCCAAATCGCATCCCAATTGCCACAAACCTTGGTATGTATAAGTTCATATAGATGTGAGACTTTTTAGGTTTGCTTTATTTAAGCTGCTTTCGCCATGTTGGGTTTGTTACGAACCAAACTGGAGGAAGCAGCTATGCAGATCAAATATCTACACCCGAATATCTATAGCCCGAATATCTATAAACTGTACGCTTGGGCGCGTACACAAGAATGCCTGGATGTCTACAGGCGCAAGCACGAAGACGCGGTACGGCAGTACTGCTCATGCGGCAAAGCCTAAAATTCGAGGGTGTCAATGAGCGTAAATGTGCTGAGTTTGTCGGTATATCGCGGCCGACATATTATCGTTACAAAAAGGTTTTGGATAGGCTTACACACGGAATTACACCGCTCTCAAAGCGGCCCCATAGCCTCAACAAACCCAAATGGGGCGAAGCCGAGAAGCAGCTTGTCTTGCGTATACGCAGAGAAAATCAGACATGGGGTAAGGATAAGATGGGGTAAGGACAAGATTGCCGTTGTCCTGCGCCGTGACCACGGCCAGACTATAAGCGCCAGCACACTTGCCAGCACAGTTGGACGCATATTAAAAACTTTGTTCACTAAAGGCATCATCACAAAATCACGCTCTGCTCCAAGAGCAAAAAGAAACACAAACTTCAGAAAATCCCATGCCAAACGCTGAGCCTACAAGGCCTACAAGCTTGGGAAAGAAAATCCAAGTTCATTCATGCCCAAGTTTATTCACACGCCAAGGCGTCTTCCGCAAGGAGGTTCTTGGGTGAACTGATCGACAAAGCCCCGTTTAAAATCAAATCCATACAGGTGGATGGCGGCTCGGAATTCATGACAGAATTTGAACAGGCCTGTGAAGATGTAAACATTCCACTCATCGTCTTGCCGCCCAGCAGGCCAACATATAACGGCGGCATCGAGAGAGGAAACCGAACCTTTAAGGAAGAATTCTATTACAAAAGAGACCTCTTGGCAGGCAGTATCGGAGCCATGAGATTTGAACTCCGAAAGGCGGATGAGTCTCAAAACACATGAACTTATACAGTTCTTGATTGTCAGGTATTTGTACCCTAGTTTCTGACAAAAGGAACTGTTATGATCACAGTTACGATTAAATCCAAAATTACCCGCAAGGGTAAGGGCTATGCTTTGAGCCCGCGCCTGAGCCAGAGCTGGCACTTAACCTCGCGGAATTGGCTTGAGGAAGAGCTTCGCAAGACGGACGGTTGGGATAAGACGGTTGTTGTGACCCACCATTTGCCGCATTCACGTTCACTTTCTGAGAAATTTAAGTGTGGTCCGCTTAATTCAGCCTTTGCGGCGGAAGGTGCACCGATAGAAAACACCGCGTTCGATCCGCTGTTTGTGGTGGAGGTTTAGGTATGAACGCTCTCCCCGCTCATGAGGTTCGTTGGCACGGTGGCGACGTGTATTTGTGGGAGATATGCGATGCAGGGTATGGCTGGATTGCCACGAATTGCTGCATAGCTTTTGGAGAATCCCGCGATATGATACGGCTAGACGAAGATTTGGAGGCGTGGGCTGCCATATTGGCTGACTACGAGCTCGAACATGATACGGGCGGAGAATATGCAGATTTGAGCGGTTTTGATTGGGATAACTTTAATGAGATGGGGCTAGTCTTGGCCAAACGGTTAAAACAAGAACTTGGGCTTAATTATCATATTCAGTATTCCAAATGTATTCTTGATAAAGACCACCACGCATTATTATGGAAATCTCCAGAGGGGTCATCCTCACGAACCTTATAATGTATAGCGTCGAGCCAGATGAATGGATAGTGGCTCTCCAGTGGACGATTTTGCCACTCCTTGAGTTTAGGAATTATCTTGTCGGTGAGGGCGCTAATGGCCGCTGTAGAAACATTGATGCCGTACAGCTCTTCGAGGTGGCCGGATATACCCAAATAACTGGAACCCAGAGCATAGAGCGACAATATCTTGCGCTCAATCTCGTCAGACATATGGGTTTGGTGCTTCTTGATTAACTGCGGTTCAAAGCTGCCCGAACGGTCACGGGGCGTGTCCAGCAAAAAACTGCCTCAGGTGGATTTGATGGTCTGGCGGGTGCTAACGTTTTTGCGATTGCTCGTTGGTTCGCTGTCAATATGTGCTTCCAGTTCAGCCGCCAGAGCGGCCTCGGTTAGCTGTTTGATCAGCGGCGTTAAAATCCCGCACTTGCTAGAAAGCGGCTGGCCAGCCTGTAACGATTTAAGAGCTTCATCAAAGCTGAAGTCCCCAGTTTGGTTCAAGGTCTTGGTTGGTAATTTGGTCATAATACTCAGTCCTGTTTTTAAGAGCAAAGCCTGCCCTTGGGTACAAATCTACTGGAATGACACAGAATTTTAAACACTATCTCCAGTCTTGCGGTCTTCCACGCTGTCACGCTTCTTCCATTTAACCACCGTCTTGGGGGTAATTCCATAGCGCTTGGCTAGTTTCGCGATAGAAGCTCCGATCGGAATATTTCTGCTCTAATGGCGTGCGTCGTCGTGGCGCTGCCGTGTAATACTTGTCCTATAATAATGCCTTCTCTTGAGATGATAATTTAATACCACCTAATACAGGGGCTATACACCTACATTCTTATGTTTTGATAACACCCATTGTTGACGAGGGTTATTCCTCTATTGCTCCCTCAACTCTCTACGTATAATTTTCCCAATCGGGCTTTTAGGCAGTTCATTTCGAAACTCTACTTCAATTGGTACTTTGTAAGCTGCGAGATTTTTACGGCAGTGCTCAATAACATCTGCCTTGGTTACAGTAATATCAGTGAGGACAATATAGGCTTTGGGTGCCTCGCCACGTTTGCCATGTTTTATGCCTATAACCGCCACATCTCCTACTCCAGATAGTTCTGCAATAACAGATTCAATTTCATTGGGAAACACGTTAAACCCACTCACCAAAATCATATCTTTCGCTCTGTCAACAATGCGCATATATCCATCAGAGTCCATTATGACGATATCCCCAGTATCAACCCAGCCCTGTGCAAATGCTTGGGCTGTTTGCTTTGGTCTATTGTGGTAGCTTGTAGCAACATTAGGCCCCTTAACAAACAAAAGTCCCCTTTCGCCAGTGCTTACGGGCTTGCCATTTTCTCCTATTATTCGTATATCAATGTTTGGAATAGGCAGGCCCACCGTTCCCATACGTCCCTCAGAGCGGGTAGCGTTAAAGCTTACAATACAGCTAGTTTCAGTTAGGCCATAACCTTCGAGCAAAGGGCCAACCGTTTTTTCCCAACGTGTTTGAGTATCTAAGCGAATTGCCGTACCTCCGCCAATAGAATAATCTATCTTAGGAGGATCTTTCATGAACCAATCTAGCTCCATAAGACCTGCATACAAAGTGTCAACGCCCGTCATCCAATCAAAATTATATTTATCAAATGCAGGCTTTAAATTATCAAGAGGACGAGGATTAAGTATAAGTACGTTTAATCCACCTACGCGCGTAAATAACATTAAATTTAATATCAATGCAAAAATATGATAAAGTGGCAATACTGTTAGTATGGTTCCTTGAACGTTTTCGTTCACCAGCCACACGCCCTCCTCTACACTATCTTTTTCTGTAGCGCCTCCTAATGTAAGTACAGCGTTAAGTGCAGCAAGTATATTTCTATGCGAAAGAATAACTCCTTTACTTTCCCCAGTTGTGCCTCCAGAATATTGAATAAGAGCTGGTAGATTACTATCAATATCAGATAAATTATATGGTTCTTTGAAAGCCTTTTTGCCAAGCGATACCATTTTTTTAAAGGTAATATGTTCAAAAAGGATTTCTGGAACTGCTTTTTGAACCTTAGTGAGAAAAAACTTGATCTGTTGTTCAGTGAGTGCTGGAAACAATTCCCATGGAGAGGCAATGATAACCTTGTCCAATTCAACATCATTTATAACGTCCGCAATACGGTCAGAAAACATTGCAAAACCAAATAAAACCTTCGCACCAGAATCTTTTATATGGTGAGTAATTTCTCGTGCAGAATAAAGCGGATTAATATTTGTTACGATCAATCCAGCCTTCCAAGCGCCGAATAAAATAGCTGGATAATGAATGCTGTTTGGCAATTGTATCGCGATAACGTCGCCTGGAGAGAGATTTAAGGTTTCTCTAAGATAAGCGGAGACAGCATTAGAAAGTTGTTCCATTTCAGCGTAAGTTTTTTCAACAGTATTTCCGCTTTGAAGCACAAGTGAGAAGGCTTTTCTATCTGGAAATTTATTAGCGGCATTAGTAAAAACATCACCAACTAAACGATGGTCATCATCAATTAATTCATGCTGTTTTATGCCCTCTGGGTAGCTTTGCTCCCACGGGCGTGTTTTTCCGTCAATTTTGATTGTTTTCATTTTCCGATCTCCATTTGTATCTGCACTGTTATTTTATATTAGAATAGTATTTCTATATCCTCTTGCGGAAAAGCGGTGCAGGAATGGCACCAATTAAAAGTACGATCAGAACTTCGAAGCTTTGCTTCTTTAGGGTTAAAAACCCTCCCGGAAAGAATTTTTACTCGGCATAAGCTACATTCACCAGAACGGCACGCATTCTCTATTTTGTAACCATTCCGCTCTAAAGAGTTTAGTAGAGGCTCTCCAACCTGTGCGGCGAAACTACCCTTGCCTTGCACAGTAATAGTAACAGAGTCCTGAGGAGAAAGGTTATTTGGCCAACCCTCTTGATCTTCAGGATGTTTGGGAGGTCCATTTGCTTCTATACGAATACGTTTAGTAAGTACGCCGGCTTTCGCTAACTCGGCGCGGCAAAATTCATACATTATGGTTGGCCCGCAAAGATAAAACATCTTGTCATCAACTGGGCCAGCAATCTCTTTGATAAGATCAGCTGTTATATATCCAGTCCTTCCAATATACCCCTTTGATGGTTCGGAAATCACATCGGTAACTGTTAAGAAAGCATGCTTTTTTGCCAAGGCCTGCAATTCGTTGCGAAAAATAATATCGCTTTGATTTCGCGAGCCATATATTAGGTGAAATTTATATGGTAATTGTCGATTGATAATATTTTTAATCATTGGCCTTGCTGGTGCAACACCAGATCCTCCTGCGATAAAGACGAGGTTATTCCCATGAAAAAGCGGATTGTGGTAAAAGCTTCCCATCGGGCCTGTTGTTATGATTTCCATATCGACTACAACAAGATCCAAAAGATAATTGCTGACATATCCATCAGGCACACGCTTAACCGTCACATCATAATGGTCGAGATGACCAGGATCTGAAGAAATTGCATAGGGCCTTGCCGTTTGCACACCATCAATTTCGACAAATACATTAATGTATTGCCCAGCTTGAAACGGAGGTAACCCGCCAGATTTTGCTACTAAACGCAATGTCTTTGTTGTAGCCGTTTCCTTGATGACTTTTGAAACGACAAGGTGGAGACGTTTTGGGTGCAGTTGCGCCACACGCGTTCCGACTTGCCCCTTTTGATTCAAGAAATTGGTTCCGCTTTTTGCAAGGCTTTGCATGTTTTCTATAACTTCATCGTACCCATCAATGGCACGTAGTATTTCGTTCTTAGGCATTTACGGTCTCCTTTGTAGAATTTTTTAATCTCTTGGTTATGTATCTAGCGAGAGAAACACCAGCCATATAAGTTGGCTGGAATCCCCCCATGCCAACCCATGAACCTACGAGGCTAAGACCATCCACCGACGTATTACGATCTCGAAAAAGCGATGATTCCGATGCATTTTGTGCGAATCCGTAAATAGCGCCTCCTGGCGTATTAAGATACCGCATCATTGTCAGTGGCGTCCCTATCTCTATCTCTTCAATATGATCACGTAATTTCGGAAAGACCCTCGAAACTAAATCTATCAAATGGTCAGCAGCCTCATATTTTGTTTTTGCGTATTGGTCAGGAGAAATTAAATCCCAAGCTTCGCCGTATTGAATGTTCATAAGCGAAACTAAACTTTTCCCTTTTGGAACCGAACTTGGATCTACAAAATTATAACAAGTGAGTAACCCGCCTTTAGGTGGATCCAGTGTTTTCGCTGTTTCATGCGCCTCTTCATCATCTACAGTCGTTGTAACAAATGTTGTCGCTACCGTTACGCCAAGCTCTTCAGGCGAACAATCAAGGCCTATATAAGCAACAAGTCCTGACACCCCGATACGTCTGGATTTAAAATCTTCACGGGCAACGTTCCCGAGCGAAGGATCGTCAAGTAGCTCATTATATGTAAGAATAGAACTACAATTAGAAACAACATGTCGACAATGAAATATATCTCCATGTTCGGAACGAACAGCATATACTTGCCCGTTTTGAGTTAAGATTTTTTCTGCCGCACAATTAAACCGAACTTCCCCTCCAGCTTCGAGAAATATTTCCAGCAAAGCATTAGACAAAGCTTGCGAACCGCCTTTTATATAATATGGTTTATAAGCGGCATAAGCGTAGAATAATGGTCCATAATCAGAAAACGGCAATTCACTCGTAGGTAGACCTAAATACCCCCAATAAGCAGAAATTGTCGCTTTGAGATTTTCATCATCAAAGAATTTGTCCAAAACCTCTTTGGTAGACATCAATCCATACTTAACAAAACTCTGGCAATTTTGTTTCAATATTTCCTGATCATTAGTTTTACGCGCTCTTGGTAAGGCCATGTAAGTTTCAAGCGCCAAAACCATGCAAAGATGAAGAAAATCATCAATAGCTTTTTCTTCTTTTGGAAACTCCTCTTTAAGGGTTTTTGCAACACCTTTAACACTCGCTGGCAAAGTTATATCTAATTTACCAGGAATGACCAACCTGTAAAGTTCATGTTCTTCTATAAATTCAACGCGATCTAAAACGCCTAAATCTGCAAAAACATTACGTAAAACAAATGGAGAATCCTCTGAGCCCATTCCACTTAGTTGATGAAGGGCTACTTCAAATTCGAAGTCACCTCGTACAAATGATGTCGCACATCCACCAGGGATATTATGCTTTTCAATTAAAAGTGTTTTTACGCCGTTTTGTTGCAACTTAACAGCAGCCGTAAGCCCGCCATTACCTGCCCCAATAATTACAACATCATATTGATTTTTCATGTTACTTCCTTTAAGTATTCAATGGGTATTCAGTGGGTATTCAGACTCTTATTTTGCTAAAGAATTATCGTATTTAGCGTCTGATTTATTCATGTTAGCCTGCATTGCCGCCATTACACTTTTTGGATCAAGTATCGCTGATTGTAGCAGGCAAGCGTGTGATAGTGCTTCTGTGAGGCCATGATTACGCCCAAAGTTAAACGCTCTTTTGCAGCCAGAAATCGCCAACGGAGGTTTTGTCGCAATTTTTTTGGCAATTTTTTCAACAGCCCGCATCATGGTGTCATAATCCTGATATACAGCATTAACCAAATGAAGCCTGTGAGCACGCTCCGCATCGAGTCTATCTCCAGTATAGGCAAGCTCACGGACAATTCCTTCTGGCATTAAACGCGGCAATAATTGTAGTGCCCCAAGATCCGCCATCATACCAACATTGATCTCCTCAATACCGAATTGAGCGTCCGCACAGGCAACTCTAAAATCGCAAAACCCAGCCATCTCAAGGGCGCCACCAAGGCAAGCACCATGAATTGCAGCTATGACGGGAAATCTTACACTTTGAAGTGTGGCGAGTGCATTTTGCAAATCTTTAACCACCTGTGCGACAATCTCTCGCTTTCTAGGATCGGCAAGGTTGATAAATTCTGGGTTAGCAAAAAATGATAAATCCATACCCCCAGAAAAGTGCTTTCCCTCACCTGATAAAATGCACACACGAATGTCACCACCAGCGTCTAATTCATTTAACAATTTTGGTAATTCATCCCAAAAAGCGTTATTCATACTATTTGCTTTTTCAGGCCTCGACATTGTCAGTTTTGCGACACCCGATTTTTTAGAAATATTGAAACATGTATACGTCATGGATTACCTTATTAATTAAGCTCTGCGTTTGATATTTTTGATTGAGAAATTTGATGGTGTAAAGAATGAGAGGACGGAACTTTCGAGATGCTAATAGCAAGCTCCAACCCCTGCTTGATCGCACGTTTTGCATCCAATTCAGACGCTTTGTCTGCACCGCCGATTAAATGTACGGGAATTTGTGCGGCGACCAACGGTTTAAATAGTTTTTTATTTGGCTCTTGCCCCGCACATACGATGATAGTGTCTACATCCAAAACCTGCTCAATGTCCTCATGTGTAATATGCAAGCCTTGATCATCAATTTTATTATAAGAGACACCATTTAACATTTTGACTTGTCCCAATTTCATTTCAGCCCGGTGGATCCATCCCGTGGTTCGCCCTAATCCAACGCCTATGCGAGATTTTTTTCTTTGCAGTAAAAATATTTGGCGTATGGGGGTTAAAGACGGAACTCTAGCAAGTCCTCCACGTTGATTATCATTTTGCCCCCAGTCTGGATTAATTCCCCATTTGTTTTGGAAATGTGCCACATTCAAATTACTTTTAGGATCATGCAACAAATACTCAGCCGTATCGAAACCAATGCCACCAGCCCCTATGATAGCGACTTTTTTTCCAGCGACTTTACGTCCTGTCAAAATATCTACATACGAAATAACTTTTTGATGATTGCTGCCTTCAATATCAAGAGAACGAGGCTTGACACCCGTAGCTAGAACCACTTCGTCAAAACCATGTATTAAAGATTTTGCACGCACTTCGTTATTAAGAAAAATTTCAACGCCACACATTCGCAACTGCGTATTAAAATACCTTATTGTTTCGTCGAATTCATTCTTTCCAGGGATGTTGCGAGCAATATTTAACTGCCCGCCGATATGGTTTTCAGCTTCAAACAAAGTAACAGAGTGTCCCCTTTGCGCAGCCTCACACGCAAAACTTAGGCCAGCAGGGCCACTGCCAACGACTGCAATGTTTTTTATATGCCTCGCAGGGGCATCCGAATACAAAGTTTCATGGCAGGCTCGCGGGTTGACTATGCATGAGCATATTTTGAGAGAAAAAATATGATCTAAGCAGGCTTGATTGCAGGCTATGCAGGTGTTTATTTCGTCTTCCCGCCCCTCGGCGGCTTTATTTACAAGAAAGCCATCGGCGAGAAAAGGCCGGGCCATTGAGACCATATCAGCCTCACCACGTTCCAATATAGCCTCCGCCTGATCCGGCATATTTATGCGGTTTGACGCAACAATCGGGATTGAAACATTATCCTTCATTCGCGCTGTCACCCACGTCCACGCCCCCCTTGGTGTCGCCTGAGCAATTGTTGGAATTCTGGCTTCATGCCAACCAATTCCCGTATTAAGAATTGTTGCCCCCGCAGTTTCAATTGCTTTTGCCAGTTGAACAATTTCAGGCCATGTGCTCCCCCCATCAACGAGGTCAATCATCGACAACCGATACATAATAATGAAATCTTCGCCAACCTTTTGGCGTATGCCTTTAACAATCTCGACTGCAAACCGCATTCGGTTTTTATATTCAGTGCCCCATTGATCTTTGCGCTTGTTAGTCGCTGGTGCTAGAAATTGATTTATCAAATACCCTTCTGATCCCATAACTTCGACACCATCATAACCAGCCCGTTTTGCCCGTTTCGCACAAGTGATAAAATCTGAAATGGTGCGTTTTATATCATCTTCAGTCATTTCCTTGGGCTGATGAGGAGAAATTGGTGCTTTAATAGGTGATGGAGCCACTGAATTTGGAAAGTAAGAATAGCGTCCAGTATGAAGGATTTGCAGCAAAATTTTTGAATCCCAAGTGTGTACGGATTGGGTAACTTTACGGTGAATTTCCAATGATGCATCGGTATCCAAACGCCCAAAGCTTGCATCATCGCCAGGAAGACCAGTTCCACCTTCAGTGTTTGGCGACACCCCTCCAGTGATGATAAGTCCAACTCCCCCTTGAGCACGCTCAGAATAAAAAGCCGCTACACGTTCACCTGTTGTGTCAACTTCTTCCAATCCTGTGTGCATCGAACCCATAATAACCCTGTTCCGTAAAGCCGTAAAACCAAGATCAAGAGGTTTAAATAAATTTTTATAACGCATTAATGTTCCTGAGTGTTCTTGGTAAAATAATCTTTACATCGTATAGTTACGGATATGCAACTATTTGTCAACTCGTAAAAGTGTATAGGTTCATGTGTTTTGAGATTCATGTGCCTATTGTATAAGTTCATATAGATGTGAGACTTTTTAGGTTTGCTTTATTTAAGTTGCTTCCGCCATGTTGGGTTTGTTACGAACCAAACTGGAGGAAGCAGCTATGCAGATCAAATATCTATAGCCCGAATATCTATAAACTGTACGCTTGGGCGCGTACCCAAGAATGTCTGGATGTCTACAGGCGCAAGCACGAAGACGCGGTACGGCGATACTGCTCATGCGGCAAAGCCTAAAATTCGAGGGTGTCAGTGAGCGTAAATGTGCCGAATTTGTCGGTATATCGCGGGCGACATATTATCGTTACAAAAAGGTTTTGGATAGGCTTGCACACGGAATTACACCGCCGTCAAAGCGGCCCCATAACCTCAACAAACCCAAATGGGGCGAAGCCGAGAAGCAGCTTGTCTTGCGTATACGCAGAGAAAATCAGACATGAGGTAAGGACAAGATGGGGTAAGGACAAGATTGCCGTTGTCCTGCGCCGTGACCACGGCCAGACTATAAGCGCCAGCACACTTGCCAGCACAGTTGGACGCATATTAAAAACTTTGTTCACTAAAGGCATCATCACAAAATCACGCTCTGCTCCAAGAGCAAAAAGAAACAGAAACTTCAGAAAATCCCATGCCAAACGCTGGGTCTACAAGGCCTACAAGCTCATGAAAATGGGCGAACACGTACAGATCGATCACATGAGGGTGAGCAAAAACGGTATCACCGTAAAACACTTCCAAGCTTGGGAAAGAAAATCAAAATTCATTCATGCTCAAGTGTACTCACACGCCAAAGCGTCTTCTGCCAAGCGGTTCTTGGGTGAACTGATCGACAAAGCCCCGTTCACCATAAAATCCATACAGGTGGATGGCGGCTCGGAATTCATGACAGAATTTGAACAGGCCTGTGAAGATGTAAACATTCCACTCATCGTCTTGCCGCCCAGCAGGCCAACATATAACGGCGGCGTCGAGCGCGGAAACAGAACCTTTAAGGAAGAATTCTATTACAAAAGAGACCTCTTGGCTGACAGCATCGGAGCCATGAGATTTGAACTCCGAAAGGCGGTTGAAAAATACAACACATACAGACCACATCACGCTCTTGCAGGGCTAACACCAATGGCCTATATCCAAAACACCCAAAAGGCGGATGAGTCTCAAAACACATGAACTTATACAACATAATTTAAGCTATAGACTCTACAAGGAACATATGGTTATGATGCATTTGCCTTCATGTGTTGTGGAGGTGTTCTCAGGGCGGGGTGTGATTCCCCACCGGCGGTAAGTGGATTATCCATAAGCCCGCGAGCGCCTTTGGTATTGCACTAGCAATACTAAAGGGTCAGCAGATCTGGTGCGATTCCAGAGCCGACGGTCATAGTCCGGATGGTAGAGAATAAAACAGAAATTGCCCACTTTAGTGGCAATGCTGTGTTTTGTACGCCTTGATCAATTTTTAAAAGGAGTACATCATGGGTCAAAATTCTCGTAAGACACAATCCTCTAGTAAGGCACGGTTTTATAGAATAGCATTTATTAAAGCCAAATCGCATGGCACAATTGTCGATCAATGCTATGAATTTTGTAAGAAAACATTGGAATCTGAAACAAATAACAAATGTTCGCTTGATGTTTATGACGTGCCAGGCGCACTTGAAATCCCTTTGCTAGCGCAAGATATTGCAAGCACAGGAAAATATGACGCTATCATTGCTTCTGCGTTCATTGTTGACGGTGGTATTTATCGACATGATTTTGTAGCAGGGACAGTTTTGGACGCAATGATGCGTGTTGGGCTCGATACGGGTATGGCTATATTCTCGGCTGTTCTTACCCCACATCAGTATCAAAAGACAGAGGTGCATGATAAATTCTTTTGTGAACATTTTCAGTGCAAAGGCGAAGAAGCGGCTCATGCTTGTTTAGAAATGTTTGCCGCGAGGCAAGCCGTTGCAAATGCAACCTAACCTATTTGCGGCCTGATTTTGAGCAATGATCTGACATATATGAAACGCGCGTTGCGGCTGGCTCGCAAGGGCTTGTTTACCGTTGGAGAAAATCCCCGTGTCGGCTGCGTAATCGTAAAAAACGGCGTCATTATCGGCGAAGGTTTTCACGAAACAACGGGTAACCCCCACGCGGAGATTAATGCTTTGGCCAATGTGCAAGGCTCTGCTGAAGGTGCAGATGTGTATGTGAGTCTAGAGCCTTGTTGTCATCACGGTTTAACACCACCCTGCACGGAGAGCCTGATTAAGACGAAGGTCAGCACTGTCATCATCTGCAATACGGATCCTAATCCTCTGGTCGCCATTCCTCAGGGCGGCATGGGCGGCATTGCGGCATTGCGCGCTGCGGGTATCACCGTAACCCACAGCCTTTTGGCTAAACAAGGTCGCAAGCTCAACCCGGGGTTTTTCGCCCGTATGCAAATAGGTTTGCCATTTGTACGGGTTAAACTGGCCCAATCTCTGGACGGGCGAACAGCTATGGCAAGCGGGGAGAGTTATTGGATTACCGGCAAAAAGGCTCGCCGTGATGTACAATACTGGCGGGCACGGAGCCACGCCATTATCACAGGCATTGGCACTGTGCGGCAAGACGATTGCCGCATGAGTGTACGCGCGGACGAACTTCCCAAAAAATACAAAAATCTCCCCCATAACTTTGATATCTACCAGCCTATGCGCGTTGTGTTGGATACGCATCTGCGCATTCTGGCAGACGCTAAAATATTGCAAACCGTTGGGCGTTGCGTGGTAATGACCAGCGCAACGCCCAGCACAACAAAACGAACCAAAATTAAGGCCTTGCAAAAACAAGGCGCCGAAATCATCAGCATGCCTTTAGATCGCGAGGGAAAACTTGATCTCAAAGCAGTGCTCACATGGCTGGGCCGCGAGCAGATCAATGAAGTATTGGTGGAAGCGGGCGCAGTACTTGCGGGACAATTTATCAACAAAAAACTAGCAAACGAGCTGATCATCTACACAGCACCCATATTGATGGGCGCCTCGGCTCGCCCGCTCATTGATATAAAAATAGACACTATGGACAAGCGGCTACGCCTTAGAAAAGTGAAATTAAAGCATCTGGGAAAGGACTGGCGGATCATTGCCAATTTATAAATTTATGTTTACAGGATTAATTCAAAGCAAAGGTGAAGTCCTCACCCGCGCTGTTAAAGACAATAGTTATACATTCACCATCGCGTTAAAATTTACTTATATGAGCGATGTTGCTCTTGGCGATAGCATCGCTATGAACGGCATTTGTTTAACGGTGACGGACATTCAAGCAAATGTGGTTAGTGTTGATGTATCACGCGAGACTATCAATCTTACGGACGCAAAACTATGGACTGTTGGCAGGGTTCTAAACTTAGAAAAATCCCTTGCCTTAAAAGACACACTTGGGGGGCATATGGTGTCTGGACATGTGGATAGTTTGGCAAAATGTGTGAAAATTGAGCCCAGCGGAACTTCGGTTATATACGGCTTTATTATTTCGCCCAGCTTTGACAAATTTGTGGTCAAGAAAGGTTCCATTGCCATTAACGGGGTCAGTTTGACTGTGAACGAAATTGAGGGTTGTGTGTTATATGTGAACATTATTCCCCATACCCTAGAAAAGACAAATCTTGGTCAGTTAGTATTGGGCGACATGGTCAATTTTGAAATTGATACGATTGCCAGATATGTAGAAAAAATGATGCAGGGTTTTGCGTCATGACCAATTTAAGCAATCATGTCTCATTTGAGGCTCATGCTGATCTTCCAACAAGTTATGGCGATTTTAAAATTCATGTCTGCACCCATAAAGGCCAGGAACACCTTGTTCTTGTTCTTGGCAACATTGGTATGAACAAGACAGTTCTCACCCGCGTGCACTCAGAATGCCTAACTGGTGACGGCTTGTTTAGCCTCCGGTGCGACTGTGGGCCGCAACTTGCCTTTGCTATGGATAAGATGCGTGAACGCAAGTCTGGCTTGCTGATTTATTTGCGCCAGGAGGGACGCGGCATTGGCCTTGTGGAAAAAATAAAAGCCTATGCATTGCAAGATAAGGGCGAGGACACAGTCACGGCTAATATCAAGCTCGGTCACAAGGCGGACAATCGTCATTATGATATGCTAAAAGACATATTCGCCTATTTTAACGTGACACAAATTGACCTGTTGACCAATAACCCCGAAAAAATTTCGGCTATAAAAGCCGCAGGTGTCCAGATAAAAAACCGTATCCCGATCAAAGCGGGACACAATGCCCATAATCATGTTTACTTACAAACCAAGATAGACAAGTTTAAACATTTGTAGCTGGTTTTACACCGCCCAAACAAACAGTTTACACAAAGACATATTATGAAGAATAATAGTGCCGAAAAAAAATTACTATCCGTTCTTAAGCGGCGCAAAAAAACCAATAATTTAAGGCAAATAACGGTCGTGAATGGCATTGATTTTTGTTCCAATGATTATTTAGGTTTAACACAATTATCTTTATCACCAAATCGGGTCGCATCTGGATCAACGGGTTCGCGGCTCATTAGCGGACATAGCGATGCGATTGCAAAGCTTGAGAAAGATATAGCGGCTTTCCACGGCTATGAAGCGGCCCTTTTATTTAGCTCTGGTTATGCCGCAAATTTTGGATTACTTGCCTGTATTGCGGATGCCAGAGACGCAATACTTTCCGATACGCTAATTCATGCCAGCCTCATTGACGGTATTCGGCTGTCCTATGCACACAAAGAACGTTTCCCCCATAATGATATGCACGCGCTTGAAACCAAGCTGGAAAAACTGTCGTCTCAGATCAACGGCCAAATCTATGTTGTTGTCGAATCTATTTATTCCATGGACGGCAACGAAGCACCTTTGCAGGCTATTTGTGAATTATGCCAAAAATACGGCGCCGCATTGATTGTAGATGAAGCTCATGCCATTGGTGTTTACGGGCATGAAGGCCGAGGACTTGTCTCATCCTTACATTTAGAAGCGCAAGTTTTTGCTTGCGTTTTTACATTTGGCAAAGCCGTTGGCATGCACGGCGCTGCTATTTTGGGCAGTGCTGTTTTATATGACTACCTTGTCAATTTTTGCCGATCATTTATTTTTACAACTGCGCCCTCGCCCCAAACGGTTCAAGATACCAAAATAGCCTATACTCGCTTCAAAACGGCGCATGAAGCTCGCAATCTTTTAACCACTGCACTGACGAGTTTTGAAGAAATTGTCAAAACCCAAATATGGGACAATACATATTGGCTCCCCAGTACAAGCCCTATTCAAGGCCTCGTTATACCTGGCAATACGCGGGCAAAGGCATTGGCAAGCCATTTATTGTCGGACGGATATGCGGTCAAAGCGATTTTAAGCCCAACAGTACCAAAAGGCGAAGAACGCTTGCGGATCAGCCTGCATAGCTTCAATACGCGAAATGATATCGAAGATCTAGCGGGTAGTCTGGGGCGCTTTTTTGATAAGGAAATTTTTGATAAGGAAACATTATGAATATAATCGTTGCAGGTATTGGTACAGATGTTGGCAAAACTGTGGTCTCGGCTATTTTATGCGAAGGCCTAAAGTCCCAGTACTGGAAACCAGTGCAAGCGGGAAATTTGGACAACACCGATAGCGATAAACTGCGAAATCTAGTTAGTTATGCAGGCTTTCATATTCACAGCGAAACACACACGTTAACAAAGCCCATGTCACCCCATGCCGCCGCCGCCATTGACGGTGTGAAAATAAGTGCCAACGATTTTAATAAGCCAGACACCCACGGTGCCCCTCTTGTAACGGAACTTGCGGGCGGACTGATGGTACCTTTATCCAGCACATATTTAACAATTGATCTAGCCGCTGATTTAGGCGGGCTGGTAGTATTGGTTGTAAATAGCTATCTTGGCAGTATCAATCACACGCTTTTATCTTTAGATTTGCTAAAAACACGGGGTTTACCAGTGGCTGGGTTGATCTTTAACGGCGATATCAATACAGATAGCCGCGATGTTATTTTGCGTTATAGTGGCGCGCACCTCATCACCGAAATTCCTCGTGCCGAGAAACTTGATAAAGCCTTTATAAAAATTTATGCAAATAGAATTCGAGACCACAAAAGACTGGACCACAAAAGACTGGCTTGCCTTTGATCGAGACCATCTCTGGCATCCCTATACATCCATGAAAGACCCTCTGCCGTGCTATCCAATAGTTGGCGCACAAGACGTGTATTTAGAGCTTGCGGGTGGCCAAAAACTCATTGATGGCATGTCGTCATGGTGGAGTGCTCTACATGGTTACAATCAACCAAAACTCAATGACGCACTGATAGGCCAAATGCAAAAAATGTCCCATGTTATGTTCGGCGGCATTGCCCATCAGCCCGCATCTGAACTGGGCGCGCGGCTACTCCAAATAACACCTGATTGTTTCGAGCATATCTTTTTGGCTGATTCTGGCTCTATCTCGGTGGAAGTAGCCCTGAAAATGGCGTTGCAATATTGGCAATCTTCAGGCCGAAAAGATAAACATTCCTTTTTGACCGTTCGGGGTGGTTATCACGGCGATCCCTTTACCTGCATGTCCGTGGGTGATCCTGACAATGGCCAGCACGGCTTGTTTCCACGCGTCATTGCCAAACACCATTTTGTAGCGCGGCCGCAAACACGCTTTTCCGATGCATGGGATGAAAGCGACATAGGCGCGTTTAAGCACGCCCTTGAAACAAAACACAAAAGCATTGCCGCTGTCATTGTCGAGCCTATTGTTCAAGGGGCAGGGGGTATGCATTTTTATCATCCAGAATATTTGCGGCGCGTGCGTACTTTATGTGATGAGCATAATGTATTGCTGATCTGTGATGAAATCGCCACAGGGTTTGGACGCACAGGCACATTATTTGCCATGGAACATGCGCATATTACGCCAGATATTCTTTGTGTTGGCAAAGCATTAACGGGTGGCATGATGACTTTGGCGGCGACTATCACAACTCGTAATGTCGCTATGACAATATCAAACGGCGCGGTGCCTGTGCTGATGCACGGCCCGACTTTTATGGGAAACCCGCTTGCCTGTGCGGTGGCTTGCGCAAGTATTGATTTATTATTTCAGTGCGGCAAAGAGGCTCTGTATCCGCAGGGCTGGGCTGCACAAATACGCCGCATTGAACAAGGTTTGCACAAACTGCACGACGTAGCAGATCATAAAGATGTACAAGAAGTCCGTGTTCTAGGCGGCATTGCGGTGGTTGAAATGCACGCGCCCGTCAATGTAGAACGTATCCAAGCCGCTCTTGTGCGTAAGGGCGTGTGGGTGCGTCCCTTTGGTAAACTCATTTATATTATGCCGCCCTATATCATTTCCGATGCGCAACTAAAAACCCTTTGCGGCGCAATTGTCGAGGTCATTCACGGCTTAAGCCATGAATGACCCGATTATAATGTTTCTATTCAGCAACGATGCCAAGACGGTCAAATAAGAGCGCATCATCAGAGCGCGCTGGATTGTCTGTTGTTAACAAAGTCTCGCCGATAAACACAGAATTTGCCCCCGCCATAAAACAAAGAGCTTGCAATTCATCGCTCATGGTTTCCCGTCCAGCCGAGAGACGAATATGGGACTTAGGCATAATAATACGGGCAACCGCAATCACTCTGGCAAATTCAATCGGATGGATAGGTTCGCTGCCGCCAAGAGGCGTACCGTTAACAGGGACAAGCGCATTGATAGGTACGGATTCTGGTGGCGGTGTCATTTGCGCCAGCGCATATAACAAACCAATACGGTCTTCCGCCTGTTCGCCCATGCCCACAATACCACCGCAACATACCTTCATACCGCTTTTACGCACTTTACTGAGCGTATCCAAACGGTCTTGAAAAGTACGGGTAGAAATGACCCGGCCATAATCTTCGGGCGCGGTATCAATATTGTGATTGTAATAATCCAGACCAGCTTCGGACAGGCGGTTTGCCTGATCATCTGACAGCATACCCAAGGTCATGCACGTCTCTAGCCCCATGGCTTTGACCGCGCCAACCATGTCGCACAATGCGTCCATGTCGCGGTCTTTTATTTCGCGCCATGCCGCACCCATACAATATCTTTGTGCGCCGCCCGCTTTTGCTTTTTGTGCGTTGGCAATAACGGTTGGTATCGCCATTAACTTGGAAGCCTTAAGACCCGTGTCAAAGCCTGCTGATTGGTTACAATAGCCGCAGTCTTCGGCGCATCCGCCAGTTTTAATGGACAATAATTGCGACATTTGAATAGCATTAGGTTCAAAATTTTCCCTGTGGATATTTTGAGCTTTTAAGAGCAAATCATTAAAGGGCAACGCAAATAACGCCTCGATAGACTTGCGACTCCATTCATGGCTTGATTGAGAAGAAGGAGAGCTAACAACGGCTGCCATATCTAGCGGATCATTTACTAGCGGATCATTTAAATGTGTCATATCAATCCTAATGCACGGAGCCATCATAGTTTAGTGTTCCATAAACTCTTGCACTAAGTTTGACAACTGTAATTCCAAGGTATCTGTCTTACGTCAACGCTTATGAGACAGGTTTAGGTTTGAACCAAGCGAGAGTTTTTGTTCATCTTGTATCTCGCAAAGAGAAAAATACGACTTACAAGAACGAGTAAGCACTCAGCCAGCGATCAGCCAGCGATCAGATTGTACCCAAAAAGTGGCCTTGTCATCGCTGTAGCTTTGCTCTCGTAATGTACGTCGTCTTGGCGCTTCCGTGTAATACTTGTCCCATAAAACCTCCTTGGTTGACAGATCACTATACACAACACCAGCACACTGTCGGACTAAACAACTAGTTATCTAGGACAGCCCCATATTTTTAAATATCCATTAGAATTTACAACTATTTTGAATAATTTGTATTTCTGTGTCTTGATTATGCTCCCCTTGTGATATTCTCCTCCTTTCAGGTAGCGATTCGTAGCCGCCATAAAGGGTAAGCCACAAAGGTAATCAATGAGCAGGCGCAAACTAATCTACGAAGGTAAAGCTAAAATACTGTATGAAGGGCCAAAGCCAGGTACGCTTGTGCAATATTTCAAAGACGATGCCACCGCTTTTAACGCCAAAAAGAAAGCGGTGCTTAACGGCAAAGGCGCGCTTAATAACCGCATATCAGAGCATTTCATGGTCAACCTTGGGCGCATTGGTATTCCGACTCATTTCATCAAGCGCCTGAATATGCGTGAGCAGCTTATCAAAAAAGTGGATATTATTCCGCTTGAGGTTATTTGCCGTAATGTTGCAGCAGGCTCTATTTGTAAAATGCTCGGCCTTGAAGAAGGTGAAACTCTGCCCCGCTCAATTATCGAGTTTTGCTATAAAAAAGACGAACTTAATGATCCATTGGTTCCCGAGGAGCATATTTTAGCCTTTGGCTGGGCTAACCAATTGGAAATAGATGAGCTGACCGCGATGACTTTGCGAATAAATGACTTTATGTCTGGCATGTTTGCCGCCATTGGTATTCGGCTTATTGATTTTAAAGTCGAATTTGGCCGCTATACGGATGAAAATGGCGATGAGCTTATCTTACTCGCCGATGAAATCAGCCCTGATTCTTGCCGTCTTTGGGATATTGAAACAAACAAGAAACTCGATAAAGATAGATTTAGGCGCGACCTTGGTGATGTGACAGAAGCCTATGCAGAAGTCGCAACTCGCCTTGGTATTTTACCTAAAACGCCACCCACTCTCTCCATTGTTCCCCATAAGGATTAATCATGAAAGCACGTATACATATTGGCCTAAAGCCTGGTGTTTTAGACCCGCAAGGGCGCACCATAAAGCGCTCCCTTGCCCATCTTGGTTTCGACGGCGTTAGCAAGGCTCGGCAAGGTAAAACCATTGATCTGGATCTGGATTTTGACGATAAAGAACTTGCAATGAGGAAAGTAACGCAGATGTGCGAAAAGCTTTTGGCCAACACCGTGATTGAAAACTACGAAATAAAAATTACCTAGGGTCTTAACCCAATTTTAATTGTCCACAGACCCTAAATAGGCCTTTTTATGAAATCCGCAGTTATCGTCTTTCCAGCTTCGAATTGTGACCGCGACGCGGCCACAGCCCTTGAGAAAATCACCGCGCGAAAACCGCTTATGGTCTGGCACGAGGAAACCAGTTTGCCAAAGGTCGACTTTGTTGTCATCCCTGGCGGGTTTTCTTATGGCGATTACTTGCGCTCGGGCGCCATTGCCGCCCGCTCCCCCATAGTCCGTGACATTGTACAAAAAGCTAAAAATGGCTTGCCTGTTGCAGGGTTTTGCAATGGGTTTCAAATCTTGACCGAAAGCGGGCTACTCCCAGGCGCGCTTATGCGTAACAAAGGGCTACGCTTTGTTTGCCGCCCGCAAAAACTAGGCATTACCAATAAGAACTCTATGTTCACAAAGGCCTATAAAGACACGAGCGAAGTAGTTTTCCCCATCGCCCATTTTGACGGCAATTATTTCGCCGATGATGAGACCTTGCGCCGTCTGAGAAAATCGGGGCAAATCGTTTTCAAATATAAAGACAATCCAAATGGTTCTGCCAATGATATTGCAGGCATTTGCAATGAAATGGGTAATGTGCTTGGCATGATGCCCCATCCCGAGCGAGCCGTAGACCCTGTGCATGGCGGCACGGACGGCGTGCTTTTGTTTAAATCTGTTATGGAGTCAATACAATGAACGCCGCAATAGAAAATATACCAGAAAATATACCAGAAATTACGCCAGAAATTGTCGCCCAGCATGGCCTTTCCGAGGAAGAATACGCTTTGATTTGCGAACGCATTGGCCGCAAGCCCAATATCAACGAGCTTGGTATTTTTTCCGTGATGTGGTCAGAGCACTGTTCTTATAAATCTTCGCGCCGCCACCTTGGGAAAATTTTGACCAAAGGAAAAAGGGTTATCCAAGGCCCTGGCGAGAATGCAGGCGTTATTGATATTGACGATGGAGATGTGATTATCTTTAAAATGGAAAGCCATAATCACCCCTCTTATATCGAGCCTTACCAAGGCGCCGCTACGGGGGTTGGCGGCATTATGCGTGATGTATTTACCATGGGGGCGCGTCCTATTGCCAATCTGAATGCGCTGCGGTTTGGCGATCCTGCGCATCCAAAGACCAAAACCTTAGTCTCTGGCGTTGTTCGCGGCATAGGCGGCTATGGCAATTGCGTTGGCGTTCCAACCGTTGGCGGGGAAACCAATTTTCACAAGGGCTATAACGGCAATATATTGGTCAATGCTATGTGCGTAGGCCATGCCCGCGCCGACAAGGTATTTTACTCAGCCGCCAAAGGCGTTGACAATCCGATTTTTTATGTGGGTTCTAAGACGGGGCGCGATGGTATACACGGCGCGACGATGGCGTCTGCAGAATTTGATAAGGATAGCGACGAGAAGCGCCCTACCGTGCAAGTGGGAGACCCATTTACCGAAAAGCTCCTGATCGAAGCCTGCCTTGAGCTCATGGCTACAGATGCCATTATAGCCATCCAAGACATGGGCGCGGCGGGCCTTACCTCATCAGCGCTTGAAATGGCGGACAAAGGCGGGGTTGGCATTTATATGAATTTGGACAAAGTGCCCCAGCGCGAAGAAAACATGACTGCCTACGAAATGATGCTCTCTGAAAGCCAAGAGCGTATGCTGATGGTGCTAAAACCTGGCAAAGAAAACATCGCCATTAAAATATTTGAGAAATGGGAACTCGACATTGCCCATGTTGGCAAAACAACGAATACGGGCCGCCTTGTGCTACACCATCAGTGCAAAAAAGTTTGCGATATTCCAATCGCGCCGCTCGCGGACGATGCGCCTAATCTCGACCGCTCTTACAGTGCCCCGCCAAAGCGCGAGACATTGGCTCATGACACTGCGCATACCCCAAAAGAGCGCGGCAACGATTACAATTCAGTCATTAAAACTCTTCTCTCCCACCCTGATATAGCGTCCAAACGCTGGATTTGGGAGCAATATGACCGCACGGTTTTATGCGATACGGTTGATAGTTCTCAATCTGGTGGCGATGCTGCCATCGTGCGCATACATGGCACTAACAAAGCCGTTGTAATATCTACGGACTGCACGCCGCGTTATTGCACAAGCGATCCATTTGAAGGCGGCAAACAAGCCGTTGCAGAGACATGGCGCAACATTACCTGCACAGGCGCGACCCCGATCGCCATTACGGATTGCCTAAACTTTGGCAACCCAGAGCGCCCTGAAATCATGGGCCAATTTGTCGCTGCGATTGATGGCATGAACGCGGCCTGCCGCGCGCTCGATTACCCCGTCGTTTCTGGCAATGTCTCCCTTTATAACGAGACAAATGGGGTAGCCATTCCGCCTACCCCCGCTATTGGCGGCGTAGGATTGCTAACCAACCTTGAGCGCCGAAAAACACTGCAAGGCGCTAAGGAAGGGGACGCACTTATTTTGATCGGCGCTCATACGGGCTGGATGGGGTCTTCCCTCTACGCCCATACTATCTTGGGTCATGATCATGAGGAAAGCCAAATCTATGCCCCGCCCCCCGTTAACCTGGATGCAGAGCGCAAAAACGGAGACTATGTCCGCAAACTTATTCGCAATCGCCGCGTAGGGGCCGTGCATGATTTATCAGATGGTGGCCTTGCTCTCGCCGCCATTGAAATGGCCTTTGCCAACACTATGGGTATGCGCCTTGATAACCCAAACCAGCTGCCGCTTTATGCGTGGCTGTTTGGCGAGGATCAAAGCCGTTATCTGGTCTGCGTTGATGAATACAGTGTAAACCCAGTGATTAGCACAGCTCAAGGCATGAAAATACCAGCCCAAAAAGTTGGCGAGATTGGTGGATCACGATTAAGTGCCAAGGGACGATCAGGGGAGGGGTTTGACTTATCCCTTCGCGATGCCCATATGGTCTATGAAAGCTGGTTGCCAGATTATATGGCATCATAAGGATACTGCTATGGCCATGAGCGTTAATGATATAACTTCTCTGATAAAAACTGCAATCCCTGACGCTGATATCGAAATTATTGATTTAGCAGGTGATGGCGACCATTATAAAGCCGTGATAACCAGCAAAACATTTGCGGGTATTTCTCGCATAGCCCAGCACCAATTAGTCTATGGGGCTCTTCAAGGAAAAATGGGCGGTGAACTCCACGCCCTTGCCCTTGAAACCAAAGAAAAATGAGACTAAAGAAAAATGAATACACTACAAGAAGGATAAAACCATGAGTACAAAAGCCCACGACAGAATTAAAAAGACTGTAACTGACAATAACATTGTCCTTTTTATGAAGGGGAGTCCTACTTTTCCGCAATGCGGTTTTTCATCAACCGTTGTGCAGATTTTTGACTATCTTGGCGCCGAATATACGTCCGTGAATGTACTAGAAGACCCAGATATTCGCCAAGGCATTAAAGATTACAATAATTGGCCAACTATCCCGCAAATCTTTGTTAAAGGCGAATTTATTGGCGGGTGTGATATCATGCGCGAAATGTTTGAAAATGGCGATTTAAAGGCTCTGCTTTCAAATAAAGGAATTGCACTCACAGGTTAATTTTCCGTAAAGTTACATTAACTATTTTGTTTAAGCGCACATAAATATTATCTTGCTATATTGTCATAACGGAGTCGATTGAGACGAAGGAAATGGCATTAAAAATACAGCAAAAAATGAACAATCAGAGTTGGGAAAATCTTCTTGTAGAAGATTCCAAGAACAGCCCGAACACTAGCGAGCGCAAAAGAAAGCAACTATTTCGCCGTATGTACAAGACTGTCGGTATTTTGTTTTTATCTTCTTTTTTAGTGTATTGTAGTTTGTTCTATATCGGCGCCTTTTTCGATGCTGGTAAAATTATCGGCGTTAGCCAAGAACAAAGGGCACAATCAACACAATATAAGATCAAGCAGTTGATGCCAACGCATAAGCGCACGATCGCCTCTCCATTTTTTGATTTGTTCAAAACCAACCGTATATATCTTCGCAAAGGGCAATCAATTCTTGCTACGTATTCTTTGCCGCAAGGCGCAAGCATAACCCTTACAATCGAGCAGTGCAAAAGCACTCCTGTTGTTGAAATTTTTTCTTGTAAGTTTTCTGGGAAGAAAAAAACTGTTATTCACAATAAAACAGCGGGTCATATAAGGTTCACGGTCTCCGGCCCAGGGTTTTATTACTTTAATTCTGACGTTAGTACTTCCGCCCAAATTCCGCTCGAACTTCACAAAGATTATCAGGTTATTTGGCAGCGCGCCTAAAAAAACCCGCTTTTAAGGCAGGACTTTTCTATAAATTTTTCACTTAAATTTAGCGAGAATAGAATTCCACAACCAAATTTGGCTCCATAACCACTGGGTATGGCACTTCGTCAAAGCTAGGAACGCGCACATAAGTCACTTTCATAGATTTTGGATCAAGGTCCAAATATTCAGGCAATTCGCGTTCTGGGCTCTCAAGGGCTTCGAGAACAAGCGCCATTGTGCGAGATTTTTCGCGCACTTCAATCACATCACCAACTTTGCAGCGGTAAGAGGGGATATTGACGCGCTGGCCATTGACTATAACATGACCGTGATTAACAAATTGGCGCGCTGCAAAAACGGTCGGGACAAATTTCGTGCGGTAAACAACCGCGTCAAGACGTGATTCCAAAAGACCAATAAGGTTTTCTGACGCATCACCGCGCATTCTGTTGGCTTCTTTAAACGTACGGCGGAACTGTTTCTCTGTTATATTGCCGTAATATCCTTTTAATTTTTGTTTCGCGCGAAGCTGCGTACCAAAATCGGATAATTTACCGCGACGATTAGCGCCGTGCTGACCTGGAGGGTAAGGACGTTTGTTAACTGGAGACTTAGGACGACCCCAAATGTTTTCACCAACGCGGCGATCAATTTTATATTTTGCTGAATGACGTTTAGACATAGCTAAAGCACCTTTATTCGACGTGGCCCGGCGGCAAGACCTATTCTTGCGGCGATTAAAACGGCGGCACCACACCAACCCGTAAATATATCCTTTAAAAAGGATGCACGTCTTTTACGGATATCCCCACCCAAGTCAAGTGGCTTATGCCAGAGGAGTAGAAAGAGGAGTAGAAAACGTCGAAACCGCCTAATGCGCAAATACAATCACAAAAATAGCCATCTTAATAAATTTGGCAATAGTAACAAATATCAACATGAATTTACCAAAATTGGAAAAATTTGGGTGGCCAATGATGGCCTTATATGACAAAGCGTGTTTATGGATAACTACAACCAAAATGAACATGGGCATGCGGGCCTCATAGCAGGTATTATTGCGTATACTTTATGGGGGTTTTTGCCTGTATTTTTTAAACTCACCCACGCAGTGCCCGCTCTTGAAATACTCGCCCATAGAATCGTTTGGGCTGTGCCGTTCGGGCTCATAATAATCTTGATACGCAAACAAGGACGCGAAGTGACACGCGCCTTTAGAAATCCGAAAACATTGGGCTACCTTACTTTGGCGGCACTGTTAATTGCTCTGAATTGGGGTGTTTATATTTGGGCCGTGCAAAAAGGCCATATATTTCAAGCCAGCCTAGGCTATTATATAACCCCACTTTTATTTGTCCTAATTGGGGTTGCTTTTCTTGGTGAGAACCTACGAAAATTACAAATTTTTGCGGTTGTTCTCGCCAGTATAGGCGTGGCTACTTTAACAATTTTTGGCGGCAAGTTCCCGTGGATATCGCTCACCCTTGCCGTGAGCTTCACCATATATGGCTTCATCCGCAAAAAAATAGCCATTGGTGCCATGCCTGGATTGTTTGTAGAAACCATAGTCCTATTGCTGCCTGCACTTAGCTATATGATTTGGCTTAATACGCAGAACGATTTGGTTTTCGCACACACTGGCTGGGGTTTGAACACACTCATGATACTTGCTGGGCCAATTACCGTTATCCCCCTCGTCGCCTTTGCCTTTGCTGCGCGTAGACTACGCCTATCAACAATCGGGTTTTTGCAATTCATCGGCCCAAGCCTGTCATTCATGATAGGCATATATTACGGCGAGAAATTAACCCTCGCCTATATACTCTGCTTCGCCTTCATCTGGAGTGCAGTGGCTTTGTTTGCATGGGACGCCGTTAGGCAAAAGAAAAACTAAACAAATGACAAGACACCGATTATTATTGGTGTGGGACAGCTCACATTTCATTGACGCTCCATAGATAGGCTTGGCACAAGAAATAACGTGAATTATATAAAAACTCTACATTAAAAAAACTTGCCGGCAAAAAAGAACCTACCAGTGCTTCTTGAAACATTTTTTTTGGATTGAGGTTCATGCTTTCAGCCTTTTAGACGCTTGCCCCGTCCCTTCTTGCCCCGTCCCTTTGCCCCATCCCCTTGCCCCGTCCCCTTGCTATCGCCTTTATCATGCCGCGCATTGTGCGCACTTCTTGCTCGGTCATTTTAGCGCGCGTGAAAGGGGCGCGGATGTTTTGAGCCATGAGGGTGCGTTTTTCGGGCGGGTAGAAAAAGCCGGATTTTTCAAGCTCGTCCTCCAAATGCTCAAACATACGAATCAGGTCGCCTCGGTCGGCGGGCATGCCTATGTTTTCCTCAAACAATTCAGGCGGCGCTGTATTTTCACTGGCCGCCCAAATATAGGCAAACACGCTCACGGCTTGCCCCAAGTTAAGAGATTGGAAGGCTGGGTTAACCGGGTAGGTAAGAATACTATCGCACAAAACGATGTCATCATTCTTAAGGCCAGACTTTTCAGGGCCAAACAATACCCCGGTGCGCTGCCCCTGGCTCTGCCATGCCCTGTATTGCGCACCCGCTTCCTGCGTACCCAAAACGGGAATTTTCAGCTCTCTAACCCGCGCCGTTGCGGCCATAATATATTTCAAATCCACCACGGCCTCGGCTGTAGTTTCAAACACTTTAGCATTTTCCAACACATTGATAGCCCCTGCCGCCAAAGAAATCGCAGGTGCACTCGGCCAGCCATCACGCGGATTTACGATGCGGAGCTCTGAGAGACCAAAATTGAGCATACCGCGCGCTGCCGTGCCGATATTCTCTCCCATTTGCGGATTGACAAGAATAATAACGGGGGGAGGCGTGCCGCGTTTACGCGGCACAATATTGCCAAGTTGGTCTTTGATAGTCTTGTCCATAACCAGTGTTCACTTTCTTGTTTTTGCGCCAAGCTAGCCCTTTTAAATTGCCTCATTGAGTGATAAAGGACATTCACTCACATTTAACGGGCACTCATATTTAACGGGCTTTAAGAAAAACTAACAGAGGCAATTATGGCTAAAATCAAAGTAAAAAATCCAGTTATCGAGCTAGACGGCGACGAAATGACCCGTATCATCTGGGATATGATAAAAGAGCGCTTGATACTGCCCTATCTTGACATAGATTTACACTATTATGATTTGAGCGTTCAGAGCCGCGACGCAACAGACGACCAAATCACCATTGATGCCGCCAACGCGATTAAAAAATACAATGTCGGCATAAAATGCGCAACCATCACTCCAGATGAGCAGCGGGTTGAAGAATTTGACCTTAAGAAAATGTGGAAATCACCGAACGGCACAATTCGCAATATTTTGGGCGGCGTGATTTTCCGTGAACCTATTGTGTGTAACAATGTACCGCGCCTCGTTCCAGGCTGGACACAGCCTATCGTGATTGCCCGCCACGCTTATGGCGACCAATATAAAGCCACAGATTTCCTTGTTCCTGGCAAAGGAAAACTAACCGTTAAGTGGGAAGGCGAGAACGGGGACGTAATTGAGAAAGAAGTGTTTGATTTCCCTAGCTCTGGCATAGCTCAGTCTATGTATAATCTGGACAATAAAATCACCGACTTTGCCCGTGCCGTGTTTAACTATGGGCTAACCCGCAAATGGCCAGTGTATCTTTCAACCAAAAACACTATTTTGAAAGCCTATGACGGTCGTTTTAAAGACATTTTCCAAGAAATTTACGAAGCGGAATTCGCTGAAAAATTCGCAAGGTTTGGCGGCGAGTACCAGCACCGTTTGATCGATGATATGGTGGCCTGCGCTATGAAATGGAACGGGGGCTATATATGGGCCTGTAAAAACTATGACGGCGATGTGCAATCCGATACGGTTGCCCAAGGTTTTGGCTCGCTTGGCCTGATGACTTCATTTCTAATGACGCCAGACGGTAAAACCATGGAGTCCGAAGCTGCGCACGGCACCGTGACCCGCCATTACCGTAATCACCAGAAAGGCCTCTCGACTTCCACCAACTCCACCGCGTCTATTTTCGCATGGACACGCGGCCTCGCGCACCGGGGTAAGCTTGATGACAACCAAGCCCTTGTCGACTTTGCAGAAGACCTGGAGCGCACAACCATCAAAACCATTGAGAGCGGCCAAATGACTAAAGACTTGGCTTTGCTCGTTGGCGACAAACAAGGCTGGCTGTCAACAACAGGTTATCTAGAAGCCATCGCCGAGAACTTTGAACGGGCGATGGCATAGACTATACAAAGCAGGATTAATCGTCTCGTTATTAATGGTTATAATATAGCTTAATCTTTCTTTTCGTCAATTGCGTTTAACGGTTCTTTAATCATTGGCAATAATCTCCCCTTATCCATAATGTAGGACACATCCGCATGTTCAATAGTTTGCGGCCTGTGCGCCACGACAATGCGGGTGATATTCAGACACTCTGGACTTGTCACGGTTTAGTTCCATAGTCCCGCAATGAACTTAGGGCGTAGACCTAGCAAGCCTGGCCCTATGCAGCGCATAAACGGCGATTAGCGCGCTGATGATAGAAATAACTAAAAATGGAAAATGCATTGGAATAGACGTATAGCCCATACCTGCAATAAGAAGCTGAACAATAGAGGTGGAGACATTGATCATAAGCGCTCCCGCAGCCAGCAATTTTGCCCGGTGCATTGGGGTCGCGCGGCTTTGAGCCATAGCATTTAGCGGAATAACAAACAGGCTCGCCGATATAGCAGAACCGAACAGACCTATCATAAATCGCCGAGAGTCAGGATTATCTATAAAATTTTTGGCTGTGCCAAGTATAGCCTCGCCTTTATTGCTAAGCAGAGTAGCATCAAAGCCAAGCCAATGCGGGCCGTTGCCAACAAGATACATATCAAATGTAAATATGGCAACGCCCATCGCTCCAACGGCGCTCACGCCGATCGATTCCTTTCTTTTGGGTACGGCCATGCAGGTAAAGGCACCAATGAGCGCGCCGACTGTGAAAATAGCCAGTACCAAAACCAGTACCGTGCTGTCATAATGCAAATTTTCTTTGATAAAAGCAGGCATGAGAATCAGCACGCCTGCGCTAAGCCAATAATACCAAGCCGTGCCGAGCATAGGTTTAAAAACTTTTTGGTCACGGTAGGCAAAACCAAGTGTATGAAAAATTTCGGTAAAAAGATTATAATTAATTTTTACGTCTGGGTTTTCAGAGGGAGCAGGCGGCGCGGGGCGAATGGCCAGCCAACCAAGAATGGCAAAAATAAGCAATATTGCTGCCACAAACTTGGGCCCGCCTGTTTTCATAATGAGCAAAACACCCAGCACTTGGCCAAGTAAAATAGAGACAGCAACAAATCCATTTATCAAAGCATTGCCAGTTATTAATTCCTTGGGCTTGAGCCATTGTGGTAATACGGCATTGCGCGTTGGGGAGAAAAAGGCCGACTGCGCTCCCATCATAGCTAGGGTAAGCAAAAGCAAAGTTGAGCTTTCGAGCAAAAATCCAATCGCTGCGAGAATCATGATCAGTATCTCAGCCTGCTTTACGCGGAGCAGAACTAAAGCTTTATCATATTTGTCAGAAACCTGCCCCGCCAAAGCGCAGCCAAAAAAGAACGGCAGCGTAAACACCGTGCCAGCTATGGGCACAATGATGGCTGGCTTTAGCCCAAAAACATCAAGACTGCCCCATGTGACAATCGTAATAAGCGCCATTTTCAAAAATTGGTCATTGAACGCACCAAATAATTGCGCGAAGAACAAAGGCGCAAAACGGCGCGCAGTTATAAGTTGTATCGGGTTACTCATTTTTTTGTGTCACCTTCTTACGCCAGTGATTTTTTCACTTCCCTGTTTTTTGGTACGTTCACCAATATTGCAAGCTATACTACTTTCTTGTGCTAACAACAATTAAACTTTGGTTTCAAGAAAACACGGCGCACTATCACACTTAACAAGTGTTGACCCCGCCCGCCCTGCAGAGTACACGAATTTTTGTCTATCCTATTACAGAGATCGTTATGAAATTCTCACAAGAGATTATGGAAAAAACCAAAGCTTGGCCATTTGAGCAGGCGCGGGCTATTGTTAAACGTTTGTGGATTTTGGAAAAGCGCGGCATGCCCCATAAAGGCCCTGTGATTTTCCAAACGGGCTATGGCCCTTCTGGTCTGCCGCATATTGGCACCTTTGGAGAAGTTGCGCGTACATCTATGGTGCGCCAAGCCTTTAATGCACTCACGGATAATAAATACGAAACCAGGCTCATTGTGTTTTCAGATGATATGGACGCCATGCGTAAAGTGCCGAGCAATTTGCCAAGCCAAGACATGCTGGCTAAATATATAGGCATGCCGCTTACGGGCGTGCCAGACCCATTTGAAA
This sequence comes from Robiginitomaculum sp., assembly GCA_965224735.1. Taxonomy (GTDB): domain Bacteria; phylum Pseudomonadota; class Alphaproteobacteria; order Caulobacterales; family Maricaulaceae; genus Robiginitomaculum_A. The sequence goes on along the minus strand of OZ245059.1, from coordinate 349,690 downwards.
CCCATGAAAGTTTTGCTGCACACAATAATGCTAAGTTGTGCGAGTTTTTGGACGGATTTGGGTTTGAGTATGATTTCATATCTTCCACCGAGCAATACAAATCAGGCGCATTTGATGAAACTTTACTGATTATGCTGGAACGGTTTGACAAAATTATGGATATTATGTTGCCAACTTTAGGCGCCGAGCGGCGCGCGTCATACTCGCCATTTTTACCCATATCTCCAAGCACCGGCCAGGTTTTACAAGTGCCTACATTAGAGCATAATGTGGCCACAGGCACTATCGTATTTGAAGACGAAGACGGTACAAAATGCGAGACAAAAATTACAGGCGGGGCGGTAAAAATTCAGTGGAAACCAGATTGGGCTTTACGCTGGACGGCTTTGGGCGTGACCTATGAAATGGCAGGAAAAGATCTTATCGACAGCACGAAAGTGTCTGGTAAAATTTGTAAAACTTTAGGCGGCACCCCACCTGAAGGGTTTAATTATGAAATGTTCAATGACGAAAATGGACAGAAAATATCCAAAACTAAAGGCAATGGTATTGCGGTAGAGGAGTGGCTAAAATACGGCCTGCCTGAGAGCTTATCGTTTTATATGTTTCAAAAACCTAAGACCGCCAAGCGTTTGTTTTTTGACGTTATCCCACAGGCGACGGATCAGTATTTTCAGCACCTTGCTGCCTATAAAGACCAAGATGAAAAAGTGCGCATTACCAATCCAGTTTGGTATATTCACAATGGCAACCCGCCAAATAAAATTCCGTCCGTTAGTTTCGCGCTTTTGCTTAATCTTGTCAGCGCCGCCAACGCATCGGCCAAAGATATTTTGTGGGGTTTTATTGGGCGCTATGACGAGGGGGCAAACCCGATCGACAACCCTGCGCTAGATAATTTGTGCGCCTATGCCGTGCGTTATTATCAGGACTTCGTAAAGCCTAATAAAAATTACCGCGCGCCAAGTGATAAAGAACGCGATGCCATACTTGATTTGCAGGGGCGTTTATCCACTTTTAACCAAGATCCAAAAGACGCTGATGCGCTACAAACCCTCATTTTTAGTGTTGGCAAAGATCACGAGTTTGAAAATCTTCGCGATTGGTTTAAGGCGCTTTATGAAGTGCTTTTGGGGCAATCCCAAGGCCCGCGCTTTGGATCTTTCGTGACTATTTACGGTGTAGAAGAAACTATCTCTATGATCGACAAAGCTCTGTCTGGAAAACTATAACTGTTATTTTGTATAAGTTCAGATAGAGGTGGGGCTGATTAGGTTTTTGATTATTTAAGCGTCCTACGCCAGATTCTGGTTTATAAGCCTACGCCCTAGTTATGCCATGGTCATAGAGCTCAAAAACTAAAATCTTTGACCGATTCCATCGCAACAAATGTGGACGTACTGGCCACATGCGGCAATGATGATATAACCTCAGCCATAACATATCGATAAGCTTTTATGTCCACAGTTCGAACTTTCAACAAATAATCATAAGAGCTTGCTATCATATGGCATTGTTCAATTTCGGGGATATGTTGCACGGCAGCATTGAATTTTTGCAGGGCTTTTTCGCGCGTATCAGATAATTTGACTTCTGTAAATACAACGTGTTCTCGGCCAAGTTTTTGTGGGTTTAAAACGGCTCGAAAACCCAATATATATCCCTCTTCTTGCAATCGCTTCAAGCGTACCTGGCAGGGGCTTTTTGATGCACCAATCCTTTGTGCTAAATTGGTAACTGGCAAACGGCCTTCCTTCGACAGTACATTAATAATTTGAATATCAAGTCGGTCTAGCCCATTTTTATCTTCTCGTTTAAACATCATTATGACCTTAATAAATCCCTTATTAAAACCAAGTTTGTACTAAAACGTACATATTAAGGCAAGAAGACTTTGAATAAAATGATATTTTGCGCAAAATAATTTAAAATTTTTCTTTTAAAATTTTTCTATGGAAACTTATGCATAATTTAACCAACATACGCCAAAGAATTTGTGACCTAGAGCTCGCAGATGAAGCAACCGTAGTGAATGCGTTGATTTCAAGCTCAAATATTTCTAGCACTCAGCGGCGTGCTTTTTCAAAGCGTGCTACCATTTTAGTTAAGAGCATTAGGCGAGATGATCGGCCAGGCTTGATGGAAGTTTTTTTGACTGAATATGGGTTGTCCACAAATGAAGGGGTAGCACTTATGTGCATGGCGGAAGCCCTGTTGCGCGTTCCTGACGCGGATACCATTGATAACCTCATAGAAGACAAAATTGCGCCATCATCATGGGATGCTCACCTAGGCAATTCCTCTTCGTCTCTCGTCAATGCATCGACATGGGCTCTTATGCTAACAGGTAAAGTGCTAGCGCCGCAGAAAGGCGCGGCTATTACCAAAATTTTACGTAATGCTGTAAAACGACTGGGGAAGCCTGTCATTCGGGTTGCTGTAAAGAGAGCTATGAAAGAAATGGCCAATCAATTCGTATTGGGTGAGACGATCGGCGCAGCAAGGAAACGTGGGGTTGCTCAACAAAAGAAAGGCTTCACATACTCCTATGACATGCTTGGTGAAGCAGCCTTAACCGCAAAAGATGCAGACGGATTTTATCAGGCATACAAAGATATGATCAAGCAGCTTAACGAGCGTACGGCGTCCAATGATGTCCGGGATAGGCCTGGCATTTCAATTAAATTATCCGCTTTACACCCTCGCTATGAAGTTAGCCAAAAAGACAGGGTCTTAAGCGAGCTAGTCCAGCGGACTTTGTCGCTGACTTTGCTTGCCAAAAACGCCAATATTGGACTGAATATTGATGCTGAAGAAGCTGATCGCCTAGATTTGTATTTGGATGTTATTGAAGCCGTTTTGAGTAATAATCAGTTGGAAAATTGGGACGGGTTTGGCGTTGTGGTTCAGGCCTATAGTAAACGGGCTTTGGCGGTTCTCGATTGGCTTTATGCGCTATCAGAAAACCTAGACCGCAAGATCATGGTTCGACTTGTTAAAGGTGCTTATTGGGATACGGAAATCAAAAAGGCACAAGTTGACGGGCTTAAGGGTTATCCCGTTTTCACGAGAAAAGCCGCCACAGATATTTCCTATATTTGCTGCGCGAAAAAACTCCTCGGCCAATCTGGCAGGTTATATGCTCAATTCGCTACACATAATGCGCACTCTGTAGCCGCTATTCTTGAGCTGAGTTCGAACCTTGATGCTTTAGAGTTTCAGAGGCTTCACGGCATGGGCTCTGTTTTGCATCGACAGGTTATGGAATCTGAAGCTACACGCTGTAGAATTTATGCACCAGTTGGCGTCCATAGTGACTTGCTAGCCTATTTAGTGCGGCGGCTTTTGGAAAATGGTGCCAATTCATCTTTCGTCAATCAAATTGTCGACGAGACATTTGCTCCTGAAATTGTAGGCGCAGACCCGTTCGAGACGTTAGAAAACCAGGTTCGCGAACGCCTTAACCACATCGATTTACCGAAAGATTTATATGGAGATGCTCGGCAAAATTCTAAAGGTTGGGACATACATAGTCAAAGTGACCTCGCAGAGATAGAAGCCGCTCGCTTAGCTTTTAAAAACAAACAATGGACTGTGCGCTCGATACTTGCCAAGCCGTGTGTGGGCGATAAAGAAGAAAAGATATTTAGCCCCGCTAATCCTGTTGATTGCACTGGAAGTGTCATTGAAGCCTCGGCAAAAGATGTGGAGGCGGCCTTAATCTCTGCAACACATTGGGGGTATTCAAATGTAGATGAGCGCCAGGAAATACTAAATAAAACCGCCGCGCTTTATGAAGAAAATTTTGGAGAAATTTTTGCACTACTGACCCGCGAGGCTGGAAAAACCACCAGGGATGCTATAGCCGAAATTCGAGAAGCGGTCGATTTCCTTCGCTATTACGGACATCAAGCAAAATTCCTTGAAGAGAATAAAGACCCTGATAGGAATGAAAATAAAGAGCGAAGCCCATTGGGGGTTGTGACTTGCATTTCGCCGTGGAATTTTCCGTTGGCTATTTTTACGGGGCAAATTGCGGCAGCTCTTGCGGCGGGTAATGGTGTTCTAGCGAAACCTGCGGAAATTACACCGATAATCGCCTCCCTTGCTGTGAAACTTTTGCATAAAGCAGGTGTACCAAAAACAGTTTTGCAGCTTGTTTTGGGCCAGGGCCGCACAATTGGTGCCCAACTTGTATCCGCCCCCAAAATCGATGGTGTTTGTTTCACAGGCTCGACAATAACGGCGCAAATCATAAACCGATCTATGGCCGAAACGGTGAACCCCTATGCACCCTTAATTGCAGAAACTGGTGGCCTAAACGCCATGCTTGTCGACTCAACCGCCTTGCCAGAGCAAGCGGTCAAGGATATTATCGACTCCGCTTTTCAATCCGCAGGGCAAAGGTGTTCCGCACTGCGCCTTTTGTATTTGCAGTCCGACGTCGCACATATTTTCATGGAAATGTTACTTGGCGCTATGAGTGAGCAAAAAATTGGCGACCCGTGGGATTTTTCAACAGATATTGGCTCCATTATCAATGAAAGTGCGCGCGTAAATATTTCAAATTATATTGAAACCGCTCGCGGTGAAGGCAGGTTAATAAAGCAATTACCATGTCCGCAAGAAGGCAATTTCATCGGCCCTGCCGTTATTTCTGTTTCTGGCATAGGCGATATGCAGCAAGAAGTTTTCGGGCCAGTTTTACATGTGGCTACATACGAAGCCCATGAGATTGGTAAAATTGTGGAAGACATTAACGCTAGCCAATACGGCCTGACATTCGGCCTGCACACGCGCATCGACCAACGAGTGGAGTTTTTGACGACGCGGCTTAATGTCGGAAATATCTATGTGAACCGCAACCAAATTGGCGCAGTTGTTGGCTCACAGCCTTTTGGAGGTGAAGGGCTTTCAGGGACAGGCCCTAAAGCGGGCGGGCCGCACTATGTCAAGCATTTCACAAAACAAGCGTTCGAGTATTCTGAGGTAAAAGACAAAGGTACACCCTTATCAATTGAAATGGTTCAAGCCTTACTTTCAAAAATTTCAAAAGCAACTAGAAAACCATTAAACAGCCTTGAATTACCAGGGCCAACTGGTGAGTCCAACCGCCTTTCATTGTATCCGCGCGGAACAATTTTATGCCTTGGCCCTAACCTGAAAGATGCAAAGAGGCAGGCAAAAATTGCCCAAGAGAATGGGTGTAAAGCCGTTATCATATGTGCAGGGGCTTCAGGTGAGCATGCTCTAGATGGTAGCTGTGATTTTGATTATCTGACTAAATTGCTAGAATTTGAAGCGGTAGCCTATTTTGGCCAAGCAGACATGGCTCGAAATATTCGTGTTGCCTTGAGCAAGCGCGAAGGCCCGTTGCTCCCGTTAATAGGCGGGCAAGATATGGTGGACCGCTGTACGTTGGAGCGCCATATTTGCATAAACACCACCGCTTCAGGAGGAAATGTGGCTCTGTTGGCTAGCCTTTAAAGTTTCAAAAAATATGGCTAAAGATTGCAATTCAAATCAAAGGAATTCACTGGTCAATCGCCGAGTTTAATTTGCCGTATTTATGTGTTAGCAAGGTAAAGTGACCCACTTTTTTTCAATTATAAGTCTATTCAAGGTTAATAAGCAAATTTTAAGGCAAAAGGACTTTTACTCGTATGGTATATTTGAGCCGTTACCGCCGCACTATGAAATACTTCGGGGATCTTTCGGCGGCAAGCAAAAATGACATATAAAAAAGAAACTTTGAACAACTATGAAGGGGAACTACAATGTTTAGATTTACACTAAAAAAACACCTAACCACCACAGCATCTGTAGCGTTGCTGGCTTGTGTTATGACACCCACGGCCTACGCGCAGACAACTGACGACACTTCTGCTGATGATGTAATTATTGTGCTAGGTTCGCGCCGGGCGCAACCACGTTCAACATTAACGGCGCCGGTGCCTGTTGACGTGATAAAAGGTAGCGATTTAAGCTCACAAGGCAGTACAGATATTATTGACACTCTGATATCTGTTGTGCCTTCACTAAATGCTGGACGCGAGCCTATCAGCGATGCGGCCACGCTTATCCGCCCTGTAAACTTACGGGCTCTTCCTTCTGACCATACGTTGGTTTTGGTCAATGGGAAACGCCGTCATCGCGGCGCTGTTGTCGGAGAATTTGTTTCTGGCGTGAATAGAGGCGCACAGGGCGTTGATGTTAACCCTCTTTTTGGCACCAGCTTGAAGTCAGTTGAAATTCTTCGTGATGGCGCGGCAGCCCAGTACGGCTCTGATGCGATTGCTGGCGTTATCAACTACACACTCTCGGATGACCCTGAAGCGCGCAAATTCGTTGTTCAATATGGATCAACCTATAAAGGCGATGGCACCACACTCGAAGCAGCAGCCCTTGTTGGCTTCACCCTTGGGGATGAGGGCTTTCTTACAGTTGCAATGAACATAAAAGATCAAGAAGCAACAAGCCGTGGTGTTCAAGACGGAGCAGGCACGAAGAGCGGCGCTACAGCACTCGCAGCAGCAGGTTTTCCTGTAGCTAAGCCTACGGTTGTTGTGTGGGGGCAGCCAGAAGTTAAAAACGATTATAAATTTGCCGTCAACATGGCAGTACCTATGGGCACGGGAGAAGTCTATAGTTTTGGCACGTACGCAACCCGCGAGGTAGATGGCAGCTTTTTCTATCGTAACCCAACAAAACGGAGCGGTGTATTTGTTTCTGGCGGCAACCATCTTTTCGCTGATTTAACAGGTGCGGGTGGATGCCCTGTTGGCCCTTTACCAACAACAAGTTTTGCCGATGCCCAGGCTTTCGTAAATAGTGCGCCGGATAACTGCTTCTCGTTCTTCAAGAAATTTCCGGGTGGTTTCACTCCTCGGTTTGGCGGTGTTGTTGTAGATACGGCCATTACAGCGGGCTTTCGCGGCGAAATGGATAATGGGTTAACTTATGATTTTAGCGCTGGTATTGGTAAGAATAGCTTGGATTATAAAATTTCTAACACCATCAATGCTTCTCTAGGCCCGGATTCACCAACTTCGTTTGATTTGGGTTCCCAAAGCCAGACAGAGCTTATTGCAAATGCTGATTTCACCTATCAAAAAGATGTTGGTTTAGCGTCTGATTTGAACATTGCATTTGGCGCACAATATCAAACGGAAGAGTTCGCGATTGGAGCGGGCGATGCGGCCTCATATGCTGTGGGTCCGTATATTTCACAAGGTTTTTCAGCTGGCTCAAATGGGTTTCAGGGCTTTAACGACAATGTTGCAGGCGCGTTCTCTCGCAATAGTGTCGGTGCCTATGTGGACCTTGAAGCGGATGTAACTGAAAGATTGATTCTATCTGGTGCTGCGCGTTTTGAAAATTTCTCCGATTTCGGCAAGACCTTTAATGTCAAACTTGCGGGCCTTTTTGCGGTGACGGATAATCTCAACCTTCGTGGTTCGATTAGTACGGGTTTCAGAGCGCCAACTTTGGGACAATCTAATCTTCAACGGGCTTCGACCGGGTTTGCGAACGGTGTTTTGACCGAGCAACTTGTTATTGCCAGCACGAACCCTATTGCTAAGTTCTTTGGTGGCGGGCAACTTGATCCAGAGAAAGCTCGTAATATTAGCTTGGGCTTCACAGCTAAATTGGGCGACCTTAGTGTAACGGCTGACTACTTTAATATCCAAGTTAAAGACCGCGTGGCTCTAACTTTCCAGGGCATTAACGCTACCCAGCGCCAAGCACTTCTTGATGCAGGAATTCCAGAAGCCGCAACGATTGGTCAAGTCAATTTCTTCGTGAATGACTTTGACACAAAAACAAGTGGCGTCGATGTTGTAGCAAACTATACAGTAGCATCAAATTTCGGTGATACTGACTTCACCGTTGCATTTAACTATAATGATACAAATGTTACAAATCGCGGCGCAACCATTACCGATGCTCGTGCGCGCGAAATTGAAGAAAGCCTGCCCACAACACGGACGACATTTACTATCTCTCATAAAGCAGATGCTTTTGACGGCTTAATTAGAGCCAATCATTTCTCATCTGTTTATGATTCGCTGTTCAATGATCCTAGCTTGCCGATTGAAACGCCATCTATCTTCATCGTCGATGCCGAAATTGGATATACTTTCAATGAAGCTTTCCGGGTTGCTATCGGCGCAAAAAATCTTCTGAATGCGTATCCAGAAGAATGGACAACTGGCAAATATACAGGACGCGACGGTGGTTTCTTGGGCGCCATTTACCCATTGAACCACCCTGCAGGTTTTAATGGTGGGAGCTATTACCTTCAAGTGTCGTCCCAGTTCTAAATCAGAGTTGAATGGTGATAAACTTATAGGCGCCTTCAAGCGCCTATTTTTTATCCACAGACCCTAGAGCGCTTTGCCTATAACACTTTCCTTTAGCTTCTTAACCCTTGCTTTTATTTTGGGGTGAAGCGGGTAGATCTTTTCGGCTTCTATATATACTTCGAGCGCTTGATCTGTATGGGCGAGCGTTTCTAGAATATTAGCAAGGGTCCAAAGCGCATAAAAATGGCGCGGTTCTATTGTTAAGGCGTGGGTTATATCAGACGTAGCACGGTTAAAATCACGCTGGTTAAATGCAAGCCTGCCTGAGCGCGACCAGCCTTCGGCATAATCAGGGGCGAGACGCAAAACATGGTCATACATACGGCGGGCTAAAACCAAATCGCCATTTTTTTCAGCTGTAATGCCGCGCAGCAAAATAAAATCTACTGTAGCGCTCCCTGATTGTAAAAACACGGCCCAGATTTCTTCGGCAATCAGTTTTGCATCTTCTTCGGTTACGGATTGAGACAAATTCCGAAACAGCTGTTCCAGCATTTTCGCGCGGCCTTCTTCAGAGCGGACGGTTAAATCTTTACCGCCCTTTGGCTTGCCAGAAAAATTATCGGCGATAGGTGTATCGGGTATTTCTAATTTTGGCGCTTCAGGCGTTGGCACAGGTACATCTTGCTGGGGTGTTTGCTTTTGGAGTATTTGCTTTTGGGGTGCTTGCTGTGCAAATGCGCTCGCGTTACAAAAACAGACCAAAGCCAAGTTGATAAAAAATTTACCCATCATATAGACAAAATGAAGCCTCCTGCGAGTTTTCGCAAGAGGCTTCATCATTTATTCTTGATAATTTTACGCTTTAGCACTGCGGCGCACAATGAGTACCAATTAACCTTGACGCGCTTTAAAACGTGGGTTGGTTTTGTTGATAACATAAAGGCGGCCTTTGCGGCGCACGATTTGGCAGTCGCGATGACGACCTTTTAAAGATTTCAAAGAACTACGGACTTTCATGTCATACCTTATATCTAATTCGAGCGCGAAACTTATAGGCGCTCCCCACTTAAGTCAAGCACTTGCCAGCACTATTTTTAAGCTTATTCTATGATAAAGCTCCCTATTATTACTGTAATTTTTGTAATCGGTTCTGGCAAGCCGAGTCTAAATTTGCTAGCTTAATTTATGATAAAATATTTCACTCTCTTCTCTTTAGTTTTTGGGGCTTGCGCCGCTTCACCAAAACCTGCACCCGCAACGCTGCAATATCAAGCTAAAACCATGCGCAAATCCGCTGAACATGCGCCAGAAATTAAGAGTGCCTCTAAGACTGTATCGACGCAAACCGAGCGGTTTGAAAATTGGAAACAGCGGTTTATCAAACAGGCTATTTCTAAAGGTTATGCCGAGGATTTAGTCCGTAACACCATTGCGCCAGCAATTATTGATCCAAAGGCCCTGGATCGCAATGAAAAACAGGCTGAGTTTTCTCGCCCGATTTGGTCCTATGTGGACGGCGTTAAATCTACAGCCCGTATTAATGGCGGCATGGAAAAGATATCTATGCACGGTCAACTCTATGAGGGTATCAAATCGCGGTACGGCGTGAATAAAGAAATTCTAACCGCTATTTGGGGACTAGAAAGCTCATATGGAAAATTTCTTGGTGATCATGACATTATCAACGCCTTGTCTACCTTTGCTTTTGAAGGGCGGCGCAGCAAATTTGGTACGGCGCAACTTTACGGTATATTGGATATGTTGGCGCGCGGCGATATAAGGCGGGAGCAATTAACGGGTTCATGGGCTGGCGCTATGGGTATGACCCAATTTATCCCAACCACTTTTCGTGATTATGCCATAGATTATAACAGTAATGGCAATAAAGATTTGTGGGAAGATACTGGAGACGCGCTCGCATCTACCGCACATTATCTCAACCGATTTGGCTGGCGCCCTGAGGAGCCAGTGCTTACTGAAATCGTTTTGCCAAAAGGTTTTGATTTTGGGCTTTCAGATGGCACCAAACGCACAATAGCAGGCTGGACGTCCCTAGGCGTGCGCCCCATTAGCGGGAAAAATTGGCCTAAAGATGCCCTGTCTTTAGAGGCCAAGCTTCTCGTCCCTGCGGGCTCTAACGGGCCTGTATTCCTTAGTTTTAAAAACTTTGATGTTATCAAGAAATACAATAACTCGACTGCTTATGCGATGGGCATTCATGTTCTGGCAGAAAGCTTTAAAGGGAACCGCGCGATACTCAAAGATTGGCCAAGAGACGACAAACCACTCTCGCTAACGGATAAGGAGAACTTACAAATTGCCCTCACCCGTCAAGGCTTTAACACGGGCGGCGTTGATGGTAAAATAGGCCCCAATTCCCGCCGCGCCATTCGCGCTTGGCAGCACGCCAACGGCTATCCAGCCAACGCTTATGTCGAGCAAAAATTACTCAAAGTGATTTTAGGAAAATAAACTAATTTTGCTGTTTATCCTGCGCATTGGCCAGTTCTTCTGCACATTGGTCAGGCCGTTTTCGGTAAGTAGATAAAGAGAGGGCGGCGTATACTCATCATGACGAAGGCTTGCCCTAGCGCTCTTTGTTGCGTAGAAGAACCTAGGTTTAGAAATGAGGACAGTATGGCTATTCATTTACACAAAGGGGATTTACCTGATGGGGTCGATTTTGGAGGCTGTGTTGCCGTGGATACAGAAACACAAGGACTCTCGCTGGTTCGGGATAAACTCTGCTTGGTGCAGCTCTCCTCTGGAGATGGGGACGCACATATTGTGCAGGTCAACCGCGACACATATGATTGTCCAAATTTAAAAACCTTGATGAACAATAATGACGTTGAGAAAATTTTTCATTTTGCCCGTTTTGACGTTGCCATTATGAAACGAGATTTAGGCGTAGATATTACGCCGCTCTATTGCACGAAAATCGCCTCTGCTCTTGTGCGCACATATACGGATGCGCATGGCCTAAAAGCTCTGTGTAAAGAGCTGATCAATATTGATCTCTCCAAACAACAACAAAGTTCTGATTGGGCCTCTGAGAGTCTCAGCAAAGCGCAGCTCGAATATGCCGCCAGCGACGTTTTGTATTTGCATCAGTTGCAGCGCATTTTAACGGCGCGCCTGATGCGTGAAGACCGGTATGAGATTGCGCAAGCCTGCTTTGATTTTTTGCCAACCCGCGCTGCGCTTGATCTTTTAGATTGGAACGGAATTGATATTTTCTCCCATAGTTTCGCGCGAAAATAAGCACGAATTTGTGAAGCATTATTAATTAAAAATGGGGCTGTCCCAGATAACGCATAATTATGTGTTATAGAGGGCAGTATGAGAAAGAGCAGATTAAGTCAGTATAAACAGAGACGTTTAGTTGAGTATTTTGTTGCTGGAACGACGGCGCGTTGCGCGGCCCACCTTTGCGGGGTTAATCGTAAGTCAGCGGCTTATTATTTCCACCGTTTGCGCGAGATTATTACCTTCGAGTTGGAGCTGATGGAACAAGAGGCTTTCGGCGGCGAGATCGAAGTTGATGAAAGCTATTTTGGCGGCAAACGCAAAGGTAAGCGTGGGCGTGGCGCGGGCGATAAAGTTCCCGTATTTGGGCTGTTAAAGCGCGGCGGCAAGGTCTACACCAAGATTATTCCGAATGCCTCTTCCAAGACTTTATATCCGATCATCCAGCGTAAAGTGGTGCCCGATAGCATCGTTTATAGCGACTGCTGGCGCGGCTATAATGTACTGGATACCTCTGAGTTCAAACACTACCGGATCAACCATTCAAAACTGTTCGCCAACGGGCACAATCACATCAATGGTATCGAGAATTTCTACCCAAAGGGCATAAATTCCACCAAGCTAAGCGTCATATGAGGAAATTTAATGGTGTACCAAAAGCCCATTTTGGCTTATATTTAAAGGAATGTGAGTGGCGTTTTAACAACAGTGACCCACTGACACAAAAAAGATTGTTAAATCAGCGGGTTAAGAAGTATTTGACATAGTTATCTGGGACAACCCCTTAATTTTTAGCTCGTTTTTTTAGAAAAATCGGCACCTGGCGGTAAGACACGATCTGGGCAACGGTGCCCGTCAAGCAAAGCTCGGATATTGATCAAAACTTTTTCGCCCATTTCAATACGCGATTCCAAAGTTGCGGATGCAATATGCGGTGCTAAGATTACATTAGGCAAATTTAATAACCTGGGATGAATATCTGGTTCATTTTCATAAACGTCCAACCCGGCACCCGCAATATGTCCTTTTGCCAAAGCATTTCCCAAGGCCGCTTCATCAATAATTTCACCGCGCGCCGTGTTAATAATAACGCCCCAGCTTTGCATCGCTGACAGTCTCTTGGCGTTAATTAAATGATAGGTTTCGGGCGTACTTGGGCAGTTTATGGATACAAAATCAACAAAGGCGAGCATTGTATCGAGGTCGGGCCAATATTGCACGCCCAGTTTTTTCTCAATAAGATCGGATACAGGGCGGCGATTATGGTAATGCACTTCAAGACCAAAAGCGTGTGCGCGCCGCGCCACAGCCTGTCCAATACGGCCCATACCAACAATGCCTAGTTTTTTCCCGCGCACGCGCTGGCCCAAAATTCCCGTTGGCGTCCAACCTGTGAATTTACCATCTCGCGTCAATCTATCCGCCTGGACAAGACGGCGCGATACGGCTAAAATAAGCGCCATGACAAAATCTGCGGTGTCTTCAGTAAGTACGCCTGGTGTATTGGTGATCAAGATATTTTTTTTATCAGCAGCCTCTCGGTCAATATGATCAGTCCCCGCGCCAAAATTTGCAATAAGTTTTAATTGTGGCCCCGCCGCTTCGATAATATCCCTATCGATATGATCCGTAACCGTCGGCACAAGTACATCTGCTCGCCTGACAGCCTTTATTAGCTGTTCTTTGCTAAAAGCTTGGTCATGGGGATTAAGCTCTGCTCCAAATAAATCCACCAAACGTTGATGCACAGTTTCTGGCAAGCGCCTAGTGACAATGATTTTTGGTTCTTTTTGCATGTTAGTATGAAAGCCTGTATGAGGCATTAAGGCAAGTAAACTTTGTCAAAATAATTAGTTTTTTCCAAATATTTACAAATCCTTTAACTTCTTAAGTGCATAATCGGTCATATTTTGTTATCTATAATTCGGGGTCATTATGCGGGCTAAGTCATTTCTATATTTCCCTCTTATAAGCGCCTTGCTTATATCTGTGGGTAGCTTTGCTCAGGACATGCCCACCGAAAAAGCACCGCGCAAGAAATCATCCATCGCCCGCATAGTCGAAGATGTGCCTGGACCAAATGAAGCCATCACAAGCGATCTCATCCGTGTGAATGCGACAAAAACCCCATCTGGATTTCGTGTACCACGTTATGTGTCTTTAAAATACGGTGTTTCCAATGGCCGCACAGGGCCAAGCCGTAAGCATCCGATTGTTTGGCGTTACACCCGCAAAGGCATGCCTATGATTGTGGTCGCCGAAACCGAAGTTTGGCGCAAAGTTCGCGATATCAATGGTGACGAAAGCTGGATGAATAGACGGCTTTTAGATGGTACCCGCATGGTACTTGCAAGATCAAATATCATCTTGCACGCCAAACCTGGTAGCGCCTCCAAAAAACGTGCCGCCGTTTCCAAAGGCGGGCTCTTAACTTTGAGCGAGTGCACAAAAACTGGTTGGTGCAAGGTTAAATCTGAAGATGGCCGACTTTCAGGCTACGCTCTCAAAAACCTGCTTTGGGGTGCTGAACGCTTATAGCGTTGATGGTCTCTGTAAAATATGAACCAAAGCCCCAAAAGAGTTTAAACAAAACCCAAACTATCTAACACAGGGACCATACATCAATAACCAATCCTTAATTTACACACACTCTCTAACATAAAATTAAACAATTATTCACTGCGTTTTTTAGGAGAATTACAATTAGTTTTCATTAGATATATAATGGGGTAACGTAGGAGGTTAACATGCTGAACTTTATAAAACGATATGCAAGAGATAACTCTGGAGCGACCGCTATAGAATATGCTCTGATTGCGAGCCTCATCTGCACAGGACTCATTGTTGGTGCGTCACAAATTGGGATTTTTCTACAAAATAGTCTGAACAATTCTGCAAATGCTGTAAACGGTAGTTAACAGATAGATTAGAAACTAGGGCTTTCTCGTAATTTTAACCTTAGATTCACCATCTCTTTATACTGCAAATTAAAGACTATTTGATAGTTTATTTTTAACTGAAGTAAACTTATTGTACTTATGTTAGCGTTATACAGGTGGGGTTATTATGTGTAAGTTTTTACATAAATTCAAACGAAAAAATGAGGGGGCTGTTGCTATTGAGTTTGCCATATTGGCAATTCCATTTCTCATGGTACTCTTTAGTATCATTGAAGCCTCAATGCTCTTCTTCTTTTCATCTACAACAGAGCGCGCCTTAGCTGAAGTATCTCGGAAAATCAAAACTGGAGAGTTTCAAGAAACTGGCGGTAAGGCTCCTGATTTCAAAAAAGCTCTCTGTAAAAAAATGGCCTTTATGGGCGGCACAGATTGTGCCTCCAGCGTAAGAGTTGACGTTGTTTCAACCCCTACGGGGCAGTTTAAAAATTTAAAGTTGCCAAGTTTTCCAGCAAAATGTTCTGGTACACCAGAACAAATTAAAGTCTGTAAAGCCAAGCCGCCTGATCCAAGTAAAGTTAACTCAAAATGGAGTACCACCAATGGCGGGGATGTTGTTATTGTCCGTGTGCAATATGTTTATAAATTGTTAATTCCAGCCGCAATAAACCGTTTGGCCAATGCGGGCGGTAATACACATGTTATTACAAAAACAACTGCATTTAGAAATGAACCCTTCAACCATTAAAGCAGGTTCATAGACTTTAAGTAAGGACTTAACATGTTAAAACAATTACTAAATACGGATAGCCTACAAAAGTTTATTAAAAACAAGGACGGCGTTGTTGCTATTGAGTTTGCTTTTATTATGCCTGTCTTACTTTTACTATATGTAGGTGTCATTGAGCTTTCTTTATTAATATCTAAAGACAGGGCTGTTTCTCATGCTGCTTTCATTGCCGTTAATTTAGCAGCGCAAGCACCAACGCCAGATACCAAGACAGTGGGAAAGCTGGATAAAAAGACAATAGAAAATATTTTCTCAGCTACGCTTGCAACGATGAACGCTAAAACCGCTGATAGTTCAAGTATTAGTATAGATATTTCCAGCTATGTGAGAGTAACTAACGGTGTACACAATTATGGCTATGCGAGCCTTGGTAGTAAATTCACAACGCCTGCGCCACATAAAAACATCAGTGATGAGCTATTAAATCATCATTCTGGCATCATAATCGTTCGCGTTGAACAAGTTTATCATTCTTTTGGCCATGATTATGTAAATAATAACATTTCTAAGAAAAGAATTACAGATTTCACTTTATCACAAACATTTGTACAAAACTCACGCAATTCAAGATATATTAAGATTAATGGCGGCAAGAATCTAACTTGTAGTTTTGTAATGGGCACAAACGGAATGCCAGATGTTACTTGCAATTAACAGCATAAATACTGCTGCTTCAGGGCACCTATTTCCATTTCGCTAAGCTTTAAAACATTGGCGGTATAATCATTGATATTACCAATTACAGACAAAGATTTTTGTAAATATTGTACATTCACGTCAAAAAATGGCTTCAAAGCTTCAGGGTCAAAAACCCGCTCATAACGATTTTGCATTTCTTCTGTGACAATTTTTATAATTTTATCAAAATTAACCACTTTTTTTGTTAACAAATAATCTTCCAAAACGGCTTCATAAGATGCCCCCAAAATCATAAGTACAATTGCGGCAAAGGTTCCAGTCCTATCTTTCCCCGCCGCGCAATGAACAAAGATAGGCTCACCAGTTTGTGCCATCCGTTTTATAGCACGGGCGGTGATGTCTATAAACCCAGGACTCAGTGGGCGCAATTCATAGGAGTCGCACATATAGCGCCAAGCATCACTAACATCGCCAAGTTCATGCAACACAAACCGCTCATGCGGCGCAAGTTTTTCCTCCGTATCTTGATCGTACTTTTTTGAAAATTCGAAAACAGAAGGCGCATGCAAGTCGCCCCAATTAGAAGCTTGTCTTTCGCGTTCGGTTCGATAGCGTAAATCCACTACAAAAGAAACTCCCATTTGCTTAAAGCGGGAAATATCTTTTGGAGTCATTTTACTGATGTGCGCCCCGCGATAAAGTTTATTCGAAACAATATTTCCTGCTGCACAAACCTTACCGCCAAAATCACGGACATTAAGAACTTGGTCAAATTTCAAGATGCGGTTCATAATGTCATTTTCATTGCTTAACCCCAGTACTTAACCCCAGCACAAAATCCCACAGTGCAAAATCCAGTGCAAAATTCCAGTGCTTACGAATTTTTTGCTTTCACTTTGTTCAGTTTTTCGAACATGCCCCAGACGCCATCATTGCCGTGCCATTCGCCCTGAGTTGCACCTTTTGCATATTCTGTTGCGCGCGCTTCAAAGAAATTGGCATGCTCAACACCGTTAAGTATCTCGGTGAGCCATGGCAGAGGATGTTCGTCTATCCCGTACACACAAGGTAAACCAAGCTGTTTGAACCGCCAATCAGCAATATAACGAATATAGGTTTTGATATCTTCGCTGGTCATACCCTCAACCGCGCCCATTTCAAAAGCCAAATCAATGAATTTATCCTCAAGGCCAACAACGGTTTTGCCGCAATCAATAATATTGTCTTTAACGGATTGGCTAAGTTTGCCAGTTTCAGCTGCAAATGTATGGAACATTTTTATCATGCCCTCACAATGAAGACTCTCATCGCGAATAGACCAAGTGACCACTTGGCCCATACCTTTCATTTTATTAAAACGCGGAAAGTTCATCAACATAGCAAAAGACGCGAAAAGCTGCAGCCCCTCTGTAAAACCACCAAACATGGCGATCGAGCGCAAAATATCTTCTTCGCTATCGGTACCAAATTCCGCCATATAATCATGTTTTGCGGCCATGGCTTCATAATCCATAAAGGCAGAAAATTCTGAATCTGGCATCCCTACAGTTTCAATCAACAAAGCATAGGCAGCGATATGAATCGTTTCCATATTTGAAAAAGAGGCGAGCATCATTTTCACTTCAATAGGTTTAAAAATACGACAATAATGCTCCATATAATTATCATTAACTTCAATATCACCTTGCGTGAAAAAACGGAAAATTTGAGTGAGCAAATTCTTTTCAGAACTGCTTAATTTGGTGGCCCAATCTTTGCAATCCTCACCAAGAGGAATTTCTTCTGGAAGCCAGTGAACTTGTTGCTGCTTTTGCCAGAAGTCATAGGCCCATGGATAACGAAATGGTTTATAGCCAATCGATGGGGTTAAGAGTCCTGGTTTTTTAGCGTCAGTGATAATTGTTCCAGCCATTTTCTATCCTTTGTAATATTGATAAGCGTATAGACTTTCTCCACAGCCCTAGTTTATCTAGATTTTTATGAATCGGCACTTACCATATCTTGTATTATTAGCCCCGTGCAAGCGGCGAATTGTCCTCCGCCGTAATAAGCTTGGGACTAAGCAAATATTTATGACGTCAACGAAACAAAAGCTACTTCAAATAGCCAATTTATAAGTTTACCAACAATGCGGCGACGGCTCCCGTCAAACAACTCGGCCTACAAGGTGCCCACATAATTGTTGTGCTTGCGGAACATGAAAACTTACTGGTAATGAAAGATTTTATAACGCCGCTAAATTTATTAGCGTATGCAATTGCCGCATTAATCGCATTGGTTTTATTCAGGTATGCTCTCTTTAGAAAACTAAAGAGTTTTAGCGCTTCCAAGTAATAGACAGCGCGGCAGCATCTTCATCAAATTTATAATTTTCTACCTTAGCTTGACGTTTATAATAGGTCAAAGCTAGGTCAGCGCCCCCTATTTTATAGCCCAAGCCAGCCTGTGCGCCGCCAACAATAATTCGGTCTTGCAAATGAAACTGCCCGTTCGTGAGCCGGCGAACGGATGAAGCTCTATAGGTCATTGCTTCTGCATTTTTACCCGCAAAGAAATACCATGTATTGGGCTTCGTTTCTGAACCTTTACGCAAATTATCTCCGATACGGACAACCGCGCCAACGCGCGCGCTATTACTATCTTCGTCAAAACGCATACCAGCCCGCAACGTTAGTTGTAAATTCACACCCGCAACTTTTCCCGAATTAATATTTTTTGCAAACCCAAGCTTTAACTCATCCGTTATATTGGCCTCGCATTCTTCCGCCATTCCCAAACAAAAATTTTTGCCAAGATCAAGTTTAAATACGGACTCATTGACGTTTCTTCTACCTGCCGTTTCAAACAACGCACCGCGTAGTAAGCCATCATAAACACTAACACCGCCATAACGTTTCAGAGTCAGAAAACTGGTTTTTATGCTCTTGATACCAAAATTCACACCGAGTAACGTTTCCAAATTCAATACATCCGTTGGCATTACATCCGCTTTGACGGATGATGGCACGGCGCGCCTTGCGCTCGCTCGAACAGTGCTAGCCCCAAGTCCTGTCGTTTGAGTCAATGTTGCCGGATCCCAACTATTTAAACTCGCTGCTCGTCTTCGTTTAACGCTTGCTGGATCAATGGTTTTCATTGGAAAAACGCTTAATACTTCAGGCTTTAACAAAGCAGGCAGTTGCACGGTTTGTTTTTGAACAGGGCTTGCCGAAACAGGCTTATCTACATCCGAGCTTTGTACGTCCTGAGCAAATGCTGGCATTGGAACAAAAAAACCAAGAGACAAACACAGCGCTACCTTGCGCCCAAGACCCGATAAAACTATCGAAGTGGGACGCTTTACACAAAACTCGTTAGCCCTTTGGATCATAATCTCCACATTTCTTTGGCGGCACTATACACTATTTCGACTATTTATTATAGCGTATAAATACAGTTGATTGCCAGTTTCATCGAAACTTTACATTAATTTTGGAAAATGATACATTAATACAACACTATAAGTTGCTCTTGAATACTAGAAACCATATAACTTAAATCAACTATTGTTCAAACGTTTTATCACGGCTTCTAACTGGTCGGGCGTTTTGTAATTTATGGAGAGTTTACCGCCTTGGCCTTTGTGGTTTATTGACACTTGTAATCCGATATAGCTCGAAAGTTTATCTTCTAGGGCGCGAATGTTTGCGTCTTTTTGGTTGGCCGATTTTGTTTCTGGTGCTGGGCCGCGCAGGCCAAAACGTGCCCACTTTTCCGCGTCCCGCACGCTCATATTTTTGGTAACAATCAACTCGGTGAGCTCCATAGGGTCTTGATATGATAAAATAGCATTGGCATGACCAGGCGTTATCTTTCCGGCCGCCAAATACTCGCGCGCGCGTTCTGGTAAATCCAAAAGCCGCATACGGTTGGCTACATAGGCACGTGATTTACCAATGGCCTGTGCAATGTCTTTTTGGCGACGGCCAAATTGTTGCTTGAGTGCGCCATAAGCCAGCGCCTCTTCAATAGGGTTTAAGTCTTCACGCTGGACATTTTCCACAACGCCCACTTCTAGTATTTCGCGGTCAGAAAGGTTGCGAACAAGGGCGGGAATTTGATCGAGTTTTGCCGCTAGAGCTGCTTGCCAGCGGCGCTCACCCGCTACAATTTGGTAGCGGTTGTTTACGGTTTTTCCTTTGCCTGCCATGCTTTTTGGCAAAGGCCGTAGCAAGATTGGCTGAAGCACGCCTTTGTCTTTGATGGATTGGCTGAGTTCGGCTAAAGCCTTTTTATCAAAATGACGGCGCGGCTGATCGGGGTTACATTCGATATGATTTATCGCAATGGTTTGAACACCGCTCTCTGATTTTACCTGCTTCGTGGCCAGTTTTTTTGTTGGCTTTTTCTGTTCTATAGCGGGACTAATATCAGACATAAGCGCCGATAAGCCGCGTCCTAATCTTGCGGGTTTTTTACTAGTTGGTTTTTTGGGGGGCTTACTCATCGCCGTGCTCCTTTATAATTTCTCTTTCCGCTATGCCGCCTTAGAATTTCATGAGCTAATCTCATATAGCTTTGCGCGCCAACACAATTTGGATCATAGGTGACTACGGGCATGCCAAAACTGGGCGCTTCAGCAATACGGACATTGCGCGGAATTATTGTCTCAAACACGGCCCTGCCTAAATGTTTACGCACATCCGCTGCCACTTGGTCGGACAGGCGGTTTCTCTTGTCATGCATAGTGAGCATTACCCCGTCTATCACCAAATTTGGGTTGATTTTTACCTTGGCCAGTTCCACAGTTTTCAAAAGTTGCGAGAGGCCTTCAAGCGCATAAAACTCACATTGCAAAGGCACGAGAACACTATCGCTCGCCGCTAAAGCGTTGACGGTCAAAAGCCCCAAAGCGGGCGGGCAATCAATTAAGACATAATCCAAATCAGTATCATAACTCGCGAGTGCATTTTTTAGCCGTACAGATCGGTCGGCGGCGTTGCCTATTACCAACTCTGCGCCCGACATGTCCAAATCTGAGGCCACAAGAAAAAGCCCCTCAACATTGGTTTTTATAACCGCGTCCATAAGCGGCGCGCCCTCAACCAAAACATCATAAAGCGTATTGTCTGTCGTCCCGCGCTTTAGGCCCAAACCCGTAGTCGCATTGCCCTGCGGATCCAAATCAATAAGCAAAACCCGCTTGCCCAAAAGCGTAAGCGCCGCCGCCAAATTAATAGACGTCGTCGTCTTGCCAACCCCGCCCTTTTGATTAACAATAGATATGATTCTGGTTTTAGTCATTGCTGTCCTCTTTATATACACACTCATTAGATCCCTCGTATAAATAACATGCTCGGGAACCTATAGACTATTCGTGCGGCGTTCATCATTTCACTGTTCATAATTTCACTGTTCGTGTTCTTGTGCGGCGTTTTTTTGCTGCGCTGGCGGCGAGCATGGGCCCGGTGAGTTCTTCGTAAAGCGCGAATAAATGCTCGGCCCTATCGCGCTCGCTCTCAAATTTTTTCATACGGTTTTTCGTGCGGTAAAGCTTGTCCACCGCCTTATCATTAGCCATATGCGCCTTGCGCAAATTCGCGGGCGGCATAGCGTCAGGATCATAAAGGTCAGCCAAAGTCGCCTCAGGCCATTGCGCCCGCGCGTCCAATATACCTTGCCCTGTTTTAGTGAGGGTTTGCCTGGCTTTATCCGTAAGACTCGGCCACGGGAAAGTGTTATAAACCACGCCGACGGAATACATGTAACGGCTTTCAAGCCGCCCCGTAACCGTGCGCATCCACCCCATATGCATGGCGGAGGTGAGGATGGCAAATTGGAAATGCTGAACATTTTGAATATAACGCAATTTATCACTCGGAATGATTGGTGGCTCCAACCATCCAAAGGGAACATAATGCCGCCGTTCTGAACTAACTTGTGGAATAACAAGAAATGGTTGCTCAGGGAATGTCTTGCCTTTTTGTTGGCGCTGAAATTTACTTTGATAACTTTGCCCAATAAAGGGCGGGTTACCGAGTATATAGCTGCACTGTTTCGCAGCTAATACCCTCTGCCAATCCAGCTCTAGCGCGTCGTCATTGTGAATATGCGGGGCTTTGTTAAGCGGAATGCGGGCGAAGGTTTGCCCAAATGCTAAAGACAATTCATTATTCATGATATGGTCCATCATCCACAGAGCAGTCTCGGCGATACGGGCGGGGAACTCCTCAAGCTCTATGCCGTAAAATTGCTCAACATCAACAATGGAAAGAGTTTTTGCATCTAACTCTAGTTGTGATTTTTTTAAGCGCTCCTTGAGAACATCTATCTGTAACCGCCTGATCTCTCGATAGGCGATGATAAGGAAATTTCCGCAGCCACAAGCTGGGTCAAAAAACGTCAACCTGCCGAGTTGAGCCGACAACTTATCTAGCGCATTGTTTTTCCCGCGCAAAAGGGTTTTTGCATACTCAAATTCAGCGCGCAAATCATCTAAAAATAATGGCTTTATCACCTTCATGATATTTTTTTCGGTGGTGTAGTGCGCGCCCTTTTTGCGCCGCTGTTTTGCATCCATCACGCTTTGAAATAGTGAGCCAAAAATAGCGGGAGAGATCGGTGACCGGTTAAACCGTGATGCCTCAATCAAGCTCTCGCGCATGGCCGATGTAAAGGGCGGAATGCGGGTGTTTTGCTCAAACAAAGAGCCGTTAATATAAGGAAAGGCCAGTAAGTCTTCGTCTTCGTTTTTATTGCGCTCTCTTTCGGGTGTATCAAAAATTTCAAATAGTCCCGATAACTTGCCGCGCATATCCGAGCCATCCTCAGCCGTGCACTGCTCTAGGTATTCAAGAAACATATCTTTGCTGGGAAATACGCCCGTATCATCGGCAAAGAGGCAAAACACCAGGCGCACCAAAAATACTTCAAGATCATGGCCGGTAAAGCCAGAGGCTTCTATTTCGTCATGCAATTTGCCCACAAGTTCGGACGCTTTGATATTTACAGGGTCTTGGTCTTTGAATGTACGTTGCTCACGGCCAATAATAAAACTAAATTTTTCCACATATTTGTGCATATCTTTGAGTACAAATGAGGTTTCCTCGCGTGTGGAAAAATTTATCAAATCAAAATTTTGAAAATCTGAGAGTAAGACATAGCGTGGCTTGTCATTATCCTTTAGCCCGTCAATATATTCAAACGCCTGGGTGCGGGCTTTGGTCAGGTCACGGCCTGCACTTTTCTGCTCAATCAGCAATGTGCCGCGCCAAAACAGATCAATAAAGCCTTGGCGGTTGTCGAGTTTCTTAACCGCTTGTTCATAAGTAGCGACACTGCGCCGTGATTTACCAAACACACGGAATAAATCGTTATAAAAACTTTGGGTTTCACCTTTCTCATAGGCGGCATTTTCCCAATTATCTGAAAATGTCTTGGCTCGTACCCGTATTTCATTCCAGCTTAGGTGCATGAGAGATTTCCCTCTTTCTTTCGCTCAGCCCGTTGAACAATAGAGTTTAAAGCATTTAATATGCCTGCGCCAGTGGCACACTCTTTATCTATTGGTTCCCCTATCGGGACATTAGATGAGTGGAGTTTATAAATTTTGAATATCATAACGCATCCAAATTTGATACCAGCAAAATTTTTGCGCTTTCTTCTGTTTGGCTTGAAATGGTATTATGGGTGAAGCGGTAGTATTTTTGGGCCGCTTCCAGCTCTTGTTCCCAGTGTCCGCCTTTGGGGAAAATCATGATTGTGTCTTGATCGCTAAAAGGCGCGCTATAGGTGAGCAGTTTAGGCAAGGGTGCTAAAGCGCGGGCGGTTATAACGTCATAAGAATGCACGAATTCTTCGGGCAAGTTTTCAATGCGGGCTTGCACGATGCGGGCTGGCAGGTTCAATTCGCGAGTTACGGCGCGCAGAAAATTACATTTTTTGCCAACGCTCTCTACTAAAATAACCTCCCCGCCTGCATTGGCGGTTTTTAAATTTATCGCGATTGATAGCCCCGGAAACCCACCGCCAGAACCCATATCAAGCCAGTTTTTAGCTGCTTTGGGTGCAAGGTTAAAAAGCTGGTGACTATCCAAAGCGTGGCGCTGCCAATATTGGCTTATTGTTGCAGGAGATACTAAATTTATCTTTTTATTCCAATGGGTTAGCATGTTTTCCCAAGTATTATAGAGCGCTAGTACTTCTGGTGAAACCTGAGTTATTTGCTGAAATTCTTGGGCTTGTATCATCCTTTTTCCGCCTTAAATTGACGGTTTTTTGTGCCACCTCTTTTGACAAATGCAAGCAAGGCCGTTAACGCGCCTGGCGTCACGCCTTCTATACGGCTCGCCTGTCCAAGGGTTGCTGGGAGCGCCGTTTCTAATTTCTCGCGCACCTCATTGGATATGCCCCCAATCTTGCTATAGTTTATACCCTCTGGAACCCGCAGACCTTCATCACGTTTGAAGGCCGCAATTTCGGCAGATTGACGATCAAGATAACCTTTGTAAAGCGCTTCCGTTTCAATGGCTTCACGGGCAAATTTTGGCAGGGTTTTTAGTTCTGGCCAAACAGAAATTAAGGCTTTAATATCAATATTTGGGTAGGCTAGCAAATCCATTACCGAACGCGCACGACCGTCTGCATTAATCTTGATGTCTTTGTTGTTAAGCACTGTAGGACTCGCCGACAATGTATTTGCCATTTCGCGAGCGTTATCTATTGCAGACATTTTTGCAATGAATTTATCTGTGCGAGTTTTGTTGACTATTCCAAGTTCTATGCCCATAGGGGTTAAACGCTGATCTGCGTTATCCGCTCGCAGGCTCAAACGATACTCTGCCCTACTAGTGAACATGCGGTAAGGCTCTGTGATCCCTTTTGTTATTAAATCGTCTATCATTACCCCGATATAAGCCTGACTACGATCAAGGATAAATGGGCTGCGTCCCTGCACCGATAACGCTGCATTTAAACCTGCCATCAACCCCTGCGCGCCCGCTTCTTCATAGCCCGTTGTCCCATTAATTTGCCCTGCTAGATATAGCCCTGGTATTTTCTTGGTTTCAAGTGTCGCTCTAAGCTCGCGCGGGTCTACATAGTCATATTCTATTGCGTAGCCAAAACGAATAATTTTGCAATTCTCTAGACCTTTAATCGTCTGCAAAAAAGCTTCTTGAACCTCCTCTGGCAAAGATGTTGATATACCGTTTGGATAAACAACACCCCCATCAATACTCCCAGGCAGGCCTTCAGGCTCAAGAAAAATTTGATGCGCGTTACGGCTTGCAAAACGATTTATTTTATCTTCTATTGAAGGACAATAACGCGGCCCCTTTCCAGATATAAACCCAGAATAAATTGCAGATTTTTTTATATTATTTGCAATTATAGCATGAGTTCGCTCATTCGTGTGTGTAATTCCACAAGCAATTTGCGGTACGTTAATTCTGTCACTCATAAAAGAAAAGGGAACAGGGTTTTCATCCGCAGCCTGCATGTCTAAAACATCCCAATTTATACTCTTAAAAGCGATGCGTGCGGGCGTTCCCGTTTTCAAACGGCCCATTTTAAATCCAGCGCTATACAGTCGATTAGAAAGCCCTATCGCGGGCGCTTCCACGCCAGATCGCCCTTGCCTGCCTGCTGGGATACGTTTATCGCCGATATGGATTTTTCCTTTTAGAAATGTTCCTGTTGTTAGAACAATTTTATGAGTAAAAAATTCTCTCCCGTCCCCGCATACCACACCTTTAATGAGGTTTTCCTCTATAATTATATCTTTAACGGCAGCAGAGCATATTTCCAAATTTTCCTGCTTTGCCAAAATTGCCTGCATGGCCTGTTTGTATAACCCTCGATCAGATTGTGTTCGCGGTCCGCGCACTGCGGGGCCTTTAGAGCGATTAAGTAAACGGAACTGAATGCCTGATGCGTCCGCAATTTCTCCCATAACACCGCCCAACGCATCAATTTCCCGCACCAAATGCCCCTTGCCAAGACCGCCAATCGCTGGGTTACAAGACATTTCGCCAATAGTCTCAATTTTATGCGTTAAAAGTAGGGTTTTAGCACCGACGCGTGCTGATCCACTTGCCGCCTCACAACCAGCATGCCCCCCGCCAATAATGATAACGTCATATTTTTTGTTTGTTTGCGACATAATATACCTCTCTATCCACAAACCTATCTATAATTATGCACTCAAGCACACAAATACTAAATGTTTCACGTGAAACATTTTTACAAAGATTTCTAAAATATAGTTACTTGCCAATACAAAAACTGGAAAACACACGATCTAAAACACTCTCTATATCTGTCTCACCAGCAAGCTCTTTAATGGCGTGTAGTGCTGATCTTAAATCAGCGCCCGATAACTCAGGTGCGTAACTTAAATTACCGTAGGCATTTTCAATGCATTCTCGTGCAGTTCTAACGCACGTAACATGCCGCGCACGCGTCAAACCTGCAAGCTCAGATATTCCGAACCTATTGTTAACGTATTTTTCTAATGCCATTTCAAGTTCATCCACTCCGCTTCCAGTTTTTACAGAGACAACAAATGTTTCACGTGAAACATTATTCGTATTTAAGTTTGGTTTTATTTCTACTAAATCATCCTTATTATAAACGATAAAGTCACCTTCACATAATGTCTCCAAAACCGAAAGATCAGGGGAAAAACTGTCAATAACAGCAATTCGTAAATCCGCCTCATTGGCCCTCAAATGAGTTCGGCGCATGCCTTCAGCTTCTATACTATCTTGAGCATCGCGTAACCCAGCAGTATCAGAAACCCGTACAGACAGCCCTGATAAGTTCAAATAAACCTCTACAATATCCCGTGTCGTACCCGCTTGTGGTGATACAATAGCAGCGTCTCGCCGCGCTAGTTTGTTGAGCAAGCTAGATTTTCCAACATTGGGTGCACCAATAATGGCAATGTCAACACCGTGACGAACACGGCTGCCGCGATCACTATCTTTTAAAAATAAATCTAACGTTTTCAATAAGCTATCAAGTCCAGGCCCTGCTCTTTGCGCCAACGCATCAGGTACATCATCTTCGTCAGGAAAGTCTATTTCACCTTCAACATAAGCAAGGCTATCGAGTATTTTATTTCGCCAGTTTTCATATTCATTTTTCAAGCCTCCTTGCATTTGCCGTAAAGCCTGCTTGCGCTGCCCCTCGGTTTCTGCATCTATTAAATCCGCCAAACCCTCGGCCTCTGTAAAATCCATTTTACCATTTTGGAAAGCCCTGCGAGTGAATTCACCAGGATCAGCTTGTCGAAGCCCTAATGAAAACAAAACACACGATAAATTTTCTATGACAGCAATGCTACCATGCGTATGGAATTCAACCATATCCTCACCAGTAAAGCTTGCTGGTCCTTTGAAAAAAATCAATAATGCTTCATCAATTATTTCACCCTTGTTATTTTTTAGTTTTCGTAAAATTGCTTTTCTTGCACTTGGTAAGGAGCGGTTAGTAATTCCCTGAACAACAAATGCAGATTCAGGGCCACTAATACGCATGATAGAAACGCCCGCACGTCCTTGCGCACTTGCTAATGCAAATATTGTATCGCTATCACCTATTTTATATGCATTGTTCATTTTAGAGCATTCATCTGTTTTATATTAGCTTATAGTCAACAAACTTATACTCCAATTCTTATCTAGACACATATATAATAAACTCATCAGGAAAGGGTTTTAATCATCATATAACTAAATCATTATATGTTAAAATAAAATCTAGTAGCTTTAATACTGTTTTTTTGGTGCTCTCTCGTCGTGCCACCGCCCATGGATACGATTAATAATTCTAAGGTCAACGAGAGTAACGTTAATAATACGTCATATTCGTCTGTTATGACAATGTTTGAATCAAAACTAGATCAATTAGCATTCGTTACCGCGCATCGCGGAACACAAGAAACTACTAAACCGTTACCGATGATAGATCGTGTAGAGGTTTAGTCTTCCTCAAATATTCCTTAAATAACACCAAACCGGTGTTATCTAAGACAGCCCCTTATAAATTATCCATACCATTTTACTCATTATATAGTTTTTGAAATCACATCCCAAGCATTTCTATCAGTTAGCGTTTGCCAATATTCTTCAATGCGATCAGTAATTTGATCATGCGCTTTTGCAATTCGAGCTAATAGTAAGCAATATCCAACAGATATATCTGCAGCTGAAAACCCACTTTCAAATAAATACTCATGATTACTTAATTGCGTTTCCAACAAAGAAAATAGCTTGCTTAGCTCTAACTGAGCCCAATCATCAATGTCTTGAGATCTTTTTTCAAGTGCGAAAAAATGGCGCTGATACATAAGATTGGCAATCACTGGTGCTAAGCTAGATTCGCCAAAATGTAACCATTGTAAATAATGGCCATAGTCCACATTATTAACATTAGGTCTTAAATTTCCACTCCCGTATTTATTCATTATATATTGCATGATTGCAATACTTTCAAACATAACCATACCATCATCATCAATAGCGGGTACTTTGTTTAAAGGATGAATCCTTGTGTATTTATCACCGCCAAATTTACCTGGTATAAATTCTAAATTTTCTATTTCATAAGGAAGTTCAAGTTCCTCCAATAACCATAAAACACGCAAAGAACGAGATTTTGGTAAATGATAAACTTTAAGCATAAAACTGTCCGTACTATGTATTCATACTATCAAAAAATTCTGCGTTGTCTTTGGTATCATTTAATTTACCAAGCAAAAATTCTATTGCATCCATAGTTCCCATAGGATTAAGAATTCTACGGAGTACATATGTTTTTTGAAGTTCAATTGGATCAACCAATAATTCTTCTTTTCTTGTGCCAGATTTAGTAACATCAATAGCAGGAAAAATACGTTTGTCGGCTACTTTTCTATCTAGTACAATTTCTGAGTTACCTGTACCTTTAAATTCTTCAAAAATTACTTCATCCATACGTGATCCAGTCTCAATGAGTGCTGTAGCTATAATTGTTAAAGACCCTCCTTCCTCAATGTTTCTAGCAGCTCCAAAAAATCGCTTCGGCCGTTGCAACGCATTAGCATCCACACCACCAGTTAAAACTTTTCCTGAACTTGGTACAACAGTATTATAAGCTCGCCCAAGCCGTGTTATAGAATCTAATAATATAACAACATCCCGACCATGCTCTACAAGGCGTTTTGCTTTTTGAATTACCATTTCCGCTACTTGAACATGTCGCGTTGCTGGTTCATCAAATGTTGAACTCACAACTTCTCCTTTAACAGATCTTTGCATATCAGTAACTTCTTCGGGACGTTCATCTATTAGTAGAACAATTACAAACACATCTGGATGATTAGCTTCAATAGAATGTGCAATATTTTGAAGTATAACTGTTTTACCCGTCCGTGGCGGCGCAACTATGAGCGACCTTTGACCCTTACCTATAGGCGCTACAATATCAACAACTCTACCAGATTTATCTTTTATCGTTGGATCATATAAGGACATTCTCATCCGTTCGTCAGGATAAAGGGGCGTTAAATTATCAAAATGTACTTTATTCCGAGCATCTGCAGGTGTTTCGAAGTTTATCATATTAACTTTAGTAAGTGCAAAGTAATGCTCATCATTTTGTGGTGCTCTAATCTCTCCAGAGAGTGAATCACCTGTTTGAAGACCCATGGACTGAACCATTTTTTTACTAACATATATATCATCAGGACCTGGTAAATAATTTGCTTCAGGAGCCCGCATAAAGCCAAAGCCATCTTGCAACACCTCTAATACACCATTGCCATGTATTTCTACATCTTGATCAGCAAGCTCTTTTAAAACATCGACAAAAATTTCTTGCTTTCGCATAGAGCCAGCATTTTCAATGCCAACAGCTTCAGCAAATTGAATAAGCTCAGCTGGTTTTTTAGATTTTAAATCATCAAGGCTTATTGTTTTAATATCATCGATATTAATATCGTCTGGATTCAATTTGATTGGAACGTTCATTTTTTATTCCTTGGAATATATATTATATATGAGATTTGGAATTTTAGGCACACGACTGGTACACATACTAATAGTTTTTACTTTGCTAAGCCTAATATGGTCAAGGGTTTTTTTAATTAAAAAGTTATACTTAAAATCTTTTCCTTCTTTATCTTTTTATATAAGTGGAGATAGTTGTTGGTGTTGTGCAAATGTGTATAAAATTAATTATTTGTTTACTTTTCTTAAAAAGTGGTAAATTTATTACATAAAAAATAAAATAAAAAACCTGAATGAAATTATACAAAATAAATTAAATTATTAAAAACAAATATTTAGAGCTGTATAAACTTAGGATAAAAAATAATAAAACTTATTCATAGTTAGTAACAATAGCAATGAGTAAGTTCACGCACATCTTAAAAGAAAAGAAAAAACAATAGTAATTAAAACCTTTTTTTCATGAGTATAAAAATAGATGGCTAGACTGTGTATAAAATAGAGGTTATCCCCCACAACGGAAGAACACTAAAGGCAAATATTAGCAAAAGATAAAGATGTGAAGAAATCGAAACCATCAATGATTTATTTTCATGTACACTTGGTGTCCGATTCAACGGGCGAAACTTTAGTTACTGTGTCACGAGCCGCTTGCGCGCAATATCCTCAGGGGTTAGCGATTGAACGGCTCCATGCTTTAGTGCGTTCCGAAGCACAAATGGAAAAAAGCCTACAAGATGTAGAAGATTATCCAGGCATTGTTTTTCATACACTTGTTAATGAACGGCGCAGACGACTGTTAGAAAGAAGATGCACAGAATTGAATATTCCAGCTGTATCTATTCTCGATTCAGCTCTTGCCAGTCTGGGTAGGTATCTTGGCGCGCCTATGAGCAGTAAAATTGGTGCTCAGCGCACAATGGATAAAAACTATTTCACTCGAATTTCTGCGCTAGATTATACTATGGCGCATGATGATGGGCAAAATGTACAAACTCTATGTGAAGCTGATATAATTTTACTGGGCGTTAGCCGAACATCAAAGACCCCAACCTGTATCTATTTAGCTAATAGAGGGTTTAAATCTGGGAATATTCCATTGGTACCTGGAACGTCTTTGCCGTTAGGGCTTGAGAGCTATAAAACTCCCTTGATCGTTGGCCTTATATCTTCACCTGACAGAATAGTAGAAATACGTAGGCAAAGATTAAACTCATTGGGTCAAAATGGAGATTCCGATTATATTAACAAGGAAAAAGTTTGTGAAGAAATGACCGTAGCAAAACGTTTATTTGCTAAAAACCGCTGGCCCTATGTGGATGTTTCTCGGCGCTCAATAGAAGAGACATCAGCTCGGATAATAAACATGTACCAAGATCATATACAATAAATATGCATGGTATTCCCAAAATAGTATTGGCATCAGGTAGCCAAATACGTCGAAACTTGTTAAGGAGTGCAGGGTTAAATTTTACTGTACGTATTGGCAGTGTCGACGAAGCTGCAATAAAAACAAAACACTTATCGCTTGGAAAGTCTTTAGAAGAGCTTCCATACACGCTTGCTTTGGCTAAGGCGAAGAGTGTAGATAGGAATGAACTAGAAATAATTATAGGCGCTGATCAAATAATGGAAATCGACGGGCAAGTTTTTGATAAACCAAAATCAATGAGTGAAGCGCGGACACGGCTGATTTCTATGCGCGGTAAAACCCACCGCCTTATCGGCAATGTTACCTGCATTGAAAAAGGGCAAAACCCATGGGCGCACAGTTCAGAAACAATTCTAAAAATGCGGAATTTTTCAGATATGTTTTTAGACGATTATTTAAATAAAGAAGGTGAGGATATTCTAACAAGTGTTGGGGCGTATATGTTTGAACGGCGCGGGGTTGGATTGTTTGAGCATGTAAAGGGTGATTTCTTTTCAATTCTTGGCCTGTCATTATTACCATTGCTCGCGCATTTGCGCGTACGGCGGGCAATTTTGTCATGATCTTGAAGGTCGCAGGGGTTACTGGCTGGCCCGTTCATCATTCTCTCTCGCCGCTTATTCATAATTATTGGCTTAAGAACACAAAAATTACAGGTGCTTACACCATGTTTGCGGTGCATCCAAATGAAGCAGTTTATGCTTTTAAGTCGCTGAAGCGAACAACAATTAGCGGGATTAATATTACATCTCCTCTGAAAGCTAAGGCTTTTGAGGCGGCAGATAAGATGACAAATGACGCGGAAAAACTTGGCGTTTGTAATGTTTTATACAAAAGTGGAGATATGCTTATTGGGCACAATACGGATATGGAAGGGTTTTTAGGACCTCTTATTGAAACGGTTGGACCTCAGTTTGTGCTTAACAATACGGCGGTTATTATTGGCGCAGGCGGCGCGGCTCGGGCTGTTCTTGGCGCGCTTTTGAGTGTTGGTGCACCAGAAATTATCATGATTAACAAAACAGATGAGCGCGTAGAAAAACTTGTGTCGCAGGTTAACGTTCCAAGCCTTTATGCTTTGCCATGGGCACAACGAGAAAATGCAATATTTGGAGCAGGGCTTGTGATTAATGCTACATCGGCTGGAATGCACGGAAAAGCACCGCTTGATATAAACCTTGAGTATATGCAGCCAGGTGGCTGGGTTTATGATCTTATTTATACGCCGCATAAAACAGTTTTGATAAAACAAGCAAAAAAATATGGCCTGAACACAATCGGCGGGCTTGGCATGCTAATCGCGCAAGCACGGCCTTCGTTCAAACTGTTTTACGGTGAGCTCCCGCCTATCGGAATTGGGGTACACGCACTGGTGAAAACACATCTAAAATCTTTAAAATGATCAAAGTTAGAAAATGATAAAGCTTGGCCTGACAGGTGGTATTGGTATGGGTAAAACCACGGCAGCGAAAATGTTTAAAGACGCGGGTTGTGCCGTTTTTGATGCGGATAAATCTGTGCATATTCTTTACGCAAAAGGCGGCGCTGCAATCCCAATAATTGGCGCGCGATTTCCAGATGCTTTGAAAGAAGGCGCCATTGACCGCGCGGTTTTGTCTAAACATTTACGAGCTGATCCGTTGGAATTTGAGGTTCTCGAAAGTTTTATCCATCCGCTTGTGCAAAAGATGCGGGCGGAAGCTTTCTTGAAAGCAAAAAAGCGGGGGAAAAAAATAATTGTCATCGATATTCCGCTTTTGTATGAAACGGGCGCAGACAAATATATGGATAAAGTTGTTGTGGTTAGTGCGCCCTATAAAATACAAAGAGAGCGAGTTTTGGCGCGAAGTGGAATGAGCGCTGAAAAATTTTCCTTAATTTATGCACGTCAAATGGCAGATAGAGAAAAAAGAAAACGCGCTGATTATGTTATTGAAACTGACAAAGGGCTAGATTTTACGCGTGTGCAGGTGCAAAATATAATCACTGATTTGTTAAAAGATTAGGGAATTATGGCAGGCGTTCGCGAAATTGCATTTGATACAGAAACCACGGGTTTTGACGCGCGCGGTGATGATCGGGTGACTGAAATCGGGTGCGTTGAACTTATTGATTTTCTCCCAACGGGTAAAACCTATCATACTCACGTAAATCCACGTTGCAAAATATCAGCTCGGGTAACAGAAATAACAGGCCTGACCGAAAAATTTCTCAAAGACAAACCCGTGTTTGAAGACATTGCGCAAGACTTTCGCGACTTTGTTAGCGATAGCCCAATGATTGCTCACAACGCTAGCTTTGATCGCTCATTTATCAATGCTGAAATGACGCGGTATAACCATGATCCATATTCGGTAAAGCGGTTTATTGATACGCTCGATATCGCGCGGCAAAAATTTCCAGGCGCGAGCAATTCCCTTGACGCTCTTTGCAAGCGTTTTGATATTTCCCTTGCTAGCCGAACCACCCATGGCGCTCTTATTGATGCGGAGCTTTTGGCAAAGGTTTACCTAGAGCTTAGAGGTGGCCGTGCTCGTAGTTTTGATTTAGAAATGGAGAAACCGCAAAACCAACTCATCACCACAGTAACCCGCCAACGCCCAGTTTTGCTTGGAACATTGTCCACAAAAGAAGAACGCACCGCTCACGCCAAATTTTTACAAGAAGAGCTTGGCGAAAATATGATTTGGAATTTAACCTAGGGTCTGACCGGCCTTAGGTGAAATTAAGCCTTCGCCTCTTTTGCTAAATTTCTGAGTACATAATGTAAGATGCCGCCGTTTTTATAATAGGTGTGTTCGTCATCTGTATCGATGCGGATTTTGACTTTTATGTCTTGTGTATTCCCGTCTTTATCCGTGATAGAAACGCCCAATTCTCCGCGCGGTTTTAGGGTTTTTATGCCCGCTATGCTTACGCTTTCTTCACCTTTAAGTCCAAGTTCTTCCCAGCCCTGACCATCTATAAATTCAAGCGGTAACACGCCCATGCCAATAAGGTTAGAGCGGTGAATACGTTCGAAACTTTTGGCAATCACGGCTTTAACGCCGAGCAAAGTCGTGCCTTTAGCGGCCCAGTCTCGCGAGCTACCATTGCCGTAAAGCCCGCCCGCCAACACAACAAGATCACGCCCGTCCACTTTGTAAATCATAGCCGCATCATAGATAGACATAACTTCGCCATCATATTTAGCAAACCCGCCAGTTGTGCCCGGAGCTGTATGGTTTTGAATGCGGATATTGGCAAAGGTGCCGCGCATCATGACCTCGTGATTACCGCGGCGCGAGCCAAAACTATTAAACTCTTCGCGCGGTACTTGCCGTTCTGTTAAGTATTTTCCAGCAGGGCCATCAGTGGCAATGGCGCCTGCGGGCGAGATATGGTCCGTTGTAATCGCTTCGCCAAATAAAGCTAAAATGCCAGCGTCTTTAATGTCATTGATAGGGTCGGGGGTCATGGTCATACCCTCGAAATATGGCGGATGCTGTACATAGGTAGAGCTTGAATTCCAGTTATAAGTTTCCCCGCCAGTGACCTTAATGTTTTGCCACTGCTTGTCGCCTTTATAGATATTTTTATAACGGCTAACGAACATGTCACGGTTAATGGTTTTGCGTACCATGCTCGCTATTTCTTTTGAATTTGGCCAAATGTCCCGCAAGTAAATTTCTTTGCCATTGCCATCAACGCCAAGTGGATCATTATCAAAATCATGGTGCATAGAACCTGCGAGGGCATAAGCAATAACAAGAGGCGGTGAAGCGAGGAAGTTGGCGCGAATATCGGGGCCAATACGGCCTTCAAAATTGCGGTTACCTGATAAAACAGAGCAAGAAATCAAATCTCCTTCTGCGATAGCTTTTGAAAACTCTGGTTTAATTGGGCCTGAATTGCCAATACAAGTGGTGCAGCCAAAACCAACAATATTAAATCCAAGCGCGTCTAAATCTTTTTGAAGGCCTGCTTTTTTGAGGTATTCAGCTACAACCTGCGAGCCAGGCGCAAGAGATGTTTTCACCCATGGTTTTGGATGAAGGTCAAGTTTACGTGCCTTTTTGGCCAAGAGACCCGCAGCCATAAGCACATTTGGATTTGACGTATTGGTACAAGAGGTAATTGAGGCGATAAAAATATCGCCATGATCAAGCATAAAGTCACGCCCATCAACGGATACAGGGCCATTATCTGCTGGAGTTTTATCAAAAGTGTTGCGCAAAATTTTCGCAAAACTTTTATTCGCGCCCCTCAGTATAATTTTTTCCTCAGGCCGTTTTGGCCCTGAAATAGTGGGGACAATACTGCCAAGGTTTAATTCTAGCACATCTGTGTAAACGGCTTTTGAGCCATCGCGCCAAAGCCCTTGTTTCTTAGCGTATTGTTCGACAAGTTCAATGCGAGCCGTATCACGCCCCGTAACTGTTAGATAATTAATCGTGTCACGGTCTATGGGAAAAAAGCCGCAAGTTGCGCCATATTCGGGCGCCATATTGGCAAGTGTAGCTTGATCTTCAAGGGAGAGATGATCAAGCCCGTCGCCGAAAAATTCAACAAATTTACCAACGCAACCAAATGCACGAAGCTGCTGCACAACTGTTAAAACCAAATCCGTGGCAGTCGAGCCTTCGGGAAGCTTTCCTTTAAGCTCCATGCCGACTACTTCGGGGATAAGCATAGAAATCGGTTGGCCAAGCATAGCCGCTTCCGCTTCAATGCCGCCAACACCCCAACCCAAAACGGATAGGCCGTTAATCATAGTGGTGTGACTATCCGTACCAACAAGCGTGTCAGGGAAAGCATAGGTTTTACCGTTTTCAGTTTTTGTCCAAACGGTTTGCCCAATATTTTCAAGATTTACCTGATGACAAATACCTGTGCCAGGGGGAACAACAGAAAAATTGTCAAATGCGGTTTGGCCCCATTTTAGGAAATCATAACGCTCGCCATTGCGCTCATATTCGCGCTTCACATTTTTAGCAAAGGCGGCGTTGGTGCCCGAATAATCAATCATAACTGAATGGTCGATAACCAAATGTACTGGGTTTTGCGGATTAATGACAGACGCATCAGCGCCCAATTTAACCACAGCGTCGCGCATGGCCGCAAGGTCAACCACCGCAGGAACACCTGTGAAATCTTGCATTAAAACCCGAGCAGGCCGGTAAGCAATTTCGTGGGTCGATTTGCGGGTGTTTACCCAATCAGCAATGGCCTCGATATCTGCTTTTGTAACACTTGTGCCGTCTTCGTGGCGCAATAGGTTTTCCAGAAGAACCTTTAGGGAGTTGGGTAGTTTTGAAATACCATCAAGCCCGTTTTTTTCGGCCTCGATTAAATCAAAATATATGTACGTTCCGCCGCGAACTTTCATTTCGCGCTTGCAATTAAAACTATCAAGTGAAGACATGAGATATCCTTTTATTGGTTGGGAGTCTTATAGGGGAGTAGGCGCAATGCCGCAATATTTGGTTTCTATTATTTATCTTCATTTTTCATATACTTCATCATAAGGGGTAAATTAAGCATGGTGAAAATTAAAGTGAGCGGAAACATGCCCATAAGTTTGAAATTGGACCAAAAATCAGTGGAGTAATTGCGC
This sequence comes from Robiginitomaculum sp., assembly GCA_965224735.1. GTDB lineage: Bacteria > Pseudomonadota > Alphaproteobacteria > Caulobacterales > Maricaulaceae > Robiginitomaculum_A. Next base: position 312,808 of record OZ245059.1, on the reverse strand, counting down.
CAAACAAATTCGTTTACTACCGCTAAAAAAATGAAAAATATTGCCCAACGAAAGGCAAGAGTGCGCCAGACTTTATCAGGTAAATCATAAGCGCCGCCCATCATGGCTTTAAATACATTTTTCCCCATTGCCAAAGACCCAAGAATTGCACCAGAGAAAAGCAAATTGATAGCGGTTGGTTTCATTTTGAATATGGTTGGGTTTTTGAACCCGATTGTAATTGCTGCCGCGCCTAGCACAAGAACTGCCGTGACCCAAAGCATTATTGAAACTTTGCCTGTTTTTATTTTTGAGACAATAACAGCAATTATAATTGCAATGGCGAAAACTAGCGTGCCAATATAAAGCGGCGCGTCTTGGCCAGGTACGATTTGGCCTAAAAGATTAAATTCGGCTTCTTTATTAATAAATTTTCGCGCCAAATTAAACATCAAAACATAAGCAATTACTGGCCCAAGATCTGTCCAGATAGATGAGTTGTGTTTTGGTTCGGCGGTTGTAGTTTTTGTATCATTCATAAAAACCATTTGCCAGAGAGAGCGGGCGGGTGCAAGCAATAAGCACTATAATAATTCAGAAATCTAAATTAGTGCTTGGGTAATACCCCCGATATTTAAGAGAACTCATGAGTAGAATTTTCTCGTAACTTTAACAAGCTTGGTGGCTTTCTTCCAAGTGATATCGAAATATTTATTTTGGTTTTCTTTAAACTCTCAACTTTCATCTAGCACAGCATCGCCAACACCAGAAAGCGCTGCCGCGAAAACGGGGGCAGAGAAGTTTTCCAAATCTTCAATCCGTTCGCCAATACCAATAAAATGTATGGGAAGTTTGAACTTATCGGCGAGTGCCACCAAAACCCCGCCCTTGGCCGTACCGTCAAGCTTGGTCATTATTAGTCCCGTTATACCTGCCGTTTTTTGGAAAGCTTTAGTTTGTAAGAGCGCGTTTTGTCCAACCGTAGCGTCCAAGACTAAAATAGAATGATGGGGCGCGCTCTTATCTTGTTTTTTAATCACGCGAATAATTTTTGAAAGCTCATCCATAAGCTCTGTGCGGTTTTGAAGCCGCCCTGCCGTATCAATCATCAATATATCATAGTTTTCAGCGCGCGCGCGTTTGATGGCGTCAAAGACAAGGCCAGCCGCGTCTGCGCCCAAGTCTGCCGAAACTACAGGCGCGCACGAGCGCTCACCCCAGACCTTAAGCTGCTCGACGGCGGCAGCTCGGAATGTGTCGCCCGCGCACATTAAAACCTTTTTGCCTTTATCCGTATACCGTTTTGCAATTTTGCCAAGGGTTGTAGTTTTGCCCGACCCATTTACGCCAACGAAAATCATAATCTCTAATTTAGCTCCACTTAACTTTAAGGGTTTTTCCAGCGGCGCAAGCGTTTGGGAGATAACATCGGCAAGGGCAATTTTAATCTCCATATTGGTGATTTGCTTATCGAATTTATCTTTGGCTAAAAGCGCGGTGGTTCGCGAGGCAGGGCCAAGGCCAAAATCAGCGGCGATTAGAATATCTTCAAGTTCTTTTAAAGCTTCGTCATCTAGTTTTCGCTTAGTGAAAACGGCAGAAATATTATCCGACATTTTTGATGTTGATTTTTTAAGCCCTGTTGTGATGCGGGCGAAAAACCCAGGTTTTTCAGATATGTCGCCTGCTGGCGGAGAGGGTGTTTCTTCAGGTTTTTCTATTGGCCTTTGCACCGTCTTTTCGGCCTCTTGCTTCCGAAGTGCTTCTTGAGCTTTAATGGTTTCGGTTTTAGCGCGAGCGACCTCTAATTTTTTCGTCTCAAATTTTTCCGCTTCTAATCTCTTTATTTCAAGAGTGCGGCGTTTCTCTTCTTGCTCTTGCGCTTCAAGTCTTTCTTTTTTGTGCAGGGTTTTCAGGCGCTCAGCATTCTCAGCATTTGCCTTTTTCAAGGAATTTTGTTCTCTCTTAAGCCGATCAGCTTCCTCTTTGGCTTTTTTCTCGGCTTCAAGTCTTTCGTATTTCGCTTTTTCCTTGGCTTCTTTAACCGCGTTTTTTGCTTTTTCTTCTTTGGCCTTTTTTTCTACGATAAGGCGTTTTGCCGCCTCAACATCTTTTTGCGCTTGTGCTTGGGCTTGTTTTTCTTCTTCGGCCTCTATGCGTTCTTTTTCGGCTGCGTCCAAATTGGCTTCGTCTTGCTCGCGGGCAGCCTTGAGGGCGGCAGCATTAATGGCCGCCATTCGCTTTGCCATTTGCGCATCGACTTGTGCTTGTTGCTTGGCTTTAAGCGCCGCAGCTTCAGCCAGTTTGTCTTCTTTGGATTTTAAGCCAAAGGTACGTTTGAAAAACCCACCTTTTTTCTTTTTTTCTTCGCTCACGTAAGCTCCCCCAATAAATGTTCATCACAATACCCTGTAATGCGCACAGGGCGCAAGGATCCTGCAGAGATATTGTGGGGTGCAAGCTTCACGAGCGAAAAATCTGCGAGCCTTGCCAGTTCAGCGCCTGCAATATTTTTCTCAATCAAGGCTAAATCATAACCACTTGCGCGCGCTTTCAAAAACGCCGTTTTTGATTTCTTCCCAGCGATTCGCAGTCGTTTTGCGCGGGCTTTAATAACATCGCCTTTTAGCTGCGGCATTTTTACGGCTGGCGTTCCTTGCCTTGCCGAGTAAGGAAAAACATGCAGCCAAGCGAGGCCGCATTCTTCTACTAACCGAATAGAATTTTCAAACATGGTTTCTGTTTCGGTAGGAAAGCCCGCAATAATATCTGCGCCAAAACTCATATCAGGTCGAACTTTTCGCAAGCGTGCGCAAAGATCAATCGCGTCTTCGCGGGTATGCCTTCTTTTCATCCGCTTTAAAATCATATTATCTCCGTGCTGCAAAGATAGATGTAAATATGGGGTTAAGCGCGGTTCGGTCGCAAAAAGATGAAACAATTGCTCATCAACCTCGGCGCAATCAATAGAAGATAAGCGCAAACGAGGGAGGGTGGTAACTTTGTTTATAATTGCATTAACCAGGGCTCCTAATTTTGGTTTTCCCGCAATATCATCACCCCATGAGGAAATATCAACGCCTGTCAAAACGATCTCATTAAAACCTTGCGCGCTCAAAGCTTGTATGTTGGCAACGACATCGGGCAATGGCACGGAGCGCGAATTACCGCGCCCATAAGGAATGATGCAAAATGTACAGCGGTGATCACACCCGTTTTGAACCTGCACAATTGCGCGGGAACGCTCAGCCCGAACGGTGGTTTCCCGCTTATTTTTTTTGCGTGGGCTTTGCATAATATCGCCAACATTTACTGCGGACTTTAAAATAAAACTTTCCGCTTTCATTTTTTCAGCATTGCCTAAAACATGAGAAACGGCATCCATACTCGCGAACGCCTTTGGGTCAATTTGAACGGCGCATCCCGTAGCGATAATTTTCGCATCTGGGTTGTTGCGCGCGGTTTTGCGAATGGCTTGCCGCCCTTGGCGTACCGCTTCATTGGTGACGGCGCACGTGTTGATAATCACGGCGTCTGTCAGATTTACGGTGCGGGCATGTTTCGCCATAACCTCGCTTTCTTGCAGATTTAGGCGGCAACCCAGTGTTATAATTTTAGCCTCATTTGCCATAGAAGGCTAAATGGGCTTTAATGGTGGCTAGGTCAAGCGTAGAGGACTTTATGAGAAGATCAATTTTATTTTGACTTCTCTCATAGAAGATTGAGAAGTCAAAGTATTTTTCATTGTTTTGCCAAAATTTTAGCGACAGTATCTGCTTTTAAGTCTGATAGTTTGGCATCAATGCCCATAGCGTTTGCAATTTTTACCACGTCTGCTTCCAGCATTTTTTCAAGTTGGCCTTTGGTGTATTTTGGTTTGTTAAATTTTCCGTACATGGTTTTGCCAGATTTTGCCAAATCGCGTAGCAGGCTTGGGACTTCAAATTGATCGCCATATGTATCGCGCAGTGCGTCAGCGCGTTTCACAAATTTTGCAAGCCCTGTCATGTCGATAAAGCTTATCGCTCCGCCAGTATAGGGCGCGAAGCCCCAACCGAATATAGAGCCTAAGTCGGCCTCGCGCGGGTTATGGATAATACCTTCCGCCATAGTGCGCGCTGCCTCAATGGCTTGCGCGTACAAGATACGGTCACGGACTTCATCGGCGCTTGGTTGGTTTTTGAGAAGGCCGTTTACTGCGAACTGACCAAGCTCTGGCCAGAGAGATTTTTCGCGGCCATTATAGTCGTAAAAGCCTTTACCGTTTTTACGGCCCAAGCGGTCATATTTTTCAACCATTGCTGTGAGGATAGGATCCATTTTATGCGGTGTATATTGCTTGCCTAAATCTTTTTTAGTTTGCTGTAAAATTTTATAACCAAGGTCAAGCGCCACTTCGTCTTGCAAAGATAAAGGCCCCACAGGCATGCCAGCCATACGCGCGCCTTGTTCTATGAGAGCTGGCTTTACGCCTTCGGACAGCATATTATACCCCTCGCCAATATAGCGCATGACACATCGGTTCGCGTAAAATCCGCGTGTGTCTTCAACCACAATCGGTGTCTTGCGAATGCGGGTAACAAAATCAAGCGCGCGAGAAATGGCATAGTCCGATGTCTTCTCACCTTTGATGATTTCCACCAACATCATTTTGTGTACGGGGCTAAAGAAATGAATACCAATGAAGTTTTCAGGTCGCGAAGAGGCTTTGGCTAAATCCGTAATTGGGATGGTAGACGTGTTGGAACCAAATACTGTATTTTTAGAAATAACCTCTTCGCCCATTTTTGTAATTTTGGCTTTTAACTCCGAGTTTTCAAACACGGCTTCAATAATAAGATCAACATCAAAGAGCAAAGAATAATCCGTGGTCGGCGTTATCCGTGCAAGGATTTCGTCCATTTTTTCTTGGGTTTGTTTGCCGCGTTTCACCCGCTTGGCTTGCTCGGTCTCAGTCAAGGTTTTACCTTTTTCTGCGCCCTCCATATCACGGTCAATCAGCACAACATCTATGCCAGCCATAGCGGATACATAAGTGACGCCCGCGCCCATAAAGCCTGCGCCAATGACGCCAATTTTTTTAATCTTGCCAGGTTTTTGTGATGCCGGCCTTGCCGCACCTTTGTCGATGGCTTGTTTGGAAATAAACAGGCTGCGGATCATGTTTCTGGTTTTGGGAGACAGTAAAAGCTGACAGAAGTAACGAGTTTCAATCCGCAGTGCCGCGTCCATAGGGACTTGACTCCCTTCATAAATTGCTTTGAGAATATTGGGCATAGCTGGATAATTTCCATAGCTTTCTTTGCGCACCATAGCGGGCGCGCCAGCGAACATAGGAAAGCCTTTTGGTGTCCAGGGGTCACCGCCTGGAAAACGGAAACGGTCTTGGTCCCAAGGCTGTTTTGCTTTGGGGTTTTCAAGCACCCATGTTTTTGCTGCATCAATAAGCTCCGCCTGTGGAACAACTGCATTCACAAGACCCATACTAAGAGCCTCTTTGGCTTTGATCTTTTTGGCTTGCAATAATAATGGTGCTGCGTTCATCAACCCAATCATACGCGGGACGCGCTGCGTACCGCCTGCGCCAGGCAGAAGCCCAACCATAACTTCAGGAAAGCCAAGGCGAAGTTTTGGGTTATCGCTTGCCGCAAAACGGGCGTGACAAGCAAGAGTAAGCTCAAAACCACCACCCAAAGCAAGGCCGTTAATGGCTGCTGCCACTGGTTTACCGCACAGCTCAAACGCGCGAAAGGCGGCGTTAAGGCGAAACGCCATGGCAAATAATTTTGCTTTCCCTTTTTGTTCGTCTTGGGCAATTTCGCTAAAGATAGATTCAAATTTCCCGCCGAGTTCTTCAAGGTTAGCACCCGCGCAAAAGGCGTCTTTACCAGATGTGATCACCGCGCCTTTAATTTTTTCATCTTCGGTAATGGTTTTTGTCCAAGCAATGATTTCGTCAATCACGTCTTGGGAGAGCACATTCATCGAGCGCTTAGGGCTATCAAATGTAATCAACGCAATACCGTCTTTATCGGTCTTTAATGTAAAATGTTTCATATTTGCCTCTATACTCTCTCAATAATAATTGCACTACCCATGCCGCCGCCTACGCAAAGTGTGATAAGCGCGGTTTTCTTGCCTGAGCGTTCTAACTCGTCAACCATAGTGCCGATAATCATGGCACCTGTTGCGCCCAAAGGATGCCCCATAGCAATGGCGCCACCATTAACGTTCATAATGCTATGATCAACACCCAAGCCTTCCATAGCGCGCAAGACGACAGATGCGAAAGCTTCGTTGATTTCCCAAAGGTCTATATCGGAAACGACCATGCCCGCTTTTTTTAGGGTTTTACGCGCAACGGCTTCGGGGCCAGTAAGCATAATGGTCGGCTCGGTGCCAATTTCGGCAAAAGCGCGAATGCGCGCGCGCGGTTTCAACCCTTGAGCTTTACCTGCTTCTTCACTGCCAACAAGAACTAAAGAGCACCCGTCTACAATGCCAGAAGAATTGCCCGCATGATGCACATGATTGATGCTCTCAAGTTCGGGATATTTTTGGATAGCCGTAAAATCAAACCCCGGCATCATCGTGCCCATGGCGGCAAAACTTGGGTTTAAAGAACCCAAAGATTGCATATCAGTATTTGGGCGCATGTGTTCATCCTTGGACAGGATATTGACGCCCATCTGGTCTTTAACTGGCACGATAGATTTTTTAAACCGGCCTTCATCCCATGATCTGGCCGTGCGCTTTTGGCTTTCAACTGCATAGGCGTCGCAATCATCACGGGTATAGCCCCATTTGGTAGCAATAAGGTCAGCCGATATGCCTTGGGGCACAATATAGTGATCAAAGGCGATAGAAGGGTCAACGCCCATGGCACCGCCGTCACTCCCCATTGGGATGCGCGACATGCACTCAACGCCGCCGCCAACAACCATGTCGCTCATGCCAGACATAACTTTGGCCGCCGCGATATTGACCGCTTCCAAGGCGGAAGCACAAAAGCGGTTGATAGAAAGTCCCGCGCAAGTCTCGTCCCAATTTGCGGTGAGGACGGCAGAGCGCGCAATATCTGCGCCTTGGCCTTTGACTTGGTGAACACAGCCCAAGATGACATCATCAACTTTGGAGGTGTCAAGGTTATTGCGCTCACGCAAAGCTTCAAGCTGCTGCGTCGCTAGCGAAAGTGCCGTAATTTCGTGCAAGCTTCCGTTCTTTTTTCCCTTCCCGCGCGGCGTACGGATGGCGTCATATATATATGCTGTTGTCATTTTGTGTTTCTCCTTAAACTTGGGTTTCCCCTCCAGCCTACGCAATGCTGTTTTGTGCCAAAATTATAGGCCATTGGGTTGGGGGTTGGCTCCTAAAACCGATCCGCCGCCAGCGCCATAACGGGTTCTGCGCCGCTCTGGACTTTGACAAGGTGCGCGTCCATATTTGGCAAGATACGTGCGAGGAAATATTTACCTGTGATTAACTTGTCCGCATAGAACGGATCGTCACTGCCTGCGTCAATAGCTGCCTGCGCGATTTTGGCCATGCGTGCCCACATATATGTCAGCATAGCAATGCCCATCATATGCATATAATCAACGCTGCCTGCGCCCGCATTATCTGGGTTGCTCATGCCGTTTTGCATCAACCACATTGTACCTGTTTGCAGTTTATTTTTAGCATTTGATAAGCCGTTCATGAACGGTTTTAGGTCTGCATTACCTTCGTGTTCTTTCACATAAGCATCGATCTCAGCTGAAATGCTCATGAGCGCGCGGCCGCCTTTGCGCGCCAGTTTGCGGCCAACCAGGTCAAGTGCTTGAATGCCATTGGCTCCTTCATAAATTTGTGCAATTCGTGCGTCACGGACAAATTGGCTCATGCCCCATTCTTCAATATAGCCATGTCCGCCATAAACCTGTTGGGCGTTAACGCAATTGGCAAAGCCAATGTCCGTCAGATAGCCTTTGATAACGGGTGTCATTAGGCCAAGGTAATCATCAGCGCGCTCGCGCACTTTCTCATCAGGCGATACGTTTTTCAAATCTTCTTGTAAAGCAAGCCAGTAGAGAAATGCCCGCGCGCCTTCATTAAAGGCGCGGCTATCCATAATCATACGGCGTATATCTGGATGAACAATGATGGGATCGGCTGAGCCTTTTTTGTTTTTTGCACCCGTGAGCGATCGGCCTTGAATACGGTCATTGGCATAAATCGCCGCGTTCTGATACGAGGCCTCCGATTGACACAATCCTTGCAGGCCCACGCCCATCCGCGCTTCATTCATCATTACGAACATTACTTTTAGGCCTTTATGGGGCTCACCTATTAATTCGCCAACCGCATTGTCGAAATTCATCACGCAGGTTGAGTTGCCATGAATACCCATTTTTTCTTCGATAGAACCGCACGACACACCATTATTTTCTCCTACATTGCCGTTTTTATCAACGCTGTTTCGCGGCACGATAAACAGTGAGATACCCTTGACACCTTCTGGCCCGCCTTCAATGCGCGCTAACACCAAATGGATGATGTTCTCGCTCATGCCATGCTCGCCCGCCGAGATAAAGATTTTTTGGCCAGTAATTTTATAATTGCCATCTGCTTGCGCCGTCGCTTTGGTTTTGAGTAACCCTAGATCAGTCCCGCAATGGCTCTCGGTTAGGTTCATGGTGCCTGTCCATTCTCCCGCATACATTTTAGGTAAATAGAAATCTTTTTGCTGCTCAGACCCGCCAATAGAAATGGCTTTAGATGCGCCGCCCGTCAAGCCAGGATACATGGTAAAGGCCATATTGGCAGAGCTGGTCATTTCCCCGCAAGCCATTCCCAAAACACGCGGCAAGCCTTGGCCGCCATATTGTGGATCTGCGGCAAGTCCCATCCAGCCATTGGCGCGCATTTGATCAAATGCTTCGTGAAACCCTGGTGGCACCGTGACTGTACCGTCTTCATTGCGGATACAGCCATGCTCATCGCCTACGCGGTTAAGCGGCGTGAGTACGTCTTCAGCAAATTTAGCACTCTCTTCTAAAATCGCGTCAATCATCTCAGGGTCGGCGTCTTTAAATCCATCAAGTTCTGAAAAACGCGAGAGGTCAAGCACTTCGTGGAGTAAAAACTTCTGATCCCGTGTGGGGGCTTTATATGTAGGCATGGTATCCTCCCTTTATAGTTTTAGACTGGATAGTTTTAAACTGGTATAAAGTCTTCATCCAAATGTGCGCGAAACATCGCGTCATAAGCATCTGCAAATTCAAATGCGCCGTCAATGGGCGCGGTTTCTAAATAGTTATCAATGAGCGCGCACAAATCTTGCATATCCTTGGATATCACTTCAATGTCGTGGCGCTTGTTGTGCAAGCGCCTAATAACCGCTTCAAAACTGGCTTTGCGCGCAAGCAGTTCAGCCTGTTCTTTAACATTGCCATCCGTAACATCCAAAAACTGCTTAATGTCTTCAAGTGAAAACCCAATGCGTTTGGCGCGCAGGATTTTCTTAAGCCGTTTCATATCAAGCTTTGTAAAAACGCGGTGCCCACCTATTCGGGCAGGGGATAGCAAATCTTTACCCTCGTAAAACCGTATAGCACGGGTCGTGATTTTAAAATGTGCCGCAATTTCTGCTATACTCCAATATCGTTCCTGAGACAGATGCGGAACATCATTGGTTTTAATGGCATTTTTAATTGTCATGGCGGTGACTTAATTGACGTTGACGTTAACGTCAACTAAAAAATACACCAACAATTAAATTTCTTGATTGTATTTTTCCGAGAAACGTGTTTTCCATCATACCCTGCTTCATATGCGCAGTACTTCAATATAGATTTAAAAACCCTATTTACAAAGTATTGCACACTAGATGAAACTTTATTATAGCCGTGTTTGCAGTAAAACACCTCCACACGTCAGGATTTTGACATGACCGATTATAAAGTAGCCGATATTAAACTTGCCGACTGGGGCCGAAAAGAAATTAACATTGCCGAAACTGAAATGCCAGGTTTAATGTCCCTGCGCGCTGAGTTCGGTGATAAAAACCCTCTTAAAGGCGCGCGCATTGCTGGCTGTCTTCACATGACAATCCAGACAGCTGTACTCATTGAAACCCTTACGCATTTGGGTGCTGAAGTGCGCTGGTCATCTTGTAATATTTTTTCGACCCAAGATCAGGCTGCGGCGGCGATTGCGGCTACAGGCGTTCCTGTCTTTGCTTGGAAAGGTATGAATGATGAAGAATTTTGGCAGTGTATCCACGCGACCGTAAAAGGCCTAAACGGCTGGGTTCCCAATATGATTTTGGATGACGGCGGTGATTTAACCGTTTTGATGCATGATGAATACCCAGAGTTATTGAAAGATATTAAGGGGCTGTCCGAAGAAACAACGACAGGCGTGATGCGGCTTTATCAAATGGAAAAAGAAGGCCGTCTAAAAGTGCCTGCTATCAATGTTAACGACAGCGTTACCAAATCTAAGTTTGATAATCTTTACGGCTGTAAAGAGAGCCTTGTTGATAGTATCAAACGGGCAACAGACGTTATGCTTTCTGGCAAAACTGCAGTTATTTGCGGTTTTGGGGATGTGGGCAAAGGGTCTGCAGAAAGCCTGCGTTCCCAAGGCGCGCGCGTAAAGGTCACTGAAATTGACCCGATTTGCGCTCTGCAAGCGGCAATGGAAGGCTATGAAGTTGTAACAATGGACGAAGCTGCGCCCACTTGCGATATTTTCGTAACAGCGACTGGCAATAAAGACGTGATCACGGTAGAGCATATGCGCGCCATGAAAGACCGCGCTATTGTTTGTAATATTGGCCATTTTGATAGCGAAATCCAAATTGATGCTCTTAAAAACTACACATGGGAAAATGTGAAACCGCAAGTAGACGAAGTGGTCTTTCCAGATGGTAAACGTCTTATTGTTTTAGCAGAAGGCCGCTTGGTCAACCTTGGCTGCGGTACTGGCCATCCTAGCTTTGTTATGTCTGCTAGTTTCACAAACCAAACACTTGCCCAATTAGAGCTTTGGGAAAATCACAAAAATTATGAAAATAAAGTTTATGTGCTTCCCAAACACCTTGATGAAAAAGTGGCTAAATTACACCTTGCTAAACTAGGTGCAAAACTGACCAGATTATCTGGCGAGCAAGCTAAGTATCTTGGCCTAAAAGTAGATGGTCCTTATAAGCCTGATACATACCGCTATTAATTTACATTAAACTTGGCGGCGCAACCGTGCCATCATTAACAAGCGTCTATAAATAATATTAAAAAGCGAAGAGCCTTAAAACCTAGGAGTGAACCATGAGCCGTGAATTATTTGATTTTACATCCGAGTCCGTTTCTGAAGGGCACCCTGACAAAGTTTCTGATCGTATTTCGGATGAAATTGTTGACTTGTTTTTTCACGAGAGCATCAAAGACGGTATGTCCCCATGGGATGTCCGCGTTGCTGCAGAAACGCTAACCACAACAAATAAAGTTGTGATTGCAGGCGAAACGCGTGGTACAGATAAAATTACTCATGATATGATTAAGGATCAGGTTCGCGCAGCGATTAAAGATATCGGTTACGAACAAGATGGCTTCCATTGGAAAACAGCTGATATTGACATTCTTTTGCATGCACAAAGTGTTGATATTGCGCAAGGCGTTGATCAGGGATCTGGCACGCACCCCGAAGAAGGTGCTGGCGACCAAGGCATTATGTTTGGTTATGCATGTTCTGAAACACCAGATTTTATGCCGGCCCCGCTTTATTATAGCCATAAAATCCTAAAGAGAATTGCTACGGCGCGCAAAGACGAAGGTAAAACCGAGCTTGGCCCCGATGCTAAATCGCAAGTAACAATTCGTTACAAAAATGGCGAGCCTATTGGTGCGCGGGCTATCGTCCTGTCGACACAGCATTTGGACGCAAACATGACATCTGCTGATGTCGCTGATCTTGTAAAGCCTTATATTTACGAAGTAATGCCTGAGGGCTGGATTACCGATGAAACTATCTGGCACATCAATCCGACTGGTAAATTCATTATTGGCGGGCCAGATGGAGATAGTGGGCTAACAGGCCGTAAAATTATCGTCGATACTTATGGCGGCGCGGCGCCACATGGCGGAGGTGCGTTTTCGGGAAAAGATCCGACGAAGGTTGACCGTTCGGCTGCTTATGTATCACGTTACCTTGCTAAAAACATTGTTGCTGCGGGTATTGCCAAGTGGGTCAATATTCAGCTTTCTTATGCAATCGGTGTTGCTAAACCAACATCCGTTTATGTTGACATGGGCCAAAAAGGGCAAGTTAGTGAAGAAGCTGTTGAAAAAGCCATCTGTGAAGTTATTAGTTTAACGCCGCGTGGAATTCGTTCTCACCTTGATCTTAACCAGCCTATTTATGCCCGTACAGCAGCCTATGGTCACTTTGGTCGCAAGCCAGATAGCGATGGTGGGTTTAGTTGGGAAAAAACCGATTTGGTTGAGACTTTAAAGAAAATTCTCTAAAAAATACTTGACCAATTTTGACTTTGTTATCACAGTATAGTCACTCATCAAGACCAGTGGAGGGATAGGCCCTTTGATGCTGGAGCAACCTTTGAAACACCTATCTGTGTTTCGAGAAAGGTGCTAAGTCCTACGCCCGCTTTGCAGGTGATAGATGAGGGAATAGAGAGTTAATGTACTCATCTAGCTCCCATCTGTCTTTGTAGTAATTTAGTGCCTCTATAGGGAATGGAAATTGGTTATGACGACGCCAGAGGATAAATATTTTGACCCTATAGTGCGGGGCATGGTCAATAAAAGCAATAATTTGCGGGTCAGTTTTGAATTTTTTCCACCCAGGACGGATAAAATGCGCGATAACTTATGGGGCGTCATTAAGAAACTTGAAACCCTTAATCCTGACTTTGTATCCGTCACCTATGGTGCGGGCGGATCTACGCGCACGCGCACCCATGAAACGGTGGCGCGTATTGCCAAAGACACCAATTTAAACGTCGCCGCGCATTTAACCTGTGTCGGATCTGATAAAGCCGAGATCAAAGACATCGCCCAAGGGTATTGGGACGCAGGTGTTCGGCACATCGTTGCGCTTCGCGGGGACTCTGAAGGCGGAATAGGCGAGAAATACACGTTGACAAAAAATGGGTTTGCGTATGGCAGTGACCTCGTTGCTGGCCTTAAAAAAATAGCCCCTTTTGATATTTCCGTGAGCGCTTATCCAGAGCTTCATCCTGAAAGCTCAAATTGGTCGGATGAAATTGATAATTTAAAACGCAAGGTCGATGCGGGAGCCACGCGTGCTATTACGCAGTTTTTCTTTTCTCCGGATGTGTTTTTACGGTTCCAAGATAAGGTTTTGGATGCTGGTATTAAGATCCCAATCATTCCTGGCCTCATGCTACAGCCAAATTATAAGGGGATTTGCCGTATGGCGGATATATGCAAAATTTCTATCCCTAATTGGTATCATGAGCTATTTTCTGGCCTTGATGATGAGCCCGATATACGGCAATTATTAGCGGCAACAACAGCGGCAGAGCTTGTGAGTAAACTATCGGAAAACGGTGTGAAACATTTCCATTTTTATACCCTTAACCGGGCAGAGCTTGCCTTTATACTTTGTAAAACACTGGGTATATCACCCGCTAGGCGCGCGTAATATGGGAAACTGGCTCGCCATAGAACAGGCAATTAAAAACCGTATCATCATGCTTGATGGCGCAATGGGCACGATGGTGCAGCAATATCAGCTTGGTGAGGATGATTACCGCGGCGCGCAATTCTCCGACTGGAAATGCCTGCTGAAAGGTAATAATGATTTACTCAGTATCACGAAACCAGATGTGATACGCGCCGTGCACGATGGTTTTTTGTCTATTGGCGTAGATATGATTGAAACCAATACATTTAATGCAACCTCAATCAGTCAGGCTGATTATCAAATGCAAGATCTAGCGCCTGAAATTGCGCTCGCAGGCGCTAAACTTGCCCGAGATGTTGTTGATGAATGGAGCGAGAAAACCCCTGAAAAACCGCGCGCTGTTTTAGGCTCAGTTGGTCCGCTCAGTAAAACATTGTCGCTCTCGCCCAAGGTAGAAGACCCTGGATATCGCGAAGTTGATTTCGATCATGTCGTCAAGGCTTATAGCGAGCAAATGCTGGCTATGTTTGACTATGTTGACGCATTTTTGATTGAAACAATTTTTGATACATTAAATGCGAAAGCTGCCATTTTTGCAGCCAAATCAATCTTTAAAGAAAAGGGCCAAGACCTACCATTACTTATCTCTGGGACAATCACTGATGCTTCTGGACGCACATTATCTGGGCAAACTAGCGAAGCCTTTTGGATATCGATCGCACATGCCAAGCCGTTTGCTGTTGGCCTAAATTGCGCATTAGGCGCTCAAGACATGCGTGCCTATATACAAGCACTATCAAAAGTAGCGGATTGCTATGTTATGGCCTTTCCAAATGCTGGGCTTCCAAACGCATTTGGTGAATATGATGAAACGCCAGCGGAAATGAGTACAGAAGTTACAGACTGGGCACAGCACGGCTATGTCAATATTCTTGGTGGATGTTGTGGCTCTACGCCTGGGCACATTGGCTATATTGCCAAATCCATTCGCAAAATCTCTCCGCGTCTCGTTCCAACCATCAAGCCGACACTGCGCTTATCTGGGCTAGAGCCATTTAGTCTGGAATCATGACATGACAAGCCTGACCCAATTTATTAATATTGGTGAGCGTACCAATGTGGCTGGCTCGGCTAAATTCAAGCGCCTTGTCGTTGACGAGAACTTTGACGAAGCGCTGAGCATTGCTCGACAACAAGTAGAAAACGGCGCGCAAATTATCGATATTAATATGGATGACGGCCTGATAGACGGTGCGAAAGCCATGACGACTTATCTAAACCTCATTGCCTCCGAGCCTGATATTTCTCGCGTACCGATTATGATAGATAGTTCCAAATGGAGCGTTATCGAGGCTGGCCTAAAATGCGTGCAAGGCAAGGCGGTAGTGAATTCCATCTCTATGAAAGAGGGGGAAGAGCTATTTTTAAAACACGCTGAACTGGTGCGCCGCTACGGCGCGGCGACTGTGGTGATGGCCTTTGATGAGGAAGGTCAGGCGGAAACTGCCGATCAAAAATTTGAAATATGCCAACGCGCTTATAACCTTTTAACCAAACAGGTTGGGTTCCCGCCTGAAGACATTATTTTTGACCCTAACATTTTTGCAGTGGCTACGGGTATAGATGAGCATAATAATTACGCCGTCGATTTTTTAGAGGCGTGCAGGCGGATCAAGAAGTACTTGCCCTACGCTCGTATTTCGGGCGGACTTTCCAATGTGTCCTTTTCTTTTCGCGGCAATAATCCAGTACGCGAAGCCATGCATAGCGTGTTTTTATATCACGCTATTCCAGCAGGGCTGGACATGGCCATTGTCAATGCGGGGCAGCTCGCTATTTATGATGACATTCCTGAAGAACTCCGCGAGCGCGTAGAAGATGTCATCTTAAACAGGCGCGATGATTCAACCGACCGTTTGCTAGAGGTGGCCGAAAAATACCGGGGCGGCAAACGAAAAGCCAAAATCGTCGACACAAAATGGCGTGAAGAAAGTGTTAAGGAGCGCCTGGCGCATGCTCTTGTTCACGGCATCACAAAATATATTGACGCAGATACCGAAGAAGCACGCCTAGCTGCGGAGCGGCCTTTGCATGTGATTGAAGGCCCGCTTATGATGGGTATGGACAGAGTCGGGGATTTGTTTGGCTCTGGCAAAATGTTCTTGCCGCAAGTGGTAAAATCTGCCCGCGTCATGAAACAGGCCGTGGCGCATTTAATGCCCTTTATGGATGCCGAAAAAGAGGCGCTTGGCACAACCAGCACCTCAAACGGTAAAATCATTATGGCGACAGTTAAAGGTGATGTGCATGACATTGGTAAAAACATTGTCGGCGTTGTATTGCAATGTAATGGCTATGATGTCGTTGATTTGGGCGTGATGGTACCTTGTTCAAAAATTTTAGACGCCGCCAAAGAGCATGATGCAGATCTTATTGGTTTATCGGGCCTGATCACGCCGAGCCTTGATGAAATGGTATTTATCGCCAGTGAAATGCAAAGATTGAAGATAGATCTACCGCTTTTGATCGGCGGTGCGACCACATCGAAAACTCATACGGCCGTTAAAATTGAACCAGCCTATAAAAACAATGCCGCTATTTATGTGCAAGATGCCTCGCGTGCAGTAGGGGTTATGAGTGCTTTGCTGGGCGAGGATAAAAAGACCTATGTTGCTAACATTAAAAATGATTATATCCGCACCCGTGAAATTCATGAAGCAGGTCTACATAAGAAAAAAAGACTGACTTTGAGGCAAGCGCGTGACAATGCTTTTTCCGTTAACTTTGATGGATATATTCCGCCCAAGCCAAAATTCATTGGTCGAAAAATATTTGATGATTACAACCTTACAAAAGTACGTGATTATATTGATTGGACTCCCTTCTTTGCCACTTGGGAACTCAAAGGACGCTTTCCAGCTATTCTTGATAATAATGTATATGGAGCAACGGCACGTGAACTATACCAAGATGCGCAAAATATGCTGGACAAAATAATTTCAAGAAAGTGGGTGCGCGCACGTGCGACAATAGGTTTTTGGCCAGCAGAACGCGATGGTGATGATATTCGGTTATTTAAGGACGAGACGCGCAATGAAGAGCTAACAAAGTTTCACACTTTACGTCAGCAAATTGTGAAGTCCAAAGGTAAGCCTAATTACGCGCTCTCAGATTTTATTGCACCCAAAGAAGATTTTATCGGAGGGTTTTGTGTTACTGCAGGTTTGGGCGAAGATAACCATGTGCAAAAATTTAAAAATAAGGGCGATGATTATAGCGCCATTTTATTCCAAGCTCTAACAGACAGACTGGCCGAAGCTATGGCGGAACATTTTCATGAGCGTGTCCGTAGAGAATTTTGGGGTTATGAACACGGTGAAAAATATAACTCAGAAGAGATGATTGCCGAAAAATACTGCGGTATACGCCCTGCTCCTGGCTATCCAGCCCAGCCAGACCACACTGAAAAAACAACTTTGTTTAATCTACTTGGTAATGAAAACGTAACTGGCGTGAAACTAACGGAAGGTTTTGCCATGTGGCCTGCCTCCAGCGTATCTGGGCTTTATTTGTCTCACCCGGACAGCCTATATTTCGGGGTCGGGAAAATCACACATGAACAAGTCCAAGATTATGCAATGCGCAAAGGGCTGAGTACAAAAACAATGGAAAAATGGTTGGCACCGTTATTAATGTAAACGTATAGTGAAGGCTAAGCGCTAAATATAGAACGCTTAAAAAAGGGAGCCTTACAATCTTTCTCAGAAAGAACTGCTTCGCCGTCTTCAATGCCCCATTCAATATTTAGAGTCGGATCATTCCAACGGACCGCATTGTCATGTTCAGACATATAATAATTAGTCACTTTGTACGTTACTTCTGTGTTGGCTTCCAAGGTTAAAAACCCATGTAAAAACCCTTCTGGTATCCATAATTGTCTGCAATTTTGCGCACTGAGCACAAGGCATATATGTTCTCCAAAAGTGGGTGATTGCGCGCGAACATCGACTGCAACGTCTAATATACTTCCTCTCACGCAGCGTACCAATTTTCCTTGGCAATACGGGCTTGTTTGATAATGCAACCCCCTTACCGTGTTTTTTCTCAATGACATAGAGTGATTGTCTTGTAAGAATGTGATCTCGGTATTTACCATTTCGTTGAAAACCTGAGCGTTATATGTTTCAGAAAAAAAACCACGTTTATCTTCAAATTTTTGAGGTTGCATTGAAAATACATCTTTAATTGTATAGGTAGTAATATTCATTTTTGCTCATTATACACTATTGTGCACTTGCCATATTTAGGGAAGCTCTGAATAACAGATTTTGGGATGTCTGTCTTTGGTTTTATATGTTATGCTGTAGCCTCCATAGGAGATTAATATGCCAATTTGGTTAACTCTCATTGTTACATCTCTCTATATTTTCGGGTTATTTGCGATTGCCTGGCAACAGGACAAAGCGGCACGCAAGGAAAAGAAACGACAAAGCCCCTTTGTTTATGCTTTGGCATTGACCGTTTATTGTACGTCTTGGACGTATTTTGGTGCGGTTGGTTCCGCGACTACAAGCGGTTGGGATTACGTTTGGATTTATGTCGGCCCTGCTTTGGTGTTTATGTTTTTTCCAAGTGTATTGAGCCGGATCGGGGACATTGCCCAGCGCGAAAGTATAACATCTATTTCCGATTTTTTATCCGCCCGGTACGGGAAAAGCCGAGGCGTAGTTGCCGTTGCTACAATCATGGCTGTAGCTGGAAGTCTGCCCTATGTTGCTCTACAGTTAAAATCAGTGGGTATGAGTTTTGAAGCTTTGGTATCTAAAGACGGAGCCATTAAAACGGATACAACAAATGAAACAGTATTAATTACAGCAATAGCTCTTGCCATCTTTGCCATTTTATTTGGTGCGCGCAATTCTGATACGACAAAGCATAACCCAGGTTTGATGCATGTTCTCGCTTTCGAGAGTATAATAAAAATATCCGCTCTCATCGCCGTTTGCATTTTGTCTGTGATTGTACTTGTAAATGAACCAGATGCCGTGGTTAAAGCTGCGGCATCTGGTTTTTCAAACGTGAATATTTCTGGGCGGGCAATGACCAGTCTATTGCTATCAATGGCGGCGATAATTTGTTTGCCTCGCCAATTTCATGTGGCCATTATTGAGCGCTATAACAAAGCTGAAGTTCGGCGAGCACGCTGGTTGTTTCCAGTGTATTTATTATTAACAAGTATTGTTGTCATTCCGATAACAATTGCAGGTTTGGCTGTCGTGCCAACAAATGTATCTGCTGATCTATATGTGCTTGAATTACCTTTAACTCAGGGCAAAAATTATTTAGCACTTTTCGTCTTTTTAGGCGGGTTTTCCGCAGCATCAGGGATGGTTATTGTTGCAACTATTGCTTTGTCGACCATGGTAACCAATGATATTATTGTTCCAGCTTTAATTCGTACTGGCCGGCTAACGCGGTTAAACGATGCAAGTTCTCAATTGCTGGTTGTGCGCCGGTCTGTGATCGTTATCCTGCTCATACTCGCCTATGGTTATTATCGGTTTGCTCAGAACAATGCCGCTCTTGCGCAAATTGGCTTGTTGTCATTCGCCGCAGCCGCACAATTTGCGCCCGCATTGCTTGGCGCTATTTATTGGCGACAGGGGAAACGCAATGGAGTGCTAGCTGGGTTAATAGTCGGTTTTTGTTTATGGTCATTCACACTGTTTATACCAGCAATAGTCGGGTACGACCATTTCGCTCAAAACCTTCCTGCATGGATGGATCCACATAGCATTTTTGGTGTTAGTTTTGGGGATAGTTTAACACACGGCGTTGTATGGAGCCTTTCTGCCAACCTTATTTTGTTTATTATTATTTCCCTCTCCACACGAGAACGTCTACGCGACCGTGTGCAATCGGCAGCTTTCGTTTATGGCGGGGATGTACTTCTACCAAAGAAGATCCACCAGTCTTCGCAAAAGAGTGCCATTTCGCCTGATGGCCTAAGGACATTAGCAAGCAGGTTTCTTAATCCTGATGCTGTAACCCATGCATTTGAGAAAATCGGGGAAGAATTCGATGTGAAAATCTCGGGTGGCCATAAAGCTGAATGGCAACTTGTGCAAAGAACCGAGCGCTTGCTGGCAAGTGCCATTGGTGCATCCTCCGCTCGGGTTGTTATGCTATCGGCTATCGGCGGCGGGGATGTAGAGTTTAGTGATTTGCTCACCGTACTTGATCAACAAACTCTCGCCGAACGTTTTGACAGAAATATGCTACAGTCAATGTTGGAGAACATTCCGCAAGGCATTAGCGTTGTCGACACTCAGCAATGCCTTGTCGCCTGGAATAGTGCTTATGTTGCATTGTTCAAATACCCAGACGGCTTGGTGAAGGTACATGTTCCAGTCATCCAGTTGATTGAGTATAATATGAACAATGGTTGGATGCATATTGAAAATCTTGACGATCAGTTAAAACGGAGAATATCGTATATGAAGGCTGGCCGCGTGCATGTGTACGAACGAAAAACACCAGATGGCCGGTTTATAAGAATTGTTGGCAGTCCTATGTCAGGCGGTGGATATGTAACAACATTTAACGATATTACTGATGATAAAAGAAGGGAACAGGCATTGCTGGAAGCCAATACGACTTTAGAAACTCGGGTTCAACAGAGAACAAAATCACTTGAAACTATGGCAAATGATCTTAATGTCGCCAGAAAAACTGCCGAAGATGCAAATGCGTCCAAAACCCGGTTTTTAGCAACGGCAAGCCACGATTTACTACAGCCGCTTAACGCTGCCCGGTTGTTCTTGGGGGCTGTAAAAACCAATGATACTGGTAATGAAGAGATTGATAGAATGGTTAGTAAAGCGGATCATGCGATTCAATCTGCTGATAAATTACTTAAGGGTCTGCTTGATATTTCCCGCCTAGACCACGGCGGTATAAGCGCGCAACCGACAATTCTTCCCTTGGGACCATTACTAGAAGATATATACGACGAAGCTTATCCGATGGTGAAAAAGGCAAATCTTGAAATTCGGTTGGTGCCAACGCAGTTAAGTGTTTTTTCTGATCCGAATTTATTGACAAGTATATTGCGCAACTATGTTTCAAATGCCCGTCGATATACTAGCAGCGGGCGGATATTGATCGGAGCAAGGCGGGACGGTAAAGAAAAAGTTAGAATTGAAGTATGGGATACTGGGCGGGGTATTTCTGTGGACGACCAAAAGCGGGTGTTTGATGAATTTTACAGGTTGAACGCAAGTAGCTTTGATAATGATAGAGGTATTGGGCTTGGACTGTCTGTTGTCAAGCGAATGGCTGGATTGTTAGATGCATCCACTGCATTACGCTCATGGGTCGATAAGGGTAGTGTATTTAGTGTCACTGTGCCGCGCTCCTATAAACAGATGCGTAAGAATTCTGAGCATAGTCGTAACTTGGCTCTTTCTACAGCATTGCCAAAAGAGCTCGCCGTATTATGCATTGATGATGAGACGGAAATTTTAGAAGGTATGCAGGAATTGTTAAAGGCTTGGGGGTGTTTGGTATTTCTGGCAAAGAATGAAAATGAGGCTATTTTGACCGTGCAAACTGAAAACATAGATATTATAATTGCTGATTGTATAAATTCATATAGATGTGAGACTTTTTAGGGTTGCTTTATTTAAGTTGCTTCCGCCATGTTGGGTTTGTTACGAACCAAACTGGAGGAAGCGGCTATGCAGATAAAATATCTATAGCCCGAATATCTATAGACTGTACGCTTGGGCGCGTGCACAAGAATGTCTGGATGTCTACAGGCGCAAGCACGAAGACGCGGTACGGCAGTACTGCTCATGCGGCAAAGCCTAAAATTCGAGGGTGTCAGTGAGCGTAAATGCGCTGAATTTGTCGGTATATCGCGGGCGACATATTATCGTTACAAAAAGGTTTTGGATAGGCTTGCACACGGAATTACACCGCTCTCAAAGCGGCCCCATAGCCTCAACAAACCCAAATGGGGCGAGGCCGAGAAGCAGCTTGTCTTGCGTATACGCAGAGAAAATCAGACATGGGGTAAGGACAAGATTGCCGTTGTCCTGCGCCGTGACCACGGCCAGACTATAAGCGCCAGCACAGTTGCCAGCACAGTTGGACGCATATTAAAAACTTTGTTCACTAAAGGTATCATCACAAAATCACGCTCTGCTCCAAGAGCAAAAAGAAACACAAACTTCAGAAAATCCCATGCCAAACGCTGGGTCTACAAGCTCATGAAAATGGGCGAACGGGTGCAGATCGACCACATGAGGGTGAGCAAAAACGGTATCACCGTAAAACACTTCCAAGCTTGGGAAAGAAAATCAAAATTCATTCATGCTCAAGTTTAAATGAATAACCCCGCCCCAAGGGGCGAGGTATCAAAAGAGTGTAAGTTGTTTATCACTGTGTAGTTTTGTATATTCTTTGCCTTGATTTTGGACGTAACTTGTTATTGTGCTCTCATCTCCGTGACGTCCAACTGTGGATGCAAAATAACCATCACTCCAAAATTCTCCACCCCAAAGTGACTTTTTAACATGAGGACACAACCTAAATATCTCGCGTGCGGTGATACTTTTTATTACAGTGACCAACTTGGTCACTGTATAGGTCGGAACCGACTGTACCAAAAAATGAACATGGTCTTTATCCGTTCCAATCTCCAAACAAACATCACGTAAAACTTCATCAACTTGGGGGTCAAAAACAGCACGCCTATATTTTGCGGGAAACACAAAATGGTAAAGAAGTATCGTTACGTTATGTCGTTTATGGATATATTCGCTCACGCGAATATTCTACGCCGCAAGCGGCGAGGAATGAAACCCTAAAAAAGATTCAAAACTCAAACGATGCAGTAATTTGATACAGCCAGACTTGGAATAATCGACTTGCCAGTTGTGCCAGATAAAGGCGCGAACCTCGTGTACATTCTGACAGACACGAGCCTCCAACCAAGACACAAGAGCCGTTTCTGCGTCCACACTCAATTTGGAGAAACCACCCCTATAGTCAAAGCTCGCCATCAGCTCGAAACCACCCTCGGCGTATTTTTTGTACCAAGCACGGATCGTATCATCATCAAGGTAAAGATATTTGGCTATCTGAATACAACTCTTACCATCATCCAGCAAAAGCAGTGCATTGCACCGCCGCGCGATCCCATGATCCTCGCTCGGACAACGCACGACACTCTCCAACTCACGGCGTTCCCTCTTTGATAAAAAACCAGACTTAATCATAAACATGAGTCGAATCTATCAGGAGGGAAATGTCAAGAAAAATGCGGGTTATCAAGGATTCTGGGTATAGGTATAAAAAACCCGTGAATTTTGCGGGTTTTTTCGTAAGGGCTTAACAGCTTATGCAAAACCCTTGAATTTATCTTTAAAGCGAGAAACACGTCCGCCGCGATCCATAAGTTTAGCGCCCCCGCCTGTCCATGCAGGATGCGAGCCTGCATCAATATCAAGGGTGAGTGTATCCCCTTCTTTGCCATAGGTGGAGCGGGTCATATATTCTGTTCCGTCTGTCATCACAACTTTGATCATGTGATAATCTGGATGTAGGTCTTTTTTCATTTCACTTTCCTGTGTTAGCCACGCGGGTTTAAGCTTAAGGGATCCCCCGCGAGAAGCGCGTATAGACTAAGTATTTTTGGAAATCAAGCGGCATGTATAGGTTCATGTGTTTTGAGACTCATCCGCCATTTGGGTATTTGGGATATACTCCATTGGTGTTAGCCCTGCAAGGGCGTGATGTGATCTGTATGTGTTGTATTTTTCAACCGCCTTTCGGAGTTCAAATCTCATGGCTCCGATGCTGTCAGCCAAGAGGTCTCTTTTGTAATAGAATTCTTCCTTAAAGGTTCGGTTTCCGCGCTCGGCGCCGCCGTTATAGGTTGGCCTGCTGGGCGGCAAGACGATGAGTGGAATGTTTACATCTTCACAGGCCTGTTCAAATTCTGCCATGAATTCCGAGCCGCCATCCACCTGTATGGATTTTATGGTAAAGGGTGTTTTATCAATCAATTCCCCCAAGAACCGCTTGGCAGAAGACGTCTTGGCGTGTGAATCTTTTTTAGGGTTTCATTCCTCGCCGCTTGCGGCGTAGAATATTCGCGTGAGCGAATATATCCATAAACGACATAACGTAACGATACTTCTTTACCATTTTGTGTTTCCCGCAAAATATAGGCGTGCTGTTTTTGACCCCCAAGTTGATGAAGTTTTACGTGATGTTTGTTTGGAGGTTGGAACGGATAAAGACCATGTTCATTTTTTGGTACAGTCGGTTCCGACCTATACAGTGACCAAGTTGGTCACTGTAATAAAAAGTATCACCGCACCACGCGAGATATTTAGGTTGTGTCCTCATGTTAAAAAGTCACTTTGGGGTGGAGAATTTTGGAGTGATGGTTATTTTGCATCCACAGTTGGGCGTCACGGAGATGAGAGCACAATAACAAGCTACGTCCAAAATCAAGGCAAAGAATATACAAAACTACACAGTGATAAACAACTTACACTCTTTTGATACCTCGCCCCTTGGGGCGGGGTTATTCATCAGGCCTGCAAAGATTTGAACGTCCCGCTCATCGTCCTGCCGCCAAGTAGGCCAACCTATAACGGCGGCGTAGAGCGTGGAAACCGAACCTTTAAAGAAGAGTTCTATTACCGCCGAGACCTCCTGGCCGACAGCATCGGAGCCATGCGGTTCGAGCTAAAAAAGGCGGTTGAAAAATACAACACATACAGACCACATCACGCCCTTGCCAGATTAACGCCAATGGCCTATATCCAAAACACCCAAAAGGCGGATGAGTCTCAAAACACATGAACTTATATACATCATATATCTATTGCAAATAAGACTTATTCCTTTACTATACTAGCGAATAAGGATATCTCATTTTGGTATCTTTGGCGATTGATTGTAGCAATTGTCTGTAAATTTTTATTATCTGTAGATTTTAACTGGGCGCGTACAAGACCTTTAGAACCCCCCAAGCTCTTTATGGTGTTGTACTAGAGACAACCTTCCTTCCAAGCCACACTCTTGGGAGGGAGGTTGTTTTGTTTTGTGCTTTATTTTTTAGACTTTATTTTACAGGCAAGGCAGGCAGGCGGGGCAGGCGGGATCTTTTGGTAAAGATATCGTGCGGCTGCTGGCTGATAACCCGTCATAGAGAAATAACTTGCCATAGAGCGGCGTGCCTGCACCCGTAATTATTTTTATGGTTTCCATGGCCATCATAGAGCCAATGATACCAGCAAGGGCTCCCAGTATGCCAACGGCAGAGCACGTCTCAATATTAGTAGGGACGATAGGTACAAAACACTGATAGCAAGCACTTTTGCCATCATTTTTAAAAACGCTAAGCTGGCCATCAAATCTGCCAAGCGCGCCGCTCACAAGCGGTATTTTTGTTTTTAGGCAAACGGCGTTAACTAAAAACCGCGTATCAAAATCATCTGTGCCATCTAGAACTATATCATAATCTGCGATAATACTTTCAGCATTGTCCACGTCTATTTTATGGCGATATTCGCGCACATTGATATGTGGGTTCAGCTTAAGTATGCTGTTTTTCATGCTTTTAGTTTTCAACGCATTGACGTCACTGGTTCTAAATTGTATTTGCCTATGTAAGTTTGACAGCGCGACAACATCTTCATCAATAAGTCCAATATGACCTACGCCAGCGGCTGCTAAATACAGCCCAGCAGGTCCGCCAAGGCCGCCAGTACCAACAAGTAACACGTTTGCATGGCTTAAAGCCGCTTGACCAGCGCCGCCAACTTCTTTGAGTATTATTTGGCGAGCATAACGCTCAAGCTCATCTCTTTGCATAAGGCCTACTCGTCAAAAAGGGCCGTGGACATATAACGCTCAGCAAAGGAAGGAATAATCGTAACGATTGTCTTGCCAACCATATCCGCGCGTGCGCCCAATTCAAGACTTGCTGCTATCGCTGCGCCAGAAGAAATACCAACAGGCACGCCGTCTGTTTTGGCCGCGCGTTTTGCCATTTCAAAAGCAGTATCATTATCAACCGTAATGATTTCATCAAGAAGATTGTCATCAAGCACATCGGGCTTGAACCCAGCGCCAATGCCTTGGATCATATGCGGCCCTTTCTCGCCTTTTGATAAAAAAGGACTACCTTTTGGTTCCAGACCAATGAGTTTTAAATTTGGGTTTTTTGTCCGTAGGTAACTGCCTGCTCCAGTTATTGTGCCGCCTGTACCAATTCCCGCAATGAGCATATCAACCTTGCCATTTGTGTCATTCCAGATCTCGGGGCCCGTAGTGCGCCGATGCGCATCAAGGTTTGCGGGGTTTATAAACTGTCCTATCAGTACAGTATTTTCCTGCTGCTTGACGATTTTATTCGCACGCTTGATAGCGCCTTGCATGCCTTCTGCTGCTGGAGTTAAAATTATTTTTGCGCCCAGGAATTTCATCAATTTTCGGCGTTCTGCCGACATGCTCTCAGGTATCGTGAATATTGCATTATAGCCCTTAGCTGCCGCAACGAGGGCGAGGCCAATCCCAGTATTGCCAGATGTTGACTCCACAATTGTGCCGCCTTTTTTCAGCTTACCTTTGGCCTCTAAATCCTCAATCATTGCCAGAGCAATTCGGTCTTTAACACTGGCGCCAGGATTAAAAAACTCTAGCTTATAGAGAAGTTTGGCTCGCATACCTTTCGTCAAATTAGGAAACTGGACAAGCGGCGTGTCTCCGATTGTATCCGTAATTGAATTGTATATTTTTCCGCGTCCTGCACTCATATTATTCACCTAGAAAACCAAAAATTAGTTTTTATTTCACCCCTGTTGACCCATATCCACCTGCGCCGCGTTTTGTCTCAGGCAGACTCTCTACAATATGAAAATCCGCTTGCGTGACGGGCGCGACAACCATTTGGGCGATGCGATCACCTCTATTAATCACAAAATTATCTGTCCCGTGATTTATCAAAAGAATTTTTACTTCGCCTCTATAGTCAGAGTCAATAGTGCCTGGTGAATTAACAACGCTGATACCATGCTTATAAGCAAGGCCAGAGCGCGGGCGAATTTGAGCTTCATAGCCAGCGGGCAATGCCAGAGCAAAACCCGTCGCAATTAATGTGCGCTCTTCAGCGGCTAAAGTAATTGGTGTATCTATCGCTGCTCTTAAATCTACGCCTGCAGCAAGATCAGTTTCATAAGCAGGCAAGGCAATATCGCCGAAGTTTTCAAGGCGCTTTAATTCAATTTTTACCTTATTCGTCATCATTTTTGCTATCCTTTGGGCTTTTTTTATACTCTTGATTGAGTGCTATAAATTGCGCTTTCAAAATATTTTTTTCGTCCTTATTTAAATCTGGACCAGAGTAATCGTATGTGAACTCACCATCATTTTTTTGAATTGCCATAAATGCACTGTCTTTGGAATCAAAATTTTGTGATAAAAACAACGGCACGCCAGTTTTGATAAGCTTAATATCAAATTCAGTTGGCAGAACATTAGAGCGGGTGCACATAAGGGCTCTAATTGGGCTACCGTAAACCGTTTTTAAATGACCTAGTTTGGCATCAAAAACGGAGAAGATAAAATCTTCTGCAGGCATATATGTTGCAATGAGCGGCGCAGAATTTTGTATTTCATCAGGGGTAATTTTTTTCATAATTACGATTTCGCAATTAGCTATATTGTCATCAGCAAGAGCGGATATTCCGAAAAGTGCGTTGCAAAAAAGAACGCTAAATCCTAGGAGAAAATTTTTCATATTAAAGTCCTTGCTATTGTGTTCGCCAGTTTTTCCGCAGCTCTTTGTTTACTCATAAGCGGCCATTTTTCTACTTGTTTATCAGTTACAATAATCATTGTATTTTCATCGCCTCCCATGACATCCCCTGATACATCATTTGCAATGATCCAGTCACATTTTTTCTTTTTTAATTTTACTTGCGCATGCGCAGTAACATCGTTTGTTTCGGCGGCAAAACCCACAACGAGCTTAGGCCGTTTTTTATGAGCGGAAAGCGTTTTTAAAATATCTGGATTTTCTTCAAGTCTTAAAGATGAGAGCGCGCCCCCATCTTTTTTTATTTTCTTGTTTGATGTGTGCAAAGGCCTCCAATCTGCTACAGCCGCGACTGAAACAAAAACATCAGCAGGCAAAGCACTCTCACACGCTTTAAGCATTTCCTTTGCTGTCTCGACCTTAATAATATCAACACTTACTGGCGTTTGTAAGGCAACGGGGCCAGAAACCAAGCTAACTTTTGCACCAAGTTGCGCGCAAGCGCGTGCAATGGCATAGCCTTGTTTTCCTGATGAGTAGTTTGAAAAATAGCGTACTGGGTCAATAGGCTCTCGGGTGGGGCCAGCTGTAATGAGCACATGTTTCCCAGCCATTGACTTTGCGGCCAACTCATCAAGCTGGGTCTTGCCTGTCAATGCTTTTACAATAGCGTCCGCTATTTCTTCGGGCTCTGCCATGCGGCCAAAGCCAAATTCACCGCAGGCCATTTCGCCTTCCTTTGGCCCAACAAAAAGAGCGCTACGCGTGCGTAAAATTTCTATATTCCGTTTTGTTGCTTCATGTTCCCACATACGCACATTCATAGCGGGTGCGTAAAGAACGCGCTTGTCCGTTGCCAGCAAAGTTGTGCTTGCAAGATCGCCAGCAAGCCCATTGGCGGCCTTAGCCATTAAATCCGCAGTCGCTGGAACAACACAAATAAGATCGGCGCTTCGTGATAGCTCAATGTGACCCATTTCAGACTCATCTGATAATGAAAACAAATCCGTATAAACCCGCTCTCCCGAAAGTGCGCCAACAGAGAGAGGTGTAACAAATTTTTGTCCGTCTTTAGTGACTATGGAAACAGTTTTTATACCGCGCTTTGAGAGCAGCCGGATAAGCAAGAGCGCTTTAAACGCCGCTATGCCGCCACCGATAATCAAGAGCACGTTTTTTTGTGTCATTTGCACTACCTTAACATACGAGCCTTCTTACACAAAAGTCTAAAACTGGTTAGCGGCCCAAATACCAGCAAGTGTTATTACACCGCCAATGGCGACCCACGCAAACCTTTTAAACAGGGTGTGTGTGTTTGGTTTTGCGGCGCTGTTACCGCGCACGGATAAATCAATTTTACCGCTTTGCCAAGATTTTGCAAGCGCGGCCATATTACCGACGGCTTCAGGCATGGCTTTAAGGGTTTTTTCAGCCTGGCGTAGATTATAGAAAAAGTCAGAAATACGTCCCTCAAACCCAAGTTCTCGGCGCAGGCTTTGTTCGACTACGGGACGAGATGCGCTCCACATATCAAAATTTGGATCAAGGCGGCGGGCAACTCCCTCGGCCTGCATCATAGTTTTTTGCAACATGATAAGTTGGGGTTGCATTTTCATGCTAAAAATTTCGGTAATTTCAAAAAGATGTAATAACACTTTAGACATAGATACATCACTAGATGTTTTGCCAAAGATAGGCTCACCTACAGCCCTAAGGGCGGAAGCAAAATCTTCTATGGTGTGGTGTTTTGGGACATACCCAGCTTCGAAATGAATTTCAGCAATACGCAGATAATCCCGCTCTAAAAATCCATATAATATTTCGGCGTGAAAACGCTGTTCAGCAGAGCTTAACCTCCCTAAAATGCCAAAGTCTAAAAGAACGAGTTGGCCGTATTTATCGACGATCAAATTACCTTCATGCATGTCAGCGTGAAAAACGCCATAATCAAAAGCACAGCTTAGAAAGCTTTGAATAATTTTTATAGCTAAGGCTTTGCGGTCAATTTTTCTGTCAGTCATTATGGCGTCACTGGAAAGTGCCGTGCCGTCTATCCATTCTTGCACTAATACTGTTTTTCCAGTCAAATTCCAATGAATATTGGGAACGCGGAACAGTCCAGTTTCACTCGCCACTTCGCTAAGCTCGCTGGCTGCAGCTGCTTCAAGCCGTAAGTCAAGCTCAAGCATAACGGCGCGCGCCGCTGTTTCGACAAAGACTGTCGGGCTAAGACGCTTAAGCGAGGGCGCAAAGCGCTCGGCAAGCTCTGCCACCATACGCAATGTATCAATATCTTTTGCCATAAAAGTATGAATGTTGGGGCGCAAAATTTTCACGGCTACCACTTCGCCAAATTTCAATGTTGCTTTGTGAACCTGGGCCACAGAAGCCGCGGCGACGGGTTGCGAGAGTTTTTTGAAAATATCTTGCCATTTTTTACCAAATTCTTTTTTGATGCGCTCCTCAGAGAGAGCCATAGGGAATGGCGGCACTTTGTCTTTAAGGCGCGCAAGGCCACGGGCAAATTCTGGATCAAGCATGTCGGAACGGGTAGAAAGAATTTGGCCAAATTTAATATAGGCGGGTCCCAACTCCTCAAGTGCTATTGCAAAGCGCTCGCCTGGGTTCTTAGCGCGGTTTTTAATGGCGAATAGCCGCGAAAACCAGCCAATAAAACGCACAATCCACGGCACATTTTCTGCATATTCTGCTGGGACAAGTGCATCATGGCGCGCCAGTATAAACCCAGTGCGAAAAAGCCTAAAAAATGTTGCCAATGTTTTAAACATGGGCGTTTTTTAAACTATAAAATTGCGGAAAGCGAGAGGCGTTTTACCGTAAACTTTTTAATTTTTCTGTCGTGCAAGCTTGACCGTTTTGTAAGGTTTTTTGTATGTCGTTTTCATGAAAAACTATCCTTAATAAGCTCTTACTTATCGCCAAGTTCATTAATGAAGAACTCCAAAATTTGTTGATCTCTGTGAGTTTGGTTTTCGGGCGCTCGAAAACTGTGTTTTTCGCCTGGATAGGTCATAATCTGCATATTGTGCCGTCCCAGTTTTTGCATTTCTCCCATGAGTTTTATCGAATGACGAAAGACAACATTGTCATCCGCCATACCATGAATGAGCAAAAACGGCTCTGTTAACCCCTCTATATGGGCAAATATGGATGCGTCTTCATAAGCCCCTTTGGTATAGTTCGCATTGTCGGTGCGTGGGTCGCCTAGATATCGTTCCGTATAGGCTGTATCATAAAGGGCCCAATCGGTGACGGGCGCGCCAGATACACCTGCCTTATATAAATTCGTTTGCGCTAACATGTGCAAGGTCATATAGCCGCCATAGGACCAGCCATAAATTCCCATATTATCCCCATCCACATAAGGAAGAGATTTTAAAAATTCGGCACCGATTATCTGGTCTGTGATTTCTGCTTTACCCAAAGCGCGGTATAGATGGTTTTCAAAGTCAGTGCCGCGATTGGCTGTGCCGCGCCCATCTATTTGAAAAACGACAAACCCGTTATCAGCGAATAATTGCGCGAGCCAAATGTTACGATTCCAATTATTACGTACGCTCTGAGCCCTAGGACCTGCATAAACGATGGTTATCGCAGGGCGCTTTTCTCCTTGTTTTATGTTTGTTGGTTTATACATTATATAGTGGAGCGGTGATCCATCCGGGGCTTTCAAAACACCAAAATCAGGTTTTATATGAGACCTCATATAGGGGGCATAAGGATGGTTTTCGTCCAATTTATTTTTATTAAGCCAGATAAGCGGGTTGCCTTTATTATCAAAAGCACGAGTTTGCGGCGGCGTTATCTTTGTTGAAAACGTTTCGATATAGGCGGCGCAATTTTTTGAAAAACTAGCATTATGTACGCCTGCTCCTTGGGAGAGTTGCTCCATGTTATTGCCGTCAAATCCAATGCTGTAAATTTGGCGCTCAAGAGGGTTATCTTGCCAAGCGGTAAAATAAATTTTCTTTTCGGCTTCATCAACGCAATTTACATTTGTGACGGGCCAATTGCCTTTGGTGATTTGTACGGGCGGCTTCCCAATCCCTTGATAGCGATAGATATGACCAAAACCACTCCGCTCACTGTGCCAGAGAAAACTCCCATCTTTTAACGCCGTAAATCCGCCAAGTACATTTATCCAAGTTTCACTCGTGTCTTCAAATACGAGGCGATTTTTACCTGTGGCGGGATCAATATCGAGCATTTTAAAAGACTTTTGATTACGCGATAAAATACCAGCGTAAAGATGTTGCCCGTTTTCACTCCAATAAACGCGCGCTAAATAAATATCTGAGTTATCGCCAAGATCTGCCCAAACAGTTTCCCCGCCCAAGAGCGGCTTTATTGCAAGTTTTAGGCTTGCATTTTCCGTGCCTGCGAATGGGTAACGCTGGGCAATATTTTTGATGCCGTCTGCGCTAAATTCAATGCGCTCTTCAATGGCTATTTTGCTTTCGTCAATTTGGCTATAGACAATATGCGTTTCGGTCGGGCTGAGCCAGTATCCTGTTGTACGGCCTAGTTCTTCTTGGACAACAAAGCTGGCCGTTGCGTTTCTAATGAAATTTTTCGCACCAAAGCTAAGACGTTTCTCCCCGTTCTTCCCATTGATTTTATCGCCGTTAATGTAAAGCTCATTCCCGCGTACATAAGTAATGAAATTTCCTGAATTTGATATACGGGCATCAGTTTCAAAGCCTTCTGTATTGGTGATTTGTGTCGCTTTTGCCGTTTTCAAATTATATAAATAGACATCACCGCCTAGCGGAAATAATATTTGTTCGCCCTTTTTGTCCCAAGAA
Source organism: Robiginitomaculum sp. (assembly GCA_965224735.1). Lineage (GTDB taxonomy): Bacteria > Pseudomonadota > Alphaproteobacteria > Caulobacterales > Maricaulaceae > Robiginitomaculum_A. The sequence goes on along the minus strand of OZ245059.1, from coordinate 280,516 downwards.
TATGAGACGATACCTTCACCCATCTCGCGGGCGCGCTCACGCCTATTTTTTTCCTCTGCCGAGAGAACTTCTGGTGCGCCCAGTAAATCTGTGGAGCTGACAAGGCGCCTGCCTACACCTGTCTTTAAATCATAGACCCATAAATCTTGTTGCTTGGCATCATCAGTACGGCCTTGCAGCACGGTGACCATCGTGCCATCTGGAGATATTCGTGGTTTAGAGAGAGAGGGGCCTGATAGGGCGGGGTTGGAGTGAATAATAGCCGCAGTTAAATCACCAGACTTTATTGTTCCGATCACTGACTGTGTCTCGTTATCTAGTTTCGTCTTGCCCCCGCAAGCGGAAAGAGAAAACGCTCCGATTAGCCCTACCACAAACCTTGCTTTTTTAACCATGGTCTTTCCTTTTTTTTGCACATATTTGCAAGGCCGTGTATGAAAAGCAAGCAGGGAATGAGATCATAGGAGTGGGCAGTGGCCAATTACGATGTTTTTAATGGTGATGCGGATGGCATTTGTGCGCTCTTGCAATTACGGTTGCATGAACCGCGCCCAGCCACGATAATAACTGGCGTTAAGCGTGACATTGCATTGCTTGATAAAATCACAGCAAAAAGTTCTGATCATATCACCGTGCTTGATGTTTCTATGCGCACGAACAAAGATGGGCTTAACAAGGCTTTGCAGGCAGGTGCATTCGTTTTTTATGTTGACCATCACAATGCAGGAGGTTTGCCAAAGCATGCAAACTTGTTTGCTGTCATTGATACTCGGCCAAGTCTTTGTACGTCTTTATTAATCAACAAAGCGATAAATGGTGCCCATGGACACTGGGCGATTGTTGGAGCGTTTGGAGACAATCTAATAAAACCTGCTTTGGCGCTCGGAAAGCAAAATGGGCTTAAGCAGAGTCAAATGACACGTCTGCAAAACTATGGCATGCTCATAAATTATAATGCCTATGGGCGCGAGGTTTCAGATTTGCATTTTTCGCCAGGCAAGCTTTATAAACGACTCCTTGCGCTCGGCTCGCCCGAACATTTTTTGAACAATGACAAAGAGATCTTTAGCATCCTAAAAAATGGCTACCAGAGTGATATAGAAAAGGCCAGGGCCACGCCAGCCGAAAACCCAGGTATATATATTTTAGAAGATGCTGCTTGGGCGCGCCGAATATCTGGCAGTTTTGCAAATCTTCTATGTCATAAAACCCCCAATAGAGCCTATGCAATACTAACCCATAATCGAGACAAAAGCTTTACCGTATCTGTACGCGCGCCGCTGAACAAGCCAGAAGGCGCAGATACGTTATGTTTGCAATTTCCGACAGGCGGCGGACGCAAGAAAGCGGCTGGCATTAATAGATTGCCGCAGGCGCATTTACCAAACTTTATTGAGAAATTCAAACAAACGTTCTAAAACAAGCGTTCTAGGTGTATGGTCTGTGGACAATTAGGTAAATTCGGCGATCCACTCAGCCATTTTTGATTTTGTCATAGAGCCGTTTTTTGTGGCCGCCACTTGCCCGTTTTTGAATATCATCAAGGTTGGAACGCCGCGTACATGAAAATTCAATGGTGTGTTGGGGCTGTCTTCAATGTTCATTTTGGCAATAATGGCTTGTCCACCCATCTCGCCAGAGAGTTCTTCCAGCGCAGGAGCCATAGCTTTGCACGGTCCGCACCATTCAGCCCAAAAGTCGACTAAAACGGGCACGTCGCTTTGTAAAACGTCAGTTTTAAAATTACTATCAGTGACGGTTAGTGTAGGCATAATGCAGTCCTTTATTATGTAAGAACATCCTTGATAAAAAGTCGTGCACGATTCGTCAAGCTCCAAACGCTGTATTCCAATCAATGGTGTCTAATAGTGCATCTGGCAGGGCCATCAATACTGGTTCGTCCGTCCAAAGCAGTGCTGTTTTAACGGTTTTATCTGGGTATAAATCCTGAACAAGCGCGCGATAAGCCGCCATTTGGCGGATATAAATTTGTGCAACGTCATCTATGGTTTTTGGCAGCGGGCGGTTGGATTTATAATCAATAATCCAAACCTCTTCCTTATGAAACACCAGGCGGTCAATTTGGCCATTGAGCACTATATGATTAGGCAACGCGCTGGCGCCGCCAATAAGAGATATTTCAGCTTGGGATCCAGAAGAAAATAGAAAGGCAAAGTCGTTGTGATTTAGAACGGCGAAAACTTCTGCCAAAATAGCCTTGCTTTCCTTATTTGACAGCCCTTGCCCTTTCAAATATATTGCGCCTGAATTTTGGCGGGCATTTTCACCTATATCGGGCAAAATTTGCAATAATTTATGAATAAGATTGCCGCGTCTAAACTGGGAAAACCCATGACGATCGCCGCCTAATATATTGAGGGGGGAGCGCACGGGCGGGACAAGGCTAGGCGCTTTTGTTTCTGACATTAGGCGAGATGGTGAATAGTGTTTTATCGCTTGTGTGTTTTTAATAGGGTTTGTACGAGCCCAGCTTGGCAAAGAGTCTTCTTCGTTAATTTTGAGATGTTTAGAATTTACCCTAGGCGCTTCTTTTGGGTCTTTCCCATAGCGTAAACCATCGCCGAATTCCGTTTCTATAACGGATGCACTCATACCCTCAAGCGCATGCTGTACACGCTCGTGCCATGAGTTTTCAGCAACTTTATGATTGCTTTCAAACCCGCAAATCAAAAGGCGCGATTCGGCACGTGTTAAGGCCACATAAAGTAGACGTAAGGCTTCGCGTTCCTGATCCGCTTGCCGCGCAGCTATAATATCCTCAAGGCTCTTTGGTTGTTCATCCTTGGGAACATTTATAACAAACCCGTTTTCGTGTTTGAAAATATCTTGTTTTGAGACGCTGGGTATTTGTGTCGTGTCGGGGAGAATAACCACAGGCGCCTCAAGGCCTTTAGCAGCATGCACGGTCATCACCCGCACTTCGGATTGCCCAACCATGTCATCTCCTGACATTTCGCGCTTTACTTTATGATCATCAGACAGTGTGTTGGTGATAAATTTTAAAAGTGAGGGTGCATTATTTCGTTGATGGGCGAGGGCGCTGGCGAGGAATGCGTCCAGCGCGTCAACAATTTCTACGCCCATGCGGGTGAGCATTTTTTGATAAAGACTTGGCCCGCTAGGTTTTGCAACAAGGGCTAATGTGCGGGCAAAAAATTCATAGGGCGCATATTTTGCTGCCATAGATTTTATTTGCCCTAAAACGGTTTTATCCTCACCCTTGGGTAAGGCCGCCCATAGACTCCCGGCGCGATTATGGGCAATTTCAAATAAGGCTTCTTCGCTCCAGCCAAACAGCGGGCTTTTTAAAACTTCCGCCAAAGATAAATCATCGGCGGGCAGGAGTGTAAACTTTGCTAGAGATAATAAATCCTGCACAGCAATGGATTGTTTTAAGCTAAGCTGATCTGCTCCTGCAACAGGAACGCCAGCGTCTTTGAGATTGCGAATAACCGCATCAAAAAATGCAAGCCGTTTTTTTACCAAAATCATAATATCGCCCGCATGCATAGGCCGGGTGTGTTTCAACTCGCGGTCATAAACCAATGTGCCTTTTCGGAGCCAGTCTTTTATTTGCAGGGCAATTTGCCGCGCAAGGCGCTCACGGGCGTCTTGCTGATTTGGCGCATCAACTGGTTCTGGTTTCCATACATTATCAAGTTTTTCTTTTTTTGCTGTCGGCACAGCAGGCCAAAATTCTATCAGGCCGCTATCGCCTCTGTGAGCTGTGTGAAACCCTGCATCAGAGGCGGGGGCATAGGTCTGGGTATCAAACATTTCTTTTATGACTTCGTTTTTGTAAAAAATGTGGTCGACCAGTGAGAGTACTTGTCCAGCCGACCGGAAAGACATGGACATTTTTACATCTTTAGCCGTGAATTCTCGCTTGGTTAAATCCTGTATTTTTTGCAAAAATTGCTCGGGCTGGGCCCCTTGGAAAGAATAAATAGATTGTTTTTCATCGCCCACAGCAAACAAGGTTTTGCGGCGGCGTGGATCACTATCAGGCGATGGTTGAAAGAACTCATCTGATAGCGCATCGATAATATCCCATTGGGTTTTGGACGTGTCTTGTGCTTCGTCTACCAAAATATGATCAACGCCGCCATCGAGTTTATAGCGTACCCATTCACGGGCTTCGGAGCGCGTTAGGAGGCGGCGCGCTAAATATATTTGGTCATCAAAATCCATTAAACGGCGAGTCTGTTTCAAGGCGCGATATTCCTTCGTGGCCAATACAGCCAGCGTATAAAACGCCTGGGTTAATTCTATAACGTGCAATGCACGTACTTTATCACGCGCTAAGAGGAGGCGGCGCGCTTCCACACTAGGGTTTTCTTTATCCCCGCCAAAAAAACTTTTCGCAAGATCACTAGCACTTTTAAAGACAACGGGTTTAAAGAGCGTACCAGCGCCGCTCCCAGAACAAAAGGCCTGCATGTAAAGATTGAAAGCAACTTTTGGGTTTTTTTCCGTAAGGGCACCAAGTGCAAATATGCCGCGCGTATTGTTTTTTGAACCCGTGCCGAGCATGCCTTGCGCCGCAGTTTTTATACGCTCTTTATCACTCTCTTGCCAAAAATTATCTAAAACACTCTCTTGAGTATCGTTCGCATCCAGCCCAAAAGTAGATGATAATATATTGGGGCCGCCCGCATCAACCCAAGCATCGACATCATAACTATTATTCATGGCCCAAGTGAAAAGCGCGTCTAAGGTTTTGTCGTTCTTATGAGTAGCAAGCAGGGCTATCGAGGTTGTAATTTCTCCTTTTGGATTGCCCGTGGTAGCTTTCTCTATTTTGGTAATGACATGCGATTTAAGCGTGAGTGCGTCTTGGTCATCTATCGCGTCCGTGCCAGGCGCAAGACCTGCCTCTAGTGGAAACCGTTTGAGGAGTTGCTCACAAAACGCGTGAATAGTCTGCACCTTAAGGCCGCCTGGTGTTTCGAGGGCGCGAGCAAAAAGCAGCCGTGCTTTACCAAGCTCTGCATCTGTACGCACTCTAGAAACGTCTTCTAGAGCATTGAGAGTCTGTGCAAGTTCTTCTGAGCTTAGAATTGACCAATCGCCCAGTTTTTTAAATAACCGCGCCTGCATTTCTGATGCCGCCGCTTTGGTATAAGTAAGGCACAAAATTTTATCAGGTTTTGTACCGTCAAGTAAAATACGCGAAACGCGGTCAACCAAAACCCGCGTTTTGCCAGAGCCTGCATTGGCCGAAACGAAAACAGATAAATTTGGCGCAGCGGCTTTGCCTTGCATATCTACAGCTTCAAGATATTCTTTACTTGGGAGACTCATTCTTCACCCCTTGCTATTTTTGCCCACTCTAGGCGCCGGGCTAGATGATCATAATCGCTATAATCATCCACATATTGCGCGCGCGGTTGGCAATAATAGGCCGTGTTTTTATCGTCAAAATGAACAATTAACTTTTGTAAATTTTCTATAGCACCTTCTTGGTAGCGTTTTATATCCCAATCTTTATCAAGCAAGGAACGGGTCTTATCTTGCTCCTTTTTTGCATTAGGCTTGATGTATAAGAGATCGGATACGTCATGCGCTTTCGCTCCGAGTTGTCCCGCGTTTAGCATGGTAGCCATAAGCGGGAGCTGTGGGTCAAGCCCTGCTTGCACTTGACTTTTGGTGGAAATAGATCCTGTTTTATAATCAAGAATAGCTGCTGTTTTGTTTTTGATTTCCAGTCTATCTGCAATGCCTGAGAGAGTAAAATTACCGCCAGGCATTTCTAAAACCATTACACCCCGCTGCTCTGCGCCAAGTAGTTTCCAGCCCTCTTCGCGCCGCGTGTGTAGCCATTTAACAACCCATTTTGCTATGGATTGTAGGCGAGGATGGTAGCGGGCAAAACTATGGTCTTCATAGGCATATTCCATCATCGCTTTTTTGAACAGCTCTAATAGTAAATCCGTATCATGCACATTATTTTGCTGGGAGAACCATTCCAATGCTTTATGCAAAGCAAGCCCATACTCCCGCCCGCCCAAAGCTTCGTCAAAACCATCAAGGCTTTCCAGTCCTAAAATTTTTGATGCATATATGCCGTAAGGATTGCGAATCCATTTACTTATTTGTGTCACCGAGAGCCTGCGACCACGCCGCTGTTCAGGCCAACGTTTATCAAGGCTTGGGCGCGGTTCTGGCGGCGTAGCGGGGCTTGGTATGGTTGGCGTGACATCAAGTTCTCGCGCCCATTTTAAGTAAGGGTTCGCTGGCATAAAAGCCTGGTCTGCTTTTTCGCCAAGCCCCCCGCGCACCAAAGTTGTCAACCGCCAGAGCCAGCGCGACATAACGCTTGGCCCGTTATTTTGTCTTTTGGAGCGCGTGAGAATAACATTGGGTTTACAAGCAAGACTTGCGAAATCATGAGCCGAAAGACCAAAGCGGCGCTCGGGCGCGCTCAGTCCAATTTGTTTGCGCATACCGCGCGAGAGCACAGGGTGGGGCGCGGGCCTTGCGGGCCATATTCCCTCATTAAGCGCCCCCAGAATAATTGTATCAGCATCTAGCATACGGGCTTCAAGTGGTCCAAGGATTTTAAGCTGTGCCTGTGTGCCATAGCGCGGCCTGACGACAAGGCCGCGCATCATTGTGCTTAGCAGCCGCTGATAACCAATCCCGTTCAAAGGGGGCAACATATCCCCATAGACTAAAACTTCTTCTAGTAAGGCGGCAGCCTTTTCGCCCGCTTCTTCGCGCCAAATAGCTTCTGGTCCGCGTGCGAGTGTTTCGGTAAGTTCTATGTGCACGCGTGTAAATTTATCGGCGTAAATTTTGGTTTCGGATAGGTTGTGAAGTGGTTTTAGCAGAGCGTGTAATAATTTTAATTGTTCATACCCCTGTTGGGCACATTTGAAAACATGTGTATCAGTTCGATTTTTACAGCGCGCAAAACGGCGCTCAATAGCGTCATATGTGCGTGCCCGTGGCCCGCGCAATATCAATGTTTCAAATGCGTTCCAACTGTCCATATGCTCACTCATAAAGGCACAAAATTTATGCTGGACAAGCGCGGACAAAACTACGGGGTTGAACATATCAAGAGCCGCATCTAGGCTCAGGGATAAAAACGTGCCGTGCAGAGTTTCCTCCAAAGGCTCGCCTGCAGAGCTATCAATTTCTATATTCCAGCGCGAGAGCCGTGCGCGTACACGCCGTGCCAAAGATGGGTCTGGGGTGACTAGAGCGCAAGTTTTATCCTTGGTCTCTAAAGTTTCGCGCATGATAAGCGCGATGACCGCCGCTTCTTCTTCTTCGTTTTTCGTTTCAAGTAAAGAGAGGCCGTCCAGACCATCTAGCAAGGGGTCGCCTTGATCGATACTTGTACGAATACGCTTAATTCGGCTTGGCCAGTCTGAGGTTTGATTGGCAGGAATCAGGCTTTCTGATAAAATACGTGCTCGCATTTGTGCTTTGTGTTTTAGTTTGTCAATCGGCCAATCTGGCACTTCGGCGCGAGAAGTGCCCAAAGTTTTGAGAAGGGTTTTCAAAGAAGCCTGTGGATGTTGTTCATCAATTTCTTCCCAAACTTCGCTATCAATATGGGTGTCGAGTCCTGGCAGTATAATGCAGCCTTTATCAAATTTTGATACAGTATGAATGAGGCGGGCGGTTGCCGCAAGGCTCCCCGTTGACCCTGCAATGATAACAGGATGCGCGGGCGGTTTTTCTTGCCAAGATTTAGCCGCAGCATTTAAAAGATCTACGCGGCGCGCCATAGGGTCGCTCAAACCCAAAACGGATAAATGATCAGGCCAATGCGTACTAATGATTTGTAGAAATTTTGCCGCGTCTTGAAAGTGTTTTGGTAATTTATCCAAATCATCATCAATCTTACTGAGCGCCCCTGCACTCAGCTCCTCTAAAGCCATATCGTTCAAAATACTGATGAGCGGTTCACTCATAGCCAACGCACCCGCCGCATCAGGATTACGGCTATTGAGCTTTGCTGCCACGAGGCGCGCCAATTCAAAACGGCGGCGGGTCGTATCAATAGAAGCGGGGATCGTGGCTGCAATATCACCTGGTTCAAACGGCGGTTCGTTTTCATCCATATCCGCCAAAGTGCGCATGAGCGGAAGAAATGTTGGCTTGCCATCACTAAGCGCCAAAAACGCTTCGGATAAATCGCGGGCTGAGCGCCGCGTTGGCAATAAAACCAGTGTTTTTACTAGATCATCTCCAAGGTTTTGCTTCAAGCCGCGCGCTAAAGCAGGCAGGAAGGGTATGGACGCAGGCATCGTATAGATATTAGGCGTTGAGCCCTTGAAAATGTCTGCAGGAAGAACGGGTTTGGGACGTACTAATATTGTCATAGGAAGGCCTGATCTTTGAGTGCTTGCTCAATAACCGCTTGTGTGGCTAAATGAGCGCGCGGATCCCCTACATGCATCCAATAGGCCTCCATGACATGGCCGAATATTTTTTGGCGCTTTAGACCTTTGTCCCAAATTACATTGCGCGAAAATTTCTTTTCTTCAAAACCGTGCGCAAGGCTTGGTTTGAAGATTTCTATACCAGCGTAAATATAGGGCGCGCTTGCTTGGGTGCGTTTTTGCAATACGCCTTTTGCATTCATAGAAAAATCACCATTGCCGTTAAATCCAAGGGCATTTCGCACATTTGCAAGTAAGAAAAGCTCGTCCATGATATCTGGGTTCCAAGCTGTAATTAAGTTTTTTAGAACAGGCTCAAACGTAATCCATACCGCGTCTATATTGCAGATTAAAACAGGGTCATCACCCAAAAGGGGTAGAGCTTTTACAACCCCGCCACCTGTTTCGAGTAATGTCTTGCGTTCATTGGAAATAATGATTTTTGGCCCGTGTTTGCGCGCCTTCAAATGGGCTTCCAATTTATCTGCAAAAGCATGTACATTCACGATAGCTCGTTGCACACCAAAGGCATCCAGCCGGTCAAGTGTGTGATCAATTAAGGCTTTACCGCCAACACGTACCAAAGCTTTGCACGTATTGTTCGTCAACGCGCCCATACGCGTACCATGCCCTGCGGCCATAACCATCGCTGTTGTGATATTAGGCATTGTCGCTCCAAAGACTAGAGGTGTGTATCTGTGTCCATTTTTTCAAATCGGCGAGAGCCGGCGCTGATAAATCGCGCCTAAAATGGGCGGCAACGCGCGGAATGAAATCGAGGTAATGCCGTTTTTTATCGCGCCGCGCTAGCCGTACAAAAAGGCCTAAAATTTTGGCATTGCGCTGGGCCGCACTTACTGCGTAGGCGGCGTGAAATTTTTCGTCTTCCTCTATACCAGCTTCGCGGCAAAATTGACTAATGAGCATTGGCACGATCGAGCGGCTAACATCGCGGCGCGCGTCTTCTAACAGCGAAACTAAATCATAGGCAGGGTGGGCGAATAGAGCGTCCTGAAAATCAATGAGCCCTATGCGCGCTGGCCCCTCGCGCTTTGGCAGCCAAAATACATTTTCCGCGTGATAATCGCGCAGGGCAAGGCCAGGCGCATGGGCGTTTAGACTTTGAAAACTATCTTGCCATAAATCTGCCCACTCTTGTTTGGCGGTGCTCTTTAGGCCCATATCAAATTCGGGTAAATACCAATCAAAAAACAAATCAACTTCGGTTTGCAAGGCGACCTTGTCATAATTGCCCACATGCCAATGTGTACTATATGCGGCAAGATCGCTTGATATGCTGCTGCGATAAATGGAAGCAAGCACTGAAATGGCCTCACTGTAAATCTTAGATTCTAAATTTGGGTTTTTTTCTAAAACAGTGGCAAATAAAGTATCGCCAAAATCTTCAAGCAATAGCAGGCCTTGTTTTAGGTTTGCGCCAAAAATTTTCGGAGCTGAAAACCCCCTGCGGATGAGCGCGCTGGCAAGGCAGATAAAGGCGTTTGGATTAAGCCCAGCAATTTTGGCTCGTGTATTATAGCTCATTGGGTCATCGTCTTGGGGGGTATAGGGCGCGTCCATAAGCACGGCGCACTCGCCGTTTAAATCCAGCCGCGTGTAACGGCGGGCAGAAGCATCCCCAGACACTGGATTGCGCGTGGCTTTACCCCAACCGCACTTTGTTAAAAAGGTATCTATTTGTTTGTTTCTAGACATCGTTAAGGCGATCCTTCCACATGTGATTACCAGAAATATTGACACAGCGGCCCTGATTTAAAAAGCGGATATTGACGCAAAGTTCATTGCCAGACAATAGATTTTCTATGCGCTCGGGCCATTCTATAAGGCACACGCCGTCCTCTAAAGCTTTTTCAATGTCTAGCTCCCAAATATCGGCTTCATCTTCAAGGCGGTATAAATCAAAATGCCAGATATCAAACTGCGGGCTATTATAAGTTTGCAGCAAAGTATAGGTTGGACTCGGTACGTTAATATCGCCCATAAACTTGTTGATAAAGCCGCGAGCAAGCGTCGTTTTCCCCGCGCCTAAATCACCGCGCAAGGCTAAAATATCGCCCGGCTTTAGGGTATTTGCAAGGCGCGCGCCAAGCGCCTGTGTGGCTTGGGCGTCCGCGAGGTTAATTGTCTTAAGAATCGCGTTCATAGACTTTAATATATGCGCCTTAAGGGCAGGCTTGCAATTCTTTTTATCCTCGCTAAATAGAGTTTAGAAAATTTTCATATTCGCGGAGAAAAAATGCCTAAGATTACCTTTATTGATCAAGATGGAACGCGGCGCGATGTTGAAGCCAAGGCGGGCGCAAACATTATGGAAGCGGCCGTACAAAATATGGTTCCAGGCATTGACGCTGATTGCGGCGGCGCGTGTGCTTGTGCTACTTGCCATGTTTATGTAGATGAAGCTTGGATCAGCAAGATAAAACCTATGGATGATATGGAAGAGAGCATGCTAGATTTTGCCGAAGGTGTGCGCGAAACGTCGCGCCTGTCGTGCCAAATATTACTCACCGATGAAATTGACGGCATTGTTGTCACCACACCCGAGGCACAATAAACCGCCACAGTTATTAGCAGGCAATATATGTCCAAACCCAAACCTTATTCATAGATTGAATTGCTAAAAAGCTTAAGCGTGCCCCCTAATAAAGAGCAAAGCCAGTAAAAATGCCAAAATGCCCCAAAACATCATATTGACAAAGCTACGAATAATGCCGCCGTCTTCTTCAGTATTAATACCTATTGCTTTAATGACCGAATTTCCTGGTAATAAGAATAGGGCTAAGAGTGCTCTGAGTAATGCCATAATTTTAGCTTTCTATTTTGGCGCAAGCACCATGGTCATCAGGCGACCTTCGGTTTTTGGATGAAACTCGACCTTAGTTGTTTCTTCAAAATCTTCTTTAACGCGCTCCAGCAAATTACGTCCAAGATCCATATGAGCCATTTCGCGCCCGCGAAAGCGTATCGTCACTTTTACTTTGTCGCCGCGTTCAAAGAATTTCGTCATGGCTTTTGTTTTCACTAAATAGTCATGGGTATCTATATTGGGTCGCATCTTAATTTCTTTAAGCTGCTGGGTCTTTTGACGTTTTTTATTGGCAGTCTTTTTCTTTTGGGCTTCAAAACGCATTTTGCCATAATCAAGAATTTTACAAACAGGCATTTCAGGGCTTGGTGCAACCTCGACTAAATCCAGCCCGGCACTGCGTGCGGCGCTCAGTGCATCCTCTAATAGGACGACGCCGCGTTTTTCTCCAGTTTCTGTAATGAGAAGGACTTTAGGTGAAGTGATTTCACTGTTTATGCGCGGCCCTTTTTCACGTTTAGGGCGCTGCATGGAATGAGGTCTACGGGCTATGTTCGGTCTCCAAAATGACTAATTTTTAAAATTTATATGGCGGGCTTTACCCCTCACAGTCTGTATATGTCATGTTAGAATAAAATTTCAAGCGCTCATTAATCGTTTAGTGAGGCAAATTGCCTTTTATAGCCTCTTTATAAACGGTAAGTGTTGCGTTTTTTAAAGCATTTGCGGAAAATTTGTCAGCTATGCGGGCGCGGGCATCGGCAGCCATTTTTGTATATTGCGCTGATGGGATGGCTAATATATCGGAAATCCCTTGCGCGAGGGCGCTTGGGTCAGATGGGGTAACAAGCCGCCCTGTTTTGCCATCAATGATAGTTTCGCATGATCCGCCATGATTGCTTGCGGCCACAAGCCTTTGCATTGCTTGCGCTTCTGCAGAGACACGCCCGAACGCTTCGGGGTCAGTGGACGCGGAAATCACCAGATTAGAAGCCATAAATGCCGCAGGCATATTTTGGGTATGGGGCGCGATAATTACCCGCTCTTTTAGGTCGAGTTTACTGATTAAAGCCCGTATTTCTGCGACATATGCATCGCGCCCCTGTGCGTCCCCAAGCAAAACAAGGTGCGACTCGGCGCTAAGATTTGTCAGAGCTTGTATGGCGATGAGTTGGCCTTTCCAGCGGGTGAGCCGCCCAGGTAAAAGTAAAATAGGGTTTGCGTTACCTACGCCCCAATGTGCTTTTATATCTTGAACGTCTGTATTTGAAACATTGCTTGGGTCAAACTTTTTCATATCAACGCCGCGAGGAATAACCACGATTCTTTCTGGGTCTACGCCATGTTCTTTTAAAATGTGGGCTTTGGTAAATTCAGAGTTTGCAATAATAATATCGCCTTTGGCCATAATTGCGTTGTATCGCCTTTTAAGCCGTGATTTTGCGTTATAAATGCCATGATATGTAGTGATAAAGGGTATATGCGCGCCCTCGGCGGCAGGTTTTGCGGCCCATGCAGGTGCGCGTGAACGAACATGAACTAGATCAATTTTATGGTTTTTTATAATTTTTGTTAGCGCGCGGATATTGCTGCGAAGAGAAAGCGGGTTCTTTGAGCCAACAGACAAGCGGTGCAAAACGCCGCCTGCCGCGCGTAATTCGTCCTCCATGCGTCCACCAAGGCTCGCCACATGAGGCACATGCCCTTGAGCATTTAGAGCCTGTGCGATTTCAATGGTTGTACGCTCAACCCCGCCTGCATTAAGCTCGGGTAATACTTGTAAGATATTCATAACTTCATATAAGGGAATATTCCCTTATATGGAAAGACACATATTATGATAAATGCGAGCAAAGTATTTTTTTTGCCCAGTCGTGCTTTTGGCGGCGAAGAAAAAAACAAAATTGCGTATAAAAAAACAAGCGGAACAAAACCTGGCTTTATTTGGTGCGGCGGTCTTAAATCCGATATGGAGGGCAGCAAAGCAATCGCCTTGCATGATTGGGCGATTAAGAACGATCATGGTTGCGTGCGCTTTGATTATTTTGGGCATGGGCAATCGAGCGGCATATTTTCCAAGGGCACAATATCGCGCTGGGTATCGGATACGGCGCAGGTAATCAATGAACTTACAAAAGGCCCGCAGATTTTAGTTGGCTCTTCTATGGGCGCATGGGTGGCCACGCTGGCTGCGCTGAGAGAGCCAAAACGCATCAAAGCCATGCTCTTCATAGCGCCTGCTTTTGATTTTACCGAAAAACTAATGTGGGCAGGGTATGACGAAACCATCCGCAAAACCATAATGGAAAAAGGCATATATTATGAACCTTCCGATTATGACGAGCCATATGAGATAAGCCGCGCCCTCATACTCAATGGGCGCGAAAACCTACTTATGGACGTGCCCATAAATTTTGAGGGCCCTTTACGTATTTTACAAGGCATGCAAGACAACTCCGTGCCATGGAGCCATGCTCAAAAACTCATCGATATTTTCACAAGCAACGACATAGAAATGAGCTTAATTAAAAACGGCGGGCATAATTTGTCGGGAGAGAAAGATATTGCCCGTATGCTTCGCGCGGCTGAGGAAATAGCAAGTAGAGACATGTAACAAGTAGAGACATGTAACTAGGGCTTGTTCACACGCCGCATGGTTAGATTAATCCGTCCGCCTTTGGGAACAAGAGTGGATTGGCCATAGAAAATTTTATCCACCCCATGATAGCAGCGTCGTGCATCGCCCGCAAGCACAACCACATCGCCTGATGAAAGTTTAAGGTTATGGGTTTTTCCGCCACGTTTTTGCCCGCCCAGCCGATATCTTGCAGGATCGCCAAGGCTGACGGAAACAACGGGGGCGTTCAAATCAAACTCGTCCAGATCCACATGCATACCCATTTTAGAACCTTCCCTATACCAATTGATGAGGCAAGCTTCTGGCAAGGCAGGGTAACCCGTCAGTACGTCCCATAAATTCAGCAAGGCTTGTGGCATAGCGGGCCATGATTTCCCTGTCTTCGGATGTGTTGGTTCATACCTATACCCACCCTCTTTGTCTGTCACCCAGCCTAGCGGACCAAAATTACTCATGACGACAGATAAGGGCTGGCCTGTGCACGGCATTGTTGGTTGATAAAATGGCGCCACGCCGCGCGCGGCGGCGCTGACATAGCCTAACAGTTCTTCTTGCATTTTGCGGTTAAAATACTCAGGTTTATAGGTGAATCCATTTGGAAGTTTTATAAGCATTACTCTGTGTAACATATTCTGTGTAACATATAATGAAACTATTAAAAATGGTGTTTGATCCGCTCAAACGCCGCTGTATTAAGAGATGAGAGTAGACGTTTTGTAGGTTGCGCTGGTTAAGAATGCATTATCTAAGGTGGATGGTTTATCTTGTGTAAACACTGAAGGTGAACAAATGCAGAAAATATAATTTTTTTTTGCCAAATCGCCACACAAACCCTTGCAGGCTCGAAAATCTCCCCCATATGGCGGGTAACGGAATGCTTTTGTGTTCACATAATTTTTAATTTAACGCGGCTTGTTAGAACTCTAATAGGGAATCTTGTTAGAACTTTAATAAGGAATAAAGGCCGCACTACGGAGATAGATATGACTAAAGTTATTGGTATTGATTTGGGAACCACTAATTCCTGCGTCGCTGTTATGGACGGCGACAAACCCCGCGTTTTAGAAAACGCAGAAGGTCAGCGCACCACCCCATCCGTTGTCGCATTTTCGGACGGCGGCGAGCGCCTTGTTGGGCAGCCTGCGCGTCGCCAAGCAGTGACCAACCCTGACCACACATTTTTCGCGATTAAGCGCCTTATTGGCCGCCCTTTCACTGACCCGATGGTCAAGAAGGACGCCAAGCTTGTGCCTTATAAAATTGTTAAAGGCAAAAACGGTGATGCCTATGTAAAGGGGCCTAAAAAAAACATGTCCCCAGCGGAAGTATCTGCGATTATTTTGCAAAAAATGAAAGATACGGCTGAGAGCTTTTTGGGCGATAAAGTCACCCAAGCGGTGATCACAGTCCCTGCTTATTTTAATGACGCACAGCGCCAAGCAACAAAAGACGCGGGTAAAATTGCTGGCCTAGAAGTTCTGCGCATTATCAATGAGCCAACAGCGGCGGCACTCGCCTACGGCATGAACAAAGAAGATGGCAAAACCATTGCTGTTTACGATTTGGGCGGCGGTACATTTGATGTGTCCATCCTAGAAATTGGTGATGGCGTTTTCGAAGTTAAAGCAACCAATGGCGATACGTTCCTGGGCGGTGAAGACTTCGATATGCGTATAGTAGAGTATTTCGCCGAAGAATTTAATAAAGAAAACGGCATTGACCTTAAGAAAGATAAACTCGCGCTTCAGCGTCTTCGTGAAGAAGCTGAAAAAGCGAAAAAAGAACTTTCTTCTGCGAGTAGCTATGAGGTTAATCTCCCCTTCATCACGGCGGATGCGTCTGGCCCTAAGCATTTAACCATGAAAATAACCCGCGCGAAACTAGAAGCGCTTGTGGGAGATTTGGTAAAACGTACCATCGCGCCATGTAAAAAAGCGCTCGCCGACGCTGGCCTGAAGGCTGCAGATATTGATGATATTGTTTTGGTTGGTGGTATGACCCGTATGCCTATGGTACAAGAAGCTGTGTCAAAGTTTTTTGGCAAAGACGTCAACAAATCTGTGAATCCTGACGAAGTTGTTGCTATGGGTGCAGCTATTCAAGCGGGCGTATTGCAGGGCGATGTTAAAGACGTGCTTCTATTGGACGTAACGCCATTGTCCCTAGGTATTGAAACCGAAGGTGGTGTGTTCACGCGCATGATAGATCGCAACACGACAATCCCGACCAAAAAATCTCAAATTTATTCAACGGCAGCGGATAACCAATCAGCTGTGACCATCCGCGTCTCTCAAGGCGAGCGCGAAATGGCTGCTGATAACAAGCTCTTGGGACAATTTGATTTGGTTGGCATTCCGCCAGCGCCACGCGGCTTGCCGCAAATCGAAGTGACTTTCGATATTGATGCGAATGGCCTTGTGAATGTGTCTGCCAAAGACAATGCTACGGGCAAAGAGCAGCAAATTCGCATCCAAGCGAGTGGCGGTCTGTCAGATGCTGATATCGAAGCTATGGTGAAAGACGCTGAGAAAAACGCAGATAGTGATAAAGAGCGCCGCGCGCTTGCTGAAGCGAAGAATCAAGCTGAAGGTCTGGCTCACAAAGCTGAAAAAGACCTTGAAGAGCATGGCGATAAAATCGAAGAAGCAGACCGCGAAAACATCGTAAACTTGATCAAAGAAGTTCGCGAGATTGCAGAAGGTGAAGACACAGAGGAAATCACCGAGAAAACTGGTGAATTGACTGCAGCCGTTATGAAAATGGGTGAAGCCATTTATCAAAGCGCGAGCGCTGAAGGCGCCAGTTCTGAAAGCGAAGCGACTTCTGAAGAGGATGAAGATATTGTCGATGCCGAGTTTGAAGACGTAGACGACAATAACGCTTAAGCTCTCCTTTACTTGACGTAAATACCCCGCTCCGATTTTCGGGGCGGGGTTTGCATATTTTATGCAAAAAAACCAATTAAAAATATTTGGGGAAAATTATGGCAACCAAGCGTGATTATTACGAAATTCTGGGCTGTGTGAAAACGGCAGATGGTCAAACGCTAAAGAGTGCGTATCGCAAATTTGCTATGGAATATCATCCTGATCGTAACCCCGATAACCCAGATGCAGAATCAAAGTTTAAAGAAATAAATGAAGCCTATTCCATTCTCTCGGATGAGGGAAAACGCGCGCAATATGACCGTATGGGGCACAGTGCATTTGGCCAAGGTGGTGGCTCTAGCGGCGGTGATTTTCATGATTTCTCTGATATATTTTCGCAAATTTTCGGCCAGCAGGGCGGCGGCGGTTTTGGCGATATGTTTGGCGGCGGCGGACGCCGGGGCGGCGCGCGAACTGTGCGCGGGGCGGATTTTCGTTACGAGCTTGAAATTACTCTAGAAGAATCTTTTCATGGTAAGGACATGGAAATTAAAGTTCCGATTTCCGAAGACTGTCATGGCTGTAGCGGTAGCGGCGCAGCGAAGGGGGCTAAGGTCGAAACTTGCTCAACATGTGGCGGGCAAGGCAAAGTGCGCACCCAGCAAGGCTTTTTTACCATGGAACGTCCGTGCCCCAAATGCGGCGGACAAGGAGAATATGTTTCCAGCCCCTGCAAAACATGTGATGGAGTTGGGCAGGTGCGCGTAGAAACCACACTTGATGTTAATATTCCTGCGGGCGTGGAAGATGGCACGCGCATCAGGCTTTCAGGTCAAGGTGACGCTGCGCCAAAATCCTCGGGCTCGCGCGGGCCGCGCGGCGATCTATATCTTTTCATATCCGTTGTCCCGCATGGTCTGTTTGAGCGGGAGGGGGCAAATCTTTTTTGCCACGCCCCCGTTCCTATGACGTGTGCCGCGCTTGGCGGCATTGTTGAGATTCCTACCATTGATGGCGGGCGCACAAAAATAAAAGTTCCAGAGGGTAGCCAGACTGGCAAACGCATGCGCCTACGCGGTAAAGGTATGAGTGTGTTGCGCTCTAACCAGCGCGGCGATATGTATGTAGAGCTTTCTGTCGAAACCCCCTCTAAGCTGAACGCAAAGCAGCGCGCGCTTTTGGAAGAGTTTCGGGCCGAAGGCGGCGATCAAAATTGCTCACCCGCCTCTGAAAGCTTTCTCGATAAAGCCAAACATTTTTGGGAAAACTTGGTTGATTAAAAACCAGTTCTGAATGTGTTGAAATTTTATATTGTGCCATTATTGTTAATATGGCACTCTTAAAACAGGAGGGGACATGCTCAGTGGGACAAAAAAAAGAGGCTGGATTTTTACGAGCACCATGACAACAGTATCG
Organism: Robiginitomaculum sp.; assembly: GCA_965224735.1. Classification (GTDB taxonomy): domain Bacteria; phylum Pseudomonadota; class Alphaproteobacteria; order Caulobacterales; family Maricaulaceae; genus Robiginitomaculum_A. The sequence goes on along the minus strand of OZ245059.1, from coordinate 262,348 downwards.
GCATTTTTCAGTCTTGTCGCGGTTAAGTTTATGTTGGAAAATCGGTTTGATACTGGATACTTCTTTATTGTTTCTATGCTGGCCACGTCTTTGGCGACATTTATTTCTGCGCGCCTGTGTTGGCATTTTATTATGCGCAGTGGCGAGAGCAAAAAGAAGGGCGCAATTTGCGGGGGGGGCACCGTATTTCTCGCTTATTTTTTCATGGCTTTTTTTGTGAGCACTTTTACGATAATAAACAACCCTAGCCATGCGGAGGGCCTTAAGATAGTGCAGCAATTTTCGATGATGTTTATTGTCATATCCGTGTTTAGCATTATCGTGACAGGCTGGGCATCTATTCCTATTGGTTGGTTTATTGGGACAAAAATCGCGCATAACCACGAATAAGGTATTAGCGTTTTTTTAAATTGGAGTATAACCCCCAGAGGAGAAAGCATGAGTGCAATCGAGCAAAGAATAAAAGATTTAAGTTTGAACCTACCCAAACCCGCCGCCCCCGTCGCCAATTATGTGCCCTATGTGATTACAGGCAATCATGTGTTTGTTTCTGGCCAAATTTCCGTGGCGGCAGATGGCAGTTTTATAAAGGGCCGTCTTGGTGAAAATTTATCCGTCGCGCAAGGACAAGCAGCCGCAAAATTATGCGGGCTTAATCTTATCGCGCAGCTTAAAGCTGCATGCGATGGCGAGCTTAACCGTGTGAAGAGAATTGTTAAGATCGGCGGATTTGTGAACTCCAGCTTTGAGAAAACCGATCTGGATATTCCAAAAATAATCAATGGCTGTTCAGATTTGATGGTTGATGTATTTGGCGAGCGGGGTAAACATGCCCGCTTTGCCGTTGCTGCGTCGTCCTTGCCTCTTGATGTGGCCGTAGAAATTGACTGCATTGCCGAAATTGAAAATTAAACTTTCTGCTAAAACTCTTAATGCTATTAGCGATGTTTCTCGCGATGATTGGAACGCGCTCCTCCCGCCGTGCGGTGCAAAAGACTACCACCCCTTTACGGATTGGGATTTTTTAAACGCGCTTGAAATAAGCGGTAGCGCTTACGCCCAAACTGGGTGGAAACCCTTACATATTCGCCTTGAAGATGAAAAAGGTAGGGTACGGGGCGTAATGCCGCTTTACGGCAAATCCCACTCCCAAGGCGAATATGTTTTTGATCATGGCTGGGCTGATGCTGCAGAGCGTTCGGGGCTCCCCTATTATCCAAAATTACAATGCGCCGTGCCGTTTACCCCAGCCCCTGGCCCTCGCCTTTTAGCCCAAAGCACAGACGCTAAACAGGCTCTTGTGGACGCCGCGCACAACGCGCTATCTCAATTTAATCTATCAGGGCTGCACCTTACTTTTTTACAAAAAGATGATCTGGATGTTTTAAAGGCCAATGATTTTCTTATCCGCACAGATAGACAATTTCACTTCATCAATCGTGGCTATAAAAGCTTTGATAATTTTCTTGGTTCGCTCACGGCGCGTAAACGCAAAAAGATAAAATCCGAACGGCGCCGCGCCTGCGAAACTGTCGTGATAAAACGTCTGCGCGGTGATGATATAAAACCTTTTCATTGGGATGCGTTTTATCAGTTTTATCAGAACACAAGCATGCGTAAATGGGGGCAGCCATACCTAACCCGAAATTTCTTCGCCGCTATTCACGAAAGCATGCGCGAGCAAGTTTTATTAGTGCTTGCCTATCAAGACGAAACTCTGATTGCGGGCGCACTTAACTTTATTGGCGGGGATACGCTTTACGGGCGGCATTGGGGCGCATTGACCCATATCCCGTTTTTGCACTTTGAGCTATGTTATTACCAAGCAATTGAAGCAGGTATAGATATGGAGCTTGCGCGGGTGGAAGCTGGCGCGCAGGGCGAGCATAAACTTGCCCGCGGCTATGAACCCGTCCCAACGTACTCCGCGCACCAACTCGCCCACCCTAACTTGCATAATGCCGTTTCTGATTTCCTGACTCGCGAGAGAAAAGCTGTTGATGCGCACATAAATGTGTTAAGCGAGTTTACACCGTTTCGCAAAGGGGGACCAAAATGAACTTAATCATTTTAGCACGCTATAGAAGAGACACAATACGCAGGCTTATTTATTCATCCTCTATGCAAAATATATACCCTGCCTCGACTTGAAAGGAAACGTAGTCATGCCCCTTAAAGGAACTTACGATCCTTATAATATCTTCGCAAAAATCATTCGCGGGGAAATGCCGTGCGTGAAGGTGTTTGAAGACGAAGAAACACTTGCCTTTATGGATGTGTTTCCGCAATCGTGTGGGCATATTTTGGTCATTCACAAACAAGAGCAAGCGCGCAATCTTTTAGATGTGAGCGAGGACGGGTTAGCGGCGATTATGAAAACGGTAAAGCACGTCAGTAAGGCCGTACAAAAATCCCTAAGCCCTGACGGCATTGTTATCACACAATTTAATGGCACGCCCGCTGGGCAGACCGTGTTTCATCTACATGTTCACATCATCCCGCGCTATGAAGCTCAAATGTTCACTGGCCATGCCAACGGCACAATGGCAGATATGGATGAGCTAACCGCCCTTGCTGCAAAAATTAACGAGGCACTTTGATATAAAATTCAAACTCGCGCGCGGCTGCGATACCGTACTCGGCACAGGGAATAAACCGCCTTACAATTACGCACTTGGAGATGGCATGAATCTTTTTTAGGATTTCATTTGTGATATGTCCTATGACTTTCCAGAGGGCGTCATAAGTGCGGGCTTTTGCTTTTCTCAGATGCGCTTTTAGTTTTGAGAGGGCCATTTCAATTGGATTGAGATCGGGGCTGTAAGGCGGTAGGAACAGGAACCATGCGCCGCGTTCGCGTAAAGCTCGTTTAGCGCGTTCGCTTTTGTGGCTGGATAGATTACCCAAAATCACGATATCACTTTTGCTTAGAGTTGGAGCTAATTGGGTTTTTATATAACAATCAAAAGCGTCACGGTTCATAGGCCCGTCCAAAACCCAAGGTGCCGTAAGACTGTCACTGCGCAAACCCGCGGAACGTCTGCGTATGCCAGTGTCCGAAAGGCGTATCAGAGACCAATCGTTCGCCTTTGCGCGCCCTTCCATACATGCGCGTCATCTTGGTATTCGTGCTGGTTTCATCAATAGACTCACTTCTTAATTAGGGAAATGTATAGTTTTCAGGTATAATTTTGATGCAGGAGGATTTTTCATGAACACACTCAAAATTTTACGGGGCCGACCGACCTTGTTTTTTCGCCTTAGCGGCATTCGTTTGCACGATTTTGAGGTGCTGGCCAAAGAAACATATCCGCTTTGGCTCAAATCCGAGCATAAACGCCTCTCGCGCACGGGAAGAAAACGCGCCATTGGCGCTGGGCACCCATATGCTCTCGACTTTGCCGCGCAACTTTTGATGTGCCTGATTTACTATCGTACCTACACAAGTCATGTGTTTTTGGGTCTGGTTTTTAGTGTTTCATCGCCAACTGTTTGCCGCGTTAACAGGTCGATGACGCATCTTTTAGCCGGGCATTTCAAGATGCCCGAGCGCGAAGTTCGTCTTACCGAAGAAGAAAAGGACGATCTTTTGTACCTTATGGTGGACGGGACGGAGCGGCCTGTTCACCGCGCAGGAAAGCCTGGCAAGCGCAAGAAGAACTATTCGGGGAAAAAGAAGAAACATACAAATGTCCATCAAATTGTCACCGATAATACCAAGCGAATTTTATCTGTTGGCTCTGCGCAAAAAGGCTCAATGCATGACAAGAGAATTTTTGATGAAAGCAGGCTCAAAAAGCCGCCCGAGATGATGGTTTTAGGTGATTTAGGGTATCTGGGGACGGGGTTTGAACTCCCGATTAAGAAGCCGAAAAACAAGGAACTATCGCAAGAAGACAAGGCGTATAATCGTTGGCATTGCTGTCTTCGCGTCGGCGTGGAGTACGCGATCGGGCGGATGAAGAAGTTTAAGATTTTCGCCGATATTCACTGGAATAACGGCCTGCAAAGAATGTTGGAGCCTTGGCAAACATCAATTTAAGTGCACAGCCTGCCTCGGGTAAAACCCTATAACCACATTGAGCGCAAACAAACGCACCTGAAAAATGAAACACTATTGTGAATCGAGTCTAATACCATTATGGTTCGCACGCACAGCTGAAGACCCATCTGTATGACTTCATGATGGCCTACAATTTCGCAAAGCGACTAAAACCCCTCAAAGGCCTCACGCCTTACGAATATATTTGCAAAATATCTACAAAGGAGCCACAACGGTTTAACGTAAACCCATACCAGCACACTTGTGGGACTAAACAATTAGTTAATGGACTCATAAAATTCGCACCATAGCCTTATTGATGCGAGCTTTATCATGGCCATGAAGTTGGTTGCTGTTTTCTCGTAGCGCGTTGCGATTCTGCGAAACGACCTCTTAATGCGGCCAAAGAAACGCTCAATTACATTACGTTTTTTGTAGGCCTCCCTATCAAAGGTTATGGGCTGCAAGCGGCTGGATTTACTAGGGTCAGGACCTATTAATTTTAGGGATTCCCATTTTGTCTAATTTGTGATTCATTGATGGTCAAAGGAGCTTTCACCATGAATGATTTGTTTTATCTATCGAAGTCCCAATTGGCTCGTATTGAGCCTTATTTTCCCTTGTCTCACGGCGTACCACGTGTCGATGATTTACGTGTGATCAGCGGCATTATCCATGTGCTTAAACGAGGCCTTCAATGGCGCGATGCTCCGCGAGAATATGGCCCCCACAAGACACTTTACAATCGGTTTATCCGTTGGAGTAAAATGGGGAGTAAAATGGGTGTATTCAACAAAATCTTTATTGCGCTAAGCACATCTGAAGGTGTGCCAGAACAATTGCAAATCGACGCAACCCACCTAAAAGCTCACAGAACCGCAGCTAGTCTGCTTAAAAAGGGGATGTTCCCAGATGTATTGGCCGCACCAAAGGTGGGCTAAATTCAAAACTCCATGCGGTTTGTGATGGTGTGGGTCGTCCGGTGGTCATGTTGCTGAGTGAAGGACAAATGAGCGACCATAAAGGGGCGCGGTTATTGCTAGATCAACTTCCAAAAGCAAAATGCCTTCTGGGTGACAAAGGATATGATTCAAACTGGTTTCGAGAGGCATTACGTGCTCGCAATATTACCCCGTGTATTCCGCCGCGTCGAAACCGAAAAATACTGATCCCATACGATAAAACTTTATACAAACAGCGTCACAAGGCCCAAAACATGTTTGGGCGTCTCAAAGACTGGAGACGTGTCTCAACCCGTTATGATCGCTGCGCACACACCTTTTTCTCTACAATATGCATCGCTGCAATCGTTATATATTGGCTTTAATGAGTCCTGACCCTAGGGAGGCAAAAAGGGGTGGGGGTAAATTAAGGCTGAGGGCACTCAATTTTTCAATATCATTGGGCGAAATTCCAGTAAAAGTTCTATATCGTAAAAATATAAAAATGGGCAGTTGTTTGTATACAAACAACTGCAGTATTTCATTAGTGCATTTTTTGTGATTGAGGGTTTTTCTGATGAGTGCATTGTTCCTTAAAGCCGCATAACTTAAACTAAACAACCTCCGGCAAACTCGGGGCGGTTCAGGGCGTTTCACCCCAAATTTTTTATACTTGCATAAATACTAGTGCGCATATCAATATAATTGTTGGGTAGAATGTGATGGCAAATCCAAAGCTCCTTGCTGCCGCTCCTGCATTATACCGCGTCACGAATAGTAATCTACCGCAAGAAAAGAGAATAACATAAATGACTGGAAGTAATTTCCAATTTTGTGGAGCGAGAAATATCCAAGCACCATACACAATTATCGCCAGGACTACCTGTTCTAAAGTATTTTGAATAATGGACTGAAGTATTCTAGCTTTTCTGGAAATTACATCACTTGTCGCTGCATCTATGTCTGCGGCATGAAAAAATCGGTGAATTGCCATGGCAACAATCGATAACAGGAGCCAAAACCCCAAAACTAAACTGACTAACATCCACAACTGGATGAGATATTGTGTAGTTGTCTTTGTTAAAGTTAGAGGGGGTAGAATAAGTGGCACAAACCCAGCGAGTAGGCTTACGCCGAAGCCTGTTACCATGCCAAGTAAAACACCTTTTTGTTTTGCATTTATCATTCTGAACTAACCAATCTTAAGAGATCTTAATCATTATTTAATATGTAGTCGTCCTCATCCATGCTCCCTAAAGGAGCATGGATGCACATAAACATTCAAAAAACAAGGGAGTTTTTCTAAAGCTAAAATTTGAATAATCACGAAATCACCAGCGCTTTCCCTATTATTAGGTAAAGGGACAACTGTAAATGAAATAATAAACGTCTTTACTTTCCAACTTTTTCGGTTCTAAGCCACCGACTTTCAGTCGGTTAAGGGACTTTTAGTCCGTTTATGTTACCATTCTTAGACTCCTTAAATTTGAGGCGAGCCGCAAGCGAAGCCTCAAATTTAAGGAGTCTAAGAATGGTCTACTCTACTTCCGCCCACTGTAAATTTCACAATCGCTATCATATAGTTTGGATTACCAAATACAGGTATAAAGTTCTGACACGAGAGATGCGATTGCGCATTCGTGCCCTGATCCGTCAAATTTGCAAAAACCTTGATGTTCGCATTCTCAAAGGTGTTTTGTCCAATAATCATGTCCATATGTTTATGGAGATACCGCCAAAACATTCCGTCAGTGATGTTATGCGCCGGATCAAAGGTGCTACATCGCGCAAAATACAAATGGAGTTTCCAGAGCTTAAGAAACGCTATTGGGGACGTAGGTTTTGGGCGCGTGGATATTTTTGCACCACATCAGGTAACGTCACAAATGCTATCATACTTCAGTATATAGAAAACCACTCAGAAAAACCTACCGACCACAGTCGGTAGTGGTTAAGTATAATAGAAACGCATTGCGTTTTATGGATTGTCGCCTTAATTATGCGATTAAAGCGGCTCTCCTAAGTAAGATTGAAACACACATAAAGACGGATCAACCATTCTCACTTTTACGTCTTGGTGATGGAGAGTCTTATGCTTGGGATAATGTAACCTCCGCTCAAAACACAAATGAGGTTTTAAAAATGCGTGAATACATGTGGTGGAACACATGTTTAGAACCGTATCATCGCGCACAAATTCAACAAGATATGTATGAGGCGATTAGTAAAGCCAACATGCTTGGCATTCCATCACTGTACCGTTTCACGAGAGATGCAAGTACCTCCCTAATATCATACGAGGGGCATCGCTCAACATCAGGCTTACTCAGAGTTCTTAAGGGCGTGAGTGAACTACCAGATTTTCCCGCTCCCTCTAGCCGTGAGTTCACCGAAGATCGGATTCATCATATATGCTTTAATTTTGAGGGGATTACAAAACTAGCGAGGCATGCAAAAAAAAATTTGATAATTTCTAGTCTTAAACCCGCAATCATATCCCAATTATTCGCGCCTTATATTGGAAATACACCCTTGATAACAGTTTCGATTTCAACTCACACAAAAACTCAGAAAAATGATTTATTCGTTAGCGATGATGAACCAATCCCGTTTATTTATAAGAAGGTTGCAAAACAAATCGCCAAAGTTTGTGATCCAGGAACATTAGGGCTTGTTGCTGGAGGCGCAATTGGTAAAATATTTTGTGAGACAATTCGTGCCCACGGCGGCGTAGCTCTAGACGTTGGTTCAATGGCCGACTATTGGGTCGGTGCAAAAACACGAAGCGTTGCCGATCTTATTTAAAGAACCTATTTAGGGGTTTGGAGATGGTGTGGACGCTCCCTCCTACCAGCATCAAAGTTGTGCCATAGTGGTTGGTTCAAGGAGCCACATTAAACGGAGGAAGCATCCATGAGTGAAGTTAGCATAATAGGGATTGATTTAGCCAAGAGAGTTTTTCAGGTGCACGGTTCAGGGTCGAATGGCGAAGTCGTATTTCGTAAAAAGCTTTCAAGGGCGCAGTTATTGCCGTTTTTATCTGACCATCCGGTTTGTATTGTCGCAATGGAAACCTGTGGGGGCGCACACCATTGAGCCCGCGAGATAGCCAAGTTTGAACATACAGTTAAACTCATTGCGCCGATCTACGTGAAGCCATTTGTTAAGCGCCAAAAGAATGACATGGCAGACGCCGAAGCCATTGCTGAAGCGGCGTCACGGCCAACCATGCGGCTTGTTGAAGTGAAATCTACAGAACAACAAGTCCCATAGCATGGTTTTTAGAACACGGGATTTTCTGGTGCGACAGCGTACGCAAATGGTGAATGCTTTGCGAAGTCATTTAGCCCAATACGGGGTTGTAGCACCTCAAGGTATTGCAAATATCAATCGTCTGTCTGATGCGGTTGATGATAAAACATCCAATCTGCCCGTCGAAGTCCGAGCTTTAGGGGGTTATGATTTTGGAACAAAGAGCTTTTAGCGATGAACGGATAAAAGAGCTTGAATCTTTTTTAGGGTTTCATTCCTCACCGCTTGCGGCGTAGAATATTCGCGTGAGCGAATATATCCATAAACGACATAACGTAACGATACTTCTTTACCATTTTGTGTTTCCCGCAAAATATAGGCGTGCTGTTTTTGACCCCCAAGTTGATGAAGTTTTACGTGATGTTTGTTTGGAGATTGAAGATCGTTACCAGTTAAAGTTTTTGGAGATTGGAACGGATAAAGACCATGTTCATTTTTTGGTACAATCGGTTCCGACCTATACAGTGACCAAGTTGGTCACTGTAATAAAAAGCATCACCGCACGCGAAATATTTAGGTTGTGTCCTCATGTTAAAAAGTCACTTTGGGGTGGAGAATTTTGGAGTGATGGTTATTTTGCATTCACAGTTGGGCGTCACGTAGATGAGAGCACAATAACAAGCTACGTCCAAAATCAAGGCAAAGAATATACAAAACTACACAGTGATAAACAACTTACACTCTTTTGATACCTCGCCCCTTGGGGCGGGGTTATTCATTTAGTTATCTAGGGCAGCCCCTAAAATAAAATCACCTTTCCACATTAGATAAAGTCTGGTAGAGGAATTAGCTTTCTCTCGCGGTAATTTTTCGCACCTTATATTTTGGATGAAAGCTATGTCTTTGCACACAAATACAAACCCAAAGCATTTTTTATCTCTTGCAGATATTCCTGCAAGTGAACTGCGGGCTATTTTGGACGAAGCCCATAAACGTAAATCTGCGCGCAAAGGGCGGGCAAAGGGCGCGCTTGATCCTGATGCACCTTTAAAGGGCGAAGTTTTGGCAATGCTGTTTGAGAAAAGCTCAACGCGCACCCGGTTTTCATTTGAAATCGCAATGCGACAACTTGGCGGTGGCTCTATTACCACAAGCGCTGATGATATGCAGCTTGGCCGTGGGGAGAGCGTTGAAGATACGGCTAAAGTTCTATCGCGCTTTGTTGACGCTATTATGCTGCGCTCTAAGTATCATGAAGATATTGTGAACTTAGCAAAAAATGCGTCCGTGCCTGTCATTAATGGATTAACTGACTATAACCATCCATGCCAAATTATGGCGGACCTGCAGACCCTGGAGGAGAAAGGCCGAACACTGGCTGGTTTATCCCTTACCTGGGTTGGAGATGGTAACAATGTGGCCGTGAGTTTTATCAATGCTGCATCAAAATTTGGTTTTAGCTTAACCTTATCATGCCCACTAGGATATGAGCCGCGTGGGCAAGATATTGAGCGCGCTCGCTCGGAGGGCGCTAGAATAGAACTGGTGCAAGACCCGATGACAGCGTGCGCGGCTACGGATGTTGTTATTGCAGATACTTGGGTGTCTATGGGCGATACTGATGCAGACAAGCGCATGAGCGATTTAGCTGATTATCAAGTCAATGATAAGCTGATGAGCGCTGCGGACAGTGATGCGCTTTTCTTGCATTGCCTACCAGCCCATAGGGGGGAAGAGGTGGGTGCATCGGTCATTGACGGACCCAAATCCGTTGTTTTTGATGAGGCTGAAAACCGTTTGCATGCGCAAAAGGCTATCCTTAAATGGTGCCTTGAAGCATAGTCTTGAAGGACGGGCTTGGAAGCGTAATTCAGAAAGCAATTTTATGTTCCATTTGCAAGATAATCAGACAGCTGCGCTTACTATTGGTGGGGGTCTTGTCCGCGGACGTATAGTGTGCATGGGGGATGCATTAGATAATATTCTAAGAGGTCATGATTACCCAGATGTTGTCGCAAGGCTTTTGGGTGAGGCGGTAATGATTAGCGTGCTTGTGGCGCGTGCGCTTAAGTTTGAAGGTAAATTAATGGTGCAAGCACAGGGTACCAATGAAGGCGCTGTTTCGTTAGTGGCGGCAGAGTGCACAACGTCAGGGGAAGTGCGCGGGTATGCCCGCTATGACGAAATTTCATTATCTGGTATTCTTAAAGACAATAAAAACCCCGATGCAAAAGCCTTGATGGGCGGCGGTACATTTGCCATGACCATCGACCAAGGCGCCAAAACAGATCTGTACCAAGGGCTCTCAGCCATTGAAGGGGCAAGCCTTGGCGATTGTGCTGAGCACTATTTTGCTCAAAGCGAGCAAATACCAACCCGTCTTAAACTGTCTGTTGGAGAGTTGCAAAGCGGTAGCGATAATCTGCAATGGCGGGGGAGCGCGCTTATGGTGCAAAAAATTGCAGATGATGAGGCGCGCGAGGAGAGCGGAGAGGCATGGGATCTGAGCAAAGCAGTTATGGGCACGCTGAGCGATGAAGAATTTCTTGATCCAGACTTACCAAGTGAAACCTTATTATATCGGTTGTTCCATGAACAGGGCGTGGCTTTATTGGAAGCGCAAAACATTGAAGCAAAGTGTACGTGCTCGAAGGAAAGGTTGCTCGCTGCAATTAAAAACTTTGATAAAGCAGCACAAGAGGAAATGCTTGAAAACGGCATAATCAAAGCAAAATGTCAGTTCTGCAATACGGATTACGAATTTACGCCCATAAATTTTAGTTAATTAAGGGATTTTAGTTAATTAAGAGATTTTTGCTAATTAAGAGATCGATTCTCAAACGGGCTATCCAGAGAAAAAGCAGGAATATCTACATCAAAGCGTTTCCCAGCTGTATTTTCAAGTTGGTAGGAACCATGCATAATTCCAGATGGTGCCGATAGGGGGGCGCCTGATGTGTAACGGAAAATTTCGCCAGGTTTTAGGGTGGGTTTTTCGCCGACAACACCTTCGCCGTGCACTTCTTGGACATAGCCATTACTATCGGCAATTTTCCAAACGCGTTTGACAACTTGTAGGTCTTCGCCGCCTTGGTTTTCGATTTCAACGGTATAGGCCCAAATAAAACGGTGATCGCGCGGGGAGGACTGTTCAGTTAAAAATTCTGGTTCAACCCTGACGATTACATTGTTTGACTTTAATTCGTACATTAAAACTCTCTTTTCAAAATTCTTCATACGCTTCTTTTGGTTATAAGCAAGACAATAACCCAGTTAAGCGAGCGAAAGCTGTGGATTTCATTCTCCGCGCAGGATAATAAGCCCTGTGCAAAAAGAATCGACATATAATCACGGCATATTGCCAAAGCAGGATATAAAACGTTTGATTGAGGTGGGGCATGTCCATGCGCGCCGTAGCGACGAGCCAGCTTTAGAGCGCAGTTTTGAGCCGCCAATTGAGTCATCACAAATTCAGCCAGCCTCCCTTGATCTACGCCTTGGAGATAAAGCCTATCGCTTACGCGCCAGTTTTCTACCTGGACAAAATAGAACAATCAAAGACTGTCTTGATAACCATCTTGTCATGCATGAAATAGATTTGTCTGGCGGCGCGGTTTTGGAAACGGGCTGCGTTTATCTCGTGCCTTTGCAAGAAAGTCTTGAATTGCCGCAAGGTTTGTCGGCGCGCGCTAACCCTAAAAGCTCAACCGGGCGGCTCGATGTTTTTACACGGGTTATTTCGGATAATGCCGATAAATTTGAAGCAATCACGGATGGTTATAAGGGGCCACTTTATGTGGAAATAGCACCGCGTACTTTTTCTGTACTAGCACGGCCTAGTGATAAACTCGTGCAAATTCGCTTTCGCAGTGGCGCCCCTATTCTTGTCAACTCGCAGACAGTCAGTATCGATCTGGCCACGCAAAACTCTGATGGCATTATCGGTTGGCGGGCGCGCCGGCATAGCGGACTTGTAGATTTGTTAAATATTGGCGGGCATAAAGCGCGGGATTATTGGGAGCCACTCGGCGCGCCAGACGGGCTTTTAATTTTAGATCCCGATGAATTTTATATTTTAGCGTCCAAAGAAAATGTGCAAATCCCCATAAACCAAGCTGCTGAAATGGCTCCGATCGCCCCTGAAATCGGAGAGTTTCGCGCTCATTATGCGGGCTTTTTTGACCCTGGGTTTGGCCTATCCGAAGCAGGCGGCGCGGGCGCGCGGGCTGTTTTAGAGGTGCGCGGCCGCGATGTTCCTTTCATGTTGCGCCATGGACAGCCTGTTGCCAAACTAAATTTCGAGCCCATGGCTCAAATCCCGCAAACCCTGTATGGCGAGCAAGGCTCTCACTACCAAGCCCAGGGATTACGATTATCAAAACATTTTACGCTGTAACGACTATGGTGAGAGATTAAGAAATTTGAGCGTACGCCGCACGCGGCGTAACATTGAGTTATTGTCAAATCTGGTGTTTGAGATTTTTCAGTCATGCTGCGATCTGATTGTTTTTTGCTGTTTCTACTCCGTCAGTGAATTCGACACCTGTGATGACCTTGGCCAGGGTATCAAAGCCGCGTAATTTCCTCCAGTTTTGCTCTGCGCATTGTCCGAGTTTGAACATCATGTGAAGCATTCCTCCCCGCGAAAGACAGCCCTTTGAACGTTTCGTGCGATGCCTGATCGTGGCAAACGTAGATTCAATGGGATTGCTGGTCCTGATGCTCTGCCAATGCTGGGCAGGGAAGTTAAAGAATTGCATGAGTTCATCATGGTCTTTTTGCAGACATTGTGTGGCTTTTGGATATTTATCTTCATATGTTTTTATAAACAAATCAAAGGCCTTCCCTGCGTCTTTTTTGCTCTCGGCCTGCCAGATATTATGCAGGGCTTTCCTGGCTTTTGGCTGGGGCAGCTTGGGAAGGCAGTTCAGTACATTCATGGTTTTGTGCACCCAGCATCTTTGTTGGCAGCTTTGCGGGAAGATTTCGCCCAATGCCGCCCAGAACCCCATAACGCCGTCACCGATAGCCAGTTTGAGGGCATTCATACCACGGTTTTTGAGCGAGAGCAAAACCTCCCGCCAGCTCTGGATGGATTCGCGTACACCATCCTCAATGGCCAGAAAATACTTCTTGCCATGGGCATTTACGCCAATAATAACAAGGGCACACAGCTTGTCTTCCTCGCCCCGTAAGCCGCTATAAATACCATCAGCCCAGATATAAACCCAAGGCTCGTTCAAGGCTCGTTGTCCAAGGCTCGCTCTCTCCAACCTTCGTATTCTTTTGCCCAATCCCGCTTTAGACGTGAAACCGTATTTGCCGATAACCCCTTGGCATCAGGACCCAGAAGAACCTTGAGAGCATCTCCCATTTCCCCGCTAGAGCGTTCCCTGATTAAGTAGATTCACTTTATGGGTTCCCTTTTGGTTTAAAATGTGATTCACCATGTTTGGAGGTGTATCATGAGTAAAACGATTTCCATTGATCTTCGCCGCCGAGTTGCGGCATTTGTTGATGACGGGCATTCTGGCCGTGCGGCAGCAAGGCATTTCTGTGTAAGCGAGAGCTTTGCCATCAAACTTATACAAAGGCGCAAGGCAACAGGTTCTATTAAACCAGCACAACAAGGGCGAGCACCTGGGAGTGGGAAACTTGCGCCCTTCCGCAGATATTTATTAGGCCTCGTCACAGCGGAGCCTGATATAACCTTGTCTGAACTCTGTGGTCGACTGGAAGCAGAGCACGGGGTAAAAACTTACACTGGATCACTGTCTACCCTGTTGAGGCAAGCTGGGCTCAGCTATAAAAAAAACTCTGCTCGCTACTGAGCGGGACAGACCAGAAGTTCAGCGCAAACGCCGGGCATGGCATAAGTGCCAGAACCTGATGCGGATGGAGCCTTCTCGCCTAGTTTTCATTGATGAAACCAGCACGAATACCAAGATGACGCGCATGTATGGAAGAGCGCCCAAAGGCGAACGACGGGTCTCTGATACGCCTTTCGGACACTGGCATACGCAGACGTTCATCGCGGGTTTGCGCAGTGACAGTCTTACAGCGCCTTGGGTTTTGGACGGGCCTATGAACCGTGACGCTTTTGATTGTTATATAAAAACCCAATTAGCTCCAACTCTAAGCAAAAGTGATATCGTGATTTTGGATAATCTATCCAGCCACAAAAGCGAACGCGCTAAACCAGCTTTACGCGAACGCGGCGCATGGTTCCTGTTCCTACCGCCTTACAGCCCCGATCTCAATCCAATTGAAATGGCCCTCTCAAAACTAAAAGCGCATCTGAGAAAAGCAAAAGCCCGCACTTATGACGCCCTCTGGAAAGTCATAGGACATATCACAAATCAATATTCAAAAAAAGAATGTTGGAACTACTTCAAGGCAGCTGGATATGCGTACGACTAAACAGGGAACGCTCTACCTGTATAGTCCCTGTGTTAGGTGGTGTTAAATTATCATTTCAAGAGAAGGAAGCCTTATGGGACAAGTTTTACATGGCAGCGCCAAGACGACGCACGTTATCAGAGCAGAAATACAGCGATCGGATGCTTCGATCGCGAAGCTAGCTATGCGCTACGGGATCAACCCCAAAACGGTGGTCAAATGGAAGAAACGCGACAGCGTCGAAGACCGTAAAACCGGACCAGAGCCAAAGTCCACTGTTCTGTCTACAGAAGAGGAAGCCATCATTGTTGCCTTTCGGCGCCACACATTGTTGCCGTTGGATGACTGTCTATATGCTCTTCAAGACACCATCTCAAAGCTCAGTCGTTCCGTGCTGCACCGGTGTTTACAGCGCCACGAAATATCTCGCTTGCCAAATCTGAACGCGAACAAAAACAAGACGAAGAAGAAGTTCAAAACATATCCCATTGGCTATCTACACATAGACATCGCTGAAGTGCGTACAAAGGGCGGTAAACTGTACCTGTTCGTCGCTATAGACCGCACATCAAAGTTCACCTATGTAGAGCTACACCCTCGTATGACCAAGATGATAGCGGCTCAGTTCTTGCGCAATACTATCAAGCGTCTACCCTACCATATTCATACTATTTTGACAGATAATGGCATCCAGTTTACCAACCGATCCAAGGATACACATGCAAGAGAACACATCTTTGGCAGGAGAACACATCTTTGATCGTGTTTGCCGTAAACATGACATCCAGCACCGCCTGACCAAAATCAATCATCTCTGGATTAATGGCCTGGACCAATGGTCAGGTAGAACGCATGAACCGCACCATCAAGGAGGCGACGGTCAAACGGTATTATTATGACAACAAAGACCAGCTTGAAACTCACCTTGAGGGGTTTATGAGTGCATATAATTTCGCCAAGAGACTAAAAACTCTCAAAGGCCTGACCCCTTACGAATATATTTGCAAAATATGGCAAAATGAGCCACAAAAGTTTAACCAAAACCCAAACCACCTAACACAGGGACTATACATCTAGGCCGCTTGTATTACGTCCCGCATACTGTTATGGCTTCTTGATTAAAGCCATCTATGACGGTGATACAATTAAGGGTGGTTTAGATATGTTTGAGCGGAAAGATTTTAAGCATTCTGCGGCCATTTTAAGAGGGCTTAAAGGCAGGTGAAGTAATTATGTCTAATCCCTAAATTTTCCCTGTTGTTTGGCATCGTAAATATTGAGGTTTAGGCGGGTTATTGAAACAAGCCTTAAGACCACTTTAAACTCTCAAAAATTGGCAAATTTTAGCGGAGGATTTCGGCGCGCTAAAATCCCCTAAGGGGGAAGGATAAAGCCGCGCTCCGCTTCTACGAGTTCGCAATTAAGAAACAGCAAACAAAAAATTCGTCCTCGTTTTCAGACATTTCTCTTTGCGTTCTAAACGGCCATGTCATATGCTTGCCCAAGGATGGAAAAATTGCAAAAGAGAATATCAAGAGAAAATATGAAGTGGCAATCCGCCATCTTGAAATTTGAAAAATAATCACCACATGGACTGTAGGAGAGAAAAAATGAGCATACAAAAAGGGGGCAAACTCCCTGCCGCTAATTTTTTGGTTATGGGTTCCGATGGCCCCGAATCGAAATCAACACAAGATATATTTGCGGGTAAAAAAGTGGCTTTATTTGCGCTACCTGGCGCTTTTACGCCTACATGCTCCGCTACGCATCTTCCAGGTTATGTAGAAAATGCAGATGCTTTGCGCGCCAAAGGGATTGACACAATTGTCTGTCTTTCCGTCAATGATGTCTTTGTTATGCATGCGTGGGGACAGGCGCATACTGTCGGTAACGATGTTATGATGCTTGCAGATGGCAATGGCGATTTCACAAATGCTGTTGGTCTTGAAATGGATGGAAGTGGTTTTGGTATGGGGCTACGCTCGCAGCGTTATGCTATGGTGGTCGATGACGGGGTGGTGAGCACAGTATATGTCGAAACACCTGGAGAATTTGAAGTTTCAAGCGCTGATTATATGCTCAAAAACCTATAAGGAGAACGGTAATACCTATACAATTAATTTTAATAATATTGATCCTTTTCACCTTAGGATCAACGATTAAAGTTGTGCCAGAAGGCATGGAGTTTCTTGTCGAACGGCTTGGGAAGTACAGAGAGAACCTCAAACCTGGCCTGAATGTTATTACGCCTTTTATGGATAGAATAGCTTACCGCGTGAATATGGGGCAGCAAAAAATTCACCTTAATTTTCCCGAACTTATCACCAAAGACGGGCATGCTGTGCGCGGCAGTGCGAATGTTTATGTAAAAATCACAGATGCGGCTAAAGCTGCATATGAATTGGTTAGTTTGCACGATACCTTAAGATTGCTTATCTCTGGCCAAGAGATGAAATATTTAGTACACTCCTTGACGTTGAAACAGGCTTTAGCGGATACTGAAAGCCTGAACGAGAACCTGCTTATCCGCGCAAAGCATAATGAAGAAGATTGGGGTATATCCATAAAATATATAGAGATAGATAAAATCTATCCAATTTAAATTCGTAACGGGAAAACAGAAAGAGACAGAGAATTGCTATCGGCGTACTCGTCGTTCTTGCGTGGGTCTGGGGCTAAATGATTGTAATATTTATACCGCAAGGCAACCAAGTTGTCGCGCTTTTCAAAGAAAGCATTGCGCTTGTTGAGTACGCCAAAGAGCATAAAAAACTTGCAAGAACCTTTGAGACACCCCAAGGTGATGGGGATAAAATTTATCTGGCCTGGCGCCAAAAATCCAGCGTTGGTTAAATAAAGGACACTATAATGGCCATCAAAATATCTCCGTCTATTCTCTCCGCAGACTTTGCCAATCTTGGTCATGAGGTGCGCGCTATCGAAGAAGCGGGCTGTGACTGGGTTCATGTGGATGTTATGGATGGGCATTATGTGCCTAACCTGACCATAGGGCCAAACGTGTGCAAAGCCATTCGCCCGCACATAAAAACCGTGATGGATGTGCATTTGATGATAGAGCCAGCCGATCCGTTTTTAGAAGCATTTGCCAAAGCGGGCGCGGATAATATCTCTATCCATCCCGAGGTCCACCCGCATATTGATAGGTCATTACAAGTCATTCGCGAGCTTGGTTGCAAAGCGGGCCTAGCGCTTAATCCGTCTACACCGATTAATATAATTGAAAATGTATTAGACCGTCTTGACCTTGTGATCGTCATGAGTGTTAATCCTGGTTTTGGCGGGCAGAGTTTCCTGCCCTCGCAAATACAAAAAATTCGTGACCTAAAAAAAATGTTTGCAGGCCGCGATATCCTCATTGAAGTGGACGGCGGCATTAAAGCCAGCACAGCGCCGCTTGTTGCCCAAGCGGGCGCAGATGTTTTGGTTGCTGGATCTGCGGTTTACGGCAAAGGGGGGCAAGAAACATCCGTCTATGCGGCTAATATAAAAGCCATCCGTGATGCTGCCCAAGCTGCGCAAAGTTAAAAGCTTTCATTTGCAGATATTGCGGGCGCTAACGGAACACTCATTATGTTTATTTCCAATCACTGCCCTTATGTGAAAGACTTATCAAAGCGTGGTGTAGAAATTACTGTAAATTTGTTCAAATAACCTGAAATCTTACCCCGATGATGAGCCTACGGGCATGCGCGCGCACGGCCACGAACTTGATAATATCCAAGGCCACCTAGAAGACCCGTCCGAGCAAATAGGCGAAGGCGATATTCACCATTAATGTAAAAAAATATACCCAGAACCTCACTATTGGCAGTTCCTAGTCCCATCACCGAAGTTTTTTATTGACGCACACGCCAAGATAAGGCAAACGCCCCAAACCAATACAAAACTACATATAAGTGCGGGTGTGGCGGAATTGGTAGACGCGCCAGATTTAGGTTCTGGTATCGAGAGATGTGGAAGTTCGAGTCTTCTCACCCGTACCAACTAACTGTGATAGTTGGTGACAAATTGCGACTATTTGTGCCCTATACTTGACTCAACTGATTATTTGACTCGACAGTCTGTTCCATGCCGTGACAGGAAATGACTGATAAACTGTACCAGACATAAAACCTCCATGTTTCGTATATTAGGTAGTGTACTCATAAACTCAGGTCGAAATGGCATGTGTCAATTTGTTCACTGGTTAGGCGTAAAGCTGCAGGAAATGCTAGCATTTTCAAAGGTTTACAACGATGCCAGTGGGCAAAGTGGCCATGCAGGGTGCGACTATAATCCGGAACTAAATCTGCTTCAATCTGCGTCGTCAAAGCACTTGGCTGGGCAATAAGCCCGACCTGCGCACTTTTCCTAGCATATTTTCGCATATTTAGCTCCATTTCGGCCTGAGTTTATGAGTACACTACCTAAATCACATTCTGGTTTATAGTTCTACGCCCTAGAACCCGCGTTGAGTGGTATTTTGAACTTTCGTGATCAGGTCACTATCATACGGCATCAGAATTTTTGGACTTTGGAGTGAGGGCAGTATATGTTATTTTAATAAGAAAATTGTGGCCATATGGTTATAATTAATATTTGCAAGGTTCAGGAAATGATCGATTGGTACGAAGATGTTGGCGAATTAATTGCAAATTTTAATACGAAATGGTTCCCGCTAATGTTACAGGCAGCACTACAGAAAGTTTTTCAATATGATTACTTTCTTTTGGTTATTTATGAAAACAGCAAGTCAATGCGTGTTGTTCATTCTGATTTTAGAGATGTAAAAATCAACCAAGCTTTGCAGTATTTACAAAATGAAAATTATATTGCAAACGCAATGTTTCGGTTGTTTAGCGCAAATAGACTAATACCTGGTATTTATGAGATGCAGTATTTGCAAAATGAGGCGCGAAAATTACCACCTGTAGATATTTCCAATCTCCCTAACATAGAGCATTGTGAAAAAGAGGAAATGGGGTGTAGAACTTTAGGTTGGCCAAAATTTTTACAAGAAACATGTATTGTTGGTGCCACTGCGGATACATATTGCGCAGCTATTTCTTTGTATAATCGTGGGGTTGCAGGAACAAAGATAAATAATATTGAAAACTTACATACAATTTTCCCTGTTGTATCTTCTTTACTGGGGGCTTATTTAACGTCACCATTTGGGAAAAAATGGCGCAATGATCAAAATTTTCCTTCCACACTTGCTACGGGGGGTGAGCGATTAAATGTAGAAAACTTTTTTCAAACTTGTTATAATGTTGCCCTAACACCGAGAGAAGTTGACATATTTGACCGCTTGCTCGACGGGCGTACTGTAGCAGAAATTGCCAGAGAATTATGTGTTTCTATTCACACAGCTAAGACGCATAGACGGAATGTATATAATAAAGTAGGGTACGGAAACCAACTTGAATTCATGAAGCAATTTAACCTCTTCAAAGTTAAACAATAGTCTATAATAGACGAAAAAATGAAATTTTTGTAAGACATTATACCTCTGTATGGGTATTTCATGTTTTTAAAATTCCTCTACACCGTCGACAATAGTTGTGCAGTGAAGCACAATCTGTTTTAGAGGATTTATTATGAATTATATTATTAAGGCTAGCTTGTTGGTTTCTGCAACGAGCCTAATGGCAACAAGTGCATTTGCACAGAGCAATAATGAGCCGCATTTTTATGGCGGCATTGCTTATGAACGCGCTTCTGTTAAGAAGATTCCACAGTCTCCAACAGTAAGCTTACATACTGGCGTGATCAGGGGTGGCTATCGTTTCTCACAATATTTTGGAGCAGAAGCAGAAATAGGCACTGGAATTAAAGGCAAAAAGATAACTATTAAGGATGCAACAGTTAAATATAAAGCTGGTCTTACAGCTGGAATTTATGGCGTAGGTTTTCTACCTTTATCAGACAAATTTGATCTTATAGCGCGCGCGGGCTATAAAACTCTAAAGATAACGGGTGAGTCTAAACTGTTTGACAAAAAAAAATCTTTTAAGGACTCTGGATTTGCATGGTCTGTAGGTGCACAATATTTTATTACTGAATCCCAAGGGATCCGTTTTGATTATGGGAAACCTAGTAAAAACGCGACGGTAATTTCCTTGGGTTATGTGGCTAGATTTTAAATAAGGATAGATTATATCCATTTTGCTCAACAGCAAAACAATGTTCACAGCTTCAGTTATGGCTTTGCTTACGGCCTATGTCTCTGGCTCGTTTGAAATTATGGATTTAATTGAAGATTTCGGCGACAAATCCGAAGCCGTTCTCTAGCGTTTTTTTAAAGAAACAAACGCTAGAGAATCCATAAAAGAGAACCCATAAACAGTTTGGCCTAACGGGTAAGGGTATAGCGAGGCGTAATCATGAGTGAGCAAGTGAATATTGCTCACTCTGATCTACCCACTAATGATATTGTAAATTAATATTATGCCTTTATCAAACGGGATGGCGTTATTCGTGGCACTGGCACTGGAGATGGTCATGGGCAGAGAGCAAGTTGTCAAAATTAGTCAAGTCTTTATACACGAATTACCGTAATTTTCTAAGTTTTAAGTGCCGCTCACCCTCTGATTTAATACCCACTGATTTAATACCCAGATTTTTCCAATTCTGCTTCAAGGGCGGGGACGGCGTCGAACAAATCTGCGACCCAGCCATAATCCGAGATTTGGAAAATTGGGGCATCTTCGTCTTTATTGATAGCGACGATGATTTTACTGTCTTTCATACCTGCAAGATGCTGAATAGCGCCTGAAATGCCCACGGCGATATACAGCTCTGGTGCGACGACTTTGCCCGTCTGGCCAACTTGATAATCATTAGGCACATAGCCCGCATCAACGGCAGCGCGTGACGCGCCAATAGCGGCGCCAAGTTTATCCGCAACTTTTTCAATAATGGCAAAGTTCTCGCCAGATCCCATGCCGCGCCCGCCAGAAATAATGATTTTCGCAGCAGTAAGCTCGGGGCGATCAGATTTGGAAAGTTCCTCTTTAACAAATTCAGATTTAAGATCGCCCGCTGGACCCGCAATGGCTTCCACGCTGGCGGAACCGCCCTCGCCACCAGCAGGGGCAAATGCGGTTGAGCGCACGGTGATAACTTTCTTGCCATCAGATGATTTAACCGTTGCCATAGCATTGCCTGCATAGATAGGGCGTACAAATGTGTCTGCGCTCTCAACGTTAGAGATGGAACTGATTTGCATCACGTCAAGTTTGGCGGCGATGCGCGGCATAAAGTTTTTACCAGTCGTCGTATCAGGCGCAAGCACTGCGTCATAATCATCCATTAAAGGCACAATCACCTGCTCCATTGCTTCGGCCAATTGGCGCTTAAGCGAAACATGATCGCACGCTAGCACTTTGCGCACGCCTGCGATCTTGGCGACCTGCGCCGCAACGTTTTTGATGTCTTTGCCAGCAACAAGGATGTCAACCTCCCCGCCTATAGCGAGTGCTGCCGTGACGGTTTTGTGGGTAGCGTCTTTGACGTTTTCATTATCGTGTTCTGCAATTACGAGAATAGCCATTAGATCACTCCTTCGGATTTAAGTTTAACCACAAGATCTGCGGCGTTTGCGACCTTCACGCCCGCACTGCGGCTCGCAGGCTCAGACACTTTTACAGTGGTTAGACGCGGGGTGATATCAACGCCATAATCGTCAGGCGTTTTGGCCTCTATTGGTTTGCGTTTTGCTTTCATAATATTGGGCAGGCTGGCATAACGCGGTTGGTTAAGGCGTAGATCAACTGTCACGATAGCAGGCAGTGCCACTTTCACAGTCTGAATACCACCATCAACTTCGCGGTCAACGGTGAGGCTATCGCCATCTTTGATAATCTCATTGGCGAAAGTTGCTTGTGGCCAGCCCATGAGCGCGGCGAGCATTTGGCCCGTGGCATTACTGTCATCATCAATGGCCTGTTTGCCCAAAATTACAAGGTCAGGGTTTTCGCCCTCGACAATAGCTTTAAGAATTTTAGCAACGGCCAAAGGCTCGACTTCCGCGTCTGTCTTAACATGGATGCCTCGGTCAATGCCCATGGCGAGTGCAGTGCGAATGGTTTCTTGCGCTTTATTAGGGCCGATAGAAACAGCGATGGTTTCCCTAGCCATGCCTGCTTCTTGCATACGCACAGCTTGTTCGACAGAGATTTCATCAAATGGGTTCATGGACATTTTCACATTGGCAAGATCAACGCCAGAATTGTCGGGCTTGACCCGCACTTTCACATTAAAATCAAGCACGAGCTTGACAGGAACAAGGACTTTCATAAAGGGCTCTCCCACTTAGGTTTGGACGCAATTGCTGGGCGAAAAACCAGTTTCCACTTTTCCTGAAATTGCTCGTACTTTCATATGCTATATTTTGGGGCGGCGTGCAAGCAGAGTTAGAAAGAGTACCCTAAATTTTACGAGCGTGTTCTTTGGCCTTTTTGTATTAATTACCTGAGAGTTTCACCCCATCTTCCTATCGCTCCCCGCCTGGGATCCACTTAACATCCATTTCTCCCTGTGCATTACACCACCTTGCGGCGACGAACAAGAAGTCTGAGAGGCGGTTGGTGTATTTTAGAGCTAGAGGATTGATCTCTTCCTCGCGCGCCATGGTGACGATTTCGCGCTCGGCGCGTCGTGTGATGGCGCGGGCGAGATGGAGGTGCGCGGCAGGGTTTGAACCGCCGGGGAGCACGAATGTCTTGAGGGGCTCAAGGTCTTTGTTGAGCGCGTCAAGTTCGCTCTCTAGGCGGTCGATTTGCGATTGCACAATGCGCAGGGCTATACTTTTTTGTTCTTTGGTATCCTCAAGCATGGGGGTGGATAAATCCGCACCCAAATCAAACAAATCGTTTTGAATGCGTGCGAGAGAGCGGCCAAGCTCTACATTCTTAACATAAAGGTACGCAACGCCAATGGCAGAATTGGCCTCATCTATTTCGCCATAGGCGCGCACCCGAAAACAATCTTTGGCTACGCGCGAGCCATCGCTAAGCCCCGTGCTACCGTCATCGCCCGTACGGGTATATATCTTGTTGAGTTTAACCACTCGGCTAGCCCCCAGCTTGGCGTTTGGCCATAACAATTAACAATAAGATCAGCACCGCAATGGCTTGGGCAATAACCCGCACGCGCATGAGTTTATTAGACTTGATTTGTGAAGCTTTGTCTTTTCTGGTGAGGTTGATCATCCCCAAAACCAACGTAACCAGCACAGTTAAAAGCGCCAGCGCCATGAGAATATTGAAAACCATTTTTTATCCTTTTTCGTCCTTCTTTTTCGCTTTTATAGGGTCGATGCCTTGAAACATTCCTCGCAGCAATCATCATATGGTCTTATGAGTCTATATGAGTCTACACCCTAGAAAATGTGGTCAAACTACAAGGGTCAAAGCCTAATAAACACAGTCCTGATAAACCCGTTTGATATCTCCATCCCATGCGCCCTTATAAAACCTTAAAAGCTTATCGGCATTACTTTTCTCAGTCTTAGCCATATCGTCAAGCTCGGACAAGAACACGGTTTCGCTCTCGCCATAAGCGTTGAGTTTATGGCGAGACTTAAGGCCTTCACGAGAGAGCGCAAGGGCAATTTTCGCAAGCCCCCCAATGGTTTGGTTTCTAAATTTCGTTTGAAACCCGTATCTTGGTACGTCGCGGCGAAGCTGGTCGCGCTCTTCCTCGCTCCACTCTTTAACCCAGTCCCACGCAGTATCCAGCGCCGCTTGGTCATAAAAAAGCCCCGTCCAAAACGCACTCATGGCGCAAAGCTGGTTCCAAGGCCCAGTGTCAGAGCCGCGCATTTCTAAAAACTGCTTAAGGCGCACTTCTGGGAATATTGTTGAGAGATGGTCTTCAAAATCTACCATAGTCGGTTTTTCGCCAGGCAATATATCCAGTTTACCATCCAAAAAGTCACGGAAACTTTTGCCTGAAGCGTCTAAATAATCCTCACCGCGGTGTACAAAATACATAGGCACATCCAGCGCATAATCTACATAGTGTTCATACCCAAACCCTTCTTCAAAAGCGAAGGGGAGCATGCCCGTTCTATCAGGGTCTGTATCCAGCCAAATATGCGAGCGGTAAGATTTGTAGCCATTTGGTTTCCCGTCCGTGAACGGTGAATTGGCAAAAAGCGCTGTCGCAATTGGTTGCAGCGCAAGGCTTACTCTAAGTTTTTTTACCATGTCAGCTTCAGAGCCAAAATCAAGATTGGTCTGCACCGTGCAAGTTCTAAACATCATTTCAAGGCCGAGCGAGCCGACTTTGGGCATATAATTACGCATAATTTTATAACGGCCTTTGGGCATTATGGGTACGTCTTCTAGGCGCGTATCTGGGCGAAACCCTAATGACAAGAACCCTACCCCAATTTCATCAGCCACTTCTTTAACCTCGCGCAAATGACGGTTAACCTCGCCGCAAGTTTCATGGATGGTCTCAAGTGGTGCACCTGAAAGCTCGAACTGACCGCCTGGCTCCAAGGATACCGAAGCGCCATTGCGTTTGAGCGCAATAAGATATCCGCCCTCAACCACAGGCTCCCAATCAAATCTTTTTAAACCCTCCAGCATGGCTAGAATGCCAGTTGCACCATCATAGGGCAACGGTTTTAAAGTTTTCAGATTAAAACCAATTTTTTCATGCTCTGTACCAATGCGCCACTGGGATTTTGGCTTTGCGCCATCAGCCAAATGCTGGATCATTTGCACTTTATTCTCGATAACTGGATTGTCGATAACTGGATTCTCAATAACCGAACTTAGCATGCTCATAGGACACTCCTTAATTCTTCATATAATACCTGAGGAACATGCGCGCAAGCCTATGACGCGAATATGATAAATTCATTTTTGATCGGACTGGTTTTTAATACCACGCTCGAATACCGGCCAAAAATACAGCCTTGTCACGCGCATTGCCACTTGTTTTCGCCATGCTCGCGGTTTCGCCGAGAGTCTGTTGCCATTCTACGCCCATATAAGGAGAAAACTCACGCTTTAGATCATAGCGCAATCGCAGTCCAAGAACAAGATTGGTCAGCCCTGCCCCAAGGTTTAAATCTTTGATATCCTGTGCGGAAAACTCCACTTCCGCGCGGGGCTGTAGCATAAGGCGCTGGGTAAGGGTGAAATCATACTCAGCCTCTATGCGCGCCGTAACATCCCCTTTTGTACTTAGAAAAGCGGTAGCATCTACTTCAAACCAATAAGGCGCGAGCCCTTGCACGCCAAGTACGGCGTGCGTGCGGCCTTTGGGGGCAAAATCATACCGTAGCCCTGCCTGCATATCCCAAAAGGGAGATATGGGTTTTGACCAAAGCGCCTGAACGTTAGCGTCTTCCACCTTGTCAGCATCAAAGCTATATTCGCCTTCCGTTTTTATCCAAAGTTTATTCTCGTCCGTCCCATGCCAGCTTTGCATATCCCAGACAAAGGCATCTTCTCCATTGGTGATTTGGGTCTCAAGCCTGTCAGCAATGATAAAAAAAATAGGCGTACCCCCTTCTGATTTTTGCATATGCGCGCGCGATTTAGCCATAGCCTTCGCGCCATAATATTGATCCGCCATTGACCAAGGCTTTTCGCCTGTAGTTTTTCCGTCTTCATCTGCGCTTGCAGGAACGGTAAGACCCACAGCCAAGAGGCTTATAAAAACGTATTTTAATATTAAATGTCTCATGGCTTCATTCCCTTCATTTTGGAGTGATCCATTTTTGAATGATCCATTTGCATCATGGTTTGAGGTTTTTTCATAACAGTTTTGGGCAGCAAGGAAACGACTTGAAACATGCCAGCGTGCATATGATAAAGCAAATGACAGTGGAACGCCCAGTCCCCCACATGCTCCGCGCTCACGTCAAAGGAGAGCTTCTCGCCCGGTTTAACAATGACGGTATGTTTTTTTGGCTTATGATTACCGCCGCCATTAACAAGGTGGAAAAACATACCGTGTAAATGAATGGGATGGGGCATCATCGTATCATTGATTAAGGTCACGCGCACCCGCTCGCCCTGGTAAAATTTGATAGATTCTTTGACATGAGAGAACTTCACCCCGTCAAAAGACCACATATAGCGCTCCATATTCGACGTTAGGTGCAGAGTTATCTCACGCTCATGTATACGCGTGTCTTTGTTTGGCGAGAGCGAGCGTAGCTCTGTGTATTTCAAAGTGCGGTGCCCCGCATCCTCTAACCCAATGCCTGGCTCATGCAGGCGACTAACAGGGTTCATCGCGACATGGGCAACTCCTGGCCCGCGTTTAATGCCAGATAGCATGTCCATTTTAGCATGATCCATGTCTTCCAAATCATCGCTCATATCCATTTTAGCATGTTCCATGCCTTTCATATCCATGCCCTCCATGCCCATATCTTTCATAGTTAGATGTGGTTTTTCGCGCAATTTTGGGGCTTTCGCCAGCATGCCTAACTGAGGCGCAAAGGTAGCGACAACCTGTCCAGATCTATCGATAGACTCGGCAACAAATGCATACGGTTTCCTCTCGGTTGGCTCGATAATCACGTCATATGTCTCGGCCACCCCCATTTGAAACTCATCCACTTCAAAAGGCTGCACGTTTTGCCCATCGGACGCCACTATCGTCATCGGCAAGCCCAGTATCCGAACATTGAAAATAGACATAGCAGACGCATTGATAATGCGTAGACGCACGCGCTCGCCTGGTTTAAATATCCCGTTCCAATTATCGTCCGTGCCGCGCCCATTTATCAGATAAGTATAACTAGCCCCCGTCACATCGGAAATATCGGCGGGGGACATGCGCATACGGCTCCATTGAGCCCGCTGCCGCGCCGCTTTGTTAAACCCCATAACTTTAGCTTCTTTAAAAAAATCAGGGATAGTTTTTTTCTGAAAATTAAAGCTGCCGCTCATAGATTTAAGTTTGGAAAAAATCCGGTGTGGGTTTTCATATGTCCAATCTGAAAGCACCATGATATATTCGCGGTCATAGCGCACGGGGTCAGGCATTTTAGGGTCGATAATAATCGGGCCATAATGGCCTTGCTGTTCTTGTAAGCCAGAATGGGAATGATACCAATAAGTACCGTTTTGCGGCACCGCGTATTTATACTGAAATGTCTCCCCTGGCGCGATGCCTGGAAACGTAATGCCTGGCACCCCGTCCATAGGAAAGGGCACGAGCAGGCCATGCCAGTGAATTGAACTGCTTTCTTTAAGTGTGTTTTTGACGTTTAGAATAATCTCTTCGCCTTCTTCAAACCGAACCAGCGGCGCGGGTATAGACCTGTTTACGCCAACGGCTTTGCCCGTGCGGCCATTAATAGTGACAGGAAATTCACCAATGCTGAGATTAAATATTTTTTTTACGTTCTTTCGCAGTCCCATATTCCCTTCTACTGCCGTTCTCGCCCATGCAGGGACAAGTCCTGAAAGACCCAATGCACTGCCTGCGCCAAAAGAAGTTTGTAATATTCGTCGCCTGCTAAACATATTTTCTCCAAAAAATAATGGGGCTGTCCTAAGTGTTTAGTCCCACAGTGTGTTGGTATGGGTTTACGTTAAACCGTTGTGGCTCCTTTGTAGATATTTTGCAAATATATTCGTAAGGCGTGAGGCCTTTGAGGGTTTTTAGTCGCTTTGCGAAATTGTAGGCCATCATGAAGTCATACAGATGGGTCTTCAGCTGTGTGTGCGAACCATAATGGTATTCTTTAACGGTAGCCTCTTTGAGGGAAGGGGCGAGGTATCAAAAGAATGTAAGTTGTTTATCACTGTGTAGTTTTGTATATTCTTTGCCATGATTTTGGACGTAGCTTGTTATTGTGCTCTCATCTCCGTGACGCCCAACTGTGGATGCAAGATAACCATCACTCCAAAATTCTCCACCCCAAAGTGACTTTTTAACATGAGGACACAACCTAAATATCTCGCGTGCGGTGATGCTTTTTATTACAGTGACCAATTTGGTCACTGTATAGGTCGGAACCGACTGTACCAAAAAATGAACATGGTCTTTATCCGTTCCAATCTCCAAAAACTTTAACTGGTAACGATCTTCAATCTCCAAACAAACATCACGTAAAACTTCATCAACTTGGGGGTCAAAAACAGCACGCCTATATTTTGCGGGAAACACAAAATGGTAAAGAAGTATCGTTACGTTATGTCGTTTATGGATATATTCGCTCACGCGAATATTCTACGCCGCAAGCGGCGAGGAATGAAACCCTAAAAAAGATTCAATACAACGTCGCTCAATGGGCCAGTGTCGATTGTACTAAAGCTAGCGGGTTTCGCTGCTTTGGCTAAATAGGCATTCGTATTGGAATTCGATAATGCTTTGATACCTGTATAACGCGGCTTATTAGTTTTTACTTCTGATATACGCCCACCATTAATTTCAACTTTACCTTCTAGGCGACGAACAGTGTTTATAAGCCCCAATATATCTTGATTTTTGTAGTCTCCACGCGCCAATAAATTGCGAACGATTCCGACTTCTTCATTTGTCAAAGAGCCTGCTTGTATTAATCGTAAAGCCATATATCTCCCTAGCTTACCAAATCAAGCAAATGCTCATAACTTGTCACGACATCATATTTTACATTCGGCGTATCTATCTTTTCAAAGAATTTTTTTGCACAATTTATCTTGGTATTTTCTTTACCACGTAATTCCAAACTCCCTAAACCGCCTTTGGTTTCCGCAACAAAATAGATATGCTTAATGACGCCGTCTTTAAAAGCAATCGCCCAGTCTGGATTATAACGACCGACGGGGGTTGGGATATGAAATCCACTTGGTAGTTTGGCATACACAATTACATCGCCGCTTGCTTCGAGGCCCTGCACGAACGTGCCCTCTACTTTCGAATCGATGGGCACATATTCAAAAACATGACGCTTTGCCGCCACGGCATTGTTCAGACCTTCAGGAAGCTTCTTGACTGCAAAGATTTCCGCTGTATCATGAGTGCCAGCAAGCAGATCGTAGCTGATTTGAGAGATAATAGTTGCGCCTTTTTTATCCGTAATAATTCTAGTGACTCCTGTGATAAACATTTCGGGGTTCAGTGCAAACATGGCGAATTTTTTAGGACTAATTTTGCTTAATATTGTCCCCGTTGTTTTGCGTGTCAGCTCACATTCTTCGGCGATTTTCCCAATCATATCATAGCGCACGGTGGATGAAGGCGCGCTCATGTACGGGATTTGATCCTCGCGGACTTCACCGCTAAACATAGTGCCGCCCTGATTTATGTCGGCTTGGGTGAGTGCATTTTTTTGCATGCCACCTTTGGTGCTGTAGGTTTGTGCTGCGACATGCAGGTCGGTATCAATCGCGCGGACACAATTATCGACGAGTTCACCGCTATCAAATCTGACCGTGTAGACTGCCTTGCGATTGATTGCGTGCCACAAAGTTTGGAATTCCTTTTTTTCAAAGTTATTTATCGCCAAATCATTGGTTTGCGCGGCGAGTTCGTTCCCGATGTCTGGCAAAGCGTTTTTATCAAAGACGCTATCGATGAGTTTGAAAACCTGTTCCGCATAGGGCTGTAAGTTCTCAGGCAGTGTCTCTAAAGCCCCTGCCTTTTTGGAGGTATGATAGCAGTCTGTGATATGAGCACTTGGGTCGATATACTGGTTTTGTGCAAGGTAGAAGAAAATCGCATTTGCCATTTGTTCGTCGATAATAACGCTAGAGCCGTCTTGAGCCTTTAAAACCTTACCTTTGAAGTAATCGACATTCGCTTTGCGAGGACGGGCGTGCAAAGCTTTCGCCGTTTCTTCTTGGAAACCTTTGACGAAGTCTTCATAACTCTCGCTGGCAATGACAGTTAGGATATTTATATCATGGACTATGGCTGGGTCGTCCATACGGTCGCCTTGCGCGTTAACGCAAATACGTAGGCCGCGCCCGACTTCTTGACGCATTTTTCTGTCGTTTTTTACTTTAGGTGGGTTTTTTAACGTACAAATTTGAAAGACGTTCGGATTGTCCCAACCCTCTGCTAGGGCGGAATGGGAGAAAATAAACCGAACGGGTTCTTCGGTGGATAGCAAACGGCCTTTGTTCTTGAGAATTAAATCATAAGCGCCCGTGTCTTTGCTTTCGCCTTTTAATTCACCTGATTTAATGATTTCCTTTTCGCCATCTATAAACCTCTTTTGTTTATCCATAGCGAAATAGCCTTCATGTACCTGATCTGCCGTATCGCGCGCGAGATAGGCGCGGTAATCGGCATCCATAAGCAGTCCTGCTTCATTGACCACATTAGCATATTCTTCTTCGAACATTTTAGCGTACTGCCCACGGCTATCCTCACCGTCATAGAGCCGATATTTGGCGACATTATCGATAAAAAATAACGACAGAACTTTGATGCCTTTGTGAAATAAGCCGCGCTCTTTGTCGATATGAGCCTTGATGGTTTCGCGGATTTGAATGCGGCGCATGGTTTCCTCGGTTTCGTCCCCGTGCGGTTGCCCCGTATGTATGGTAACGCCCAATCCGATCTCGACAGTTTCCAAAGGCTTGATGATATCCTTAACCACATAGCCTTGGTATTGTTCAAGTTTGCCAGACTTCTCGAACAAATTGTCACCTTTCTCGATCCAACTTGATTTACGGACAATGCCGTTTGCTTGTTTGCGTTCAAAGTCGAGCCAGATGCGCGGTAATTTATCTTTGCGTACATCAATTTTAGAGGCATAGAGATAGGGGCTTGTGCCTGGTAAATTGCGTACAGAAATCCCGCGTACAGAGATTTTCTTGACCAGCTTTTTATTATAGGCATCGAGCGCATCAAGACGGTGCACCAAATTATGTTCGGTTTTATGGGTCGCGGAATACCGTAGGGTGAACAGCGCATTAAACTCCTTGAGGCTTTCGGCCGTCCGTGCGCCTTCCATTTTTTGTGGCTCGTCCAAAATAAGAATGGGCTTATTGGCTTTGATCACATCAATAGGGCGGCGGGAGTTAAAATTATCAAGACTGCGGTAAATGCGCCGCGCCGCCGCGCCGCGTGTGCGCGCTTCAGCCGCAAACGCCTGTGTATTGATAATCATCACCTGAATGCCAGCATTGGAACTAAAACCCTCAAGCTTATCCAAATGCTTGGAGTTATAGATAAACACATTTGCGCGTGTTTCATAATCGGCTTGGAAATGATCGGCGGTGTCTTGGAACGTTTTATACACACCCTCGCGAATGGCAATGCTGGGCACCATGACGATAAATTTGCTCCAGCCATAAAGCTTGTTAAGCTCGAACATGGTTTTAATATAAACGTAGGTTTTGCCCGTACCTGTCTCCATTTCCACATCGAAATTATAGCCCGATATGGCAGGTTTGGCGATAATATTCCCGTCCTTGAACCAATCTTTGCCCTTAGCATCACGCAAGGCCGTGTCCATTTCCATAGCTGCATTGGCGGCAATGCCCTTGCGCTGGATGATTTGGATATTGCCGAGCAATTTAGCATCGGTAATGGTCAGGGGTTCATTGCCCAGACCAAATTCATTCAAATCAGCCTCGTACTGCCCCTCCGCCCGTGTCCCTGGGTCAATACGGTAGCGAAAGCCGCTTTGGTGGGTTTGCCCGCCAAAAATATCAACAACCGCCGCCACAGCGTCCGCTTGATAGTCCATATGTTTAAAGTTTTGTTTTGTCCCAAGAGCCATAACTATATGACTTTCATATCAGTATGACCACTCGTCATTTGATCAAACAACTGGCCTGCATTGATTTTCATATCATCAGAGCTAAAGCCGTCATCGCGGAAGACGGCGCGTAGGGGTTTGCGGGCGGTCATTGTTTTGACCAAATCTTCGGTGATTTTCATATCAAAACAGGCGGCCAAATCATTATCACCGACAGTATATACGGTTTTGCTGTCCACGGTCTCGCGCACAACCCTCAAGGATAAATCCACACCCAAATCGAGCATGACCTGAAACAATAAATCCTCCGCCGAGCGGTCCCCCTTTATATGCTCCACACTGTCGAGCAAAGAAGTCTGATCCACATCCCCCGGCGCATAATAAACATCATTCATATTAGATGAATCGATTTTCAGAACACGAAAACCAATGTCAAGCTTACCAACTTGGTCGGGGTTATCCGCAAGAATTTTAGCCCCCGCGCGGCGTATGCGTTCTTTGGATATTTCGGCGATTGTTAAGTAGCCTGCTTGAGAGGCCTCAGAGCTTTCATCACATATTTCTGGCAATTGGACCGATATAAATTTCCAACCTCGCTTATGAGCTGTGTTAGTTTTCATTGTAGCATGAGCTGTTGTTGATGCCCCCGCGAAAAAATCAAGTATTATCGAACCCTCACTCTCGATTAATTCTAAAAGATATTCAAGTAAGCCCGTAGGCTTTGCAAAACTAAAAGGTATAGACAACGCTTTCAATTCTTTGGTGCCTTGAGAATTTGGAAAGTCATAGATAATATCTTCCGGAACTAATTTAGCCACAGAATCTACATCATGAAAGACTTTTGGATAAATATTCCATTTAGATTGAACCCTATTCTCATCCAAAAGCGGATTTTTTGATGATCCTTTTGTAAACATCAATAAATGCTTTTGCTTTAAATAAGTATCTACAGACCACCTCCATACCTTATCTGAATTAGAAACAGGCTTAATCTTAGAGCCATCATTTTTTTCTTTGGGGAAAACATTACCTGGCGGAATTATCAAACTACCGTCAGGAGCTTCGATATAATATCTTTGGTTGGGGCGAGAATCCAATGAGGGTTGATATAATGAAGCGCCGCTTTGTTTGTATTTACGGCCATCATCATCAACCAGTTTATAATCTTTTTCCTTTACATTTTTGGTAACACCAAATTCAGAGAGATTACTTTTCTGCTTAGCGCAAACAATAATATAATCTTTGGTGGGACGAAAGTAAGTTCCTTTATTAGACGTTCGTTTTGCTACTCTCGCAACTAAGGAAACGAAATTATCTTCACCAAATACCTCGCAACAAGTTTTTTTCAAAGAGTCAACTTCATCTTCTCCAATACTAATAAAGATCACCCCATCATCCCGCAATAAATTCCGTGCTAGCTTCAATCTTGGATACATCATGGAGAGCCAGTCGGAGTGGTAGCGGCCATTAGACTCGGGGTTGGCGACGAGTTTGCCGCCGTCCGCATTTATTTGTCCGCTGTCTTCCATATATTCGGTTTTGCCGGCCGTGAAGTTATCCTTATAGATAAAGTCTTTGCCCGTATTATAGGGCGGGTCAATATAGATCATTTTAACCTTGCCCAGATAGGTTTATTGCAACAGTTTGAGAGCGTCGAGATTGT
Organism: Robiginitomaculum sp.; assembly: GCA_965224735.1. Lineage (GTDB taxonomy): Bacteria > Pseudomonadota > Alphaproteobacteria > Caulobacterales > Maricaulaceae > Robiginitomaculum_A. Next base: position 228,371 of record OZ245059.1, on the reverse strand, counting down.
CGCCCTCGATAAACAGGTTTTTGGTAGTGTCAAAATCAACGCTCTCCTCGCGGCACGGGCGCAAAGTCTTGGTAATCGGCGTATTGGCGGCGAGCATAGCGGCGCGCTTGCCCGGCCAGTCCAAACGATACCGCTCCTGCGGCCCCTCAACAATACTGCCTGATAGCTCTTGTTTAAGCGCATTAAAATCGACCACGCGCACAAGCTTACCATCCGCGTCTTTCCCCTCTGTCACTACATTAGGAAACAGCTCTGCAATCCGCGCCACATTCCCATCCGTAATATCTGGCGTCGTTAAGCCCAGTTTTTCAATACTCATACTGTGTCCCCAAATCCGTGCTGATATTTAGTTTTGTCACTTATATGACTTTCATATCAGTATGACCACTCGTCATTTGATCAAACAGCTGCCTTGCATTTATTTTCATATCAAAACAGGCGGCCAAATCATTATCGCCAACATAATATACGGTACACGAAAACCAATATCAAGTTTGCCCACCTGGTTGGGGTTTAAACAAGGTTATAGTTCTGCCCAACGGCGTAACAAGTTGTGGTAAGTAGATGTCATTGATACAACAATTTCGTGGGTATCTCCAAGTTTTTCTCTGGCTTTCATTATGTTGGCATCAAAGTCGTAAAGTAAATGGCGTTGTCCATCGTCTTTGACCATAGACTGCGTCCAGAAGAAACTCCCCCAACGGCTGCCGCGCGTTATCGGCTCTACGTGGTGCAGACTTGTTGCTGGGTAAATGACCATATCACCTGCAGAAAATTTGATGCGCTGCTTACCATAAGTGTCTTGAACAACTAATTCTCCACCCTCATATTCCTCTGGATCAGACAGAAATAATGTTGAGGATACATCAGTGCGAATGCGCATATTTGCCGATTGTATAAAGCGTACGGCATTATCGACATGGGCACCAAATTCCATACCTTCATCATAACGGTTAAACAAAGGGGGGTAGACCCGCAATGGTAAAGCTGCTGCATTAAAAGAGGCATTTTGTGCCAATGCAGGTAGGATTATTTTTTGTAGTTCCAGAGATATTTCGCTGTCTTCAGGGATTTGCAAGTTCTTCTTTTTAAGCGCTGACTGAACGCCCGCCGTAACTTTTCCGTCTACCCATTCCGCGTTTTCAAGCATATCTCGCGCTTGTTTCACTTGAGCCTGGGTTAGGACTTTTTTAGCTCTAACTAGCATATCAATTTCTCCAACTGTTTATACCACCATACATAAAAATCACCGAAGAGTATAATACTCTTCGGTGAAGTGAAAAACTACGGCATGTAGCTCATGGGAAATTAAAACTTGGAGGATACTGTCACGATGAATGTACGGCCTGCAGCAGGAGCCACGCGGCTAGAATGGATTTGTGAAAAATAATTTTTATTCGCCAGATTCTTTACGTTCACAGCCACACGGAATTTTTCAAAATCATACCCTGCAAAAGCATTCATAGTCACATAACCTTGAAGCGATTGCGTATTCGAGGTATTTAAAAACACTTTACTTTGATAATTTGCCCCGCCGCCGATCTGTAGGCCATCAAGAGCACCGCCTGCGAAGTCATAAGTCGCAAAGATAGATGCTGCATTTTCAGGAACATATTGGGTTTTATTGCCCGTAACAGAAGTGTCAATTGTACCACTTCTACGCCCGATCGACTCTCCAATCGTAGAGTTGATATAGGTGTAGTTGGCATTAACGAAAAGATTTTTCGTGACATTGCCCTGTACGCCGATTTCGAACCCTTTAACATCTTGCTTTAAGCCTGAGGCTGTCAATGATCCCGTTGCTGGATCAGTTTCTTTGGCATTGTCTTTTTCTGTTTTGAAAAGTGACGTTTGCAAGAGCATAGCCCCGTCAAAGAAACCGATCTTCGCCCCGACCTCATAGGTTTTGTTTTTTTCAGGTTCTAAATCTTGATTAGTTGAAGATAAAGAGGTCCCGTTAGCAACTGTTACGCCTGGCGGCGTTGATGATGTGGCAAATGATATATAATAATTTTGCTGTTCATTTGGTTTCCACAACAGGCTTGCCTTTGGATTGAAAAAACTTGTGTTCGAACGATACCGCGTCAAACAATTTGCGCTTGCCACGCCCCCGCAAGGCACGGTTCTAAACCCAAGCGTATAAGGTGTGACATAGTCAGTCCGGTTCTGATCAACTTCATAGCTGTTGATACGCCCGCCAAGCACCGTCGAAATATGCTTAGTAAACCAAAGTTGGTCGCTTACGAATATGGATAGATCTTTTGCCGTTGTATGTTCAAGGCGGTATGTTTGACCTAGAGTTAGCCCTGATCCATGCGTAGGGTTTAGGACGTTTTTCGGTCTACGTCCACGCGTGAGATCATCATAGCCGATACGTTGGCGTTCATTAGATTGGTAAGAGGCATCAATACCAATAAGAAATTCGTTTTTCATGTTCCCAAGCGGCGCGGTTACCAGCATCGTGGAGATATTTTGAACGCCCCATGTATCTTGATTATAAGGGCTGGAACGTGTCAAAATTTCTGCTATCGCCGCTGTCGCAGGGTTGTCAATACCCGTACAGTCACCACCCGTTCTACAGCTGTTGATCGTTTGCATAAAGAACCGGTTATAGGCTCCGACTTTTGTATCACTGGTAAAACGAATATTTTCATTAAACTGGTGCTTCAAACGGGCCGTCAATGTATCCACAGTACTTTCATCCGTATCCGTATCATACCCATAGAAATTAGATGTCGGAATACCAAACTCAGTCAATGGACGGTTATTAAAAAACCCCACACCATAATCAGGAATACGATCATCGGATTGGTGTAAAAATGCGAGTGTAAAGGTTGTATCAGTTCCCAACCCAAAGCCTATAGATGGTGCAAAACCCCAACGTTTACTTTTTATTACGTCGCGGCCAACAACCCCGTTATTGTGTACCATTACATTCAACCGAATAGCTGTTGTATCATTGATAGTTTTATTCCAATCCGCTGTACCCCTTAGATAGTGAGCAGAGCCAGCTGCGAGTGTAACCCCCATAACATCTTCGCTCATAGGTGTTTTAGAGGTCGTATTAATCCCGCCGCCCGTTACACCACGCCCCAAAGTGGTTGCGGATGACCCTTTAAGGACTTCAACCTGCTCATAGTTAAAGCTATCGCGTACAAACACACCAAAGTCACGCAGACCATCGGTGAACAGATCATTTTTTGCAGACAGGCCGCGAATGAAGAATTGATCGCCATTAAGAACACCGCCTTCTCCCAAGTCGGTTGTCACGCCTGGTACATTGCGTAGGGCTTGCTCAAGCGTGTCTACGCCTTGAACAGCCAGCGTTTTCGCACTAATGATATTGATAACTTGAGGGATGTTCTCGACAGGCCCCAAAAGCGTTACGGCAGACGACTCGTTCTTGATCCCCTGCACAACAATCTCGTCATCTGCTGTCACCATCAGGGCAGGATCTTGGGAGATTGCCTGTGCCAGCGCTGTACCCGGTACAAGACTCGCCATAAAGGCCGCCCCAACCAAACCAGCAACTGTCTGGTGCACTTTGGGCGGAAGTGTTTGTTGTGTTTGCGATGATATCTTGTCTACACTCCTGCACATTCCACAATTGTTACAGCCATTATCGCTGCTTGGAGCGCTGCCTGGTCTCAACGTTTTAGTTTTTATTTCACAGTTTTTAGTCATTATATCCTCATATCCTCGTTTAACATTCTAATGAGAATAATTCTCAATAGCAATGAAATCACTACCTACAAAAATGAAAGAGGGATTGCAACAATTTTATTGCAAATAATTCTTATTTGCGTATATATGCGAATAAACTAAGAAAAACTTATAAGATTATAACAATGTTAAATTAGAGAATTGAACACCTCTAAGTGCATCAATGAGGGTTCGGGAAAAGTGCAAAAACCACGTGCAAAAAACGGGATATTATTGTTCCTACCAGCTTTTATGAACCGAACGCATATTATACGTTGGTTAAAGCGTATTCATGCTTGGACAGGGTTTTGGGGAGCTTTAACTTTTTTACTGTTGGGCGTGAGCGGATTTCTCTTAAATCATAGATCAATTTTAAAAATAGAAACAGGACGCCCTCAAGAGGTCATGTCGATCACCTTAAATATTGACCCAACGATCATTACCTCCCCCGAAACGTTAGGGGCATGGGCACAAAAAGAATTTGGCACAAACATAAAACCAAGAGCACCGCGTAGTAGAGGCTCTCAACCTGCAAACATTCAAAAGCCTGATAGTAAAAGGGATGAAAATAAAACACCAAATAACGGCTCAAAACGTTTTATGAACCGTGATGTGAAACCCGCAATAATTTGGATGCAGGCTTTCAATGCACCCAATAGTATTCTAACCGTTGAGTATTCCCCTGGATCAACAATAATTAAAGCGTCAAAAAAGGCTAAAAATGGATGGATTCTCATTAAAAACCTTCATAAGGGGAGCGGCTTGGGCATTGTCTGGGTTCTATTTTTAGACCTGATGGCTGGCGCCCTTATCGCCATGAGCCTGACAGGCGCATTGCTATGGAGTCGCCTGCATGGATCAAGGTTAATTGGCATTGGAATCGTTTTAGCAAGTGTAGGTTTGGGTTTGTTTGCTGCTTTGCCTAATTTTCTATAGATTATTTTTGGTTCGAATTTGGCAGAGTACATCCATTCTATATTGGGCCCTACACAGGGCTAAGCGATGTAGATAATTTGCCCCTGCCAGGTGATCTGGAAAATGTTTATACGCAAGGTAAGTATACCAAACTAAGCCTAAAAAAGAGCGAACGATAGGGGACACCGCTTTGTAAATAGCCTCCTTGCATTGAAACCCAAGTGGGATCACAAAATATGATGTTATCGTGGCTCTTCACATGCTTGATCTTTGCTAAGGAAAATCGGTAAATGTTATGAGTATGCGTTAGGTTTTATGTAGGTTATTGATAGAAAACATGTAGATTGGGTACGCCTAAACCAGTATGGACATGAATATGTTACAAACCATTGTTGATGCTCTGCCGTATCCTGCGCTTATTTTGGATTTTGATTTTAAAATTCAGAGTGCGAATACTGTTGCGGAAAATTTATTTGAAACCGAGCTTACTGGGCTTGATTTTGTGCGGGTATTGCGACAGCCTAGCGTGATAGAGTGTTTAGGCAAAGCAGTGAAATCGGGTCAGCTTAATACTTGTGATTTAGTGCTACATTTACAAACGCCACGTACCTATAAAGCAAGCGCCGCTTGCCTCTCCGAAATGGGCACAGACAGTATACTTTTTACACTCACCGATATATCTGCAAGCATAGACGCTGAAAAATCACGCTCTACCTTTGTGGCCAATGTGAGCCATGAATTACGTTCACCCCTTACGAGTCTGATGGGAATTGTAGAAACGTTGCAAGGGCCTGCACGTGAAGATGTTAAAGCGCGTGATAATTTCTTAGGGCTTATGCACGGAGAAACCCAGCGTATGTCGCGTCTGGTTGGCGATCTTCTTTCCCTCTCGAAACTGGAAGCCAAAGAGCATTTAACGCCTGAAGATAAAGTCGATGTTCCTAAATTGATACGCCGTATTATTATTGTGCTAGCAAAAAGCAAGTCTGGTTATACAAATCGAATTAATTTACACATCCCTGACGACCTTCCTTATATCACAGGTGATAAGGATGAGCTTACGAAAGTGTTTCAAAACTTGATTGAAAATGCCTTGAAATATTGTGAACCTGAAACCCCAATTGAGGTGAGCATACACCATATTGATAATTTAATAAAAGTCATTATCATGGATCAAGGCGAAGGCATTGCACCTGAACATTTACCGCGCTTGACCGAACGGTTTTACCGCGTCGACAAAGGCCGCTCGCGCGATGCAGGTGGTACGGGACTTGGTTTGGCCATTACAAAACATATATTAAACCGCCACCGTGGCCGGCTGTTGATTGAAAGCAAAATAGGTGTCGGTAGCGTGGTCAGCGTAACCCTTCCAGTCTAAGTCAGACTGTCATAAAACTATCATATATACGTCATATATGTATCATAAATTTGTATAAAAATAGCCAAGAAAGTTCAGTATTTATGAAGCGTGCAAAATAGGTTTGCAACAATAAAACTGAGGTTATAAAGAATGACAATATTTACGAAAATGATGACGACGAGCGTACTAGCACTTAGCCTTACGGCTTGCGGCGGTAACGATGCACCCAAAACACAACCACCTAAAGCGGACAGTAGCGCACAAACAAGCTATATGCGCGATCAAATTAAAATTGTTGGCTCCTCCACAGTATATCCATTTGCCACAACGGTTGCGGAAAATTTTGGCCACGTGAGCAAATTTAAAACGCCCATTGTTGAGAGCACGGGTTCTGGCGGCGGGCTTAAGTTGTTTTGCTCTGGCCTTGGCGTAAACCACCCTGATATTACCAACGCATCGCGCCGTATTAAAGTATCTGAAGTTAAACGCTGTGCTGAAAATGGCGTCAATGATATAGTTGAAGCTAAGGTCGGATATGACGGTATTGTTATTGCTAACTCGCGAAAGTCACCTCAAATGAAGCTTGGGTTGAAAGACCTGTTTCTAGCCCTTGCCAAGAATGTCCCCAATGGCAATGGCGGGCTTAAGCCCAATCCATATAAGACATGGAACGATGTCAACCCATCCCTACCGAATGTGAAAATTGAAGTCATGGGCCCGCCGCCGACTTCTGGCACGCGCGACGCGTTTGTAGAGCTAGCTATGGAAGGCGGTTGCAAGCAATTTACGTGGATTAAAGCCATGAAAAAAACCGACAAGAAAGCTTATAAAGCACTTTGCCACACTATTCGCGAAGATGGTGCCTTTGTTGAGGCGGGCGAGAACGATAACCTGATTGTTCAAAAATTAAATGCCAACCCGAGTGCCTTTGGAATTTTTGGCTATAGCTATCTTGAAGAGAATACGGACAGTATTCAAGGCAGTATTGTGAACGGCACCGCGCCAAGTTTTAAAAATATTTCTAAGGGCTTATACCCTGTATCACGGTCTTTGTATTTTTACGTCAAGAAAAACAATGTCGGGAAAGTCCCTGGAATTATGGAATATATTGGTGAGTTTATGAGTGATAAAGCCAGCGGTGAAGATGGGTATTTGGCAGAAAAAGGCTTGATCCCGATGAACACGGCTGAACACGCAAAATGGAAAGTTAGCGTTTTGAATCTTCAGACCTTGACGTTAAATTAGGAGTTCGTTGTGGGGCGGCCCGTTGATTTAAAGCTAAGGCATGCGCGGCGTAGCACACAAATCAAAGAGTTTGTGATACAGTTTTTTCTGATTGCAAGCTCGCTCGTGGCTATCCTTACAACAATTGGTATCGTCGTCTCTTTGGCCTTTGAGGCCTTTAAATTTTTTGAAAAAATTCCGATCAGCGATTTTCTATTTGGTCTTAAATGGTCGCCGCAAACGGCCATTCGTGCAGACCAAGTAGGGGCTAGCGGCGCTTTTGGTGTGATTCCCTTACTCACTGGTACCTTACTCATAAGCTTTATTGCTATGACCGTTGCCACGCCGCTAGGTCTTCTTTCTGCTGTGTATTTAGCCGAATACGCCCAGCCTAAAACCCGCACCCTTGTTAAGCCTTTACTGGAGTTGCTTGCGGGCATCCCTACCGTGGTTTATGGTTTTTTTGCCGCCCTCGTCATTGCGCCAATCATCAGAAATACTGGCTCGGGCATGGGATTTGAAATCTCCTCTGAAAGTGCGCTCGCCGCCGGGCTAGTAATGGGAATAATGCTTGTACCGTTCATTTCGTCTTTGTCCGACGACGTTATCAATGCCGTGCCGCAAACCATGCGCGACGCCTCCTTTGGTCTGGGGGCAACCCATGCGGAAACCATCACCAAAGTCGTCCTGCCTGCTGCAACACCAGGTATTATGAGCAGTCTTTTGCTTGCCATTTCCCGCGCTATTGGCGAAACTATGATTGTTGTGATGGCGGCAGGACTTGCGGCTAAACTGAGCCTCAACCCGCTTGAAGCCGTAACCACCATGACGGTACAAATCGTGACATTGCTTACGGGCGACCAAGAATTTGATAGCGCCAAGACTTTGGCTGCTTTTGCCATTGCGCTTTTTTTATTCACCCTAACCCTTGGCCTGAATATCGTCGCTTTGAAAATCGTTGATAAATATAAGAAGCAATATGACTGATTACACTTTAACAACATCGCCGAGCCTCAAGCGCCGCCATGCCAAGGAAACGCGGTTTAAATGGTATGGGCGCATTGCAATTTTGATTGCGCTGAGTTTTTTAGCCTTCATGTTTAGCGCAATTATTTTTCGCGGTGCAGGTGCTTTCCAGCAAACAAAAATTAGCCTAGAGGTGACATTTACTCAAGATATAATTGATCCAAATGGTGAACGTGACCCACAGGTTTTGGCCAGTGCTAATTACAGACCTCTTCTGATCAGGGCTTTGTCAAAAACCTTTCCAGAGATAACGGCGCGAAGAGATAAAAAACACCTCTATAAACTGCTTTCAAGCGGCGCGGTTTTTGAAATGGGAAAGATGGTTAACCATAATCCAAACATGATTGGCACCACCCAAACCATATGGCTCCCCGCATCTTCCGAAGTTGACCTTTTCATGAAGGGCAAAATCGATGCAAACCTTGATGAAAGCCAGCGCCGCCTTGATGATAAGAAGATGAGTTATATTGAAACGCTCAAACAAAGCGGACTGATAAAAAAGAAGTTTAATACGGCATTTTTTAGCCATGGCGATAGCCGCGAGCCAGAAATGGCTGGGATATTAGGCGCAGCGCTTGGATCATTTTTCTCCCTACTTGTATGTTTCGTGATTGCCTTTCCTCTCGGTATTTTGACAGCGGTTTATCTTGAAGAATATGCCAAAAAAACAAAACTTACGGATGTGATTGAAGTCAATATCAACAACCTCGCCGCCGTGCCCTCTATCGTATTTGGCTTGCTAGGACTGTCTATTTTTCTTGGCGTATTTCATATACCCCGTTCAACCCCGCTTGTGGGCGGTATGGTGCTTGCGCTCATGACATTGCCGACGATAATTATTGCAGCACGCGCCAGCCTGCGCTCCGTGCCCTATACCATACGCGAAGCTGCTTACGGGCTTGGCGCGAGCAAGACCCAAGCAACATTTCACCATGTCCTGCCGCTAGCTATGCCAGGTATGCTAACGGGAACAATATTAGGCATGGCACAGGCTTTGGGCGAAACGGCGCCGCTTTTGATGATTGGTATGGTCGCATTTATTGTCGATATTCCGCACGGCGTGACAGATGCAGCTACGTCCTTGCCTGTGCAGATTTTCCTTTGGGCGGATAGCCCTGAAAAAGGCTTTGTTGAGCGTACATCGGCAGCGATTATCGTTTTGCTCGCCTTTTTGATATTAATGAATTTACTCGCCGTGGTTTTACGCAAAAAACTAGAGCGGCGCTGGTAAGCTGGTAATAGGATCTATGATGGATATTAATATAAAAACAGCGCAAACAGTAAAGTCGCCGATTATGAGTGCAAAAAATGTTGACGTTTTTTACGGTAAAAAGCAAGCAATTGATGATGTCAACCTCGATATTCCAGAAAACCAAATCACGGCGCTTATCGGCCCGTCTGGCTGTGGCAAGTCTACATTCCTGCGATGCTTTAACCGCATGAATGATACGATTTCAATCTGTAGGGTCACGGGAAATATTTACTTTGCCGAGCAAGATATTTATGATCCAAAGATTGATGTTGTCGCCCTGCGCGCCCGCATCGGCATGGTGTTTCAAAAGGCCAATCCGTTTCCCAAGTCTATTTTCGAAAATGTCGCCTATGGCCCGCGTATTCACGGCCTGGCTGAAAACAAAGAGCATCTTGAAGACATTGTTAATACCTCCCTAAAACGCGCTGGACTTTATGACGAAGTTTTTGAGCGCCTGGACGAATCTGGTACAGGCTTATCGGGCGGGCAACAACAACGGCTATGTATTGCCCGCGCCATTGCCGTTGATCCACAAGTCATTTTAATGGACGAGCCATGTTCGGCGCTTGATCCGATAGCGACCGCAGTAGTCGAAGATCTGATGGAGCAGATGCGTGAAAAATATACCATCGTGATTGTTACCCATTCCATGGCTCAGGCCGCTAGGGTTTCACAACAAACCGCTTTCTTTCATTTGGGTAAATTGGTGGAACACGGTGAGACTGATAAAATTTTCACCAATCCTGATGACCTGCGCACCCAAAATTATATTTCAGGTAAAATAGGTTAGGAGATAACTATGAATACCGAACATATTGTATCCTCATTTAATGATGATCTAAACCGCTTAGAAAGCCTGCTTTTAGAGATGGGCGGATTGGTTGAAAAGCAGCTTTTGGAAGCAACCAATGCTTTACAAAAAGAAAAGCGTACCCTGGCTAAACAAGTGCTTAAAGGTGATAAACGTATCAATAAGCTGGAAGCGCAACTCAATGAAAACGCTATAAAAATTCTCGCTCTTCGCCAGCCCGTTGCCACGGATTTGCGTAATGTAGTGATGACATTAAAAATGGCAAGCCATTTGGAGCGTATAGGTGATTACACCAAAAACATGGCGCGCCGTACAAACACCATTACTAAGGCTGAAGCGTTTACAGGATCAATCGGCACAGTGGTGCGCATGAGCGAACTTGTACAAAATATGATCAAGTCCGTTCTTGACGCTTATAACCAAAGTGACGCAAATGCTGCGCAAGACGTACGCATCCAAGACGAGGGTGTTGACCAAATGCATAACACTTTGTTTCGCGAGCTTCTGACCTATATGATGGAAGACGTCCGCAATATATCTGGCTGTATGCATTTACTGTTTATTGCTAAAAACATAGAGCGCATGGGCGACCATGTCGTCGATATTGCCCAAGAAATCATTTTTCTTGTTACTGGGGAATGGCCACAAGAAAAGAGGCCAAAAAGTGACAAAACCAGTAAAATGATTATTGACCCTGATGACATTAAAAACAAAAAAGAGTAAAGAAAGCCCATGAAACCGCTTATCCTCATCATCGAAGACGAACAGACGCAAGCCCAGATATTGCAATATAATCTGGAAGTCGAGAACTATCGAGTTAAACATGCAGCAACTGCTGATGAAGGGTTGCTGCTTATCCGAGAATATAACCCAGACCTTATTCTACTTGATTGGATGCTCCCCGATATGTCGGGCATAGAAGTGTGCCGCCAAATTAAAGTTAACCCAGAGACCAAAACCATCCCCGTTATCATGCTCACTGCGCGCGGCACCGAGGATGACAAGGTTCGCGGTCTTGACGTTGGCGCCGATGATTATGTCGTTAAACCCAATTCTATCAAAGAGCTAATTGCCCGCATCAAAGCCAATTTGCGCAAAGCAGGCACTGGCAATTTCGAACTCTTGTACGCTGGCATAGTGATGAACGCAGAAACATACCGCGTTACCCGTGATGGCAAAAACATCAAGCTCGGCCCTACCGAATTCCGCCTACTCAAAACCTTTCTGGAGCGCCCTCAAAAAGTCTGGAGCCGCGCCCAACTCCTCGATCATGTTTGGGGCGCGGACATCTATGTGAACGAGCGCACAGTAGACGTCCACATAGGCCGCCTACGAAAATCCTTAAACAACGGCAACAAACTCGACCTAATCCGCACAATAAGAAGTGCAGGTTATGCTTTGGATAATGATGGGTAGTCATTATTAACCATAATTTTAGTGGCAAATCAGCATGGATTCACGGGCTAGGAATAATGCTCACCCTTGGCCGCATCTTGCACGCAATCGGCCTTAGCAAGTATTACTGGTGTTAGCATACGCCGCGTGACGGGCATGATCCTAACATGGGGAGCTCTTGGCCGAGGCAAGGTATTTACTCTATTGTGTACTCACATGAGCTATTGCAGATTTACGCCTTAGTGTTATGAGGGTTCATGAAAATTCAAAACGACAACACCCATAATCTAGCGGCTTTAAAACCAGTTCTACAAACCCTGCTTGGCCTTGCAAAAAAACAGGGGGCGGACGCTGCCGAAGTCACTGGCACACATGGATTATCCGTCTCTATTGGCGCGCGGGGCGGAGAGCTTGAAGATATTGAAAACAGCGAAAACAAAGATATTGGCCTACGTGTTTTTGTTGGCAAACGCCAAGCCTGCGTTTCCAGCTCTGACCTTTCGAAATCGTCTTTGGAACAGCTGGCCGAGCGGGTCACCGCTATGGCCAAGTTGGCACCGGAGGATCCTTATTGCGGACTCGCAGCTTCTGAAAAATTGGTGACACATGAACAAATTGATGAACTTGATCTGGAAACTGATGATCCGATCAATTTGCAAACAGGGGAGTTATTTAGCCGCGCAAAAGAGCTAGAAGCCGCCGCTCTAAGCGTTCAAGGTGTGCAGCAAGTGGAAGGCGCCAATGCCTATATGGCTAAATCATCATTATATTTTATGACGAGTGATGGGTTTTCTATGGGCCGTTCATCTTCGCAACATGGTTTGTCCGTATCCGCCATTGCTTCTGATGGAAGTGCGATGGAGCGTGATTATGATTATCAATCCACACGCTGGTTTGAAGACCTTCGTAAGCCAAAAAAAATTGGGACGTTAGCAGGCGAGCGAGCCATTGCACGGCTTGGTGCCAAAAAACTGAAATCTGGAAATTTACCTGTCTTGTTTGATACACGCGTATCATCCCAACTTTTAAACGCATTGCTTGGCGCAATTTCTGGGCCAGCGATTACGCGCGGTATTTCGTTTCTAAAAGACGATCTTGGCAAGCCTCTCTTTAGTAAAAACATTAATATTACCGATGATCCTTTTATCAAACGCGGCGCAAGTTCACATTTATGGGATGGCGAAGGCGTTTTTTGTAACCCGCTTAAAATCATCAAAGAGGGAGTCTTGCACTCATGGCTGCTCCATAGCGCATCTGCCCGTCAGCTCGGTTTGAAAACCACGGGCCATGCAACCCACAGCATTTCTTCCCCGCCTGGTGTTAGCGCAACCAATGCATTCATCCACAATGGCGACCAAAGCCCTAAGCAAGTCATGAAGGATATCGGAGAGGGTTTATTTATAAGCGAAATGTTTGGCCCTTCTCTCAATACCAATACAGGCGATTACAGCGTTGGCATCGCAGGTTTTGCTATTGAAAATGGCGCTAAAACCTACCCCGTTAGTGAGGTTACGATTGCAGGCAATCTTAAAGACATGTTTGCAAGCTTAATTGCGTGTAATGATCTTAAGCGAGAAGAGAGCGTTAACGCACCCAGCCTATTAATCCCCAACATGGTGATTGCTGGTGAATAGAGAAGATTTAAAACTTCTCACACAGGCTGCACGAAATGCTGGTGCTATCGCGCGAGAATTTTTCTATGTGGGTAATGCCAAAAAATGGAATAAAGAAGAAAACCACCCCGTCACCGAAGCCGATATTGCCGTTAATGATTATCTATTAAAAACATTGATGAACGCACGCCCTGATTATGGTTGGCTATCAGAAGAAACAAAAGACGATGCGTCACGTCATATTGCCGAGCGCAGTTTTGTCATTGACCCCATAGACGGAACACGCGCCTTCATTGATGGGAAACCACATTTTACAGTTTGCGCGGCCGTTATTGAAAACGGAAGCCCTGTCTCTGGCGTAATTTACAACCCTATTACTGAAGAAATGTTTCAAGCCTTTTTGGGCGGCGGGACGACGCTTAACGGTCAACCGATCACGCCATCTGGGTGCAGTAACATTAAAAACTGCAATATTATTGGCTATCCGAGAAAATTCAAACGGCTTGGTTGGCCCGACATGAATGTGTCTATACGCAATTCTATGGCCTACCGCATCGCTATGGTAGCCGCAGGTATGCGCGATGCAACCGTATCCTTCACGCCAAAATCTGATTGGGATCTAGCCGCTGCAGTGATTATCGCAGACGAAGCAGGCGCAGTGAGTACCGATCTCACAGGGGTACCTTTTATATTCGACCAAGAAAGTACAAAAAACAATGGCGTGATTTGTGCTAGCCCTTCCCTGCATGCTTTGTTATTAGAACAAGTAAACCATGGCCTTACGGATTATCAAAACAAAGGCCGAAGTAAGAAAAAACTGGAGACCAGTATGTCTGATCACAAAGAAGAAAAGCAAATCCCAGACCAACTATTGCACATCGTTATTGGAGGTGAGCTTGTCGATCCATTGAAAACAGAGTTTCACGATTTATCAAAAGTGGAGTTTGTTGGAGCTTTTCCTAGTTACGAATCTGCTCGTAAAGCATGGAAAAATGCGGCCCAACGCACCGTGGACAATGCCCATATGCGTTATTTTGTGCTGCACGCACATCACCTAATCGACCCCGATAATGACGGGGTTATTGGCTAGGAGGCACAGTGGCCAATCTCCTAAAACTAAAAGACAACGACAAGAGGCTTATCGGCCGTCTTTGGAAAGAATTTGTTCGGCCTTATCTGGGCACGTTAATCCTTGCCTTTATCTTTATGATTATTGTGGCTGCCGCTACGGCTTCTTATACGTGGCTTTTAAAAATTATCGTTGAGAACATGGCCAGCGAGGGCCTTGAGAATGCCACTAACAAGGCTCAGAATTTTGTTAGGCTTGTTGTTCCAGCAGTTATAGGCCTTACAGTTATTTCTGGCCTGTCTCTTTTCGTACAAACAATACTTTCCAACAAGGTTGCCCTTAATATTGTTGGCGATTTGCAAAAATCTATGTTTAGAAAATTGCAGCGCACAGATTACGCCAAACTCAGTGCAAATTCTGTTGGGATATATGTCTCGCATTTCACCAATGATGTAAATTTAATCGCGCAAGGTCTTTTGCGCACAATGAATAATTTAGGGCGCGATCTCCTGACGCTTATTTTTCTTATTGGCGCTATGTTTTATTATAATTGGCAACTCTCATTAATTATTCTACTTGTATACCCCTTAGCGATCTTGCCGATTATCAAAATATCAAAGCGTATACGCGGCACGTCCCACGAGGCGCAAATGCAGATGGGTAAAATCAACGCACTTTTGCACGAAAACCTAAGCGGCACACGGATGGTACGCACATATGGTCTTGAAAAACCTGAAGATAAAAAGTTAGGCAAAGCCTTTGATGAACGCATACGGCTTTACTTAAAACTTGTTACCAACCAAGCTCGTGTCGACCCAATTATGGAGGTTTTAGCGGGTGTGGCCATTGCGGGCGTGCTTGCTTTTGGCGTTTACCAAATGGCCAGCGGCGCCACCACGGGCGGGCAGTTGGTAGCTGTACTTACGGCGCTTGGCCTTGCCGCACCCAAGGCTCGCGCCCTTGGCACGCTTAACAGTGTTGTCCAAGAAGCCATAGCAGCCCTGCGCCGTATTTTCACCGTTTTAGATGAACCTATCATCATCAAAGATGCGCCAAATGCAAAACCCCTTACGAGTAGTGAAGGCCGTGTCACTTTTAGCGATGTGCACTTCACATATGAAGGTGGCACCAAAGCTTTGCGCGGTATTGACCTCAATATAAAGCCTGGTGAAACCATAGCTTTAGTCGGTCCGTCAGGCGGGGGGAAATCTACCATATTAAATCTGATCCCGCGCTTATATGATACTTCGAAAGGCCGTATTGAAATTGATGGCCAAGATATACGTAGCCTTACCCTTGAAAACCTGCGCGCTCACATTGCGCTTGTCTCGCAAGACGTAACTTTATTTGACGACACGATCACGGCTAATATTGGTTTTGGTAAAGCGGGCGCAAGTCAAAGTGAAATCGAAAAAGCCGCTAAAAATGCAAGCGCGCACAACTTCATCGTGTCCTTACCCAATGGATATGACACTTTGGCTGGCGAAGCAGGCGGGAAATTATCAGGCGGGCAAAAACAGCGTATAGCTCTTGCCCGCGCTATGCTCAAAAATGCGCCTATATTATTACTAGATGAAGCAACCAGCGCGCTAGATGCGGAGAGCGAAGCCAAAGTGCAAACCGCGCTCTCGCATTTAACCAAAGGTCGCACAGTCTTTGTAATCGCCCACAGACTCTCAACCGTGAAAAACGCAGATCGCATATTTGTGCTTGATGAGGGGAACATTATCGAAAGCGGCACCCACGCATCTTTGATAAAACAAAACGGCCTTTACGCCAAACTCTGCGACTTACAATTTTCGTAAATTATTCCCGGCGCAATATTTTGTCCGTAAACATATTGCCGATCCAGCCAGACATGAAGCGCGCTTTGACATCCCCCTTGTCATAAACAGTGTCAAGCCAATCCGTAAAACTTATGTCGTGGGTTTTGGCATATTCCAGATAATCATTGAAGAAAAAGTCGAGCATGCCTGTCTTCCCTGACTTCATATGAAGATACCGAATACTAAGTTGCTCTATGGCAATTCCAATTGGCTCTCCCATATGGAAATATTTATAAAGCACCCCTGCAATGCCCGTACGATCCGAACCTGATTTACAATGCATCATGGCGGGATATGCAATCTCTTCAAATATATCACGCAGGCGATACATGCTCTTGGTACTATGGGTGTCGCGCGAGTACATACGGTGATTAACGATGGTAATTCCATGTTTTTCGCACGCTTCTTTTTCCAAAAGATAATACCCTTTAGGGCTTTCCCCCCGTAAATTTATTATCGTTTTAAACCCAAGTTCGCCAAGCTGCGCTATACGTTTTGGTGAGGGCTGGTTGGCTCTCCACATACCGCCGCCAATTTCGCGATGATTGTTGAATTTGGCGCGTAGAAATCCATGGTCACCCCAGATCAAATCCTTATAGGCGGCCTTGCGCCCCTCTTGTGTGTTTAAGTCTATCGTCATATTTAAAAGTCTTGTAACTAAGAGCCGAATACCCAATATATCTTGTACGCCAATAGCAGGGAGCGGTTCATTGTTCAAACGGTTCATGTATCTAAAACCAGTACAAATTTTGCTAGCGCTTGTGCTCGCAGGGTATATGGGTTTAGTACGCCGAACAACAAGGTGGGACATTGAAGGCCTTGATATTCTAACGCCTATTCAAAAAAGCGAAGAAGGTTTTATTGCTTGTGCTTGGCATTCAAGGTTTCTTCTCACGACCGCTGGCTGGTCAAAAATGGTGCAAAAACCCCATGTATTAATATCTAAATCTCGGGACGGCAATCTTGTCGCCCATACATCTAAAATTCTTCGCATTGGTGTTATTCGCGGCTCGCGTAAAGCCAAGTATAAAGACAAAAGTAAACGCGGAGCAGGGGCGTTACGCGAAATGATCAGAACACTAAAAAATGGTGACTGCATTTTCATAACGCCTGATGGCCCCAAAGGCCCCCGTCAACATATGAGCGAAGGGGCTTTACGCCTCGCCAAATTATCTGGCGCGCCCATATTAGCATATGCCCTCTCCACATCACGTCATAAATTGTTTAATTCTTGGGACAAGTTTATGTTGCCTTTGCCCTTTGGTCGCGGTAAAATTATCTGGGCAGGGCCAGTGACTATCTCACCCAAAGCGAATGACGCGGAAATAGAGCGGCTTCGGCTATCCATAGAAACACTCCTAAACGATGCAAGCATAAAATGTGACCGCGCCGTGGGGATTGACCCCGTGCGCCCTGCGCCGCTAAAAGAGTGCAAATGAAAAAGACGCTGCCACTCAAATTCTATAGCGCCGCCACCCGCGCCCTTAGCTCTGCCTTGCCCTTGTGGTTAAAGAAACGCGCTCGCAGCGGCAAAGAAGACCCAGCGCGCCTTGGGGAACGGCAAGGGAAATCAGAGTATAGTCGCCCACATGGTAAAATTATATGGATGCACGCCGCAAGTGTGGGCGAGTCGCAAATGCTCATGCCCGTGATAAGTCGTATTTTATCTCAGCACCCAAATTTTCATATTGTCATAACAACGGGGACTGTCACATCTGCAAAGTTACTTGAAAAAACTTTGCCACAAAATGCATTTCATCAATACGCGCCCGCAGATCATCCAAAAGCCGTGCGTAATTTTCTGGCCCACTGGCAGCCTAACATGGCGATTTTTGCAGAATCCGAACTTTGGCCCAATATGATAATGCAAACCAAAGAAACGGGCATCCCCCTCGCCCTTATCAATGCGCGCATGAGCGCCAAATCTATTGAGCGCTGGAACAAGCGCGGTAAAAAGTCTGGGCAAGCTTTGCTCTCTTGTTTTGACCTTATCCTTGCGGCCGACAAAACAACAGCCGATGGCCTTACTGAGCTTATGGGAAAAGAGATAAAATCCAGCGGTAACTTAAAAGACGCTGCTACCACACTTAGCGTAGATGAGCAGGCGTTGGAAAAATTGAAACTCGCCACAAAAGGACGTACGATTTGGTGCGCGGCTTCCACCCATGAAGGCGAAGAGGAGCTGATCGCTAAAGCCGCTTTAAAGGTTAAAAAACACGTGCCAAATAGCTTGCTTATTCTCGCGCCGCGTCACCCAGAACGTTCGAAATCGGTAAAATCAATACTGGTTCAAACTGGCCTTAAAACCTTACAGCGGTCTTCTCGGCGGATGCCAAATGCGGATACGGATGTTTATATAATCGATGCGATTGGGCATATGGGCCTGGCTTACCGCCTTGCCAATACGGCCTTTATTGGCGGCTCATTAATAGATGGGCTTAGTGGTCACAATCCGCTCGAGCCTGCTCGTCTGGGCTGCGCTATAATCACAGGCCGTTATATTGCTAGTTTCGCCGATACCTATATGGCACTTTTTGCTTATGACGCCGCTAAATCAATATTATCTTCTGATGAACTTGCGCCCGCCCTTATTAAAAGCCTTGGCGATACGGCAGCGCGCACGGCGCGCACCGACGCGGCCTTAAAATTTGCCCACAGCCGTAATGCTGTCCTTGATTATGTTTGGGCGCAATTATCTCCGCTTCTTCCTGATCATCAAAAGGGGTGCTAGCTATGCGTGCTCCAGAGTTTTGGAACCATCGGCACGGGCGTGATGCCGCCCCTGTTTTGCGCGCATTGCTATCGCCGCTTGGTAAAATATACGCTTATTTTACGGCCAAAAGAATTCACGACGCCAGTCCCCATGACTCAGGAATTCCTATCATTTGCGTTGGCAATGCAAGCGTTGGCGGTACGGGAAAAACGCCAGTTACGGCTTATTTACTCGAAAGCTTTACCCGCATGGGGCTTGGCGCAGTAGCGCTATCTCGCGGATATGGGGGCACGGAAAAAGGACCGATCATCGTATCGCCCAAACACAGCTTCACCCAAATAGGAGATGAGCCAAAATTGCTATCCCAATACGGTAAAGTCTGGGTGGCCATTGCCCGCGACGAAGGCGCAAAAGCTGCGGTTACGGCGGGCGCAAAAATTATTATTATGGATGATGGACACCAAAACCCATATCTGAAAAAGACTTTGTCTTTGCTTGTAGTCGATGCCGTCATTGGGTTTGGCAATGAGCGTGTTTTTCCAGCAGGCCCTTTGCGCGAACCGCTTGATAAAGCCTTAGGACGAGCTGATGTAATTGTCCTGATGAAACCACACAAAAATTATGTTCCAGATTCGCATTTGCTCGCACAGCTAAAAGGAAAACCGATTTTACAGGCTTGCCTAAGTTCCCAAGTGCACCCACCAGTTGGAAAACTTTTTGCTTTTGCAGGTATAGGACGGCCCAATAAATTTTTTGATACTCTTTCGCGCGAAGGTGCTAATCTAGTCGAAGCTCTATCTTATAAGAATCATTATGCGTATAAAGACACAGATATGATGAATTTGCTCGATCTTTCCAAAGAATATGGTGCCCGCCTTATCACCACGGAAAAGGATTATGTACGCTTGCCGAAAGGGTTTAAAAAATATGTAACCTGCTGGCCCGTCAACGCAGTGTTTGAAGACGAACTTACCGTACGCCGCATTTTACACCCGATTATAGAGAGAGCACAGCGCGGATAAATAGTGAAATTCTTTAAACATATGCAATGGCGGCTTGAGGTTCTAGCTTACGATATAGTGCGCCTGTTTATGGCGCCGTTTTCATTGGAAACCGTCTCAAATTTTTCGGGCCGCCTATTTGAGTGGCTCGGCCCCAAAACTTCCAAACATCATATTGCAAAAACTGGGTTGCGCATAGCCTTCCCTGAAGCGAACAACCGTCAATTAAATGAATGGCTTAAGGAAATATGGAACAATACAGGCAGAACATTTGGCGAATTTCCTTTGCTGAGCCGTATAAAAGTTTTTGATAAAAGCTCTAATGTCAAAGTAGTCGGACTTGAGCGTTTATTGGCACTTAAAGAACAAGGCAAAGGCGCGGTTCTCATCTCTGGGCATTTTGCCAATTGGGAAATCATGGCCGCCGTTTTCTCGCAAGCAAAACTGCCCGTGCAAGTGACATATCGCCCCACCAATAATCCTTATTTTGACAAACGCATCCGCGCTCAGCGCGCCGCTTATGGGATTGATCTTATGGTTGCCAAATCCCGCGCTAAAGGCGCTGCGCAGCTTATTCGCGCGCTACGTTCTGGCCAATTTATCGCGCTTCTTAATGATCAGAAATTCAATGAAGGTATTGAAGTGCCCTTCTTTGGCGTGGGCGCTATGACCGCACCAGGGCCAACACGGCTTGCCCTTAAAACGGGCGCGCCAATAATTCCTATGTCGATTGTGCGCACGGGAAGTGCTAATTTTCGCGTCACAGTGCACGAGGAAATAAAACTGCAGAAAACGGATAATCTCGAAGCTGACATTAAAGATGGTGTCCTAAAAATAACAACTTTCATCGAAGAACAAATTCGCGCCAACCCCACCGATTGGTTTTGGGTTCACCGCAGATGGCCTAAAAAAATGTATAATAATCAGAATTAAATGCCGCTTTATTTTAACCATCCTTTAGCTTTAGATATATGCGCAAACCAAACACCCAAAATACCAAGCACTAATACAACACATTCCATGCCAATTTGACCACTGCTCATAATTGTATACACTTTATCAATCGCAAACATTTTTATCAATGAAATGACGACCATTAACAAGGATAAAGTATAAAGAGGGGCTGCCCAAGCCTTACGCACTATCAAATTCAGCACGCCCAGCAAATTGCTAAATATAGCGATTGCAAAAACTATCATATGCCACAAAGGTGAGTTGCTATAATAATCAGCATATTCTTGGCTAAAGGTTCCATCCGTTACATATTTAACTAATTTTTCTGGTGTTGTTGTCATAAAGTCATAAAATACCCACAGCCCCATCAAAGCCCAAAGGGCTAAAATTGCGGTGAGTATCCAATACCAAATAGGTAGTTTTGTTGTTATTTCAGACATAATTTATTCCCCAAAAATTTTATAATTGAGAGGAATATAGCATAATTTGCCCTACAAATCCAGCAACATGCGCTCTGGATTTTCGAGACTATCTTTGACGCGCACGAGGAAGGTCACCGCGCCTTTGCCATCTACAATACGGTGATCATAAGAAAGCGCAAGATACATCATGGGGCGAATAACAATTTCATCTTCAATGACGACTGCGCGTTTCTCAATTTTGTGCATGCCCAAAATTCCTGATTGCGGCGGGTTGAGGATTGGGGATGAGAGGAGCGATCCATAAACACCACCATTTGAAATAGTAAAAGTTCCGCCGCTCATCTCGTCCATGGATAATTTACCATCGCGGGCTTTTGCACCCAGCGCGCCAATTCCTTTTTCAATGCCTGCAAGCGAGAGATGGTTAGAATTTCTAAGCACAGGAACAACCAAACCTTTGTCAGTGCCAACGGCGATTGAAATATCGTAATAGTTTTTATAAATAACGTCCGTGCCATCGATTTCCGCATTCACGCTTGGCACGTCACGCAGAGCGGTCACGCAAGCTTTAACGAAGAAACTCATAAAGCCTAATTTAACGCCGTGTTTGTCAATAAACACTTGTTTGTATTTTTTGCGCATCTCCATAATGTTGCTCATGTCCACTTCATTATAAGTGGTGAGCATAGCTGCTGTATTTTGCGCGTCCTTAAGACGGCGAGCAATCGTTTGGCGCAAGCGTGACATTCGTACCCGTTCTTCACGCGCGTCTGCCGTGCGCGGCACACTTGACGCAGCCATTGTGGGTGCACTTGACGTAGAAACGGTGGACGCTGATGTAGATTTCGAAGCCAAAGCATCGCCCTTCGTAATACGGCCATCTTTTCCCGTGCCAGTAAGAGAGTTAGCGTTCAGTCCTTTTTCCTGAATAATGCGAGTGGCCGAAGGCATTGGTTCTTTATCAGCTTGTCGCTCTGAACCACCAAAGCTACTTCCTTTCCCTGCCATTTGTGGCACATTCGCAGTTGGCGCGACTCCGCCATCAAGCCGTGCTATCAGTGCACCAACCTCAGCGTTTTCGCCCTCTGGAACCACTATTTCAGCCAGCACCCCGTCTTCAGGCGCGACCAATTCTTGCGCCGCTTTATCCGTTTCAAGTTCGACCAGAGTTTCATCTTTTTTAACTGCATCGCCAACTTGTTTATACCATTGAGCGATAGTGACTTCACTTACGCTTTCGCCAACATTTGGAACTTTAATATCTGTCATGTTCTTATCCTATTTCGCAAAAGATTCGTCTAAAATTGCCTGTTGTTCGACCTTATGTTTACTAGCAATACCTGTCGCGGTTGAGGCCGAAAGTTTACGGCCTATATAGCGTGGCCTTGGTTTTTTTGTGCCTATTTTAATCAAGGTTTTTTCGAGAAAGTCTTCAATATATTGCCACGCGCCCATATTGCGAGGCTCTTCTTGCACCCAAATTATTTCTGCGGTTTTAAATCGAGATAACTCTTTCTCAAGCGCATCGCCTGGATAGGGGAAAAGTTGCTCGACCCGCATAATATACACATCTTTGCGCCTAAGTTTTTCGCGCTGCTCAAATAAATCATAATACACTTTCCCTGAGCAAAGCAATACCCGTTTAATCTTACTCTCTGAAACAAGCCTGACTTCACCTTCCTTTGGATTGTATTCCGCATTATCCAAAAGCACTCTGTGGAAACAAGACCCTGGCCCCATTTCCTCAAGGGTTGAAACGCAACGTTTATGCCGCAATAAAGATTTTGGTGTCATGACAATCAAAGGTTTACGAAAATTGCGCTGCACTTGACGGCGCAAAACATGAAAATAATTCGCAGGTGTTGTGATATTACATACTTGCATATTGTCTTCGGCACATAACTGTAAATACCGTTCAAGACGTGCAGAACTATGCTCTGGCCCTTGACCTTCATAGCCATGTGGGAGGAGCATAACGAGGCCTGACATACGCAGCCATTTTTGCTCCGCAGACGAGATAAATTGGTCCATCATCACCTGCGCGCCATTGGCAAAATCACCAAATTGTGCTTCCCACAGCACAAGCGCTTTAGGTTCAGTGAGCGAGAACCCATATTCAAAGCCAAGCACCGCATTTTCTGACAATAATGAATCGATAACTTGATAATACTCTTGCCCCTCTTGGATATGATTAAGGGGGGTGTAGCGCTCTTCCGTTTCTTGGTTGATGATATGGCTATGACGCTGTGAGAATGTCCCGCGTCCGCAATCTTGCCCCGACAGACGCACTGAGTAACCAATCACAAGCAATGAACCAAAAGCTAAATGCTCGCCCAAAGCCCAATCAATCCCTACGCCTGTTTCTATTTTTTTACGCCGTGCCTTGATAAGTCTCTTCAGGGTTTTGTGACACACCTCGGGGTTTGGAATTATAGTTATTTTATCCCCGATCATTTTTAATGTACCAATATCAACAGCCGTATCGCCGCGCCGTTTTTCATCATCATCTGGCAAATGTATGCCAGACCAAACCCCATTGAGCCAATCGGGTTCTTTTTTCTCAAAGCTTTGTGCTTTATCAAACTCTTCTTCAATAAAGGCGGCGAATTTATCTTTCATCGCCGTAAATTCGTCTGCGGTAATCGTGCCATTTTTGATAAGGCGAGCCCCATAAATTTCTCGGGTTGATTTTTTTTTCTTAATAACCTTATACATAATTGGCTGGGTGAAGCTTGGATCATCCCCTTCATTATGGCCATAACGGCGATAACAAATTAGATCAATCACTACGTCTTTGCCAAATTTTTGGCGGTATTCCGTCGCCACGCGCGCCGCAAAAACTACCGCTTCAGGGTCATCTCCATTGACGTGAAAAATAGGACTTTCGACCATCATAGCGACATCTGTTGGGTATGGCGTGGAACGCGAAAAATGCGGCGCCGTTGTAAAGCCGATTTGATTGTTCACCACCACATGTATAGTGCCGCCAACATTATAGCCGCTCAGCGCAGACATGCCAAAACATTCAGTGACAACACCTTGCCCTGCAAAAGCCGCATCACCATGTAAAAGCACTGCTGCAACCTCATGCTTTGACTGGGTTTCGTGCGTGCCCGAACGCATTTGCTGCTTTGCGCGCGCCTTGCCAATAACGACAGGATCTACGGCCTCAAGATGAGATGGGTTTGGCGCCAGGGATAAATGCACTTCATTGCCATCAAAGACGCGATCTGACGAAGCTCCTAAATGATATTTCACATCGCCTGAACCAAAATTATCGACGCCAGAACTGACCCCGCCTAAAAATTCATAAAAAATAGCGCTATATGGTTTGTTAAGAACAGAAGCCAATACATTAAGGCGCCCCCGGTGCGGCATACCAAAATTAATATCTTTGAGGCCTAACGAGCCGCCCCTTTTTATGATTTGTTCCAAAGCAGGAATGAGACTCTCGCCGCCATCAAGGCCAAAGCGTTTCGTGCCTGGGTAACGGCGCTGCAAAATATCTTCAAACGCTTGCGTTTCAATAAGTTTTTGCAAAATCATCGTCCTGCCTTTGGGCGTAAAATGCGTGCGCTCATCAGGGCTCTCGATACGCTCTTGTAGCCAATGTTTTTCAATTGGATCTGATACATGCATAAACTGCACACCAAAAGTCGAACAATATGTACGTTTTAAAATATCTAAAATTTCGCGCAAAGTACCGCTCTCAAGGCCAAGCATGCCATTGGTGAAAATCGGGCGTTCATAATCCGCTTCGCTAAATCCATATGTCGCAGGGTCTAAATCCACATGCATTTTGCGTTTCATAAGCCCAAGCGGATCGAGATCAGCGAGTAAATGCCCGCGAATGCGGTATGCCCGTATCAGCATGAGCGCAGAAATACTGTCTTTTGTAGCTCGTTGTATATCTTCGTCTCTGGTTTGAGGTTTTGTTGTTTGTAGCGTATCTTTTATTTTCGTTTCGAGCGGCTCCAAATTCCCAGTGAGCGCTTTTGTCCACTCTTCGCTGTCATCTTGCGGCCAATCCGCGCGTTGCCAAGACGGGCCATGAGCCGTTTTAGCGGCATTCCCCGCATCCTCGCCAAGCCCATCAAAATAGGCTCGCCAAGACGCATCTATCGCATTTGGATTTTGCGCGTAAAGCGCCTGCATCTGCTCCAAATAGGCGGCATTTGCTCCATCTAGATACAGCGTATCCAGAAAACCCTGATTAGCTTGTGAGCGCGGTTTATCTGACATAGGTATAGCCTTTTGTTAGCCTTTGAGCACATCGATCAATGTAACGCCGAGTTTGGCAGGCGAGGGTGAAACGGTTACGCCCGCTTTTTCCAGTGCAGCAATTTTATCTTCTGCCCCGCCTTTGCCGCCTGATACAATTGCGCCCGCATGGCCCATTGTACGGCCAGCTGGCGCGGTGCGCCCAGCGATAAAACCAACAATGGGTTTTGAGCGGCCTTTTTGGGCTTGGTAAGATAGATACTCCGCCGCTTCTTCTTCGGCACTACCGCCAATTTCCCCGATCATGATGATGGATTTTGTATCCTGATCGCCAAGGAATAAATCCAGTACGTCAATAAAGTTTGTACCGTTCACGGGGTCGCCGCCAATACCCACCGCCGTGGTTTGACCAAGGCCAACTTGTGTAGTTTGATACACAGCTTCGTAAGTTAATGTGCCAGAGCGCGAGACAACACCGACAGAGCCTTTTTTGAAAATTTTACCTGGCATAATGCCGATTTTACATTCATCAGGGGTTAAAACGCCTGGACAATTTGGCCCGATAAGACGTGTTTTTGATCCGCACAAGGCCCGCTTCACCGCAATCATATCGCGCACAGGCACGCCCTCGGTGATGGCAACGATGAGTTCCATTTCCGCGTCAATGGCTTCTAAAATTCCGTCAGCTGCAAACGGCGGTGGTACATAAATAACGCTAGCAGTTGCGCCCGTCGCCGCTTTGGCTTCGGCAACCGTATTAAAATTCGGCAAACCAATATGCGTCGTTTCGCCCTTACCTGGCGTAACCCCCGCAACCATTTGCGTGCCATGATAAGCAAGCGCTTGCTCCGTATGGAATGTCCCAGTTTTACCAGTCATCCCTTGGGTAATTATCTTTGTATCTTTGTTTATGAGTATGGACATAATGTACCTCTTTAAATCCTAGGCCTGAGAGTTAACCAATTACTTGCCTACGCATCATAGTCAGCGTAAAATATTTGAAATTTCGGAGAGAACGTATTGTTATGACTGTCTCCTTGATCAAATTGAAGAGCTTTATCAACATCATCAGCAGCATCAATTTTATACAAAATATCAGTATTTTCCGTTTTTTGCCCTACGTATGACAACAGTACCGGGAAGAGCGCACATATAAATAATACTAAGAGTAGAATAATATGCACTTTTACCTCCGCACCGCTTCAACAATTTTTTGTGCTGCGTCATCAAGGTCATCAGCTGCAATCACGTCTACATCACTACTATTGATAATGTCTTTACCTTTGGCAACATTTGTACCTTCAAGGCGTACAACGAGCGGAACCTTTAGGCCAACCTCGCCAATCGCTGTCACAATGCCATGCGCGATCACATCACATTTCATAATGCCGCCAAAAATATTGACGAGAATGCCTTTGACCTGCGGGTCAGACGTGATAATTTTAAACGCTTGGATAATGTTCTCAGTCGTCGCGCCGCCGCCGACATCAAGGAAATTGGCAGGCTCTTCGCCGTAAAGCTTGATAATATCCATAGTGGACATAGCAAGTCCTGCGCCATTGACCATACAGCCAATCGTGCCATCCAGCGCAATATAGCTAAGCCCGTATTTTGACGCAGTCAATTCCTTTTCATCTTCTTCGGTTGTATCGCGTAAGTCTTTGATATCGGGGTGGCGAAACAAAGCGTTTCCATCAAAACTGATCTTGGCATCAAGGCAACGTAAGTTTTGATCTTTAGTAACAATGAGCGGATTAATTTCTAGCATTGCCATGTCTTTGGAGACAAAGCCTTCATAGAGAACTTTGCCAAGTTTATAGATCTGTTTGGAAAAATCGCCTTTTAGCTTTAACGCGCCCGCCAACGTACGCCCGTGATGAGGCATAAAACCAGTTGCAGGATCAATATCAAAAGTGACGATCTTTTCAGGCGTATCATGCGCTACCGCTTCTATGTCCATGCCGCCTTCTGTGGAAGCAACAAAAGACACGCGCGATGTTTCGCGGTTGACCAAAAGAGAGAGATAAAACTCTTTATCAATATCACTACCATCTTCAATATATAGACGGTTAACCTGTTTACCTTTCGGGCCAGTTTGCGCGGTCACCAAATGCGCGCCCAGCATTTGCTTGGCGTTTTCCACCACTTCATCAAGAGTTCGCACAAGACGAACACCGCCTGCATCCCCTGCGCTCTTTTCAACAAATTTACCTTTGCCGCGCCCGCCAGCATGAATTTGGGACTTCACGACCCAGAGCGGCCCGCCCAGCTCTTTGGCCGCCGCTTTCGCCTCACCTGCATTAAAAATCGCAACGCCTTTGGGTACGGGCGCGCCTATGGATTTAAGGACAGCCTTGCCCTGATATTCGTGAATATTCATGGAGTACCTTCATCTTTTATTTGCGACTCTTATAGGCCTGCAAAAAGGGCGTATCAACAGTATAAAAGTGCTAAAGCGTGGTTTTTTGTCGATTGTATTTGCAGGGCATTTAATAGCTTGTGGCGCCTCTGCGCACCTAGGCAATGTCGATGTGGAGATAACCGATAGGATATATCTTGAACTTCTTCTTTAGTTCACCACATTGATAGGTACATGGATAAGCCTTAATGTTAGACTCTGTGGCGGCACTATAGTCTTTATTTCGGCGTTTAATGGGGGAAAAGATCGAAAATCACTTTATCCGCGCTCTAAAGGATATGGAAAATGAGGGATCTGGCGTTCCCGAACTAAAAGCATCAGATGGCTTTATACACACATGCCGTACAGAGGCATCATATCCTGTTGTTGGCGTATAAGTACAATCTGACATGTTCTTGGGCTTGGTGTCCGAGTCAGAAAACTTAACATCAGTCGCATAATTAAGAGTTAGTCCAGAAGAAGTATCCGCGAAGGATACGGGATTAGTTTCAGGGCCAGTATCATCAATATCACCATTATAAAATATAGTTTCTGCTGGCAATGTATCCGCTATAAAGACAGTCCCAGCATCTAGATTGGGGCCGCTTTCATGTGTCATGGTGATCGTATAAATAACATCATTTCCAGGCACTGCATATAAACCAGATGCGGTTGGATCCCACACATTTACCGTTTTGTTCGCTGAAACAACAACCCTGCATCCAGCCGGTGCCGCTGATAGTTTCCACTTTAAAAGCAGCAAACACTCAACATCTGTAATTTCTCCTCTCGTTAATGCTCGGTCATATATTAAAACCTCGGCAAACCGGCCATCATAAGGACGGCTGGCAGATAGGCTGCCCAAATGTATGCCGCGAGACACCCTCGCATTATTGGCTGTTGCATCTGCTCGAAAGGCTCGCCCATCAATGCGCAAACGTTGTGATTGGCCGGGTTGATCATTGAACCCTGTAATAAGCGTGGTCTGAGTCACGGCGTTTGGAAAAACTCCGCTTAGACGTGTTTGTGTGCAACATCCCCCCGCGTCAAAGTAAATATTACCGTCGAGCCACGGAGCATGAAAGGAAAACCGATTTGCCACCCATATGCGATGCCCGTTCAAACTAACGGCAAAGTTGGACGTGCGTGTCACGTCTGCCATGACAAAGAACAGTGTTATTGCATTTTGGGTAACGCCAGAAAATGGATTGGCGGCATCCATATCTGCGCCACTAGGAAATCTCAAACCTGGTTTAATGCCGCCAAATCCCGTAGCTTCAAAGGTAATTGTGCCAGCTGTAGTCGTTAGGTTGTTACCGTTTCCGCTTTTGTCAACCCAGCGTGTCACGACACTGTTATCTGCAGGCTGCACTCCGTTACTGTTGACATCTGTGGCATCAACCCAAAAGACGAGACCAGGGACATCTTGTGGCGTTGAGATTTGCGCCTGTGCGTACGTAGAGCACAGGAAAAGTACAATATAGGCTGATATTATGTAAAGCAACCCAATAAATAAGGGCTTGCTGTTTAATACTTTTTGGCCAAAGGTTAAGTGATGGTTAGACGGAGCAATAGTTTCGCCAATGCTTTGCAAATTGTTATCCGCTTCACCCTTTTTGGAATCTCCTGGAGTAAAACTATAGCTTATTACCCAGTTAGTATTTTTAAATAAATTCATACAAAGATATTCCCAATATAATCAAAGTACTGTTGTGTATAAGTTCATATAGATGCGAGACAGATTAAGTGTTTGCTTATTTAAGCCGCCTCCGCCCTACCAACTCCGCCTTACTAAGCATACCCAAGACAGAATTGCCAAGACGGAACTGCAGTGAACCCCGCCACTGCACGGGGCGCGTGGCAGGACAGGGTTCTGAGTTAATGGCGATCGCCGTTAACCAAGATTTATATATATAACTGAACCTGAACGGAAACTAAACAAAAGCGCACACTATTTTACAAGAGTAGCCTTAATATACAAATAACCGTAAATATATAGCCATTTATGTCCATATTTCACTGTATTACCTTACCACCTGACACAATAATGTTTGGTTGCTCAAGTTGAAACTCTTACAGCTATGTTTTGTCTATCGGCTTATTTTTAGAGGGTTTTTGCTACGGTAGGATCGCCCTGTCATGACGGCATCATTACCAAATTTAACCCGTGCTTTGTCGGAGGCGCGCTCGGCGCAACCCCGTTTTTGCGCCTTTGGGTCTAATAAATCACCGCTATCACCCGTTGGCAAACAAAGACCTGATAACCCTGCGCCAATGAGTCTGTATTTTCTGTAGCGGTTTTTTCCACCTATCTCTGCCTGTAGCAAAGGTAGGCAGGTGCGGAAAATAGTATCGGTGAGCTGTGCTGGCTCGGGCAGTGTGCGTCTCCGCGTGATGGTTTTAAAATCGCGCGTTTTTAGTTTTAGGGTGACTACAAACCCCGCTAAGTTTTTGTTTTTAGCAATGCTTGAAACTTCAGTGCACAATTTCCATAATTTATCAGAGAGCAAACTTTCATCATTGATATCTTCGTTAAAAGTGGTTTCTTTGGATATGCTTTTGCGTTTTGAATTTGGTTTAACGGGGCGGCTATCCTCTGCGCGGGCAAGGCGGGCAAGGCGTAATCCCGCTTCGCCAAAGCGTTTCATCATATCGCTATCCTCGCGCCTGCGGACATCAGCGATGGTCAAAATTCCTATTTTTTTAAGAGAGCGGGCAAACGCAGGGCCAACGCCGTAAATAAACTCGACAGGTTTGTTTTCCAAAAACCCCAAAGCGTCTACAGAACCCAATATGGCAAACCCGTTCGGCTTATCCAAATCGGACGCGGTTTTGGCTAAAAATTTATTATAGGACAGACCAACACTGATCGTGACTCCAACTTCGTGCGCAATCTTTTGCTGCAAACGGATAAGAGAGAGAGCAGGGGAGGCGCCATGCAAGCGTTGCGTCCCTGTAAGATCAAGAAAGGATTCGTCTATAGAGAGCGGCTCAACTAGAGGCGTGAGATCCAGCATCATGTTTTTAATGCGCTTACCTTCTGCGTTATATTTTTCATGATTGCCGCGAATAACAACGGCGTGGGGGCAGGCTTTGAGGGCTTTGAACATAGGCATGGCCGAGCGTACACCGTAAACGCGGGCATTATAGCACGCTGCTGCCACAACGCCGCGCCGACCACCACCAATGATGAGAGGTTTATCAATAAGGTTAGGATCGTCACGCTTTTCGACTGAGCAAAAAAACGCATCACAGTCCATATGGGCGATAGAGAGATCAAAAAGCTCGTCATGCTTTAACAGTTTTCTCGAATTACAGATGGGGCATTGTTCGTTTTCCACGGGCACAGCCGCGCCGCAATTTCGACATATTCCTTGTTTATGACCCATATGAGTGCTCATTTATGCGTTCACCATTTTTTATAATGTTTTCTGTATGTTCTTATTTAAGGAAACTAACAAATTATTACGACCTTGGACACTCTTGATTAATCATATTGGTGTTTAATAGGGAATATAAAGAGCGCACTAAAGCGCCCAAAAGGTGAAATGGTAGATATGTTGCAAGCAATGCCCAAAAAGATTTTAATTGTAGAAGATAACGAGCTTAACATGAAGCTGTTCTCTGATTTACTCGGCGCACATGGGTATGATACCTATCAAACCCGTGAAGGCCTGAAGGCTATTAAGTTGGCGAAGAAACACAAGCCTGATCTTATTTTAATGGATATACAGCTACCAGAAGTCTCAGGGTTGGAAGTGACCAAATGGATTAAGGACGATGAAACCTTGGCTAAAATCCCAGTTGTTGCGGTTACGGCTTTTGCTATGAAGGGCGATGAGAAACGTATTCGCGACGGGGGCTGTCAAGCCTATATATCCAAACCGATAACAGTATCTTCATTCCTTGCAACAATTCGAAAATTCTTAGGGTAAGCGTTATGAGTGCTCGTATTCTTATTGTAGATGACTTGGCGCCCAACCTTCACCTCCTAGAAGTGAAGCTGACGGCGCAATATTATGATGTGATTATGGCTATGAGCGGCAAGAAAGCACTTGAAATAGCAGCCACTGAAAAGCTTGATTTAATATTGCTTGATGCCATGATGCCAGGCCTGAACGGATTTGAGGTGTGTAAGCGCCTTAAAGAAAACCCAAAAACATGGCACATTCCCGTTATTATGGTTACAGCCTTGGAAGAAAGTAAAGATAGAATTCGCGGCCTAAAAGCAGGCGCGGATGATTTTATCACCAAGCCTATTGATGATTTTAACCTTATGGCGCGAGTAAAATCCCTTTTGCGGCTAAAAATGGTGACAGACCAGCTTCTTAGCCATACTGGGCATACGATTGAGAACTCTAGACCCGTGATCGAGCAGCTTGATAAGCGCTTTGGTCGGATTTTAATTGTTGAAGATCATATTGGTAAACTTGAAAAAATGGCGCAACCCCTGCAAAATATGCATGAGGTAATTTTAGAAACAGATCCAAAGCGAGCTGTGGAACATGCTTTTGAGCATATTGATTTGGTTATCGTTTCGCTTGTTTCTGAAAAATTTGACGGGCTGAGGCTTTGTGCGCGCCTGCGTTCGGATGAGAAAACCCGTGATATTCCCATTCTCGCCATTGGCGATCCTGATGAGCAAGTTCGGCTTGTGCGTGGTTATGATATTGGCGTTAATGATACGCTGATGCGGCCAATAGAGAGGCAGGAGCTTGTGGCACGGGTCAACACCCAACTAAAGCGTAAATTTTATGCCGATAGCCTTAAAAAAAATTTCAATGAGAGCTTGGAGATGGTGGTGACAGACCCGCTGACAGGGCTTGGCAATCGCCGCTATTTTGATCGCTCTATTGCGCCATTATTTGATCAACTCTCAGAATCTGGCTCACCATTTAGTATCGTTGTTTTTGATATTGATAATTTTAAGCGGGTTAATGATATTTTGGGCCATGATGTGGGCGATACTGTTCTCAAAGCCGTGGCTGCGCGCCTTGC
The DNA here is from genome assembly GCA_965224735.1 of Robiginitomaculum sp. Taxonomy (GTDB): domain Bacteria; phylum Pseudomonadota; class Alphaproteobacteria; order Caulobacterales; family Maricaulaceae; genus Robiginitomaculum_A. Next base: position 195,471 of record OZ245059.1, on the reverse strand, counting down.
CACAAATATGCGTTCTATTGATATTGTCAGCCGCTATGGGGGCGAAGAATTTGTTGTGGCTATGCCAGAAGCTAATCAAGAAGCTGCTGTTTTGGCTGCTGACCGCGTCCGTGCGCTCATTGGTGGCACGTCCATACATGTAGACGGACAGGCTTTCAGCGTAACAGTTAGCGCAGGGGTTTCGCAGGTTTATCCAGGCGATAAGTTTCGCGATGTGTTCAAACGTGCCGATGATGCCCTTTACAAAGCCAAACAAAACGGGCGCAATCAAGTGCGCGGTGCAGGCAATAAAAAAGCCGCTTAAAAAGCGGCTTTTGTAAGTCTGATGAAAGTTTTGATCATATTTATTTGATCTTGCCTTCTTTGAAATCAACATGTTTACGTACAACAGGATCGTATTTCTTTTTGACCATTTTGTCAGTCATTGTGCGGGCATTTTTCTTCGTAACATAGAAATATCCAGTTCCCGCTGTTGAGTTCAGACGAATTTTAATGGTGGTTGGCTTCGCCATGGCGATTATCCTTTAGTTTAATTCTTATAGTCTAAATCTGTAATGCGCGGAAATACGGCACAAGGCTATGCCTGTCAACGGTTAAAACGCAGCCGCCGTACTGTAACAATGAAAAATCCAAATGCGCCAAGTACGGCCATTGTCCACATAAAGCCCTCAGGGCTATAAATATCCATCATCTTGCCAGCAATAGGCGGTGTTAGCAACGAACCTATGCCGTAAGCGACGATAAAGGCGGCATTGGCGGCAGAAAGTTTATGCCCTTTAAATCGCTCGCCAAGCTGTACAAGACCAACCGTATAAAGCGCAGTGGTAAGCCCGATATAGAAAAATGCAAGGGCGGCAAGAGCGGCAAAATTACTGCCGACAAGCGTCATGGCTATAGGGCCAAGCACGGCAATGGCCATAAGAAAAATAGTTAGACGATTGCGGTTGATCTTATCGGCCAACATGCCCATTGGAATTTGAAACGAGGCGTTCCCAATTGCGGCTATTAGCAGTAATTTACGCCCCATATCTTCGCTATGACCCAGACGGGTATCATAGACAGGTAGAAAATAGATCATGCTTTGCTCGATCGCGCCAAAAACAACGGCGCAGACCATAATTGCAGGTGCAGCCAGTATTATTTTTATTATCACCGAGAAACGCGCGTCTTCTTTGGGCGTTTTTTTAATTTTTTCCGCCCTGTACCATATAATAAAAGGTAATAGAGCGCATAGATTTATAAAAAAACAAACAAGCCACGGCATCCAGCCATCAATACCTGTTAACACTGCCAAGCCGCTCCCTAGCCCCATCCCCCCTGCAAGCGCCGCGCCGTAAAAGCCAAACAGGCGCCCTCGTAAATGATCAGGCGCTAATTGGTTAATCCATATTTCTGCAATCACAAAGATAATGGTGAAAAAGCAAGAACCAAAAAACTTGATAACCAGCCAAGCAGTAGTATCCATAGATACCTTAAGAGCCAGGATGGTCAGCGAGCCCAAGAACAAACACATGATCATAACCGAGCGGGCGCTAAACCTACTTAAGAGTTTTGGAACGAAAGGCGTTGTAATAATCGTGCCCATGGCGGCAAGGGATATAAGCCAGCCAAGTAATGTTCCAGAGCCCGTCATGCGCTCTAAATGTTGGGAGATCAAAGGCGAGGAAAGGCCCCATGCCAACGCCAACATAAAGGTCGTCCCAATGGCTGTGTAAATGCCTTGTTTTTGTTCTTGTGTCATTTTTAGATTAGGGGCACTCATGCAAGAAAGCGAGAAAATTTGGCAGGAAAGCGAGAAAATTTGAATTTATTACGCACGGCGCGGGAGTAAAAAATGTCAGGCGGTAGAGTGTCATAACCTAAATATATTTCAAGTTGCCCGATCATCATATCCGTAGCCCTATGGGTTTTTAGCTCTTTGATTTGCGCGATTGTAAACCAGTTTGTATCGACAAGTTCTGCACTATTTTGAAACGCGCGTGCGCCTGTTTGCGCGTCCAACCGCACTAAAAAGAACCATGTATCAAATCGTTTATCGCAGTGCGGTGGGGTGATAGCGCGGCCAAACACCTCTATGTTAAACAGGTTTGGCAAATAGCCTTGCCCATGAAAGGCTTTCCATGAGGCATCATTAATCGCTTTTGGTTTTTCGGCCCACCTCTTGCCAAGTATAAGCGACGTTTCTTCAAATGTTTCGCGCACGGCGGCGAGAGTGCAGGCGCGGGCGCGGGCAGGGAGCATGGCTGTCTCTAATATTTTACGTGTTCTTGAATTTGGATGATCGTGCGCGGGTGCATAGCTATCACAAGGATCAACGCGTCCGCCTGGAAACACATATACGTCTGGCATAAAATCGTGCCGCTTAGAACGCTTACCCATCAAGATTTGCGGTGCGTTTTTATGCTCGCGCAGCAAGACTATGGTCGAGGCAAGCTTTGGGCGCGGCGCCATGCGTCCAGATACGGGTTTAGGTAATTCCATCATAGAGGTTCTTTAGCGGTGTAAATAAAGTTTGCCCAGTGGTTATTTAACTCTTTCAGGCCTTGCTCTGTACGTATAGCCCTGTTATTTTACACTCTTGATAAATGGAGCCTCAAAAATGAGTGACAAAAATACTGGCGTAACCGCCGAAACCGTCAGGAAAATCGCGCGTTTGTCTCGCCTGCACATAGAGCCTGATCGCTTGGAATTTCTGGCCGATGAAATGAACGGCCTTTTGGTGTGGATTGAGCAACTTGGCGAAGTGGACGTTACGGGCACACAGCCTATGACATCGGCTGTGGAAATGGACGCACCCATGCGCTGTGACGAAATTACCGATGGCGGCATGCAAGAAAAAGTTCTCGCCAATGCGCCAAAATCAGAAGCGGGCTATTTTGTTGTCCCTAGGTCGGTGGAGTAAGCCATGTCTGATTTAACCCAATTATCGCTTGAAGCGGCTCTGGCTGGTCTGAAAGCCAAAGAGTTTTCTTCCGTGGAAATCACCAAAGCGCATATTGATGCGTGCATGGACGCGGCGGTTCTCAATACTTTCATCACTACGGATTTTGAAAATGCGATGAAGTCGGCTGAAAAGTCGGACGCTAAACTTGCTAAAGGCGAGGGCGGATCTCTTGAGGGCGCGCCGCTTGGCATCAAAGATTTGTATTGCACTGAAGGGCTAAAAACCACGGCAGGGAGTAAAATACTTGGCAATTTCATGCCGCATTATGAGAGTACTGTCACCGCCAATATGAAAGCAGATGGCATGGTCATGCTGGGTAAGCTCAATATGGATGAATTTGCCATGGGGAGTTCAAACGAAACATCTTACTATGGTTCTGTAGTCAATCCTTGGAAAAACGGTGAAAATCTTGTGCCAGGCGGTTCGTCTGGCGGATCAGCCGCTGCGGTTGCGGCGAATATATGTTTGGGCGCGAGTGCGACCGATACGGGCGGGTCTATCCGCCAGCCAGCATCATTCACAGGCACAACGGGCATCAAGCCAACCTATGGCCGCTGCTCGCGCTGGGGCGTTGTTGCTTTTGCTAGCTCGCTCGACCAAGCAGGGCCGATTACGCGCACCGTAAAAGATAGCGCGATAATGCTGCAAAGCATGGCGGGGTTTGATGCGAAAGACAGCACATCTATCAATAAGGCCTTGCCCGATTTTTCTGCCGCTTGTGACAAAGGCGTGAAGGGTATGAAAATTGGTATTCCCAAAGAATATACAATGGATAGCATGCCAAGTGAGATCGAAGACCTGTGGCAGCAAGGTATTAAATGGCTAGAAAGCTGCGGCGCGGAAATTGTGCATGTATCCTTGCCGCACACCAAGTACGCACTACCTGCCTATTACATCGTTGCGCCCGCTGAGGCCTCTTCTAACTTAGCCCGCTATGACGGTATGCGCTATGGAGAGCGGATCGAAGGTGACAATTTATACGACACCTATGAGCGCACCCGCGCTGAAGGGTTTGGCAAAGAAGTGCGTCGCCGTATTATGATCGGGACATATGTTCTCTCTGCGGGCTATTACGACGCCTATTATCTGAAAGCGCAAAAAGTACGCACCAAAATTGCAGATGATTTCAAAGCGGTATGGGGGAAATGCGACGCGCTCCTCACACCGACTTGCCCAAGCTCGGCGTTTGCAATCGGGCGCAAAGTTGTCGATCCTGTGACTATGTATCTCAATGACGTGTTTACGGTAACGGCAAACCTAGCAGGCCTCCCCGCCATGTCCGTCCCCGCCGCGCTCGATAATAATGGCTTGCCATTAGGCTTGCAGATCATAGGCCGCCCGCTGGACGAGGAAACAGTCTTTGCGGCTTCAGCGGCGTTAGAAAAATGTGCGGACTTCACGGCAAAACCTGAAAAGTGGTGGGTATAGAATAAGCAAATTCCAGCAACAAGTCTGGAAACCCAGAAAAAAGACCAGAAAAAAGACCAGAAAAAAGACCAGAAAAAAGAAATGTAGGTAAAATGTTTACAGCAGAGCGAGTAGCAGAGAAAAAAGATTGGCTTTCTGGGCGCGATCATGATTGGGAAATTATTATTGGGCTGGAGATTCATGCGCAGGTGGCCTCAAACGCGAAATTGTTTTCGGGCGCGGCGACGGCCTATGGCGCGGAACCTAATACGCAGGTATCATTGGTGGATGCGGCGATGCCTGGCATGTTGCCTGTGGTCAACGAGTTTTGCATAGAGCAAGGCGTGCGCACGGGGCTTGGTCTGAACGCCCAGATCAATTTGTTTTCGCGGTTTGACCGTAAAAACTATTTCTATCCTGACCTACCGCAGGGTTACCAAATTTCGCAGTTTGAATTTCCTATTGTCGGTGAAGGTGAAATTGAAATTACGCCCGAAGGTGGCGATTCCGTTATTGTTGGGATTGAGCGTCTGCATTTAGAACAAGACGCGGGTAAATCCGTGCATGATTTATCACCTACTGAAACCTTTGTTGATTTGAACCGCTCTGGTGTTTGCCTCATGGAAATCGTGTCCAAGCCTGATATGCGCTCGCCCGAAGAAGCCTCTGCTTATGTTGAGAAAATTCGCGGCATCGTGCGCGCGCTTGGTACATGTGACGGGGATATGGAAAAGGGTAATTTGCGTGCTGATGTGAACGTATCCGTGCGTAAACCAGGTGGAGATCTTGGGACGCGTTGTGAGCTAAAGAACATCAACTCCATGCGCTTTATTCGCCAAGCCATTAATTACGAAGCCCGCCGCCAAATCGATATTTTGGAAGCAGGCAGCCAGATTGACCAAGAAACACGGCTGTTTGATAATGCCAAGGGCGAGACACGAACCATGCGCTCTAAAGAAGATGCCCATGATTATCGTTATTTCCCAGACCCAGATTTACTGCCGATTAAAATCACGCAAGATTATGTGGACGCGATTAAGGCCGATTTGCCCGAACTACCCGGCGCCCGCAAAGCACGGTTTGTGTCCGAGTATGGCATTCCTGAATATGATGCGCGTATCCTCACTGCGGACAAAGCCAAAGGTGATTTCTATGAGAGACTAGCCAAAGGTAGAAACGCAAAAATTGCCGCCAATTGGATGATGGGCGATTTATTTGGCGCCCTGAACAAAGCCAGCATTGATTTGGATGATAGCCCCGTAAACTCTGATGGATTGGGCGGTTTACTTGATTTGATTGGTGATAAAACTATTTCTGGTAAAATCGCTAAAGATGTGTTTGAAAAAATGTTTGAGGGTGGTGCTAAAACCAAAGAAAGCGCAAGCAAAATCGTAGAGCGCGACGGTCTAAAACAAGTCACTGATACAGGCGCGATTGAAAAAATGGTGCAAGAAGTCATTGATGCCAACGTGGATCAAGCCGCTAAAGTCGCAGATAATCCGCGCCTCATAGGTTTCTTCGTCGGCCAAGTGATGAAGGCATCGAGCGGCAAAGCCAACCCGCAAGCCGTGAACGATATTTTGAAGAAGAAATTGGGACTATAAAACTAAAGCAGGAGCGGGAATGGTTTATCTTAAAAATATTCTGTGGATCAATGGGGCCTTAATTCCGTTTATAATTTGTTATATTTTGATCAATTTTATCGAGCTAGAGCCACGTCTGGCCATTGGAATTAGTTTTGCTCTTTTTGTATTTCAAAAGATTGTTACCCATTTTGGAACACCTTTGCTTAAAAAGAGCACTGATAAAAACATGCGGGAGCACAGCAGAGGAGAATGACACCACTTAATTCCAAATACAAAGGTATATTGTGGGTCAATGTTTTGTTCGTCGCCTCGGGCGTTGGCGCTTTGGTTTATATGAAGTTTCACAATCTGCTCTATGCTGGGGGGGCAGGGTTTGGTATTGGGCTTATTGAATACATATTTATGGTGCTATCATTAGGGCACAAACAAGCTAAAGAAGAGAAGAAAAATGAGCATTAGCACCGATAAATCAAATACCGTCTCTGAAGCCATTGAGAGCCGTATTACGGTGCGGGATTTTCTCACTACCTCTGTGCCAAACGATATTCTTAGAAATATTTTTGAAACCGCGCGCCGCGCGCCTTCTGGCGGCAATCTACAGCCTTGGAATGTACATGTTCTTACGGGAAAACCATTAAACGATTTTCGCGAGGAAGTCATTGGCAAACTAATGAAAGGCGAGACGGAAGGGGATACTTACCCAGCCTACCCGTCGCCTCTTTGGGAGCCTATGCGCTCTTGGCGGTATAAGCTCGGCGAGGATATGTATGATCTTTTGGGTATTCCGCGTGAGGACAAGCAGGCGCGCATGATGCAAATTGGTAAAAATTTCAATTTTTTCGGGGCACCAGTTGGAATTCTTATTACCATAGATAAGCGTATGGACGCGCCGCAATTCATGGATATTGGTATTTATCTGCAAACATTAATGCTACTCGCGCGCGAAGCTGGCCTGCATACGGCGCCACAAGGGGCGTGGCGGAGGTTTCAGCATACGGTCAAGAAGCACACAAACCACCCCGATAAGCAGCATATTATTGTTGGAATGGCTATGGGTTATGCTAACCCTGATGCACGCGTTAATGATTTGCGGGTAAATCGTGCAAATCTGGATCAACTCGTAAAGTTTTACGCCTAAACGAGCCCGTATTTTTACCAAGCATTAGGTATGTTCGCAGTTTTCCTGAGTGAAGCTCACTTACATTTGGTTTTTTTACAAAAAAATGCATTTAATTTTAGTGATTCTAATCTTTCAGTGTAAATTAACTATACTATATTGTACTTGATGTTGTTGAATATAAAATGAAAAGTAATTTAATTTTAAGCTTGTTTAAATTTAATATAAACACTTATTTACTTAAATTAACACAAATAAATCATGATTAACCTTTACTATAATTAACTTTATATCAACCTCGTTTGGTAAGTATGGGTTTGTAGCGGTTGGGACGTAGATCCAAATATACAAAATCGTTACCACCAAAAGGATGTTCCCGATGGTGTTAGGTAAATGAAAAACATGGGGGAAAGGTATGGCCTTTACAGATGTTGAAGTACAAGAAGCCCGCGAGGCTATTTACGCAAAAGCAGAAGCTGCGGATTTGTTCCGTCTTGGCTTAATATATTCCACAGACCATGAAGATCAGGGACCAGACCTCATTGAGGCTCATAAATGGTTTTCGCTCGCGGCAATGATGGGATCACAGCCTGCTAAAGCGTATAAAAACGAATTGTCTAATGAAATGGATAAGGAAGATATTACGCTGGCACTACGCGCAGCCCGCAGATGGTTTGCGAAAAACTGCGCAGCTGTTGCAAAAAACCAAGCTGCTTAAAGTATAATACACTTAATTGCCGTTAATCTGGTTGCCAATATTATAACTTAGTGTTGGCTGGAACGGGAGAGCGTCACGGAAATATTGCTGCATAAACAGCCCGATTTCTGCGATATTGCTGCGCGGTACAAAGATTATATCGCCGCGCCTTAGTTGCATATTGTCAGCGTACGAGCGAATATTGCGCATACCGCCTTTATGATTGATGGTTCTGATCATGAGGTTGCCATTGGGCGCGCGGCGTAAAATCGCCACTTCTTTGGTTTTAGCGGATGGTAGAAATCCGCCCGCCATAATCACGGCTTCTAGTGAGCCAATAGGCCCAGATAATGTATATGTTCCTTGCTGGCCAACTTCACCCCCCACATAAATTTGCTGTGGAGCAAAGGCGCGTGTTGTCACCGCGAGCGTAGAGTCCCGTAATTGTTTGCCCAGCTCAGCCTGCAAAGCTTTCTTCACATAGGGAAGTGGACGGCCTGCAACCATAATTGGGTCTGTCATCGGCATGGAAATACGTCCATCTGGCCCTACGGTCAGAGTTCTGGATAGTTCGGGCGCAGTTTGCACCACCACATCGATTTGATCGCCAGGATAAAGCGTATATTGCGGCTCATAGTCGATCCAGCGCTGGAACATATCAAGCGGGCCTGGTAGAGGTGCACGCTGTTGGTCGGCGCCTGTTTTGCGCCCCCGCAATTGGTTATAACGGTTAGCATATTTTCTACTAGGGCCGCCCATTTTCTGACCAATATTGCCATAGCGGGCATTATAATATGGAAGATTATGGTTAATTTTATAGGTGTTTTGAGTGCGCAAGTGATTCGTTTTTGCATAAGGATGCATAGCAGATTGGGGCGAACACCCGCCCAAAAAGCCCGCAAAGAGGGCTATGCCCCCGCCAAAAGCGACAATTTTGACTATTTTTTGCATTTTAACCAACCTTAATCAGAAATTAATCATGGTGTTCAAGTGTTAGTAAAAATGGATAAGGAATTGTTAAATTTTAGAAGGTCTTGTGCGTTAACGATTTAACTTTGCAATGAGGATGGGCTATGGCCTTGAAAGGACGAAATTTGCTTACTGATAGTTCTGGCAGTAACTCAGGTGGTTATGGCTCTGGAGGTAATTCTGGGGGCAGTAATATGACTATTGGTGATTATGCCAATGGTATGCCAAGTATTCGCCTGTCTGAAATTCCTAAATCATTTTTACGGCAACTCCCTTGGATGCTGATTGCGCTTATTTTTCTTATAGGGGCGTCATGGTGGTTCACCAAAGATATAAAACGCCAATATTTAGCGGATGGACGTTTGTTTGTAAAAATTGGCTCATCATATGTTTATGATTCTGCGACAGGGAGCAATCAAACAGGAATTACTATTACACCAGATATGGTTGTTTCAACTGAGGTTGCTATTATTAAGAACTCTGCCTTAATTGATGAAGTTATTCATAAAATGATTGATGATCCAGAAGTTGGTGGAGAGCGATTTGCGCCCAAACTTTATAAAAAGTATGTCAAAGCGGGAGAGCGTGATAAAAATGACCGTTGGAACGATATTGTGAAAATGGTAGAAAAATCATATACGGTATTGCAAAAACCAAAAGCCTATATAGTCGATCTAGCTTATAAGCATGAAGATGGTGAAGTTGCTGTAAAAACTCTAGATGCCTTCATGAGCGCATATTTAATTTTTCGTAAAGAAAAATTTGTTTCTGAGGTGAGCGATGATGTGTCCGAGCGCCGCAGGGCAACGGAAGAGCAGTTGAAAACCATTGAAGATAAAATTCAACATATTTTGAACAAAAATAATATTTCTGAATTTGGCGCCGAGCAAAAGGGCGTACAAAAACGTGCGGAAACCCTGCGCACCGATCTCAATAAATTACGGGGGCAACTTATGGCCGCCGAAACGGCTTTGGCAACAACGGAAGACCAGCTACGGGCACAACCGCAAACCATTGATCTTTATATTGATGATAGAGCTTCGCAAAGATTAGCGCAAGCCGAACTTGAGAAACGCCAACTTTTGGCGAAATATTTACCAAATAGTAATCCAGTTAAAGCCAAACAAGCCGAGATTAGAGAACTGCGCGCACAAATCAATGCCTATGGCGGTAAACCTAATGGCGGTCGCCGCGTTGGGCCAAATCCAACCCATCAAAAATTGATGGACCAAAGAAACACATACCAAGCACAAGCAGATAGTTACCGCGAGCAAGAAACCGTATTGGTAGCGCAAGTTAATCAAGCCGTTGGCAAGGTAAAGCGTATGCGCAAACTTGGCCCCGTTTATAATAATCTTATGCGCCAACGCACGTCCTTAGAAACGCAAGTGATAAATCTGACAGCAAAGGAACAAGAAAATATTGTTAGCCAATTACAACAAGATAGTGGTGGCAGTAATATTACGGAAATTGCGCGTCCGTCTATTCCGCGCAAAGATCGTAATATGAAAAAAATTATGTTCTCGCTCGCCACACTAGCATCCCTGTTCACAGTGTTCATGCTCGCCCTGTTGCGTGTGTTCCTAGATCCGAAACTTTATGGTGCTGATCACCGCCAGCATATGGTGCCAGTTGGCGCTGCCGTAGTGCCAAGCTATGATGATTATAAAATGCCTGCTGAAGCGCCTGAGATGGAGCCTGAGCCTTATAGAAGAGAAGACCCTATTCCAGATAGTGTGCCTGAGTATGCGCCTGAGTATGCGCCTGCGGCTTATGAGCAAGCACAGCCAGTCTTTGATTCTTCTATGCAGCAGCAACCTTATGTCAACCAAACGCCGCGCGATCCATATGCGCCCAATGCTCAACCTGAGCCAGTTTATGCAGATGGCAACGTCCCGCATATGGGTACTCCGTTGGCGAGCAGTCACCCTCAGGCCTATAATGGAATAGCAAGTCAGCCAGAAGCTTTTACAGAAACATTTACTGGGCCTGTTGGGGACATCCCCGTTTTAGGTCAGGTACCAGAAAATACAGCAGGCCAACCCTTTGTTCATAACCCATATGAAAAATAAGTGCTGCGTGACTCTTATGAACGGTTCAAATACTTTAGATAGTCTACAAAGTGTCGTAGCGCAATTTGCGCGCAATCCACGCCAAGACGGGCAAGGGGAGGTTACGGTTCTTTGTGCCCCGCATAGTCATGCAGGGACTTCTTATGTAGCGCGCAATATGGCGCTTATTACTGCGCAAAATTTACCAGAGAGCGCGCAGGTTCTACTCGTTGAGATGGACATTCAAAATAATGCACAGTCCTCTTTCTTTTTTGCATCAGAAAACCAAGCCATTTATGGCGTACCAGCAGGGCCTTATGATGCGAGTTATGGCCAACAACCATTTTGGCGTATCACGCCTTCCATTGTTAATGAGCAAGGCTTAAATCTAACAGACGCGCATTTTATGAGCCTTAATATACTACAGGCGTGCAAGATTTCTTTTACTCATTTTCATTGGGAAAATCTAAAAGCAGGTCATAATGTACATATTCAAAATGCACGTAATTATTGGCACGAGCTGCGTAAACACTATGCGGCAATTATTATCGATACGCCTGCGCTCGACCGCTCGGACATTTTAGAGACCATAAGTCCTGAAGCAGATCGGACTATACTCGTTGCGCATAGCCGAGATTCGCGCTCCGAAAGCCTAGCGAGCGCATATAACAAAATTAAGGCAATGGATACTGATTGCGCTGGCGTAATCTTTAATAATGGAACACAAAGGGTGCCAACGGTTTATGGTGAACCAACATGAGTATAAACGCTGTCATTCATACTAGGAGGCAGGGCGCAGAGCCGCCCGTAATCATGGGTAAACAGGCGGTTGACGCGCGTAATTTTGCAGCGAAACGTTTTTTTTACTGGATAGAAAATATAATCTTTTTTCTTGTTATTTTTCAATTTTCCACGGCACTAGTGTCGCTTTTACTCATAAATTCAACGGATTTGTCAAGCGAGTCATTGCTTGCACGCTCATTGTGGTATCCAGGTTATATTGTGGTCTTGTTTTTGGCTCTAAGATGCCTGCCCAATTTACTGCGGACTGTTGTTTTCAACCCTATCCTCATTCTGTGCGTGTTGTGGTGCGGCATAAGTTATTTTTGGTCTATAGAGCCAGGGATTACAATGCGCCGTAGCGTGGCACTTTTGATGACAACCCTGTTTGGGCTTGTGCTTGCCGCGCGTTATGACTGGCATGGACTTATTCAAAGGCTGGCTTTGGTTTTTTTGATAGCGGCTTTAATTAGCTTGTTCTTAGGGTTATTTATGCCAGAGATTGGGCGTATGCAGGCTATTCATGAAGGGGCTTGGCGCGGGGCATGGATTGAGAAAAACTCATTTGGTATGCATATGGCTAAGGGGCTTCTTCTGATGATGTGTGCTTTTGCTATGCAGCCTAAGCGTTGGTGGCTTTGGATTCCTGCTGGGGTTTTGTGCTTCGGGCTTATTTTACTCTCGACATCCAAAGGGGCATTGCTGTCGGCACTAGTGGCAATTTTTGGGTTTTTTGCTATTCGTATTTTCCGCCGCTTTCCAGTTCTTCGTATCCCGCTCATGTACGGAATGATTATCAGTATCGGTCTGTTCACAGCTTTGATGATTTTTATGCCTGAGACAATGTTTGGACTCATTGGTAAAGACCCAACGCTTACGGGTCGTACGGATATTTGGGACGCGCTCGCACGGGCCATAAGAGAAAAACCGCTCTTGGGCTATGGTTATGGCACGTTTTGGAGTAACCCTGAAGGCCCGTCTTATTGGGTAAAATCTTCCTTGGAATGGGGCGTTCCAACGGCTCATAATGGCTGGGTTGAAACATGGCTCTCTGCAGGGTTTGTGGCTGTGGCCATGTTCGGATTTCTTTATTTGCTAACGTTGTTGCTCGCTTTTGATCGTCTGTATCGGGGCGGGGTAGAAAATTATTGGGTTATTCTCTCTACCATATTATTCTTTTCAATATCATTATCCGAGTCAACCATTTTACAGCAAAATGATTTAAGCTGGGTGATATTTGTGGCGACAACAGCCAAGCTGTTTTCCTTCGAGCCTGCCTTTTGGCGCGACCGCGTTAAAACGCCTTATTTTCAACCACCGCGGCCCCATAAAGTTTTGGCGTAAAACCGCTAAACCAAACGACTTTACCAGCCCCTTCAGCAGCTTTTGCAAGGTGTTTGATATAGGAGGGACGCTTGGCCAATTTCGTAAAAATAGAAAGTGGTTTATGCACGGCATATTGCGCGGCGCCAATGAACATCCATTTTACAATGCCGAAAGGTTTATTGCCATCGGCGCATTCTTGGCTCGGGCTTTGGCCAAAGGAAAAGCTTCGCACTTTAATATATTCTGGCGTTGCGCGGTGCGGCAAAATATCCTCATAACAAACAGCAGCGCGCGACCATGCGATTTTAATGCCTTGGTCTAGCAAAGCGCCAAACAGCAAATCATCCTCGCCGCCTGTTTCGTTCATATCAAGGCTAAAGGGGGGGGTTGGTAAGGTGCAAAGCTTAGTATCCAAAAGAGAATTTCCGCACCCAAAAAAAATGCTTAGAACTCCTTCTTCTAATGCAGGCCCATAGCGAGAGAAAAAATCAACAAGGTATTTGTCATAGATAGATTTGCCGTGTATACGGGCGTAGGTAGGTACAAAGCTTAGCCCAGCGCCATATTTGCCCGCAATGCGCACAAGCGTTTCCAGCCAATTTTTTCCAGCCTCTTGGTCATCATCAAGAAAGGCTAGATACCGCCCTTTGGCAGCTTTAAGCGCCGCATTACGAGCATTAGAGACACCAGGCTGTGGCACATGAATATAGTGTATTTTAATCGCAGACGTTTTGGAAAAGTCCGTAACATAATGTCTTGCGCTCGCTTTTGGATCATTATCCGCAACAATGATTTCTAGCGTGAGTTCGCCCGCTCTTTGCCCCATTAGACTTTCAAGCGCAACTCGCAAACCCTTTGGCCGTTTGAACGTTGGCACAATAATGGATACACCTTTTGTAATGTCTGCCTGCTTAGCCATACTCTGCCTCCAATAAATTTAGCGCTTTTCCAATGGGTAAAACATGCGCGCCGCTCTTATAAGCAGCGTCCACGGTTTGTTTAAACTCTGCGGGCGAGCAGCCCCATTTACTAGGGCTATCGCATATATCGTGGGCGAACAAGGTCAGCCAACCAGGTTGTGTTTTTAATCTTTCAATTGCCTGTATGGCCTCGCGTAAAGGCGCACCTGAGAAAAGCCCCATCGAGCGCAAACCATTCAGGTCAGCACTTTTTGTGTGTACGCCCGCATCAATACCACGCATGGTTTTAAATTTTTGTGCTAACGCGGTTTTTAGTGCTGGGCTTGCAGCTCCATAAGGATAAGCGAAGTGCTCTATATCGCCCCGTACGCCCATAGTTTGAAGCGCCTCTTTATTACTTTCTACTTCGTGCAAAACGTCTTCTACGGATATGCTTGTACAATCAAGATGCGAGAATGTATGCCCAGCAATTTCATGATTACGCGCTTCTATATTTATTAAATCTTCTGCCAGAAAATTTTGGCCGTGATGGTTGGTTACGCCCATCAGGCCAGCGCTAACATAAAATGTCGCGCGCCAATTATTGGCTTCTAAAATGCGGACTCCATTATCGAGTGCAGAGCGCGGAAAGTCATCGAAGGTAAAACTGATAACTGGCCGCTCCAAGTTTATCTTTAGCAGGCGCCTTGCCTGATAGGGCAGGAGTCTACGCGCGATTTTTGCACCGATTGAACGCGGTGGTTCATATGGCTGTATTGTGCTCATGAAAACGCCTCCGCATACCACGAAGCGCGCCATAGTTTAAGCGCAATGAGCCTAAGCTTTGTTGGTATAATTTTACTACGAACAGTACTTGCGAGCAAAGGTCTGGATAGTTTTTGTCCTGGCACATGGCGCAATTTTTGCGATAGCTTATAAAGCGTCAATGTCTTGGCAAGTTCGGGGTGTTTATTGGTAAAGTAAACATAGTTGCTTGCGCTATCCTTAAAGCGTTTAAGCAAGGTTTCCGTGCTCTCTAGTCCCAAATGTAGGGCAGGGATATCTGCGTGGCGTAGGCGGTATTTACTGGCTATACGCGCGGCCCACTCACTGTCTTCCCAGCCCCAACCTTTGAAATGAATATCAAATGGCTCAGCGTCTAAAATTTTTGAGCGTACACATAAATTAGAACTGCACACATATTGGGGGCCGCTTTTGGTGCGCTCCTTCGCGCTTAAGCAATCCGAGGTTTGTGAAAAGGCACGGTGCAGTTCTGTGTTTGGCGCCGATATTTGCTGTTGCACAGTAAAGCCGCCAAAGATTACATCTGTTTTTTCGGAAATTATTTCCGTGAGATAACGCACAATAAAGTCGTCACGGCTGGGCAGCATATCTGCATCTAGAAACAGTACCCAATCCGCGTACGCATTTTGCTTTAGCGTGTTGCGAGCGCTGGCGCGGCCTTTATTGGCGGCGGAGAATAAAAGCCGCACAGGGACATACCCAGATTTTGCTATTTTACTAAGAGATGTATAAATGGCGTCATCATTTGTACCATCATCATAGATAAGGATTTCGATTTGGGTTTGCTGTTTTGTTTGCGCCAATAGGGCACGGAGCAGCGCGCTTGGATCATCCTTATAATAAGGAATAAGGATAGACAAAACCGGCTTTGTTTTTGCGGCTTTAGCGGCATTATTCTTTACGGTATTTATCATGCTGGCATTTCATCGGCTTGGCTCGCTTTTTTCTGTTTTATCTTGGTGAGTAACTCTTGAATAAGGCCACAACAATTTGCGGCATTGGTGGCAAAGGCGACAAGGCAATAAACCACTGCGCCGACGAGTGCTTTTATCAAAAGTTCAGCCAGGTCAGGTAGGGCGTTAATACTGTTTGGCAAAGCGAGTACTGCGCCCGCCATAACAGCGCATGAAAACCCAGTTTTCATGAGGGCTTTAAAGGGCAAAGGCAGCGGGAAACAACGCCGCACAACAATCATTGAAATTACAAACCCAGCGGCGTAGGAAATCACAGTTGCCCAAACAGCGCCCATGAGACCGTATTTAGGGATAAGGTATATGTTCAGACCAACATTGATAATTACTGGCGGGATCATGGTCAGGGCTAATATGACAGTGTTTTTGGACACTATAAAAGCGCGCAGAACGTAATAGGTGATAAAACCGTTAAACACGGCGGCAAAGGCTACCCACGGTATAATTTTTACAGCTTGTGCCCGCACGCTCTCGCCCAATATAAACCCGGCAGGTTCTGCGACAAGAGCTACGCCTGTGGCCGCAGGCAGAATAACCAAGAGCATGATTTCGCCAAAATTTTTGAAGACTTCCCTAGTTTTTTCAAGACCTTCTTGCTCAAGTGTTGTTATTGCAATAGGGGTCACGGCCGTGCCAATCCATACGAACAGCATATCAAGGGAGCGGTTGGCTAGGTTATAGCCCGCATTATATTGTCCAACCGCCGTGTCGTCCATGAAGTATTTTATCAGCACTAAATCTCCTTGCGAGAGGGTATAAGTGAGCATCAAAGACAGGCAGATCGGCATGCCGTAAGTAAAATAATTCAGGGTGCGTTTTTTGGTGACCACGCCGCCTTTCATCCGCCGTAACATAAAGGGCAAGTCGATGATAATAGCGATTGTGTTGGCAATAAAAATACCGATGAAAGGTGAAACTTCGCGTAAATCGGTCATAAGAATAATGATAATACCAACGCTAAACCCGAGCAGGCTTTGGGATGACTGAATAACACTATAACGGCCAATTCGGTGCGCAGCTTTATGGGATTCTATCCCGATATTATAGACAAGGGTGAAACAGGTCGAGAATGATGCAAAACTTAGCAGCATTTTCATGCGTGGCTCTAGGGGCAATATATGCACAAGTCCGAGAAATATGGGCAGGCTAGTTACTGCCATGATAATACCAACCGTATAGGATGTTTTTAGATGTGAGGCCATTTTCCCTTCACGTTCGGCGCGAGCGTAAAACCTTGACATAGCCGCTTCAATCCATGTGAATGCCGCCATATGCACAAAGTGCATGGCGGCTATAGCGAGGGTGTAACGTCCAAACTCGGCTCCCGTAAACAGCCGCGTTAAAATAGCAATCGATCCAAAGCTGACAACGATTGAAGCTATATTAACGGGAACATATTTTATGAGTTGTTTCCACATAGAGGCGCTATCCTAACGAATATTTTCTTTATCGCCGAGCAAGCACGGCACAGTTTTAATCATGATCATCAGATCAAAGAAGATGTTTGAGCGCTCAATATACTCCATATCGTAATAGATACGATCAGCCACGCTTTGAGCGTCATGCAGTGGCCCGCGAGAGCCATTGATTTGCGCCCAGCCCGTAAGGCCAGGTTTCACTTTAAGACGGTGCGCATAATCCTCGACCAATTTGTATGTTTCTATACCTGCCGTCTGCATGCCAACGGCGTGCGGACGCGGGCCAACAAGGGACATGTCACCACTGAGAACATTGATAAGCTGTGGCAACTCGTCCAAAGATGTTCTGCGAATGAAACGACCAATACGGGTCACACGAATATCACCAGCGATCACTTGGGATTTAGCATCCTTGTCTTCATCATCAACTTTGAGCGAGCGAAATTTATAGACATTAAAAATACGGTTATTAAAGCCTTGACGCTTTTGTGTAAACAGTACAGCCCCTTTGCTATCGAGCTTAATAAGCAAAGCAACAAGCGCGAGAACAGGTGCGCCCAACAATAGCGCTGTGCCGCTAATGGTGATGTCCATAATCCGTTTTGCAAATGTGTAAAAATCTGATTTAGGTTTTCCCGTAACTTCGCGCATGCCGATTTCAGCGATTTGTGTCAGGCGCTGCTGTACATGGTCAAGATGCTCAAATTCATCGACAACAAAAGCTATGCGATTTGGTAATTTGCGCACTTGCTCAACAAAGGCTTGCTTGCGCGCTGCTGCCATAGAGGGTAAAGTTACAACAATTCTGTCCACATAGGGCAGGGCGTCCCAGTCGAGCATATCTTCTATTTTCCCCACAACGGGCACGCCGTAAATATTGTGCGGCGCGCGGGAGAGTCGTTCGTCGAAGATTGCGAGAATATTCAGCTCGCGCGTGCGGGCATTTTCTTCGATAAGCCGCCGCGCCGCTTGGGTCGCGCCCAGCATAATAATGCTTGGAATAAGCTGCCCGTTCTCATGTTTTTTCTTGATGATATAATAGTAAATACTATGCAAAATGACCAATGCACCAGTTGCCAAGAGCCCAGATATTGCCAGAAAGTCTGGTAGGAATGTGTCTGGTTTAGCAATAAGCACCAGAGATAACCAAAATCCAGTTGCCGCCGCAGCGCCCAAAAGAACCTTTTTTATATGAGCACCATAGGTTTCTACGGGCGCAAATTGGTGGGTTTTCATCATGTAAAGAGCGATATAAAAGGCAAGTGCGCCCGATATGCCAGCTACAAGCGGGGCGAGCATAGCCTTGTCGCCAGAACCAATATAGCCACCCCAGATACTAAGCAAAATAACCAAGCTAACAAAAAACGCGTCTGATAGGTACAGGGCAAACCGCAAGGCATTCATGCTTTGTGTTTTGTGCGAAAATTTAATCGTCGAGAGCTTTACGCGCGGGCGTTTTTTCTTTTGACTATTTGTAACGCCGTGGTTTTGGCCAGTACGCTTGGCAAATCTACGCAAGGTTTCAACCTGTTTGCGCGGGTTTGCTTGCATTCCAGTTTTCGAGCTTGTTGCTGCACGTGTTTTTGCAAGGGCACTGTCCTTTATTATTTGTTCATCCATTTCACCATCCACGTTGTTTTTTTTAGATATTACCTAAAGATAGAAAATATTGGGTAAACAGGAACGAATATTTGCAGGGTTAAGGATAATTTTTGCTATCAATTTTGCTATCAATTTTGAAAGCTGTGTTGTTTTGAAACAAAGCAAGTCCTTTATGGTAAATGAATGGTTAAAACTGAGAATTAAGGCAATTGTGTTTAATTTTTAAAAATAGCAAAATTGCCGCTTGCCCTGCCGCGCCCCTTAGGCTAATTCCGCCAGTGGAGACGTGGCCGAGTGGTCGAAGGCGCTCCCCTGCTAAGGGAGTATGGGTCATAAGCCCATCGAGGGTTCGAATCCCTTCGTCTCCGCCATTGCCTTCCTCTAAGTTATTGAATTGTATAATATATTATGTTGGATGCGAAATCTGTTCCCACTTGCGAGAATATTTATTTTTTGAATGTTCTGTGACTACAGAAATCCCGTGCGCATAAATGTATTTGTGGATCGGTGATTCTTCGGGCTTTTTAGTGTAAGTTTTCAATCCCACCCCGAGAAAACAAGCGGCCTAGCCTCCCGACACAATAATTGTTAAGCGGCTCGCGTCTCCAAAAAGAGCGCTAGCCGTATTTGTATCTAATAATATGCATTGTTTTGGCTGCTTTGGGGCAGAAGCAGTCGTTAGGAAATTACAAACGTGGTTTAACTTTATGCATTTCTTCAGTTTTTATGCGAAGAAAGGGTTTCAAGATTTGACATCGCAAAATCGAGCGTTTGACGTGCCATCAATTGTCCCGAGTCAAAGCCCTCAATCCCCTCGGCACAAGTCTTGAGGTCGTAGATCACGCAAATTGCTTGCAACGCTTGGCTAATAGGAAAAGCATAGGGTTGCACCTCATCAACTAACGAACTGCCATGCGCGGCACTTGTACGAAGTCGCAGGACATTCTCTACAAAACTTTTACGGCGTTCTGTTGATAAATTCGGGTGTGCCACTTCAGTTATTCGAGAGATTTTATCTTTGAGTGAGGCTTTATTTAACATGCCGAATAGCCCTGTTAAACGTTCGGTTGAAATATCGATGCCTCCTGCCGAATCAACGCCCCGAGCCGCTTTTGCCATGCTGGTTCGAGTTGCTTTGTCTATGCCATCATTAGTGTTCAGTTCGGGTAAAGTATCGATACCGGCAACCAGACTACCAATTTGCGAAATGTAATCCGCACTGGAACGTCCCAGTAGTGTGTCGTTTACACGGGCTCGAAAACTATCTCGTTCAGTACTCTTTGCCATCCATGTTGACATTAATTGTCTCAGTTTATCTTTCTCTTTCCACAGACTAAACGGCAAGTAAATTGGATGGAGGTGAGGTGAGGATTGCTTGGGTTTCGCTCTCACTAAATTGGGCATGTAGAATTCAGCCATACCCTTGCTCCGATCATTCGACCCCGAAGCTGAAACGTCAAGAAGGTCAAGTTGTTCAAAGGACAGTTGATTAAAAAACCAAATCCAGCAATCGACAGCTTTAAGAGCTTTGTCTATTGTTTGCAACTTTGCAAAGTTTATTGTCAAATAATTATATACTTTCCCGCCTGTTGCCCCCATCGCTGTCCCGCCAGTGGCCTTGTAAGCGTCTTCATCTATCGTGAATTGCAGCGTCTCACCGCGGTCATGAACAATATGAAGCCTTTGTGGTGTATTAAAATCGTATTGCGGTTCCAAATCTTGACAAGTCTCTGTATTGGCAAGCCATTGTTTCGTGTGTTCTCGGAGTAATGATAATAATGATTTTTTCTTAGCTTCATCCAAGGTATCGACATAATGACTTTCAACTTCTCGATAGTAGAAAAACTTTTCAAGATGCTCGATTGAAAAACTGATTTTCCGAATGAGAAAATTATCAGCGAGCGCATCTGCACTATAGATAATAAGGTTGGGGTAAAGAATAGTTCGCCAACGTTTGATGTCCTGATGATAGGTTCCTCCACCAATTTGCATGGCATTATGAAGTAGGATTGGGTCATCACCTTCTACGCGGTGATCTTTGTAAAGTAAGATATCAAACCAGCCTTCAATGGTTGTTGTTTTTTCTATGAAACTCTCGCAAAGCAGGTCCACTTCAGTACCTTGACCGTTCAATCGAATTGTGCCTGATATAGCCGCGCCGTCGTCTTTTTTGAAAACAGTGATGTTGTTTTTCATACTATCTGAATGAAATCGTTCAAATCCTGACATTGTGTTACTCCGTCGCAACTTCTGTACATATGTATGTTACAATCACAAGTGGGTTTGGCCAAACTAAATCTTCATGCTCAAATATATTTTCAGCGTTACTGTCTCTAATGTCTGGTTTGAGGTGTGGGTTCAACGGGTCGTCGCAACACTTTAACATTTGAGTTAAAGATGGAGCGATACTATGGCGAGACGAACACGGATATATTTTACGGACAAACAAAAGGCAGATATTTGGGACCGTTGGGAACGTGGGGAATCCATGAGTTCTATCGGGCGATTGTTCGAGCGTGAATCGTCTTCAATTTACCCGCTTTTATCACGAACAGGCGGGATTAGGCCGCTGGAGCGTAGGCGGTCTCGATTTGCTCTCACATTATCTGACCGGGAAGAAATATCTCGGGGGCTTAGCATCGGGAATTCTTTGCGGTCGATAGCCCGCCGTTTGCGCAGGCGCGCGGCGTGCTTAAGAAGGAACTCTTAGCGCATTTGCGGGCAACACGCACGATCCGCCGTTCTCGCCATGCGAGCCTCAAGCGTGACGGCCTCGGACAGATTAAGGATATTGTCTCTATTAGGGGCCGTCCTGCGAGCGTCGAAGACCGCGCTGTGCCAGGGCATTGGGAAGGCGATCTCATCTCTGGCCCCAAGAACAGCAATATTGTGACACTCGTGGAACGTCATTCTCGCTTTGTTATGCTCGCGAAAATCAACAGCCGCGATACTAAAAGTGTAATCGCTGCACTCATCAAACAATCCCGCAAACTTCCCAGAGAGCTTTATAAATCTTTAACATGGGACAGAGGGAAAGAACTGTCAGATCATAAGCGCTTTACATTGGCGACAAATATAGATGTTTACTTCTGTGATCCGCATAGCCCATGGCAGCGTGGCACCAATGAAAACACCAACTGGTTACTACGCCAGTACTTCCCGAAAGGCACAGATTTATCGGTCCATAGCCAAGCGAAGTTAAATGCTGTAGCAAAGGCACTTAATGAGCGTCCTCGAAAGACGCTCAACTATGAAACACCAGCCGAGCGGTTCGGCAAGTGTGTTGCAACGACCCGTTGAACCCACAAGGCAGGAGCGGACTTAAAAATTATGAGATATCCACGAAAGCGCCCAACCCATCACAAGTGGTACGGCTTGGTTTGTCTTTTCCCGATTTATATCTGCCACCTAATAAACAGCATCTGCAATTGCCCCTTGCTTTTCATGCGAAATAGTTAATCATCTTCATTCCGCTCAAATTGCCAAATTTTGGGAATTGTAACCCACAGCGCGTTATTGTGCGTGTCACGGGTGCGGCTTTTCAGAAAGATGGACCATGGCCAAAGGTAAAAATTCACGCAAAGAAGCAAAGAAACAAAAAAAAGAAAAACCTAAAACCAACGCGGCTGCAGCCTCAAATAAAGCCGGAACGAGAATCGCCGGAAAGAAAATGACCTAACTTATTGTATGGATGCAAATACTTAAACGCTACAAATACAAAGATACCCAAAACGTCACTATAGTGGATATGAAAAATATTGAACTTTATGTCCACTTTTGTGGATAAACTCCAAACTCACTGATCGGCGTATAAACAGTCGAAATTCTTCTGTGATGCTGAGTTTTCTTTCTGGCCACAGCTGACATTACCCATTGCAATTGGGAGCAATAGCGTCCATATGCCACTTATCGATTTAAGGCCGAACAATCTGGCTTACTATCCGCTATAGTTCAACCTATGCGGAGACTATGTGTTTAACTCTTCCCGACATCGACAACACGCGCAAAGGTTTCGTTTTGAAACCAGCGCAAACCTATGACGTGAAAGGAAATACCCATGTCAGATATGAAAAACGGAACTGTTAAGTTCTTTAATTCCTCAAAAGGCTTCGGCTTTATTCAACCTGAAAATGGCGACGATGTGTTTGTACACATTTCAGCTCTACAGAACGCTGGCATTGACGGCCTGCAGGAAGGCGACAAAGTCACCTTCAATACAGCCGTTAATGACCGCTCTGGTAAAGTAGCTGTTGATAGCATTTCAATGGCGGACTAGTTCGCCTTTGCTAGGGGCTGAATTATCAGCCCTCACTAACCTAAAAACGCGTTTCCAATTATGGAAGCGCGTTTTTTTGTGCCATTTCCTAACTTGGTCAAGAAATTGACTAACGTCTCCTTTGTAGGATTTAGGAGCCCTTAGCATACGCACACGACTGCCATTTTTATCTCTTGTAAAAATGAAACTTTACGACAATATGAAATAGGACTCGAACCTTTGACGAGCTTTAAAAGTGTATATAAATCAATGGAATAAAGAGTAAGAATGGCTCCGCAAGCAGGAGTCAATAAAAATATAATAAAACAACAATAACAATGAGTTACGAGCGTCATGCGGTTGAATTGTTACCCCATATGTTGCGCTATTTGTTGCCCCATAATTGATTGTCAAAAGTTTGTAGATGTCACTATTGTGATGCTCCAAACTGTTAAAAATAAATAACCTATACTCAGAATCCTTGATACTCCGAATTTCACCTTGACATTTCCCTCCTGATAGATTCGGCTCATGTTTATGATTAAGCCTGGTTTTTTATCAAAGAGGGAACGCCGTGAGTTGGAGAGTGTCGTGCGTTGTCCGAGCGAGGATCACGGGATCGCGCGGCGGTGCAATGCTTTGCTTTTGTTGGATGACGGTTGGAGTTGTGAGCGGGCTAGTCAAGTCCTTTACCTTGATGATGACACGATCCGCACTTGGTACAAAAAATATGCCGAGGGTGGTTTTGACCTGATGGCGAGTTTTGACTATAAGGGTGGTTTCTCCAAATTGAGTGTGGACATAGAAGCGGCTCTTGTGTCTTGGCTAAAGGCTCGTGTCTGTCAGAATGTACACGAGGTTCGCGCCTTTATCTGGCGCAACTGGCAAGTCGATTATTCCAAGTCTGGCTGTATCAAATTACTGCATCGTTTGGGTTTTGAATACAAAAAACCTACGCCTTTACCAGCTCATATTAACGAGCAGGCACAGGCAGAATTTATAGATAATTATCAGCGGCTCTTGAACGGCTTAACGCTTGATGAGGCGGTATATTTCTGTGATGCTGTGCACCCTGAACATCAACCAAGACCAAGCTGTGGCTGGATGCGCAAGGGTGCGAACATGGCCATAAAACGCAGTACGCGGCGCAAGCGAGTGAATATTCACGCAGCGGTTAATCTGGAGAATTTTGACACACCCTTTATGGATGTGGCCCAGATGGATGTGAACCGGGTTGATAGTGACAACGCCATTCAGTTATTTGAGAAATTGGAGGCACGCAATCTGGATAAAAAGCGTATTTATCTGATACTTGATAATGCGCCTTATCACCGCTCCGCCAAGGTAAGACAGTGGCTAGAGCGCAAAGATTGCAAAATAAAACCAATCTGGCTGCCAACATACTGCCCGCATCTAAATGCTATTGAGAGGCTTTGGGGCGTCATGCACAGGCATGTCACACATAATAAATTCTACCCGACATTTACAAAATTTGGCCATGCAATACTCAAATTTTTACGAGAAACCATACCCAAACAATGGAGAAATTTCCGAGACACCGTAACCGACAATTTTCGAATAATTTCAGATGAAAAATTTCGGGTTATGGAGTAGTGGGAGTATACTCGTTTTTTCCAATATGGTGTGCCTTGGCAGTGCTTGACTAGGGTTAGGACTCATTAAAGCCAATATATAACGATTGCAGCGATACATATTGTTGAGAAAAAGGTGTGTGCGCACCTATCATAGCGTGTTGAGACACGTCTCCAGTCTTTGAGCCTGCCAAACATGTTTTGGGCCTTGTGGCGCTGTTTGTACAAAACCTTATCATATGGGATATGCTTTTTTCGGTTTCGGCGCGGGGGAATACAGGCGATGATATTGCGTGCGATTAATGCCTCTCGAAACCAATCTGAATCATAGCCTTTGTCACCTAAAAGATGTTGAGCATTTTGGAGCTTATCTAGCAACAACCGTGCCCCTTTATGATCGTTCATCTGCCCTTCACT
This sequence comes from Robiginitomaculum sp., assembly GCA_965224735.1. Taxonomy (GTDB): domain Bacteria; phylum Pseudomonadota; class Alphaproteobacteria; order Caulobacterales; family Maricaulaceae; genus Robiginitomaculum_A. The sequence continues at coordinate 170,636 of OZ245059.1, read as the reverse complement.
GAGCACCATAACAACAGCTCACCCCTTACCGTCACAAACCGCATGGAGTTTGGAGTTCAACCCTCCTTTGGTACGTCTAATACATCGGGGTACATCCCTTTTTTTAGCAAACTGGTTTTAGCAGGCTAGCTGCGGTTCTATGGGCTTTGGGGTGGGTTGCGTCGATTCGCAATTGTTCTGGCACGCCATCGGATGAGCTGGGCGCTACAAATATTTTGTTGAATATCCCCATTTTACTCCCCATTTTACTCCAACGTACAAACCGATTATACAGTGTTTTATGAGGTCCATATTCTCGGGGAGTATCACGCCATTGAAGGCCTCGCTTGAGCACATGGATAATACCGTTAATTACACGTAAATCATCGACACGGGGCACGCCGTGGGACAGCGGAAAATAAGGTTTAATACGTGCCAACTGGGACGGCGAGAGATAAAACAAATCATTCATGATGAAAACTTCTTTAGCCATCAATGAATCACAAACTTAACTAAATGGAAATCTTTAAAATTAATAGACCCTGACCCTAGTCCCGGTAAATCTCTCGCGAACCGCCGTTTCGGATGCTTGCAGTATCCGCTCATTTTCCAGTTTATTACTCTGTGCCGTATGTTCAGGCAGACCATAAATATCTTGAACAGGCTTCCCATTAGCATCAGTGTCCTCAATTATAGCGTATCCGCGGCCACCATTTTTGAGCACAGCGGCGTTGTCATATACGGCTTGTAAATAAGCAGGATCTTTCAATGTCGCGTCAATGGCCTCGGCGCTAAACTCTCCAGAGTTAATCAGCTCATCCCTATCCGCCTGTATCAGGGCATCCGCAACATTGGCTAGGGAAACATCCGCGTCATAAACACTTTTTCCGCCCAGGTTTTTGGTTAAATTATAAACGTCGTTGCGCGCTTCCTCGGAATAGGACTTTAAAATATCCTTGTTATGTTCCCTAAACAGCCCATCCAGAATGCGGGATTTTTTGCTATTCTCTGGGAAATCAAGAGCCGCCCCAACATCCACAAACATATTGCCAGTTTTAAAGCTGGTGTCGCGGGTGATGATTGTGGCGGCGTTGACATCGCGGTTGATGCTGGACAGCAGCGCGGCGGTTTGTTCGCTGGTGGCGGGCGTGATGGCCGCAAACGCAAGTCCCATCTGCGCCCAGATGAGGGTGAAGCACAGGAGGAGGCGGATGAGGACTTGAGTCATGGGTTAGATATAATCTATAAGAGTTTTAACTTGATATGCCACTATTTTTTTGGCTGCATCCAAATAAAGCTCACTTCAGTTTCCTCAAAAAACTTACTTAATAACGAGGAAAAATTTTTAGCAACCTCGTTAAGTTGGTATTTTGAAACAATTTCGAATTTTATTTTCTGAGTTTTGATTTTTGGAAATTCTTCAGCCATTTGGCCAGTTTCGATAAATGAAAAATATGAATTTATTTTTTCTTGAATTATATACATATGCTCCTCATCATCCTGTCCCCAAGGAAGATGATCTGTCATAATCAATTTCACATGATCGGGATAAGTAGCAACCATGTCTATTTTATTTTCTTCTATAATCGACATATATCTACTCTTTAGGTTTAGTTGGTTGCGTAGGTGGTTTAATTTTTTTCACTACAGGTGGCCTTATAATTTCAACTTTTGTTGGAGGTATCTTTGTTCCCCCTTCAAACCCAGACTTGCCTTTACCAACAATAATTCCACCAGACTCTTCAATTTGCGGAAATGCCTTCCTCTGATTTACCGTCAAAGGTGCCGTTTTTGAGGATTTGCATTCAATACAACCTATTTTACCATCTTTCTTCGTAAGGTAATCTAATCTTGTTTTTGTTCCATCTTTCGTCTTTATAGTTATTTCAGGTTTAATTTCATCAACTTCATTTTTTCTTTTATCAAACACTTTTTTTTCATAAGCATTCCCTTTTGCTTTATTTAGTCTCAGTTGCTCGGCTTTTCCCAGTCCTTTCTTCTTCGGGAAACCGCCTTCTAGGACGAGGTAGATGAGGGTGGCGGCGCCGTCTTTGATATCGGTACGGCTGGCACTGCCAGCAAGATTGCGGGCAAACTGGCTGCGCTTTTCTTTGACAGCGCCTGACCCTATATAGCGCTTGGCTGCAATTTCTGCAACCTGTCCTTTTACCACAGATTTTAGTCCCTCTTTTATCACCTTTTTGACCACACCGCCCGCAAACATATAGCCAAGGGCAATGGTCTTTTCGATCATGCCGACAAGCATCTCATTGTCCTTGCGCAAGGCTTCAACCTTGTCGCTAGCCTTATCCACAACCAGTAAAAACTTGGCCGCTTTACGTGTCGTGTTGGCAGGGTTTTCCTCACCGTGTGCATCAAAAAGACCAACGCCTTGAGGCGCGCCATTATCAACCTGCCCCGAGCAAGCATTATGGGCTTCTGAACAGGTCATAGACGCCAAGACATCATCAACAACACCGCTTTGAGACAAGTGTTGCAACAGGGCTATTTTTTGATTTTCAACCCAGGCATCGCGCTGGGCATTGGTTAAATCAGGGGGAGCCTTGAGACGAATTTCCCCGTCCATACTCTCTACAACAATATTGCCCATGGCCCTACGGGCCGCGTCATATTCCTCGTCTGTTTTTATATCAGAAAGTTTCTTACCCTTGAGGGCCTCGTTAAGTTTATAGGCCAGGGGTTTTAGAGCCGGATGAGTAGGCTCAGCTTTAATGCTATACGCACTTGCAAGCATTCGGTTCTTAACAATATTATCTGGTAGTTTTTTAAGCGCCCCAACATCCAAAAACATATTGCCAGTTTTAAAGCTGGTGTCGCGGGTGATTACTGTGGCGTTGTTGACGTCGCGGTTGATGCTGGACAGGAGCGCGGCGGTTTGTTGGCTGGTCTGGTTTTTAACCGTGACAGTGCCAGCACCGATTGTGGCGCGGGTTGTGCCGTCAAGGGCAGACGCGCTATAGGAACCGCCGGCGCCGCTGACGCTAAAGTCGGAGCCGCCAGAGCCCCGGGAATTAGAGCCAAAACTGGCATTTATAGAGGCGGAGTTGGCGCGGGCGCGCTCGGTCAAATCTTTGAGCACAAGCGCAGCGGCGCTAAAGTTCATCTCCCCGCTACGCGAGCCGAGCACCCCGCCAACAAGAGTGGCTATACCGCCAACATCAACACGAAGTGCCCCATCGGTGGTGATGGCGGCCATGGCATGACTGCGCTGGCTATCAGCGCTGGCGCTGCTAACGTTAGCCGAACCACCCGTCGGTCCGCTTGGCCCAACGCTCACGGACAGCCCGGCGCTCATGCTCTGGCGCTTGGAAATATCCTGCAGGGTCTGGATGGTCAAATTGCGCTCGGCATTAATATCGGCGCTGCCCGCCTTAATTGTGCTGCCCAGCAAGGTCAAATCCCGGCGGGCATCAAGGCTTAGATGCCCGGCCACATTCAGCCCGCCCGCATTATAGCGGGCGCCGCTGGAACTAGCCGAATTAACCGACCCGCCAATTTCAAACCCCTTTGGCCGCAAACCAAAACTGGCGCCCCAGCCAGAGCTCTCTGAGTTGGCCGTGTTCCGCGCCGCCGCCAGCAAAATATCCCGCCCCGCAGAGATGGCCGCATTGCCGCCCACATCAACAAGCGCCCCGCCAGATAAATTAATATCGCGCCCAGCCGACATAGACATATCACCGCCGGCGCTGAAACTAGAAGCGAGGCTCTCCGTCCACTCATTGCGGCTTTGTTGGGAGGAGATCGAGACGGTGAAATTATTCATGACACCCTTGGCACCTGTGCCTTTAACAGGATTACCCTGGTTATCGGTAGTAGAGCGCCCTGTATCAAAATTGGAAAACGGGTCAAACTGGTCTTGGATGGTAATACCCCCAATATTTAAGGGTACTTATAAGTAGAATTTTCTCGTACTTTAACGAAGGAGATTTTATTATGAAGAAATCGAGATATTCAGACGGCCAAATCATTGGCATATTAAAGCAAGCGGAAGCTGGTACACCAGTTTCTGAGCTTTGCCGCGAGCACGGTATGAGCAGCGCATCGTTTTATAAATGGCGCACCAAATATGGCGGCATGGACGCCTCTTTGATGGGGCACATGAAGCAGCTGGAAGCAGAGAATGCCCGGCTCAAAAAGATGTATGCGGACGTGCAATTACAGAATGACATTATCAAGGATGCTATGGCCTGTGCCCTGTGGGTGAAAAAAAGTGGTGAGGCCGTCCCGCCGGCGCGAGATCGCCAAAACTTATGTGGCGGGGCACCGCATAAGCATCCGGGCGGCCTGTCACATATTTACGATCAGCGAGACCTGTTATCGTTACGTTCCCAAGCTTAGCGATGAGAACGCTGTGATAGCCGATTGGCTCTTGCGGTTAACCAAGACCAAACGCAGTTGGGGTTTTAAGCTGTGCTTTTTATATCTACGCAATATCAAAGGCTATGGCTGGAACCACAAGCGCGTGTACCGCATTTATTGCGAGTTAGAGCTCAATTTACGCATAAAGCCCAAGAAACGTCTTTACCGTGAAACACCAGAGCCATTGGCCGTGCCAGAGACGATTAACGACACATGGTCGATGGACTTTATGCACGATCAGCTCTCGGACGGGCGCTGCTTTAGAACATTTAATGTGATTGATGACTTTAACCGCGAAGGCTTAGCGATTGAAGTAGACTTCTCATTGCCAGCGGGTCGTGTCATTCGTGCGCTTGAACAAATCATAGAATGGCGCGGCAAACCCAAGGCCATCAGGTGCGACAACGGCCCGGAGTATATCAGTCATTTACTGGCCGCATGGGCAGAGAAGCATAACATCATCTTGATGTTTATCCAGCCAGGGAACCCTCAGCAAAACGCCTATGTGGAACGCTACAACCGCACGGTCAGATATGAGTGGCTCGCCCAATACATATTTACAACAATAGAGGAGGTGCAAAACTCAGCCACCAAGTGGCTCTGGACTTACAATAATGACAGGCCTAACATGGCCATAGGCGGAATAACGCCCAAACAAAAGCTGGCCATGACGGCCGCTTAAATCGCTCTACTTATAAGTACCCCTAAATATGGGGGTATTACCGCTGCACGTCAACAACGACGAGGCGCGCGGTCAAATTTTTATAGAAATTATCAAGATATGAAGAGCGCTAATACAAAAGGGGCGGACAAGTTCTTCCACTGCAAAGCAAATTGTGAGGCAACCAAACTAGGGCCAGCGGGAGAGTCAGAGGCTAAGCGAATTAGTAACATTCGCGAAATTGTTGACCAAAATATTAAAGGAGATTCTGCGGACGCTTCTGCGGCTGACCAAGAAGCTAACCAAGCTGGACGTGATGGAGTAAATAGTAATCCCGATCAAAGCTGTTCAGCTTCATGCTCACAATACATAGTTCCTGGCATGGATGAGAATGGCGACTTTACAGAAGGAGTTCCAGTTCCTGAGCCAGAACCCGAGCCCATACGGAAGGAGAAAAAATGATCAGGTTATCAAAATTACTTTTAGGGGTAGCGATCTATCTATTAGCCGCATGTTCGGAAAATTCGAGTGAGGAATATGATAATTGGCATGCGGTGAATGAGTCTGGAAGCATTAAGCGAGGGTGGATACCAAGCTGGCTTCCGAGAGAGGGCACAAACATTAAAGAGCGACACAACATAGATACAAATGCACTAGCGCTATCGTTTGAGGTTCTTGAACAAAATTTTGAATTACGTGGAGTGACTTGTGAAAAGATTCTGAACGCCCCAAAGCCTCGTATCAGTCTAAATGGCTTCCCCGCAAACCCTCAAGAAATGGACAATTTAAAAGTCTGCGGGGGATATTATGTCCTTCAATCGGGGCGGACATTTTATCTTTGGAAAAATGATTCATGAGGAGGGTTGGAGAGGAAAAAAGAGTCAAATTAGGCGTAGAGTGAGATAAAGCGAAACGTGCCATGTGGCCCAATCGCACGCTAAAGCTCTGTTTTTACGACTTATTTAGTGAACCAAAAGAGTCCCCTCCACGTCTCTTGCAGCGGTGTTTTTGGCTCTGTTTTCTCATTGACCTAAGTGCCACACCTGATTAGCCTGGCTGCATGCAAACCGCCCGCGCCATAGATAAACCACGCTTTGGGGCTGCTTTGGGCGCGGCCAACGACAATAAGCATTTGCATTATGATGCGCGCGGTAATGTCACCCAGCTTGGCGGCCTTAACTTTGTTTATGATCTCTCCGATCAGCCTGTGTCTATTTCTGGCAGTGCATCCGGGACATATAAATATGATGGCAATTTCAAGCGGGTAAAATCGCTAGTAAACGGAAAAACCATTTACAATGTCTATAACGCCGCAGGAACCCTCACCCATGTGGACCGGCTCACGGACAATAAAAACACGGACTATATCGGCACAATCGCCCGCGTTACCAATGATGTAGCCACTTTTTTGCATGCTGACCATCTTGGCTCTGCCAATACAGGCACCAGCGCCAATGGCCTGATCTCTTGGCGGCAACAATTCACCCCATTTGGCGAAGAACTCAACACCCTTGCTGTCAATAAAGACCTAGCAGGCTTCACAGGCCACATAAAAGACAGCGCCACAGGCCTAAATTACATGCAATCCAGATACTATGCCCCCCAAATAGGCAGATTCCTAAGCATAGACCCGATCGGATTTAGCGTAAAACACCCAGAAATGTTTGGAAGATATACTTATGTAGGCAATGATCCAGTGAACGGGGTTGATCCGACTGGACAATGTCCTTGGTGCGTAGGTGCTTTAATTGGTGGTGGTTTACAGATAGCGATTGAAGTTAAAAAAGGCTCTTTCAAAGGTGGTTGGAAAAGCAGCTTAAAAGCTGTTGGTAAAATTGGGGTGTCGACTGGTGCAGGTGCTGCAGGTGCTGGACTTGCAACAAAAACAGCTCAATTAGGGGGGGCTATTAAGGCAACGTCTGCGGTTGGCAAACTAGCTGGTGGTGCAGTTGGAACTGTAACGGAGGGTGCATTAGCGGGCGGCGTTGCAGGCGGATTAAATGAAGCAGGACAACAAGTTGTCGAGAGTGGTGAAATTACAGATGCAGGTGCAGTCGGAAAAGCGAGCACAATTGGCGCAATTGTTGGTGGAGGCGCAGGAGGACTTCAGGCTGTAGCAAAAAATACAACAGCCTCAGCCAGTGGCGTAAATAGAAATGTATCGAGTACCTTTAATACTGGGAGTACAGGTTTCGCAGGTGGCGCGCGCACCGCTAATGCTGGAGTTAAAACTGGTGTTGTTACGGGACAAACGGCAAATGCAGCCGCTTCTTGTAAAACAGATGGTGAGTGTTCATCCAAATGAAAAACAATAAACAATTATTTTTAAATATAGTTTTTGGCGTGGTGTGTTTTACCATCCCTGTTTATTTTGTCCCAAAAATTGAGCCTGCAATAAAGTGGTGGCATATAGCTCTTATTTTAGGAGGGGTAGTCGTTTTTACTCTCATATCAGAATATCGAAAACGGTGATTAAAATTAAGGTTACAAAACAAGGGGTAAAACTGTGACGAAAAGTTTAAATTACGGTCATGGAACTATGAGGTGGTTCTTATGGCTATGACGGTCTTGGAAATATCCGCAATAAGACCGAAGGCGGGCGGGCATTGGTGATGAGTTATGATAGCCGTAATCGCCTAAGTTCTCATACAGATAGCAAAGGGCAAAGCAAGGCGCTTAATTATGATGCGCGCGGTAATGTCACCCAGCTTGGCGGTCTTAACTTTGTTTATGATCTCTCCGATCAGCCTGTGTCTATTTCTGGCAGTGCATCCGGGACATATAAATATGATGGCAATTTCAAGCGGGTAAAATCGGTAGTAAACGGAAAAACCATTTACAATGTCTATAACGCCGCAGGAACCCTCACCCATGTGGACCGGCTCACGGACAATAAAAACACGGACTATATCGGCACAATCGCCCGCGTTACCAATGATGTAACCACTTTTTTGCATGCTGACCATCTTGGCAGTGCCAATACAGGCACCAGCGCCAATGGCCTGATCTCTTGGCGGCAACAATTCACCCCATTTGGCGAAGAACTCATCACCCTTGCTGTCAATAAAGACCTAGCAGGCTTCACAGGCCACATAAAAGACAGCGCCACAGGCCTAAATTACATGCAATCCAGATACTATGCCCCCCTTATCGGCAGGTTCCTAAGCATAGACTCGATCGGGTTTAGCGTAAAACACCCGGGACAATTTAATCGGTATATGTATGGCAATAATGACCCAATCAATATGTTTGACCCAGACGGGCGTAAAGCACGGTCAGATATAAACCACGAAGATATCCAGCCAAGAGTAGAAAAAAATATTTCCCGAACTGCCAATCAAAATGGCTCGGTGACTTCCTCGCGCACAACGACTGTTAGCACTCCACAAAGAACAAGCTCTAGTGATACAGGAACGGTTACGGCTTTACCACAAGATAGCGCTAACGGCGTTCCAGCTAATGTCCCTGCAGATATGGAATCAAGATTATTTGACTTAAGTGACTCGGCTGATGCTACGGTTGAAGTAACTAGCGGCGTTAGAACGTCAGAGCAAAACGCTGCGATTGGTGGTGCTCCAGGAAGTTCTCACCTTGTAGATAGTGCAGTCGATATCCGCATTCCTGGAAACACACCTGCACAAACTGCTGATTCAGCTCATGAATCAGGCCGTTTTAATCGCGTAAATGAATATACGAATGGACGCGGTGTTCACGTCGATACTAGGGCAACTGGAAATCAAGGCCGATTTAGAAATTGGGTACATCAGCCGGACCCATAGATGCTTAGGAAAGTTATTATGACCTCAACGCTAAATATCGTTATATTGAGTGCTTTGTTTTGCATGGTGGGTTGCCACCCGCCATCTGAGGCTGAACAGCAACAAAATCTAGAAGTAGTGTCGAATGCATCAGAGCTAAAAGCTGAAATTACTATCGCTCGGAAGGCGACAGCGATAGGGCCATTAAGTGTTGGTATGACGGCCGAGGAAGTTGAAAGCTTACAGTCACCCTTCATGAAAAAAAATACCAACATTGAAGGTGATGACTACACGATTTATGTCGTAAGCATCAGTGATCAATCCACCCTAGAAGGGATGCTAAATTATGAGGGTGAGGTCTATTCTATTACAACATCTTCAAAGATGATTAGGGACGAATTTGGAAATGGTGTTGATAGCACTCTTGAGGATTTACAAAAATCTTATCCCAATGGTCGGTTAATACGCGGAATGGCTGACGGTAATTTTTTGAATCTTTTTTAGGGTTTCATTCCTCGCCGCTTGCGGCGTAGAATATTCGCGTGAGCGAATATATCCATAAACGACATAACGTAACGATACTTCTTTACCATTTTGTGTTTCCCGCAAAATATAGGCGTGCTGTTTTTGACCCCCAAGTTGATGAAGTTTTACGTGATGTTTGTTTGGAGATTGAAGATCGTTACCAGTTAAAGTTTTTGGAGATTGGAACGGATAAAGACCATGTTCATTTTTTGGTACAGTCGGTTCCGACCTATACAGTGACCAAGTTGGTCACTGTAATAAAAAGCATCACCGCACGCGAGATATTTAGGTTGTGTTCTCATGTTAAAAAGTCACTTTGGGGTGGAGAATTTTGGAGTGATGGTTATTTTGCATCCACAGTTGGGCGTCACGGAGATGAGAGCACAATAACAAGCTACGTCCAAAATCAAGGCAAAGAATATACAAAACTACACAGTGATAAACCACTTACACTCTTTTGATACCTCGCCCCTTGGGGCGGGGTTATTCATTTACGGTGCGGTTCAAGGCCAGTTTCGACTTCATCAACTAAAGCAATAGAAGACCGTTCCGCTGTTTTATTTTGCAATCCAGCCACTAACAATCGCGATGAACCCATTCCTAAATTTCTAAGGGGCACGCCTCGTTCATCATGTAAAGCAATAGTGCCACCAGTGAAGCTGACAGAATGCGGGTCTAGCATTGCTTGAACATTGGCGCCTACAGGCACGCCCAATTCTATCGCCGTCGCTTTGACAGTTTCAAGGGTGCCCGTCAATCTTACTCCAGCTGAATTTCCAAAACTGACTCTTGCTTCCCGTGCGGCTAGGGCCAACTCAGCAGAAGCATCAGCACGTTCATCAGTAACCTTGTTTAAAACCGATCATTTGTTCCAGCTCATATGGTGGTTTGCATAAACGCCAATTCTTGTCGGGGAAATAATTGTTCTATCAGCCCATGTAAGGTTTTTTGTAAACCCTTGCGCAATTGCACGATCCGAAATCAATGTCCATGAAGGTTCAAGCGTGGCATCAGATTGAAACCGCATAGTTAGCGCTTCCTCCAGTCCGGCCCCCACTTCATCTTCAATAACCTTAGTGGTTGAGTTATACCCTCTCAGAAAGCTACCGTACTGATCGAGAGCCAGTTGAGCGTCTCTCAGCTCACTCAATGTAATATCGATTTGAATGGGACAGGACACATCCATATTATAAAAATCAGCATCTGTAACATTTACGGTTCTGCGGAGCCCCAAACACCAATCAATTGCATCCAAAATTGTTGTCTTACAACTATCTCCCGACCCAATTATACAATTTAGACCGCTCGACGGAAACCATTCTAAGCTTTGAATGCCTCTAAAATTGACAATACTAATTTTTACTATACGAACCATTCTGAAGCTCCCAAGAATCGAAATAAACCACATCTGTATTGACGATAAGCATGATTGGGAATTGTGCAATTAAACCTTGGACTTTTTTTGCAATACTAAAAGTTAGAAGAATTTCCTTCTGCTTTATGCCGAGTGTCCACATTCGAAAGAATTACCAATAAACTTTTTTTTGTGGCTTTAATATCTCCGTAAATGTTAATTATCACATGTTGGAGTTTAAAAAGCTGATGAACTTGCGCCCAGTTTGAGAATTTTTTCTACTCCTCTTAACATTAACACGAGGCGGTTTTGCCTCAAGAGGAGTATAGCTATGTCTTTTATTGGTATCGACCTACATACGAATTCTTTTACCATTTTCCGCCGTGAGGCGGATGGGTCTGAAATTCTGAAAACCTATCAATTATGCCAAGCTGAACTGGCTCAGTTTTGCATGAGCCTGTCAGCGGATGATGAGATCGCGGTGGAGGCCACGGGCAATTCCGCCTATTTCCGCGATGAAGTGATTGCCTGTGTTGGCCGCGTTGTTGTGGTGAACCCTGATCAGTTTCAGGTTATCCGCAAATCGGTCAAAAAAACCGACAAGAACGATGCCCGTGCTTTGGCTTTGTTCTTGTCCAAGGATATGCTTCCCGAAACCCGGATCAAGTCGACCGAACATGCGCAGTTGGCATCTGTCACCCACACCCGTGATTTACTGGTAAAACGGCGCACTCGTTTGCTCAATAAACTGCATGCGCTTTATAACCGCCATGGCATCAAGACGAAAAAATCCAAATTTGCCTCCATGCGGGCTTTACGCGCTTTGGATATGGCTCCGTTCTCCAAACTGGAGCAGATTGAGGCCGGGATCGTTTGCGAGCAGGCCATAAGCCTGACGCAAGCCATCAAAGAACTCGACGAGCATATTGAAACATATGCCACACCGCTTGATGGATTTGAAGGCCTGACCAGCATCAAGGGTATTGGCGCACGGGCGGCCGCCATATTTCTATCTGGGATTGGTGATGTGAGCAATTTTGAAACTTCGGACAAGCTGGCAGCATATTTTGGTATTGTACCGCGCGTAAGCCAGTCAAACCAGACCACCAATATGGGGGGAATCACCAAGCGCGGCAACAAACTTGTCCGCACAACTTTGGTGCAGTGCGCCCTGATTGCCATCCGGTATTCCGGTTATCTCAACAGTTTTTACAGGCGCATTAAAGACAGGCGCGGCTTTGGCAAAGCCATCATCGCCACCGCACGCAAACTACTCAAAATAATATACGACACTCTCAAAAACAACTGGGTGTTCGAAGATTTCACCAAATTCAAACTAGCCAGCCAACAAATGGCTGGACAATCATCATAGGAGATGATTATGCGCTTTTTCGGCGATTTTATTAACGGGATGTTCTCTGGAAATGAACGGGACAATTGGTTCCTTTATTGCATCATTTAAGCAAACAGAACTTTTCGGTCGCCGACTCGCGGCACCCCGCGTGACTTACTGGGTAGTAAGGGCGGGAAATCGCTAAAATATACTGCCTGTCTGATGAAATTTCACCAAGATATCGCGAATAAAGTAAATGCCAAAAATCAGTACGATGGGCGAAAGATCAAGCCCACCCATGGGCGGAATAATGCGGCGCAACGGCGCAATGACGGGATCCACCAAAGCATTAATACCGTTTAAAATATTACGCACAGTTGGGTTACGTGGATTGATAATACCAAAGGTAATCAACCATGAGGAAATTATCCAAATCAAAATAATAAACAAATACAGACCGATAATATTCATCAGCAAATTAAAAATAGCAGTCGACATAATTTCTCCAACTCATCAGGGGTTCTTTTAAGTCTATTGATACGCGTTGGCAAGCATTTAGGTAACCATACCGCTAAGCGCGCCTTGAACGCCATCAATGATAAATTGAGCAGCCATGGTTGCTAAAATAAAGCCCAAAACACGGGTCAATACATCGGTAATTGTTTTGCCCATAAGCTTCATCAAAAATCCTGATATTAAGAACGCGAACAAGGTGATGATTAAAACAGCGCTCAAAGCTACCATAATAGCAACCATATCCTGCGGATTTGGATTATTAGACATAAGCAGCAATAATGACGCGATTGTCCCAGGCCCTGCTATCATCGGTATGCCCATGGGAAAAACAGAAATATCTTCGGGGTTTTCTATGTGTTCAAGCGCTTCTTCGGCACGGTGCTCGCGTGATTGCGTGCGTTTCTCAAACACCATTTGCAAAGCAATAATAAACAGCATCACCCCACCTGCAAGCCGAAGCGCGTCAAAATTTATATGCAAAAAATAAAAAATTTGTTTGCCAAAAAGGGCAAAGATAAACAATATCCCCGCCGCCACGGCCACAGACTTAAACGCCATAACCCGTTGATGCTTTTTGCTTGTCCCATGGGTGAGCGTCGCAAAAATTGGCGCACACCCTGGCGGGTCAACGATTACAAACAGCACCGCAAAGGTGGACATAAAGAGTTCCAAGTTAAACATATTTGTGTCTTATCCTCTTCGGCATAGCGTCGCAAGACCCATTTTATAAATAACTAACGCCCTGTCTTCACAAATCTTCCTAATCTGCGGGCGATTTTTTTTAAGGTGCGCCATGGTGCTGCGGCGAGTTTTGTAGTGCGGCGCACGCGGCGCCAACGCACGCGCCGCTTGGGCGGCACTTCTGGCTCTAGCAATGCCACAAAATCAGCAGCTACACTTTCCCATGAAAACCTGCGCGCATATTGCACGGCAACGCCTCTATCTAAATCAAGGCAAATAAGGGACGCTTTACTCAAATCTTCATCGACAATTCCAGCGCCCGAGCCAGGTATAATATCAATGGGCCCTGAAACGGGATAGCCTGCAACAGGTGTGCCTGTAGCCATAGCTTCGATAATCACCAGCCCGAACGTATCGGTTCGAGACGGAAAAACAAAAACATCAGCATCAGCGAAATAGCGCGTGAGTTCTTCGCCGTGTTTTGCCCCGACAAATTTTACTACGCCGCCATATTTTTTCGATAGACTTCCCAGTGCAGGGCCATCACCGACAACGACTTTACTGCCTGGTAGATCCAACTCCAAAAAACTTTCTATGTTTTTCTCAACCGCAACCCGCCCCACATTGACAAAAATAGGCCGTTTTAGCCCTGCATATATATCAGCGCCAAAAGCATCCGTTTTGTCAAACCTTTTACCTGGATGGAATTGCGTCAAATCAACGCCACGCGTCCAAACGGCTAGGTTTTCAAACCCTTTCTTTTCTAAAAAAATCGACATGGAGGGGGTCGTAACCATGATGCGCCCAGAGGCGTTATGAAAACTACGTACGAATTTATATGTCCACTTCATAGGCAAAATAGGTAAGCGTGAGTGGACGTATTCAGGAAATTTTGTGTGATAGGAGGTCGTGAACGGCATGCCCCATTTCAGGCATATTGACCGCGCGGCCCAGCCAAGTGGGCCTTCGGTCGCAATATGTACAGCGTCAGGCGAAAAAACCGCTATGCGCCGCTCGACTGCGCGCTTTGGAAATAGAGAGATTTTAATATCAGGGTAAGAGGGCAAAGGCATGGTGGTGAACCCATCACTTGGCGTAATAATTTCTACCGTGTGTCCCGCTTTGCGGCACTGCGCAATCGTTTCGAAAAGTGTACGCACAACTCCGTTCATTTGCGGTTTCCACGCATCTGTTACCACAAGAATTTTCACCTATGCCCTGTTTTTACTCCAATCACGCATAGCAAAACGTAGCGGCAAAATGAAGCACCTTTTTATAAAGTTTTATATTTTTACGGTTTATAAATATGGCAGGAGTGTTACATAAAGCCATGCCCAATAGCCCTAAGCCCTTAACAGCTCCCCTTGCACCTGACCTTGATTTTTCTCGTAACGGCGTGCCAACTTCACAAAGCTTTGACGATATTTATTTTAGCGTTGACGGGGGGTTAGAAGAGGCAGACGCAGTATTTTTGAAAGCCTGCGGCCTACCCGAGCGGTGGAAAGACAAAGCCGTTTTTGTTATTGGCGAACTTGGCTTTGGCTCAGGGCTTAATTTTTTAGCAACGTGGGATTTATGGAAAAAAACAGCAAAGCCTGATCAACATTTACATTTTATCTCCATTGAAGCTTATCCGTGGAGCGCAGGAGGCTTGCAAAAAGCGCTTGCCCATTTTCCGTCCCTAAAAGACCTATCCACCGAGCTCATTGCCGCATGGCCTGGGCGCGTGAAAGGCGTGCATAGAATGCATTTTGGTAATATTAGTTTGACCTTATTTCATAGCGATATCCACCCCGCGCTTGAAAATATGGATGCCCGCATAGATGCTTGGTTTTTGGATGGGTTTTCCCCGGCGAAAAACCCAGATATGTGGTCGGATTTTGTGTTCGGGCATATGGCTTCGCACTCAAATGATGGGGCTATGGTGGGAACATTTACTGCGGCTGGCTTTGTTCGCAGGGGACTCACCAAGGCGGGGTTTACAGTGACAAAACAAGAGGGCTTTGGCCGCAAACGCGAGCGCCTTGAAGCTTTCTATACGGCACAAACGATGCCAAAACCTGTTATGGATACGCCTGTTATTATCGGCGGCGGCATTGCGGGCGCGTCCATCGCGCATTGGTTTTTACGGCGCGGCATCACGCCTATTCTTATTGATCCCCATAAGCATTTAAAAACGGCAGCTAGTGGTAATCCAGGCGGATTGGTGATGCCAAGGCTTGATCTACAAGACAGACCAGAATCGCGGTTCTTTCTCTCCGCCTATCTTTATGCACTAAGGCTTTATGAAAGCCATGGACACATACTTAAAAAAGGTGTTTTGCACATGGCCATGGGTCATAAGGAATGCGATCGATTTCAGAAAATAATAAAGGGCGCGGCTCTGCCTGCTGGACAAATGCGATGGGTAGATCATGAAGAAGCGCAAAAATTATTTGGGTCAACTCTCACTAAAAAATTGGGTGGACTATATTTCCCCTGCGCCCTCACGCTCTCGCCGATAAAAACAGTTTTGTCTTTAACTAAACCTTGCACACATTTAAATGTGCAAGTCAGTAAAATCACCAAGAATAACAATATTTGGACTGTTTTGGATAAGGATGGAAAGGCTATCGCCCAAACACAAAATCTCTTCATCTGTAATGGTGCAAATATTTTGGATTTAATCCATGAAGATGTACGCTTTACTAGCGGGCAGATAAATTGGGGCGCGAGCGCGAAAAAACCAAAATGCAGTATTATCGCTGGAAATTATGCACTTGCCTTTGAAGAGGGTATCCTGATCGGCGCAAGTCACACCCATGTTGGCGCGGGAGAGAACAATGCTAGTAGCCTTAAAAACACCCAGGATAATTTACAGAGTTATAACGCACTGACAAATATGGAACTCAATGCACAAAGTTTTCAGACCCGTTCCTCCGTGCGCGTTACCACCAAAGATACCCTCCCTATTGCGAAAAAAAGCAAAGACGGACTTTATATCCTCAGCGGGCTTGGATCACGCGGTCTTATGTTAGCCCCATTACTGGGGGAATATTTGGTGTGCAAAGCTCTGGCCGAGCCCTCTCCACTTTGCAAACAAACGCAAAAACGATTTCATAGAAAAGAGGGATAGGAAGGTGCACTCTTCTTAACTAGCGGACATTGACATCACCCGCCCCGCTATCACTCGCATCAAGGCTGCCCGATGGCCTTTTTAGTGTGATATCACTCGCGCCGCTCGCATGCGTTTCTCCATTTACTGAGCTGCCATGATAATCAACATCGCTTGCGCCTGAAGCTTCAATATAAAGTTTGTTAACATCCCCATCATCTATGCTTGTATCGCTACTGCCGCTCACATCTATATAGAGATCGCCGCCATCAACATATTCCGCGTCAAAATCACTTGCGCCAGACCCTACGTAATGAAGACCGCCTTTAATGCGCCCTACTGTTACATCACCTGCGCCGCTTGAGCGGATTTCCATATGGCCAAGAACATCGCCTATATCTATATCGCTCGCACCAGACATCTTAAGTTCAACACTGGCAAGATCACCTGTTTCCAAATCACCACTGCCAGAGATAGAGATATCGCTTGCGCCAGCATCGCCTATTTTCACATCACCACTGCCAGAAATTGCCAGATCAAGTGGCCCAGTAACATCGCCTATCGTTATATCACCGCAAGATCGTACATGAAGATCACCACTGCCAATGGTTTCAACATTGCCAAAAATTACGGATTTTTCAATAACCAAATGCATGTTTTTTGGCGCTTTTATTTTCACTTTCGGGTATTCTTTTAAGTCTTTATAAGTGCCGCCGTGTTTAATCAATCCATTTTTGCCAATACCAATTTTGACGCTCGTTTTTTTGGTTTTGCAGTTAACATGTCTCGTTTTCTGCCCGCCATCGATCAATATACCGTTTGTTGTAACTTCAACAAGAGCACCATCAGCGTCCGTAACAGAAATACCCTCATAATCACCAGTCACAACATTAATGGTGCCAATGAAGTTTTCAATTTTCAAGGTGGGCGCGTTTTTCGCATATACAGGTACTGCAATCAGGACTGTACCTAAAGTTGCCGAGAGGATACCGCTCCCAATATATGTAGATAATTTTGTCATTTTATTTCCCTTTCAATTTATATTTTATGTCAATATTTTACGATAATATTCGCACATTATATCATTTTCTTTATAACGGCATATGTCGTGTTTGTTAAAATTTTATTTGCAGTTCTTTATCCTCGCCCATGTGTAGGGTGAGACTGACGGGTTTTGGCTCCACAATTCTGGCACGAATACCATTGCCATTACCGCTCTCTATGAGCACAGGGCCAGCGTTAATTTTGAGCCCAATTAGGCCGCTGGCGCTGCCTGTCCCAACCAATCCTGTGCCAATGAGGCCTGCTATAATTAATTTGCTAAACATTATCCTGTCTTTCTTCTATTGTTAGCTGGTTTCTTTTTATTTCTTAGTTCTCTAAATCACGGAACTCGCGGCGAAGCTGCCACTCGCTTGAAGTTATAGAGCGCTCTAGATCTTGAAGACGTGTTTCAAGTGATCTGAACTTCCCTTTGACGTCACGAAAATTCGTTGTGGATGTAGGGTTTACCGGATTTTCCTGACGAGCCCTGCGCGCTTGTCTATACTCGCGGCGATATGGTGCACGTTTGTCTTTTGGGGCAAGCACCCAAAGTCCGAGATAAATCCAGAAAATAATACCACCGCTAAAGAATACCGCAATGATCGTCAATATACGTACGACAATCAAATCAATATTTAGGTAATCAGCAATCCCAGCGCATACCCCTCCAAACACACCATCTATTTTATTGCGGCGAAAACGTTTGTGTTTATTGCGGCAAAAACGTTTGCGTTTATTGCGGCGAAAACGTTTGCTATGACTTTCATTATACTCATTAAATCGTTTTGTCATCATTATCTCTCCAATTTGGGACTTCGTCATCCAAGATGCTTTCTAAAGTATTGACCCTCTGGTCGAGCATATCGGCTATGCGTGACATGCGCTCTAGTTCTGCCATTTGCTCATTAGTCATGTGGCCCATACTTCGACCTTTGTGTTTGTAGTGAAGCTTGAGCCAAACGATTATCGGCACAAACCCGATACCCATTATAACAGCAACCAATCCAACTATTTCGTTCATAACATTTCTCTCTCTTTGGTTGTTTGGAGGCGCAGAACGCCTCCGCCATGTACCTCCTTATGTATTCCTAGCAATTTTCTTAGCTGTTGTGCCAATACTTTTCTTAAGCGCAGCAAGTTCTTCTTCAACGGCTTCGTCCGCTTCAAGCTCAGCAAACTGGCTCTCAAGGCTTTGGCCACTGCCCAAATCAAAGGCTTCTACATGGGCTTCAAGCTCGTCAACTTTACGCTCCATGCGCTCATAGCGAGCCAAGGCATCATCAACTTTATTGCTAGTCATAACCTTACGCATTTTAATTTGGTTTGTCGCTGTTTTTCCGCGCAGCATCAAAGCTTTGTGTTTGGCTTTCGCTTCATCAAGCTTGGCCTGTAGCTTTTTAAGATCAGAGTCGGCTTTGGCAACAGACTCATCGAGAATGTCAATTTCCTTGCGAACAACAATCGCCATTTTCTCGACTTGCTGCTTGGCTTGTACAGCGCCACGGGCAAGATCCTCACGGTTTTTGCCAAGAGCTAACTCAGCTTTTTCGCCCCACTCGTTAGCTCGCTCTTCATAGGCGGTGGCTTTGCGTTTAAGCTCTTTTTTCTCTGCGATATTGCGCGCCGCTGATGTGCGCACTTCAACAAGTGTATCTTCCATTTCCTGAATGATCAGACGCGCTATTTTCTCTGGGTTCTCTGCCTTCTCAATCATTGAGTTTAGGTTAGAATTGATAATATCACCCATTCTTGAAAAAATTCCCATTTTTGTCTCCTTCGTTTTGTTTACAATTGGTTAGGGGGTAAGTGTTGGTTTAAAAAATTGTTGCGATGAGGTAACCAGCGGCGAAAAATCCCCAGCATTCCAATTTACGGGTGCTGAGATATTTTATAAACCGCCAGAATTTTGCTTTAAAGCTCTGGCGGTTTTCAATGCGGCTCTCGAAGTCAAATTCATTGCTCATAATCTATGCCCTCTTTAAATGCCAAGGCCAGTGAAATGTACGCCGCCAGAACGGTGAGCAAGAGCCAAGCTACGACGACGGCGCCGTAAGTGGCGAACTGGTGCGCTTGGCTCTATATAAGTGTGATCGGTATCAAGTGTACGATATGTCATGGTTTCTCTCCTCAATATGGCTTTAGGTAAATCTTCAGGGGGAAGAGTTCTTGCGGCCAACTAAACTATTTTGCCGTTCGGTATTGAAGCGGCTATACCAGTTTTATTGCAATGACCGTGCCAATTTGGCATTAACCTTGTAAGCTATTGTTTTATAAGCATTTGTTTTTGTATTTTTGTATTTTTATAAATTACATATAGTTTATTTAACTATTTTTTAGTTTACTTAGCCGTTAATTTTTAGTATATATAACTAAATATGAGTGTAACTCCTCCACAACTGATAGGTAACAGCCCTGCCTGGCTCGCTACACTGGACCAAATATCGGGCGCAGCGGCACTCGATCGCTCTATGTTAGTCGTAGGGGAGCGCGGCACAGGCAAAGAGCTTGTTGCTGCGCGCCTGCATTTCCTCTCGCCCCGTTGGGAACAGACCTATTTGACCATTAACTGCGCCGCTCTTAATGATGAACTTTTGGACAGCGAATTGTTTGGCCATGAGCAAGGCGCATTTACGGGCGCATCAAAGCGCCGGCTTGGGCGGTTTGAGCGCGCCGATGGCGGCACATTATTTATGGACGAGATCGCCACGGCCAGCGCCCGCGTCCAAGAAAAATTGCTTCGCATTATAGAGTATGGTGAGTTTGAGCGCCTTGGCGGCGATAAGACCATAAGTGTTGATGTACGTGTGGTGGGCGCGACTAATGTAGATTTGCCCTCAGCCGTAAGGGCAGGAAAATTTCGCGCCGATCTGCTTGATCGCCTCGCCTTTGACGTTATTACCCTGCCGCCCCTGCGGGCAAGACCCAACGACATTATACCGCTTTCGGAGCATTTCGGCAAACGCATGGCGGCAGAGCTTAGCCGCGAGTCTGGCGAATTTACCTTTCTGGGTTTTAGCGCCGAAGTGATGGAATATATGATGGAGTATAATTGGCCTGGCAATGTGCGCGAGCTTAAAAACGTCACAGAGCGCGCCATTGGCCGCGCCTATAATGACGCAGAAAACGCCCTCACCCGCCCCATCACCCAAATTAACATAAACCCGTTTGAAGCTCCGTGGCGGCTTGAAGAAGAGGGCGTCCCGCAAGACGTTACCGTTCACGGTTTCCCAACAGACATAGATATAAATGAAGGTAACGCAAACCCAGCGCATTTACACTCTGGAGAAACAAAGTTCACAGCCCGCACAAATGCCTTCGAGCTAAACATTATCACCGAGGCCCTAAAAATTTCCCAAAACCACCAAGGCAAAGCCGCGAAATATTTAGGGTTAACTTATCACCAATTCAGAGGGTTATTGCGAAAACACGGGTTAAAAAAATAACTGCCTATACAAAATATGCCTTAAAAGTTTTTCTTTAAAATTCTATTCCCTTTGGTGGTTTTTCCTAAAATCCATTGGTCGCGCGGCTATCCGTCTTCATATAAAATGAGCCAAATTTAAGCCTGAGTTTAGCGAGAGTTTGCTCATCTATTGTTGATTGATATTAAGCGACGGCTTTGCGGTATTGTGCTGTGAGCCTTAGCGAGGGCATACCCTTGGGGTGCAAGCGCCAATGCTGGATAGTTTGTTTTTTGATCTTTTCCCTTTTGTACAAAATTGATTGTACTCGTCCGAAGTAGACGTCAGCGGGTATATGGAAAAACTATTTTTTCTTGTCTGCAACACGAATTTTATCAAGAACACTTGTATTCACAACTGGTCCTAGTAAAATTTGGCGCACCTCATTAGACACAGCTGTAGCAAGTTGCTCTAAATCAGTTATTTTTGTATTTTTACCTATACGTAATGCCATTCCCAATAGGCCACCCCCAGCTCCTGCGCTTTTTGCTACAAAAGGAGTAGATGGCTTTGTAAAATCAATGATCACGTCTTTAGTTTCACTATCAACGATATCCAAATCGTAACGGATGCTTTTAATCTCACCAATCAAAAACATTGTAGCTGGATTGGGAGTTTGGACTTGGTCAATTTTGATAATTATATCTATTGGGTTTGTGCCGTTTAATGATGCCGATAATCCCGATTTTACCTCTTCGCCAATTCTGTATTCAAGGTAACGCTCAGCGAGTTGATCGTCTTCGTTACCGGCACCACCATTTGCATCAACATATTTTTGAAAAGCCGTGGCAGCCATTGAGTTTTTACCATCTTCACCATCAATAAGGGATTTTACTGCCTTATCATAAACTTCTGGTATTGATCTGTCCTCAGAAAAATTCACTTCAACATTTGAGAATTTCAACTGATTGATTGTCGCGCTTTCCACTGGTGTAGGGGGCTGTTGTTGCACAAGCGCCTAAGCTAAAAACAAGATAAGCGACCATGGCTATTTTTAGTTTCATGAATTTCCTCAATATAATCATTATGTGTTGAAACTTGTATATAAGGTATTTTTTTTAAAAACAACCCTTCCCAATAATTAAGGTGTCCCCCATTATTAGGACAGTGACTTAAGCTATTATTTTGTGTTGTCTGGTCTCGGCAAAGAGGAGATCAGGCATTGTCAACTGCTACGCAGTTCTACGCTACACTTCGCCCCCTAAGAAGGCCCAGTTCCCTTGAAGGTGTATTTTCGGACAAACTTTAGTTCTGTGATTATTCTCTGTTGTGTAAGATATTTACAGCCATGTTGATTTTAGGTCAATTATGGGGTGGAAGTATCAAAGCAATTCCAAGCGTAGCGTTCTACCGACCGCAAATGCGGCCTTTTGCATGGTGGAGAGTGTAACGCCAACATTTGAGGGTCGAGCAGTCTATCTAGGGCTTGGCGGCTTGTTTTCATATGCTGTGCCATAGCCGTTTTACTCTTGAGGCTTTTCTTGTTTTGCTGGTCCACCCAATCAATACCTCAAACTATAACACAAAACGCAAAGAGTTGTTCAGAGATTCTTTAAGTCACATAGTTGGCAAGATTGATATATTGGTGTTTGTCTTTATCTTCAAAATAGAGGCCTCTACTCTTTCACCGATGTAACCACATAATTCACGCCCGTATCATCGCTAATTTTCCAGGTTTGGTTTAGGGGATTAAAGGTCATGCCTTGGGGGGCATTGGGGGCGAGTCCCGCATCTTTAAGCATGCGAATGAGTGCAGGAGGAGTGATAAATTTATTGTATTGGTGGGTGCCGACGGGTAGCCATTTCATCACATATTCTGCGCCAAAAATCGCAAGCCAAAACGCTTTGGCAGTGCGGTTAATCGTCGAGCAAAACAGCATGCCACCACCCCTTACCATATGGGCGCAATCCTTCATAAAATTTGCAGGATTGTTGACATGCTCTATGACTTCCATGTTCAGAACTACGTCGTAAGGTTTTAGTTTGTCTGCAACCATGCTTTCTACGGTGCCGTATTGGTAATTGATATCTAGGCCAGCTTCATCTGCATGCACTTGCGCGGTTTTAACGTTTTTCTTCAACGCATCGATGCCCGTAACCTTAGCCCCCATCCGCGCCATTGGCTCGCACAACAGCCCGCCCCCGCAGCCAATATCTAAAATACTAAGACCTTTAAACGGCAGTTCTGCATTTGGATCACGCATGAAATGCTCACAAATTTGCTCCTTGACAAACTCCGTACGGCACCCGTTCATAATATGAAGTGGTTTAAACTTTCCGCTTGGATCCCACCACTCATCGGCCATAGCCGCAAAATGCGCCATTTCTTCGGGATCAACACTTACGCTTTTAATATGATTAGGGGCGGTATTGCTCATAAAACCATCTTTCATTTTCTCTCATTACCTTATAAGGAAACTATAAGGATAAACAAAGAGGCAAAATGGCACGCATCGTTATGAAATTTGGCGGCACCTCCGTGGCGAATCTCGATAGGATTCGCCACGTGGCAACGCTCGTCGCACAAGAGGCCTCAAGCGGGCATCAAATCGCCGTTGTTGTCTCTGCTATGTCAGGGCAAACCAACCGCCTTGTTGGTTTTGTCGATGCTCTCTCAAGCGATAGCGATATTGGCGGAGCCATTGATGATGAGTATGACACAATTGTCTCGTCAGGTGAGCAAGTGACCAGCGGGCTATTGGCGATTGCGCTACGGCGCCTTGGGGTAAGCGCTCGCTCTTGGCAAGGTTGGCAAATCCCGTTGCAAACGGACGGAGCCCACGCCTCTGCCCGCATTAAAGATATTGAAACAACCGCTTTTAATGAAAGCCTTAAGAACGGCCATGTGGGCGTTGTTGCAGGCTTTCAAGGCATTAGCCCTGCGGGGCGTGTTTCGACCTTGGGACGGGGCGGATCTGATACATCGGCAGTGGCTCTGGCTGTAGCGCTAAAAGCTGATAGATGCGATATCTATACTGATGTTGATGGGGTCTACACCGCAGACCCGCGCATCGTGCCAAATGCCAAGCGACTAGACAGGATTGTGTTTGAGGAAATGCTTGAACTAGCTTCACAAGGCGCAAAAGTTCTCCAGACACGCTCTGTGGAACTTGCCATGAATAATAATTTGCCCATTCGGGTGTTAACAAGTTTTGTAGATGCAGACACGCCTAACCCTGGCACGATTGTCTGTGCGGAGGAAGAAACCATGGAAAAAAAAGTTGTGAGCGGCGTTGCTTATAGCCGTGATGAAGCACAAATATCTTTACTACGCCTTGAGGACAAACCAGGGATTGTAGCGCACATCACAGAAGTAATGAGTAAGGCCAATGTCATTGTAGATATGATTGTACAAGGCTCATCGGTGCGAGAGAGTAAGGCCAATTTGGTGTTTACAGTTGGACAGAGCGACCTTAAAAAAGCAAAAATTGCACTCGAAAAAAACCAAACTCAGATCGGGTTTGAGGAAATTTTGACAAATGGAAAAGTCAGTAAAATTTCTGTTGTTGGCATTGGTATGCGCTCGCATACAGGCGTTGCTCATACTATGTTTGAAGCACTTGCAAAGAGAGGCATCAATATTGAAGTTATTGCCACATCAGAGATTAAAATAAGCGTGCTAATTGATAGCGACCAAACCGAGCTGGCTGTGCGCGCCCTCCATGGCGCCTTTGATCTTGAAAACGCATAAATGAAATTACTTGGAAATATAAGCCGTGGAAAATCAGACCATAAAGCGGGTCTTTTAAAGCGTATTCGCACGCTTATGGCAACCGAATCCGGGGTGCAAGAACGGCTTGACCAATTTGCAAAACTCATTGCTAGTTCTATGAAAGTCAATGTAGCCTCTATTTATTTGCGTTCTGGAGATGATCTGGAGCTGTGTGCAACCAAGGGCTTGAAGCAAAGCGCCGTACACCAAACTCGCCTTGCCATTGGCGAAGGTTTAGTGGGACGCGTTGCACAAAAAGCAAGGCTGCTAAACCTTGCCAACGCGCCTGAGCATCCCCATTTTGCCTTTCGGCCAGAGACGGGCGAAAATCCCTACAACTCGTTCCTTGGCGTGCCTTTACTACGCGGCGGACGTAATCTTGGTGTCTTAGTTGTTCAAAGCAAAAAATCGCGCCGTTTTACCGAAAACGAAATAGAGACACTTCTAACGGTTGCGACTATCCTTGCTGAAATAGCTATTGAAGACGCACGCGCGGGCGGGCCAGAAACGCGTCTAAAGGGCATCCATCTTACCCCGTCCAAGCCTGAAACTATTAATGGTGAGCCCTTTGGGAAGGGGCTCTCCAAGGGCATAGCTTACCTGCATGTGCCCCCGGTTATGGCCGGGAGGATGATCGCGCGGGACGTTGGCGCAGAAGAAACCCGCATGAACGCAGCCATCACCCATTTACGGAGCTCTGTAGATGCTATGGTAAGCGGGGAATCGGCAACGCTCTCGCGTGCCTCCAAAGATATTTTCGAGAGCTACCGTATGTTTGCTTATGACCGCAAATGGGTTGAGCGCCTTAGGGAAGCCGTGAATTCTGGCCTCACAGCAGAGGCTGCTGTCGAGCGTGTTCGTAACGAACATCGCGCTCGTATGCTTAAAGCGCGCGATCCTTATCTGCGCGCCCGTTTACATGATTTGGAAGATTTGGCCAACCGTATGCTGCGTTCATTATACGGGGAGAACCTAACACCTGGTGCACGACAAGTACCCAAGGGCGGCATTATCTTTGCGCGCAATCTCGGCCCTGCTGAAATTCTTGACTATAATCACGAAGATTTAAACGGGGTTGTTCTGGAAGAAGGCGCAAAAACAGCTCATGCAACGATTATTTGCCGCACGCTCGGCATTCCTCTTGTTGGTAATGCTCTAGGCATTTTGGACAGAGTCGAGGCAGGCGAAACGATTTTGCTCGACGGAGAACTTGGCAAAATTCATATTAGGCCAAACACTGATGATATTGAAAGGTTCAAGGTACGAATTGGCCTACAAAGCGCGCTTTCCAAAGCGTTTAACGAGCAAAAGAAGCTTGCAACCGTCACTCAAGACGGACGCAAAGTAAAATTGTTGCTCAATGCAGGGCTGCGGGTAGACCTCCCAGGGTTAGATAATGCTGGCGCGGACGGCATTGGGTTGTTTCGGACGGAATTTCAGTTCATGGTTTCCAAATCCATGCCGAGCCTTAAAGACCAGATAGACCTTTACCGTGAGGTGCTTGACGCATGCACAGATCGCCCTGTGACCTTTAGAACTTTGGATTTGGGCGGCGATAAAATTCTGCCCTACGCAGAGCCTATTCCAGAAGAAAACCCAGCTATTGGTTGGCGTGCCATTCGCATTGGCCTCGATAGACCCGCAATGCTACGTTATCAATTACGCGCACTTTTAAGCGCAGGTTCTAAGCGACATTTACGTCTTATGTTTCCGATGGTTTCAACCGTAAGCGAGTTTATTCAGGCGAAGGCACTGTTGGCGAAAGAACAAAACCGCGCAAAAAAACTCGGCGTAGCGCCACCCAAAAAACTTGAAGTCGGTATTATGCTTGAAACTCCATCTCTTGCTTGGCAAATTGACGCCATTTGCGTTCATACTGATTTTGTCTCTGTGGGCGCTAATGATCTCTTGCAATTTTTCTTCGCGGCAGACCGTGATAACCCGCGCGTTGCAGGTCGTTATGACGGGCTCCACCCAGCCTCATTATCTTTACTTAAATTTATCGCCGACCATTGCCGCAACAGCAAAACCCCCCTCACCCTATGCGGTGAACTTTCGGGTGCGCCTATGGAAGCCATCTGCCTTATTGCTTTGGGTTATGAGAACCTCTCCATGCCCGCCGCAGGCATAGGCCCCGTCAAAAGCGCCATCCTAGCCCTAGACGCGGGCAAGCTCGCACAGCTAATAGAGCCCCTCCTAACCTCAAAAGCCGACATGAATTCCCTAAGAGACATCGTGAAAGATTTTTGCATGAAAGAGGGGATTTTTACCTAGGAGTGACAGAGTCAATAATATCTATACCGCGATAGAAAATTACCCATCATGCTTTTTTACAAGCCCCCTACTACAACTATTCCCGTTTCATTTGCACCAATGTTTCGTGTAATGCCTGCAAGAAACGTGACCTATCTGCGGGGGAGAAAGGTTTGGGGCCGCCTATGTTTTCGCCTATTGAGCCCGCTCTCATATCGTCCATCATGGCACGAGTGGCTTTGGCGGATCCGATATTGTCTGGGGTGAAGGCTTTGCCATTGGGACCAATAACTTTGGCACCCGCTTTAATGCACCGATCCGCGAGCAATATATCGGCGGTGATGACAACAGCATTTACCCCTGCCCGCTCTGCAATATAATCATCGGCTGCATCAAAACTATTGCTGACAATCATACGCGTTATAAGAGGGTGCTCAGGGATGCGTATATAGCTGTTACTGACAATGATAATGGGCACAATGTGGCGTAGACTAACTTTGTAAACCTCCTCGCGCACGGGGCACGCATCAGCATCAATATAAATTGTTAGCGTTTCACTCAAAGCCTAAATCTCCTCCACCTTGCCTGGATTGCGAGCACGGCGGCGTAGCCACATAACGCCGCGCAAATCTGCGATTGAAACAATAAGCCTACCAAAATTCGTGTATTTTGATACGCCAAATTCACGGTTGCGATGGCTGACATCGCAAAACTCAATTGCATAACCCTCACGCAACATAAGCGCGGGAATATAGCGGTGAATATGATCAAAATAAGGAAGACGTAAAAACGCACTGCGGCGAAAGACCTTCAGACCGCAGCCCGTATCATCTGCTTCGTCCTTAAGCAGCCATTTGCGCACGCCATTACCAAAACGCGAGCCAACTTTTTTCGCCCACGTATCTTTGCGCTTAGCGCGCCGCCCGCCCACAAGCGCCAGATTTTCAGGGGCGTCTTTACGGGTGATTTGTTTTATCAAATTTGGCACATCGGCTGGGTCGTTCTGCCCGTCTCCATCCAGCGTTGCGATAAACACGCCCCTCGCCGCCAATATACCCGATCGCACACCGCGGCTTTGCCCTGCATTGTCATTATGATGCAAAACGCGCAAAGCAGAATGAATAGTCTTGAGCATTTTAAGCACTTTGAGCGTATCATCCGTAGAATTATCATCAATAAAAATCATCTCATAGGCAAGCCCGTCCATAACGGTTGCGATTTCTTCGGTGAGCTGTGTGACATTTTCTTCCTCATTATAAACGGGAACGACAACACTGTATTTTATATCGGGTTTTACCATAGACTCAGTTCTCTAATTTTTTCTCTTTGTGACACGGCGCCCGTTCTTTCGCAATATCAGTTGTATGAGAATTGCGTAAGGTCTAAGACAAATACGTGAAAGTAAAGCAATACAAACGCCGCCTTATTGATATGGCATTACTAGCCATTTTGGTGCTGATAATAGCCCTGCCTGGCCTTGCTAATATGCCCGTGATTGATCGGGATGAAGCGCGCTATGCCCAAGCTACAGTACAAATGATTGAAACAGGAGATTATGTCAATATTCGTTTTCAAGACCGTGCGCGCAATAAAAAGCCCGCAGGGGCATATTGGGCTCAAGCCGCAAGCGTTAATATGCTCTCTGATGTAAACAAACGACCCATATGGGCTCATCGTCTGCCCTCGGTACTGGCCGCACTCCTTGCCATATTGGCAACCTATTGGGGCGGAACGCGGATGCTCGGGCGCGAGGTGGCATTTATCGGGGCGGGTTTATTAGCGGTAAGCATGATTTTTGTGTTTGAAGCCCATATTGCTAAAACCGATGCGCTTTTGTGCGGGTTCTCGGCTCTAACCTTGGCTAGTCTTGGGCATTTACGCAATCACGCGCCAGACAATAAAGGCAGGTGCGCTGCAGTGTTATTTTGGTTTGCACTGGGATGCGCCGTGATGATCAAAGGGCCACTACTGCCAATCGTGGTTATCCTTACAATAATTTGTCTGCTTATATGGGAGCGCAAAGGCGCTTGGTTAAAGCCGTTACTTTTCTTTGCGGGTCCGCTTTTATTTTTGGCCATCATATTACCGTGGGGTATTTTGATCTGGCAAGCAACGGATGGAGCGTTTTTTACAGATGCCATAGGGGGCGACCTAGTCTCAAAACTAAAAGACGGACAAGAGCGCCATGGCGGCGTGCCTGGTTATTATAGCCTCGCTGTTTGGATAACCTTTTGGCCTGGGTCCTTGGTCCTTTTGCCAGGGCTAGCATTTGCTTTTCGCGCGGCTAAAAACAAAGCTTTGAAGGACACGCCTGTCGCTGGCGCAGCCCGGCTTTTGCTTGCATGGATATTGCCGTTTTGGCTCCTGCTTGAATTCACACCAACAAAGCTACCTCATTACATCCTACCCGTTTACCCAGCACTTGCTCTTCTGTGCGGCGCGTCGATACTCACCCTAAGCCACGTAAAAGAATTTTCCATTTTGCGGCGGGTTAGTTCGGCCTTTTATTTGGTAATTAGCATTGCGCTTGCGGGCGGTATTTTATTCGCTCAATCATATTATGGCAATTTCCCAACATGGAGTTTTGCCGTGCTTGGTCTTGTGATCATTTTATCCCTCTTAGCCGTCATTAATTTATGGGGCGGAAAAATCAAGCTTGCCATGATAACAGCAAGCCTTTCAGCGATTATACTTTATGTATCTGCTTATCAATTTATCATGCCAAGCCTAGTAGATTTACGCGTTACAGACCAAGTAAAAACAGCACTTAATAGCTATAACTATAGTGTTAAACAAAAAGTTTTTTCCCCTCATTATAGCGAGCCTAGTCTGGTTTACCGTCTTGGAACACACATAATTGTTGGAAAGGAAGATGAAGACATAACTAATTTTCAGCTCGGAATTGGCGATTTTATTATCCTTGATTATGCTCGCGAAACAACAAAGCAATACGCGAAAAAACTAAGCGAAATGTTTCAAAAAAATGGCCTTTGTATGCAGCCACTTGAAGTTATTAAAGGCACAAATTATTCAAAAGGAGATAAAGTTGAACTCGGCATTTTACGCCTTAAACTTTGCATGGGAATGAAAGCAGGAATGAAAGCAGAAATCAAACCTTCCAAACTTTCTGAAAAGCAATCCACCAAGCCCGTCCCATAAGAGCAACATACATGCCAGGCACGGCTAAAACCGTCAGCACTTTGGCCCACCATTTTGGTGAATATTTCCAGAAATAACGCACAAACCCTTTGAACTTTTCGTACTCAACTTTTTGTACGCTTACGCGCGATGTCGAGCCGTAATGCATAACTTTAGCAAAGGGTACAAAATACACGTCCCCGCCAGTCGCGTCTGCCCGCTTGCACACATCTATATCTTCAACATGCAAAAAATAACCTTCATCAAACCCACCCAAAATTTTGAAGCTATCACGGCTCATCATCATACAGGCTCCACTGACAATTGGCATAGGAGTTGGCAAGGTGGTGACGGGGGTATTTTCCAAATGTATAGACTGTAAACCGAATAATTTATGAAGCGGCATAAAACTAATCAAGGCACCGATGGGGGTTAGTTTGCTACGGCGTGAACCGCGCTGTTCTCGCCCATCAACGGTTTGCAAGAAACCACCCGTTATCCACGGAAGTTTAAGGTTTTCACCGCAATCAGCCATAGAGAGCGCAGCGCCTTTTGCCATAATAGCATCGGGGTTTAAAAAGAGAATATAATCGCCTTTGCACATTTTTGCCCCGTAATTACAAGCGCGCCCAAAGCCAATATTCCCATGGCCTTGCAATACTCTTACGCGGGCACTACCGTTAGCACAAAGCCACATACATTCACGTGCTTGCACGCTATTACCGTTATCAACCAAAATAAGTTCAAAAACATCTTTGTCCGCAATAACGGCTCGAATAGCCTCTTGCAGTGACGCCCCTGTATGGTAGGTGACCATAACAACACTAATGCGCTTGGCGGGGTGAACTGCGGGAAGTTTGGTAATTTTTGTTGTCATAATCAACTCTAACACTACCCAAAGTGGCCATATCCATGAGGAAAGCTACAAAGTAAAGGCTGTTTTTCTTTATTTTCTATAATTTTTAGGCCTTACCATAGCAATGAGACTTCCTGCATAAATAATACTAGCCCACCACCAATCTTGCCATACGCCAAAAGAAATATTAGCAATTAACGCCACAGCAATAACGAAACCACTCACAACGATTGTTTGCTCTCTTGAAAGCCTTCCAGGTGCTGTAAGTGCACGGGCGCTAAAATATAAAGCAATGCACGCTAGCAAAGCGCCAATAGCACCAAGCTCAAGCCAAATATGTATTCCGCCATTATGAGGATGTAACGAAACAATCGCCTTGTCATACCCACGAGAATCGTGCGTTTCATTATAGGTTCTCACTGCGTCAAACCCATTGCCAAATAAGGGATGATTTAAAATTTTTGTATACAAAAACGCCCAATTATCTACGCGTTCCTCCCAAGACCATGGCAGATGCGCTTTAACTTCTGGGCTAAGTTTCGTTGCAATAAAAGCAATCAAGGGCGCAAAAGCAATGGTAAAAATAGCGATTGTAAAACTTAGCCATAAACCAAATTTTGGCCGTAGTGCAGTTATGCCCATAGCACCAAAACCAAGAATTAAGGCAACAATACATGCATCCACTTCGCCCAACTTGCCGCAAAACAGCACAAGTATAGCTAGGAATATTGCCGCTGTTTTTCCTGCTCCCCCTATGCTCCAAAGCCTTCCCATTACAGGGAAACTTATTAAGAGCAGAACAACGACTCCGTGCCCCAAATTTTGTACCGTATTGCCAAATTTAATATTGGGATCCGCGCCTTGCTCAACAGGATCTAAAAACCGCGTAAAGGAAAAACCAGTTGAAAAGTCTATCAAATATAAAATTGCAGAAAAAAAACAAAACCCTGTAATAAGTACGAAAAGTTTTTGCCCGCCAAATCTGCGCACATAAGTAAGAACAAGGGCGGCAAAGCCAAGATAAAGGGGTACGCCCAGAAATATTTTTATCGGATTAGAAAGTGTTTCTGGCGATTTATAAGGCGACCATAATGTGCTAATCAGCCCCCATAATAGAAATACAAATAAGGCCCAAAAACTAATCGGAATGTGCCTTACAGGCGCCACAATATATTCACGCCGTAGCCCTATAATAGCCTGTAACCCGCCAAGACCCAAGAGCGCAGCAATGCCAAGCCCGCCCGCATAGGCGGCAATGGGAACAAACACTGCTATAAGAAAAACAAAAAAGGTATTTTTCTTCTGCGCCCACCCACATGTAGATCCAAATCCAGATAAAGTGTTTATACCTTGCATTTTACCCATAGCCTAATTTCGTAAATCTGGCGGCGTAGCCTCGGCACTTAAGCTTTTTATCGCCTCTTCCAAAGAAATAAACTCTTGTTTTCTATTGCCTAAGAACCGCAAAGCTAACGTTTTCTTCTCAGCTTCTTTCTCGCCCACCACGGCAATGACAGGCACTTTACCTACGGAATGCTCGCGGACTTTATAGTTTATTTTCTCGTTGCGCAGATCGGTTTCCACCCTAAGGCCAACAGCGCGTAACTGCTTCGCAGCGTCCAAAGCATACGCATCTGCTTCAGAGGTAATTGTCGCCACAACCACTTGAGTAGGGGCGAGCCACAGGGGAAAGCGGCCTGCATGTTCTTCAATCAAAATACCGATAAACCGCTCAAGAGAGCCTAGTATAGCGCGGTGGAGCATAACAGGACGTTTTTTACTATCGTCCTCTGCAATATAGCTGGCATCCAACCGCTCAGGCAAAACAAAATCCACCTGCAAAGTACCGCATTGCCAATCACGGCCAATGGCATCACGCAAAACAAATTCAAGTTTTGGCCCATAAAAGGCACCTTCACCTGGATTCATAATCACTTTAAGGCCCGTAGCATTGACCGCGTCCATAAGAGCGCTCTCAGATTTATCCCAAACGCTATCATCACCCACGCGCGTTTCAGGACGATCTGAGAATTTAACCAATACATCGGTAAAGCCAAAGTCCGCATAAATGCCTTTAAGCAAATCAATAAAGGTTTTTGTCTCACCCGTAATTTGCTCTTCTGTACAAAAAATATGGGCGTCGTCCTGAGTAAAACCGCGCACCCGCATAATACCATGTAGCGCGCCCGATGGCTCATTTCGGTGGCAACAGCCAAACTCCGCCATGCGCAAAGGAAGATCGCGGTAAGACTTTTGCCCTTGGTTAAATATCTGAACGTGAGCGGGACAATTCATAGGCTTTAGCGCATGTATTTCCTCGTGCTCACCATGATGGACTTCACAGATAAACATGTTTTCGCGAAACTTATCCCAATGGCCTGACTTTACCCATAATTTGTTATTGATGAGCACAGGCGTTTTGACTTCAGAGTATTTGGCGATTTGCAATTTACGGCGGATATAGTTTTCCACTTCGCGCCAAATGGTCGCGCCTTTATCGTGCCAAAATACCATGCCTTGCGCTTCTGGCTGGAGGTGGAACAAATCCATTTCGCGGCCAATTTTTCTATGATCGCGCCGCTCTGCTTCTTCAAGGCGGTGCAAATACGCATCAAGGTCAGCTTGATTAACCCATGCTGTGCCGTAAATCCGCTGGAGCTGCGTGTTATTACTATCGCCACGCCAATAAGCCCCCGCCACTTTCATCAATTTAAACGCCGTGCCGACTTTTATCGTCGAGGGCAAATGCGGCCCTTTACAAAGGTCGAGCCAATCACCCTGTTTATAGACTGTGATGGTCTCGTCTTTGGGGAGATCAAAAATAAGTTCAGCCTTGTAGATTTCACCTTTATCCGTGAAATACTTTATCGCCCTCTCGCGGTTCCAAACTTCGCGCTCAAATGGTTTGTTTTGCTGGATGATAAATTTCATTTTTTTCTCAATCGCGGCGAAATCTTCAACAGAAAATGGCTCATCGCGGGCGAAATCATAATAAAACCCGTTTTCGATAACGGGGCCAATGGTGACTTGCGTGCCAGGGAACAGCTCTTGCACAGCTTCGGCCATTACATGGGCGCAGTCATGACGAATTAGCTCTAGCCCTTCAGGATCCGTAGCCGTTACAAGCTCCAAAATGCAATCGCCTTCAAGCGGACGCCTAGCATCCCACAAATCGCCATTAATTTTTGTAGCCAGCACTTTTTTCGCCAAAGATTTCGAAATGCTTTTGGCCACATCCAGTGCGGATGCCCCCTCTTCCACTTCGCGCTTTGCGCCATCTGGCAATGTAATTGTAAACATAGTCGTCTTATTCTTCTTTTTTGTGCTCACACGAGTGCTCACCTGTGCGTTTTGTCCATTTCCAGTCGCCGAGTCGCCATGGTGCCCAGAGCGGCTGTTTATGGACACATTTTGGTACGGAATCAATACCCGATGATCCCCATGGGTGGCAACGGGAAAGACGCGATAAAGTCAGCCAAAATCCGCGCCATACCCCGTGCGTCCAAAACGCCTCGATAGAATAGTTTGCACAGTCAGGCTCATGTCGGCAATGTACACCCAGCGCCCGCAACATAGGCGAGAGCGTAAACTTATAAACCTTCAAAAGCCCAATGGCTAGATATATGAAAGGATTTTTCATTACACCAGAGCCTCCAGAGCCTGTGCCATCGCTTCTACCGCTGCATCAAATGCCAGCAGGACGGAGGCGTGCCTTGCGGGGTAAGCTGCCACGTCTGAGAGGAGTTCTAGGCGCGTAAACCGCCCTTTGGGCGGTTGTCCGCCGCGTTTAAGCATAGCCTCAAAGCTATTTAGAGCTTCAATAAGCTCTTCAAGGCTAGCCTCAATTATACTTTCGGATAAAATTGAACTACTCGCCTGACCAAGCGCGCAGGCCTGGAGGCGGATGGAAAATTCAGTTACGCGTTCATCTTTGGCATTAATATCCACCTCGACCCATGAGCCACACAGTTTAGAGATTTTACGGGCACTGCCCTGCGGGTTTTCAAGTGTCCCTACATTTTGAATGCTCGCAGCGAGGCTTAAAATATCCGTGTTATAAAGGCCATCTATCATAAGCATAGTTTACGGTACTAAAATGTAGATTGCACGATAAAAAAAACTTAGGGGCTGTCCTAGATGGCCCTGCCTGGCAATGTGTGAGTTTGTGTTTTATTGCCTAATCTGTAGGTTTTGCAGTCTGGCTTTAGGTATATTTGTCAGGAGCGCCAGTTTTTTTCAGGTATTGGATTGACTTTTTTGATGCTGGCCTTGTGGCAGCCTTTGCCTTGTTTCGGCCGGGCCAGGTGGAGAGTTTGGGCACGAAATGTGAAGCAAGTTCATGTAAATTCAAAACTCCCAAAAAGACGGATGAGTCTCAAAATACATGAACTTATACATTGCGTCCTTTTCAGAATTAGTTCAGAGACACTTGCAACAACCATATTAGAGGAACAACTATGGCCAAAATCTACCCTGTAATTATGTCAGGTGGAGCTGGTACACGTCTATGGCCATTATCTCGCAAACAATCCCCCAAACAATATCATGCAATGATTTCACAAAATACTATGTTTGCACAGACACTGTTACGAATGCGTGAATGTGCAGATAATGATACGGCCGATCCAATCATTATTTGCGCCGATGGGCATCAAGCTTTAGTCAAAGCGCAAAGCGAAGCCCTCGACATCGCGCTTATTGCTATTATCTTAGAGCCTTGTGCGCGCAATACAGCAGCAGTTGGTGCTATTGCCGCTGCATTTGTCAAAAATATTGACCCAGATGGTATAATTTTACTTTTGCCAGCTGATCACCATATCGAAGATAACCGCGCTTTTTGGGCAGCAATTGAAAAAGGTATAGTCCCGGCCAGTAAGGGATATTTAGTTACACTTGGGATTAATCCAACAGAGCCAGAAACGGGTTTTGGTTACATTCAATGTGGGGATCAATTAGGCATAGATACGTATAAAATTAACTCTTTTAAAGAGAAACCAGACGCTGAAACGGCTCAATCATATTTAGATGCAGGCGAGTATTTTTGGAATGCTGGTATATTCATGTTTAATGCTACAAGGGCATTTAGTGAATACCAAACACATGCCTCAGATATTTTGGAGCAAAGTGTTATGGCGTTAAATGCTGCTCTCCTCACAGATAACTGCGTCCTACTTGATGAAGTTCTGTTTGCAAACTGTAGATCCGATTCGATTGATTATGCGATTATGGAAAAAACCCAATTTGCTGCGATTGTTGCACCAGTCGAAGCGGGATGGAACGACATTGGCTCGTGGCGGGCAATCAGTGAGTTTTTACAAAAGCACGACACATCAGCAGAGTCTATCGGAATTGGTGATGTGAAAATGTTTGATGTAAAAAACTCTCTTATCCGCAGTGACGGTCCTTTTGTCGCAGCTATTGGCGTTCAGGACTTAGTTGTTATCGCAATGGCAGATGTTGTACTTGTTGCACATAAAGACAACACACAGGACATCAAAAAAATCACTGAATTTTTAAAGAGCAAAGACAGGGTTGAGTTATTATAGGCCAGTTTAGAGCACATGAGGAGGTGCGATGCGAGGCAAAAAAGGGATATCATGCATGACTTACAAGAACAAGGCACACGGCTTATCAGCTGGTGTAAAGAACAGGCACTTCCATTTTGGGCAAATAATGGCGTAGACCCAAAAGGTGGGTTTTACGAAGATCTTGCCATGGATGGTAGCCCGAATGTCAATGCGGTTAGGCGTGTACGCGTACAAGCTCGGCAATGTTATGTTTATGCTCATGCAGCAGATTTAGGTTGGTTTCCTGGTGCTCACACCGTTGCCAATCATGGGTGGAACTATTTAACATCAAAGGGGTTGCAAGGTGGTGAGTATATTGCGAATAAGACGTTCACTGGGTGTGCACATTTGTTAAATTCTGATGGTAGTATCCATGACGCAAGCCGCCATACTTATGCGCAGGCTTTTTTATTACTTGCGTCCTCATGGCGTTTCAGAGCCTTTAATGACAGTGAAGGCCTTGAATGTTTAAATAACACAACAGATTTTTTGAATACACACCTCAAAGCCAATAATGAAGGTTGGATAGAAGGTATACCTAACAGTTTGCCACGCAGGCAAAACCCCCATATGCATTTATTTGAAGCGTTTCTTGCAGCATATGAGTCCACATCTGACGCACAATATCTACAACTTGCCGACACAATTTTCACCTTATTTACGGACAAATTTTTCGATATAAGCACCAATACTCTTATAGAGTACTTTGATACCCAATGGAATCCCGATCAAGCGATTGGGCACTTAACCGAACCAGGCCATATGATGGAATGGTGTTGGTTAATTTATTGGTATGCTAGAATATCAAAAAAAGACGTAACGCATTTTGCTGAAAAACTATACCATACAGGCACTACATTAGGGACTAACTCACACACTAAACTTATTATAAACGAAATAAATATCGCCGGGGAATCAACTAACTCCGCGAGTAGACTTTGGCCACAAACCGAATACGTAAAAGCTAACATTGCTCGCGCTCGTGCTGGAAAACAAGGCGCAGAGGTACTCGCCGCAAATATGATTAACCAAATTTTTCGTTATTATCTTGACCTACCTGTAAAAGGCGGTTGGTACGATCAAAGAGATGAGTTTGGAGAACTCACAAGTGATACTATGCCTTCAAGCACATTCTATCATATTTTCTGCATGACAGCAGAAATTGACCAATATTTTAAACAAAAATAACAAAGGGGCTGTCCTCATTGTACAGTCGTTGTACAGTCTCTGTGTTAGATGGTATTAAGTTATCATCTCAAGAGAAGGAAGTATTATGGGACAAGTATAGCGAATCTTGTTTATTGATTATATTTCATCGTAGTTTTAAATATGATTTATCCCTAAAGTTCAGGTAGCACGTGTTATCGGTCCGCGCAGAGGAACGATTGATGTTTACAGGCACATGAGCCTCAAAACACATCAACCTATACACTTGCAAATCTATACACTTGACGAGTTAGGTATTTTTTCCTATTAATCGCAAAAAGGAATATATACCTATGTTAAGTCACCAGGATATTTGGGTGGCTCTTGATTGTCTGGCGCAAAAATTTTCGATGAGTCCGTCAGGTCTCGCGCGGCAAGCAGGGCTAGACCCAACTGCATTTAACAAATCCAAACGCAAAACCAAAGACGGCAAGCCGCGCTGGCTTTCAACTGAGAGCCTGTCAAAGGTTCTTAACACATTGGGGGTTAGCTTTGAAGATTTTGCATATCTGGCAGAAAAAAGCCAAGCCAAACGCTACGGCCTTTCTATGGGGATAAGTGTGCCTTTAATTGGCATGGCGCAAGCGGGAAATGATGGTTTTTTTGATGATGCTGGTTATCCTGAGGGCGAGGGCTGGGATGATATACGTCTGCCAGGGCTGCGCGATGACAATGTGTATGCTTTGCAAATATCTGGCGATAGTATGGCGCCAGTTCTGCGCCACGGCGATAGGGTGGTGGTTGCGCCCAATGAAAGCATAAGGCGGGGCGACCGCATTGTGGTAAAAACGCAGGCAGGCGAGGTTATGGCAAAAGAGCTAAAGCGGCTTACGGCTGAGACAATACAGTTGCAATCTCTAAATCCAGAATATCCAGATAGAACCATTGATTTGCGCGATGTTGTCTGGATGGCCCGTATTGTTTGGGTTACACAATAATTTAGAGCCTGTTCCTAGATATGCAGTCTCTGTGTTAGATGGTGAGCCCCCTACATAAGTTAGGGATTGGTTAAATCAATAACGCAAAATTAATCGATTGCTCAGAGTTTCCTTAGCCATGCTGCTTATAACGTTGATAAGCATCCAGATTATCAATGTCTTCTAGCATAGTGAGCATGGCAATTTTGCCGCCCATTGCAGCTGTCATATCCATGCACGTATCAGGGTGTGACCAGCGCACATTATCAAATAAACCCGTGCGTGCAGGGGCATTAAGGCCGATAAGCCAAAACCCGCCGTCTTTGGCAGGACCAATGACCGCATCATTAGTTTTAAGAGCCGCAAAACCGCGCGCTATATATTTACGCTTCATTGCGGGCGTATCCGTGCCTATGGCAATCACGGGGCCTTTGCCCGTAAAGAGGCGTGCGGTGCGCGGGGAAAGATCTCCTCTCCCTTGGGCGAACCTTGGAATATGACTAGGCCATAACCCGCCATGGGTTTTAAGGGCGCAATTATCAGGCGTTATATAAAGAACGGTTTTCCAGCGTAGATCGTGCATTTCGCGCAGTATCCGCGCGCTCATAGCGCGGTAAATTCGAAGTGCATGCACAGAGCCAACTCCTGCCGCCAACCGGGTTTTTACTTTGCCCATGATGGGCGCTTTGGCAAAAACAAACAAAACAGGCTTCATGAATTATAGGCCCTTATGAGCGTTTCTTGATCATTGCCTTTTTTATAAAGACGGTAAACACCAAGGTTTTTGAAAGCACGGCGAAAAAAACCGTGCTCTTTATATTTGCTCACGTCCGTATAAATTTTAGCGTCCAAAGCCCGCAATTTACCGCGAAGTCTTTTGACAATATCGACATCTTCGAACAAATTTGATTGCGGATAACCACCAATGCTTTCATACAAATCTTTCCTAATCAGCAAGCCTTGATCGCCATAGGGAAGATGCCAAAACTTACACCTTATTCCAACAAAAAATTCTATTACCCGCGCACGCACATCTTTGCAGTCCATTTTGAAGCAAAAATACCCTGCTTTTTCAAAGTGCTCTTCCATATGGTTATGAACGGCACTGCGCCAATTTTCGGCAAGCCTTCCATCCGCATGCAAAAACAAATACCAGTCTTGATTACCGCAAACTGCGCCAGCCCATTTTGCCCCGCGTGCCAATTGTCGCCCTCGGCCCTTAGCCCCAAACGCAATGCGCGCACCGCTCGCCGCTGCGATCACGAGCGTATCATCATCTGAGCCGCCATCGCTAATAACAATGTTGCTTTCAGTTAGCCGCGCCAACAAATCTGGTAAAACGGTGCTGACATTTAAACTTGGTATGATGACAGTTAACATAAAACCGTTTTCAACATTATTATGCTTTTTTGCAAGTCACAAAAACGGCAATAAAAAAACTCCGCCGTTCTGGCGAAGTTTTGTTAATACAATAAAGCAAAAAACTATTTACCTAAAAGTGTTTTCTTTAACTGTTTTTTGCCTTCTTTTTTAACCTTGTCTACAGCCATGTTTTTGATTTCTTTTTTAGCGCCGTCCACAGCCATGTTTTTGCCTTCTTTTTTAGCGTCGTCCACAGCCATGTTTTTGGTGTTT
Organism: Robiginitomaculum sp.; assembly: GCA_965224735.1. GTDB lineage: Bacteria > Pseudomonadota > Alphaproteobacteria > Caulobacterales > Maricaulaceae > Robiginitomaculum_A. The sequence goes on along the minus strand of OZ245059.1, from coordinate 130,566 downwards.
TGAAGGAGTGTAGAAATAGAAGCAACAGCTGGTTTCTTAATCGCAGGCGTATTTGCCTGTACCTGTGCTCGGATCGTCACTGGATACATACAAAACAAACCATCATTTAGTTTGTTACCTGGACAATCGACAATGCCAAGTTGGTTGCCATCATATTCTACACCAGAATACTCTTTCGGGCGAATTTGCACGAGACAGTAATCACTGCCCTTTACATTGGTCATAGTGCCGCCTTCAAACTGGCAGTCCGAAGTATTGGAAATTTTTGACCCTGCAAATGCTGGCACCGCTACCGTGAGAGCCATTACGCCCACGGCAATGCCCAAACCGATTTTTGAAATACTCATATAAAACTCCTTGGTTATAAGTATTTCACCTTAACAAATTTTTATAGTCTACAAAAGACTTTAACTGTAATTTCTTGTAAGTAAGTTGAATAAAAGCAAGAAACGGGCCAAATAATGCAACAAATTATGCCAAATTGGGATTATGAAAACCGCGAAATAGGCATAATAGCGGGCGTTGACGAAGCTGGGCGCGGGCCGCTTGCAGGGCCCGTGGTTTGTGCAGCCGTTATTTTGGATAAGGGCAATATCCCAAGCGGGCTTAATGATAGCAAAAAATTATCCGAAAAACGCCGCGAAACGCTCTATGTGCACATATTTGAAACAGCATCGTGTGGCATCGGCATTGCAGAACCTGAAGAGATTGACCGCATAAATGTACTGGCCGCAACAATGGCGGCCATGGTGCGCGCGGTGTTAGATCTGCCACGTCCCCCTAACTGCATCTTGGTTGATGGCAATCACACGCCCGATTTTGGCATCAAATCTGTCCCCATTATCAAATCTGTCCCCATTATAAAGGGCGATAGCAAAAGCCTGTCCATCGCCGCAGCCTCTATAATCGCCAAGGTCACGCGCGATCGCCTTATGAAACAGGCCGACCTACGCTTCCCAGGTTACGGACATAGCAGACATAAGGGTTACCCAACTCAAATGCACCGTGAGATTCTCACTAAAATAGGCGTTTCCCCTATTCATCGGCGCTCCTACGGACCCGTAAAGGCGGCGTTAACCTAACTTACCAAAAGGTTAAAAACTTAACAATTCCATAGGCTTACAACAATAATTAAACTTTTAACAACCTTTTGAGTCGACTTTTAGCATTGAAATTGATTCGCAGCTGATTCGTATCCTTAACACTGGGGAAAAAGCCGCTTTTAAGGGTAAAAATAATGACAAAACTCCCCCGTAACCAGATCATCCAAGGTGATTGCGTTGACAATATGAACAGGCTGCCAGAACAATCTGTAGACTTGATTTTTGCAGATCCTCCTTATAATTTACAGCTTGGCGGTGATCTTAGCCGTCCTGACAATTCTGTCGTCAATGGCGTCACTGAGGAATGGGACAGTTTTGATACAATGGACGCTTATGACCTGTTTACTCATGACTGGCTAAACGCTGCGCGCCGCATTCTAAAACACAATGGCGCGATTTGGGTTATTGGTTCTTATCACAATATCTTTAGGGTTGGCGGTATTTTGCAAGACCAAGGCTTTTGGATCAGAAATGATATAATTTGGCGCAAAACCAATCCTATGCCTAATTTTCGCGGCACCCGCTTTACCAACGCCCACGAAACACTCATCTGGGCCACCAAAACCGAAGATGCGCGCCCGACCTTTAACTATGACGCAATGAAAATGATGAATGACGGGGTGCAGATGCGCTCTGACTGGACATTGCCGATTTGCACGGGGCTAGAGCGGATTAAAAAATCTGATGGCAGCAAAGCACATCCAACCCAAAAACCAGAAAGCCTTCTGCACCGGGTTATTCTCTCGACCACCAATCCAGGCGATATTGTCGTTGATCCGTTCTTTGGCACAGGCACAACGGGCGCCGTTGCTAAAAAACTTGGGCGTGACTTTATTGGCTATGAGCGCGACGAAGAATATATTGTCCATGCTAAACGCCGTATTGCTAAGATTAAAGCAGGCACAGGCGTTGCCATAAAAGTCACAGCGTCTAAGCGCGATCTGCCGCGCATCGCATTTGGCACTCTTATCGAGCGCGGCATGCTAAACTTGGGCGATATACTATACTCACCCAATGGCCGCATCACGGCCCGCATTCGGGCAGACGGTTCTATCGCAGTTTCAAACGCGAGCGGATCTATTCACAAAATGGGGGCTCATGTGCAAAATGCGCCAAGCTGTAATGGTTGGACCTATTGGCATTTTGAGCAAGGTAAAGGAAAAATCACAGCTCTTGCCCCGATAGATTTGCTGCGTCAGCGCGTAAGGGCTCAAGAGCATCCCGAGCTTGTGCACGCTTTATAGCCTTCATCATCAGCGAGGGAAAAGCCTGCGCTTTGGCGGCTTTAAAACCTACGGTTATATCAGGAAACCCGCCTTTATGGCTGGCCGTGTAAACGGATAAATACAGCGTAAAATGTGTGAAAACATGTTTTATTGGTGCGCCTGCGCTTTGCCAGTTTTTAGGTAGGGGCGCTTGCTTCATCCAGAGATTTTGGGGAGGTTTATCAGTTGTCCACTTTGTTCCTGGCAGCTCTGTCATTCCGCCCAAAAGACCTTCATCCTTGCGGGTTCTAGCCCAAAACCCATCCGCATTTTCAATATAAAAAACGGCGCCGTAAGCTCGGGCCTTGGTTTTTTTAGCGGCTTTGCGAGGATAGGATTCTTGCGCCTTTTCTTTGTAGGCGGCGCAAGCAAATAACCATGGGCACACATCACATTTGGGATTTTTGGGTTTGCAAATATGCGCGCCCAAATCCATCAAACCTTGAGCATAATCATCAGGCCGTTTTGGACTTGCGAGTGTGCCCGCAAGCCAGCGCACTGCGGTTTTGGCTTTTGGCATTTTTTCTTTGACCGCAAAGAGCCGCGATATGACCCGCTCTACATTTCCGTCAACCACATTGGCCAGTTGCCCAAAACAAATCGCTGCCATCGCCGCTGCCGTATAAGCGCCAATGCCTGGCAATTTTAACAGCTCGTTCTGTGTTTTTGGAAAGACACCATCATATTCTTCACAAATAATATTTGCGCACTTATGCAAATTGCGCGCCCGTGCATAATAGCCTAACCCTGCCCACGCGCTGAGTATATCAGCCCTTGGTGCACAGGCTAATGCCTCTACTTTTGGCCATTGCTTTAAAAATTTCTCCCAGAAGGGACGTGCCGCAGTTGTTGTTGTTTGTTGACACATGATCTCCGAAAGCCAAATCGCATATGGGTCTGGAACAATGCCCCGCGCTTTATCCTCTGGCCTTATGCGCCAAGGCAAGGTTCGGCCTTGGTTGTCATAATCGGCCAACAAGGTTTTGTGAAGTCGCGTAATTTCTTGCGAAGTTTTCATACTTGCCCACTAGATTTTACCGCTTAAATAAGCGATACTGCCCTGATGAACGGCTCAGGTAAATCCCCAATCGCAAATAAACGCGAAGCACGCGGGCGGATAATCGCTTATCTAGAACGCAATCGGGGCAAACGTCAATATCGCCACGCCCCCAGTGCGGGCTGGGCAACAGGTAAGGTCATGCGGCCTTTGTCCAAAAAATTCGGCCCTGGCGCAAATGCGCTTCGCTCTCATTGGTCGCAAATCGTCGGAGAGAAATGGACCAAGCTATCAGTGCCAACAAGCGTGCGTGGTAGTAAGTCGGGTACGGTTTTGCACATCACTGCCAAAGGGCCTGCTGCAAATTTAATCATAGCGGACAGCGCGCAAATTATTCAAAAAGTCAACATGTTTTTAGGCGCAGGCACAATATCAAAAATAAAAGTAAAACAAGGCCAAATCCGCGCGCGCTTCACGCCATCCACGCGGCAAATGCCCAAAAATAATGTGCAAAAAGCACCAGATAATGATGAAGAATATGGGTTAGAACAGGCCTTAGATAAACTCGGTAGTAGAATAAAAATCCGCGCCGCCCCCGCGTCGCCACAGAAAAATAATGCCGTAAAATAATGCCATCAAGGAAATAACCATGAGAATAAAACCGTTTATCATATTTGCCACTTTATTCACTATGCTTTGCGCAGCGCTGGCTTTTACCCCTGCTTTTGCTAAAGGAAGTCCAGAAAAAAAATCCACCGTGAAAACCCCTGAATTACCAGGCACATTTTCTCTACTCCCGTTCGATCATATAAAAGGTAAAACGGATGCCCCTGTAACGGTAATTATTTATGCGTCTGTTACCTGTCAGCATTGCGCCCATTGGTTTGAAACCTCTTGGCCTGACCTTAAGAAAAACTATGTAGACACAGGCAAAGTAAATGTTGTGTTTCGTGAATTTATCACAGCTCCCGCTCAATTAGCGATTGCTGGATTTCTAATTGCAAATTGCGGGCCCGAGGATCAATATTTTCCTATGATAGAGTATCTTATGACCGAGCAGAAAAACACATTTAACGGCGTAAAGGACGGCAATGGACTCGAGACTTATCTAGCAATAGGGAAAAAGGCGGGCCTGAACACCGAAGAAGAATTGAACGCTTGTTTGGCCAAAAAAGAGGGGAAAGATAAATTGCAATTAGCCGCAGACCTCGCGAGTGCAGGTAATATTCATGGCGTTCCAAACTTCATTATTGACGGCAAAGTTTATAAGGGCCGCCTTGATTACGGCTCGCTTAAGGTCCATATTGATAAATTGTTGAAAGTAAGCGGCAGTGCGATCACCCACCTTGTCCACAAGCAAAAATTAACAAATCCTTTATAATTCCTTGCCATAACGGCCTAAATTAGGAAACTACGCTATGTTTTTAAAAACACGAATCGATTCGTTACTCAAAATTACTATACTTGTAGGCGTTGCAAGTGTGATGCTAACCGCGTGCGGGGAAAAGAGCAAGAGTACATCTGGTAAGAGCAATGGCGAACGCTCGGCCTACGAAGTAAGCGGCGACCACGCCCTTGGTGATCCGAGGGCGCCCATTACCGTTGTGGAATATGCATCCGTTACTTGCCCCCATTGTGCAACTTGGGCAAAAACCGTCTGGCCAGAGTTTCGTACAAAATATGTTGATACTGGCAAAGTAAGATATGTCTTTCGCGAATACCCAACAGCGCCACTCGACCTTGCTACAGCTGGACATTTGCTTGCAAACTGTGCGCCAGATGAAAATTTTTTCGACATGATCCATGTACAGTTTAAATCCCAACGTAAGATTATGTTTTCCAATGACATCAAAGGCGACTATGTAGCCCTCGCCAAATCCGTGGGCATGAACGAAGCAGATTTTGATGCCTGCATGGCAAACGAAAAAATAAAACAGCATTTGAACGATGTTATAGAACTTGGTTCCAATGACGGCATTACAGGCACACCAGCCTTCGTCATCAATGGTAAAAAGAAAAAAGTGTATGTCCTTGAAAGTTTCGATAAAGAATTTGCCAAAATTTTAGGCGAAAACCTCCCTGCAATCAAAGACGACACCAAAACTCTGGCTGAGCCGAAAAACCATTAGGGAGTCTATGGAGTCTTTGCGTTTTAATCAAATAAAGCTGGTAGGGTTCAAATCCTTTGTCGAGCCGACAGTTTTTCAGATTAAACGGGGACTTACAGGGGTTGTCGGGCCAAATGGTTGTGGAAAATCAAATCTTTTAGAAGCTATTCGCTGGGTCATGGGCGCAAATTCTGCCAAAGCCATGCGTGGGGCGGCTATGGATGACGTCATCTTTAACGGCACCAAAACAAGGCCAGGCCGCAACCAAGCAAGCGTCATTCTCACCATCGACAACAAGGCTCGCATCGCGCCGCCTATGTTTAATGATGATGAAGTTCTGGAAATTACCCGCATCATCACTAAGGGCTTGGGATCAAAGTATAGGGTCAATGGAAAAATCACTCGCGCTAAAGATATCCAGCTTTTGTTTGCGGACGCATCAACGGGCGCGAACTCTCCTGCTCTTGTGCGCCAAGGCCAGATTAATGAACTTATTTCAGCAAAGCCTGCCAATCGCCGCCGTATCTTGGAAGAGGCGGCGGGCATATCAGGTCTGCACTCGCGCCGTCACGAAGCGGAGTTGCGCCTGCGCGCCGCCGAAACTAATCTTGACAGGCTTGAAGATGTCTTGGGCCAGATCGAAAGCCAACTTTTATCCCTGCGCCGTCAATCGCGCCAAGCCAACCGCTATAAGAAACTGGCGGGACTTATCCGAGAATATAAAGCTCTACTTTGGCTTAAGCGCTGGGAGCAAGCTTTAAAATCTGTGACTGATAACAGACAAGCCCTTAAAGACGCAGAAGGCAAAGTGGCCGGCCTTACGGGCACTGTTACAAAACTAACAACGCAAGTTTCTGAAATTTCCACTCGACTCGATCCTCTACGCGAGGAGCAAATTGTTGCGGCCGCTGTCTGTGGACGCCTTAATGCTGCCAAGGAAGCTTTGGAAAATGATGAGCAGGCCGCTAAAGGTGAAATTAAAAAACTTGAGGCACGCCTCGCGTTTTTAAAAGGCGATATTGAACGTGAAGAAAATATTGCTAGAGATGCAAAAACCGCTGGCGAAAAATTGGCCAAAGAGCTTTCTGGCCTCAAAGCTATCAAAGATATTAGTGCAGCTTTAACTACCGCCCGGCAAGAGACCGAAAAAGCAGTCAACACCCGCACAGAAATTGAAACAAAGCTAAGCAAACTTAACCGTAAAAGCGCACAGCAAGCCGCCCTGCAATCTGGCGCGCAGCGCGAGTATGACAATTTGTTTGCGCGCCATGCCCGCCTTGAAACGGATGTCTCTGATGTTGCGGTCAAAAAATTGAACTTGCTTGATCAAAGCGAAATAGGGAAAAATCAAAACCTTTTTGCGGCTTCGCTTACGAACACGCTACACGCATTAGAGCGCGCGCGCGCAGATGAGCAAAAAGCTTTAACAGCAAAAGCTGACGCAGAAAACAAAGAGCGTATTTTAAGGGATATTTTAAGCACCGCCGAACAAGCTCTCTCCGAAGTGGAAGCCGAAGCCCGCGCCCTTGGCAATGTCATCAACAATACGCGCGCCAATATTGAATGGTCGCCAGCCCTTGATAGCTTAACTGTCAAAGCAGGATATGAAACTGCTCTTGCTGCCGCCTTTGGCGATGATTTGGAAGCAGGGCTTGAGAAAAATGCGCCCTTGCGTTGGGATGGTGCCAAAAAACCTGTATTAAATTTGCCCAAAGGCGCACAATCTTTGGCTGGCCTTGTGAAAGCGCCCAAGGCTCTTGATGCTCGCCTGAGCCAAATCGGCGTTATTGATAAAAAGGCTGGCGATACACTCGCCAGTCAATTAAAGCCTGGACAAAGATTGGTTAGCATAGAAGGCGATCTTTGGCGCTGGGACGGGTTTCGTGCTTCCAGTGAAATTCCAAGCTCTGCCGCGCTAAAGCTTGAAAATGTCAATAGGCTTGCCAAAATTGAAGATAAAATCCCCACTCTTACCCAAGCAACAAAGGCAGCCGAAGCCGCCTATTCGAGTGCAAAAGAAAAACGCTCTGACACCGATAGCGCCGCCCAAGACGCGCGGCAAGTTTTGCCAGCGCTTGAGCGCGCCGAGCGCAAAGCCCGCTCCAGCCTAAGTCAATTTGAAACCGACCAAGCCCGCACAAGCGCCCAGCTTGTAGCCCTTACCGAACAAGAAGAACGCCTTGGCGCAGAGCGCCATGAAGTATGTAATCTCTTAAAACAGTCTAAAGAAGTGCTGGCGGGACTCTATGTAGATGCAGATCTGGACAGTCAGATTGAAGCGCTTAGCGCAGAGCTAAGCCAGGCCCGCGAAGCGGCAGATGAAGCTGGCGGGCAATACCGTTCTCTAGAAAACGAGGCGCAAGCAAGGACCGAGCGCCTACGCGCTGTAGAACAAGAAATTAAAGACTGGAGCGTGCGCGGGGCACATGCGCTTGAGCGTATTACCAGCCTTGAGGGCCGCGAAGCAGAAACCAACATGGCTCTCACCCGCGCCAAAGACAGCCCTGACGAGTTTGAAGCGCGCCAACAAACTCTTCTCACCGAGCTAAGCACAGCCGAGAACCGCGCCCGCACTGCGAGCGACGCACTGAGCGGCGTTGAAAATGCCTTGCGCGAAACAGATGCAAATCTACGCGCTGCCGAACAAACCTTAGGCACAGCCCGCGAAGAACGCGCTGCTGCTATTGCTCGCGATACGGCAAGTCAAGAACGCCAACAAGAAGTAAGCGCCCGCATAGCTGAAACTTTATCGTGTGAGCCAAACGAGCTAAAACAGCAACTTGAAGATCTTAGCCCTGACAGTAAAATGGCCGAAGGCGATATTGAGAGAAAACTTGAGCGCCTTACGCGCGAGCGTGAAAATATGGGCGGCGTTAATTTGCGCGCTGATGAAGAGGCCCGAGAGCAAGAAGAGCAGCTTTTGACCCTTAAGGAAGAACGGCAAGACCTCGTTGGCGCAATTGCACGCCTACGCGAGGGCATTGACGATCTGAACGCCGAAGGACGCGAGAAACTTTTAAAAGCCTTTGATACGGTCAATGGGCATTTTGGGCGTTTGTTCACCACCTTGTTTAGCGGCGGACACGCATCATTAGCGCTTACGCAATCAGACGATCCACTTGAAGCTGGCCTTGAAGTTATGGTCAGCCCGCCTGGAAAAAAACTGGCTTCTATGTCCCTTATGTCTGGCGGAGAGCAAGCCCTCACGGCCACAGCCCTTATCTTTGCTGTTTTCCTCTCTAACCCCGCCCCCATTTGCGTACTTGACGAGGTAGATGCGCCTTTAGATGATGCCAATGTAGAGCGCTATTGTGACCTTTTGGATGAAATGTGCAAATCCACCCCAACTAAATTTATCGCTATCACCCATAATCCAGTGACCATGGCGCGTATGGATAGGCTTTTTGGTGTAACGATGGCCGAAAAAGGCGTCTCGCAGATCGTCTCTATTGACTTGCAAAAAGCGGAAAAGTTGACGGCTTAATAAGCCATCACAACATTTAGCTACTTACGGCAAAAACTAAGTTTTAAAAAAATACCAAAATCTATATTTTTCAAGACCTTAGACACGCATGCACCCTGTTGACACTGGCGGCAAGCTTGCGTAAGTTGCGCGCGTTTGATGGACGCTCCATCAGGTGAGTCGATTGTTATGTCCAAAGGTAAAAAATCATCGTCAAATAGGGATCATACAGACGCTCTTGAAGCACTGGGTGATAAAGTCAAAGCTGCGCAAGAGGCTCATGACCCGCAAGTCGATGAAGAGGCCGCAGGATGGGCAGTCGGTATTCGCTATGCAAGCGAGTTTTCAGCCGCAGTTATTGTCGGCGGCGGACTTGGGGCTATAGTGGATCATTTCGCCAAGACCACCCCATGGGTGCTTTTGGTCGGAATAGTGTTAGGATTTATAGCGGGAACACGCAATATTGTGCGCCTCGCAAAAGAAATGAGTGAAGAGGATGGCGAAAGCTAATCTCTATGATTAAGAAATAACGGTCAATGCCGTGAAAGTTTGAAGAGACCAAAATGTCAGTAGCGGTAGAAGCAGCGAAAAGCGGCCCGGACCCAATTAAACAATTTGAGCTCCACTCTATGATGGATTTGCATATTGGCAAATACGATATCAGCTTCACCAATTCATCTTTCATGATGGTTGTAGGTGTTTTAGCAATTTGTCTATTTTTATTCTTAGGCACAAGAAAAGGCTCTCTTATTCCAGGACGTTTTCAGTCCCTGGCGGAAATTTCTTATGAATTTGTTGCCGACATGATTAAATCTACGGCTGGGCGCGAGGGGCTTAAATTTTTCCCATTCATCTACGCCTTGTTTATGTTTATTCTTTTTGCCAATGTTTTGGGGCTTATCCCGTTCCTGTTCACGACAACATCACATATTATCGTTACCTTTGCTCTCGCCTTGATGGTGATGACTACCGTCTTAGTGGTTGGTATTTGGAAAAACGGGTTTAAATTCCTTAAATTGTTTGTGCCAAGTGGCGTGCCAATTGTTATCTTGCCTTTGGTTGTTCTGCTGGAAATTATTTCGTTCATATCTCGCCCGTTCTCACACGGTATTCGGCTTTGGGCAAATATGCTCGCGGGGCATATCATGCTGAAATTATTCGCCGCTTTCATCATCATGATGTTTGCAGGCCTTGCGGGGGTCGCTAAAATTGGCGCCGTCGCTCCGTTCATTATGGTTGTCGCTTTGACGCCCCTAGAAATTCTCGTAGCCTTCTTGCAAGCCTATGTGTTCGCTATCCTAACCAGTGTGTACATAAATGACGCACTACATCCGGGACATTAATTTTAACTGCTATAAACCAAATTAGGAGATTTTATCATGGAAGCAGAAGCAGCAAAACTAATCGGTGCAGGCTTAGCCTGTTCAGGCATGATCGGCGCGGGTGTTGGCCTTGGCCACATTTTCGGTAATTACCTTTCTGCCGCAATTCGCAACCCATCTGCCGCTAAAGGTCAGTTTGGCAATCTCATTTTCGGTTTCGCAGTGACAGAGGCTCTTGGCATCTTCTCGCTCTTGATCGCATTCTTGCTCTTGTTTGCTGTTTAAGCCCAACAAGACACTTAGCTAAGGGAAAGTGTGATGAACGCTTATTATCTATTTTTGTCAGCATCTAGCACTGCGACAGAACATGGTCACAGTAGAGGGGTTTTCCCGCCGCTGGATGTTAGCACATTCCCTTCGCAGCTTTTCTGGCTATTTATAACTTTTGGTTTTTTGCTATTATTTCTCGCCAAAGTCCTCTTGCCACGTCTTGGCGGAATATTGGAAGACCGGAGCAATAAAATTGCTAACGATCTGGACTGGGCGTCTCGTATGCAGCGCGAGGCAGAGTTGGCTGAAAAACATTATAAAACAGCTCTAAAAGACGCCCGGGCCAAAGCGCATAATGTTTCCGAAACAACGCGCGCTAGCATTACGGCTGAAATGGAAACGGAAATGGAAACGGCAAATAAGAACGCAATCCGCGCTCTTGAAGCCGCCGAAATAAAAATTAAAACCATGCGGGCCAAGGCGCTGGCTAATGTAGATGATATAGCTGCACAGACCGCCAGGTCTTTGGCAAACAAATTGTTTCGTGGCACGGTGACAAGTGCTGCGGCAAAAAAAGCCGTCAAAGCTGCAAGCTAGGAGGACAATATGTATTGGGATTTTAGTTTTTCGCATCCAACTATCTGGGTTTTTCTAGCGCTTTGTATTATTATTGCCGCTGCTATTTGGAAGGGCGTCCTTAAAGTCATAGCCAAATCTTTGGACGCACGCGGGGAGGCTATCGCCAAAGAACTTGATGACGCGAAAAATTTGCGCGAACAAGCTCAAGCCCTTCTAAATTCATATAAACGCAAACAAGCAGAAGCCGAAGAGCAAGCAATAAAAATTGTTACGCAAGCTAAAAAAGATGCGGAAAATATGGCCACGCAAGCAAGAGTCGATTTTAAAGAACGCCTAGCACGCCGTGCCGTAATGGCTGAATCCAAAATCAAAGCCGCAGAAACACAAGCTATGGCTGATGTGAAAGCCCGCGCGGTTGACCTCGCAACAAAGGCAGCGGAAAACCTTATTCGCGAGCAATACAAAACAGGCGACCACAGCAATATTATTAAAGACAGCATTAGCCAAATGGGTAAAGCTTTCCATTAGAGAATGAATATATTCACTTTTAAGTATTTTGGTTGCAAAAGCTTACGTGAAAAATTACGCAACGTTCATTCCGTAATGTATCAAAACCCTACGCAGGCGTCTCTTCACCGCGCCATCTTAACACGGGTTTGCGCGCGGCCTGCGTTTCGTCGAGGCGGCGCATAGGCGCAAAGATCGGCGCAGCTTTGAACATATTTACCTCACCAGATTTCGCTTTTCTTGTTAGGCTACGCATGACAGCGATAAAGCGATCCATCTCGGCTTTACTCTCGCTCTCCGTTGGCTCTATGAGCATCGCCCCGTGCACCACAAGCGGAAAATACATAGTCATAGGATGATAACCTTCATCGATCATAGCTTTGGCAAAATCTAGCGTTTCTACGCCTGTGCCCTTCAAGAAGCTATCATCGAACAAAGCTTCGTGCATACATATGCCGCCAAAGGCGGGGGACATCACATCCGATAGGCTTGCTTGCAAATAATTAGCATTGAGCACTGCGTCTTCAGTCGCTTGTTTAAGCCCGTCACTGCCGTGGCTCATCATATAAGTAAGCGCGCGGGTAAACATGCCCATTTGACCATGAAAGGCCGTCATGCGGCCAAAGCTTTCTTCCATATGGTCTTCAAGTAGCGTCCATTGCCCGCCCACTTTCTCAACTCGCGGCATGGGCGCGTAAGCTTTGAGCGCGTCTGAAAACACGGTCGGGCCAGAACCTGGGCCGCCGCCGCCGTGGGGAGTTGAAAAGGTTTTGTGCAAATTAAGATGCATAGCATCAATGCCCAGATCGCCTGGGCGTACGCGACCAACAAGAGCAGTGAAATTCGCCCCATCGCAATAAAAATACCCCCCTACGCCATGAATAAGGTCAGCAATTTCGATAATATCGCACTCAAACAATCCGCATGTATTAGGGTTGGTGAGCATAATGCCCGCAACATCATCGCCAAGCTTAGCGCGCAGTGCGTCCATTTTAACGCGCCCGCCATCTGTGGCGGGGATACTGTCAATGGTAAAACCGCACTGCACGGCGCTCGCCGGGTTGGTACCATGCGCGCTTTCTGGTACAAGCACGCGGCGTTTATGATCCATCCCGTCCGCGTCTAACCGCGCCCGTATTGCCATCATCCCGCACAGTTCTCCGTGCGCGCCCGCTTTGGGTGACATGGCAACGGCAGGCATGCCCGTAAGCGTACATATCCAGTGTGATAACTCACCTATAAGATCCACTGCCCCTTGCACGGTAGAGAGCGGCTGCAAAGGGTGTACATCAGAGAAACCCGGGAGGCGCGCCATTTTTTCGTTCAGGCGCGGATTGTGTTTCATCGTGCAAGACCCTAGTGGGTACATGCCTAAATCAATGGCAAAATTCTTTTGCGACAGGCGCACATAATGGCGCATAATTTCAGGCTCGGTCAGCCCTGGCAAACCAATGTCATCTTTGCGCTCCAAACCGCCAAGACAATTTTTACGTGTATCAGGGGTTTCTAAATCAACGCCAGAGCGGCGCGGTGTGCCCACTTCAAATATTAAAAGCTCGCGCTGTGCCAACCCGCGATTACCCGAAATGGTTTTGTGCTCAGAAACTATTGCTGCAGATGGTGAGGTCGAACGACCTTGCGTCTTCATACTCATGACAAAGCCTCCTTAAGCGCCGACACAAAGGCGTCCATGTCGGCCTCGCTATTGGTTTCTGTGGTGCAGACGATGAGTAGATCATCATGGTTATCCATGAGGCGGGAGGCGGGGAGGCCGCCCAAGACATTGGCCAAGAGCATTGCATCAACGACGCCTGCGGCAGGTTTTGGCAGGCGCAACGTGAACTCGTTAAAGAACGTATCTGTGACGAGTTCTACCCCGTCTATGGCGGAGAGTTTATCAGCGAGCGCGCAAGCCTTGCCGTGGTTAAGCATTGCGAGTTTTCTTAGGCCCGCTTCGCCAAGCAATGCCATGTGGATGGAGAACGCAATCGTACACAGGCCCGAATTTGTGCAAATGTTCGACGTGGCTTTTTCGCGCCTAATGTGCTGCTCTCGGGTTGAGAGGGTGAGGACAAAACCGCGCTCGCCATTGGCATCTATTGTTTCTCCGCAAACACGGCCTGGCATTTGCCGTACGAGTTTTTGGCGGCACGCAAGCAGCCCCACATAAGGTCCGCCAAAATTAAGACCAACGCCAAGGCCCTGCCCCTCGCCCACCACAATATCAGCGCCCATCTCGCCTGGAGATTTTATAGCGCCAAGAGCAACGGGTTCGGTGAGCACAGCGATCAACAGAGCGCCAACTTTGTGGGCCGCATCCGCATAAGGCGCCAGATCAACAATTTCGCCAAACACATTAGGCGATTGTACAACAATAGCAGCAACATCTTTATCAAGGCTATCTATCACCGCCGCATCATTAGTCGGTGCACAATCTACAATGTCTAAATCTACACCCAAAAACTTACAAAGGTTTTTCGTAGTCGCTGTGTATTGCGGGTGCAGACCAGCGGCGAGTTTTACTATCTTGCGGCGCTTTACGCGGCAAGCCATAAGCACGGCCTCCCCGCATGCAGTTGAGCCATCATACATAGACGCATTGGCCACTTCCATGCCCGTGAGCATGGCCACTTGGGTTTGGAACTCAAACAGGACTTGCAATGTGCCTTGAGATATTTCGGGCTGGTAAGGCGTATAGGCGGTGAGAAATTCAGATCGCTGTATTAAATGATCAACGCTTGCTGGAATATGGTGCCTATAAGCCCCCGCCCCAATAAAAAATGCGCTGGCGCCAGCAGGTTTTGACTTGCTCGCCATAGTGCTAAGATACTGATCCACTTGCGCCTCGGTTTGGTGAGTTGGTAAATCAATAAGGCCATCAAACCGTGCCGCTTTGGGCACATCAACAAACAAATCATCAATGGTTTTTACGCCAATTTTAGCCAGCATAGCCCTGCGGTCATTATCATTAAGGGGTAAATATCGCATACTTATATCTCTTAATTTCTATATATTAGATACGCCGCCAATAAACACGGCCCATCTTAGGTTTTCGATATACGCCGCAGTTGCAAATGCCGCGCCGACAAGACTGTAATTGCTGGCGCGAAATGCACCAGTGTCAAACCCCAAAATAATATGAAAACCAAATTCATAGTGTGACTTTAGGCTTGGTCTGTAATAAATTTTTTGTATGCATCCGCATCCATCATGCTATCAATCTGCGATGGGTCTGAAATTTTCATTTTGAAAAACCAACCTTTATCTTCGGCAGACGTGTTGACAGTTTCTGGCGCGTCTTCAAGCGCTTCGTTAATTTCCGTAATTGTTCCAGAAATTGGGGCATAAACTTCGCTCGCCGCTTTAACGCTCTCAACAACCGCCGCGTTATCACCTTTGTCAAATTCAGTGTCTATTTTTGGTAATTCCACATAAACGATGTCGCCGAGCTGGACGGCCGCATGGGTAGAAATTCCGATCGTGGCAATATCGGCATCAAGCCGAATCCATTCATGGTTTTGTGTATATTTCATTAGGTTTTTCCTTTTTTATTTATTTCTCTGTCGGCCGCAAAGCTCCCTTCACGCCTCTTGTATTTACCCTCTATAAAAACTATTGGGTACGAACGGTAGTTTTACGGTTTTTGCAGGTTTTGCTTTGCCGCGAATAATGATTTGAAGTTCTGTGCCCGCTTTGGCGTATTTTCGGTTCACATATCCCATCGCAATAGGGCCGCCATGGCTTGGGCCAAAACCGCCAGATGTAATCACGCCAATATCTTGGCCCTTCATATTTTGAATAATCGTGCCTTCTCGCGCAGGGGCTCTCCCTTCTGGCTGAATACCAACACGGCGGCGACTTGGCCGCTCTGCAATGTCTTTTTGCACACGCGCAGCCCCGATGAATCCACCCTCTTCCCTGCGGTGTTTTTGGATAGACCAAATAAGCCCAGCTTCAATTGGCGAAGTACTCGTATCAATATCATGGCCATAGAGGCAAAGCCCTGCCTCCAATCGCAAACTATCGCGCGCGCCAAGACCGATAAGCTCAACCTCATCATGACTTAAAAACAGCTCGCACAGTTTGACAACGTCTGTGTGCTTAACGGCGATTTCATAACCGTCCTCGCCCGTATAACCAGAGCGAGAAATATGGCACCACATACCGTCCAGCAGTATATCAAGCGATGACATAAAGGGCATGGTTTTCGCTTTAGGTAAATATTGCGAAACCACATCCACAGCTTTAGGCCCTTGTAGAGCGATAAGGGACATATCATCTAATATCGTTAGCTTTAAACCATCTGGCAAATACTTTTCTATATGAGTAAAATCATCATCTTTACAGCCTGCATTGACAACGATATAAATCCAGTGCCTATGGGGATCAATGCCAAGGCGCGATACCATCAAATCATCTAATATACCGCCCGCTTCGTTTAAAAATTGCGTATAACGCTGCTGGCCTGGCTCTAGTGATTTCACATCGCACGGCACGAGTTTTTCCATAAAGCTGGCCGCCGTTTCAAACGTGCCATCATCTGCAATAATAAAGGCTTGCCCCATATGGGACACATCAAATAACCCCGCGTTTTTGCGGCAATGTAAATGCTCTTTCATCACGCCAAGCGGATAGTGCACGGGCATATCATAACCTGCAAAGGGCACCATTTTTGCGCCATTGGCCATATGAAAATCATAAAGTTGTGTACGGTTTACAGCTTCATCCGACATGTTTACTCCAAGCATTTATGCGAAGGTCAGCGCCTTCAAATGCCCCGCTGTTGTCAGACCTGAGAGATTCACGAACCACATCTTCAAGGCGGGGCGCTTACTCCTTCGGTGAGGGGCCTCCCCCTACTTTCCAGCGTGTTGTATTCCAAGCGGTCCCTGTTGCCTGAGAGTTTCCGGGACATTGCTCCTTCGGCGGCTCGGCTCAAAAACCTAGCTCTCTCCCGCAGGGAATATATGGCCTCGAAAAATAAGTCTTCGAGTCCAGGCTAAAATAGAGTGTATGCGCGCAGAGTCAAATTGAAATGTAGCCCTTTCTTTAAAATATCACATTTTGCCCCTTAATCACGCCAGATTAGATAGTATTATACAATCTGGTTTTAACAATGATAATGAGAGGCTGACATGGTAGGTAGCGATAAAATAGTGTGTTTCAAAAGAAACTCACCCTAGGGCCTGTGGACAATTACATGCGCTCTGGCGTCTCTATCCCCAATAATCCAAGGCCTATTTCGAGTTGGCGCAACGTGAGGGCAGCAAGTGCCAAGCGCGATGATTTGACAGTGTTCGCGACGCTCTCTTGCAAAATTGGGCAACTCGCGTAAAACTTTGAAAAAGCTTGCGCGAGGCCATAAACATGGTCACACAACAAATGCGGCATCCGCTTTTCTTCGGCATATGTGAGCGCGCGGTTAAAGCTATCAAGTGTTAAAACAAGCCCAATTTCTACGAGCTTTACGGGGTTAATATCGCCCTGTTTAACGCCCTGTTTTTCAGCTTTCTTCATGAGTGATTTTATCCGTACAGCTGCATAGAGAAGATACGGCCCTGTCTTGCCTTCAAAAGCGGTAAAGCGCTCCAAATCAAAAATATAATTGGTTGTGCGCACATTTTGTAAATCGGAAAACTTAATGGCGGCAAGGCCGACTTTGCGAGCAACTTTAGCGCGCTCATCCACGTCCATATCAGCAGCGAGGCCAGCCTCATCCAAACGCTTTATCGCCGCATCATTGGCTTGCTTTAGCAAATCAGAAAGGCGCATAGCCCCGCCTTCGCGCGTGCGAAAACGTTTGCCGTCTTTGCCGTTCACTGTGCCAAATTTAATATGTTCCAGCCTATCACGCGGGAAAAGCCCTGTTTTCCCAGCTGCACGGTAAACTTGCTCGAAATGAGAGGACTGGCCAAAATCAACAACATAAAGAATAATATCAGGCGCGAGGCTATCACGCCTGTCCTGGATGGTAGCTAGATCAGTAGTAGCATAAAGCGCTGCGCCCGAACGCGAGATAAGAATGAGTGGCGGCAGTTCTTTTTTATCAGACACCTCTGCCACGCGGATAATCAGCGCGCCTTCGCTTTGCTCTGCATAGCCGTGTTGTTTAAATTTCTCAACCATAGGCGCGATAAGAGAATTTACTTCCGCCTCGCCTTTCCATAAATCAAAACTGATGCCCAGCGCATTAAAATCTTGCTTAAGAGCCGCAATCGACACATCAATAAAATGAGCCAGCAATGCTAGAAAGCCTGCACGGCCTGCTTGCAGATCTGATGTGGCAGCGCGCGAGCGCTGCATACGTTGCTTGTCGTCCTTGGCTTTACGGCTGGCTTGTGGATACAGGCGAGCTAAATCTTCTATATTAACTGGTGAAGTTTTTGGGTATCCCTCCGTAATCGCTGCGTCAAAATATGGTAAATCTGGCTGTTCATCTTCAAGCTCGGTTATCAAATACCCCATTTGAAGACCCCAATCCCCCATATGAATATCGGAAATTACCGTATGGCCACGAAAGCGTAAAAGCCGCTGCAGGCTATCGCCAATAACGGAAGAGCGCAAATGCCCGACATGCATAGGTTTGGCCACATTCGGCCCGCCAAAATCAATGACAATTTTCTTGGGCGTATCTGATGTGCGCCCGCCCGCCGTTTCGCTTGCAGCCAAATCGGAAACCCGCGCTTTTAAAAGCGCGTCGCTAGGCGTGAGATTGATAAACCCAGGGCCTGTGATTTCGGCGCTTTTAAGATCATCAATACCAGCAAGCTGCGCTGTTATTTTCTCGGCAATTAGGCGCGGGTCTGCTTTAGCAAGTTTAGCGGCAGCTAGCGCGCCATTACATTGAAACGGCGCTTCTTTATCAGATTTTAAAACCTCACCTAAATTTTCAGGCAAATTTATGGTTTTGAAAGCCGCTTTCAAATGGCAACTTAAAGTTTGGAGAACTGATTTGGACATAGTGATTTATTTTTTACCAGCTGATACACGAAAGCGTTTACCGTCCGTATTAAAAGCAATTTGCTCTGGCGTTAATTCAAAACCAACAATGATTTCAAAATTTGCCCCCGATGTATTGTCATTTGCGCGCGGAATGATAATCTCGCCAACATTTTCCGTTACATTGACGACATCTTCTCCTTCTGGGAAAGTAATTGTTATTGGGAAAACCTGTTTTTCTATTACTTCAATATTTTTGCGCGTTACCGCAACAAAATATTGATAAGTCGCCGTTTGGCCAGTGGAAGCTGGCCCGCGCCCAAAGGCGAGATCAAGCTCAAGATCAGAAACAATCGGGTCGGTTCCTACATAGCGGCACAAGGAGCGTACTTTATCAATTTCACCCGTATACCCAACATTGGAATAGCTCTCCGTGCCTTTAAACTCGACAAGGCGAGAAGCTTCGTAAAGAGCGAAAGCCTCTGGACACGGGCCTTCATTTTTCTTCGCCGCATCACCAATAGCCAAAAGCTCTTTGGAGGAGCGGCACCCGCCAAGACCCAAAGATACGCACATTAACAAAGCGGCGCCATAGCAAGATATTTTTCTAATTGTACTCATCATAA
This sequence comes from Robiginitomaculum sp., assembly GCA_965224735.1. Taxonomy (GTDB): domain Bacteria; phylum Pseudomonadota; class Alphaproteobacteria; order Caulobacterales; family Maricaulaceae; genus Robiginitomaculum_A. Next base: position 111,387 of record OZ245059.1, on the reverse strand, counting down.
TTCCTATGCCCCCACATACGGGTGTTTCTTATTTACCAACCCTGTCTTATAAGCTATTAAAAAAAACCGCAATGGCATTAACACTCGTCTTATGAGAATTTAATGTCGTTTTTTAAGTTTTGCTTTAAGGTTAGCCAATGCAACAAACAAGGCAACAAACAAGGCAACAAACAAGTGTCACAGTAAAGCGAAAGTTAACGCTTTTATTGGCTGCTCCGCGCGGATTTTGCGCAGGCGTTGACCGCGCCATACAAATAGTCGAGCAAACCATCGCTAAATTCGGAGCCCCTGTCTATATTCGCCATGAAATTGTGCACAATCAACACGTTGTTGACCGCCTTGAAGCCTTAGGTGCTATTTTTGTCAATAGGCTTGATGAGTGCCCAGATGACAGGCCCGTTGTCTTCTCTGCCCACGGTGTTCCTAAAAGCGTGCCCCAACGAGCAAAACAACGTAACATGAACTTTATCGATGCCACATGCCCATTAGTGTCGAAAGTTCATAACGAATCGCAACGTCATTTTTCTCAAGGCAAAGAAATTTTACTTATCGGTCATAAAGGCCATCCCGAGGTTATCGGCACAATGGGGCAGGTTGAGGCCGGCGCCATCACCCTTATCGAAACCAAAGAAGACGCCCGAAATTATCAAGCTAGAAACCCTGACAAAATAGGCATTGTTACCCAGACAACATTATCCATAGACGACACGGCAGGCATTATCGAAATTCTAAAAGACCGATTTCCCGCCATGGAATTCCCCGTCAAAGAAGATATTTGCTACGCGACGACCAATCGCCAAGCCGCTGTGAAAGCCATTGCAAAAAAATGCGATCTGTTGCTGGTTATTGGCGGGAACAACTCTTCCAATTCACAGCGCCTCGTCGAGGTTGGCTTGCAAGCGGGCGCAGGGAAATCCATGCTCATCGCAAGCGTCGACAATATAGACTGGAGCCTTGTTGATAAGGCCGCTGTTCTTGGCCTTTCTGTGGGGGCTAGCGCGCCCGAATATTTGGCGGACGAGGTTATTAAAGCCCTGAATGAACGTTATAACCTTAGCGTTGAAAATGTAGAAGTGACCAAAGAAAGCATTACCTTTAGATTGCCCAGACAGCTTAGAAATGACATCCCATGATAAGCGGGGAAACAGTGCTCACGATTTATACAGATGGTGCTTGCTCAGGTAATCCAGGACCTGGCGGTTGGGGGGCGTTATTAATTTACGGCGCGCGCGAGAAAAAACTTTATGGAGGCGAGAGAGATACCACCAATAACCGTATGGAAATGATGGCGGCTATTCGCGCGCTTAGCTCTCTAAAACCTGGCTATGACAAACCCATCATTATTTGGACAGACAGTAAATATCTTAAGGATGGCATCACGTCTTGGATAAAAGGTTGGAAGAAACGGGGTTGGAAAAATGCTAAAAAAGAACCCGTCAAAAATAAAGATTTATGGCTCTCGCTAGATAGTCTCGTTCAAGGTAAAAATATCGAGTGGAAATGGGTCAAAGGCCATGCAGGAATTGAGGGCAATGAGCGGGCTGATGAGTTAGCACGCCGCAGCATACCTGAAAAGTCTTAAAATTAAAAGCTCAACGGTAAGCGCCGTGCTTTTAACGCTGAGAGTTCGTATGTATGGCTCTTGTATTAGAGGGTGTGGGTTAATTACTTTATCCATAGCATGGTTGCTGCGATTTGGCATTCTGCGAGGAATGTATTTGGTTTTTCTGACAATATTTCTAGAGGGTGTACACCTAGAGCATTTTAGGTAAAATATAATCAGCAAGCTGCCAGCAAGATTTATCGAGCCAATCTTCGTCGCTATCTGTACGTTTTAGTACAGCGCAAGCCGTTGTAGGCATACGGAGAGACGTGCCAGTATAATAGAACAATAAATCTTCCCAACCTGGATTATGCCCCATAAACATTAAGGACGTACAGCCAGGGTCATTATATTCTTCGCATACATAAAAAACACAGGCCAAAGACGCTTGATAAAAGCTCGGCAAAAACAGTGTGTCTGGTTTTACCTCTGGCGAGAGCATCAGTTTCACTGTTTGGATTGTACGGGTGCTATCTGATGACCATATCTGATTGGGAAACAAATTCTTTTCCCGCAAAGTATCGCCCATTTTCTTAGCGTCTTTACGCCCACGTTCATCGAGCGGGCGCTCATGGTCGGTACTAATTTTTTTCCCCCACCCCGCTCTGGCATGGCGCATTAACATCAAATATTGTGTTTTCATATACCGAGCATAGCGCAGAAAAGCCGCGTTAAAAAGGAAAAAACATTGCTGCTAAAACACACCATGACACAAGGCTGCAAGATATTCTTTTTAATTGAAAATTTGAACGAAACAATGTATTTAAAACCCATATAACGGCCATACTAGGCGCAACCAACACGGGGAAGCCATTACGCCATCGCCGAAGTTTGCGTTGCACTTATGGAGTGCGCTGTCGCTTTTGCGGCTTTGAAAAATTTTGACGGCAGATATAAGCGCTTTCTAAAAGGTTCAAAATTTGCGCAAAGTGCCTGCCTATAGGTGATAATATAGTCTATAATGGGTACTTGATTCAAAAACATGGATAAAGCGTACAAGAGATATTGAAGACACACTATCAGATGCGCTACATAGTAATTTGGTTAAGCGTTTTGTGGATCGCCGCACAAACGCTTAACTAAAAGATATAGGAGCAACACTCACATGGATGTAAGCGTAAAAGACGATGGCAAGGTAGAAGCACAAGACTATATTATTGGCACATTAAAAGGTCTATTATTTGTTCCAGATGAAACAAATAATAGTTCAGAAATGCGTACAATTATAGCAACAGCATCCCTGGCTCTCGCCCCATTTATTGACCGCAAGCTCACACAAATTATGGGGAGCTCGCACTTCGCATTTTTTCTCTCTAAGGAAGGGCAAATCTTGTGGGGCGGTAACCCCGTTGGCAAACTTTCAGTGGGTGCAAACCTCATTGCGCCACAGATCGACCTTATTGGCGGGGAAATTGGCACGCCTGCCCTTTGCGACCAAGCGTGCGGACGTATGCATGATTTTTTACGCACAGAAATAAACCAAACTCTTGCGCCACTCTTTGTTTTAAAGGAATTCGCTGACAATCCTAAATCTTTCCAAGATGCGCTGCCACTTGCAAATCTTCTCTTCGATAATTATGGCGTACTCAGGCGTGACAAATTTCGGGATGTGATAAAAGGCACTGAGAGGGCAGCGCGCGGCTATCTGCGAAATGTTGGCGTTAAATTTGGCTTTAATTTCGTCTTTCTAAAAGAGCTTATGAAACCAGCACCTGCGCGACTGCTTAGCGTTCTTTTTGCCTATGCTTGGAACCAAGATGGCGGCGGAAATAAAAAACCGTTTTTACCACCTAATGGTCTCACATCCGTTGATAATGACGATCAATATTCGGAAGCGGACCTTAATAAGGCCGGCTACACACGCGTGGGACCACGCATCATTCGTTTTGATATACTCACGCGCCTAAACGACATTATTCAGCAAGCCATGGAAGAGCAAAAATATGGGGAAGAGCAAAAATATGGGCCGCGTTGTTTTCGTATTGTCCAGGAAATGCTGTCCATTATAGGAGCCACAACTCAAGAATTAGATGATATTTTGATGGCGCTTGGTTATGTGAAAAAAACTCATGAATTAACCCCCGAGCAACTTGCCGCAGATACAGTCCAATATAAACGCGTTACAGATATCATTAGAGCAAGAGCAAAAGCGAATGAGGAAGAGCAAAATACCAATAACCCACATAAAGATAAACTCAATTACCCAATCCCTCTTTCCATTGGCGTTGTAGAAAAAGAAAACCTAAATAAAGAAAAATCCTGTGCCTCGAAATGGAACAGAAAAAAACCTATCCATATTTATTATAACCGTGTACCGCTAGATGAGGCGGGAAACTCTGTTGTCCCAACTCATATTGATGTTTGGTTTTACCAGTATAAAAAACGCGTTTACACGCCGCACCATCGCCATCACCAAGGGCAAAGCAGTGCAAAAGATGGTCATTATAACGGGGAAAATTATAAAAAAACCGTAAGTCAAAAATCGCGATCAGATAAAATGTCTGAATATGGCAAGTTTAAAGGTGACAAATCGTTCAAATCTCGCCGCAAACCAAACCGTGACCAGTCTTGGAAGCAGCACGCCAAGAAAAATAAACCTTCAAAACCAGAAGACTCGCCATTTGCAGCCCTCGCCGCTTTAAAGCTTGGCGACAAAAACGGTGCGAAGGATAAGGCTTAACTGGCGGATCCGCATGTTTAAAAAGTGGGCAGACCCTAATAGGCAGACACTGCGGACAAAAAAGCCCGTTACCTGATCAGACAAAGCGATTATTTGGCATTTGTCCGCGAGGAGCAAGTTTTCATATTGAAGTGCTCGGCACGGGTAGAGGGCGCGGCCCATCGTCCGAAGCGCAAAATTTTTACACTCCAGTATAATTGTGCAACACATTTACAATCTTAGCTTAGGCAGTTGACAAAACCAGAGGCAAACGCCATTTGAAGGATAGAATTTTTTAGGCTGGAAATGACATATCTTGTTATCGATAACTGCATTAAATGCAAATATATGGACTGCGTTGAAGTTTGCCCTGTGGATTGCTTTTACGAAGGCGCTAACTTTTTAGTTATTGCCCCCGATGAGTGCATTGATTGCGGCGTTTGCGAACCTGAATGCCCAGCCGAAGCGATCGTCCCTGACACGGAAGATGACAAGGACGGAAAATGGTTGGAGATTAACACCAAATATGCTAATTTGTGGCCCAATATAACGGTTATGGGCACCCCGCCCAGTGACGGGGAAGAATTTGACGGTGTTAAAGATAAATTCAAGAAATTTTTCGACCCAAAGCCTGGCAAGGGCGATTAATTTTACTGCGATTTTACCATACTCATTAAAACTATAAAAAAACAGTATAAAAACAAAGAAATAAGTAGCCTTTTGCCTGGTTTTGTGTTATGATATCCACATTGAAGCGGTGTGGGTTCCTTATCCTGCGCCGTTTAGTCATGGGACACTTATAAACCGAGTGCAAAAACGAGGACATCCAATATATGGCTACGAAAAAAACCGCTGCCTCTAAAAAGGCAGCTGCTGGGACACTTGCAAAACTCAAAACACAACGCCATGCCTTTAAGGTCGATAGCCATATTGTCTATCCAGCCCACGGCGTAGGCAAAGTTATTGCTATCAAACAAGAAACTATCGCTGGATTTGACATCGAATCTTATATTGTTGAGTTTTTACAAGACCAGATGACTTTGCGAGTACCCACAAAAAAAGCGAAAAATTTAGGCATGCGTAAACTTGCTAACGACAATGTACTGAAGGACAGTTTCACAACCCTTAAGGGCCGTGCCCGCATCAAACGCACAATGTGGAGCCGTCGCGCCAAAGAATATGAAAGCAAGATTAATTCTGGAGACCTGATCCTGCTAACCGAAGTCGTGCGCGATTTACACCGCACAGAAGATCAGCCTGACCAATCTTATTCTGAGCGCCAGCTTTACGAACGCGCGATTGAGCGTCTTGTGCGCGAGCACGCTGCCATCCAAAAACTTGATCGCGGCGTTGCTATGGAAAAAATTCTAGACACTTTAACCAAGGCTAGAACCCGCGCAAGCGAGAAGGTGGAAGAAAAAAAGGGCGAAGAAGCCGCCGCTTAAAACAAACATAGCGAGAAAGCACTTAAGGGCACAAGTCTACCTAAAATTCCGCAAACTCCTGATGGCACGGCAGCAAACCCGCAAAACAAGCTCAAATGCTCCAAAGTGCAAAGCCTGCCTCTTGTACAAGCCCTCTAGGTGAGCTTCAAGCTGGTCTTTGTTTTCATAATAATACCGTTTCAGGGGTACCTCTTTGATGGCGCAGTTCATACGTTCTACCTAGCCGTCATTCAGGGATGATTAATCTTGATCAGGCAGTACTCAAATATTATGTTCGCGGCACACGCGCTCAAAGATATGCTCACCAGCGTGCGCGGCCGGGGCGTTGCCGTGTAATACTTCCTTCTCTTGAGATGAGAATTTAATACCATCTAACACAGAAGACTGTACAACTAAGTTAAAACCCGACTTACGGCATGTTTCCAGCCTTTGAGGGCTGTATTGCGCTCATCACTATTTATGTTCGGGGTAAATGTCTTATCAGTTTTGTTTTTAAACGTTTTAACATCGCTATAAAGCCCGATATGACTGCCCGCTAAAAGGGCAGCGCCCAGTGCCGTAGTTTCTATATTGGCAGGGCGGTGAACGTTTACGTCCAATATATCAGCGAGAAAATCTATGAGCCAATCATTGGCGGCCATGCCTCCGTCAACCTTAAGGGCTTTGAGTGTGCCGCCATCAGACTCCATGGCGCGTAGTAAATCATGGGTTTGATAGCAAATGCTCTCAAGCGCTGCGCGGGCAAAATCAGCCCGGCTTGTGGCGCGGGTAATGCCAAAGATTGCCCCGCGTGCATTTGGATCCCAGTGGGGCGCGCCGAGCCCCGTAAACGCTGGCACAAGATAGAGGCCATTATTGCCGCTTTGGCCGCGTGCAAGGGCTTCGGTTTCACTGGCCGACTTAATGATACCAATCCCATCGTGAAGCCATTGCACCGCTGCGCCAGCTATAAAAATAGAGCCTTCAAGTGCGTAGGTAATCTCCCCGTCAAGTTTATAGGCGATGGTTGAGAGGAGGCGATTTTGCGACGTGATTTTTTCGGTGCCCGTATTGAGCAAAACAAAACAGCCTGTGCCGTAGGTGGATTTACTATCCCCCACCTTAAAACAACCTTGGCCAATAGCGGCCGCTTGCTGGTCGCCAGCCACGCCCGTTATGGGAATGGATTGTCCAAGCACAATTTTGTCTGCGGTGCCAAAATTTGCGCAGCAATCCAGAACCTTTGGCAAAATTTCTTTGGGCACATTAAACAGCGCGAGTAATTCATCATCCCAATTTCCTGTCTCTATATTATAAAGCGATGTGCGACTTGCATTGGTCGCATCTGTTACATGGGAAGCTCCGCCTGTAAGTCGCCAAATTAAAAATGTATCAATAGTGCCAAAGGCTAGCTCGTTATTTTCTGCCCGCCCGCGTGCGCCTTTAACATGATCTAAAATCCAAGCAATTTTGGTGGCGCTAAAATATGGATCAAGCAAAAGGCCAGTTTTTTCTGTGACCATATCCTCATGGCCTTGCTGCTTTAGAGCCGCGCAAATATCTGCCGTGCGTCTGTCCTGCCAGACGATGGCGTTGTAAATTGGTTTGCTTGTCGCCCGCTCCCAAAGGACACAGGTTTCACGTTGATTGGCAATACCGATGGCGGCAATGTCGTTTTTGTAATCTAGCGCTGCGTGAATTGAACTGAGCACGCTTTGCCAAATTGCTTCTGGGTTGTGCTCAACCCATCCGTCCTTTGGGTATATTTGCGAGAATTCTTCTTGTGCGCTCATAATTGGCTGTGCGCTCTTGTCATACACAATCGCACGGCTCGAAGTTGTGCCTTGGTCGATAGAAAGGATGTGGCTTTTAGTCATGATTGTGTCCAAACTTTTGGAAACGCGCGCCGCTGGTTTTGGTACCAAGGTGTTTTTGCTTTTGTGCCCGACTCTTTTGTGCCTGACTCTTGTGTACCTGACTCTTTAATCAAAAGTTGGCCGTAGAAAAATTGCATGGCGCGGGCACTTTTTAGTTTTTTCGCACTTTTTGGTAGCGAAAAATTGCTCATAAATTCGTGAAAGACTTCATGTTTGCGCCAGATGAAAAAGTCACCATAATAACGGCCTAATTTTCCGCCTTCAGTATACTCCAAACTCGCATCCATAGGATTGTCTAAAATGTCTTGGATTGCGCCCCGCATGCTCTCAATACAAGCCATAGGCGGAGCACTGCGGATAACCGCTGCGCCATTGTCATTATAGCCTTGTATCCAAGTTGTCATTGCGACCCTCTTTTCGCTAGCGTTTTTTTTCTAAAACTCTAATGTCAAATCTATGGACGTACAAGACCTCTTAATTATTGGTGGCGGGATTAATGGCACGGGGATTGCGCGCGATGCGAGTGGACGCGGGCTTAGCGTTGTGCTGTGCGAGAAAAACGATTTGGCGTCGGGCACATCGTCGAAAAGTTCTAAACTAATTCATGGCGGGCTGCGTTATCTTGAATACGGAGAATTTCGGCTTGTACGCGAAGCCTTGCGCGAGCGGGAAACATTGATGCGGATTGCCCCGCATCTCGTTTCGCCATTACGGATTGTTTTGCCGCATCATAAAGGTTTGCGGCCCAAATGGATGCTGCGTTTGGGACTGCTTATTTATGACCATTTGGGGGGTAGGCGTTCTTTGCCCGGCACGAAAGTGGCAAACTTGCATACGGGGGATGAGGCAGGTGTTTTGAAACCCGAGTTTCAAACGGGATTTGTATTCTCTGATTGCAGGGTGGATGATGCACGCCTTGTTGTGGCCAATGCACTTGGCGCAAAAGAGCGCGGCGCGGATATTCGTACGCGCACCAAATGCACGGGGCTCGACCATAATGGCAAAATATGGACAGCCGTGCTTAGCGATCATCCGAGCGGGAAATCCAAAACCGTGCAAGCGCGCTGCATAATCAACGCATCGGGCATAAGGGTAGATGAAATGGTGGAGCTTGCGTTGGTGCATAAAGCGGAGGATCATTTGCGACTTGTGAAGGGCAGCCATATTGTAACAAATCGGCTTTACCCTTCGCGGCACCTTTATATGTTTCAAAACAAAGACGGTCGGATAATTTTCGCCATTCCTTATGAGCAAAATTTCACCTTGATAGGCACAACAGATGCTCCTTATGAACTGTCCGATGGCTCCATAGAAATCTCACAAGCGGAAACGGAGTATCTGATAAAATCCGCCAATGATTATTTTGCCGCGTCCATAAGCAAAGCTGATATTGTTTGGAGCTATGCGGGCGTGCGCCCTCTTTATGATAATAAGAAACAAAGCGCCTCTGCCGTTACCCGCGATTATGTGTTTGATGTGATGGATGAGAATATGCCACCTATCCTGTCTATTTTTGGTGGCAAGATAACCACCTATAGAGAGCTTTCTGAACACGCTTTGCGCAAGCTTAAAAAGTACTTCCCAGATATGGGCAAAGACTGGACGGGCAAAAGCCCTTTGCCAGGCGGGGGAATGGTCGAGTTTGATCAGTTTGTAAAAACGCAAGAAGTAAAATATCCGTGGCTTGAAACCGCGCACCTTTTGCGTTTGTGCCGATCCTATGGCACCAGCATAGAGGCGCTTTTAGAAGGCGCTAAATCATACAATGATATGGGTCAAAGGTTTGGCGGTACCCTAACGGAGCTTGAAACACACTATCTCATAAAACATGAATGGGCTAAAACCGCAAACGATATTCTTTGGCGCCGCACCAAAACGGGCCTGCATATGAGTAAAGCCGAACGCGAAGCTTTTCAGGATTGGTTTTAAACTTTAGGATCTATCCCAGAAGACGCGCAACAAAAAGCATGGCTGCGTGCGCGCCCGAAGTGGAGCCTGTGTTTACAGGGATCACATGTCAATTCAGCTACCCAAAGGGGCGCTATAAAGGCCAAATGAAAAACAGATGAAAAAAAAGAGTGACGAAAAACACCAGCTAAATCTTTGCCCTGATGGCATTGGCTAATCTCTACATGAAAAGGCGGAGATTACAGGTGTAAAACATGCCAGCCATTATGGAGCAACGGGAAATGCAGCCAAGCAACACATTCCTGACAAGAAGAAAGATTAAACTACAGTTATTTGGAATAAGCTATAAATTAAAACTGGGAGTTCGATGCGAAAATAGGAAATTGAGACATGGGTAGAGAATTAACATACGCTGAATTGGATTTGGTGAGTGGAGGACGCAGTAGGCCATCCCCTTGCCCATCAGGAACCCTGCCTGGCACAGGATGTGGCGTCTACACTCCAGATCGAGATGATTCTATGTTTATGCACGATACTATCTTTTGGATGGGCCTTGGAGATCCATGGGTAACAGATGCCGCTGTTGACCCAACCCAACAACCTCCAGATGAAGACGATGATGATGAAGCCACTACCATAATTCAGGGATATCTGGCTGCGAGTAATGGTATTAACATCAAAGAAGGAGCAGATATTAGCGACCTCACTAAAGAGATGACGGATATTTTTGATGACATATCAAAGGCATGGGCAGATGAAGCACCAGGCGTTACTCCAGTTATAACATCTGGAAGCGACGGTACTCACTCAACAGGCTCTCTTCATTATGACGGCAATGCTGTGGATTTACGCACGAATAACTTAACTCAAGCCCAAACTATGGCCGTTGCGAGTGCTCTTTCAACTTTGTTAGGCAGTGGTTATGATGTAGTTGTTGAAATTGATCATATCCACGTAGAATATAATCCAGGGTAGAACCTTAAAATGGAAAACAATAATAAACTGAGATTTTCATTTATCATTTCGAGTATCTGCACTGCTTTTGCTATTTTGCAAGCATGTTCAGACGTTGCTTCTTCCGATAGTGTTACCCATAGAGTGACTGGAGAACATTCTGGAAATAAAGATTTGAAAATATCGAGAGATTTTGATGGAGATGGGGAAGCCGATAGCGCTTATTTTTTGGAAAGAAATAATAAATACGAATTAATAGTAGCTTTTGGTTCTGGCGATAAAATTGTGCTATCTAAACTTCTTACTATTACTAATCATGGACTGCGAGTTAGAAGCCCTGGATTATTTGCCCATGCATGTACGAAAGGGTACGGAAGAGATTGTCTTAAAAATGATCCTAAAAACTATATAGATTTAAAAAATGATTCTATAGAATTATTCCAGTACGAGAGTTCTTCTCAAATTTATTTTTGGGGTAAAGACAAGTTTGAAGTTATGCCTTTTTCAGATTAAGCAACTTCATTTTTAAAAATTTGTGGTCTGTGTGCAATATTATGGGTAGGCACCGTGCCTCGTAGTGCTCTTATTGCTTGTGGGGCTAAGTCCTTTGCGGGCACGTCGATGCGACAGAGCTTCGGCAATATGAAGGCGATGAATGTTTTCAGAAGAGTCCAGATCTGCCAATGTACGCGCAAGGCGTAAAATACGGTGATAGCCGCGCGCCGTTAGGCCTAAAGTTTCCGCCGCTTGCTGTATAAGAGCCTGTCCATCTTTATCCAGCGCCGCTACATGGTCGAGTTGCTCCACGCTTAAATCTGCGTTGGGGTACCCGCCATTTCGAAAAAGAGCAATGCTTCGCGCCGCAAAAACCCGCGCCGCTATTTCCGCACTACCATCTTTGGATGGTGGTAAAGCCAAATCAGCAGGCGTCACCGCAGGTACATCAATTTGAATGTCTATTCTGTCCATAAATGGCCCCGATACACGGGCTTGATAATCTACCGCGCAGCGCGTCCCACGGCGACACGCAATCCCGTCCGTCCCCGCCGTGCCGCAACGGCATGGATTCATGGCGGCTATAAGCTGAAAGCGGGCTGGATATTTCACATGGGCATTAACCCGTGCCACATTTATTTCACCGACCTCCAAGGGCTGGCGCAAACTATCCAGAACTTGCGATGTAAATTCAGGAAGCTCATCCAAAAATAAAACGCCTCTATGTGCCAAAGACGCCTCGCCAGGTTTTGCCTTTACACCGCCGCCGACCATAGCGGGCATAGACGCGCTGTGATGAGGCGCGCGAAATGGGCGCGAGCGTGATAATTTTCCCCGTTTTAAAAGTCCCGCTACTGAATGGATCATAGACACATCCAAAAGTTCTTTTGCGCTGAGCGGTGGCAATAGTCCTGGCAACCGTGCGGCCAGCATTGATTTACCAGATCCTGGCGGGCCAACCATAAGCATATTATGTCCGCCCGTTGCCGCCACTTCAAGAGCGCGCTTAGCGGTTTCCTGGCCACGCACATCGCGCATATCCAGCATTGATTTGTCAGCCAGTAACTCACCTGGTTCAGGCCGGGTTAAAACCTGCGCGCCTTTAAAATGGTTGAGAAGCTGGATCAGGTTTTGCGGTGCCAGAACATTAAGATCGCCAGCCCAAACTGCTTCCGGCCCATTTTCTTTTGGGCATATCAGGCCAAGGCCATGCCCGTTCGCGCACATGGCAGCTGGCAGAGCGCCTGGTACATTGGTTATTGTTCCGTCAAGCGAAAGCTCGCCAATCGCGGTAAAGTCATCCAGCGCATCAGCTGGAACCGCACCCATTGCCGCCATAACGCCAAGCGCTATTGGCAGATCATAATGGGATCCTTCTTTAGGCATATCAGCTGGCGCAAGATTGACAATAAGCCGTTTATAAGGGAGCTGTAATCCCATAGCAGCAAAAGCTGCACGTACCCGTTCGCGGCTCTCCGCCACTGCTTTGTCCGCAAGGCCCACAATTTGAAATAAGGCCTTACCAGGTGCAATCTGTACTTGTACATCCACCAACAAAGCCTCCGCCCCATCAAATGCCATTGTCGATATTCTAGCCCCCATAACAAACTCTCCTTGGCAAAGAGTGTAACACATCAATAAGAACATAGCAAGAACTTATACGTTGGCGTTTTTTATGGTAGAGTGTGCTTTATGCGCCTGTATTTCGTGACCAAAAAATGTGCTACCGAGCGTTTAGTTTTGCACGGTTATACGGCAATGGGGCTAAATTATAAAATCAATTTTTAAGTATAAGTTTTAGTTAGCGCTAAAATGTTTTGAGCTTGTTTAAGGTGCGGGATGTCAGCCATTTTACTGCCAACGGATACTGCGCCTGCGCCAGGGTTTTTGGCGAAAGCGTCAATAACATTTTTGGCGCGGACGATTTGCGCGGCATTGGGCATGAAGCTTTCATTGATGATATCTACTTGTGCGGGATGGATAGCCAGCATGCCGCTAAAACCTTCTTCAAAAGCGGCGCAGGCATATTTTCTTAGCCCGTCTTTATCGCGAAAATCGCTATAGAGTGTATCAATGGCTTGCACGTCCGCCGCCTTGGCATTGAGTAAGGTTTGGCTACGCACCATTTGGTAGGTGAAATGAAATTTCCCCTTTTTGTTTTTATTGGCAAGCGCGCCCAGATCAGTGGCAAGGTCTTCAGCCCCCCATGTCATCCCTAAAAGCCGCGGCAAATATGTGCGCGGATACAGGCCAAGGTTCATGACAGCACGCGCGGTTTCTGTGACGACAGGCAGGGTTTTAATTTGGCCCGCAAGCAGGCCGTGTTTCTTTTCAAGGCGGGTAATATGGTTTCCCAAAGTTTCCATATCCACTGGCCCGTCAGGTTTGGGTAGCATAATGCCTGCGGGGGTATGGGGGATAACCGTGGCAAGATCCTTTAGGGCATGTTCGCTCTCAAGCGGGTTTATCCGCACCCAGATTTGCGAGGGTGTTTTGGCGGTTTTTAGAAATTCAGCGCACATGTCCCGCGCCGTGTCTTTGTTTTCAGGCAGGACGGCGTCTTCAAGGTCAAGAATAAGCGCGTCTGCGTCAAGTCCTAGCGCTTTGGTAAGTTTCTTTTGACTATCGCCAGGAACAAAGAGAAGGGAACGTAAAATTTTTGTCATAGTATCCGCATTATTGGGGTTGATGTGCATTTCACTCTAGCGCGGTTTGGCCCGCACGTATACAGACAAGACATGCACACGGTTTATTTCCATGATCAGATTGAAGGCGCGCAAAGGCTGTATGAAAGCCCGCTTGATATTGTTGTTGCAAATAAAGCTGAAGATGTGGACGCAGCCCTATCTCTACTCGAAAAATATCACAAGCAAGGGAAGTTTCTAGCAGGGTATTTTAGTTATGAACTTGGTTATTTTTTTGAAAAAAAATTAAGAGGGCTTTTGCCCAAGCACCACGGCGGCACACCTTTGTTAAAATTTGGTGTGTTCGATGGGTATACAAATAACGCTCTTGATCAGGCAAGTGAAGGTCATGTCTTGAATTTAAAACCGCAATGGAGCGAAGATGAATATGCGTTGCAGTTTGAAAAAATTATGACTTACATTCGTGCGGGAGATGTGTACCAAATTAATCTAACCTTTCCATTGCGCGGCTCTTATAGTGGCTCAACACGCGGGCTTTATCACAGTTTGAAACAGGCTCAACCCGTGCATTATGGCGGGTTTGTTTCGTTGGGCGGTGATGATATTCTTACGTTCTCGCCAGAGCTGTTCTTTGAAAAAAAAGGTGAGACTATATGCATGCGGCCCATGAAGGGCACGGCAGCGCGGGGGGAAGATACGGCAACAGATATAGCGCAGGCGCAGGTTTTGAAAAATGACGGGAAGAATTGTGCAGAAAATTTGATGATCGTGGATCTTTTGCGCAATGATCTTTCGCGTATTTCAAAACCAGGTTCGGTCAAAGTTACGGATTTGTTTTCTATCGAAACCTATCCAAGTCTACACACAATGACATCGGGCATTCGCGCTCAGGTTCTGCTAGATATAAAGCTAAGTGAAATTTTACGCGCGATTTTCCCGTGCGGATCGGTGACGGGCGCGCCAAAAATACGGGCTATGGAAATCATCAATGAGCTGGAGAGAGAATCTCGAGGTGCTTATTGCGGCGCAATTGGGTTTATCGACCCTAATGGTGATATGCGTTTTAACGTTGCCATCCGCACTATGTTTTTAAATAAAAATGGCACATGCGTTTACCATGTTGGCTCGGGCGTCGTCGCAGATTCTAAGGCAGAGGATGAATATGCGGAATGCCTTTTGAAAGCTTCATTTTTACAAAGGAGCGTGTCGGTTAAACAGGAAGATTTTGGCCTTATAGAAAGTTTTGGTTGGCACGAAGCCTGCGGATTTATGTACAAAAACTTGCATTTAAAACGGCTTAAATTTTCGGCGAGTAAATTTGGCTTTATCCATGATGAGCGCGCAATAGAAAATACGCTTTTGGACGCTGTGCAAAACTTATCTGGACCCCATAAAATTCGCTTGGAATTATCACGTGATGGTAAAGTTTTAGTTTCGCATCAAGCGCTAAAGCTCTTACCAAAAGACGCTGTGGTTAAAGTTGCTTTGTCAAAAACATTGCGAAATTCAAAAAACGCCTACCTTGGCCATAAAACGACAAAACGCGATTTTATGGAGAAAGAACTTAAACAAATTTCCGATAAAACAGAGTGCGAAGAGGTTTTATTTTTCAATGAAAAGGGCGCACTTTGCGAAGGGTGTTTTACTAATGTTTTTGTTGTTAAAAATGGGTATATGTTTACGCCGCCGATTGCTTGCGGCTTGTTGCCAGGGGTCTTGCGCGCTGTACTTATTGGGGGCGGGCAAGCGCATGCAAAAATTCTCTATGAAAAAGATTTAAAAACAGCAGATGAAATATATATTGGCAATTCCGTACGTGGCCTCATGAAAGTGTGTTTGGTTTAATATATTCATGATATAGCGAATCTTGTACAAGCCCTCTCTCTAACAAAATACACGCAATAATAAGCGGACAGATCAAAAACCGTTGTTCAGAGACCTCTTAGATTAATTACTCGGAGGTCACGGTCTCCTTGCCCCATTTTTTCTCCAAAACGGCTTTGCGTTTTGGGTCAATATTGACTTTGCTGATATCGCCGCCAGCCCAATTCATGACTTTTTTATCCATGACTTTATACCATAGCGGCGGAATGGCGGCGAGAGCGAAACAGCCGCCATAGCCTGTTGGCAAACTCGGAACATTTTCATAATCGCGCAAAACTTGATAGGGACGCATAGGGTTGGTATGATGGTCTGAGTGTCTCTGTAAATGCAAGAGCCCCATATTTGACCAAAGATGATTGGTATTCCAGCTATGCTTGGGCTGGCATGGTTCGTATTTTCCATTTGATTTTTTCTGGCGCAATAGTCCGTAATGCTCGACATAATTGGCTTGTGTGAGTGTGTGCCAGCCCATCATATGATGCGGGATAACAAACCAAAGAATGCTTGGGCCGAAGAGGAAAACAAGAAAAATTGTCATCATTATAGTTGCTAAATATACCCGCAAAACCTGATTGTGCATCGACCAGAACCCAAAGCCTTTACTTGCCAGGCGTTTTTGTTCTTGGCCAAGGCCACGCTTTATAGTTCCTGGAATTTCACGGAGCATAAAGCGGTAAATGCTCTCTCCCATTCGCGAACTGGCTGGATCCTCTGGGGTGGAAACCCAAACATGATGGCCCATATTGTGTTCAATATTGAAATGCCCATAGCCCATCAAAGTATTACCGATTTGCGCGGTAAACCTATCAAGTTTGTTGTTTTTGTGACCAAGTTCATGGGTGTATGCAAGCATAGAACCACCGCCTGCACCTACACCAATAATGAGAACTAGCACTGCCCACCAAGGCAAATTTTGCGTACCTACAAGCCAGACATATGCAAAGAATATGATAAAATAAATTGGAATATGAATATAGAGATGCCAGCGGTAATATGGGTCTTTCATCATATTTGGCACGACTGCTTCGGGTGGGTTGTGGGTATCCTCACCCATAATTTTGTCGAGTATCGGAGTGATACCATAAACATACATGGCTGGGAGCCACAAAATCCACGGATTGTGCCCAAGCGCAAAATAGCCCAAAATTGTTCCAGCAAACACAAATGTGCCAACGAAACCTAGCCACCAAAGATGGCGTTTTTTATCCACATAAACAATTTTTTGCCCACTTTTATCAATCCCAGAGAATACGCCTACTTTTGTCATTATATTACCCCTTTACTGTCTTTGATATTGTCCTCGTTTAATGTCTCAAATGGTTTGCAAAGGGCTTTGAAATATTGTGTGTTCAAAACATCAAATGCGGCCTGCGCAGCGATTTGATGCGCATCAGAACTTTTTCTGTTGTTATTATCCATGAGGGAAAGTATGCACATAAATCAAGATCAGTTAAAGTTTATTTTTTTATACTCGCTATGCGTATTTATATTTTAAGAACGCCAACGCAATATTTTCGGTTTTACGGGGTTGATAAATTCGCGGTTTTCTTCGTAGGATTTAGCCCATTCTTTTTTCATGAGATAATACCATTTGGCCTGTTGGTCAGCATCGTCAATGAGCATCAGGCCTGGATCATGTTTGAGGCATTCTGCCTGCAATTTGATAATATCTCCGTCTTGATTTAGAAACACACGCGCGAGGCGGCGCAGCAAAGGTGATAAAAATTTAATAATAGGAAAGTCTGAGAAAAACACTTGTGTGATTTCAGTCTTGTTATCATTTACAGGCGTAACGGCTGTGAAAGAGAGTAAGGTTTTCTTGTCAACTTTTGTTTCCTCGGTGCGAATGCCTGGCAGGCGGACGGCAATTTCTGTTATTGGTTTTCCGCCCAATAATTTATAGCCAAAAGAATTAGACGAAGGCGCGTGGGGTATCATAGAAAACCCGCGCTCACGCGGCTCAAACTGTTTCTCTTTTTCGTGCATTGACCCGCCCGTGCGCCACCACCATTGCCGGTGCAAAAACGAAACATGGGCAGGGTCCATAAGGCCAATAACTGCATGATCTACATGGCAGTTAAGAACCAGTCTCTCTATAAATAAAGCTTTGCCGCCAGCCATTTCATAGTGTGGTGGATCTATTTTAGGGATGTCTAAATCTAATTTATTTTTAGCAATATAAACCCAGATTAAATTGCCATCCTCGCGCACAGGATAATGCCAGGCTTTTATTTTTTCAGCGGGGCTTTTTTGGTCAGCGCACATGGAGGGTATATGGCTGCACTGTCCGTCGCTTTGCCTAAAACGCCAGCCATGATAAGGACACTCTACTGTGCCATCATCTAAAACCTTTCCAGCCGAAAACGGTGCTGCGCGGTGTGGGCAAATATCGCGCAGGGCAAAAACTTTCCCGTTCTGCCCGCGTCCTATGACAATCGGGTGCCCCGCTATGGTTTTGTGTATCATGGCACCTTTTTTTAGCTCGCTGCCAATGAGCCCGAAATACCAGATATCGAATAAAAATGTTGGTTTGATAGCCATGGAGTGAGTTTAACCTATAGACTTGATTTGCGCTAGAATATTTTCAGGTAGCGCGCCCGTTTGCCGCAAAGCGCGCAGAGTTGCGGCATTATCACGCTTGGCAAAACGTTTGCCTTCACTGTCCATTAGCAATGCATGATGGTGATATTTTGGCACTGGCCAGTCCATGATTTCTTGCAATAGCCGATGGATATGGGTTGTTTCCAGTAAATCGGTGCCGCGCACAATATCGGTAATGCCTTGCAAAGCATCATCATGGCAGCAAGCAATATGGTAAGATGTTCCCACATCTTTGCGCGCCAGTATAATATCGCCTAGCAATGCGGGATTGATCTTTACGCGCTCACTATTATTGATGAAGGAAAGGTCATCATAACGCTGACCTAAATATTTTTGGCATGACTTAAAGGAGAGCCGCCATGCATAAGGCTGTTTGCTTTGTACTAAAACCTGTTCCGCACCTTTACTTAGCGGCGTATCGGGGCCAAAATAAACGTTGCTATGACCATGCGGTGCGCGGGCGATATCTTCTAAAATTTCTTTGCGAGTTTTAAAACAGCGATAGATTAGATTTTTTTCCTGCAAAATTTCAAGCACGCCTTGATAGTCTTTAAAATGATTGCTTTGGCGGCGTGCGGGCAGGGGCCAATCAAAGCCTAGCCAGTCAAGGTCTTCGTAAATGGCTCGCTCGAATTCTGGCTTGCAACGGGTTTTGTCTATATCTTCAATGCGCAGTAAACACACGCCTCCATATTTGCGGGCAAAGCCAAAGGCCGCTTGGGCGCTTGCGGCATGGCCAAGGTGTAAATATCCTGTTGGAGAGGGTGCGAATCTGGTGCGTATTTTTGTCATAAAATTGGCGATAAATATCTTTGTTTACCCTAAATTTTGTCTCATACATGCCATAGTTAATGGGCAAAACAAATGCACAATATGAAAATAATAAAAACAGAAATAATCATGATTTATAATTTTTTTAACCGACAACCAACAAAGCTTTTGCTCCTATGGTCTTTGCCTTGTAATTTTCGCCTTGTAATTTTCATTGTGGTGAAGCCCTTAACCCCGATCTATACTACAGTTTCTATTCCCCATATAGATTATTCCCCATATAGATAATGGGTCTATGGAGCCGCACTGCGGATATGTTAGACGCCTTAACAAATGGCACGGGGCATTCATAGTCGTTCTTTTATGGTTAGAATTTCCCGTGTTTTTTAGCAAAGTACAATATAAAAGCTTACTTAATAGGAGAGTGTGCTCAAAAAAATACCACATATGTGATGAATTTTAGGTTAAAAATGGCAAATAATGTTAGTGCTATGCATGTTAGTATTGACAGCTCCAGTGAGGTTTTCGTAAAAAAAAGTTAATAAAAATGCTGAGGGGCATTTCCATTTAGCTGGAGGCTGAGACTATGCTTATATTAACAAAATCGCTTATATTAACAAAATCAATGACAATTGGAGCAGGTTTGCTCATATCAACAAGTTTTGCTAGCCTTGCGCTAGCAGGGCCTGAGTATGAACCTGGCCTTGTGCCATCAAGTGCACGCGTTGGTGAGTGCTATGCACGCGTTCATGTTCCAGCGCAGTACACCATGCGCAAAATGGCTGTGCTGAGCGAAGAAGGATATTCACGACTAGAGGTCTCGCAACCGCGCTTTGAAACTCACCAAAAGCAAGTTGAAGTCAAAGAGGCTAGCGTGCGCTATGAGGTGAAACAGCCATCATATAGCACAGTCACAGAGAAAATGATGGTGCGCCCAAGTTATGACAAATTATCAGTCAGCGCGCCGCAGTTTAGAAGTGTGCAAGAGCGCGTGCAGGTGAGCGCTCCACGTACGGTTTGGAAGCTTGGTAATCCTGGCGCACTTGCGACTCAAGGTTATACTATTCTTAGTACTGCCGATAGTGGGCGTAATGGCCACGGCTATAGCAGTACGCCCAACTATGGCGCGAGCAAGGCGGCAGGCAATACATGTAGCGGATCTATGTGTGAAATATGGTGTCTCGTTGAAGAACCAGGCCAAGCGGTGACGTTTAACCGCCGCGTTATGGTGGCACCTGGCGAAGTACATCGCACGCCAGTACCTGCCCAATACGCATCCATTACCAAACAAGTGGTCTCTGATCCAGGCGGCGTTCGCGAAATCCCTGTGCCAGCACAATTTCGCTCTGTCGCGGTTGAAAAAGTTGTCAGCGCGGGCGGCGCGCACGAAGTGCCTGTTGTGCCAAAATATAGCACGGTGAATAAAAAACAGCTAGTCTCGGATAGCCGTTATGAATGGCGCCGCGTGGTTTGCCAGCCTGGTACAGGTGCAGGCGCAAGTACAGGCGCAAGCGCAAGCACGAATGGCCGCGTTACTGGCACCTATTATTATGGCACTAACAAATCCGTTCAATAAGGGTAATGAACTTCCTGCTCTGCGCGGACTGGACGCCGCCAAAGCGGTTTTGGATTGGCGTAAACTAGAGCAATTAATGTCCAAAATTTACGCCAACAAGACAGGGCGCGCCCAAGCTATCCGTTGCTGACCTTCTACGGCCTTGCGGTTATGGCTGACAGCATCCAAAAGGGGGCGAAGTTCTTAACACTCTTCGGCTTACTAAAACTCACAAAATTAATCCCTGTGTTGCGGAAATACCGTGTTATGCTGTGGCCTCTAGTTGTATGTGCGATAAACTTTCGTTACTTACAGTCGTAATCTAGGTAGTGTACTCATAAACTCAGGCCGAAATGGAGCTAAATATGCGAAAATATGCTAGGAAAAGTGCGCAGGTCGGGCTTATTGCCCAGCCAAGTGCTTTGACGACGCAGATTGAAGCAGATTTAGTTCCGGATTATAGTCGCACCCTGCATGGCCACTTTGCCCACTGGCATCCCAACTGGCATCGTTGTAAACCTTTGAAAATGCTAGAATTTTCTGCAGCTTTACGCCTAACCAGTGAACAAATTGACACATGCCATTTCGACCTGAGTTTATGAGTACACTACCTAAAATAGAGGACAGAGTAGGCCTCCGAGTGTTTATGACAAATATTGATGTGGAATACATTGCCGTGCCACAAGGTGAACCGCACAAGTCTGAGTGTCAACATTTCTTGGATTGCGTTGCCAGTTGGCGAGATACCAACTACAAACGCACAAGAAGCACTTCGTGTTTTGCGTATCCTTGAAGCCCCCGACCTGCCGAAAGCTTAGTTTACGGACAGAATTTACTGCAAAGGAACACTGATTATGGGAATTCGATTCATAGACTTACAAGCGCAGCAGGATAGGCTGAAAGATAAAATTAACGCCGGTATCCAAGCGGTATTGGATCATGGGCGTTATATTATGGGGCCAGAAGTAAAAGACTTTGAAGCGAGCCTTGCGGAATTTGGGCAAGCAAAGCACGCTTTAAGCTGCGGGAACGGTACAGACGCTCTTTTACTGACAATGTTGGCTTGGAAAATTGGACCTGGCGACGCAGTTTTTTGCCCGTCTTTCACGTTTTGCGCCACTGCAGAAATTATTGCTAATGTCGGCGCAACGCCTGTCTTTATCGATATTGATCGTGACACTTATAATATATGCCCCGCGAGTTTAAAAAAAGCCATTGCAGAGGTTAAATCGGTTGGAGGATTAATACCCCGTGCAATTATTGCCGTAGATTTATTTGGCCAAAGTGCTGATTATCCTGCTCTTGCAGCAATAGCTAAAGAAAATGACCTAAAACTTATAGCAGACAGTGCTCAAGGGTTTGGCACAACGATCAACGGGAAACATCCTTTGCATTGGTCCGATGTTGCGACGACCAGTTTTTTCCCTGCAAAACCGCTTGGCTGTTATGGTGACGGCGGCGCAATTTTAACGGATGATGACGAGTTAGCTACAACAATTAATTCTCTTCGTGTACACGGCAAGGGTACGGATAAATATGATAATATTCGTGTAGGCATTAATTCTCGCCTTGATACGATTCAAGCGGCAATATTGTTACCCAAACTTGCCATTTTTGCCGAAGAAATTGAGGCGAGAACTATTGTTGCCAATCGTTATATAGATAAACTCCGTGGTCACGTTTTGCGCGTACCTGCACTCATGGACGGGGTTATCTCAACATGGGCACAATTCACCATTGAAGTACCAAACCCAGAGGGTTTTGCGGAAAAATTAAAAGAAAAAAGTATACCAACGGCACGTTATTATCCCAAACCCGTGCACCAACAATCTGCTTATTCTCATTATCCTGTACAAGGTAATGGACTTGTCAATACGGAAGAGTGTACAGCTTACGTTATCAGTTTACCTATGCATCCATATCTTGATGAGAAGATGCAAGACATGATCATTGATGCGGCAAAATCTGCACTAAATGTATAGTCTCTGTGTTAGATGGTATTTGAACCGCCCTGGGTTTGCCGGAGGCTCCTAATCTATAGTAACAGGGGCCATTATGAGCAATACGAGAAACAGATTTACACTTGAGGTGCGTGCGCGATCCGTGTGGATGGTGTTGGAGAACGAAGGCGATTATTCATCTCGTTGGGCGGCGATCACTTCTATATCGACCAAGATTGGACGTGTACCACAAACCCTGAGCAGTTGGATTAAGCGCACGGAAGTCGATAGCGGTACACGGGTTGGCGTCCTGTCTGATATGACCGCCAAGATGAAGGCACTGGAACGTGAGAACCGCGAGTTGCGCCAAGCCAATGAGATACTGCGTAAGGCATCCGCATATTTTGCCCTATTTTATGTTTCTGGCAGGAACTTGACCGGCCGTTCAAGGGATGACTCGCTTTATTGATGAGCATCGTAAGATGCATGGGGTCGAGCCGATTTGCAAAGCTCTGCCGAAGGTTCTGTTTCCGCGCTCGACGCCGCCGTTATATGTTGGCCTGCTGGGCGGCAAGACGATGAGCGGAATGTTTACATCTTCACAGGCCTGTTCAAACTCGGCCATGAATTCGGAGCCGCCGTCAACCTGTATGGATTTTATGGTGAACGGTGTTTTGTCGATCAGTTCACCCAAGAACCTCCTTGCAGAGGAAGCCTTAGCATGTGAATAAACCTGCGCGTGAATGAATTTGGACTTTCTCTCCCAAGCCTGGAAGTGTTGGACGGTGATACCGTTTTTGCTCACCCTCATGTGGTCGATCTGCACCCGTTCGCCCATTTTCATGAGCTTGTAGACCCAGCGTTTGGCATGGGATTTTCTGAAGCTTCTGTTTCTTTTTGCTCTTGGAGCAGAGCGTGATTTTGTGATGATGCCTTTAGTGAACAAAGTTTTTAATATGCGTCCAACTGTGTTGGCAACGGTGCTGGCGCTTATAGTCTGGCCGTGGTCACGGCGCAGGACAACGGCAATCTTGTCCTTACCCCATCTTGTCTTTATCCCATGTCTGATTTTCTCTGCGTATACGCAAGACAAGCTGCTTCTCGGCTTCGCCCCATTTGGGTTTGTTGAGGCTATGGAGCCGCTTTGAGAGCGGTGTAATTCCGTGTGCAAGCCTATCCAAAACCTTTTTGTAACGATAATATGTCGGCCGCGATATACCGACAAATTCGGCACATTTACGCTCACTGACACCCTCGAATTTTAGGCTTTGCCGCATGAGCAGTACTGCCGTACCGCGTCTTCGTGCTTGCGCCTGTAGACATCCAGACATTCTTGGATACGCGCCCAAGCGTACAGTTTATAGATATTCTGGCTATAGATATTCGGGTGTAGATATTTGATCTGCATAGCTGTTTCCTCCAGTTTGGTTCGTAACAAACCCAACATGGCGGAAGCAACTTAAATAAAGCAAACCTAAAAAGCCTCACATCTATATGAACTTATGCATGTCAAACCAAATACGGGGACTTTACCGCCCGCGCCACGCCCACGCTTACCTTTGCGTTTGCCGCCAAAATAGCTTTCATCTACTTCAATTTCACCCGCAAAGACTTCTTGCTCAGTCTGATCCAACTCGTAGGCAATAATCTCGCGCAAGCGGTGGAAATAATAAGCCCCCGTACTCTTCCAGTGCTCTTGTTGACACCGACCAAACGAGACGCACATCTGGCCGTGCTGCCAGATACAAAATGTTCAATCAAACGAACCTGCTTAGCCCAACTGATTCTACTCTTCCTCATACGTCCCATATACAACACCTAATCGGTGTTATCTAGGACAGCCCTTTATTCAATTTAACCACAACTTTTCAGGCAGGGCTCATCTCGCCGCAATCGTAATATGATACTTATGAGTCTACGCCCTAACACAGGGACCATACATCGAGGGGAAGGAAAAAACATATTTTTGGCTTAAAACGCTTGCGGTTTCTTAAGCTTTAGGCCATATACCCCTCCTTGCAGAGCAAATGCCTATGGTTAGGCCTGCACATAACGTCTATGAGCGGGCGTAGCTCAGTGGTAGAGCACAACCTTGCCAAGGTTGGGGTCGGGGGTTCGAATCTCCTCGCCCGCTCCAGAACTTGTTAAGTGCTTATATTTATACAAGTTATTGTAATACCTTGTCTATTTTGTCACAAAATTAACTGTTTAGTCCCACAGTGTGCTGGTATGGGTTTACGTTAAACCGTTGTGGCTCCTTTGTAGATATTTTGCAAATATATTCGTAAGGCGTGAGGCCTTTGAGGGTACGGTTCATGCGTTCCATCTGTCCATTCGTCCAAGGGTGCTGGATGTCATGTTCGTGACACACATGATCAAAGATATGTATGCCAGCATATTTATCTTGTTTGCGATTGGTGAACTGTATCTCGTTATCAGTAAGAAGGGTGTGGATTTTATAAGGCACGGTTGTGATTAGCTTAGGTAAAAATGTTGCAGCAACCATTTTCGTTTGCCGCGCGTGCAATTCAACATATGCATATTTCGATGTCCGCTCTATGCCAACAAACATGTAGAGTTTTCCTTCCTCTGTGCGCACTTTGGCAATATCAACATGAAAATACCCTATTGGATATGTCCTGAACACCTTCTTTGCAGGTTTGTCATTTTTCGGGTTGGGGAGACGGCTTATACCGTGGCGCTGATAACAGCGGTGTAGAGCGGATCTGGAGAGATGAGGAAGCGTCTCTTGCAAAGCATACAGACAATCATCAAGAGGCAGTAATGTATGCTGGCGAAACGCCACACACATAGCTTCCTCTTCAATGCTCAACTCTTACAGCTCAACACTCTCGAAGATCGTTTCTTTGGCCCCATCGCGACATTATGCGTGAAATCGCGTTTGCGCCATTTCGCAATCGTTTTCACATTCAATCCGTATTGCAAGGCTAATGCTTGGGTTGAAGCTTGCGATCGCTGTAGCCCTGCTCTCGTAATGTACGTCGTCTTGGCGCTTTCGTGTAATACTTGTCCCATAAAACCTCCTTGGTTGACAGATCACTATACACAACACCAGCACACTGTCGGACTAAACAGCTAGTCTTGCGCACCACCAAATTGTGCCCTCCATTGCTCGACGTCCGTGTCTTCTATTTTTGCGAACAAAACATCGGGGGCAGAAATTTCTAGGCCATGGGGCAGCGCGTCCAAGATAACTTTAACTTGCTCTTTTGCATTTTGGCGCCAACCTTCGTCGCCAAAATTCCAAGTGCGCTTGCCTGCAGGAATATTCATGGCGTCCAAAATTTTCTCCGCCGCGTCTGGGATAATTGCTTGCGCTAAAATGCCAAAGAGTGCCACAAGGTTAAGCCCGATACGTGTGCCCATGACGGCTTGCTCCTTGTCAGTTTTATAATGTGTCCACGGCGCGGCCAGGGTTAAATACTCATTGCCCGTAGCCCAAATGGCGCGGGTCTCGGCAGCGATCTTGCGAAACTCCATGGCTTCGTAATATTTCATAAGTTTGGGCAGGCGCTGCGAGAGCTCCTCCACAATCCAGTCTTCTGCATCGCTCCAAGTGCCGCCCTCTGGTACCTTGCTATCAAATTTTCCGCTTGCATATTTAGTGATACGATTGACAAAATTACCAAGCACATTGGCAAGATCAGAATTAATGCGAGCCTGAAAATCTTCAAAGGTAAATCCTGCGTCCGAGCCCTCTGGCGCGTTTGCTATCAAATGCCAACGCCAATAATCAGAAGGCGCGATATCGATGGCCTGATCCATAAACACACCGCGCTTATTCGATGTTGAAAACTTACCGCCATACCAAGTTACCCAGTTAAAGGCCTTAAGCTTATCCACCAACTTCCACGGCTCGCCGCTGCCAATTAGTGTGGTTGGGAAAGAGAGTGTATGAAAAGCGACATTATCCTTACCCATAAATTCTACATAACGAACATTGTCTGCGCCATTATCCGTGCGCCACCAACTTTCCCAATTCCCATTATTCTCAGCGGCCCAATCTTTAGTCGCAGAAATATACTCAATCGGCGCGTCGAACCAGACATAGAAAACTTTGTTCTCAAAGCCTTCGCGCACTTTGCCCTTATAGGCCACAGGAATACCCCAGCTTAGATCGCGGGTGATTGAGCGATCATGCAGACCTTCATCTAGCCACTTATAAGCGATAGATGTTGCCAACGCTGGCCAGCCTTCGGATTTATCAATCCATGCCCTTAGGCGCTCCGCCATATGACTTTGTTTAAGATATAAATGATTGGTATCGCGCACCTCAACATTTTTAGAACCCGAGAGCGCAGAATACGAATCGATTAAATCGATAGGATCTAAAAGCCTGCCGCAATTATCACATTGATCCCCGCGCGCTTTTTCGAAAGCGCAAGACGGGCATGTTCCCTCCACATAGCGGTCAGGCAAAAACCGGCCATCATCCACACTATACACTTGCTTGGAAATCCGCTCTTCGATAAGGCCTTCTTGCTCCAAAGCATGGGCGAGGTGCTGGGTCATTTCATGGTTTGACTGGGTGGATGAGCGGCCAAAATAATCATAAGAAAGTCGAAAATCTACGCCTGCATTTTTTTGCGCCTCGTGCATTTTTTCACAATACTCAGAGACGGCAAGGCCTGCGGCATTAGCGGCCAGCTCTGCGGGCGTGCCGTGCTCATCCGTCGCGCATATATAAAGCACTTCATGACCCATCAAGCGCATAGCACGCGCATACACATCAGCTGGCAACATAGAGCCCGCCAAATTACCAAGGTGTTTCACCCCATTTATATAGGGAAGCGCCGATGTAATGAGGATGCGGGCCATACTTTTCCTGTTTGTTACCGTTCCTGCTTCCTAATACTTTGCACTAAACTTGCAAGCATCTTGTCACATAAGTCGCAAAAAGACGCCATCGCTACTTAAATACAGTCTCTGTGTTAGGTCTCTGTGTTAGGTGGCTTGGGTCTACGCCCTAAAGCGTCATGCGTTTAGCCGTAGTGTGTATCTTACGGCTTCAAAATAGTTCCAAACATTCTTTTTGTCAGTATTGGTTTGAAATATGCCCTATACTTTTTCACAGCCGCTGGTTTTTTGGCGTTTTCTTAAGTTGTTTTTTCAATGTTTTGAGCAATCTCTTGTTTACGAATTTTAATTCTTAATATTGACATAGACAATATTCTCTAACAGTTCGTAATTCGCTGGCTCATCTGACTCATAACGAAGTTTTAAGTGTTGTCCCTCTTTGGCTTTTTGCTTTAAGCCATCACTAATATGCTGCGACAAGGGATCGCCTTCAACATCATATTGCAGAGTATAGGAGTAGCTCCCATCGGGTATTTGTGTACTTTTAGTTATTGTTCCAGTTGTTACCACCCAACGACCATAGGGATCAAACAGGATCGTTTTTGTTGCCGTTTCCATAGACAATCCGTCATCGCCACCACACATTGCAAACAAAAAAATTGGATCTTTCTGGTTTTGATCATTTGAAGTTAACTGCCAAGTCTCCAGTGTTTCTAAGCTCGTATTCGTTTGGCAACCTTCGCGCCATTGTTTACGTGGAAGTGGTTTCGCGCTATAGCTTTGAACAATTTTTCCGTTAAATTGGAGAGAAACACTGTGCTTTTCAACATCTACATGTAGTTGCTCCACAATATTGCCAGGCATCGGATTTGACATACGACTCTGATATATCCCAGTTTTAATCACATGAGTACCCCCACATGCTGATAATAAAACGATCAACCAAAGAGCAATAAATTTAAAAAAATATTTCATCATAACTCCTAATATACTATTGCATGCATAAGATATACCGTCTGAACCTAATATTAACACTGTCCACTACAAAAACATGCGTTTAATTATGGGGCTGTCCTATAATATTTATCTTCCCATCCGTATTGGCCTCAGATTGCCATCTTTTTAATAGATATTTTTTTGTTATATTAGCAAGAGCATTAATATGAATATCTTGTGCATTCAGGCACGGAACGCAGGAGAAGTTTTCACCGCCATGCGCTAAGAAAAGTTGCTTGGCCTTGATGTTAAGCTCTTCCAACGTCTCAAGGCTATCCGATGAAAATCCTGGCGTAATAATCACAACGTTTTTTTGGCCACTGGCTGCCATGCTCTCAAGCGTTTTAGACGTATACGGCTCCACCCATTTTTTTGGCCCGAAACGGGATTGAAAGGTAATTTGCATCTCAACACTTACATCAGATAAATTGTTTCTTAAAAGTTCAAACGTCCTTTGGCACTCTTTTTTATAAGGGTCACCTCGCTCAATATTTGATACAGGCAATCCATGAAAAGAAAATAAAATTTTATCAGGCCTCCAATCAAGACCATTTAAGTGTGTACGAAGACTTTGCGAGATGGCATCAATATAGGAAGGATTATCATGGTAATCGCGTAAGAATCGAATGCTTGGTAAATCGTTGCGTTTACCAATAACTTTAACGAGTTCATCATAAACAGATGCAACTGTAGAACCTGCATATTGTGGATAAAGCGGCAAAATTCCAACTTTATTACATCCTTTGGTTAAGAGATTATCAAAAGCTTGTTTAATAGACGGTTCTCCATAACGCATACCTGGTTCCACAATAACATTATCGGGCAATAGTTTTTGTAGTTTTGCGGCTTGTTCGCGAGTAATTTCAATAAGCGGGGCTTCCTTAGTAAAATCTCCATTTTGGGTTTGATTCCAAATTTTTTGGTAGGCGGCGGCCGACCGCGCAGGTCTGCGGCGTAATATTATACCATGTAGAATTGGACGCCATAACAATGGTGACAATGCAATAACGTGTGGATCCATCAAAAATTGGTGTAGATATTTACGAACGGCTTTAGGGGTTGGCTGTGCGGGCGAGCCAAGATTCACTACCATTATGCCGATACGATTGACCATAAAATTCCCTTTTCATAACCCGTCTCATTTATTTGTCTGGATTTATCTTATCGCTCTACCAATATAGAGACAGAAACGAAAGCGTTGTTATAACGCAGTTTGTTTTTTATGGTGATTTTTGTATGTATATTTACTGTTCGGTTATACCCAGTTTTTAGGAGATACCAAAACTTTAACTAACCTTGCCTCAGGGCTCCCTGTTTCGGGTGTATGATTATAATGCCATTGTACATGTTTGGGCAAGCTCATCAAAATACTTTCAATCCGTCCATTGGTTTTAAGGCCAAACAGTGTGCCTTTGTCATGTATGAGGTTGAACTCCACATAACGCCCGCGCCTGATCTCCTGCCATGTTTTTTGCGCGTCTGTATAGGGAAGCATTTTACGTTTTTTCACAATTGGAACATAAGCTTGGGTAAAACTGTCGCCTACGCTTGTTACAAACCCGTACCAATCATCTATAGACATGTCGTCATCTGCTTTTAAGTAATCAAAAAAGAGACCACCGATCCCGCGTCCTTCTTTTCTGTGAGCATTATAAAAATACTCGTCGCAATGCTTTTTGTATTTTGGGTAAAAGGACGAATTATGTAGATCACAAGCCGCTTTGCACACAGTATGAAAGTGTACGGCGTCCTCCTCATACAAATAATATGGGGTTAAATCCTGCCCGCCGCCAAACCATGCCGTAGCGACATTGCCATCATGATCATAAAGTTCGAAATACCGCCAATTCGCATGCACCGTAGGTACCATTGGGCTTTTAGGATGAATAACCAAACTTAACCCACAAGCAAAAAATTCGGTTTCTTTGACTCCAAACTGCTTTTGCATGAGCGGCGGTAATTGGCCATACACCGTGGATATATTTACCCCGCCTTTTTCAAAAACACTTCCGTCCTCAATAACCCGTGTTTGACCACCGCCACCACCTGGCCGCTTCCATATATCCTGTTTGAACTTGGTTCCGCCGTCAACGGTTTCCAAGGCGCCGCAAATAGTATCTTGTAAATTTTCTATATATTTTTGAAATTTTTCCCGCATCTTAAGCTCCGTATTTTTTCACAGCATCGAAAAATGCTTTAGCATTATCCAAAGGAATATCTGGTAGGATACCGTGACCCAAATTGACAATATATCTGTCCTTACCAAAGGCATCGATCATTTCCCAGACGAGTGTTTTAATTTTCTCTGGCGATGAATAAAGCCGCGTTGGATCAAGATTGCCTTGTAGAGTTATTTTTCCGCCCGTTAGTTTTCGCGCCGTTTGAGGTCTACATGTCCAATCAACGCCAATAGCGCAAGCATTGCTTTTAGCCATTTCCGGCAATGCAAACCAACACCCTTTGCCAAAGATAATCACCGGGGCATGTGGACTTAACGCTTCAATGATTTGGTTGTTATACCCCCATGAAAATTCTTGGTAATCATCTGGACCCAACATACCACCCCATGAGTCGAATATCTGAACGGCGTCAACGCCAGCCGCCACTTTTGCCTTTAAATAAGCAATCGTAATATCTGTAATTTTTTGTAAAAGCTGGTGCGCGACACTCGGCTGGGTGAAGCAAAATTTTCTGGCCTTATCAAATGTTTTACTGCCCTGTCCTTGCACAATATAACAAAGAAGCGTCCACGGAGAACCAGCAAAACCGATCAAAGGTATTTCATCTGCAAGTTTTTCCTTTGTCATTCTTATGGCTTCCATGACATAGCTGAGCGCAGTATCGACATCAGGCATGGTCACACTATCAACGCCCGCTTGATCTCGTATTGGGGTTGGTAGGTATGGGCCAAAATTTTGCTTCATTTGTACTTCGATGTTCATAGCTTGTGGAATGACCAGAATATCAGAAAATAAAATAGCTGCGTCCATGCCAAACCTACGAACGGGTTGCACCGTGATTTCACTGGCCAGTTCAGGTGTTCGGCAGCGGGTAAAAAAATCGTATTTATCACGAAGCGCCATGAACTCTGGTAGAAAACGCCCTGCTTGGCGCATCATCCACACAGGAGGGCGCGCGACGGTTTCGCCCTTGAGTGCTCTTAAAAATAGATCGTTCTTTATCATGTCTACTCGTTATTCATACAGGTTACTTGTTTTGAAATCCTATAACGCAGAAGGAAAATAACTTCCAATGCATGTGTAAATCAATTAGATGTTTATGTAAATTAATTTGAAGACGTCATTTTGACGCAGAACGAAACTACACTTGATCAATATACTATACATAAAATCCATTCATGTAATTTTTGTGGTCACCTGGTTTTCTGGGCTTTTCTATAGTGTCCGCTTATTTATTTATCACATTGAAGCTAATGAGCAAAACGAGAAGGCGCGCTCTATACTGCAATCCCAATATAAAATTATGAGCAAGCGTCTTTGGTATATCATCACATGGCCATCCGCCATCATTGTCGGGGTATCAGCAATATTATTACTCATAAATAACCCTGAATATTTATCACAACCTTGGATGCAATTAAAACTTGGTTTTGTTGCTTTGCTATATTTGTATCACTTTACATGCCACCATATTTTCAAGCGCCTGCAAAACGACATACCGACAATGAGCGCTCATAAAATGCGGCTTTGGAACGAGGTCGCAACGCTCTTGCTCTTTGCTATCGTGTTCTTAGCGGTTTTAAAAAGCTCTGTAAGTTGGATTTACGGTACATTGGGGTTGCTTGGACTGTCTATTGTATTAATGATTGCCGTAAAGCTTTACAAACGTCACAGAAACAACAATTAACTTGCAACAACCTTCATGGATTTATCAATAGCGGCAATGGTGACATCCACGTCTTTTTCGCTCAAAGCAGATGACAAGAACCAGGATTCGAACTGAGACGGCGGCAAGAATACACCCTGTTTCATCATTTCCCAGAAAAATTTAGCAAATTTTGCGATATCTGACGTTTGCGCTTCGGCAAAATTTGACACTTTTATATCTGTAAAAAACGGATTGATCATAGCGCCAAATCGGTTGACGGTTATATCCACGCCATATGTGTTTGCGCTGCTCAAAAGGGCTTCTTCAATGCGCTTTGCGACCGCGTTAAATTGCTTGTACGGATTTTGTTTTTTCAATTCTGTTAACGTTGCAATACCAGCGGCCATGGCGATTGGATTGCCTGACAATGTACCCGCTTGGTACATTTCGCCGAGCGGGGCCACCATTTGCATTATTTCCTCGCGGGCACCATAAGCGCCAACTGGAAAGCCGCCGCCAATCACTTTACCAAGGCAAGTAATATCAGCCTCAACGCCTAGCAATTCTTGCGCCCCGCCAAATTTTGCCCGAAACCCTGTCATAACTTCGTCCACGATCAAAAGCGCCCCTTTGGACTCCAGTAGTTTTTTAAGCTTTTTAAGAAAATCATTCTCTGGTAAAACAACGCCCATATTCCCCGCGATAGGTTCGATAATCACGCCTGCAATGTCGTCATGTTGTTCAAAATGAGCCGCAACACTGTCCAAATCATTATAGTGAGAGATCAGCGTGTTTTTCACCGCCGCGTCTGGCACGCCTTTACTGCCTGGCAGGCTTAGTGTTGCAAGCCCTGACCCTGCTGCAACCAGCAAGGCATCAGCATGACCGTGATAACAGCCAGAAAATTTAATGATTTTATCACGCCCCGTAAATGCGCGCGCAAGCCGAAGTGCACTAAATACGGCTTCTGTACCAGAATTGACAAACCTGACTTTGTCCATGCCAGGAAATGCATCACACACTATTTTCGCGAGGGTTATTTCTGCTTTCGTAGAGGCGCCGAATGAATACCCGTTTTTCAGCGCCTTACGTATCTCTTTTTCAACTTTTTTATGACGGTGTCCCAAAATCATTGGACCGTAAGACAACACAAGATCAATATAGGTATTGCCGTCAACATCGGTTATTTTGCTGCCATTTGCTTTTTCGATAAACAGCGGATTACCACCGACAGATGAA
Source organism: Robiginitomaculum sp. (assembly GCA_965224735.1). Lineage (GTDB taxonomy): Bacteria > Pseudomonadota > Alphaproteobacteria > Caulobacterales > Maricaulaceae > Robiginitomaculum_A. The sequence goes on along the minus strand of OZ245059.1, from coordinate 78,190 downwards.
AAAGCACGCACAGGAGAATTAACCGCGCCCACCAAATGCTTAGAGCCTTTTTTAAACAGCTTCTTTGATTTTTTATATCCCATAGTTATGGCCTTATTTAGGAGATTGAGTTTGCAAAAGACGTGCAGCGTCTTTTGCAAAATAAGTAATAATAATATCTGCACCTGCACGTTTCATAGAGAGCAAGCTTTCCATCATAACGCGCGGCCCGTCTATCCAGCCATTGTTTGCAGCGGCTTTGACCATGGCATATTCACCGCTGACATTGTAACAGACAATTGGCTGATCAAACTGGGTTTTCAAATCACTAATGATATCAAGATAAGACAGAGCTGGTTTGACCACTAAAATGTCTGCACCTTCGCCGCTATCAAACTTGGCTTTGCGCATGCTCTCCCTACGATTAGCTGGGTTCATTTGATAAGTATTTCGGTCGCCAAAACTAGGCGCACTTTCAGCCGCATCTCTAAACGGGCCATAAAAAGCGGACGCATATTTGGCGCTATACGCCATAATGGGTAAATTAGTATACCCATCGCCGTCTAGCGCGGCGCGAATACTGGCAATTGTACCGTCCATCATACCAGAGGGGGCAACCATATCGACGCCTGCGCACGCATGGGATAAAACTTGTTTGTTAATGTTGCGCAAGGTCTTGTCGTTATCGACGTCTCTTCCTTCTATTATGCCGCAATGACCATGATCCGTATATTCGCAAAAACAAACATCCGAGATCACCATAAGCTCTGGGTAGTTTTTTTTGATAAAACGAATAGCCTTTTGGATAATTCCATCATCTTCCCATGTTTGACAGCCCGTGCCCTCTTTGCTCTTTGGAATACCAAACAGTAAAACGGCGGGAATACCCAGCGCCGTCACTTCGTCAAGTTCGGGCGAGAGCTTATCAAGTGAAAACCGTTTAATGCCAGGCATAGAGATAATTTCGGTTTCAATCCCTTCACCCTCTTCGATAAATAAAGGGTAGATAAAATCTTCTACGGACAATTTTGTCTCACAGACTAATCCGCGAATATTAGCTGTTATACGAAGTCTACGGGTTCTATTCATAATATTTACTCACAAAATCTACAACATTTTGAATGCTTGGGTTGGACGCTGTTTCCACCCGTTTGAAATGTTTTTTTGCTTCCATTGCCGTTGTTTGTCCAATGCAAAAAGCGGTTGGGTTTGGCGTGTTTTCTCTCAAATAACTTTTGACAGCAGAAGGACTAAAAAATAACACACAATCTATTTTTCCTGTATCTATTTTTTCTGTAACAAGCGCGCTTTTATAATGTGTTTTGTAAACAATCACGTCCTTATGGCACACCTGATTTTTCCGTAAATAATCTGGCAGCACATCTAAGCGTTTATCGCCGCAAAAGAATGTGAAATTTACGTCCGCATGATTGTTAACGATATGTTTTGCCAGGGCTAAGGCAGAGTTTTCTAGATGTGCGGCCACACCAAATAATTGTTCAGCTAAAGCTTTGGTTTTCCTGCCTACACAAAATATTCTTTTGAATGACACTTCGCTCTTTAGTAAATTTTTATGAACAGCATTTACGCCGTTCTGGCTTGTAAAGATGACATTCCTCGCATTGGCGTGCTCAGATGAAAACTCGCAAAATTCAATATCGATGAAATTAGCTTCTTTATAGATAATTTTTTGATTGAAGTTTTGCGTGTACTCCGCAGATAAAATTTTCGTTGAAAACACAGTAACTTGCTTTGCGCGCTTGGCCGCATTTACGTCTTGTTCAGTGTGCAGTGCATTTTCTTCCATAATCTCTCGGCCACCCTTAGCGAAAATATTTTGGGCGCAATCGGCGGCAATGTTCTGGCTATCGTGAAGAGAGGTCACACGCGAAACATCAATTTTTGTTAGTCCATCGCGGCTATAAAGCACACCTTTAAAATGCACATTACAATCTTTAATATAGGCGTAAGCGCCTATTGGTGCGGTACAGCCACCTTCTAATTTATTCAAAAACTCACGCTCTATTTTTGTGCAGAGACTTGTGTGATCATCATTTAAGCGTTGGCAAATTTTCAGAGTTTCCACATCATCTTCACGGCACATAATCATGATGGCGCCCTGCGCTGGCGCGGGTACCATCCACTCTAAAACACTATGATTATCGGGCAGTAAACCGATACGCTCTAAACCAGCCGCAGCAAAAATAGCACCGTTCCAGTTATTGTCCTGTAGCTTTTGCAACCGTGAATTCACATTACCACGCAGACCTACCAACTTATGACGTGGGTATTTATGCCGCCATGCTGCACGGCGGCGCAGGCTCCCTGTCGCAATCACGGCTTCCGTTTGTGATAAAAAACCTAAACCGCCTTTATGCACCAATATATCGTGTGCGTTAGCTCGGTTCAAAACGGCTGCCTCAATCAGGCCTTTGGGCAAAAGCGTTGGCACATCTTTCAAGGAATGCACGGCAATATCGATTGTGCCAGCCAGTAAAGCAGTGTCTAATGTACGGGTGAAAACACCTGTAATTCCGAGTGCATAAAGGGGCTTGTCAAGGACGAGGTCACCCGTAGATATGGTCGGTTTTATTACGGCTTTTCGGCCCCTCATACCCTCAAGGCCACTGAGTAAATCGTGAACGTTACGGGCTTGCCAAAGGGCTAACTTGCTTTTGCGTGTACCAATACGAATAGGATCAGTCACTGGATTTTACCTGAAGATTAAAAATTTCAGAAATCAAAGCAATGGTTTCTGACTGGGATGAGGCGTTTTCTTTTAAATGGGCACCAAAATGATTAACAACTTTTTGAACTATTTTTTCTGATAGAATGTCGGCTTGCTTATTGTTAAAATTTGGAATTTTTTTTCGAGTTTCCTGAATTTCTTTTTTATGAATATCTTTGAGCCTGGCTTTCAACTCCTTCATTGTCGAAGCATAATTTCGTGTTTTTTGCCATTCACAAAAATCTTTTTTAACTTCATCAATAATAGCTTCGGCTTGTGGTATCTGTGCTGTCCTTTCAGCAATGGTTTTATCGGTGATTTGCGAAAGCTCATCAAGAGGAACAACTCGTGTATTTCGAAGACTTGCGACCTCGTTTGAAACATTCGCTGGTATAGATAAATCCAAAACAAGTAATTTACGCTCCCCCGAAATCATGTTTTCAGTAATCGTTGGGTTTGGCGCTCCTGTTGCTACAATAAGAATATCCGCCTTGGCAATTTCGCTCTGCAATTGATCAAAACACTTAACTTGTAGGTTAAATTTTCCAGCGATTTTTTCAACACTATTTTTCGTTCGGTTAATGAGGACTATATTTTTATTTTCAGTGTGCTTGACCAAGTTATCACAAGTATTTCTACCAATCATACCAATCCCGTATAATAGGATGTTTTGATCCTTCAGACTGTCAAAGTTTTGTTGAATATATTTTACAGCAGCAAAGGCAACTGAGGTCGCACCCGTCGAAATACTTGTCTCTGTTTTAACGCGTTTACTGGCTTGAATAACAAAATTGAGTAATCGCTCCGAAAAAGCATCTACTAGACCATATTGTTTGGAGATCGCAAAACTTTGTTTAAGTTGCCCTATGATTTCAAAGTCCCCGAGGATTTGGCTATCAAGCCCTGTTCCTACACGAAATAGATGAGAAATTGCTTTTTGGTTTTTGTAAATGTAGCCACTTTTTTGGAATTCATCAAGCGAGCCAAATGTGTTATCACAAAGGAGTTTAATCAATTGAAACGGATGTTTCGAAAACCCGTAAATTTCAGTTCGGTTACATGTAGAAACCGCCATAACGCAGACTCTGCCCTCACTCGCGGCCTGTTCAAGAACCCGTTTATGCGCTTCTTCACCTAAAAAAAACTTACCTCGAATATCAGAATTCGCCATTTTATGGCTTAATCCGATACAGTAGAAGGAATCGTGTTGGGAAGGTTTGTCCTGAGATATATTATTACGTGACATCATTAATATTCATTCTGTCCCAACAGTATTTTAGGGGCTATTTGAGAATTACCTACCCCACATCAACAATGTACACAACACAATATTGCGATAATTTTGCTTGCTAAGGAAATTCTGAACAACGGGTTTTGGAGTGTTTATTTTTTAAGTTTGCATGTTTTTCTTGGGCGCACTCTTATCTGAGTAACATTTGAGTCTGTTTTGTGGTTTTGATTACGCTCATTGGGATTACGCTCATTAGCACCATCGCATTTCCAAAACAGATAAAACCCTGCAAATATGGGCATTTTTTTCTATTCGTTAACGCAGCTTTAACTATACTTAACGTTTATAGTCCCTAACTGATTTGTACTTTCGGATTGAGAGCGCCGAGAGCGAGTTTGGGTATAGGAATAGGGTTTATGACAAGCGGCACAAAAAAACTGGAAATAGCGCTAGAGGCGAAGCGAGGAGCCGTCGCAAAAAAAACTGTTACCAAGAAATCTGCTCCAAGAAATCTGGTAACTAAGAAGCCTTTAGTGAATAATACTGGCACATCAGGCCGAGAAACTCTCGCGAGCTTGCGCGCACATGTTGATAATATTGAAAAGCGGCTGAGGCGCGCTGACAGTTTGACAAAATCTTCCATCAAGGCTTTGAGCCTGTCCTTTGAGCGCTTGCAAAGTAGCAATACGAACGAAGAGGCGCTCTCTTCTCATGTCCATGCTTTATCAGAACGTCTAAATGGCATGATTACCCAGACCCGAAAAGATGTAGCGCATGATCTGCAAGCGGTCATGGAAGACCCGCGTTTTGAGACACTCTGTAGCGCTTTGACAAAAGCCAATAAGCGTTTGACCACTGCGGAAACGCAGCAAGCCGAAGCTATTAATGTGATTAACTCCCAAATTGCCGAGTTGGCTGTTGCCGTTGATAAACGCATGCAACGCGAAAAGCAGGCCCGCGAAGCAGCCGTTGAGGTGTTATCAAAGCGTCTCAATAGTGTCGAGCACAGTTCTGGTGAAGCCATCACAATGATCGGTGAGAAAATTGCAACAGCAACACAGCTTCTTAATGAACGTTCACAAGCAAGCGCCGAACAAGCACTGGGCTTGCAAAAAAAATTAGAAGAACACAAATCTGAAATCGGTCAACGCATAGAGGCCTTGGAAGATGATCAGCGCAATACAGCGCCGTCCATAGAGCGTAGACTTGTAACATTATCAACTCGGCTTGAAACATTAGAAGCGGGCAGTGCTGCGTATGATGGGTCTGGAAATGCAGGGCAGACTTTGCCGTTGGCGTCTGGGCCTTTGGCGCCTGGTTTTGAGCCGCCAGAATACGCGCAATCTGGTGAAGTTTTGCAATACGCGCAGCCGGGCAATGTGCAAGATGCCTTTTCCCCGCTAGAAGCAATACAAACCCAAAGCGTTCCCAATCCATATGAAGCGGGATGCGCGTCTGCTCCAGAAACCACCGAGGGCGGTTTAACAGAAGGGCAAAAACAGCCACAAGAGTTCGTACTACAAGAATATGTTCCCCAGACATATGATCGTGCGGCCAATAGCGATTTATCTTACGACAACCCTTATGCAACGCGCCAAAGCGGTCACCAAAATGCAACCATGCAAGACCCGCAAGCGCCGCAACCATTTCAAGCGCCATTGTGTGAACAAACAAGGCCATTGGATAATGTTGGTCTTATGAGTAGCAATATGACTGTACCAGTTGGCGGATCAGTAAACTTAATGGCAGATGCGCCACCGCCAATGTCTGCTACCGTTATGCCAGCTATGACCCGAGAAACTATGGGGCAAAAAACTATGGATATTGCGCGCCCAGGTGCAGACGTAAACCAAAAAAAGAAGAAGAGAAAATTTAGGTTCGGTAAGGGGGTTAAAAAATCATCGAGTGGCGTTGGTGATAATTCTGGCGATAATAAGAGCTCCAAAAAACCAAAAAATCCACCGATTAAAATAGCCGCCTTGATAGCAGGCGTTGCGGTGGTTGCCGTGCTCAGTGCAAAAACTATCTTGCCGAAAGAGAAAGGCGTACTAGCAAAAAGAGAAATAGAAAATGCCACGCCAACTATAGCACTTATGTTAAGCAACACGGAGCCAATGCAACAAACAGCGCCGCGCGGTGTTGAAGGCGATGTTATTAACAATGTTCCCTCCGTAGGCACGGCCGCTTTTGATACTATGCCAGCACCCGATATTCGCGTCCAAACTAACGGCCAGACAAATACGCAAACATTAACTCTGCAAGCGGCTGCCAAAAACGGTGAATCAATCGCGCAATTTCAGCTTGGCTTGATCCGTCTTGAAGCAGGGAAAGATGAAGAAGCCGTGCGCCTTATTCGTCTTGCAGCCAATCAAGGACAGGCAGCAGCGCAATATAGGCTCGCAAAACTTTATGAAGCAGGTATTGGCGTTAAGAGAGACCTTAACACCGCACGTGATTTAATTGAACGCGCGGCTAAAGGGGGCAACCGCCTTGCTATGCATGATTTGGGCCATTTTTATACTGCTAATACAGATATTAAAGCCCGTGATGTTGTAAAGGCCGTTCAGTGGTTTGAACAAGCCGCGCAGCGCGGCGTAATTGACTCGCAATATAATTTAGGCGTGCTGTATAATGGTACACAAGGCATCCCGCAGGATTTGTCCAAGTCCTATATATGGTATAAAATAGCTGCCCGTCAGGGCGATGTTATGGCGGCGCAGGCAAGCAAACCTGTTGCACGGGAGCTTTCACCTGAGCAGATCAGTGCTGCGGATGCGCAAATAAAAGCGTTTACGCCAAAGCAGATAAATAGTGCTGCAAATGGTATTTTCAAAAACCTGCCATGGACGTCTGCGAAGAAAACGAAAAGCATGGCTAATGTGTCTGTTAATGCGCCCGTTAATGTGCCTGTGCAAAAAGTACAAAAATTATTGTCAAATTTAGGCTATGGCGTTGGCGCGCCAGACGGCACTATGGGACCTAAAACGCGCAATGCCATCATTAAGTTTGAGCGAGCCAATGGGCTACCAGAAACGGGTCATGTCGACGCGACTTTGATCGAACACCTAAGCCTAGCGGCAGGTGTTTAAGTAAGATGTAGGTGTCTAAGTAGGTGCTACTGCTATATTTTGAATTTTTCCTTGTAATTATAATTAAACAATGGTTTATGCATTCGTATTAATCGCGGGGGGATATGGATTTTTCAAAAATTGATATGAGCAAAATTGGGCAAAGCATTTTAGAGAGTGCGCCTGCCCTATTGCTGGCTCTATTTATCCTTTTTATAGGCCGCCTTGTCGCACGAAAAGTTGGCGTGGCAACTGAACGTGCTTTTAATAAACGTCCAAATGCGAACGCAATGCTTTCGCGGTTTTTTGGCAATGTTGTACGCACTTTGATTTTGCTCGCTACAATCATAGCTGCACTAACGTTTTTGGGAATCAATACAACGTCCATGAGTGGTATGATCTTGGGCATGGGCGTCGCGTTTGCATTTATTTTAAAAAATGCATTATCTGATGTTGCGGCTGGAATTATGTTGATAGTTTTTCGCCCCTATAGCCTTGGCGACGAAATAGAAATTGACGGCTTTAAGGGTGTTGTTACAGCTATTGGTCTTATTGCAACGCGAATGAAAACACGCAACAATGTTGAGATGATTGTGCAAAATGGAAAAGCGTGGGGCGGCGTTATCCAAAACCACAATGCTTATGGAAAACGCAGGCTTGATACAGTGTTTGGCGTTAGTTATGACGCTGATATTGATACAGCAATCGCGGCATTAATCGGCACAGCTAAGGACGACCCACGGGTTTATAAAGACCCTGCGCCATGGGCCAAAGTGGTTAAACTAGGTGATAGTTCAGTAGACATAGAGCTACGTATCTGGTGCGATTATGATGATATGCGTAAGATAAAAATGGACATAGCTCAACCGGTGAAAGTAGCTTTGGATAAAGCAGGCGTTGGCATTCCTTATCCGCACGAAATTAAACATATACAAAAATTGCAAACGAATTAGAAAAGTTTGCGTTAGGAGAAAAAATGGAAAATGAAACACTCATGACAGAGGTCGCAGAAAAAACTCACGGCATAGCAGGCATGTTTACGCCAGAAAAATTGACGGAATATTGGCATTCAGCCCAGCCAATGGTGGTCAAGTTAGCCTTGGCATTACTGATACTTTGGATTGGTATGAAAATTGCGCGTTGGGCTGGTAATATCGTACGAAAAATAGCAAAAAAATCATCTAATATCGATGAGACACTGGGGAATTTTCTGGCCTCTATTGTTAAATATATTGTCATGGCCTTTGTTGTAATCGCAGCTATAACAAAGCTTGGCGTGGAGACGGCCTCTCTCGTTGCTATGCTTGGCGCTGCGACCTTGGCGATTGGCTTGGCGCTTCAAGGCACGCTTGGCAATATAGCTGCGGGTGTTATGCTGATGCTCTTTAGGCCCTATAAGCTTGGCGATTATGTAGAGGTTGCAGGTCATGAAGGCGTGGTTGATGATATGAATATTTTTACCACCGCACTTGCTACTCTTGATAATGTGAAAATTATTATCGCTAATGGAGAAGCTTGGGGCTCCTCTATCAAGAACTATACATCCTTGGGTGTGCGCCGCGTTGATGTGGATTATGGCATTGACTATAATGATAATATTGATAAAGCCATTAAAATCATGAAAGAGGCTTCGGCAAAACATCCGAAAGTTCTGAATGTTCCAGATGCGCCGTGGGCCAAAGTGGTTAAACTTAATGACAGCAGTGTTGATATTCAAAACCGGGCTTGGTGCAAAGCTGAAGATTATTGGGATGTTCGTTTTGATTTAAACAAATCCATTAAAGAAGCGTTTGATAAAAATAATATCACTATTCCGTATCCAACCTCGATTGAAATAAAAGGGTAGGTGTTAGCCTGAAAGATGCTGCCTTTTAGCTTGAGGTATTAAGCCCTTTTAGCATGGTTTTGGGAGCATACAGCTCTTGGGTGTGTTTAAACATTATGAGCGTATGGGGTTGTTACCCGTAACGGTTATTGTTTGTGCTTAGCTTGCCACTGAGTGGCTGGCTTGAAACGCATATTCTAAGAAATTTGGAAATTATTGATATTGCAAAATAGAAAATTCTCTCAACTTGCGTGCTGGGGTTTAGCATAGGTGTTCAGAAATTCCTAAGGGTTTAACTTTTCTTTGCATCCTGGGTAAAAAGAGCTACAGTCATTCTATGACAGATATGACACCCAAGCAGATTGATGCGGCTTTAAAGGCTGGCATTATTGATGAAATGCAGGCTAAGTCGATGCGAGCGAAAGCGGAAAGCATTGCTCTAAAATCTGTGCAAAATACGCCGACACCCAAAAAGGAAACGCCGCTTGTAGAAAATGCTTCCCTGATTGGCAATGAAGATGATATGCGGTTTTTGCGCTCATTTTCAGATGTGTTTATTTCTATTGGCATTGGCCTGCTCGCGCTGGGTCTTATGGGGTTATCTGCACTCTCAGACGCTTGGGTAGGCATTGTTGGCGCTGGGGTGATGTGGATATTTGCCGAGTATTTTGGACGCAAAAAACGCGCCCATCTACCAACGCTTGTCAGCGCGCTTTGGTTTTTGTTTTTCATCTATCGGGCAGCGGGGCATTATCTCCCAGACGCAGGCTATGGCATTGGGGTGATGCCAGCGCTGCTTACGCTTGGGGCTATGCTTTTGTTTTATTGGCGGTTTCGTTTGCCGTTTTCCATCGCGCTGATTGCGCTTTCTTTGCTGATTCTAGTGTATAGTATTATCGGAAACCGCATGCCGATTGGTTTGTTTTTACTCCTAAGCGGATTATCATTTTTTGGCGCGGCTCTTCTTTATGATATGCGCGATACGGACAGAAAAACCCGGTATGCAGACAATGCATTTTGGCTCCATTTTGCAGCCGCGCCGCTTATTTTACACGGCATTATGGCCTATACTTTGACCGTGAGAAAAAACACAGCCCTTTCTGGATTGATTAAATTTCCGACCTTGAACAACACGGATGCCCTTGTTATGCTCTTGATTGTTGGGTTTTTGGGTTTGGTGGGACTGGCTGTTAACAGGCGCGCGCTTTTAGTCTCATCCCTTGGCTATGCTGCCTTTGCTATTGCAATGCTGGTTAAACAGACAAGCCTTGGCTTTGGTAGCGCTACAGCTTTCGCGTTTTTGCTTTTGGGCATAGTCATTGTTTTTTTGGGTGCGGGCTGGCACAGCGCAAGGCGCGGACTTTTAAAGGTCTTGCCACAGAACGGTGTTTTTGGGAAAATATTTCCGCCTGCACTCTAGGGACGGCCTTAGGCCTTGTAATTTTTACTAAATTTCTTATCTCGAAGAGAGTATAAAAAGGATAAAGTATGTCTGAATTTTCTCCGCGCGAAATTGTCTCTGAGTTGGACAAACACATTGTAGCCCAAAGTGACGCCAAGCGAGCCGTGGCCATAGCACTGCGCTCTCGTTGGCGGCGTAAAAATGTACCAGAAAATTTGCGCGATGAAATCACACCAAAAAACATCTTGATGATTGGCCCCACGGGCGTTGGCAAAACGGAAATATCGCGCCGCCTTGCCAAGCTTTCCGGTGCACCATTTTTGAAAGTAGAAGCCACTAAATTTACCGAAGTTGGCTATGTGGGCCGCGACGTTGAGCAGATCATTCGCGACCTTGTGGAAATCGCCATTTCTCAAACCCGCGAAACTCGCCGCAAAGACGTAGAAGCGGCGGCTGAGCAAGCGGCGGAAGACCGTATTTTAGATGCACTTGTTGGCAAAGATGCTGGCGAGGCGACACGCAATAAATTTCGCATCAAGCTGATTAATGGTGAGCTTGATGACAAAGATGTTGAACTTGATTTTGCTGATAATAGCTCTCCTTTTCAGGGGATTGATATACCGGGGCAGCCTGGCGGGTCTATGGGTATGATAGAACTTGGCTCTATTTTTGGCAAAGGGGTGGGGCGCACTAAAAAAGTAAAAATGAAAATTAAAGACGCATATAAGCCTTTACTCGCAGATGAAGCCGATAAAATGCTTGATGAAGAGACACTCATTAAGACGGCTATTTCGACCGTGGAAAATGACGGTATTGTGTTTTTAGATGAGGTCGATAAAATTACGGCGCGTTCGGACACGCGCGGCGGCGGGCAAGTGTCTCGCGAAGGTGTGCAGCGCGATCTATTGCCGCTTATCGAAGGCACGACAGTTTCTACAAAACACGGGCAAGTAAAAACCGACCATATTTTGTTTATCGCGTCGGGCGCTTTTCATGGGGTCAATCCTTCCGACATGCTGCCTGAGTTGCAAGGGCGTCTCCCGATAAGGGTCGAGTTACGTGCGCTCACCCGCGAAGATTTTGAACGCATTTTAACCGAACCTGAAGCCTCTTTGATAAAACAATATACCGCCATGATGGCGACGGAAAAAGTTACCCTTGAATTTACGGATGGCGGCATAAAAGAGATTGCGAAAATATCGGCTGAGGTCAATGCAAGCATTGAAAACATCGGCGCGCGCCGCCTGCACACGGTCATGGAACGTCTTTTAGACGATATAAGCTATACAGCCAGTGACAGGGATGGCGAGAGCGTAAAAATTGACAAAACCTATGTCCAAAAACATGTAGGAAAATTAGCCCAAAACACAGATTTATCGAAGTTTATTTTGTAATTTACCCAAGCTCCAACCTATATCCGCCAGGTTCTGTTATCAGCAAAGTGGCTGTGCCTTTTTTAGGTTCAATTTTTTGACGCAAGCGATAGATGTGTGTCTCGAGTGTGTGGGTGGTGACGCCTGAATTATAACCCCAAACTTCTTCCAAAAGCTCTTCTCTTGCAACTGGCTTACCGCCAGCGCGGTAGAGGTATTTTAAAATATTAGTTTCTTTTTCCGTTAGGTGAATTTTCCTCTCGCCTTCACGTTCCATACGTTTAAAGGCAGGCTTAAACGTGTAGGGTCCAACTTGGAAAATTGCGTCTTCGCTTTGCTCAAATGAACGCAGGTGCGCGCGCAGCCGGGCAAGCATTACGGCGAAGCGAAATGGCTTGGTGATATAGTCATTAGCACCAGAATTGAGTCCCAATATTTCGTTCATCTCCCCATCATTACCCGTTAGCATAACGATGGGGGCGGCTACGCCTGTTTTGCGCATAAGTTGACAAGCTTCTGTGCCGAGCATATCAGGCAAATCAACGTCGAGCAAAATAAGGTCGTAATCTTTTTCTTTGGTTGCCGTTATCGCTTTGGCTGCGTTTTCCACATCATCCGTGTCAAATTCGTCATAAAGCAAAAATTGCTCAACAAGTTCAGCCCGCAAATCGTCATCGTCGTCCACAATCAAAAGTTTTTTCTTAATGCTCATATCTCATATCCTGTTTTCATTGCCCGCTTATAGACTTGCAATCTGCCCCTGACTAATGCCATTTTGTGCGTAGAGTGTCACAAAAGCGTGTTAGCACCGAGAAAGACCATATGAGAATTATAGTAGATACAAGTAAAGGCAAATTAAAAGCCGCTCACAAAACTTATATTTGCGCACATGGCCTTAATGGGTCTGTGTCGCAGTCGGATGGGCGTGAAGGTGATGGGAAAACGCCGCTTGGGGTCTATGCGCTTCGCTATGGCCTTTACCGCGAAGACCGCTTTGTATTACCCAAGACGGGCTTACCATTTTATCCAATAGCCAAAAATGACGGATGGTGCGATATGCCCCATGACCCTGCGTATAACTGCCCCGTGCGTCTACCCTATGGGGCGAGCGCGGAGAAGCTTTGGAAAAAGAGCCATGGTTATGACGTACTCATAGTGTTTGGCTATAATGATAATCCGCCAATACCTGGACTTGGCAGCGCCATATTTTTACACATTGCGCGCCCTCGTTTCAAACCAACGCAAGGCTGTATTGGGATTAGTAAGCGAGCCATGGGCGCGCTCGTTAAAGAGCTAAATAGCGGTGATACAGTAGAGATTGTTTAAGGGAGTGATTTTTTTAGCCTCAGTTTTTTATAAACCTAGTTTTTTCGCCAACGCTTTGGCTAAGTTTTGCGCGCCTTTATTATCGCCGCCACTGCCCTTTGCGTGGAGTAGATATAAATAAGGTTCGATCATTTCAAGTTCGATTAAAAGCAATTGGCCTTGATTGCCGCGCAAGAGATCAACTCGCGCGTAGAGCGGCGTAAAGGTCAGCACATCCAAGACTGCACGGGCTTGTTCGCGCTCGCCTTGCGTTGGTTCATAGGTTTTCTCGGAAGAGCCATACATAGATTGCACGCGGTAATCACCTTTTTTTGGTATTTTCACCAAAGCATGGGAAAACTGACCGCCAAAATATAAAAATGAATACTCACCCTCATCTTTCACACGATCTAAAAATGGCTGGATGAGCGCGCCTTTGGGCGGCAATTCACTGCGCGCAGGAAATGGCTCACCGCGCGCATAGAGTGCTTGCCGCCAAGCGCCGCCGCCAATTTCTGGCTTGATCACAACTGTATCACTGCCAAATTTATCCATAGCGCGCAAGACATTCTTCTGTGTAGCGTGGTCGACAAATATAGAAGGAATAGTTGGCGCACCAAGCCCGCTAAGCTCTTCTAGATAGGCTTTATTCGCGTTCCATTGGATAACATCAAAGGGGTTAAACAGATTGGTTTTTTGGCTAATTTGCGCCATGAATTGTAGAAATTTTACTTCGTTTTCCTCAAAATAATCCCAAACAAGCAGCGGTAGCATAGCGTCATATTCATCCGCTAACCTGGGCGCTTCGCGCCAATTAACGAGGTCAAGCTCCATGCCGCGCGCTGCGAACGCTGGGCGTAATTTACCCATTTGTTCTTCGAGTTCAAAAATATCATCCCGTGCAGTTTCGCTGCCTGGGAGCATGTTTTCAGAAGCAAGTATTGCGACTTTTTTTTGTAATTTTACCATGCTTTATCATGTAGGGCTTTGCGCATAAAAAACAAGAGAAAATCGTTTGCTTTTATTTGACTTTTCTCATAAGGAAAACGCCACAGATTTAACGTATGATTACAATGCGATTACAATACAATTACAAGGGGTTTATGACCGTTAAATATGACGTCTTGGGGATAGGCAATGCAATTATGGATGTGATTGCGCCAGTTGATGATACGCTACTTGCTCGTGAGAATATTCGCAAAAGCGGCATGACCCTCATTGATGAAAAACGTGCTTTGCATTTGCACAGGGTCTTTGGCGCGCATGCAAATGGCGCGCGTGCAAATTTACAAGAAACGGCTGGCGGATCTGGCGCAAATACGATGGCTGGCATAGCTGCACTTGGCGTACGGGCTGCTTATATAGGTAAGGTTGCCGATGATGCTTTGGGTGCGGGGTTTACGGATAGTATGCGCTCTATCGGGGTCGAGACTTGTACACTTCCTTTAAGCAGTGCTGTAGCAGCGACTGCGCGCTGCCTTATCGCTGTCACACCTGATGGCGAGCGCTCTATGAGTACGTTTTTAGGGGCAAATACCGCCTTTGGCGTAAATGATGTAGACGAAGAGCTCGTCCGCGCCAGCGCAGTGATCTATATGGAAGGTTATTTGTTTGACACGGACGCGCAAAAGGCAGCCTTTGTCAAAGCGGCTGAAGTTGCCACAGCAGCTGGTCGCCAAGTTTCCCTTACATTATCAGATGCGTTTTGCGTTGATCGCCATCGCACCTCGTTTAAGCACTTGGTGGATAATCACGTTGATATTTTATTCGCCAATGAAGATGAGTTGTTATCTTTGTATGAAACAAAGAATTTTGGCGCGGCCATAAGTGCTTTGCGCGCATCAGGCACGCTTGCGTGCGTGACTCGGGGCGAAATTGGCTCAGTGATTATTGAAAACAACACTGTGTACGAAATTGCTATTGTCCCTGTTGCCAAAGTCATTGATACAACGGGGGCAGGTGATTTGTATGCAGCAGGCGTTTTGGCTGGGCGGGCCCAAGGCATGAGTTGGGCTGATGCGGGCTATCTTGGCTCTCACTGTGCTTCTGAAATCATCTCGCATTACGGCGCAAAGCCAGAGAAGGATTTGCCACCTTAAGTACAAGTTGTAGTGGGAGTCGTAGTTGTATTGCATTGCCTTTTGTTGTGCCAGTGCTACAGTCGTCAGTACGCTTTGTAGCAACCGCATTGATTGCGGTTGCTCCCAATGTGGTTGCAGTTGCACCACTCATTTGCTGACGTTCGATTGATGTTAATAAATGCAATTAACACCAAATTTGTCAGGAGAGACCTCTGCATAACTTTCAATTTTAAAAACTTTAGAAAAATGAACATTGAGTATTCACATTTTTTGGAAAATACAAAGTATGCAGAGATCTCTTTATCTTAAACTAGGATCCCTTATAGAGCCGCAAGTTTGTCTTCGGCTTTTGCAAGAAGATAATAAAATGCAACGCGGCATTTGTTTTTATCATCTTTCATAATTTCACAAACAGCCATGACTTTCGCGTCAAGTTTAGCATCATCTGCTTCAAGGCCAAGCTTCTTTTTAAGCCAGCTATCACGCACAGTATTGCGCTCTGTCTCATCAGAACAAGCGACCAAAGATGCGTCTTTAGAGTTGAGTGCAATGCCCAAATGGTTGACGATTTTTTTGGCGACTTCTTCGTTAACGTCTGGATCATATTTTGCCTTCAACGCTTCAAAATACTTGATGTGCCGCGGCTCTTTTTCTTCTTTAGCATCTTTAGCATCTTTAGCGGCAGACGCTTCTTCAGCAGGTGCGGCTTTTTCGGCTGCTTTTGCTTCGGCAACCGTTACTTTTTCTGCCTCAATGGCTTCTTTGGCAGCGACTGCAGCTGCGGCCTCTGCTTCTTTAGCCGCTTTCGCAGCTTCTGCTTCAGCCTCAGCGCGTGCTTCCGATTTGCCTTTGCGGGCTTGGATTAACTCAAAAGCTTTAGCGCCTGGTTTGCCTTTGTTGGGGTTGTTACCGTGCTTCCATTCCCAAAGCCCAGCCGCGCCCAAAAACCGGGCGACGCGTTCTGTTGGAAGTGCGCCCTTGCCAAGCCATTCCTTGATTTTATCGGCATCTAAAATAACGCGGTTCTCATCATCTTTGGAAAGCATTGGGTTATATGAACCAACGTGTTCGATATAACGCCCATCACGCGGCGCGCGCACATCGGCGATAACGATACGGTAGTAAGGGCGTTTTTTTGCCCCGTGACGGGCGAGTCTGATTTTAATTGCCATAATTAGTTTTCCTTTTGTTTCAATAAAATTTCTATTAAATTACTTCTTTTTAAAGCCGCCAAGCCCTGGCAATCCGCCGCCTAAACCTTTGCCGCCTAATCCGGGTAAACCTTTGGGTATTTTACCACCCATTTGTTTTTGCATATCTTCAAGCATTTTCGGATCTACATCAGGTATGCCGCCCAGACCACCGCCAGGCATGCCAGGCATTTTGCTTCCCATGCCGCCCATAAGAGATTTCATGCCGCCTTTGCCCATTTTCTTCATCATATCAGACATGGCGCGGTGCATTTTCAAAAGCTTATTGACCTCTTGCACACTCATACCAGAGCCAGCAGCAATGCGTTTTTTGCGAGACGCCTTGATCAATTTTGGATTTTTTCGCTCCCACCCTGTCATAGAAAAAATAATTGCGCGCTGTTGATCGAGAAGTTTGTTTTCCTCGCCGCCCATATCTTTCATGGCTTTGCGCATTTTCCCCATACCTGGCATCAGTTTCATGAGACCCCCCATGCCGCCCATCTTGTTGATTTGTCCTAGCTGCTTAGCCAAATCATCCAAATCAAAGCTGCCTTTCTCCATTTTCTTTTGCAGTTTTGCCGCTTCTTTTTCGTCAATAACCTGAGAGGCTTTCTCAACCAAAGAGACAATGTCGCCTTGACCTAAAATACGGCCCGCAATACGCTCTGCATCAAATGCTTCCAGCCTGTCTAGTTTTTCGCCTGTGCCCAAAAATTTAATCGGGAGACCAGTTACTGCACGCATGGAGAGCGCCGCCCCGCCGCGCCCATCTCCGTCAATACGGGTGAGCACAAGACCAGTGAGCGCCAAGCGCTCATGAAAACGCCTTGCCGTTTCCACCGCGTCTTGGCCTGTTAGGCTATCGGCCACCAAGAGCGTTTCAATAGGATCCGCAAGTTTAGCAACGCTAGCCACTTCGTCCATAAGTTCATCATCAAGGGTGGTGCGGCCGGCCGTATCCAAAAAAACTACATCATAGCCGCCAAGCTTACCTTCGCTCATAGCGCGTTTGGTGATGGCGATTACGTTTTCACCTTTTACAATCGGCAAAAAATCAACACCCGCTTGCCTCGCTAATATGCCAAGCTGTTCCATCGCCGCAGGGCGCCTTGTATCGAGGGAAGCCAGCAGAATTTTTTTCTTATAGGCTTTGCGTAGATAAAGCGCGATTTTACCAGATGTGGTTGTTTTACCAGAGCCTTGCAGGCCAGCCATGAGGATAAATGCTGGTGGACGAGCTTTTAGATTGAGCAGGGGGGCAATGGGTTTGTCTTTATCATCCTTGTCTTCACCCAATGCACCACCGAGTGTTTCGATTAAAGCGTCATGAACAATTTTGACAATTTGTTGACCAGGCTTAACGGCGCGAATAACTTTCTCGCCAACGGCTTCGTCTTTAATCTTTGTAATGAAATCTTTAACAACGGGTAGGGCAACGTCTGCTTCGAGTAGCGCAATACGTATTTCGCGCAGTGCCGCGCTCACGTCTTTTTCAGACAGTGCGCCCCGCCCCGTGAGGCCATCAAATACACCGCCAAGGCGGTCTGCTAATGCGTCAAACATTTACCTGCTCATACTTACTCAAATCCATAACGCAAAATACTCCAGTGAACATATGTAAAATACTCCAGTGAACATATAATGTCGACTGGAGGACCCTGTCTGCATCATCCATAAATGGGATCGCACAGCTCAGAGCGCATATCTGCGCTTAAGGATTGGGCGGCTTATAGGGGTGCATTTGGGGCCTGTCAAACTCTATTTGCGCTAAAATTGTTAGCTGCCCGGGTTTGTAGGGCGCGGGCAAGCGCGGGCCGGGCGCGAACCCGATCCAAGTAGGCACCAACCTTGCCGCCTGGCAGCTCAAATTTACACATTTTACTTGCCCAACTCGCGCATTGGCCAAGTAAAATATCAGGAATAGTGAATGTGTCGCCCATGACATATTTATTGTTGCCAAGACGTATTTCTAAGTGCTGCATAGCCCTTTTAAATTCAAGTGCGCATGCTGGTTTAACGTTTTCCGCTTTCAAGCCTTCAGGATAAATCCAGTCATGTTTAGCCCATACCCAGCATGCATGATCGACTTCATCAGCGACAAAATGAATAAGGCTATCCATTTTCGCTCTCTCTATTGTACCCGCTGGGAAGGTAAGTTTTCCGTGCTTATCCGCGAGGTATTGGCAAATTGCGACCGAATCTATGATCACATCATCGCCAATTTTAAGGGCTGGAACTTTGCCTGATGGATTATACTTTTTTGCGTCGTCACTTCCAGGAGCCGCTGGAATAATTTCATATTCAACGCCAAGTTCTTCCATACACCAAATCACGCGAATCGCGCGGGTCATGGGGGATCCGATTAATGTATACATGATATTTTCTCTTTTACAATTTATCTGAACATAGCAAATATAGCGGTCATAAAAGTCACAATTATGTGAGACTGTCTTTGTTTTTTTTAACGAAGCCCTAAACTTCTTTGGGTATAAAGTCTATAAAAAGTAAAGAGGGTGATTTATGGCCAATGTGAACTTGTCAGATATAATTAGCGATATTTCATCACGCGGGCGTATTATGGATGCGGATTGTGCTCTCGTGCGCCGCGCTGTTTTTGAGGATGGTAAAATTTCCACTATGGAAGCAGACCGTCTTTTCGCTCTTAATGATTTGCAAGATAAATGCGAAACATGGGATATGCTTTTTGTGGAAGCTCTTACTCATTTCTTGGTGCGCCAAACTATGCCGCATGGGTATGTCAACCAAGCGAATGCCACATGGCTTTTAGCCCGTATTAGCCATGACGGGGTTGTAGAGAGCCGTACGGAACTAGAACTTCTTATTTATGTGATGAAGCAGGCACACAATGTAACGGAAAATCTTGAAATATTCGCCCTTAATCAAGCCGTTGAATCTGTCTTGAACGGGCGCGGTTATATGGGTAAAAACCGTACTTTAGAACCAGGCGTTATTACAGAAGATGATGTGAAACTCTTACGCCGCGTGCTGTATGCGTGTGCAAGTGAGGGCGGCGTTGGTATTACGCGCCGCGAAGCCGAGGTTTTATTTGATCTTAATGATACGACAATTAACGCAAAAAATCATCCGAGTTGGACGAAATTATTTGTCGGCGGTATAGCCAATCATATTATGATGGTCGCGGCTTGGAATGAACCTGACGCACAAGAGGCTTTGCGGCGAGAAAAATGGCTCGAAGTGGAAAGTAAATCAATTATTCCAAAAATGCACGTGCCTGGTATCAGCAATATTTTTGGTATGTTTAAAAATTTTTCCAGTGAAGATCAGCCGCAATACATGCACACAAATGGTAGTACGATTGCTGTCGCCGAGAGGGTTACGCAAAGCGAAGCACATTGGCTAATAGAGCGCCTTGATCGTGATAATATATTGCATGAAAACGAAAAAGAACTTTTGCGGTTCCTTAAAGAAGAAAGCCCGCAAATTCACCAAAGTCTTAGCCAACACCTAAAGGCGGTTTAGCGGCCAAAAAGCGCATTGAGCGTACCAGGTAGCCATGTTTCACTCTTGGTGTCGTAAGCTTTAAATGCACCTGAATAATCCCAAGCACACCACGCATAGCCATTTTCTTCCATGGCTTTGCGGCGCATCTTTACCCATGCATTGCGCTGGCTTTGCGGGACTTTATCAATCACGCCAAATTCGCCCACTAATATGGGGATGCCAGTTTTAGCCGTAAAGGCGCGTGCCAGTTTATAGGTATCTTTAAACTCTGCAGCATCAGCTTTACCGCCCCAACGCCGCCCAAGCGGCATTTCTGGTTTTGACCATTCTGCCCCTTGGTGGGTAAATGCATGCGGGCCATAATCATGAAATGTCGCAACCAGGTTAGCATCTTTTGGAAAATTTATCAGGCTAAGACTTTCAATTGAATTCCATGAATTACCGCCAAGAATGAGTTTGCGCGTAGGATTTGATGCGCGAATAATTGGCACGGTTTTAGCATAAAGCGCGTTGAGTTCCTCCATACTGATATCCAGTGTTGGTTCGTTGAGAATTTCAAAGAAAACACTGTTTGGCGCGCTTGAAAAATTACGCGCGATTTGATCCCAAATGGCTAGAAAGCGGGCTTCTTCGCGGGCTGTATTGGACATTAGGCTTTCATAATGATGCACATCGATAATCACGTTTAGACCATAAGCTTTAGCACCAGAGCTGACTGTTTTAACCCGCGCCATAAAGTTCGGGTCTATTTGGTAAGGCGGACGGTGTTGAGCATGTGTGTCCCAGCGTACAGGCAAGCGAATAGTATCAAAGCCAGCGTCTCTGATATTTTTTAAATCCCTGCTACGAATTGTATAGCCCCAATCCCCTTCATTGGGCGCTTCTAAAGCATTGCCTAAATTCATACAGCGTTTTATCGTGAGAGGCGTAGGCTTTGGCATCAAGACAGATTTGGGGGGCACAAAGACAGATTTAGAGACGGGTTGAGTTTTACGTGGCGCGGCGCTTGGTGCTTTAATTTGCTTATGGTTAATTTTGTTTTGGGAAGGCTGCTGCTGGGTTTGTTTGGGCGGCGTTGGCTCGTCTAAAATTGCCTGTTCGGTTTTCTCGCAAGCGGTCAAAGCGAGGAAGGCGAGCATAGCGCCTAAGAGTGTCAAAGATTTATTCATACAAGCCACATGTTTTACTGGGTAAATATTATGTAAGTATCATATCGAATAGGCTTGAATGAGATGTTAAAATTTGGCAAAAGGCAGAAAGTTTTACAGGTTATGGTATGGGCAGGGTTTACAAATTATTTTTCTCGCCGCGCGGTAGAATAACACGCATTGCCTTCATTGTTGGAGTTGTAGGAATACTTGCATTTTATCTCACCCAAAAATGGATTTTTTTGCATTTAGGCTCATATTTAGGTACAGGTATGTTTACGGATTTTTTTCTCCCCATGTTATTGTTTTTTATAACGCTTCATATGATTTTGTGTATTTATGGTAAACGTCTTCACGATATGGGAAAAAATTTATGGCCTTTGACGGGTGTGGTTTTTTTGTCCCTTTCTGTCTTGTTTTTTTTGGGGCTTCATTACGGCATGCTTGAATATTTTGAAACCATTCATGGGTTTATGAATGACCCTAAGTTACAAGACGACCCGATAACTCTTCAGAATGCTATTAAGCCTGTTGAAGAGGTGTATCAAAACAATCTGCGCAATAATATGAAAACAATAAGCGCGCTTGCTTCTATTCTTCCCGTGTTGTTCACAGCATGGCTGGCGCTTTGGCCTGGAGAAAAGAACGACAATATTTATGGCGCGTCACCAACGGGAGAAACATAAATGCTTGGCCTGTTTTTGAGTATCCGAGGCCGTATTGGTTCTGGCCATTTTATCTTTGGTGGGTATATTCTTATCCTAATCAGCATTGCCCTTGGTCTGTTTGACAAATTGGTATTTGGCAGTGTTCTCGCACCCTTTGTCGGCACTTTGACATTTATGGCTGGTTTGGTGGTGATTGTCGCTTGGGTAAGTTTATGGGTGAAACGCATTCATAATAGCGGCAAGTCTGGCGCATTGGTTCTAGCTTTCATAGCAGGATATGGCGCTGTGGTTCTAGTGGTTACAATCTTGCTCATATTGCTTTTTACAGATGGCACATTTTTTGACCTAGCACTGCGCCAGGCGTCGGGCGCCATAGACAAAAGGGAATATTATAAAGCGCTTGAGGCAATGGCTCCCAAAGTCATGCTGCCTATCATCGTATCTCGTGCCATATCCAGCTTAATTGTTTTGCATGTGGGCAATATGATTTTACCAAACCAATCCGATAATAATACTTACGGCCCACCGCCTCATTAGCATTGTTCCGATTTTTCCTTTATTTTCAACAAAATGGTTTCAAACCTCCGTTTTCCAAACGGACATAAAATTTAAAAGTGCGCCAGGGGCGCTCAATTAAGAAAAAACAACTTCAGTTGCTACTAACAAACCCACCGACGATAGCCGGTGGTGGTTTAGGGTCAGGACCTATTAATTTTAAAGATTTCCATTTAGCTAAGTTTGTGATTCATTGATGGCTAAAGGAGTTTTCATCATGAATGATTTGTTTTATCTCTCACCGTCCCAGTTGGCACGTATTAAACCTTACTTTCCACTGTCCCACGGCGTGCCCCGTGTCGATGATTTACGTGTAATTAGCGGTATTATCCACGTGCTCAAACGCGGCTTACAATGGCGCGATGCCCCCCGTGAATATGGTCCACACAAAACACTGTATAATCGGTTTGTACGTTGGAGTAAAATGGGGAGTAAAATGGGGATATTCAACAAAATATTTGTAGCGCCCAGCTCATCCGATGGCGTGCCAGAACAATTGCGAATCGACGCAACCCATTTTAAAGCCCATAGAACCGCAGCTAGCCTGCTAAAACCAGTTTGCTAAAAAAAGGGATGTACCCCGATGCATCGCTGCAATCGTTATATATTGGCTTTAATGAGTCCTGACCCTAGCTTAGGACGTATTGTGTCAGTCGAAAAGGTAAAAGTTGAGAACGTATTTTACTAAGAGTAATGAATACACCATTTTGAAAAGTTGTTAATTATTGAAATAGTTTACTTACAAGCTCGTAGTCCCTGTCAAAAAAAGTGTCCACCTATATACTTCTTGCCTCTAGCCGCTCTCAAGTTACGCTTCGATCGGGGTGAAATCGTTTTGCTCTCCCGTATATATGGGAGGCAGAAATGCTCGATAACATCTGGACTGAATACCTGTGTGAACAGCTTGCCGATAGGCTAGCTACACACCAACCACCACAACAAATCTACGCGCCACTACCTGAACGATGGATTGCTATGAGCCTTCTGCAAAAAGCAATTAGGCGGAGTGATGCCAAAGAGGCTTTAAGAGCAGGACGGTATCTGCTGAACTCCGACTACCGCATGTTCTGGCGACGTTTGTGTGTTATTGCATGGGAGGATATAAGCTTTGGTGACTTCGACCTCTGCGGGATGGTTACGGCGGCGGCAGGCTCTAAACGATGGAGAGCAAAAGTAGGTGGTGAATGGAAAGTAGCTTCATATCTAATCCGCCAACTCTGCGCCGCACCCAAAAACAGGGTAACAGACGATATTGTAACCATAGTCGATCACGATGTTTCCTTTGAGGCTATTCGGGAGGAGTTGGCAACCGCATCCACTGAGGCCGTGCACTCATTATCAAATTCGCCTTCGAAGCCATTTCCTCACCGCGTCATAGCGGCATGGTATGCATTAGGTACGGATAAATTTGCATCTGATGTGCTGTATCGACGTAAGGGAGATGTAGAACGTTTCTTCGCTTGCTTTGATACAGAGCAATGTCCAGAGCATGTTCTTTCTATCTGCAGAATTGGGATGTCGCGATCAGGAACAATACTCCCTGCTTTCATACCGTTGCTCTGGAATGATTGGCGGCAAGTGCCAGAGCCGCTAGGTGCAAAATCAGATAATAATCTATCGACATACCAAATAAGCACAATCCCAAGATATGCTTTTGACGGTCATACAAGAGCGGGGCGGCGGTATCTATATTGGCTCGTTAATCAATCCAGTGAACTCCACGAGTATTTGCGCACTGTGATTTCAAAGGTAGATCGGAATGCGTTACTCAGAGAACTATGTTTCAAAATCCTATCTGCCATGTGTACTGACCGCCAAGCTTGGGATGTAACAGATAGAATAAGGCAGCAAGCCGACCAACTTGGCTATGGCCTCACGGCGGGTCAAATCAGTGACGGGATGCAAATATTACAAACATCTATGAATGCACACCCAATGACGGAGAAGCACCTATGAGCCGCTCCGTAACACACAAACCAACCTTTACCTGTTACATAAGTTTTGGAGAGGTAAAATGAAGCCCATAGAAGCCATACCAGCCGCTTACCTGCGTGTGAGTACCCAAAGGCAAGGCATATCAGGTCTAGGGCTAGAGGCGCAGCGCAAGGCCATTGAAATTTTACTGGGCGGCAAGCCCTATAGAGAGTTTATAGAAATAGAGAGCGGCAAGAAAGCCAAGCGCCCAGAGCTTAAAGCCGCCATAGCTTATTGCCGTAAACACAAAACCAAGTTGGTCATAGCTAAGCTTGACCGCCTTGCCCGTAATGTCCACTTCGTAAGCGGTCTCATGGAAACGGGCATAGATTTTATAGCCGCCGACATGCCCAACGCAGACAGGTTCATGCTCCATGTTTACGCAGCCATGGCCGAAGAGGAAGGACGGCGAATTAGTGAACGCACCAAGGCAGCGTTAGCGGCGGCAAAGGAGCGTGGTGTAGAACTAGGGAAGAACGGAAAGGTGTTAGCAGTAAAAAACAAAAAAGAAGCTCAAGTGTTTGCACGGGAGATTTTTTCGAAGTTCGAAGAACTTGAAATTACTAGCAATATGGATTTGCAATCAATTGCACGCGCACTCAATGAAGCCAATATAAAAGGCCGTAACGGTAGGCTTTGGTATAAAACTTCGGTAGCTCGCCTCCTCAACCGAATATAATACCTATTGATTAGGCTAGACGTTCGATCTCTGCTAAAAGGAACAAAGCAAATATTTGAAATTTGAATACGCTATCATAGCTGTTAGAGCTCTACGTCTCATGAAAAACAAGAAAATGAGTTTTATGTTCAAACAAACCTATGGTAGCAGTATTCAATGTCAGAAAAAGTAAAAATAGATAAAGTCAGAGCTTCTCGTGCTGGACATACATTTCATGAGCGTTGGGCTGCGCGTCGTGCATTACAACTCATATTTCCAAGCGATAAGTTGTTCGCAATTGCTATTGAAGGAATCCCGCAAACTGAACCAACTTCTATGAGTGCGGAAGCTGATGATATTGCCGATCTTATTCTATACTACGGGGATGGTGATAGCTTTGAAGCTTGTTCAAGGCTTGAGACATTACAGTTCAAATATAAGACCACAAATGCGCCAGCCACCTCCTCATACTTGAAAAAAACGCTTCGAAAATTTGCCGATACTATTGTGGACTATGAGAAAGAGAGTGATGCCAAAATTGTTGACAACAAAATTAAGTTTTCTTTTGTTACCAACGGTGAATTTGCGCCTCATTTGTGGGAAGCCATATCACACTTAAAAAATAAAACGGTTCCAACAGACCAAAAAAATTTAAAACAATTTAAGAATTTAAAAAAATGGTGCGAAGAGAAAAATATCGACGCTTTTAGGCTTTTCTCGCTGACAACTTTTCAAGCAGCCACAAAAGATTTGGATGAGCAAAACAGAGTCTTAAGGCGAACACTCAGCAACTGGTCTTCAGGTGTTGACTCGCAGGCTCGCGTCCGACTCCACGCTCTTTGCGAACTTGTGAGAGAAAAGGCTGGCGAGCAAGGGCAAAGCAACAACTTACTTAAAAAAGAAGATATTTTGGACGCATTGGAATGTGAGCCGGAGGATTTGTTCCCCGCCGACACTCGTTTTCTTGAGGTGAAGGACGTAATTGAGCGTGAAGCCCTAACTGATTGTGCGGAGCTTCTGAACGCATCTCAATGCCCTATTCTCGTCTATGCAGATGGTGGAGTTGGTAAGACGGTTTTTATTCAGAGTCTGTCGGCATACCTTTCAGAGAAATATGAAATTGTAGTTTTTGACTGCTTTGGTGGTGGAGCATACCGTTCTGATGATCAGGCACGGCACCTTCCTAAAATAGGTCTCATACAGATTGTGAATGAGCTAGCAACTCGCGGTTTGTGTGATCCGTTGTTACCGACAGATAGTGATCGATATGGGATGATAAAATCCGCAAGGCGAAGATTTGAACAAGCTAGCGCTACAATAAAAGAACAATCTCAAAAAGAAGGGCTTTTAATAATAATCGATGCTGCAGATAATGCTCAACTGGAAGCAAACAATAGAAATGAAGATGCGTTTCCAAAACTACTTTTATCTAGGGTCAGGATCTATTAATTTTAGGGATTCCCATTTTGTCTAATTTGTGATTCATTGATGGTCAAAGGAGCTTTCACCATGAATGATTTGTTTTATCTATCGAAGTCCCAATTG
This sequence comes from Robiginitomaculum sp., assembly GCA_965224735.1. GTDB lineage: Bacteria > Pseudomonadota > Alphaproteobacteria > Caulobacterales > Maricaulaceae > Robiginitomaculum_A. Next base: position 51,974 of record OZ245059.1, on the reverse strand, counting down.
GCTCGTATTGAGCCTTATTTTCCCTTGTCTCACGGTGTACCACGTGTCGATGATTTACGTGTGATCAGCGGCATTATCCATGTGCTTAAACGAGGCCTTCAATGGCGCGATGCTCCGCGAGAATATGGCCCCCACAAGACACTTTACAATCGGTTTATCCGTTGGAGTAAAATGGGGAGTAAAATGGGTGTATTCAACAAAATCTTTATTGCGCTAAGCACATCTGAAGGTGTGCCAGAACAATTGCAAATCGACGCAACCCACCTAAAAGCTCACAGAACCGCAGCTAGTCTGCTTAAAAAGGGGATGTTCCCAGATGTATTGGCCGCACCAAAGGTGGGCTAAATTCAAAACTCCATGCGGTTTGTGATGGTGTGGGTCGTCCGGTGGTCATGTTGCTGAGTGAAGGACAAATGAGCGACCATAAAGGGGCGCGGTTATTGCTAGATCAACTTCCAAAAGCAAAATGCCTTCTGGGTGACAAAGGATATGATTCAAACTGGTTTCGAGAGGCATTACGTGCTCGCAATATTACCCCGTGTATTCCGCCGCGTCGAAACCGAAAAATACTGATCCCATACGATAAAACTTTATACAAACAGCGTCACAAGGCCCAAAACATGTTTGGGCGTCTCAAAGACTGGAGACGTGTCTCAACCCGTTATGATCGCTGCGCACACACCTTTTTCTCTACAATATGCATCGCTGCAATCGTTATATATTGGCTTTAATGAGTCCTGACCCTAGAAACATTTATGTCTAATGGAGCGGCGACTTCAACATCTAGCTATTAAGACAAATCGGTAAATGATGCATTTTAAACGATGTGAGAAATTTAAACATGAGCTCAGAGGTCATGAATGGTGCATTCACTTGATACTTGAGGGATAAAAAATATGACAACCCAACCGACGGCGAACTCAAAACCTGGCAACAGCAAAACTGTGAAACAATTAAACCTGCGGAATTTAGGACTTTTTATTCACCCTTTTTCTGCTATACTAAACCGTATGACCACTTTAGAAAAATTAGCTGTACTCGTTGAGAGCATCCCTGCCGATAAGCAGACAGCTTTTCAAGCTGAATTGGGCTTGGTTGTTCAGAACTATCTGAACGAAGATGATTTTGTACTTTCTCCTGAACAAGAGGAAGAAGATAAACGCCGTCACGCCGACCCAAACCCTAAATATGCTACGCAGGCTGAGGTCAATCATATTTGGGGCAAGCCGCTTCCTTCATGATAAAAATTATCTATCGAGATACGGCCAAAGCTGACCTCAAAGAAATTGAAACCTATTACAATGAAATTTCACCTCGTACCAATTTACGGGTGTATAATGATATTTATAGTGCTATCCAGACGCTTCAATTATTTCCAAAGGTTGGACGGAAGCTCCCAGACGGACGGAGGCGGTTTGTAAGTAACCAATTTCGGTTTGTGATTTCTCATAAAACCTACAAGGACAGGATTGAGATTGTTGGTGTTTACTGACACCAAAACAGAAAATTTTGATATTCAACCATGCTATACCTTGAAAGACATGAATTGCATTTAAGGACTTTCCCCGAAGGGAATACCCGTCATAAAATTATTTCGCACAAAGATGCCAGAAAACGAATTGAGCAAGCCATAAAATCTGATAAATTTTTCGGTACTTTCAATCATGACAACTTCAATCCCGAACGAGCCGATAGGAAGTTTAAAAAATTCATTACCGCAATGGAGAACCATTGTAGTATAAAACTCCCCGTTAGAAAGTTCTTTAACGAAGAAGTATGGAGTGAAAACGAAAAGCTTACTTTCGGTAATCCTGCGGGTTTGGCAGTTCTTGAGAAAGGTGATGGTCTTATAGTGGTCGATTATTGTTTTAGTATGCCTGAAAATAAAGAAGGCGAAACGGGTATTGCTAGTTTATTGAATATGGTCATTGCCCCCGACACGATAAAATTCCATCTGTTTGAAATGGTTGATATCGAGGTTTAAGCTCCCGTTTGTAACCGTTCATAAATCAGCCCCGATACTTTATCCGCCGCGTCCGCAAGTACATGATCTACATGGTGCGCGTAACGGCTGGTTACACTTGCCGCGCTATGTCCAAGAAGCCCCGCTATTGTCAGTTCACTATAGCCGAGTTCATGCGCAACCGTTGCATAGCTATGGCGCAGGGTGTGCGGCGTAACATTTTCTAGTTCTGCCATTTTGCAAACTTTTCCCATAGGCGTGCGGATGTTGATAATGGGACCGTTATTCTTTGTAGAAGGAAAAACGAATTGGCTTGTGTGTGAAGCAAGTTGCTGGGTTAGGAGTTCAAGGGCAGGCTTGCCGCATGGCCTAATTTGCGCACCCGTCTTGGTATCACCTAAACGAAGGCACCGCCCTGTCACGTCCACTTCATCCCTAACCAGTGACAGAATTTCATTACGGCGACACCCTGTAAGCGCTAGTATTATTATCGCGAGGCTAGCTGACGCATATTGTGTGCTGATAGCTTGATCATTCAAGGCTCTCCCAAGGCGGGCATATTCTTCTGGGTTTAAAAACCGTGTACGTTTATTGTCGGCAGGCCGTTCGACATATTGGCAAGGATTATGCTCGACCATGCCAGAACGAATGGCGTAATTATATATTGCTGATAAAACCGACACGGCTTTCTTGGCAGTGCCCATACCGCCCCGCACACGCGCTAACCCGCGCGGCCCAGTCTTAACCGTTATTGCGGTTTTACCATCCCGAATATCGTACATGAATTTTGTCACGTCTTGCCGGGTTAAGGCCGCGATTTGCTTGCGGCCTATCATTGGTTTTATATGGCGTTCAATCCGGCCTTTATCGATTGCGAGCGTTGAAGCCTTTTTGGGTTTGCCCCGATACAGGATTTTACCTGCCTCTGCATCCGCGTAATACTGATCACATAAATCGCCAACGGTTTGAGCTTTCTTGATGTCGTGACGGTTTTGAGAAGGGTCGTGACTGCTCGCAACTTTACCGAGGCCAGCCGTAGCAAGTCGCCTTGCTTGTTCAACCGTTATTTGGCCAAACGCGCCCAAGGTAAGTTTTCTTTGCCTGCCGTCTGGCGTTCTGTATTTATAGAGAAAAGATTTTCGGCCAGAGGGTTTCACACGCACATCGAATCCTGTAAGACTGGCATCCCAGACAATGAATTCTTTGCCTTCTAAAGGCGTAACACTATCAAGAAATCTCTTGGTTAAATTCTGTTTTGAACGTTTTGGCATTTCTCACTCTTTATAGACAGGGGTCAAATCGGGCACCATGGGGGCACCAAAAAGCATAACATTCGAGCCTATTTGGGGAAAGTAAAAAATATAAGTTTAAAATTACATGCGGCATAAATCATTGTTATATATAACTAAATATACCATTATAGCACTATGGTGAACTCCAGAAAAACCAACGACACGTAACTCCGAAGGCAGAGGTCGCGCGTTCGAATCGCGCCGGGTGCACCAGTCTTTTCAATAGGTTACCATAGTTTCAGTAAATTTCAATTAGTTTAACGGAAGCGTCACGGAAGCAAATGAAACCCAACATTTATTGTATGTGGAGATAAACTCACGGGCCAACTTTCTTGAAGATGCCAAACACACCGCCTAAATACTGACCACCCCACATCCGAACATTTCGTTAGTGTGACCTGTACCAGTAGATTGCCAAAATAGTATAACCATCTCCAAAGCGGACATCGGACTCAGTGGGATCTGGTTGACCAAATACCCAAACTTCGTTTAACTGGTCAGAACAAACAGTCGTTACTTAGGCACTAGGGACTTCATTGCAAGCTTACACCTGAAATAAGTGGATGATAATATCTTGATACCCCTCAAGTCTAATATTAGTCAGTGTTCCTAGTAGGAAACTTTTGAGGCTGTTTTAGCGTACCAAATTCGAAGGGGGTTTTGTTCAGTTCTAACGCCGACATATACTGCCTTTAATCCTTCGTCATCATCGTATCCATGCCTCGGTTTATGTTTTGCAAATGTAACATGATAAACAAGCCGTTTATTCATATTTGCCAATGCAGAGTTCAACCAATCCTGTGACGCCCAAAGAATAACTCCATCATCTTGAAACTGGTTTCTCTGATGATAGTTCTCGGGATCTGTTTCCCATTGCCCCCACACCTGACTTTCTAAAGCAATGTTTCCCTTAGAGTCGTACCAATGCCTTTGTTTCTCAGCCATACTTAAGTCAAAATACTCAGTTAACTCAACCCCCAACCTTGGGCGCGACATTGCTCCTCGGCAGGCGGGTTTGTCACCTTCATCTATGCCAATTGGATAAGGTTCCGGTTCCCAAATAAACGGCTCGAACGGTGATTTATCTCTGTGTTTACAATCATAACCATCAGAGCCGAAGACCGGTAGCCACAAATTATGATCTTCCCTTCGCGAAAACTCGGTACAGGTCTTTATTGAACCATGCTTTGCCGTTAGAGCGGTCTGAATTCGGACATAAACACCTTCCGATGACTTCCAATGCCCAAAGATTGGAATCATTTGCCCTTGGTTTGATGGTAAAAGGCCTACTTTGTCCAAAAGGTTACTCTGAGTCGCGAGCGTCTCTTGATTGTTTTCACGTCCTCCTAGTAAGTGCTCTTTGGCTTGGCTTGGAATTTTATCTTTCCAATCCGCCAACCAACTACCATCTTCAAAGGTTACGTCGTGTGAACGCAACCATTCTAACCAAGGATCGGTGTCGTCATCATGATAACTTTTTCTAACAATGGGTTTGTTCATATAAAGCGTTGTTGCCGCAGAAAGAAGTGCGTGCTTCTGTACATGTTCGCTAAAGGTTTCGTACCTATCGGTTCTAGATACTCTATACCGCCAACGACCAGAAAAATATTTCATGTCCTTTGCTAAAGGCCATTTTTTTGTTATTTCATTAGCCACAGAATCGCTTGCTTCCCCTTTTGACATTCCAAATAAATCGCCAAGGTCATCAACAGAATACTTAGTAAAATCAAAATCAAAATCGAATTCAGTTTTGGCTTTCGTTGGTTGAGGCCACCCTTGTTGTTTAATGTATTCCAGTGGTGGTGTAATAACCTCGTTCCAAATAGCTTGGGACTCTGTATTTTGCTCTTTATTGCATGAAAGGTTTTTTAAGCATCTAGCAATATGGAGTTTGTGTATGACGTGTAGTTCTTTTTTCTGTGCCAACTCTAATAGGTGTCCTCGCAAGAATTGCAGTTCTTCGGGATAAAAAAGAGTTGCCCTGCTCAAACCCATTAAAAACCATTGTTGCGAATTTTGAAATGAGAGCACCTTATCTGGTGATGTTAGTATTGCTATATTTTCAGTATAAAATAAGTCAAAAAACTTTTTTAACTCTTCAAATAATTCAAGCTCAACCAAACTGCTTAATGCTTTCGCGGCTGTCCACCTTTCATAGGCGTCCTCACTACCCATGAGGTGCCAAAGCACTTCTGCAATCAAATCACTTTGTTCTTTATCTTCACCGAATACTAACTGGTAATTATCATCACCTATTTCATCAGCTACCTTTGCCATACCTCCTGACAACAAACCTTCAAGAGCCTCGAATGAAGCTGTTTCTGAAGCTAGACTGCAAAGACTATTCGCTACTTGTAACCACTCGTCGCCGCCGAGCTGCATTCGCTCTTTTGCTATAGTTTCCAATATCAATGTTTTGACGAACTTCGCATCATCACAAAATTCGCTCATTAGATAAATTTGACGCGAAATCCCAGAGTATCGTAAATGGAACAACTCTGTGCCTTTCTGGGCAAAAACACTTTTCAATATTTTTTTTGAGTTACTCACGAGATGCTTGGTAGATGCAGCCCATGCCTCCATGTTTTGAATAATAGCTTCTATTATGTCATCGAATGCCAATGTTGTAGCTTCAGTGAGGGCTAGTGTAAAAGCAAGCCGATCATCATATTTACAGGTATCGCGCAGGTGATTGATCAGGCGGCGATCTAATCTAAATGAAAAGCTCTCGTCAACTTGCAGTTTTTGCAGGCTAACGTCTATAGATGCCGAGGAATTGTGGGCGCAAGAATTAGCAACGCTTAAAAATGCTTTCTCACGCTTAACTTCCGCTGCTGTTTGCTCCGCAATCGCTTTTTCAGATCTTTCATAGCTACTATGATTTCGCCGATTGTTTTCTTCTTTTCGCTTATGTTTTGCTATATTAGCTAGTTTCTTAAGTTGCTCACAATCTGATGTGTTGCCAGAATTGGGAAACGTAGAAATAACTTCTAAGAGACTTTTCCAAGTTGATTCATACCCTCCAAATGCGTGTTCCCTAAGTAGTTTATCAACTGTAAGAGAAAATATTTTCTGATGATAAGCTTTTGGAGTGCAACTCAATATATCAGTAATTCCTTTGCCTATATGCCATTCGTGCCACGAATGATCTTCACACAGGTTAAGCAAAACTGCGGCCCTTCGTCCATCCAAGGCTCCCTTTTTGGCTAAAAATGAGGCAAGCTGAGGAAGTCCATAGGAGTATTCTACTACATCTTGATCACTCCAACGTATTAGTTTGGGGATTGCTGACAAACCTACAGATTGAGCGGTAGCACGACCAAATAATGTCCAACCAAATTTGCTTGGTTCATCGTGAAAAATAACTTGGCACAAATTCATTAGGCGGTGACCAAGGCCGGGCTTTATATTTACGCCATGTTGTTCCGCAGCATAATGAAGTACGGAGTAAACTAAGTCATAATCTTCTCCACCCATTTGGTCTAACTGCGACAAACCTTCTTTATAATATTCTTTTGATTCAGAGATGCTCATCGGCAACAAAGCAGAAGTTAACCTTAAGAATTGATCCCCACGTTGCTCAATAGACTCATCTTTGCAAATATCTGTTGCTAGTGTTTTTGCAAATTTCCCCAAAACTTCATGTAAATCATCGTGTTTGGCTATTGTGGAAACAACGCCTAGCTTATCGTGAATGGTATACCGATTTTGACTAATTATTTTTAAGACTGTTTCACAATTAGACTTTGAGACTTTTTCAGAAAAGCGAAAGAATAATTTTGCTATACGAAAACCAAGGCCGCGACAAAGGCTGTCTCTACCACTTTCCGACCGCCAATGTGCCGAAGGGTTTAACTTTGGTTTCCAGGCATCTAAGAATTCACTGAAAGACTCAAATTCTAGGTGCTGAGAACCAAGTATTTTTGCTTCCAAAGGCCTCATCAAAGTAAGAGCTAACTCTATGGAGTTAGAGATATTTTGAGCTTCTTGGTGGCCAAATTGTTTTTTTAGTTTATTTTTATTCTTTGCTCTTGAAGGTCTAGAAACATACAAACCTTGGAGAAACTTCAAAAGAGACGCAGTATCAACGATATTTTTCGCTTCTCGATTTAGTACAACGTCACTCGGTAAAAGATCAAAGTAAGTTACCTTCCGTCCTTTTATCCATGAAAGCAAGCACGATTGAATAATTGGTGTTCAAGCTCTAAATGGTCCGTGTCGCTCATTATATTCATAGCTAGAAGGCCTTTTTGTTTTGATTAACTCCAATATTCTTTTTGACGACTGTCGGGAATTGACAATGATTGCTGTTAATGCGGCTGTAGTGATACGCCCTTCATGAGATTCATCCCTATCGTAGGAGTCAGACGAGCCTAGTGTGTCTGCATTTTTTGCACTTGAACTTGTGGCTCGTGAAATTTGTTTTAATTGATGCCGAGACAAAGCCCTAGCCTTAGATAGCAATGCCACTTGGAGGGCCAAAGACGTACATTCCTTACTGCTTGCAAATGCGGCTAAGTCATCAAGAATTTTTACTTTATCAATGAGCTGTTTTTTTTCACAAAGAGAAACCAACTGATTGCAAATTGATAATCCAAAGATCAAGTTCAACCTTGATAGGTTTTTATTTGTAATTTCAAATTCACCTGAGAGTATGCTGGAAAAAACTACCGCAGCATAATCCCCTTCATCTGGCCCAACGTTATTGTGAAAGTCATCATCTTTAGGTTTTTCAGCGTGCCAATTAATCCAACCTATTGCCCTATTTTGATGAATTCTTGCTTCGTCATATTCACCTTGAAAATTGTATGCAACCGTTAGCCTTGCGTTTCGAGCGCCGCGCCAACCTGAACGATCATTAAAGAGACGCCGAGACGTTTCTCTATCTCCCAGCTTCGTTGCTAGAGATGCAGATTGCCTTATATACTCATCGCCTTTCGCGTTTGCGGAGGCTACTTGAGCAAGTTGCATCGCAATGTTTATGAGAAGATCATAGTCTAGCATCTTTACCGCTAAATTGAAGGCAGCATATAGGCGTGACAATTTTAATTTTCGGCGCCCATAATCAGATTGAATCTTTTTTAGGGTTTCATTCCTCGCCGCTTGCGGCGTAGAATATTCGCGTGAGCGAATATATCCATAAACGACATAACGTAACGATACTTCTTTACCATTTTGTGTTTCCCGCAAAATATAGGCGTGCTGTTTTTGACCCCCAAGTTGATGAAGTTTTACGTGATGTTTGTTTGGAGATTGAAGATCGTTACCAGTTAAAGTTTTTGGAGATTGGAACGGATAAAGGCCATGTTCATTTTTTGGTACAGTCGGTTCCGACCTATACAGTGACCAAGTTGATCACTGTAATAAAAAGTATCACCGCACGCGAAATATTTAGGTTGTGTCCTCATGTTAAAAAGTCACTTTGGGGTGGAGAATTTTGGAGTGATGGTTATTTTGCATCCACAGTTGGGCGTCACGGAGATGAGAGCACAATAACAAGCTACGTCCAAAACCAAGGCAAAGAATATACAAAACTACACAGTGATAAACCACTTACACTCTTTTGATACCTCGCCCCTTGGGGCGGGGTTATTCATTTGCTGTCAGGGTACACGGATGACTTTGCTAGATCGAACGCTCTATCCATATCATTTATGACGACCAAAAAATGCGGTAACGCATCGGCGGCATACATTGATGATGATTGTGCATTTTGCAAACGTTCAGCAATCGCTTGCTGCGCATTGCTTTCTTCAGAGTAGGTTTCCCGAATATAGGTCTCAGTCGGTTCGTCGCGAAATATCACACCATGACTCACCATTTCTAACATTGGAGCTAAGTCAGATGCCGCGCTATTCACTTGATTGACAGACCAACCCAGAGCATTAGCTAATTCATCCAATGGTATTGGTGGGGGTAACAAAGAGATCGCGGTAAAGAATTCGATGGTTTCAAAATCGTTCCAACCAAAAACATGAAGGCCTCTAAAAATATTTAGACATTTTTGCTTGATAAGTGCTTCAACTTTAATTTCAGAATTATTTATGTTTTGAACGACATTTTCTTCCCAACTTTCCACTAAGTACTCGAGAACTCGTGCGTTCCCGCGTGACCTAGCTGTAGCAGTAGCAATTTCAACGTCTGAAAGGTTACTTCGTCTTGTTTCTAGAAACTCTTTAGTTTCTTCTTTGCTGAATGGCGCTAGTTGAAATTCTTCCACGCGACTATTACCAATAACTTCACTTTTGCGGTGCGGTCGTGCTGTAAGTAGCAGCTTTACGCCATCAATTCTTTCATTGCTTAAACTAGGGTCAGGACCTATTAATTTTAGGGATTCCCATTTTGTCTAATTTGTGATTCATTGATGGTCAAAGGAGCTTTCACCATGAATGATTTGTTTTATCTATCGAAGTCCCAATTGGCTCGTATTGAGCCTTATTTTCCCTTGTCTCACGGTGTACCACGTGTCGATGATTTACGTGTGATCAGCGGCATTATCCATGTGCTTAAACGAGGCCTTCAATGGCGCGATGCTCCGCGAGAATATGGCCCCCACAAGACACTTTACAATCGGTTTATCCGTTGGAGTAAAATGGGTGTATTCAACAAAATCTTTATTGCGCTAAGCACATCTGAAGGTGTGCCAGAACAATTGCAAATCGACGCAACCCACCTAAAAGCTCACAGAACCGCAGCTAGTCTGCTTAAAAAGGGGATGTTCCCAGATGTATTGGCCGCACCAAAGGTGGGCTAAATTCAAAACTCCATGCGGTTTGTGATGGTGTGGGTCGTCCGGTGGTCATGTTGCTGAGTGAAGGACAAATGAGCGACCATAAAGGGGCGCGGTTATTGCTAGATCAACTTCCAAAAGCAAAATGCCTTCTGGGTGACAAAGGATATGATTCAAACTGGTTTCGAGAGGCATTACGTGCTCGCAATATTACCCCGTGTATTCCGCCGCGTCGAAACCGAAAAACACTGATCCCATACGATAAAACTTTATACAAACAGCGTCACAAGGTTGAGAACATGTTTGGGCGTCTCAAAGACTGGAGACGTGTCTCAACCCGTTATGATCGCTGCGCACACACCTTTTTCTCTACAATATGCATCGCTGCAATCGTTATATATTGACTTTAATGAGTCCTGACCCTAGATCACCAAGCTACAACCCCTATGCACCCTAAGGTGCATCAGGTCATGCTTGATTGCATGGTAAACACCATAGGAAACCCCCACTCGGCTGACCATAAATATGGTTGGGAGGCTCATGAAGTTGTAGAATATGCTCGCTCTCAGATAGCTTATTTAATCGGTTGCGAGAGCGCAGAGATAGTTTTTACATCGGGTGCGACAGAGGCCAATAACACCGTCATCAAAAGCTTGATTGCCAACAATTCCACCCGCAAAAAAATAGTTGTTAGCGCTATTGAGCATAAATGCGTTTTAGAAGCAGCTTACGCACTTGAGTTACATGAATATGAAGTAATTAAAGCCCCTGTTACTGATGATGGAAGTGTCGATCTGAACGCACTTGAAAAAATACTTACCCAAGATGTTGCGCTTGTTTCTATTATGTCAGTCAATAACGAAATAGGAACCATACAGCCGATTAAAAAAATTGCGAAAATGGCGCGCAGGCACGGAATTCTTTTTCATAGTGACGCAGCCCAAAGCCCTATGCATTCTAATATTGATGTTGATGAGTTAGGTGTTGATTTCCTCAGCCTTTCTTCTCACAAAATGATGGGGCCGAAGGGTATCGGTTGCTTGTATGTTTCTCAACAATCCAATGAATTCCTACGACCTCTGCTTAGTGGTGGCGGGCAAGAAGATGGCAGGCGCTCGGGCACGCTCGCACCATTTTTATGTGCAGGCTTTGGAAAAGCTGCACAGATATTACGAACCGAAGGGAAAGAGCTTCGTGCAAATATCAAAAAATCAAGAAACCTTTTTTGGGCGACATTATCCTCTTTAGCGCAGAATTCAGTCAAAGTGGTTGGCCCGCCCCTTACTGAAAGGCATAGCGGTAACCTCAATGTGATGTTTAACCATAATGCCCACGATTTGCTAATGAAGCTACAGCCGCACATCGCTGCGTCTACTGGTTCAGCTTGCGCCTCTGGTAGCATCGATCCATCACATGTTTTAGAAGCTATTGGCCTTGAGAGAGCCGAGGCAGAAAACTGTATCAGGTTTAGCTTTGGGCCAAGTGAGAGCCGTCAAAGCATTATAGATTCCGCGCACTTTCTATCAAGCCAATTAATTTGACTGAGGCTAAGGTTTTAAGCTAGCGGCGAGGGGGCAGGCGGGACCCGATATCTTCGACTTGCAAAGGTGCGCTCAGTGATAGGCCATCGAGTGTCCGCGCCCGTGATAATGCCACATAAGTTTGCCCCTTCGCAAATGCTCCTCGCCCCAAGTCAATTCTCACATCATCAAGCGTCAATCCTTGGGCCTTGTGGATTGTTACAGCCCACGCTAAAATGAGAGGGATTTGCTGGAAGGTAGCTTTTGTCGCCTGCTCCATTTTTTGGTTAATATCATTCCACTTATAACTTATCGCTTCCCATTTTACCGGCTCAATTTTTCTCACTGCGTCACCGCTATCAAACTTCACATACACTTCGTCACTTTTCAGGTCGGTGATTGTCCCTAGCGACCCGTTGACCCATCTTTTAAGGGGGTCGTTTTTTACAGCCATGACACGCGCCCCTTTTTTTAGCGCGAGTTGCAGGGGCGCTGGCACCCTATTGAAGTTGAACCGTCCTTTAGTGATGCCGTCATATTCTATTGCAGCGCATCCTAATTCTTGAAGACCTTTCTTATTGTATCTTTCAGCGATTGCATTTGTTGCTGTCAATAAGACGGGCGTATGTCCTTGCCGGTGTGGCCTAACACAAATTTCGTTTAGTGCAGAAACGGCATCTTCGACATTACGGGCCAGCCTCAGATCCGACAAAATACTTACAAAATGTGCGTCTTTCTGCCTGAATACTTTGGAAAGCTCAAAATGAACGGGCGCGTAATTCTCCAAGACATTCGAATTGTACGCAAAGGGTCCCCCATAGCCCATCTGCGCCAGAATCCCCCTTTCGTGCGCAGGGACCACAGGGGGAAGTTGGAAAAAATCACCAACTAAGAGGACTCTGCATCCGCCAAAAGGAAGGTTGTCATCTTGTGCTTGCCTCAAAACAATATCGATACCATCCAATATGTCAGCGCGAACCATAGAAACTTCATCTATTATTATGAGTTCAACTTTTTTCCAAAGTCTATTGCGGCGCTGATTACTTAGTGCGTTCTCGTCAATGACTTGGAAGGGGAACCGAAAAAAAGAATGAATGGTCTGCCCGCCTACATTAAGAGCGGCGACACCTGTTGGCGCTAATACAACCGTGTTTGGAATGTTACAAACATTCTTTATGAAATTGACCAGTGTGGATTTCCCTGTCCCGGCCTCTCCCGTTACAAGAATGGGGAATCTATCATCAGAGTGAATCTGTTCCAGAATATGGCTAACTGTAGGATCACTCTCGTAGCAATCAGGAAATTGTTCTAATGTTGACAATTAGAATCCTTCCGGCATTTCGCGCCGATATAGTTTTGTGAACTTAGAATTTGCAGGCAACATTAACATGATGCGTTTCCACCAATCAACCCGCCATATTCCAATGTTCTGCAACTAATGAGAACGGCCGATCATGAGGAAGATTAAGCCTTTGGTGATTTACGGGGCGTTGTTAGTGGCCGGTACATTATCCTATTCGAACCCGTCAGAGGATTGCCAGCACTCAACATTAAAACCATCAACTATGTTTTTGCCTAATCTCTGAATAGATATTGTTAGCTTATGTGATATTTATTTTGGTGCCCCCATGGTGCCCGATGAAAATTAGCGATACTGGCTATTTGGTGATGTGGGTTTAAATCATTGTATTTATTGAGAAAAATGGTGCACCCGGCGCGATTCGAACGCGCGACCTCTGCCTTCGGAGGGCAGCGCTCTATCCAGCTGAGCTACGGGTGCGTGTGTGCGCGCGGCGTTTTGGGGAACGAAAGATCCTTAAGGCGCGGACTCGATAGAACCGCCCTATAGCGCGTACGGTTCCCTTTGCCAAGCACAAGATTTCACTTAAATTCGCTCATTGTCAAAACGGCTGCCTCCGTGCTAAGAGGCGCAGTAATTAATCACTGAACGCTAGCGCACTCTAAATCCACTTGCGCTTGGCGCTATGAAAGACAAGACATATGTTTGTGAAAACCCTCAAATGGATCTGTTTAGCTGCTATTTTTGTTGCCCTTAACGGGTGCGGGGGAAATGACAGCGTTCAAAGCCGAGTCGAGCGAGCCCATAAGCGCAATGACGGGCCAGCCATTTGGAAAGTCACGGATAGCAATAGCACACTTTATCTCTTTGGTAGCGTCCATATGTTTCCCGATAACACTGATTGGCAACGCCGCGACATGCAGGCCGCCTTTAGCAGCGTTGGCACCGTATTTTTTGAAACGCCTGATGACCTTGAGGCGGATCTGGAAATGAGCCTGTTGCAACAAAAACTGGGGCAATACCCTAGCGGTGAACGGCTCTCGGATCATTTAGATAGCCTTATGCTCAAACGAATGACAGCAGCGGCGCATAATTCTGGCATTCCGCAAACCGCTTTGGAGGCTTTCAAGCCTTGGCTTGTCGCAGATTTATTGACCATTGCTGCGGCAAACCAAGCTGGATTGCATGCAGAAAATTCTGTTGACGTTGTCATGCGCGAAAAAGCCAAATTTGCTAAAAAACATATAATTGCCCTTGATGATAATAAGACTTATATTGAAGCCGTTGCTTTGCAGCCCGATTGGGTTCAAATTGAGAACCTTGCGGCGATTATCACAGATTTCGATACAGTAGGAGACGACATGCGCCGCGTGAACGAACAATGGCTTGTTGGAAATGTTCCATTTATTGAAGAACGAATGATCCTGCCCTACAAAGAAAAAAATCCAGAAATGTACGAAACCCTTTTTAAAAATCGCAATGAGAGATGGGGGGAAACCTTAGACAAATTTATGCGCGGCGATACGAGCGCAATGGTTGTTGTGGGCATTGGCCATTTGGTTGGACCAGATAGTCTTATTGTACAGCTACGTGAACGCGGATATACAGCCAAGCGCGAACGCCGTTTTGATTTACCCAATTAAACAGCTCTAAAGGCAGTTATTGACTGTGTATAAAGTTTAGGGTTTATTGCAGTATGAGTAACAGTGGAGACGAAGATGGATAGAGCAATAAGAGCGAGCATATTATTTATGGCGTTTGTATTGGCGGCATGGACGCTTTATTGGTTGCGCGATATCCTCGCGCCTTTTGCTTTAGCAATTTTTTTCTGGCTCATTATCGACGCATTCGCTCGTTGGCTTGACGACAAGCTTACCTTTTTGCCCTATGTGGCAACCCTGACTATCGCTATTTTAACTGTGGCAGCCAGCCTTGTTGGCATTGGAATTATCATCGCAGACACAGCCAAAGATGTTGCGCGCCAAGCACCAGAGTATCAGGAAAATTTACGCCATAATTTAGCACCTCTCCTCAATCGGTTTGGGGATGGGTCTTTAGGTGGGCTTTATGACAAAATTGGCCTTGAAGGAAAATTAGGCGCCTTGCTTGGCGGTTTTGCCAACTCCATTCAAAAGGTTATGTCGAGTTTTACTTTTATTGCTATTTATGTTGCATTTTTATTTGCTGCACAAAAATCCTTCCCAAAAAAAATGGATGACCTTTGGCCTGACCCAACGAAGTGTAAACACGCTGGATTGGTTGGCGAGAGCATTCGGAAATCTATTGAAAAATATTTAGGGATCCAAACTTTAATGAGCCTAATCATGACTGTACTCAGTTACGGCGTTATGAAAGCCTTTGGTTTAGACAATGCTCTCTTTTGGGCATTAGTTATTTTTATTTTAAATTATATTCCAGTCGTTGGTTCCGTACTTGCGGGCGTGCTTCCTGCCATCTTCGCCCTCGTGCATTTTGACAGCATCGCCATGGTTGGCGCTATGGCGGGTTTGCTCTTTGGCGTCCAATTTATTATCTCTAACACGGTTCAACCAAAAATGATGGGAGACAGTATGAATATGTCGGCGCTTGTTGTGATATTATCCTTGGTTCTTTGGCAAGCCTTGTGGGGCGGCGTTGGAGCGTTTTTATCTGCGCCTCTAACCGTGATCATCATGATTGTTCTGGCGCAATTTCCAACAACGCGCTGGATTGCCGTCTTGCTATCGGCGGATGGAAACCCCGATATTAAAACGGCAGAACCAAAGCTGTCCGCATATGGGGACAACTCCGTTTGCTAGTCTTTCAATATAGCTGGTGCTAGTCTGGCAATATAGCTGGTGCTAGTCTGGCAATATAGCTGGGCGTTTGTAGTAAGTGTGTAGCCCATTGACTGTAGACATAGAGTCAGATTGGGTGTTGAGCATCGTTCTAACCCGATCCAAAACGAGTGTGTCCAATGTGATAATCAAGCCAGTAACATAAGTTGCATATTCGGCAGAAACGCTTTGTGATGTCAAAATTTCTTGGAGCAAAACAATTGATGCGGATGGAACCGCAGCTGTTGCCGCAGAATAAAGCAAGGACTGCATACCAACCACAATTTGATCGCCTATTGAAGCATCAATACCATAAGCCTTCATAGCGTATAACGATAAGAGCAGTAAACTCATCATTGTACCAACCATGTTTATTGTTGCGCCAATGGTGATGAACGGCGTGCTTTCATCACCATTGGCGCCCATATCATCACAAGCAATTTTAGTGGCTGGCAAAGTTGCAATGGAACTTGAAGTACTCAGAGCCACAAGGGCTTGCGGCAACAAGGCCCGCATTAAAAATCCGACACTTTGCTTTAGAATAACTGTAGTCGCCGCGATCATGATAATCCAAACTATAATCATTCCGCCAACATAAACGGGAACAAGCGGCAACAGCGCTTTAAATTTATCGACGCCACCTTCAGCATTGAGAGCTAATGTGATGGAACCAAACACAGCCAAGGGGATGGTAAATTGTAAAAATTTACGAAAGCCATTCATGAATATATCACTTACTTTATCAGCGTCACGGCCGAGACCTGCGCGCGTTAAAGCACCGCCCAATAAAACGCCTGCATATATAGAAATCATCAAGGGTGATGTTAAAACACCATACATTTTAACAGTAAATGGGATTTGCATAATCTTTTTACCACTTGCAAGCGCTACACTGGAGGCTTCTGGAAAAATAGAGATGCTTGGAAATAGATTAAAAGCAATAATCGCTACGATGGCACCAATTACGGAAAACAAAAGCATAAAACTAAGAATACGTATAAATTTCGCGCCTAGGCCGCCGCGGCTTATAGCGATTGAGGAGCCAATAGACATAATAATAAGTGCATACATCAACGGTTTTAACGGCTTAAATAAACTGTCTTTGGCAAGGCCCGCAAGAGATTTACTTATTGTTACATCTCCCATAGAGATGGGGGCAGCCAAAAAGGATGCCCCAAGTATATAAAGTCCGACCGCAAGCATGGCAGCAATAAAAACTAAAAGCAAAAGCGACGTCTCATGAAATTTACTGAACATTATAATTCCCCTAATATTTTTTGGTTATTTCTACTCACCCATGAGCTTAGAAGCAAGGTAAGAATAGTTCAGAGCGTAAGAATGCGCTTTCTCTTCTAAGTTGGCCGCGCCCGCATGGCCACCGTCTATGTTTTCATAATAAAGAAACGGTATACCCATATCCTCAAGCCGTTGCGCCATTTTGCGCGCATGGCCAGGATGCACGCGGTCATCTTTCGTAGATGTATAAATATACATTTCAGGGTATTTTACGTCTGGGCGAATATTATGATAGGGAGAGAGGCCGCGAATATAAGCACCTTCAGCGCCCGTATCGTCTGGATCTCCATATTCGCCAACCCAAGAAGCCCCTGCGAGTAGTTTGTCATAGCGCCGCATGTCAAGAAGCGGAACCCCGCAAACCACAGCATTAAACAGGTCTGGCCTTTGTGTAAACATAACGCCCATCAAAAGCCCGCCATTGGAACGCCCATGGATGCCAAGATGTTTGGGGCTTGTTATTTTTCGCGCTATTAAGTCTTCCGCCACAGCAATAAAATCATCATAGACAATTTGACGTTTGGTTTTCAGGCCCGCTTGATGCCACTTTGGGCCAAACTCGCCCCCGCCGCGAATATTTGCGGAAACATAAACGCCGCCCCGCGCCAGCCATGCCCTGCCGAGCGTCGGATCATATCTAGGATTGATAGAAATTTGAAAACCACCATAACCATAGAGCATAGTCGGGTTAGATCCATCGAGTTTCATATTTTTTTTGTGTACAACATAATATGGAATTTTAGTGCCATCTGTTGAAGCCACTTCAAACTGCTCAACAGCCATAGAGCGACTATCAAACCAAGAGGGGAGAGACTTTAGTTTTTCACTCTTCATGCTCTTTGTATCAATTGCCCAAAGCGTATTTGGTGACAAAAAGCTTTCTGTCTCGATAAATGCAACATCCTCTTTAGAATTGGCACTAACAATGGATACATTCCCGTTTTCTGGGAAATCTAACTTGGCTTTCGTCCATTTTCCTTTGTAGAAGTCCAGCGCCGAAACAGAACCCGAAACATTTTCATACAGGCTAAGAAGCACAGCCGATTTTGTAGCCACAACATTTTCTATGGACTGGCGCTGTGTTGGCGTAATGACTTCGTGGACAGTGTCAATTTTTCCAGTTACCATAAAGTCTTGTAGGGAAAACGAAACCAAAGCACCCGATTTAAAAACATTGCCCTTGCTGTGTGGCCAGTCTTCTTGCAACGTGACTAAAAGTTGCCCTTTATATTGGTCACCAAAGTTGGATTTAATAGGCACGGGAATTTTTATGGGTGTCCAGGCTTTATCACCAGTTTTTGGATCACCAGTTTTTGGAACCCAATAATATTCTGTATCGTAAAAGGTTGGTGCCCGAACAACCAAAATTTCATCCTCGCCATTGTCATTTTCAAATGTGGCAGGCCATACGCCTACATCTTCTTTCTGGCCGCGATAAAGTTCGCGCGCATCTGAGAGTGGCGTGCCGCGAGTCCAAAGCTTTGACACCATTGGATAACCGCTATCTGTCATCGTCCCTGCTCCAAAATCTACGCCTATCAAGAGGTGATCTTTATCAACCCATGCCGTGCCACCTTTGGATTCTGGCAGAAAAAACCCGCCTTTAACAAATGATTTACTAACAATGTCAAATTCACGGCGCTCAGTAGCATCCTTCCCGCCAACGGAGAGCGAAACTATGCAACGATTATAATCAGGGCCAAGACAATCTGTACCCTTATAGACCCAGTTTTTATTTTCGTCTTTCGCTAAGACATCAAAATCTAAAATGGTTTCCCATTTTGGATCCTCCGTGTGATAACTGGCTAATGTCGTGCGGCGCCAAAGACCCTTAATATGATCTTTATCTTGCCAAAAGTTATAAGCAAACCCACCGCGATATTTAACATATGCAATTTTCTCAGGCGAATTGTAAACTTCCAAGAGTTCTGCCTTCATTGCCTTATAGGTTTCTCCTCGCATGATTTTAGCAGAGCGCTCATTCCACTGCCGCACTTTGGCGAGAGCCTTTGCGCCCGTTACAGCTTCAAGCCACAAATGGTCTGCATCCGTTTGCCCAGGCGTTTTATATTCCATTGGAGCTTCCTTATTAAGCTGGTAAGCAGTTTTTACATTTGCCTTTATATCAGGCGCTTTTTCTACAGGTTGGCAAGCTACGAATACCGTCACACATAAGCTTAAGAGTAGTGTTTTTTTCATATTAAGTCCCCTTGATTTCCTTGTGCATATATTTTCTTTGTCCATATATATGGTATAAATATACAAAGTAGCAAGGCTTATTCAAAACTCAACCCTAAGTGCCCGCATCCCCTAAGCAGCCCCTAAATTGAACCAGCTATCCCTCACATAATTGTGAAATTTGGGCGTTGATTTAGGGGCGTGCTTACCCCACATTAAGGGCATGAGTTTAAAAATTGCATTTCAGATGGATCCTATGGAAGGCGTTGATATCAATGCCGATACGACCTTTGCGCTGGCGGAAGCGGCGCAAGCGCGGGGCTATACATTATATTCTTACGGGGCCGAGCAGCTCGCCTATAATGCAGGCAAAGTGCAGGCGCGGGCGCGGCGTATGCGCGTGCAGCGCAAACTTGGTAATCATGTTCAGTTTGAAGACGAAGGTTTGTTAGACCTTGCCAAAGATGTCGACGTGGTTTGGATGCGCCAAGACCCGCCCTTTGATATGGGC
This sequence comes from Robiginitomaculum sp., assembly GCA_965224735.1. Classification (GTDB taxonomy): domain Bacteria; phylum Pseudomonadota; class Alphaproteobacteria; order Caulobacterales; family Maricaulaceae; genus Robiginitomaculum_A. The sequence goes on along the minus strand of OZ245059.1, from coordinate 32,368 downwards.
TATATTACAGCAGCGCATATTTTGGAAATGCTAAGAGGCGATACTCTGGTTGCTAACGACCCGCAGTGGGTGCGCTCTTGCCCCGAGAAAATCATCCCGCTTGAGTATCCAGATATTATCCCCGATACGCTGATCACTCGTGACAAACAAATGATTGATGGTTTTCGCGCAAAGCATAAAAACATTATCATAAAGCCGCTATACGGCAATGGCGGCGCGGGTGTGTTTTTAGTCAAAGAGGACGATAGCAATTACACGTCTTTACTGGAAATGTTTTTTAGCGCCTCGCGCGAGCCAATTATTGCGCAGGCTTTCCTCAAAGACGTACAGAACGGTGATAAGCGCATCATTATAATTGACGGCAAGCCAGCGGGCGCCATTAACCGCGTGCCGCAAAAGGGCGAAACCCGCTCCAACATGCATGTTGGCGGCGTGGCCGAGCCTATCGAGATGTCTAAAATGGATTTGGAAATATGCGCCGCCATTGGCCCCATGCTTAAGGAGCGCGGGCAGATATTGGTCGGCATTGATGTCATCGGCGATAAAATGACCGAGATAAATTTGACCTCGCCCACAGGCGTGCAAGAACTTAAACGCTTTACGGGCGTGGATGCTGCGGCCCTCTGTTGGGACGCGGTTGAGAGACGCCTGAAAAGTTAGCCAGTCTACCCTTATAATTCAGTCTACCCTTATAATTGCCTAAAACTGCTACGCTTTTCAATACAATTTTAGCCTTTGTGCGCTACAAAGGTGTATGGGACTAAATATGGGACTAAAAAAAGCATCACAAAAGAGTTTGCCACAAAAAATTATGCAAAGACAAATCATATTGGCTTTGCTCGGCATGAGCTTAAGCGCATGTGCCAGAACGCCGCCTCCATTGCCCGCCCCGCATTCCTTTGCACACGCAAACTATGCTCTGCCTGATAAAGTTCAATTTTTGCAAACGGACAAACGCTGGGCGCAGCAATCTTTAGGCGGCACAGGCGAGAGCCTTAAAAGTGATGGCTGCCTTGTCACATCTGTAGCTATGGCTTTGGTTAATCTTGGTTTTCGCACAGACCCAGGTGATTTGACCAACAGGCTTAAATCCGTGAGCGGGTTTACTAAGGATGGTTGGTTGGTCTGGAGCGGCCTTGAAAAAGCGACAGGCGGCATTGCCAAAACCTATTTTTATAATCGTAAAGATGATGAAGTTATTCGTGCTTGTCTTGCGGCAGGGTATTATCCTTTGGTGAAGTTTGATCTTGCCTCGCGTAAAACCCATTGGGCGATGGTTGTGAAAGAGGGCTCGCAAGGGTTTTATATTCGTGACCCTATGGTGCCCGCCCGCAGTTCCATTTTGCTATCAAGCCGCGCCTCTGGCATAGATGCTGTGCGCTGTATTGGCGTGCCTGCAAAGGCATAATCCTACAATTACAAAACCAAGGATATTTTTAAAAATGGAATTTGATTATATAATTATTGGCGCTGGCTCGGCGGGGTGTACCCTTGCTGGGCGCTTGACAGAAGATGCGAATATATCTGTGTGTTTGCTTGAAGCGGGGCCTAAGGATGATAGTTTTCTTATCCATGTACCAGCAGGTGCGGCGGCGCTTATGCCAAAGCCTGGCAAGTTAAATTGGGGCTTTGAAACTGTGCCGCAAAAGGGGTTGAATGGCCGCAAAGGGTATCAACCGCGCGGCAAAACTTTGGGTGGATCGAGCTCTATTAATGCCATGATCTATATTCGCGGGCATAAGTCCGATTATGATAATTGGGAGAAAATGGGTGCCAAAGGTTGGGGCTGGGACAATGTTTTGCCTTATTTTAAAAAATCTGAAAACAGGGAAACTGGCGCGGATGATTTACGCGGGCAAGGCGGCCCGCTCAATGTGGCAAATCTACAATCACCTAATCCTATCGCGGAGCATTATCTTGATGCTTGTAGGCAAATGCAGCTCCCTAAAACCGATGACTTTAACGGAACACAATTTGAAGGCACGGGACGTTATGAAGTGACCCAGAAAAATGGCCAACGATATAGCGCGGCTAAAGCCTACCTCACGCCGCATCTAGGCCGCCCAAACTTAACCATCATCACAGGAGCTACAACAACAAAAATCAATATTGAAAACGGCAGCGCCGTTAGTGTTAATTACAATGTCAACGGCACCAGTAAAACTATTGCCGTGAATAAAGAAGTCCTCCTGTGCGCGGGCGTTTTTGGCTCTCCGCAAGTGCTTATGCTCTCAGGGATTGGGGATAAAGATGAACTGGCAAAGCATAAAATAAAGTGCACTCATCATCTGCCTGGTGTTGGAGAGAACCTGCACGACCATATTGATTATATCATCTCTTATAAATCCAAAAGCAAAGATACATTAGGGTATTCATTGGTTGGAGCCTGGCGGGCGCTTAAGGGCGTGTTGGAGTATAAAAAACACAAAACAGGCATGTTCACGTCCAACTTTGCGGAGGTTGGCGGGTTTTATAAATCCAGTCCCGATATAGACGTGCCAGATCTTCAAACGCATTTCGTTGTGGGCATAGTCGATGACCACGCGCGCAAATCCCATTGGGGGCATGGGTATTCGTGCCATGTTTGTGTGCTGCGTCCCAAGTCGCGCGGCAGTGTGAAACTGGCAAGCAAAGATCCATATGCCGCGCCGCTTATTGACCCCGCATTTTTGGAGGAAGATGAGGATATGGACGTGCTTCTTAAAGGCGTTAAACTGGTTGACCGTATTGTAAAATCTCCTGCGTTTAAGCCTGTTAAAGGCAAACGGCTCTATAGTAGCGAAGACATGTCAGATGAGGATTGGCGCACAGAAATACGCACGCGCGCCGATACAGTTTATCATCCAGTTGGAACGTGCAAAATGGGTATTGACGCTATGGCTGTTGTCGAGCCGACTTTGAAAGTTCACGGCCTTAAAGGTTTGCGAGTTATCGACGCGTCGGTCATGCCGCAACTCGTTTCAGGTAACACAAATGCGCCAACGATTATGATCGCAGAACGCGCCGCAGATATGATCAAAAACAAAATATAAGCATTCCAAAAAGAGGCGCCTTTTGAAGGTTTATCGCTAGGTGTACAGCCTCTGTGTTAGATTGCACAATAATTCAACAATTATGCCCTATACGTCACCTCATAATTGGGATAGTGAAAGACTTTAAGTATAATTATAAAATATTAGAAGGTCGCTTGGCGTGAGCATACAATACAAAATACCACAAGACAATAAACTCATGGTTTTAGAAGATGACCAAGCGTTTCGCATCCGGCTTGGGCGCGCCCTTGAAGCCCGCGGGTTTGATGTAGTCCTCGCCCAAAGCATTGCCCAGGCAACTGCAATCGTTAAATCAAATCCACCAGCCTTCGCCGTTTTGGACATGCGCCTTAATGATGGGAGCGGGCTGGACATTGTTGTGCTGCTGCACGAGCACCGCCCAGATTGCCGTATGGTCATGCTTACAGGATATGGCAATCTTGCAACTGCAGTATCGGCCATTAAAAGCGGGGCTGTTGATTATTTGGCCAAGCCTGCAGACGCAGATGATGTGTGTAAATCCTTGCTATCAATTGATGTCAAACCAAGCCCGCCTGAAAATCCAATGTCGGCAGATCGTGTGCGATGGGAGCACATTCAGCGTATATATGAGCTTTGCGATAAGAATGTTTCAGAAACTGCGCGCCGTCTCAACATGCACCGCCGCACGTTACAACGTATTCTTGCCAAGCGCGCTCCAAAATAAAAATGCCGCGAGACACTGCGCCAAACTCCGTTTTATTTGTCTGCCTTGGTAATATTTGCCGTTCCCCGACCGCCGAAGTTGTGTTTAGAAAATTTGCCAAAAACGCGGGCCTTACTCTTCGCATAGACAGTGCAGGAACGGGCGCATGGCATCAAGGCGAGCCGCCTGATCCGCGCGCCCAAGCGACAGGCGAGCGCCGGAGTTATTCTTTTGCAGGCCAAACCGCCCGCAAAATAGAAAAGCTCGATTTTGGCACATTCGATCTTATCCTGGCCATGGATAGTACTAATTTACGTGATTTAAAAATGTCTTGCCCGCAGGCCTACCGCCAGAAATTAAAGCTATTTTTAAGCTATGGGCACGCAGATAAAACAGCTGGCCTCACCGAGGTTCCTGATCCCTATCATGGTGAGTTGAATGGTTTTGATCACGCCTTGGATCTCCTAGAGATAGCAAGCGCGGGGCTGATCGCAAGCCTGACTTAAGCGGGCTCTTACTCTTAGTGCCGCATCCCTATTGCTGTCACCCCAGACCCACTGACACAGTTAAGGCAGCTAAAACAATGGGTTAAAAGGTATTTGAACTAGGTATCTAGGGTAGCTCCTAATTTTTCATCATATTAACATCCTGAGAAAACTCGTCTTAGACGGTCTGCGGCGTGTTTGTCTAATGCATCAAATATACCAGGCCCTAACCAATTTTCACTTATACTTATTGTAGCGGCGGCTTTCCCGTTCTGAGGGTGTGCATGTAGTCTCTTTCCCACTCTGAGGGTATATATTTGGAGAAACTATCGGTTTGTTTTAGCTGTTTCTCTATACGCAGGAGTGCCTCTTCGCGTTGTTCCAATTGCGCTCTTAGTTTGGATGAAACAGAGGCGAGCCGGGCAGGGTATATTGCAACAATGGCACTTCTAAAACCTTCACTATTAAGTAATTGAACATATATATAGCTACTGCTGTGAAAGATAGCATAACTTCTATCTATATCATCGTAGAGGTGATGGCGAACGAGTTGTAAGTTTTCCTGCAGAAATGCCTGCCTAAGATCAAATTCCGCTTGTTGCGGGGTATCGGCAGTTATTTTTAACCTATAGCTGGTAGATCCTTTGGTTTTGTACTTAAGTGCTGTATCATAACCGCATCCAGTCAAAAGCATAACAGGTAAAATAAAGACCAAATATTTTAGGCGGACAATTGTTTTTATCATATTAACATCCTGAGAAAACTCGTCTTAGACGGTCAGCAGCGTGTTTGTCTAATGCATTAAATATACCAGGCCCTAACCAATTTTCACTTATACTTATTGTATTCTCTTTCCCACTCTGAGGGTATATATTTGGTGAAACTATCGGTTTGTTTTAGTTTTTCTTCTATACGCAGGACTGCCTCTTCGCGTTGTTTCAATTGCGCTCTTAGTTTGGATGAAACAGAGGTGAGCCGGGCAGGATATACCCCAACAAGAAGCCTTCTAAAACCTTCACTATTACGTAATTGAACATATATATGGCTACTGCTGTGAAAGATAGAATAACTTCTATCTATATCATTGTAGAGGTGATTGCGAACGAGTTGTAAGTTTTCCTGCAGAAATGCCTGCCTAAGATCAAATTCCGCTTGTTGCGGGGTATCGGCAGTTATTTTTAACCTATAGTTGACAGGCACTTCGTTTTTGTACCTAAGTATTGTATCATAACCGCATCCTACCAGAAAGAAGGCCACAATAAGGGTACAATACCGCGATTGAGTTATATAGTTTTTTATCATATTAACATCCTGAAAAAACTCGTTTTAGGCGGTCGGCGGCGTGTTTGTCTAATGCATTAAATATACCAGGCCCTAACCAAGTGTTCAAGACATCCATTGTTTCAGAATCTGATGTTCCAGTCCCGAATGTAGCAATTACAAGCTGCCCATTCACTGTTGTCAGTGTACGGGTTACCTCCCCTGCGAATATATGCCGGCCTGGAACAGTTTTATTTATGCCCGACAGTCCATCAAGCGTTAATTCTGAGGTTACAAACCCCCCTGGCACCCCAGTATCAGGATGGGATACAAAGTACTCTGTAAAACCTTGTCTGCCAGTTCGCACGTCGACAATATAAGGAAAAAACTTTGGTACGGTAAACCATGCCATAAGGTTTTTTTGCTGTGCATTGGATACCAGGCCCTAACCAATTTTCACTTATAAATATTGTATTCTCTTTCCCACTCTGAGGGTATATATTTGGTGAAACTATCGGACTTCTCCAGCACTTGCTTTATACGTAATATTGCTTCTTCACGTTGTTTCAATTGTGCTCTTCGCTTGGATGAAACAGAGTTAAGCCGGGCAGGATATATTGCAATATTTGCTGTTTTAAAATCGAGATTTAATGTGATCATTATCATACTACTATTGTGATAGATATAAGACCTTTCGACTGTATCAAATTCAATATGATGGACGGGTTCCAAGTCTTCCGACAAAAATGTTTGTTTAACAAAGGATGATGCCTGTTGAGGTGTATCTGAGGTGATTGTCAATCTATACCCTACAGATGCTTTCGCTTTGTACTGTAAGACCACATCATACCCGCATCCAGAAATACACACAAAGGTTAGCATGAAGGCAAAGTTCCGTAGAGCAAGCATTTTATTTATTATTGGCATCCGGGGAAAGCCCTTCTTAGACGGTCGGCAGCATGCCGATCTAGTGCATTAAAGACACCTGGGCCTAATAAACTATTTATGGCATCTATCGTCACAAAATCTGATGTTCCAACACCGAGCGTAGAAATTACAAGCTGCCCATTCACTGTTGTCAGTGTACGTGTGATAGTGCCAGCAAAAAAATGCAAATTATCAACAGTTGTATTTCTTCCTGTCAGCCCGCCAGAAAAAAGTTCTGAAGTTACATAACCACCTGGGACGCCTGTATCAGGGTGCGTTACAAAATATCTTGTTTCACCAGCTGTGCCAGTTCGCACGTCCACAATATAAGGAAAAAACTTTGGTACGGTAAACCATGCCATAAGGTTTTTTTGCTGTGCATTGGATACCAGGCCTGCATTGCGGCATACGACATTTGATGTTGAATATATATGTCCAGGAGCAGAAGGAGGCGTACGTTGTCTCGTGCCCTCTACGGTACAGCCACCCTCACCACAAAAACCCCTCGTTGTTCTTGCTAGTCCACCAAAACCGCTGCAATTGCCAAAACACTCAACGTTACTCATACCGCCGCAGTTGTAACTGTCTGAGCGTTGAATTCTACTGCCTGTGCATGTCTTTAGTCCATTAGGGTCACTGTAACTCAAAGGGTTACTACCCACATAGGCATAAGGATTTACATCGCCGCCCAGCCCAATGGGATCAGGTTGAATATAGCGGCCGATCTTTGGATCATAATCCCGGTGGTGATTGTATGACAGGCCGCTTTCTACGTCATAATATTGACCAGGAAAACGTAGACGTATGGCAACTTTCTTACCGTTATTATTGACATCACGGTTGGCTTTTCCTACGCCAAAAGCATCACTATTCCATTGCCAAACAATTTCTCCATTTTGATTGCTAGCAGAGCGAGGGGTATTGAGATGGTCTGAATGCAGATAATATATGTTGGTTTTTTTGGTTTTGCCTTTCTTATTAATGGTTCTTTCAATTTGCGCTAAAGGCTTGTTGCCAAGCCAGACATATTCCCTGGTAAATGTTCGTGCATTACGGCTGTTTTGGCCAAATTCAGATAAAAGCTTTCCGCGTGGGGTGTATGAAAAATGAAGACTTTTATAGGTGTCATTTTTCTTTGCAGGGCGGTGAATGGTTTTTGAAACGCGTTGACCCAAAGCATTATAGCTATAACGGGCCTTTAGCTTTCCGCGCTTATAATACCCCGTCATACGGCCCTAACCAATTTTCACTTATACTTATTGTAGCGGCGGCTTTCCCGTTCTGAGGGTGTGCATGTAGTCTCTTTCCCATTCTGAGGGTATATATTTGGAGAAACTATCGGTTTGTTTCAGCTGTTTCTCTATACGCAGAAGTGCCTCTTCGCGTTGTTCCAATTGCGCTCTTCGTTTGGATGAAACAGAGGCGAGCCGGGCGGGATATATTGCAACAATGGCTCTTCTAAAACCTTCACTATTACGTAATTTGACATATATATAGCTACTGCTGTGAAAGATAGCATAACTTCTATCTATATCATTGTAGAGGTGATGGCGAACAAGTTGTAAGTTTTCCTGCAGAAATGCCTGTCTAAGATCAAGTTCCGCTTGTTGCGGGGTCTCGGCAGTTATTTTTAACCTATAGCTGGTAGATCCTTTGGTTTTGTACTTAAGTGCTGTATCATAACCGCATCCAGCCATAAGCGCGAACGGTAACATAAAGACCAAATATTTTAGGCGGACAATTGTTTTTATCATATTAACATCCTGAGAAAACTCGTCTTAGACGGTCTGCGGCGTGTTTGTCTAATGCATTAAATATGCCAGGCCCTCACCAATTTTCACTTATAAATATTGTATTCCCTTTCCCACTCTGAGGGTATATATTTGGAGAAACTATCGGTTTGTTTTAGCTGTTTCTCTATACGCAGGAGTGCCTCTTCGCGTTGTTCCAATTGCGCTCTTAGTTTGGATGAAACAGAGGCGAGCCGGGCGGGATATATTGCAACAATGGCACTTTTATGGCCCCGACTATTAAGTAATTTGACATGTATATTGCTACTGCTGTGAAATATATAATAACTTCTATCTATATCATCGTAGGGGCGATATCGAACAAGTTGTAAGTTTTCCTGCATAAATGCCTGTCTAAGATCAAGTTCCGCTTGTTGCGAAGTATCGGCAGTTATTTTTAACCTATAGTTGACAGGCGCTTCGAGTTTATACTTAAGAGCCGTGCCATAACCACAACCAGCCAAAAGCATAACAGGTAAAATAAATATCAAATACTGTATAGAAATTATTTTAGTTTTCATCATATTAACATCCTGAAAAAGTTCGTCTTAGACGGTCGGCGGCGTGTTTGTCTAATGCATTAAATATACCAGGCCCTAACCAAGTGTTCAAGGCATCCATCGTTTCAGAATCTGATGTTCCAGTCCCGAATGTAGCAATTACAAGCTGCCCATTCACTGTTGTCAATGTACGGGTTACCGTCCCTTGGAATATATGCTTGCCTAGAACAGTTTCATTTGTGCCCGACAGTCCATCAGGTGTTAATTCTGAGGTTACAAAACCCCCTGGCACCCCAGTATCAGGATGGGATACAAAGTACTCTGTCTCTGCTGTGCCAGTTCGCACGTCGACAATATAAGGAAAAAACTTTGGTACGGTAAACCATGCCATAAGGTTTTTTTGCTGTGCATTGGATACCAGGCCTGCATTGCGGCATACGACATTTGATGTTAAATATGTATGCCCAGGAGTATTCGTACTTCTCGTGCCCTCTACGGTACAGCCACCCTCGTCACAAAAACCCCTCGTTGTTCTTGCTAGTCCACCAAAACCGCTGCAATTGCCAAAACACTCAACGTTACTCATACCGCCGCAGTTGTAACTGTCTGAGCGTTGAATTCTACTGCCTGTGCATGTCTTTAGTCCATTAGGGTCACTGTAACTCAAAGGGTTACTACCCACATAGGCATAAGGATTTACATCGCCGCCCAGCCCAATGGGATCAGGTTGAATATAGCGGCCGATCTTTGGATCATAATCCCGGTGGTGATTGTATGACAGGCCGCTTTCTACGTCATAATATTGACCAGGAAAACGTAGACGTATGGCAACTTTCTTACCGTTATTATTGACATCACGGTTGGCTTTTCCTACGCCAAAAGCATCACTATTCCATTGCCAAACAATTTCTCCATTTTGATTGCTAGCAGAGCGAGGGGTATTGAGATGGTCTGAATGCAGATAATATATGTTGGTTTTTTTGGTTTTGCCTTTCTTATTAATGGTTCTTTCAATTTGCGCTAAAGGCTTGTTGCCAAGCCAGACATATTCCCTGGTAAATGTTCGTGCATTACGGCTGTTTTGGCCAAATTCAGATAAAAGCTTTCCGCGTGGGGTGTATGAAAAATGAAGACTTTTATAGGTGTCATTTTTCTTTGCAGGGCGGTGAATGGTTTTTGAAACGCGTTGACCCAAAGCATTATAGCTATAACGGGCCTTTAGCTTTCCGCGCTTATAATACCCCGTCATACGGCCCGTCACATCGTATGAAAAAGCACGCTTACCACCTCGGTCCTCAAGCAAATTACCCCTTGCGTCATAGAGCAAAGCCTGTTTGTTGATTTGGGTTAATCTGTTTGTTTTTGGTGAGTAAGTATAGGTTTTGGTTTTTTTCAGATCAGTTTTGCGAATACGATTTCCCCTCGCATCATAACTATAGGACACAGACGTTGATTGTTGGCTGTTTATACCGCGCTGTTCACCCACTAATCTGCCAAGAGCATCATAAGAAAAGTTTTGGCTTTGTTCAGGGTCAAGGCGATTAATGTGGGTTATATTGCCGTTTTTATCATAGTTGTAAGTTGATCTATCCATAACTACCCCGTCCTTACGAACAATCAATTTTGATATATCAGCTTCCTTATTAAGCTTAACCCTTGTCTTGATTGCGTTGCCATAAACAAATTTTGTTAATTGTCCTGACAAAGGATCAAATTCAATGTTTTTGGCTATAACAAACCTTTGCCTATCCTCACCAGTATCGTACCTGCCCGTAATTTTTTTAACAAATCCAGCATCTGAATACCTGTATCTAACAATTAGCCCTGTTGGATAACGCACCTTATCAAGACGCCCAGCATCGCCATAAAAATACCGGACCGTGTTAAAATTAGCCTCACCAGCATATTTTACAGACACCGCCTTATAATGCCCTAATAGATTATAACGAAACTTAGTGACCCCACTGAAATCCGAAATTTTGCAAACACGGCCAATCCCATTTTTACACTTATCATAGACATATCGGGTAACTTTTTTATCCACTCCGTTTTGCTTGAACACTTTTCTCGTCAATCGGTTTAAAGCATCATACTTTCTCTTTATGATGAAACCCCCTGCACGAACTTCCTTGGTTTTGTTTCCCGCTTGGTCATACTCAAATGTTGTTACACCCCGATCGGTACTTTTTTTGCGAACTATCTCATTAAATCCATTATACTCAAATCGTGTGACCGCCCCTCCTGCCGGCTTCATTTCTGATAAATTTCCGAACTCATTATAGCGGTATTCTGTAATGCCGCCCAAAAAATCATAACTTTTAATTAATCTTCCCTGACTATCTACTTCTTGAGAACTCGCTGCGTGTGATGGGGTTAATTCACGCGGTAAGTTTCGACCACCATCTCCCACCTTCCTTTTGAAAAGCCTGTTTAAACCTTGTGAGCTGGTTTTTTGGAATATCTGAGCAATGATTGTATAGGCTCTATCGGTGTAATTCCCCTCATCATCAAGAGTGTCTCTAATAACTTGATCCTGGGGTAAATTAATCTGAGTTATTTTGCCATCAGCGTTATATGCCAACCTTGTTGTGCCTGAAAGAGCGGAACCTGCGGCATAGGTATAAGCAACCAGAAGCTTTCCATCATATGAAAATGTATCTATGACGCCGTTGGCGTCTGTATGTGAAATTAAATTTCGGGTGTTATCATACTTAAACCGGTTTTGATGGCCAAGTGGATTGGTTATAACCTCAACCTTCCCATCATCAAATCTCTCAACTTTGGTGTTATTAAACACATCGTCTCTTGGCCCGTTCACAGAAACTATTTGAAAATCACCAACAAACTCATAATGCCATGTGCGTGGCTGGGAATGCCCTGAATTATCTTCCATAGTTATTGTTGATGACGGTGCTATCGTTTCATAAGTATTTTCATAGGTGGTTGTTCTTTGCCCTGAAATTTGTATTATTGGCGGTGTAGCTGAAAATGCGGTCGAAGCAACAGAGAAAGAATTTATAACAAGCCCTGCTAAAAATGATTTCCTCAGATACATAATATTCGTCCCTCTAAATTATAACACATTATTAAGGTTTATTCAACATATAATTTACAACCAATAAATGTGCTCTGGAAGCCACGAGAAATATTCAAAAAGGAATTATATTGACTCTTAACCGCTCTGTTATATGCATATTTGTATGAAAAACTGGTCGAATTACCCTATCTTTCTTGCTGTGGCAGAGACAGGTAGCCTTACGGGCGCGGGCCAAAGGTTGAATATCAGCCAGCCAACAGTCGGCAGGCGTAGAAAACCCTTGAGCAGAATTTTAGCACGCCACTGCTAACCAAAGAAGACGGTCGCCTCACCCCGACTAAATTTGGCTATTTGGTGCTCGGCCATATCAAGCGCATGGAAGCAGCAGCAGCAGATGCCATCACCCGCAGTTCTGCAACCCTTGAACATTCTTTGTCAGGATCCGTTATTCTAACCGCTACGGACGGCATTGGTGATTGGTGGCTCCCCGCAACAATGCATTCTTTTTACCAAAAGCAACCCTATTCTATCATTATGACATTTGATGGCATGGGTTATGTAAAAGACGAAGGCGCTCCAATTGCCCAATTAAAGGGATGAATCTTTGCGCTGCCTGTGAGGCCCGCAACAACATACGGATCGCGGCCAATCCATTTGGTTACACAATTTACGCAATTTGCTTCGACAATTATGAGCGATCCTTTCATCGTTTCATTATCATCATCAAGCCATGGCCCTGCTGTCAGGACTTTTACTTTTTTATTCTCAGAAAGGTGGTCAAGATGCGCCGCCCTGTAGGCTATGCGAATATCTACCGCGCCTTCTTTATCTGTAGTGTAAATCATAAATCTCATGTTTTGCCCTAATCTTCCACTTTACGCTCACGGCTTAGAAGTCCTGCTATGGCTTCATCAACGCTAACCTTATCTGCCAAAATAGCTGCAACAGCTGCGCAAATGGGTATTTCGACGCCCGCTCTTTTGGCCAATTTCAAAAGTACGGGCGCGGTTGCGACGCCCTCTGTCACTGCCGTGCGCCCGCCCATAATTTCGTCAAGGCTTTTCCCCTCACCCAGCGCAAGACCGCATGACATATTGCGCGACAGCTCAGAACTACATGTTAACACCAAATCACCAAGGCCGCACAACCCTGTCAAAGTTTCAGGGTTTGCGCCAAGCGCTGCGCCAAGCCGCGTCATTTCGGCAAACCCGCGTGCTATCAATGATGCATGCGCAGATTTTCCAAGCCCTTTGCCAAGAACCATGCCGCAAGCAATCGCCAACACATTTTTTACTGCACCGCCAATTTCTGCGCCGAGTAAATCGTCCCGTAAATATGGCCGAAAGCTAGGCGATGCGATTGCCGTAGCAAGCGCTTTTCCTAATTTTTTCTCCTTTACTGCGAGCGTCACGGCCGTCGGCAGGCCTTTCACCACATCAATGGCAAAGCTGGGCCCTGAAAGCACGGCAGGAATTGAGCCTGGCAACACATCTGCCAAGACTTCTGTCATAAAGCTCTGCGTACTTAACTCTATGCCTTTTGAGCATAAAATTACTGGTAAGCTTTTTTTAGCGTGCGGGGCGAAGGCCTTAAGGGTTGCCCGCATATGCTGAGCTGGCGCGACTGCAAGAACGGCGTCAACATTCCCTAGATCAGCGAAATGTGAACTAGCCTTTATGTTATGATCAAGCGCAACACCTGGAAGATATAAGATGTTTTCGTGCTGGGTGTTTATCGCTTCTGCGCAGTTCTTTTCAAATGTCCATAGAGTAACGTCGCGCCCAGCGCAGGCCAATGTTTGCGCCAGTGCCGTACCCCAAGCACCACCGCCAATAACACCAAATTTTTGAAACTGAATATCCATCTTTTTTGGACTCATGATTTTGGGCCTTTCTTGCCAAATCCACTGGCAGGGTTTTCTTTCGCGCTTTGCGCATCTAACGGCCAACGCGGCCGTGCCTTGGCGTCCAGACCATCAATATTACCCGCTGCGAAATGCTCCGCGCCCGCAAGCGCTATCATGGCTGCATTATCAGTACAATAAATAAGCGGTGGCGCAGTAAGGGTAAAGCCTTTATTGCGGCACAATCTTTCAAGCCCTTGACGAATAGCAGTGTTGGCAGCAACCCCGCCCGCAACAACAAAGCGTAAATCATTAGGGTGTTTTTCCAAAAACATACCCATAGCGTTAGCGCTGCGATCGCAAATAATATCCGTAACGGCTTTTTGAAAACTTGCAGCAAGGTCTGCTTTATTTTGCTCGCACATATTTTCAAATTTTGCATAGGCTCGCGCAGCCGCCGTTTTAAGACCAGAGAAAGAAAAATCTGCATGCGGTTTTCCATTAAATGGACGCGGCAGATCAATAGCCATCTCATTTCCAAACGCAGCCATGCGCTCTAAGGCTGGGCCGCCTGGAAACCCAAGGTTCATTATTTTTGCCGTTTTATCAAAAACTTCCCCCGCTGCATCATCTACGGTTGAGCCAAGCCGTGTATAATCTCCAAGACCGTTCACACTTAAAAGCTGAGTGTGTCCACCAGATACAAGTAATAATAAATAAGGAAATGGACAAGCCGCGCTTAGGCGAGGTGAAAGTGCATGACCTTCCAAATGGTTGATAGCAATAAGGGGAATGCCTAATGATAATGACAACCCCTTTGCACACATGAGCCCCGTTATCACGCCACCAATGAGCCCCGGGCCTGCCGTTGCGGCGATCGAATGAATGTCTGAAAATTTAAGGCCAGATTTTTTTACGGCGTCTTTTGTCAATCCTTCAATTTTTTGCATGTGGGCGCGCGCTGCAATTTCAGGAACAACCCCGCCATAAGGGCTGTGTTCTTTAACCTGCGTAGCAATAATTGAGGAAAGCACTTCGGTGCGCCCATCACTATAGCGGGCCACAATTGATGCTGCCGTTTCATCACATGAAGATTCTAGCCCGAGAACATAACTCGGGTTTAGTTTAAAATGGTTATTCATAAACACCCAATAGCGTGTTGCGGTACTACTGCGCAATGTTTGAGTGTCGATAGTTCTTGTAGAACTCTGTTGTGAGGCGTATGCTAGTTGCGGAGTATATGATGAGCAATGAAGACATAACACAGAAGAAAAACGACAAGGTTGATAAAACTGCGCAAAAACCACTGACTGAAAAACCACTGACTGAAAAACCACTGACTGAAAAATCGCACCCTAAAACCTTAAAAGCAAAACCCAAGACAAAAGCAAAACCCAAGACTAAAAAAAGCATAGATTTCGCAACATTGCTTACTTCGTCTCTCATAGCCGCGCTTGCAGGCGGAGCGCTGGGTATTGGAGGTATGAAGTATTTAAACAAATCAGATCATACGGTTGATACTTTGAAAGCGAGTCTTTCGCAAATCCGTAACCAATACCAAACAAATTTAGGCAAAGCGGAACAGCGTATCGTTGCACTTGATGCCAAAATCAAAACTTTGCAGACCGAGACACAACAGAACAAACAAACCACAACTAAAACTGCATCAGAGCTAACAATTTTTAAGGCAGAAATTGCTGCGCAAAAGCCATTAGAAGATGCGCCCGATTACGGACAAGAAATAGAGGCACTCAAATCAGATATTAAATCCCTAGCAACTCTAAAGCCTAAAGATGGTAAAAGCGGCCCTGATCTCTCTGCTCTGCTTACCCGTATTGACACACTTGAAGCTACGGGCAAAGCTACGGACATGTTTTCTGCGCTTGAAGATAGACTCGCCGCACTGGAAAACACTAAACCCGCCGCAACCTTTCCCATTCCAGACAGCAAACCGATTGAGCTTCCCAAACAAACCGAGAAACCAACTAAGGCTGAAATTCTTACTATCTTGATTGAAACTTTCCCGCGTGAAAAAATGCTCAGCACTGTTAGCGCTCAGGAAGCTTTGGCTGCTGAAAAACCAAGCTGGCTTCAACGAACGCTCGCCAAACATGTGAAAGTTCGTGACAATGAAACGCCTAACCCGCGCGTAAGTATTGATGCCGCATTAGAGTTTGTGCGAAATGGAAATATTAAAGAGGCCGTATCACTCATCGAAAGTCTTAATCCGCCTGTACGAGCAATCGCAACAGATTGGCGAACAGCCGCGAAAAAAGCCATTAAAGAAATTGCTTTTTTAGAAAAATAACGCCGAGAAACATTTAAATAGGAGTGCTTTATGGCTCGTTATCTTATTGTCCCATTAGTCTTAATTTTGGCTCTTGCAGCCTTGCTTCTCTATGTTGGCAGTAGCGAAATAGTCACACTTGATATTCTTGGTAAGACCTATAAGACGAAATTACAGGTTACTATTATTGGGATTAGTGTTTGTATTGGCATTATTATAGGGCTTTGGTCCCTTGCTGTATGGTTGTGGCGACTGCCAACCAGAATGAAAACGGGCTTTGGCCGTAAGCGCGAACAAAACGGCCTCAATGCCATTGAAGACGCTATTCTCGCAGGCGAGAACGGTGATGCCGATAAAGCTCTAAAAAAAGCAAAAAGAGCCCACGACCTCCTACAGCGCCCCGCCCTAACGGCGCTTATTAGCGCTAAAGCAGCCGAGAGCGCTGGTGAAGAGACGTCCGCAAGCACCCATTATAAGGCGTTGCTTGATAACCCAAGAACCAAAGTTGCGGGTCTGCGCGGGTTGGCGCGCATTGCTTTTAATAAAGGCGATTATACAGGTGTTATTAAAACAGCGCGCGCTGCTTATGAACCTTATAATGGACCCCAATGGGCTTTTGAGAATTTATTTGACGCGCAAATTCAAAGTAATGATTGGGATGGTGCACTTGAGACTTTGAAACTCGCAGAAAGACGAAAACATGTTGATAAAGACAAAGGGCGGCGCATGCGCGTAGCTATTTTATCTGCGAAAGCTGCAAGCCTTGAGATAGCAAGTGAAAACACAGCAGCTTTAGAGGCTGCGAGCCGTGCCGCCGACATTCAGCCAGAGTTTGCCCCTGGCACGGCTTTGGCCGCGCGTCTGCTCGCACAAAACGGTGATCATAAGAAAGCGGCACGCCTACTTGAAAAGGCTTGGAGCCGATCCCCTCACCCAGCCCTTGGTCTTGCATATCGTGATTTGCTTGGAAACGAGAGCACGAAAGTACAAACCAAACGAGTAAATCACCTCGTTAAAACATACCCAGCACACCGAGAAAGCCTCATCCTTCTAGCAGAAAATGCGCTCCACACTCAGGACGGTCTTGGCGCTCTGCAATCTCTTGGTGGTCTTTTGCGCGAAGAGGAGCCATCTGCACGCTTGTGCACGCTTGCCGCCAGTGCAGAAGAACTGTTAGGCAATGAAGTTGATGCTAAGTCTTGGTTAATCCGAGCAAGCACTGCGCCCATAGAATCAGATTGGACTGATCTAGATCCAAATGGCTCAGCCTTTGCTTATACAGAAAAAGATTGGCGGCGCCTTATAAAGTCTTATGGGGAAAACGGCATACTTATTCATCCTCGCCTTGAAACACATCAACAACGCCGCGCACCAATAAACTCATCTGTAAATACCGCCTCTGTAAACACCACCGTTGAAAATGACAAAAAAACGAATATTCCTGACAAAAAAGAACCCAAAGCTCTTGAAATAGACATACCGCCCAGCCCAGATGACCCTGGAGTATCAAGCAGCAATGATAGCAAAGAAAACCTCTCCAAACGCCTCGCCAATTTGCTCGGAAACACAAAGAGTTAACCCAGTCCATACTTGTCAAATATTACAATATACGATAAAGAGCAAACTCTAAGCATGCCGCATTAGCTCAGCTGGTAGAGCATCACATTCGTAATGTGGGGGTCGGGTGTTCAAGTCACCCATGCGGCACCATTTTTTATTACAACATTTTTATTTCGCGTTGTGGCAACGGCATAGCAATACCATGTTTCTTTAAGGTGCGCCAAATCGTAAAATTTAAATCTGAAGTAAATTTATTCTCCCCGTCATCAATGCCGCTACACCAAAACTCTATAGCAAAATTTATACAAGATTCGCCAAATTCTCTAAGCTCCAAATCTGGCTTTTCCGGCTCTTGTAAAACTTTTGGGTGTTTTGATATTTCGGGTATCAAAATCGCCTCAAGCTTTTCGATGTCCGTGTTAAAAGAAACGCTGAAATAAACTTCATAGCGCTGACGCGGATCTTTGTGCGTCCAGTTCTCATAAGCCTCATCAATAAATTTAACATTGGGAACCATGATGTCTTTACCGTCCGTCGTCTCAACAATCGTCGAGCGCATATTAATCGCCTCAACATATCCCTCTTGGCCATCAGGTAGCACTACATAATCTCCAGCCTTAACCGAGCGGTCAAATAAGATGATAAGCCCTGAAATAAAATTGGCAGCAATGGGTTGAAGGCCAAACCCGATGCCAAGGCCAACAGCACTGAAAATCATGACAAGACCAGAAAGTGGAATACCTGCGAAGCTTAGAATGAGCACAAACAAAATCACAAACAACAGGATTTGAAACATTTTCGCCGCAATTTCGCGCGTGGCTACATCCAAAGTTTCTTGCGAGCGAATAGCCGTTTGCCCTCTGGAATTTGATATCCCGCCTAGCCAGAAAAACAAACCACTAAAAATACCAAGCCGCACAAACGTCATGAGAGTGATGGGAGTGGTACCCATTTTCATAATCGTTGTTGTGTTAAGGATCTTTAGTAAATCATCATAATACCCAAACACCATAAAGAGTGCGAGCGGGATAGCAATCCAGATGGTTATTTTTTGCAAAAGCGGGTTTTTAAAAAACTGCTTTATCGCTTTAAAAAGAAGGAAAACCACGGCTAAGCCCTGCGCTAACTTTACAAGCCAATCCTGTCCAAAGATCGAAATATTTTTAAGAACAAAAGCGCCAAGCGCCAACAACCCCACCAGTAATATCGGCCTTAACAGCTCGCGAGCTTCATATAAATAATGACGAACAATGCGTAGCTTAACATCCTTTTTGGGAGCGGTTTGCAAAAGAGGGATGCGTTTTTCTAATATCTTTGTTAGGATCGGAGCTAAAAAATAGGCCAGAACAATAGCACCAATCATTGCCAAAAATGCAACGCTGGTTAACCATCCGATTACCTTGTTTAATATACTTTGCAACATTGCCTTAATATCGTCTGGATTTGTTGATATTAGACTTTTCTTTTTCTGAGATATTTTCGTCACCTCGCCGCTCTTAAGAGCGGTTTCTAAATGTAAATCTTTTTTTACTGCCGCGTCCGCCAATGCTTTATCGGCAGATTTTCGCAAAGTATAAGCAGTGTCGAGCGCTTCGCTATCGCCAGACTGAAGCGCTTCATTAATCGCCTCATCCGCGGCCCGGCGCGCTTCAAGAGCAGCTTGATATATTGATATATTTGTTGTGCTAACAACTGCCGTGTCTTTTTCCGTTTTTTGAGGCGCTCGTGCTTCTTGTAACTTTTGCACTTCAGGTTGTTGCTGCGTTTGTACCGCTTGACCCTCTCGCTTTGCTTGCGCATAGACAATCGATTGCGCAAAGACGCAAGCGCATAAAACGACCCCTGCCAATACGGTTCGTATCAATTTAGACATCCCAGAAAACCTAATAATCATAACCCTACCCATTATTTTTGCAAACTATTCGTATTGTTGGCATTTGTAAATAGGCTTACAAAGCCTATTTACTCTATTTAGGGTCAGGACCTATTAATTTTAGGGATTCCCATTTTGCTTGATTTGTGATTGATTGGCATTCAAAGGAGTTTTCATCATGAGTGATTTGTTTTATCTATCAAAGTCCCAGCTGGCACGTATTAAGCCTTATTTCCTTACCCCACGGGGTTCCGCGCGTAGATGATTTGCCTGTCATTAGTGGCATTATCCATGTGCTCAAGATCCATGCGCTCAAAATCCATGTACTCAAGCGAGGCCTCCAATGGCGTGATGCTCCCCGAGAATATGGACCTCATAAAACACTTTATAATCGATTTATACGCTGGAGTAAAATGGGGAGTAAAATGAGCGTATTCAACAAAATATTTATCGCGCCCAGCACATTTGATGGTGTGCCAGAACAATTGCAAATTGATGCCACCCACCTCAAAGCCCACAGAACCGCAGCCAGTCTGCTTAAACCAGTCTGCTTAAAAAAGGGATGTTCCCCGATGTATTAGACGCACCAAAGGCGGGTTGAACTCAAAACTCCATGCGGTTTGTGATGGCGCGGGGCGGCCTGTTGTCATGGTGCTCAGTGAGGGACAAATGAGCGGCCATAAAGGGGACACGTTTATTGCTTGACCAACTCCCAAGAGCGCAACATCTTTTAGGCGACAAAGGCTATGATTCAAATTGGTTTCGTGTTGCGCTCTTGGAGGCATTATACGCGCACAATATCACCCCGTGTATTCCCCCGCGCCGAAATCGAAAAAAGCATATCCCATATGATAAGGTTTTGTACAAACAGCGGCACAAGGCCCAAAACATGTTTGGTAGGATCAAAGACTGGAGACGTGTCTCAACACGCTATGATAGGTGCGCACACACCTTTTTCTCAACAATATGTATCGCTGCAATCGTTATATATTGGCTTTAATGAGTCCTGACCCTAGTCCCACAGTGTGCTGGTATGGGTTTACGTTAAACCGTTGTGGCTCCTTTGTAGATATTTTGCAAATATATTCGTAAGGCGTGAGGCCTTTGAGGGTACGGTTCATGCGTTCCACCTGTCCATTCGTCCAAGGGTGCTGGGTTTTCGTCAGGCGGTGCTGGATGTCATGTTCGTGACACACATGATCAAAGATATGTATGCCAGCATATTTATCTTGTTTGCGATTGGTGAACTGTATCCCGTTATCAGTAAGAAGGGTGTGGATTTTATAAGGCACGGTTGTGATTAGCTTACGTAAAAATGCTGCAGCAACCATTTTCGTTTGCCGCGCGTGCAATTCAACATATGCATATTTCGATGTCCGCTCTATGCCAACAAACATGTAGAGTTTCCCTTCCTCTGTGCGCACTTTGGCAATATCAACATGAAAATACCCTATTGGATATGTCTTGAACACCTTCTTTGCAGGTTTGTCATTTTTCGGGTTGGGGAGACGGCTTATACCGTGGCGCTGATAACAGCGGTGTAGAGCGGATCTGGAGGGATGAGGAAGCGTCTCTTGCAAAGCATACAGACAATCATCAAGAGGCAGTAATGTATGCTGGCGAAACGCCACACACATAGCTTCCTCTTCAATGCTCAACACTTACAGCTCAACATTCTCGAAGATCGTTTCTTTGGCCCCATCGCGACATCATGCGTGAAATCGCGTTTGCGCCATTTCGCAATCGTTTTCACATTCAACCCGTATTGCAAGGCTAATGCTTGGGTTGAAGCTTGCGATCGCTGTAGCCCTGCTCTCGTAATGTACGTCGTCTTGGCGCTTTCGTGTAATACTTGTCCCATAAAACCTCCTTGGTTGACAGATCACTATACACAACACCAGCACACTGTCGGACTAAACAGTTAATCAATCAGTCCTAGCATTATTCATGCCATTGTTTGGCCATTGTTTGGATTTAGCGATAAATGCATTTGCAATTTGGTGAATATGCAACAATTATGTATAGCATAGCTGGTTTTAAGGTTCCCATGTCACATGCTCCCAAATATAATTTAAGCCGCCGCCTTACCTTAGCAGGACTGTTGACGTTTTTTGGGTAGGTCTTTACGACGTTTTGTCGTCATCAGTTAAAACACAGGAGAAACCATGTCAAAACTCTCTCATACATTACCAATCGCTATTTTAGCTTGTAGTTTTTTCTCTTTAGGCGCCTGCTCTAAAAAAGAAAGTCCAGCGCCAAGCCCGGCGCCAAAAGTTCAAAATACAGCGGCTCATACGCCCCCCCAAGCGTCAAAAACAAAAGCACAAAAAAACCAGCCTGCGCCTAAAGGCGCTGCAACACCAGAAGAGTTAGGCAAAAAAGTTTTCAAAAAATGCGCCGCGTGTCATACAACAAAACAGGGCGCTAAACATCGCGTTGGCCCAAATCTTCATGGCGTTTTTGGTCGCAAAGCAGGGAGCACAGATGGATTTGTATATTCCTCCGCGATGAAAGATTCTGGAATTACGTGGAATGAAGAGATTTTAAACCAATATTTGATAAAACCAAAAGCACTTGTCCATGGCACTACAATGGCTTTCTTTGGCCTAAAAAAAGAAGAAGATCGCAAAAATATAATTGCTTATCTAAAAACAGTGACAGGTGCGGATTAAGAGTAATTAATGATTACAAAACACCTATAAAAATTCGGTAGTGAATTCATAAACCCAGACTAAAATAGAACTAAACCATTACTGATAACCAATGTTGGCGTTACAGATACAAACATATGACAGGTACAAACATATGAATGTCATCCTTCGAGAGAATACCCCTGATAATATTAAGTGATAATATCAACGCCGTTTTCATTGCAGAGCTGACGGATAATATCCCAGACACGCAAGCGGATATCGCCTTGCAAAACCTTATAGCGATACTGTTTTGATCATACGAGGTCATATCTATGATAAAAAACGCAATGTTTACCTTCTGTCATAAGCTTACAATTTGCGCTAAAGCTACCCGTTTGGAAGACGGGGGTTAGACATAAAAAGTGGATATTAAATACTTTGCTTTAAAAAGTTCTGGCCACCATCATTTTTTTGATCTCTGCAATTGCTTTGGCGGGGTTTAAACCTTTGGGACAAACATTGGTGCAGTTCATAATGGTATGGCAACGATAGAGCCGGAATGGGTCTTCAAGCTCGTCAAGACGCTCGCCCGTCGCTTCATCACGGCTATCAATAAGCCAGCGGTAAGCCTGTAACAAAACCGCAGGGCCAAGATACCGATCCCCATTCCACCAATAACTCGGGCACGCTGTAGAGCAAGACGCGCACAAAATGCATTCATAAAGGCCATCGAGTTTATCGCGGTCTTTTTCACTTTGCCTCCATTCCTTTTGCGGCGTTGGCGTTATGGTTTGTAGCCACGGTTCTATAGACGCGTATTGCGCGTAAAAATTTGAAAGATCAGGGACAAGATCACGCACAACAGGCATATGCGGCAAAGGTGATATGGTAATTGTATTGCCTTTAAACTCATCAATCCCCTTGGTGCAGGCGAGTGTGTTACGCCCGCCAATATTCATCGCACATGACCCGCAAACACCCTCACGGCAAGAACGCCTGAAAGCAAGCGTTGGATCAATTTCATTTTTTATTTTAATCATGGCATCTAAAACCATCGGACCACAATCGTCCAAATCAACGGCATATGTATCCCAAGTGGGATTGTTGTCATCATCAGGACTATAACGATAAACTTTGAACGTCTTCATGCGTTTAGCCCCTTCTAGCGCGGGCCAGTTCTTTCCTTTGCCGATTTTGGAATTTTTGGGTAGTGCAAGCTCTACCATATGGCTCTCCGAATTGGTCTCATGATTTGCATATATAGGCGTGCCGTTCATAAATATAAAGCAAATAATCACTCCTTATTCAAAAAGGCCCGCGTTAGATTGCCATAATAAGATGGTTAATCGCCAATATGGGAAACCAGTATAATGCCTTGTTGCTACCACATGGCTCAAATCACAAACCCTAAAATAAAAACAAATATTTATGCAGTTCTTTAATTGATAATATCTTGTTATTATCTATTATTGGACGCACATATTCATAACCATTAGGATGGAATAATGATGCAAAAACTTACTCTCGCCTTGAGCCTCTTGCTTAGCGCAAGCCTATTTGTAGCCTGCAAACCAAAACAAGAAGTTGCAAATCCTGACGCACATGCATCCAGACAGGGCGTTTCAACCGATGTAAATACGGCCACATTTGATTGCCTTGGAAAAGATAGTACTTGGCAAATAAACGGTGAACACGGTGAACAATGCGCGGTAGAACGCACTGCCTTTATTACAAAATCACTCGTTGACGGACTTCCGCCACAAATCCTTTTAAAAGACAAACAAAAGGTAACGCCCGTCGTCCTTGATCGGGTAAGGACTGACCGAAAGGGGACACGCTATGTTTCGGGTGTGTACACAATTGATAAGGGTACTGGTGGGGGTGAATTTGACTATGGTAGAATATTACTGATGCCTGATAATATTACCCTTATTCAAAGCGTAGACAAAAGTAATGAGCCTATGTTTTTTGCTCCCTTTATAAACAATGCCCACGCTGATCTTAACGGTGGTGGTAATCATTTTACACATTTAGGGCTATTCTCTATTAATCTTGGAACTTCATTCATTAGTCATTTAGATTCTCGATTTCTTGGCGATAACATTACAGATATTAAAGTCAATACAGCAAACAACGGTTTAGCCGTAAGTTTTCTTGCCGATGGGGATGACCAATCCTTTTCCGGCACTCCAAACAAGCGAATAAAGTTACCTTTATCCATTAATCAAACCTCTAGAACGTTTATCAAGCCACAACAGGATACTAAAAACCAAAATACTAAAAAAATAGTATTAACACCCACTCCTGAGTGTCTTAATATGGATGCAGCCAGCTTTAAAGCTTTTTCATCGTTGAAGTCATCGTTTAAACAACGGCCTTTCATCACGGACAAGTTTTGCCCGTTAGGTTATAATGCAAGTGGGAAGATTGCTTTTATTTCTATTTTTGATACTGGCCCTTCTGGCATAATTCATATTGAAACAATTATTCAGGATTTAATAACAGATAAAGTTGTTTGGAAGGATGTCTTCCGAACTGGCGAAGGCGCCGCAACTATGGACATGGATGCAGATTTCTCTAATTTTTGGCGTGACCACCAAGCGCTGATATACGAAAATATGCAAAGTAATGGCATTACTCCAAGCAAAGATTTTCATTTTAATACGGGTGATATTCACCATAAGTCTGACATACTTACCTATACTATAAACAATGATATAGCGATGAGCACAAGTATGTGGAAGATGAAAATGGTACGCCAATCCGCAGTCTTTCTTCTCTCAAAGAACAAGGGGAAAAAACGTATTGCAAAATTCAAACATGATGACCCTTCATATATACTAGGTGCAGCCCCAATCGGTTATATTGCGCTTGGAGATGACAGTAAGAGAGTTGGGATAATATTTTCCCAAGTCAAAAGAGGCTGGGAAGGACCTCCGCACACTATTGAGTATTCTGTCATTGGCGCCAACCTTGATACAGGCTTTAAGTAACTGGTCATATTCTCTTTTACTATAAATTTTGTCTTTCTTCTTTTTACTAATCCTCTTATTGGTTAATCGGCAGTAAATGTTCTTCCGCCCCTTGACGAGTGAATCACCTTTGTGCGAATCAGTATACATAGTGATTTGTTTTGGGAGTAAATTTTGCAACAATGCCAGGAAAAATTAAATCGCAAAGAAGCGCTTGCGCTTTGGCACCAGGTTAATTTAAACGGGGTTTTAGCAGATGTGCCTGATCTTGCTACGCGCCAGCTCGCGCTTTTGACCACAGTTTATCTTGAAGAAGGACCGCACACAGTACGCTCGCTTGCAGAGCAGCTTAATGTGACCAAAGCAGTGATAACACGTGCGCTTAATACTTTAACGGGTTACGGGTTTGTTGATCGTGGCCCAGATTTGCGAGATAAACGTTCTGTCTTAGTCAAACGAACAGCGGGTGGCTCGCGCTATCTTGCGGCGTTTTCCGCCCGCATTTGCCGCGCGGCGCAAACTCTTGATAGACGCCTTGACCAGAGAAAGGTCATGCCATTAAAGTGAGCTAATGAGCAAATTAGACAACAAACTTGATCCAAGAGTAAATGCCTATAATGAAAATGTGGCTGCCGCGTATCTTGAAGGCAAAGTAGATGCGAAAACCTATGTTCCTGCCGTGCGCTACCAAGTGCGTATGCCCGTCGTGCCGCTACACAATAAACCTGCGAATGCATCAATGATGGAAACGCAGCTGCTTATCGGCAGTGAATTTGATGTTTATGATTTGCACGGTTCGTGGCTATGGGGTCAAGAAGTGCAGGCGGACAGAAAAGGCTATGTGGGGTATGTGCCTAAAATGGCGCTCATGCCAAGCCGCTATGAACCCACTCACCGCATCAGCAATTTGCGTGCACCCGCATTTTTGAAAGCAAATTTTAAATCCGCTATTCGCACCTCTTTGCCAATGAACGCAAAATTATTGGCGGAGGACGAGGAGGGGGATTATATTAGAATGCTTGATGTAGGCTATGTGCATAAAAACCATGTTGTAGAACTTGGACAAGAGCCAACAGATTTTGTTGAAGCGGCTGAGTTACATTTTGGCCTCCCTTATATATGGGGAGGTGTATCGCCTGACGGAGTTGACTGTTCGGGCTTAGTGCAAACTGCGCTACGGGCATGCGGTCTGGATGCGCCGCGCGATGCGGGTATGCAAGAAACAACCCTTGGTACATCCGTTGAAATCACGGAAAAATTGACAGGTCTTGTGCGCGGCGATCTAATTTTTTGGACGGGGCATGTGGGGATTATGGGCGATAGAGAAATGTTGCTCCACGCCAATGCACACCATATGTGCGTCGCGATAGAGCCGCTTAGAGACGCTGCGGCGCGTATTGCACAAACCACAGGAGTAATTACGTCGATTAAACGGATACTATAAAGGATTGTTTTGATGATTAGACTTTTACTATTGGTTTTGGCACTATTGGTTCTCTGGCCATGCCTTTGGCGAGTATTGTGGAGAGGTAACTATGTGTACAGTCTGCCGTCGCCGCCCGTTCACTTCTAAGGCTCGTTCGCATCTAATTTTTGCGACTTGGCCGTTTCTACCTGCTTTGGTATAGAATTATGAAAAGTGAGAACTTTAATCTATATTTAACGAAAAGTATTAAGAACGGGAGGCTACATTCTTATGGAGTTTCTAGGTGCGCCTGTTCATTGTTTTGGTTTTCATGTTTTTTCTTGACATGAGGGTCTATGCGAAAAACAGTGACAGCAGTGTGAGTACCTTTCCTGATGATGGAACCTATAAACAAATAGAAGTAAGCTCTTTTGAAGCGTGTACGGCGCTGTGCAAGGCAGATAACGGAAAATGCCGAGGCACGGTTGTTGAGCAAGCTGATATTTCTAAACCCATTATGTTCTGTAGCCTTAATAATGGTTTTGGTGCTAACCCACAATTTCCTTCCGTGCCGCCCGCGCCGCTTAATTTAAACATTGCCTTGGCTGATTTGAACGCATATCGCGCGCGGCATGGTCGCTCGCCTGTTGTTTTAAATACAGCACTTAGCGCAGCGTCAAAAACTCACGCTACTGATTTGGCAAAGCACGGCATAATTTCCCATACGGGTAGTGATGGTTCCGGTCATGGCGAACGGCTACAAAGGCAGGGTTATTCTGAATTTTCTATAGCGGCCGAAAATGTAGCGACAGGTCAAAAAAGTTGGGGTGAAGTTTTTATGGCTTGGCAAAAAAGCTCTGGTCATAACGAAAATTTACTGCGTGCTGATGTTACAGAATTTGGCATTGCCCTGGTTTATGAACCCAAAACCACATACCAAACTTACTGGGCTATGTTGGTTGCAGCGCCACTATAAGATTTAGGCTCAAACTATAGCAGACTATACATATACTTATATTAGAGAAACTGGAGACGGATCGCATTAACCCATTCCTAAGGCCTTTTATCAAGACTGCTCCTAATTGATTCGTTTTTGGAGGTAGCTATGAGCCGTTTTACATCTTTTGCTCTTATATCTGGACTGGTATCTGGACTGGTATTTGGGATGGCTCCATTCCTGACTTTTGACGCACAAGCCGCAGATCAGAGTACTTATCGCCCGGGCAAACCCTATTTGAAAATTGCGGCGACCTCACCTTGGCAATGTAAACAACAATGCCAAGGGGATGCTCAGTGCCGAGGTTGGAATTTTGTACGTGTAAATGTGCAAGCGCGCTCGGGAATATGCGAGTTTAATTCTGAGATCGCAACCCCAGTTTCAAGCCCTATCAGTATTAGCGGGCAATCCACTACGGATATTGATCGCCTGATGAGCCGTGCGGTAGCGGCTGGAGCACATACGGTTCGGGTTGGCACACCTGTGGTAACTCATCCAAAGCCAAGCTCTGTGCCGCAAAGGTCTGTGCAGCAAAGCTCTAGGAGGATAGTGCGGCGCCAGCCAATTTCAGCTCCCAGAGCACAGCTCAAAAGAGCGCCCATGCGAAGAAACATGCAAGCTTTTGCACCCGTTTTTGCAAATTATAAACTGCCGCAACCAGTAAGCCCGCAAACACGGGTCATTGATCCGCGCAAACCGCGTATTTATGGAAATCCTCAACAACAACCTTTACCGCCCGGTCAAAAAAGCGTGACGCAAGCGGAGCTTCAAAGACAGCAACAAAGACAAATGATGCTGCGAGCACAACAAGCAGCGGCGCTCAGAACGCCTATGGATCGCCCGCTAAACATGCAAAGGCAAATGAGGCTACACCCTCAACCGAAACAAGCATCAAGACAACAGCGGGCGCCATTGGCTCATATGCTGCCACAAAGACAGATGCCTGCGCCTATCCCTAGGCCAGATATAGCGACTGCAAAGCAGCAATCTCTTTATGGTAATCTCCATGATGATTTAACCAAAATGACATCTGTACCGCGCCTTCAAACTGCTCCTGATAATTTAAAAAACCCTGACGTGCCTGTTTCTACAAGCCGTGCAGTGCCGAGCAAACCAGTTACGCAAGAGCCGCTTGACTTTTTGGCACTGCCGCCGCTTGCTGGTGGTTAATTTTCTATTTTATTTTTTTTACCCGAGACCATGGCAAGGCCTTTCAAGGTCAACCGCCCCCATGCGAACATAACGAAGAGCACGAAGGACGTTGAAATTCCAAAAATTACAGCGTTACTTATCGTATTAATGTTTAGGCCCATTATATTCAGGACGGCCTGCGAGCCAGCCATTGCTGTAATGCCGCCAAGGAATAGCCAGACACCAACCCAATAGAAATTAACCAATGCGCTTCGTAGTTTTATTTTAAGCGGCGGTAGAAAAAACATCGCTGTGAAGCTGATGGTGAGAAAAAACATTATAATTGCGGCTAAATACTGTCCTACCATGGTGCATTCCTTAAAAATATATTGTGTTCACAATAAGGCAAAGCAAATATTGAGCCAATTGGGCGACTATCAAGGTTAATCAACATTTAAAGAAAACTTGCGGGTATTTTTGTGCTGGATTAGGCTTTGTGCGAATCACCATACATGCGGAGAGAACATGTCTGCCAAAGGCGCGGAAATTGAAAGGTTAATCAGTTTGTTGGCAAAATTGCCAGGCCTTGGCCCGCGCTCGGCTCGGCGCGCGGCGCTAGCGCTTGTCAAAGAGCGAGAGAAATTATTGATACCTCTTTCAGATGCCTTGGCGCAGGCTGGTGAGAAAATAAAACCATGTCAAGTATGCGGGAATATAGATGTGATGGATCCTTGTCATATTTGCTCAGCGTTAGGGCGCGATAGTAGCATAATTTGTGTTGTGCAAGAGGTTGGTGATCTTTGGGCTATGGAGCGTGCCGCAGCCTTTCGCGGGCGGTATCATGTTTTAGGGGGCTGTTTGTCAGCTCTTGATGGTATTCGCCCCGAAGATTTAAACATTGCCGTGCTTATCATGCGTGCGGCAGATGATAATGTAAGTGAGGTCATCCTTGCGATGAATGCGACCATAGACGGGCAAACCACGGCGCATTATATCACGGATCATCTGCGCGCATGTGCAGTGAAGGTAACGCGGCTTGCGCACGGCGTTCCCGTTGGCGGCGAGCTTGATTATTTAGACGATGGGACGATTACGGCTGCAATGGCAAGCCGGCGTCCTTTCTAAGGGGACATAATATTATGCTATTTTCACTTGCGTTTTAACGCTCGGGCGGTCAATTTAGGCTTAGTAAATTGCGAGAGAAATATGCGTCTATTTGTATTGGGAGCTGTTTGTTGTTTGTTGCTTGGATTAAATGCAAGCGCGCAAATTGTAACTGGAACACCTCGGCCTGATATTAGCGATAAAACTTTAGGGACTATTAAAACATTGGATAATGTTTCTGCGTTTGAGTTAAGCGCAGATAGTGCCCTTGTTCCGCGCATCGGCGCGCTTTTATTTGCAAGTTTTGACAATAATGGTGATTATACCATAGATAAATCAGAAGTTCGGGCAGGCATAGAAGTGGCTTTTACATCTGCTGATATAGACAAGAGTAAACTTTTATCACTTGTGGAACTTGAAGCGTGGCGCACGCGCGCACTTGGATCTGAAAATGCTATGCCGCATAATTTTGCCTTTGCCCCCAATTTTGCTCGTAGTGTGAGCCGAGAAAAATTTACAAGCGTTCTGCAAGATATAGCCAACCAATTAGACCGCGATCCGCAAGGAATAATGGACGGAAAAATTTCTATGGCAAATTTACTTGAGCCTTATATGGTGCCCAATACGCGGCATGAAGACGAGAAAAATTGCAAAGCGCGTCTACGCGAAGTGCGACAACGCGCACAACAAGATTGCCAAACGCGGCGCGGGCGTTAAATTCACACGCATTTATCTCTAAATCTCTGGTAGTTCTGTTTTGCCTGGTTGGTTTTCTGGCAGATCGAGCTTATCTATTTTATCGGCTCGCTGGGTAATTTTATTGCTGGAGACTAGAATATCATCAATATCCTTACCCGCTTGTTTAAAATGGGTCTGTAATTTGGATGTTCGCTCTGATAAAAGCCGCACATCATTGGCGAGCGTGCCAACTTCTTTTTGAATAATATGGGCTTGCTCTCGCATAGCGGCGTCCTTCATCACGGCGCGCATGGTGTGTAATGTGGCCATAAAAGTGGTCGGGGAAACGATCATGACTTTTTGGCTAAACCCTTTTTCTACAATGTTTGAAAAGTTTGTGTGCAGCTCTGCGAAAATCGCCTCGGATGGCAAGAACATCAGCGCGATTTCATAGGTTTCGCCAAAGATAAGATATTTCTCCGATATATCTTTTATATGGACGCTCATATCGCGGCGAAACGCACGGCTAGACGTTAGTTTGTCAGCTTTGTTTTCAGCCGCCATAAACCTGCGCCACCCCTCCATAGGAAATTTAGAATCGATAGCCACATGACCTTGATCTCCAGGCAGGTGAATAAGCGCGTCGACTCTTGTGCCATTTGAGAGGGTTTTTTGGAAAGAATACGCATTTGGCGGCAGGGAATTCTCAATTAAATCTTGCATTTGTTTTTCACCAAAAGCACCGCGCGATTGTTTGTTAGAGAGAATATTTTGCAGGCCAGAAACCTCACTAGAGAGAATTTCAATGTTTTTTTGAGCTCGATCAATAAGGGCAAGACGTTCATGCAGATCTTTTAAGTTTTTGGCGCTTCGCTCTTGGGTATCATTGAGGGATTTTCCAACATTGTGGGACACTTGATCAAGGCGTTGGTTTAAACTATCTTGCAGGCGAGCCTCGCGCTTGGCGGCGTCTTCAGAAAATTGTGATAAACGGCCTTGCAACTCGGAATGTTGTTTGCGCATATCGCCTAAATATTGTTGCAGACGTGCACCGTTTTTGCGCATAAAAAACACCATCAGTAGAGCGCCAAGCAACATAAAAGCAAGGCCGAGTATGATCTCTGCGAGGGAGAGTTCCAATCCTGAATATGATATTATAGGCTCCATAGTTTTATACTCACACACTCTAAGGGTTCTGTCTATAATTGAGAGAGCGGATTAACTTGACGAAATGGGAGTGCACACTTACATGAAGAGCATGAGTATAAGACCCATATTAACGGTTCCAGATAAGACTCTAAATCTTGTTTCCAAACCTGTGGAAAAGGTGACGGATGAAACGCGCGCATTTATGGATGATCTACTTGAAACCATGTATGCGGCTCCTGGCATTGGCCTTGCTGCGATACAAGTGGGGGAACCTTTGCAAATTATCGTTATGGATATTGCCCGTGAAGGCGAAGACCCTGCGCCGCAATATTTCATCAATCCACAAATTTTGGAAATGGCGGAAGAAGAAAAAACTTATGAAGAAGGTTGCCTTTCTGTCCCCGAAGTGTTTGACGATATTGATCGCTCGGAGCGGGTGAAGCTTACTTATCTGGATTATGAAGGAACGCGCGTTACTGAGTGGGCCGAAGATTTGTATGCGGTTTGTATTCAGCATGAAATGGATCACCTAAAGGGCGTTTTGTTTATTGATTATCTCTCCCGCCTTAAGCGCGCGCACGCCGTGAAGAAAGTGCAAAAAGCAAAAAAATTAAAGGCTGAGCAGTAATGCGTGTTGTGTTTATGGGCACGCCAGAATTTGCTGTGGCCTCCCTATCAGAAATCATTGGCGCAGGCCATGATGTAACGCGGGTGTACAGCCAGCCGCCAAGACGGGCTGGGCGCGGGAAGAGTTTGCGCAAAAGCCCTGTTCATAATTTTGCTGAAAGTATGGGCATTGAAGTTAGGACGCCCGAAAGTTTTCTAAAAAAATCTGTTATTGATGATTTGGAAAATTTGGAAACCGATGTTGCATGCGTGGTTGCCTACGGGAAAATATTGCCTCAACGGGCGCTGGATGCACCAAAATATGGGAGTCTAAATTTACACGGATCAAAGCTGCCACGATGGCGCGGCGCCGCCCCTATTCAGCGCGTTATCATGGCGGGCGATACAGAGACG